>NZ_MTSE01000003.1 GCF_002154225.1 Hymenobacter crusticola
GTCAGGTGCGCGACATTGCCAATGTGGCCACGGCCGTAGCCAAAGGCGACCTAACCCAGAAGATGACCGTGGATGTGAAGGGTGAAATCCTGGAGCTTAAAGGCATCCTGAATCAGATGGTCGATTCGCTTAATATCTTTAGCGACGAGGTAACACGCGTATCTCGCGAAGTAGGTACCGAAGGCAAGCTAGGTGGTCAGGCGCTAGTACCTCGGGTAGGCGGAACTTGGAAAGAGCTCACCGACAACGTGAACTTTATGGCCTCGAACCTGACCAGTCAGGTGCGCGACATTGCCAATGTGGCCACCGCTGTAGCCAAAGGTGACCTGACCCAGAAGATGACTGTGAATGTGAAAGGCGAGATTCTCGACCTGAAGAACATTCTAAATCAGATGGTCGACTCGCTCAATATCTTCGCTGGCGAAGTAACGCGCGTGGCGCGTGAAGTAGGTACCGAAGGTATTCTGGGCGGGCAAGCTAATGTGCCTAGTGTGAGTGGTACATGGAAAGACCTAACAGACAATGTGAATAACATGGCCTCGAACCTGACCAGTCAGGTGCGGGACATTGCCAATGTAGCTACTGCGGTAGCCCGCGGCGACTTGAGCCAGAAGGTAACCGTGAACGTCCGGGGCGAGCTGTTGCAGCTCAAGGAAAATCTGAACCAGATGGTGGACTCGCTGAATACGTTCGGCGACGAAGTAACCCGTGTAGCCCGCGAAGTAGGTACGGAGGGACGGCTAGGCGGTCAGGCTAATGTGCCCAATGTGCGTGGCACGTGGAAAGACCTCACAGACAACGTAAACACCATGGCAGCCAGCTTGACCAGTCAGGTGCGTGACATTGCCAACGTAACTACAGCCGTAGCGCGGGGCGACCTAAGCCAGAAAGTATCAGTCGATGTAAAGGGCGAACTACTGGACCTGAAGGATAACATCAACGGCATGGTGGACTCACTCAATATCTTTGCCGGCGAAGTAACGCGTGTGTCACTAGAGGTAGGTACAGAAGGACGCCTAGGTGGGCAAGCCAACGTACCAAACGTAAGCGGAATCTGGAAAGCACTGACCGATAACGTAAACACTATGGCCGCCAACCTGACCACTCAGGTGCGTGGCATTGTGAAAATTGTGACGGCCGTTTCGCAGGGCGACCTAACCCAGAAACTACAGCTAGAAGCAAAAGGAGAAGTAGCCGAGTTGGCCGATACTATCAACCGCATGGTGGACGACCTGAACCGCTTGGCTGTAGAAGTTAGCCGCGTGGCGAAAGTTGCGGGGGTAGAAGGAAAACTGACGGAACGTGCTACGGTAGGAGGAGTGAGCGGCTCATGGAAAGAACTGGTTGATACACTCAACGAACTTCTTGAGTCGATAGCCTCACCAGTGCTGGAGGTTAGCCGCGTAGTACGGGCCATTTCCGAAGGCGACCTAACCCAGCGCGTAGACGTAGCCACGGCAGGCGACATCGAGGCCATGTCGAGTGCCCTGAACCTAGCTGTCGATAACCTAAATGATCTGTTAGGCGAAATCAACGATTCATCGCAGGTAGTAGGTGCCTCTTCGGAAGAAATGGTAGGCAAAGGTCAGGAAATGAGCCGTGTAACGGTCGACGTGGCTTTGGCAATGCAGCAAATGGCCGAAGGAGCACAAAACCAAGCACTCAAGACAGACCAAGCCTTCAAGCTCATTGAAGAAATTATGCAGGCCACAAAAGAAACGGCCGGCAAAGCAGATATTGTTAACAAATCGGCTATTCTCGGTGAGCAAACATCGCAGCTAGGTCTGAAGACAGTGGCAGAGGTGGTGAAGAACATGGAAGAAATTTCCAGTGCCGCTGCACAGACTTCTAAAACCATCGAAGTACTGAGCACCCGGTCGCAGGAAATCAGCAAGTCGCTCGGAGTGATTACCGACATTGCTTCCCAAACCAACCTACTGGCGCTGAATGCCGCTATCGAAGCGGCTCGCGCAGGTGAAGCGGGCCGTGGTTTCGCCGTGGTAGCAGAAGAAATCCGGAAGTTAGCCGAGGGCTCACGCAAATCAGCAAATGAAATTGCTACCCTGGTGGAAGATGTTCGCAAAGACACTACTTCAGCCGCTACTGCTATCTCCACTATGGAAGGGCGCGTGCTGAAAGGGAAGAACGCCACATTTGAAGCTAGCTCTGCCTTCAAGAATATTGCGACTAGTAGCGGTGAAACCCTGCGTACATCGCGGGATATTCTCACGGCCACGGAAGTACAGAAAACCAGTATTAGCGACGTCGTGAAGTACGTTGAAGAAGTAGTTGCTATTGCTGAGCAAACAGCTTCTGGTACACAACAGGTAGCTAGCACGGCCAAGCAACTCTCTAGCTCCATGCAAGAACTGACTGTATCGAGCCAAAGCCTCACCGATATTGCGGATGACTTGCAAGAAGGCCTATCAGCCTTCCAACTGGTGGAAGAGGAGCCCGAACCCGAGCCTGAGCCACAGCCGCGTCTCAGCCTGCGTCATTTGATTAGCCGTCGCAATGAGCCTGCTGTTCCAGTTGAACGGCCTACTCGGCGAATGCCCGCTAATAAACCAGTACTTGCTCCTGCTGCAAAGCCGTTGCCGAAAAAGTCAGCCGGAGCTTCCACTAATGGCGCAGCCAACCCGGAAGTTGTGGCTGATAGCAAGCCAGGGCGCAAAACCACGCCGCGACGCAATGCCCCTGTTGAATCCAAACCAACAGAACCACAGGCGAAGGAGCCTACCACGTCGCGTGCTCGGGCTAAGACGAAGAGCAAGTAAGTTTTGGTGTTGTATTACGGGTAGGAAGCAAGGCTAACACAAGAGTTTAGCCGTTGCTTCTTCCTCTAAATTGCTTTGGTAATGCCTGAATCAGAAGGAGCAAGCGGTAAAAAGGTAAGCAAACAAGAGCCTATTATTCAACTGATCGTCTTCCGCTTAGGCGAAGAGGAATACGGCATTCGAATTGAGCAGGTAAAGGAAGTTACCATCACGCCAGAAGTTGCGCGCATGCCGAAAACTCCGGGGTTCGTGAAGGGTATAGCCAATCTGCGCGGTGATATAATTGCCATCATTGACTTGGAAGAACGCTTCAATCTGCGTCCGAGTGATGAACCACTGCCCAGCGTGAGCTACACGTTAGCCATTGAGGCGAAAGACTATACCATCGGGATTGTGGTACGGGAAGTGCCGCAACCTTTGTCAATACCCATCTCAATAATTGAGAAGGCGCCAGAGTTCATTCAAGACATCAACATTCAAGACAAGTATATTGAAGGGATAGCCAAGGTAGAAGGTCGTATCATTGTGGTGCTGGACATGCTCAAACTGCTGACGCCTTCGGAAATTATGCAGCTGCAGCCTAAATAGGAATCTTCACTTGCCTTGGTGCGTACAAAGCCCTAGTTCAGCTTCTCGTTCCCACAACTCTGCTTTCTAAGCCAATTTTATGAAAAACCGCATTCTCATCGTGGATGATTCCTTTTACATGCGCACGATGCTTAAGAACATGCTTACCGATGCCGGCTACGAAGTAGTAGGTGAAGCTGCCAATGGCCAACAAGCTCTCGAACTGGCTCTACAAACTACTCCTGACCTAATTACGCTCGACGTTATCCTACCCGACAACACAGGCCTAGATGTACTCAAAGGTATTCGGCAAGAGCAGCCCGATGTAAAAGTAGTTATGTGCAGCGCGGTTGGACAAGAAGTAATTGTAAACGAGGCGCTTGAAAGCGGTGCTACGGCTTATATCGTGAAGCCTTTCTCCGAAGAAAAAGTACTTGAAATTGTGGGGGGCGCCCTCCAAGGCACCGATTCAACGGAAGCCTAGGTTCGTCCCGGGTCTCGTTCACAGCAGGAGAATACTTGCAATCTAGAGCGAGCCAATCTTGAGTTTTTACCTCGTGCAAACGCTAACTCCTTTTACTATACTACTTGGCACTTTGCCTATTCAGGTTCGGCTAGCGCTGACCCGATTGGTGCAGAAGCAGCCTGATTTACAAGTAGTGCATGCTGGCCCCGATTCGGACGGGCTAGCCATGCAAGCGCGTCGCCTCCACCCAGACTTGGTAATCGTGGCCGACAGTTGTCTGTCTGTTCTAGAGACCTTGGCGCGGCAATACCCAGTACCCGTGTTGCTTTACTCCAGCACACCATTGTTACAGGGGATCTTGCCGCAAACAGCTCGATGGGGAGTATACAACGCAATTAGTCCGTTACCAGGAGAAAGCTCAGCAATAGAGGGATGGCAGGAAGAGGTACTTTACAAGATTCGGGTGTTGCACCCACCACTATTATCCAAGAGTGAGCGCACGCCTACACCAGCTACTTACGCCAAAGCTTTAGCACTGCCACGTGGTCTCGTTGTAATTGGAGCCTCAACTGGTGGAGTAAGGGCTGTGGAGGAGCTAGTTAAGGAATTGGAACCAAGTATTGGATGGGCAGTTGTTGTGGCAGTGCACTTACCAGCTCACTTTACCCGTGCGCTTGTTACTCGGCTGCAGCGAGCAACGCTGCTGCCTGTAGAAGCCGCAGACACGGTAAGTACGTTGGAAGCGGGAAAAATCACGGTTGTGCCGGGCGGGTGCAATATGGTTGTGCAGTCTGCTCATACGGGCCCTTGGCGAATATGGCAGCTCGTTATTACAGATGACCCTAGCCCTAGCTTCGATGAGCCTTCCATTGATCTGCTCATGCGCTCGGCAGCCCAAGTGGCTGGCGCGCAGGTGATAGGAACAGTATTAACTGGGATGGGGCACGATGGCACTCTAGGGGCCCAGGCTATCCGGCAGCGGGGTGGGGCGGTAATAGTGCAGGATAAAGCTTCCTCGGAAATATTTAGTATGCCCAACTCCGTGATACAAGCTGGCTGGGCTAACAAAGTGCTTTCGTTGGGCAACCTAGCTTGTTATATTAACGAAGCCACAACCAAGGCATACGCCAGCCAGCGTCTACGCGCAGGCGCTCAGACCGTGTACCGATGAAATCACGGGAGCAAGAGTACCGAGAGATTTTCATGGCTGAGGCGCTCGAATATTACGACGCCATGAGTCGCCACATCAGCGAGCTGGAAAAGGCGCCAACTGATGAGCCCGCACTCAACGAGCTATTTCGACTGATGCACAATCTGAAGTCGAATGCTCGGGCGATGGGTTACAACCAAATTGGGGAGGTGGCGCACCACATGGAAACCATCTTCGGGCTGATCCGCAGCAAGGAAAGAATTTTTACTGGTTCCCTAGTTCCCGTCCTTTTCACTGGGGTAGATACCCTTGGAAACATGATCCGAGCCGTCGGGGATGAACAGGAAACCGAGACGGTTGATGGGGTTGAAGAGCTTCTCAACAACCTAGATCGGTTGGTGAAAGGAGAGGAGCCAGTACTGCCGGATGCGGCGGCCGTTGATGATGATGCCAATCGCAAGCTTGAGCTCTCCGATTTGGTTTATATCCAGATCAAAAAGCTAGATCACCTGCTGAATTTGGTGGGAGAGTTGATTATTGATCGGGACCGAATTCTCACGCTCAGCCAGGAGATTGGCAGCCCGGCCCTGCAAGCAACAGCAGCCCACTTATTCCGCATCTCCGACGAGTTGCAGTACAGCGTGATGGACGCGCGCTTGGTAAATGTAGGTTCGCTATTCAACAAGTTTCCGCGCGTAGTACGTGATGTAGCCACGGCTGAGCAGAAAGAAGTAGAGCTGACGCTGGTAGGACAGGATATTCAAATCGACCGCAATATTCTGCAAATCATCACGGATTCGCTTTTGCACTTGGTGCGCAATGCTATTGGGCATGGTATTGAGCAACCAACTGAGCGTCTGAAAGCGGGGAAACCAGCCGTAGGACAGCTCACCATGTCGGCCCAAACAGAGCGCGACGATGTGCTGATCCACGTGGCTGACGATGGACGAGGCATTAACATTGCCAGCGTCCGACGTAAGGCAGTAGAACGTGGCCTGGTCAGCAAGGAAGTAGCCGCTAGCCTCGATGATGCAGCTGTACGGGCCTACTTATTTGAACCTGGCTTTTCGATGGCGCAGCAGGTAACCGAAATTTCGGGACGAGGCGTAGGCTTAGATGTGGTGAAGCTAGCCATCGACTCGCTTGGTGGGCAGCTGCGCGTTGATTCTACTTTGGGGCAGGGTACCACATTTACATTGGTATTGCCCACTTCCATTGCTGTAAAAGGGGCCTTGCTTTTTGAGTTAGATGAGCGTAGCTACGCTATTCCCCTCATGCACACCGATTCGGTAGTGTCGTTGTGGCCAGAGCAGTTGCACATCGTGGGTGGAACGTTACTTGCTGATCTTCAGGAGGAGCGGGTACCTGTGGTAAGCCTGAGACGGCTCTTGCACAATGGCGACGGACCACTAGTACCCGTCCAGCGCGCTGATGTGGTCGGGCGTCAGGACATCATCGTTGTGAACTACAACAATCGCAAGCTAGGCCTTATTGTAGACCGCTTTTTGCGCCAGCAAGCTATTGTCATTAAGCCGATGAGTAAGCCGCTGGATACAATTGATTTATTCGGAGGAGTTACATTGCTAGGAAGCGGCCAAGTATGTTTGGTGCTCGATGTTCCTGCACTTACTCGTCTTTTTCTAGCCAAGCGCCCATAAAAAACGTATTGCAGAATTCAACTTGCTGCCGAGTTGCAGCAACTTGCCAACTGATTGATTGCTATGGATTTGCACATGACGGAACTAGAGCGGGATATTATCCGCGAAATTCTCAACATCGGCTTGGCCCGAGCGGCTGACTCGTTTGCGATAATTGCGCAGGAAAAAGTGTTGCTTGAAGTTCCCAACCTGGATATTATGCCTGTTCGCAATATTTTGGACAAGGTGCATGACTACCAGAACGGGCACGCCGTAATTCAGTCCGACATCAAGGGCGATTTCAATGGGACGACGTTGATGTTCTTTTCCGGACAGCATGTACAGCGGCTCTCCCGCGTTTGCTTACGCATGAGCGTGCCGGAGTCGATTGAGATCAACGAAATGCAGGAGTCACTGCTGCTAGAAATCAGTAACATCATTACCGGTGCGCTGGTAACGCAGCTGGCTAATATTCTGAAAGCGCGGATCTATGGGGCGCCACCTTTAGCTCCGAAAGGAGAGCTAGCGGAAGCTTTAGGCAACTTGATGCTGCACAAACCCATGGTGCAACCGCTGATCTTTTCAGTTATCACGCAGTTTTCGGATAAAGAAAACTCGGTTGAGTTGCCACTGATGCTGTTTTTTGACCGTCCAACTTTCGAAAAGATATTGGAGATCATTCGTACATACGATTTTCTGGGGGGCGCTCAGTCGTCTTAGAAGAGCGCTCCAGTTGTTTGCTTTTCTATGCTGTCATGCCGGGCCGAAGCTTACGTTTGCACTGCGCAAGCGCCTAGCTAGGCTTGCTATGGCAGTTTTTCTTTTTCCATCTACGCCTTTTATCTAGTTTTTCTATGTCTGCATCTACCTCTAGCTTAGATCAGAAACTCGCCAGCTTCGACCCTAACGCCCTCGGCGACGCAGCAGGCGGTGTGTACGGCCTGCCTTTTACCGTAGAAGAAGCACAAGTAGTAATAGTACCAGTGCCGTGGGAAGTCACGGTTTCGTACCGCGCCGGCACTGCACAAGGCCCTGAAGCCGTCCGAGAGGCTTCGTTGCAAGTCGACCTCTACGATGCTGATATTCCTGATGCTTGGCGACTCGGCCTAGCGATGGAAGAGGTTGATGAGCACTGGGCGCACGAAAGTCACCAGCTACGCGCCTCCGCTGCTGACTATATTAGCTGGCTTGAAGATGGTAAGCCTGCTACCAATGCCGCTCACTTTACAGATGTACCGGGCCGAGTAACGGCAAGTGGTAAAACGCTGCTGGAATGGCTTAAGCAAAAGGCTGGAGCTTACCTCGATGCCGGGAAAGGCGTGGTAGTGCTAGGTGGTGATCATAGCACGCCCTTGGGCTACCTACACGCGTTGGCCGAACGGCATGAGGAATTTGGAATACTACAGTTTGACGCGCACTGTGATTTGCGACCCGCTTACGAAGGCTTCGAATACTCGCACGCGTCTATCATGTATAATGCCCTGCAATTGCCGCAGCTCAAAAAACTGGTGCAAGTAGGTATCCGTGACTATTGCCAGCAAGAGGCTGAACTAGTGGAGCGCAGCAATGGCCGCGTTATTATGTTCACCGATCGGTTTATGCGGGAGGAGATGTACGGCGGTAAATCGTGGCGCAAAGAGTGTAAAAAGATCATTGCTCAGCTTCCGCAGAAAGTATACATCAGCTTCGACATCGACGGCCTAGATCCCAAGCTTTGCCCCGGTACTGGCACGCCCGTACCCGGTGGCCTAGAGTTTGAGCAAGCCTTATACTTGATCCGGATGGTGGTGCGCTCGGGCCGTCAGATCATCGGCTGTGACCTGAACGAAGTAGCACCCGGCGATACAGATTGGAACGGCATTGTGGGGGCCCGCCTGCTTTATCACCTCTGCAACTGGATGGCCGTGTCACAAGGGCGTTTGAAAGCTCGAGAGCAAGAGAAGTAGTCTGAACCAACATAAACCCTGATTTTGCGTATCGTTGTCCAGCTCTTTTGAGCTAATTCTCTCTCCCCAACTAATCGCACCATTGTCATGGGTTTCATCATCAAGTTTCTCTTAACGGCCGTCATCACCTACGTTCTAGGTAATTTTCTGCCGGGCGCCCACCTCGCTGGCTTTAGCGATGCCATTTTACTTGTACTCGTTTTAGCCGTACTAAATGCCGTCGTAAAGCCAATCTTGAAGATTCTAGGCTTCCCCATTACAGTATTAACCCTAGGGCTCTTCCTGCTGGTGATTAATGCTGTTATCGTGTTGATTGCGGACGCTATCCTTCCTGGCTTTAAGCTGGATGGCTTCTTGGCTGCCATTCTGTTCAGCATCGTACTGTCGCTCACCACATCGGTGGTAGATATGGTTACGACTTAGGTGCTCATGTAGCAAAACACAAATAATAAAAGCCCCGTCTTGCGCAAGACGGGGCTTTTTAGTCATGCCATCATCCGTTGGCTACACGCGACGAATCTGCGCACCTAGGGCAGTCAAGCGCTTATCAATGTACTGGTAGCCGCGGTCAATCTGCTCCACGTTTTCTATCAGACTACGCCCCGTGGCCGAAAGGGCTGCAATCAGCAGTGCCACGCCCGCCCGAATATCTGGTGATGTCATCGTGATACCGTGTAAGCGCGTGCGCTGGTCGAGCCCGATAACCGTGGCGCGGTGTGGGTCGCAGAGGATAATCTGAGCTCCCATATCGATCAACTTGTCTACAAAAAACAGACGCGACTCAAACATCTTTTGGTGAATCAGCACTGTGCCTTTCGCCTGCGTAGCCACGACCAGAATTACACTGAGCAAGTCGGGAGTGAGTCCAGGCCACGTATGGTCCGATACGGTTAAGATACTGCCATCAAGGTAAGTGGCAATTTCGTAATGGTCCTGGGCCGGAATATAGATGTCGTCGCCGCGAAATTCTACCTGGATACCTAGCTTCCGGAAAGTATCTGGAATCAGGCCTAGCTCTTGAATCTGGCAATCCTTGATCGTGATTTCCGAACCTGTCATGGCAGCGAGGCCAATGAAGGAACCGATTTCAATCATGTCGGGCAGCATGCGATGCTCAGTACCACCGAGCTTTTCGACACCTTCAATGGTCAGCAGATTTGAGCCAATGCCGTTGATTTTGGCTCCCATGCGCACCAGCATTTTGCAAAGCTGCTGCAAGTAAGGCTCGCAAGCGGCGTTGTAGATGGTTGTAGTACCTTCCGCCAATACGGCAGCCATCACAATGTTAGCTGTGCCGGTTACCGAAGCTTCATCAAGCAACATATAAGTGCCCTTCAGACCGTTTGGCGCTGAAATACGATAAAAATCGTTGCCTTCGAGCGTGAGCTGGCCACCCATTTTTTCTAAGCCTACGAAGTGCGTATCCAGCGGTCGACGCCCGATCTTGTCACCACCTGGTTTCGGCAGTTGGCATTTGCCGAAGCGTGACAGCATCGGACCTAGGATCATAACCGAACCACGCAGAGCTCGGCCTTGCGCTACAAACTGTTCTGAGTCAAGATAGCTCAGGTGCACATCATCTGCTTGAAAGCGATACGTATCGGAGGATAGCTTACCCACTTTCACGCCCATGTCACGCAACAATTCAATTAGCTTATTGACGTCGCGGATATCGGGAATATTGGAAATAGTGACAGGCTCCGACGTGAGCAGAACCGCACACAAAATTTGAAGCGCTTCGTTTTTAGCGCCTTGGGGTATAATTTCTCCTTTCAGCGGTTGACCGCCGATTACTTCAAAACAGGCCATGAAAAAGAAGTTAGGAGCTAGGAGCTAGAAGCCGGAAGCTAGAATACAAGCATGTGCAGATTCTAACTTTCGGCTCCTAGCCCCTAGCTCCTGTAAAAGAATATTACTGAGGAGGTTGTTGGGGCTCTTGGCGCTTCTTGCCACCACGGCGCTGCTTATCGCGACGGTTGTTCGTGTTGCCGCGACGAACCTCACGGTCGCCCCGCTCAGCACGGTCGCCTCGTTCAGCACGGTCGTTGCGTGGCTGCGGTACGATGAAGGGCGCCGGACGGCCTGTAGTAGCAAATTCAAACAGGTTCTGCGCATCTACTTGCGCCGGGTCTAACTCCAGCTTGCCGCCAGATAGCTCCTTCAGATGCTTCAGAATCGTGATATCCTTGGCGTTCTCCTTGTTATGCGAGCGGTACAAGAACTTCATAGTGCGCCCAATAGCAATAGTTGCCTGCTCACGCTCAGCTGGATCTTCTAAGGTTAGCGCTTTTTCGATCAGCAACTCGACACCCCGGCCGTAGGCCTTCAATTTAGGGGAGTCTTTTGGGTATGCAACTCTTTCCGGCTCTTGCTCTAGGTCGAGACTCTTGAGCGGGAAGGGGCTATCCACATCCAGCTCTTCGTCGGCCATCATAAACAGATGGTGCCATACTTTCTGCTGGGAGTCCGGCTGGTCGCGCAAGTTAGGATTGAGGCGGAAGATGAGCTGCACAATCTGCTGAGCACGACGAGTGCGCTCGATTCTGTCCTCAATTGTGCGCAGCGTTTGCACCAGTTCATAGGTGCTCTGGCCGTATTCGCGCAGCAACAGCTCGTTTTTATAAGGGGAGGGAAGGTATGTCATCTAAAAGTAGGAGAAACCTAGCTTGTGCTTCAAAGAAAGCGACGCACGATTTTAGGCGTGTAAATATAGGTAGAAGCTGATGGATAAAAGTTCTCCACGAAGCTAGGTTGAGCGGGCACCTATAATACCCGCAACTTGGCGAAACTCAGCAACAGCGTCTTTTCGCCGACTTCTTCAAACTGAATAATGGCCTTGGTAGAACCTGCCTGCGTTTCGAGCTTTGCTACGGTTCCGAAGCCAAACTTTGGGTGCTCTACGCGCTGGCCCGTCGTAAGGTTGGAAGTGTCACTAGGTTGAAAGTCAGCGGGTGGCGTGTAGCCTTTTGCCACCGTTTTGCGCGGAGCAGGCGGCAGGAGGTTGCTCCGGCGCTCCAGCACATGCCCAAACGGCGACTCACCTGGCCCCGAACCCGGACTCGCCGAGAACTTGAAGTCCACGTACTGTGGATCAATCTCATCCAGGAAGCGGCTTTTCTCGCAGCTGCGCAGGTTGCCCCACTGGTAGCGCGACGTAGCGTAGCTGAGCGTTAGCTTCTTCTCGGCCCGCGTGATGGCCACGTAAAACAAGCGGCGCTCCTCTTCTAAGTCAGCCCGCGAGGTAATCATCATTTGGGAAGGAAAGAGGTTTTCCTCCATACCCACAATGTATACGTTGCGGAACTCTAGCCCTTTCGCCGAGTGAATCGTCATTAGGGTTACCATCTCGCCGTCTTGTTGGGCGTCTTTGGTATCGGCGTCGGTAACCAGGGCAATGTCTTGCAGGAAGGAAGCCAACGACTTGTCTTCCCGCTCCGGATCGTCCACGTATTCTTTGATACCGTTGAGCAATTCCTGGATGTTCTCGTAGCGCGACAAGCCTTCGATGCTCTTATCAGCGTATAATTCCTCAATCATGCCGGAGTTCTTGGCAATGAACTTGGCCGCCTCAAATGCATCTTCCTTGCCTGCTACCACCGTGTAGCTTTTGATCTGCTCGGCAAAGCCAACCACCGGATTAGCAACCCGCGTGGGCAAAAACTTATCCGCGTTGCTAACCACTTCCCAAATCGTGTGGTTTGCTTCCTCAGCCGCGTTGATCAGTTTGCTTACCGTAGTGTCGCCAATGCCACGCTTAGGGTAATTGATAACCCGTCGCAATGCTTGCTCATCGTTGGGGTTTACGGTCATGCGCAAGTAGGCCACTAAGTCCTTGATTTCTTTGCGCTGATAGAACGACAGGCCACCGACAATTTTGTACTTGATGTTAAGCTTGCGTAGCGCCTCTTCCATTGCCCGGCTTTGGGCATTGGTGCGGTAGAGGATAGCAAAATCGTCGTAGGACAAGTGATGGTTCATCTTGTCTTCGTAGATCGAATTGGCAATCAGCTTGCCTTCCTCGTTGTCGGAGGCAGCCTTGATTACCTCGATGAGCGTGCCTTCCTCGTTCTCCGAGAAAACATCCTTGCGTAGCTGCGCTTTGTTGTTCTTAATGACCGAGTTGGCGGCCCGAACAATGTTCTTCGTGGAGCGGTAGTTTTGCTCTAGCTTGAAGACTTGCAGCTCCGGGTAATCTTTCTCAAAATTGAGAATATTGCTGATATCGGCGCCCCGGAAGGCGTAAATGCTTTGGGCATCGTCGCCTACTACGCAAATGTTGCGGTCTTTGGCAGCTAGCTTACGCGTGATTAGGTACTGCGAATAGTTCGTGTCCTGATACTCGTCGACCATCACATATTTAAAAATGTTCTGGTACTTGTTCAGCACATCCACGTGATCCTTAAACAGGACGTTGGTCTGGTACAGCAGGTCGTCGAAGTCCATGGCGCCGGCTTTGAAGCAGCGCTGGGCGTATTGCTGGTAGATAACACCAATTTTTGGCCGCAGCGCCGCCTCATCATCCTGCCGGATCACCGGGTCGTTGAGGTATTGCTGCACCGAAATTAGTTTGTTCTTAGCGGCCGAGATACGACCTAGCACCATGCCTGGTTTGTAGAGCTTGTCATCTAGCTCTAGTTCTTTCACAATCTGCGTTACCAGCGTTTTGCTGTCCTGCGTGTCGTAAATGGTGAAAGAGCGCGGGTATCCAATCTTATCGGCTTCTGAGCGCAGAATGCGAGCAAACACGGAGTGAAAGGTGCCCATCCACACATTTTTCGCATCAGGGCCGACAACCTTCTCGATCCGCACCCGCATTTCCTTGGCGGCCTTGTTCGTAAAGGTGAGGGCCAGGATATTGAACGGGTCGACGCCTTTCTCTAGCAAGTGCGCGATACGGTAGGTAAGTACGCGCGTCTTGCCCGAGCCGGCGCCCGCGATAATCATGCACGGGCCTTCGGTGTTCATCACCGCACCCGCCTGGGAGGGATTTAGTAGGGAGAGATAATCTAGTGCCATTCTTCAAATACAACCAACACTGCTGCTAAAGCAAAGGTAAGGCTTTGATTGGGGAAAGCCGAGTAGCTGCAACTCAGGGAGCTGCTGTTTGGAAAACGGTACTAATGCCGCTTTGGTGCCCTTTGCTTGCGCAAGTCTGAGCCAAATACAAGTGCTGTCACACCCAATAGGTGATTGAGGAAGCTGAGCACGTGTTTATTTGTCAAGCGTAAAGGTACACAACAGGAGCGCGACCTAGCGAAAGAGTAACAAAGCAAAGTTATTGGGGCAGCGTCCTTCTGCTTTGTTAGGTAAGCCTCCGGCATTCGGTAACACCGCTCAACAATTTGCCCAGTTACTCCCTTGCTCCGTTCCTCTTGTCTATCTTTGTAGTCCGCTTGCCTGTAATACCATGATTATTATTCAAAATACCGTCATTTCTGACGACGTTCGCGACAACTTTTTTGTCTGCAACCTAGAAGCGTGCAAAGGAGCTTGCTGCGTAGAGGGCGACCTAGGTGCGCCTTTAGAGGAACATGAGCTAGCTATCCTGGAAGCTGAGTACGATAAGATCAAGCCGTTTCTCACCGAGGCTGGTCAGCAAGCAATTGAAGAGCAAGGGCTCTACATTAAAGATTGGGAGGATGACTACAGCACCACGACTATCAACGACCGGGAGTGTGCCTATGCTCTCTACGATGAGCGGGGGATTCTAAAGTGCGGCATCGAGCAAGCGTACCTAGCTGGTGCCACGAGCTTCAAAAAGCCCATCAGCTGTCACCTGTACCCCATCCGTATCACTAAATACGAAGACTTCGAAGCCTTGAATTACGACCGGTGGAACATCTGTAATCCGGCCTGTTCTTTCGGAGCTACCCTAGGTGTGCGAATTTATCAATTTCTGAAAGAGCCACTTATCCGTAAATATGGAGAAGAGTGGTACGGAGAGTTAGTGCAGGAAATAGAAAATCCGCAGGATTAGGAAGCGAAACCTAAACCTCTTAACTACAAAGCCCAGCTACTGCTAGCTGGGCTTTGTAGTTAAGAGGTTTAGGTTTCTTTACAACACAGAGAAATCAAACGAATCTAGGAACGCTGTGGTGAAATTGCCGGCGCGGAAATCTACGTTATCCATCAAAGCTAGGTGGAAGGGAATTGTTGTTTTCACACCTTCTACAACAAACTCGCTTAGTGCACGCTTCATCTTCACAATGCACTCCTCACGGGTTTGGGCTACCGTGATAAGCTTGGCAATCATAGAATCGTAGTTCGGCGGAATGGTGTAGCCCGCGTATACGTGCGTATCAACGCGTACGCCATGGCCACCGGGTATGTGCAACACCGTGATTTTTCCGGGTGAGGGGCGGAAGCCATTAGCGGGATCCTCCGCGTTGATGCGGCACTCCATGGCATGCATTTGAGGCAAATAGTCTTTGCCACTGATCGGTACGCCGGCGGCTACTTTGATTTGCTCTTTGATGAGGTCATAGTTCACAACTTCTTCCGTAATTGGGTGCTCCACCTGAATACGGGTGTTCATTTCCATGAAGTAGAAGTCGCGGTTTTTGTCGACCAAGAACTCAATGGTGCCTACGCCTTCGTAGCTGATGGCTTTGGCGCCAGCTACTGCTGCTTTGCCCATCTTCTCGCGAAGCTTGTCGGTCATGAAAGGAGAGGGGGTTTCCTCCACAAGCTTCTGGTGACGGCGCTGAATAGAGCAGTCGCGTTCCGAAAGGTGAGCGGCCCGGCCGTACTGATCGCCTACAAGTTGGATCTCGATGTGGTGAGGCTCCTCTACATACTTCTCCAGGTAGATACCGTCGTTGCCAAAAGCAGCTTGTGCTTCGGTACGGGCGCTATTCCAAGCTTTTTCAAACTCGTCGTCGTTGCGCACAATGCGCATGCCCCGGCCGCCACCTCCAGCCGTTGCTTTCAAAATGACGGGGTACTTTACTTTGTGTGCTACCTTCAGGCCTTCGGCAATCGAATCTAATAGGCCATCGGAGCCGGGAATAGTTGGCACACCAGCCTTCTTCATGGTTGCCTTGGCCGAAGCCTTATCACCCATGGAGTTGATCATCTCGGGCGTAGCACCGATAAACTTGATGCCATTCTCCTGGCAAACGCGCGAAAACTCCGCGTTTTCACTCAAGAAGCCATAGCCGGGGTGAATAGCATCGGCGTTGGTGATTTCGGCGGCGGCGATTAAGCTAGGGATGTTCAGGTAGGATTGCGCCGAGGCTGGGGGACCAATACACACGGCTTCGTCGGCAAAACGCACGTGTAGACTTTCCTTGTCAGCGGTCGAATACACAGCCACCGTTTTGATGCCCATTTCCTTGCAGGTGCGAATGATGCGCAACGCAATTTCACCCCGGTTGGCAACTAATATTTTCTTGAACATGGGTCTTTGATCTAGATGTGAGAACGGAGAGCTTAGAACGGAAACAAAAGGTAGTGTACCACCTAGGTCTCCGTTCTAAGCTCTCCGTTCTAAGCTCTGAAAATTACATTGGCTCAATCAGGAACAGCGGCTGGTCGTACTCGACCGGAGTGGCGTTTTCAACCATCACCTTCACTACCCGTCCCGAAGTTTCAGCTTCAATTTCGTTGAACAGCTTCATGGCTTCGATGATACATATCACTTGGCCTTGCTCTACTAAATCGCCTACGTTTACTAGAGCGGGGCTGTCGGGGGTGGCCGCGCGGTAGAACGTACCGATCATAGGCGATTTCAGTGGCACGTAGTTGCTGCTTGGGGCAGCTGCTGGTGCGGCAGCCGGTGTAGCGGCTGGGACTGGGCTAGCCGCTGGGGTTGCGGCAACAGGAGCGGCCTGCGCGGGTGCTGCAGGAGCCGGCGTCGAGCTGATCACCGGCTTATAGCTAGGCTCACGCTGCACCGAGATCTTAAACTCCTCGGTTTCGATGTTGACTTTGTTCAGACCCGACTTGGCGATGAAGTCGATCAACTCTTGGAGTTCTTTTGCTTTCATAGCAGGCTGCTTCTGCGGGGAATTACTTGACTCGTTCGACATAAGAATAGTCGCGCGTATCGACGCGGATTTTTGTGTCTTGCTCGATGAATAAGGGCACTTGAATACGCGCTCCGGTTTCTACTGTTGCGGGCTTAAGGGTGTTCGTTGCCGTATCACCGCGCAGACCAGGCTCCGTGTACGTCACCATGAGTTCTACGAAAGGCGGCAGTTCAGCGGTGAGAGGCTGTTCCGTTTCGGCGTGGAACAAGATGGTAACTTCCTGGCCGTCCTTCAACAAATCGTGAAATGGCACCATCGACTCAGGCAGCGTTACTTGCTCGAAGTCCGCATTGTTCATGAAGTTATAGCCGTATTCATCCTTATACAAGAACTGGTGAGGCCGCTGCTCCACCCGCGCCGTCGTTACTTTTACGCCCGCGTTGAAGGTGTTGTCAATGACTTTACCCGTCTTGATGTTGCGCAGCTTGGTACGTACAAACGCAGGACCTTTTCCTGGCTTCACGTGCTGAAATTCGGTGATGATGTACAAGTCGCCGTTGTACTCGAGGCAGAGGCCGTTTTTGAAATCTGCGGTGGTTGCCATCTGTATAGTATTGAATTTTAGGTGTTGAGTTTTGAATCAGAGCCTGAAAGCTGAATAGGTAGGAATCAGAACTCCATCAATTCACCATTCACCAGTCAAAATCAAAAAAGAAGTGCCGTCCCGTAAGATGGCGGGGCGGCACAACGGGAGTGCAAGTATAGAGGTTTTCCGCGTTCAGCCCATTAGTTAAGCGAACTGCGGGTCAGGTTTCGGGTCGTAAGCCCATTTTAGGTACAACGCACCCCACGTAAACCCGCCGCCAAAGGCCGCAATGATGAGGTTGTCGCCTTTATGCAATTTGGTTTCGTAATCAGCGAGGCACAGCGGAATGGTGCCGTTGGTGGTGTTGCCATAACGATGAATGTTAAGCATTACCTTTTCTTCACCTACGCCCATGCGGTGAGCCGTCGCGTCGATAATACGCTTGTTTGCTTGGTGCGGTACTAGCCACGCCACGTCATCAGCCGTCAGATGATTGCGTTCCATGACCTGAGCCGCTACATCTGCCATGTTTTTTACGGCAAATTTGAACACTGTAGCACCTTCTTGGTGCACATAATGCTCACGCTTAGCAACCGTCTCAGCCGATGGCGGACGGCGGCTGCCCCCGGCCTTTTGGTGCAAATAAGGCTCGCCATGACCATCAGAGCACAGTACTTGGTCTTGCAGACCTAAGCCTTCCGTGCTTGGCTCCAGCAATACGGCGCCGGCACCATCTCCGAAGATAATGCAAGTGGCTCGATCAGTGTAATCAATGATGCTCGACATCTTGTCGGCACCGATGACAATTACTTTCTTGTAAGCACCCGTTTGAATAAACTGAGCACCTGTAGTAAGCGCGAAGATGAAGCCGGAACACGCAGCTTGCATATCGAAGCTGAAGGCATTGTTGATGCCTACGGCAGCCGAAATGATGTTAGCGGTGGCCGGAAACACTAAGTCAGGCGTAGTTGTCGCGCAAATGACCAAGTCTATTTCTTCGGGGCGTGTACCAGTCTTCGCCAGCAACTGTTGTACCGCTTTAATCCCCATCACAGAAGTGCCCTGATCCTCACCCTTTAGGATGTGTCGTTCCTCAATACCGGTTCGACTAACAATCCACTCGTCAGTAGTATCTACTAAGGTTTCGAGCTCTTTATTAGTGAGGATGTAATCGGGCACGTAGGCGCCCACCCCAGTAATGGCGGCGGTAATTTTCATTGGGGGCGCAAAAGCAGCTTGTCGGTAGAAAGATTGCTACCAGACTCAGGACTTGAAAGTAGATTTAATCTGATCCGCAATACCGGATTTAGCCATCTGATAGCCTTGCAACAACATGTTGCAAATAGCCTCTGGTGTGCTTACGCCGTGTCCAATAATGGCATTATCATTAATACCTAGGATAGGACTACCTCCGATAGCTTCGTAATTGAATTTGTCGAAAAACGGATCATGCATCTGCTTTTCAGCTAGAATGTCGTAGATCGACTCTGCCATTTTCAGGATCACATTGCCCGTATAGCCGTCGCAAACAATAACGTCGGCCTTGGCATTAAACAAGTCACGCCCCTCAAGGTTGCCAAAAAAGTGAATGTGAGGGTTCACTTTTAACAACTGATGAGCAGCTTGTGCAATGGCAGTTCCCTTGCCTTCTTCCTCACCTAGGTTCATGAGGCCCACTGTTGGCTTCTCAATACCTAATACGTATTGCGCATACAGCGAACCAAGTTCTCCGAACTGTTCTAGCATTTCGGGTTTGCATTCGGCGTTGGCGCCTACATCGAGGAGGATGCCATAACCGCCCGCAAGTTTCGGAACAAAGTTCGCAATGGCTGGGCGCAGTACACCGGGTACAGGCTTTACGCTGAACATGGCGCCTACAAGCATGGCGCCCGTATTACCAGCCGAGCAGAAAGCTTCCACTTCACCGGCGTGCAACATGCGGTAACCAACGGCAATGCTGGAATCCTGTTTTTGCTGGTAGGCTTTGGCCGGATGCTCACCCATTTCAATTACCTGACTGGCAGAAACGAGGAGCAGGCTTTCAGCCGCCGCCCCATACTTTTCGAGTAGGGGGCGCACGGCTGATTCTTGGCCAATAAGCACAATCTGAGCTGAATCAGCTAGCTTCTCAGCTGCCAACACAGCGCCATCGACAGCAGCCTGGGGGGCGAAATCGCCACCCATTGCGTCCAGGGCAATCTTCATGTACGAGGAATCAAGGGGTACGTAGTCGGGAAGGCAAGCCGATTAAGATCGGCAAAAGGGAGGTTACTCCTCGTCGGTAGAGGGAGCAGCCGCGGCAACAGGAGCGAAGTTTTTAACTGCTACTTTGCCGTTATGGTATAGGTCGCCGTCCACTACGTAAGCCTTATGACGCAGGTGCAATTCACCCGTATTGGGGCAAATAGTAACTGCTTTCGGAGTTAGTTTGTCGTGGGTGCGACGCTTGTCGCGGCGGGTCGAGGACTGGCGGCGCTTAGGATGAGCCATGAGTGAAAATTATAGAAGGTTGAGTTTGAAATTTTAAAGTCAGATTATGCTGCGCCTAGTTCAGGTTTCGGAGCGCATCCCACCGAGGGTCGGTAGATTCCTCGTCGTCATCATCACTAGCTTTGGTGGTGAAGATGAGCTTGGCATCCGCCTCGGGGTTCTCATCGGGCTCGTTCTGGAAGCGTGGGTGCAGCTTTTTCATCGGAATAGCTAGCCCGATGTAGTCAAAAAGATGCTGAGCAATGGGCAAGACCTGCGTGTCAGGCGTGATTTGGAGCACGTCATCATCAAGTTCTATCTCCCGATCACCGAAGCGTACCAGAAGTTGGTGTTGCACGTCGATGGGCTGGTCGAACTCATCTAAGCTCCGGTCGCAAATCAAGCGGATGGTGCCTGTGATGTGAAAGTCCAACGTTAGCAAAAGCTCCGTTTTGGTGAGGTCCACATCGGCGTGAAGGTGCCCATCCTGAATCAGGCTCTGATCAAATTGCGCAAAGAAATCCGGACCTAGCTCAAACGCAAAGTGGTGCGTTTTGATAGCTAGCTTGGCAATCGCCAAATCATATTGTGGATCCTTTTTCACGGTGGGAATTTGTAATAGGGGGCAAAAGTAGAAAGATTTCCCCGTTTTATGAAAACGTAAGGTAGAATACCGGCAACCTAGGCCTTTTTAAGAATAAACTCGGGACTAATCCCCAATCGTTCATAAAGCTTTTTTGCGAGGTCAAGCGTGATGCGGCGCTTGCCGTTGAGGATCTGGGAGAGCCGACCGGCTGGCACCTCTAGCAGTTGAGCTAAGTCTTTCTGTTTAAGGCGGAGTTGCTGCCGTTTCAACTCTATCATATCGACTAAGGTGGTCGGCAAAGTCGGGAGAAGCGTTAAATGTAACCGTTCCTCATACGTTTCTATCGCCGTCGTAAGCTGGGTTATGGTTGCTGAATTTTCTTTATCGGCCGCGGCTGTGCTATTTGTCAGCAGATCGAGCTGACGAAGCGCTTCTTTGTATTGCTGCGGAGTATTGATGCTCATAGCGAGAAGAAAACAGAGCAGATAGAATGCTTAAGAAGTGCAAAGGGCTGCAAAGGTGTAAAAGAATGTTTTCTAAAGAAAATAAATTTCGTTTTTGAAAAGAAAATTACGCCTAAGAGTTAATTAAATGCTGCGTGAAAACGAACATGCCCAGCTACCTAGGAAAGGCGCTGGGCAGTTTGGCTAAAGCTAGGGTGGTTAACGTTTGTCGGCGAGTTGGCTGGCTCGCTTGCGTACTAAGTCGCAGGCTAAGTATAAAGCTTCACGGAACGACGTGGGGTCGGCCGCAAACTTGCCAGCCAACCCGTAGGCAGTACCATGGTCGGGGGAAGTACGAACGATAGGCAAACCAGCCGTAAAGTTGACGCCCCGCTCAAACGCAATAGTTTTGAAAGGAATCAAGCCTTGGTCGTGGTACAAAGACAATGTAGCATCGAAGCCGCGGAACTGGCCGGTGCCAAAATACCCATCAGCCGGAAAAGGACCGTACACGAGGTGCCCGTTCGCCAAAAACTCTTGAATAACGGGAGTTACAATGTCGTTTTCCTCCGTCCCGAGCAAGCCATTCTCCCCGGCGTGCGGATTGAGGCCTAGGACTGCAACGCGGGGCTTATCAAAACCAAAGTCCTGCTTCAATGAGCTAAGCAAGATGCGCAGTTTCGTGGTGAGTAGCTCTTTGGTAATCTTACCAGGGACATCTTTTAGCGCTACGTGGCCCGTGACCGTCGCTACCCGCAACTCTTCGCTTGCCAATAGCATCAGGCTTTCGGGCGCACCGAAGAAGCTGGTCAGAAACTCCGTGTGGCCGGGGTAGCGAAAGTCATCGGCTTGGGTATTTTCCTTACTGATGGGGGCAGTAATAAGCCCATCAAGCAACCCTTCTTTCAGGTCGCGGCAAGCAGCCAGAAGCGACAGCCGCGCCGCACGACCCGAAGCCTCAGTAGGTTGCCCAGGCGTTAGCACAAAGTCTTCCTCCCAGCACGTGACGGCGTTGAGCTTACCTGGGTCGATGTCGGCGGCCGAGCGCACTTGGCGGAACGTGAGCGGGGTAGCCTGCTTTTCAACGGGAAAATCGTCGAAAAGCACAGTGGCTGTGCCGTACACCACGGGCGTGCAGTATTTAAGCAGTCGGTTATCGAGGAAGGTTTTATAGATAATCTCCGGCCCGATGCCGGCGAGGTCGCCGACCGAAATACCTAGGCGGGGCAGGTTGGTCATGAAAATGTGAGTGAAGTCAAAGAGATGATAGTGTGCAATAGCACTGACACACTGTTAGCTAGCTTTACGCTTGGCTTTTTAAAAAGTCATACAGTAGCCGTACGGTTGTCCCAGTGCCTCCTTTCCCGCGGTAGCTATCGGGGGCGGTAAGGAACGCCGGGCCGGCAATGTCGAGGTGTACCCACGGATAGTCGTCGATAAAGCGCTCCAAAAACTTACCGGCGGAGATGGCGCCCGCATCGACTTTACCTAGGTTGGCAATGTCGGCAATGTCAGATTTGATGTGTTCGGCGTACTCATCCCAGAGCGGAAACTCCACAACACGTTCATGCACGCGGTGGCCAGCTTGTTTGAGTTGGTGCAGGCGTTCTTCGCCTGCGGTGCCCATGGCTACAATGCCTTCTTTCCCGATCGCGCGAGCGGCGGCGCCGGTGAGCGTGGCAATGTCAACCACCATTTCCGGGTTGTATTTGCGGGCAAAAGCTAGCGCGTCGGCGAGGAGCAGGCGTCCCTCGGCGTCGGTGTTGAGCACTTCTACGGTGAGGCCGTTGTACATCGTCAGCACGTCGCCGGGCACGAAGGCGTTCCCGCCGGGACGGTTGTCGGTAGCGGGCACTAGGCCAATAACGTGCACGGGTATCTGGTTTTTGGCCAGGGCGTAGAGCACACCCGTGACGGCTGCACCGCCCGCCATGTCGCACTTCATCAGGTCCATAGAGCCCGGTGTAGGCTTCAGACTCAAGCCACCCGTGTCGAATACGACGCCCTTGCCGACCAGCACATATGGCTTGGTGTTGCGTGCGTTTTCAGGCTTCCACTCCATGATAGTGAAGGTGGGCGGCTCGGGGCTACCTAGGTTCACGGCCAGCAATCCGCCCATGCGCAGCGCCTCGATGTGCATCATGTCGAGGATTTCGGTGCGGTAACCGGCTTCGTCGCCGGCGGCGGCCATGCGTTCAGCGAACTGCGTTGCATTGAGCTTGTTGAGCGGCTCATTCACTAAGTCGCGGGCTAAGCAAACACCCAGAAGCAGGCCTTCTAACTCTTGCACTTGCTCCGCCGAAACGGTAGAGCCGGTCAAAACAACACGCGTGAGGCTAGCGGGGGCTAGGCTCTTCTCATCGGTTCGGTAGCCTTCAAACTGGTAGGCTGTCAAGTAAATACCTTCGGCCAGAGGCAGCGCACCAGTGCCCTCGGCCGTGAGGTCTCGGATGTATAGCTCTTGTAATTTGGCGGCTTTTACCAAGCCGTGTAGGTGATGTCCACTTTTGCGCAACTCTTCCACGGCTAGGTGCGGCGTGGGCTTCGTTGCAGCTACCACAAAGTAATGCTGGTGCGAAAAGTGGTTTACTGTGATGAGTTTCGCATCTGCTACCAGTTGCTCGTGCACATACTGACGGGCAGCTTCGGGCAAATCCGTTAAGTCGGCGGGCAACTCCTTGGTGCCAGCAGGCAGGACAAAGACAGTGCTAGCGCCTTGGGGCAAATCAGCAGCGTAGGAGAGATGAAGAGGCATGGACAGGAGGGCTAAAAAAGCGACACAGAGGGAAGGCAAACGACCACAAGTCAAAATCGGCCGCGCCAAACGTATCTTTGGGCCGCAAGGTAGCCGTCTTTTAAGAGATATAAACGAGTAGTGCGTACGGAGTACGGAGCAGCGCGACGCAGTTCTGAGTAGGTCAGGGCTGCCTGACCACAAAATTCCGCTTCCTAAGTACTTCCTGTTCATGTCGTGAGACTCACTACTCGCTACCCCTACGCACCACTTAAATGACTATGGATCACGTTAGCCCTAAAAAACACCTAGGTCAGCACTTTTTAGCTGAACCTACTATTGCTCAGCGGATTGTGGAGGCGTTGCGCCTGCCCGACGGGGTAACGGAAGTGCTAGAAATCGGTCCGGGCATGGGTGTGCTCACGGGCAACTTACTTCAACACGCCGAGTATCAAACTACTGTCATTGAAATTGACCGCGAGTCGGTAGCATATCTGGAGCAGCACTTTCCTTCCCTGCACGGGCGTATCATCTCCGCCGACTTTTTGCGGCAAGACCTAGGTCAACTGTTTCCAGATAAGCCGCTGAGCATCATCGGCAACTTTCCGTACAACATCAGCACCCAAATATTCTTTCAGGTGCTCAATCACCGCCAGCAAGTGCGCGAGGTGGTGGGCATGTTGCAAAAAGAGGTAGCTGACCGTATGGCGGAGCCGCCCGGTTCGAAAGTTTATGGCATCACAAGCGTGCTGCTGCAAGCATATTATACAATTGAAATGTTGTTCACGGTGCCGCCGCACGTGTTCATCCCGCCGCCTAAGGTGCAATCGGCTGTGATTCGGCTGACGCGCAACGACACCGAAAAGCTTGACTGCGACGAGAAATTGTTTTTCCAAGTGGTAAAGCAGGCCTTCCAGACCCGTCGTAAAACGCTGCGCAATGCCTTGAAGCCGTTTGGCCTACCCGCAGAAGCAACCGCTGACCCGATTTTCGATAAGCGCGCCGAGCAGCTAGGGGTGCCAGAATTTGTCGGGCTTACGCAGCTGGTCAGTAAACACCGGCAAGAGCAGTAACTGCTACCAGATACTGCTTCCATAGATTGATAATTGAGAACTGTTAATTGGTGACTGAACCCATGTCTCTCTGCCTTTGCATTGATGAAATGCATCCTTCGCTGCCACCCATGTTGCAGGAAATTGGCGTGCAGCTTCATTTTCGCCCCGATTTGAAAGCGGCTGAAGTACCCGCTGCTTTGGCGGATCACCCCTACGATGGACTAATGGTGCGGAGCAAGCTGCGTATTACCGCTGATTTGCTCGCGCACGGGCCCCACCTGCGCTACGTGGCTAGGGCCGGTGCGGGCGTCGATAACATTGACGAAGAGGCCTTGGCCGCGGCCGGCGTGACCTTACTCAACGCTCCCGAAGGCAACCGCGACGCTGTGGGTGAGTTTGCTATTGGATTGTTGCTGAGTTTGTTTCGTAACGTAGTGCGGGCCGATAAGGAAGTCCGGCAAGGCGTATGGCGTCGCGAGGCAAACCGGGGTGAAGAGCTAGGGGGCAAAGTGGTAGGCCTCATTGGCTATGGCCATATGGGCCGATCCTTCGCCCGTCGGCTCTCCGCGTTCGGCTGCACGGTGCTGGCGTATGACATCGACCCGACCGTTGCCGCTGATCAGTATGCTACCTTGGTGTCCTTGGCGGAGCTACAAGCCCGCGCCGATGTGGTAAGTCTGCATTTTCCTTACTCCGCGGCCAATCATCACTATATAAACAAGGAGGTGCTAGGGGCTTTTCGTAACGCCATCTGGCTGCTGAATACGGCCCGCGGCGAAGTGCTCGACCACGCCGGACTGGTTGAGGCGCTGCAAAGCGGGCAGGTGCGTGGCGCCGCGCTCGACGTACTCGAAAACGAAAAACTAGCCACCCTCACGCCTACGCAGCAAGCTAGGTTCGACTTCTTGAAAAACGCCGATAACGTCATTTTATCCCCGCATATTGGCGGCTGGACGCATCAATCGTATCATCGCATTAATGAGGTGCTTACCCGCAAAATAGCCGCTTTTCTGGCGCAAGACCCCGGTAACGGATAGTCGAAAGTTTACGCGGATTACGTATATTTGTCTCAAACCTGTTCGGAGAACGGTTGGCTTGGCCGACCGTTCTCCTTGTTTTTTAGCTTACCACCCTCCAACATGGCTACTATTAATTATTACACTCCCGAAGGACTGCAAAAACTGAAAGATGAGTTGCAGGACCTCAAGATTCGGGGTCGGGCCGATGTAGCCCGGCAGTTGGCCGATGCCCGCGATAAAGGCGACCTGAGTGAGAATGCCGAATACGATGCTGCCAAAGATGCCCAAGGGCATTTGGAGCTGAAAATTGCCAAGCTAGAAGAAGTCCTTGGCAATGCCCGCGTTATTGACGATACAAACATGGATACCAGCAAAGCTTTGATTATGAGCAAAGTGAAGCTGAAAAACCTAAAGAATAACGCTGTACTCGATTACACCCTGGTGGCCGAGGAAGAAGCGAACCTCGCTACCGGCAAGATCTCGGTGAAGTCGCCCATTGGCAAAGGCTTACTGGGCAAGTCGGTAGGCGATGTGGCCGAAATCACCGTGCCCGCTGGCAAGCTCCAGTTCGAAATCTTGGAAATCAGCCGCTAAAGAGTGGCTGCGTAGCCAAGTGACCGAACGGATAGCAACGGAGCCGCTGGGTAACTAAGCAATTGTGGAAGGGCGAAGCCAGCGGCTTCGCCCTTTTTCTTTTTGCCGCGTACCTTGGAGCAGCAAGCAAAGTTTTGAGCAGTCTGCTCAGATAGCTCCACTCAGTCACTCCGTTATTCAGTCACTACTTTATGCCATCCATCTTTTCTCGCATCGTGAGCGGCGAATTGCCCGCTTATAAGGTTGCCGAAGACGAGCACCACCTCGCTTTTCTGGATATCACTCCGCTGGTTGAGGGACACACACTTGTTATTCCGAAGCGCGAAGTTGACTACATCTTCGATATGCCGCCCCAGGAGCTAGCCGACCTAAACCTCTTCGCCCAACGCGTGGCGCAGGGAGTGCGGGCTGCCGTGCCGTGCAAGCGCATTGGCGTAGCCGTTATTGGCTTGGAAGTTCCTCACGCCCACATTCACCTTATTCCCATGAACAAGGTGTCGGACATGAACTTTGCTAACCCCAAGATCAAGGTGCCCGAGGAACGGATGCAAGAGCTAGCCGCCGCCATCATGGCGAAGGTACCTAGGTCAGAACCCCGCGGTGCGGCGGCCGATCCGGCATTGGCCACGAAAGCAGAAGAAACCAAAGCGGTGCGCGAAAAAGCCGCTACCACTGGCCCCGGCGAGTCGACGGGAGGGCAGCTTAGTCAGTTGGTGGCTGGCTTGTACTACGTGAGCGAATCAGATGCGCCGCTTTCGCCTGTGAGCTACGACGCACCCGCCGGGGAACTGACCAACGCGGCATTATTGCAAATGCTAGGGCAACCCGCCGATACCAAAGTAGAAACTCAAGAGCTAACGTACTTTCTGCGTAACCACACCGCCGACAAGGGTGTGCTAAACGACGTAGACCTAGCTAACCGCTTCAAAGCCTTGCAAATGTACATGAAGCAAGAGCTAGAAGACACGACCGTGTATCGGCTCGGGACCGGCCCCCAAGTACAGGTGTATGCGCTAGGCAAAACGTCGGAAGGCAAGCTCGCCGGCTTCAAAACCGTATTGACGGAAACCTAGGCTCGACCATACTTCTAGCTACAAAAAGCCCTGGCAGCACAGCTTCACCGATCGTGAAGCTGTGCTGCCAGGGCTTTTCAACGTTAAGTCGACGTTCACGAATACGTTCACTAAGCTAGAGCGCTGCCGGACAGGCAATGTTATTAGTACAATAAAGTTGTTTTCAGTCACATGGATATGTGATGCGGCGTATTTCTACTTGACTGTCAAGGCGCTATATATTTGTTGAGTCTTGTGGCGCTGGCTGTTTCTGCTCGTTGTGCGTCCCCTTGCTGGCTAGCTAGGGCTTCACAAGCCAAAGCAGTGAATTGGCACTTCCGGCCCCATTATCCACCCGTCCCCTATATCCTGTTTGCTATGAACACGCTGCCCTTGCCTGTGCTTCTGATTATGGTCGTGCTTTTCATTTACTCTGGCCATGATAGTGCTGACCAACAAGCGGCTCGCACTAAACGTGTACCTAGCTCGCTGACTCATGCTGCGGCCCGTGCTAAAGCAGGCACGGCTAGGCTCAACGATAGCACCATGGTTCAGCAGCGTCATTCTCCTGTTTATCTGCGAAATGCAAACTTGCTTGGGACGGTGACGCACCACCAAATACTACGACCGGCGCTGGAGGCTGAGTGAAAGTAAGCGGCGCGCACGGATGGCGGTATACTATGCAGCCAAGCTAGGTGAACTTCGGTTAGTAGTGGTGTAACAAACTACTTTCGTAGTTTTCGCCCTTCTTCTGTTTGCGTAGCTTCAACATATGAACCTCAAACCCTTTCTAGTTATTCTTGGGAGCTTGGCCGTAGCACAGCAAGCCGGGGCCCAAAGCCTTACGGTGCCCAAACCAGTTGCTGATGCCCTGGCTCAAGTGCAGCCCCTGGACATCAAGGCGCATATTCAATACCTAGCTGACGATAAGCTAAAAGGCCGCTTGCCCGGCACGCCCGGCTACCAGATGGCCGTAGACTACGTCACCGATCAACTTAAAAAGCTAGGTGCCCAGCCCGCCGGAGAGAATGGAACCTACGTGCAGAAAGTGCGGCTACGGCGTGCCTTTACCGCCCCCGGCGCCACGCTAGCGGTACAAGCCAAGCAAGGGCAAGCACCTACGTTGACCTACGGCCAGGATTTTCTATTCTACCCTAACCCCGAGGAAGCGCAAGTGAGCGTGCAAGCGCCGCTCGTGTTTGCGGGGTATGGCATCAGCACACCCGAGCTAGGATATGATGACTACAAGGGTCTCGACGCCAAAGGCAAGGTGGTAGTAATTGTGCGGGGAGCACCCAAGAAGTTTCCTTCTACGGTGGCCCTCTACAACGAAGACCTGCTGACGGTTATGCAAACGGCCGCCCGGCACGGCGCGGTTGGGGTGCTTGTGGCAAGCACCAAGCCTAATGCTAAGTTGGTCCCGCAGCCGAAAGGGGTAATTAGTGTGCTAGGGCCAGATGGGAAAGTGGCCGTGTCCCGCAGCTTTGCCAACAAGCAGATCCGAATGCTCGGTACCGTGAATGCTGCCACGCTTCAGAATTTGTTTGTGGGAGCAGCCGCTGATACTGGGCGGGTGCTCGCTTCATTGCGCACCGACCAGCCCCTGTCGCAGCCCCTGACCGGCAACTTGGCGGCGCAGTTTCGCTCTACCTATAAGGATGTGGACAGCTACAACGTAGTGGGCAAGATTCCGGGCACCGATGCCAAGCTAAAAAATGAATATGTGGTGCACAGCGCCCACCTCGACCACCTTGGCATCAGCACGCCGGTAGAAGGCGACTCGCTCTATAACGGGGCCCACGATAACGCTTCAGGCGTTGCAAGCGTGTTAGAAATCGGGAAAGTGTATTCGCGCCTAAAAGAAAAGCCAAAGCGTTCGGTGCTGCTGGTGCTGGTGACGGGGGAAGAAATGGGCCTGATGGGCTCTGGTTACTTCGCCAAGTATCCGACCGTGCCGAAGGCACAGATTGTGGCCGACGTAAACACCGACATGCCTACCATCATCGCGCCGCTACTGTCGGTGGTGGCGCTGGGGGCGGAGAATTCCTCGCTGCAAACGCAGGTGATGAGTGCCACTAACTACCTAGGTCTGACGGTGGAGCCCGACCCGGAGCCCGATCAGAACCGCTTCATCCGTAGCGACCAATACAGCTTCGTGGCGCAGGGCATTCCAGCGTTGCACATCAAGTATGGCAACAAAACCGCCGACGGACAGAACAACCTCAGCCAAACTGTGCAGCAGTGGCGTGCTAAGTACTATCACAAGCCCCAAGACGACATCAACGGCGTGTTTGACTTTGAAGCCGGTAAGAAGTACGCGCAGCTGAACTTCCTGATTGGCTACCAAATTGCCCAGAATCCTGCGCGCCCAACTTGGAACCCCGGCAATTTCTTCGGGCAAAAGAAGGTGCAATAACCACTAAAGCGAAAGGCGTAAAATACCGAGCCTCAGTGGGACAACATGGCCATGTTGTCCCACTGAGGCTCTTTGTATAGGGCTAGGCGGTGCTACGTTACCGAGGAGGATGCAGCGTATTCAACTTATTATTTGTTGTCGATGCTAGCTTGCAAGCGCGTTTGCGCGTCGGGCGATAGTTTGCTCAATAAATCAAGGCCCGTAGCCGCTTCAATGGCATCGACGGATACGCGATACTGGCGCCATTCGGGACTAATGCTGTTGTCGTTGGGAGTATCCACGGCGATGATGCGGGCCTGGCCGGCGGCAATGCGTTGTAAGTCGTTGCTGCCTTCGGGGAGCACCACCAGTACTTTCCACACGCGCTTAGGCACGGTTACGTGGCCGTTGTCGAGGGCGGTAGCTAGGCCGTTGGTCCCGGTGCCACCTTTGCCGTAGCAGCCCATCATGATGTAGATTTCGTTGCCTTCACCCACCAGCTGACGCCCGTATTCCTCCAGTCCCGACCACGTGCGCTGGTTGTTGTTAGGCGCCTGCGGAATCATATTCGTCATCAGGAACGTGGCCGAGTTGTCGTCGAGGTCGGCGGTGCGGTCGGCGCTGGGGCAATTGTGGCCTTTATCGAAGCCCGAACCGGAGTAGCTGCGCGGCGTGACTTGATAGAAGCCACGGGGCAGAGCCGGATCGGGGCGAAAGTCGTCTTGGCGCGGCGCCGAGCCCATCCAGGCTCGGTTTAGGTGCCAGCTCACCCAGGTGGGCGTGCCACGGTTGGCGTTGTAGCCAGCTGTAAATTGTGGATGCACGAGCAGGTAGTTGGTGGCATTGGCTGGGTCGCTGGTGGCGCCGCTGGGGTTGCCCAGAGCCATATTATCATCCCGCGTGGTTACAATGGCCGTTGCTTGGCGCGTGCTAGTTGGGGCGGGTCTAGGTGCCGTGGCATTCGACCGAGGGGCAACGCCAGGGAGCACACCGCCGGAAGCATCCAAGCCAATGTCATCGATGTTCAGGCGACCTTTGCCCGTATCCGTTTTTCGGATTTCGAGGCGGAGTAAGCCTGTGGCGGGCGCCGCGAAAGTAGTGATGGTGAGGCGGGTGCCACTGGTACGCACCGGCTGCCCGAGACGCGCATAGCGGCGGCCACCGTCGGTGCTAGCCCACAGCTCCCAGGTACTGGGGGCATCGTCGCCGTAGCTGGCGCTGCTGACGCGGATGGTGCGCACACCGCGCGGCGCATCGAAATTCATGCGCAGGCGACCTCGCTCGCGGAGGCGGGCAGCGTGGTCGCCGCGCTTATGGTCTTGGCCGGAGGTACCGATCAGGGCTTCCGTGAAGTGCCAAGACCCTGACCCTAGGGTCTCATCGCCCTCGGCGTAGGCGCCTTTGCTGCCGGCCTCGAAGGTTTCGGGAAAGGTGGTGAAAGCCTGCACGACGGCCACTGGGGCCGCGCTCGGAAGGTTGCTAGCCGTAGCGGGCTGGTCGGCAGATGGCTGGGAGCAAGCGAGTAGGGCGAAGGAGAAAAGAAGAGGCAATCGGCTCATGCAGTAAAAATAAGAAGCAAAAAGTCGCGGCAAGCCTGAAGCTGATGCATTGGGCAGTAGCTGAGAACTACCTAGGCTCTTAGGGCGCTTGCTAGCTGCTTTCAGCCTAGGGTAACTTGTGACCGGGTTACGTAGTATTTCCCTAATAACCGGTCATCGTCCTACTTTTGCTGCGTCTGGTACAAATTTCGCCTGGCATACAGCAGCGGCTTGTGCTTACCGCACTAAAATAGGCGCGATTGTTCTGTTTTTCCACCCACTCTCTCCATTTGCCATGAATCCGTTCTTCTTTTTCAAGCGCCACGCCCGCACGGCAACCCTAGGTTTGCTGCTGCCGCTAGCTGGCACCACCGCGTTTCGAGCGCCTCAACAAGTCAAGCAAGCCGATCCGGAGGTGATTGCGCAATTTGGCCTGCTCAATAATGAGCGGTTGCAGAAATTCATCGACGTGAAGGGCCAGCAGATGGCGGCCATTTCGAACCGCGCCACCTACGGCTACAACTTCACCATCGTCGATTCGCCCATCATCAACGCGTTTGCCGCACCCGATGGCAACGTGTATTTCACCCGCGGGATTATGGCGCACTTCAACAACGAGGCGCAGTTTGCCGGAGTGCTCGGGCATGAAATTGGCCACATCACGGCCAAGCATGGGCAGAAGCAGCAAACGCGCTCCACGCTGGCCACCGGGGCACTGCTGTTGGGTTCCATCTTTTCGAGCCGCGTGGCGCAGCTAGCGCAGCCGTTGTCGCAGGGCATGGGGCTGTTGTTCCTCAAATACGGCCGCGACGACGAGCGGGAGTCAGACAAGCTAGGGGTGGCCTACAGCACCAAGATCGGCTACGACGCTAGCTACATGGCCGACTTCTTCCAGACCTTGCAACGGGAACAGGCGGCCACTGGCGCCGAGGCCGTGCCGGATTTCCTGTCTTCGCACCCCAACTCCGCCGACCGCTATGCCACGGTGAAGCAGTTAGCCGCCGCGGCGAAGCAGCAAGCAGGGGGGCGTGCCCTCACTGTTAAACGAGACTCTTACCTGCGCATGCTAGAAGGGCTGCCGTATGGCGAGGACCCGCGCCAGGGCTTCGTGGAAGGCAACGTGTTCTACCACCCCGACCTGAAATTCCAGTTTCCGGTGCCCAGCGGCTGGAAGACGCAGAACTCGCCTAGCCAGTTTCAAATGGCGGAGCCCAACGGCAAGGCCGTGCAGATTCTGACCACCGCTGGCAATACCACCCTAGATGCTGCGGCCCAGAGCCTAGCGGAGCAGCTGAAGCTGCAGTCGCCGCAGGCGTCGCGCACCACCGTCAACGGTTTTCCGGCTGTGGTGATACAAGGCAGCCAGGTAGGGCAAAGCCAGTCGGGAGAGCAAAGCATCACGGCTAGCACGCTGTCCTACGTTATTCAGGACGGCAAAACGCTGTACGCCTTGATCGGCTTATGCGCCCCCAACACGCTAGACACGTACGGAACCCAGTTTCAGCGCGTGGCCCAGGGTTTCGCCCGTCTCACCGACGCGAACAAGCTTAACCGTCAATCAGAGAAAATCCGTATCAAAACTGCCAAAGCCGGACAAACACTCGCCCAGGCGCTGACAGCCAACGGTGTTCCGGCCAAGCGCCACCAAGAGCTAGCTATTCTGAACGGTATGCAAACGACCGATAAGCTCAGCGTCGGCATGCTGTATAAAGTGGTGGGCAAGTAGGCCAGGAGCGAAGCCAACTTTTGAGCTACTAGGAAGTTATTCTTCGTTCTGGTTGCGCGAAAGCGAACAAAAAAGCCACCTGAAACCTAGGTTTCAGGTGGCTTTTTTGTGAGAGCCGGCCGGCTAGCTATTTGCTCTTGCAGGGCGTGCCGAACTACTTGAGCAGCGGCGCGTGAATCTTGCGCAGTGTCTTCACCGGAATCTTGATGACTTCCCGATCGTAGGTCAGTAGGCCGTTGATTTCGCCTTCCACATCAGTCGTTTGGGTGTAAACGGACGCCGAGAGGCCGTTCTTTTGGTAGTACTCTATAATCTTGGCGTATTTCTTCTGGTAAGCTTCTTCCACGGCCTTGGCGTCTTTGTAGGTTTGGTAGCCCCAGTTGCGCATAGATGGGTTCCAGAGATGCCCTTCGATAGGCCAGCCGATACCCCCAAACTCACCAATAACGATGGCCCGGTTAGATTGCGCCTGCGGTACCCTAGGTTCCGGCTCGTAGGTATGGATGTCGTAGAAGTGGCCCGCGCCTCGGTCGTTCCAGCCGCTCACGGCATTCACCAACCGGCTAGGATCTAGGGCTTGCACCTGCGCCGCGAGGCGGGGGTTGTCGTACTCACCCCACCCTTCGTTGTGCACTACCCAGGTCACGATGCTTGGGTGGTTGTAAAGGCGGTCGACGAGGCGATGCAGTTCTAGCTCGAATTGCTCCTTGGCCACGGAGCGGCGGAGCGGCTCTTGCACCGCCCCAGAGCGCTCATTTTGCGCCGGTATATCGAAGAAGCCCGAAGGCATATCTTGCCACACCAACAGCCCTAGCCGGTCGCAATGGTAGTAGTAGCGGTCGGGCTCCACTTTGATGTGCTTGCGCAGCATGTTGAAGCCCGCTTGCTTGAGGAAGTCTAACTCGAAAATCATGGCCTCGTCGGAGGGCGGGGTGAGCAGACTAGCAGGCCACCAGCCCTGGTCGAGCGGGCCGTTTTGGAACACGAACTTGTTGTTGAGCAGCAGCACCGGCTGGCCAGGTATAGGCCCCGGCCCGATAGAAATCTTGCGCATGGCAAAGTAGCCCGTCACCACGTCGGTGGGCGTCCCCGTGACGGTCGCCTTAGCGAAGGCCGCGGCAACGGCCCGCTCGTTGCGGGGGCGTTGGTTGCGGGGCGTGCTGCCGAAAGGGTCCTGCACCGTGACGAGCTCCGTTTTTAGGTCGTAGAGGAAGGGGCTTTCTGGCGACCAAAGCTTAGGGCTAGGTAGGTTGAGGTAAGCCACCTGCCCGGCGCGCACCAAGGTCGTTGCCACTGTTTTCTTGCCATCGAAGGCGGTGAGGCGGATGGCGGTGGTGTAGTCGTCGGTCGGATGATGCATGAGGGCTTCTACCCGCAGGCGGCTGGAGTCCACTTCGGGCGTTAGCCGGACTTCCTCCAGGTAACCGGCCGCGGGCACGGGTTCCACCCACACCGTCTGCCAGATCCCCGACACGGGCGTGTACCAGATGCCGTTAGGGTTCATTAACTGCTTGCCGCGAGGTTGTTCTTCGGTTGAGGTGGGGTCGGTGACGCCTAGCAGCAGCTCGTTGTTGCCGCCAGCCTTCAGGAAGTTGGTAATATCGAACGTGAATGGGTCGGAGCCCCCGGTGTGGGCACCAACGAGCCCCCCGTTTACCCACAGGCTGCACTGGTAGTCGACGGCGCCGAAGTGCAGCAGCACGCGTTGTCCCTGCCAGGCGGCCGGCACCTGCAACGGACGCCGGTACCAGAGGCGCTGGTCGGCTTGCAGCGGCTTGGTCACACCCGATAGCGTCGATTCCAGGCAGAAAGGCACCAGAATCTGGCCGTCGAACGACGTGGGCGTGGGAGCCGTTTGGGGCGTAACGGCGTAGTCCCACTGGCCATTTAGGCTCAGCCACTGCGGGCGCACCATTTGCGGGCGGGGGTACTCGCGCCACACGTTGGTGGGCGTCACCTTTTTAGCCCATCGACTCATGATGGGGGCTTTCTGTACCGGCGGCACAGTGGGAGTTTGGGCGCGCCCTTCGTTAAGTAACGCTAGGCTCAGCCCGGCGAGCAGGCTTAAGCGGGAAATAAACTTCATTGGCAAAGAATAGTTGGGTGAGTGGAACGTGCTGTAAGTAAGTATTTTGTTTGCACAGCGTAGCGAAGGCTGGTGGAGAAATAAAGTACCTAGCTTTGCCCAGTGCTAAAACGCCCGCGCATGTGCAATTTTGCCGTTGCCAGAGCGGTCAGTTTTGTTCTTCGCGGAGCGTTGACGGGTAGCAGGGTACCCATTAGCTCGTCTGTGCGTAAAACTGACAAATGCCTTGTGCAACCTAGGTTGCATGCGGCTTCTGCGCGTAGCCATCGTCCGAAGCTGCTCCAACATGGCTGATCAAGGCCCGTTTAGCGTTCAATCTACCCTGACTCCGTTTTTATACTTTTCTATGCCCCACTTTTCCGCCCCAAAACTCATCCTCACCAGCTTCGCCGCGGCGGCTTTTCTATCGGGCTGCGGTGGCAAATCGGATAGCCGCAAGCAAGCTGAAGCCGACATGCAGCCCGACGCAGTGTTTGAGCGCTTCAAACCTAGCTTCATCGACTCGCTCTGGTACTACAACCCCGAGTGGGCATCTGGCGCCGGCTTTCACAAGTACGATTCGTTGCTGGTTGTGCCCAACGCCGGGCGGCGCCAAGTGGACTCTGCCTTTCAGGTGCGGGCCCACAAGCAGCTGCTGAGCATCGAGGCCGGAAAGCTCTCGGTGAACAACCAGACCGACTACCGCCTCATCGAGAACTACCTGAACGGGGCTCGCTGGTACGCCGATACGCTGCGCGACTGGCAGTGGAACCCAGCCAACTACAACCTCGCTTCGTCGGTGGCCGAAATCCTGAATGGCCGCTACCAGCCGCTCGATCGACGGCTGCGCTCCATTTCCTTTAAAATCTGGCGGGCGGCCGACTATTACGAAGCGGCCAAAACAAACATCAAGCAACCCACCAAAGAACACACGGAGCTAGCTATCCTGCAGAATCAGGGCGGGCTAAACGTGTTCGGCAAGCCGCTGCTCGACTCAGTAGCTAGGTCTGGGTTATCGGAGCGGGAAAAGCAACAGCTGCGCGACCGAATTTCGACTACGCGCCAGGCTATTACTGCCTACGTAGCTTTCCTGAAGGAAGAAGTACTGACGGCTGGCAAGTTTCGCAGCTTCCGCTTGGGCAAAGCGTTGTTTGATCAAAAATTCAGCTACGACATTCAAGCGAGCTACACTGCCGACGAAGTTTACCAAAAAGCCCAGCAGCACCGCCAGGAGCTGCTCCATGACATGGGCAAACGCGCCGCACGCCTCTGGCCCAAGTACTTTGCCGGTCAGCCCATGCCTACAGACTCCCTGGCGCTCATCAAGCAAGTCGTTGGCAAACTGTCAGAAAAGCACGCCACCCAGGCAGGTTTCGTAGCAGCCGTGAAGCAGCAAATTCCGGTGCTGGTGAAATTCGTGAACGACCACCAGCTGCTCACCCAGGACCCAAGCAAGCCGCTGGTGGTGCGCGAAACGCCCCTGTACATGCGCGGCAGCGGGGCGGGTGCCTCGGTGTCGGCCCCCGGCCCCTACGACAAAGCCGCTAACACCTATTATAACGTAGAGCCCCTCGATGGGCAGCCGGCCACCCAGGCCCAAAGCTACTTGCGCGAGTACAACGACTACACGCTGCAAATTCTGAATATTCACGAAGCCATTCCGGGGCACTACACGCAGCTTGTGTACGCCAACCGTTCGCCTTCGCTCATTAAGTCCATCTTTGGCAACGGCGCCATGATTGAAGGCTGGGCCGTGTACGCCGAGCGCATGATGCTAGAAAGCGGCTATGGCGGCAACACCGACGAAATCTGGCTGATGTGGGACAAATGGAATATGCGCGTGACCTTGAACGCCATCCTCGACCACGAAGTGCACGCTGGCACCATCACCGAAGCCCAAACCCTAGCCCTGTTGCAGCGCGACGGATTTCAGGAAGAAAGCGAAGCCCGCAACAAGTGGCGCCGCGCCACGCTGTCGCAGGTGCAGCTCAGTAGTTATTTCACGGGTTACACGGCCATCTACGATCTGCGCGAGGAGCTGAAAAAACGCGAAGGCAAGGCTTTTAGCTTAAAAGCGTTCAACGAGCAATTTCTAAGCTACGGCAGCGCGCCTGTGAAATACATCCGGGGAATGATGCTGAAAAAGTAAGGCGCTAGCCTGCGTACTACCGACGAAAAGCAGCGCTCCGGGAATTTTTCGGAGCAGCTTTTTTGTCTGCTTCCCAATCATACCAGCTAGCTTTCAGTGCTCGCTACTTTTTTCCCACTGTTACCCCGTTCTGCCTATGAAAGTATCTGAACGCATGCGCGTCGTGGATACCAACGACGAAGGCCTTCGTCATCTCACCCACGAACACCTAAAGGTGTTTGCCAAATTCACTTCGCTGAATTGCGACATTTGCGAGCAACTGGCGCCACCTTTCACCAAGTTTGCCGACCAACAGCCGTTTGAGCACATTCTATTTCTGCGGCTGAACTCGGACGAAAACCCGGTGGCCCAGAAAATGATGCAGGAAAAGGTAGCGCCGTTCTTTGTTAGCTATTGCCAAGGCCGCATCTTAGAATGTGATACCCTCACAACCGAGCACCAAGTGCAGGAGATGCTGCAACGCCTACGCGATTTTCTGCCAACGACTACCTAGGTTCCCAGTAGGTTAGAAAGCCAAAACGGCCGGGCTGCTTCTCAAGGCAACCCGGCCGTTTTGGCTTTTCTGCAACTTCGTAGAATTTTACTGACCTCACTACTCGATACCTAGTAGCCGCCTAATGCAGAGTGAGTGCCGGGTCTTGTTTCCTTTATCCTAGCTTTGCGGACGTGTTTTTCCTCCTGTCTAAGTTCCTGTACTACGTCTTAATGCCCGCGACGTGGCTGGTAGCGCTGCTGGTGGCGGCGCTGGTCACCCGCCAACCTGTCCGGCGCAAGCGGTTTTTGATAGTCGCTCTGGTTGTGGCGCTAGTGGGTACCAACGCTGCCTTGTCGAACCGCGCCTTGCTGGCCTGGGAGTTGCCGCCGGTTCCGTTGCGGGCCATAGCACCCCACGATGCGGCGGTGCTGCTCACTGGCATGGCCAACACTCACAAGTCGCCGCACGACCGGGTGTACTTATCCAGCGCCGCCGACCGCCTAACGCACACGCTGTGGCTGTACCGCACGCACCGGGTGCGGCGCATCATCGTGTCGGGCGGCTCCGGCGACATCGACAACTACGTGCACACCGAGGCGGCGGAAGTGAACACCTTGCTGCGCTTGTGCGGGGTTCCGCAAGCGGATATTCTGCTGGAAGACCGCAGCCGCAACACTCGCGAAAACGCGTTATACACAAAAGAACTGCTCGCTCGGCATCCTGAAATCAAATCCTTGGTGTTAGTGACGTCGGCGTTTCACATGCGGCGAGCTGCTGGATGCTTTCGGAAAGTTGGCCTCAACGCCGCGCTTTTCCCTGTCGACTTCCGCACCACCGACCTAGAGGAATCGGCGAGCTACTGGCCGATTCCGGAAGCCGGTGCGTTAGGTACCTGGAGCTTGCTTATCCACGAAATAACCGGCTACGTAACGTACAAACTCCTAGGTTACTGCTAAAAGAGCTAGGGCTAAACCCGAAGGCCCCTCCTTTCCAAGGAGGGGCCTTCGGGTTTAGCCCTAGCTCTAGGTTATTCCACTTTCTTCTCTTTTGGTGGGGCTTCGCCACCAATCCAGATAGACTTCTGATTTACAAACTCCCGAATACCTAGATACGAAAGCTCGCGGCCGTAACCAGACTTCTTCACGCCGCCAAATGGCACCTCCGGCGACGACTTCACCATTGCATTTACAAACACGGCCCCCGATTCTACGCGGCGGGCGAGCTCCTCACCGCGCCGCACGTCGCGCGTCCAGACGGCACCACCTAGGCCGAAGCGCGAATCGTTGGCCAGCCGAATGGCGGCGTCCGCGTCTTTGGCCTCCATCACAATGGCGACGGGCCCGAACAGCTCTTCGTAGTAAGCGCGCTGCTTAGGCTTCACTTTCGAGATGATCATGGGGCGGAACAGGGCCGTACCAGGTTTCTCCTGCCCGCCGGCTAGCTCTATTTTCGCGCCCGCCGCTACCGAGTCATTGACCTGGGCGGTAAGCTCGTCGGCGAGGTCGGGGCGGGCCAGGGGCCCAAACTGGGTGGCTTCGTCGAGCGGGTCGCCGGTCCGCATGGCTTGCAGGTGCGTTTTTAGCTTGGCCACGAACTCCTTCACAACCGGCTTCTCCACAATAAAACGCTTGGCAGCAATACAACTCTGCCCGGAGTTGATCATGCGGGCCTGAGCGGCCGTTTTGGCTGCTAGCTCCAAGTCCGCATCGGCCAGCACCACGAAAGCATCGGAGCCACCTAGCTCTAGCACCGTCTTTTTAATGTTGGCACCCGCCAGGGCCGCGACCCGCGACCCGGCAAGCTCGCTGCCCGTGAGCGTGATGGCCTGCACCCGGTCATCCTCAATGAGTTTGGCAACCAAATCAGTTTCAATTAGCAGCGCCCGGAACGAAGCGGGCGGGAAGCCGGCATCATGAAATATCTTCTCTAGGGCCAGGGCGCACTGCGGTACGTTGGAGGCGTGCTTGAGTAGCCCCACATTACCAGCCATAAGCGCCGGCGCGGCGAAGCGCACCACTTGCCAAAACGGGAAGTTCCAGGGCATGATGGCCAGCACCACCCCGATGGGTTCGTAGGCAATAAAGCTGCGCGCGGCTTCCGACTGGATGGGCTCATCGGTCAGAAAAGCCTCGGCATGATCTGCGTAGTAGTCGCAAGTGAGGGCGCATTTCTGCACCTCGGCGCGCCCGTCCGCAACGGGCTTCCCCATTTCCAGGGCCATGATGCGTGCTAGCTCATCCTGCCGTTCGCGGAGCAGCTCAGCGGCGCGGTGCATGCATGCCGCCCGGTGCGCGAACGGAGTACTTCGCCACGTGCGCGCTACGTGCGCCGCTTGGCCCAAAATGCGTTCGGTCTTTGCCCAGGAAAATGCCTGAAAGCGCCGCAGCACGCGGTTGGTATATGGGTTAAAGGATTCAATTGCCATAAGAAAGAAGCTAGGGGACCGTGGAAGCAGGAAGCTGGCGAGGGCAACTGTCGAACTTGAATACCGCGCACTTGCCCTCGTGGCCGCCTTGCTAAACAAGAAAGTAAAAGCTTGTATACGGGCCGAAAGCCCGCAAGAGCAGTAAAGATGACGTTTGCTGTTTTGGTGAGGCTTGAGCTTTGCGTATTGCCTGCCAAATGGCCAACCGCGGACTGTTGAGCTTCGAGGCGGGGCTAGCCTGCGCAAACAGGTGAGTGCAAAAGCCTGTGAACCCTAAGCCACAAGCGCCCGTAGCAGCTTAGACCTCGACACTGAAAAGCGGTATGGCACTAACTTGGTTGTCGAAGTGCGCGCTTAATGTTTACTTTCGTCTCGTCGTCGGGCTCCTCGAACCGGTGACTGGTCTAACTCCCTACCATAGCTGTGTCTGCTAACCCCCCCGAATTACCTACGCCAACTGCCGAGGCAATGCTCGTGCAGCGCCTTCGCGACCGGGATGAGTCTGCCATGACACTTTTCTACGAGAAATACTCCAACGCGCTGTACGGCGTGATTTTCCGAATTGTAAAAAAAGAGGAAATAGCGGAGGATGTACTGCAGGAAAGTTTAGTCAAGATTTGGCACTCATTTCAATCCTACGACCCCTCTAAGGGCCGATTATTTACGTGGGTTTTAAATATCAGTCGAAATTTAGCGATTGACAAAATCCGGTCTCGACAGTACCGCGTAAATAGTCGTACGCAGCCAATAGAAGAAAGTGCAGCGCTGCGCCAGGCCGCCGAACCTTCGTTCCGGCCCGAGCACATTGGTCTGCAGGAAGTGACCCGTCAGCTCAACCCTGAGCAGAAGCAAATCATTGACCTGCTTTATTTCGGCGGATTTACGCAAAGCGAAGTGGCAGAAGAACTCAATTTACCCCTAGGCACGGTAAAAACCCGAGCTAGGGCTGCAATCAAAGTACTCTCAAAACTGATTCGATAGCCGTGAACATCCAGGAATATATCGAATCAGGCATCCTCGAACAGTACGCACTTGGCGAACTGGACGAAGCGCAACGCGCTGACGTAGAGCGTCAAGCTGCCGCGTACCCGGAGGTTCGGGCCGAGCTCGAACAGATTGAAAGCGCATTAGGCGCTTATGGAGAAGCACACGCTCTGACGCCGCCCGCCGGTATGAAAGAGCGCGTTTTGGCAGGTTTTCAAGCCTCCATTCGGCAAGGCGCAGAGCAGGTTCCACAGGCCAGTACACCCGAGCCTGTAGTGCGCCAAATGTCCGCGCCTACTACCGAAGAGGAAGACGCGAAAATTGTACCCTTTCGGGTAAGCTGGAGCATGGCTGCTGCCGTGGCCCTGCTGCTTTTGAGTGGCGCCGCCAACTTGGTATTTTATAATAAATGGAAGGCTGCGGAAAATGACTTAGTAGTTGCACAAAACCAACAAGCTAGCATTGCCTCTACGGTGCAGGCGGTCAACAAGACCTTGTCTACCCGCAACCAGGAGCTAGCCGTGTTGCGCAGCGACCAATTCAAGACCGTGGCGCTACTTGGTACGCCGTCGGCGCCTGGGGCTAACGCGCGGGTGCTCTATAACCCAACTACCAAAGCCGTTTATTTGGACGTGCGCAAACTGCCCGCGCCGCCGCCCGGCAAGCAATACCAGTTGTGGGCCCTCGATCAGGGCAAGCCCGTGGATGCCGGCGTACTGGCCGCTGCCACTGCTGCCGGTGACAGTCTGCAACAGATGAAAGACATTGCTAGTGCGCAAGCCTTTGCCATGACGGTTGAGAAGGAGGGGGGAAGCCCAACGCCTACTCTCTCGACTATGACCGTGGTCGGCAACATCTAGCCGCAACTAGGTCATAACCTAGCCCGGTATGTGGCATTGACAACCAATGAGCGTCGCAGGAGTTTGATAACTCTTGCGACGCTTTCTTTTGCAGCAAGTTGAGAGCCAAGAGAACCTAGGATAAAGATAAATTGCAAACAAAAACAAGTGCACGGAACCATCTTCTTGCTTCTAAAGCGCTACGTGCAGCTTCAGTACGACCATAGTACCTGGATGCAACTCGTGACCAATGCCGGGCTAAGCACGGATAATTTCAGCCACCGGGAAGTGTACCCCGATGCCCACCTATTCGCTTTGGTAGGGCAAGCTGCCGCCATGACTGGCCTTTCGCCCGAAAAGTTGCAAGAAAAATTTGGGGAGTATTTGGTCCCCGACCTCATGTATATGTACCACAAGCTAGTAGATCCTGACTGGCGGACGCTGGAGATGCTGGAACACACGGAGGCCGTGATGCACACGCGAGTGCGCCAAGAGCACACCGGCAACAAGCCGCCGGTGCTCGATGTAGTGCGCGTAGCGCCCAATGAGGTGTTACTTACGTACGTGTCGCCGCGCCGCATGGGCGCGTTGGCCGTGGGCATTGTGCGTGGCCTAGCCACCTACTTCGACGAGGAGGACCGCATTGTGCTCGAGCCCCTCACCAGCGAAAATGGCGAACGGGTACAGATTCGGGTGCGGCGCTTATAAATGTAGGGCACCTAAACAATTGACCACAAATTCATTTTAATACAATACGCTAGCATAATAGCCGAACAGGCTCAGGCTGCCTAGCTTCCTAGGCATAGCCGACAAGCTTATTCTTTCCCCACGCGCACAATCACTCACTGAACATGGAAAAATCGACTTACTACAATCCCGCCGACCTCGCCAAATTTGGCAACATCACCGAATGGCAGCCCGAGATGGGGCGCAAGTTCTTTGAATATTATGCGGAAGTATTTAAGGATGGCGCCCTCACCGAGCGGGAGAAAGCCCTGATTGCGCTGGCCGTGGCGCACGCCGTGCAATGCCCGTATTGCATTGATGCATACACCTCCGATTCACTGCAAAAAGGCGCCGACGAAGCCCAAATGATGGAGGCCGTGCACGTAGCAGCGGCAATCAAAGGCGGCGCCGCCTTGGTACATGGTGTACAAATGATGAATAAGGCGAAAGAAATGTCGATGTAGCGAACCTAGGCGCTGGGCTAGGGGCCACCATGTGAGGGAACGCGCCAGGGCCTACTCCTCGTTAAACGAAACAAATACGCCTCCTGTCTTTTGTACGGCCTAATCGCGCCAGTGACCTGCACGCACATCGCAACGGCTAAAAGTTAGGCAAGCACCACCAGTAATTATCTCATTTGCGCACTATTCTATGAAGTCACTGCACGCTCAACAGCATCCCCTGGCTGATACTGGCTATCAGCTAACCGTCCTGAACCAGGCGGAAGCGGAGGGCGCGCAATTGCCAGCTTTTGCCACGCGCTTACGAGAGGCTGGGCTCTTGCCGCTCCGCCCCACTAGCATTAGCGTGATGCAGATTAATGTAGGCAAGATGTGCAACCAGACGTGTCGGCACTGCCACGTCGATGCCGGACCCGACCGCACAGAAATCATGACCCGCGAAACCATGCAGCTGTGTCTGGATGCTTTGGCGCAAACCGATATTTCGGTGGTAGACCTGACGGGCGGGGCCCCGGAGATGAACCCAGATTTTCGCTGGCTGGTAGAACAAATTTCGGCCCTAGGTCGGCAAACCATCGTGCGCTGCAACCTGACCATCATCGTTGCCAACCCGAAGTACCACGACTTGCCTGAGTTTTTTGCCCGACACCAAGTGCGCGTCGTGTCGTCGTTGCCGCATTTTTCGGCAGGCCGCACCGATGCGCAGCGCGGAACCGGCGTGTTTGAGCGCTCCATTCGGGCTTTGCGGATGCTGAATGCAGTTGGCTACGGTGTGGAGGGCAGCAACCTAGCACTCGATTTGGTGTATAATCCAGCGGGCGCCTTCCTGCCGGGAAGCCAGCTCGGGCTGGAGCGCGACTTCAAACAGCGGCTGCTACGCGAACACGGAGTGGTGTTCAATAACCTGCTCACTATTACCAACCTGCCGGTAAGTCGCTTCCTTGACTATCTGCTGGAAAGCGGCAACTACACGGGCTATATGGAAAAGCTCATTGCTGCTTATAATCCGGTAGCGGCCGCTAACGTAATGTGCCGCACTACGTTGTCGATTGGCTGGGACGGGCAACTCTACGATTGCGACTTCAACCAAATGCTCGACCTGTTGGTAGAAGCCCGTGCGCCCCAGCACATTCGCGACTTCGACCTAGGGGCGCTTACCCAGCGCGCTATTGTCATTAACCAGCATTGCTACGGCTGCACGGCCGGCGCCGGCTCTAGCTGCGGCGGCACAACGGTTTAGCAAGTAACGCAGCCACGAAGTAACTGCGTAATGACGTTCTACACAGTTGCGCAGGTGTCTCAGCACACGCTCCAACGCCTGACTACCCAGCGGCAGAGCCCTACCGGACGTTCGTACGCAGTTACTCCTTTTACTTCGTTACTTTTTTGCAGCATTTACTTGTCTTTGCGCGCCATCCGGAGCTAGGTCGGGTAAAAACCCGGCTGGCGGCCACCATCGGGCCGGCTGCGGCCTTGGAGGTATACCAAGAGCTAGTGCAGCACACCCAGCAGGCCGCAACCGGGCTAACTGGCGTTGCGAAAACGGTGTGGTTTGCCGAGCCTACTTCCTCCCCAGCTGCGGCCAGCGCATGGCCTGACTTTGAGCAGCAAGGGCAGCCCTCCGGCGACCTAGGTCAAAAAATGCAAGCAGCTTTTGCCGCCGCTTTTCACCAGGGAGCCACCGCAGCCGTCATCATCGGCACCGACTGTCCGGGCCTGACGACTGCCCACCTAGCGGCCGCTTTTCACGCTTTGGCTGCGCACGACCTGGTGCTCGGGCCAGCGGCTGACGGGGGGTATTATTTACTAGGCATGACGCGTTTGCACGCGGAGCTGTTTCAAAACAAAGCTTGGAGCACTGCCGATGTGCGGGCGGCTACGCTAGCCGACGCCGCGCACCTAGGTCTGCGTGTAGTACTGCTGCCTACGCTACGCGACATCGATACCGCCGAAGATTTGGCTGCGTGGCGCGCAACTGAACAGTAGCCGGGCAAACGCGCGCGACGTTTCCGCGTATGCAAGAGCTAACGTGAACTGTTCCTCATGCCTGTTGCTTCCTACCGGTACTCTTTTTTCCTCTTGATGTTGCTTGGTAGTGGGGCCTGTTCAACGGACAAACAAGAGCCCGAACACGTAGAAAACGCAGTAGCACCCACCAACGCCCTGCAAGAGCTCACGCCGTACTTCAATGCGCAGTGGGCCATGGACAAATTCTGGGAAGATAGCCTGGCCGAAGTAGCTACGTACGCGGCTGAACAAACCGTAGGCGCGGCAACCCAGCAGTTTGACTGCACCCTGCTCACGGTGAAAGAGGAATTCAGCATGCAGTACAACGTCCGGGCTGCCGACTACAAGCGGAAAGATTTGTATCCGGTAATGAAGGTGAACCAGATCTATTCGCTGCCGACTACGCCTTTGCCGCAGCACTGCCTCACCTCGTTGTTTTTTCGCCGCGACCAGCCGGTGCCGCTTTACAAACTCACGGCTTCGGCCCAGGATTGGAACGGCGTCACATTCAAGGCCATCACCGACGATGGGTTGCAGTACGTAGAATCGTATAGCTCCTGCCAAAGCCAGCCGGGTAGCGGCCAGCGTCAATTGCGTCGGGATGTGCTATTTGAGGAAGCGTTGCCCTACACGTTGCGCAGCTTGCGCTTCGAGCGGAAGCCGGCCTTTGGCGCTACTGTGCGCGCCGCCCAGGCGCCAGACGCGTGCCTACCGCCCGTCTACTATACCGCGCAGATTCGCGTCGCCGATGGCTTGGTGGCCGATACGGCAGAGCCGGCCTGGCGTGTGGCCGTAGTGCTAGCCGACCGGAAGGAAAATGTGTATTGGTTCGCCAAAAAATACCCCAATTTGCTGTTGCGCCAAACTACCTGGGACGGGCGCCGAATGACGTTGAAGGAAGTAAAACGTACGGCGTACGAAGGTTAGCCGGAAGGGTGGTACCGGACCTAGCGTATGCAGCCGTGCCTGCCCGCAAGCTAGCCGGAAGGTATACGATTACGTACTGCTTCTGCAGTCAAGCTAGTAGCGCGGCGTACGAACGCGTTGTTTTAACTTAACCATTGTTGTATTATGTCGGGTCAAGGTCTCGAAGTATTTCTGGATGAGCTAGCTACCAGCAAGGAAACGGTAGCGCAAGCGGCGAGCTTGGGGCAGGTAGAGAAGCAGGATATCGTACAAATCACGGAACAAGGGCACCCTTGGTACGCCTACCTGCTAATTGTCATAGAAGTTACTCCCGTAGGCGTAAAGGCCTACTCCCCGCAACTCACGGGTGAGGAAAGCGTACAAATCCTTGCATTTCAGCAGTTTCAATGCGTTGGGCGGGCCGTTATAACACGACCATAGCTTGGCCACGTGGAAATAAGTGCCTACACAGCACGAAAAAATGCGGTTGTTCGTTTTACGCTTTCTGTAGAAGCGAAGCCTACCGCTGCACAAAGCAAAGAAGCTAGGTTGCCGTGAACAATGAGGCAACTCGTTAGTTTTGGGCGTGCTGAGGTGCTGCCTGTTTTGGGTGGCTGCGGCTTCATTTGTTACAATTTCTCCCATGCTCCAAATCGGCGATCAAGCCCCTGACTTCTCTTTAAAAACCACCGCTGGCGATACGTTTCGCCTGAGTGAACAGCGTGGCCAGCGCAATATTGTCCTGTACTTTTATCCGAAAGACGACACGCCCGGCTGCACGGCAGAAGCGTGTTCCTTCCGCGACCAGTACGAGGAGTTTCAGGACCTAGGTGCTGAGGTAGTAGGCGTAAGTTCCGATAGCGAGGCAGCGCACCAAAAATTCACCCAGAAGCACCGCCTGCCTTTTCCGCTGCTAGCCGACGCCGGAGGCCAAGTGCGCAAGTTGTACGAGGTGCCACGCGCCTTACTCGGCCTGCTGCCTGGGCGGGTAACGTTTGTAATTGACAAGACTGGCGTAATCCAATATATTTTTAATTCAATGAGCCGGGCGACCGATCATGTAGCTCAGGCAAAAGAAGTATTATTGAGGTTAGAGAAATGAAATTATAACTTGCGCTGCATGCCGACCTTCTGCCGCGTAAGTCCAGACCAGGTCGGCTTCCCCTAAGAACGATTTAAAGGACAAGTTTGTGGCAAAGAAGGCGTCAATAACCGATATAGCAAAACAGTTAGGCCTCTCGGTATCAACTATTTCGCGGGCGCTTAATGGGCATGATGATATTAGCGAGGCAACCAAAGCACGCGTTTGGGAACTGGCTAAGGAGCTGAACTATCAGCCCAACCATTTGGCGGCAGCTCTGCGCAAGGGCCGCAGCAATATGCTCGGCCTGATTGTGCCGCACATCAACGGCTATTTTTTTCCGTCGGTGATGGATGGTATTGAAGCCGTAGCCAGCAAAGCCGGCTTCAACGTGATGATGTGCCAATCGAACGAGGATGTGCGCCGCGAGAAAAAGAACATTGAGGCCTTGCTCAACGCGCAAGTAGAAGGCATTCTGGTGTCGATGTCGCGCACCACGCACGAGTTTGAGCACTTTGAGAAAGTGCAGCAGCAAGGTATTCCGCTGGTGTTCTTCGACCGCATGCCGGAGCTCGCCCACGTGAATGCCGTCATCCTGGATGATTACCAGGGTGCCTACCAAGCCGTGAAGCACTTGGTTGAACAGGGCTGCACGCGCATTGCCCACTTTGCGGGGCCCCAGCACATGAACACCACCCGCAACCGGCACCTAGGTTACCTGGATGCGCTGCGTGCACATGGGTTACCTGCCAATGAGGAACTGGTATTCTGGCTGCCTAACTCCAGCCACGCTTCCGGTGAGGCAGGCATGAAAGAGCTGCTGAAGCTGTCGGAGCGACCCGACGCTATCTTCTCGTCTTATGATTTCCCGGCGGCCGGTGCTATGCGGGTGCTAAACGAGCACAACATCCGGGTGCCCGAGGATATTGCCGTGGCAGGCTTCAGCAACGAGCCCTTCACTACGCTCACCCAACCTAGCCTCACTTCCGTCGACCAGCGCGGCGAGCAAATGGGTGAATCGGCTGTGCAGCTATTCCTGCAAATGCGCAAACGTACCGAGAATTTTCCTGCTCAACGTATTGTTCTGAAGCCCAAGTTGTTGATTCGAGATTCGTCTTTGCAGCTCGAGGTAAAGAAGAAGTAAGGCGGCTCTACCTAGCCCCAACGTAAGCAACTACGCAAGAGGCCCATACGGCTATGCAAGAGTGCTGCCCCGCTCACGCGAGACTGGCAGTACAATTGCATAGCCGTATGGGCTTCTTGCGTGCGCGTGGCCGATTTGCCAGACAACGTTAACTGGGGTCGGAGGGAGAGGAAGCCCCACCTGTTGCCAAATCAACGAGCTGCCGCCTCTACGGCTAGCATTTTACGCTTACTACTCTATCTAAATGGGAAATTTACTTACGGAATTATTAGAAAGTGCGCGTGTAGAAAGACGCATCGTTACGGTGCGCACAAATCCTAGCGAGCCTAGTCGCTTCGCGTTAGGCTATATCGTAGAGCACAACGACGAAACGGTGATGCTGAAGATGGTTAATCCCAACGGCTTGCTACACGGCGTGCGCGCGATCCGGAAGGGAGAGATTTTCCAGCTAGATTATGATGACCGGTATATCCGCAACGTGGAGCTCAAGGAAAACAACCTTGATAAGATATACGGGCGCGTAAAGAGCCCCAACTTTGTGGAGGAGACTTATTTGACCATGCCGGAAATCCTGACCAAATCGAAGCAGCTACGGCACGTTATCTATTTTCATACCTACTCGGGCATGAACTACTACGGCATGGTTTCGCGCCTCACCGACGACGAATTTATCGCTGATTGCTACAACGAGTACGGGGAGCCGGATGGCACCTCGGTATTTCGGCTAGATGATATCAAATCCATCGTGTGGTCAGACGAGGATACGCGCGCCATTGAGTTGCGCCTGGCGCTGCGAAAGCAAGAACAATAAATAAGGCACAGTGCCAAAAAAGCTAGGTAGTGTAACCGTTACGCAACCAGCGTACGGTTGCTACCAAGTGAACGAAGGCCAAAAAATAGGGCACCTAGCTTATCATAGCGTGTGGCTCTGGGGCAGAATTGTTTGAGGTGGCTATAAGGTCGCTCGGCGGAGTGAAGTTGAGGGTAGTCGAGTAGGGCATATAAGCACGACCTAGGTGGTGCGGCCGGGCAATGCCTCTACGAATGTGATAAGCTAAGGGTCTGTGTAGGAAGAGCTAGCTACTCTTTGGCTGGCAAGGAATGGGCTGCTGGAAGTGGACACCGAGAAGCTATCTAGGGCCGACGATAACTTGTAGCCACTTTTGCCTACTGCCACCGCCTATTTGCCCGCAGGATTCGTACAATTTTCCTGTGAAACCGAATTCTCTCGCTGCTTTTTACGACGCCTGTGCTCCTACGGAGTCCGCTGTTGGCGTCTTGCCGCCGCCAGACATGGGGCAAGGAGTAGGACATTTTAACGTGTTTTCATTGGCGGACCTCCGCGGGGCGCCTCCAATGACGTTTACCCGACGAGCCTACCATAAAATTACGCTCTGCCGCGAGCGCAGCCAAGTGGAGTATGCCGACCAGGCCCCGCACGTTGGCGCCAATACCTTATTTCTAGTGACGCCGCGCGTGTCCTACCGATGGCTGCCGCTCACTGAAACGCCCGCGGGCTATAGCTGCCTCTTCGACGACGCGTTTCTGCTACCCGCCCGAACCGGAGTGGTGCTGGCGGAGCTGCCGATTTTTCAGCCTGGGGCCTACCCGGTGTGGGCAGTGACCGAGGCCGACTGTGGGGCGCTTGAAGCCATTTTCCAGAAGATGGCGCACGAACTTGTATCAGGTTACGCCTACAAGCACGACCTGTTGCGCACCTACCTTTGGGAGTTGATTCACTTGGTGCAGAAGTTACAGCCGGCCCCCGCCCCGCTAACGACGCACAGCGCCGCCGAACGAGTTGCTACCCAGTTCACAGAGTTGCTGGAGCAGCAGTTTCCGCGTTTAAGCGCGCAACCGCCGTTGCGTTTGCGCACGGCCACCGACTATGCCGACCAGTTGGCTGTGCACGTCAACCACCTCAACCGCGTGCTGAAGGAAACGACAGGCCACACCACCACTGCCCTCATCAGCCGCCGCTTAATGCAGGAAGCCAAGCTCTTGCTGAAGCAAACTGCTTGGAGTATTTCGGAAATCGCCGACAGCCTAGGCTTTGCCGATGTCGCCCACTTCTGTACCTTTTTCAAGCGCCACGCCGACCAAACGCCGGGGGACTTTCGGCGTTTGGCCGTGTTTGGAGTCTAAGATGTTTGAAATCTAAAACAGATGGGTTGACTGGCGAAGTTTACCGCCCGGCTACCTCCCAGACCTTTGGGGTGTACTTACTCACTTCCCTTTTTAGGAGGCAATACCCACAGGCAACATGGCAAACAAGAAAATTGCGCTGGTCACCGGCGGCAACAAAGGCATCGGCTTCGAAATAGTGCGGGGACTGCTACAAGCAGGCTGTCGGGTGTACCTAGGAGCCCGTGAGGCAGCTAAAGGTCAGCAAGCTGCCGCGGAGTTGGCAGCCGAAGGCGACGTTCTATTCCTCGAAATGGACCTAGCCGACCAAGTGACGCTCGACGCGGCGCTGGCGCACTTGCAGCGCGAGGAAGGCCACCTCGATATCTTGGTGAACAATGCTGGCATCAATGCGGCCGGTGACGGTTCGCCTAGCACGGCCGCCTTGCGCAGTGTGGAGCAAGCACTCCACACCAATTTCTTAGGCACGCTGGCCGTCACCCAAACATTTTTACCGCTGGTGAAGCAGGCCGCGGCAGGGCGCATTGTGAACGTATCCAGTCCGCTTGGCTCGCTCACCCTTAGTGGCCAGAACGACTGGGGCCTGCTAGGCTACTCTGCCTCGAAGGCCGCCCTGAATATGCTGACCCGGCAGCTAGCCTACGAACTGCGGGATACAGCCATCAAGGTAAACTCGGCCGCGCCCGGCTACACGGCCACCGATCTAAACGGCTTTGCAGGCACCGATACTCCTGCACAGGGGGCAGCAGAGGCCATCCGGCTAGCGCTCCTCCCGGCCGATGGCCCCACTGGCACGACCTCTTCTTCTGCTGGTCCCTTACCCTGGTAAGAGCGTGCCGATAGCGGCAGCTAGCAGCAGTCAATCAGCTAGGGCACTTTTGCTGGACCTCTTTAGGGTAGCAGTAGGCAATCTACGTCCAAAGATGCTCATCACTGTTAGTAGCACTTGGGTACTTCAGAATGCTCTGGTGTTTACTTTCGGTGGAATTGCGCGTATCAGCGGGTAACTACCTTTTATCACCCATATGCATGCATTTCGTTTTTTCGTGCTCCTAAGCTTCTTTTTGGGGCAGTTTTCTATGGGCCTTGCCCAAACTTCGCAAGTACCTACGACGCTCGATGCCACACTCGACGGCTATAAGTACCCGTATCCCATTGCCTACTTACCGCTGAAGCTAGAGCACCAAACGGTGCGCATGGCTTACATGGATGTGCCCGCGAGCGGCAAAGCGAACGGGCGCACGGCGCTGCTGTTACACGGCAAAAACTTCTTTGGTGCCTACTGGCGCGGCACTATTCAGGCCTTAACCAAAGCTGGCTTCCGCGTAATCATACCCGACCAGATTGGCTTTGGCAAGTCGGATAAGCCAGCCATTTACTACTCGTTTCACCAACTGGCCCGCAACACTAAGCACTTGCTCGATACCCTAGGTATTCGCAAAACGGTGGTAGTAGGACACAGCATGGGCGGCATGGTAGCCACGCGCTTCACGCTGATGTACCCGGAAGCTACCGAGAAGCTAGTGCTGGAAAACCCCATCGGCTTAGAGGATTACCGCCAAGGAGTACCGTTCCAGTCGGTTGATCAGGCGGAAGCCACAGAGTTGAAAAGCACGGAAGAAAGCATCCGTAAGTACCACGGCAGCTACTACCCCAATGGCTATCCCGCCGCCCACGACGAATGGGTGAAGCCGCTGGCCGCTCAAACCCGCCACCCCGACTTCCCGAAAGTGGCGTTGGCCAACGCCCTCACATTTGAGATGATCTACCAGCAGCCGGTGTGCTATGAGTTCAGCCGGGTGAAGGCACCGACCTTGCTCATTATCGGTCAAGCCGACCGCACGGTGGTGGGCAAAGGGCTGATTAAGGACCCGAAAGTGCTAGCCACCATGGGGCAGTACCCCGCCCTGGGTCAGCGCACGGCCGCGCAGATTAAGGGGGCCAAGCTGGTGCCCATTGAAAAAGTAGGCCACATTCCACACCTAGAGGCGCCAGCCAAATTCTACGAGGCTTTGCTGGCATTCCTGGGCTAAGGAATATGCTCCACAACGCCTGCCGGTCGGATGCCTAGGACGTCGGAGCGGTAGACGTGAAGGAGGAACCCTTAACCACCTAGCCCAACGGGGCCACTCTTACGGTAAGAGTGGCCCCGTTGGGCTAGGTGGTTTTAATACACTCGCCGCAAAGCTAGGCCAATTTATTGCGCCACTTGTAGAGTCTCAGCGTCAGAATAGTATCCGGGCGCTTTTTGAAATTGTTCATGAGGCTATCCAAGGCGGCTTCGCCGAAGAGTAGGAAGTTGTAGAAGCGATTTTTGCGCTTAGCCAAAGCTTGCTGAATGGTGGCTTTGGTAGCCCAGCTGGCAAAGAGCATGCGCCCAATGGTGTTGCCGTGCGTGTTCTGCAACACGCGTCGCTGGTTGCGCACGGCATAGTACTGCTTCCAAGCGGCGGGCCACGGAATTCCGTCGCGGTCGAAGGAAGGGGGGTGGTAGAACACGCTGCTAGGCACCGTCACTACCGAGAAGCCCATTTTCTGGGCGCGGGTCATGTACTCCACCTCGTCCCCCCAGATAAACAGGTTCTTATCCGGAATGCCAATGGCTTTCACCACTTCTGAGTGAATGAGAGTGCCATTGAAGAGAGAAGCCACGCCATACACAAGGTCGACGCCCGTCATGTCCGATACTTTGCGGTACTCTTTGTTGGGGCGCGGCACGAAGAAGGCAAGCTCCTCGTGGTCTTTCACGCTCACCGACATCGAGTTTTTAATGCACGGACCTAGGTTCGGGGAGGCCAGCAGCTTCTCTAGCGCATCGGGCGCGGCTAGGCAATCGTCATCCATGCACCAGAGCCAGGTGAAGCCCGCTTGGTACGCCGTGTCGATGCCGGTGGCAAAGCCGCCCGCGCCGCCGAGGTTGGGTTGGTTGATGACCTGCAACTCGGATTGCGTGGCCAGCCACTCTTGGGTGCCGTCGGTGCTCCCGTTGTTGATGACGAAGAACGCATCGATCTTACGGGTTTGCTGGTGCAGTGTTTCGAGGCACTTTTTCAGGTCGTTGAGGCGATTGTACGTGACCACGACGGCCGCTACAGTTTCCATTGCTTATCGATGAAGTAAAGTTTGAATGCGTGTTTTGGTGAAAAAGAAAGCCTCGCGCAAGTGGGAGAGCTTGACTACTTCAATGCCCTTGTAGCGCAGGTAGCCGTACATAGCTAGTGTGATGTACAACTCCGTGATGACAAGGGCATAAGCAGCACCTAGGTGAGCAAATTTGTTGATTAAGAATACGTTGAGCGCAACGCCAAGGACGGACCCAATGGCCGTGACCATGAAAAAAGCCTTATCCATGCGCAGGTTGAGCATGGTGTGCATGCCCAGTAAGTTGCTCATGCCAATGATGAGCGGCAGCACGCACACGACGCGCAGCACCGAAATAGAAGGCAGGAACTTGGCTCCGTACAGCAGCTCAATGAATAGCGGCGCTACCACCCACAAGCCTAGACACACCACCGACATCAGGATGAACAGCGGGAAGAACGTGTTACGCACCATGCGCAGGCCCTCCTCGCGGCCCTGCCCGAAGGCATTAGCCACAATAGGAAAGAAGGCCTGATTGAGCGCCAAGCCCACAAAGGTTTCGGCCATGCCCTCCAGGCGTGTGCCAGCTGAGTAGATCCCAACATTGTAGGCCGGCGCAAACAGACCTAGGAAGAACACATTGGAGCTAGCATAAATCGTGATCATAACCGACGAGAAAAAGATCGTGCGGTCTTCCTGGAAGCGCGTCAGCAGCTCCGGGCGGGTAGGCCAGGTAAACTTGATGTCGAAGCGGCGCATAGCCACGTACAAAGCCGTCACACTGACGGCGATCTGCGACACGCTAATAGCTAGGTTCTGGTAGAAGAAATCCTCGGCCCGCCGAATCAACAGCAGCACCGATAAGGAGAAGATCAGCTTCACGGCCAAATTGAAGATGGCCACCCGACCTAGGTCTTCCATGGCCTGGTAGAGCCAGAAAGGGGAGAGCACCGTGCCAATACAAACCAAGTAGGTGCACACGTGCAGGAACAGGTGCTGTCGAAACTCGGGGTTGGAAAGCGAAACCACTGTGAAGATGACGGTCGAGAGCACCCATAGCAGCGTCTTGCCAGCCATCACCTGGCTGAAAATCTTATTGGTGGCTTCCTTGTCGTTGCGGTTGGCCGCAATGGAGCGCACGGCCGCCATGTCGAACCCGTAGTTGATGAGCAGGCTGAAATACGTGACGTACGCCTGTGAGAAGTTGAGCAGACCTAGGTTGGCGGGCCCAATGATGCGCACCACATATGGCACCGTGAGCAGGGGCAGCAGGAAATTGGCAATCTGGACACTGAAGAGCGAAGCTACGTTGACAGCGAAGCGCTTCATGCGGGGTGGGGCAGGCGGGGGTGTGGCGGCCGGAACGGTGCCATCTTCTTCTACTACGGTCGTGTTTTGTATCACAAAGCGGGTGTGTAATGCTCTCGAATAAGACCAGCCGGGTAGTAGGGAGGCAGCAGCGGAAGGAGGAGCTTAGTAGAATCCAGCTGTTGAGCTTTCATCCTATCCTCCGATGTCCTTACTACGTTTACTTGACACGGGTTGCAGATTCCTGGGAGGTATTGCCAGTAAAAGGCTCTACAGCCCATGGCTTTTCGCAAAAGGCCAGAAAATCTGCTAGTTATTCGAGATAGGTAGAGGGTCTTGAAGAGAAAAGCTAGCCACTTATTTTGCTGTTCGGTGGTGGCTTATGAGGGGTTAGTAGTGATTGTTGGCTATGGCTTGCGGTCCGTAGCAGCTCCAGCATATTTCGTCGGCGGGGCGCTTAGGCGTGGGCACTAAGGGAAAAGTAGCCGCCGAAAAGCGTGCGGCGCGCTTGGCATCGGTCAGGTCGTAGAGCTGGGCGTACGATACTTTGTAGCCCACCGATTCGTCGGGCATCCGCGCGAGTACCGTTAGGCGCGGCCCCGGCCGGCCGATGCTGCTTAGGTAGGCTCTTAGGTCTTGTTCCTCATAGGGGTCGAAGTGCATCATCACCAGCCACACCCGCCGACCCCGGAACGTGTCTACCTCCTTGAGGTAATTGCGCTCGGCCCCCGGCAGATGGCGGTAGCAGTGGCCTAGCTTGTAGCTTGGGGGGCGCAGGCCATACGCTGGGCCATACCAGCGTAAGTATTGCCCGGCCCCGTAATAGGCATATACGGCATCGCTGGGGCGGCGTACCTGGGCTAGCTTGGCGTACAGCGTCTTGGCATCTTCCACGCAGAAAGGCGGCAGATTGTGGCGCGTGGTGCTGTACAGAACGGGCAGCAGGCAGAGCCCCAACGCCACGGCCCCCAGCCCTGCATGGCGCTGCCACGCCCACCGTACAAGCGCCTGAAACGCTGCAAATACAAACAGAATCAAGGTGGGCACCAGAAAATCCATCAGGCGCTGGCGCAGCGGAAACTGGTGCAGCAGCGCTGCCAACGTGCTCAGCACCCACGGCGCCGTCAGCAACAAAGCCACTTCGCGCCGCTGCCACCAGAGCAGCCCCACACCAAGGAGCGTAAACCCAACCCAAATGCTGGTGGGATGCGGCCAACCGAGGCCATTGGCCCAGCGCTCCGCTATATCTTGGGTGAAATCGATGGGCAAACGTGCACTCAGCGGCAGCATCCCTTCGCGCCAGAAATACTGCATAAAGGCCTGATCGATGGGCCGGAGTGTGTGCTGCGCCAGCGCCAAGCTTAGCACGCATCCCACCGCCCAAGCACCTACTACTGTCATTGTAACACGCAACCGGGGGCGGCCAGCGTCGAAGGATGCTAAGAGCACCAGCGCTGCGCCACAACCGGCGAAATACATCAGCGAAGCTTGTGAGTAGAAAGGCAGCACCAAACCTGCCAGCGCCGCCAGCACCCAAAAACGAGTAGACGGCAGCTGCCGCTCGCGGAGCCGCAAAGCGAGGTACACCACCAGCAGCCCCACGGCCGCGTCGCTGGCGTATTGCTTTACTTGGTTGCTGTAGTGCACAAAGGTGACGCCAACGGCAAACGTCAGCAGCGCCAGTGGCACCAAGCGCTCGTCGAGCACGCGCCGCGCCACCGGCCAGAGTAGGAGCAGGGCCGCCAGGGAAGCTAGCAACGGCGGCAGCCGCAACGAAAGCTCCGACTTACCAAATAGTACTAAGCAGGCTTTTTCTGCTAACAAGAACAACGGCGGTGCCACCTGGGCCTCGGCCAACGGCGCACGCACGAGCTGCCCGACCGAGCGAGTAACTACGTTGTGCACAATAGCTAGCTCATCCATGAACATGGTGGTGCCCAGCGACCATTGCCAGACCCGCAGTGCAATTCCCACCAATACGGCCATCAGGGCCAGCCACCACCATAGGGTGCGACTACCTGGCGCGAGGCCACGGTCAACGTGCTTCATAGCAAAACCATAGTACTTCCCATGCCGCGACTGGGTGGGAGCGTCGGCGGCCTAGCTTCAAGCACCGCCAGCTCAGCGACGGTGACAACCTCTGTACGGACATTTATTCCCTAAGGATTGTCCAGAGTACAGATAATCAGAATAAATAGCTGATTGTTAATAGAATAATATAATTAACAATCGGAATTTAGTTGTAACTAACGCTAAAGCTAGTCAGGAAGTTGGTTGTCGGTCGTGCTAGGCCTTCCCGCGTAGGCTCGTACGAGGCCTGTCCGCCGCTTTCGAAATAGCCTTGGTCTGATACGCATAAGCGAGCTTATACCGGATAAGCTTGCAACTTTAGTAAATTCAAGTAGCTCTTCATACGTAAAACGCCAAGTCTCATGAAAAAGCTAGCTTTCTATATGGCCGCCTTGGGAATGTTACCAGCCTTTTGTTTAGCAGACGGATTGCCGCAGCCCAATCCGACGCGTGCTGCCAAGCAGATAGTACCTGGAAAAAGACCTATGCGCCGCTTCATAGGTCTCGTTAACGATGAGAGCAAAGGCACGACCAAGCAATTAGAGCCCGGAGGGAGCTTTGTGAGTCGTCCGAATGCAATGCGTGTTCTGACCCCCGCGGCGCCGGCAAGTATGCTCATTGTTCGCCCAAGTAGCAGCCCCAGGGATGCGCAAGCCGTGCAGTCTTTACCACAACAGACCTTTACACCCGTACCGTAGGTTAACGATAGTGAGCGAAAGCTACCGCCCCTTCGAGCAACGCTTTTTGCCGCAAGAGGTGTTTTGCAAAACAGCAGAAACGCAAACGCAGACCTGCGCGGTAGCAAGTCTGCGTTTGCGTTTCTGCCATCGGAGAAGCTTCCTAGGCCTCGTTTAGTGATGGTGATGATGGTGGCCGTTATTGGGTTTGCCAAACAAGTTCATCAACGACCCAATGATGTATAAGCCCGTCCAGCACACGTAGAGCCAATTGAACCCTGGAACGGTATGGTGCACAAAGAAATGCAGGATCAGATGAGCGGCAGCGCTCATGATCAGGCCCGTTACGGCAATGAACTGGTAGCTGTTGAGGGCGCTGGGGCGGTAGAGTTTGGAGAAATCCATGCAAGGCGGGGCTAAGGCACAAAGATAAGTCGGGGAGAGGTAAGGGCCACGGGTGGACCTAGGTGCTTGCCGTGTACGCTATTTCAACTAGGAGGGTGGCTGACCAGCAAACGGCCGCTATACCAATCTACGCCGGGACAAGTACTGGCTAATGGCTTTGTCGAAGGCGAACGGTGTGTTCTACAACTCTTACCCCAGCCTACCGTAAGCAAGATAAGCCACGCATACCATCCACCTCCTAACTTTCAAAACTGATGATACTCGATAGTCTTTTCGACAACAACGACGATAACCAAAACGAAAACGCCAATATCAAAGAAGACATTGCCAAGAACGAGAACCTAGAGCAGCACAAGAAGGTGCAGCAACAGGAAAGCAACGGCAAGGAAAGCAATGACCCTTCGGCCCAGCGTAACACCGGTGCTCGGGGCTACACTGAACGCAGCAACCAAAAAGACCAGCTCGAAAACTTGCACATTGGGGGCAGCGAAACTTCGCCGCAGGGTGGCAACGACCACGAAAATGCTGGTGAGCAGGCGCAAGGCCCTGGCTTTGAGGCTGAAGGTAGCTACGAACTAGACCATTCCGTGCGTAGCCACGCCCAAGAGTTCGGCGAGAAAGAAGCCGACGGGCCGCAGGAAACTCCTAACAATATCAACACCGACCGGCCCACGCAGCAAGCCTAGGTATCGCAAGCACTTACGAAGCTGCAACAGCTTAAAAAACGCACCGGCCGCTCCTAGTATAGGAGCGGCCGGTGCTGTGTAGGGGAAGATGATAACTAGCCAGTTCCAGTTACGACTCCGTGTTGCGGGCAAATCGCCGGCCGAACAGAAAGTATACGGGCACGCCGAGCGCAACTAGGATGAGGCCCCGACGGGAGAAGTCAGCCGTTTCGGGTTGGGTAAGCAGGATAAGGCAGAAGCTGGACGCCAGAGCCACGTACAGCAGCGGAATGATGGGGTAGCCAGCGGCGCGGTACGGACGTGGGGCGTCGGGACGGGTACGGCGCAGCACGAAGATGCCGATGATAGTGATGACGTAAAACAGCACCACTGAGAACATTACGTAGTCGAGAAGCTGGCCGTAGGAGCCGGAGAGGCAGAGTAGGCAACCCCAGGCGCACTGCACCCACAGCGCCACACCCGGCACGCCAGCCTTGTTGAGCCGGGCCATGGCTGGGAAGAAAACCCCATCCTTGGCCATAGCATAGTACGCCCGCGCCCCCGACAGGATCGTGCCGTTGTCGCAGCTGAAGGTGCTAATCATGATCAGCACGGCGAGTACGTAGGCGCCTACTGGGCCTAGGAAGCTCTCCGCAACGGCCGTGGCCACGAGGTCGTTGGTGGCGTACATCAGGCCGCGCCCGGCGAGGGTAGTAGCCTGCGGGTCGCCTTGCAAGGGCAGCACCATGAGGTACATGAGGTTGATGAGCAAGTACAACGCCGTCACGATGGCCGTACCGATGGCCATGCTCAGCACGATGGTGCGCTGCGGATTCACGACTTCATCACCCGAAAAACCAATGTTATTCCAGGAATCGGAGCTGAACAGGGAACCAACCATGCCCATGCCAATGGCCAGCACGAGCGCCGAACTGGAAAGCGGTACCGTCGGCTGACCGGCGGTGTGGCGGGCGGCATCCCACATGTGATGGAAATTAGCCGAAACAGCTTCTGCGTTAACGCCGATGGCAAAACCTAGCACGATCAGACCGAAGAGGGCAATGAGCTTCGTCGAGCCAAAGATATTTTGGATGAGCTTGCCCGTGCGTACCCCGCGCGTGTTGATGGCCGTGAGGCCCACAATCAGGGCAATAGCCAGCAACTGCACCGTGGTAAATTGAAATGTGTAGGGCGTATCGCGGAAGGGCAGAGCCAGCGGGCCTACTTGGAAGAGCACGTTGGTTTCGCTAAACCACGGCAGTAGCACGCCCGTGAAGCGCGCGAATGCGACGGCGACGGCGGCAATAACCCCCGTTTGGATCACAAGAAACAGCGTCCAGCCATAAAGGAAGGCCACGAGCTTGTTGTAAGCTTCGCGCAGGTACACATATTGCCCGCCTACTTTGGGAAACATGGCAGCTAGCTCCCCGTAGCTTACTGCGGCTGCCAGCGTAATAAAGCCGGTGAGTAGCCACACTACGAGCAGCCAACCGGCCGACCCAACCTGCCGGGCAATACCCGATGATACAATGAAAATACCGGACCCAATCATGCCGCCCGTAACGAGCATAACGGCATCAAAAAGGGTAATGGCACGCTGAAAGTGGCCTTGTTCTTCGGGCATACGCGGTGAGAGTAGAGGTTTTGTCAGCGCGGAAGATACTACAACGCGGGCGGCAACCACAACAAAAACAAAGCTCCACCAAGCCGCGTGGCTTAGTGGAGCTTGGAAAAGGCAGCGCTTATAGCACGGAAGCGCAGCTTCGCGTATCGTTGAACAACTGGCACCTAGGTCGCATCTGCCGGTCGGGGGCCGGCAGATAAGTGCCTCAGCGCGTGAAGGCTCGCTGCACTACTTCCTGCACGTTGCTCGGAAGCTTGGCTAACTGAATGCCGTTCAGCTCCGCCACCACGCGTACCTCTTGGGCAAGCTGAGCGCGTAGGGGCTGCGAACCTAGCTTCAGATCGGGCACCGGCACTTTGAAGCGGTAGAGCGAGATTTTCAGCTTCGGTAGATCCTGCAAGCTGATTCGGTCGCTGGGTACACGCAGGTTAAAGTCGAAGCTAGGTAGCACCGTGACGTAGTGTTCGGTGGTGCCGGGGCGCGGGTAGCTGCGCTGCTCGCCGAAATCCGGTACTGAGCCTAGGCTCAAGCGCTTATCGTCGAGTAGGGCTTCGTAGGTCAGGCCATCCTGCACGATTTCTTCTTCGGCCAGCAAGGGCCCATCCACGCGTTTGGAACCGATAACGGCCAATTTACCGTCTTGCACGCGCATCCGTAGCACCACGTACGAAGTGTCGGGCGCGGCGCGCGTTAGCCTAGGTTCTTGGTCTGGCAGTACACGCGGTATCACGCGGATAGGGCCGGGCTGGTCCACGGTGAAGGCGCCCATTGTGGGCTTCGAGGCGTCGATCAGGGGCGGCTGCGCATCATCCATCAGGCGGGAGTTGGCGTCGCGGGCGGGCGCTTGCTGCATCGGGGCCACGGCATCGGTCATGGTGGGCAGCTTGGCGTTTTCGATAATCGGACGGGCGGTGGCGTCCATGGGTTTAGCGTAAATACCGCGGATTGATTTTCTGTTCATCGTACACCTCCTTGCTTACCAGTTCCGGCCGTAGCGGTAGTTGTGAATATACTTGTAATAAAGCTTCTGCAGCGTCAGCGTGGGCGTAGCTTTGATCATGCCGAACCAGTTCTGATTGTGCACAAACAAGTCGCGCTTGCCAGCTGCTCCCTCAAAGTTGCAGGGGATGAAACGGTCTACGGAGCCTAGGTTCCACTCGCCGACCCAATCTTCCTTCCAGGCGCAGGCTAGGTTGGCGCCGTCCGAAATCATGGTGCCGAGGTACTCCTTGCCCCAGTCGGTGGCGTTGTACACGAACAGATCCGCTTTGTTGTCGCCGCTGATTTCGGCTACGTAGTGCTGATCGTTTTTGCGCATCTGCCAACCCGGCGCGTTGCCGTCGTAGCGCCGCGTCATCGAAACGGCCGCACCGTTGGAGGCCATCATGGCGAGGTACGCTATGCTCCAGTTTTCCCCGTTGAACACGTACAGGTCCGTTTTGCCGTCGCCGTTGAAGTCGCCGGGGTAAAACTTGTCGCCCTTGGTCATGTTCCAGCCGGCTAGGTTGGCGTCGTAGCGCTTCACCATCGTGTAGGCGTTGCCGGTGCTGCGGTGCATGGCCAGGTACGGAATCGACCAGTTATCGCCGTTGAACACGTAGAGGTCCTGCTTGCCGTCGCCGTCGAAGTCGCCTACGTAGAACTTGTCGCCGGCTGTCATTTGCCAGCCAGCAAAGTTACCGTCGTAGCGCCGCACGAGGCTGAAGCCCGTGCCCGAGCATTGCAGCATCCCTAGGTAGGGCATGCTCCAGTTGGTGCCGTTGAACACGATGAGGTCTTTTTTGCCGTCGCCGTTGAAGTCGGCCACGAAGAACTGGTCGTCTTTCTTGAAGTCCCAGTTCGGCATCGTGTTGTCGTAGCGGGCAATCAGTTTGAGGCCGTTTTTGCCGTCATCGGCCAGCAGACCTAGGTATTCCATACCCCAGTCGGAGCCGTTGAACACCGCTACCTCGTCTTTGCCGTCGCCGTTGAAGTCGCCGATGTAGAAGCGGTCATTAGGCTTGAATTGCCACGAGCCCGGCACTCGTTCCACAGCGCTGAACACCACGTCGAGCTGCGCGCCGTTGGAGCGGCAGATCATGATGGAGTTGCCGTTGTGCATGAGCAGGTCGCTCTTGCCATCCCCGTTGAAGTCGCCGGCGTAGCACTTCAGGAAGGTGCGCCCGGTGTAGGGGTGCATCTTGTTTTTGAGGGTGGTGTAGCAAATCGGGCAGAACTCGGGCGAGTTGCCGTTCATGCGGCAATTGATAACGGGCCGGTACATGCCCCGGCCATTGGCGCCACCACCCTCAAACAAGCCTACGTCCTGCGAGTCGCTCCAGCCGGCGGGTTTTGCGCCGGCCGTGTAGCCGGAGCACTGGCCCGTGCCGGTCGGGATAGGAGTGCTAGGGTTGACGAAATTGCGCCATTTCAGCGTGTTTCGGTTCGTGTTGATGGTCACGTTGACGGCGCCTGGCTCACCTCCCGAGTACACGTTGCTGGTGCAATACTCGTCGGCTAGGCCGCCTGTGCCGTGGCCAAACTCGTGGGCCAGCACTTCCCAGCCGATACCCAGCGGCACCACCTGAAAGCCCCCACCCCCGCAGCCGCCGTAACGCGGGTCATTCAGGAGAATGACGACCAAATCGTAGTCGGGCACCCACTTGTTGAGCGCTGCCTGCACCAGCGCCGCGGTGTCGGCCGTGCCTTCCAGCCAGCAGTGGGCCCACGAGCCGCTGAAGATGTACTTCAGGGCGGTGTCCTTCATGGTCGTGCTGACGATAGTGTCGTCCTTGGGGTTGTCGTGGGTGCCGTGCTCATCGTACACGCGGGTGCTAACCCCCGAAGCATTGGAAATCAGGTTCACCCGGAAGATGTTAAACGCCTGATTGTCTTCGTAGAAGTAGTCGTGCCCAAACACGCCATCGATCAGGAGCTGTTGCACTTTCAGGTTGTAGGCATCCTGGTCGGCGGCGGCAAAACCGTCGCCTAGCACGGCAATATTCAGCTTGGAGCCCACCGGTCCGGCGCTGAGAATTTGGGTCACACTATCCGTCACGGGCGCGGCGCCCGGCATCGGCCCCGGCCGGTCAACGTGCAGCGCCGTATCTACCGCGCCTTGGTCGAGAACTTTGGATTTATGGTCTGGCATCGTGATGATTGATTAAAGATAGGCTGGTAACGATGAGCGGTTTAGGCAGCGAAAGCTAGGTTGGCCTAGGCACAACGACGGCACTTATACCCCCGCGGCCACGCCGTTTGAACTGGCGCTGTAGGTATCAAGATCCTCGCCCATGGCGCTGGGGGCTGCCTCGGCAACCAGGGTAGCTTGCGCCTCTTCCAGCACGGCTTCGTCGGTTACATCTTCCTCGGGGGCCCAGTCATTCACACTTGCCGATTGCGCTGCTTGGGAGGAAGCAGCCGTCTGGGAACCAGCTTTGGGGTAAATCTTGGCAGCGAAGGCGTAATCCAACAGGTTGATATCCACGCCTCCTATGATGGGCTTGCCGTCTTTGGTAATGGAGCCGGGCAGCTGGTAGCACATAATGGACGTCTGATCGGCGGCCGTACCGGCGATTTCGGAGGCTTTCAGCGGCGTCAGTACTTGGGCATCAACGGTGGCTTTGTTCCAACCCTGCGTTTTCAGGAAGTAGGCGTACGCCTTTTGTGGGTCGATGCGCGTAATCAGTTCCTGCCGCATGTGTTCGTGCGGGAAGCCCAGCGTGTGGCCGGTTTCGTGGCGCACCACACGCCGGTATTCCGATTCAGGCGTGCTCATGCTGAAGCCTTGCAGGTTCATCGTGGGCTTGTTTTTCGGAATCAGCAGCACATCGGTACCTAGGTACGACCAGTAGCCGCTGCCCGCCCGCGAAATCCGAATCTGGCCAATGCTGGTCGTTTCACGGAAGGAAATGCCGCACGAGGTGCTCCAGGCATTCATATGTCGTACAATGCGCGCCCGCAGATCAGCTGGCGTGGCTTCCATGAAACTGACCGACAGTACGCGCACCGACGGCCCCCAGTACTTGGTGGTGAGCAGCGTCAGAAACTGCGGGTCCAATACCGCCGCCGCTGCTTCCGGACCTAGGGCGTTGAAGGCCGTTAGGGAAGGCGCATTGACGGGGTTGATGCGCGTTGCCATCTCGGCGGCTTTGGCGCGCAGCCGTTCGGGCACTTCCTTGATCGAGCAGCCAACCTGCGCGGCCGCCGGAGCTTCCGCCGTGGGCGCTTCGTTGCTGCTATGGTCGCTTGACGTGGTGCTGTCGTCGTTTTCGGTGACGGAGCTAGCGAGCTTGGCAATCTTGGCCAGGGTTTCGAGAAGTTGCTTTTCAGTCTTTTTCATAAGGATGAAGAATTAGGTTTGGGGGAAGATGAACGGCGCACGGCGTAGCAGACCTAGGCCCGGCACTAAGCGCTGGGCAAGACGGAACTGCCAAAAGGGAAAGAGGAAAAGGCCCACCTAGGTCAGGCGGGGTGAACGCGACGATGCAAAGCGTATCGTCTGAACGAGGGGCACTGGCCCAGCGCCCGGCGGACGACAATACCTAGGTAGGCCGGGCGGCTGGTACTTCAGAAAAGGGAGAGAGGGCCACGCGGCGAGCGGTGATAAGGCTGTTGGCGGGGCAAGGAGGCCGCTGGTGTGTGAGCGACCTGTGGAGTAGAGGAGGTAACGGGGATAGGAGCAGATAACCTGTTGGTAAAGATACAGGCACCGCTAACCCCTTGTCAATCACATATAAATGTGAGCACGAGCCGGCAAAAATGAGCAACTCGGCAGCAATGCACGTAAGAAGGAGCTACCAGGCAAGAGCTAGGTGGTTGCAGCGTCCCGAAACCTTACAGCGCGCGGACCCGAATAGCTACCTTTGCCGTCCTGTTCTACGCTTACCACCCCTGAATGTCGAATAAGCTACTGGTGTTTCTGGTTGGGTTGCTGTTGGTTTCGGCCCTCGGTTCCTACGTGTATTATCGGCGCACCGTAGCCCTTGTTCCCGTCGACCCCTGGACGCTAGTGCCCGATGACGCGGTGCTGGTGCTGGCCACCCACGATCATCCGACGCTGGTGCGCCACCTCAAGGAAACGCAGCTCTGGGACAACCTAACGGGCGTGCGTTACTTTCAGCAGCTGGAAGACGACGCCACCCTGGTCGATAGCCTCACGGGAACCCGCAACAGCTTGCTGCGCTTTTTGGGCACCAAGACCGTGCTGACGTCGGTGCACGTTACTAGCCCTAGCTCCTTCGATGTGCTGTTTCAGGTGCCAATCCGGACGGTGCGCGAGTACCGGCAAGTACGGACGCTCGTTGACGCCCTAGGGCGTGACCCAGATTACCGCGTGACCACGCGCGACTACCACGGCGAAACGCTCACCGACATTCGGGTGCAGAGCACGGGGGAGGGCATGACCTTCTACAACTACCGGAATCACCTGCTGCTGAGTGCCAATGCTGGCCTGGTGGAAGCCGTTGTGCGGCGGCTGGAGCACCCAGGCCTGCCCACCGTCGCCGCCGATTTCCAGAATACGGATTTCATGCAGCTCAAAGACGTGGATGCCACGCTGCTGATGAATTACCGGCGCTTGCCGCAGTTTTTGGCGCTGTTCTTTCGCGCCGACCTGACGCCGAACATGACCACCTTCGCCAGTCTGAGCAGTAGCGGGCAACTGGAGATGAAGCTCGTAGGCAATAAAGTGCTGTTCAATGGGTTTGCCAATCCCGAAACTGCCCGCGGATCGTTGCACGAAAAGCTACGGGGCCAGCCCGCCCAGCGGCTGCGGATGGCCGAGGTGCTATCCATCCGGACGGCGGTGCTGGTGCACCTAGGGCTAGGCTCCGTGGCGCCCCTGCGCACGCCGCCGTCCGCCTTAGCCGATTCCGTGACGCGGCGTATGGCGCCGCTAGTCGATAGCTTGGCCGCTTCGCTCAGCCAAGAAGTAGCTTTGTGCTACCTAGCCTCTGCTTCGCCACGGCAAAGCCCGGCCAAGTTGGCGTTGGCGTATTGCCCCAACCCAACTCAGATAGCTACTTTACTGGGGCAGTTGCGCCGGGCCACCGGAACTACTCCTTCATTTGAGCGAGTTGGGCCCTACCAAATTCATCAGACCGGCGTGGCGGAGTTGCCGGCGCGGCTGCTAGGCACTGCCTTTGCGGGGTTCGGAATGCCAGCAGTCGTGCAAGTAGGCAACTACCTAGCGTTCGGCGAAGATGCCGCCGCGTTGCGCCTATGGCTCACCGACGTAGTTGCGGGCGAAGTGTGGAGCCGCTCTCCAACGCAGGTAGCGTTTTTGCAAGACATGCAGCCGCAGGCACGTCTCAACATTATCGTGGATACGCGCAACAGCTGGAATGTGCTGCTCCGGGCCTTGGTGGAAGACCGCCGCGCGGGCCTGCTGCGCAACGAGTCTCTGGTAAAGCGGTTTCCGCAGATTGCCTGGCAGTTTGTACCGGCCGCTAACGAAGCTGAGCGCGGCGCCCAGTATTTCACGCAATTGGTTTTGCGGCATCCGGCCACGGGTACCGTGGTAGCCCGTGCTCAAACGCAGAGTGAAACGGGCATGCTACTCACCTTCAAAACGCCTCTGACCAGTGTGCCTGCCTTGGTACCGGTGACGGGTGCCCGCACGCCAGGGGTATTGGTGCAAGATGCCGCCCGTGTGCTGCACTACATAACGCCCGATAATGCGGTGGCGTGGTCCGATTCGCTGCCGGGGTCACTGGTCGGGCCGCTGCGGCGCCTGCCTTTGGCCGACGGCACCGGGCTGCTCTTAGCGACGCCCGACCGCCTACACTTGCTCGATGAGCAGGGGCGAGAGGCAGCTAACTTCCCGCTGAATCTGCCGGACACGGTGCAAGCTACCTCCCTGACGCCTTCGCCTGCTGGCAACGGTGCCACGCGCTTGCTGGTCACAGGCGGCGGGGGCAATCTGTTCTTGTACGACGTCAATGGCAATGCCTTTACAGGCTGGCAGCCGAAGCGCCTCGATTTCAGCCTAGCCGGCCTGCCTAGCTACCTGGTCATAGGCGGGCGCGATGTGATAGTAGTGCCCCTTGAAAACGGGTACATCTATGCCTTCGACCAGCAGGGCAGCGTATATCCGGGCTTCCCGATCAGTGTAGGCGCGCGACTCAATTCAACGGCATTTGTGGAAGCCGGGCCTACGCTGCGCCGCAGCCGCCTTACCGTGGTGACGCAGCACGGTGAGCGGGTAAGTTTCAACCTCAGCGGCGACGTGGTAAGCCGGGGCCGGGTGGCTACTTGGAGCCGTACCAGTAGCTTCCGTTTAGTGCCCGACCAGCGTCAGCGCAGCTATGTAGTCGTGCGCGAAGATGGGGGCAAGCTTGCTTTGTTTGAGCCTAGCGGCCGTCAGGTACTCACTCAAACCTTCGTGACATCGGGCACCAAGCCGGTGCAATATTTTGATTTTGGCAGCGGCCGACGCGTGTTTGCGCTCACTGAACCTGGCCCGCGCAAAGTCTACCTCTACGATGGACAGGGGCGGCTCCTCACTGGTCAGCCATTTGACAGCAGCGTACCTGGCGTTGATATAACTTATGAGCCAACCACAAGTACGTACCAGCTCTACCGCGTCCTAGACACGGAATTGCGCCGCACGGCTTTTAAGAATGACTGAGTGACTGAGGAATATGGCCGAACAAGGTACGGAGCAAGTACTCAGTCACTCAGCTACTCAATTACTTTCTAGTCGTTGCGAAGCCAGCCTTTGCGGTAAAAGTACACGAGCTGAATGGTTACAATGATGACCAATACACCGATGGTGATGGGGTAGCCGACGGGGCTGTAGAGCTCCGGCATGTTCATCGGCATGAGGTGGCCGTGTTCGTCCTCGTGCTGAAAGTTCATGCCGTACAAACCCACCACAAAGCTCAGCGGAATGAAAATGCTGCTGATGATAGTCAGCACTTTCATGACCTCGTTCATGCGGTTGCTCTGACTGGAGAGGTACAGATCCACGAGGCTGCTGATGGATTCGCGGTAGCTTTCGGCTAGGTCCAGGGCCTGGATGGCGTGGTCGTAGCAGTCGCGATAAAAAAGCTTAATGTTCTCGGGCAGCACATCATCGGGTAGGCGCAGGAGCTCCGCAATCTTGTCGCGCTCAGGGTACACTAGGCGGCGAAAGCGCGTGATGTCCTTCTTGATGCGTAAGATGCGGGCGAGCAGCCGCCGATTGGGTCGCCCCCGAAAAATATCATCTTCCAGCGACTCAATGTAGTCGCCGATGGCCGCCATGGTCGGGTAGTAGTGATCGAGCACCACGTCGGTGAGGGCGTACGCTAGGTAGAGCGGGGAGCTACGCAAAATCTGACTCTTACCCGAGCGGATGCGGTTGCGCACCGATTCCAAGCAATCCTCATAGTCATCCTGAAAGGAGATGATGAAGTTGGAGCCCGTGAAAATGGAAAGCTGGTCGTCGTCGATGTCACAGTTGGGCGTGAAGTCCGTCATGCGCGACACCAGAAACAGCCGGTCGTCGTCGAACACGTCTACCTTGGCCCGTTGGTAATCACCCAGTACATCTTCCATTTGCAAGGCTGGCAGGTTGAAGTCGTGCATCAGCTGCTCCATCAACGCGAGGTCGTTGTAGCCGCGCACATCAAGCCAGTGTTGTAGTTGCGGGTGGGCTTCGTAGTAGGAGCGAAGGGCGGCGTAATTGGCAAACTCCTGTTCCTTAATAAACTTTTCGTCGTAAGAAATCAGGAAAAGGCGTGGCTTGAGGGAATTTTCGCGCACCTGGAGCGTACCAGGTCGCTCACCCACCAGCTGCTCGCGCGCCTGGCGAGTAGCGTCGCGGTCGGTGATGCCGCGCAGCGAGTCGAGGGATTCATCTACCTCGGCGTCGACCGGTTCTTCAGAGGTTGGATCAACAATCATAAGGGGAAAGCTAGATAGCAGAGCACAAGTACGTACGTGAAAAGCCCCCCTGCGCGTTGACTACTGTTGTGCAAACGTCTTGGTGAGGCTTCCGTTTAGCAAAGCTAATCGGTCAATACGGGCTCATATGGTGCCCTCGTCCCGACGCGTGGCGTATTTACTTGTAATTTCGCTTTTCGTACGTCTTTTCCATGCCCGCCTTGTCGTCCTCTGCTGCTGCCCGTTTGCTTCCCCTCGCGCTTGATGGCGGCCGCTACGCAGTGCGCTGTATTACGGGCGACGCACCACACGCACCAACGCAGCCGTTGGCTTTCGAGCCGTTCTTGTACCTCACGCCAGCGCACGTGGCCTTGCAACGACACCCCGGCGAGCAGCTGCGCTTTTACTTGGAAGATGCCCGGCAGACTGCTATCATCGCTAGCTTTCAAGTGTTTATCGAAGCTGATACGCGCACCGCTTACAGCCCTTGGCAAGCGCCTTTTGGATCGGTGCAGCTCGCGGAAGGTATCACTTCCGCAGTGGTACTAGCCTTTTTACAGCAAGTTGGGCTAGTGCTGCAAGAACATGGCGTGCAACAGGTGCAGGTGCGGTGCTATCCTTTCGCCTACGATCCAATGGCGAGCACCTTGCTTACTCAAGCTTTCACGCAGCTCGGGGCGCACGTCGCGCTGGCCGAACTGAACAACCATTTGGAGCTAACAGACCTAGGTTTTGAAGCCCGGCTGCATCCCTCGGAGCGGCGCCGGTTGCAGAAGTGCCGGCGGGCGGGGTTTCAGTTTGAGCAGGAGCCGCCTTTGCTGCTGCCACTTGCCTACGCGTTTTTGCAGCAATGCCGGGCGGAAAAGGGCCAAACCCTGAGCTTAAGCTTGGAGCGTTTGCAAGAGCTATTTCGCCTGTTTCCGCAGGACCACTTCCTGTTCTCGGTGCGCGACAACAAGGGCGACTGGGCAGCCCTTACGGTGGCAATTCGCGTCAATGGTCAGCTTCTCTATAACTTCTACCCAGCTAGCCCGCTGGCGTACAACGTGTTCAGTCCGGTGGTGCTGCTTAACGAAGGCTTATACTCCTTTGCCCACGCCAACGGCATGCGCTTGCTCGACCTAGGTACGTCCACGCTGCCAGAAGGACCCAATCATTCCTTGCTGCAATTCAAACGACACCTAGGTGGCGTGCTGAGCTTGAAGCTGACGTTTGCGTGGGCGTTATAAGGTTCTGTCCGCATGCCGCCGCTCTCCAACGTTACTTCTACTGCATCGTCCGAAACCCGGGGCGCGGTGCTGAAACGGTTCGTGCAGAATTCGTTTGGGACGGGTGTAGCCGTCGGTGCCCGGACGGCCGGCGCTTTGGTTCTTAATAAGCTCATGGCGCTGTATGGCGGCCCCGGTGCGCTCACGCTGCTGGCGCACTTCCAAAACCTGCTGGCCCTGTTCACCGCCCTGCCCAGCGACGGAGTACAAGTAGGCGTCATCAAATACCTAGCTCCATTACCTCCCACAGGCCGACGGTATAGGGCTTGGTTGGGCGCCGGGATAGTGCTAAATGCGGGCGCGTTGCTGCTCGGTATCGGGGTGCTACTACTAGCACCAGCGCCACTGCTAGGGGCGTTTCACGTGGGCTGGGAATGGGTGGCGTTGTTTGTTGTGGGCGTGGCGCTGCTGATGGTACAAGCCTATTGGGTAGCGGTGCTGCTCGCGGCTGGCAAGCTGCGCGCCTACATCGGGCTGACGGTCGCCGTAGCGGTGCTCGGCGCGGGGGCCGCAGCCGGGGCGCTAGTGAGTGGGCAAGGCGCTCAGCGGGCGTTGCTGGCGTATCTGTTGGGGCAAGGGCTAGTGGCAGCGCCCGGTTTTTGGCTAGCCCATCAGCAGGGCCTGTTACCGAGGTTGCGCGGCCGCGTCAGCTGGGTGGCAGTGCGTCAGCTAGGGCAATTTCTGGTAATGGCCGTGAGTGTGCTGCTGTTCAGCTACGCTGTAAGCTTTGCCCTGCGGAGCGCGCTCATTCAGCGGTTTCCGTTGGCGAAAGTCGATCTGTGGCAAGCCGTTACGAAGCTGTCGGATAACTACACAATGGTGTTCTCGGCGCTGATGAGTAGCGTGTACTATCCGCGTTTGGCAGCGCTAATGGGCCAACCTCTAGCCCTGCGGAGTTACGTGCGCACGGTACTTCTGTTGGTGGCAGTAGCCTCTGCGGCGGGGCTAGGTCTGCTATTTCTACTGCGCGACTGGCTGCTGATGGTGTTATTTGATACGCATTTTGTGGCCGCTCGCTATTTGGTAGGACCCCAACTGGTAGGCGATTGGGCGAAGTTTCTGACCTGGATGTTGCTGTTTTTGCTCATGGCGCAGGCTCGCGTGGGGCGCTACGTAGCCGTGCAAGCGGGCTCGGCGGCATTGTACGCGGGCTTGCTGGCGGTGCTGATACCGCGCTACGGCTTGGTAGGTGTGCCGTTAGCGCACGCGGTACGGTTCGGGGTGCTCCTGGTCGGGTGCGGAGCATACTTCCGGCGTTATTGGCGGGCTTAAGGCATGGCAGCAACGCACTGGTATACGGCTCTATCCGCAGAGGGAAAAGCTCCGCCACTAGTCACCATCGTGGCGTTGTGCTACAACCATGCGCCGTTTCTGCCCGAAGCCCTGGACTCCATCCTAGCCCAGACGTACCCCAATCTAGAAGTCATCCTCGTCGATGATGCCAGCACCGATGCCAGCGCCGGCATCCTAACCCGTTATGCGGCGGCTAACCCGGCCTGGCAGCTACTGCTGCTCCCACAGAACGTTGGCAATTGCGCCGCTTTCAACCGGGCTTATCGCCAGTCGAGGGGCGAATTTCTCCTGGATTTTGCTACCGATGATGTTCTGCTACCCGAGCGTGTCTCACAGCAAATAGCTGCCTTTCAAAAGCTTGGGGCGCGGTACGGCGTGGTGTATTCCGATGCTGAACTAATCGACGAACGCTCCCAGTTAGTGCGCTATCATTACCGGCGCACGGCCGAGGGGCAATTAGTCCCGCAGCCAGCCAGCGGCGACGTTTTTGCCGATGTGCTCGCCCGGTACTTCATCAGCACGCCCACCATGCTCATGCGCCGCACCGTGCTCGACGACCTAGGTGGCTACGATGAACAACTGGCCTACGAGGACTTTGACTTCTGGGTGCGTGCGGCCCGCAACTGGCAGTTCTACTTTTTTGATGAGGTGACCACCCGCAAACGCCTGCATCCCACGTCGATGTCGCGCCGCGGGTACCGGCCCAACGACCCGTTTCTGGCTTCCACCATTCAGGTCTGCCGGAAAGCACTGGCGTTGTGTCGTACCCCCGCCGAGCGCGCCGCCTTAACTATTCGGCTGCGCTGGGAAATGCGCCAAGCGGTGCGCTGGCGTAACTTCCGCGAAGCAGAAGCGCTGTACAGCTTGTTGAAGCAAGTTGCTCAGCCTCAATTGTTAGATCAGCTACTAAGCAAATACGCCAAAGTAGCGGCTAGCATTCGGGGGCTCCCTAAAAGCTAGCTCCGCGAAAGGCAATTCGCGCCATCACGCCTGCGCTATCGCACCTCGTATAGGGTTACTTTGCCCGCTTCCGCTATAGTACGCCGCTTTGGGAAGCGCGCCAGCACGTCTTGCTCCGAGTAGCGGATGAGTTTGCGCGTCAGCTCATCGTTGGTGAGCGTGCTGCGATTGAGGAGCAGCCACGCATGCTGACCAGGCCCTAGCTGCACCGAATCGGCGGCGGTATAGCGACGGAACGTGAGGCCCGGTGGCACCTGATAGCTGTAGTAGAAATCGTAATTATCAATCAGAAAATCATCGACGAATACCACGCCGCGTGCCGGGGCTTGTAGGTGTTGGCGAAAGATGCGGTTCTGGTCGAAGTGGGACAAAACGCTGGGTTTGCGCATAAAGTACACGGGGCGAATAGCCGTGCAGAGCCCAACTGCAAGCAAGGCTAGGCTCGCAAATGCTACAGTGCCCGTCGCTCTTTTGGCCGGGCCCGCCCACCATGCTGCCACGAAGAAGTAAAGGCTCAACCCCGCGTAAACCAACGACACGCTGCTACGGACCCAGGCGGCGGCCGCGAGCAGCGCGCCGCCCAGCAGCCAGCCCCCACGACCCGTTTGCACGAAGTTGCGTAGCCCAAAGCCAGCCGCTAGGCACAGCGGTGGCAGCAAAGGCGTCGTCATACGCGGGAGCAGGGTAATGGGGTTGTAGTGGGTTAGTGAGGTGCTACCCAGCCAGTAAAAGGCTAGTGTTGTGAAAGATAAGCCTAGCCAAAAGCCAGTATCTGTGTCTGAAGCTGGCCGCTTGCTCAGTAGTGCAGCCACCGCTAATGCTAGCACGCCCCCGAGCCCGGTACTGAGAAAGAACTCCAGTGGTTGCCACGTAATGCGCGCCACTAGGGCGTCCCGGTTGCCCACCAGGTAGTTACCTTCCTTCAAAAACTCATTCGTGCGCTCGATGAGATGAATACGGTACAGCGCATCATTTGTATAGAACTGGTAGATAACTAGGTAGCCAGCTAAAAGAAGCACGCCCGTACCTACTGCCACGCCCCAGAATCGGTAGTTATGCCGGGCCAATAAGTCGCGGAAAAGAAGGAAAGCGTAGAAAGGAAAATAGTAGACGATGGTTTCTTTGCTCAGCAACGCCGCAAACGTGAGTAGCGCGAAGCTTGCCCCCCAAATGCTAGGTGCGCGTGCGGCGCGGCGCCCAACCAGCAAAGCGGCAGCGCTAGCTAGGCACCAAAACATCAGGATGTTATCGGGGTAAAGGTAGTTGCTGAGGTTGAGCGAAAAATAATGGAGACCTAGCAACAGTATGGCTGCCGCAGCGGCTAGCGGCTCGCGCCGATGGTAAAGCACCCAGAAGAGCACGAGGCAGCCCAGCGTGCACAGCAGCGGCCAGAGGGTGGTGGTGATAATATCTACGCCGAACCAGCGGTAAAGCAGCGCGACCGGCGCGAAGATGAGCACCCGCTCGTGCAGCGGATCGTGCAACAAGCCGCGCGGATCGGGACCTAGGTGGAAGGTGCCCGTAGCAAGCTGATAGGCGTAGCGGGAATAAAAATGATCATCAATAGCGTAAAGTCCCTCGTGCGTCAGGAAGAAGTAGACGAGGGTGAACAGGCTGGCAAATACCAGCGCATAGGGGGGCAGACGGAGCAAGGAGCGATTCACAAGTGCAAAGCAAGCATTTAGCGTGATTCGCGGGGTGAGGCTAGGTTCGTGTACCCCCTTTAGTGTGGGAGAAGCGGTAAGTGCTTGGCATAATATGGTGCGGCCGGGCAATAAAAAAGGCTCCCTGCTTGTCAGGGAGCCTTTGCTAATTATTTCGAAAAAAGAAGCTGAGGAGCACGAAGTGCCTTTTAGCCATTGGCCGTTGATTGAACAGCCCAGACATCCGAACAGCTAGCTGCTCGAACCCATTCGGCCATATTAATGGTGCGGCAGGGCGGAGCGGTTGGGATACCCTTGCAGGCAGCAACCGCCCGGTGAATATTCTTGATTAAGCTCGGATAATCCCCGGCCGGCCGAATGCAATCTAACTTGTCCTCGTGCGGGCCATAATAGGTGGCCTTGTAGCGCGCACCTAGCAGGGAAATACGGATATCGAATTCACCCTCAAAATCGGTTATTGTATAAGTATGCAATAGTATGTAGCGTAAAGTGAGACGAAGTTGGACAAATATAATAGAGGTTGCTGCGGGTAAGCTGTAAGGATATGAGGATAAAATTAAGCTTTGTAGTTGAAAAGTATAATTATATAATCATTTTATTTCATATTGATCGAAGCGGTAGTTTTGTTACTTGTCGGTATACGTAGCACAACCGGCAGCTACGACGAGTAGGCAACTATTGTGCCTGTGGTGAATAAGGGCCTATTTAATGATAATTTCAACATGTGAGTGCCTAGGTAAAAGTTGGATTAGATTACTTTTTGCCTTTTGGGAGCAACCTGATTATATGACAATTATCACGGTAATGGTCAACTTTCGGGAGGGGGAGTATTTTTATATCCTAGAATTTGTATTTAGTTGTTGTTGCGTTCCCAAAGACGTAGCTATTCATCGCTTCACCGAACTCGACAGTAATTAGGTAGAAGAATTTGGGGCGTAGTAGCTAAGTACATGGCGCTTGGCTGGAAAACCAGGATTTGGAGCGCAAAAATGCTTTGTGCGTAAAATTGGGTGTTGCTTTTTCTTTAGCGACCTTTCTGCCGTGCTCTTGTATTTGCTACCCGCTTGAAATTTGCCCGGCCCTTTTGCGTAGTAGTGTTACCCGCCTTACTACTGTTGGCTGGGAGCAGCGGGCTAGGTAGCTACTACGAAACCAACGATGACCTTGCTATTACGCAGCTGATACGGGGCGCTTCGGCGGCCGCACCGGTTACGGATCTGCACTTGTATTTTCACGGCATTGCCCGGTTTCTGGCGTGGTTGTATCAGATAGCACCAGCGTGGCCTTGGTACGGTTTGTTCCTCTACGGCTTGCTTTACCTAGCTACGGCGGCTGGCTTTGCGGTGCTTTGGAAGCTCTTGCACCAACGTGTGCCCCTGACTTGGCTAATGGGGGGGCTAATAGTGTTTTTTGGGCTAGCGTGGCTAGAACATAGCTTGTGGTTCAACTATAGTCGAGTTCCGGTGCTGCTGAGCGGTACGGGGTTGCTACTGGCGGCGCAGCACGTGCGCCAAAAACCAGTTGTAGCGCTGGGGCTGCTGATGCTAGGACTAGCGTGGCTAATCCGACCTAGCGCGGCCGGCCTAGGCCTGTTAGCTGCAGCGCCGGGGGGGTGGTGGCTAGGAGGGAGGCTTGGGCTCCGGCTGCTAGCTGTGGCAGTAGCCCTCCTGGCGGTGAGTAGCGCCGGCCTCTCGTTGGCCCGCGCGCCGGCCACGGCCACGTACCGTACCCTCGACGTGCTCAAATCCAACCGCAACGATTACCAGCTCTACCGCCCCGCGCCTCCTACCGCGGCCGATAGCTTAGGCGTGCAAGCGGTAAGTCACTGGGTACTCGGCGACTCGCTAGTGGTAAATGAGGCGCTGTTTCAGCGGGCTATGCACCTCGATGTGCGCTACTTCTTGCGGCATGAAGCACCCGGCAAGCTACAAACACTCGTGGGGCTGTTGGTCCGGGACTACTTTCCAGTACTCCTCGGGCAAGTGGCGCTTTGCTGGCTGGTGTGGCGGCGCAATAAACAACTCCTTTTCTGGTTGGTACAGCTGGCGTACGGAGCCTTACTCTTGGGCCTAGGCGTAGTACTAAAATTACCACCGCGGCTTGGGCTGCCCCTGATGGATTTGTGGTGGTTGAGCAACCTAGCCTATGTACTTGCAGCTCCACAAATAAAACGGCCAATACACTTTTTGCGCGTAGTTGCCGTTGGTACAGTAGCGGTGCTGGTTTTGTACGGTTATAAAACCGTGCACCGCGTACAAGTGCTGCGGCAGGAACAGGCTGCCCACGAAACGTACCTAACGCAGGTTAGGCGCTCGGCGGCAAACCAGCTGATCGTGACTGCTAATTTGGAGGCGGCTTACAAAAGCTTATCGCCTTTTAAAACGTACAGCGTCAGCCAGCAGCCGGTGCTTAGCCTAGCCGGTTGGCCGACGCTCGATCCTTCTTCGGGTGCCCTGCGCCAGCAACTCACTGGCACGCGCGACTTTGCTGTGTCCCTACAACGCCTCGCCCAACGCCCCCATGTGGTGTGGCTGCTTACTCCCGAGATGGCGCGCTTCCTGGGTTCTTATTTAACGGTGCGAACGGCACCTAGACAACTCACTTGGCACTTTCAGGCTGACCCTCCGTTTAGTTCTGATACGTTGCTCCCTCAGCTATACCAAGTGGGTGTGAAAACGATGAAATAAGTGGAAAAGCCAAAATTTTATTTAGCCTACCTGCCAAACAACTCACGTATCCCTGGGTATGGGTGCCGTACCTTTGGGTTCCTTTTTCATTAGATCTTCTCCCGTCGTTATGCTCTCCACCGCCCTAGCTTCTCGCGCCGAGGTGCTCCAGTCGCTCGAATCATTCATTCGAGAGAACATGGACTCCTTCCTGAAAAAAGTTGAAGACAACTGGCAGCCATCCGATTTTTTGCCTGACTCCCGGCTTGATACAGATGTGTTTTTCCAGGAAGTGAAGCTGCTGCGCGAACGGGCCCAAGGCTTGAGCTATGATTTGCTGGCCGTCCTTATCGGCGACACTATTACTGAAGAAGCGCTGCCTAACTACGAATCGTGGTTTCACGACCTCGAAAACCTCGACCGCGACGACCACCGCAACGGCTGGGGCCAGTGGATTCGGGGTTGGACGGCCGAGGAAAACCGCCACGGCGACCTGCTCAACCGCTACCTCTACCTGACCGGCCGCGTGAACATGCGCGAGTTTGAGAACAGCACCCAGTACCTCATTGCCGACGGTTTCGACCTAGGGACGGGCCGCGACCCCTATCGCTCGTTTGTGTACACCAGCTACCAGGAAGCTGCTACCAACATCTCGCACCGCCGCGTAGGCACCTTGGCCCGTAAAGCCGGTGATGCGCAGCTTTCCAAAATTTGCGGCATGATTGCCGGCGACGAAGCCCGTCACGCCCGCGTGTACAAAACCTTCGTCGACAAGATCTTTGAGCTAGATCCCTCGGAAATGATGTTGGCTTTCGAAGACATGATGCGCAAGAAAATTGTGATGCCCGCCCACTACATGCGCGAGCTAGGGGTGGAAATGGGCAAAACGTTCGGCCACTTCACCGATGCCGCCCAGCGCCTAGGTGTGTACACCAGCCAGGATTATACCGATATTCTGGAAGACTTGATCAGCGACTGGAAAGTGGAAAAGGTGACTGGGTTAAACGAGGCCGCTGAGAAAGCCCGCGACTATATCGTGGCGCTGCCTAATCGCCTACGTCGGGTAGCCGACCGCATGCCAGTGCCGAAGCTGGAGTACAAGTTCAAGTGGATTGACTAAAGCCGCCTAACGGAATTCGCTAGCAAAGCTAGCCGTAGCGCAATGCTATGCTGGCAGAAAACCATCAACAACGACCTAGCCCTAGTGGGGTGGCACCTAGCCTAGGTGTCGCCCCGCTAGGGCTAGGTCGTTGTTGATGGAAGAGTGGATCGATATAAGGCCGCGTTGCGACGGTAGATCCGCGTGCTTATTTTTTCGCTTGGTCGGCGAAAGAGACTTGTTGAAAAGCGACGCCTGCTTCAGGAAGCTTGTAGCGTACGGTGCGCGTGCCGCCGCTGGGGCAGCAGTTTGGGTCGGCGGGCTTGTAGAGCGGGAAGGAGCGGAGCAACTCCTGGCCCTGCACCTTGAACACATCTTGTCCCTGATAGCCTTCGGCTGCCGCGCTGGTCAGGTCGGGGAGGGTGAGCGACTGACGGCCTTGGTTCGCGAAACTGTAGGCCACTAGCTGTCCGTAAGAACCGCTCCCCGCATCAGAAACGAAGACGAGCAGTTCAGGCGATTTATCATCGTTGAGGTTGGTCGCCACTACGTCGGTTACGGTGCCGTTGAGCGGCTGCGTATTCGAAATGGGGTCACGGCCGCTTTCTGCCGCGCTGAGAACCAGTTGCCGCTGGCTGCCTTCCCCCTTGGTTTCGACCACAAAGCGATGGGCACCTGCCGTAACGGCCTTGTGATAGCTGACGGCCGTTGTGGAAACGGGTGGTGTAGCCGCTGGGGCTTCGGTGGCGGTGCTGCTGCGGAGGGAATTCCTAGGATCGGCACTTTCCGTAACAGAACGTTGGGTATCGCAGGCAGAAAAGCTAGCCAATGCTAGCAGAAGGGTGGCAGAAAATAGGTGCGGAACAGGTAATTTCATAACAAGGAGAGGCAGTAGAAAAGCTAGGTTGGCGTAGTAGCCAACAGCAGCACTAACGCCCCTTGGCGCTTGAGGTTGCACCTAGCGTAGCACACCAGTAGTGCAAAGCCTGGGCTTCTCGTACCCTCGAACGACTTGTACCTAGGTCCTGACGGACGCATAGGCTCTACACAAGGAGTGTGCAAGATTGTTCAATGAAACGCGAAACGCAGGCTTTGCGCTACAAGCTAGCTTTACGGCACGATTTGCACGCCTTTCCAAAAGGCCACCCGGCCTTCGATGTGCTTGGCGGCATCCTTCGCCTCAGGGTAAAACCAGGCCGCATCCTTGTTTAGCTCGCCGTTCACGCGCAAGGAGTAGTAGCTGGCGCGGCCTTTCCAAGGGCAGCTCGTGTGGGCGATGCTATCCTCGTAATATTCGCGGTTGATAGAGTCAGCCGGGAAATAATGATTATTTTCGACGACAATGGTGTCTTTGCTGTCGGCCACGACGGTGTTGTTCCAGATTGCTTTCATAAGGGTGGTGTTGTGGGTATTGATAGTGGGCTCTCAGGCTGTTTGCTGCGCTTGCCGAAGCGTCTCGTACACTTTTCTAGAACAGCATGTCGACCAAGGAGATACATCTTGCGTGCAGTAGCAATGTCAATCGGCAGATGGACCAGTGCAACGACCACACGCGAGATTCCTCGCTACGCTCGGAATGACGTTCTGACAAGCGGACTATTGTTCCGGCCGCGCCTCAAAAACCAGTACCGATAAACCAACTTCACCCGTCCGTTGTTCTCCTAGCCTAATCCCTGTCTTATGTCTGCTGGCTTTCGTTTCCGAGATTTTGTGCCTGAGGAGTCGCCTGAGAAGGGCTTTGACTCTCTTTTTAAACTATTTATGCAGCTGGTTACCATCACGTCGGGCGACGTGTCGGAGGCCCTGTCTTGGCTCTCGCAGCTCGATAAACAGTACGGCCTGACCAACGATGATTACGGTATGGGCAACTTTATCGAGGATCTGCAGAAGAAAGGCTACATCGACGAAGACCCCCAGAAAAAGGGTTCCTTCCAGATTACGGCTAAGAGCGAGCAAAACATCCGCAAAAGCGCGCTAGAGGAAATCTTCGGCAAGCTCAAAAAGAGCAATACCGGCAACCACCGTACGCCCCACACCGGTCAGGGCGACGAGATGAGCACCGACATGCGTGAGTTCCGCTTCGGCGACTCGCTGGATCAGATTTCAATGACGGAATCTATCCGCAATGCCCAGCTGAACCACGGCCTCACCGACGAGTTTATGCTAGCGGAAGGCGACTTGGAAGTGCGCGAAAACGAGCACAAGTCACAGACCAGCACGGTGTTGATGATTGACATCTCGCACTCGATGATTTTGTATGGTGAGGACCGTATCACGCCCGCCAAAAAAGTAGCCATGGCCCTAGCCGAATTGGTGAAGCAGAAGTATCCCAAAGACTTCCTCGACGTAATTGTGTTCGGCAACGACGCTTGGGAAATCAAGGTGAAAGACCTGCCATACTTGGAAGTAGGCCCGTATCATACCAACACCGTGGCCGGCCTGGAGCTAGCTTTGGATTTGCTGCGTAAACGCAAAACGCCTAATAAGCAGATCTTTATGATTACGGATGGCAAGCCAACCTGCCTCAAAGAAGGCAACGGCTACTACAAAAACAGCTTTGGCCTCGACCGGAAAGTGGTGAACAAAACGCTGAACCTAGCTGCTTCGGCCCGCCGCCTGAAAGTGCCCATCACCACCTTCATGATTGCCTCCGACCCCTATCTGAAGCAGTTTGTGGAAGAATTTACGGAGGTGAACCAAGGCAAAGCCTACTACAGCAGCCTGCAAGGCCTAGGTCACCTGATCTTCGAGGACTACAAGAAGAACCGCCGCAAGAGCCTGTAGTAAGCTGTTACACTGAATAAGAACACATTGCGCTATATAGAAAGCCGCAGAAGTCTCGTTACTTCTGCGGCTTTTTGTTTATATCCTTATCTACCTAGCTATGCGTAACTTATTGTTAATTCTTGTGGCTGCGTTGACGGCCTGCTCTACTGCTAAGCCGCCTGTTAGAACGCAGACGACAGCACCCGTTAAGCCTGCCCCGCCTTCTACTATCGTTGTCACGGGACAAATTCTACATGCACGCAAAGGTGATTCTGTGTGGGTGGCGCGAAAAGGAATTCAGATCCCTGAGATCAAGATGGCTTTGCTAGATGACGAAGGCAAATTTAGATTAGTCTTGCAAGGAGTAAATAGCTTCGTTGATGGACAATTCAACGGGCCTGGCAACTGCTCGATGATTGTTTTTCTTCAGCCAGGTGATTCGGTGAATGTGAAAGCCGACAGTCGGTTTTTTTACAAAACAGTTACTTTTTCGGGCCGTGGCAGCTTTGCCAACAATTACCTAGCTCAAACACATCTACGCTTCGATAATAGCCGTGATTCTCTTCCAGAGAGATTATGCATTAAAGACTTACCAGCTGAGTACAAACGTAAAGTTGATGTACGGCGGCAGCAACAGCTTGAGTTCATGAATAGTTATGGTGTCCGCGAGCCCTTACCTACTGAGTTTGTTCGTATTCGTCAACAAGTATTAGATCTACAACGGGCCAGTTCTTTGTTGAACTATGTGCACTATGTAAAGTACACCACAAAACGGTCCCCTACATTACCTGCCGACTTTCTCGATCCACTTAATAAGTTGCCATTATCATCCCTTAGCTATGGCAGTGAGTTAAGTATAAGGCTAGCTACAGGGGATTTGATAGAGGCGTATCAATATGCACAGTTGCTGCCGCCAAATGGGTTATTACCTGCTGAGGCAAGTGCCGCCGAACGAATTTTTGCTCAAGCTACCGTTGATTTTGGTGACACCCAGACGCGTGACCAAGTGATAGGTGACATGCTCCACAACCAATTACGAAGACACTTAGTGACTAACCAGCAGGCGGCCTTTGCTATGCTAGCCTTATTTAAAATACACAACCGTGATTCTACAGCTGCGAGACGTGTACGTTACGTCCTGAAAGCCTCTGCAAATTTGCATCTCGGCGACCTAGCTCCAGCCTTCAGCCTACAAGATGCTAGCGGCAAGCGCGTGTCGTTGCAGGATTTTCGCGGCGAAGTCGTGTACCTCGACTTTTGGTACAGCAGCTGCGCGCCGTGCATCGCCGAAGCACCCGCGGCCGTGAAGCTGAAAAAGCAATTTCTGGGCAAGGATGTGGTGTTCCTCTACATCTCCGTCGACCGCAAAGCCGACGATTGGCAGAAAGCTCTGGTCCGCCACCCGCTCACCGGCCCAAACAGCGTCCATCTCATCGACCCCGGCGGGTACAAAGCCTCGGCAAACTATGGGGTAGGAGGCTTTCCGAGTTACTGGATTATCGGCCGCGACGGCAAGATTCGGCAGGGCTCAGCGCCACGCCCATCAGCCGGAAAGGAGACGGTGGTGGCACTCGAACAGGCCCTGGCGCAACGGCCGTAAGTATTGCGGGAAAGTAACAAACAAGGGGAAGTATGCAGCGCTACTTGCTAGCGTGTGCTTTCGCCTGGTGCTTCGGACTAGGTTGGGTGCTAGCTAGCTTAACGGCTTCATACAGATTGACGATGCCGCCAGTGCGGGAGAGCGTGGCAAAATCAACCCGCTCTTTCGTGCCGGGCTTTAGCACCTGCGTATGACAAGGCACCGCCGATTGCAGAATAATACGCTTCAAATCGGCGGGGCTGAGTTGGGGGAAGTACGTTTTCAGCACCGCCGCAACCCCAGCTACCGTTGGCGCGGCCATGCTAGTACCGCTCAAAGGCCCATAGGCACTGCTAGGCACCGTCGACATGATTTCCACGCCGGGGGCAAACACGTCAACTGATTGGCGGCCGTAGTTGGAAAAAGGAGCTACTAGGTGCTCGTCGTTGGCGCGGGCGTTGGCTCCTACGGTTATCAGGTTCGGGATTTGCTGGCCATTGAGGTAGCGGCCCTGAGGATACTGAACGGTCTGGTCGGTGTCGAGGTGGTCGTTGCCGGCGGCGTGCACGAGCAGCACGCCCTTGGTGTTGGCGTAGCGCATGGCCTCATCTACGGCGGCTTTCTCCGGCGAAAAGTATTTGCCAAAGCTCATGCTGATAACCTTGGCGCCATTGTCGACGGCATACCGGATGGCGTTGGCCACATCCTTGTCGCGCTCATCTCCATCGGGGATGCAGCGCACGGACAGGAGGCGCACGTGGTCCGCAACGCCTTTCCCACCTAGCTCGTTGGTGCGGTCGGCCGCGATGATGCCCGCGCAGTGCGTGCCGTGCTTGGTTCCATGGTCAGCGAGGCTGGTGGCTAGGTCAGCGTTGCCGTAGGCTCGTTCGCGAAGATCCTGAATATGGTCGCCGATGATGGGGCGCGGATCATAAGCCAGATTATAGGCGTAATCCAGCCGATCTTTCAGTTCAGCGTTGTAATGGCGGTAGTAGTTCAGCACGGAGTCGGCGTTGGGCTGATGCATCCGGCTCGTAATGCGGTAGAATAAGCTCGCTAGCTTGGTCAGGGTCGTATCAGCGGAGGGCGAGTGGCGGAGCAAGGCGGAGTCGAGTACTGGTACGCCGTATGCTTTCTTGAGCGTGGCGGTGTTGGCTATGTCTTCGGCTAGCTGCTGCGAATCGCGCTGGTAGGCGGTTTCGGCTTCGGCGCGCTTCGTGGTATAAGCGGCTTTGGCCCGCTCGTACAAACGGAATTCTGTTTGTTGTGCCGCGGGCACCTGGGCTAGGGTCTTGCCTTCATAGCGAGGTCGCAGGCGGGCGTAGAGGCGCGTTTCCTCTTTCTGATCGTGAAATACATTGCGGCCGTCTTTGCCACCCGTGTAGTTCCAGCCGTACACATCGTCGGCGTAGCCGTTGTGGTCGTCGTCGCGGCCGTTGCCCGCAATTTCGCGCGGATTGTGCCACAGCACTGCTTTCAAATCGGCGTGCGCCGTATCTACGCCGCCGTCGATAACGGCCACGATCAGCGGTTGAGCGGGCGGCCGAATCCCTAGCTGTCGAAGCAGCTCATACGCCCGATCTGTACTAATGCCCATCACGTGGTCGGCGGTCGGATCGAGGTGGTGCCACTGCGCAACCGGCGTTTGCGCCCGGCTTATGAAGGCGAACAGGCAAGAGCATAGGGTCAGGGATAGACGCTTCATAGGAGGCAATAAAGAAATCAGAAACCTAGGTCAGTTGATGATCCTTTGACAACGATAAAATAGACTAGCGCTTTCTACTTAACTGCCACGGTGCCTTGATCTTCCGGGGTGGCGTTCTTGATTTTAGGAATAGTTTGAAGATAAGCGAAAATGGCCGCCGCGTCTTCGTCGCTCATAGTCGAATATTTCGGCATGGGCGCACGCAAAGGTCCGTTGGGCGACATCCCGAACTTCACTGCTTTTGAGAAGTCGCCCGCGTTCCAGTGGCCAATGCCGGTTTCGGGGTCGCCGGTGAGGTTGCGCGATACGATGTCTTTGCCGTTAGCGTCCAGGAAGTGGTTGCCGCCCCCTAGGTAGCCCTCCGATTTTTCGGGTTCGAGGGCGTTATTGGTTTTAAAATCCTTGCTGTGGCAGTCGTAACACTGGTAGCGGCCTACGATGAGGTAGCGGCCGTACGCTAGCTGGTCGGTGGCGACAGGTGCTACCACGGGCTGCGTGGGCATGGGCGTTGGCTTCATCACGGTGTTCGCCAATGCTTTAACTAGCAAGCTAGGTTCTTGCGCGTGAGTGGGCGCTGGGTCGGCCTTCACCCACGAGTGGTCGGAGCGCAGGAAGGCCACAATGCTGTTCACGTCTTCATCCGACATATGCACGAAGTGCGGCATAATGATGCGGTAGCGCCCATCGCGCCCAATACCGGTGCGTAGGAGCGTAATAACCTCGCCATCCGTCCAGTTGCCGATGCCATGGTCTTTATCCTGGGTGATATTAGCCGAATAGAGCTTCCCAAATTCCTGGGGAACATCCAGCATTTGCTGGCCTGAAAGCCGGTTTGTCTGCTTGTTTAGGTGGCAGTCGGTGCAACTCGCCAGCACGAGCGAACGGCCCATTTCTAGGCGCTCTGGCGTGGCGGCCACGGCCATGGTGGGCGTTGGGGGCTTCTCGTAGGAGGGAATACCGCGCGCCTGCACCCATACAACAAAACCAACGACCGCGAGTACCACGATACCGAGCGCCGTGCCTAGTACTTTGAAGAATTTTTTCATGCAGTATTGGAGCTAAGTTTTTCAGCTACAATACTATAGGTTCCGTATGCCTACTGCAACCGGCAGGCATCACATATGTATGTGAGTGGCGCAGATTGGTAAGTGAACAACAAAAGCTAGGATTTTCACCTGTTCACCGTTCTTGCCGCCGAACCAATGATGGGGTTAGACAGTTATTTCATAGTTGTCTGCTTCCTGACCTTTGCTCATCTTTCCATCTGGCAGACTACCTTCCCTCTTATATGACCCCAACCAACATCCGTACCCTAGGCGAACTGAAGAAGTCCGGCTATCAGCCCCGCTCGGTGAAGCAGGAACTACGCGACAACCTGATTGCCAAGCTCCAGCGCAAAGAAGAAGTGTTTCCGGGCATTTACGGCTACGAAGAAACCGTCATTCCTGACTTGCAGCGCGCTATTTTGAGCATGCACCACATCAACCTGCTTGGCTTGCGTGGGCAGGCCAAGACCCGCATCGCCCGCCTGATGGTGGACCTGCTCGACGAATATATTCCGGTGGTGGAAGGCTCGGAACTAAACGACGATCCGCTACAACCGCTGTCTATTTACGCCAAAAACCTTATTGCCGAGAAAGGCGACGCGACGCCCGTATCGTGGCTGCACCGCTCGGACCGCTACACCGAAAAGCTGGCTACCCCCGACGTGTCGGTAGCTGACCTGATCGGCGATGCTGACCCCATTAAAGCGGCTACGCTAAAGCTGCCGTACTCCGATGAGCGCGTGATTCACTTCGGCCTGATACCTAGGTCGCACCGTGGCATCTTCGTGATCAACGAGTTGCCCGACTTGCAGGCCCGCATTCAGGTGTCGCTGTTCAATATCTTACAAGAAGGCGACATCCAGATTCGCGGTTTCAAGGTGCGCTTGCCGCTGGACATTCAATTTGTGTTCACCGCCAACCCCGAGGACTACACCAACCGTGGCTCCATCGTGACGCCGCTCAAGGACCGCATCGACTCCCAGATTATCACGCACTATCCCAAGTCGATTGAGATTGGCAAGCGCATCACCAAGCAAGAAGCTCGCATTAAAGAAGAGCAGAAAGGCATGGTGACCACCAACGAAATCGTGAGCGACCTAGTGGAGCAGGTAGCCGTGGAAGCCCGCGGTTCTGAGTTTGTAGACGCCAAAAGCGGCGTGTCGGCTCGCTTAACCATTGCCGCTTACGAAAGCTTGATCAGCGCCGCTGAGCGCCGTGCGCTGATCAACGGGGAGAAGAAAACGTATATCCGTATCGCCGATTTTCTGGCTGCCGTGCCTGCCCTTACGGGTAAAGTGGAGCTGGTGTACGAAGGTGAGCAGGAGGGAGCCGGCATTGTGGCCGAAAAGCTCATGGGCAAGGCTATCCGCACCCTGTTCCTGAACTACTTCCCTGATCCCGACAAGCAGAAGAAAAAGAAGAACATTCCGAACCCGTATAAGGAGGTGCAGGACTGGTTTGGCGCTGGCAACACCGTCGACGTGCTCAATGATGGCTCCGATAAGGACTACCAAAAGGCCCTCGACCAGGTGCCCGGTCTGCGCAACATCGTCACGTTCCTGCATCCCAACGAGGACAAGGAGACAACGTACTTCCTAATGGAGTTCTGCCTGCACGGCTTGGCCGAACACAGCCTGATCTCGCGCAACCGCGTGACGGCCGGCACCCAGTTCAAAGACCTACTCAGCTCGATGTTCACCATGCCTAGCTTCGGCGGCGACGATGACGACGAGGATGAGGACGAGAAGCCCCGCGGCCGTCGTCGGTAAGTGGTCAGTGCCTTTATCAAAATGCCCCACGCGCCGGAAGGTGCGTGGGGCATTTTGGTTTCGCTTGGGGATTAATAACGAGCTTAGTGCTAGCTTTTAGCTTCGAGCTTCCGGCCTTTTAGATTCTGTTGGGCGCCCTTCAGTTGATACTTCAGGGCTTTAAGACGGTCTTTCTCCGCATCAACGCGTGATTTGGCATCGTCAACGAGGCGCTCCTGATCACCCACTTGGCTTTTCAAGGATTCTACCCGTTGTGCTTGTGCAGCTACAGCAGGGTTTTCAGAATTGACATCGGAGCGGAACAAAGAGCAGCTTTGCAGGCTAGCTCCAAAAAATACGAGTGCAAGGATAGGTGTTTTTCTAAGCATCATTTCAGGCTATATAGTCTACTGATACTTACGCGTTTCACTAGCTCAAGTTCCTAATAAAGAGAAAAACCCCGCTGGAAGCATGCCAGCGGGGTTTTTAGGAGGTGCTAGTGAGAAACCAGACCTAGCTTTCGCTTACGACGATCTTCTCAATTTCATCGTTCTGACGGATCTGATCAATCACGTCTTCGCCTTCTACCACTTTACCGAACACCGTGTGTACCCGGTCGAGGTGAGCGGTGTTCTGGCGGTTGTGCACGATGAAGAACTGTGAGCCACCGGTGTCTTTGCCAGCGTGCGCCATGCTAATCACGCCGCGGTCGTGGTACTGGTTGTTGCCCGAGGTTTCGCATTTGATTTTGTAGCCGGGGCCACCCGTGCCTGGCATGCCTTTCGCGTCGGGCTTGGTATTCGGGTCGCCGCCCTGAATCATGAAGTTCGGGATGACACGGTGAAACTTAGTGCCGTCGTAGAAGCCTTTTTGGGCTAGGTCGGTGAAGTTCTTAACGGTGTTCGGAGCGTCCTCTTCGAAGAACTCCAGCTTCATTACGCCTTTGCTGGTGTGAATTTCAGCGGTTTTCATGTCTAGAAAGTTGTAGGTGGGAGAAGTAGAATTTCCGCGCTTAACCAACGGAAACGGGGCAAAGGTAACCAATTCGGCTAGCCCACGGCATCCAGAAGTGCGGTAGGTGCGTAGGTTGCGGCAGGAGCAGAGGCGTCTTACTTTCGCCTGTTACTTACGTACCCCCTTATTCAGCTTGCCAACTCCCCTTTTTCCATGAAGCAGACCTTTCGCACTACGTCTTATTTCCTGCTCGGTGCGAGCATCTTAGCCACCACCCTCGCTAGCTGCGGCGGCGACAACAAAGGCGCCGACACCACAGCACAGGAGCCCGGTTCTACCATGAGTGTGGCCGACTCGGCCAATATGCCCACTGATTCCGCCCGCATGGGCAAAGCCGACGGGGTAATGGTTGATGGCGTAGCCATGACGCCCGACAGAAGCATTGTGCAGAATGCCGTGCAAGCCCAAGGCATGACCACGTTGGTAAAAGCCGTACAAGCGGCTGGCCTCGATGGTACGCTGAGCGGCGCCGGGCCTTACACCGTGTTTGCGCCTACCAACGCCGCCTTCGATAAGTTGCCCAAAGGAGCTCTGGCTGGCCTTATGCGCCCCGAAAGCAAAGACAAGCTCAAAGGCCTGCTAACCTACCACGTCATTGCTAGCCGCTTGCTGGCCGCTGACCTGCGCGATGGGCAGGAGCTGACGACCGTGAACGGCGAGAAAATCAAAGTGGCAGTGAAGGATGGCAAAGTGATGATCAACAATGCCACTGTAACCACGCCCGACGTCGTGTCTAGCAACGGCGTCACGCACATCATCGACACGGTATTGATGCCACCGGCTGAAACGGAGTAGCTAGCTCTTTCCTTCCTTACAGACAAGCCCGGCCCAAGAGCCGGGCTTGTCTGTTTCACAGGGTTATAGTTTCTGTTTTGCGTTCCTTGTGGGCTTACCCTTGTTGCCCTAGGCCAGCGTTGTCGGCTGCGAGCTGCGCAAAGCCGGCCCAGTCGATGTTGTCACGACCCCGAGCAACCGTTGCCGAAAGCTGGTCAAAAATGATAGTAGCAAAGGGCATGGGCACAATCTGCTCCTGGGCTTCGTGCAAAACCAGCTTTAAATCCTTGCGAATAATACGTGGCTCGGCCCCAACGGGCTGGTAGTGCTGGCTGGCGATGAGCTGGCCGTAATTTTTGTACACCGGGCAATTGAAGAGAGTGTTGCTGAAAAACTCGTGCACCTGCTGCCGCTCAAGGCCGCTTTTCTGGGCTAGGGTGTAGGCTTCGGCCATGGCTTCGATGGCAGCACCTAGCATGAAGTTGCCACAGAGCTTAACTAGGTTCGCCGCACCGGGGTCTTCGCCAAAGTCGTACACGCCCTGACCAAGCGGATCTAAGAACGGGTGGAGCTTTTCCTTCGCACCAGTCGGGCCTGCCGTGGCAAGCCAGAGCTTGCTGGCTTCGGCTGCGTCGGGCTTACCAAAGACGGGCATGGCTACCAGCACCGAGCCACGCTGCTGGTGGGCTGCGGCGAGACGACGGTTGGTGTCGGGCGCGACTGTACTACAGGATACGTGCACTGCTCCTGGCGCGAGGCCGCTGAGCAAACCATCGGGGCCTGTGGTGATGGTGTCCAGCGCCGCGTCATCGGTCACCATCGTGAAAACGATGGAGGCGTCTTGGGCAGCTTCGGCCGGCGTCGCGGCGACGGTAGCACCTAGCGCTTTCAGCGAATCGGCTTTGCTGGTGGTGCGGTTATACACGCTGAGCGAGTGACCTGCTCTGAGCAGGTTCGTGGCCATGGCTACGCCCATGTTGCCGAGACCTAGGAAAGCAATTTGTTCAGCCATAAAAGTTTAGCAGAAAAGCAAAATGCTCAGTATACGCAGCCTAGAGCTGAACTAGCTAGCTTACTGCGGAATAGAATCCGGGGCCGGAGCTTCTTCTTCCCGCTCGGATGCCTTGGCGGCGCTGTCGCTGGTAACCTGCATAATAAGCTCCGAATCATGGACAACCACGGGTTCATCCTGATCTGGCACAACCAACGGTTCATCTTGTCTTTCGTCCTGCTCCATTGTAGAGTCTAGTGCTTGCGACGTGAGCGTTGCTGCGTCAGAGTACCCTTGCATTGGGTCGTTTTGCGCTGGCCGTGCTACGCGGGTAATTTGCTCGCGTTTGGGTTTGCGGGTGGCTAAGTAGTGTTTCGACAGGCGCACCACTGCCCAGCCGCCGAGTCCGAGGCACAGCAACACGCCTACCACGAAGGCTACCCGTGTCAGACGTAAGTGCACGTGAGCAGGCCTAGGGCTCGCGGTGGAAACTGCCTTGCGGATCGGCTTGGGCTGCGCTGGTATAGCTGGCGACACTGCTAAGCTAGGTGGCAGTGCCACCACTGGGGCAGCGGCTTGCGTTCGAAGCTGCTCAATGAGCTGACCAAGCTGCTGAATACGTGCATCTAGTTCCTGGTTGCGCGCCGCCGACTCGGCCCGAGCGACTCGTAATGTTTCTTCCAGCTCGGCCCGCTCTTGCTGAGCAGCTTGCTGGTAAGTGGGGGTTTGTGCTAGTTGTTGGCGCAATTGCACAAGTTCTTGCTCACGCGTGGCTTCCCGGGCGTGCGCCGCTTGTTGTTGCTGCTGAAGCTCCCGCTGTAGCTCCTGCCGCAGAGCTTCAAGCTGTCGAGGGTCTGCGGCCGTTCCGTAGGGTGGGTCGGCGGGAACGTCGGCGGCGCCTAGCCATTGCCACAACTGGCGGGCTTTCTGCTCCCAAAAACCATAGCTAGGTTCTTCATCGTCAGCATAAAACTCCGGCTCGGCCATTGCCTGCTGGGCGGCTAGCCGGGTGGACCACGCTTCCAGCGCCGCTTCGGTCGGGGCTCCGCTAGTAGGCGGCAATTGCCGCAAACGCCGCGGCAACTGCCGCAAGTCATTTACAAGCTGAAAATCGTGCGCGGCCGCTTGGCTACTTAGTTGATTTTCTACCTCGGAGCCATAGGTAACCGGCGCAAGCAGCACGACCAAGCCCGCAAGCGGCGGCAACGCTGTCGGAGCTAGGTTGAGTTGGGCGCTAAGCCAGGCGAGAAGCGAATCCTTGTGATGCTGGTAAAAAGCGAACGGGTTGTCGGCTTCTCCGAAGCTAGGTATGGGTTGGTCGTTGAGGCGCCACGCGCCATAGGCTAGCGCCGGTACGCGCAAATGCCCACTCTGCGGCACTAGCACCAGCAGCGCAATTCGGCCTGGTTGCAGTATTACTGCGTCGACGGGCGGCGCACCAATGGCCCCGAGGTTGCCGAGTAGGAGAGTAGTCGGCGTAGCTGCTTCGGCGCGGAAGGCGTTTTCAACAGCTGCCAGCTGCTCCTGGCGCGCCGGATCGGAGAAGGGAGCAAACAAGAAGCTGTGTACCATGGCCATTAATGTCGGTTATCCTCCTCGTTCAGCATGCTGAGGTAGCTATCGTAGCGGGGCAAGGCAATTTTGCCTTTTTCCACGGCCTCGCGTACGGCGCAGCCGGGCTCGTGCACGTGGGTACAGTTGTGGTAACGACACTGGTTGAGCAATGCGCGTATTTCAGGGAAAAAATGTCCGAGTTGAGCGGGCGGAATGTCCACCAAACCTAGCTCTTTAATGCCTGGCGTATCAATGATATACGTGCCAGGCCGAACTTCCAACATTTCGGCAAACGTAGTGGTGTGCACACCTTTATCCGAGAACCCGCTGATTTCGGCAGTCTTCAGATCGAGGTCGGGAACTAGCGCATTAATGAGCGTACTCTTGCCCACGCCTGAGTGCCCCGAGAGCAACGTCACCTTGCCATCCAGCAGCGCGTCGATTTCGGCTACTCCTTCGCCGGTGCGTGCGGCCGCCAGCAAGCTAGGGTAGCCAGTGCGTTTGTACATCTTTTGAATTTGCTGCTGATAATCAGCCAAATCTTCGTCGTGGAGGTCGGCTTTGTTGAAGATGAGCGTGACGGGAATACTATACGCCTCGGCAGTTACCAAGAACCGGTCGATGAATCCAAACGACGTAGCCGGCGACACCAGCGTGACCACCAGCAGGGCCTGGTCGAGGTTGGCGGCTACAATGTGGGCGTGTTCCGTTTTGTGCACCGAGCGCCGAATGATATAGTTACGCCGCGGCTCGATGTGGTGAATGACGCCCGCACCTTCCGTTTGTTCTTCCACTGTAAAGTCCACCTGGTCGCCCACGGCCAGCGGATTGCTTACCTTCAACCCTTTTTGCTTGAACTTGCCCCGCAGCCGACAGCGGTGCAACAGTCCCGTCGCTAGGTCGCGCACCAAGTACCACGAGCCGGTAGATTTAATAACGATGCCGGTCATAAAGAGTAATTGAGCAACGGAGTGACTGCGTAATGGAGTGATTGAAGAGCACAATAGCGGAGTGAGATGTTGAACGACATGACGCTCTTTAGTTAGTCATCCTGTTACTCGCCAGCGGTAGCGCCGCCATAATAGCGGCCGTAGCGCCCGCATGATCGAGCACATATTGCCGGTTGGTAATACCTGCACGTTGACGCAACGGGTTGTCCATCAGCCACTCGCGCAATACGCCTTCTAGGTGGGCGCTAGTCTCTACGGAACGGGCACTGCCTAGTGCCACCAAATCCTGCGCTTCCTGAAATTTCTCATAGCGTGGGCCAAATACCAGCGGCAGTCCAAATACGGCGGCTTCTAGGGTATTGTGGAGCCCTTTGCCGAAGGCGCCACCCACGTAAGCAATAGAGCCGTAGCGGTAGAGCTCGCGCAGCAAACCAATAGAGTCAATAATCAGGATGCTAGCCTGCGCTACCGTGTCGGGCTGCGCGGCCGAATAGCGCACGGCTCGCCCAGGCACCATAGCTTCGAGCTGCCGCAAGCCCGATTCATGAAGCTCGTGCGGCGCTACTATCACGCGTAGCGTAATGCCAGCCGCCACCATATGCCGCAGCGGTGGGGCTACTACCGAAATATCGTCTGGCCAGCTACTGCCCACCACCAGCACTGGCGCTTGATCTGCCACAAATGCCTCTAGCAATGGCAACGACCTAGGGGGAGCGGCCGCAGTACCAACCACCGTGTCAAACCGCGTGTCGCCGGCAACACTTACCTGCCGGATGCCAATGCCGCGCAGCAACTCCGCCGAGGCCTCATTCTGGGTGAAAATGTGCGTGAAGCTTTCAAGAATGCGCCGGAATAGGCTGCCCCAGGGTTTAAAAAAAGCTTGGTCGGGGCGGAAAATAGCAGAGACGCAAATAGTTGGCACCTGCCGACGGTGCAACGCAGATAGAAAATGATACCAGAACTCATACTTTACGAAGACAGCCAACCTAGGCTGCACTGCCTCTAAGAAAGCCTGTGCGTTAGCTGCTGTGTCGAGCGGCAAGTAAAACACGTAGTGCGCGTCTGGCCAGTTCTTTCGCACGCTGTAGCCAGAGGGGGAAAAGAACGTCAAGACGATCTTATGCGTCGGGTACTGTTGCGCTACGGCTTCCATTAAGGGGCGGCCTTGCTCGAACTCACCCAGGGAAGCGCAGTGAAACCAAACGAGAGGAGCCGTTTCGTTGCGAACTGTACCCTGAATATGCGCTAGCAAACCGCGCCGGCCAGCTACCCACTGGGCGGCTTTTGAATTGAAAGGAGCCACCAACCGCAGCAGCAAGGCGTACAGACGGAGTGCAATATTGTAGACTGCTAACAAGAGCGGGAGCGAAGAGCTTATTGGTTGAGAATGCAAAAGTACGTGTTTGCCGCCCTACCTAACCTAAAGAAGCTCTAACGCCTAGCGCTAGAGCTTCTTTGAGACGCCATTAAGCAGGTGATATTATCGGAGGGCGCCTTGCGGAGTCGGCTCTTTCCAGTCGACGGGGCAAGCCTCTCCGTTGGTTTCATAAAACTGCAAGGCTGCTACCATGCGCAACGCTTCATCGATGCTACGGCCTAGGGGCCGGTCGTTTACGACCTGATGACGTACAATGCCATCCTTATCAATCAGGAACAAGCCGCGATAAGCGACAGGTGAGCCAACGAACACCATTTCGCCCGCATCGTTGTAGTCATAATGACCACCTAGCACATCGTAGTTGGCCGAAATAGTCTTGGTGGCATCCGCTACCAGTGGGTACGTAACACCCGCAATACCACCTTGGTTACGCGGGATTTGATACCAAGCTAGGTGCGCATTGTGCGAATCGGTGGAGCAGCCGACCACGGCCACATTTTTGGCCTCAAATTCGGCAAGCCGGTCTTGAAACGCTAGAACTTCCGTGGGGCAAATAGCCGAAAAGTCGGAGGGGTAAAAGTAAAAGAGGACGTGCTTCTTACCTAGGTAGCGGTCGAGCGAAAATTCATCTTCAATGTGGCCGTCGATAACGGCTTTAGCGCGGAAAGATGGAGCACGTTTACCAACGAGAACGGCCATGATAATCAGGGAAATGAGATGAGAGAAGGCAAATAAGTGAAGTAAGCGGCTTGCCTAGGTCTAAGTTTGCCGCTTGTCAGGCGTTGCGTGCGCACCTCGAACAAGCCGAATACGCAGCACACAACAGGCAGCAACAAAGCAGAGGGCTTTCCGCCTACTTGCCTTATACCGTGCATGCAGCAAAACAGTTGGCCCCTGTGTCAGCACGCGTTGTGCCCACTTAGCATTTAACCAATACAAGATGCTTGTCGAGCTTAGTGCCTTTTTGTTTTCGGGAATAAAACTCGGTTTTGATTGGGCTGGGTAGTCATTCTTAAATGGGCCTGCCTCACTTTCTTTCTCGGTAAAATCTCTATCGTTATATGGCAAAGTTCTATTGTTGAAAGCCGAAAAAGCTTACTTTTGACCATAGACCTACTGCTCATTTCTTTACTTTTTTATGGATCACAACTCACTGGCGCTGCCTGTTGGTACTACTCTCGACCGTTTTATTATGCGCAAGCAGGAGGATTTTCCCTATGCAACGGGTGAACTCTCTCAACTGCTGCGCGATATTGCTTTAGCTACGAAGATTGTTAATCGTGAAATTAATCGCTCTGGTCTAATTGATATTGCGGGCGCTTACGGCAACCGCAACGTACAAGGCGAAGACCAGCAAAAGCTAGATGTAGTAGCCAATATTCGCTTCATCCGGGCATTGCGCAATGGTGGCGAGGTCTGCACCATTGTATCGGAAGAAGACGAAGAAGTAATCCAGACCGGCAACAACCAGGGCAAGTACGTGGTTGCGATGGACCCGCTGGATGGCTCCTCTAACATCGACGTTAACGTGAGCATCGGTACGATCTTTAGCATCTACCGGCGTATCTCGCCGACCGGTACCGTAGGCAATGAGCAGGATTGTCTCCAAAGAGGTACGCATCAGGTGGCAGCGGGCTATGTAATTTATGGCTCTAGCACCATGCTAGTGTATACCACTGGCAATGGCGTAAACGGCTTTACATATGAGCCTTCATTGGGCGAATTCTTCCTCTCGCACCCAAACATCACCATTCCAGCTAGCGGCTCAGTATATTCCATCAACGAAGGCAGCGCCGATTCTTTCTCCGCTGGGCTGGCTTCTTTCATTGCTTATTGCAAGCAGCAAAGCTACTCAGCACGCTACATCGGCTCCTTGGTCGCCGACTTCCATCGTAACCTGCTGAAAGGCGGCATTTATATCTATCCGCCCACCCAAAAGTCGCCGAGCGGTAAGTTGCGCCTGTTGTATGAGTGCAATCCGTTGGCTTTCATTGTAGAGCAAGCCGGTGGCAAATCCAGTAACGGCTACACGCGAACTATGGAAATCGAGCCCACGGGCTTACACGACCGTTGCCCGCTATTTGTGGGCTCCAAGGATTTGGTGGAAAAAGTGGAGGAGTTTCTGGCTGCAGAATACTCCAAGGAACCAGTTGCGAATAGCTAGATATTAGTAATGAAATAGCCCCTAAAACCAGCAGGCCGCTTGATCAGTCAAGCGGCCTGCTGGTTTTAGGGGCTAGCTTTTCGTTGAGCTTACGCGCTCTTGTCAGTAGCTTCTGGGTTTGCCGTTGCAGCTGCGTCAGCTTCCGTCGGGATAATGCCAGCGGTACTGAGTGCTTCGTCGGCTGCTGGCTGTTCTTGTTGGGTACCGGCGTCTTCCGTGTCCGTAGTGGCTTCTTGGTACTCCAAACGGTTGCTGACGGCGTGATACCACGTCACCAGTTTCTTGATGTCGGACAAGTATACGCGCTGCCGGTCGTAGTCAGGGATGATTTCGCCCATGAAGGCTACCAAGTCCTGGTCGTTCGACTTGTTGGTTAGGGGCAGGTTAGTGCCATATTTCTGGTATACCCGATCAAATACTTCCGTCAGCGGTACCGTCTGATCGTAATCTTCGGTGTAGATAGAAATCTCTTGCAGGAGCGAAACTTTGTTGCGAGCCGATGCTACTGAGCGCGTACCGCGCTCATCGAGCGATTCGATGATGACGCCAGCGCGCGTTGGACGCACTAAGCGGTAAAGACCGGGCATTCCGCTAATGGCGGCAATTTCCTTCAGGTCGTAAGGCATGGAAAAAGAAAGTTGGTCAAGGATACAAAGGTAGGAGAGAAGACGTCACTGCCGCGGCAAAGCTAGCTTACAGCTTAAAGACAATGGGCAAGCTCGTCAGGATGGCATAGTCGGGCTTTTTGAATTGAAGCAGCTTTGCTACGCGCAAAGCCTCTTCACCGCAGCCCCCACCAACGCCTTTCACCAGCTTCACGCCCGACAGCGTACCGTCGGTATTCAGCGTGAAGCTCACGATGCAGGTGCCCTGAATGCGGTTGCGCTTAGCCAAGATCGGATACTTCAGCTCTTTCTCGATGAAAGCATACATGGCTTCCTGACCACCCTCGTAATATTCGGCCACGGGAATAGATTTGCCAACATGGCCAGGAGCCGGCGCGGCAGCTTCAGTAGCTGGAGTTGTTTCAGGCGTAGGCGCCGGCGACTTAGGGTTAGCTTTCTGTGCAAAAGCCGGGGCTGCAGCCGCTAACAAACCGAAAGCCAACGCAAACGTGATTCTTTTCATGTTGTGAGAACGAAAAAAGAGAAGAAGCAAAAGGAAAAATACAATGAAAGAAGGCAATTAGAAGGCCAATTTAAGAATTCTCAGCCGCCTGAGCCAATTGTCGGTTTACGTCTTCGATAAAGTTTAAGATCTCATCTCGTCCCGTCTTTTCGGCCGCGGAAGTGACAAAGTGCCGCGGTAGCTCGTCCCAGGTCTCCTGGAGCTTAGCTAAGTAACTTGTCACGTTCTGGTGCGCCCGGCTGCCCGACATCTTATCGGCCTTGGTAAATACCAACACGAAGGGGATGCCTTCCGTGCCCAGCATCTCAATAAATTCTAAATCAGGCGCGAGCGGGGCATGGCGTGAATCGATCAATACGAACACACAAGCTAGGTTTTCACGCTTACGCAAGTAATAATTAATCATCTTGCCCCATTGTGCCCTCGATTCTTTGCTCACCTTCGCATAACCGTAGCCAGGTAAGTCGACTAGGAACCACTGGTCGTTAATTAAGAAGTGATTGATCAATTGCGTTTTACCTGGCAGCGACGAGGTTTTTGCTAAGCCATTCTGCCCCGTCAGCATATTAATTAGAGAAGACTTGCCCACGTTGGAACGGCCAATAAAAGCGTACTCGGGTAACGTAGGGGGTGGGCATTGCTCGACTCGCGAGTTACTCATTACAAACTTTGCTTCGCGAATGATCATAGACAAGAAATCTAGTTATTACGGGCAAAGGTAGAAGAAACAGAAAGGCCGTCGAGGACATAAATTTCGAATAATACCCTTGTTGTTAATGTTGTAGCGCTATATTTGCGCGGCTTGGTGGGTAAATACGGCAAGGCTTCTGCTATGCCGTATTGTATTCTACCTAGGTATAGTGTCCAACATACTTTAATAGGATGCTAGAAAGATTGTATTATGAAATTTATATCTTTGCCTATTATATCGTCTCATTTTCATCACTAGTATGCAAGCTAGGGGATAGTTGAGAAAGTGATTCTGTGCTATTATTACCCCAAACATTCTCCTGTTTGCCTCAACCCTAGAACTGGTTTTCAGTATAAAACGCATTTCTAGAAGGGACAGTAGACTTTTTTCTGTTGGCCCCTTCTTTGTAACCGCTTATTTTCAAACTCCTCGCTAACAATGGACAACTTAGTCAGAAGGTTATTGAAAGCCTCTTGCGCCTTAGCGCTGGGCGCAGCTATGGCCCAGCCAGCGCTGGCCCAGAGCACGCGCAAGCAGCTAAAGACCGCAAACAAGTTCTTCGACCAAGAGAACTACCGGGCCTCCATCCCTTACTACGAGCAAGTGTTGGCCAAGGAGCCGAATAACGCCCAGGCATTATTTCGAGCCGGTATCGCCTACATGTCCTTTGATAAGGAGAAGGCAAGTGACTATATCTATAAGGCGCAGCGGCTGAAGCCGAAGGTGTCGAAAGATGTAGAATACTGGCTTGGGCGCGTAGACCACCTCAACTATAACTTCGATGAGGCTATCACACACTTCCAGGCCTACAATGCTACGCTCAAGAAGAAGACGGATACCCGCAAAGCCGAATTGGCTCAGCTGATTCAGCACAGCAAAAATGCCAAGGTGCAGTTCAACAGCCCCAAGGATATTTTTGTAAAGAACCTAGGCCCGACCGTCAACACGCAATACTCAGAGCATAGTCCGGTTATCTCTACCGATGATAAACTGCTGCTGTTCACGTCTCGCGGGGAGAACGTAACGGGCGCAGGCAATGCAAATTCTAAAAAGGGCGGCAACATCGCTTCTGACGGGGAGTACTACGAAGATATCTTCGAAACCCAGCGCATCGACGAGGACGAATGGCAGAAGCCTCGCTCCTTAAGTGGCGTGCTGAACGGCAAAGGCCACGATGCTTCAACGCAGCTGTTCGATAACGACACAAAGCTGCTGATGTACCGACAGGACGAGAATGGCGACATTTTCTACTCTGAAAAGAGTGGTGGCGATTGGGCGCCTCCCAAGAAGTTGAATGGCAACATCAACTCAAAAGCGTATGAAGGCGACGCCTACATCACGCCCGATGGTTTAACAATTTACTTCTCGACGGGTAAGTACTCGGAAGACGGCACGCTGGACCTGTACTACGCGACGCGGCAGCCAGGTGGTGATTGGGGACAAGCCAAGACCCTAGGTAATGCCATCAACACTAAATACGACGACGATAGTCCGTACCTGAGCCGCGATGGCAAGACGCTGTATTTCAGCTCGCGCGGCCATAATACTATGGGTGGCTACGACATCTTTAAGTCGCAATGGGATTCGGTAGGACGTAAGTGGGGCCGGCCTGAAAACATGGGTTACCCTATCAACACGCCTGATGATGACATTTACTATCGACTGAGCCCAGATGGTAGCTATGCTTATTTGTCCAGCTACCGCATTGGGGGCTACGGAGAAAAGGATATCTACACAATCAACTACATCAAGAACATCAATATTCGGGGCAAGGTGTTTAGTGCCCGCGACAGTAGCTCCGTAATTCCGGGTGTAGAGTTGGTGTTCTCGGGTACGCAGGCCGACAAAACTGCGCTGAGCTACCGTGACGTGACCAAGCCTGAGACGGGGGACTACGGGGTGAGCGTGCTTTCGGGCCGGACGTACCAAGTAGCAGTATCGAAAGATGGCCAGAACATCACCACAGTAGAGTTGGCAGTGCCGATTTCGACCAATGATTCGACGTCGATTACCAAAAACTTCTACGTACCGTATGTTGATACGACCAGCCAATCGGCGTATGCGTTCAAGAAGATCTATTTCGATACCGACAAGTATAACCTGCGGCCGGAGTCTATCTCGGAGCTAGACAACATCGCTAAAATACTGAAAGCCAATCCCGGCCTGAACGTTTCGGTAGAAGGTCACTGCGATTCGCGCAACACCGACGAGTACAACATGGAGCTAGGCGACAACCGCTCCACGGCTGCCTACAAGTACCTTCTGAAGAAAGGTGTGTCGGATGCGCGGCTAGTGACGGTAAGCTACGGCGAACGTCGTCCGGCTGCTCCCAACGATTCGCCGGAGAACATGCAACTGAATCGTCGCGTAGAGTTCCGAGTGATTCTAAAGGAGGGGGAAACGGCCCCGACGATCAACCCAGTGTCGTCAAGCACCGGAAATATGAGTACTTCGTCGAGCGTAGCACCCGCTAGCAGCTCTACTCTGACGACCACGACGGCACCGCTGCAACCTGGCAAGACCAAGATAAAGCAGGCAGACGGGACGAAGATAAAAACCAAAGTCGACGAGAATTCTGACAAGGTAAAAGTGAAAGCCAAAGGCCCTCAGGGCGAAGAGGCAAAGACCAAAACCAAAAACGGAACGATTGACTCGAAGGCAAAAGACGCTAACGGCGAAAAAACTAAAGTGAAGACTGACAACGACTAAGCCAGCTCACATGCGCTTCCAACGGGCCGGGCATTGCGTCCGGCCCGTTTTTTTTCAACATAATCGAGGGCAAGGCGTTATGTTTGAACAATTAGCCCATCCATTCTTCGTTCTTGGCTTCAGAAGTATGACCGTTGTACCCTACAAAGACGACGCTGCCGGCAAAAAAACGCAGGTAGCCCAAATGTTTAACAGCATAGCTGGGAAATATGACTTTCTGAATCATTTCTTGAGCGTAGGCACCGACATCTACTGGCGTCGTAAGGCAGTAGGTGAGCTTAAGCAGCTACGGCCAGCCCTCATTCTGGATATTGCAACGGGTACTGCCGATTTTGCCATTGAAACGTTGCGTGCTGCATCGCCCGACGCTCAAATAACGGGCGTCGATATTTCGGAAGGCATGCTGGATGTAGGTCGGCGTAAGCTAGCCGAAAAAGGGCTTTCGAACCGCATCCACTTAGAGCTAGGAGATTCGGAGAATTTGCCTTTTCCCGATAATCACTTCGATGCAGTAACAGCTTCGTTTGGAGTACGTAACTTTGAAAACCTCAAAAAGGGACTCGCTGAGATGCAGCGGGTGCTACGCCCTGGTGGGAAAGTGGTTATTCTGGAGTTCTCCAAACCCACGGCTTTTCCGCTAAAGCAGGCTTACAATTTCTATTTCCGGCATATCCTGCCGGTGTTCGGTAAACTAATTTCTAAAGACCGCGCGGCCTATACCTACCTGCCCGAATCGGTGCAGGCTTTTCCGGATGGCCCCGCTTTTCTTTCCATCTTGGCGCAAGTTGGCTTTAAAAACCCCGCATGGCAACCTCTTACGTTCGGCATCAGCTCTATCTACACCGCTCAAAAATAACGCGCTTCGCCTTCGCAGCCCTCGCGGCGGCTGTTGTTGCGCTTCCGAGCCATGCCCAGAATAAAAGCCGTACCAAGTCGAGCCGCACCAAAAGCGGCCACGTGAAGTCCATTACCACGGATAACCTGCCGGGCTATGACGACAAGTGGTTTCACCCAGGCTTCTATCTAGCGCCAAATTTTTCGCGCTTCCAGATTCAGCAGTCAGCGAGTTACATCCAGGCCATTAACAGCGGCCAGGGGATTTCTGCAAATGCTTTGGTTAGTCCAGGCTTTTCGGTGGGTTTTGTCGGCGATGTGCGCTTGGCCGACTATCTGACGCTACGTTTCACGCCAGGGGTTAGCTTTTTATCACGCCGAATTGAGTTTACCAATCAAGGGTATTCGGGGCAGGATACTATTGTTACGCAGGAGATTGGCTCTACGCAGATCGATTTACCTGTGTTGTTTAAGCTCCACTCACAAAGGCGGCGTAACACGCGTGTGTATGTGGTAGGTGGTATCCGACCTAGCTTCAACGTAGGCAATCGACGCAAGAATCCTGAACTCTTCAAACTGCGCGCCGATGATACAGACCTAACCTTGGAATACGGCGTGGGGCTAGACCTGTTCTACCCCTTATTCAAGTTTGCCCCGGAGCTTCGCTTTTCTAGTGGTCTGAAGAACTTGCTTCTGCCTGGCACGGATGTCTACAGCAACAGTTTGCAACGACTCACTAGTAATACTGTAACGCTGTATCTGACGTTTGAATAAAAGAGCTAAATGGCTGAATGATTTACTGGTACGCTGACGAGTTGTTGAACTGGCCACTATCGAAGCATCCAGCCATTTAATAGGATAACCCATGACCAAAACTGCTTTCATTACGGGTGCTTCGTCCGGGATAGGCCGCGCCACAGCTGTTGCTTTAGCTAAGGCTGGTTTTCAATTAGTAGTGACCGGACGCCGGGCCGAACGGCTTCAAGACCTAGCCCAGCAACTTGCTCCCACACCGGTACACGTTCTGACGTTCGATGTGCGCGACCGCGCCGCCGTAGAAACGGCCGTTGCTAGCTTGCCTGCCGAATTCCAAATAATTGATGTACTAGTGAATAACGCGGGCAATGCACACGGCCTAGCACCTATCCAGGACGGTGACCCAAACGATTGGGACATGATGCTGGATGGCAACGTGAAAGGCTTGCTGAACGTGAGCCGCGCGCTGTTACCTGGGATGACGCAACGCAAGCAGGGGCACATCATCAATATCGGTTCGATTGCCGGTCAGGAAGTTTACGCGAATGGCAACGTGTATTGCGCTTCGAAAGCGGCCGTGGCCGCGCTGACCAAAGGCATGCGGATTGATTTGCTGCCTCATCACATTAGAGTGGCAGAGGTAAACCCAGGCGCCGTGGAAACAGAGTTTTCGGAGGTGCGCTTCAAGGGCGACAACGAGCGGGCCGCGAAAGTGTACCAAGGGTACGAACCGTTGCGCGCCGAAGACGTAGCGGACGTCATTCAGTTCATGGTAACCCGGCCGCCACACGTGAACGTGGCGGAGGTATTGTTGCTACCAGCCGCACAAGCATCAGCGACGCTGATCAACAAAGAATAAAAACCTAGCTTTTCGGCGGCAACTCGAAGAATTTGGAGCAGAATGAGTTATTTCGTTCTGCTCCTTTTGATTTTGTCGCTACCCTATGCCTGGTTATCAGTCCCTCGCCGATATTGCCGCCATCGAACAAGTGCCGCTGAGTGCCCGGCCTCTTGCGCCGAATACCTTTGAAATGCTTCGGCGCGGCGCCATGCTCAATCCGCAGGCAACTGCCTTGCGTTTCGTATTCAACGGAGAAAAGCCTACTGAGTCGGTCGACTTTAACTACGCTGACTTGCTCAGGCATTTTTATCAGGCGGCTAATCTGTTCCATACTATAGGAGTTGGCGCCACCGACGTAGTATCGTATGTGCTGCCAAACCTGCCCGAAACGACTTTTACGCTTTGGGGTGGACAAGCGGCTGGCATTGTTAATCCCATTAATCCGCTGCTGGAACCTAGCCAGATTGCGGAGATTCTGAATGCGGCAGGTACTAAGGTGCTCGTTACGCTACGCGCTTTCCCTAAAACCGATATCTGGCAAAAAGTGGAGGCAGTAGCCGCACTAGTACCTAGCCTTGAAACCATTGTAACCGTCGACATGCTGCCGTACCTATCGCTGGTGCAGCGGTTGGCGGTTGGCGCGACGCGCTTAGGCAAAGGCCAGCCAGCGTTACCGGGCAAACGGGTAGTAGATTTCAACCAGTTGCTGCGCCAGCAGCCCGACGATCGGCTTATAGCAGGCCGTCAGATTGCCCCCACCGATACGGCCTGCTATTTCCACACAGGCGGCACTACGGGCACGCCGAAGCTAGCCCCACTCACCCACCACAACCTGACGGTCATCACCTACAGCGCTTCTCAGCTGCTAGGCGACAGCACAGAGAAGTTGGTGTTTTTCTGCGGGTTACCGCTCTTTCACGTGAATGGCGTGGTCGTGACGGGCAGCATTCCGTGGTCGTTGGGGCACACGCTGGTGCTGGGTAGCCCGGCCGGCTACCGTGGCCCAGGTATCTTAACCAACTTCTGGCAATTGGTGGAGCATTACCGGCTGTCGTTGTTCAGTGGGGTGCCAACTATCTTCACGCGGTTGCTTGAGCTTCCCATTAGTAAGCGCGACGTAAGCTCGTTGCGTTACGCTATCTGTGGGGCGGCGCCGATGCCGGTGGAGGTCATTCGCGAGTTTGAGCGCCGCACGGGGCTGCGCGTGTCGGAGGGCTACGGCTTCACAGAAGGCTCGTGCATCAGCAGCGTAACGCCGCTGGGAGGGGAGCCGGTGCCGGGCTCTATCGGGCTGCGCGTGCCCTACCAAGAGGTAAAAGTGGTGGTGTTGGATGAGCAAACCGGCGCGTATCAGCGCGACGCGGCCGTGAATGAAAGCGGCGTTATCGTGGTGCGTGGTGCTAATATATTCCAAGGCTACTTGCAACCCGAGCACAACAAAGGCATTTGGGTGGATACGGAGGATGGCCGCGGGGACTTCTACAACACCGGCGACCTAGGCCGGCAGGACGAGCGAGGGTATTTCTTCATCACTGGCCGCAAGAAGGAACTCATCATCCGGGGCGGACACAACATCGACCCCAAAATCATTGAGGAAGCCTTGGCGCAACACCCCGCCGTAGCCCTGGCCGCCGCCATTGGCAGCCCCGATAAAGATGCTGGCGAGCTGCCAGTAGCTTACGTGATGTTGAAAACGGGGCAACAGGCAACAGCAGCTGAGTTACTGGCCTTCGCCGAAGCCAACATTCCCGAGCGAGCCGCTGTGCCCAAGCATATTCACATCGCCGCGGAATTTCCCCTCACGGCTATTGGTAAAATCTTGAAGCCGGTGCTGGTGAAGCAGGAAATCTGCCGAATATATGAGCAGGAGCTAGGGAAGGTTTCTGGTCTAAACGTCAGCAATATTTCCGTGCGCGAGGATAAGAAGCTAGGGTTAGTGGCGGCGGTGAAAGCCACTGGTGGCGCCGACGCGGCTAGTTCTATTAGGCAGGCGCTAAGTGGCTACGCCGTGCCGTGCGAGGTGGAGGTAGTGTAATAGGGCTACAAGAGAAAATGGTTTGCTTCCTGAAGCATAAAACCTGGCGTGATGATATGGCTAGGTTTAGTCATATCGGGTTGTTAGATAGGTATTTATGAGTGACTTTGGCTAAATTCGAGTGTAATAGCAGGTCTTGTAATCGACTAATTAGGAACTGGATTCCTCCTTATGGCAAGGGTAGGCCCGATCGGTGTATAGCAGAGCAAGGACTTCAGCTGAGCTTGTCATCTTCAACACAGGACTTGTTTCGGGCGAAATCAGAGATGCTCGTTCGTTGGCACCGTTGCTAGGAGCTGTTTTGAAAGTATATTTTGAGAGCCAAAGGTTTGCAGTTGAGGATTTTACGAATTTGCAGGGTAAGCTATTCTTTGTCAAGAAACACGAGGTAGATAAGCTAACAGTTCATTATGCTAGGTATCGAACTGTAAGTCTGGGCTGTAGCTATAGTAGCAGAAAGGCTTGCTAGCTGCCTACTTCCGCAAATACCTACTCAAATCTGACACCGATGCAATACCTAGCTGCGCGGCTTGTTGCTGCCGCATGAGCAAGGCATACGTATTGTTGAAGCCAATTGGAGCAAGCCACTCTAAGCCATAGCGGCGACGAAAGTCTTGCTGCACGTATTGGTACACGGCTTTCGGGTCGCCGTGTAGGGAGTCGAGGGTGGCGGGGGATGGCTGGAGCAACACGAGCAAACCGGTGCCTGTGTATTCAGGATACAGGTCAATAGCGCCGTTGCGGAGCGCTTCGAAGCAGATGCTGGTGCCGCCTAGTCCGGTTTTGGTAGCGACATCCAGACTGGTATAGCCCCGGATGAGCGCCGCGTACATCTCGGCCAAGATGTACTGCTCAGAAAAGATTTTGGAACCTAGCACGATGGTCGCGCCACGGACAGGTTGCGGAGCGCGCCACAAGCCGCGTTTGCGCAGAAATTCGAGGGCGACGGCGCGAGGTGCTTCGTGCAGATAATCGACGCGGTAGTTGAGCTCCGTCATCACGGAGTCGTTGATTTGGCCGGCTAGCTTTTCCAGCACCGGCTGGAGTTCGGGGTGTTCGGCTAGCACACGCTGGCGCACCACGGGCGCGGCGAAGTAAGGAGGGAAGGCGCGGCGGTCGTCGCGGAGCACGCGTAGGTTGTAGGCTTTGATGCGGCCATCGGTGGAATAGCCGTCGATTACGTCAACGTCCTTGTGGTGCGCGGCTTCGTACACCAAGGCGGGCGCAATCACCACGTTGGGCACTTCCAGGTGGTAGGTGCTGCGCACGCCGGGTAAGCCGTCGGCGCGGCCCACGAACTCGGGGCTAAAGCCCGCCAGCAGTTTGCCCGTTGCGCGAGGCAGCAGGTACAATCCGCTCAGCAGTGGGAGCAATACCAGCAGTGCACCACCTACGCGCACCAGCTTGCGTGCACTCAAGCGTTGTAAGCCAGCCAGCGCTGCGTCGAAAGCCAATGCTAGCCCTGCGGCCGGAATAGCACCCGCCAAGATCATGGCGGGGTTGTTCAGGGCAATGCCACCAAAGATGAACTCACCTAGGCCACCCGCAGCAATGTAGGCCGCCAGCGTAGCCACGCCAACGTTGATCACCGTGGCTGTGCGGACTCCGGCGAACAGGACTGGCAACGCCAGTGGCAATTCTACGCGGCGCAGCACCTGTCCATCAGTGAGGCCTAGGCCCCGAGCCGCTTCTACCACCGCCGGGCTCACGCCTTGCACGCCCGCCAGCGTATTGCGAATGATGGGCAGCAGCGAGTACAAGAACAGCGCGAAGATGGCAGGCCCAGGCCCAATGCCGAGAACTGGGATTAGGAAGCCGAGCAGTGCGATACTGGGGATAGTTTGAAGCACGCCCGTGAAGCCCAGCACGGCCGGTGCCCAGCGCGGCCGGCGGGTAAGCAGCAACCCTAGGGGCACGCCCACGAGCACCGCCAGCAGTAGGGAAGCCGCCGTTAGCCCAATGTGTTCGAGGGTTTGCTGACCTAGCTTACTAGCCTGCGCTTGCCAGAAGGTAAAAAGTTCTTTTAACGTTTCCAAGCTGTTTCCTCTTGTTGTAAAGCTTTGCCGAATGCAGTCATAAGCTGCGGTAAGTCAAGTTGATAAGATGCTGTGTCTAAAGCGTCAGTACTAATGGAAAGTACTTGTTCCTGTGCGTTATTCGTTGGCTTCGATGCGGCGGTAAGAGCCGAGGAACCTGCCGTTGCAGGCGCACCGTTCGTTAAGCTTTCCAATGCTTCTTGGACTGTAGCAGATGCCAGCAGAGTTTCGACGGTGTTGGCCGCGTTGCGCTGAGTTTGTGCTTCAGGCAGAAACGGTAATATATCTAGCAGCCGCAGCGTGCGCAGTTGCAGCCCTAGCCTTTCGGCCGCGAAAAAGCGCCGTACAAAGTCATTAGCTGGTTGGAAAAGCAACTCGCGGGGCGTGCCAAGCTGCTGAATCCGGCCGCCGTCAAGCAGGGCAATGCGGTCGGCTAGCTCAAATGCTTCGACTACGTCGTGGGTAACGAGCACGACAGTTTTGCGGCGCAACTCATCCAGCTCCCGAAACTCGCGGCGGATGCTAGCCCGCGTGATGGGGTCGAGGGCACCAAAGGGCTCATCCAGGAGAATAATGGGCGGATCGGCTGCTAGCGCCCTAGCCAGGCCGACGCGCTGCTGCTGGCCGCCAGAAAGCTGCTGTGGATACTGGTGCGCAAAGCGCTCAGCCGGCAAGTGGAGGCGGGTAAGCAGCGCCTCCGTACGCTGGGCAATAGCAGCTGGTGCATGGCCAAGCAAGCGGGGCACGATGCCAATGTTGTCGGCCACTGTATAATGGGGCAGCAGGCCAACTTGCTGAATCACATAGCCCATGCCGCGCCGCAGCTGTTCGGGGCGTTGGGTGCGCACATCCTGGCCATTAACTTCCACGCTACCACTGGACGGCTCAATCAGGCGGTTGAGCATCTTGAGCAACGTCGTTTTGCCGCAGCCACTCGGGCCGAGCAGCACCAGCGTTTCGCCCTGGGCTAGCTCCAGGCTGATATCTTGCACCACGGCTAGGTCGCCGTAACGCTTGCTGAGATTGCGCACGCGAATCGTGGGGACGGGGGAATGGGGAGAAGACACAGATAGAAAAGCCGAACAGTAGAGGTTGGTAAGGTAAGCCGGATACGTCGAATCAGCGAGCTTGGGCACCGCAGATGTTGGTTTGGCTTTATCTTGAGGGCCCGATTCATTCCAAGTTCTTCGTTCTATGTTCCTAAAACGCTTACCCGTCCTGTTGGCTAGCTTACTGCTAGGTTTCACCCAACTTGCTTTTGCTCAGACGACTAGTGTTTACTCCGCCACCGAGCCGTTAGCCCATACCTTCTCCATCGTTGCGCGCGACCCTGCCACCGGCGACATGGCCGTGGCCGTGCAAAGTCACTGGTTCTCAGTGGGTACATCTGTGAGCTGGGGTGAGGCAGGAGTGGGCGTCGTGGCCACGCAGTCCTTTACAAATAAATCCTTTGGCCCGCGCGGGCTAGCGCTGCTGAAGAGCGGCAAAATGGCTCAGCAAGTCCTCGACGAGCTGCTCGCCAACGACGAAGGCCGCGACGTGCGCCAAGTCGCTATTCTGGATGCCCAAGGCAACGTGGCCACCCATACCGGCAAAAAGTGCGTCGACGAAGCTAGCCACGTGAAGGGCACGCAGTTTTCGGTGCAGGCCAACATGATGCTGAATAGCACCGTGCCCGCGGCCATGGCCAAAGCTTACGAGCAGAATGCCAACTTGCCCCTAGCTGAACGGGTACTTGCCGCCCTCGACGCGGCCCAAATAGCCGGGGGCGACATTCGCGGCCGACAGTCGGCGGCGCTACTGGTCGTGCGCGGCAAAGCCACCGAAGGCCCCTGGGCCGACCGCCTCATCGACTTGCGGGTGGATGATAACGACGTGCCGCTGAAGGAGCTGCGCCGTTTGCTCAGCCTGCACCGCGCCTACGAGCACATGAACGCCGGCGACCTAGCCGTGGAGAAAAACGACGTGCCCGGCGCCATTCGCGAATATCAAGCGGCGGAGAAGATGTTCCCAAATAACCTGGAAATGAAGTACTGGCATGCCATTTCGCTGGCTAACAAGCAGCAAGTGCCTGCCGCTATAGCCTTGCTGCGTCCTATTTTCAAGCAGGAGCCCAATTGGCGCATCCTCACCCAGCGCCTACCCAAAGTGGGCTTGCTCACCGTGAGCGACGCCGAGCTAAAACAGATTCTAACCTTGAAATAACCGAAATAGAGCTTCTGCTGGTCAGGCGACCCCAACTGCTCGACTGGAGCCGATGCCTACTTTTAAAACTGCTCTAACCCCATCCCATTTGCTATGCGCATTTCCTTACTGCTTTCTTGCTTCTGTCTTTGGGTACTCACGGCCTGCAACCTAGGTCGGCAGCCAGAAACTATTGCTAAGCCAGCTACCACTATTTACCTGGTGCGTCACGCCGAAAAGGACCTGACACCGGGCCTCAACGATCCGTCACTCACGCCGGCTGGTCGGCAGCGCGCCATTGCCCTGCGCGACTCCCTCGCCCCGCGTAGTCCCGTGGCGCTCTTTACCACCGATACGCGTCGCACCCGCGAAACCCTGGCGCCGCTGGAGGCTGCCCTCCAACTCACGCCCATGAGCTACGACGCCAAAGATCCTGCTAGGTTAGCGGATCTGATCCGGCGCGAGTATGCCAACAAAAAAGTGGTAGTGGTAGGTCATTCCAATACTCTCTTGCCGCTCATCGAAGCATTCGGCGTAACCCGTCCCATGCGTGAAATTGCCGATGAGCGCTATGATTACCTATTCGAGATTCACCTGCCAGCCGAAGGCACGGGAACCATCGGGGTGACGCGCTACGGAGCTAGGCGGTAGATTCGTACGGTTAGCTCAGTGCTGCTAGGTTGGATTACGGGCATACTTTCCACTCGCAACGCGGGCAACTACGCCAGAAGATTTCCTAGCGTAGGTGCCAAGACGAACGATAAATCCGCTCCTTTCAGCGGGTAGACAATAAACCCGGGCAAGCAGCGGGAGATACCAAAAAAGCTTTTACCAATTTCGTACTAAAATTCTGAGTTGGTTCTACTAATACGTTATGATAAAGGAAATGCCAATACCAAAAAATGAGGCTTCTGCTGCATTCGCAGACTCGAAACCGCATTATAATATACTCGATGGTTTACGCGGAATAGCGGCAGTAACAGTTGTATGTTTTCATCTATTCGAAGCCTATGCGACTAGCCATATAGATCAAAAAATTAACCACGGATATTTAGCAGTCGATTTCTTTTTTATTCTGTCCGGTTTTGTTGTTGGCTATGCTTATGATGATCGATGGAACACCATGACAATAACAGATTTTATCAAGCGTAGATTTATTCGCTTGCATCCGATGGTCGTTGTTGGTGCTATCATCGGCGCTATTATGTTCTACTTTCAAGGTTGCGCTACCTGGGACGTTTCAAAAGTATCTGCACCTAGGTTATTGGTCGCTACTTTTATAAATGCTTGTTTGATTCCGGCAACCCCCGGGTTTGAAATTAGAGGAGTTGGAGAAATGTTCCCGCTGAATGGTCCGAGCTGGTCTTTATTTTTTGAGTATATCGGTACCTTTCTTTATGCATTCTTTATTCGTAAGCTTCCTACCAAAGTACTTTCTGTACTCGTTTTCTGCGCTGGTTGTGGATTGGCAGCATTTGCCATTTGGGGCCCGTACGGCGATATATGCGTCGGATTTTCTCTCACAGAAGATAATATACTTGGTGGTTCTTTACGGCTGCTTTTTTCATTCTCAGCAGGTTTGCTCCTGGCCCGTGTATTCAAACCTACCAATGTGAAAGGTGCTTTTTGGATCGGCAGCCTAACTGTTATTATTGTATCAGCAATACCTCGAGTTGGCGGTAGTGATAACTTGTGGATGAACGGGTTATATGATACAATTTGCTTTGCTATTATCTTTCCTTTGCTTGTTTATGTAGGAGCTTCAGGAAAGACTACGGATAAGTTAACTATTCGGCTATGCAAGGTCTTAGGTGATATTTCTTATCCGCTTTATATGGTGCATTATCCCTTTATCTATTTATATTATGCTTGGGTTAAAAATGAAAACTTGACATTCGAACAATCGCTGCCCGGTGCCATAGCACTTGTTGTGGGGTCTATACTACTAGCTTATCTGTGCTTAAAGTTGTATGACGAACCTGTGCGCAAATTTTTGACAAAGCGCATTTTGCAAGTGCGAGGGTAGTTGATAGTTATTTAGCGATACTTACTGAATACTTGTTGCTAAATGTTACCGAATGTGTCAGTATTATTCTTGTGCACTTTAGATAGGTGCGTAATAAGAGAAAGATATATAATTTTTCTCTTGCATTAACACAAAATCACTTTCGCTTGTCCGCTAGGAGTTGTTCGATAATATGCTCACTCGGTCAGTTTCGTCATCTGGCCGAAATGTGCATTCAAGGCCATTCAACTCAACTACCGCCTACTATTTCCGCAAAGCCCCTCACAACCATCCTTCGAATGAAAACAACCGCTACCGTCTTTCTGCTAGCACTTAGCTGCCAGCTCACGTTCGCGCAGCAAAGCACCTTACCCGTTCTGAAGGAGGCTAAGCCCGAGACGGTGGGCATGAGCACTGACCGCCTCCAGCGCCTCGACCGGGTACTGCAAGAATACACGTCGCAAAACCTAGTGCCCGGCGCCATTGCCTACATTGTGCGCGATGGCAAAGTGGTGTACAACAAGGCTTTCGGCGTGGATGATGTGGCCGCGAAAACGCCCTTGCAGCGTGATGCCATCATGCGCATAGCTTCCCAAACCAAAGCCATTACCAGCCTGGGGGTGATGATGCTCTACGAAGAAGGCCGCTTTCTGCTTGATGACCCCATTTCGAAGTACATTCCTGCTTTTGCCAATCAGAAGGTGCTGGCTACCTTCAACGAAAAAGACTCTAGCTACACCACCGTGCCGGCCAAGCGGCCGGTCACGATTCGCCAATTGCTTACCCACACGTCGGGTATCGGCTATGCCGTTATTGGCAGCAAAGAAAGCAAGGCTATCTACGCCAAAGCACACGTTCCTAGTGGAATAGGTACGCCGAGTGGTTCACTGGCAACGGCCATGAATGCCCTAGGGCCGCTGCCACTAGAGCACCAACCGGGCGAGCGGTTTACCTACGGCTTGAGCGTAGACGTGCTGGGCTACCTAATCGAGGTGCTTTCCGGACAGTCGCTCGACGAGTACTTTCGGCAGCGCATCTTCGAGCCACTCGGCATGAAGGACACCTACTTCTACCTCCCCGCTGCCAAGCAAGCGCGGTTGGCTACGCTCTACACCGAAGATGCCACGCGTCACACCATCAAGATGGGCATGCACGACGGCATTACGCCTGTGCCTGATTATCCGAAAACCAAGGGTACGTACTTCTCGGGCGGGGCGGGGTTGTCGTCCACCATTCAAGACTACGCCATCTTCCTGCAAATGATGCTGAACGGCGGCGAATATAATGGCCGCCGCTTGCTGAGCCCGACTACCGTGCGCTTGATGACTATCAACCAGATAGGCGAGGTAGAACAGGGCGGAGGCAACAAATTTGGCCTAGGTTTCAGCCTGACGACCACCAAAACAACGGGGCGTTTGGGCGAGTCGGAGGGGGCGTTTGGGTGGGGTGGCATCTTCGGCACCACCTACTGGGTCGATCCGAAAGAAGGCATTGTGGCCCTGCTCTACACCCAAAAGTCCCCTAATAGCAGCAGCAGCCTTCAAGATAGGTTTCGGACACTGGTGTACCAGGCGCTGACTTCGTCGCGGGTGGCTCGTTAGCGGGTACTAGCTGCTAGGCGTGCAACCTAGGTTCGCTTTCATTGTACTTAGCCGTGCCGCGCCGGCTTCTGCGTGGCGGTTTTCTTTCCTCAATCTTACCTGAATGATGCATTTTGCTCCGCGTTGGCTTGCTCTGGCTGGGCTAGCTTTGGTTACAACTGCCACTTCCGTATCGGCCCAAACGGGTACGAAAATCGATTCTACCAACATCCGCAAGATCTACGACGAAGCGCTGCTACGCGGGCAGAGCTACGAAAACTTGCGCCAGCTCACGGGCACTATTGGCGGCCGCCTGAGTGGTTCGCCGCAGGCGGAGAAAGCCGTGCAGTGGGGCAAGGTAACCATGGAGAAGCTAGGGCTCGACCGGGTGTATTTGCAGGAAGTAATGGTGCCGCACTGGGTGCGCGGCCCCAAAGAGAAAGCGCAGATCAAGCCCGCCAAAGGCAAAGGTATAGCGTTGAATGTTTGTGCGTTAGGTGGCTCTGTCGGAACCAATGGTAAAATGCAGGCTGGGGTTGTGGAAGTGGATAGCTGGCAGGAGCTAGCGGCCATGCCCGATGATAAGGTCAAAGGCAAGTTCATCTTCTACAACCGCCCCATGAACCCCACCTTCATCGAGACGGGTCGGGCGTACGGCGACGCGGGCGACCAGCGGCGGCGCGGGGCCATCGAAGCAGCCAAGCGAGGTGCCATCGGGGCGCTGGTTCGGTCATTGTCCTTGGCCCACGATGACTTTCCGCATACCGGCACTATGAGCTACGACGAGCAGGTAAAGAAAGTACCCGCCGCCGCGCTCAGCACCAACGATGCCGACGAACTCAGCCAACTCCTCAAAGCCGACCCCGGCCTGACGGTGGAGCTAGAAATGGGCTGCCAGCAGTTACCAGAGGTGAAATCGTACAACGTAATCGGGGAAATCAAAGGCTCAAAGTACCCCGATGAAATCATCAGCGTTGGGGGCCACCTCGACTCGTGGGACCTAGCCCAGGGTGCCCACGACGACGGCACCGGCTGCGTGCAAAGCATGGAAGTACTACGCCTGCTGAAGGCAACGGGCCTGCGCCCCGAGCGCACGGTGCGGGCAGTACTATTCATGAACGAGGAGAATGGCACCCGCGGCGGCAACAAATACGCCGAGCTAGCCAAAGCCGCCAACGAGAAGCACCTCGCCGCCATGGAGTCGGATGGGGGCGGCTTCACGCCGCGTGGCTTCGGAATAGAAGGCTCGCCGGAAGTGGTGAAGAAGGTGCAGCAATGGAGCCCGCTGTTTGCGCCTTACAAGAGTGAGGAAATTGGCCCCGGCCACGGCGGCACGGATATTGGCCCGCTGAAAGAGCAGGTGAAAGCCCTCATCGGCTACGAGTGCGACGACCAGCGCTACTTCGACATCCACCACACCGCCGCCGATACGTTCGATAAGGTAAACCGTCGCGAGCTGGAGCTAGGTGGCGCCAGCATGGCCGCCCTGATCTACTTGATGAGCAAATACGGTCTGTAAGCAGCTTCCTCTGGTAAATCCGCCTGTTATCCCGCCAACAACGTAGAGCGAGAGGACAGGCGGGTTTTTTATGTAGAATCGTAAAGCAATAGCCAGTGAACACACTCTATTTAGTTGCCTTGTTGCCCCCGGAGCCGGCGTTTTCGGAAACGTGGGCGATGAAGCAGGAGGTAAACCGGCTCACCGGTAGCCGCAACGCCGTGCGACTGCCCCCGCACATCACCCTCATTCCGCCCACACGCCAGCCCGATGCCTTTGAAGCTAGGTGCGCGGCTGTGCTGGCGGAGTTTGCCGCCACGCAACAGCCGCTCACAGTTGGCTTGCACAACTTTGCTTGGTTTGGCAACCGAACGCTGTTTGTGCACGTGAGCGAAGCAATGGCGCTGAAAGCCTTGCACGCAACACTTACCGATTGGTGCGCCACCCACTTGCCCGAAGTGCCCCGCGAAAATCGTCCGTTTACGCCGCATCTCACCCTCGCTACCCGCGACTTGCCGCCGGCGCAAGTGCCGGAGCTACGTCAGCTTTTCGCCACGCGGTCGTACGAGGCTAGCTTCGTCGTGCAGAACTTCACGCTCTTTCGCCACAATGGGCAGCAGTGGCAGCCCAAAGCTACCTTTGTGCTAGGATAGAAGTGCACCTGCACCATGGCGTAGTATTATCTGGCTTGCTAAGTTGCCTTATCTTGGTTGCCAGAACGTCTGATAAACAACGTGTAACAATTGAGCGGGCTGTGGCGCGTTCGGCCCAAGCGTTTGGATCATTCGTCTTGTTACTTATTCATACACCATGAAAATTATTCTCGTCGGTGCTACGGGCACCATTGGCAAAAAGGTAACGGCCACGCTCGAAAACGACCATGAGCTAGTAAAGGTCGGGTCGAAGAGCGGTGATGTGCAGGCCGATATCACCTCGTCAGAATCCATTGAGGCCATGTACAAGCAGATCGGCGCGTTCGATGCGCTGATCAGTACCGCGGGTGGGGCGCACTTCGGGCCGTTAGCCAATATGACGGCCGCTGATTTTCAAAAAGGACTCAACAACAAACTATTAGGGCAAATTAACCTCGTGCTCATCGGGCAGCATTACATCAGGCCCAAAGGCTCCTTCACGCTGTCGTCGGGTATCTTGTCGGATGACCCGATCCGCAACGGCGCCAACCTGACCACCGTCAATGCCGCCGTTAATGCCTTTGTGCGAGCAGCCGCTATTGAGCTGGAAAACAATGTCCGCATCAACGCTGTGAGCCCCGGCTTGGTGGAAGACTCAGCGGCGATGCTGCCTGATTTCCCCGGTCACGCCCTAGCCAAGATGGACGTGGTGGTGAGAGCCTATCTGAAAAGCGTGCTCGGCGCCCAAACTGGACAAGTGTATCCGGCGGTGTAGCGACAGTCGTTGCCGCTTGGCAAAATTCACCACAAACAAAAAAGCCCAACTACCTAGGTAGTTGGGCTTTGCAATTCCGGCGCTCTGCTGCCAGAGCAACCGGGAGGCTTGCATGGTATGCACTTCCAAAACAGTGGCTAAGGGCAAAAGTTCCGCAGCTAGCTGGTCAAACAGCTTAGATGGCGCGGTACCTAGCGTTAGTTTGCCTCCAAAATCTGGAAGAGCTCATCCAGTTTGGGCGTCAAAATAATTTCCGTGCGGCGGTTTAGGGCCTTGTTCGTGGGGTTGTCGTTGGCGGCTACCGGCGAGTACTGCGAACGGCCCGAGGGCGTTACCTGGGTGGAGGGCAAGCCGGCTTGCGTCAGGATGCGCGTGATTTCGGTGGCGCGCAGCACGCTTAGGTCCCAGTTGTCTTTCATCCCCGCAATGCGGGCAATCGGCACGTTGTCGGTGTGGCCTTCCACCAGCACGTTCACATCTTGGTTACCTTTAAGAGCCTCCGCGAGCTTGCCCAGCGCATCCACACCTTTCGGGTCAACCTTCGTGGAGCCCGATTTGAACAGGAGCTGCTCGGAAAGCGAAACGTACACCTTGCCGTTTTTCACGTTCACGGTTAGGTCGTTGGCATTGAATCCTAGTAGGGCGTCGCCTACCTTTTGGCGCAAAGCTTTCACCGCCGCGTCTTTTTGGTCGAGGATGCGCTGCATTTCGGCGATGCGGGCTTCCTTGGCTTTCAGGTCTTCTTGGGTGGCACCTAGGCTAGAATTGAGCTGGCTAACCTGCTGATTTTTACTCTGCAAACTCGCTTTCAGCGCCTCTTCGGTTTGGGCACTCTGCTGCTCCAGGGCCGTTTTCTGAGCTTGCAGCTGGTCGCGGGCGCTGGTCAGGTCCGAATACTGGGCTTGCAGCGCTTTGTACTTCTTGGAGGAAACGCAGGAAGTGCCCGTGCTTAATAGGCCAACGCCCAGCATAGCTGTCAGCACGGTGCGGGAGAAGGGTAGGTTCATAGGAAGAACGAGTAAAGAGGTAAGACATCTTGTGCGCCCTCAAACGACGCGCCTGGTTTAAGCGTTGTCGAGCTGAGGCGGGGCAAAAGTAACAGGATTCACCTGGGCTTACCTGCCTTCCCAAGGGCTAAAAGCAAAAGAACAGCGCGTGCCCGGACAAGAAAAAAGCGGAAACAACATGTTTCCGCTCTTCTATTTGAGTTTTAATACGATGGCTTTTTACATGGTCGTCACGAGGATAACCCCATTCTTACCCTGCTCGCCACACTGGCCAATGGCTTTTTGTCCTTCCACTATTATCGTTTATTGATGCTCTTCACGTCCAAGGCTTCAGCATTTTGGGGTGAAGGCTCCCATTACCAAGGTGTTTGGCAAGAAGCTCGCTTTCGTGTTGCTCGCTTTGGTGTTATCAGTGCCTTGTGTAGTTGTTGAGAGGTTATAGTGTTGCTTAAAACGCTTAACTGCTTCCGAGTCTTTATTCGCCTTCGTGATGATGCTGATAACGCCAGCCGTTTCGACGCCGAAAAGCTTCTGTGCTTCTTGCCCCTTGAATACGTTCATGCTTTCAATAAGCTCCGGGGCTAGGTTGGCTACTTCGCTTTTGTCACTTTCTCTGCCGTCTACGAAGTAGATCATGTTATCTGGCAGCTTGACTTCACGTTTCGCTTTAGCGGCCTGGCTAATGTCTACCGTCGTTGGTTGGGTAGAAGCGGAGCTAGGTTCTACCTGCGGCTTCGAGCAATTGACTGTTATCACGATTAGGCTAGGTACCAGAAGAGCGTAGGCGAGCAGACTCACCGACGAGGAGCGTTGTTTGTTCATCATGAGGATACGGCTTTTAAGGGTGCAAAATGTGAAATGATTGGCAAGCGCCGCAGTCGGAGCTAGCCTGCTGATTTTAAGAAGGTTGTACTGGTAGGTTTTGGCATCGAGCAGACCGGTGCGCAGCACGGCGCGGTCGGTAATAAATTCGAGGTTGTCTTGCACGGCGCGGCGCAACCACCACGCAGCCGGGTTGCACCAGCAAATGGCCTGCACGAGCTGGGCAACCAACACATCCAGCGTATGCCATTGCTGCACGTGCACCTGCTCGTGGCGAAAAATCGCTGGAAACTCGGCCGCGGTGTGCTGGTCGGGGCTCAGGTAAATTGTTTGCCAAAAGGAGAAGGGACTGACAGGTTCCGCTACGTGCCGAAAAGCTAAGCCTTGCCACCGCGCCGGCCGAGAGCGTTGGTGCACCTGGTAAAGTGAAGCTAGCTGCAACAGCAAGCGCGTCAGTAGCACTCCAGTGCCTAGCCCGTAGACAACCAGCACGATATTCCAGTAGCTAGCCTCCAAGGCTTGCGGGCGCGGGAGTACCAGCGGTGTCCAAGTGGCCGGCAAGAGCGGAGTGGGAAGGGGCTGGCGAAACCACTGCAGTACCGCCACAACGTCCACGAAAGGGTAGGCCACGGCAAACCCAAGCGCAAACAGCAGAAACCAGCGGTTGAGCCCGTAGAACGTGAGCCGGCGCAGTACTAAGTAATACGCTGCGCAAAACAGCAGCAAGGCTCCATTCACTTGCAGCAAATACACGAGTAAGGCTGGCATCGCTACTTCGGTTTGTCTTGCTCAATCATCCGAATGATCTCCTGCAACTCATCGGCGCTGATTTTCTGCTCTTTGGCAAAGAAAGAAACCAGCTCTTTGTAGGAGTTGCGGAAATAGTCGCTCACGAAGCTGCTCATAAACGTGCGGCGGTAGTCCTCGGCCCGCACCAGCGGCGCGTAGCGGTAGGAGTTGCCGAGCTTGGTGCCTTGCACGTAGCCTTTGCGCTCTAGATTACGGATGGTGGAAGCTAGGGTGGTGTAGGGCGGCGCCGGAGTGGGGAGGTGTTCCAGCACGTCTTTCACGAAACCACCGTCGAGCTGCCATAGCACTTGCATGGCATCTTCCTCGGGTTGTGTTAGTCGTTCCATTGTAATTACGATGTTTTCGTAATACTACGAAGTTTTAGTAATACTACGAAGTTTTCGTAATAAAAGATATCTCGGTGGAAATTTTTTATCAACTACCCGGCTACATAGTAAGCTAGTAGAGTGTCCGAGCGCTGGAAGTATAGCGTTCTACAGCGCCTACTAGCCTAGCTTATCCTGTGCTGCTAGGGTCTGGAGCAACTATCAGCGGACGGAAGCGTACCGCTGAGCGGCAACATTGCTTGTTATCTGCGCAAAGCTGCCCTACTTGCAGCCGTCTTCCTGGTCGCTCATTCTTCTGCATTTGCCGTTTGCGTAGTTTACTCCGTTTTTTTACTTGCTTACAGCGTAGCCTGCCAGCCAGTTTGCTGCTCCTCGGTACGGTAGCAGCGCAGGCGCAGGCTCCTGGGGCTGCTAGGGTGCATTATTGGGTTTTTCTGCGCGATAAAGCGGGCATGCGCTTGCAGCCTGCTACTTACTTCGTGCCCCAAGCCCAGGCCCGTCGGCGGCGCCAGCACCTGCCGGCCGCCGACAGCACCGACTTTCCTGTGCGCCCCGATTACGTACGCAGCGTACAAAACCTAGCCGATACCGTCACCTACGTGAGCCGTTGGTTCAATGCTGTGGCTTGCCAAGCCACGCCCGCGCAAGCTGTTGCGCTGCAGCGGCTGCCCGGCGTCCGAGCCGTAGTAGCGCGCACGCCCATCGACCTAGCTCCCGCCAGCCGCGACGATGCGCCCGAGCCGGGAGAAAAAGAAATAACCGCCGCCGACCGTCAGCTTGCCCGCCGCCAAACGGCGAGCCTAGGTGCCGCTGCTTTCACGAAGGCGGGGCTTGCCGGGCAGGGCTTGCGCATTGCCATCTTCGACGTAGGCTTTCTTGGTGTCGACCGCCATCCGGCTTTTCAGCAGCTGCTGCGCGACAAACGCATTGTGGCCACGCACAACTTCGTGCGGGAGCATACATCGGTGTTTGCCAGCGGCCGGCACGGTACTGAAGTGCTGTCCTGCATTGCTGGCGTGCTGCCTGATGGTACGCCCCTAGGGCTAGCGCCCCAAGCGGAGTTTCTTCTCGCCCGTACCGAGCGCCTCTACCGCGAGCTATACGTGGAGGAAGAAGCCTGGCTGGCCGCCGTGGAGTGGGCCGACCGCAACGGCGCCGACATCATCAACTCCTCTTTGGGCTACACCAACCGGCGCTACTTCCCGGAGCAGATGAACGGCCGCACCAGCTTGGTTGCGCGGGCCGCCGAGTTAGCGGCTCGCAAAGGCATCTTGGTTGTCAACGCCGCTGGCAACGACGGCGACGATGACTGGCACACCATCGGGACGCCCGCCGACGGCGACTCGGTGCTAGCCGTTGGGGGCCTCGACCCAGATACGTACTTGCACATCGATTTCAGTAGCTATGGCCCGGCAGCTGGCCGGCTCAAGCCTAACGTTGTCGCTTTCGGGACGGTGCTGGCGGCGGCACCGGGCGGCGGGTATGTGCGTACGCAGGGCACCTCGTTCTCGAGCCCGCTGGTTGCTGGCTTCGCGGCTTGCGTGTGGCAACAGAACCGTAAGCTGTCGGTTATGGAGCTGTTTGGTAAGCTTCAGGAATCGGCTACATTGTACCCATACTATGATTATGCTCATGGTTACGGCACGCCGCAGGCTTCGTTCTTTGTCACTAAGGTGGGCCGTTCGGTTGTCGAAGCGGCTCCTTCTTTTGACTTCGTGCGGCAGGATAGCATGCTCGCTGTGATTATCCGGCCTGCGGCATCTTTCGTGCCGGCCCATACGCTACCGCTATATGCTGATTCGGTGGTGGCCGTTTCGCCCGATAATGCCGCTGACAACGTGCCCGCCGTAGGCCGTGAGCAGCCACTCCGCGCCCCCGACGCTACCATGCTCGTCGAAGATTCGTCGCCGTTAGCACTCACGCCCCCTCGCTATCTGTACTGGCACTTAGCCGACCAACGCGGGGTGCTGCGTAGCTACGAAGTGCGCGACGTGACGCAGCGCGCCGTGCTGCGCATTCCGTTGCGGCTACTACAGCCTGGCGACCAGGTTCGGGTGCATTATCGGGGTTACACGCAAAGCTACTTACGGCCATGAGAAAGTGGCTATTACTCTCCGGCCTAGCCATTTTGCCCCTGCTAGGTGCGCCTATGGCCCAGGCGCAGCGCGTGCTATTGCAGGCCGATGTGGCGCAGGATACCCTGCCCACGAGCTCCGGCCCAAACCGGACCTATTTCAGCCATCTGTACCTAGGATACGCCGCCGCCGTTGGGCGAGCTTCGGGGCCCGGCGTCGACTTGCAGTTTGGGCGGTCTGGCGAGCTTCAGGTGGGGTGGCGCAACAAGCTTCGGCTCCATCAAGCGCTGGCGCTGGGGCTGGATTTGCGCTACGCTCGGCTCGGATACTACTTGAAGCAAAACGACCAAAAGACGGTACCCACAGCTACGCGCTACGAGCGGGAACACATTACCTTGTCGCAGTTGCAGGGTGAAGCATTTGTGCGCTTAAGTGCCGGTCGGCGCGGCAATGCCATCGGTCGCTACGTCGACTTGCTGGGTTGGGGCGGTTGGGTGATGGGCTCCTCGCATTATTACCTGGAAGCGGCTACGGCAACTGCTAAGAAGCGGCAAGTAACGGAGCGCGGCCTCCGCTACGTGCAGCGGTGGCCCTACGGAGTGGGACTGCGCCTAGGCTCGGGGCGCTACGCCGTTACTGGCCGCTACCGGTTGTCCTCCACCTTTGCGGGCGCCGCCCAGAGCCGCTACCCGGAACTTCCGCGCTGGACGGTGGGGCTGGAGCTAGGATGGTTTTAGCTCAGCGTGAAACCACCGAATAGGAGCCAATATTTACCTATAGTAAGATCAATATGCACATTTTGGTACAAAATTGGCTCCGATGCTAAGGTAGCAGCTACTCGCGGCTCTACCTGCCAGACCACTATTGACCATTGCGCACTACCCAACTATGAAAAAACTTATCCTCCCTATGGCATTTGCGCTGTTATTGCAAATGACTTCTTGTATCACAACCGAGCGAGAAGTAGGGACTGGCAAAGCATCTCAGAAGACTTATAATCCCACGGCTGGCAACCGCATTACCAGCCGGAGTGTGCTGAGTAAGGTAAATGCACAGCACTATTTCACCAGTACCAAAGCCAAAGACCAGTTTGTGTTGGTACTGCAAGGCAGCAAGATTGTGAGCGCCCAAGCTAGCTTAGTTATTCTGACTAGCACCGGGGACACGATCCGCAAAGAAGTGATTCCGGCAACGGCCCTGCTGAAAGCTAGCGACCTAGATGACCCGCAAGCGGCTACCGTTCGCGACAAAGAAATTGCCATCTTGAAAGCGATGAACAACTTCTTTCACGAAGATCATTTTACCCAGCCGGCTATTCCACGCGCAGCCGTTCCGCCCACCAACGTAGATACGAAAGCCTGGTCCGCTGTGCATGCCGACACCAAAGCCGTCGGGTTTGATTATATAGCCGCTGGCGGCAAAGAGCGCCGTATTGCGTACGCCAAGACGCTGCAAAAAGCAGTGATTATTGCTGATTAAGGTTACACGCAGTCCTAGGTTATAAGCAAAAAAAGCCCGCAGCAAGCGGGCTTTTTTGTTGGTTCGATGCGGCTATGCCCAAGCTGAAAAGCAAAGCGAACCGAAATAACGCCGTAGGTAGCTAAAAAGAACGCGGCGTAGCATTCAGGATAATGCTACGCCGCGCTTACTAATACCAATCACCACCGAAAAGATACGAAGTTGCGCATGAATATCGGGTGAAGTCTGGTACTAAGATTTTAGCATTTGTGGAATAAGCCAGCCAACTACCCCATTGGCGCTGCGCACCAGCCGGAAGCCTGCGAATTCGCCCAACACCGCTATGTTCGTGCGGGCCGGCAACGTGTCGAGCGGCACGGCATCAGCGGCGGGCTGCGCGTACAGATCGGTGGCGACGGCAAGAGTGTCCCGACGCAGGGGAGTGGTGCCAGCGGGTACTACCGAGCGCGCCGTCACGTACCCTACGCGGCCATCGGGGCGCTCGACGCGGTACCAGTCGGCTTGCGAGCCCACTACTAGCAAAGGTGTGTCGTGGGCTAGGGTAGCCGCCGTGCGCCCCCGAGTGGTAGGGCTCCGCCGCAAATCAGTGTACTTCCCGCGTACCCGCACCCACTGACCTAGGCGTTCGGGGGCTGTGCGCGGGGCTGCTGGCGACGCGTCGGCGTGCCGCACGAACGGAAACGGATCGACCGCGCCTCGGCCGGCGCGGTAAATGCCAAAATGCAGGTGAGGGGAGGTGGTTCGTGCATTGCCTGTGTTGCCTACAAGTCCAAGCGTGTCGCCGCGGCGTACCGTTTGGCCGGGCTGCACAAGTTGCTTATCAAGGTGGGCGTAGTAGAGGTGCTGCCCGTGCTCCGCATCGGCGAGCCATACGACATTGCCACCTAGGTTGGTGACGCCCGTGCGCGTGATAAGACCCGGGGCAGCGGCCACTACAGGAGTGCCACGCTTGGCGAAGATGTCGATGCCCTCGTGGCGGCGGGCACCCCCATCGCGCTCCATGCCCCAAAAGCTCCCCACGGCTGCATCCGTTTTGCCCTGCACTGGGAAACCCAACGACGGCTCGCGGCGGATGCTCAACGTATAGCGGCCATTGCGCAACAATTCGGGCTGGACGCGCAGCAAATGTTGCTGGTCGTCTTCGGCCACGTAGTTAAAAGCTAGGTCCGCCGTGTCGGCCGAGGCAAGCAAGCGCGGGGCGTTGCGGTCGGGGCTCAGCTCAAAAGCATCAAGAAAAACGTGAGCGTCGGTACCAGCCGTGAGTTGCAAACTGATGCGCACCGTTTCACCGGCCCGGACGCTGTAGCGGTAAGCAGCGGCCGTCGCCCGGTCGGCCCGAAAAAGACCAGTTTCTGTGAACGGCAAGGTCACGACCAGCGAGTCGTGCAAGGCCCGGTCCGCGGCGGCCAGCCAATCCCGACCTAGGGCTGTCTGATCGAGGCCGGCCTGTCGCAGGCGGCGCGCATAAGTATCATGTGGCGTAGACTTCTGAAAAATGGCTTGCAGCGTTTGCTGTTTACCACAGGCTGAAAGCAGAAGAAGCAAGAAAACAAAAGGAAAAAAAGCGCGCAGCGGCTTGATGGGCATAGAGCGTAAAACAGGAAAGCGATACTATTTAAACCCGCTGCCATCGTTACTAGTTCGATCTGCTTGCTAGCCAAGAGGAAGGAAATAATCGTGCTTTGCCGACTTGGCACCTACGCAAAGGCTTGCGCTGCACAAGGTGACTAGGTGAATAAGAACAGGTCTACCCGATGGCTCAGCTGCCAACAATGTCGTAAGTTGGGGTTTGACTCAGTTTGTTTCTGCCTAAGTAGCGCGCCCTATGAAGCTTATCGAATGCCCCCGCGATGCCATGCAGGGTTTACCCGAGTTCATCCCGACCGCCAAAAAAATAGCGTATCTCAATGCCTTGCTCCGCGTTGGTTTCGATACGCTTGATTTTGGCAGCTTCGTGTCGCCCAAAGCGATTCCGCAACTGCGCGATACTGCAGAGGTGTTGGCCGGCCTCGATCTAACTGCCACGCGCACGCAGCTACTGGCCATCGTCGCCAATTTGCGGGGCGCCCAAACGGCGGCTGAGTTTCCCGCTATCCAGTACCTAGGTTTCCCGCTATCCGTGTCCGAAACCTTCCAGCTGCGTAATACCAACAAGACGATGGCCGAAGCCATGGCCGAGTTAGGGGAGATACAAAACGTGTGTATGCAGCGCGGCAAAACCTTGGTTACGTACTTATCGATGGGTTTTGGTAATCCCTACGGCGACCCGTGGGGACCGGAAGTGGTAGCCGAATTCACGCACGCCCTAGCGGCCATGGACGTGCGCATTGTGGCCTTGTCGGATACGGTTGGGGTTTCTTCGCCTGCGCTCATCACGCCCTTATTTCGCCAGCTTATTCCTGCATTCCCGCAGGTAGAGTTCGGCGCGCACCTGCACACTACTCCCGATACGTGGCGCGAAAAGGTAGAAGCCGCCTACGCAGCTGGTTGTCGGCGCTTCGACGGCGCCATCGGAGGCATTGGGGGCTGTCCAATGGCTGCCGACACGCTCACCGGTAACATGCCTACCGAGCACTTGATCGCCTACTTCGAGGAGCAAGGAGTAGCTTTAGCCATAGAGCAGCTAGCGTTGGCGGAAGCCCGTAGCGCCGCTAGCAAGCTGTTTCACTTTGCCCTTCCCGCATAGAGTTGCCACGTGACGAACCTGTATCTTCGCTTTCGTTTTTACCACGCTAGGCCACGCTAACTAAGCGGAAGTCTGGCTCTTTTCTAACTTGATTACTAGTAACTGCAAATGCCGGACGTTGACCTCTTCATTCCTTGCTTCGTAGACCAGCTCTTTCCCCAAACGGCCATGAACATGGTGAAGGTACTGGAGGCAGTGGGCTGCGAAGTGCACTACAATGGCAACCAAACATGCTGCGGGCAGCCCGCTTACAACGCTGGTTACAAAGCAGAAAGCTGCCAGGTAGCAACCAAGTTTCTCAATGACTTTCCCAACGAGCCTGGTCGCTACATCGTGAGCCCCTCAGCCTCCTGCGTGGGCATGGTGCGCGGCTCTTATGCCGAGTTATTCGAAGGCACAAAAGACCAAAACCGCTACTTTGGCGTGCAGCGCCGCATTTTTGAAATGACCGAGTTTTTGGTCGATGTGTTAGGGGTGAAGCGCATCGAAGGGGCGCAGCTTACGGGTAAGTATACGTATCACGATTCCTGTGCCGCGCTGCGCGAGTGCGGTATCAAAGAGGCGCCCCGTACGTTGCTAGATAGTGTGCAAGGGCTGGAGCGGCTAGAGATGCTGGAAAACGAAACGTGTTGCGGCTTTGGTGGCACCTTCGCTGTGAAGTTTGAAGCTATTTCTGTGGCAATGGCCGAGCAAAAGGTTGAAAATGCGCTAGCTACCGGCGCTGAATACCTTGTGAGCACCGACACGAGTTGCCTGATGCACCTAGATGCTTACATCCGACGCTACGACAAACCCATCCGTACGCTGCACGTCGCCGACGTGCTAGCAAGCGGTTGGTAGTGCGCTAAAAACTTTTTGTTGAAAAGAGGTATACGGATTTTTATAAATATTAATATTATAATATATTTATGTCGTAATAACCGATTGGTTACTACTTCCTCTGCTAATCATTCTTTACTCATCTAGTATGTCTACCCTAACGGCGCAGAAGCAGTCTGCTTACTCCCACTTGACTTCTATTGACAAGCGCAGCAACCTCTCGCACCGGGAGCTATTAGCGGAGTACATTGAGCCCGGCATCCCGGTGGTGCTGACGGATGTTGCCCGGAAGTGGGGAGCCATGGGAAAGTTTACCCCGGCGTTTTTTAAGAAGACCTACGGCCACCTAACGAAGGAGATAAAAGGCCAATCCTACACCGTAGCCGAAGTAGTAGACCGGATTATGGTTTCGAGCCCTGCTAACCCGGCACCCTACCCTTGCAATTTGAATATCGAGCGGTACTTCCCGGAGTTGATGGATGAACTAAAACCCGAAATAGTTTTCGGGAAGTCTGACCGCATCAAGCACCCTTTATTGCCGAAACTCATGCTGCGCGGCACCGAAGTATACGAGCTCTTTCTGGGCGGCAACGGGGCTAGCTTTCCTTACTTGCACGTAGATGCTTTGTTTTTGCACACCCAAATAACGCAGCTCTACGGCGCCAAAGACTTTATCCTATACTCCCCGGACCAGGTAGCGTACATGTATCCAAAGGAGGAAAATAAAAAAGTATCGCAGGTAGATATCTTTAATCCTAATTACGAGAAGTTTCCGCTCTTTAAAAAAGCGAAGTCGATACGGGTTACGGTCGAGGAGGGCGAAACGATCTTGTTCCCGACGAAGTGGTGGCACACGACCCAGATCCACGAGCCTAGTGTATCAGTAGGCCGTGTACACCTGAACACCTGGAACTGGGCCGATTTCACTCAGGACAACTACGATTTGCGCAAAAAAAACCACCCAGCCGTGGCTTTGGCTACACTAGCTTACGGTAAAGTGCTAGGTCGCTTGATCGATATGCAGGAGAAGATGAGCACACCTGCTTAGTCTCAAAAAGAACAAATTAAAAGCCCAAAACAAGAAGCGTGACATGCGAAAGAATGTGTCACGCTTCTTGTTTTGGGCTTTTTTTGAGATAGCTGTTAGCGTACTTACAAGTTGCTACAGCAGCTTCTGAATGCGCTCTTTCAAACCGCCGGAGGCTTCCAACAGAGGAAGGCGGGCGGCGGCGGAACATAAGCCCAAGGCTTCGAGGACCGCTTTTACGCCCACAGGGTTGCTTTCCTCATACATCAGTGGATTAAGAGGCAAGAACTCATAAAGAAGCTTGCTTGCTTCGGCAAAGTTGCCTGCTAGCGCATGACGCGTCATTTGACCCATGCGCTCGGGAAACGCATTACCCAGCACGCTGATAACCCCCACTGCCCCGAAGGAAATCATGGGGGCGGTCAACAGGTCGTCGCCGCTGATGAGCAAGAAGTTATCGGGCTTGCGCGCCGCAATGACCATGCACTGCTCCAGATTGCCGCTTGCTTCCTTAATACCAATGATGTTATCGTGCTGGGCGAGGCGTAGCGTCGTGTCGGCGGTCATGTTAGAACTGGTCCGGCCGGGCACGTTGTACAGCATAACCGGTACCGGAGAAGCATCCGCTAGGCGCAGGAAATGCTGGATAATGCCCTGCTGCGATGGTTTGTTGTAGGCAGGACTTACGGAGAGAATAGCGGCAATGCCCGCTAGGTCGGTGGTACGTAGCTGGGCCTCTACGCCCAACGTGTCGTTGCCGCCGATACCATACACAAGGGGTACTCGGCCGGCTACATGCTCTTTTACGACGCGCAGAATCTCGGTTTTCTCCTCAGCCGTCACCGTGGGCGACTCGGCAGTAGTGCCGTTAATAACGAGGTATTCGATGCCACCATCAATCGTAAAATCGAGTAGACGCCGCAAGGCTACGTAGTCTACCGCGTGGTCAGGGGTGGGGGTGAAGGGTGTGACGAGTGCGATGCCCGTACCGCGGAATTGGTCCATGTAAGAAAAAGCTGTTGCTTTGAGCCTGGAAAGGCGAAGGCGAAGGTACAAACTCCATTGGTGTGGTTGCTTGGCCTAGGCTTTGCTTTCTTTAAAATACCCGGTTTTTATCTCCCAAACCGGCATTTCCTGTCTATGTATTCGTTCCGTATCGCTTCGCTTACAGTTGCTGCCTCCCTAGCAACTGCCTTCACGCTCTCCTCGTGCGAAACCAAATCTGCGGCGGCAACTGAGGTTGCCGACAAAGGTCCTGTTACCAATCTTGAGGCGAAGAAGCCCGTGGTAGCAGAAAAGGCACTTGACCCGACGAACATTCCGGCCAGCAAAATTGCCCCGGCAGCTACTATTTATGGTCGAGAGCAAGTCCCAATCTTGTGCTACCATCAGATTCGAGACTGGCGTCCGCGCGATTCACGCCGGGCTAAAGACTACATTGTGCCGGTCGAAACTTTCCGTCAGCAAATCAAGATGTTGGCTGACAGTGGGTATCACAGCGTTTTGCCCGATCAGCTGTATGCCTACCTAGCGACTGGGGCGCCGCTCCCCAGCAAGCCGGTGATGCTGACTTTCGACGACACAGACCTAGACCAATTTACTGTCGCCAAGCCCGAACTGGACAAATACGGCTTTAAGGCTGTGTACTTCGTGATGACTGTATCGCTTGGCCGGCCACATTATATGAGTCGGGCCCAAGTAAAAGAACTTGCCGATGCAGGCAACGTGATTGGCTCCCACACGTGGGACCACCACAACGTGAAAAAATACAAGGGCGATGATTGGGCAACGCAAATTGATAAGCCTACCAAGCAGCTAGAGGAAATTACTGGCAAGCCTATCAAGTATTTCGCTTATCCATTCGGGCTGTGGAATCCCGAAGCTATTCCGGAGCTTAAGAAGCGCGGGTTTGTGTCGGCGTTCGTGCTGTCGGAAAAGCGTGACCAGCAGGATCCTCTTTATACGGTACGCCGCCTCATTGCTAGCGGTTATTGGTCGCCCAGAACGCTGCACAATAGCATAGTTAACAGCTTTTAAGCTATCTAGCCCAACCAAGCGGGGCCCGTCCGTAGAGAATAAATCGTTCTCTACGGACGGGCCCCGCTTGGTTGGGCTAGGTAATGAGTTACTCAGTTTTCAAGCCGCTCTCTTTTAGCGTCTTGAAGCCACCTGCATTCACCACTTTGCGAAACCCTTGCTGTTGCATAAGTGCGCCCGCCTTGCCACTACGGTTGCCAGAGGCACAATAGAGTACGTACGTCTTAGCAGTATCTAGGTGAGCAATTTGGGTGGAGAAGTCCGTAGCCTTAAAATCAAGGTTACGGGCGCTTTGCAAGTGGCCGCTAGCGTACTCGGTGGGAGTGCGCACATCCAGTACCACTACGTCAGGTTGTTGTAAGAGCTGAGCCGTAGTAGCTGGCGCCGCAATGGGCGTCGTTTGGGCTTGTGAGCAACCGGCTAAGGAAAGTGCAATGCTCGCTAAGGAGAGGAGGTGCAGAAGTTTCATGGAGTAAAACTACGCAAAACGCTGCGCCTGAGCGCAGCGCTGCAACCGTGAGCCAAAGGGTGGGAAGTTGGGTGGGAGGTTAGTAGACGGGCCCGGGTGGAAGCCGGCCTGACTCACGGTTGGAGCGCCGCGCACATGGGCGGCTGGTTAGTGGGCACTAAGGTAAGGGCATTTTTTTATTCTGCAAACGGTTGCAGTAATTTTATGCAAACGGTTGCGGTTTCGTCATACTCGTAAAGTGACCTATGCTCCTTTGCTGCCTAAGCACTATTTCGACTAATGCAAAATGTCATCAACCAACTCACTAGTAGTATCTTCCGTAGCCGGAATCATTGCGAGCAAGTCAGTTTCACTGATGATAGGTACCTTTAGTTCCGTGGCTTTTTCGCGTTTGGAAGGCCCCATTTTATCACCGGCTACTAGGTAGCTGAGTTTCTTGCTGATAGACCCTGTGACCTTCCCGCCGTTCTGCTGAATAAGTTGTTGCAGCTCGTCGCGGCTATGCTGCTCAAAGACGCCAGAGAGAACAAACGTGAGGCCAGCGAGCCGATCACTCAAGGCTTTTGGGGGCTCGCCCGTCAGGATCAACTGTACACCAGCAGCCCGCAGCCGCTCGATGAGCTGGCAGTTGGCGTCATCTTGAAACCAAGCCGCTACTGACTCCGCAATAACGCCCCCTACCTCCGACACGGCCGCCAGTTCGGTCATAGAAGCGGCCATCATGGCGTCGATGGTGCGGTAGTGGTTCACTAGCTTTTCAGCCACCGTCTCACCCACGTAGCGGATACCTAGGCCAAACAGTACCCGATCGAACGGGACTTGCTTGCTGGCTTCAATACCGGTGAGCATGTTTTGAATAGACTTTTCGCCCAGGCGTTCGAGCTGTACCAGCTCGGTACGCCGTTGGGGCAAGTCGTAGATGTCGGCAGGCGTTTGTACCAGCCCTAGGTCGAAGAAGCGGCCTACGGTTTCGGCACCCAGCCCGTCAATGTTCAGGGCTTTGCGCGATACGTAGTGCTCCAGCTTGGCCTTAAGCTGCGGTGGGCAACCACGCTCGTTGGGGCAGCGGAAGTGTGCTTCGCCCTCCGGCCGGATGAGCGGCGTGCCGCAGCTAGGGCATTCTGTTGGATATTGAATGGGCTGGCTATCAGCTGGCCGCGCCGATAGATCAACGCCCGTAATCTTAGGAATAATTTCGCCGCCTTTCTCCACGTACACCATGTCGTTCAGGCGCAAATCGAGGGCGGCAATTTGGTTGGCATTGTGTACGGAAGCCCGTTTTACCACCGTACCAGCTAGTGGTACCGGATCGAGCTGAGCCACGGGCGTAACGGCCCCGGTGCGGCCTACGTTGTACTCGATTTTGTTGAGGCGAGTGCGAGCTTTTTCCGCCGGGTACTTATAGGCAATAGCCCAGCGAGGACTTTTGGCCGTGTATCCTAGCACCTCTTGTTGCCGGAAATCATCAACCTTAATGACAATGCCATCGGTAGCGACCGGCAACGTAAAGCGCTTCTTATCCCACTCATGTACAAAAGCTAGCACCTCGTCTAGCGAATGGCATAAGCGCCACGTGTCGGATACCGGCAGGCCCCAGGCGTGCAAAGCGTTAAGCGATTCGCTATGAGTGGCGAAAGTCCCGCGAGTATTACTCAAGAAGCTGTACGCGAAGAAGCGCAGACGCCGGGCTGCTACCAAGGCAGAGTCCTGGAGCTTAAGAGCACCACTAGCAGCGTTGCGGGGGTTGGCAAGCAGGGCTTCGCCATTTTCCTCGCGCTCAGCGTTTAGCTCCGCAAAAACGGGCAGTGGCATAAATACTTCCCCACGCACCTCAAACTCCGGGGGCTGGTTGGAGGCAGCCCGCAGGTGCAAAGGTAGGTTCTTAATAGTGCGCACGTTGTTCGTGACGACGTCGCCGCGGGTGCCGTCGCCGCGCGTGACGCCCTGGGTGAGCTGGCCATTTTCGTAGGTAAGGCTCATGGCTACCCCGTCGAATTTTAACTCACACACATAAGCAAAATCGTCGCCGAGGGTACGCCGTACCCGGTCGTCGAACTCACGCAAGTCGGCCTCAGAATACGTATTGCCCAGCGAAAGCATGGGGTAGCGGTGCAGGGCCGTCGGAAACTGTTTGGTGATGGTGCCGCCCACACGTTGGGTTGGGGAATTGGGCAGTGCAAACGCAGGATACTGCTTTTCTAGGTCTTGCAACTCGGCAAGCAGGCGGTCAAATTCCTGGTCGGGTACCTCGGAAATATCGCGCTGGTAGTATTGGTAGTTTAGATGGTGCAGACGCTCGGTGAGGTCCTGAATCTGCTGCTGAATGGCTTCGGTAGTTGGCATAGCGCGCAAAGGTATTCGGGACCGGCAAAATAGTGAAGGGATGTAGGTACCCGTAGGTATTCCAACGAAAAACGGCCACCTAGGTTAGGCAGCCGTTTGCAGCCGTTAGGGCTGTTGAGATAACAAAAAAGCTAACTAGCTAGCCGTCATGGCGTGACTACTCTTTGAACTTCACTTTGACTTTCTTCTGCGCGGCGCTCTGGTTGGTTTTGCCACCTAGGTTGCGCTCAGTCAGCACCCGGGTTTGCTCCAGCTTCCCATTCTTGCCGTACACTTCCGTCTTCACAATGCCCACGTTAGGTGAGTAATAGTCGACCACTTTGTTGACGGTGCGCAGCAGCATATCGACGTGGGCTAGGGTACCTGCCTCGCGCTCCGACTCAATTTTATAGCACGAAAACGTTCCGGCTGGCGTGGTAATCGGGCTAAGGTCACCGGTCACGCGACGTTTTTGCACTTTGGAGAAAACTTTAGCAATATCCACGACGGAACTACTCACGTCTACCGTTACGCCCCCGCCGGGCAACTCGCTGCCTACGGTCGGCTGGTTGGGCCAAGCGAGCGGTACGGGGGCGAAGGCCAGCCGCCGGTCGCGAAAGCGGCGTAAGCTCTCGAAGCTGAGCTCGCCTAAGCCATCTGTAAAACTCGTATCCTGGCGGCAGCGGTAAGTAAGGTCTTGGGAGTGCACCAGCCGGCTTTTGGTGTCATAAATGCCACTCTTGATCAGAACGGTATTGGTGGTAATCGTCTGCTTCTTGTTCGTTTCGGAGCCTAGGCTTACGACGCGGTTGCGAATAAGACCTTGGCTTTTTCCGTTATGATCAAGAAGTTGGTACACGTACTCTGTGTTGTCATCCAGGCCAAAGGGGTGAACACAACCGCCCGGCGCGGCCGCCGATGTCAGCGGGGTAGGACTAGCGGTTTGGGCCAGGGCAGAAGCTAGGGGCAGATAAGCGAAAACCCCAAGAAGGAACGGGCGGAAAAGGGCAAGGCAGATCATGTGTGGAAAGAAAAGGACAAACTATATAGGACTATTACGAATAATGCGCAGATTGGATTCTGGAAAGATCCTCTTTTCGGTAGCTGAACTATGGTTGATTCTGGCTGTTTTCTCCCTTAATGTTGTCGGTGGCTGTGCGGGTCTGAAAGGCTAGGGCTAGGGTAACTGCGCAACTTGCGCCTGGCAGACACGTTTCTTCTGTACACTTGTACTCTCATTTACCATTTACTTCTATGGCTGACGCTACTTCTCAACCTGCTTCTTCTTGGGCCGATACGGCGGCTTCGTTACTTTCCAAGCTTTCCGGTGGTGTGGAGCTCACCTGCGCCTTCGACCAGATAGAGCTGCAAGTGCCCAACGCGCAAAACCCTAACGCTGCGCCTGCTACGTGGCGGCTAAACGGCTCCTTGCGCATCAAAACGCGCGGAGAAGGCCCCGCCACGGGTATCTCGTCTGGGTCGACATCTGCGGCGGCTGCCGGCTCGCGCCTTGGCTAGTGGCCTGGAAATAGACGCGCGCCTGGTACTTTCTTACAACAACGAAGACATTCAGATAGCGGGCTCGGGTGGCTACCTGATTGTCAATTTCCCGAACCAGCGCGTGTTCGATACGCTTACCAGTGGCCCACCTGGCGGTAGTTCCGACAAGCCCAAGGCCCCCAAAGGCTTCGACCCGTTGCAGCAGCTCAATGACTTAGCTCGGCAGCTGGAGCTGGTGCTGGAGCTGCGTGTGGCCGGCAAAACGCACGTAACATTTGGCGCAGGTCGCAGTCCCAAAATTACGTTTCACGCCGTGCTCGGTAAAATTGGGTCGTTCTTCCGTGGGAGCTAGGTACCGGGCCATCCTCAAGGCGGTGGATAATAGTATTTTCCGCTAAAAAAGGAGCGGTACCACGCTGGTTTTTTTGTGTACCTTGGTCTATGGCACACTTTACCCAGGCAAACGGAAAGCGCGGAACTAAAGGGGCTTAGAATGGTTTGCCAAAACACACTGCTGTCATTCCCACTAATGAATTCTGATAAAGAACGTAACAAGGTTGGGGCTCGTCGGACGCCCTCCGCTTTTGCCCGCATGGAGCGTATGTCGCCCCTGCTGATGCTTTTGTACTTGAGCATGGTAGGAATCACGGTGCTCTTCATCATTTTGGTTGGCGCCTACTCGCACACTCGTTACTTCAGCGCGTTGCCTTCGGGGCTGCATTCTTTCCCCCGCTACTTCTCCATCAGCACCATTGTGTTATTGGTAAGCAGCTATACCGTCAACCAAGCACGCCGCATCTACCAGCAAGACGACATGGGCAACCTAGCTCGTTGCCTAGGGGCTACGATGATGTTGGGAGCCATCTTTATGGGCTTGCAAATAGCTGGTTGGCGCGAGCTAGATGCGCAAGGTGCTTTGTTTTCTGGGGAAGACGGCGACGCGAGCTACACCTACATCTACCTGATTTCGGGGCTGCATATTGTGCACGTGCTAGGCGGTATCATCTTCTTGCTCGTGCTCCTGCTGCGCACCTTACACGCCTCGCGCGACGCGGTGCGCACCTTGGTCTACATTCGTAATCCTTACCGTCGCCTGCAATTGCGCATGCTCACGGTGTATTGGCACTTTATCGATGTGCTATGGCTCGGGTTGTTTGTTGTTTTCTTGTTTCTGTACTAGCGAAGAACCGCAACTGCTACAGCAAAAAGGCCCTGACGATATACGTCAGGGCCTTTTTGCTGCTATTAACAAAGCTGTAACCAAGCTCCTAAGCTAGGGGGCAATGGTGACGGTGCCCCGGAATCGTTTCTTATCGGTGTATTCGATGAGGTAGTAGTAGACGCCCGCTGGCAAGCCGCCGCCATCCCAGTGCAAATCACGGTTGGTGGTGCGGTACACTTCGTTGCCCCAGCGGCTGAAGATCTTAATGCTGCTCAGCAGCGAGCCACAAAAATCTGGAGGCAAGCTAGGTAGCTCAAAAAAGTCGTTCTTCTTGTCGCCGTTTGGGGTGAAGATATTGGCGGGCAGGAACGTTAGCGTGTCGGTACTAAACACCTCGAAGCGCACCGTGCGCGAAATGGTCTTGGGTACGCAACTGGTTTCGCGTAGCGTGAAGTTTACTTCCAATCCGCCGCGGGTTACAGCTTCACAAGAAGGGTCCCAACGGAAAGTAGCCGTCGCTTGCCCTTTACCATTCACCGGAACGAAGCTCATCCCAACCTCTGCTAGGTCGAACCCGTTGCCGGTTGCCGCCAGCACAAGCGCATCTTGGTCGCTATCGAGGCCCGTCAGGGTGGCTTCGTAGGTGCTGCCTAGGGGGCGGCGCACAACCGAAACGGTGTTCGTGGCTAGGTCGATAGGCGGAAGGGTAGAGGCAAGCACCGGCGGCGCATTTACGTACTCAATTTGCATGGGTACCACTAGGGTTGTTACCTGGCGCTCGGTGCACGGCGTCGCCGTGGCTGTGAATACAAACTCATACAACGTCTTGCCCGCCGCAACGGCAGCACAATCGACACGCCAGGAGAAGCGCGCCCGGCTCGGATTGGTGCCCGGCGTTACGGTAAACTGAGCGCCTATATTCGCGGGTGTAAAATCGCGGCCCGCCATGGCCAGCGTGATAGGGTCGTTGTCGGGGTCGTTGCCAATAACGTCAAACGTGACGAGGTCACCTAGGCGCACTCGCAAGGGCGTAGTCGGGTCGGCGGTCGTGGTTAACGTGGGCCCTGAGTTTGGGTCGGGCTTGGAGGTGAAGGCCACGCGCACCGTATCGCGCTTAGGCAGGCTACAGCCATCGTCCGCCACAATTACATCGAGCAGATACACCTTGCCTTTCGTATCGAAGCAGGTAGGAAAGCAAAGCTGAGAAACCAGCGTATCGGGGGCGCCAGGAGCGTGCACCATCCCTCGGACGGTCGTGAACGTGGGTAGTACCCCCGTGAAGTTCACGGGGCTCAACGACATCGTTAGGTTCGAGGCGGGGTCGGGGTCGGTGAAGCGCAAGTTGATGCAGCGGTTGCTGCCAGCTTGCAGCTTCAGCGTGTCGCGGCCGGGTTGGTAGGTGTTACGCGTATTCGGCATAATCACTTGCACCGTGGGGTCGGCGTTGGTAGAACACGGAATGACTTTCAGTTGAAAATCGCGGCGCACCTCACCAATCTTTTCTTTGTTGCGGTACTCGCTGCACTTAATGCCGAATACGAACAGTCCAAGCTGGGTGGGCCGCACTTCGAGCCGGCCCGTTGTGCGGCCGATCGACAGAGTAGGCGTGCCCGGAATCTGGTTTTGCTCGCTCCGCCCCGACAGCCACGTAATGGGGTCATAGGGGACGGGCTCTGCTTGGCTGGGCTTGGAGTTGCCGCTGCTGGAGTGGCCGTTCAGCGGCGTTACGAGCTCATACACCAGCGAATCGCCGTCGACATCTTGGCCCCCAAAGTTGTAGTAGAACAGCTCTCCCCGGCAGGCATAGTCGCTCAGGGGCGGGAAGATGCGCGGTGTCGAGTTCACGAAGGCCTTTCCGTTGCGCACAACGGCCGGAAACTCCAGGTAGAAGGTTTGCCCGGCTCCGCCCGGATTGGCAATGTTGCCAATCACGTTGTTGCGGCAGCAGCGCTCCACCGCTACGTAGTAGCCCGTGGGGTTGATATATGTGGCCGCTGGCAGCTGCACGTCGCGGGTGTACACAAGCCGCCGCGTGCTTAGATCGTTGCGGGTACAAGCCGGATTGGTGTACGACACAAACGAGTTGTTGACAAGTGGCAGCGACACATTGAACATGCGCTTGTTGGTAGTCTTCTCGAAAACGCTTGCTGTAAGCTCATTATCTAGGGCACCGGCGCTGCCGTTCACCGCATCGAAGTACAAATTCAGGGTGAGCGTGTAGGTGCTGCCCGATTTGTATTGTAGATCTAGCTCGCCTCCCACAATGTGCGTTGCCTGGCTAAGGCGCGCCAGCATAAGCAGCGGAAGTATAAGAAGGAAGCGGTGGAGAAAGAGAGAAGAGTAGTGTTTGGGCATAGGTGGCAGGTTAACAGAGGAATAGCTTCTTTCGAAAGATAAGCAATAAGGTGAAATGGCAAGCCCCAAATGGCGTGATGAAAAAATGGTAAGTAGCTACGATTCATTTATCTTTCCTCGTTATTCAACTACTCCGTCAGTCGTGCCTATGTATCGTTTCTACTATTCGCTTGTTGCCAGTCTGTTCCTGCTAGCTTCCTCGGTGCGAGGACAGGCTCCTAGCGCCGCTTTATTGACCAACGACTGCGTTGATGCGGCGCAGCGCTGCGCGACGGCCCGGCAGGCCACCGCGCAGCTCGCCCCCGCGGCCACGGTGCGGCACCGACAGAAGATGGAGCGTTACGACGTGAGCTATTACAAGCTGGATATTAAGCTGGAAAATAACTCGCGCGCGGTGGGCGGCGTGGTGCGGCTGCAAGCCCGCGCTGGTCAGTCTCTCGACTCGCTGGCGTTTGAGCTGTACCCTACCTTCACCATCGATTCGGTGGTGGTGAATGGGCGCCGCTCGCCGGGCGTGCTCCGCCAGGCGGGCGACGTGACGGCCAAATTAGCTACCCCAGTGCTAGGCAACTCCGTGTTCAATGCCCTGGTTTACTACCGGGGCACGGCGCCTAACAGCAATACTGGTGGCTCGGCCATCGGCGACGCGCTTAATACGGGACGCCGCGCTCCTTACAATGTGAATGTGACTTGGAGCTTAAGTGAGCCGTTTGGCGCGTATGAGTGGTGGCCCTGCAAGCAAGTGCTTACTGATAAAGCCGACTCTTCCGATGTGTGGGTGACAACGACTAATCCTAACCGGGTAGGTTCCAACGGCGTGCTGGAGCGCATTACGCCACTGCCTAATAGCATGAGCCGCTATGAGTGGAAGTCACGGCACCCTATTGACTACTACTTGATTTCGGTGGCGGTGGGGCCGTACGTGGAGTACGTGAATTACGCTAATCCAGCGGGCGGACCTAGCATTCCCATCGTCAACTACCTGTATAACCAAGCCGCTTTAGCAGATTACAAAACGGAGATAGACCGCACCCCAGGCTTTATCGAAAACTACTCGGCCTTGGTAGGACTGTACCCATTTGCCAACGAAAAGTACGGGCATAGCATGGCCCCGCTAGGAGGCGGAATGGAGCACCAAACCATGACGACCCAGGACGGCTTTACCTTCACGCTCACCGCGCACGAGCTATTCCATCAGTGGTTCGGCGACAACGTAACGTGCGCTTCGTGGCAGGACGTTTGGCTCAATGAAGGCTTTGCTTCCTACGGAGAATATCTTTCTTATCAGCGCTTTATACCTAACAATGCCCGCCTGTGGATGGACCAGGCGCACAGCAGTGCGATGAGCAATAACGGCAGCGTGCGCGTAACGGATACCACGAATACTAATCGAATTTTCAACTCGGCGCTGAGCTACAAGAAAGGGGCGGCTGTGGTACACATGCTGCGCTACCTGCTCAACGACGACACTAAGTTCTTTCGTGCCCTGCGTACCTATCAAGCCACGTACGCTGGGCGCACCGCCCGCACGAGCGACTTGCAGCGGGTCTTTGAGGCAGAAGCGGGCCGTTCACTGACTTACTTTTTTCAGCAATGGTTTATAGGGCAAGGCTATCCTGTTTTCAGCGTGCGCTGGAACCAGGTAGGTGCTAGCCTCTACCTGCAAACCACCGAAACCGCCACCGCTCCCACGGTCACGCCTTTCTTCGACACCGACCTCGATTACAAAGTCAACTACGCCGATGGTACCAGCCAAGTAGTTCGCCTGCGCCAAGGGCAGCCAGTAGCTTCTTTTAGCGTGTCGGCAATGAAGGCAATAAGCTCGATTGAGCTGGACCCTGACCAATGGGTCCTCAATGGCGTGGGCACTATTCAGCGTGACAACGGACTGGTGCTGGCTAACAAGACGCTGACCCGAGCCACTCAAATACACGTGTATCCCAATCCCTGCCAGGACGTTCTGCAACTGCCGGACCTAGGCCTAGGTCGCGTAACCACTATTATAGAGGTGGTGGATGCAACAGGGCATTTGGTGCTACAGCAGCCACTGCGCCCTGAGCAAAAACAGCTCGATACGCGCCACCTAGCTTCGGGACTTTACTTGCTGCGCTTCACTACAACGGCGGGTGAAGTGATGCGCGCACGCTTCATTCGGGAGTAGCTTATCTCGCTAAAGGCTAGCTTGGAAAAAGCTAGCCTTTAGCGTACTGCTTGATCTTCGCTTGGACCTCGGCCGGGGCGGGTGGCAAGTTCAGCACCTGTTCCATGAGCTCGTCAAATGAATGCGCGGTCGTGAAAATGGCGTCTTGGTACGGGTTGCTAAGGAAGCGAATAAAGCCAGGCTGCTTATTAATCGTAACTAAGTCAATGGACACTGTTCCAAAGAGTTGATTGCAGCGCCCCGTTTCGGAACAATCCTTGGGCGGCGGCTTCAGAAAGTGCTTGTAAATAGTTTCGGTGTAACGCGGTTGGCGATGCGTGCGCTGATCAGAGGTAGAAAGGTTATAACCCAGCGCCAGCACCCGGTCGCGCAAAAAGTCGAAGAAGTGCCGAAAGTTTCCGGGCCCAATGCTAGGGTCGTAGAAAAATACTGCACCCTGCCGGCCGGCTTCCTGCAACAACTGCACCCGTAGCCCTTGGCCGTTGGTAATGTGAGCTTTGCAGAAATGGTATGCCTTGAAATAAGGGCCCGCCCAATTGAGGTATACTTGCTGCGCCAGCCATTGGGCATGGGCGCGCTCCTCCGCCACTGTGCGTACCAGCGGTTGCCATTCGCTCTTGGATGGGGAGGAGCGCTGAGAGAAAAGATGGTCGAAAAACTTGAACAAGGCTGAGGGTACTGCTTGAAGGACAAACACTAGCCGCCTGAAATAGTTTTTCTATCCCGCTGCATCTTCGTTCGCGCTGACCTTATCTTTTCTTTCCGTTCTAATCCCACTCATGCCATACCATGACCACCAACGAACGCACGACACTTAAACAACGACTACTAGCAGAATGCCGTCGGGTGCAGCAGCAAAAGGCTGACACCGCCCGGCAAGCGATGCTAGACGTGCAGGAAAGCGCCAACGAAAGCAAAGGCGCTATTGAAGACAAATTTGAGTCGTTTCGGGAGGCCTGCCAGATTCAGCGCGACTTGTACGCGCGGCAGCTCGATGAAGCCCTCAGCAGCCTGCAGGTACTACAGCGTTTGCCCAAAACTCACACCGCACACGATGAACCTAGCCTCGGCACTATCGTCGTGACGGACGCCCAACGCTTTTATATTGCCGTGAGTCTCGGTGAAATAGCCGTGGAAGGCGAAAAGTATTTTGCCATTTCTGCCTTCTCGCCCATGTACCAAGCGATGGCCAAGAGCCGCGTCGGGCAAACGTACACCTTCCGGGGCAAGCCTTACCGGATTGAAGCTATCTATTAGCTTGTAGTTGCTTGATTTACAGACGTAAATATCATAAAAAAAGCGGCGCTTTCACGAAAGTGTCGCTTTTTTTATGGGCTGAAAACTAGCTTATTTCACCCGCGTCCAAGTCTGCGAGCGGCCAATCATGGAGAAGCCAATGTAGCCTTTCACTTCCATGCGGTTAGCATCCAACACTTTCATGTAGCAGGAGTAGGTCTTGCCGTTTTCCGGATCGTAGATCTTGCCATCGTCCCACTTGTTCTCGCTATCGTAGGCAAAGTCCCGCATGAATACTAACCCGAGCAGCGGCTGGGAGCGAAGTTTGGGTTCGGGGTTGTTTTTATCAACTTTCGGTTTGCCCGTAGCGGGGTCGTTTGGGACGGCCACCGTCGTGATTTTGCCGCAAAGCTTGTCGCCACACTTATAAATCTCGAACGTAGCCTTCTTATCGGCGTTGGTCCAGGTGCCAACCGGCGAAAGCTTTTGAGCGGTAGCCATTCCTGTAAAGCCTAGTAGCAGCGCCAACCAGAGGAACAAGGTTTTTATCATGGTAACGGAGTGGTGAGTGGGTTTTGTGGGAAAAAGATACTCCAAAACTTCTAAATCGGTGCGCTTTCAACTATTTGATGTGTGAAGCAAGCAACGTTATGACCTAGGTCACAGGGCTCGGAAAGGGTCTTTTTAGAAAATGACAAAATCTTTAGAAAGAAAAACTAATTGATAGTCAAGGTACTGCCAGCTAAATGGCGGCGCGGGGTTAAAAAATGGGTTTTTTATTTTGAACCATCCGGCTGGCTTTTAACTTTACCAACCAGTAGTGAGTGCTACGGCCCCATCCAAGCAAGCCCTAAGGTGCTGGGTAACACGGATGGGGAGATGTCGAACGTAAAGAAAGGAGGTACAAAATGTCTAGTAGTCCCAACCAAATCCTGCCAAGCCTGTCGAATGTAGTCCGCTTCACCGCCGGACGCGCTTAACAACAGCTTTCGCGCGGAGCTAGCTACCACAGTGGCTCTTTCCCGCATTACGGCATGGTCTTACCTCCAAAGATGGCGGGGCTGCACCCCAGACTCGTCGCTTGGTAAGATTTGAAGGATTAGATACCCGGTCCGCCCAGCAGCCTCCCAGTGAGGTTTTGCACAGGCAGACCGGGTATCGCTTTTTATAAGCAAAACGCAAGCAGCGGGGTAGCTACCTAAGTTTAAACGAACCTAGGTAGCTACTCCGCTGCTTGCGTTTTGTCTTCGGCTGTTGCTTTGCTACTCAATGACTCTACGCACTCCCAGGAAGCGGCGCTCGTAATCGGTGCCGCTTACTTCGCTGATCTTAACGCCGGAGTCGCGGCGGGCGGAGGAGGCATGCACAAACCGAATTGGTTCACCGGGCTCCGAAATGACGATGCCCGCGTGGCCAGGCGTGGTAGAAGTAGCCGCCGTGCCCGTAAACACGACGATGTCGCCTTTGCGAGCTTGGCTGCGCGGCACTGCCCGGCCCGCGTGAATAAGCTGCGCCGTCGAGTGCGGCGTTTCGATGCCAAAATGCCCGTATACGTACATTACAAAGCCCGAGCAATCGAAGCCGCTGACGGGTGAGGTGCCTGCATAAGTGTACGGTGAGCCCATCTGGCGCATCGCAAACGAGATGATGCTATCAGTGCGCGAGCTAGGGCGAGGTATTACGTATGCTACCATGTGGGCGGGCAGCGGCTGGCTAGCTTGCGCCAAGCTGGTCTGCTGATGGTCGGGCTGCCGGTGTTGCCAACCGATAAGCCCTAACAACAGGAGAGCTAGGCTCATAAAGGTGATCCAAACGTAGCGCATACAGCGAAATTAGCAGCAAACAGGGAATGGGGTGTGGTGCTTGCCTTAACGGTTGAGCTCGGTACCGGGTTCCGGGCGGAGAACGAAACGAAAAGCGTGCTACGGGTGAAAAGTGCGCTAAACGAAGTCTTACCTTGCAACCTCTATGCTTTTTCCGGGTCGAAAGAAGGAGCCTAGCTTCGTGAATCAACTCCGTAAATCACCAATTTATTTTTTCATGCCCCTTTCTCGTTTACGCCTGCTGCTGTTTGCGGCCCTGGTGTTAGTGTTAAGCCACGCTAGCCTCGCGCTGGCAGCGCCTACGTTGCGCTACACCTTATCCATGCCAGCGCCCCAAACGCACTATTTTGAAGTTGAAATGGCCTTCGGCGGTTTTGGCAAACCGTACACCGATGTGAAAATGCCCGTGTGGGCGCCGGGTTCTTACTTGGTGCGTGAGTTTGCCAAGAACGTCGAAGGGTTCACGGCCCAAGCCAGCGGCCAAGCGCTTCGCACCGACAAAGTTGACAAGAACACGTGGCGCGTGTACCACCCCAAGGCCAAGAGCTTCACGGTGCGCTACAAAGTGTACGCGTTTGAGCTGAGCGTGCGAACCAGCTTCGTTGATGCCTCGCACGGCTACCTGAACGGCACGAGCGTGTTCATGTATCCGGCCGAGGAAAAAATGCTGCCTAGCACCCTCGTGGTACAGCCCGCCACAGGTTGGACGCAAGTATCCACTAGCCTGAAGCCGGTTGCTGGTGGCGCGGCCTTCACGTTTGCTTCCACCAACTACGACGAATTAGCCGACTCGCCCATTGAAATCGGGACCCACAAGGTGCTGTCGTTTGTGGCCAATGGCACGCCGCATACGGTCGCTATGTACGGCAACGCCGTGTACGATGAGGCCACGCTGCTCAACAACATGAAGCGGGTGTGCGAGGAAGCCCACAAGGTAGTCGGTCAAAATCCCCTCGATCGTTACGTATTCATCGTGCACAACTTGGAGCGGGGCACTGGTGGCCTGGAGCACTTGTACTCCACGACCCTGTCGGTGTCGCGCAACTCGTATAGCTCTGAAGCCGGCATGAAGCGCTTCCTCGGGTTGGTAGGGCACGAATACTTTCACCTCTGGAACGTGAAGCGCATTCGGCCCATCGTCCTAGGTCCATTCAACTACGACGCCGAGAACTACACGCACATGCTGTGGCTGAGCGAAGGGGGCACCAGCTACTTCGGCGACCAGATTGTGCAACGCGCTGGCTTCACGACGCCCGAAAACTACCTAGCAGCCCTGAGCAACACCATCACGCGGGTCGAGAACTTGCCTGGTAACAAGCTGCAATCGGCCGCCGAATCGAGCTTCGACGCCTGGATCAAGCAGTACCGCCCCAACGAAAACTCAGACAATACAGGCGTGAGCTACTACGACAAAGGGCAACTTATCGTTGGGCAGCTCGATTTGATGGTGCTAAATGCTACGAAAGGCGAGAAGCGCTTCGATGACGTGATGCGCTACCTCTACGCAGAGTATTACCAAAAGCGTAAGCGCGGCTTCACGGATGAAGAGTTTCAGGATGCCGTGGCCAAAGTGGCAGGCCAGCGCTTCGATGAATTTTTCCGGACTCGCGTGTACGGCGCCCAAACCTTAGACTACAATACGGTGCTAGGTTACGCTGGCCTCACGCTGAACACGGCCCAAGCCACGGGCGTGTCGCTCGGCGCTAGCGTTGCAGCTACGGGCGTGAGCTTGAGCGCGGCTGGTACGCCCAGCGGTGGCCGTTACGTGGTGACCGGGGTAGTGCGCGACGGTAGCGCCTGGAAAGGTGGCCTAAGCGTAAATGATGAACTCCTGACGCTCGACGGCGTGCGCATCACGGAAGACGTGAACAAGCTGCTCGCCGACCGCCCTGTGGGAAGCGAAATACGCTTGCTGGTCAACCGCGAAGGGCAACCGACGGAGCTGCGGTTTCCGCTGCTCGCTAACCCTGCTAAACGCTACCGCATCGAGCAAGCACCTAATCCCACCGAAGCCCAGCTAAACATTCTGCGTAAATGGCTTAAGTTTCAGCAATAACCGACTAACAACCCACAAAAAAGCCTCACCCACTATGGGCGAGGCTTTTTTGTGGGTTGTTAGTCAACCTAGGTGCAAGCAGCTAGATGTTATGAAACCCGCTTCAGGGCAACGTCGCGCACCGGCGTAATTACCAGGGGTACTTTCTCCACTTTTACAGAGCTAGTATCTAGACCAAAGTACTTGTCTTCGGAAGCAATGAACTGCTTGATGTAGAAGTAAGCCTGCATGACAAGCTTCTCGACAACGGGGAATTCATTCTCAACCGACAAAAACTTCTCTAGCACTACGAAGCGGAAGTCGCCGGTAACGTGCTGGCGGCTGAGCGATTCGTAGCGCGAGGTGATGTCCACTTCCTTGTTGCGCACCAAGTCTTCTACCACCTTGCGGAAGTACAGATTGATGCGCTGCTCCACGCGGAAACCGAGGCGGAACGTGATTCGGAAGGCATCGTCGGGAGCTAGCTCTACCACTTTGTATTCCATCGTGTAGGGCTCGTCGGTGGTATCGACGTGCACAAACCAATAGATGTCAGCCCGTTTTGGGCGCTTCTGAAAAATAGAGTAAATGATCTTCGACTCAATCTCGGAAGCACGTTCGGCCGAAGTCATGAAGACGAGGTGGGTAGAATACTTCGGAATGGAGTCGTCGTCGCTGAGTTGCTTGAGCGCCTCCATATAAGGCTCGATCTTGACGAATTCCGTGAGGCGCTTCTTGATGAAGTACGCCCGCAGCCACGTATACATCACCCCAACTAGCACGGTACCAATAGCTAGCGACACCCAACCGCCGTGTGGGAACTTAACCAAGTTCGCCACCAAGAAGGAGCCCTCGATAACGGCATAAGTAAGGGCAAACAACACGACTATGGGGAGCGGTACGCGTCTGGCGCGCAGCCACACCGTCAGCAAGATCGTGGTCATGAGCATGGTGAGGGTGATGGCTAGCCCGTAGGCCGCATCCATGTTAGCCGACTCCCGGAAGTAAAGTACGATGCCAATGCAGCCCAATAGGAGCAGGCGGTTCATGCTCGGTACGTAAAGCTGCCCTTTCACATCGGTAGGATAGTTGAGCTTCACCTTCGGCCACATATTCAGGCGGATAGCCTCGGCCACAAGCGTGAAGGAACCAGTGATCAGGGCCTGAGAGGCAATAATGGCAGCTACCGTGGCGATGATAATGCCGATGAGCAGAAACCAAGACGGCATGAGCGCATAGAATGGGTTGCGACCAGCTAAGGGCTCGTTTACGTGGCTCAGCAGCCAAGCGCCCTGACCGAAGTAGTTGAGAATGAGCGTGGTTTTGACGAACATCCAACTGATGCGGATGTTGCCCTTGCCGCAGTGACCTAGGTCGGAGTACAAGGCCTCAGCCCCCGTGGTGCACAAAAACACCGAACCTAGCAACCAAAAGCCGCTGGGATATTGCGTTAGCAACTCATAAGCATAGTAGGGGTTAGCCGCCTTGAGAATAACCGGATTCTGTGCTATCCAGAGCACACCCAGGGTGCCAAGCATCGAAAACCAGATGAACATGATCGGTCCGAAGGCCTTGCCGATGATCTGGGTTCCAAAGCTTTGCACCAAGAACAAGCCCGCAATAATGCCAATGACAATAGGGACAGTTGGGATATTCGGATAAATGGCGCGTAGTCCTTCAATGGCCGACGACACTGAAATCGGCGGCGTAATTACGCCGTCGGCTAGTAGGGCCGAGCCGCCAATGATAGCCACGGCCGAGAGCCAAGCCCCACGCCGCCGCACCAGGGTGTACAGCGAAAAAATACCACCCTCGCCGTTGTTATCGGCGTTGAGCGTGAGCAACACATACTTGACTGTCGTTTGCAGCGTCAACGTCCAGAGCACACAGGAGATGGCTCCTAGTACGAGGTCACGGTCAATTACATCGGGCACCTTGGCGCCCTTCAAAATAGCCGACATCACATACAGGGGCGAGGTACCAATATCGCCATAGATGATGCCGAGGGCAATGAGCAGACCAGCGGTTGAAACAGCGGTGTGCTTGTGTTTGGCGTCCATGAATGAGTAAAAGTAGAAAGAGGGGGAAAAGTGCCTAAAGGTGAAGCAATCGACCTAGACGGAACACTCCGCAGTCTTACACATTTGAGGTGGGAAAAGTGCCAGAATCGGGCTGCCCAAGGGTGGAGTCGTCGAGGAGTAAAGTAGCGGCTGCCGCGGCTGCTTCATCGTGGGCGCGCCGGATGCGGCGATTAGCTTCGGCGGCTAGCTTTTGCCACTGCGCCAGCTCTCCGGGCAACGCAAAGTGCGTCGCCTCGCGGCCCAAACGATGCAACCGCAATCGGTTTGTACCGCGTCGGCCGTAAGCTAACAGCAAGGCTCCAGCAGCCAAACCTACCATGGCGGGCATCGTCCGCAGCCAGTTTTGTAGGAACGCAATGGCAAAGCCCGCCAGCGTGAAGCTACCCAACAAGTACCATAGCAACCAGCGCACAGGCGTGAGCTCAACGGCTTCCAGCTCTAAAAAGCTAAAGGCGGTGCCGTTGACGGTTATGCTGCTGGCCGTAAGTACCACCCGGCCGTCGTCGCTGCGCAACGTAGGCAAGGGTCGGGGGGCAGGGCTAGGTGGCGGAGCAGAGGCTTCGGCTGGGGCAGGGAGCACTGGTATAGGAGGTGCCAGCACCGGCTTAGCTACCGAAGGGGCCGCCTCGGCCGTGGTGGTACGAACCCAGTTAGGTGGGGTCGTTACCGTAGTGGTCGAGGCGGCAGAATCGGCGATTCAGTTATTCACTTTCAATAACTCCACGTCGAAGATGAGCGCCGAGTCGGGACCGATATCACGGCCCGCACCGCGCTTACCGTATGCTAGGTCGGAGGGGATGTAGAGGCGCCACTTCGAACCCTCAGGCATGAGCTGGAGGGCTTCTGTCCAGCCAGCAATTACTTGGTTTACGCCAAAGGTAGCGGGCTGGCCGCGCTGGTAGCTGCTGTCGAACACCTTGCCGTCGATCAGGGTACCGTGGTAGTGCGTCGTGACCGACGAGCGGGGCGTAGGCTTTTTGCCTGTGCCTTCGGTCAAGACTTCGTACTGCAGGCCGCTGGGTAGCGTCGTTACGCCTGGCTTGTTTTGATTTTCGGCGAGGAAGGCTTCGCCTTCGGCTTTGTTGTTGCTGCTCACGTTCGTGTCTTCTTGAGGTTCGTTTTCTTCAAATTGTTCTTGGAGCTTGCGCATGGCTGCTTCCATTTGCTCCTGGGTGAGGCGGCTCGGCTGACCGGCCAAGGCCTCTTTTAGGCTCGCCGCTAGCACGTCGATGTCAAGCTCTAGGCCTTGCTGCGAGAAGTTACGGGCGAGGTCACGCCCGATGATGTAGCTGATTTGCTCTTGGTGGCTGCTCAGGTTCATAAGGAAAAGAAAAAGGAATAAGAGCCGCTTCGTTGGCGGCTACTACCAGGCAATACCGAAAAATCGTTGGAATGGATGTGCATTTTTCGGCCCGCAATAGTAACACCCGATTTCCAAAACCTTCTTTCTTCGGCTATAAAAACAAAACGGGCTCCATCAAAAGGGAAGCCCGTTGCTGTAAAAAAAGGGGACTAGATAGCGGTGTGCGCCACTCATTAGCCGTAATGAACTTCGTCGTCCTCATCGCGCAGGTCAAAGAGCAGGCTCAAATCCAGCACTTGCGCGGCCAAATAAACCAAACTCCCAACCAGTAGGAGCGAAGAAAGGACGGCGGCACTCTTTTTCATAACCAAGCTAGGTAAGGAGGGAAGACAATGAGCTGGCGCAAAGATACTAGCGGAAAATTAAAAGAGTGTTATCTAGCCGCAAGCGGTTGAGGAGCTAGGCTTTTAGCAGAACAAACTGTATCTGCTCACGTTTGGCAAAACGGCGTGGTAACTTTCTCTAGCAATTCTGCTGCATCATCGTATCCAGTGATACCTAGGTCATACCGTAGCAAGATAGCAGCGCTTGCAGCTTTCTGGACCTAGGTTGTGTTGCTAGGCAAAAGGAAGCGTCAGCGTAAGTTTTTAACCGCTGGGCAGCTAGCGCCGTATAGATGGCAAAACCTCCCATCCTTCCACCAAACTAGCCGGCGTTTGCTAACCAAAACAAACCAGTCGGTCCTACCTTTTAACCTTCCTTTCGCATGAACACGCCCTCCACTCCCTCCGAGCAAGACGAAGAACAAGGCCGCATCGAGCCTGCTAACAATACCAACGAAAGCGCCAAGAATGCCGATGCTACCGTGGCCGACGGTGCCGGCGACGGCGCGCAGCAATACCGCGACTCCACGGAGCGCGCCAAAGACAACCCCGAAACAGGCACCGTAAGCACCCAGGAAAATATGGGTGACGGCAGCGGCATTCGCGGCGACTACGGCGACAGTGACCAGACGAACGGCAAGGAAGGCTAGGTCGCTGTTTCCGGCGTTTCTTTTCGCGCGCAAGGCCTGCAAGAAGCCGGATCTCGTATCCGACCTCTTGCAGGCCTTGCGCATGTATGACTGAAGGAAGGCAGCGTTACTTCTTTAGCACGAGCTCTGCTTTTTTGATTTGTAAAGTAGGGTTATTGGCTGCCACCAACCGCGCTTTGAAGGTGTAGTTGGCGTTTTCAGGCACCGTGATTTCGCCGTTTTTACCCGAAAAGCTCCAGTTGATTCTGCCGTTGATGGATGTTTTGAGCTCACCTACCGTAATGTGTTTGTCGGTAGGGTTGATTTCTAGCTCCTGAAAGGCAGCGCCATTCTTCAGAATAAGTAGTTGAAACCGCAGCGGGGCCTCCCCGTCGTAGGCCATATCCATCTCCGACCACAGGGAAACTTCGTCGTCCTTTTGCAGCTTCAGCGTGGCTTCCCGAACTACTTCGTGGCCCGCTGTGCTCACGACGTTCACGGGCAAGCGCGATACTTCTTTGCCAAATAAAGCATTGCAGCCTTGTAGCGGCAAGGCGAGGGCAAGCGCCCAAAACAGGATCTTTGTTGTTGATAGAGGTAGCGGACGATTCATAGAAGGTGATACGGAAGGAGGGATTTGAGCTAGCTTGTAGCTAATAAGACAGGTATATCTATCCTCGGCCTGACCAAGAAGCTTTTACCAGAATATAGCACAACCTGTATAAGGCTAAATTCACGCCAGAGACGAAAGCTCCGTAGCGACTACCTTCCGTTCCGCAGGCCTATTTTGAAGTCGAACCTTGTTGGTAGGCCTTGATCTTTTCGGCTACCTCCACCATAGGAGCCACCCAAATGTCTTTTTCGTGTGCCTTTAGGTAGCGCAACAGCGCACGGTGGGCTTTCAGGTCCACGTTCAGGCTGTGGCCGCCACCCACGCCGTGAAACAAAAACACCAGCAACGTGTGTGACTGTTGGGCTTTCTTGACGAGGTCGATCAGGTACTCCCCCGATTGCCCGTTGATCATGTAGCTGTCGATGTTAGTAAGGTCGACTTCGGCGGGCTTTTGCAAGCCGCCGGTTACACCGCGCGCCGCCACAAAGTCGTTTTTGAGCTGGTCGTAGAACTTAACGCCGCCGATGGTTAGGTCGCCGCACGGATAGGCGAAGGTGCGGGCAGTTTTGCCATCAATGGCCTTAAGTAAGGTATTATTTACCCTCGCCTCACTCACTGCCCGGCTCACGGTGTACTTGCTCAGATCATTGTCGGGTGTGACGAAGCCGCGGCCGGGGAGGGTCCCGTCGCAGGGGTGCATCAGGGCGTGGTTACCTAGCTCGTGCCCGCGCTGGGCTGCCTGGCGCCACGCTGGCAGCCGCTTGGTCACCACCGGCGAGGAGCCGATCAAGTAAAACGTGCCCCGGAGCCGCACAGAGTCGAGTGCTGGTATAGCATTGTCAAGGTCGACGTCGATGGCGTCGTCGTAGGTCAGCACCACAGCGCACTGTCTGTTGTTCCAAGTGCTAGAGGTTTGGGCAAAGCTAGGTGCTTGGCCCGCGAGCAGCAATGTAGCGGTTAGGGTGAGGAGCTTGGTGGGATTCACAAGATGGGGGCTGGCTAGTAAATGGTAGAGTAGCGCTCAGGCCTGATTGGTACAAGCGTGGCACAAGGTAGTGCCTGATTGCCTAGGTTGGGTATGGGACAGGCTGGCCGAGACGAATATTGCCGCTGACCCCAGTAAGGCCACTAACAATGCTAGCGCGAGGACCTAGGTACTCTGCTTAATGAGCTTATCAACAAACGAACTCTGAGCCGTACAACAAAGAAGCCCCCACGTTTCTGCCGGACCTTTGTTCTGAACTTAATGCTCGAAAAACATGGATAACGTATGGTTTATTACGGGTAGCGCCCGTGGCCTAGGTCGCACCCTAACCGAAGCAGTACTGGCGCGTGGGGGGCGGGTTGTGGCTACTGCGCGCCAGCCCGAACAGCTTGCTTCGCTCGTCACGCAATATGGCAGCCAGATTCTGCCTTTGGCCCTAGATGTCACCAATGCTGCGCAGATACAGCAAGTGGTAGCCGAAGCCGTGGCGCACTTTGGCCGCCTTGATGTGGTCGTGAATAACGCTGGTTTCGGAATTACCGGCGCCGCCGAAGCCTACACGGAGGAACAAGTACGCAGCCAGCTCGAAACCAACCTGTATGCCCCTATTGCCGTGACGCGCGCCGTGTTGCCGTACTTGCGCCAGCAACGCGCGGGACGTATCCTGCAGATTAGCTCCATTGGTGGGCGAATTGGCAACGCCGGGATTTCTATTTATCAGGCTGCTAAGTTTGGCTTGAGTGGCTTCACCGAAGCTGTGGCCAAAGAAGTGGCGCCCCTCGGCATTCACGTCACGTCGGTAGAGCCAGGTGGCTTCCGCACCGATTGGGCTGGTGCTTCCATGAGCTACGCGCCGGCCATAGAAGGCTACGACATCGTCAACCACCGCGCCGAGTACTTCGCCAGCGGCAAGTTTGTACCAATGGGCGACCCCCACAAAGCCGCCGCCGTGCTGATTGATCTAGTCGAGCACCCCGCCCCGCCCGTGCATTTGGTGCTGGGCAGCGAAGCCGTGGCCTTCCTGCAGCAAGCCGACGCCGACCGCAAAGCCGAGCTAGAGCGGTGGCTGCCCATTAGCGTGAGCACCGATGCAGATGACGCGGAGAACTTCCTGGAGACGGAGATAGGGAAGTCTTACAGAAGCGGTAACGCTTTTGGAAAGTAGCATCAGCCGCGCTGCAGAGGGCCGCAGCTCTCTTGCTAAACGAACGTGATAAATCGAGGGACCTAGCTCCTGCGGGGGCTAGGTCGTTCGTACACACTTTTTTCTACCAACGATGGCGCCTCGTTGAGGCTAAGCGTGTCTACATTGTAACCGTCAGTACGAATCTATATGCCTAAGCTCATGATACAACCGCGGCCACAAATCCTGTATTCCTGCTACTTCGCTGCGAGTCGGGAAGGGGAGCAGTTTGTGTCCGAGCACATCCTTAGCTACCAGCTCGCCGGCGCAATCGTGACCAACGACGGCGACAACGCGCAGACTTTCGGCGAAGGGTCGTTGCGGCTCCACAAGCGCAACCGGCTGGTGAAGTTCAGCAAGCAGTTGCCAGCGCAGGGCCAGTTTAAGTCAGTATCCGTCACGCTCGACCAAGAAGCGCTGCGCCGGTTCAGCCTCGAGTATGGCTATCACGCCGAGAAGCATCCCGCCGGCGCGGCCATTGTAGAGCTGCCGCTTACCCCATTCTATAAGAGTTACTTCGACTCGTTGCAGCCCTATGAGCAGCTAGCAGAACCCGGCAACGAAGCCTTGCTGGCGCTCAAGGTGCACGAGGCGATTATGCTGCTGCTCAAGTCAAACCCGGAGCTGAAGGACGTGCTATTTGATTTTGCCGAGCCCGGTAAGCTCGACCTGGAAGCTTTCATGAACCGAAACTTCCACTTCAACGTGCAGCTGCGGCGGTTTGCCTATCTCACGGGACGGAGCCTAGCTACCTTCAAGCGGGATTTTGAAAAGATCTTTCACTTACCGCCTAGCCGCTGGCTCCAGCAGCGCCGGTTGCAAGAGGCGCATTACCTGATTAAAGAAAAAGGCAAAGCACCCTCCGAGGCATACTTGGAAGTCGGATTTGAAGATTTGTCGCACTTCTCCTTCGCCTTCAAGAAGATGTACGGAGTGGCGCCTTCCCGGATTTGAACGCAAACCCTAGTAGTAGGTTAGCTTCCGCTTTCTGTCAGTCTGTCTCTGGCTTCCATCAGCGCGAAGCCTAGCAAGTTCAAGCCGTTCCAGCGCATTGGGTTTTCGACTTTTTCATCGTCAGCGGCGAGGCCGATACCCCATATTTTATCAACGGGGCTAGCCTCTACCAATACTTGATTCTTCGTATTCAAAAGAAATTCTTGTAGATCACTGGCTTGGCCGAACTTGTGCAAGCAGCCGGCTACTACAATCTCAAACCGCTTTTCCAGCCAAAGAGCCTCGTCAAAGTTCTGTACTTGTCGACCTAGGGCCTTTGCCTCCCCCGGCGATTTGGCTTCTATTACCTTCTTGAAAACGGCTATATCGTGAAAGAGAAGCGCTTTTTGTGCCATCATCCAGTGCTCCGCAGTTTTGTAGTGTACCATATCAACCACAAAAGGGGATTTCCACCATTGGCTAAAGCAGGAGGAAGTGAGCACGCCGCTTTTGCTTGGCTGGTGCCCCCAGAAGAAAAGGTACTCTGGACGTATGCCCTTTGCGTAATCAGCGATGAGCCGGTCTAGGGTATAGGGTGAGGTCATCAGCGTATTTTTAGATAAGTCGATAGAAGAGCCTAGCAATAGAAAGCTGCTCAAAGCTAGGTGCTAGTTACCTCACCTGAAAGCACGCCAACTACGAGTGCTGATAGCCGCACCGCTTTTACACGTCTAGCAGTCGTCGGTGGTAGTTTATCTGACCTAGGTGGTAGGAAAGGTGAGCGACTAGATGGATTAGGAAGTATTCCGTCGACGTTTTTTGGTTGAGCACCAGAAGGGGGTATTCTGCCTTCAAGTCGTCTTCCGTTAGGTTGGCAAGCGCGTCGTTCACCACGACGATGGTCTCTTCAACACCGCGGACCAGTTCCGCTCTCGGTACATCCTTGGCAGAGAATTCCAGCTCTCTGTTTCTGACGTAGGAATGCCGCCCTAGCTCCGCCCCAATATACGTCTTGAGGTTCCCGACCAGGTGCAGGCAAAGATTGCCTGCTGAGTTAGCTATATCCTTTTCGAAATGCCAAATTACCGGCTCCGTTTTATAGAGACTGATTTCCTGCTTCAGTTTGTTCAGGTCGCGGGTGAATAAGGTGCTAAGCGTTTCGATGAGCATAGGGTAGGAGTAAGAGTGATAAGAACTAGCGTATAGGTAAGGCTAGCGGGGGCCGAGCTAGCGCTAACCAGTTTGCGGCAAGCCGTCCTACCGCACTTCCGACACTTCCACCCGACGGTTCCGAACATCCGGCGACGGATAGAGCGGGCGTGAGTCGCCGTAGCCGATGGTACTGATGCGCTCGGCGGCAATACCAGCTTGCACCAGATAAGCTTTCACCGCTTCGGCGCGCTGCTCCGATAGCGCTTGGTTTTTCTTGGATTCCCCGATCCGGTCGGTGTGGCCGGCCACTTGCAGCCGCAGAGTGGGGCGGGTACGGAGTTCGGCCGCTAGCTGCGTCAGGGCCGGCATAGCATCAGTTAGCAACTCTGGGGTGCCTTGCTTGAACAGCACCGTCGGCAAGACCACGGACTTATCCGACAGAATCGGTGCGGGCGCCGAACGAGTTGTATCGGTGGCAGGAGGAGTAAGGGTGGCGCGGGCCGTATCGACCGGAGTTGGGGCCACTGCGGGGGCGGGTGTAGGCTTGGGTTCTGCTTTCGCTACGGTGCCGCTAACCTTCACTGTGACAGGCACCACCGCTCCTTCGCGGGTGGGGTAGTATCCCTGAGTCAGGTAAAAGGTAGTGGTTTTACTGAGTTTGGTGCGGTACTCGTTGCCGCTGGTCACTGGCTGCTTCAGCTCCGCGTCGGCGTACCAGCGCACATCGCGGCCCGAAACCCGGATCGTGGTGGCGGCGCCTGCCGGCACGGTAGCCGCCGATTTCAACTTGACGCGGTAGAGCGTATACGTACCTTTGTCACAGCGGCCAACGGGGTCGTACTCCGCGCGGCCCGTTAGCTTTTCTAGGGTGGAGTCGTAGGTGAAGATGATAATGCCTTCGCACCAGTAGCTGAAGGGATTAGCTCCGGTTTCGTCCAGTTTGCGTCCGTGTTCGAGGCGCATTCCGCGGGCCGTACGGGTGGCCTGTATTTGGAACGTGACCGTAACGCCCGGCCGCCCCGTGGCCTCCTGGTACAGCACCCCGAATAAGCCGGTGCCCTTGCCGCTCTGCACCCGCATCACCGACGGCCAGGAGGCGCCCGGCTGGTCAGTATCCGTTTCCACGCCCTGCCAAATGCCCGCCAGCGATTGGGCTCTCACGGAGCCCACCAATAATAGAAACACCAAGCTAAGCCAGTGGCTAGGTTTCATCTTACTCAAAAACAGCTTCAGCGGTTGAACATGCAAATCATTTGGCAAAACTAATTTTATCGAGAAAAATTGTCTTGCCGGGCCTGCTTAACTAGGGCTCAAGGCTACTAGCTCTGTTTCCATACTACCTGCCGTGAGCGGGATAACAGCGTTAGAGCCTCAGGCTGAGCGGAAGTGAAGCGTCTCTACTGTATTGATAATTAAATAGATTTAACAATAGATAAACTTCTCTTCCGCCTAATCTAGCGGTCTTTTAGCTTGTTGGCGGCCCGCCCTAACCTAGGTAGGTCATGTCTTCGGCGCTCAGGCAAATATCGGCCGCGGCTAGGTTTTCGCGCAAGTGCGCCAGCGACGACGTGCCGGGAATAGGCAGCAGCCAGGGCGAGTGGTGCAAGAGCCAAGCTAGGTTGATTTGCGCGGGTGTAGCGTTGTGGCGGCGGGCTATCTCGGTGATATTATCTAGCTGTTTAGGTAAGGCGTGCAGCAGCGAAAAGAAAGGAATGAGCGCAATGCCGTGTTGCTCACAGAGGTCCAGTACTTCCTCTCCGCCGGGGTTGTGGCCGTGGGCGTGCGTAAGGGTGGTGCGCTGCGCGTAGCTGTACATATTTTCTACCGTAGCAATGGGACCGAGCTTCAAGCCAACCTCTAACTCCGCGCGGGTCACGTTGCTCAGGCCTACGTGCAGAATCTTGCCTTCGCGCTGCATTTCGAACATGGCACCTAGCTGCTCCTCCAGCGATACCCCCTCGTAGCCCATGAGGCGCAGGTGCACCAGTTGAATCTGCTCCTGCCCAAGGGTGCGCAAGTTATTGTCGATGCTGGTGCGCAAGTTTTCAGGTGTGTTGAAAGGAACCCAGCTTTTGTCGGGGCGGCGGGTGGCGCCTACTTTGGTACAGATAACAAGGTCGGCTGAGTAGGGGTAGAGCGCCTCTCGAATGAGGCGGTTAGTCACGTCTTCGCCGTAATAGTCGGCAGTGTCGATGAAGTTTACGCCGCTTTCTATGGCAGTGCGCAGAATCTGTAAGGCTTCGGAGCGGTTGGCGGGTTCGCCCCATACTTCGGGGCCAGTCAGGCGCATGGTACCGTAGCCGAGGCGGTTGACGGTTAGCGGATGGCTAGAGTTCTGGGCGATGGTGATGGTAGAGGGCATGAGCAGGTGTATGGTAGCTAGGTATGTCGCAAAACTATATGCTCTACCACTTTAGGGTTGGCTTTGTTCAGTGATGAAATAAGACGCTGCGGGCATCTGTCTGCGCGCATTGAGCCGGAGGGCACCGTCTGAAAGCATCGGTGACTATCTACTAAACGCAACCAGCCCGTGCCACACTGCGGCACGGGCTGGTTGGTGAGCGACACGGGGCTACTTCAAGCCACTAGCCGCTAGGGGGACTTAGGTGCCCAAATGTTGGGTCAGCGTTACTGCTTCACCAGCTTTTGCACCAGTTTTACGGAGGCATTGCGCACCTCTACTAGGTAAGCGCCTGCGGGCAGAATCTGGGTGTTCAGCGTATGCAACTGGCCGCCCTCTAACTGGTAGTGCTGCAAGCTGCGGCCTACTAAGTCGGTCAAGGTTACCTGATATGTGCTAGTAGGCAGCAAGGTCAGATCCAGCGTCGTGGTGCTCTCGGTTGGGTTCGGGAACAACGCTAGGTCTGCGCGGCTTGGCTGAGCACCATGGAAACGCACGGCCTGCACGGGGCTCCAGGCGGAGGTACCATCCAGGTCTATTTGCCGCAAGCGATAGTACACCACGTTCCCTAGGCGTGCTGCTCCTAGGTCAGTATATTGATACGAGGTAGAGGTGCTAACTGTGCCTTGACCGGCGCGAGTACCAATTACTTGAAAGATAATGCCATCTGCAGAGCGTTCTACCTCGAAGCGGGCGTTGTCCTTTTCTTGCGCCGTTGTCCAGCTCAGCACGGCATCAGCCTCCTTCGCGGCGGCGCTGAAGCGCACCAACGATACGGGTAGTGGACGCACAATGGTTACGTCTTCTGCCGTGCTGCTGGCGCTAAGGTAGTTGCGGCCAGGAGCCGTGCTGCCGTCGCCCATGGCACTGCCCGGAGTGGTCGTGGCGTTAGCCGTTGTACGAGTCGGGTCGATATACGAAACGGTAGCACCCGCTTGGTAAGCGGTGCCAGTAACGGCCGCCGAAGCAATAGCCGCCCGGAAAGAGATGCGTAAGGAAGCGCCCGCTGGTAGATTCAGGCCCGAGAACTGAGGCGCATTAGCCGTTGAGGTATTAATGCCGTACGAGCTAGGGCTAACAGTAGAGCTGGTGCCGTCAGCGTTCACCAGCGTCACGACCGTTGTGGAGTTGACATTGTCGTAGAAGAACAAGCCCGCAGGCATGGCTACCGTCGTAGACAAGCCTTGCACCGCACCACCCGTGTTCGAAATGTTCAACGTGTACATAGCTGGGTTAACACCATTGCTAGAGCGCGTCACGTTTGGTGTAGAAGTGCTCAGGGCTGCCGTCAGAGCCGGTGCGCAGGCACCCGCGCCGCCAACGATGTTAGTGTTAGCTTGGGTAGTATTGTTTGCTGTTGCACCGATGCTGCCCGCCGCGGCACCAAAGCTGACGTTGGTTGTACTAGAGCTAGTGCCTGTGCCTGAACGGGTGATACCGCCCGCGCCAGCCGTCACAATACTGCTATTAAGTGCTGCACTGGAGAAAATGAATCCGCCGCCGCCGCCGCCGCCGGGTCCAAAACCACGAGTCTCGGTGTTTGAGGGGGCAAAATATCCTGAGTTACTGCCTATGCCTCCTACCGCGCTAGCAATCACCAATGATGATAGAGTTGCTGCCGAGCCATTCGGTAAGGTCGCAATAACAGCGACTGTGCCGCCACCCCCACCGCCGCCGCCGCCGAAGCGGTCAAGCATTTCACCAGAAGGCGCACTGTTTGCCAATGGTGCGTCGTCGCCGTTAGCAGTCAAGGTCAGCGTAGCCGTCGTGTTGCCGCTCTGACGGACGATATTACCGGAGCGCAGCAGGATAATGCCACCGCCTGGAGCTCCGCTGGCGTTGGGGGCTACTGCCGTTCCGTCGTTGGTGGAGCCAGCACCGCCGCCGCCGCCCATGAAGAACTGGGTTGTTGTGCCCCCAGACGCTTTGGCGCCTTGTGCCCGAACCTGATTAGTCACAGGGGCAGTCGTATTGTTGTAGCCATAGCCGCCTGTGCCACCTGCTCCTGCGTTGCCGCCGCCGCCGCCGCCGGCATTGCCGTTGTTAGCGGTTGGAAGGTAATCTGTGCCGCCGCCGCCGCCGTTGGCAGGAGCTCCTAGGGCAGTGCTGCCGCTGGGGTAAGATCTGGAAGTAGCCGCAACAGCCGAACCGTCGTACACGAAATCAGGCGTACCCGCTAGGCCTTCGCCCTTTAAGCCGTGGGCTATGCTAGGCGTGGAGCGTACATCCGTATTAGTGCGACCTGTGCCACCTGTGTAACTCTGGCCTCCTCCTCCGCGGTAGCCTTTGCCGTTCATATCGAGGATGGCGTTGTTGGAAAGTGTAACTACGCCAGCTACGTCTACTGCCAATATACCACCCGTCGTGCCATTCCAGGCGGCACCAGTTGTAGTGCCCGAAAGCGTGAGGCTAGAGTATTGCGGTATGCGTACTACTTGGAAGTATTGACTAGCGCTAGCGTTGTTAGTGTACGTATTGCTCAGCGCCCGGGTAAGCGTAATGGTATTGCCTGATACACTAGCTACCTGGGCATATTCATATTGCCCAGCTTTTACGTCAGTCGTGCTGCCATATGTGCCCGCATTAGTCGTCACGTCCATCGTGGCCCCTTGCATCTGCATAACCAGTATCAAGTCGCCGGCACTAAATGCGGTAGCGCTAGTGCCCGTTCCAGTGCGGATGGCACCAAACGTAATGGTGCTTGCCGAGCCCGAGGAGCCTGCGCTGCTGCCAGGATAGTACGTGTTAGGGCCAGCGGTGCCGCCAGACAGAGTGCCCACCCCGTCTTTACCCGGTGTCCCGCAGATGGTAGACACAGAGCTTAAGCCGCTCACCATCAGTGTGAGTTGCGCGGAGTTGTTGCTGGCTACCGGGTCAGCAGAGGAGGCCGTGTAGTTAGTGACTAACGGGTAAGAGCCAATAGTAGGCGCCGTGAACGTAACCGTATTGTTATCCCCAGAAGCGCCACTAGCTAGCGAAGCAATAGTTGGCAGTGATACTACGCCGGTAGTGCTGTTGTAGGCCGAACCCGCCGCTGCGCCGTTGATGGTAACATTATTTGGGTCCAGGCCCTTCGGGATGGTGAACGTAGGAACTACGTTGACCCCCATTTCCGTGCCGAGGTTGGTGGTGCCTACGGTATAAGTAACACGCGTGCCTGGGTTTGTGGAGGTTGGACCACTCACGCTAGTGGCAATATCAGAACCAGCTACCACTACCGTGATATTGGCTGGTAATGATTCATCACCCAGAATGTTCTTCACTGTGTACGGAATCGTTACGATGCCGGCAAACGTACCCACTGGATTGAACGTGACCACCCCTTGGTCATCCACCGTAAAGGTTCCCTTATCGGCAACGGTATAACTTTTCTGCTGACCAGCCGTGTTCGGGTCTAAATCAACGGAAGCAACATCCAGGCTGCTACCAGGGGCCGCATCGTTGGTGAGGACGTTGAAGAAACCTGCTTGGTTATAAACGGTGCCAAACCGGTCTTCGTTGGCGTAAGGAACCTGCACAATAGACAGGTTGCGAATCTCGTGATAGTTGTTGAAGCTACCCGTAGAACCAGCAAAGCCAATGCGCAATGTACTAGGGGGGCTTTGAACTGTATAACTATTTACTGCCGTAGTAACAACGCTGCCGTGCTGGATGCGGACTGTTATACGGTAGGTGATAACACCGTTGGTATTAACGGGAGTTACGTCGATAAAGGCACGTCGATAGTCGGCATTGCCACTCTGGGCGCGGACAGTACTTACCGCGAGGTTAAATGGCAGGCTGGTGCTCGTACCGGTTAAGTAAGGGTAATCAGTTGTACTAGAACCATTGCCTGCTCCTCGAATAGCAACAGAATTTGATATTTGACCAGGCCCCCCATTGCGGCCTTCCGTTGAGTTAGAGAAGTTACCAAACTCGTCAATGCCAATACCGATGTAGCCATTGGATACCCCTGCCGCAGCAGGAGTAACTGTTTTTTGCGCGTACCCCAAAGAACCACCGGTCGCTCCTATGCGAAAAGTAGTTGTTGAACCATCAATCAGAAATACGCTAAATCCATCAGCTCCTGTTGTCGTCGTTGTGCCGTACGAAAAAAACTCGAACGAAATCCGAAAACCTTGCGGAGCTGGAAAGGCATTGTCATCAACGGCAAAACCAGCTTGGTTGTTGGCGTTGCTGGTCAAGCGGAGGTACCCCGCACCGCCAGCATCAGTCGTGCCATTACCCGTTAGTACGGCGGTGCCGCCAAGCGTGAAGCCAGATGCCGAGTTATTTTTAAACGACTCAACGCGGGGAAACTGAGCAAAGGCAGGTACCGATAGCAAAGTGTACAAACCTAAAAGCGTTCCAACTCGGCGAAGAATATGAGGGGAACGACACGTAGTTTTTGCTGGATGTGGTAGGGTAAAAAGCTGTTTCATTAGGTTATAAAGGAATAGTGCAAATGGTAATAAGCTCAGTGCAGTAATTGCACTTTCTCCAGAGCCGCAGCTATTCCCTCTACCATTATTTATGCCATTCAACTACTGACTGGCAAATAATAAAACGTTGTTAAGCAAGCAAGAGCGTATATGAAACGTCTTGATAATTGAAGTTCTCGCGAGCTATTTAGGTTGTCAGGCTTAGCAAAAACTGTTGAAGAGGGCAGCAGTTTCTGGGTCGCTCAGCCAACAGAAAAGCCAGTAAGCGGCGCCGGCCACATCCCCTCCAAAACAAAACCGTTGAGTAGATAGACTGTAGCCGGTGCCGCTTACTGGCTAAGTATTTTTTAGGATTAAACGCTGGCAAAATTTGTTGCCGCTCTCTATTGTTATTTGGAATTAGCAATAATTGAGGTAGCAATGTTTGATAAAGCTGAGTAGATGAGAAGGTAGCTTGGAAAAAAATTATACTATGCCCTCAAGTATTTTGTGTAAGAAAACTTGATCCTAATGGAAGGCTAGGGTACATAACCCAAGGTAAAGCCGACGCACAAGGCTAGTACAAGCTAGGGAGGCGTCGCATACGAAGCGGGGCTAACTTAGTACCCGTTTCGCGCACGGTTTTGAATGCGCTTTTCCCACCGCTTGCGTTTTGGCGCAATACTGCCGCGCAGGTACTTTTCCATTACCATCACTGCACAAGGCGCCGCTGCCGTAGCCCCAAAGCCTCCATTTTCGAGGTATACAGCTACCGCAATCTTAGGATTATCGGCTGGGGCGAAACCGACGAAGGCAGCGTGGTCGTCACCCTCGTCGTTTTGGACGGTACCCGTTTTGCCTGCTACTGTGATGCCCACGTCGGCTAGGCTGGAGGCGTCGGCGGTGCCGCCGCGCTGCATCACGGCTACCATGCCAGGTACTAGTGCAGCAAAATTGGCGCTATCGATGAGGGTGCGGTGCTTTTCAGTGAAGCGCGGCAGTGGCCCGCTCTTCCCAACGCTGCGCACCAGGTGAGGGGTGTAATACCAGCCTCTGTTGGCAATGATGGCCGCCATGTTGGCCATTTGCAGACCCGTCAGGTTAATTTCTCCTTGCCCGATGCTAAGCGAGTAAATGGAGCGGTACGTCCAATTTGTTGTGCGGCGGGCCTTGTCGTAATAAGCCGGCGTAGGCAAAAAGCCCGGCGCTTCACGAGGTACGTCCACTCCCAGCACCGAGTCCAGTCCAAACGACCGGACATAGCGGCACCAAATAGCTAGGTTGGTGTGGCGCTCGGCTACCGTATCCACGGCTAGGCTGTCAGACATGCGGTCGATCAGGTTCTGCATCACCTGGTAGAAATAGGGGTTGCAGCTGTACTTCAGACCCATCGTCAGGCTTTTGGCCGAGGGATGGTGGTGCACGCAACTAACCAGCGACTGGTCGCAGCGGAAGCCCGTAGTAGGGCTGATAGCACCTAGCTGCAACGCTACCGCGGCATTCACTAGCTTAAAGACGGAGCCGGGCGGGTTGGCCAACATAGCTGGCCGGTTCAGCAGCGGCATGTCTTCGCTTTGTAGCAACTCGGTGCGTATCCTGGCCTGGTCGGGCGCCGTGATGGTGGATGCCTTATACACCGGCGCTGACACGGAGCATAGAATCTCGCCGGTGCGTGGGTCTAGGGCCACCAAGTAGCCTCGGCGGCCGCCCATCAGCTTCTCGGCGTAGGCTTGTAGCTTCACATCGAGGGTCAGGTGCAGGTCTTGACCTTGCAGGAAAGCCGTGTCTTTTGCCCAAGTTCCATGTTCCTTGCCCTGCTTATCTACTAGCGGGTGCAAGTAGCCATGGTGGCCGTTGAGCAGGCCGTTGTAGTAGCTCTCGACGCCACCGCTGCGTAGCCGGTAAAAGCGGCCGCGCCGGTAGCGCTTGGCTTGCCGGTAGAAGATCTGCGCCTCCGAACTTAGGTAACCTAGTACGGGGGCACCCGCGTCGGTAGTGTACGTGCGTTGGCGGCGCGTGATAAGAGTGAGGTTGGGCACTGTAGCACTGCTGTCGCGCTGCACGCGCTTGACTTCGGCGGCCGTGAGGCGAAGTTGAACCGGGTAGCCAAATTGGCCTTTGCCGTAGGGGAGGGCATCGGCAATGCGCTGCCGAACGGTGGTGGAGTCCCAACCCAAGAGCTGGCCCAGAGCGAGGGTGTCGAGTACGCGGCGCGGCAGCTTCAACAGGTATTGCGCGCGGGTAGCTACCAGCACGGAGTCATTCCGGTCGAGCACGCGGCCTCGGAATAGCGAGTCGGATACCACCACGCGGCGCCGGGTGTATTCTTCCCGTTCGCTCTGAGCGGGTTGGTCTTGCTGCTGATCGGGGGAAGAGCAGGCGGCCAGCAACAAGAGTAATCCGAGTAAAGTTGTTTTACAAATAGTAAAAGCTATACGCATGAGGTAAAGCTAGGTAATTACCGGTCTTCGGTTCATACTTTTCGATGAACCTAGCTCGTCGCCACTCAAACCATGCCGAAACCAAACCTGCGCCGACAGTCTATTTTTGATAGCCGCTTAACTTATCTAATTGCCCAACCCGCGCTAATGGAGGTTGGGTAGAAGTCATCGAAGCTCCAAGAAACCACGCAAGCAGAACATCTGGCGGCTACTAAGGTTACTCGGTACATCTGCTTGCTTCCTATGAACTACTCTACCTACACTTCCGAGCTGTACGACCTGCCCGCCGTGGAAACTAGCGCGGCGCAGGCATGGCCGGGGCTGCGGGTGGAGCGCTACCAGTTGGAGCCCGGCGGAGTGCCCGCGCATTTTCATGCCCAACACCTGCTGCTTATTCACCAGGCAGCGCAGGCGGTACGCTCCCACCGCCCAAGCGGAAATAGGGCGGAGGAGGGGCTGTTTCGGTGCAACGACGCGGGCCTGTATCCGGCCGGAGAATACGGACCTTCCGCCTGGGACGGGCCGGCCGACGTCATCCACGTGCACCTAGACCCCGAGTGGCTGGAAACCCGCGCCCGCCAAAGCCTCGACTTGGTGCATTTCAACCTGCGCGAACGGTTTCGGTTTGAGGACGGCCTGTTGCCTTACCTAAGTCGGCAACTGCTGGCGGCGGCCGGGCGCGAGCATGCGCTCGGGCTGCTCTACGCGGAGTCGTTGGTGAACACGCTAGGGTACCATCTTATTGAGCATCACGCCACGTACGAGCGACGCATTGCGGGCACCGGGGCTCGGTTGTCGGCGGCGGTGCTGGCGCGCATCGATTCCTACGTGGAAGCCTCGGCGGAGCAAACCATCACGCTGGCGGCGCTGGCCGACCTAGCAAACCTGAGCGTCTTTCACTTTGCCCGGCGCTTCAAGCTGACTACCGGCCGTTCGCCCTACCAATACGTGCTCGACTGGAAAATCAAGCGGGCCCGCCAACTGCTGCGCGCCGGTGGATTGCCCATTGCCGCTATTAGCGATGCGCTAGGTTTTGCCTCGCCCGCCCATTTTTCAGCCGCGTTCAAACGAGCGGTTGGGCAAAGTCCGCGTGAGTTTCAGCGCACCTAGCTACAGCTTTTCGAGTAAGCAAGAATTTGTAAGAAGTCAGCAGGAATCGGGCAGCCGGCCGGAGCGGTTACGGGGAACTTTGCAGCACGCAAATAAGCAGCGAACTACTGCTTTCACCCCCAACCAATTTCTTATGCATACTCCTATTGCACCAACCGAAGGCACCCAGCACGCCCAATCAAGCGACGTTACATCGGCAGCAAACCTAGACCTCTACTCAGACGAGGAGCTAGTGAAGAAGCTTCCTGGCTTCACCAACCACTACGTAACCGTCAACGGCATTCGGCTTCACTACGTGGAAGGCGGTAGCGGCAAACCGCTCATTTGCTTACCCGGTTGGCCCCAAACCTGGTACTCCTACCACCCCATAGCCACCCAATTGGCCCAGCACTACCGCGTCATTATCCTAGACATCCGGGGCATGGGCACTTCCGACAAACCTAGCTCCGGTTACGACAAAAAAACCATGGCGCAGGATGTGTATGCGTTAACGCAACTGCTTGGCCTACCGAAAGTAGCGCTGCTAGGTCATGACATCGGGGGCATGGTAGCCATGAGTTTTGCCTTCAACTACCCCGAAGCCATAACCAAAGTAATTCTAGCCGATGGGGGGTACCCTAGCGAAGGCATGCGGCACATGAGCATGCTGCCCGCCCCTGGCACCTTCGAGGCCAAGATGGACGGCAACAACCCCTACATGTGGTGGATGTCGTTCAACCAGATCAAAGAGTTGCCCGAACAACTGCTGGCCGGCCGCTTCCGCTACGTGCTCGACTGGCTCTTTCGCTACGTCATGATCGATGAGCGCCACATGACGGAGTTTGACCGGCAGGTGTATGCGGCGGCGTACAACCAACCCGAGAACATCCGGGCCGCCAATGCCTGGTACCAAACCTTCAATCAAGACATGGAGGACGCCACCACCTACCCCCGCCTGACTATGCCGGTATTGGGCATCGGGAGCTACGTGGCCTACAATAACATGCGCATGGGGCTCCCTTATGTAGCTGAAAACCTGGAGGTAATCGGACTACTCGATAGTGGACATTATATGTTCGAAGAGAAACCCGCCCAAGTAGTAGAGGCTGTCCTGAACTTTCTGCAATAGCCGGTAGGCGCAACTCAAGGTTGGCGGCACCTGGGTAGTTCTGCTACTTAGGCGCCGTCAACCAGTGGAGAAGAGTAACGGGGCTATAGCGTGTAGCCAGAGCTGGCACAAACTACGCGGTATTACACCCACATTAGTTCAGGTCGAAATGCAGCTAAAAAGTCAGCTAATTTCCTAAGCGAAAATCAGTTACGCTATTTTGCGTTAGGCTTATCTGCTCAAAATGGCTGACGGTGCCCGTATCAACGGGGCACTGCGCGCTTACCCCTACCCAGATTGCGGCGGGGTAATTGTTTTTGTAAAGCCGTACCATTTGCCAGTTCTTGTTGTCGAGCGAATAGTAGCTCGCTACCGTGCGCGTATCCGACGAAATCTTCATGTACGCCGACGGGCTTTTCACTATGTCGTGGTTGTTATCGTCGGAGGTACCCATGGTGCGCACCGTCACGATGCGATGGTTGCCGCGCTCATCCTGCTCGAAGCAGTGCTTCTGCCAGAAGCTATCGGTGGAGTAAATATAGAGCACGCCGGCATTGTAAAGCCCTTTTGCTGTGAAGCCTGGGAAGACCTTCGCAACCAGCGTAAACGGCTTGGTGTTGTCTACTTTCGCCAGCAGAATGGGAGCTGTGTTGTTCGACAGCTTGCCGTCGTTGGGGTCACTGAAAAAGTCCTTCTTGGCGCCGACCCGGAAAGCCATCCGCCCATTCTTATCAACCTTTGTTAAGGTGTCGGCCCCATTGATGGCCTTGGTAAAGTGGATGTTAGCTAGCTTGATATCGCAAGGCGTGCCACTCACCCGGCCAGAGTCTCCGGCAGTAGCGCTAGTGGCCGCCGGCGCCGACGTATCGCTCGTAGCCGCTACATCCTGCGTTTTGTTGTCGGAGCAGCTACCCAGCAGGACCGTCGCGAGTACCACAGGGAAAAAGGAAAGCTTCTGCTTCATGTACGCTGGTTTGTAAAAAGGTGGGCGGCTTTTAGGAAGAAGCTCTGGCAGGGAGCCATGAGAAGCTCCAGCGACAAGTGCGTAGGTGGAGTGCTGTTTCGTTTTTTCTTCGCTAAGGTGTGAATTTATTGCTAGATAGTACGCATGAGCTTGTTGCGCCTACTTATGAAACTGAGTAGGGCCTACCTAAATAGAAATGACACCTAGGTTGCTCTAAGTGGCGCAGCACAGGCTTGCCGCAATCACGGCAGTGGATGCCTAACCTTTATCTGAAGCGAGGCATGTGTTATAACACCCTATTATGTGAGGAATGCTGAACTCGCGCCAGACGAACGCTCTTTGGTTCTACTGGTTCCGGGTCCACTTCACATGCAGGATCTTCGATTCCTGGCCGGTTTGTGGGTCTACCCGATAGATTTCGAGCACCTCGGTATTTGCGTCTACGATGGTATAGACTTCCTTCATATCCGCTGCTTTACCGGTGGCGTTATTCATCTGTTGGTAGCGAAACGTCATGGTTTTCGAGGCGGCGTCCCAGGGGCCTTCCATCGCTACTCCGTTGCCGCCATCTTGGATCATGGCGCGGGTAAAGATCTTTTTGTTGGCGTCGTAGCCCGTTACCCGAATCCCGGTAATGGGCTTACCCATAATCACGTAGGTAATCTCCGAGACTTGGTAGAGCCCACCCATCGCCATGTGATTGATTAGGGTAGAGGTACTCGTCATCGGGGGAGCATCCGGGGAAAACGTCATCGTGGCCTGACCGGTCCATGCACCGTTCGACCGCGCCAGCATCTTATGGAATTCGTCAGCCGCGCCGGGTTGCTCAGTGGCTACGGCAGTAACCGGGGCAGACGTTTTTGCTTTGGTTGCGGCGAGCGGTTGTTGGCCCAGCGCAACGTGGGCTAAGCATAGACTCGAAAGAGTAGTGAGGGCAAGAAGCTTCATTTGAGGGCCGTAATGGTTTGGAAAGAAGACCGTTGGCTGCATTCCTAAAAGAGAAACCTTCTTGTTCAAGGGCAAGGCGCTAAAGCTCCTATGCTTTGCGATTTAGCGACCTGAAAACTTGGATTCTATCAAAGGGAAGTACGCGTGCCAACTCAAAGTAAAGAACGGCTGCTAACAGGATAGTATCAATCACATAAATATGTGAGCAACAGAACGATATTCATGCATAGCTAGCAGGAGCTGTGCCGCGCTAGGTAGAGTCAACGCCGTTAGGATAGCTGAGCTTTTTGCGTAGTTTACGCCTTATGCGCCCCGATGTCTTTCCCTTTTTTCCAGAGCTGCGCACGGCCCAGTTGCGGTTGCGTGCCCTCGTGCCTGCCGACCTCGACGCCGTGCAGCCAATTACGTTCTACGACGGGCAACCCGCTGCCACGCGTGAACAGGCAGAGCGTATGCTAGCCCACATTGAGCAGGATTACCACAACGGCCAGACGATTCACTGGGCCGTCGCGCTAGCTAACACTAATACGCTGGTGGGTACCTGCGGATTCTACCGCGGCTTTGCCGACGCTCATGGCGAAATCGGCTACGTACTGCGCTCTGACTACCGCAGCCGTGGGCTGATGACCGAAGCCGTACGGGCGGCGTGCGTGTTTGGCTTCGAGCAGCTAGCCTTGCAGCAAATCGAGGCCTACACTGAGCCCGATAATGGCGCCTCGCAGCGGCTCCTGACACGCGTAGGCTTCACACCCACCGACCCCGTCGTGCCTGAATTGCGGTGCTACGTGCTGCGACCGGACAACTTGGAGCGAGTGTGAATGTGTGTTAGAACGACAAACGTCACCTAGGTTGCTCTAGATGGCACACTTGGCGCGAGTTTAGCGCAGTATAACTCACGCCAGTTAAAACCTAAAATTGAAATTATAAAGGAGTGGAGCAGATAGTGTACAAATCTAAAATAAGCCCGCTTTATATAGGATTTGTAGTAGGAGGTGCTGTGTTGTGTGGCTGTTTCAGCTATATCCTTCTTACATCACCATGGTATATTACCGATGAAACAGATAAAGCTATAGGTACTATTATATTTTGGCTACTTACTGGCGGATTTATTGCATTTACAAGTGTGTCGATTTTTGTATTAATTACTATGCGGAGCTTCGTTTTGACTAATAAAGCTTTGATAATTAAACAGCCTATTTTGCTGCAAAAGCGCAGAATAGAATTAGTAGATATTGAAGCAATAGAAGAGAGAAAGCTTTCAATTAACTCGTCGCATGATTTTAGAGATTTTAATGTTTATCGAGGCAAGCAAACGTATATAAAGCGTTCCAACGAAAAGGATATAAAAATCACCTCCTTCGAAACACGGAATTATCATTCTTTTATCGCTCATGTTCAGAATGAGCGAAGGAGGTTCAAATGGTGCCTTGATGATGATAAGTTGTGTAAGCTTGATAGAAGTTGGAGTGGGTATGGATGGATGGCTTTTCTGTTGTTAATGGCTTGCGCGTTGCTATACAGCTTATTGAATCGATAGAACTTCTGCTAGAGTGTTGCGGCTCCTGTGTCTGAACGCAATTATTGTTGCTAGATGAACAAGCCGGGCGGCATCAGCTTGCCGCTGATGTGGCAATGGAGGTGCAACCTCCACCTAAAAGCTAGGTACGAGATCTAAACTCGCGCTAGTTGGAGGTAGGCCACTTGTTTGTTAGGCGCGTGTTTGCCGCCGACGGAAGTACACGAAAAACGGGAGGCCGGTCAGAATCAGGCCGAAGCCCAAGAGCGACTGGGTAGGCTGCGTAACCAGTGTGTGGCCAGTGAAGGTGAGGGCAAACAGGATGAGCACGATTTGCACGAACGGAAAGCCGGGCACCGGGCCTGGAATGCGGCCTTGCCGTTTCATTTTCACCACGGCCACGGCCAGCAAGCCATAAAAGAGGAAGGTAGCAAAAATAACCAGGTCAGTTAGGCGCTCGAAGGTGCCGGAGATAATGAGCAGGCTGCTCCACGTTAGGGTGTAAGCCAGGGCGCGGTAGGGCGTGCGGTAGCGGGGGTGCACCGTCGCGGCCGAACGGAAGAAAAAGCCTTCCTGCGCCATGCGGAAGTGCACGCGGGTGTGCGAGAGCAGCACCGCGTTAAGTGTGCCGAACACGCTCACCAGAATCAAGACTGTGACGCCCGTTTTGCCCCACTTGCCCAGCAAGGCCTCCGCCACCACGGACGCCCCGATTTCGTTTGGGCCTACCGCCGCCAGCTGGGCCAGGGGCAACGTGCGCAGATACACGTAGTTGACCAGCACGTACAGCACAATGGCTATGCTGACTCCGCCAACGATGGCGCGGGGCACATTGCGGCGCGGGTTTTTGATTTCGCCCGTGACAAAGGAGAGGTCTACCCAGCCGTCGTAGGCCCAGAACACGCTGAGCAAGGCGCCAAAAAAGGCACTGGCCAGCGACACGCTTTGCGTGGGCACTACCGCCGCCGACGTGTTGCCAGAGTTTGGCGAAGCCAGAAACAAGCCCGCGAAGATGAGCAGCAGAATACCCCCGATTTTGGCCGCCGTGAAGATGTTGCTGAGCCGTCCGCTGCCGCTCACCCCACGGTAGTTTACCCAGGTGAGGGCCGCCGTGGTGCCGATGGCCAGGAACTTGATGCCCGAGTCGGCGAAGGGGTAAATTAGCTGGCCGATGGAGAGGTGCGCCCAGGCTTGGGCCGGGTTGGGCAGGGGCATCAACGCGTTGATAGATTGGGCGAAAATGAAGGCCAGCGCCGCCACCGAAGCAGAACCGATGATGGCAAAATCCGTCCACCCGAACAGGAACGACGCGAAATTGCCAAACGACAGCCGCAGGTACTCGTAGATGCCGCCCGATTCTTCGGTGAGCGAAGCCATACCCGACAGGTTCAGGGCACCGCAGATGGTAATCAGGCCCGCCACCATCCAGGCGGCCAGAATCCACTCCGCGCTCAAGCCGCTCTGCGCCAGCGGCACAATCTTCTTGAAAACACCGGACCCAACCACGATACCTGCCACCAGCAACGTGCCACTAACTACGCCAAAGGCTCGAACCAGCGTTACGGGAGCAGCCACGGGTGGCTTTTCTGGAATTTTCATGCTCCAAGGTAACTGGTTTGGCGCTAGGCGGGTCGCTATCAGTTTGCCGTTGGCGCGGCAAGGCTTCTAAAACGAATTTCCTTGTAGCTACTCTCTGAATTCGCGCTAGTTAGAATCAACGAGGCCATTCAGCCAATGAGAAGTACTTCCAATAAGCCAGACTGCCCGGCATAGCTGCGGGCGCTACTATAGAGAAAATCTTCCGGAGTATCCACGAAGCCGGCTACCACCGGGTTGCGGTGTAAGTAGTCGAGGCGCTGGCGGCGTAGCTCGTTGGAATGCAACTCAATGGGATGGTTGTCTTGCTGCCAGAATTGGTAATGCTCATTGTGGGAATTACGCTGCCCAGCGCGCTCAAACATCCACAGCATCCACTCCCGGCGGCTTTCCTGCATGTTCTCCTGAATAGCTTGCAGAATCGTTTTGGATGTATGCCGCTTTAGGTCGCGCAAGATGGAGGATAAGTTATCCTGCTCGCTACTGATAATTAGGTGGGCATGGTTTGTCATTAGGCACCACGCGTAAAGTTCTAGCCCTTTGTGTTGCTGGCAATAGCGCAAGCTGTCCACGAAGATGTCATTGTAGAGCCGCCGCGTGAAGACATCAATCCAGTTAACGGTTGCAAAGCTGACAAAGTAAAGCTGCTGGGAATCGTGGATCTTGTACTTCGTGCTCATGCTAGCAAGGAAGCAACAGAATGCGCAACTAACGTAGCTGAACACCTGGCGCGAGTTTAGCGCAGCGTAACTCGTGCCAATCTTGCCGGGAGGCTGTGCCTCCCACGTCAGAACGAAATCGTTGTTGCTAGTTGAACAAACTGCACAACACGGGCTTGCCGCTCGCGCGGCAGTGGAGGTACAACCTCCACCTAAAGCTAGGCACGAGTTATAAACTCGCGCCAGTTAGAGGGTGTAACCTCCACCCAAAAGCTAGGCATGAGTTACGCTACGCTAAACTTGCGCCAGTCAGGGTTACTTCATTTTTGCAGCTTCGAGAGCTACGGTGAGGACAGAAGGATCAATCAAAAATTTCTTGATATGAGGCTCTAAGCCTTCAATGAATTTTATCTCGGTTTCATTAAGGTCAATGAAATCGAGCATGGACTCGTGATTTATATAATTTACAACTAATCGGTTGCCACTAAAAAAGTATAATTGATCAAATTCGTAGTAATTACTAAACTGTTTGCTTTTGAAACTGTGGACTGCAAATTCGTATTCCAAAAGCTTTGATTTACAGCTTTCATTAAGTTGAAATCTACAGACTATGTCATCTTCAACTTCAATTAGTTCGATAATATCAAGTTTCCAGTTATTGAAGTAAGACAATCCATTAGGAAACAAATCTGCTTTCTTAGAAACACCCATGAAAGCGAAGCTATCAGATATTTTGAATATAAAATTGTTGAGAATGCCCTGCCAGACTTCATCTGGAATAGTGTCCCAGGATGGATAGTTAGCACCGCTAATCTCAAGATTATTTAAGAAAATCATCTACATTCCGCTTAGAGGTAAAAAGGTGTGCTATCAGATGATGCACACCTTTTTCTAATTCCTAAATCAAATCCGATTTACATATTCCGCCGATACTGCCCGCCAACCTCAAACAGCGCATTCGTAATCTGCCCGAGCGAGCAGAACTTCACGGTGTCCATCAGCTCGGCGAACAGGTTGCCGTTTTGCACGGCTACTTGTTGCAGTTGCTTTAGGCGCTGCGGGGCTTCGGTGGCGTTGCGGGTGTGGAGCAATCCTAGCATGTCGATCTGGTACTGCTTTTCGGTTTCCGTGGCGCGGATCACCTCGGCGGGGATGATGGTGGGCGAGCCTTTGGAGGAGAGGAAGGTATTCACGCCGATGATGGGGTACTCGCCCGTGTGCTTCAGCGTTTCGTAGTAGAGGCTTTCCTCCTGGATCTTGCCGCGCTGGTACATGGTTTCCATGGCGCCCAGCACGCCACCACGGTCGGTGATGCGGTCGAATTCCAGCAATACCGCTTCTTCCACCAGATCAGTTAGTTCCTCGATGATGAAGGAGCCTTGGAGCGGGTTTTCGTTTTTGGCCAGACCTAGCTCGCGGTTGATGATGAGCTGAATGGCCATGGCTCGGCGCACCGATTCTTCGGTGGGCGTGGTAATGGCCTCATCGTAGGCGTTGGTATGCAAGGAGTTGCAGTTGTCGTAGATGGCGTAGAGGGCCTGCAACGTGGTGCGGATGTCGTTGAAGTCGATTTCCTGGGCGTGCAGGCTGCGGCCGCTGGTCTGGATGTGGTACTTCAACATCTGCGAGCGGGCGTTGGCGCCGTACTTCAGCTTCATGGCCTTGGCCCAAATGCGACGCGCCACCCGGCCAATGACGGCGTACTCGGGGTCGATGCCGTTGGAGAAGAAGAACGAGAGATTGGGCGCGAAGTCGTTCACGTCCATGCCGCGACTCACGTAGTATTCTACGAAGGTGAAGCCGTTGGAGAGCGTGAGGGCTAGCTGCGTGATGGGATTAGCACCCGCCTCGGCAATGTGGTAGCCGCTGATACTCACCGAGTAGAAGTTGCGCACCTTCTCCTGGATGAAGTACTCCTGCACGTCGCCCATGAGGCGCAGGGCAAACTCGGTGCTGAAGATGCAGGTGTTCTGGGCTTGGTCTTCCTTCAGAATGTCGGCCTGCACGGTGCCGCGCACTTGGCTGAGCGTGCGCGCTTTGATCTGTTGGTACACGTCCGGGGGCAGCACTTGGTCGCCGGTCACGCCAAGTAGCATTAGGCCTAGGCCGTCGTTGCCCTGGGGCAGCTCGCCCTGGTAGCGGGGGCGGGGCTGACCGTACTGCTGATATAGGGCGTCAATCTTCTGGTTGATTTCGTCTTCCAGCCCGTACTCCTTGATATACAGCTCGCACTGCTGGTCGATGGCGGCATTCATAAAAAACGCCGCGAGCATGGCGGCTGGCCCGTTGATCGTCAGGGAAACCGACGTGGCGGGGGCAGCTAGGTTGAAGCCAGAGTAAAGCTTCTTGGCGTCGTCGAGGCAGGCGATGCTCACGCCGGCGTTGCCGATTTTGCCGTAGATGTCGGGGCGCACGTCGGGGTCTTCGCCGTAGAGCGTGACGGAGTCGAACGCCGTGCTTAAGCGCTTGGCGGGCAAACCAGCCGATACGTAGTGGAAGCGGCGGTTGGTGCGCTCGGGGCCGCCTTCGCCGGCAAACATGCGGGTGGGGTCTTCGCCCTCGCGCTTAAAGGGGAACACACCGGCCGTGTAGGGAAACTCGCCGGGCACGTTCTCCTGCAACTGCCACTTCAGCAAGTCGCCCCAAGCCGTGTAGCGGGGCAGGCTCACCTTCGGAATCTGGAGGTGCGACAGGCTTTCGGAGTGCGTCTGGATGCGAATTTCCTTGTCGCGCACCTTAAAGATGAACTCCGGGTCGCGGTAGGCTTTTACTTTCTGCGGCCAGGTTTCCAGGAGTTTCCAGTTCTGGCCGTCCAGCCGGAGCTTGATTTCCGCGAAGGTTTTCTCCAGACCGGCGACGAGTTCTCCGGCCTGGGGTCCGTCGCTGCTGTTCCCGCCGCCATGTCCTCCGGTTTGGAGGCTTCGGACGGCGTCAATTGATTGGGAGAGCCCGAAAAGATGCTGGGCAACCTCGGATTGTTTCTGAACCCAAAGATCATAGCTACGGTTGGTTTCGGCGATTTCAGATAAATACCGCGTGCGGTGCGGCGGAATGATGTAGATCTTCTCCGAGTCCTCTTTGCTGGTTTCGAGGTGGGAGGCGAAAGCTAGCCCGGTTTTTTGCTCCAGCATGCTCAGGATAGCACGGTAGAGCCGGTTCATGCCGGGGTCGTTGAACTGCGAGGCGATGGTGCCGAACACCGGCATCTCGTCCAGGGGCTGGTCCCAGAGCTGGTGGTTGCGCTGGTACTGCTTGCGTACGTCGCGCAGGGCGTCGAGGGCACCGCGCTTATCGAATTTGTTTAGGGCAATGACGTCGGCGAAGTCGAGCATGTCGATCTTTTCCAGCTGCGTGGCCGCGCCGTATTCGGGCGTCATCACGTAGAGGCTAGCATCGGAGTGCTCGATGATTTCGGTGTCGGACTGGCCAATGCCGCTGGTTTCCAGAATGATGAGGTCGAACTCGGCGGCGCGCACTACGTCTACGGCGTCTTGCACGTAGCGGCTCAGGGCTAGGTTGCTCTGGCGCGTGGCGAGGCTGCGCATGTACACCCGCGGCGAGTTGATGGCGTTCATCCGAATCCGGTCGCCGAGCAAGGCGCCGCCGGTCTTACGCTTGCTTGGGTCGACGGAGATGATTGCAATGGTTTTGTCGGGGAAGTCCATCAGGAAGCGCCGCACCAGTTCATCCACCAACGAAGATTTGCCCGCACCACCCGTCCCGGTAATACCTAGGATAGGCGCTTTCTTCTGGTCGTCGGAATCAATACGCTGGTCAGAACCCCTTTCTGACTGCTGGAAATCGGCAATCAGCTGGCCTTTCACCCGCTCAAACTCATCAGGGAAGTTTTCGGCGGCCGAAATCAGGCGGCCGATGCTGCGGGCGTCTTTCTCTTTTACGTGCGTCACTTCGCCGTTCAGGTTTTGGCCCGTGGGGAAGTCGCAGCGCTGGAGCAAGTCGTTGATCATGCCTTGCAGACCGAGGGCACGGCCGTCGTCGGGGGAGTAGAGGCGCTCAATGCCGTAGGCGTGCAGCTCCTCAATCTCGGTAGGCAGAATCACGCCGCCCCCGCCACCGAAGATCTTCACGTGGCCCGCGCCGCGTTCCTTCAGCAGGTCGTGCATGTACTTGAAGTACTCATTGTGGCCGCCCTGGTAGCTGGTAATGGCAATGGCCTGGGCATCTTCCTGCACCGCGCAATCGACGATTTCCTGTACGGCGCGGTTATGCCCCAGGTGAATTACTTCGGCGCCGCTGCTCTGGATGATGCGGCGCATCACATTAATGGCCGCATCGTGGCCGTCGAACAAAGCGGCCGCCGTCACGATGCGGATATGGTTCTGGGGTTTGTAAGGGGCAACTGGGGTGGGTTGCATAGTGGGGTGGGGTAGCGTTGGGTGGTAATAGAACGATGTAGAGACGCAATACTTTGCGTCTTGTCGTTGAATCGAAGATCAGCGTAGCTAACGACCTAGGTCGCGCCGTTCAGGACAAACAACATCAGCAACGACGAGACGCAAAGTATTGCGTCTCTACACCGTTCGGGTGACTCTAAGGTACGAAAAAGCCCCGGCTGGGTAGGCGCGGGGCGTATTGAGTTGGTAATCAATCTAGCTTGGCTTGACTTAAGATACTTCCTCAGAGTTAGTCATGAAATTCTTTGCCTCCATTGCTATTAAAGTTATTTAGAAGAACTTCTAAAGCCGAAAAGGGAATATCTACTTTGTAAAAGGCTGAAAAGGCAATCTTCTTAGAAGCGTCATTCCTGAATAATTCGACTAACAGGAACCACTCTCCTTTGATATTATCCCAAAGCTCCCAGCTCATACCATCTCGTGTACCGACGTTGCTAGCAACCACTAATTCAAATTGCCTATTGTCTATTGCGAAATATCCCATTTAGCTCTACAAAGAGATAGTAATAAACAATGTAAATAGGTATATATTAGCCGTACGTAATTTAGGTGATATGGCAGAGTTTATCGGTGAAATCATTATAGAAATTCTTTTCCAGTGGATTGGCGGAACAATCCGCTGGGCCCTTTTTCGGGGCTTATTGCAACGTAAGCACCGCTCTTACACAGATTACCTAGGTGACGAGATTACTAATGGATGGGTATTAATCTTGATAATCATGCTATTCATAATTGCGCTGAACTTACCTGTTCCAACTGCTAGCTGAGCCGTACTTACCGCAACTCCGCCAGCCGCAATCGGAACCCCGGTAGCACGTCTTCTCCCGAAAGCTCCTGGTCAAACCCTTGCACCACTTCCGGCTCCGGCTGGCCGGCGCGGTAGATATAGACCGTTTCCGTTTTCGGGGCGATGAGCCAAGCTAGGCGGGCGCCATTGTGCTGCCAATCAAGCATCTTCTTCTGTAATTCCTTTACATCATCGGAATCAGAAGCTAGCTCTACGATGAAGTCAGGGCAAAGCGGCGCGTAGCGACTTTGCTGCTCTAGCGTCAGGCTGTTCCATTTTTCGGCCGCTACCCAAGATGCGTCGGGCGACTTGACGGAACTATCGGGCAAGGTGAAGCCGGTGCTGGAGTCAAAAACCTCTCCTAGCTGTGGACAGGTCATGAACCAATTATATAACTGCCCATTAAGACGAGCATTGCGTTTGCCGGAGTGGCTGCCGGTGGGCGACATAATCAGGATTTCGTGGTTAGCAGTGCGCTCAATGCGCAACTCGGGGTGTTGCTGGCAGAAGTCGAAGAACTCGTCATCCGTCATCTTTTCCAGATACGGGCCGCGCAATACCAGACTGTGTTCGGAGAAGGAAGGAACCATAGCAGAAAGATACTAGTTTGGCTGTAATGCCTAAACGCTAGGCGTTAGCTCGGCGTTTTAGTGACGTGGACCTAGGTGTAACAAAGTGCTAGGTTAAGCTACAAGACAACAAGAAGCTTCAGACAACGGTCGTTGCTCGGCCGGATTTGTAATCCGCGTTAGGATCTACTCTGGGTAAGCCCAAGCCGTGAAATACAGACTCGTATTTGCTCCCATCTTGCGCCAGCTTTCCTGGCTTTTATCCCGCAAGAAAGTACTGTGAAAGGGCGACAAGTGGGTGGCTATTCCGAAGTATTTGCTGGTGGGTTGGTCGGTCGTGCTTTGTAGCCATTGCACGGATGCTACGACATCTTGGTGTCCAGCCAATTCGATAGCGTAAGGCCGCAAATCAACCTCCCGCCACCCGTGCTGCCGCCCGGCTACCTCAAAAATGACGTCCTTCTGCAATAAAGGAGCTTGCGGTTGACCGTTTGCCACGGCGTAGATCGTGAGGCGAAACGTTACGGATGAGAAGTCACTGTTGAACACAAACAAATGAAAGCTCTCCAAGCGAACAGGCTGTTTGATTTTCATGAGCAAGCCTACTTCCCGACCGAGGCGGTCGTGGGGCACTGTGTCTTTGGTCGTGTAGAAGTTAAGACTAGTAAACAGGCTCCAGCTGTTATGGCCTAGGATTGTACGCTTAGGGGGCTTGCTATGCACTACTACTTCCTGGAGCTGAGTTGCCATTGGAAGAAGCTGTACCGCTGGTTGTTGCCGTAACTGACTCATTAACATCTGACGCGACTGGTACCCTACGCATGATACAATGACGGTATCTGTAGGAGCAGCGGGCGCAAAAGCGGAAAGCGAAAAAGTGCCGTCTGCAGCTGCTACTGTCCCGAGGGGTTTGCCCTTGACCCCTGCTGACGCATAGGCTACCGGGGCACCGGTAGGAGTTGTGATCTTGCCCGTTGAGATGGACTGCGCACGGGCAGGGAAGGAGATAAACAGGGAGAATACAAGCAGGCCAGTAAGCCAGAGCCGGAGATACAGCATACGCAGATACTAAATGAGTGAACTCCGATAGGAGGTCTGCGACCCACTCAGGCGTTGCATCGAGCTATAAGGCCAACAAAAAAGCTCCGGCCAACGGCCGGAGCTTTTTTGCAAGTTTGAAAACCTAGGTGCCCTCAAGGCACCGTCAGCGTTACGCGGCGTCGAATGCCTCGCGCAGTTCCTTGGCGGCGGCGGCTGGGTCGGCGGCGCCGTAGATAGCACCACCGGCTACAGCTACGGCCACGCCTGCTTGCTTCACGGCCGCAATGTTGCTCAGGTTGACACCGCCCGCGATGGAAACCGGAACACCGGCGCGCGTGGCTTCATCGATCAGAACTTGGATGGAGTAGCCGGCTTGGGCTTGCTCATCGAGGCCAGCGTGCAGCTCCACAAATTCAACCCCTAAAGCCGATACTTCTTGGGCACGCTTTACGCGGTCGGTTACGCCAATGGTGTCTACTACCACGCCTTTGTTGTGGGCTTTGGCGGCCTTCACGGCTCCGATAACGGTGGCGTTGTCTACGGCACCTAGGATGGTAACGAGGTCAGCGCCGGCTTTGAAGGCCATGTCGGCTTCTAGCTCGCCGGTGTCAGCGGTTTTGAAGTCGGCAAACACCAATTTGTCGGGATGGGCTTGCTTCATCGCCGTGATGACAGCTAGGCCTTCGCTTTTGATGAGGGGCGTACCTAGCTCAATGATATCCACGTAGGGCGCTACTTTCTCGGCAAGGGCCAAGGCGTCTTTGGTGGTCAGGAGGTCGATTGCAACTTGTAATTTAGCCATGTTATGGGTTGGTTTTGAGGGGAGAGGAAATAGGTAAAGAATTGCCAGCCAGGGTTATTCCAGATTGGCGTGGCGCTTCCAGAGTTCTTCGGCCGGGGTGCCATCGAGGCCCCATAGCGTTTGGAAAAGGGCATCGAGGAGCAGCAGCACACCTTGCTCGAACAAGCTGCCGGCGTATTGCTTGGAGATTTCGCCGCCGTGGTCTTGCTTCTGGGCGGCGGGCAGCACAACCACTTGCGTGGCTAGGTCTGCCAGCGGCGACGCGGTGGTAGTGGAGATGGCCACGACTTGGGCGCCCGCTGCCACCGCCTTTTCAGCTGCCTTCACGATGGTGCTGGTCGTGCCGGAGCCGGAGCCGGCTAGCAGCAAGTCGCCAGCCTTGATGGCGGGCGTGGTGGTTTCGCCGACGACAAACACCGTCAGACCTAGGTGCATCAGGCGCATAGCGGCGGCCTTCAGGGCTAGCCCCGTGCGGCCCGCGCCGACAACAAAAACGCGCTCGGCGTGTTGAAGAAGTGGGATTACGGCCACCGCCGCCGCCAAGTCGAGCTTCTGAGCTAGTTGTTGATTTTCCTGAAGGATGACCTGCAAATTGTCTTGTAAGACAAGGCTCAGCTTATCAGACGTGGTGGTGCTCATCAAGGTGGTGGGTTGCGTGGCCAGGCAAAAAGGCCTGGTAGATGGACGGCATGCCGGCGCGCTGCGAAGTACTCCGACGATTGCGCTGCAAAGCTAGGGCAGCCAAAAAGGAGGCCTTTGCAGAATGATATCAATCGGTGGCACTATCCTATCAAACATGCCTAGCCGGGTGGGGCTAGCCTGTTTTTGCTCGTAATCCATCCTGTACTTACCACCCCAATCCTCGCGGATTGCTTGTTGCCTATTTCCGTAATGACCGTAACTGATTTGCTTCCTCGCATCCCACTCACCAAAGCGCAGGACCTTGCCACCCTGATTGATCATCGCCGGGTGCAAACCCTCGAAAAGTATGAGCTCAGCATCCTCGAAACGCACCTGCAAAGTGCCCAGGTTGAGCAGTCGTACAGCGACTTGGTGCTCACCAACATGCTGCGCGGCAAGAAGGTAATGCACCTCTTCAACCAGGAGGAGTTCAACTACCTGCCTGGCAACACGATGGTGGTGCCGCCCAACCTAAAAATGGTGATAGACTTCCCGGAGGCCTCCGACGAAAACCCGACCCAGTGCGTGGCCCTCGCCATCGACCGGCTGCAAATCATCGACACAGTGAACTACCTGAACGAGCACTATCCTAAGACCGAGGCCGAGAAGTGGACTTTCGGCTTCAATCAGCACTACTTCTATAATGATGAAGAGGTAACGGCGCTTATTTACAAGCTGGTGCGCATCGGGTTTGGCGACTCGCAGAACAAAGACATCCTAGCCGATTTCACGGTAAAGGAGCTGTTGCTGCGCATCATGCAGGTGCAGAGCCTGCATGAGAAAGAGCATAATGTAGCGGTGCTGGCTACCTCAAATCGGTTTGCGCACATCCTGCACTACATCAAGGAAAACATAGCCGAGAAGATCAGCGTCGACGACCTGAGTGCTAAGGTGTACATGAGCAAGCCTAATTTCTACCGCGCCTTTAAGCAAGAGTTTGGCCTGTCGCCCATCGACTACATTATCAAAGAGCGCATGCGTCTGGCGAAGAAATGCCTGAAAAACTCGGCGCTCAGCATCACCGAAATTTGCTTTAAGGCAGGCTTCAATAACCTGAACTACTTCACCCGCATGTTCCGCCAGATGGAGGGCATGACGCCGACCGACTACCGGGTGTTGTGCATTGTCAATTAGCAAAAGCTAGGTACCGAAACTAGGTGGTTTGCAGGGCATAACACGTTGTAAAAGTGTGTTGTTGCCGTTAGGGCGAGGCTTTACACGACAGCGGTATGGATGTGGTGCAAGAACTCCTTCCACGTTTGAGCGAGTAGCGTAACTTCCTCGTGCTCTGCTTGAATGAAAGGAAACAACACAAAGTGCTGGGTGGCCTTCTCGATAGCAAACGCATCCAAAGAGCCATCTGAGCCGATGAGGAAATAGCCGGGGTATTGTTCCTCGGCGTTGTAGCCGGCATTGTAGGGAAGTAGCTCATCTACGCCGCAGAGGTAGGCAAGCTTGTCTATTTTGATGAAGTTCCGGTTCTCGTGGGCTAGGTAGGTCGTATATTCTTGGGGTACCTCGAAACCTAGCTTTGCTACGAGCAGCTGCATCTCTTGTGGCGTAATCGTTGGCTGATGAGACATGGTTTCTGGTTAATAGCTGTTGAATAAGGTAGTAACGCAGGTTTGTCAGGCTCAACTGAGATATGGGCAATATATCTTCACCGAGAAGCCTGAATTTTAGCTATTTGCCGGCTCCGCGAAGCGCGCTCGGCTCCTGATCCGAGGACAACAATGGCCGCTGCCACAGCCGCACAGCGCCTCGCCTGTAGGCGGCAGCACGTTCTTCCAGCAGCGTAAAGCCACAACGTTGTAGCAGGGCCTGGGAAGCTAGGTTCTCGACAGCCGACAGCGCCCGCACTTCGGTGCGTCCGAACAACTGGGCCGCCTGCGTAAGCAATTGATTGAGCGCTTCTTGCCCATATCCTTGTCGGCGAAATGGCGCTGCCAACGCATAGCCGACGGCGCAATACGGAATGCGCCCAGCAATTACCTCGTGGCTTAAGTTGTAGAGGTGCACGACGCCCACCGGCTGCAAATCGGTGCGTCGGCGCACGAGCCAGTCGCAGGCCCCGCGCTTGCAAGAGTGACGCAGGTCGGTAAGCAACTCCTCGGCGTATACTGCCAACCTAGCTTGGTGCTTGAAGCGCTGATCGACAAAAGGCGAGGGGTCGCCAGCAAACAGCGGCAAATAAGCCTGCACATTCGACCCGTCTACAAGCTCGTAACGGAGGCGCAACGAGGGCGGTAAGTCTTGGTAGGGAAAGTGCATGGGTCGCAATTCAGTGGCCTCTATTTGCCTAGGGTCACGCTTTTATACGTTTTAGCACTTTCTCGGGCAGCTTCCAGGATTTCCACTACAATCATGTTGTTTTCCAGCGAGGAAAGGTCGTAGGGTTTGAGCGTTATTTCATTGCGCACCACGCCCACCAGAAACGTGAATGGGTCATCGTACGGGGCTTGGCGGTCTTCGAGGTGGCGCTTCTCTTCCTTGTACTGGTCGTAGCCTTCGGCGTGGCGCACGCGCAGGTCGTTCTTATTGTCGGCATAGATGACGCCCGTTTTGCCGTAAACCTCCATGTCTTTGCGGCCAATAGGCCAGTTCCAGGAGCCTTGAATCGTGGCTTTGGCGTTGTCGTAGGTGAGTAGGATGGTCGATTCGTCGTCAACTTTCGGGTTGTTCTCGGGCTGAAGCTGCTGCGTGACGGCCGTCACAGTGGTGGGGCGTTTGCCGTCTTGCAGCCACGTCATCAGGTTCACGCCGTAGCAGCCGAAGTCGATGAGGGCACCGCCGCCGTTTTGTACGGGGTCGGTCAGCCAATCCAAGAACTCCTTGTTGACGCCTATGTTCTTCGGGCCGCGGTGCCCATCGTGCACAACCACCTGGCTCAGCGGGCCCACCGTGCCTTTTTTTAGCAAATCGTAGGCCTCGTGATTGGTGGGGTACCACGTCGTTTCATAGTTGGTGAGCAGCTGAATGTGGTGCTTTTTGGCCAGGGCCTCCATCTTGCGAGCGTGGTCCAGACTCACGGCTAGGGGCTTCTCTACCATGACGTGGACGCCCTTCGGGGCGCACGCCTGCACGACGGCCAGGTGCTCGTAGATGCTCCCAAAGGCCGTAACAACCTCGGGCTTGGTGGCTGCTAGCATTTCGTCCGTGGTCTTGTACACGATGTTCATGGAGTAGCCGTATTGCTTTGAATAGCGTTGGGCTAGGTCCCGGTTGGGCTCCACAATCCCGACGATCTGAAGATCATCGTGGCCTTTGCGACCTAGAATGCCATGCACGTGCGCGTGCGTAAGGCCCACGATACCCACGCGCAAGGGGGCTTTTTGGGCGAAAGTGGCTCCGGATGCTGCCATCAGCAGGCAAAAGGTGAGTAGGTACTTGAACATCATGCTACCGAGGGGAAGTAGGTTGGTGAAACTAGCAGTACGCATTTTTGCCCGCCAAGGCCTAGGTAAGAAAGCGATGAACCTTTCGGGATGCTAAATTACCTCGCCAGCGCAACCTGCGTGTAGCTGCTCCGCGGGCGGCAACTCTGTCAAAGCCAGTACGGTTGAGGTAAAGGATCTTTGACGGCCTTCCGGCTTATCTTGACGCTTGCATGACGATTCCCCCGGCCTTCGAGCTGCCCGGTGAGGCAGCGTTGCCGCTCGAACTGTTGACCACCCTGCCTCGGATTGGGCAGTCGGGCATTATGGTTTTGCGCCTGCTCTACGATGCCTGCGGCGAGAACATCATCAACCTAGCTTGGGGCACCTCAACTCCGCCGCCCAGGCGCAAAAGACCGCCACACTTCAGCTGGTGCCCGCCAGTCGAGGCATTTAGTACGGTCAAAGTAAATAAGATACCCTCTGTGGTAGCGATGCTTCGCGGGGTTTAGCCTGGCGCATTGTAAGGCTTAAAAGTGCTATCTCTCGCTATGCCCTGCGGGCTTTGGTGGGCTGCGCTAACGGAGATGTTCATCATGGCTGCCTTGAAATGCGCGGTATATCCGCTTCCTTGCCGTATGAAAACTCCCGTATTCCTTCTGCTAGCGAACAGCTTGCTCCTGACCATGAGCTGTGCTACTGCCCCCAAAACGCCGCGGGCGGAGAAAGGCTACCAGGCTATTTTTGACGGCAAGACCCTGCGCGGCTGGGAATACGATACCACGTATTGGCACGTGCGCGACGGCGTGCTGGTGGGGGAAGTTACGCCGGCTACCATCTTAAAGCGCAACACCTTCATTATCTGGCGCGGCGGGCAGCCCCGCGACTTCGAATTGTTGGTTGATTACCGAATTTCGGCCCTTGGCAACAGTGGCATCAACTACCGCAGCGAAGAGGTGCCCGATCTGCCCTACGCCCTGCAAGGCTACCAGGCCGACCTCGACGGCCGCAACCGCTACGCCGGGCAGAACTATGAGGAACGGGGCCGCAAGTTCCTGGCTTTGCGTGGGCAGCGCGTGCGTCTCGTGGAAGGCCAGCCCCCACAAGTGCTCGACAGCCTAGGGGGCGGCCGCGCGGCCCTGCAGCAGCACATCAAAGCCGGCGACTGGAACCGGGTGCACTTGGTGGTGAAAGGCAACCATCTACAGCACTACATCAACGACGTGCTCATGTCCGACGTGACCGACGATGATGCCGCCAACCGCAAGCTGAGCGGCTGGATCGGCGTGCAGGTACACGTGGGGCCGCCCATGAAAATTGAGTACAAGAACTTCAAAATCAAGACCCTGGAGTGACCTAGGTTTTAGCGCGCAAGCTGCTGCCCGCTGGGGTGCAGTTGCAGAAGCCATGATAGCAGGAGCCACAATAGCAATAGGGCGGTCAGGAAGTATAAGGTTGTCTTGCGAAGTGAAGAAGGACACCCGAAATGGGTGCCTTTTTGTTGTTGAATGAACTGCGGCTGAAGTGGTAAGAAGGCGTACCTACTTGTAGGATGGACACGTGCTAGCGGCCAGTGGAAAACCCTGCCTGCAGTACTGCCATCAGAAGCAACCGTGGCCGCCTAACCTTCTACCTTGCATCCCGTTTGGGAAGGGTGATTTAACGCAACGGGTCAGTACTCAACGTAACCATTGACCGGCTGCATTCTACATTATTTCAACCCTAGGTTCTAATGAAAAAGCTAGCAGGCAAAGTAGCCCTCGTGACCGGTTCAGATTCGGGTATTGGCCAAGCCACGGCCATTGAGTTTGCCCGGGAAGGGGCCGACGTGGTGATTGTGTACCACACCGACCAAGACGGCGCCGAGCACACCCGCCAGGCCGTGGAAGAGGCTGGCCAGCAGGCCTTGGTAGTGCAAACCGACGTGAGCGACGCCCAGCAGGCCGAGCAACTATTTACCCAAAGCCTCGACCGATTTGGCACCCTCGATATCCTCGTGAATAATGCCGGCGTGAGCGGGGCCCACAAACCGGTGGTGGAAATGGAACCCGCTGAGTTTGAGAAAACGATTCGCACCGATTTGTTCGGGCCGTTTTACCTAGCCCGCTTGTTTGCCAAGCACCGCTTGGCGCAGGGTGGCAAGGGCAAGATCATCAACGTGACGTCTATCCACGAAGAGGTGGTGTCGCCGAACACGGCCGACTACTGCGCGGCCAAAGGCGGCCTGCGCAACCTGACCCGCACGCTGGCGCTGGAACTGGCCGAACAAGGCATCAATGTGAACAACATCGCCCCCGGCATGATCCTGACGCCGATGAACCAAAAGGCCCTCGACGACCCCAAGTTTCGCGACGAGCAAGCGCAGAAGATTCCGATGAAGCGGGCCGGCAAGCCTGAGGAAATTGCCAAGCTAGCCTTGTTCCTGGCCTCCCCCGATTCGGACTACGTGTCTGGCTCTACCTACGTCATGGACGGCGCCTTTATGCGGCTGCTGGGGCAAGGAGCCTAGCAGCGGGGTGCCCCAGAGCGAAGCACTGGTACTTTAAACAAGAACGCCGGACCTAGGTCTGGTATTCTTGTTTAAAGTAGGGGCAGTTTGGGAAGCTATGACAACGCATCCACGCCGGCTTGCGCGACGGTGTGGTCGTTCTCCACGGTATCACCCGATACCCCAATGGCACCGATGATCTTGCCGCTACCATCCTTGATGGGCAAGCCGCCGGGGAAGGTGATGAGGCCGCCGTTGGAGTGCTCAATGTTATAGAGGGAGCCGCCGGGCTGCGAGGCCTGACCTAGGTTGCCGGTGGGCATGTCGAAGAAGCGGGCGGTGCGGGCCTTGCGCATGGCAATATCCACTGAGCCAAGCCAAGCGTCGTCCATGCGGGCGAAGGCCGTGAGGTTGGCGCCAGCATCTACCACGGCTATGTTCATTTTGACACCTAGCTCAGTTGATTTCTGCTTGGCGGCGTTGATGGCTTGTTCAGCTTGTGCTAACGTGATACTCATGAGAATAGGAGGGTTGTGGTTGGTAAGCAATGCGTGTAAATGTATCCTAAAAAACAAAACGCCTGCGTGCGTTTACCCAAGTACGGCACCGAAGCAGCGCGCTGCTCGCCAGTCTGTCGCCCTAGGTGCCCGCCTGGTTACCATAAATGCCGTCAACACAGTTCATTAGAGCAAGACCAGCTGCTTAGGCAGAGCAGGCCACCGCAACGGTACCGGTCCGACGCCGAAGACTTCGAATCGATTGGTGAACTACGAGGAAAGATGTGGCAATCCTGACAGCGTTTGCGGTGTCTAGGCTAGGTGATGCAAACGACCGTGCTGCTAGCCAAACGTTAGATGAAAGCTGCCACGGAAAGCAGCAGCATAAACTCCAGCAGCACGCCATGCGCCAAAAAGTAGTGACGCAGAAACTTCAGCGCCTGGGTCATCTGATTTTCCACGGTTTTGATGGAGATATTTAGCTCCTGGGCAATCTTGGCGTTTGATAGGCCTTGCTGCCGGCTCATGGCAAAGATCTGGCGCCGCTTCACCGGCAGTTGGGCGAGGGCAGTGTTGTACAAATCTTGGAGCTGTTCGTATTCCAAGCCACTGCTTTGCGGCTCGGGGTCCACCACCAAGTCGTCGGGGCACTCTTCATACACCCAATAGTGGCGCCGCCGCACTTGGTTCAGAATGGCGTGATAAGCCGATTTGTAGAGGTAGCCTTTCGCCGCCGTGGCATCGCGGCCTACTTCGTGGCGCTTTTCCCAGAACTTCAAAAAGCAGTCTTGCACAATCTCCTGTGCTTCGGCGCGCGCGCGAAGGTGGTTGTAGGCTAGGTGGTACAGGCCCGAGGCGTGTTGCTTGAACAGCATTTGAAACCACTGCCGCTCGTCGTCCGGCGTAGCGGTACCTACATCTTCGGGAAAGTTCTTCGTAAGCTTCACTGGGAGCGAATAAGTAGAGGGAAACCCAGAGCACGCTGTCGGCTAAGCCGGCGGTGTTGCCAGCTACTTCGGCAACGCTTCACTAAAGTAGTTTTAAAAGATTACCTGCACTCTCCTGCACTCTCATGAGTTTTGGTCGGGCCCGTGTAGGTGCTAGCTAGGTGTTCTTTAAGGTAGTAGGGAGTACCTAGCTCAAGGTAGCAGATTGCAATTTCGCAGCTCCCAAGAACCGGCTTACAAATCCGGCCTAGCGGCTAATAACAGCCGTGTTTTGCTATAAATAAAATTTTTCCAAAAGCTGAGTAGGGGTTGGCACTGGCTCGGGTGTCGTTTGTAGTAGAGGGAATACCCTAGCCTTATGCCTACTCCGGTCGATTTCGAAGCGTATTTGCGGTATCTGCGGCGCGAGTCTTCCCCCGCGGAAACGCGTGCCGTGCTGGCGTGGCTGGCCCAGCCTACCAATGCGCTGTTGGCGCAGCACTGGATGGAACGATACGCGCACTTGCTGGAGCACGAACAAGGGCTCACGCAGGACACGCCGGATTTCGACGACATGCAGGCCGCGCTGCTGCAGCAGCTAGGTCTAGCGCCCACCCATACCGAGGCGGAAGAATCGAAGCGCAGCCCATCTTGGCGACGTTGGGCCGCTGCCGCTGCGGTGCTGATTGGTGTAGCAGCGGGCGGCAGTTGGCTCTGGCAAACTCAGCACGCCATGCCACCGCTCACCCAACTCACCACGCCCTACGGCCAAACCCGCGTGGTGCAGCTCCCAGATGGCTCCACTGTCACGCTCAACAGCCACTCGACGCTGCGCTACGCCGCCGACCTAGGGCAGGCAAGCGAGCGGGAGGTGTGGCTCGATGGCGAAGCGTACTTCGCCGTGAAGCATACGCCTGACCACCGTCGCTTCGTGGTGCGCACCACGGCGGGCTTCAAGGTGGAGGTGCTCGGCACCAAGTTCACCGTGTACCGGCGGCACGAGCAGGCTAGGGTCGTGCTGCTCTCGGGCAAGGTGAAGGTCGACTTCACGGATAGCACCCGCAGCCAAGATGTGGTGCTCAAGCCCGGCGAGCTAGTCGAAACCTGGGACGCGCAGCCGCGCCACGTGTTGCACAAAGCAGTAAACACGGCCCCGTACGCCGCCTGGAAAGACGACAAGCTAGTATTCGACGGCACGACGGTGGCCGAAGTGGCGACCCGTCTGAGCGACACTTACGGGGTGGCCGTGGTAGTCGAAAATCCGACGCTCAACCAGCGCAAGATCTCCGGTACTTTTTCGGTGGGCGACCTAGAAGCGCTGCTTCAGTTGCTAGAAAAGAGCTTTCAGCTGACCGTACGTCACGAGCAAAATCGAATCATTCTTTCTGATCATTCTTCCCACCAATCCCTATGAAAAGAAATCTTACCTGCTGTTCTGGCGGCAGTTGGGCGCGCGCGGCTTCACTGACGGTGTGCGTACTTTGCCTGCCCCCCTTGGCCTCGTCTGCGTCCGCGCAACTGTTGGCCTCCACTCAGCAAGTGGCCCGACAACCCACTTCTATCTCGCTCAAGCAGCTATTGGCGCAATGGGAAACTCAATACGGCGCCTCCATCGGCTACGACACCGACTTAGTCGGCGACAAAGTAGTGGTGCCACAAGAAGCCGATGGTAGCCTGGATGCCAAGCTCAAAGCGGTCTTGTCACAAGTAGGATTACGCTTCGAAAAAACGCGTGCGAAGTACTATATCGTGCTGCCCGTGAAGTCAACGAGCGCTATTCCCGCAAACGTTTCCGTAGATCTGCTTTCTTCTGCAAACGTTTCTACTCGGCGCGACTTCCCCGTGTCGGGCCGCATCACGCAAAGCAACGGCCAGCCGCTGCCCGGGGTAACCGTGGTAGTAAAAGGCACCACCACCGGCACCAGCACCGATGCTGATGGCCGGTTTACGCTGAGTGTGCCACCCGGTAGCATCTTGGTTATCAGTTCCGTCGGCTTTATCAGGCAGGAAGTTCCCGTGACGGAAGCTAGCACGGCTTTAAACATCCGGCTCTCCGAAGACACGCAGGCGCTCAAGGAAGTCGTAGTAGTTGGCTACGGTACCCAAAGCAAGCGCACCGTCACGACGGCCATTTCCAGTGTGAAAGGGGACCAAGTCGCCAATTTGCCCGTCACGAACCCCACACAGGCGCTAGTAGGTCAGGTGTCGGGGGTGCAATTGCAGCAGACGAGCGGGGCACCGGGTGATCCGCCCGCCATCCGGATTCGGGGCGCCGGCTCCATCACCAGCGGCAACAGTCCGCTCTACGTTATCGACGGCTATCCCACGAACGACGGTACGCTTTTCAACTCTATCTCGCCCCAGGATATTGAAAGCATTGACATTTTGAAGGATGCAGCGTCGGCAGCTATCTACGGCTCGCGGGCTGGCAACGGGGTTATCATCGTGACAACCAAGCGCGGCAAGTCGGGTAAGACAACGTTTTCCCTGAACGCCACCGCCGGCGTCGAGACGGTGATGCACCGCTACGATCTGTTGAATGGGCAGGAGTTTGTAGATATGGCCAAGGAAGGCTTAGCTTACCAAAATCGCCCTATCCCAGCCTTCCTAAACCAGCCGGAGCGCTGGGCCAACACCGATTGGCAAGACGTGATATTCCGTGCGGCGCCCTTTCAAAACTACCAACTCAGCGCCACTGGCGGCAGCGACAAAGTACGCTTCTCGGTGTCGGGTGGGTACATTGATCAGCAAGGCACGTTGAAAAACACTTTCCTGAAGCGCTACAACCTGCGGGCTAGCCTCGACGCCGACCTGACCAACAAAGTGCGGGTAGGAGTGAACCTGCAACCGTCGTACACCCAGCGCCGGGTGCAGCAAACCACCGGCGGCAATACCTCCACCGGCGTCGATGGCATCTTGGCCGAGGCCTTGACTATGCCGCCTATTCTGCCGGTGTGGCGGCCCAACGGCGACTACTTCGTGATAACGCAAGACCCGGAGATGAAGACCATCTTCAACGACGAGCTGTCGAACCCATTGGTGAAGCTTGATGCCAACAAGGACTTTTTCTACTCGTTCCGTCAGACAGGCAACGCCTACCTGGAGTACGAACCCATTGAAGGACTAAAGCTGAACTCCCGCATGAACGTGGGCTTGGTAGCCGAGCGGGAGGAGTGGTTTGTGGAGCCGTTTCTAGCCCGCGGCAACGGTAACACGGGCAACATTTCCACGCCCAACCTAGCGCAGATCCGGGCCCGCCGCAATAACACGACCAACATCAACTGGTACTGGTCGAACACGGCGACCTACGATTTTTCCCTGCACCAAGACCACAACTTCACGGCCCTCCTAGGTTATGACGTGTCGCGCCAGAACGACTTCTACGTGACCCTGGAGCCCCGCACCGACCGCGACAACCCGGTGGCGTTCGTGAACTCCAGCGTGAAAAACGTGCAGGGCGCGGTGCTGAACAAGGGTGCTTCGGAGCGACGCGAGTACGTGTTCGATGCCGTGTTTGGGCGCCTCAACTATAACTACAAAGGGCGTTACCTGCTTTCGGGCTCGTTGCGCCGCGACCGGTCGAGCCGCTTCGGACCGACGAATCGTGCTGGCGTGTTTCCATCCGTATCAGCGGGTTGGAACGTGAGCGAGGAAAGCTTCTTGGCGGAAAACAAAGCGGTGTCGATGCTGAAAATTCGGGCGAGCTACGGCGAAACCGGCAACGATCAACTGCCCGGCTATTACCCCTGGATTGCTACCATGCAGCGCGAGGCCTACAATTTCGGCACTACCGACGCCCAGGTGGTAGCCTTCCGGCCCAGCGGTTTCTCGAACCTCGACCTCGGGTGGGAGAAGAACAAACAGTTTGACGCCGGCCTCGACCTAGGTTTTCTGAACGACCGCATCGGACTGTCGGTGGACCTATACAACCGCAACAGCAACATCATCTTGTCGGCTGATATTCCGAGCATTAACGGCAAGGCGGCTTCCGTGATTCAGAACGTGGGCAACGTGCGCAACCGCGGCCTGGAAGTCACCCTGAACACGCTCAACATCGACGGGAAGCTGAAGTGGAACACCAACTTCAACATCTCTTTTAACCGCAACCAGATCATGAGCCTGGCCAGCGGCCAAACGCAACTTGCTAACCAAGGCGTAGTGCGCAACTACGTGGGCCGGCCCATGGGCGACTTCTACCTGTACCTCGTGGAGGGTACCTTCAACAACCAAAACGACGTCGATACTTATCCGAAGCTAGGTTCGCAGGGCATCGGGGATTTGCGCTACCGCGACGTGAGCGGCCCCGGCGGCGTGCCCGATGGTCGCATCACCGCCGACGACCAAGTGCGCGCCGGCAACTACCAGCCCGACTTTGTGTATGGCTTCGGCAACACCTTTACCTACAGCAATTTCGACTTGAACATCCTGCTCGATGGTGCCTACGGCGGCGAAATCTACCGGAGTCAGGAACTACCGCTGGCCCTAGGTCGGTGGCTGGAAAACGGCTCGAAGCAGTCGTTGGAGCGGTGGCGCTCGGAGTCGGACCCCGGCAACGGTAAGTTTCACCGGGCCGGCACCACCAACCTCTCCTCCGACATTGCCGCCAGCACCCGCTACCTCTACGATGCTAGCTTTTTGCGCATCCGTAACATCACGCTCGGCTACACCCTGCCAGCAGTGCTCTCCGAGAAGATCCACGTGCAGCGACTGCGCCTCTACGCCACCGGGCAGAACATCTACACCTTCACCAAAGCCGGTGGTTTTCGCAACCCGCAGGCAAACGGCGCCACCACCAACAACGCCACCGACAACCCCACCAACAGCGGCGTGGACAATGGCACCTACCCAATTTCGCGCAACATCTCTTTGGGCTTGAACCTAACCTTCTAAGGCAATGAAAACGGCCAAACTTCTTTCCGCCCTCACCCTTGCCGTGTGCCTAGCTGCCTGTAAGGACGACTACTTCGACCGCACCCCGCTGGACCAACCTGCCGAGAGCACCTTCTACACCGACGAAACCAGCGTGCGGCAGGTGCTGAACGACGCCTATTTCACCCTACGCGAATCGTACCGCTACAAGTTTGCCTTCGGTGACCTAGCTTCCGATGACGTGTACAACAGCAAGTTCAACAACTCTACCGACCACATCACCATTAATGAGTCGAACGTAGTGGCCGACAATGGCATCGTGAGCGAGATGTGGAACCGCTCGTACGCCACCATCTCGCGCTGCAATTTGGTGCTCGATAACATCGGCAACATCCCGATGAACGACGATACCAAGCTGCGCTACATCAACGAAGCCAAGTTTTTGCGGGCCTTGATGTACTTCAACTTGGTGCGCATCTACGGCGACGTGCCGCTGGTGCTGAAGGACATCAAAACGAGCCAGGAAGCCTACGAATTCGGCCGCACGCCGGTAGCGCAAGTATATGAGCAGATCATTGCCGACTTGAAGGATGCTGAGCAGCTGCCTGCCACCTACACCCAAAATACTGATATTGGGCGGGCTACGCGCGGGGCGGCAAAGGGGGTGCTTGCTAAGGTGTACCTCACGCTGAAGCGCTACGGCGATGCTAGCCCGAAGCTGCTGGAAGTCATCAACTCCGGTACTTACCGCCTGCTGACCAACTACACCGATGTGTTCGACGCGGCCCAGCCCAACAACGCTGAAGTCATCTTCGCGGTGCAGTACGCCCGCGGCTTTGATCCGGTGCAGGGTAATCCGTTTGTGCAGTATGCCTTTGCCAATGAGGATATTGGCAAGGGTGTATTGGTGCGTGGGGTGGGTACCTTCCTCATCACCGACGAGCTGTACAACCTTTTCACCGCCACCGATACCCGCAAGACGACGATCAACCGCCTGACCGGCTCGCGGCGCGCGTACAACTTCACCACCAAGTACTTCGACAAAGGCATGACCACCACCGTGGACTCCGGCAACGACTGGATCGAGTTGCGTTACGCCGACGTGTTGCTGATGTATGCTGAGGTGCAAAACGAGCTAGGTAACACCGCCGCGGCCTTCACCTATCTTCAGCAAGTGCGCACCCGCGCCGGCCTCACAACTCCCGATAACTTGCGCACCAACCAGAGCGCTACGCGCCTGGCTATTGAGCAGGAGCGACGCCTCGAACTCTACAACGAAGGCCACCGCTGGTTCGACCTGCTGCGCACGGGCCGCCTGCTCACCGTGATGAATGCGCACTTTGCCAGCGGCTTGTCCAATGATGAAATCGGCAGCGGCAACTCGGTGCAAGCCTATGAGCAGCTCTTCCCGATTCCGCGCTACCAGGTGAACCTGAATCCGAACAAGATCACGCAGAATCCTGGGTATTAAAAGTAATGTTCAGGTGGGCGCCTCACCTCCCGGCCCCCTCTCCAAAAAGGAGAGGGGAGCCAGAAGAGAATGAGCAGTTGTCAATGATCAATTACTCATTCTACATTGCTCATTGCCTCTTGGCTCCCCTCTCCTTTTCGGAGAGGGGTCGGGGGTGAGGCACCTACCTGAACACAACATGACGGACCAGGGAGGCTCAGGATTGCCTTTCTCCTACACTTACGACCCGCACCAAACTATTCCCACAACACAAAGCATATGGTTGTTTTTCGTCGCTGGCCCAAGCCGCAGGTCTTGGTAGGCCTAGCTTTTACGGCGCTGCCGCTCACCACCTGGGCGCAGGATGCCGGGGCTTCGCTGGAGCAGGGTTTCAAGAATCCGCCCGAAGCCGCTTGGCCCCGCACCTGGTGGCACTGGACCAACAGCAACATTAGCAAAGAGGGCATTACCAAGGACCTAGAGTGGATGAAGCGCTCGGGCATTGCGGGCTTTCAGCTTGCCGATGTAGGGGCCGGTGGCGGACAAACCGTGAACGAAAAAATCGTGTTCGGCACGCCCGCGTGGCTTGATGCCGTGAAGCACACCGCCGCCGAAGCCGATAGGTTAGGTCTGGAAATGACCATGTTCACCTCACCCGGTTGGAGCCTCACGGGTGCGCCCTGGGTGAAACCCGAACAGGCCATGAAGAAGCTGGTGTGGAGCGAGTTGCAGGTGGAAGGCGGTAAGGCGTTCAAAGGGAAACTACCACAGCCGCCCTCCGTGGAAGGGGCAATTCGCAACCTAGCTCGCAGCAAAAACAGCCCCGCAACTGGCTTCTACGGCGAAACCGCCGTTATTGCCTACCGCACGCCTACAGCCGAAGCCGACGAGTCGCGCCTACAGCCAACAGTGACGACCAACGCTGGCGCCATCGATGCCAAAGCGCTGCTGGATGATGATCTGAACACGTCCTTGGTCGTGAAGCCCACGGAAAAGCGCGGCACGGCTTGGGTGCAGTACAGCTTCAAACAACCCACGAAAGTCCAGGCGTTTACCGTGGCCGGCACGCGCGGCATTCCGTTCGGGCGCTTGCAAGCTAGCTCCGATGGCAAGCAGTTTACCACGCTTACGGCATTGCCGGGCAAGCAAGGCTACCGGGGCGGCACCGTCCGCACCTTTTCTATTCCGACGACCACCGCCCGCTACTACCGCCTGGAGCTGAGCGGCGCGCCCATGAAGCCCGCCGAGGTAATTTCGGAAGCGGCCGCTCAGCCCGACAGCAGCTACGCCCTCAATGAGTTTCAGCTGCACGCCGGAGCTAGGGTGAATCGTTGGGAAGACAAAGCTGGGTTCAACTTCTTGTTTGAATATGAATCGACGGCCACGCCGCCGGTGTCCGCGCCCGCTACCATCAGCCCCACGAACGTGGTGGTGCTGACCTCAAAAATGCAGCCCGACGGCACACTAACCTGGCAGGTGCCGCCCGGCAAGTGGACGATTTTGCGCATGGGTTACTCGCTCACGGGTGCTCGAAACCGGCCCGCTGTGCCTGCTGCTAATGGGCTCGAAGTCGACAAGCTCAGCCGCAAACATACTGAGGCTTACATGCATGGCTACACCGAACCGTTGCGGCAAGCCCTAGGTCCGCTCTACGGCAAAAGTCTGCGTTACATGCTGATGGACAGCTGGGAAGCCGGCATTCAGAACTGGACCGACGAGATGCTGCCTGAGTTTCAGAAGCGCCGTGGTTACGACCTCACGCCCTACTTGCCAGTGCTGGCCGGTAGGGTAGTAGGCAGCGCCGAAATCAGCGACCGGGTGCTGTGGGACTTCCGTCGCACCCTCGTGGACATGTTCGCCGAGAACCACTACGGCACCGTCACCGATTATCTGCACAAGCAGGGCATTCAGACCTACGGCGAAGCGGGCGGCGTGTCGCTGGAAACCATTGAAGATGCCCTCCTTTATAAGAAGTACGTCGACATCCCGATGGGCGAGTTTTGGGTGAAGGACTTGCACCCGTCGAGCATGTACTACGAGGACGTGCGCGGGGCAGCCTCGTCGGGCCACGTGTACGGCAAGAACCTGATAGCAGCGGAGTCATTTACAGGCGGCAACTTCGAGTCGCCGTACACGCTGAAGAAGATCAGTGACTATTGGTTTACGCAGGGTATCAACCGCTTGGTGTTCCATACCTCCGCCCACCAGCCCCTCGATACCAAGCCCGGCAACACGATGGTGGGTACCCACCTGAACCGCAACATCACCTGGGCCGAGCAAGCCAAGCCGCTCATGACCTACCTAGCTCGCAACACCTTTATGTTGCAACAGGGCCAGTACGTGGCTGATGTGGCCTACCTGCTCAACGAAGGCGCCCCCTCAACGATGCCGTTCTGGGGCGCGGGTTTGCAACCGGCTCTGCCCGAAGGTTATGCGTTCGACTATATCAACGCCGACGCATTGATTACCCGCATGACGGTGAACGACAAAGGCCGCCTCGTGCTGCCCGACGGCATGAGCTACGGCGTGCTCGTGCTACCCGAAATCGAGCAAATGACCTTGCCTGTGCTGCGCAAGGTGCGCGAGCTGGTGCAAGGTGGCGCCACGGTAGTCGGCCCGAAGCCGGTGAAAGCGCCCGGCCTGACCGCGTATCCTAGCTCCGATCCGGAGCTTCAGGAAATTGCCAGTGACGTGTGGGGTGACCTAGATGGCCGAAGCCGCACGAAGCGCCGCTACGGCAAAGGTCAGATTGTGTGGGGCTTGCCACTGGCGCAAGTAATGCCGCTAGCTGGCCTCACGCCCGACGTGGAGTGCAGCCGACCCCTAGGTAGCCAAGTGCCCTGGATTCATCGCCGCGTGGGCGACGCTGATGTGTATTACGTAGTCAACCGCTCCGATAGCACCCAAGACCTCAAGGCGCAGTTTCGGGTGAGTGGCAAAGACGTAGCGCTCTGGCATTCGGCTACCGGCCAAATGGAACCAGCTGGCTACACCATCAGCGGCGGGCAAACTACGGTGCCGCTGCATTTGAAAGAGCGTGAAACGGTGTTTGTGGTGTTCAACCATGCGACATCTGCTACGGCTCGGGCCGCGGCGCCGGTGCCTGTCGAGTCGACACTACTCACGGTAGCAGGACCGTGGCAGGTGACGTTTGCCCCCAAGCTAGGTGCCCCGGCCGAGGCAACGTTCCCGCAGCTAGCTTCCTGGACGGATAATGCGGATGCTGACATCAAGTATTTCTCCGGCACAGCGACGTATCACAAAACCTTGGAAGCCAATAAAAAGTGGTTTCACGACGGGCGCAAAATCATGCTCGACCTAGGTAGCGTCGGCGACATAGCGGAGGTGACCGTGAACGGGCAGAAAGTAGAATTGCTCTGGAAGGCGCCCTTCCAAGCCGACGTAACCAGCCTCCTCAAGCCCGGCAAAAACCAAGTGGAAATTCAAGTAACCAACGAGTGGACCAACCGCCTGATGGGGGATAAGCTCGCGGGCCCTGAGAAGAAAGTGCTGGATTCTTACACGGCTCCTTTTGGTGGGCAATATGAGCTAGGTCGTTCCGGGCTGCTAGGTCCTGTTCGCATCATGGCCGTCGAGAAAGCAGATAGCCCCAACGGGAAACCACAATCCTTAACCATGCAAACCAAATGAAGCCGGCTTCTTTCTTCTCTGCTGTTCTGAGCTGTGCCGCTTTTAGCTTGTTACCCAATGGGTTGCTAGCTCAGACGCCGACGCCAACACAGACACAACCACAAGCGCCCGCTCAGGCGCAAGCACCCGTAGCCAACAAGCCGCCGGACGTGGTGGCCGGTATTCCGGTGAACTACAACGAGGACTTGGTAGGCACCTACACGCTGCCCGACCCGCTGGTGCTTGCCAACGGCAAAAAGGTGACCGATGCTGCGACCTGGACCAAGCAGCGCCGCCCGGAAATCAGGACGTGGTTTGAGCAGAACGTGTACGGTCGTGCGCCCGGCAAGCCCCAAAAGCTGCGCTTCGAGGTGTTCGACAAAGGCACGCCGGCCCTCAACGGCAAAGCCACTCGCAAGCAGGTGACGGTGTACTTCTCCGAGCGCAACGACGGCCCGAAGATGGACTTGCTGGTGTATTTGCCGGCCAACACCACCAAGCCGGTGCCGCTGCTGCTCAACATCAACTTCATGCCTAATTCCATGCTCATCAACGACCCAGGCGTGCGGCAGGGGCAATATTGGAACAAAGACAAGCAAAAAGTACCCGCGCCCGCCTACAACCCGAATGGCTTTATGAAGCTCACAGTCGAGCCGTTCCTAGATAAAGGCATCGGCGTGGCCTCCGTGTACTACGGCGACATTGAGCCTGATTTTGATGGCGGCATCAAGTACGGCGTACGCAGTCTTTACCTGAAAGCCGGGCAGGAGAAATTCGCGCCCGACGAGTGGGGTGCCGTGGCGGCGTGGAGCTGGGGTCTGAGCCGCGCCTTGGACTACTTCGAAACCGACAGAGCTGTGGACAGCAAACGAGTAGCACTGCTTGGCGCCTCGCGGCTGGGCAAAACGGTACTCTGGACTGGCGCCAACGACCCTAGGTTTGCCCTGACGATTGCCAGCGTTTCTGGCGAGGGCGGCGCGGCCCTGGCACGGCGTAATTACGGCGAAACCATTGCGCACCTGGTGGCGCCTACCCGGTATCCGTACCAGTTCTGCGAGAACTATCAGAAGCTCGCCAACCGCACCGACGCGCCCATGGATTCGCACATGCTGGTGGCCTTGGTGGCGCCGCGACCTTTGCTCTTGCAAACTGGCAGCACCGATTACTGGAGCGACCCGAAAGGCGAGTTTCTGTCGGCAACAGCCGCTACGCCCGTCTACAAGCTGCTTGGTCAGCAGGGCGTACCCGCTGGGCCCATGCCCGCACCTAGCCAACCGGTTGGACAAACCCTGAGCTATTACATGCACGACGGCGGCCACGGCATCATTTCATCCGACTACAACGTGTTTGCCGAATTCATGCGCGCTCATCTGCTGCAAAGCAAGTAGTTAAGTTTCAGCTCATGCTAAGCCTGCCGAAGCGCCTCTACTCCTAAAGCAACTCTATCGTTCAGGTTTGCTATTACGGTAGAGATGCTTCGGCAAGCTCAGCATGATGTTCTATAAATTGTAGTATTAAGCCAAACGGGCGCCTATCTTAAGGCGCCCGTTTCAATGTCACTGAGTGCGGGTGCCATCCCAAATGCCCACCAACGAATGAAAACAAAGCTTTTGTTTACCTGCGGGTTCCTGCTGGTCTCCGCCCGTCTGCTCAGCGCGCCCATCGACTTGCTTTCCCCCAACAAGCGAATTAAAATTTCGGTCGATTTGCAAAATCGTTTAAGCTACTCGGTAGCACTGAATGGGAGTACCTTACTTAACAAGAGCTATTTGCAACTCAACCTAGCCAATCAACCGCTAGGAGAGAAGCCACAGTTGCGCAAGAAGTCGTTTACGACTGTCAATACCACGTCGCGCCCGGTGGTGCCGCTCAAGAACAGCACCGTAACCAATAACTACAACCAACTGCGGCTCGACTTTAAGAACGACTTCAGCGTCGAGTTTCGGGCCTATGACGACGGCATCGCCTACCGCTTTATCACCAATAAAAAGGACTCAGTGGTGGTGAACAGCGAGGACGTACACCTGCAGTTTGCCGCGCCCGTCGAGACGTCGTACCTCGAAACCGGCAGCTTCAAAACGTCCTACGAAATCCTTTACAAGCGCCAGGACCTAGGCAAAGTAGATAAGCAGAAGATGAGTGTGTTGCCCATCCTGTTCGCTACTGGCAAAACGAAACTACTACTGTCGGAAGCCGACCTGTACGACTATCCGGCCTTATTCGTGAAAGCCAGCGGCGACCAAAGCATCGATGCCATCTTCCCGAAAGCGCCGCTAGCCTTCGGCCCCGACGGCGACCGAAGCCTGAAGATTGAGAAGGAAGCGCCCTACCTAGCCAAGACGGCTGGCAACCGCTCGTTTCCGTGGCGCTTTTTGGTGATAACCGACAACGACGCGCAACTAGCTGCCAATCAGATGGTGTACAAGCTCAGCACGCCCAACCAGCTGAAAGATACGCAGTGGATTAAGCCCGGCCAGGTAACGTGGGAGTGGTGGCACAACGCCTACGTGTACGGCGTCGATTTCAAATCGGGCTACAACCAGGATACGTATAAGTACTACATCGACTTCGCCTCTAAGTTTGGTATTCCTTACATCATCATGGACGAGGGGTGGGCCAAAACCACCCTCAATCCTTTTGAGCCAAACCCCACGATCAACTTGCAAGAGCTGATAGCTTACGGCAAGACCAAGAACGTCAAGATTATCCTGTGGTTTACGTGGCTAGCCGTGCAGAACCACTTCGACGTGTTTGAAACGCTGGAGAAGTGGGGCATTGCCGGCATGAAGATCGACTTCATGGACCGCAGCGACCAGTGGATGGTGAACTACTACACCCGCGTGGCGAAAGAGGCCGCCAAGCACCACATTTTGGTCGATTTTCACGGCGCATTCAAGCCGGCTGGCTTAGAGGTGGCATACCCCAATGTGTTGTCCTACGAGGGCGTAATTGGGATGGAGCAGAACATCGGCGGGGGCCTAGCCACGCCCAAGAACAACCTGTTCCTGCCCTTCTTGCGCAACGCCGTGGGGCCAATGGACTACACGCCGGGCGCCATGCGCTCAGCCCACCCCAAGGACTACCGCCCCAACTGGGTGAACACCATGAGCATCGGCACACGTGGGCACCAGTTGGCGATGTACATCGTATTTGAAAGCGGTTTGCAAATGCTCGCCGATAACCCCTTCAACTACCTGCGCGAGCCTGAAATTACGTCGTTTATCACCTCCGTGCCCGTCACGTGGGATGAAACGCGCATCCTGGAAGCCTCCGTCGGCGACTACATCGTGACGGCCAAGCGCAAAGGTAAAACGTGGTACCTAGGTGGCATGACCGCCGAGAAAGCCCACGAGCTAACATTGCCTACCGATTTCTTGTCGCAAGGAGGGGCTTACCAAATCACGCTGCTGAAAGATGGTGTAAACGCCGATGTGCAAGCCATGGATTATAAAAAGATAGTGCAACCCATTAAGGCCGGCGAAACCATCAAACTGACGATGGTGCCAGACGGTGGATTTGCCGCTCGTATTGAACCTGTTCCGTAAGCTGATTAAAGCAGCGGTTTAAGTAAAGCTAGAAGCAACAACGGCCGGGCTGCGTTACAAACGCAGCCCGGCCGTTGTTGCTTCTAGCTCATTAGAAGACGCAGTTCGAAGTTTAGGAAGCCTTCTGTTCTAGCGTCTGCAACAGCTCGTCAGCGGCCTTTTCGATGTCGGTGTAACCTTGTTGGGCGGCGCGCTCTTTGGCAGCAATTAGGCCATCACGGTGCACAGTTTTGAAGTCGCCATAGGGAAACTTGTAGCGGCCTTTGGTGTCTTCGCCTTTATCGCTGTCCAGGCCTAGGTGCCAGTTGCCGTACTCCTCAATTTCGTGTTTTTCGAGAAACTTGTTTTCCTCGTCGGAGTCGGGGTTATGTTCGCCCCACTGGCCTTCGTCGTTTTTGATCTTGCCTTCTTCGATTAGCTTCTTGGCAAACTTTACAGCTTGAGGATTCAGTTCGGTGCTCATGGATAGGAGAGATTGAGTGAGGGGAAAAGCGTATGTCTAGGTACTGCTTACGCCTGAACTATTTTTCAGTTAAGGTTGAGCTTACTATACGAGCCTACATACTTTACTTGAGCTTGACGAAGGGAGGAAAGCTATTCAGGCAATCTAGCCTACACAAACTGATGCCCACCGTGCTGGCCTTTTTGGCGGGCATCCAAGTCGCGGTTCAGCTGGAAGGCAGCGCTGATCAGCGTTAGGTGCGTGAAGGCTTGAGGATAGTTGCCAATCTGCTCGCCTTGTGGCCCAATCTGTTCAGAGTACAGACCTAAGGGGCTCGCAAAGCCAAGCAGCTTCTCGAAGAGCAACCTAGCTTTGTCCACATCACCGCCCCGCGATAGATTCTCGATGTACCAAAACGAGCACATGGTGAAGGTGCCTTCTTCCCCAGTAAGGCCGTCAGTGGCACCGCCGTCGGTGTGGTAGCGGAAAATGAGGGAGTCGAGTAGTAACTCTTTCTCAATGGCCCGCATCGTGCTTTGCCAGCGTGGCTCCACGGGGCTAAACATGCGGATGAGTGGCAAGAGCAGCACGCTAGCATCGAGCACGTTACTTCCTTTGTACTGCACAAAGGCTTGCTTTTCCTCACTCCAATAGTGGTCGTACACTTCCTTGTAAATCTCGTCGCGCACGCGGTGCCACTCCGCCAGCGGCGCCGGAAACGACCGGTCGCGGGCGATGCTGATGGCGCGGTCTAGGGCCACCCAAGACATCATTTTGCCCGATAAGAATTGTCGTTCTTGGTCGCGCACCTCCCAAATACCGTGGTCAGGACGCTGCCAGTTCTCCGCCACAAAATCGACCAGCCGCGTGATATGCTGCCAGAAGGCATACGTGATGCGGCCCCCGTACTTATTGTAGAGGTAAATAGTATCGAGCAGCTCTCCGTAAATGTCCAACTGAAACTGTTGAGCAGCCCCGTTGCCGATGCGCACCGGCTTCGAGTCGCGGTAGCCGCTGAGGTGATCTAGCTCCAGCTCGGGCAAGTCGGAGCTGCCGTCCACGGCGTACATCAGTTGTAAGTCACCAGCGTTGGCAAGCTGCTCGCAGCGATCCATAATCCAGCGTAAGAAATCCTTGGATTCCTGCGTAAAACCTAGGCGCAGAAAAGCATACATCGTGAAAGCCGCATCCCGAATCCAGGTAAAGCGGTAGTCCCAGTTCCGGTCGCCACCGATGCACTCAGGTAGGCTAAACGTGGCCGCGGCTACTGTAGAACCATGTTCCAGCGAGGTGAGCAGCTTTAGCGTGATGGCCGAGCGCAGCATTATCTCGCGCCAACGCCCCGTGTAAGTGCTACTCTCCACCCAATCGCGCCAGAAGGTGAGCGTATCGTGGAAAGCCACCTCCGTATAATGAGCTAGGTCGCGGGCAATAAAGCTAGGATCATCCACGGGCGTGGCCTCGATGACGAAGCTAGCCGTGTCGCCGGCTTCGAGCTGCCAGCTACCCGTTGCATCGCCGGCCTCCGTGGTATCAAACGGCTGATTGCCGAGCAGCCGGAATTGGAAGCCATCGGGGCCGCAGCTGCGAAACAATAAGCTGCTATCTTCCTGTGGCTGAATCGTATGCTTGGTGCGAGCGTAATCGAAGCGGGGAGCACAGCGCATCTTAAACTCCATGGTGCCTTTTATAACGCGTAGGCTGCGTACCACAGCGCAGTTTTGCTCGTGGCGCTTCACCGGCATAAAATCGGTGAGCTCTGCAATGCCGTCCCCCGTGAAAAAACGAGTTATCAGCACGCCAGTGTCGGGCAGGTAAAGCTGTTTGCTTCGTACATCAGCCCCCACAGGTTGCAGGCTCCACGACCCGCCCTTATCCGCATCCAGCAAGGCCGCAAAGATGGTAGGAGAGTCGAAGCGGGTAAAAGGTAAATAATCCAGAACGCCGGCTTTCGAGACCAGCGCCACGGTGTGTAGGTTGCCAATTAGACCGTAATCTTCCAGCGGGGTGGCTTGCTTCATGAGGTAATATCCGTTTGGAAGGCTTAACGCAAAACCCGGCCGCGCTGCTGAGCTATTCCGCAGAATCACCATAAAATATGCGTGATGCGTAGGATTAAGCGACCGTCCTCCGGCTCAACACCCTAGGACGCCGGACGGGCGCACGCGAGTCGTGTAACGACGAGTGTTGTAACACGTTCCTGCATTCCGCTAGCCATCGACCTAGCTTTTCCCAGCCGATTTGATTATCTTCGCGGTTGGAAAAAACCGCCTCTAGTGAAGAACATCCGCAATTTCTGCATCATTGCTCACATCGACCACGGTAAGAGCACCCTGGCCGACCGCCTACTGGAATTCACCCAGACGGTAGCGAAGCGCGATATGCAAGCCCAGCTGCTCGACAACATGGACCTGGAGCGGGAGCGGGGCATCACTATCAAGAGCCACGCCATCCAGATGCAGTATCACTACAAGGGCGAGCAGTATACGCTCAACCTGATTGATACGCCTGGCCACGTTGACTTTAGCTACGAAGTAAGCCGTAGCATCGCCGCCTGCGAAGGTGCCCTACTCATCGTAGATTCCTCGCAAGGTATTGAGGCTCAGACGATATCGAACCTCTACCTAGCTATCGGCTCCGACCTGACCATCATTCCGGTCCTGAATAAAATTGACCTCCCGCACTCCATGCCCGAGGAAGTGTCCGACGAAATCGTGGACCTCATTGGCTGCGACCGGGACGAAATCATTCACGCTTCCGGCAAAGCAGGCATCGGCATCGAGAACATCCTGAACGCCATCTGCGACCGGATTCCGGCCCCTCAAGGCGATCCACAGGCGCCACTGCAAGCGCTGATTTTCGACTCGGTATTCAACTCATACCGGGGTATCGAGGTTCTGTTCCGCATCAAGAACGGTACCATGCGCAAGGGCGACAAGCTCCGCTTCATGGCGACCGGCAAAGAATACGGCGCCGACGAAATTGGTATCCTAGGGTTGAATCAGGAACCCCGCCCCGAAATGTCGGCTGGTAATGTGGGCTACTTGATTTCAGGTATTAAAGAAGCTCGCGAGGTAAAGGTTGGGGATACGATTACCAACGTTATCAACCCAACTAAAGAAGCCATTCACGGCTTCGAGGATGTGAAGCCGATGGTATTCGCGGGTATCTACCCCGTCGAGACCAGCGAGTATGAGGAGCTGCGCGCCAGCATGGAAAAGCTTCAGCTCAACGATGCCGCCCTCGTGTGGGAACCCGAAACTTCAGCGGCCCTAGGCTTCGGTTTTCGTTGTGGCTTCCTGGGTATGCTGCACATGGAAATCGTGCAGGAGCGCCTGGAGCGGGAGTTCAACATGACGGTGATTACCACCGTGCCCTCGGTGCAGTTCCACGCCATCGGCACCAAAGATCAGCTTATGATTGTGAACGCGCCGTCGGAGATGCCGGAGCCGAACAACATGAAGTACATCGAGGAGCCGTTCATCAAAGCCCAGATCATCACGGCTTCGGAGTATGTAGGTGCTATCATCACGCTGTGCATGGACAAGCGCGGCATCATCAAGGGCCAGAGCTACCTGACTTCCGAGCGGGTAGAGCTGAACTTCGAGCTGCCGCTGTCGGAAATCGTGTTCGACTTCTTCGACAAGCTCAAAACCATCAGCCGCGGCTACGCCTCGCTCGATTACGAGCTGATCGGCTTCCGCCAGTCGGACATGGTGAAGCTCGACATCATGCTCAACGGCGAGAAGGTCGACGCGCTGTCGGCCATCGTGCACCGCTCCAAGAGCTACGACTGGGGTCGGCGCCTCTGCGAAAAACTCCGCGAATTGCTGCCCCGCCAGATGTTCGAAATTGCCATTCAGGCGAGTATCGGGCAAAAGATTATTGCCCGCGAAACCGTGAAAGCCCTGCGCAAGAACGTAATTGCCAAGTGCTACGGCGGTGACATCTCGCGGAAACGCAAATTGCTTGAAAAGCAGAAAGAAGGAAAGAAGCGGATGCGCCAAGTGGGCTCCGTCGAAATCCCGCAGGAAGCCTTCCTCGCCGTACTAAAAATCGATTAACCCAAAACGCGCCCTAGCCGGGCGCGTTTTTTTTGCGCTCATTGTAACTTCTTTTTCCTTTTCACCTCATACACTTCTTGACACGGCGTGCTATGACAACTTCAAAACCATGTCCGAGAACCTCACCAAGAACTGTACGAACGAAGCACAGCTAGAAAAAATCCGCAAAGGACAAGAGCGCAAGTTTCGCTGGAGGGACGATTGGCCCGCCATGGAAAAAGCTATTATGGCTGCTGGTGCCACCGCTATTGCTGCCTACGAAGACAAGCACAAACAAGAACCACACGCATAAAGGAATACCGCATGACCACTGCCCCCGAACCGACTCCCTACCAGCTCATCGACGGTAAGAAAACCGCCGAGGACATTAAAGTTGAAATTGCCGCCGAAGTAGACTCGCTGAAAGCTGCCGGCCAGAAAGTGCCGCACCTAGCGGCCATTCTCGTCGGCCACGACGGTGGTTCTGAAACGTACGTGCGCAACAAAGTGCTGGCCTGCGAGCGAGTAGGCTTTGGCTCCACGCTGCTCCGCTACGAAGATGATATCACCGAAGCAGAGTTGTTGGCAAAGGTAGAGGAGCTAAATCAGGATCCGGAAATAGACGGCTTCATTGTGCAGCTGCCGTTGCCCAAGCACATCGACCCAGATAAGGTGATTGAAACTATTCGGCCGGAGAAGGACGTCGATGGTTTTCACCCCATGAACCTAGGCCGGATGGTGGCCGGTTTGCCGGCGTTATTGCCCGCTACGCCTTCGGGTATTGTGGAGCTGCTGGCTCGCTACAACATCAAAACCAGCGGCAAGCATTGCGTAGTAATCGGTCGCAGTAACATTGTGGGCACGCCCGTTAGCATTCTGCTTGCCAAAAACTTAGAGCCTGGTAACTGTACTGTTACTTTATGCCACTCGCGTACGAAAGACCTAGCCAGCATCGTGCAGCAAGCCGACATCGTAGTAGCCGCTCTGGGCAAGCCGGAGTTTGTGACGGCCGACATGGTGCGGCCCGGTGCCGTGGTTATCGACGTTGGCACGACGCGGGTGGAGGATGCTAACCGCAAGTCGGGCTTTGTGCTGAAGGGCGACGTCAACTTTGCGGAAGTGGCGCCTAAGGCTAGCTATATTACTCCCGTACCCGGTGGCGTTGGTCCCATGACTATTGCCATGCTGCTCCGCAATACATTGCGCGCGGCGAAAGGCGAAGTTTATCCACGCTAAAAGCGAATTGAATGGCCGGATTCTGCAAAGATTCCGGCCGTTCTAGTACTTTTAAGGTCTAACTATCAGCTAACGGCGGACTTTTTTTGCGGTCCGGTTGTTGTATCACGAATAGTTGGCTCTATTAGTTTTTTCGCTTTGCTACACTCACTTTCTATACTTGCGCCGTCTGTTGAGCCCACGACGGCCGTGGCCCTGCCCCTCATGGAGCAGTTCTACACAATTCAGGGCGAGGGATACAATACTGGCCGGGCGGCCTACTTTCTGCGCCTAGGTGGCTGCGACGTAGGCTGCGTGTGGTGCGACGTGAAAGAGTCGTGGGATGCAGACCAGCACCCACGCGTAGCCATTACCGATATGGTAACGGCTGTTACGGCGTACCCAGGCCGCAACGTCGTGATTACCGGCGGAGAACCGCTCATGCACGACCTCACAGCCCTTACTGGTGCGCTCAAAGAGGCCGGTTGCCAAACGTGGATTGAAACCTCCGGTGCCTATCCGCTTACCGGGCAATGGGATTGGATTTGCGTGTCGCCCAAAAAATTCAAAGCGCCACTGCCCCAAGTGCTCCAACAGGCAAATGAGTTGAAGATCATTGTCTTCAATAAGAGTGATTTCGCCTGGGCCGAGCAGCATGCCGCACAGGTGGGCGAGCATACCCGCTTATACTTACAGCCCGAGTGGAGCAAAGCCACCGCCATGATGCCGCTCATTGTCGACTATGTGAAGGAGCACCCCCAGTGGCAAGTTTCCTTGCAGACTCACAAATTTCTCGACATTCCGTAGGTCTTCTGCTACTACATGCGCCGTTTGCTTTCTGCTTCCTTACTGCTATCCTTAGCAGTTTTATCACCCACGTTGGCTCAGGCGCAAGCCAAACTTGCGTCTACGAACACGAAGGCAAACAACCTGTGGGAGAAAGCGCAGGAGCAATCTACTGCTCGCGATTTTCCGAAGGCTATTGAGACACTGACCCAGCTCAATGAGAAGTTTCCGTCGTTGCCGGAGCCGTTCATTAAAAAAGGCTCTTTACTGAAGGCCATGGGCGAGAACCAAGCTGCCTTTGAGGCCTACCGGGACGGCTTATCGAAGGCCTCGCTTGATCCGGCACGTGCAACCGACTATTACACGTTGGGTGAGCTAGCTATGTCATTTGGCGACTATACAACGGCCGCCGACAGCTATAAGAAGTATTTGAAAGTGGCGCCTAAGGTGCAACGCTACCAACCCCGGGCTCAGCGCCAATTGCTAAACTGTGAGTTTGCTGCCAAGGCCATGGCCAACCCCATCGGCATAACACCTACTCGTTTAGGTGAGCCGCTCAATAACTTTCGGTATCAGTACTTTCCGGCGCTTACGGCCGACAATCGGTTCTTGCTCTTCACCGGGCGATTGAAAGTTGATAACGGCGAAGACCTGTACATCAGCCGGCAGGAAAAGGATGGAGGCTTTGGGGCACCGGTTTCTATTTCCCCCATCATTAATACAGCTTATAACGAAGGCGCCGCCACGATTTCGGGCGATGGCAAAACGCTGGTGTTTGTATCGTGTGATCGGCCCGGTTCGCTTGGTACCTGCGACCTATATATCTCGCGTCGCACGGGCAACAATTGGAGCAAACCCTTGAACCTAGGTCGCAACGTGAACTCGCCGGCCTGGGACTCGCAACCTACGTTGTCAGCCGACGGGCGCACGCTGTACTTTACCTCTGACCGGCGCGGTGGCCTAGGCCAAGAAGATATTTACGTAACGACGTTGCAGCCCGATGGTACGTGGAGCGTAGCGCGTAACCTAGGGGCTCCCGTGAACACGTCAGGCAAAGACATGGCCCCGTTCATTCACGCTAGCGGCACCACGCTCTACTACGTGACTGATGGCTTGGTGGGCATGGGCGGACTCGATGTGTACCGGTGCGAGCTGGAAGGCAGTAGCAAATGGAGTACGCCGCAGAACCTAGGGTATCCGCTTAATACCTTCGAGAACGAAGCTTCACTTTTTATCACCTCGGATAATAAACGCGGTTTCTGCTCCCGCTCGCGGGCCAACGAGCCAGGTGCGAAGTCGGACCGCGACCGACCAGTAGAGTTGTTTGGGTTTGAAGTGCCCAAGCAGGTGCAGGCCCGCGAAACTAGCACTTACACCCAAGGGCGGGTGTTCGATGCCATCACGAAGAAGCCCATCAAGGCGGATGTGCAGCTCTATGATCTTAATTCTGATGAGCTTACTCAGTTTGTGACCTCTGACCCCGAAGTAGGCGATTACACCGTGGTGCTCAACGAAGGCCGGCAGTACGCCATGTACGCCGCCGCCGACAAGTACCTGATGAAGAGCTTAAGCTTCGACTACACCGACAAACGCAATTTCGACCCGCTCACGCTCGACATCTACCTGGAGCCAGTGCGGGCCGGTCGCAGCATTGTGCTCAACAATTTGTTCTTCGATACAAACCAGTATGAGCTGAAGCGGAAGTCGCAGACGGAGCTAAACCGGCTGATTCAGTTCATGCAGCAATACCGCGAAATTCAAGTCGAGATATCAGGCCATACGGATGATGTAGGCGCTGATGCCGACAACATGGCTTTGTCGCAGAACCGGGCCCGCTCTGTGTACAACTACCTCGTCAAACAGGGCTTGCCCGAAGCTAGGTTGCGCTTCAAAGGCTACGGTGAAACGAAGCCGCTTGCGCCAAACGATTCGGAGGCTCACCGCCAACAGAACAGGCGTATTGAGCTGCGAATTCTATAGCTCGCTCAGTTAGCTCACCCAACAACAGTCCCGATGATGTACATCATCGGGACTTTTTTATTTATAGTATTCCTTTCTGATTGGACTATAGAAAGGTTGATAATGAGAAACATTAGATGATCTAGTGAAAGTAACGAATTAGAATAGTTATAAAAATTAATATTATTGTTAAATATGAATTGATACATTTGCTGATGCTTAGCCAATAGCGTTTAGCAAAGAATACACATTTCATCTATTGGTAGGCAAGCATTTTTATTCACCCATTACCTTGATTTCACTACAGCATTCCAACACTTACTATTATGCTAAAACTTTGTCTCCTGGCGATTACCGTATTTACCCTGCACAGCGCAGGTGGTGATACCGACCGAACTTCCTCCGACAATCCGCCTTCCATTCACGCCCGCGCTGTAAGCATGGCCCGTGCGCTGGCCGCTAGAGTGAATCTGGAGGAAGGGCAATACGTGAAGGTAAAGCAGCTCAATGAGCAGATGTTAAACGAAGTAGAGGGCCTAAAAAATGAGTATGCTGCCGATCAAGCTACTTTAGACCTGCACCTAGCCGCTACCCAGACCCGCTACAACGCCGCTTTGCTAGAACTACTACGGCCCGCTCAGCTTAGCTTGTACCAACAAGCACGGAGTAGCATGACTGCCCTGATTAACCCCACGAAATAGCTCCCACTCCTAACAAAAAAAGCTAGCTTCTAGCTGGTCTCTTTAGCCAGCTAGAAGCTAGCTTTCTTTGTTAGGGTAAAAAGAGAGAAGGTTGGTCACAAAGTTCATAGACAGCAAAAGATCCCCAAACCGGCTCTATAAAAATAAGCTCAACGATTGAATAAAATCTATACATGAAAAAATAGTGATAATTCTTTTAATTATACTTAACTTATTATATATTTAACTGTGTAATGCAAATACAGATGGTTTCGGAGGCAATGGTTTCGAAGCTCGCCAGGAGCGTTGCACAGTTGGTCTTCACTTTCTTTCACTTCCCACTCTAAACTTCCACCACCATGAAAAAAAGCTACTGCGCCCTAGGGCTTCTATTGAGCCTGAGTGCTCCGCTTGCCACCCAAGCCGGACAGGGCAACGACAATGTTACCAACCGCGCCACCACCATGACCCGGCAGATCGCCAGCAAAGTGAAGCTGAGCGAAGGACAGTACGTGAAAGTTCGGAAGCTTAACCTGCAAATGCTTACGGCCGTGGCTGAGCTAAAGAACCAATACGCCAGCGACCCTACCACGCTCGACGAGCGCATGGCCGAAGTGCAGATGCATTATGAATGGGACATGGCCGCTATCCTATGGCCTAACCAAATGACCGCCTACAACCAGGCTAAGTCGACGATGACGGCACTTTCCATCCACTAGGCTAGAAGAACCTAGGTGCACAAAAAAAGCCCGCAACTAGCGGGCTTTTTTTGTGGTCTAACCAATGGCAAACTAGCGCTGACCAATTTCTACGTAGTCGCGCTCGGTGGCGCCGGTGTAGATTTGACGGGGACGGCCGATTGGCTCCTTGTTTTCGCGCATCTCTTTCCACTGGGCGATCCAGCCGGGTAGGCGACCCATGGCGAAGAGCACGGTGAACATCTGCGTTGGAATGCCAAGGGCTTTGTAGATGATGCCCGAGTAGAAGTCAACGTTCGGATACAGCTTGCGCTCAACGAAATATGGATCGGTGAGGGCAGCTTGCTCCAACTCTTGTGCAATGGTTAGCAGTGGGTCATTAACACCTAGCTCCTTCAACACTTCGTCGGCGGTTACCTTGATGATCTTGGCGCGCGGGTCGAAGTTTTTATACACGCGGTGGCCGAAGCCCATGAGACGGAACGAATCGTTCTTGTCTTTGGCCTTGTCCACGAACTTCTGCGTGTCGCCACCGTCGCGCTGAATGGCTTCCAGCATCTCAATCACCTCTTGGTTGGCACCACCATGCAGCGGGCCCCACAGGGCGTTGATGCCGGCTGATACCGAGCCGTAGAGGCTAGCATTGGACGAACCTACCAAACGTACCGTCGAGGTAGAGCAGTTTTGCTCGTGGTCGGCGTGCAGGATGAGGAGCTTGTTCAAGGCACGCGCCACCACCGGATTTACTTTGTACTGCTCGGTGGGGAAGCTGAACATCATGTACAGGAAGTTCGAGCAGTAGTCGAGGTCGTTGCGCGGATAGTTCAGCGGGTGACCCATTTGGTTCTTATACGTCCAGGCCGCGATGGTCGAGATTTTCGCCATCAAACGGTAGATGTTCAGGTCAATTTCTTCCTTGCTCTGAACCGGGTCGATGCTCTTTGGGTAAAAGCCTGTGAGTGCGCAAACCAGGCTCGAGAGGATGGCCATGGGGTGAGTGCTGCTCGGAAACCCGTCGAAGATTTTGCGCATATCCTCGTGCACGAGGCTATGCATGGTAATGTTGTAGCTGAAGCTATCCAGCTCCGATTGGGTAGGCAGAGCGCCATAGATCAGCAGGTAGGCTACTTCCAGGAAGCTTGACTTCTCCGCGAGCTGCTCGATAGGATAGCCCCGGTAGCGTAGAATCCCTTCCTCGCCATCGAGAAATGTGATGGCACTCTTCGTAGCGCCCGTGTTCTTGTAGCCCGAGTCGAGGGTTACGTAGCCGGACTGATCACGCAGCTTAGCAATATCAATTGCCTTCTCGTGCTCAGTGCCTTCTGTGACCGGAAAGGAGTAGGTCTTTCCGTCCAGGATAATTTCAGCAGACTCTGCCATAGGGGATAGTTGGAGGTGGTGATGAGGCGAAACTAAAGAATTAGCCGTAAGGCCAAAAGTCAAAGACGATTTGAATACTATACTACAAGCTGAGCGGGGTTGTTGTTTGTACGTTCAAAACTTGCTATGCGGCAAGATAGGGCTAATCTTAACGCAGGCGGCAGCGAAGCACAAGAGAAACTTCCATCTAGCTGTAAGACTTCTGAAAACGTTTCGACTGTATCGCACTCGTACTGACACGCACTGCTGAAGTAGGCTGCCTAGGGGAGGAAAAATACTGGCAGTAGTTTTCAGCGTGATACGCGCCTGCTGGTATAGTCGCACAGATGATTTGGATGGTTTGGGCTACGACACGGATCAGACCCCCACAGCCGTAGCCAGCAGATTGAGCTAGGCGCAAAATACCTAGGTCAGGACAACTCGCAGGGGATGGGGCCAGTACACCAAGCTAGTACTGGCTGCTTAGAACAAATGAAGTATAACCTACTCGGAAAGTCTGATCTACGCGTCAGCGAAATAAGCTTCGGCTGCATGTCGCTGGGGGAAGACCACGCCGCCAATGCTCGGCTGCTGCACCACGCGCTGGACAATGGCATCAACTACTTCGATACTGCCGACCTCTACCAGCAAGGCGCAAACGAGGTGATCGTAGGCAAAGCTTTCCAGGGCCAGCGCGACAAGGTGGTCCTAGCTACCAAAGTTGGGAACCAATGGCGCCCCGATGGCAGCGGCTGGGATTGGAATGCTAGTAAAAGCTACATCTTGCAAGCCGTCGACAAAAGCTTACAGCGCCTTCAAACAGACTACATTGACCTCTATCAACTGCACGGCGGCACGCTCGACGACCCGCTTGACGAGACAATGGAGGCCTTTGAGCAACTCGTGCAGCAGGGCAAGATTCGGTACTACGGCATTTCTTCTATTCGGCCCAATGTGATTCGGGAATACGTGCAACGCTCCAACATTGTGAGCGTGATGATGCAGTATAGCCTGCTCGACCGCCGCCCGGAAGAAAGTAGCCTGGCTTTGTTGCAGGAACACCAAATTAGTGTGCTGGCGCGCGGGAGCTATGCGCAAGGGCTGTTACTTGGCAAGCCAGCGAAGGAATACCTAGGTCATAGCCCAGAGCAAGTAGCGAAAGCAGCAACCGCTGTTAAAGAAATAGCCGGGGCGGGGCGGACTGCGGCGGAAGTAGCCGTGCGGGTTGCGTTGGCGTCGTCAGTAGTAGCTTCGGCCGTGCTCGGTATCCGCACCGATGAGCAGCTGCAAGAAGCACTTTGGGTAGCAAAAGCACCAGCCCTGACAGCGCCAGAACTTGATGCGCTGCGCAGTGCGGTGCTGCCCATTCGCTACGAGCAACACCGCTAATACAGGAAGCTAGGTAGCAGTTGAAGCCTGTGCTTAGTTGGCCGTTTTTGTTTTCACTGTGCCATCGTCGGCGTCTCGCTTGACGACGTTGCCTTCGGCATCTTTGACCTTGATGTCGCCGTCTGCTTGCTTCTTGATCTTGCTGCCGTCCGCGCCTTTTACCGTGGTACCAGCAGGTAGATCAGCGGCTTGCTCCATAGCGGAAGATTTCTCTTGTGAGCAGGCGGTAAAAGTCGTCGTGGCGACGCAACCGAGTAGGATAAGTAGCGCTTTCATGGGTAAGTGAGAACAAGAGTAAGAAGCTAGTTCTGTTCTACGCATACCCAGGGTTACTGTTGTGCTTCGGCCTGCTGGCAGTCAGCAGGTGCCCTGGAGGCTAGGGGCCTTTTACTTGCCAATGCAGAACTGCGTGAAGATGCTGGTCAGCAAATCGTCGGAAGATATTTCGCCGGTGATTTCGCCCAGCGCCGCCAGGGCTTGGCGTAAGTCGGCCGCTACCAACTCCGTGCCCGTGCCCATGCTTAGTCCCACCAGCACGGCATCCAATGCCGCCGCCGTAGCCTCGAGGCTGCGGACGTGCCGTAGGTTCGTAACGATGGTTGTAGCGCCCGTTTGGTCGAGCCCTTCGCCCCGAACCCGGGCGAGTAGGGCGTTTTGCAACTCCTCCATACCATCACCACGGGCAGCAGCGACGAGCACCGTGTTTGGTTGACTGCGGAAGCTGTCAATTTGCGCCGCCGAAGCTAGGTCTAGCTTGTTGCCAACAATCAACGTTGGAATCCGCTGATCAGGAGTTAGCGCCTCTAGTTCTACTTTAACTTCATAAGGAGTACTATCCGTAATATCAACGAGATAGATGAGCAAAGCGGCCTGCTGTACGCGCTTGCGCGTACGCTCCACGCCAATGGATTCCACCACGTCGGTAGTTTCGCGCAAGCCGGCCGTATCCACGAACCGGAAGCGAATTCCGTCAAGACTTACTTCGTCCTCAATCAGGTCGCGGGTGGTGCCAGCCACGGCCGAAACGATGGCGCGCTCCTCATTGAGCAGGGCGTTGAGCAACGTTGATTTGCCCGCGTTGGGCTTGCCAGCAATAACCGTAGTCACGCCGTTCTTGATGACGTTGCCTAGCTCAAAGGAGCGCAACAAGCGCCGCACCAGCGCCTGTACTTCTTGCAGAAGCGCTACCAAACCTGTGCGGTCGGCAAACTCCACGTCTTCTTCGCCGAAGTCCAACTCTAGTTCCAGCAAGGCTGCGAACTGCACCAACCTCGCCCGCAAGGCGCGCAGCTCCTGCGAGAAACCACCACGCATTTGCTGCATGGCCACTTGGTGCGACAAGGCCGAGTCGGCGGCAATCAGGTCCGCTACAGCTTCGGCTTGGGCCAGGTCGAAGGCACCGTGCAGAAAGGCACGCTTCGTGAACTCGCCGGCTTCCGCTAAGCGGGCACCACGCCGGGTCAGCAAGCCTAGGAGTTGCTGCACGATGTAATCAGAGCCGTGGCAGCTGATTTCCACTACATCTTCTCGGGTGTACGAGTGGGGCGCCCGGAAAAGGGAAACAACCACCTCATCCAAGATCCGCTCCCCGTCGCGGATGGTGCCATAGTGGAGGGTGTGGCCGGGCTGGTCGCGCAGAAGCTTGCCGGCAAATACTTCGTCGGTGAGGGCAACGGCCTTCGGGCCCGAGAGGCGCACAAGGGCGATTGCCCCCGCGCCCGGCGGTGTGGACAGCGCCACAATGGTATCGGAAAGAACAGGAGGTAAGAAAGCAGCCACAGCTAATAGGGAATGAACGCCGCAAAGGTAAGCAGCCAGTAGCGCGAAGCTTCGCCCCGCGTAAGGTAGAACAACAGGCTGCCAGGCAGAGGTTCTATCGGCTGATCAAGGCTGCGCCAATTGCCTCGCTACGCCACAAAAAGATTGCGGCTTACCTCGGCTGATATTAACGTCTTGCGTTGTTTGTCTACTCTGATTTCCAGCGAGTTATCGAACATGGCTTTGTCCAATACTTCAATACGAGTACCTAAGCCTAGCCCTGCCTTATCAAGGTATTGGAGAAACTGCGGCGAGGTGTTTCGGACTGCTACCAAGGTGCCGCAGTCGCCAGGATTGAGGTCAGCGAGCAGGCGGTTGGGAGGCCGCCGCATGTTGCCGTCTTCCGTTGGAATGGGGTCGCCATGGGGGTCGATTTGAGGAAAGCCCAGAAACTCATCGAGGCGGCTAATGAGTAGCGGCGACTGGAGGTGCTCCATTTCCTCGGCTACATCGTGCACCTCATCCCAGCTAAACCCTAGCTTCTGCACCAAAAATACTTCCCACAGCCGGTGCTTCCGGATGGTGAGCAGGGCCACCTGTTGGCCTTCGCGCGTGAGCGATACGCCGCGGTAGCGTTGGTAGTGTAGCAGGCCTTTTTCCCCGAGGCGGCGCAGCATATCCGTCACCGAGGCCGCCCGCGTTTGCAGCACGTCCGCAATGCGGTTGGTGCTGACCTCGGTGCCGGGCTCCGCCTCTGAAAGCTTATAGATGGCCTTTAAATAATTTTCCTCGGTGTGGCTAGGCATTTCTTTCTGTGTAAAACTAAAACGTCATGCTGAGCGTGCCGAAGCATCTCTACCGCGCAGTGGTAATTAGATTTACTTTGGCAGTAAAGATGCTTCGGTACGCTCAGCATGACGTGCTGACAAGGCTTACCACCGAGGTTACCACTTAATTAAAGCAGAAGCCCAGGTGAAGCCCGAACCAAAGGCCGCTAGGCACACCAGGTCGCCGGGCTTAACGCGGCCTTCCTGTACGGCTTCGCTCAACGCAATTGGGATGGAAGCGGCCGTGGTGTTGCCATAACGCTGAATATTGCTGAAGATTTTGTCGTCCGTGAGGCCCATCTTCTGCTGCACGTACTGCGTGATGCGCAAGTTGGCTTGGTGCGGAATGAGCATATCGATGTCCTGAGGCTGGTAGCCGTTCTGGTCGAGGGCTTCCTTGATGACCTGTGGGAAGCGCACCACGGCGTGCTTAAACACGTTTTGGCCGTTCATGTATGGGTACATGTCGGGCTCATTTTCAATGGCTACCTGTACACGGTTTTCGCGGTTCGAGCCAGGCTCTTTCACGATCAGCTCCTCGGCGTGCTCGCCCTGGGAGTGCAGGTGCGTGCTCAGGATACCGTGACCCTCCCGGGTGCTGGGCCGCAGTACCACGGCACCGGCGCCATCCCCAAAAATAACGGACACGGCGCGGCCACGCGTCGATTTATCCAAGCCCGAGGAGTGAATCTCGGAGCCCACGACCAGCACTGTATCGTACATGCCCGTCTTGATGAACTGGTCGGCCATCGAGAGGGAGTAAATGAAGCCGGAGCACTGGTTGCGCACGTCGAAGGCGGGGGTGGTGCCTTTCATGCCCATTTCGCGCTGCAACAGCACGCCCGAGCCGGGAAACACGTAATCGGGCGACAGGGTCGCGAATACGATGAGTTGCACGTCGTCGGGGGTGAGGCCGGCCGCGTCGAGGGCGCGCTGCGCGGCTTTGGCGCCCATGTTGGAAGTAGTATCAACGCCCTCCGTAAACCAGCGGCGCTCCTGAATGCCGGTCCGCTCCTGAATCCACGCGTCGGAGGTTTCCATAAGTTGTTCAATGTCCGCGTTGCGGACTACACGGTCGGGAACGTAATGGCCGACGCCAGCAATTTCGGAATAACGGAGAGAGGACATAAGCTAGGTTCGTTGGGCGGGTGGAATAGGGAGGAAAGTCAGTCGAAACTACAGAAAGTAAACAACAATTGGCTTTTGGGTGACAAGCGGGCGGCAAAGGTCGGGAGTTACGGCAGAGAATCCACTATTTGCCACAATTTCGCTGTTTCTGTTTGCCAGAAGGCTTCCTGCGGGATACCATCGGGATAAAATGCGCGCCCGGCCAAGAAATCAGCTATGCCGCTAGGAGGAAACCCTTCGGCGAACGGAACAGTGGCCCCCGCTTTATACCGACGTACCAGTTCTTGCCACAGCGGGTTTTTCGGAATTAACACGGGCAGGCCGGAGGCTAGGTATTCGTAGAGCTTAGTGGGGATGCAGTCCCAGGAGCTAGGGTGCGGACGGTAAGGCAGCAGCCCAAGATGGCTCCGCCCAATTTCGCGCACGATGTCGCGGTGCGAAACAAGCGTATCGCCGCCAACCACCCGAAGCCAGCTACTATGTGTTACGGCGATTTCGCGCAGGTAGCGTTGTTCCTCCGGCTGCTGGCAAAAACCAATAATCGTTAGTTCTACTTGCGGCCAAGCACTACGCAATGCGCTGGCAAACGCAACGGCCTCGTACACCCCGTTCAGCTTCGAAATAGTGCCCGAAAACAACAAGCGAAGCGGTTCCCCCACTACCGGCAGCGAGCGGTTCGCGCAAGCTACCGGTTCGCCCGGCTGCGGCTCGTACTTGTTTTCCAGCACCACTGTATGCGCGGGCGTGGCAAATGGCAGCTCGTCGGCGTAGCTGCGTTCCGCTAGAATAAGCTTGGCCGCGCGCCCGGCGGCGGCAGTTTCCACCCAGCGCACTAGCCCCGCCAACGTCCGACGCACCCAGCTAGGGTACACTTGTTGGGTCTGAATGTTGAGGGCGTAGTTCTCGCGCACGTCGTAGAGGAAGCTGCGGCCCCGACCTAGGCCACGCCATAGCAGCGTGAGCGGCAATAATTCCGGCGCGTGTACGATTACCAACCTTGGTTTCAACTGGCGCAACAGCTGCCAATAGCGCCATTGGGCTGCTAGCCGGCCTAGGCTCAGGCGTGAGCCGGCCAGCAGTTCGTGCGTCTGCAGATTTGCAGGGGCATTGGCAGGCCTAGGTGCCCGCCGCCCGGCCACGTGCACCGTTAGCTCGGGCCTACTTGCCAAGGTGCGCCCAAACTTGCCGAACATGCGCGTGTCGTCCAAGGGTTTCAGCACGGAAGCCAGGAGCAAGGAGGAAGGCGCCATGGTTGCGGCCAAAGAAGCTAGGTAGGTTTAACAGAACCAAAACGGGTGGCTAAGTTACCACCGAACTTTCTCTGCCAACATAAAAGCCGGGAAGTGCTACTACGGTAGCGCCTCCCGGCTAGGTGTATCGGCGGAAGCATACCCCCTTCAACAGGAGGCCGCCTGCCGTGCGGTACGCACTTGTCACTCAACAAGCAGGCGGCGTACGCCGTGCGCCGCACCCACTTGCACGTGTACGACATACATCCCTTGGGCTAACCCCGACAGGGCTAGCTCCTGACGCAAGCCCCCAGCCGATAAGGCTCCCGCCTGAGTGCGTACCGTGCGCCCAAGAGCGTCGATCAGTGTGAGGGTAGCTTGGGTGGCGCCGGGCCTGGCGGGAAGCTGCACCGTAACGCTTGTGCGGGCTGGGTTTGGACTCAGACTTAATTCTGCCAGCGGCTCCGACGAGTGCGCTGCCAATAGAATATTGCAAGAAGTGGGGCCACTGGCGGGGCTTTGCGCCGTGAAGAAAGGACTTTGGTTTAGCGTGGCCTGCTCACTAGCGCGCAGGTAAGTAGCGGGGTACGGAATGTAGCCCAGCCACATCAGGTCGTTGTAGTCGCAAGTGCTCTGGCCTTCGTCGCAACCGGGCGGATGGGGTAAGCCGAAAGCATGACCTAGCTCGTGGCCTAGGCCGCCCACCCACCGGCAGGGCGGGTACTGCACCGGCTCCGGCTCATTGGGGCACATGCGGATGGCTGGTTGGCCCACGAGTCCGCGCAAGTCGTTGGAGTTAACGACCAATACCCCGCCACCGCCGCACCCGCCGCATTGACCACAGGTTGATTCGGCGTCGATGTAGATGGCGTACACGTAGTTGGGGTCGTAGTAAGTGCCGCCGGTGAGCGCAAAAACATCCTGGGCCGCATTGTAGTAGAATTGGGCGAAGGTCGAGCCATTGGGGTTTGTTTGGTACCAGGAAACTGGGTGCGTAGTCTGATACGTCTCGACCACGGGCGAGTGCAGGGTGAAGGTTTTCGTGTTGCCGAGTTGCTGCTGGTACCAGCGCCGCAGGTCGCGGGCTGCATTGGCAATGGCACCGGCATAAACCGGGTTGATGGTTCGGTCGCTCGGTACCAAATAAATAAGCCGAACTTCCGGCGTAATCGCGCCCGTACGGGCCACCTGTAGGCCCGCTAGCTTTCCAATAAGATCAGCACCCGGCTTGCTCAGCGCCTCGGGGCGGCACCAGTGCAAATCATTGGGCGCAGGCGGCGTGGCCGAGCCTTGCTGAGCCGAGGTGAAGTGCCCCAGGAACAGCAAAAAAAGCAACGCAACTAGTCGGAACAGTCGCCCAGAATAAACCGGCCGACCTAGCGTATGAGCGCTAGCTGACGAGTAAGCCATAGCGAACAGAGGCTGGAGCAGGGTGGCGGATGACTATTTGCGGGGCATCACATCCGCCACCAAATCATCGTAGTACACGTTCATGCGGCTTTGAACATTTCTGCCCAGCACAATGGTCGGGGGCGGAGCTACGGCCGTGCCTCCATAGCTCAGGTCCGTTTCGAAGTAGGGCGGCTTGCTGAACATCCCGGCGTTGTGCTTCATGTACTCGGCTGCATAGTCGCCTAGCTTCGGGTAGTCTTCAATCAGCAGCGAAGCCACGCACAGGTTCTCTAGTAAGGCACTAGCAATGCGCTTGTTGATCTCGCTTTTCTTGTCTTCCCAATTAGCGCGGGCCAAGTGCTGGGTCCAGGTAGTGGATAAGGCTTGTACCTTCGCTTTGTCCACGGGCGCCTTGCCGTCGAGCAAGGCTTTGAGCTCGTTCGTTGTTTTGTTGATGTCTGCGTAGGCCGGCGCTGTGCCTTCTACTGTGTTGAGGGTCAGGCCCGCTTTATAGTCGTGGGGATTCAAAGCGAAATCAGCGCGCCGCATCATAGATTCTAGCAGTTGCCGGCTTTTCTCGCCTGCAAAGGCATTGTTCATATAAGCTTCCAAATCACGCATGTTTGTGAAGGATTGCGTGTTCATGACCCCCTCCGTTTTACGGTAGTCAGCGAGTATTTCGTCGGTTTTGGGGTCGCGCAGCTCATAGCCAAACTCCCCGCTGTAGTTGAGGGTGTAAAACACCTCGTAGCTGTTGCGGGTGCTACTCTGATTAAGCTTGCGTCCGGTCACGTACAGGTTCTTCGCCGTGAGGCGCAGCAGCAGGTTGCCGTCGGACTTCTGGTAAGTAAGGCCTTGCAAAACGGGCCGGGTACTCACGTTCATCACCAGGTTGCCTAGGTCATATTCTACCGAGTAAGTAGCGTATTTGGGCTTTAGCATCACGCTAGGCGTTTTGTGAAAGGTCGTCCAGAATAGTTCGTCTTGTACCTTCTGGGCCTGGGCCGGCAGGGCTGCGATGCTTGCCAGACCAAGTAGTGATAGGCAGCAGAATAACATGTGCTTTAGTAGAGCTTTTCTCATGGCAGTAGCGTGAATATGTGGAAGAATGGATGTGCTTTTGGATACGAGTTATAGCGTGATAAACTGGGCCGACCTAGCCTACCCGAAGCCCCCTCGTTTGGCTCGACTCGCTTCATCACGAGGAGGCTCTAGTGCGTTAAAATTCTTTTAAAATAGGTATCATAACCAATACCCATTTTTAAGTAATTTTCACACGTTACCCTTTTATTATCAGCACTTTTACGAGTAGTGTATAACATATTTTATACGCTTAGCTAACGAGAGCTTCCGAATGGCGAATTCTTACACACCGGCCCTTGGGGTTGTGCGGGATGCATGGCGCACGATCCACCCTGAGGGCGATAGGGAGCAGCCCAGGCAGTCGGCCGCCGACGCTGCTCGGGCCGTGACTGAGTACTTGCTCAACAAGCAGTTCCTGCTGGCTTATGATGTACGGGCGCAGCAAACCGTCTTTATCGGCGCCGGCGTGGAGCTAGTGCTGGGCATCGAGCCCCACGCGTTCAGCATGGAGGACCTGTACGAGCGCCTGCACCCCGACGATGCCCCGCTGGTGGCGCACGCTACGGCACTGGCCGCCGAGTTTTCGCAGGAGCTAGGTCCTGCCTGCCACGATCAAGTGTTTAGCGTCGATTACCGGCTGCGCCACCGAGCGGGACATTACGTGCGGGTGTTACGCCAAAGCTTTGTGTTGCAGCTCGACGCGGAGGGGACCCCAGTAGTAATTGGAGGCGTTTACACCGATATCACGCATCACAAGCGTACCCACGAGGTACGCTTTCATGGCAGCCATCCTGGCTTTGCCGCTTGGCTTACGCAACGAGTTCAACGCACCGAAACCGACTTAAGTCGCCGCGAGCAGCAAGTGCTCGATCTGGTATTGGAGGGGCTTAGTTCAGCGGAAATCGCCGATCGGCTGTGCGTGAGCCGCCATACGGTGAACACCCATCGGCGCAACATTCACCGCAAAGAGCCCGCCCGCGACCTGAGCCGTCTGCTCCAGCACCTCGACGTGTGAGCCTGGCTCGAACCCGTGATTGGCAAGGTGCCAACCTAGGTTTGCGGCGGTTGGGGTGAGATTGGGCGGGGAAGTACGACCAGACGTGCTAGCTTTGCCGTTCATTTCGTCTTGTGTAAGATTTCTCATGAACACCGACCTCCAAAGCATTATTGAAGCGGCCTGGAATGACCGCAGCCTGCTTCAGCAAGCCACCACCACCGACGCCATTCACGCCGTTATCGAAGAGCTCGACAAAGGCCGTTTGCGCGTAGCGCAGCCCATCGAGGGCAAAGAAGGCGAGTGGCAGGTAAATGACTGGGTGAAGAAAGCCGTCATCCTGTACTTTCCTATTCAGCAGATGGAAACCATTGAGCTGAAGCCTTTTGAGTACCGCGACAAAATGCGCCTCAAGACCGACTACGCCAGCCAAGGCGTGCGCGTGGTGCCGCCCGCAACGGCCCGCTACGGCGCTTACCTAGCTTCTGGCGTTATCCTGATGCCGAGCTACACCAACATTGGCGCCTATGTGGGCGAGGGCACGATGGTCGACACCTGGGCGACCGTGGGCTCGTGCGCGCAGATTGGTAAAGGCGTCCACCTGAGCGGCGGCGTGGGCATCGGCGGCGTGCTGGAGCCCGTGCAAGCGGCTCCGGTGATTGTGGAAGATGGCGCTTTCATTGGCTCGCGTAGCATCCTAGTAGAAGGTTGCCACATCGGCAAAGAAGCTGTAATTGGCGCCGGCGTGACCATCACGGGTAGCACCAAGATCATCGACGTGACGGGACCCGAGCCCAAGGAGTACCGCGGCATAGTGCCCGCGCGCTCGGTGGTTATTCCGGGTTCGTACGCCAAGCAATTCCCGGCAGGTGAGTTCCACGTACCGTGCGCTCTCATCATCGGTCAGCGCAAGGCCAGCACCGACCTGAAGACGTCGCTCAACGACGCCCTGCGCGAGAACGACGTAGCCGTCTGAACCACGGATTCGGTCGGATTAGTCGGATTTCACGGATTTTGTGGACGGCTCCCAAACAGAGCACGACTTTCAAACAACAAGAGGCATCCCAATTGGGATGCCTCTTGTTGTTTGGAGCGCTACAAAGCGCAGATCTGAAAGGCCACCCAACCCGATTAATCCGGATGAACCGCAGTGCAGAAGTACGTCCACAAAATCCACAAAATCCGACTAATCCGACCGAATCCGTGGTTCAGACTCTAATGCCCTTCTAACATCAGTCGGCTACCGGCGGAGCTACCTTTGTCTCAGCAACCTAGCTTGGTAGATGACGGGTCAGGGCTGGTTGTACGTAGTGAATATATGCGTGTACCGTCAGATAGTAGTCTATGAAAATTCTCCTGGTAGAGGACGAGTTAAAGGTAGTGGCCACCCTGAAAATGGGCTTCGAGGAAGAGGGCTACGAAGTAGATGTGGCCTACGATGGGAAGATTGGCCAGCACCTAGCCTTGAGCAATAGTTACGATGTAATCATACTCGATGTGGGACTGCCTTATCTCAACGGCTACGAGCTGTGCACGCTTATCCGCCGCCGCGACGCCACCGTGCCTATTCTAATGCTCACGGCCCTCGGCACCACCGACAACAAAGTGGAAGCCTTTCAGCTCGGCGCCGACGATTACGTGGTGAAACCGTTTGCCTTCCGCGAACTGCTAGCACGGGTACAGGCCCTGGCGCGGCGGGCCACCCGGGCTAGCCCGGCGGAATTAGTGGCGGCTGACTTGGAGTTGAACCCGCAGACAAAAGTGGTGCGACGCGCCGGGCAGTTGATTAATCTCACAGCCCGCGAGTTTGCCCTGCTAGAGCTGTTGCTGCTGCACAAAAACGAGGTGCTCTCGCGGCCCCTCATTGCCGAAAAAGTCTGGACGCTGAATTTCGACACGGGCACCAACGTAGTGGATGTGTACATCAACTACCTGCGCAACAAGATCGACAAGCCCTTCGATTACCCCCTGATTCAGACGGTAATCGGGATGGGGTATGTACTACGCGACGAGCCAGGCGCATGAGTATTCGCAACAAGCTAGCCCTGCAGTTTACGCTGCTGGTTGCGCTGCTGCTGCTCGGCAGCTTCGGCGTGATCTACTACCTAGCCGAGCAGAGCACCGAACGCGTGTTTGCCCAGCGCCTGCTGGAGCGGGCCCAACTCGCGGCGGCCCTGTTTCTGGAAGCCGACGAGCGGAGCCGAACAGCTACTGAAAAAGCCCGCCAGCGCTTCATCCACGAGCTACCCGGCGAGTACCTAGGTATCTACGACGGCCAAGGGAAGCCCCGCTTCACGAAGGAGCCGCTGCAACGCTTTCCGCCGAACCTATTGCCGCGGCTGCTGCGGCAACCGCAAATTGTGCTACGGCAGGGCGACCGGCAAACGGTGGGCATCCTGTACCACGACAACCAAGGCGACTTCCGCATCTTAGTATCGGCCGTGTACGTGGGCGGGTGGGAGCGGCTGGCCTACCTGCGCCTAGTGATGGGCGGCGTGCTAGTCACAGGCTTGGCACTGAGCTTTGGCCTAGGTCGGTTGTTTGCCAAAAGCGCCCTGGAACCGGTGCGCCACGTGGTGCAGCACGCCCAGCGCATCGGCGCTTCGGGCTTGCACTTGCGCGTGCCCGTGGGCACCGGCCACGACGAGCTGACGGAGCTAGCCGAAACCTTCAACCTGATGATTCAGCGCCTAGAGGCGGCGTTTCAGCAGCAGCAAAGCTTCATTGCCAATGCCTCGCACGAGCTGCGCACGCCGCTCACGGCTATGATCGGGGAGATGGACATCATCCTGAACCGGCCGCGCTCCGCCGAAATGTACCAGGAGGCGCTGCAATCGTCGCTGGCGGAAGCGCAAAAGCTTAAGGACATCACCAACCGCCTGCTCCAACTCGCGCAGCTCAACGCCGACGAAGCCACGCTACCCATGGGCGGCACGCTTCGGCTAGACGAGGTTTTGTACGAGGCCTGCGAGGAAATGACCCTGGTACAGCCCGGCTGTAGCCTGTCGATTCAGGTAGGAGAGCTACCCGATGATGCCGAGCAACTCACACTTCCTGGCGACCGAAACCTGTTGCGCCTGGCCCTGACCAACCTGCTCAACAACGCCTGCAAGTTTTCAGACAACAAGCCGGTGGTGTGCACCCTCAACTACGATGGTAAGCGCTTGGTGCTCTGTATCATCGACCAAGGCATCGGTATTGCCCCCGAGGACTTGCCGCACATCCGTCAAACGTTTTTTCGTGCGAGCAACGCCCTCGACTTTAGCGGGTTTGGCGTCGGGTTGCCCCTGGCCATCAAGATTATCTCCCTGCACGGCGGCGAGCTGGAAATCGATTCGGAGGTGCGCAAGGGTACTACCATGCGGGTGGTGCTGCCGCTGGCCGGCTAGGAAGCTGTTGCGGGCACCGCTGAGCGACAAGGGAAGCCGCCGATGCGCATGCAGCGTCTGCTACCTAGCCTAGCGCGTGGCTTCTAATCCTAATCTAATACACTTCTAATAACCCTATAATTTCTTCCCTTTTAGGCCACGGTACCTTTGCATGACCAATCCGGAATATCCCGTAACTCATGCGTACCTACTTGTTAGTTAGTGCTTTATTGATTTTAGCGTCAGCATCTACGCCGGCGGTTGCCCAAACTACGCCGCCTACTCTAACGACGCCGATAGCCGCGCCGCTACCCACCGATACGCTGCGCCTAACCCTGGCGGAAGCTGAGCAGCAGTTTCTGAATACCAACTTTCAGCTGCTGGCGCAGAAGTTCAACGTGACGGCGGCGCAGGCGCTGGAGGTGCAGGCTAGGTTGTTTGATAACCCTGAGGTGTCCCTGGAGCGCAACGTCTACAACCCGTACAACCACCGCTTTTTCGAAACCAACGAAGACCGCAAGCAGTGGGTGGCCACCTACCAGCAACTGATTTTGCTGGGGGGCAAGCGCCGCAAGAACGTGGAGTACCAGCGCATCGGTACGGAGATAGAAGGGCACAACTTCAATGACCTGGTGCGCACGCTGCACTACGAGCTGCGCAGCAACTTCGTGAAGCTCTACTACGACCAGCAAACGCTAAGCGTGTACCAGCGCCAGCGCGAGGCCCTACAACGCACGCTCACCATCTACCAAGCTCAGCTCGATAAGGGCAACGTGTCGCTGAAAGAAGTGGTGCGCCTGAAAGCCGCACTGTTTTCGCTGGAAAGTGAACGGAAAGAGCTAGCGAATGACATCAGCGAGTACCAAGCGGCACTAAACCTGCTGCTTGGCAACCGTCCGCCGCGCACCCTGCAACCTGTGTTGCGTGCGGCCACCGCCAACAGCTTGCGCCTCGAAAGCTTGCCGCTGGCCCAAGCCCTGGAAATTGCCCGCGAAAGCCGGCCCGACCTGCGCGCAGCGGAGGCCGTCAACCGGCAGGAGCAGCAGAACCTGCGGGTGCAGAAGGCCCTAGCCGTGCCCGACCTCACGGTGGGCGGCCTATACGACTTCAACGGGGCGGTAGGTAAGAACTACACAGGCCTCACCGTCGGCGTGCCGCTGCCGTTGTTCAACCGCAACCAGGGCAACATCAAATCGGCGGAGGCGCAGATCAAAGCCAGCGAGCAGGCCCTAAACCAGCAAGCTACCCAAGTCGAAACCGAGGTAGCCGAAGCCTACGCCAAAGCGGCCGAGGCCGAGCGCCTAGCCAGCAGTTTCCCCAGCGCCTACTTCACCGATTTCAACAAACTCTTCGAGGGCGTACTGACCAGCTACCAGCGCAAAGCCATCAGCACGCTGGAGTTCCTGGACTTTCTGGAGTCTTACAAAGACAACATGGTGCAGCTCAACGATGCCCGCGCCGAGCAGCTCAACGCCTTCGAGAACCTCAACCAGCGCCTAGGGCGCCGGGTGTTTGCCTGGTAACCTACCTAGGCTTCGATTTAACTCAACTGCTCCCGGCCTTGGACCGGGTAGCATTACGCATCCTTTATTCTAACCCTCAACCATACATTCTATGTGGTTATTTGCTTTTAGCCGTCGACCACTATTCTCCATAAATTGCCTGGCTGGGCGCTGGCTTGCGGTCGGCCGCCTGAGCGCCGTCTTGGCCATCCTCAACCTAGGCCTGAGCGGCTGCCACGAGGCATCCCAAGAAGTGGTGGTGAAAGAGCCGTCGTTTGTGCTCACCGACTCCTTGCTAAACCGCATTCAGCTGGATACGGTGCGCCGCGCACCCGTGCGCGACGAGCTGAAGCTCACCGGCAAAATTGCCTACGATGAAGAGCACGTCAACAAGGTGTTTCCGCTGGTGAGCGGCATCGTGACGAAAGTAAACGCGGGCCTAGGCCAATACGTGCAAGCCGGGCAGGTGCTGGCCGAACTCGAAAGCTCCGACATTGCTGGCTTCCGCAACGAATCGGCGGCGGCCAACGCGACGCTGGCCACGGCTGAGCGGGCGCTGGCCAGCACCAAGGAGCTTTACCAAGGTGGCCTAGCATCGGAGCGCGAGTATGAAGAAGCCAAGCAGGAAGTGCTCAAAGCCCGTGCTGAGGTGCAGCGCAACCGGGCAGTGGGCAGCATCTACGGCACGCGCGGCGGCAGTAATGCGGCTCGCTACCAAGTGAAAGCGCCCGAAGCGGGCTTTGTGGTGGAAAAAGCGGTGAACCCGCGCACCCTTATCCGCCCCGACAACGACCAAACCATGTTCACCATCTCGGACCTGAAATCGGTGTGGGTGACGGCTAGCGTATTCGAAGACGACATTGCCCGCGTGCAGCCCGGCCAAGCGGCCACCATCACCACCCTCGCTTTTCCTGGCAAGGTGTACCAAGGCAAAATTGACAACACCTACAGCGCCCTCGACCCCGAAAGCAAAGTTATGCGCGTGCGCATTCGTTTGGCGAACCCCGAAAATCGGCTTAAGCCCGAGATGTTTGCCAACGTGACCGTCACGTCCCTCACCGACTCGGTGATGCTGAGCGTGCCCTCGTCGGCGCTGGTGTTTGAGCGCAGCCGCAATTTCATCTTGGTCTTCCACGACCGCAACAACATCGAAACCCGGCCCGTGACGCCCGGTACCAGCGCCAATGGCGTCACCTACATCCGCACGGGGCTGAAGCCCGGTGAGCGGGTCGTGAGCAACAACCCGCTGCTGCTCTACCACGCGCTGAATAAATAGCCTAGGCCTCCTACGGGAGACCCTGATACAAAGTCCAGGGCCAGAAGCTAGCTAGGCTCCTTTTTGAGAAGGGAGGAAAGGAGCACATTATTCAGCTCAGCTTCTGGTTCCTGGCACTAATGCTTGCCGCTCCCTCGAGTTTCATGGCTCCCAGCTATCCTCCTCACTACTAGGAGGGAAGCCACCCTATAGCCTTTGCTTTCCAGTTCTGGCGCCCTGTTTAGCCCTCACATATGCATAAGTTCATTCAAGGTATCCTAGGTTTCTCGCTGCGCAACCGCTACTTCGTGTTTTTCTGCACGGGGCTGGCGATTATCGCGGGTGTGTACAGCTATAAGCACACGGCCATCGATGCGTTTCCGGACGTAACGAACACGCAGGTGACCATCATCACGCAGTGGCCGGGCCGCTCGGCTGAGGAGATTGAGAAGTTCATCACCTTGCCCATCGAGGTAGCCCTCAACCCGGCCCAGAAAAAGAACAACATCCGCTCCACCACGCTCTTTGGGCTGTCGGTGGTGAAGGTCATCTTCGACGACGACGTAGATGATGCCTACGCCCGGGTGCAGGTGAACAACCTGCTACCGGGCGCCGCCCTGCCCGAGGGCGTCGAGCCCGAAGTGCAGCCGCCCTACGGCCCGACCGGCGAAATCTTCCGCTACACGCTCACGAGCAAAACCCGCGACGTGCGCGAGCTGAAAACCTTGCAGGACTGGGTAATTGAGCGCCGTCTGAAAGCCGTAGCCGGCGTGGCCGACGTGAACAGCTTCGGCGGCGAGGTCAAGAGCTTCGAGCTGAGCATCAACCCGCGGCGCCTGCAAGCCTACGACATCACGCCCCTGGACGTGTACGAGGCCGTGTCGCGCTCCAACATCAACGTGGGCGGCGACGTGATTGAGAAAAACGGCGAGGCCTACGTGGTGCGCGGCATCAGCCTGCTCACCAAGCTCGACGACATCAGCAACATCATCATCAAGAACATCAACGGCACGCCGCTGCTGGTGCGCAACGTGGCCGAGGTGCACGAGTCGGCGCTGCCCCGCCTAGGTCAGGTGGGCCTCGACCACCACAACGACGTGGTGGAAGGCATTGTGGTGATGCGCAAGGGCGAAAACCCGTCGGAGGTCATTGCCCGGATCAAAACCAAAATCACCGAGCTCAACGAAAAGATTCTGCCCGGCGACGTCAAGATCAAGCTGTTCTACGACCGCGAAGTGCTCATCAACTTCGCCACCGATACCGTGCTGCACAACCTGATGGAGGGTATTCTGCTGGTGACGGTGGTCGTGTTCCTATTCATGGCCGACTGGCGTACGACCCTCACCGTGTCGGTGGTGATTCCGTTGGCGCTGCTGTTTGCCTTTATCTGCCTGCGACTGAAGGGGATGAGTGCCAACCTGCTAAGTATGGGCGCTATCGACTTCGGCATTATCGTGGACGGGGCCGTGGTGATGGTGGAAGGGCTCTTTGTCGCCCTCGACCATAAGGCGCACAAGGTGGGCATGGAGAAGTTCAACAAGCTCGCCAAGCTAGGCCTCATTCGCAAGACCGGCACTGAGATGGGTAAAACCATTTTCACCGCCAAGCTCATCATTATCACCGCTTTGCTGCCCATTTTTTCCTTCGAGAAGGTGGAAGGCAAAATGTTCTCGCCGCTGGCCTGGACCCTAGGTTTTGCCCTGCTCGGCGCCCTGATTTTCACGCTGACGCTGGTGCCGGTGCTGGCCAGCATTATGCTGAAGAAGAACGTGCGCGAGAAGCACAACTACTTCGTGGATTTCGTCACGCGGGGTTCGTTGTTCATTTTCCGCCGGGTGTACCGCAACAAGGCCATCAGCCTGCTGGTGGCGGGCGTGTGGCTGGTGGTAGGCATCGGCGCCTTCCGATTGTTAGGTTCCGAATTTTTGCCCCAGCTCGACGAAGGCTCGCTCTACGTGCGTGCTTCGCTGCCCATGAGCATTTCGCTGGATAAATCGGTGGCGATGAGCAACCAAATGCGCGAAAAGCTGCTTTCGTTTCGGCAAGTAAAGCAGGTGATGAGCCAAACCGGGCGCCCCAACGACGGCACCGACCCGACGGGCTTCTACAACGTGGAGTTTCACGTAGATACCAAGCACACGCCGGAAATGAAGAACCCGGTTTACCGCGCTGCCCTTATCGATAGTATGCAGCGGGCGCTGAGTGTGTTCCCAAGTGTGGTGTTCAACTTCTCGCAGCCCATTCAGGATAACGTGGAGGAGGCTGTATCGGGGGTTAAGGGCTCCATTGCAGTAAAAGTCTTCGGCGACGACCTTAATTTTCTGGAGCAGAAAGCCGATGCCGTGTACAAAGAGCTCAGCACCGTGGAAGGCATTGCCGACCTAGGTATTGTGCACGCCGTGGGCCAGCCCGAGTTGCGCATCGACCTGAGCGAGCGGCGCATGGCCCGCTACGGCGTAAGCCCCGCCGACGCCAACGCCGTGGTCGAAATGGCCATTGGGGGGAAAGAGGCCTCGCAGTTCTACGACGGCGAGCGGCGCTTCAGCATCCGGGTGCGCTACCTGCCCGAGTTTCGCAAAACCGAGGAGGAAATCGGCCGCCTGATGGTGCCAACGATGAATGATACGAAGATCCCGCTGCGCGAAATTGCGACCATCAGCACGCTCACCGGGCCTTCGCTCATCTTCCGCGACAACACGGAGCGCTTTATTGCCGTCAAGTTCTCGGTGCGCGGCCGCGACATGGGCAGCACCATCGAGGAAGCGCAGGCCAAGGTAAACGGGGCCGTGCCGCTACCCCGAGGCTATTCCTACTCTTGGGCCGGCGACTTCGAAAACCAGCAGCGTGCCACCCAGCGCTTGGCGCAGGTAGTGCCCATCTCGCTCCTGCTGATTTTCTTTATTCTGTTTGTGCTGTTCGGTAATATGAAGGATGCCGGACTGGTACTGCTGAACGTGCCCTTCGCCATCACCGGCGGCATTGCGGCGCTACTCCTCACCGACACCAACTTCAGCATTTCGGCGGGCATTGGCTTTATTGCTTTGTTTGGTATCTGTATCCAGGACGGCGTAATTCTCATTACCGTCTTCAAACAGAACCTGCTCAAGAAGCTACCACTCGATACGGCCATCTACGAAGGCGTCACGAGTCGGATTCGCCCCGTGCTCATGACCGCCATGATGGCCGCCATTGGCTTGTTTCCGGCTGCCCTCAGCACTGGTATTGGCTCTCAAACGCAAAAGCCCCTGGCCATCGTCGTCATCGGCGGCCTGGTAACCTCCACCGTCCTGACGCTATTCATCTTCCCGCTCATCTTCGAGGCCACCCACCGCGGGCACGATAAAAAGCTAGCCGCCCGAAAAAGCTAGCCAACAAACCTAAACAAAAGAGGCCACCCAAACGGGTGGCCTCTTTGTTATTCAATCGTCCACAAAATCCGTGGAATCCGAAAAATCCGACCGAATCCGTGGTTCAGATTACTTCGCTGCGGTAGCCGACTTTTTCAGCTTGTCGCCAAACACGGCGCGTACTTTATCCACTTTGGGCTTCACTACAAACTGGCAGTAAGGCTGGGTGCCGTTCAGGTTATAGTAGTCCTGGTGGTAGTTTTCGGCCTTGTAGAAGGTAGGAGCGGCGGTGATTTCCGTCACAACGGGGTTCGGGAAAGCGTGAGCGTCGTTGAGCTTCTTCTTATATTCCTCGGTGAGGCGTTTCTGCTCGTCGTTGTGGTAGTACACTACCGAGCGATACTGAGTACCTACGTCGTTGCCCTGGCGGTTGAGTGTGGTGGGGTCGTGGGTTTTCCAGAACACTTCCAGCAACTCCTCGAAGCTGATTTTGCTTGGGTCGTAAGTGATGTTGATCACCTCGGCGTGGCCCGTGAGCCCCGAGCATACTTCCTTATACGTAGGGTTGGCGATGCGCCCACCGGCGTAGCCCGATTCTACTTTCTCGACGCCTTCTAGATCCTGAAAAACGGCTTCTGTGCACCAGAAGCAGCCGGCACCGAATGTTGCTAATTCCATGTTCTTAGTTGAGGTTACAGGTTTAGTGACAGCCTTACCCTGTGCGAAACTGACCGATGAAAGGCCGAGCGTCAGCAGCATGGCCATTAAAAGCTTTACCATACGAATACAAGGATATTTCAGGCGAAAAAGTTTAAAAAGCTCAACTATGAACGGGTATTCGGGCTAAGGTTCGAGGCGTCAGATTCTTATCATCAACCCCAAGGTGCTTGCCTGCCCGATGCGTCAGCATCCGACTAACAAACGACTACTTGCGGAACCGCTCAGCCAGCACCAAGTCCTTCGTGCCGTGCCCCCAGGAGTAGAAGCCTTCTCCTGACTTCACACCCAAACGACCCGCCGCGACCATATTTACGAGTAAAGGGCAGGGTGCGTATTTAGGGTTGCCCAATCCTTCGTGTAAAACTTTTAAAATAGCGAGACACACGTCTAGCCCGATGAAGTCGGCGAGCTGCAAGGGGCCCATGGGATGAGCCATGCCTAGCTTCATCACCGTATCAATTTCGGCCACGCCCGCCACGCCCTCAAACAAGGTGTAAATGGCCTCGTTGATCATGGGCATCAGAATGCGGTTGGCCACGAAGCCGGGGTAGTCATTCACCTCCACCGGCGTTTTGCTGAGCTGCCGGGCTAGGTCCATCACCTGGGTCGTCACGGCGTCGGAGGTAGCGTAGCCGCGAATGACTTCCACGAGCTGCATCACCGGCACCGGGTTCATGAAGTGCATGCCGATGACTTGCGCCGGCCGTTGCGTAACGGCCGCAATCTGCGTGATAGAAATAGAGGACGTGTTGGAAGCTAGGATGGCGTCTTGGGGCGCGTGCTGATCTAGGTCGCGGAAGATCTTGAGCTTCAGGTCAATATTCTCGGTGGCGGCCTCCACGACCAGTTGTGCGTTGCGCACGCCGTCGGCTAGGGTGGTGTAGGGGGTAAGGCGGCCGAGCGTAGCGGCTTTATCGTCGGCGGTGAGGCTGCCTTTGGTTACTTGACGGTCGAGGTTTTTGCCGATAGTGCCGAGCGCCTTATCCAGGGCCGGCTGGTTGATGTCGATGAGGGCGACGGGAAAGCCGTGCTGCGCGAAAACGTGGGCAATACCATTGCCCATGGTACCGGAGCCAATGACGGCGACGTTAAACATGTGAGAAGAAATTTGGGTGGAACTATAGCCGCACTTGCGTGCGCGGGGTGGTACTAGCAGCAAAGCTAAGACGAAAACTCGTCTGCGGATACGTGCGAAATTAGGGTCTCAAAATCCGAAGCCAATAAAAAAACGTATCCGCGAAAAACGGCTTGTATAAGCTGCAAACGGGTTTTTAAAAGGAAAAGAGGGCTTTACAACGATAATAATTTAATCCAACTATATCCTTTTGAAATACCGTAGCGTACAAACCATCAAATCGTCGCACTAAGCGCTTCTGTGAGGAGCAACTTGGTATGAGGCGAAAGGTTTCTCTCCCCCTTTCCATCATCAAACACTTCCAAACACCATGGGTAATTTGCTGTATATCATCGCCGTCATTCTCATCATCATCTGGGCGCTGGGCTTCTTTGGCGTATTAGGCACTGGCATTGCCAGCGGCAACCTAATCCACATTCTACTCGTGCTGGCTATTATCGCTATTGTGCTGCGCTTGATTCGCGGCGGCACGGTATAACCTAGCCCTCTGCTCAAAGCTGATGCATCAGTTTGATGCTACTATCTGAAAAACAAAAAGGAGCTACCCCATAAGGGTAGCTCCTTTTTTTGTGCCTTTGCTACAGGGCTAGGGCTATTTGCCTAGGTTGTACAAGAAGCTAAAGCGAATGACGGGCTGACCATAAATATCCTGATAACCGTCGTTGAAGTTGTACAGGAGTACAATGTCGGCGGCGGCTCGATCACTGAACTGCTGCCGGTAGCCTACACCTGCCAGCGGTGTATAAACGGTGGTCTTGTATTTAAAGAGGTTGCCTCTTTGATCCAAGACAGGAAAACCATTCTGATCTACCACCGGCAGTTGGGCCTGGGTTACCTCATACTCAGCATGGATAAAGAACTGGTTATAAACCATGTACTGACCAAAGAACTTGAAGCCTAGGTTACTAAAGCCACCGTTGATCTTAGGCGAGTTAGGACCAAGGTATCCAGCTGCGTACGAGTAGTTATTGTAGGCGTACGTAATGCCTGGCCCGAATGATAGTTTATCAGTGACGCGGTAGCCAATGGCCGGCGCAATGCTGGCGCTGAACTGCCCGTATCCGTAGTAGCTGTTGTAGCCCAAGCCAAAGTTGCTGTATACAAAGTATTTGTACACTGGCTTCGGTTGCTCAGCAGAAGACGTGCCTTTCGGAAAGCTCAACCCCGAAGGGTTGTCTTTGGAGGGGCGCGTTTGCTGCGAAGGCAGCGGCTCGTCGATGGGCGGCGGAACTGGTACGGGCACGGCCGGACGCGGCGCCTTTTTCTCGTATGAAGGATAAGAAGGAGCCGTGCTGCCCGGAGGCGCCGTGTTCAGCTGCGGTTTGGCACCGGGAGGTGCCGTATTTAATTGGGGCTTCGTGGAGGTAGTGTCCGTTTGAGCTAGAGCCGCCCCCGGAGCTGCTAGCAGGCTAGCCCCCGCAAGGGCTAGCACAGAAAGAAGACGTTTCATAGACAGCTACAACGTGCTTATGACACGAGTTGGTACATGCGCTGGCGTTGCGCTTTTATTTGCTCATCAGCTAGGTATTCTTCGTACGTCATCCGTCGATCCAGGATGCCTTCCGGCGTAAGCTCAATGATGCGATTCGCCACAGTGTCAATAAACTGCAAGTCGTGTGAAGCGAAGATGAGCGTGCCGCTAAAGTCGCGAAGTGAGTTGTTCAGCGCTTGGATGCTTTCTAGATCCAGGTGGTTCGTCGGGTCGTCGAGCACGAGCACGTTGCCGGCTTCCATCATCATCTTGGAAAGCATGCAGCGCACTTTCTCACCTCCACTCAGCACGTTGGACTTCTTCTGCGACTCCTCGCCCGAAAACAGCATCCGGCCTAGGAAGCCACGAATAAAGCTTTCGTCCTTTTCCGTGGAGTACTGCCGCAGCCAATCTACTAGGTTCAGGTCAGTATCGAAGAACTCAGAGTTTTCCTTCGGGAAATAGCTAGGCGTGATGGTGGTGCCCCACTTAAAGGAGCCTTTCTCGGCTTTAATCTGCTCGAACAGAATATCGAAGAGGAGGGAAGCAGCCCGGTCGTCGCGGCCTACGATGGCTATTTTGTCACCTTTGTCCAGCGAGAACGACACATTGCGGAAGATAGGATGGCCATCTACCGAGGCAGCTAGGTTCTCCACCGTCAGCAACTGGTTGCCCGCTTCGCGCTCCGCCTTGAAGGCGATGTATGGGTACTTGCGCGACGAAGGCTTAATCTCCTCCAGCGTCAGCTTTTGCAGTAGCTTCTGGCGCGAAGTAGCCTGCTTCGATTTAGAAGCGTTGGCCGAGAAGCGGCGAACAAACTCTTCCAGTTCTTTCCGCTTGTCTTCAGTCTTTTTGTTGACCTCCTGGCGCTGACGTAAAGCCAGCTGCGACGACTCGTACCAGAACGAGTAGTTGCCGGGATACATCGTGATTTTCGAAAAATCGAGGTCGGCCATGTAGTTACACACCGCATCGAGGAAGTGGCGGTCGTGGCTCACCACGATTACCGTGTTTTGGAACGAGTCAAGGAAGTTCTCCAACCACAACACGGTTTCGGCGTCGAGACCGTTGGTAGGCTCGTCGAGCAGCAGCACGTCGGGGTTGCCAAACAGGGCCTGCGCCAGCAGCACCCGAACCTTGTCGGAGGTACCGAGGTCGGCCATCAGAGTGTAGTGCTTGTCTTCGCCAATGCCTAGGCCACTTAGCAGCTCAGCAGCTTCGTAGTCGGCATTCCAGCCCTCTAAGTCAGCAAATTCGCCTTCTAGCTCCGCAGCCCGCTCACCGTCCGCGTCCGAGAAATCGGGCTTGGCGTAGATGGCGTCCTTTTCCTCCATTACCTTCCACAGGCGCGTATGGCCCATAATCACGGTCTGGAGCACTGGGTAGTTGTCGTACTCAAACTGGTTCTGCTTCAAAACCGAAAGGCGAGCGCCCTTCGGCATATCCACGGAACCCGTGTTGGCTTCAATCTCACCTGATAGAATCTTCAGGAAAGTTGACTTGCCGGCACCGTTGGCCCCGATGAGGCCGTACACGTTGCCGGGCAGAAATTTAATCGTAACGTCTTCAAACAAAACGCGCTTACCATAGCGCAGACTCACGTTGGAGGTGCTGATCATAGCAGAAAAATGCGGGGAAACGAGATGTCAACTAGTTATAAGGAAGTGAACCTAGCTGTCGTGGCGCGCAAAAATACGCAAAATGCCATGGGTGGCAGCTAACCAGAGCCGAGTAAAGCCAGGAAAAGCAAACTTTTTAGAAAACTTGAGGGCTCATTCTCAGGAGCTTGATTTTGCAAAAAGCGCGGTTGTGTGCTGCCATCACAAAAAAATACGTCAGCCTGGACAACATCAGCATGCAGAAAAGAGTATAGAAAAACCAAAGTGGAAATGCCCGCTGCTCTGGGTGTTATCTAACACAGAATAGTTGCAAGGCAGTTCCGCCATGCTCCTTTTGATCCACTACCAAAACTTTTCCTGATCTGCTATGAGCGACGCTCAACTTACCCCCGAAAGAAATGGTTTCCGCTACGGTCTTCTCACCGCTGGTGCGATGATCGTGTACACCCTGATTGCTGTCTTTGCTGGTTTCTTCGACCGGCTCGAAGCAGGCGGCTTCAACCTGGTTATTATCTCGGCCGGTATTGCAATGGCCATTGCCAACTTCAAGCGTTCGAAAGATGGCCGGCTCGCTTACCTGCAGGGCATGGGCACCGGTGCAGTTACGGCTATGGTGGCCAGCATCGTGCTAGGGTTCTTCTTTATTATTATGAGTGCCATCCGGCCCAACCTACTAGATCTTAGCCACGCGCGTGACTTGTTTGGCTACGATTTGTCGGCCCTGATGGCTTTCCTGGCCATTATCCTAATGGGTACCCTCGGCGGTGTCATTATTTCATTGGTGGCCATGCAATATTTCAAGAGCCCCGACCATAAGCCCATCGAGGGCATCGAATAAGCTTCACGTTCCCGCATGCTTGAAAGCCAGTTCTACCTCAGAACTGGCTTTTTTACGTCTAAAGGCTATTTGTGGAATATATTTATAAATTGTATGAATATAATCTGTAAAAAAGCACTGTACTTATTTGCTTATTAAACATATGTAATATAAGTTTGTATTATATAAAGCACGCGAGAAAGCTGAACGGCAAGTTTTGCCTGGTTTTTGAGCAGTGCGGCCAACAGCTACTGATTCCCTCTTAGTTCACACCTTCATGAAAGCGCTCTTTCTTACTCTTGCTTTACTAGTTGCCTTGGTAAGCTCGGCGGCAGCTCAAATGAACGATTGGCGTGCGGAACGGGCGGTTTCGAGTGCACCTCCCGCCGAAACGGTAGACGCCCTAACGCGGCAGATGGCCAACAAACTGCACCTCAATGAAGGCCAATACGTGCAGCTCCGGGCGGTAAACCAGACCAAACTGACTGCTATTGAGGAAATTGAGTGGCAGTATACCGATATCATCAAGCGCAATGCAAAGCTCAACGAGCTGGAAGGTCAGTACGAAGCCGAGTGCAGCCGCATTCTGACCCCTAATCAGTTGAGCCTTTACCATGACGAGTTTTTGCGCGACACGAAGCCTAGCAAGACCGCTTCCAAAGAAAACGGGGTAGGCTAGCCCCTCAGTACTCTCTCCCAACCAAAAGGCGCTGTCGAGTTATCGGCAGCGCCTTTTGCTTTGTCGTGACGAGAAGGGACACTAAAACCTGGGTTACTTCAAAGGGCGCTCGTACCGAATCTCGGTAACTGTGCCAGTAGCGCCAAAGTGAATTAGCAGCTTGTTGGCAGCCGAACGAGCGTGCCCTCGCTCGCACTGCGGCCCCGGCTCGATGTAGTAGAAATAAGTCTTCTCGGTTTGCTCGTCGAGCTCGGCACCATCGGGGCGGCCTAGGAAAGCATCAATAGCGTTGGTGCGGGCCCCAAACAGCTCGGCGCGGTGCTTTTCGAGAATAGGTAGCAAGCGAGCCCGCTGCTTTTGACACCCAAAGGAATCGCGCCGCCAAGTAGCCGCGTCGAAGTCGGGAAAATCAGGCAGAGAGTGGCCGCACGCCGCCAAAAGCAGCGTCGTGGCAGAGAGGAAAAGGCTAAGTGGCAGGCAACTACAAGAACGACGAGCAAGCATACGGGGGAGTCAGCCGCCGCTGACGTTGAGGAAATGGTACGCGATTTTTTAGGGCGTAAGTAAGACGAAAGTACTAGATTTGTAATGGCCGCCCCTGTGGTACACCGTTTTCGACTCATTCACTGCCCCGTTGACCTACCTGTAGCCAATGACTAAAGCTCCGATTACGATTGCCAGCTTCTTGCTTTTCTGCAGCACCTTCTTGCTGCCAGTGAGTGCCGCTCCTAGCGCCGCTGCCCTGCACCGGGCGCCTAAAGCAGCCGGTGTCCCCATTATCACCGATGCTACGCGCCGTGCGATGTACCTAGCTGCTTTCGAGCAAAACGCGGCACTTACGTACGTACAGGCAAACTTGATAGCGACGGGGCTGCCGCTCACCGTATTTCGGGAAGCGTTGCTCGGGTACTATAGCTTGCAGCGCCAGGGAGCCGTATCGGCTGATAAACAAGTGCTGACGGTCATTGATTTTAGTCGCTCCAGCCGCACGAAACGCCTGTGGGTGATTGACTTGCAGCGGCAGCACCTGCTGTTTAATACCTTGGTGGCGCATGGTAAGAACACGGGCGAAGAGTTTGCCGAGAAGTTTTCCAACGTAGAGGGCTCCGAGATGAGCAGCCTAGGTTTTTACCGTACGGGCCGCACGTACCAGGGCAAGCACGGCCTGTCGTTGAAGCTGCACGGCCTTGATCCGAGCTATAATACCAACGCGCACGACCGCTCCATTGTGGTACACGGCGCCGAATATGTAAGCGAAGCCTTTGTGCAGCAGCACGGCCGCCTCGGCCGGAGCCAAGGCTGCCCAGCTTTGCCTACCAACCTCAGTTCCGAGATAATCAAGGTCATTAAAGGGGGCAGCGCTATCTATATTCACGGGCCAGCCAATGCTGGTTATAACTCCGATTGGCTTCAGCTTGACGGCGCGTTGCTCGGTTTCGCGCGCAGCAAGGGCATGCCCGTGAGCTAAAGCACGACTTCGTTAAGTACACTCAACGTTCTTATAAACGCTCCGGCCCAAAGCTCGGAGCGTTTTGTTTTTTGGTGACTTGCGTAACGTTTGGGCTCGTTGGACCTAGCTAGTAGCCTAGATTCACCGTTCGAAACGCTACAAGCGCTCTGCTAAAGGCTTTTTCATCAGGATGTCAGTTTGCTCATCATCACCTAGCTTGAATACGTGCTGGTCGAACGCGATAAAACCGTTTTTCTGATAGAAGCGGATTGCGCGCGGATTCTCCTCCCACACTCCTAGCCACACATAATCAGCCTGGGCGGCTGTGGCTAGCTGCATTGCCTGGTCATATAATGCTTGTGCGACTTTCTGGCCGTGATAAGCTTGTAGCACGTAAATCCGCTCAATTTCCAGCGCGTTGCCTTCTTGTCGCTCCGTTTGGGCCGACCCAGTGTTTACTTTCAGGTACCCAATAACAGCGTTGTTTAGTTCGGCGAAGTAGAAGACCGAATTGGGATTTTGCAGCTCGGTCAGCAGCTTTTCGGCAGAAAACCCTTCGGCCAAATAGGTACGCATGTTCTCCTCAGAGTTGCTGGCGGCAAACGTTTCAAAAAAGGTCTGTCGGCCAATCTGTTGCAGCTGAGCTACGTCTTGCGGACCGACTTTGCGGGTGATGACGGGTTCCATCGTTATGCGAACTATTATTGTGATTAAGGAAGCTGCTGCTACAGTACACCTGCGTATGACCTTAACTGACATTCTACAAACCACGTATCCGCTGCCAGGTACCTCGCTGGCGAAGATCTTGGCTTTGGCGGAGTACATAGAATTGCCGAAGGGCACCCGCCTGTTCCGGGACGATCAAGTAGCCCAGCACATTTACGTGTTGCAGCATGGCCTTGCCCGCGCTTACGCCCAGCGAGCAGATCGGGAAGTTACCTTTTGGTTTTCCGACGAAGGCGCCGTAATCGTCTCGATACGCAGCTACACTGAGCAAGCTGTGAGCTATGAAATCATCGAACTGCTGGAAGATAGCGGCCTGTTTCGCCTTAATATGCACGCACTCCGGCAGCTGTATCAAACGGATGTGCACCTAGCTAATTGGGGACGAGCTATGGTAGAGCGGGTGTGGCTACAAACCGAGCAACAGCTCATAGCCCGTCAGTTTCGCACCGCCGCAGAGCGCTACGCCGACCTGCTGTTGCAGAGTCCGCATCTACTGCAACGGGTGCCGCTGGGGCACATTGCCTCTTACCTAGGTATTACCCAGGTCACCTTAAGCCGCGTGCGCGCACAGTTGAAAAAAGGGCAAGCCACCTAATGGGAAACAGCCTTTAAGCCTAAGACGGAGCCAATTAGGGTAATTAGGAAGAACAAGCGCGGTCCGGTTAGCGGGTCGCCAAAGGCCAAGACGCCTACTACGGCGGCACCAGCCGCCCCAATGCCCGTCCAGACCGCGTATGCGGTGCCCAGTGGCACTTGCACCAAGCTGAGGTTGAGTAGATAAAAGCTCAACGCGGCGAAGCTTACGAAGGCCACGTACCACCACACTGCCTGCGAGTCAGTAGCCAATTTGGCCTTCCCTAAGCAGAAGGCAAAGCCAACTTCGGCTAACCCAGCCAGTACTAAAAACAACCAATGCATAGCAAAACAGAAATGTACAGCGGCAAAGGTCGGGGGCTAGCCTGGCGTTTCTTTTTACCAATGTTAAAAAGTGATGAAGCTTGGCTAGTGCAGGTAGACTGTTGAAAATGAAGAGCAGAGCGAGCATAAAACCAGCTTCGATCCACCGGACCGAAGCTGGTTGAGCTGCAAGGCAGGAAGTAGGTTGACTGACCAAGATGTGCACGCGCCAACAGTGCGGGCCCGAAGCCGTCGAGCTTGGCTAGAGGCTAGGCTCGGTCGCTGGTAGTCTTGACGAGGTTGATGCCAGCAAAGAAGAAAATCAGGCCCACGGCAAAGGGGACGAGCGAGTTCATCTTGCTCAGACCTAGGCCGGCGATTTGCATAAAGCCGAGCGCGCCGTAGATAATGCCAAGGATGCCGAGAAGGGTGAGTAAAGAACCGAAGGTGCGTTTCTGATTCATGATGAAGGAGTTGAGTTGGAGAAGAGAAAGGGGAGAGGGTAGGTGTAATATTAACTAAGTCTAATACGTGAACTTTCATATTTTGGCTGCCTTAAATGCAAGGCAACCCTACTTGCGGAGGCGCGTTACAAGCCCGACAGCCCTATACAAGCTGTTTTGTCTCTCCCTGTTCCCCATTTTAATGTCTCTTTTACCATGAGAGGAAATCTTCGCTATTTGATTGCGTTGGTGATGGCCGCCTTCTCTTTCGCCACCTATTACTGCAACCGCTCCAAAAATGAAGTGACCGGTGAAGTGCAGCACGTCTCTATGTCGCCCACCCAAGAAATTGCACTGGGCTTGCAGGCGGCGCCCGAAATGGCTCAGCAATACGGCGGTATTCATCCCGACAAAGCCGCTGGCGCAGCCGTAGAGCGCATCGGGCAAAAAGTGGTGCAAAGCACCAAAGCGGGCCAGACGCCCTACAAATTTCAGTTTCACTTGCTAGCCGATGAAAACACGATCAACGCCTTCGCTCTACCAGGTGGGCAAGTGTTTATCACGGCAGGGCTGCTCAAAAAGCTAAGCTCGGAAGGGGAAGTGGCCGGCGTACTGGCGCACGAAATTGGACACGTAGTAGGCCGGCATTCCGCCGAGCAAGTTGCTAAGTCGCAGCTCACGCAAGGCCTGACGGGGGCCGCCGCTATTGCCAGCTACGACCCCGACCGGCCCGGCACGATAGCTAACGCCGCGGTAGCCGCAATGGTCGCTAAGTTGCTCAACCTACGCTACGGCCGGCAAGACGAGCTAGAAGCCGATAAGCTAGCCGTCGACTTCACGGTGCCGGCTGGCTACGATCCACGGTCTATGATTAAAGTAATGGAAGTGTTGCAGCGGGAAGGAGGCAGCGGCCGAACCCCCGAATTCCTGAGCACGCACCCCAATCCAGGCAACCGCATCCAGGAGCTGCAGAGAGAAATTGCTGCCGATTATCCTGGCGGCGTGCCAGCAGGACTAAAGCAGTAAACCAGACGATTAGAAAGAAAAGAATGCACGTGGCCGGGAGAAACTTTCGGCCACGTTGCGTTTAATCTGACGAGCTAGCTTACCTAGCGTACGCTCATTATTTTCACTAGCACCAGTATGCCCCAAAATACCATTTTGCGCCGACTGCTTTTCGTGTTAAACCCCGTTTCGGGCGACATCGATAAAGGCGACCTAGAAGACCAGCTCACTGCTTTTTGCACGGAGCGGGGCCGCTCAGCTGCTTTCTTCCACACGACTGGCGAAGACGACCTGCACAAGCTGCGCACTCATCTGGCCGAGCAGACCTATGATGCGGTATTTGCGGCGGGCGGTGACGGCACCGTGAAGCTCGTCGCCGAGGCCTTACTCGACAACGACCTGTTGTTGGGGATACTGCCCCTAGGTTCGGGTAATGGCCTTTCGAAGGACCTAGGTATTCCGCAAGAGTTGGAGGAGGCACGCCAACTGATTTGGGACTACCAGGTACGCGAAATTGATACAATGGAAGTGGGTGGGCACTTCTCCGCCCACCTCGCCGACCTAGGTTTCAATGCGCTGGTCGTGGAGCGGTTTTGCAGCGGTGACACCCGCGGGCCGGGCGCGTACATCCGTATTGCCATGCAGGAATACATGAACTACGAGCCGTGCACCTATCGTATCGAAACCGACCGCGAAACGTACGAAGGCCCGGCCTTTATGCTGACCATTGCCAATGCAAACACCTTCGGCAGCAATGTGGTAATCAACCCCGATAGTGACTTGGATGACGGCGAGTTCGAAGTTTGCCTCATCGAGCCATTTCCGGTAACGGCCGGAATCGGTATTTTGTACCAGTTGTATACCAATGCGTTCGATGCCTCCGCGTACACGCGCCGCATGCGTTGTCGGCGCGCGAGCATCTCGGTGCCGGGGCAACAGCAGGTACTCGCACAGGTTGACGGGGAACCCATTGAGCTACCTACGCCTATCGACGTCGTTATACATCCGCGGAGCCTGCGGGTGCTGACGCCCGTGCCACAGCCGGAGGAACAGTAGTGGTAGCAGCTGCCCCAACGAGCTGTTGGCGAAATACTTCGGGGCTCGGGGTGGTAGCATCCGTTGGTTCTAGGGTGCGTAGCCACACTTCCCCGTTTTGGTAAAAGTCGAGCCCGAAAAAGCCTTTGTGTTCGTGGATGAAGGTGGCGCGGCCGCCTTTCTGCACAAAGGCCGTTTTGCTGCCTGAGCCACTCACTAGATAATGACCATTTTTGTAGTGAAAATACTGCAAGTTATGGTCGTGGCCAGCCGCATAGATAATGTTCGGAAACTGCTGCAGCACCTTTAAAAGTCGTCGCCGCATTTTGCGGTAGCGGGGGTGGGCCATATCCTCTTCGGCGCCGACCACTTTGCGGTAGAGCGGCAACAGCGAGCCAATAATTGGCAGCGGAACGTAGGCTTTCTTGTAGACCGTAGTGAGCGGAAAAACGTGCTGCTTAGCCGTGAACTTGCCCCCGTGCAGGGCGTTGGAGTACAGCGGATGATGCCCTGCTACCACAATCTGTTGGTGGCGGTTCTGCTCCAGGATCTTGTGCAACTGCTGGAACGGCGTTTTCGAATCGGAGGCGGTGCAACCGTGCAGGTCACCGAGGGGGCGAGGCCCGTGTTGCACCCACCACTGCGTATTGAGCACCACTAGTAGCAGGTTGTCAGCGAGTTGTAGCGTGACAGGGCCAGGGCAACCATTTGGGGGTAGGTAGTGAGCAGTAGGCAGATGCTGGCGTACATACGCTTCTTGTCGCAGCAAGTACTGATAACCGTCGCGGCGACCTTTGTTCCAGTCATGGTTGCCGCTCAGGTAAACGATGCGGCCAGCGTAATTGCGTAGCGTATCCAGCTGAACGTTTAGGCGGTGTTCGGCCGCAGCTCGGCCGGGAGCATCTTCGGCAGGCAACCCCGTTGGGTACACATTATCACCGAGCAGCACGACGGTACTGGCCGCGTCGGCTTCCCGAAGCCAGGCTTGCAAAAGGTTGAGCACAGGATCAGTGCCATTAGTAGCCACGGCACCTAGGTCGCCCACCAACGCAATGCGGTGGCGCAGGGCTAGGTTGGGAGCGGGGTGGCGGTCTGCCCAGTCGCGCAGGCTAGGTGCCACGTATGGCTGACGCCGGTAGCGCCGCTCCTGCGCGTAGTTGTACGCGAGCCACAGTACCAGCACCCCGAAGGGAAGTAGCAGTAAATAAAAAAGATAGCTAGGCAACGCAGTAGGCTTTTACCTCTTATACGAAGCTGCCGCCAACACTGCTATCAACTTGCCTAATTCTTCGGAGAGCCCCTGGGCTAGCTCTTAAAAATTAGGAGGTGTTAGGTTTTTGAAGTGGCCATTCAGACGGACGCGTTCCTTCAGGCGCTCCGTTTCTACTACCACCGGCAGAATGCTTTCCAAGTGCTCTAGTACAATCTCTTGCCGCTCACTTTCGCTTGTCGCCGCTAGAAGCTGGTACTCTTGCTCCTGGGTGAAACCTAGGTGGTGGGCAATTTCATAAATCCGGTAGTTAGGAGCTAGGTCGAGGAAGAGCCGCCGCAAGCCTAAGGCTTCGTAGAGCTGGCGCACGTATTCCGTGATGCGCGGCTTAAGCAAGGCATCTTCGGTGGTATCGTCGGTAATTTCTTCGATGCGGGCAGCTGCGTACAGCTTGCCGGGTGCCTGCCGGTAAAAGTCGCGAATCCGGAACACGCTCACTCCCTGGGTGCGAATATCCATTTCGCCGTTGGGGTAGGTTTTTTCCACGTTCAGTAGGCGTACCTCCGTTCCTAGCTCACTCACATTCTCATTGATGTAGGGCGGAATCCCGAACGTGATACCAGTCTCAATGCAGTCGCGCACGAGTTGACGGTAGCGGGGCTCGAAGATGTGCAGGTTAAGCTTTTCGCCAGGAAAAACGACGAGGTTGAGCGGGAACAGGGCGAGGGTGCGGGGCATGATAAGTGAGAAGAAGACGCAGGAAAAGTACCGCAAAAAGCTGTACAGTGCTCAAGTGGCGGAAGCAAATCTGCTACTTTTGCCCACGAGCCCATGGTGGCTCGCTTTCTACGGTTCGTTTCCTTCGCAGTGTCAACAGATTTTAAACGGTATTGGCAGCTTGCCCAGCGCATCCTCCTGCAAGTGGTGGCAGCATTGTTTCTGACTTCTATTGCCTGGGTCTTGATCTACCGGTGGGTGTCGCCGCCGGCTACGTTCCTGATGCTGGAGCGCCGCGCCCACGCGCCCGTTGGCAAAGGCTACTACGGTATTCAGGAGGACGACCGGCGTATCCGTTACCGCTTTCGGCGCCTAGATGAAGTAGCTCCCCAGGTGCCGCTCGCCCTCATTGCGGCCGAAGACCAGCGCTTTCTCCTCCACCACGGCTTCGATGGCAACGCGCTCTTGGAGGCAGCCAAATACAACCTGAATGGGGGTAAAAAGCTGCGTGGCGGCAGCACCATTTCGCAGCAAGTAGCCAAAAACGTATTTCTGTGGCAGGGGCGCAGCTACATTCGTAAAGCAGCCGAAGCCTACTTCACCGTGCTCATCGAATTGCTTTGGAACAAACGCCGCATCATGGAAATGTACCTGAGCGTAGCCGAAATGGGCGATTGCACCTTTGGGGTAGAGGCAGCGGCCCAGCGCTACTTTCATAAATCTGCCGACCGCATCACGCCCGCCGAAGCGGCGTTGCTCGCCGGTGTGCTGCCCAACCCGCTGCGCTTCCGCGCCAGCAATCCAGGGCCTGTGGCGCGGGCCAAGCAGCAGCGCGTGCTGCGCAACATGCGGCGGCTAGGTGGTACCGCCTACGTGCGAGAGCTAGTAGCCGAATAACCAACCCTTTTTCCTTTTCCACATGCGCATGAAGCTAGGTGTACTTGTTATCAGTCTGGTGCTGTTCGCTACCAGTGTCCAAGCCCAGCGCTCAGCAGCGAGCCGGCAAGCCATCAACCAGGTGCTAGCGACGCAAACTGCGGCATGGAACCGCGGCGACGTCACGGGCTTCATGCAGGGCTACTGGCACTCCGACTCGCTGGTGTTCATCGGCAAGCGCGGCCTCACCTACGGCTGGCAGCCCACCCTCGACAACTACCGGCGTAACTACCCCGATGCTTCGGCGATGGGGCAGCTTGCGTTTTCCAACCTGCACATCACGCCGCTCGGCGCTGAAGTCGCGCAGGTGGTTGGCCGCTGGCACCTCACGCGCCCTACCGCCGGCGACTTAGAAGGTCATTTCCTGCTGGTGTTCCGCCGGATAGAAGGCCGCTGGGTGATTATAGCTGATCATTCAAGCTAGCTGCGCCGCCGGAAAAATGGGGGCACTCTCAGGCCACCTACCTAGGTTACAAACGAAAGAGCTTCCGCCAAGGCGGAAGCTCTTTCGTTTGTAGTTGCGAAGCAGGACCAACCCTAGGGCTTTTTCGGGGCTGTGGCTTGGTAAGAGGCGGGCTCCGCCGTTTTGGGTTCGGCTTTCTTTTTAGCCGCTTTTTCGAAGTCGCCGGCTTCCACGAATACAAGTTTATTATAATCAAGGTATTTCTTCACGGCGTTGTTCACTTGCTCGGGAGTTAGGGCCTGCACCTTCTTTTCAAATTCGGCATCCCAGGCAAACGTGCGGTTCAAATCCAGGTAAGTGTCTAAGCGGCTCGACAGTACGTTATCTTGCGCGCGCGACACGGACCGGTTTTGCAAGTAACCACTTTTGGCCGCTTTCACTTCGTCGGCCGAAAAGCCTTCCTTCGTCATGCGGGCAAATTCTTCCTGAATAGCCTTGTTCAGCCGGTCCTTGTTTTCGGGGTTATAAATGGCGTAAACGGTGTACGAAGCTAGCTTGTCGCGCGGGTCGGCCCCTACCATTGAGGCAATGCCGTAGCTGATGCCTTCCTTTTGCCGCACCCGCGTAGCGAGCCGCGAGTTCAGGAAACCGCCACCAAACAGGTAGTTGCCCAGCACGAGCGCCGGGTAGTCAGGGTCATCGTCGCGCATGGGCAGGTTGAGCCCCGCCACGTACACGGCGTTGGCTTTATCGCTGGTTTGCACCGCTTGGTTACCCGACTTGATGTCTTGGTACGTGCGGGCAATGCGCGTGTAAGGCTTGCTAGCTTTCCACTTGGCAAAGTCGTTCTTGACGAGCGTGCGCACGGTGGCTTCGTCGCTGGCGCCGACTACGGCTAGGGTTGCATGGTCGGCCCCGTAGAAATCCTTGTAGAATTGCTTTACCTCGTTTAGCGTTAGCGCTTTGAGGGCTTCAATCTCTTCGTCGAAGGTCATCACATAGAGTGGGTGGCCTTTCGGATGTGGGTTGAGCAGCCGCTGACTAGTGTTGAAGGCAATGGCTTGGGGCTCTTGCTTTTGCGATTCCAGACCCGCCAGACGTTCTTCCTTCAGCTTATTAAACTCTGCTTCGGGGAACGACGGATTCTTGAGGTAATCGGTTACCACTTTCATCACCGCCGGCAGGTTTTCCTTGGCCGTTTCCACGACCACTGAGGCTGTTTGGGTGCCGCCGTACACGTAAGCGCGCGACTTCAGCTTGTCTAGCTCGTCCTTGATCTGCTGATAAGAGCGCGTTTTGGTGCCGCGCTCCAGCATGGAAGCAGTCATGCTAGCTACTACTGGCTTGTTAGTTAAGCTTTTCTCGTCGCCATAGCGCAGGGTGAGTTGCACGTTCACGCTGTTGCCACGGGTGCTCTTGGTCAGGGTGGCGTACTTAATATCTTTTTCCTGCTCCCGCTTCGTGCGCGCCTCAATGTTGGCCGGCGATACATCGAAGGCTTCGCCCGCCGCCACTACTTTTTCTCCCTTGTAGTTTTTGACCAGCGCTGCCACATCCGGCGTGGCGGGAATCTCGGCCCGCTCAGGCTTCTGATCCGGGATGAAAAGCCCGACCGTGCGGTTTGAAGGTTTTAGGTAGGCCCCAGCAACGCGCTGCACATCAGCGGGTTTTACCTTGCGGATGTTATCACGGTACAGAAACACCAGGCGCCAGTCGCCGGCCGCAATCCATTCACTTAGGTCTAAGCCCACGCGCTCCGTGTTCTTGAACATCATGTCAATCCCGCTCAAAAGCTTGGTTTTGGCGCGTTCTACCTCTTCAGGCGTGGGGGCTTGGCGCGTCACAGCATCTAGGGTGCCAAGCATGGCCGTGCGGGCCGAGTCTAGCGACTGTTCTTTGCGCACCTCCGCGTAAAAGAACGCAAAGCCAGGGTCGTGTAAAGCGGGCGTCCAACCATACGTGTACGCCACCTTCTTCTTGTCGACGAGCGCCTTGTACAGGCGGCCCGAGGGCTCGTTGGTCAACACATCCATGAGCACGTCGAGGGTTGCGTAGTCGGGGTGCGGGCCGGCCGGCGTGTGGTAGGCTACGGCTAGGCCTTGCGTATCGCCCACGCGTCGTAGTGTTACGCTTCGTTCGCCGTCCTGGGTTGGCTCGGTTGTGTAGGAGGCAGAAAGCTGACGGGTTGGCTTCGGAATAGCCCCGAAGTATTGGCTAATGAGTTTCAGCGTTTTCGGCTCATCAATTTTGCCCGCCACAACGAGCACAGCGTTGTCGGGCTGGTAGAAACGCTTGTAGAAAGCTTGCAGGTTGTCAATCGGTACGCGCTCGATATCTTCTTTCGAGCCGATGGTTGATTTGCCGTAGTTATGCCACAAATACGCAGAAGAGAGCACCCGTTCCATCAGCACGCTCTGCGGGGAGTTCTCACCCATTTCGAACTCGTTGCGAACTACCGAAAACTCCGTGGCTAGGTCCGTTTTACTGATGAAGCTGTTCACCATCCGGTCGGATTCCAGGCTGAGGGCCCAGTTAAGATTCTCGTCGGTTGCCGAGAACGTCTCGAAGTAATTGGTGCGGTCGTACCAAGTGGTGCCGTTGGGGCGGGCCCCGTGCTCAGTTAGTTCCTGCGTGATGTTCTTGTGGTTGGTCGAGCCCTTGAATACCATGTGCTCCAGCAAGTGCGCCATGCCGGTTTCCCCATAGCCTTCGTGCCGCGACCCTACCAAATACGTGACATTCACGGTCATCGTGGGCTTCGATGCATCCGGAAAGAGCAGCACTCGCAACCCATTGTTGAGCTGATATTCCGTGATGCCTTCCACGGAAGTTACCTTCGTAACGCCCGCCGGCAATTGGCCTTGCGCATACGTAGGAGAGAAGCCCGTGGCGAGCAGAAAAGAGGCTATGCACCACGGCCGGATAGAGGCAATAAAGCTTTGCATAAAAAGATATTTATTTTAGATGAATTGGTACGTTATAGATAATAACTATTCGCTAGAATACAATTGGTTAGGGGAATTATGATGCTGATAATTTCTTGCTTTAAGATTATACAAAGGGTGTTTTTATAATGCCAAGGCCTATAAGCCACGCGGCCCGCTAGGAACACCTAGCGGGCCGCGTGAAAAAGTTGATAGAAATACTTAGGCTTGCTCATCCTTCTGCTTATCCTGCTCGATAGCCGGAATAGCTTCGTTGAAGATAAGGCCGGTACGAGCCGCGTGTTCGGCAGCTTGCACAGTATCTTGCACCAGCAGCATTTCTACCTTATGCTCATCATCAAGTAAATCCTCGGCTACTTTCTCCACGAGCATTGCCCGGTCGGGGCGCATGATATCGCGGATGTAGATAGCTAGGATGCGGTTTGGGTGGCGTTGCACCACTTCCCGGTAGATATTGGCGTCTTCCTGCCCACTGTCGCCAATAAGGACAAACGGGAGCTTCGGATACGTAAGCAGCAGATTCTCTATCTCCTTGAGCTTGTGGCCGTGGTGAGGGTTAACGTGCCGGTCGCTGCGCTTACGGCTCACGGCCATGTCACGCAGCAGAATGGGGCCGGCCGGAATTTCGTTCAGCGCCAAGAAGTCTTCCAGCAAGTCATACAGGTTCCAAGGGCTGCTACTCACGTAGAAAAAGGGGTTGTTGCGCTTCCCATTCCGCCCTAGCTGCAACGCGCGGTAAAACTCAGCTACACCCTTGAAAGGCAGCCGCGAGTGGGCATTGCGCAGCAGCACCGTGCGAGCCATGCGCAACAAATCCGTGGCGGAAGTTTGGATGACGGTATCGTCGAGGTCGCTGATGATACCGTATTCTGCGTCGGCGGGCGGAATGAGCACCCGCGCTTGAGCACGTACGCCGGGCGGAGTAGGAATAGGCTCGGGGGTAGCCTTCAGGTCTATATCCACAGCATACCACAGATAATCAATCGGCTCGCCCAACACCGAGGGCTCCAAGTTGAGCGTAAAGTAGCCTTCCTCGTCGGTCACAATGGGGTGTTCGGAGCCATCCGCAGGCCGAATCAGAAGCTGCGCATCGGGAATTTCGTTGCTCTCGAAACGCCGGTACATGTTCAGCAAGTTCTGCCAGCGGGAGTCGTCGGCCGAGGGTTCACCAATGCCTTTGTCGGTGAGCAAGCGGCCCTTCACGTAAAGGCGGGAAGGGGTACCGTAGCTGCGGTAAGGCACTATTTGCAAGGGGTGCAACAACCCAAGCCGGGCACGCATCTGAAGTACTAGGTCATCGGCGCGCTCAGCCCAGTCGTTTAGTTTGTCGAGAAGAGGCATAGTTGGCAAGAAAGAACGGTAGTACCGGAAGATACGAGAGGCCTCAACGGTAATGTTACGGCACGCCCAAAAACAACGGCGCCCGCTACACATGTAGCGGGCGCCGTTGAAAGAGACTTTACAGAAGGTTACAGAGCCTTTTGCAGCTCCAGAAACGACGCGTTATCGACGGTGCGGCCAGTACAACCTAGGCTTGCAGCTTTGGCCGTGATGGCCTCAATGCGGGCGCCTGGGTCGGGGTGGGTACTCAGGAACTCTGGTGGGTTTTGCTGGCCGGTGCTTTGGGCCTTGCTAAAGAAGCCAGCCGTGCCGTCGCACGAGTAGCTTGTGTTATTAAGATATACAACCGAGTAGTCATCAGCTTCGCGCTCAAAGTCGCGGCTGAACTTGAGCTGCCCTAGGCCGGTGGCAATTTGGGCGAGCTGGTTGGGGTTCTCTCCTAGCACAAGGCTCAGCAACAAGGAGATACCGTACTGTTGCTGTAGCTGCTTCGAGGTATGCCGGCGGTCGGCGTGGGCAATTTCGTGGCCGAGCACGCCTGCCAGTTGGCTTTCGTTATCCAAGAACTTAATGAGGCCGGAGAAAACGTAAATGTGGCCGCCAGGGGTGGCAAAGGCGTTTTGCGTGGCGTCATCCTTGATGATTTTTACGTCCCAAGGGAAATCGTTGCGGTGCGCAAGTTGTCCGTTGTTTAACACCCGGGTCACGATAGGGTCGAGCAGCTGGTAAGCGCGGGCGTTGTTTGTGCGCTCCAAGAGCTGGCCTTTCGCACGGTAGGTGGAATCAGTTTCGGCGGCAACTTTGTCACCAAGGGCTTTGTCGTCTTCGATGGAGAAAAGTACTACGTTGTCGCCGTCGCCGGAGCAAGCGGCAGCGCCCAATAATGACGTAGCCAGGGAGAATAGGAGCCAAGGCTTACGCAGGAGGTGTACCATAAAATTGAAAAGGAGCTAGAAAGGTAAGTAGGAAGAAAGGAGCGCAACGGAATAACCCGATTGACTTGCACGCCGGTTAGAGCAGCTTTTTTAGCTCCGTTAGGTTGGCGTTTGAGGAGGTCCGGCCGGTGCAACCTAGCTGCTTGGCTTTCGCTTGAATATTGGCGATGCGGGAACCGGGATTGGGGTGGGTGCTCAGGAACTCTGGTGGGTTCGACTGACCTGCTTTCTCGGCTTTAATGAAGAAGCCCGCGGTGCCATCGCAAGAATAATAGTTAGTGGCTTTTAGGTAAGCTACCGAGTAAGCATCGGCCTCACGCTCGTAGTCACGGCTGAATTTGAGCTGCCCTAGGCCGGCGGCTATCTGAGCCAGTTGACCGGGATTTTTGCCCAGGGCTATGCTCAATAAGAAGCTCACGCCGTATTGCTTCTGCAACGATTTGATGGAGTGGCGACGGTCGGCGTGGGCAATTTCGTGGCCGATTACACCCGCCAGCTGATCTTCTTGATCGAGGTATTTGATGAGGCCGGAGAAAACATAGATGTGGCCGCCAGGGGTGGCAAAGGCGTTTTGCGTGGCGTCATCCTTGATGATTTTTACGTCCCAGGGAAACTGCTTGCGGTAGGTGATTTGGCCGCTGTTGAGCACCCGGTTCACCACGCCATCGAGGAGTTGGTAAGCGCGGGCGTTCTTGCTGTTACGGTCGAGGAGTTGGCCTTTAGCGCGGTACGTAGAATCGGTCTGAGCCGCAACTTGGTCACCTAGGGCTTTGTCATCCTCGATAGAAAATAGTGAAAAGCCTTGGTGCGGAGTAGTAGCGCCAGTGGTAAAAACGGCGACTAAAGAGAGGAGAAAAAAGAGCTGCAAAAAGGGGCGCTGCATAAGAAAAGCAGGTGTGGAAAGGTGAATAGAACAGCAAAAAGAAAGAAAAAACGGTGCCAGAACCGGGTGTGGGCCGCTTACGATAGATATTCAATTTTGGTTATATTGTCGCGACTATCTAACGAAAATAGACAGAGGATCATTGCGCCCGTGCAAGGCTAGGCTGGGAATAGAGCGCGACTTTCCTAGCTCATCTACGTAGAGGAAAAACCACCCGTGCTGCCACCCAGCAGCCGTTGTTGAAGACTCACGCTACTATGTCTGTTGCTGCCACGCACCCACGCCCAAAAACGAAAAAGAAGCTGCTTGATCCGCTCGAAGAAGCGCACGAGCTCTACAAAGACCCAGCCCGCCAAGCCGAGCTAGCGGGGCTCCGTTACCTCCCCGATACCAAACCCGGTCTCACCCGGCAGCCCGGCCCCGATGGCACGTTTACGTACCTAGATGCTAAAGGCCAATCCGTTAGCAATGAGAAAGTTATGGAGCGAATTCACAGCTTCGTTATTCCACCCGCCTGGACCGAGGTGTGGATTTCGCCTTCTGCTAACACGCACTTGCAAGTGACTGGGCGCGATGCCAAAGGGCGCAAGCAATACTTATATCACTCGGCTTGGGATGCGGCCCGCAGCCTCACTAAGTTCAGCCGTTTGCGGGCGTTCGGCGAGAAGCTGCCCGCGCTACGCCAGCAGATTCAGAAGGACTTGAAGCGCCCCCAGCTGGACAAGCAAAAAGTGATAGCGCTAGTACTGAACCTGATGGATCAGTCATTTATTCGGGTGGGCAACCGCGAGTACGCCAAGAAGAACAAGAGCTATGGCCTGACCACGTTGCGCGATCGGCACGTGAAGGTGGAAGGGGACTCGGTACGGTTTTCCTTTATCGGTAAAAAAGGTGTGCCCCACGACGTAACCCTGCACGACCGTAAGCTAGCCCGCTTAGTACAGAAGTGTAAAGAAATTCCGGGTCAGCACTTGTTTCAATACTATGATGCCGACGGTCACCGTGCGGAGCTAGAATCGGGCGATGTGAACCAGTACCTGCACGACGTAACCGGCATGAGCTTATCGGCGAAGGACTTCCGGACCTGGGGTGGCACCGTGAAGATGGTGGAGTGCCTAGAACTAGTGATTAACGAAGAGCCGGACCTGCCGAAAGCTAAAGTGCTGAAGCGTGCCGTGAAAGAAGTGGCCACTGGCCTTGGCAACACGCCCACCGTTTGTAGCAAGTACTACATTCACCCCCAGGTGGTAGAGCTGTTCAACTCAGACAGGCTCATCGATTACCTGCGCAAACACGACATCGACCCCAAAGAAAATGATCTGCTAACTCCCACCGAACACATGGTGCTGGAAATGCTAGAATCGGTATAGAGTGATTGAGTAGCTGAGTGACTACGTAATCTTTGCATGCTATTACTCAGTCACTCAGCTACCTTCTAATCGCCCTCTCGGTCGTAGGTGTGGGCTTCGACGCCTTTGCGGGTTCGGTCGCGGGTGCTAGGTCCAGCTTCTAACGTGTTGCCACTGCGCGTATCGTAGTAAAACGTCTTTTTGCGGCTGTGGCGCACGTGTGAACTGTCTTTGACCTCATCGCGGTTTGGCCCGCCAAAAATATTGATGCGAATGCCGTGCGTTACGTCGCCGCTTACTTCAAATGTGTCTTCGCCCCCGAGGCCATGTAGCGTGATGAGCTTGGTTTCGGTGCTGCGGAAAGTACGCGCATACATAAGCTTATTAGCTGTTGCATACACCTGTACTTGGGTAGTGGAGTCGGTGAGGCGCTGCACGACAAACCGCTCCGCTTGGTCGGTGCCCACTACCGTTACTTGGCGGGCTAGCAGCCGGTAGTAAGCGCGCGCTGCTACCGGAAGTGAGGCCCGGCGGGTACGCAATGCTGCTGCCGTGCGTGCACCTTCTAGCTGGTAAATAGGTGGGGGCAGGCGGCGCAACGCTTTTTCGATGGCATCATCGGTAAGCCGGCTTTGCAAATCAAGAGCTAGCTTTTGGAATTGAACGCTAGTAAGCTCATTGAGGGCCCGTTCGTCGATGAAGCGGGCATTCTTGACTAGCCCGTCGATGCTTTCGTAGTGCGGCTTAAAAGTACGCAGTTTGCCCACAATAAACGGGCGGCTCACAAGCCACGGCACCAGCCCGTCGTCGAAGCGGTAAAAAACCTGGTCTCGGTCTTTCGGGATGGGGCGGTAAAGGGTGCGGTCTTGTTGGGCATACACGGCCCATTGCCACTGGCCCTCGTGCCGGTCCCAGTCACCGAGCCAAATGTCGAGTAGGCGGGCGCGTGCAAAAGCTAGCTGATCGAATTGATGGTCAGGATTTTGGTAGCGCATCCGCAGCACGTCGTCGCTGTCTTCCAAGTCCTGAGCATTGCCAAAAGCAGGCGTGAGGTTGCTTTTGCCATCAAATTTCTCTTCGAGCAAAGCTAATTTCCCTTGAAATTTTGGCGCATTCTCGCCTAGTCCCTTTTCGTCGGCTCGGATATAGAACAACTGAGGTGTGGTGTGCAGCACCCCAGCGGCTTCGGCCAGCGGCGGCACCACAAACGCGCCGTATGGGTTAATGGCCGAGGTAGCATCGCGCACTAGGTCGAGTACAAAGGTTTTTTGCAGCGTTTTAGGTAAGGTTTTGTAAGGGTCTTTGTCGAGGGTCCGCAGAGCATATTCGCGGTCATTACGGCCAAGCAAGGTCATGCTGGTGCTCTGAAAGCCGCCACCTAGCTTGCCGGCCTGTAAGCCACCGGGTACTGCCGTCTGCGGATTGAGCACGGGCACCGTCACGGGCGTGGTCCACACATGGCGGTAGTGTCGGCCGAAGAAAACCCTGTGCAGCACATGAGCCCGGTAATGCCGACCGGCAGTCACGCGGGCGCTATCGGCCGTGGCGGCAAGCGGGGCAGCGCCTGGTAGCCGGGCATCCGTTTGAAAAAAGCGTTGTCGGGCACAGCCCGCAACAAATAGCCAACATATCAGGAGGAGAAGTACGCGAACAACCATGTAGTGGGGAGAAAGCACAACCTAGGTGCTTGAACGAAACCCGCCGATAAAAGATAACAGCACAACCGCTACCCCCTAGTTTGCGCTATAAGGTCGGCCGCCCGTGTGGCGCCCGGCCTGTAGGTCGCATTGTTATGATAGTTGCCCTTGTGTCTTATTTCTGGTGTAGCTCCCGCGTGAAAGTTCTATCGTGCGGGTTGCTGTGCGTCTCCTGCTCCGCGCCTGCAACTCCCACTGGCCCGCCGCCCACCATCGCGGCCGACTCAACGGTGCACGTAGCGGCTGGCCCGCAGTATCTGCGCGGGGCTATGCACCGGTTCTTCTGGGGCAAACACTACCGGAAGGTGTGGGCTGTGCCGGTCGAGGCCCGGGTGATTAACTTGCGCACGGCTATTCCCGGTGGCTTCACCCCAGTGCGCGAAGGCGGAAGCTTTCAGACAAAAAACCTGCGTCTGGTGACGCGCGATGACCTGGAATATGTGTTGCGCTCCGTCGACAAAGACGCCACCAAGGCGCTGCCTGCCCAGTTTCAGAAAGGAATGATTGCCAACCTGATGAAAGATCAGACCAGCGTCATCAATCCATACGGGGCCTACATTGTGCCGCCGCTAGCCAAAGCAGCGGGTGTATACTACACCAATCCGCGCTTGGTGTGGCTGCCCGATGATCCAGCCCTGGGCAACTTTCGGCAGAGCTTCGCCAACGCGCTATACCTGCTGGAAGAACGCCCCGATGGCAACCAACGCGACAGCCCCAATTTCGGCCGCTCGGCACGGGTGGAAAGCTCGCGCAAAGCTTTTACCAACCTAATCTACAGCCAGCGCTACCGCGTGGATGCGCGCCAGTACCTGCGGGCGCGCTTGTTCGATATGTGGCTCGGCGACTGGAGCCGGCGCGAAGACCAGTGGCGCTGGGCTAGCTTTCCGGCGGCCGGTGGCACGGTGTACCGGGCCATTCCGCGCGACCGGGACCATGCCTTTTTCAAGTTTGATGATGGCGTACTAACGCGCATTATCAGTTGGTTTAAAACCAACTACCAGAGTTTTCACGGTAAAATTAAGCTGCAAAACGTGGAGGGCCTGAACCGTGCCGCCCTGCCCATGGACAAGTCGTTGCTTGCCTACCTTACGGCCAACGATTTCCAGCAAGTAGCCGACTCTATGCGGCAGCAGCTTTCTGATGGCGTTATTCGGCAGGCGCTGCAAGTATGGCCTCAGCAGGTTTATAACTTGGTTGGGCCGGAGTTTGACGCTAAGCTGCGCCAGCGGCGTGAGCAGTTGCCAGCCGTTGCGGCAAAGTTCTACGAGCTGCTCGCCCGCGATATGGAGCTGCCCGGCACCGATCAGGCAGAGCGGTTCGTCGTAACTGCTCAGAGCAGGTGGCAGCTGCGGGTGCAGGTGTACGCCATGCGCGACAGCCGACCCGATAGCTTGCTCAACCAGCGCACGTTCGACGCCCGAGAGACACGCTCTATCAAGCTGTTTGGCCTAGGTGGGGCCGATGTGTTCGATCTACAAAGCGTGCCCGACGCTCGCATTGCCCTTAGCATTTATGACGGGGCCGGACAGGATACGATTCAGCAGCACGCGACGCACACAAAAGCTAGCTTAGCAAACATCACCGTGTACGACAGCGGCGACGGCAACACGGTTCGAGTTATGCCCAAAAAAATAAAGGTGGAAGCTTACAAGCCTCGGGCAGAAGAGTTTGATGCAGCGGGGTGGCTATTGCGCCACCGCTTGTTCTAATCTTAGCCTGGCTAGGCCTGCAGGAGCCAACCCTCAGCCTGACGCTGGTCGTCAAAATAATTCACCGCCAGAGGGGTAGCCAATGAGTTCGTGACTTTTAGCGTCGCGAGGTGGCTGATAACGTCGTATGCCTGGATGATGGCACAACGGGAATAGCCACCTTCCCGCACGGCGCGGGGCACCCAGTTATTAACCAGCCAATACTGATCATCGGGCATGATAGCCGCAAGCAGCTGATGGTCAGATAGTACTTTGGTGATACCGGAGTCCTTTAGCAGCAACAAAACATGCTCGTAGGCTTCGCGCAGATCCGAGGTACGGACCAGCGTTGGATGCCACTCAATACGCACGTAGCCTAGGTTATGCGCAATGATACTCGCCAGACTGTTGTGAAAAAAGAGAGACTCGTGAATTGGGTAACGTAAATCAGGCATTAAAACGCTTGAAAAGAACACATTAATGTTGAAAGACAGGAATGTGCAAACAGGCAGTAGGAGGGCGGCACAGCGGCGCTGTATAGGTAAGCAATTTACCAGTTTGGGATGAGCTTATGCGTAGCTCACAAAAAGAAAATGCCTTTGGCAAGACGCCAAAGGCACTGAATAGCTCTTCATGAAAGCTAGCTATTTGAAGATCTTGACTTTATCCTTATGCTTAGTGCGCAGGTACTGACGAATAATCTGCTGCACATCCTTGTTGTCGTTGTAGCGCGTGATAATCTCCTTGAAATCGGCGAGCTTTCGCGCCGAAAACGTCTCTGTATCTACGTAGCCAAAACCTAGGTAGCGACCGTGCTCCACTACCACGACCGTTTTCTCCAACTCCGTGCGGCCCCGGCCAATTACCACAAACGAACTGTGCTCATACGTGAACGACTCAATGGCTTCTTCAACGCGCTTATTGTATTCCTCCGGAGCCTCCAAACCTAGGCATGCGCCCTTGCAGCGGTGTACCTGGTAGTCGAAGCAAGCCCCTTGGGTTTTGTATAGGTCGCACAGCTTTTGGCATAGGTTGAACTTGGCAACTTTATGAAACAAAAAGCCTTTCGCCTTAAACTGGTTGGTGAGGGCAATGAGCGGGTGTGAAACGGCGTGGTCGTCGGCACGGCCGTAATACAGGCGCTTGTAGCCTTGCTCATCAGTGCGCAGGAAGATACCGGCCGGAAATACCGAGCGTCGCTGCTGTCGGTTGTACAGTGGCTTCAAGCGCTTAATCTCGTGCGATTCGTAGAGGAGCGCTACTAGCTCTGAACCTGTAAGTTCCCACGTAATATCGGAGATAGAGTTCTTGAACTCTAGGCTCTTGCGCGATTTGTAATCAACGGCAAAGTGCTGCTGAATACGCTTATAGATGTTGATGCTCTTGCCTACGTAAATGACTTCGCCCTGCTCGTTATGAAAGTAGTATACGCCAGCTTCCTGCGGCAGAGAAGCGACCTTTTCTGGCGTAATGTTAGGCGGCAGTAAGGCGGTTTTAATTGCCTCTTGCACGGCCGCAACGCGCTTGGGGCTAGGTTGCTTGGTGGGCTTGCGGCCACTTGGCGCCGTAGCATCCACCGCTGCCAGGGTTTCGGCGGCCGTAGTATTGGGGTTGCTGAGGGCTTCTTCCTGTTGCGTGATCTTGAGTAGGCGGTCGAAGAGGACGGTCGTGGCTGCCGCATCCCCGGCCGCGCGGTGCCGCCCCTCCAATGGAATCCCGATGTTTTGGCACAGTTTACCTAAGCTGTAGCTAGGCTGGCCTGGAATCAGGGAGCGGCTTAGGCGCACCGTACACAGCGTTTTGCGCGAGTAGTTGTACCCCAGGTCGGCAAACTCTTTTTTCAGGAAAGAATAGTCGAAGCGGACGTTGTGCGCCACAAAAACGCAACCCTCCGTCAGCTCCACAATCTTGCGCGCTACCTCGTGAAATCTCGGGGCATCACGCACCATATCGTCGGTGATACCCGTGAGCTGGGTGATAAAAAAAGGAATAGGCCGCCCTGGATTCAGGAGCGTCGAAAATTGATCCACGACTTGGGTGCCGTCGTGAATAAAAATGGCAACTTCCGTAATCCGGTCCTGGGTTGGCTGCCCACCGGTGGTTTCCAAGTCAACTATAGCGTACAAAAGCGAAGCAGTAGCAAAGGCGAAAAATAAGGCTAGGTATTACTAACAAAGATAGCCGGCCGGAAGGTTGCACCGCGGGCAAAACGGTAGGGCTTCAGGTAAATAAGTTTGCCAAACAGTGCTGCATAGGGCGGGCACAAAAAAAACGGCCTGCCGAAGCAAGCCGTTTTTAGTAATACAGTTGATTGAAGACTAGTGCTTCAGCGCCGTAATTTTGTTTTTGGTAGCCAGGATTTGGCCGTGCTGCTGCTGAATTACCGATTTAGCTTCGGCGGGCAGGTCAGCAGCCTTCAGGGCTTGCTCGTAGGCTTCTAGGGCAGTAGCATCACCTGTTTCGCACTCGCCTAGGATAGCGTTATCGTCTTGGCCGGTTACGGCTGATTTCAGGTTGATCCAGCCGCGGTGCAATGCTGCTGCTGCGTCGGTCAGGGCACCTTCAATCGTGCTTTCGCTTGCAGGGCTGATGCCGTACTGGCTAGCGTGCTGCTTTAGCTCCGACGCAAACTGGGCGCGCTGTTGGCTGAACTGCGCCAGCTCCGATTTCAGTTGGGGGTTGCTTACGCCTTCAGCAGCTTCCTGGTAGCCTTTAGCACCAGTTTCGTTGATTTCTACAAGGTCATTGTAAGCGCGGGCAGTTGATTCGTTGATAGCCATTTTGGTTGGGTGTTATAAAAAAGAGTTCGTTTCAGAAAGTAGCTCAGCCTCATAAAGCTGCGCTGTTAGGGCTTATACTAACGGCGTGTACTTGGGGTTACATGCTCGCCGCGAATCCGCTGCCAAATCCGGGCAAAAAATCCGGGCTTATCGTCTGATTTGTCCTTTTTGGTGTCCTCGCCGTCGGAGATATCACCTAACAAGAAGCCCCAGGGCTCCGTCGATTTGGAAGCGTCGAAGATTACTTTCAGCACGGCCGTGAGCGGAATGCTCAAAATCATACCGGGAGTGCCCCACAACTCGCCCCCTAGGATCAGGGCAATGATGGCGGCCATGGGGTTGATGCTCACCTTCGAGCCAGTAATCGTAGGGGTGATGAAGTTGCCTTCCAGGAACTGTACCACCAAGAACACGCCTAGAACGCCTGCGGCCCGCAGGGGAGAGCCGGTTTCTACTAACGTAATGAGCGTAGGCAGTGCCGCCCCGATGAAAATGCCGATGTACGGAATAACCGCCAGTACCGAAGCAAACACGGCAAAGAAGATGGCAAACTTTACTTGTAGCGCGAGCAGTCCAATGGCATTCAATACGGCTACAATCACGATAACCGTCAGCAAGCCAGAGATATAAGCCTGAATTACCGTCTGGATGCTATCAATGGTGTGTAGTACCGAAGTTCGCTTATCGGGAGCTACGAAGCGGAACATAAACTGCCGAATATGGTCGCGGTAGTACAGCAAGCAGAAAATGTAGATTGGAATCAGCGTCACGACACTAAGCACTGAAGTCGTTGTGTTGAGCGTGGTACCGAGCCAACCGCCTGCCCGCGTCTTCAGCGAATCCAGAGACTGATCAATGATTTGGTCTTTGCTCATGGGCTCAAACCCAAACCGGCGGCTCAGCAATTGTTGCGTCTGGTCGAAATACTGAGCTAGGCGCTCTTGCAGAATGGGCAACTCGTCGCGAAACTGGACGATTTGCGAGCCGAAAATGTAGACTAGGCCCACAATCAGCAGAATAACCAGCAACAGGCAGCAAACAATAGCTAGGATGCGCGGAAAGCCCCAGCTTTCAAACTTACGGCACAGCGGCAGCAGCAGCACCGCCAATAAGCCCGAGAAGAAGATGGGGAGCAGGATATCGTCGAGCCGGTGCAGTACAAATACAAGCAGCGAAAGTCCAATTAGCAGAAAGGTGTAATGAACGACAGCTGATTGCTTGATCTCAATAGGTGGTTGAGAGTGGCGCGGCGTGTTAAAATTGTTAGGAGTTGGCAGCATTGGCTAAAAAAATTAGAGGCAGGGAGTGAGGGGAATAGCCGAGTTTGGGCTATATTTGGTTGTTTTTGGTGAACTATGAAAATAGGAGAAGGGTTTGAGAGAGAAGATTTGCCAAGAATATTAGTCATTGGCGCAAGCCTCTACTCTTAAGCTTGCCCTTTGGTCCGCCTTTACGAAGGCGGCCGGGAAAAAGCCGATTTTCTGCGTTATTTTACCTCAAATTTGATTTAGCATTTTCTGATGGCTGACGAACAACTACCTCAGGCTCCGCACGCGTACACCGAAGACAGCATCCGCTCCTTGGACTGGCGCGAGCACATCCGGTTGCGCCCGGGCATGTACATCGGTAAGCTAGGCGACGGTTCATCGCCCGACGACGGCATTTACATCCTTGTGAAGGAAGTTATCGATAACTCCATCGACGAGCATATGATGGGCTACGGCCGCACCATCGACATCAAAATCATCGACAACCAGCGCGTGGTGGTGCGGGATTATGGCCGCGGCATTCCGCTGGGTAAGGTGGTGGATGTAGTGAGCAAGATCAACACGGGTGGCAAGTACGATTCCAAGGTCTTCCAGAAATCGGTGGGCCTGAACGGGGTAGGTACGAAAGCCGTGAATGCGTTAAGCTCCAACTTCGTGGTGCAGAGCGTGCGTGAGGGCATCATGAAGGCGGCTGAGTTTCAGGCGGGGCAGCTCGTAAGCGACCCAAAGCCCGTGAAGACCTCGCAGCGGAATGGCACCATGATGGCCTTCGAGCCGGACCCAGCCATCTTCCGCAACTTCAAGTTCAAGACGGAGTTTCTCGAAAGCCAGCTTTGGAACTACGCCTATTTGAACGCAGGCCTGACCATCAATTTCAACGGTCAGAAGTACCACTCCGAGAGAGGGTTGCAAGATCTATTGGAGCGTAAAACCGACCCAGAGACGATCAACTATCCGATTATTCGCCTCATGGGTGAGGACATTGAAATCGCGCTAACCCACGGCAACGACTACGGTGAGGAATACTACTCGTTCGTGAACGGCCAGAACACGACGCAGGGTGGTACGCACCTAGCTGCTTTCCGCGAAGGGGTGGTAAAAACCTTGCGGGAGTTCTATAAAAAGGACTACGATGCTTCCGACATCCGCGCCAGCATCGTGGGCGCTATTGCTATTCGGGTGCAGGAACCGGTTTTTGAGTCGCAGACTAAGACCAAGCTAGGCTCCATTCTGATGGAGCCCGATGGGGCCACGGTGCGCAACTTTGTAGTGGACTTCGTGAAGGAGCACCTCGACAACTACCTGCACAAAAATCCCGAAACTAAAGAAGCGTTGCAGAAACGCATTGAGCGGAGTGAGCGGGAGCGGAAGGATATGGCCGGCGTGAAAAAGCTAGCTAATCAGCGTGCTAAAAAAGCTAGCCTGCACAACCGCAAGCTGCGCGACTGCCGTTTCCACTTTGGCGAGGGCAGCAAAGACGTCGAAAAAGAAGCCCTGACTACGCTCTTCATCACCGAGGGTGACTCGGCTTCGGGCAGCATCACCAAGAGCCGCAACGTGGAAACTGAGGCGGTGTTCTCGCTGCGCGGCAAGCCGCTGAACTGCTTCGGCATGAAGAAGAAGATCGTGTACGAGAACGAAGAGCTGAATCTGCTCCAGCACGCGCTCAACATTGAGGAAGGTTTGGAAGGGCTGCGCTACAACCGCGTCGTGATTGCCACCGACGCCGACGTGGACGGCATGCACATTCGCTTGCTGCTACTCACTTTCTTCCTGCAGTTCTTCCCCGACTTGGTGCGCAACGGCCATGTGTACATTCTGGAAACGCCCTTGTTTCGCGTGCGCAATAAGAAAACGACGATCTACTGCTACGATGAGCGCGAAAAGCAGGAAGCCATGCGAAAGCTAGGTCGCAACCCTGAAATCACCCGTTTTAAAGGGCTAGGAGAGATTTCACCTGATGAGTTCGGGCGGTTTATCGGTGACAATATTCGCTTGGAGCCGGTGATTCTGCAATCAGACCGCAGCATTCAGAAGCTGCTGACTTATTACATGGGCAAGAACACGCCTGCCCGTCAGGAATTCATCATCGAAAACCTGCGTTTAGAGAAAGATCTGATTACCTCCGATGTGCTGCCCGTAGAGGAAGTGGCGGAGGCAGACCTAGCTTAGAAGTGAATTTTACTGCTTAGCTTGTAGGCAGTGCATATTGAAGAAGCCTTCTACGCCAGCTCGTCGGTTGTCCTGTGTCATAGGAGAGCAGGCGAGCTAGCCGTGGGAGAGAGGTACAAGAACAGTAACCGTGGCAGCGGCCACACCCCTTATGTCAGAAGAGAACAACCCCCAGGACCCCAACCACGAAGAAGACCCCAACCTGTTCGGTGCCGGCGACTCCTTTGAGTTTGGGTCTGAGCCAGCTACGCCGGCGCAAGAAGCCGGTGATGTCGAAGAAGCGCAGCTTGTGGTAAGTGAAACCGGCGAGCTGCTGGCTGAGTCGTCGGTGGAAATAGAGGCCCTCATGGACGAGGAGCCGGCGACGGCCGCGCCCGAAGAGGAAGCTACGTTTGCCCCGGGCGAAACCATCCACGACATTGCCAGCGTGAACGGCATGTACCAGAACTGGTTTCTGGACTATGCTAGCTACGTAATTCTGGAGCGTGCCGTGCCAGCCATTGAAGATGGCCTGAAGCCCGTACAGCGGCGCATTCTGCACGCTATGAAGGAAATGGATGACGGTCGCCTAAACAAGGTGGCCAACATCATTGGCCAGACGATGCAGTATCACCCCCACGGGGATGCGTCGATTGGCGATGCCATTGTGAACCTAGGTCAGAAAGACCTGCTGATCGACCACCAAGGCAACTGGGGTGACATCCGCACCGGCGACTCGGCCGCGGCCCCGCGTTATATTGAGGCCCGCCTAAGCAAGTTTGCGTTGGATGTGGTGTTCAACCCTGACATTACGGAATGGCAGCTTAGCTACGATGGCCGCAAGCGCGAGCCCGTGACGCTGCCCGTGAAGTTTCCGCTGTTGCTAGCCCAGGGCGTGGAAGGTATTGCTGTGGGTCTGAGCACCAAGATTATGCCCCACAACTTCCGCGAGTTGTGCAAGGCTAGCATCGACGTGCTGCGCAACCGACCTTTCGAGCTGTACCCCGATTTTCCGACTGGTGGCCTCTGCGACGTTAGCAACTACAACGGCGGCCTGCGGGGTGCGAAGTTGCGGTTGCGCGCCACCATCGAGAAGTTCGATAAGACCATGCTCGTGATTCGCGATATTCCGTACGGCACCACCACAACGGCGCTGATGGAGAGCATCGTGAAAGCCTCAGAAGCCAACAAAATCAAAATTAAGAAGGTCGTAGACAACACGGCTGCCGAGGTGGAGATTCAGGTGCACCTGCCCACAGGTGTGTCGCCGGACCTAACCATGGACGCGCTCTACGCCTTCACCGATTGCGAAATCAGCATCTCGCCCAACACGTGCGTGATCATCGAAGATAAACCGCACTTCGTGGGCGTAGAAGACATGCTGCGGCTGAGCACTCAGAAAACGGTGCGCCTGCTGGAGCGTGAGCTAGAAATTCAGCGCGACGAGCTGCGGGAGAAATGGCACTCGGCTTCGCTAGAGAAAATTTTTATTGAGAATCGCATCTACCGCAAGATCGAGGAGTGCGAAACTTGGGAAGACATTCTGGCCACCATTGATGCGGGCTTAAAAAAATTCGTGCGCATCGACGGCGAGAAAGCCAAGGCCAACGATACGCGCTTGGTGCTGCGCCGCGCCATCACGGAAGAAGACCTTACTCGCCTGACGGAGATTCGCATCAAGCGTATTTCGAAGTTCGACTCGTTCAAGGCTGAGGAGTACATTCAGCGCCTGGAAGCCGAACTCGCCGAAGTGGCTGACCACCTAGCTAACATCACGCGCTACGCCATCAACTACTTCGAAGGTTTGCTGAAGAAGTACGGTCAAAACCGCGAGCGGAAAACCCAGCTACGTACCTTCGATGTGGTGACGGCTCAAAAAGTAGCGGTGGCCAACCAGAAGCTCTACGTCAACTACCAGGACGGTTTCGTGGGTTATGGGCTGAAGAAAGATGAAAAAGCTATAGCGGTTTGCGACTGCTCCGACCTCGACGATATCATTGCCATTCGCCGCGACGGGTCCTTTATGGTGACTAGAATTGCGGAGAAGACCTTCGTGGGCAAGGACATCCTGCACGTCGGCGTCTACAACAAGAACGACGACCGGCTGGTGTATAACATGATCTATCAGGATGGCGCCTCGGGCATCAGCTTCGCCAAGCGCTTCCTCGTGACGGGCATCACCCGCGACAAAACCTACGACCTCACCAAAGGCACGAAAGGTACGAAGACGCTCTACCTCACGGCTAACCCCAACTCGGAGTCGGAGATTGTAACGATACAGCTGTCCGATAAGGCGCCGGCCCGCGTGAAACAATTTGACTTTGACTTTGCGGAGCTAGCTATCAAAGGCAAAGGCTCGATGGGCAACATCGTGACTAAGCAGCTAATTAAGAAGATTACGCAAAAGAGCCGCGGTGACTCGACCCTCGGTGGCCGCGAAACGTTCTTCGACGAAGTAACCGGTCGTCTTAACAACGCAGGCCATGGCCGCTACCTAGGTGCCTTCGATACCGACCACACCATTCTGCTGGTGCACAAAGACGGTACCTACGAACTCAAGTCGCCGGATCCGGCCCACCACTTCGACGTACCCAATATTGTGCTCATGCGCAAGCTGGAACCCGAGACGGTGATCAGTGCGGTATATGTGGAAGGCGAGACGAAGACGTACTACGTGAAACGGTTCAAGATCGAAACGAGCACGCTAGACAAGCGCTTTATCTTTATTTCCGAGACCAAAGGATCGAAGCTGATCTGTGCTACTTGCTTCACGGAGCCCCGCGTGGAAATAAAGCTGCAGCGTGATAAGAAAGCCGACAAGGAGGCCGAAGCTATTCATTTGCACGAGTTTATCGACGTGAAAGGCTGGAAAGCGATGGGCAATAAGCTTAACTACTTCAAGATTCATGCGGTAGCCTTGCTGACTGACGAAGGTCCCGAACCGGAGCGCCGGGAAGTAGCCAAGCGGCGCGGGCCAGCTACTATTCCACGCGTTACGCCGGCTACCGCAACGCCGGAGCCAGAGTTAGAGCCAACCGAGTCTACGGAAGTCACGGTTACGGCCGAGGAAGTGGCTCAATCCCAAGCGCTGCTACGACGGCCAAAGTCGCAGCTTAAGTTGTTCTAAACGCGTAAAAGAGCCCTGGTGAAGAAGCCAGGGCTCTTTTTACGTCTCTGGGGCTTGCAGACCTAGCTTAGCCGTCGGTTATTTTTTTTGATCGGCAGTCCTTCTCTTATGCCGTTGCGCTACTCTCGTTTGCTCTTCCTGCTCGCGCTGCTGTTCGGTAGCACGCGTCTGGCTTTTGCCCAAACACAGGCGGCAGTGCCAAGTCAGCAAGCGCCAGCTAGCTCCGCAGTGGTAGATATTCCCAAGGTCTTGGCAGAAGCACGCTCGTTAAAAAACAGCTATCGCGAGTCGGAAGCTCTAGCCAAGTATGAGCAAGTGCTCAGCAAAGCGCCCGGAAACTATGAGGCGCTTTGGTCGGCCGCCGTGCTCAGCGTCCGTATTGGCGCGCGCTACACAGATGAAACGCGAAAAGCAGCTTACTACGCGGCAGCACGCCTCTACGCCAACCGAGCCTTAGTAGTTGACCCGGAGGGCGGCGAGGCAAACTATGCGACGGCTTTCACCATGGCCAACCAAGCAACACTATTCGGTACGCGCCAGTACCTGATAGCTTACCGCGAGATGAAGCCATACGTGTTCCGGGCTGTAGCGCGCCGCCCCGACTGGGCCGATGCCTGGCAGCTGCTCGGGCGCTGGCACTACCGGGTTGACCATTACAACTTCTTCGAGCGTATTTTTAGTCGATTGTTTTTGGGCGGTAAGCCGAGCGGCGCTGGTAGCCGCAAAGCCATCGATGCACTACGGCGCGCTCACGAACTAGACCCCAAGCGCATTCAGTTTTGCTATGACCTAGCTAGGGTGTATCGCAACCAGGGACAGTACACCAACGCCCGCACTATTTTGCAGGAAGCACTGCGGATCACGCCAGCAACGAGCGAAGAACTGGAAACGAGTCGGCGAAGTCGGATTCTGCTACAACAACTCCGGCGCCGGGCCCTGCGCAAACACCAGCTTATCAGCGACGAGATACCGCCAGAAATCAAGCGCATGCAACAAGCAGACACCGTCAGCCTGAAGAGGAACTGAGCCAGTGCACCTAGGTTGGGCACGACGGAAGGCTTCGCGTCTGGCAAACCCCTTGGGAAAAGTTATCTTTACTGAAATTTTATCACGCTTTAACGCGGCACAGTGGCTTCTCCACGTTCTCGTATATGGTTGCTGCTGGTAAGTGCTGTTTTGGCTACGGCTTGTGAGCGTACGCCCGCGGAGCGCCCCGATCGGATGATCAACCTAGCTACCGTGCAAAGTGGACCGCAGCTACAAGCTCAGGAGTTGGAAGGGGCCATTGCGCGCCAACCCCAAAATGCTGCGCTTTACGCCCGGCGAGCAAGTTTCCGGCTGGCGGCGGCGCAGTTTGGCACCGCCCTCGAAGATATCAACCGGGCCATTGATCTTGATGATGAAGAAGGCGAGTTTTACTTCACTAAAGCGCGCATCCTGCGCGGACAAAATCGGCTAGCTTCAGCGCTTGAAGCGGCGGAAATTGCTGCCCAACGGGGTTTCTCATCGCCAGAGCTAAACTTGCTGGTTGGGGAAGCGAATTTGGCGTTGCGTCATTACGAAGAGGCACTCGACCAACTCGACCGCACGCTCCGCCAAGAGCCCGAACATGCAGCTGCGCTTTTCTATAAAGGACTGGCGTACGCTGCAGTAGCTGATACGGTGCAGGCGCTCGACTACTTGCGTGCCAGCTTAGCACGTGAGCCAAGGCAGCCCGAGATTCTGCACCAGCTAGCTTTTCTCTATAACGCCAACCGCCAGCCTCTCCAAGCAATGACTTACTCGCTACGCGGCCTGCGCGTAGCCCCGCGTTACGCGTCGTTGTGGTACGACTATGGCCGCCAATTTGAGTTGCAAAGTCAGCCGGATAGTGCGCAACGCTGTTATGGGCGGGCCGTGCAACTGGATACCACCTTATACCGTGCCGATTACCGACTGGCCCTGGCCGCGTACCAACGACATCAGTACGCAGCCGTGGTACCGCACTTGCAGCGTGCCCTGCGGCGCGCTCCTCGCTTGCCGGATGCTCGGCAGATGCTAGCCGAAAGTTATGAGAGCCTCGGACGGCAAGCAGAAGCCTTGGCACAATACCGTCTTTTAGTGGTCGAAAACCCCGGCAACCGGCACTGGACCTATAAGGTGTGGAAAGTGAAAGACAAAGTGCGACGACAGCAGAGCGATACGCTAGCCCAAGCCGACGATAATGCCACGGAACCGGCGCCGCCACAGGAGTAAGGGTTAGGGAATTTCGAAGGCCATTTATGTTGTTGCCATAGTAGGGAAGTGAGTCTCCATTGTGATGGGAACAACTTGCTTCCTCATAATTTATCCGCAAGCTGCTAACTTGCGGGCACGTGCTGTTTTTTAGCTCCCTCTCAATATGATTGATATTACGCTTCCCGACGGCTCCGTGCGCCAATTTGAGCCCGGCGTGTCGGGCTATGATGTGGCCGCCAGCATCAGTGAAGGTTTGGCCCGCAACGCCTTGAGTGTGCGTGTGAATGGCGAAGTTCGTGACCTAGGTCGCCTCATTACTGAAAATGCCAAGGTAGAAATTCTAACCTGGAACGACCCAGCTGGCAAGGCTACGTTCTGGCACTCTTCTGCTCACTTGCTGGCGGAAGCCTTGGAGGCTCTGTATCCCGGCGTGAAGCTAGGCATCGGACCGTCTATAGAAAATGGCTTCTACTACGATATCGACCTCGGGGAAGGACGCACAATTTCGACGGATGATTTCCCCAAGATTGAGGCTAAGATGCTAGAGCTGGCGAAGAAAAAAAGTCAGTACGAGCGCCGGGAGGTAAGCAAGGCCGATGCCATTGCCTACTTCACCGAAAAGGCCGACCCGTACAAGCTAGACCTGCTGGAGCGCCTCGATGACGGCTCCATCACATTCTACAGTCAAGGCGACTTCACAGACCTGTGCCGTGGCCCACACATTCCTGATACCAGCCCCATCAAAGCGGTAAAACTGCTGAACGTGGCTGGCGCTTACTGGCGTGGCGACGAGAAAAACAAGCAGCTCACGCGCATCTACGGCATCACGTTTCCAAAAGCGAAGGAACTGAGCGAGTACTTGGAGAAGCTGGAAGAAGCCAAGCGCCGCGACCACCGCAAGCTAGGTAAGGAATTAGAGCTATTCGCGTTTTCGGAGAAGGTAGGAGCGGGGCTACCCTTGTGGCTGCCTAAAGGCACAGCCTTACGCGAGCGACTGGAGCAGTTCCTGCGCCGCGCTCAGGTAAAAGCCGGCTACCTTCCCGTCGTGACGCCCAATATTGGATCTAAAGAGCTGTACGTAACCAGCGGCCACTACGAAAAGTACGGCGCCGACTCGTTCCAGCCCATTAAGACCCCAAACCCTGGGGAGGAGTTTATGCTTAAGCCCATGAACTGCCCGCACCACTGCGAAATCTATAAGACCAAGCCTCGCTCGTACCGCGACTTGCCGTTGCGGTTGGCCGAGTTTGGTACCGTGTATCGCTACGAGCAGAGTGGTGAGTTGCACGGCCTGACCCGCGTGCGGGGCTTTACGCAGGATGATGCTCACATCTTCTGCCGACCCGACCAAGTAAAGGAGGAGTTCCTGAAGGTAATCGACATTGTGCTGTACGTGCTGAAGGCCCTGGACTTCCCTGACTTCACGGCGCAGATTTCCCTCCGCGACCCCGAGAACAAAGCTAAATATATTGGGTCTGACGAGAACTGGGCTCGTGCCGAAGCTGCTATTCAGGAAGCCGCCGCTGAAAAGGGCCTCAATACCGTGACGGAGTTAGGGGAAGCAGCCTTCTACGGCCCCAAGCTCGACTTCATGGTGCGTGACGCTCTAGGCCGCAAGTGGCAACTTGGTACCATTCAGGTAGATTATAACTTGCCTGAGCGTTTCGAGTTGGAGTATGTAGCCTCTGACAACTCCCGGCAGCGTCCCGTTATGATTCACCGGGCGCCCTTTGGCTCACTTGAGCGTTTTGTGGCCGTACTCATTGAACACTGCGCTGGCAATTTTCCATTGTGGCTTTCGCCTGAGCAGTTTGCGGTTTTACCGATTTCGGAGAAGTACCAAGATTATGCCCAGCAAGTATTCGACCGTCTCCAATCGGCCGAGTTACGTGGCTCTATTGACAACCGCGACGAGAAAATAGGGCGTAAGATTCGCGACGCGGAGATTGCAAAGGTGCCTTACATGCTTATTGTGGGGGAGAAAGAACAAGAAAATGGTATCGTCTCGGTGCGCAAGCATGGAGAGGGAGACGTAGGCAGCATGCCCGTTGATGCCTTTGTACGCAGCTTTCAAGGCCAAGTCGCCGACATGATGGAGGGAAAAGTTGTGGCCTGATTTAGGTGGAGCTAAGTAGTTTGCGAAAACACGCAAGGTATTTCAAATAAAATCTAACAAAACAGCAAACCTGCCGTTTGTACTTACAGGCAGACGGCAGGCTTGCTTTGAAGTTGTCTTATAGCGCTAACTCATTACATTTGAAGGCAAACCTATCCCCTAGGTTGTAAGACAATTTTATATAGCGGCTTTTTTAGATTCAAAAAAAGCCGGATATTTGCCCGCTGATTAGAGACATGGTTACGCCATAGCTCTGGCCACAGAAAGAAAATTATTCGCTCACTTTTATAAGGAGACCCAACCCATAGCAACCCCGAATCGTCGCTACGTTCCCCGTACTCAGGTGGAGGAGCCGTTTAAAATCAACCAGAAGATTACGGCTCGTGAAGTACGCCTAGTAGGTGAAAATGTCGAACAAGGTATTTATTCTGTTGACCAAGCTCGTCGCATGGCACAGGAGCAAAACCTTGATCTAGTAGAAATTTCGCCCACTGCCGTACCGCCGGTGTGCCGTATTATCGACTACTCGAAATTTAAGTACGAGCAGAAGAAACGCACCCGCGAAATGAAGGCTAAAGCCACAAAAGTGGTAGTGAAAGAAATTCGTTTCGGTCCTAACACCGATGAACACGACTTTGCCTTCAAGCTCAAACATGCACAAGAATTTCTCAAAGAAGGCGCTAAGATTAAAGCTTACGTGCACTTTGTAGGCCGCTCAATCGTGTTCAAAGAACGCGGCGAAATTCTGCTGCTCAAATTTGCGCAAGCCCTTGAGGAATTAGCCAAAGTAGAGCAACTTCCTAAACTGGAAGGCAAACGCATGTTCTTGTACTTGGCACCCAAAGTAGCCATAGCCGCAAAGCCGAAAGCTGCCGCTCCCAAAGAGGGAACTCCAGCGCCGAAGGAAGCTCAACCGAAGGAGGCCCAGTAGAATTGCCTGGCTCCTTGTGTTAGCTTAATCCAACAGCATTTTCTTTTTTCAATATATACCACAATGCCAAAAGTAAAGACGAAATCCGGTGCTAAGAAGCGTTTTACGCTCACCGGCTCGGGCAAGGTGAAGCGGAAGCACGCCTTCAAAAGCCACATCCTCACGAAAAAGACCACTAAGCAGAAGCGTGCCCTCACGCACGTTACTCTAGTGAGCTCGGCCGACATGAACCGCGTAAAGGATATGCTGAATATCTAAAAAGCTAAGCATTAGAGGTTAACTGTTTGCATACAGTTAATTACTTAATGATAAGTAATTTAGTTGTTCATTTTTTCAAACCAGGCACCCGGTCTACAAGACAAACCTGTCACCGGTTGCCAAAAAAAATAGGTTATGCCAAGAAGTGTGAATCACGTGGCCTCACGCCACCGTCGCAAAAAAGTAATGAAGTTGGCGAAGGGCTATTTCGGCCGTCGCAAAAATGTTTGGACCGTTGCTAAAAACGCTGTCGAGAAGGGCTTGCTTTATGCCTATCGCGACCGGAAAACCAAGAAGCGCGAGTTCCGTGCTTTGTGGATCCAACGTATCAATGCCGGCGCTCGTGAGCATGGTTTGTCTTACTCGCAATTCATGGGTGGCTTGAAAAAAGCTGGCATCGACTTAAACCGTAAAGTACTAGCTGACCTAGCTCTCAATCACCCGGAAGCTTTCCGTGGTATTGTGGAAAAGATCAAATAAGTTTTTTAGCTTATGCTAAAATAAAAACCGCTCGGCAGTTTCTGCCGAGCGGTTTTTTTATGCCTTGCTGCGAAAAGAAGCTACTACTATATTCCAGAAAGAGAAAGCTGTCTATTAGATTAGGAATAATATATCCCATTTCCAAAGCCTGCTAATTGGGCAAGCTACTTAGCCAAGCTTCTGCTTCGCCAATGGTAGTAAAGCGCTTGAAGACAAACTCAGCAGGTGCGTCCGTAATTACCGTTTGGGTTGATAGTCGGTGCATAGGGTTGCTTCCATCTACGATAGCACAATACTCCACGCGCACCTGCTTCATTGCACGTGGAATCCATTCGTGGGCAAGCCAATGTTGAGCCGCTGCTGCTAAAGGCTGACGTTGGCCGTGTTCAGATAAGATCTTTCGACAGCTAGTACTATCTAATAGCGTAAGTGCTTGTTCATAAAACGCTTGTAAATCAGAAAGGTGGATTCGCTCAGCATTCCATTGTAACTGTATATAGCCTTGAGAAGCGTAATAGATATTACCTACTACATTCGTAAAGTGTGGAGTCTTAGTAGGTTGAGCGTAAAATGTAGCCATTATAATAAAGTAGAAGTAAGAAGCCTGCAAATACCTTGCGTAACTCGTTGGCATCCATGAGCAACTTGGTGATATGACTGAAAACCCAGTTAATAGTTTAAAAGGCTAGTGAAGTTACTTCTAACAGCCGCCCAACGGCTAATTTAAAAGATTGGTCATAACACAGCAGATGTAACTTAACGTCATAACCCAGCATAGTTGGGCGAGCTATTTAGTTCATCTGTTTCTAGCCTGTAACCTAGCTATGCGGTAGTGTCTTTGTTACCTGCTACTAACACCAGCGTTTTATTAATGAATATGGGCTAAATGCTAATGCGCCAACTGCTTGTCAGATCTTAAGCGAAGCCAGGAAAACGGGTATGAACTGTACATTTGCGAGGTAGCTGAACAGTTACATAAGTCGCAGCAACGAAACCGGCCGCAACACTTATGGCTTGCTGGGATAAATTGATAGAGCACCATGCCCGAAAGCGTAAAGAATAGGAATACTCAAAGTGTCAGCCTCAACCGTTGGTCACTACTCTTTAATAGCGAATTTTATGCAAGTTGGAATAGATAGCTTTGCTGCTGCAACCCTACTGGATAATGGCACCGGCACTACCCTCAGTGGCGCAGAAGCAATAGCGCAGCTTTTGGAACGTATTGAGCGGGCGGACCAAGCAGGGCTCGATGTTTTCGGTATTGGCGAGCATCATCGCCCAGAATACTTGGACTCAGCTACAGCGGTTATCCTCGCTGCCGCTGCGGCCCGTACCAAACGCATCCGGCTGACTAGCGCCGTAACTGTACTCAGTGCTGCCGACCCGGTACGCGTGTTTCAGGAGTTTGCTACCCTCGACCTAATCTCACAAGGTCGGGCTGAAATGGTAGTAGGTCGGGGTTCGTCCATCGAAGCCTTTCCACTCTTTGGCTTCAACCTAGATGATTATGACGCGCTGTTCACTGAGAAGTTAGAGCTGCTACTCACTATTCGGGAGCAGGAGCGTGTGCAGTGGAAAGGCAAGTTTCGTCCTGCTTTGAATGGACAAGGTATTTATCCTAGGCCCGTGCAGCAGCCTCTGCCAATTTGGCTAGGCGTAGGTGGTACGCCCCAATCTTTCGCACGGGCAGGGACGCTAGGGTTACCATTGATGGTAGCAATTATCGGTGGCGACACCCACCGTTTTCGTCCGTTAGTTGATCTGTACCGGGAGGCTGGCCGCCGAGCTGGTTATTCACCTGAGCAGTTACCGGTGGGTTTGCACTCGCTCGGGTACGTGGCCGAAACGACTGAACAAGCTAGAGAGGAATTCTACCCGGGGTACGCGCACACTTTCTCTAGTCGAGCGCGGGAGCGGGGCGGGCTTCCCGTTACTCGCGCCCAATTTGATGCACAAGCTGGTTCACTCGGCGCGCTGCTAGTAGGCAATCCGGAAGAAGTAGCAGATAAAATTCGACGCCACAGCGAAGCCCTAGGGGGTATCACGCGGGTGACGTTTCAAATGGATGTTGCTACGTTGCCGCATACCAGACTGCTGGAAGCCATCGACTTGCTCGGTACGCGGGTAGCGCCTTTACTACGAAGCTAGAATGACACCCACATGTGGTTTACATACTTACACCAGATATAAAGAGGAACAGGCCCTGAGATTTCTCAGGGCCTGTTCCTCTTTATATCTGGCTGTACTGATTAGTTAGGATGTGAATAGCTAATCAGCTAGCGCGCATTCTTAAAAGATGAACCAGCGATGCTTTTTCACTTTCGCCTCTTCTGTGCGAGGTACGAGGGTCATGTTTTCGGTGGTGCCACCTTTTACTTTTACTTCTTCATCGGCGTAGCCACCATAACCGTATTGTAGGGTCACAGGCTGGTTAGCAGGCACGCGCAGTGTGTATTCGCCTTTGGCATCGGTACTCACGCCGTAGAAGCTGCCTTTCTGAAGTACGGTTGCGCCTACCAGCGGTTTACCTTCTTCATCAAGGATGCGGCCACGTACGGTAGCCACGCGCAGCAAGCTGGCAGAAGCTTCGGTTTCAGTAGCAGCCATCGGGGCGACAACGGGAGCCGTCGCTTCGGCAGTTGTTGGGCGGCTGGAGCCGGCAAATACGGCGCTACCCACTAGTGCAGCACCTACTACCATTGTGGCAGCGCGTTGACGGAAGCGCTGAGGCTCGGTGCGAATCAGGTCAAACTGCCGTTGTACCCAGCCTACTGCTTTCACGTCGTGGCCGAGGTTCTTCATTTCGTGAAAGCGGCGCAGTGTAGCGTCAGCTTGTTGGCTATTGGCTTTAATATAGGCGTCTACGAGCTCTGTATTTTTGCTAGATAGGTCGCCGCGCAAATAAGCGTCACGGTAAGCAGGAAGAAGTTGACCGGTAGTAGCGTGGAAGGGGGAAGCGTTGAGTTTCATTTTGGGAAAGTGCAAATAGAGAGTGCGAGAAGAAGAAGGGGATACTACTAAAAAAGAGTATGTGAGGAAGTGTTTCTGCGTTTATTGTGATTCAAAGGTAGTAAATCGATAAAATACTATGTTTTTGTTTCGATCAACTCCCAGTGATACTAGGTGAATGCGAGGATATCTGGGTTGTAATTGGGAAAAGAAGCATGTTTGTTTTCCTAAAATTAGACTCTAATTCCGTGCTTGGGAATTGAATGTACGAACATATTTAAGTAATGGATTTTGTATAAAAAAAATAATCCTATAAAATATATACTTGCAGTTAGTTAGCATTTTTCTTGGTTTGATAGTAGGTAGTTGACCTTGTTAAAATCAAGGAATATTTAAATTTTTTCAATAGTTAATATCATCTTTAGCTCTTTCGAGCTTCGGTTTACCTTCGGCTCCTTATATCTTAGTGCCATTACCAAATACTCATCTTCTCATGTCAAATGACATAGCGCGTTGGAAGACGCTGAAATCAGATATCGTTTTTGATCACAAGTGGTACACCTTACGGCGCGACCATGTAGAGCTGCCTACTGGTCAAGTACTCGACGACTACTTTGTCAGCGTGCGGCGCAACGTAGCACTCACCTTTGCCCTAACCGATGACAACCATGTGTTATTTGTGCGGCAGTACAAGCATGCAGCTGGCGAGATACTGATTGAGTTGCCCGGTGGCGTTATCGATGAGGGCGAAAACTTGCCCATCGAGGCTGCCAAACGTGAACTGCTGGAGGAAACTGGCTACGCGCCAGAAAGCATCGAGCAAGTGTTGGAAGTGATGGATAACCCTACGAAAGACACGAATCGTATTTACTTCTTTCTGGCGCGCAACGCCCGCCAAGTGGCTGCGCAAGATCTTGACGAAACTGAGAACATCGAAGTGCTACGCGTGCCACTTGCCGAAGTAGAGGAAATGGTGCTCAACGGGCAGATTCGCGTCGCGGGCTCGGTGGCGCTGTGCTTGTTAGCCCTGCGTAAGTTGCAGTAAAAGGCCTTTTTCTGATTTATTGATAGCCTAGGCTAGCTCCTGAAACGCAGGAACTAGCCTAGGCTATTTTGCGCAAAGCTGTTTCAAGGCAATTGCTGTTATGCAAACTCAACCGACGCTAAAAGCAGCATTAAGCGACTCAAGCTCTAGCTGAACAGTAACTGTTCTGACCCGGAAGCGTTGAACAGGGAAGTGCGAAGTAGACCGGCAGGCCTGCCTGGCACGATTGCACAACCAGATCTACCAAGCAAATGGCAACCAAATTAAAACCACTCAATCAGCAGACGATTGTTATTACCGGTGCCACCAGTGGCATCGGCTTGGCCACGGCCAAAGGGGCCGCCAAGAAAGGCGCCAACGTGGTGCTGGCCGCTCGTAGCGGCGAAGACCTAGACCGCATAGCGGAAGAAATCCGCAGCAACGGCGGCAAGGTCGCTGTTGTCGTGGCTGATGTGGGGAATGTTGAGGACATTGAACGCATTTCCCAAACCGCGAAAACGCAGTTCGGCGGCTTCGATACGTGGGTTAACGACGCAGCCGCTTCCATCTGGGGGCGCCTAGAGGAGGTGACGCACGAAGACAGCCGCCGCATGTTCGACACTAACTTTTGGGGCGTTGTATACGGTTCTTTAGAAGCTGTAAAACATCTGAAACAACACGGTGGCGCGCTTATTAACCTAGGGAGCGTGGCTTCGGACATTGCCTTCCCTTTGCAGGGCATGTATTCGGCCAGCAAGCACGCTATCAAGGGCTTCACCGATGCATTGCGTATTGAGTTGGAAGAGGAGAAAGCGCCAGTTTCGGTGACGCTCATCAAGCCGTCGGCTATCAATACGCCTTTTCCGCAGCATGCCAAAAACTACATGGATAAGGAGCCGAAGCTGCCGCCACCCGTGTACCAACCAGAGGAAGTGGCCGTGGCCATTTTGCACGCCGCAGCTCATCCCGAGCGTGACATTTATATTGGTGGGGGTGGGAAAATGATGAGCAGCTTGAATAAAAACGTACCAAGCTTCATGGACTTTGTCAATGAGAAGGTAACGATGAAGCTGCAAGCCCGAGACGAGGCACCACGCAACCCCGCTGGCTCGCTTCACCAACCTAGCTACGATGGCCATGTGCGTGGTGACCACCCTGGCTACGTGATGAGCAAGAGCCTGTACACCCGCGCCACCATTCACCCAGTTCTGGCCGGGGTTGCCATGGCAGCTGTGCTTGGCACAACGGTGCTGGCTTTGCAGAACGGTAAAGACGGCAAAAGCAAGCAATAGAAGCTAGCTTATTGATGAAAACACAAACGGCTGTCGTTCCTAGTTCGGAATGACAGCCGTTTGTGTTTTAGGTTAGTTGGCAAAAAGACGGTAAGAGCGCACCACGGCACGCTCCTAGTCAACAAGGCGCTGGGCAGCACTCATAGCCTAGGCGAGCCGACACCAAACACGCCATAGCGCTGGTTCTACGACTTAATAATGGCCAACGCCAGGTCGGCTCGGATGGGTGGCAGGTCGATAGTTAGGCTGTTGTCGAAGGTTTCTGCATGCAACTGACCTAGCTCCTTACCGGCTAGTGTATCCCATAAATGGACAACGTACCTTCCAGCGTGTAGGCCGGGTACGGTCAACTGAACAGGAACGGGTTTCGCGTTTTTCATGATGGTGCCTGGCCGCTTAGTCGTGCTGTCTTGCCGCAAGAGCCACACCACGGCTTGCTCGGCGTCGCCGCAGGCGAACTTAGCAAAAGCAGCGGTCGAAAGCTGCAACTCCTGGTTGAGGTTGCGCCGCCGAAACCGCGACCAGTCAATCAGGTTGACAAAGCTAGCTAGGCGGCGCTGGGCGGCGCGCATACCGTGGGTCAGCACATGGGGGTGACGGTTTGGCCAACGCATGCCCCCACCAGCGGCGCCCGAAGCTAGGTGTGCCCATTGCATATGGCGAAAATACTCGTCATCGAACGGTGCCGGCAGGGTGCGGCGACGATCCTTGAAGGTGTGAATCGGGCCGTGTTCACTATCGAAGAAGGGCCTAGGTATGTGCAAGTGGTCTAGCGCTTCGCGCACCAGCGCACCGGTGCAAATAGCCGAGCTAATGGTATCCTTAGGGTTGTCGATAGTAGCTGCGTCGTAGAAGTGAGTCGAGGCGAAGTCTAGCTGCGGATGCCGAAAGATGACGTCCGTTACGCCCGGATGGTCGTGCAGCACGGGGCCGAATAAGGACACGGTTTGGGGGTGCGTGCGGCCGTGACATTGCATCTCCACCGCTCGCAAGTGGCTGCTGATTTCGCTGATGAAGTCGTAGAACGCGGCGGTGCTGTTGCCAGCGTGGTTTGGGTGAATTTCGTTCCACAGGTCCCAGGCAAATAGTGCCCCGCTGCCGCCCCAGCGTTCGGTGGCAAAGGTCAGCCGGTTCTTAATGGCGGCTAGGGTAGCAGGGCACAGCAGCCACCGCCGCCGGTCGGAACATGGGCCGCCGTTGGCTTGGTTGTACGGGTGTTTATGCCAGCGAATCCACATCCAGAATGTGTCGTAGGGCGTAAGTAGCACGCGCATGCCGTACTGCTCGCAGAGGGCAAACAGGTCGTCCCAGAGGCGTACCATATTCGGCTGAAACTGCCCTGCTGGCCGCTCGAGGTAGCGATTTTCGGTTTGGCAGTACTCTAGCATAAAACGCAAGCAGTTCACCCCATGGCCCGCGAGCCAAGCGAGGTGTCCTTCCACGGCCGCCAGGTTTTTGCGTCGGAATAAACCGGCAAAGTCCGGCCAGGTAATGGCGTCGTTCTGCCCGATGGGCGTCCAGTTTTGGCCTTCTTCGGTGATAAAGTACGGCGCGTCGGGCGCCACTTGAATCCAGGGTAAGCTCGCTTTGGGGAGTGGGGTTTTGGTTATGGGTGCTTTTACGGCGTCAAGCAGTTGCATTGTAAAGAAAAAATAGGGTAGGAACACGCGCTACGGCGCGTTCGTGGTCTGCACCAACTAAGCAAACTTGCCCAGTTTATTGTGCAACGACGAACGCGCCGTGGTACGTTCCTGTGGTGCTTTATGCCGTTTTTTGGCGCCGCCCTTCCAGAATGCGAAAGAAGGAACGGGTGTTAATTTCTTCCTTGGTAAGCCCTGTGGCTACAATTTCTTCTTCCGTGATGGCGCCGCAGTTCAGCGCTTTCAGGAAGAAGTTGAGTAATCCCTGGCCCGTAGCCGCGTCGTCGAAAATGTCGCCGGTGAGGGTGGAAATGGCGGCGCGCTCCACGAAGGTTTTAAGGCGAAACACGGCGTCGTCGTAGCTGCTCAGGAAGAAGTTGTAGGTGGCGGCGTAGCGCATGGGCAGTTGAGCCGGGTTCAGGTCCCAGCCTTGGTAGAGGCCGTTGATGAGTGAGTGGGTGGTATGGTGAAATCCCTGGCGCCACGCGTTGTGCACCGAGTCGCGGTTTTCCTTTTGCTGCTCGAAGCTGAGGTGCTCACCCCGGTGCGGACCAATGGGCATCACGTTGGTAGCGCCGTCGGAGAGGAAGATGCCGGTGCCGCCGAGGGCCACTTTGGTCATGTGGTGGGCGAAGTCGCAGACGGGGTGCGCCATGGTCTGGTACTTGGCCGTGATGCCCGCCGAGGCCGTGTAGTCGTAGGTGCCAAAGTGCGCGGCAATGCACCGGCCTTCACTCGCCCGAATGATGCGCATAAGTGGATTGCGGCCTTCCTCATCCATGATGATTTGGGTGGCTTCCACCATCGTCTCCATGCGCAAGGTGCCCGGAGCTAGGTTGTTGGCTTTCTCCAGCAGCTCAAACAGGCGCACCATCGTAGTCATCTGCTCCGGAATAGTCACTTTGGGCAGCATCACCACGAAGTTGTTAGGCAGCTTGCCGCCGGTTTTCTCCAAGAGCGTGGTCAGGAAGATATCGAGCGTACGCACGCCGCGGGCCTTCAAATCCTCCGTGAACGGTTTGATACGAATGCCGATAAAAGGAGAGAGGGTACCGTTCTGCATGCCCACGGCCACTTCGCTAGCGGCTTGCACGGCGGTGGCATCTTCCTCCGCGTCGGGGCGGTTGCCGAAGCCATCTTCGAAGTCAATGCGGAAGTCTTCGACCGGCTCCGTCTTGAGCTTCTTCACCATCTTATTATAGACTGAATAAGCTAGCCACGCGTGCTCTTTTTTACGCTCCGCTTCGGTCATCGCGTCGAGCCGGGCGGCTAGGTCGGCAATGTCTTTTTCTAGCGTCGGCAGGTGCTCGTAGTTCTTGAGTTGCAGCACCCTAGCTAGCTCCGCGAAGTTGGGCGCGTAGGTGCGGAGGTTGTTCAGGGCAATATCGCCCATCCGCACGCAGGTGTCGGCCTTGAACAGATTGGCTCCGCCGTACACGGTGTGCACGGGTTGGCGGTCGGGCTTATCGCCGGGATAGGTTTGCTGGAATTTAAGGTTGGCAACGCCTAATTGATCTAGAAGTTGTTCTTTATCAGAATCTTGTATGCTGAGCTTCATGCGGAGGGAGGAATGTAGAGACGCAATAGCTTGCGTCTTCTCGTTGCTGATGTTGTTTACCTAGGTTACCCTAGGTCGGTTGGGTCAACGTGGAGGCTCCAACTAGTGTGTCTCTACCTTGTTCAGGAGCCGCGGTAGGTAGAGTAGCCGAAGGGGTTCAACAATAAAGGCACGTGGTAGTGCTCTTGCGTCTGAACCGAGAAGATAATTTCCACGAGAGGGTAAAATGTGTTCGTCCCTAGCTGATCGAAGTATGCCTGCGTGAGAAATTTTAGCTTATAGGTGCCAAAGGCAAGGAGCTGTTCTTTGGGTAAAAGGTCTGTGATGCGGCCATCTTGGTTGGTAGTGCCGCGGGCTAGCTCTTGCCAGGTGTCTTCGTGCTGGCTGTATAGAATGATGGAAACGCCTTGCGCCGGTTTGCCGCGGGTTGTATCCAGAATGTGGGTGGTGAGTTGGCTCATGCGGCTAGCAATTTCTCCAGACGAATTTGAGTGATTTTGGCTTGCTCGCCCATCGCAATCTTGATTTCCTCCGTGGGCGAGTTTAGCAGCCTAGCTTGCAACAAGGCTAGCATTTCTGCCGCCGACTTGCCCGTGGCACACACAATGAAGATGTAGCCGAACTTCTCCTCGTAGGCTCGGTTGCCTTCGGCGAGGTCCTCCAGCACTTGTTGAGACGCTTGCTGCACGGCACCTTGCTCGCCAGAGGCCCAAGCGCGGGTGCTGGCAAACTTTTCTTTTAAGGAGTTGATATCGCCAATTTTGGGGTGGTGGGTAAAGGCTTCGAGCCAGTCACTTTCGCCTAGGTTGTACCAAATGTCGCGGGCTTGGGTAAACAGGGTGTGTTCATCTGCTACGGGGAAGATCTGGCACATGTCTTCTATCCAGGCCATGGCGCCGCAGCATTTGCCGAGGGTAAGCGCTAGGGTGGGTTTGTCGAGTCGGTTGAGTTCGGCGAGGGTCATTGTTCTTCAGCTACACCACCGTCGGGAAGCGGTTGACGTTCTTGTAGTAGATGTATACCGAAGGCTCTTTGCCCATGGTCGTGGCCCACTGCTGGCAGTAAGGCGCCATCCAGATCGAGTCGCCCTTCTTGACGGGGTACCACTCCTGATCGAGCATGTACACGGCTTGGCCTTGCAGATAAAGCAAGCCGTGCTCCATGATGTGCGTTTCGACCATGGGCAGGTGACCACCTAGGTCGTAGGTGAAGATGTTCACGGCCATGTCGAAACCTAGCTCGTTCGGCAGCAGCTCCTGGATGCGCAAGGCCTCGTCGTTCATGAAAATGGGGGCTTTGCTATCATCCTTCTCACCAAAAACGACACCCGGCACGGCGTAGCCTTCCAGTGGCTCATATACTTTGTGGAAGGTGAGAAGCTGGGTACCTTCCGTAGGGTTTTGAAACAAGTATTCCTTTCCGACTGGCACGTATATAAACTGGTTCTGCGTCAGCGTCTTTTGCTCGCCCGATACGTTCACTTCAATCTGGCCTTCCACCACGTAGAAGAAGATTTGCGAAGCTAGGGTCTTGCCTTCCAGCCGGCCGCCGTCGCGCAGGCTGATGATGGTCTGGGACAGGCGTGCACCCATCTGCTCGTTGATGATAACGTTGACGGTGCAGTTAGTCCAGCCAGGTACGTTGCTGTTGACGTAGCCATCTGGGGCAATGACGGCGTGGTTGCGCTTGACAACGGAACGAGTGAGAGCGGAAATTTCCATGAAATAAGATAGCAGAGGAATGTCATTCTGAGGTAAACAAGGAATCTGAGCACATGACCTAGGTCGGTAAATCAGTTTCTTCGCTTAGCTCGGAACGACAATTAAAAGGAAATGACTGAGGAAAGAAAGCGGTCGACCACCTGCAGGGTGGCGGCAAGGTCGCGCTCCTCCACGTTCTCCAGCGGATTGTGACTGATGCCTTTAAAGCAACGCACAAATAGCATCGTAGCGCGCGATACGGCCGAAATGGGTACCGCATCGTGGCCAGCCCCGCTCACCAATGGCACAACTTCGTAGCCGGATTCGGTAATGGCCTGGGCGAGCAGGTTGTTCAGGCCAGCGTCGCACGTGATAGGGGCGGTGTACTGGATGAGGTCCCAATGCAGGCCTAGGTTGCGGCGGCGTGCAATGGCTTCAGTTTGGGCACGCAACGCGTCGTAGGCGGAAGCTAGGCGGGTGGGGTCGGCGCTACGCAGGTCGAGGCTGCACGTCACCTCGCCGGGAATCACGTTGCTGGCGGCGTTGCGTATGTCGAGCTTGCCCACGGTGGCAACAATAGTTTCCTTGTGCACGAGGCCAAAGTGCTCCACCGCCAGTACAAACTCCGCTACGCCAGCCAAGGCATCTTGGCGCATATTCATGGGCACGGTGCCCGCGTGGCCGGCCATGCCCCGGAACGTGACTTCTACGCGCTGCTGCCCGGCAATAGCCGTGACCACCGCTACCGGAATATCCCGCTCCCAGAGTACCGGCCCTTGCTCGATGTGCACCTCAAAGTACCCGAGCCAATCGGCCGCCGGCATAGCGTCGGAAGCTAGCTGCTCGACGTTGCCACCCATGGTGGTGATGGCGTCCGCGAGTGTTATGCCCTTGGCATCTCGTCGGTGCAGCAAGCTTTGGTCAAAGGCGCCGGTCACCACTTTGCTACCTAGGTAGGTGGTATGATAGCGCACGCCTTCCTCGTCGCTGAAGGCAATCAGCTCGATGTGAAAGGGTAGCTGGGCTTGCTGCTGCACTAGCTGCTCCAGCATATCCAGCCCGAGTAGCACCCCGAGCGGACCGTCGAATTTGCCCGCATTCACCACCGTATCGATATGGGAAGCCAGCACGAAGGTCTTGGCCGCAGGGTTCGGGCTCACGAATCGGGCGCGCAGGTTGCCGATGCTGTCGACGCGCACGGCTAAGCCGGCGGCTTCCATCCAGCGTTGCACCAGGGCGCGGCCAGCTAGAAATGCCGGTGTGCCGAAAGTGCGCGTCACACCCTGCTCGTTTTCGCTGATGGTAGCTAGCTCTTGAATGCGCTGCATGATGCGCGCGGCACGGGTTTCGTAGGTATTCACTTCGTATTTAGGTATAGGTGCTGGTTCGCGCAGCGGGCGCTGAGTTGTTCAACGGGCTGCTGCGCGAACTGACGCCAGCGGCTAACGGGTAATGATTTCGCCTTGGTGGAGCTGCGCGAATGTCGGGCGTTGGTACACAGACTTGCCTTTCAAAAAGGTATGCTCCACCACACCGCGTAGCTCCTGACCAATATAAGGCGACACATTGTGTTTGTGGTGAATCAGGTCGGCCGTTACCCGAAAGGATTGATTGGCATTTAGCACAACGAGGTCCGCATCATAACCTTTCGCGATTTTGCCTTTGCAGTGCGCTTGCCCGATCAGCTTCGCTGGGTTCTCGCTCAGCCACCGCGCTAGGTCGGAAAGGGTGGCGCCGCGTGGCTGGGCGGCCGTCCAGAGCACGGGCAAGGCGAGCTGTAAGGAGGCAATACCGCCCCAGGCCGTCGTGAAGTCGCCGCTTTCGAGCTGTTTCAAATCGGGCGGCGCAGGGGAGTGGTCGGTAGCTACAAAGTCGATGATGCCGGCTTGCAGGGCATCCCAGAGCTGGTCGTTGTTGGCCCTCTCCCGAATCGGTGGGGCGCACTTGAATTGCGTTTGGCCATCCTGGATGTCTTCGGCGCTGAAGAAAAGATAATGTTGGCCCGTTTCGACCGTGAGTGGCAAGCCGTTGGCTTTGGCAGCAGCAATCGGCGCAATGGAATTAGATGATGATAAGTGCACAATATGCGTAGGGCAGTTGTACTCCTCGCACAGCCGAATCATGAGAGCCACGGCTTCGTCTTCCCAGCTTTTTGGTCGGGAAGCTAGGTAGTTCTGGTAGGAGCGTTTGTCGCTAAGCTTCCAGGTGTTATCATCCGTGGTTAGTTCGCAGTGCACCAGCAGCGGCAAGCCATGCCGCGCTAGGATGGGCATCACTTGCCGCAAGTCTTGCTCGGTGGCGTTCGGGAAATCGTCGATGCCGGAGTGCGTCAGGAAGGCTTTGAAACCAAGCACGCCGCGGGCAATCAGCCCTTCCACTTCGCCCGCATTGCCAGGCACGATGCCGCCCCAAAAACCACAATTAGTGTGCAGTTGCCCGCGCGTGGCAGCTAGCTTTTGCTCCAGATTCGCCACGGAAGTTGTCACGGGGGCCGAGTTCAGGGGCATGTCCACGAGCGTGGTGAGGCCGCCGGCCAAAGCGGCGCGGGTGGCCGTGTTAAAGCCTTCCCACTCGGTGCGGCCCGGCTCGTTGATGTGCACGTGCGGGTCGATGACGCCGGGTAGCAGAGCGAGGTCTTGCACGTCGAGCACGGGACAATCCACTACCGTGTCGATGGGCATTACATCCGCAATGCGGCCGTCTGCTAGTAGAACCAAGGCTGCTTGCAAACCCGTTGGCGTGATCGTGCGCGTACTTTTTATGGCTAATTCGGGCATGTGGTGTGCGGTTTTTCTCTAGATTGTAAGCCTCGCCTCAAAAGAAAGCTGAACAAGATGAATATAAAATTGGGAACCAATGCCTACGGCAAAAACGCGGTCAACCTGTCCAAAATCATCCGGCACGCCGACCACCACGAGTTTCGCCAGGTGTCGGTGAATGTGGCCTTGGAGGGCGACTTTGACACCGCGCACACCCTCGGCGACAATGCTAAGATTTTACCCACCGATACCCAAAAAAATACGGTGTATGTGCTAGCCAAAGAGCATTTCACCAACACCATTGAGGAGTTTGGCCTTCACCTAGCGAATCATTTCATCAGTAATAACCCACAGGTCAGCAAAGCCAGAATTGAGATTCTTGAGCACACCTGGCAGCGCATGGCTTTCGACGGAGCGGCGCACACGCATTCTTTCACCGGCGGCAGCACCGAAAAGCGCCGTACCCTTATCACGCAAACAGCCGCTGGCGCGCAGGTTTCTTCCGGTCTGCAAGATTTATTGCTCCTAAAAACGACTGACTCCGGCTTTGAGAATTACATCAAAGATCAATACACGGTCTTGAAAGAAACCTCCGACCGCATCCTAGCCACCAAGTGCGAGGCCACGTGGGAGTATACTACCACCGACCTTGATTTTGAAGCCACCTACCACAAGATCCGCACGTCGCTGCTCCACACGTTTGCCCATCACAAGAGCCTTTCGGTGCAGCAAACCCTGTATGCTATCGGTGAGCAAATTCTACTGGCAAATGACGTGGTGAAGGAAGTTAGCCTCATCATGCCTAATAAGCACCACATTCCCTTCAACCTAGAGCAGTTTGGGATGGAAAACAAGAATGAGGTTTTTATGGCCACGGATGAGCCGTTTGGCTACATCACCGGCACGGTGGTGCGGGAGTAAATGTGTTACTGTTTTTCCTCGCAAGGCTTGGGAGGACAAGCAACCTAGGACTTCAACGCCCCTAGCACGCGTTTGATGAGGTCGTTGGGGCTGCCGTTGTGCCAGCGCCACACAATGACAATGTCGTGCGTGGGGTCAACCCAAATGGTGTTCGAACCGGCACCTAGGGCCGCAAAGCTATTGGCCGGTGCATCGGGCCAGGCTTTCTGAGTGGTGTTGAGCCACCACAAATAGCCATAGTCAGGACCGACGGGGCCTGGTAGGGTGGCTTGCTTGATCCAGTTGGAGGACACAATTTGTTTCTTCCCCCAGCGGCCTTGCCGCAGTATCAGGTAGCCGAACCTAGCTTCGTCGCGGGCGTTGATCCACAGGCCGCCGCCCCAACGTGTGCCGCCGCTTACCGAGGGGAGTTGCTTTCCGTCAACCGTCGCCACGGCATTAGGGTAAGGCACCCAGCGCCAGGAGTTTGAAGCGCCAATGGGATCCATGATTTCGGTTTTTAACACGTCGGGCAAGGGGCGTTTCCATAGCCGCAGCAGCGACAGAGCTAGGCGGTTGATGCGCACGTCATTATACTCGTAGTAGGTGCCCGGCGCTTGGAGGGCGCGTGGCTTCCGCTCGCCTTTGCCAAAAGCTTCGTGGCCAATGAAGTTGGCGTTTTTGCCCCACAGCTCACCTTCCCACTCGCTAGTTTGGCGTGCATGATATTCCCAGGTCACCTTACGGTTTTGCTCCGAATCGTAGCCGCCGTCGTGAATATAGTTGGCCACCGGCTCCTGGATGTTCTTGATCATGCCGCGGTCAATCGTCAGGCCGAGAATGGTAGACAGAACGCTCTTGGCGGCGCTATAAGTTGGGTCGGCCTGCTGGGTGTCACCCCACTCGGCCACGATGTAGCCGTGCCGCAGAATCAGGCCGTTCGTGGCGGCGCGACTCGTAGGCATGGGTCCGAGCAGTTTCCCGAAAATCTCCTCCTGGGTGGAGAAGTTGGGCGTCATTTGAGTTGTTTCCTGTGTTTTAGCGAAGGCCACAGCCTCAGCCAAACGAGCAGAATCGAAGCCAGCCACCGTTGGATGTTGGTGCTTCCAGCTAGCATCAGCACCAGGATAGTAAGGTTTGGAACTAGCGGTATCGGGGGAAGCAGCCGGGCGCGTGCAGGCCGCCAGCACCGGAAACAAGAGAATTAGTAAAGATTTACGAAGCATAAAAGGCGCATGTAGCGCAGACTTTGTAGTCCGCGCCTGGCAATATAAGAGAACAAGACGCAAGCACGAATTACAAAATCCGCGCTTGCGCCTTGTTCTTTACTGCAATGATCTGCGCGGCAATGCTGATGGCTATTTCTTCTGGCGTCTGGCTTTTGATGGGCAAGCCCACCGGCGCGTGCAGTCGTTCCAGTTGCTCCGGCGGAATCCCTTCAGCCCGGTAGTCACCTAGCATCTTCTCGATCTTCTTTTTACTGCCGAGCACGCCCAAAAACGATACGTTTTTACTGAGCAAAGCCCGGAGCGCCACGTCGTCGGTGCGGTAGCCAAAGGTCATGATCACCACGTATTGGCCGTCGCCTTCGGGCACCAGCGAAGCTAGGTCGCTGTAGCTGCTCACAACGTTTTTGGCGTGCGTATAAGCGTTGGTTAAGAAGGTATTAAGCGCAGGTCGATCTTCGTAGAGCTGAATATGAAAGTCGAGTGTATGCATAAGGCGGGCAAACGCTAGCGCACAGTGCCCACCGCCAATGATGTGCAACTGATTCTGATACCCTAGCTTTTCCCGGTAGAGCCAGCCTTCCGCCGACTCCTGCGTAAAGCCGTAATCTGCCTGCCCTGGCTTTTGATTCCGTTCAAAAGCTAGCCCGGTTGTGGGCGCTAAGGTGAGTACGCCGGCTTGCTCGTGTTCCAAAGCAGCTACAATCTGTTGCACAGCGTCAGCATCAGACGGCTGCACTGGGTAAAGCAGAATGGTTTGCTCGCCGGAGCAGATCATGCCGCTCTGATCTTTCGGGGCGGTTTTGTTGTGAATCTGGCGGTGCAAGCTAGGTGGCAAAGCTGGTTGCGCGAGCCGTTCGCGGGCGAGCTGCACCAGCTTGTGCTCCATGATACCGCCTCCAATGGAGCCCTGCATGTCGCCCGCCGCATTCACCGCCATTATGAAGCCCTGCCGGCCCGGACTGCTGCCAGCACTCTGCACCACGTACAGCAGCACCGCTGGCTCGCCCCGCCGCAGACTTTCGCTAAGAAGTTGCCACGTGGCTAAGGCTCTTTTCATGCAAGGTAGTAGCGCCCGCGCTCGACGGCGGATACAGGCCCAGCAACACCTTTTCCGGAGTCATGGGAGCGTCGAAGGCGAGGGGAGAAGCAGGGTTGAAGGCTTTGATAGCGTTGCGCAGGGCGAAATACGTCCCGATGCCGTACATAAACGGCGGCTCGCCCACCGCCTTGGAGCGCAGAATAGCTAGGTTGTCTTTGTCGGTGTCCAGTGCGTTGATGGCTATTTCCTTGGGCACTGAGTAGATATCCGGGATCTTATAAGTCGATAAGGTATTGGAGCGCAAGCGGCCCGTTTGGTCGTAGATCAGCTCCTCTAGCGTCATCCAACCGATGCCTTGCACTATGCCACCTTCAATTTGCCCACGGTCGATAGTAGGGTTCATGCTGTGGCCGAAGTCGTGCACCACCTTCACTGCATCTACGGTGTACGTGCCGCGCACGCAGTCGACGGTGGCAACGGTGATGGCCGTGCCATAGACGTGGTAAGCAAACGGGTGCCCCTTCTCAGTCTTCTTGTCGAAGTGCACCTCTGGGGTGGCGTAGTGCGCGTGCTCCGAGAGGCTAACGCGCTTCAGGAAAGCCGCTGTGACCAGCTTTTTCCAGTCTAGCACCGTTGGCTGGCCGTGCAGCAGCACTTGTTCGTTCTTCAGCTCAATAGCAGTTTCGGGCACTTGCAGCTCCTCCGCAGCTACGCGTTTCAGTCGTTCTACGATGGCATCACAGGCAAGCTGCACAGCTTTACCGTTGAGGTCGGCGGTGGCGCTGGCGGCAGAAGGCGAGGTGTTAGCAATGCGATTGGTGCTGGTGGTTTGCATGCGCACCTTTGCCGGGCTGATCGAGAATACCTGCGCGGCTACCTGCAACATCTTGGTATTCACGCCCTGGCCCATTTCTACGGCTCCGGTGCTCACCTTCACGCTGCCGTCGTAATAGACGTGCACCAAGGCCCTCGCTTGGTTCATGGAGGTGTTGGTGAAGGAAATGCCAAAACAGATTGGCATGAACGACAAGCCCTTCTTAAACAGAGTGTTGTTGGCGTTAAAGTGTTGTACCTCTTGCCGCAATTTTTCCACCTCGTACAGGCTTTCTGCCTTATGCCAGCAGGCGTGCGCCTCGCTCACCGCTTTTTGTCCAAACGGAAATTCGTCGCCGGTGTTATTCAGGTTTTTCTTTTGAATGATGCAGGCATCAATCCCTAGCTCCTCGGCCACTTTGGCAATAGCCGACTCCATTACAAATTTAGCTTGCGGTCCGCCGAAGCCCCGGAAAGCGGTATTTGGTGGCAAGTGCGTACGGCAGCTGTAAGCCGTGGCGCGCACATTCGGGATAAAGTAGGTGCTGGTGGTGTGAAACAGCGTGCGCTCCATAATGGCCGGCGAAAGGTCGGCCGCGGCCCCAGCGTTCTGGTAGAAGTCTACCTCGTAGGCTAGGATGTTCAGGTCTTTATCTAGCCCGATTTTGAAGTCAGAAGAATACGGGTGACGCTTGCCGGTCATCTGCATGTCTTCGAGGCGGTCGAGCACGTACTTCACAGGCTTACCTAGGTGATGTGCGGCTAGGGCGCACAGCGCCACCCAGGCGTTGGCCTGGTCTTCCTTGCCACCAAAGCCGCCGCCCAAGCGAATTACATCAACTTCCACCTGGTGCATAGGCACGCCGAGCACCCGTGCCGCCGTACGCTGACTGGCCGTGGGGCTCTGCGTGGAAGAGTAAATTTTTAACTCCCCATTCTCCTGCGGAATGGCATAGGCACACTGCGTTTCGATGTATAGGTGCTCCTGCCCGTTGCTATCAGCCGAGCCTTCCACCACGTATTCGCACTGGTCCCAGGTGAGCTCGGGGGCACCTAGCTTAAAAGTGCGGGGCGGCACAATGAGTTCCCCTTGCGCGTGTGCCACGCGCGGATCAGTAATTACTGGTAGCGGCGTAATGTCGACCTTAATCTTGCGCACGGCAGCGCGCGCGGCATGATCCGAAGTGGCGACCACGAAGGCGATGGGCATTCCGCAAAAGTCCACCTCGTGGTCGGCTAGCAGCGGCTCATCGGGAATAATGCCGCCAATCTGGTTTTCGCCGGTAATATCTTGGTGCGTGAAGATGCGCACTACGCCTGGCTGCTGCAGCGCTTCACCTAGGTGCAGTTGCTCAATGTGCCCATGGGCGATGGGCGAAACGAACGCCGCGCCAAACAACGTTCCGGCGACCAGCAGAATATCGTCCAAGTAGAGCGACTGCCCCTTGACGTGGTTGCTGGAATCTATGTTCTTCATATGCTGCTGAAATCGAAGGGTAAGGGCACCCACTGGTGTCTCAATCGTTGCCAGTGTTGTTTGCCTTGCGTGTATTGCGCTGTTGTCGCTTGTCTAGTAGGTCGTTTAACAACGAGACATCAGTAGGTGTCTCTGCACGAGCCTACCGCAGCAACTCTGCCGCGTTTAGCTGCGGAAACAAGGCGAGAAAGTGTGCTTTTAGCAATTGGCTAAGCAAGAGGCGCTTGTAGGTCTCGGTACCACGAGCGTCGCTGATGGGCGAAATCTCCGTCTGAGCTAGCTCCGCGGTTTCTTGGATCAACGCTTCCGAAACTTCCTTGCCCACCAGAAAAGCCGAGGCCTTGGGCAGCAACCTAGGGGTCGGGCCAACGCCACCCGCGGAAAGGCTAGCCGCCGTGATGAAGCCGTTCGTAACCGTCAGCCGGCAAGCCGAATTGACACTGGCAATATCGAGGTGCGTACGCTTGCTGACTTTCTCGAAGTTGAACGTGGTACGCGCGTCCGGCAGCTCAAACCAGATGGCCGTAATATTTTCCTGCGGTGTTTTAGCTAACTGCTTATAGCCCTGGTAAAACTCCCGCAACGGCACCTCACGCGTTGTGTTGCCATCGCTGAGCACCAGTTGCGCATTTAGGGCCAAGGACATGATTGTCAGGTCGCCGATAGGGGAGGCGTTGACGAAATTGCCCGCCACCGTGGCCATGTTGCGGATGGGCGTGGACGATACCAGCCGCAAGAAGCTGCGGAACTCGGGGAAGTACTCGCGCAGCACCGCCGATTCGGCTAGGTCCGTTACGGTAGCTGCACCGCCAATCACGCAGCGGTTGCCTTGCTGCGTGACTCCTTGCAAGCTAGGGTGGTCGAAGAGGAACTGTGCAGCGAGCTCCCGCATGGTTTCGTGCTTCTGCACGTACAGGTCGGTGCCGCCGCCCACAAACTGCGGCATAGCGTCTGGCCCATATCCATTGGAGTTAGCTTCCCCCGCTAGGGCCTGCAACCTAGGTTTGATGCCTGCAAAATATTCGGGTAAAATCTGCTGTTGCGCGACGAAGGTGGCAGGCTCTTCGCCGTTACGCGCTTCCAGCAAATGGGCCACGCGCGCCGCCGCCCGTTCAATAGACTTGTAGCCCGTGCAGCGGCAGATGTTACCATCCACGGCCGCCACAGCATTCTGGCAAGTAGCCTCTTTCTCACTTAAGCAAAAACCCGCCAACGACATCACGAAGCCCGGCGTGCAAAACCCGCACTGTGTTGCCGATTCATCCACCATGGCCTGCTGGATAGGGTTGAGCCCCTGCTGGTTAATGCCTTCCACCGTTACTACATGCTTGCCTTGCAAGTTGCCGAGCGGGGTAAGGCAGGAGGTAAAAGAACGGTAGCGCAACTGGTCGCCTACAAGCTCGCCCACCAGCACCGTGCACGCCCCGCAGTCCCCCTCCCGGCACCCAATCTTGGTACCTTTCAGGTGCTGGTCGTAGCGGATGTAGTCGAGCAGCACGGTACCCGTGGGCAGCGAAGTGCTTACTTCTTGATGGTTGAGAAGGAACTTGAGCAAGAGGAAAAAAGTATCAGGTTTCGTCTAAGATACTTGATTTCCGCTACACAAAAGCGATGTTATGCTCGAAAATTTACTGGTAAAACAGCTATAGCCAAACTTGCAGTTGATAGGTCTAAACCAGGGCAAGGGCTAGGGTTAGATGCTCAACGTAAACTCGGAGCCACGACCCTTCAACGACGACTTTCGAATGACCAAGTCACCAGAAATAACAAACGTACGCGGTTGAAAATCATCTTTTTGTCGTACTTGTTCCAAAAAAAGGCGAGCGGCTTGCTGCCCAATTCGGTAGGGGTGAAGATTGACTGTGGTTAAGCCCGGCTCAATCATGGAAGCCATAAACTCATCCCCGAAACCAACTACGGCAATATCCTCCGGCACGTGTAATCCACGCTGTTTCAACGACTGGATTAAGTCGATGGCATTGGTGTAATTGATGGCAAAAATAGCATCAGGTGGCTTTGGAAGAGCTAGCCAAGTATCCAAAGCAGCTACGGCTGACTCAGTACGGAAGTTAATATGGGTTTGGTACTCGCCTTCCACTGGCAAGCCGTGCTTACGCAACGCGCTCAAGTAGCCTGCCTTGCGGTTCTTGCTGATTAACAACGACTCCGGCCCCGCCAGGATGGCAATACGGCGGCACCCTTCCTGAATCAGATGTTCCGTCACGGCAAAGGCGCCGTCCCAGTCGTCCAAGATTACCTTGGCGCTATTTACCTCGTCGCACACCCGGTCGAAGTGAACGATCGGGATACCGCGGCAGGCGTCTTGCTTCACGTGGTCGAAGTTCTCCGTTTCGCGGGAGTGGCAGATCAAGAGCCCATCTACGCGACTGGCAATGAGCGCTTGCACGTTGCTCACTTCCGTCTGATACGACTCCTTCGACTGACAAATCATTACCCGGTAGCCTTCTTCGGCCGCTACCTGCTGGATACCACTAACCGCCGTTGCAAAGAAAGGCCGCTCGATATCGGGGATAATCACCCCAATGGTGTGCGTTTCGCTGCGCTTCAAGCTCTGGGCCAGCAAGCTAGGTTGGTAGTCAAGCTGTCGGGCAACTTCCAGAATAGCCTGCCGCGTGGTAGGACTAATGTCCGTGTGCCCGTTTAGGGCGCGCGACACCGTTGAGGAAGCTACCCCTAGCGCTTTCGCAACGTCGCCGATCGTTGTCTGGTGACGTTTGCGCTCCGGTACAGGCGCTGTTTTGACGTCAGTAAAATGGTAATCACAGACTTTGCAAAAGAAGCGTTGACGCCCTCGGATGAAGCCAGCGCGCATAACACCGTCGGCAAGTCCGCACTTTGTGCACTTGATCATATAGGGATTGTATTATCAATAAGTTAGACGAAGTTACACACAAACCTCCTGGAAAGCTTCTTTTGATTATTCGAAGATAATCTTCTAATTTTTTTTCATAAAATTATTCTTTATTTTACCTATCACAACCGTTTCCGGAAACGGTTGTGATATTTTTGTTTTACTTTTGATGTTTCGGAAACGTTTTAGTATTCGTTTTTGAGCTAACTACTCACTTATCTTCGAAGAAGAAATCACCCCGTCTGCTCTTCAATAGTCTGCTTTAAGCAGGATATGTCTTGAATAGTAAACGGCAGTTGAATTGCATTTTTTTAATAATACAATAGGGTATGCTGCATACTATGCGCTGGTTTGGGCCAAATGATCCAGTGTCTTTGTTTGCTATTCGCCAAGCGGGATGTACGGGCGTGGTGACGGCACTGCACCAACTCCCTGTCGGTGCCGTGTGGTCGGTAGAAGACATCAAATTGCGTCAGCAACTTGTCGAGGCGGACAATAATAAATTTTCGCCCTTGCACTGGGCGGTCGTAGAAAGTCTACCCGTTCACGAAGACATAAAAAAGGGTCTGCCTTCGCGCGCGGAATACATAGAGAACTACAAGCAGTCAATCCGGAACCTAGCACTTTGCGGCATCCAAACGGTGTGCTACAACTTTATGCCCGTGCTGGATTGGTCGCGCACCAACATAAACTACGAGCTGCCCGATGGCTCGCGAGCGTTACGCTTTGTGTGGCAGGATTTCGCCCTGTTTGATCTATTCATCCTAAAGCGTCCCGGCGCCGAAGTTGATTATGAGCCAGAGGTCATTGCGGCTGCCCAGCAGCAGTTTAGCGGCATGAGCGTAGACCAACTAGCTGAACTGACAAACACGGTGTTGTTAGGGCTGCCCGGCTCCGAAGAAGCGTTTGAACTAGCAGGTTTCCAGTCGTTGCTGGATCAGTACGCTGCTATTGATCGCCATGCACTGAAAGAGAATCTGTTTCACTTTATTAGGGAAGTAGGCCCCGTCGCCACCGAGGTGGGGATAAACCTTTGCATTCACCCTGATGATCCGCCCTATCCGCTGCTAGGGCTGCCTCGTGTAGTAAGCACTGAGGCTGATTTGGCGGAACTGATGGCTGCCTACGACGCCCCAGCCAATGGCATCACCTACTGCACAGGCTCATTAGGTGTGCGGTCCGATAATGATCTGCCCGGCATTGTGCGGCGCATAGGTCAGCGCATCCATTTTGTTCATCTGCGCGCTACTAAGCGCGAGGAAAACCCGCGCAACTTCCACGAAGCTGACCATCTGACCGGCGACGTAGACATGTACGCTGTGGTGCGTGAGTTGGTGCTGGAAGAGCAACGCCGCCAACAAGAGAGCAGCGGTAACTCATCCATTCCGATGCGCCCCGACCACGGCCACCAGATGCTCGACGACCTGCATAAGAAAACGTATCCCGGCTATTCGGCCATTGGTCGTCTGCGGGGCTTGGCCGAGTTGCGCGGGTTGGAGCTAGGTATCCGCCGTGCTTTGGCTACTGATGCAGCGCCCGCCGAATTCATGACTGCTACCAATTACTAGTTCAGTGCTTTTACGTTCTACGCCCGTGCTTCGTACGCTATTCTTCCTGTTGCTTATTCTTGGCGCGCAGCGCAGCGTGGCCGACGATGGGTACCGGTTGTGGCTGAAGTACGACCTGCTGCCAGATGCTGCGCAGCGCAAAGCTTACCAACAAGCCGCTCAATTTGTGGCTGTCGAAGGCACTTCCTCACCGGTGCTGCAATCAGCTGTTAAAGAATTACAACTTGGCTTGAAAGGGCTATTAGGACAGACGGTTTCGGTAACAGCAGGGGCCGCAAAAAAACAAGGTGGCATCCTTTTACGCGTTACTTCATCTGCAAACGTTACCGCAAACGATCGGTCTGCAAAGCTAAATAAGGAGGGTTACCGGGTTTTTTCCGAGAAGGGAAACATCGTCGTGGCGGGTCCAACGGACGCGGCCGTGCTCTACGGCACGTTTGCCCTGTTGCGTCAGCTTCAAACCCAGCAGCCGCTTACCAACCTAGCTCTTACGAGCAGCCCTAAAATCGAATACCGCATGCTAAACCATTGGGATAATCCTAATGGTACGGTAGAGCGCGGCTATGCGGGTTCATCAATCTGGAAGTGGTATGAGTTGCCGGAATTGCTCGATCCACGCTACCTCGATTATGCCCGTGCCAATGCTTCAATTGGTATCAACGGAGTAGTAATCAACAACGTGAATGCCAGTGCCCGGTACCTGACGCCAGAGTACTTGCGCAAAGTAGCAGCCTTAGCCAGTGTGTTTCGACGCTACGGCATCCGGGTGTATTTGTCGGTGTTTTGGGCCGCACCCAAAACCTTAGGTGGCTTAGCTACTTCCGATCCGCTCGACCCGAATGTACGCCGTTGGTGGACCGACAAGACCAATGAAATCTACAAGACTATTCCGGACTTTGGCGGCTTTTTAGTAAAAGCTAACTCGGAGGGGGAACCTGGTCCGCAAGACTACGGCCGCAACCATGCCGAGGGCGCTAACATGCTGGCCGAAGCCCTAGGTCAGCACGATGGTATTGTGATGTGGCGGGCTTTCGTGTACAAGGCCAACTCCAACGGCGACCGGTTCAAGGAGGCGTATGAAGAGTTCAAGCCCCTAGACGGCAAGTTTGCGACGAAAGCACTAGTACAGGTGAAAAATGGCCCGATCGACTTTATGGCGCGGGAGCCGTTTCACCCGCTGTTTGGGGCCATGCCTAGCACGCCGCTAGTGCTGGAAGTACAGCTCACGCAGGAGTACCTAGGGTTTGCTACGCACATGGTATATCTGGGTCCGCTCATTAAGGAGTGCTTGGAAACGGATACGTACGCGAAAGGCAAAGGCTCTACAGTAGCTAAAGTAGTGGATGGTAGCGTCGATAACCACCAGATCAGTGGCATTGCTGGCGTGGCCAACATTGGCTCCGATCGCAACTGGACTGGGCATCCGATGGGGCAAGCCAACTGGTACGCCTACGGCCGCCTAGCTTGGGATCACACGCTGTCCTCAGCTGTCATTGCCAAGGAGTGGACCCGCATGACGCTGACGAACGAGCCTAAGGCGGTGACTACTATCACAAATATGATGGTGAAATCGCGCGATATATATGTGCGCTATACTATGCCGCTGGGTTTGCACCATATCATGGGGCAGAGCATCCATTACGGCCCTGAGCCCTGGCTAGCCAAAAGTGCCCGTCCCGACTGGACGGCTGTTTACTACCACAAAGCAGATTCGATTGGCCTAGGTTTCGACCGCACCGCCAAGGGCAGTAACGCTCTCAGCCTGTACAAGCCCGAAGTGCAGCAGGCGTGGGGGAACCCACAAACGTGCCCACTTAACTACCTGCTGTGGTTTCACCACGTGCCCTGGAAGCAACAGCTCAGCACCGGCCGCACCCTGTGGAATGAGCTCTGCTACCGCTACTATACTGGGGCCGACTCGGTGACGTGGATGCAGCAGCAATGGACCCAAGTGAAGCCAGCGATAGACCCAGCTCTACATGCTGATGTAGCAGCTCGCCTCCAAACCCAGCGCAAAGAGGCTATTTGGTGGCGCGATGCCTGCGTGCTCTACTTCCAAACGTACGCCAAGCAACCTATCCCAGCGCCATTTGCCCCACCCGAACGCTCGCTGGAGGCTGTGAAGCAGATTGTCGACATCTACCAAATGCGGTAAATCCGCCGTCCTACGGCAAGCTTACGGATACAAACCTAGCTTTTACTAAGAACTACTGTCACCTAGCTTGTGTAGGCGCCAGTAGGCGAATCTAGGTTTTGTACGGCTTCTGCGCTAAGGCAGAACAAGAAAGTGAACTTCTGATCAACAGATACTTAAACAGTCTACCAACAAACATGGAGCACGTAGAAACTCATACGAACCTCACCGATACCCTGACGCAGCAGAATCCCTTCTCGTTGGAGGGAAAGCTGGCCCTAATTACGGGCGGTGGTAGCGGCATTGGGCTGGAAATTGCCCGCTGTATGGTGCAGGCGGGGGCTCATGTGGTCATTACCGGCCGGCGCGAGCAGCCCTTGAAAGATGCCGTAGCTGGACTGGGCGACTCAGCCGAATACCTCGTCAACGACGTGTGCGACCTAGGTTCGCTCGATGGCCTAGTGAAGCATATCGAGGATTCGTGGGGGCCGTTGGATATTTTGGTAAATAACGCCGGCATCAACATGAAAAAGCCCGCGTTGGAAGTAACCGATGAGGAGTTCAGCCGCATTATCCACACCAACCTAAACTCGGTGTTTGCCCTCACCCGAGCTTGCGCCAAGCAGATGGTAGCCCGGAAGAGTGGCGTGATTCTGATGATTTCGTCGATGGCAGCCTACTACGGTATCGATCGGGTAGTGGCCTACGCTGCTTCCAAATCAGCGGTGGAAGGCATGGTAAAAGTGTTAGCCTCGGAGTTTTCGGGCGCTAATGTGCGGGTGAATGCCATTGCCCCAGGCTTCATCGAAACCGAAATGAGCCGCACTGCCATGAACAACGACCCTGAACGCCGCGACCGAGCCATGCGCCGCACGCCCATGGGTAAGTTCGGCAAGCCCGAAGATATTGGCCACGCGGCCGTGTTCCTAGCCTCCGATGCTGCCCGCTACATCACGGGTGCCTCGCTGCCGGTCGACGGTGGCAACTCCATCGGTTTTTAAAATTCCCCAGCGTTTTCCCACAAAGAGTTTTTTCCACAAAACATTTCCCACCTATTATGAAAGCACCTCTATATGCTGCTTTGCTCCGCTTTGGGCAACCAGTGGCGCGCGGCGCAGTAGTTTTATCATTACTCGGCCTCACCCCCACATTGGTGATGGCCCAAACGGGCCGCACTGTAACGGGGCGGGTTACGGGCACGAATGGCGAAGGTCTTGCTGGTGTTACCGTTGTTGTGAAAGGCACAACTCAGGGTACTGGCACCGACACTAACGGTAACTTTAGCCTGGCAGTGCCCAGCGATAATACAGTCTTAGTTATCAGCTCTATTGGCTTCGTGAAGCAGGAAGTTGTGGTAGGCAGCCGCACTTCGCTCGACGTGAAGCTGGCTACCGAAACCACCGCCCTGAATGAAGTACAGGTCGTCGGCTATGGCGTGCAGAAGAAGAGCCAGGTAACGGGCGCTATTTCGTCGGTTACCGAAGAGCAACTGCGCGATGTACCAGTGGCTAACGTTGGCCAGGCCCTGCAGGGTCGTGCGGCCGGCGTTACGATTTCCAACTCCAGCACCACACCCGGTCAGAGCCCGGTTATTCGTATCCGGGGCAACCGTTCTATCTCGGGTAGCAACGACCCGCTGCTGGTAGTAGACGGCGTACCCTTTGACGGTAGCCTCAATGACCTGAACCCGGACGATATTACGTCGCTGGAAGTGCTGAAAGATGCTTCCTCCACGGCTATCTACGGCGCTCGTGGTGCTAATGGCGTTATCCTGATTACCACCCGACGCGGTAAGTCAGGTGCTCCGCGCGCTACCTACAGTGGCTACTACGGCACGAAAAAGGCGTATGGCCTTTATGATTTGCAAAACGGGCAGGAGTACTACAACTACCGCCTCGAAGCCTACCGCGCTCAGAACGCGAACTACGACCCCAACACGGCTACTACGTTCCTAACGAACGACGAACGGGCCAACTACGCTGCTGGCCGCACCACCGACTACCAGAAGCTGCTCTTCCAAAAGGGGCACATCCAAAACCATGTCGTTGGCGTGTCGGGTGGTACAGACCAAACCCAATATTCAACCTCGCTGGGCTACTACGACGAAACGGGTATCACTCCCGTACAGCGTTATCAGCGTTATTCGCTGCGTGGTACGCTCGACCAGCAAATCGGCAAACGGGTGAAAGTGGGCGTGAACACGCTGAACACGTTCAACGTATCGGATGATCCGAACGTCGGTATTCTGAATCAGATTCTGACGACTAGTCCGCTTGCTTCTACCACGGATGCCAACGGCAACCTAGTTCTGTACCCAAACGGCGATACTGCCGGATCGAACCCGCTCACCTTGTATGCCGATAACGCACACAAAGACCAGAGCCGCCGGATACGTACCTTCAACAGCCTATACGGGCAGGTAAACATTCTGAAAGGCTTAGACTACCGCTTGAACCTAGGTCTGGATGTGCGCTCCGAGAACAACGGCACCTTCTACGCTTCGTACACCCCGCAAAACGGCGGCGGACAGAGCACGGCTTCGCGGTCATCTAACTTGGCTTTCAACCTGCTCACCGAGAACATCCTGACGTATAACCGCAGCTTTGGTAAGCACGATGTGAACTTTACGGGCTTGTACAGCTGGCAAGGATACCGCTTCGACAACTCTAGTGTTGGGGCTCGTAACTTGTTAGCGAACTACCAGCTATACAATAACCTAGGTGCTGGTACACCTAGCTCGGCTAGCAGCAGTCAGCAGCGGTGGGATATCATCTCCTACATGGGCCGTGCGAACTACGCCTTTGATAACCGCTACTCGGCTACCTTAACCGTGCGCGTTGATGGCTCGTCGCGTTTGGCGCCAGGCAACAAGTACAAAGCTTTCCCTTCTGCTGCCGTAGCGTGGAATATTGCCAACGAGTCGTTCCTGCAAGATCAGGCGTGGCTTAGCAACTTGAAATTCCGGGCTAGCTTAGGCCGCGTGGGTAGCACAGCGGTGAACCCCTACCAGACCCTCGGGGCACTGGGCTCGGGCATCGGCAACGGCTACTATAACTACGGCGCGACTGGCGCAGTAGGCGTAGTGCCGAACAGCATCCCGAACGGCAACCTAGGCTGGGAGTACACAACCACGACCAACTTTGGCTTAGACTTCGGCTTCCTGCAAAACCGTATCACGGGTTCGGTGGAAGTGTACCAGCAGCGTACCAGCGACCTATTGCTGCCCGACGCGCTACCAACGGCCAGCGGCTATAGCTCTTACGTGCGCAACGTGGGCCAGACCCAAAACCGCGGTATCGAAGTGTCGCTCTCCACGGTGAACGTGCGTACTGGCAGCGGCTTCGAATGGAGCACGGACTGGAACTTTACCGTGAACCGGGAGAAGGTGTTGGACCTGGGCTTAAACGATGCCAGCGGCAGCAAGCTCAGCGACATCGGCAACCAGCGCTTCATCGGCCAGCCCTTATATGTGTTCTATGATTACAAGAAGCTGGGCATCTGGCAGACGTCGGAAGCCGATGAGGCCAAGAAGTACAACTCCAAGCCCGGCCAGATCAAGGTGGCTGATGTGGACAACAACGGCGTGATCAACTCCAATGACCGCGTGATTGTGGGCAGCCGCCAGCCCAAGTTTGAGGCCGGTCTGACCAACCGCTTCAAGTACAAAGGCTTCGACCTGACGCTGGTGGCGCTGACCCGCGTTGGGGCGACGGTGGTCGATCCGACCTTGTTCGGGCCGAACTACTTCACCACCAACACGGGACGTCGCAACCAGGTGAACCTTAACTACTGGACGGCCACCAACCCCAGCAACGAATATCCGCAGCCCGACCAGTCTTCGCGTGCAACCGAGTGGCCCACCTACGGACAGACCCTGGCCTACCGGAACGGTACCTTCATCAAAGTGCGTAGCATTGACCTAGGCTATGCACTGCCAACCGCTTGGGCGAAGCGAGCTTTCATGAGCAATGCACGCGTTTACGTGCAAGTTCAAAACCCCCTGCTCTGGGCAAAGGATCCGTTCTTCAAGGCTAACAAAGCCATCGACCCGGATGCCTTATCTTATTCAACCCGCCTCGACGCTAGCCAACCTGGCGGTATTGCCTTCACGGGCGGTAACCCCAACAACACGAGCGGTGGCACGTCTGGTGGTAACGGCGTGAACTATCCTTTCACGCGGTCCTTCATTGTAGGCCTCAACCTGGGCTTCTAAGCAGGACGAAGTAGCTGAGTAACTGGGTGAGTGGGTAAGAAACATACTGCCTGGAGCACTCGGTTACTCAGACACCCCCTCATTTATCAGTTGGTCAATACCCCCTTTAACTTTTCAGCGCATTGCGCTATTTGTATATGAAAAAACTAGTAATAGTCACGTTAGGAACCTCCTTGCTCTTCGCTGGTGCGAGTTGCAACAAGGACATTCTGGACGAAAACCCACAATCGATAACAACTCCTAGCTTCTTAGGGACGCCCCAAGGCATAGAAGCAGGAGTAACAGGAGTGTATTCGGGCCTGCGGCAGATCTATGGCAACGACGCAGCATTTTTCTCCACGGAGGCCGGAACTGACCTGTGGACCAATGGCATTTCGTCTAGTAGCGGGCTGAACGACTATAATCCCAACGACCTTACCCCAGCCAACGCGACGTCTACCTCCTTCCTTTGGCAGGTGTGCTATCAGCAGATCAACAACGCGAATGGTGTGTTGCAATATTCTGCCACGGTGCAAGGCATGGATCCGGCCCGTTTGAAGCAGCTGGTGGCAGAAACAAAACTGTTGCGGGCAACCTATTACTTTCTGCTAGTACGGCACTTCGGCGACGTGCCGCTGATGCTGAGCTTCATTGACGCACCCACCAAAGATATCAGCCGGGCGCCGCAAGCAGAGGTGTACAATGCCATTATTGCGGACCTCACGGACGCTATGAATAACATTGCCGACAAGCCTGCCCAACCTGGCCGCGTAACGCGCGCCACGTCCCTGCACACGCTGGCGAAGGTATATCTGGAGCGGGCTACCTCGACGGCTAAGCAAGGCGACGACTACGCAAATGCCGCCAAGTTTGCCAAAGAACTCATTGACAACCAAAGCCGCTACGGTTTGGGTCTAGAAGCTGACCCAGCTACCGTATTTACTGAAGGCAATGAAAACGGCAAGGAAGTTATCTTTAATGCGCAATTCAACGGGGACGCCAGCTTTTCTCGCATTGACGGTTTTGCTTTTGGTGGAGAGAATATAGCGGCCTTCAACTTCCGCAGCCGCTATGATATTTTGCCGAACATGACCCGTGATATTAATTACGGTCGTCCATTTGCTCGGCATAGCTTAACGCACTACCTGGAAGACGCTTATATCCTGCGTGACGCCAATGGTAACGCGTTGGAAATACAAACCCAGTTGCGCACCACAGACGCTCGTTATAGCAAGTGGTTCACGACGGTTTATCTAGTTAACTCGCCTGGTGCCAACGGGGGAAACGCTAGCGCAGTAGTAGGCGATACCTCTATTTGGTATCCTGGTCGTGAGCTACCAGCGGCCGTCCTAACGCGCATTGCTAACCGCAAACCTGTCACGTACCGGGTTTTCCAACCGAGCCAATACACCACGGAGTTCTTTCCTACCCTCAACAAGTTTGACTCCCGGAATCGTACGTCGTTTCAAGGTTTCTCGACTCGTCCGAATATCGTATATCGCCTAGCTGAAACGTATCTGATTGCGGCCGAAGCCTACTTTTACCTCGGCAATTCTGCCCAGGCTCGCGACTACATTAACGTAGTGCGGCGGCGGGCAGCGGCGCCCGGCAAAGCCACGCAAATGGAAATCACTGCCAACCGGATAAATATCGACTTTATCCTAGATGAGCGTGCACGCGAGCTATGTGGTGAACTGACGCGTTGGTATGACCTAAAGCGCACCGGTAAGCTGATAGAGCGAGTAAAGCTTTACAACCCGCCTATTACACGTCTTGCCACAGGTATTTATGGCTCCAACGCTGCCATAAATATCAAAGATTACCACGTATTGCGCCCTATTCCACAGACGGAAATTGACCGTACTGGTGGCAAAATCACCCAGAATACGGGGTACTAAATTGCTCTTATTTCCTCAGGAACGGCCAGTTATGCTGGCCGTTCCGCTTTTTGGCTGCATCATAGTAGCTAGCTCGTTCCGCCCACACATACCGTCATTTTGTACAAAAGTTATTATAGTTTGATGAGAACCAGATACCTGCTGTTTTATCTGCTTTTTCTAAGCGTAGTGGTGACCAAGGCGCAGCCAACTGCCACTAGCGGCACGCCGCGCCTCGTGAAGAACGGCACCAGCACCCAACTGCTGGTTGATAACAAACCCTTCTTTGTGCTCGGCGGGGAGCTAGGTAACTCCACGGCTTCCAGTACTGCTTACATGCAGCCTTTCTGGCCCAAGCTGAAGGCCATGAACCTGAATACCGTCATTGCGCCTGTGTATTGGGAGCTGATGGAACCCACAGAAGGCAAGTTCGATTTTACGCTGGTCGACGACTTAGTGCGCGATGCTCGCAAGAACAACATGAAGCTGGTGCTGCTGTGGTTCGGCGCTTGGAAGAACAGTATGTCGTGCTACGCGCCAGCCTGGGTAAAAACGGACTTAAAGCGATTTCCACGGGTGGAAGATGATAAAGGCGTAGCGCAGGAGATTATGACGCCTTTCGAGCCGCGCAACCTAGAAGCCGACCGTAAGGCGTTCGTGCGCCTCATGCAACACTTAAAAGAGGCTGACGGTCAGCAGCACACCGTGGTAACGGTGCAAGTGGAAAACGAGATAGGTATGCTGCCCACGGCCCGCAGCTACGATGAGCGCGCCAATGCTGCCTTCAAGCAGCAGGTACCGACCCAACTGCTTACCTACATGCAGCGCGAGCGGAAAAGCCTGAAACCGGAATTTGCGGCTGTTTGGCAGCGCCAGGGTTCCAGAACCAAAGGCACCTGGGAAGAAGTATTCGGCAAAGGCCTAGCTACCGACGAGATTTTCATGGCTTGGTTCTACGCCACCTATACCAATGCAGTGGCCGCAGCCGGCAAAGCGGCTTACCCGCTGCCTATGTACGTGAATGCGGCCCTGAACCGGCCGGGCGTAGTGCCCGGCAAATACCCGAGCGCCGGACCGCTGCCGCACATCATGGATGTATGGCTAGCTGGTGCCCCCGCTATCGACATCCTAGCTCCAGACTTCTACAACCCAAACTTTCAGCACTGGTGCGACCTCTATACGCGCGGTGCAAATCCACTATTCATTCCTGAAATCCGCTTCGAGGATGGAGTAGCGGCGAAGGCACTCTTTGCCTTTGGCAACTACAACTGTCTCTCATTTTCTCCTTTTGCCATTGAAGGGAGCGATACGCTGAAAGGCGCACCCATTGGCAAGGCTTACGAGCTGATACAGCAAGTAAGCTTTCTAGTAGCTAAGCACCAGCCTCAAAACCAGGTGCGCGGCTTCCTGTTGGAGAAGGACTCGGCCGCTCGCACCACTACGCTCGGTAACTATCGCCTCACCGCCAAGCACGAATATACCCTAGGGTGGTCATTGGGAGCTAAAAAGCCCAGCTGGTCGCCGGGCGGCGGCCTCATCATTGCGGTGGCGCCCGATGAGTTTTACGTCGTGGGCACGGGCATCGTGCTGACCTGCGAGCCGATTGCCAAAGGCAAGCGCGCTGGCTACGTGAGTGTCGATGAAGGCCATTTTGAAGGGGAGAAGTGGGTAGCTGGCCGCCGCATGAACGGCGACGAGGACCACCAGGGCCGCCACGTACGGATACCCGGCGAAGAATATAGTATTCAGCGAGTTAAACTTTACGCTTACTAGTGCCAGAGGACGCATGAACAACAACCTAAATAGCACAGCGCCAGTCCGCAACGTACGGACCGCGCGTTTTTTTCTATTAGCCATAACCGGCGGCCTGCTTCTTTCTGCGCAACCTAGCGCGGCCGATGTGCGCCTACCGCGCCTCGTGAGCGACGGAATGGTATTGCAGCGCGACACCAACCTAGGTATCTGGGGCTGGGCCGCACCAGGGGAAAAGGTCACGCTGACCTTCAACGGCAAAACCTACCACGCCACTACTGGCACCGATGGTAAGTGGCGCGTTAGTTTGCCCGCCCAGAAAGCGGGCGGTCCGTTCCAGATGGAAATTGCCGGCACCAACCGCCTCACCGTTAAAGATGTGTTAGTAGGGGACGTGTGGCTGTGCTCGGGGCAGTCGAACATGGAAACGCCCATGAGCCGCGTGCGCGATAAGTACCCGCAGGAAGTTGCCCAGGCCAACAACCCACGCATCCGGCAGTTCAACGTGCCGTTGACCTATGCCTTCAGTGGGCCAAAATCCGACGTAACGGGCGGGTCCTGGGTGGCCGCCGATCCGCAGAGCATTCTGCAATTTTCGGCCGTAGCCTATTTCTTCGCCAAAGAAATCAGCGCCAAGTATCAGGTGCCCGTGGGCATCATCAAGGATGCGGTGGGCGGCTCCCCGGCCGAAGCCTGGTTGAGTGCCGACGCCCTGAAGCAGTTTCCTGCCTATGAGCAGCAGGGCGCCAAGTACAAAGACAGCACGCTGGTAGCGGGTATCAAGCAGCGCGAAGGCGCAGCCGTGGCCGAGTGGTACAAGCGTCTGCATCAAACCGACCTAGGTGAGGCGCCCGGCCAGCCTAAGTGGTCGGCGGCTGACTACAATGCCAGCGGCTGGGCTACCATGAACGTGCCTGGCTACTGGGCCAACCAGACGCCGCTTGGGCCCGTGAATGGCGTTTTATGGTTCCGCAAAGAAATAGACGTGCCAGCTGCTATGGTAGGTCAGCCCGCTCGCCTAGAGCTAGGTACGTTGGTCGATGCCGACTCTACCTACATCAACGGCCAGCTGGTGGGTACTACTGGTTACCAATACCCGCCGCGCAAGTACGACTTTAAGCCGGGCGTGCTCAAGGCGGGCAAAAACGTGATTGTGGTGCGCCTCATCAGCAACGGGGGGCGTGGCGGCTTTACTATGGACAAAACCTACCAGCTTACGGCTGGCGGACAGACCATTGATCTGCGCGGCCCTTGGCAGTACAAGCTAGGTGCTACTATGCAGCCCACGCCGGGCACTACCACCTTCCAGTATCAACCCGGCGGCCTATACAATGGCATGATTGCACCGGTAATTCCGTACGCCGTAAAAGGCGTGCTCTGGTATCAGGGGGAGTCGAACGCGGGGCACCCGGAGGATTACCAGGCGCTGCTCACCAGTCTTATCAACGATTGGCGGAAGCAAATGCAAAAGCCGGCGCTACCCTTCATCTATGCGCAACTGCCGAACTTCATGGCGGTGAAAAAGGAGCCTAGCGAAAGTGGCTGGGCGGCCTTGCGCGACGCGCAGCGTCGCACGCTGGCTGTGCCGAACACAGGTATGGCGGTGCTGCTGGACGTGGGCGAGTGGAACGACATTCACCCGCTCGACAAGCAAACCGTCGGGCATCGTCTGGCCTTGGCTGCTGAGAAAGTGGCGTACGCCGAAAAGAATGTAGTAGCCTCCGGGCCCTTGTATCAAAGCTTGCAGGTGAATGGCAATAAAGTAACGCTCACGTTCTCCAGTGCCGGTAGTGGTCTGGTTGCCAAAGGTGATGGCGAGTTGAAGTACTTTGCCGTAGCCGGTGCCGATAAAAAGTACGTGTGGGCCAATGCCAAGATAGAAGGCAACAAGGTAGTCGTCTGGAGTGACCAGGTAGCAAATCCCGTATCTGTGCGCTACGCCTGGGCCGACAACCCCGAAGGCACTAAGCTCTACAACAAGGAAGGCCTGCCAGCTTCGACCTTCCAAGCCGAAGTATCGGCGCCAAAAAGCTAGGTTGTCATTTCAATATCGCTTCCCTCTCTAGCCCAGGGTTCAACTCCCTGGGCTACTCAGAGACCTAACCCTAGGTCATTTTCGTTTATCCGCATCATTGCTCCTGCCTCCACAACCAATTTAATTCGCGTTCTTTTAGTTACCTCCGCATGCACAAACGCCTACTGCTTTCGTCTGCTTTGGCTTGGCTGAGCCTACAAAATGTTCAGGGACAACAACAAGCGCTGTACCTTAATCCCAACCAGCCGCTCAATGCGCGCGTCAGCGACTTGATAGCGAAGCTCACCTTGGAAGAAAAGGTAAGCCAGATGCTCGACCAGAGTCCGGCTATCCAACGACTGAACATTCCAGCGTATAGCTGGTGGAACGAAGCTCTGCACGGCGTGGGTCGCTCGGCGCCCGCCACGGTGTTCCCGCAAGCTATTGGGCTAGGGGCAACGTTCGACGACGACCTAGCCCTGCGCGAAGCCACGGCCATTTCCGACGAGGCGCGGGCTGTGTACAACGCCGCCATTGCCAAAAACCACTACGTGAAATATGGAGGGCTCACGTTCTGGACGCCTAACATCAACATCTTCCGCGATCCGCGCTGGGGACGGGGCCAGGAAACCTATGGCGAAGACCCAACACTCACCTCGCGGATCGGGGTGGCATTTGTGAAAGGCTTACAGGGCAACGACCCCAAGTACCTGAAAGTGGCCGCCTGCGCCAAGCACTACGCTGTGCACAGCGGCCCTGAGAAGCTGCGCCACGAGTTCAACGCCCAAGCCTCTCCCCAGGATTTGCGCGAAACCTACTTGCCTGCGTTCAAGGCGTTGGTGAAGGAGGGGAACGTGGAAGCCGTCATGTGCGCCTACAACAGCACCAATGGCGAGCCGTGCTGCGGCAATACCTTCCTGCTGCAAGATGTGCTGCGCAAAGAATGGAAATTTCGGGGGCACGTGGTAAGCGACTGCGGTGCCCTCGACGACCTTTACGAAGGGCATAAAGTAGTCAAGAATAAAACCGAAGCCGCCGCGCTGGCGCTTCAGCGTGGCGTAGAGTTGAACTGCGGCGACACCTACACCAAGCTGCCTGATGCCGTACGCCAGGGCTTGATCAAGGAAAGCCAGATTGATAGTGCCCTCGCTATTTTGCTGCGCACGCGCTTCAAGCTAGGTTTGTTCGACGGGCAAAATGCCACACCCTATGATCGGCTCGGTCCGGAAGTGGTGAACAGCACCGCGCACCGCGCCCTCGCCAAGGAGGTGGCGCTCAAGTCAATGGTGTTGCTCAAGAACAACGGGGTACTGCCGCTGCGCCCCGACTTAGGCAAGTACTTCGTGACGGGCCCCAATGCTACTAGTGTGGAGGCGCTGCTAGGTAACTACTACGGCGTCAACGGCCAGATGAGCACCATTTTGGAAGGTTTGGTAGGGGCGGTGCAGCCCGGCAGCCAGATCGAGTATAAGCAAGGTGCCCTGCTCGACCGCCCCAACATTAACCCCATCGACTGGACCACAGGCGAGGCCAAGCAAACCAATGCCATCATCGTGGTGATGGGTATTACAGGCGTATTGGAAGGAGAAGAAGGCGAATCTATTGCCTCGGCTCACGCCGGCGACCGGCTCGATTATAACCTCCCGAAGAACCAAATTGACTTCTTGAAAAAACTGCGCCAAGGCAGCAAAACGCCCATCATTGCCGTGGTAACGGGTGGCAGCCCTATGAACCTAGCCGAAGTGCACGAGCTAGCCGACGCCGTATTGCTGACCTGGTACCCCGGCGAGGAAGGCGGCAATGCCGTGGCTGACCTCATTTTCGGCAAAGCCTCGCCCTCGGGCAAGCTGCCCATCACCTTCCCCAAGTCGCTCGATCAACTGCCTGCCTACGAGAGCTACGGTATGAAGGGCCGTACCTACCGCTACTTGGAAGCCGAACCGATGTATCCGTTTGGTTACGGCTTGAGTTACGCTAAGTTTGAGTACCCGAGCGTGAAGCTGTCCACTAAGAAGATTGTTAAAAACAAGCCTGTAGAAGTAGAAGCTACTATCACCAACACCGGGAAGATGGAAGGCGAAGAGGTTGTGCAACTTTACCTCACGCACACGGCTGCTAAAGGCAGCCAGACGCCTTTGTACGCTCTAAAAAGCTTTAAGCGGGTAAAACTTCAACCTGGCGCTAGCACTACTGTTAAGTTTACGCTTACGCCCGAGCAGCTTGCCCTCATCAACGAGAAGGGTGAAGCCGTGGCGCCATCTGGCCCGGTGAAGGTATGGGTAGGCGGCTCACTGCCCACGCAGCGGAGCCAGGACCTAGGTGCTACCAAAGCTGCCATGGCCACATTAGCCGCACGATAGGTAGAGCGACGCAACCTCTTGCGCCTGCTCGTTGCTGACGTTGTTTGCCTAGGTCGTTCTAGGTCCGTCCTTCAACGAGCAGGCGCAAGAGTTGCTTTTATATGCGCTCGTAATGGGACTTAGGGCGGCAATTTTAGCCAGGGCAAAAAAGCTTGTGCAAGGAAAAAACTGGACAGAAATAAGGAGCACCGCGCGCCTAGAGCAAGCCTGTTCGTTGCGCTGAAGAATAAAAAACTTGAACCCTGGAGGTAGAATATGGGTATTTAGGGGAAGTTGGTTTTGGGTTTGATTTTTCTAAGAAAAATCAACTGAAGGAAAAACGAAAGAATACTTGTTCTGCTTACCTATCGAAACCGTTTCCGAAACCGTTTCCGATAGTTTTTGCTTTAAATAATGCATCTATATACGATTGCAAAGGTTTTAGGAATGACTTAGACCTGCTACCTTCAAGGCGTATTATGAGAGAACAATAGACTCACCTGCTGCCGTATGTTGCTTTTTAAAGGGAGTTATTATTGTACTTTTTTAATGCAATTCTTTTGTAAGTGAGAATTCTGATCCACTCCAACCACCCAATTAACCGTTGGCGTTGAGGCGCCCTACAATCTAGTATGAAATACTTGCTCGGGTACGACATTGGTAGCTCCTCGGTAAAGGTCACGTTGCTCGCGGCTGAAACCGGCAAAGCCCTCGCCACGGCCATGTCGCCCAAAAAAGAAATGGAAATTGAGGTGGCGTTTCCCAACTGGGCCGAGCAACGCCCGGAACGCTGGTGGCAAGAGGCTATCAATGCTACACATCAGTTGAAAGAAAGCTATGGCTTTGATACGTCGCTGGTAGCCGGCATCGGCATCACCTACCAGATGCACGGTCTCGTGCTAATTGACAAGGCAGGCAAAGTGCTACGTCCCGCCATCATCTGGTGCGACAGCCGGGCCGTAGGCCTAGGTAACCAGGCGTTTACGCAGCTAGGAGAGGAGTTTTGCCTAACCAACTTCCTCAACTCGCCCGGTAACTTCACGGCTTCTAAGCTGAAGTGGGTGAAAGACAACGAGCCCGAGCTTTTTGCTCAGATTTACAAAATTCAGCTGCCCGGTGACTTCATCGCCTTCAAGATGACCGGCAACCTGCAAACTACCATCTCGGGGTTGTCGGAAGGCGTGTTCTGGAACTTCAAGCAGCAAGCCGTAGCGCAGGATCTGCTCGATTATTACGGTATCAGCAATGAACTGCTGCCCGAAGTAGTTGATACCTTCTCGGTGCAAGGCGAACTGACAGCGGAAGCGGCGCAGGAGCTAGGTCTGCACGCGGGCACGCCCATCAGCTACCGCGCCGGCGACCAGCCCAACAATGCCTTCTCCTTGAATGTATTGCAGCCCGGTGAAATTGCCGCAACAGCTGGCACTTCGGGCGTAGTATATGGCATCAACGAAACCGCCACCGCCGATTCGAAGTCGCGCGTCAATACCTTCGTACACGTTAATAATACGGCCGAAGCGCCGCGCAACGGCGTGTTGCTGTGTGTGAATGGCACCGGTATCTTGAACAGTTGGCTGCGCAAACTGGTGGGCGAAATGCCTTACGACCAGATGAATGAGCTAGCTGCCCAGGCGCCAGTAGGAGCGGAGGGCCTTGTCTTCCTGCCCTTCGGCAATGGCGCCGAGCGCGTGCTGGAAAATCAGTTGACCGATGCTAGCTTGTCGGGTATCAACTTCAACATTCACTCGCAGGCGCATGTGCTGCGGGCGGCCCAAGAAGGCATTGTGTACGCCTTGAACTACGGCATGGACATCATGCGCGAGTCGGGAGTGCAGGTGCAGAAGGTGCGCGCCGGTAATGCTAATATGTTCCTGAGCCCCTTGTTCCGCGAGGCGTTTGTGAACAGTGGCAACGTGGAGCTAGAGCTATATAATACCGATGCCGCCCAAGGGGCCGCACGCGGTGCGGGCGTTGGCGCAGGCGTGTACGCTAGCCCGGCCGAAGCCTTCGTAGGTTTGGAGCGTATGCTAACCCTAGCCCCAACGCCTGAGCTGCAAGAAAAATATCAAGCAGCCTATGCCCGCTGGAAAGACGTACTGACGCAAACGGTACTCGACCCAGCTACGCAGAAGCAAACGGATAGCAAACTGACCCTAGCCTAGTAAGCTAGTGTGAACAAGTGTAGTCGGCGCCTAGCTCGTGCACAGCGCGGTCTATACGGGGTAAGCTACACCTAGGTCAATCATTAAAAATCAACTCACCCAACTACATACACTTATGTCAATCACTCTGAGCAAAACCGAGTTCTTCAAAGGCATCGGTACTATTCAATTCGAAGGCCGGGAGTCGGACAACCCGCTGGCGTTCAAATGGTATGATGAGAACCGCATCGTAGCTGGCAAAACCATGAAGGAGCACCTGCGCTTCGCCACGGCGTATTGGCATACCTTCACTGGCACCGGCGGCGACCCATTCGGCCCCGGCACCAAGCTTTTCCCCTGGGACGCACAAGGCGACATCCTAGGTCGGGCGAAGGACAAGGCCGATGCGGCGTTCGAGTTCTTCACCAAGATCGGCACGCCGTATTATTGCTTCCACGATATTGACCTGGTGGACGAAGGCTCCTCGCTACAGGAGTATGAGCGCAACCTTCAGTCGATTGTGGACTACCTCAAAGAGCACCAAGCCGAGAGCGGCGTGAAGCTTCTATGGGGCACGGCCAACGTCTTCTCTAACCCGCGCTATATGAACGGCGCTAGCACCAACCCCGAGTTTGGCGCCCTCGCTTTCGCTGGTACGCAGGTGAAAAACGCGCTAGACGCTACCATCGCCCTAGGCGGCGAGAACTACGTGTTCTGGGGTGGCCGCGAAGGTTACATGACCCTGCTGAACACCAACATGAAGCGTGAACTCGCTCACATGGGCCGCTTCCTAACCATGGCGCGCGACTATGCGCGCAAGCAAGGCTTCCAAGGCAAGTTCTTCATTGAGCCCAAGCCAGCCGAGCCCACCAAGCACCAGTATGACTTCGATGCGGCTACCGTCATTGGCTTCCTCAAGGAGCATGGCCTGGAGAACGATTTCCAACTGAACTTGGAAGTGAACCACGCCACCTTGGCCGGCCACACCTTCCAGCACGAGCTGCAAGTAGCCGCCGATGCCAACCTGCTCGGCTCAATCGACGCTAACCGCGGCGACTACCAGAACGGTTGGGACACAGACCAGTTCCCCAACAACCTTAACGAGCTGACCGAGTCGATGCTCATTATTCTGGAGCACGGCGGCATCAAGCCCGGTGGTATCAACTTCGACGCCAAAACGCGCCGTAACTCGACCGACCTAGAGGACATCTTCGTGGCCCACATCGGCGGCATGGATACCTTCGCCCGCGCTTTGGTAATCGCCAACGACATCCTGGAGAAGTCGCCCTACAAGCAGTTCCGCCAGCAGCGCTACGCTTCGTTCGACAGCGGCCAGGGCAAGGCATTCGAAGACGGCCAACTGACGCTGGAAGACCTGCGCACGTATGCCTTCGAAAACGGCGAGCCCCAACAGAAGAGCGGCAAGCAGGAGTGGTTGGAAAACATCATCAACCAATATATCTAGGTTTAGGATGAGGGCAACTCCCCATAATTGGCTGCTAGGCGGTCAGTTATGGGGAGTTGTTTTTTGCAGCCTATTCGAAGAAGCTAGGTCATGATCTTCGTAATCGAACTCAACATATGAAAACAAAAAATTCCCTGCTCTATATTGCGCTGGCTGGCGTAGCCCTAGGTTTTGTACAGAAGACCGAGCCCACGTTGAAAGATGCGTTTAAGGATGATTTCTACGTGGGCGCGGCGCTCAACTACCGCCAGATCAGCGGTCAGGATGCTAAGTCCACGGCGCTGATCAAAAAGCAATTCAACACCATCAGCCCGGAAAACTTGCTCAAGTGGGGCTCAGTGCACCCGCAGCCGAACCAGTACAACTTCAAGCCCGCCGACGACTATGTGGCCTTCGGGCAGCAGAACAAGATGTTTATCATCGGGCACACGCTCATGTGGCACCAGCAAACACCCAAGTGGGTATTTGAGGATGAGACGGGCAAACCCGCCAGCCGAGAAGTGCTGCTCAAGCGCCTGGAAGAACACATCAACACGGTGGTCGGCCGTTACAAAGGCAAGATTGGGGGCTGGGACGTAGTAAATGAAGCCATCGATGACCAACAAGGCGACTTGCGCAAAACCAAGTGGCTGGAAATCTTGGGCGAAGACTTCGCCGCCAAAGCCTTCGAGTACGCCCACAAAGCTGACCCCAAGGCCGAGCTCTACTACAACGACTATAGCCTCTACCGTCCCGAAAAGCGGGAAGGCGTAATCAAGCTCGTGAAGGGCTTGCAAGCCAAAGGCATCAAAGTGGCCGCCATTGGTATGCAGGGCCATTATGGCCTGACCAAGCCGAGCATCGAGCAAATTGAGGCGAGCTTAGTGGCCTTCTCAAACCTAGGGGTACACGTGAACTTCACGGAGCTGGACATCGACGTGCTGCCGAACCCCAGCCGGCGCCAGGGTGCCGACATTGCTGAGACCTTCTCAGCCGACGCCAAATACAACGTGTATACCACGGGCCTGCCCGATTCGGTACAGCAGAAACTCACCAAGCGTTACGCTGATATCTTCGCTCTGTTTCACAAGCACCGCGACGTTATCGACCGCATCACGCTGTGGGGCGTGACCGATGCCGACTCTTGGCTGAACGACTGGCCCATCAGAGGCCGCACCAGCTATCCGCTGTTGTTCGACCGCAACTACCAGCCCAAGCCCGCTTTCCAAGCCGTCGTGCAAACGGCGAAGAACAAACGTTAATACACTTCCAGTATGGTTATGTTACGTATCGGCCGGTTGTTCTCCCGGCCTAGGGTTGTGGCCTTGTTCCTGGCCACAGGCTTTGTAATAAGCGCCGGGCAATCGGCGTGGGCCCTTGATGGCACGTCGTACGTCACGTCGAAAAAGCAAAAAGCTAGCTTCACGCTGGAAGCTGCCGGCAAAGCCGCGCCCCTCTACGCTAGCGCCAGCGACTGGCCCGGCGTACTGCGCGCCGCCAAAGATTTACAAGCCGACATCCACCGCGTGACGAACGTCACGCCCACGCTCACCACCGATAAAGCTCCTGCCGGTAAAGAAATCGTGCTGGTCGGTACCATCGGCAAGAGTCCGCTCATCGACCAGTTGGTGCGCGACAAAAAGCTCGACGTGTCAGGCGTAGCTGGCAAGTGGGAGGTGTTTGTAGAGCAGATCGTGGAGAAGCCCATGCCGGGCGTTGAGCGCGCGTTGGTTATTGCCGGCAGCGACAAGCGCGGCACCATCTACGGGATCTATGACCTTTCCAAAGAAATAGGCGTGTCGCCGTGGTACTGGTGGGCCGACGTGCCGACGCAGCCGCAAAAGGCGCTGTACGTTTCGGCGGGGCGGCATACCCAGGGCGAGCCCAAGGTGAAATATCGGGGCATCTTCATCAACGACGAAGCGCCGGCCCTATCGGGTTGGGCGAAGGAGAAGTTTGGCGGTGTCAACTCGAAGATGTACACGCACATGTTCGAGCTGATTCTGCGCCTGAAGGGCAACTACCTGTGGCCTGCCATGTGGGGTAATGCCTTCAGCGACGACGACCCGCAAAACCCGGTGCTGGCCGATGAGTACGGCATTGTGATGGGCACCTCGCACCACGAGCCCCTGACGCGCGCCCACGACGAGTGGCGCCGCTACGGCAAAGGTGCTTGGAACTACCAGACCAACCCGGAGGTGTTGCAGGAGTTTTGGCGCGGCGGCATGAAGCGCATGGGCACCCGCGAAAACGTGGTGACCGTGGGGATGCGCGGCGACGGCGACGAGCCGATGTCGGAAGGCAGCAACATTGCGTTGCTAGAAAAAATCGTGGCCGATCAGCGCAAGATCATTGCCGAAACGACCGGCAAGCCCGCCGAGCAAACCCCGCAAATGTGGGCCCTCTACAAAGAGGTGCAGGACTACTACGACAAAGGCATGCGCGTGCCCGACGACGTTACCCTACTGCTCTGCGACGACAACTGGGGCAATATTCGTAAGCTGCCGAAGCTAGGTGACAAGCCGCGCAAAGGTGGCTATGGCATCTACTATCACTTCGATTATGTGGGTGGCCCACGCAACTACAAATGGCTGAACACAAACCCGCTGCCACGCATTTGGGAGCAGATGCACCTAGCCTACGAGTATGGCGTCAACCAGATCTGGATTGTGAACGTGGGCGACTTGAAGCCAATGGAATTGCCCATCAGCTTCTTCCTGGATTACGCCTGGAACCCCGACAACATCAAGGCCGATCAGGTAGCAGCCTACACCCGGCAATGGGCTAACCAGCAGTTTGGGGAGAAGCACGCCGTCGATATTGCCGACATTCTGGCCAAATACGCCAAGTACAACGCCCGTCGCAAACCCGAACTGCTCGACGCCAATACGTACAGTTTAGAGACGGGCGAGTGGGCTACCGTTGTGAGCGAATACCAACAGCTGCTGAGCCGCGCTGAAGCCATTAACCAGAAGCTAGCTCCTGCTGTCCAAGATGCTTATTATGAACTCGTGTTGCACCCCGTGCAGGCCTGTGCCAATCTCAACGAGCTGTACTACACCGTCGCTCGCAACCGTGAGGCTGCCAAAACCAACCAAGCCAATACAAACGAGCTAGCTGAGAAAGTCAAAGTTTTATTTGCCAAAGACACGGAAATTAAGAACCGTTATCATGCCCTAGCTGGCGGCAAGTGGAACCACATGATGGACCAGACGCACATCGGCTATACCTACTGGCAACAACCGAATGCGGATAAAATGCCGGATGTGGTGACCTTAGCAGCGGACAAAACCACGGCTACCAAGGAGCCAACTGCACTAGCTTCGTCCACCAGTAACCAGTACGTCTCGATTGACGCCGAGCACTATGCCCAACCGGTAAATGGCAGTGGCATCACTTGGCAGCGTCTGCCCGACCTGGGTCGCACGGCGGGCGCCGTGACCACGTTCCCGGTAACGGTCGGGCCGACGACTGCACCAGGCGGCATGAGTCCGCACCTGGAGTACCGCGTCACGCTCGCCAAGGCTGGCCCCGTAACGGTGCAAGCCTACCTAGCCCCGACCTTGAACTTTGCCAGTGGGGAAGGGCTACGTTATGCCGTATCCTTCGATGATGAGGCCCCACAGATTATTAATCTGCATACCGGCATGGTCGCTGATAATGGCAACAGGCCCTGGGAAAAAGCGGTAGCGGAAAATATTATCCTGAAAACCTCGCAACACACGCTCAGCAAGCCCGGTGAACATGTGCTGAAGTTCTGGCGCGTCGACCCTGCCGTGGTGCTCGAAAAATTGGTGGTCGACCAGGGTGGCGTAAAGCCGAGCTACCTAGGTCCACCGGAAAGTTCTTCGGGGCGTAAGACGACCCCAACCGAGACAAAAAACAGTGTGGGGCAGCGTTAAGGCTGCCTCCTACTAGTGCGTGTGCTTGTGAAAAGTAGTGCCGGCACCGGCCGCATTTGCCGGGGATATGCTCGCGTGTCAAGCAGGAGAAGAGCGGCCTAGCTGAACTTCTCCTGCTTGGCCGCTACCAGCGCGGCACAGCTTCATAGCACAAACTTAGCCCTAGGCGCACAACCTCCCGGACCTGGTCACCAAGCGAATAACCAGCGCAGAACGCCAACTACAAATTCCTCCAGTTTCTCAACGAATGAACCTACTCCTTACCCTTCTTTCGCATAGCAAGCGCGGGCCCTGCTGCTCTTCCTAGGATGTATTGGCCTTGCAAACGTGCCGGCACAAAGCCCCCAAGCAAGGGGCGTTAGCCCAAAAAGGAGCCTTTTACACAGGAGTATACCCTAGCCTGTTTCGGGAAGCCGGCTACAGCCAAGCCGACATCGATAAGAAGGTAACCAAGGCTTACATACGGGAGAAGCCGCCTACACCTAGGTGCCTTACTGCACGATAACCTTCCGAAAGGCAACCCCTTTATCGGACCGTACGCTCAGTTGATAAATGCCGCTGGCAATACCCTGAAGGTCAAGCTGCTCCTGGCGCCCTGGGCCCAGCGACCGGGCAAGAACAGTACGGCCGTGGAGATCTTGCAGCACAAGGCGCGTGCCGGCCGCAAACGCATCTGCGCTTCGAATCCATAATGTGTGGTCGGCCGGGTTGGGGAAGACCGTGAAGCTACTCTCTAGGGGCTGCTTGTTGGCCGTTGGGGTGGAGGGAGCTAGCCACTGCATCGCATTCAGTTCGTAGAGCCGCGCCGGAATGGTAAATGCCCCAACCATCACCTGCTCATTCGACAGCAACAGCTGGTAGCGGCTGGTGAAAGCTAGCCCTTCTGCTTGCCCAATGCTCAGAGCGTTTGGCAGCTCAATTCTCCGCTTGTTGCCGCGCAGAAAACCGTTGGTGGGAAAATCGAACAGCAGCCACAGAAAGGTAGTGCCGTTTGTGGCATTGTAGCCGAGCAGGCTAGCTTCGGTGCCGTTGGCGTTGAGGTCGGCGGCGGTTATCAGCCCGTTCACGTTGAAGCTAGCCCGGCGGCGGGCAACGTGGGTGCCGGGCGTGGCGGGTACCGTGTAGTACGTGGTCTTCAAGTCGGCCCAATTCTTCGTGAACAGGTGCAACGAGTCGTTGGCAAAGAAAAATGCTTCGCAGTCGAAGTTGTGGTTGTTGGTGCCGGGGGTGAAGTTCGTCTGGTCGGGGTAGCTGAACTGGATGGCTTCGGCAGTTACCGTTTCGCTGGCGCTGGTGCCGATACTGGCTTTGCGCACGCGTAGGATGCGCAAGTCGCGCCGGTCGCCGTTGTTGTTGCCGAAGTCGCCGAGGTAGAGGTACTGCGCGTCGGCGGCAATGTCTTCCCAATCGACGTTGCTGAAGTTGCTGATGCGCACTTGCTGCTGAAGGGTACCTAGGTCGGGGTCGAGGCGGTAGAGCAGGGGCTCGTTGCCGCTGTCATTGAAGGTCCACAGGCGCTGGTCGGAGTACTGCAGGCCGGAGCTTTCAGTCACTTCTCTCGGCAGCTGCGCCTTGGTAAGCAGCGTGGTCGGGGTGAGGGCGTATTGGCACGAGCCATCGTTGACGACGGCCCCGGCAGTATAATTGGTTGCCCTAGGGTCGGGGCAGCCGCTTTGAGCCTGTACTTGCCCGCCCACGCCTAGCAGGAGCAGAAGAAATACCAGATAGTTTCTACGCATGCCTAGGTTGCTGCTAGTGTAAGTTCTCGGGAAGATAAGGGAACCTAGCCCAGGAAAGCAATTGGCAGTGTACGAGCCGAGTAGCTACAGGCGTTTGGTAAGAGGAGTAGCCTTTTTGTGCTTCCGCTTGCGCCTACGCTTGGCTAGTCGTTCCCGCTCGGCCTTGCGCTCAGCGCGGTGCTGGAGGCGCTGGGGCATACGCGCAATTAGCCGTTCGCGCACAAACTGCGCGAGCCCCGAAAGCGGAATAGAGTGCGACTGGGCGAGGATGCGAAACAGCTCCCGCCGCCGCAGTTGGCTGGCGCCCTTCAGCCCTAGGGCCATAAGGTATTGCTGCACTTCCTCGCGCAGCAGCAAGCCTGCCAAGTGGGGCCGCTCCACGGTTGAGTTGTAGCGTGCCGGTCGGTGGGTGCGTACGCCCTCGGTGGTGGCCACGAGCACGCCCACCCACTCGGGAAGCATGGGCAGGAGTTTCTCCACGTGCTTCTCCGTCACGACGAACGTTACGAAGTCGTACACCACGCCGTAGCACTTGAGCTGGGGCAGCACCCGTTTGAGCGTGTCGGCGTCGCCCTTCAGCTCGTAGCAGTGCATGAACGTGGATGTGATGTGCACGACATCGGCGCGGGTGGTGCCAGTAGGGAGCTCATCTACGTACACGCCGTCGTGCAGTAATGGGTAGAGCAGGGTGCGAATTTCGGGGTCGTTCACGGGCCGGAGTCGACGGCTTACAGGTTACAGAAAGAAGCCCAGCGTGTTGTTGCTATCCAGAGCCAGATGAGCATAGGTGTCGAACAGGCTCATGCGTGGAAGGAGGGTTTGAGAAAAAGCTAGGTTCCCAAAAGTAAGAAATAGGCTGTAGGGATAAAGGCACCAGCAGCTAGTAAAAGCGCAAGGTCCTGTTGAATCTGGCTTGGGTCCTTATCTTACCACCCAATTCGTCACGGCCCAGTCCGACGCCTGCGGCATCGGGCCGGGAAACCCCCAACCCAAACCCCTCGATGACTTACTTAGCCAATCCCGCCCGCTACCAACACATGGAATACCGCCGCTGCGGCCGCAGTGGAATAAAATTGCCCGCCGTTTCGCTGGGGCTCTGGCAGAACTTCGGCGACGTGGATGTGCTGGCCAACGCCCGCCGCATTCTTACCCTAGCCTTCGATAGCGGCATCACCCACTTCGACCTCGCCAACAACTACGGCCCGTCGCCGGGTTCGGCAGAGGAGACGTTTGGGAAGGTGCTAAAAGAAGAGTTTCGCGCCCACCGCGACGAGCTAATCATCTCCAGCAAGGCGGGCTACACGATGTGGGAGGGCCCCTACGGCGACTGGGGCTCGAAGAAGTACCTGGTGAGTAGCCTCGACCAGAGCCTGAAGCGCATGGGCCTGGACTACGTGGACATTTTCTACCACCACCGCCCCGACCCGGAAACGCCGCTGGCAGAAACCATGGGCGCCCTGGATCTAATTGTGCGGCAGGGCAAGGCCTTGTACGTGGGCCTCTCCAACTACCGCCCCAAAGAAGCCGCCGAAGCCTTCCGGATTTTGCGTGAGCTTGGTACGCCCTGCCTGATCCATCAGCCCAAGTACTCGATGTTTGAGCGCTGGGTAGAAGGCGGGCTGCTGGACTTGCTGGAAGAGGAGGGGGTAGGCTGCATTCCCTTCTCGCCGCTAGCCCAAGGCCTGCTCACCGATAAGTACCTGCGCGGCATTCCGAATGACTCGCGCGTGGCTAAAAACCTAGGTTCGCTGCCCGAGAGTCAACTAACGCCGGAGCGTATTTCGCAGATTCAGCGGCTAAATGACATCGCTAAAGCGCGCAACCAGAGCCTGGCCCAAATGGCACTGGCCTGGATCCTGAAAGATGAGCGTGTGACTTCTGTGCTCATCGGGGCGAGCAAGCCCGAGCAGCTAGCCGACTCGCTGCGCTGCCTGGAAAACACCCAATTCAGCCCCGAAGAGCTCGCCAGCATCAACGAGATTTTGGGTTCAGAAGCTGCGGCCTAGGGTTGGATAACACGCTGTCTGGCCCGGAGCGCCTTATGCGTGTTAGGAGGCTGAGCTGGTCGTAGTATCTTTTCTATGGTGCTAAGCACAAAGCTTTTGCAACAAAGCAGAAGAGATGCTTCGACTAGCGCAGCCTGCTCCGTCTCCTCTACGCCGCAACTAACCTAGCTTTTCTCGGTACATAGAAGCATCACCGGAGGTCGAGTATGAAATTGCTATTGGTTGAGGACGAGCCCAAGCTGGCGTCTTTCATTAAGAAAGGGTTTGAAAACGAAGGCTACGAAATAGAGGTAGCCTTCGACGGGCGGATGGGCCAATCGTTGTTGCGCCAGAACCACTACGAGCTGATCATCCTCGACGTGAACTTGCCTTACGTCAACGGCTTCGAGCTGTGCCGGCAGATTCGGGCCGACGACCCGCTGGTGCCCGTGCTACTGCTCACCGCCCTCGACAGCCTCGATGATAAGGTAACGGGCTTTGAGGCCGGTACCGACGATTACCTGGTTAAGCCTTTTGAATTCAAGGAGTTGCTGCTGCGCGTGCGCGTGCTGCTCAAGCGCACGACGGAAGCGGCCGGCGTAAAGCGCATCCTACGCATCGCCGACCTAGAGTTGAACCTAGAGTCAAAAGTAGTGACCCGCGGTGGACAGCGCATCGACCTGACCACCAAGGAGTATGCCCTGCTGGAATACCTGTTGCTCAACCGCGGCAAAGTCATTTCACGCGTAGACATTGCCGAGAAGGTGTGGGAGCTGAATTTCGACACCAACACCAACGTCATCGACGTGTACGTGAGCTACTTGCGCAAAAAGCTCGATAAAGGCTACGATACCAAGCTCATTCATACTGTGGTGGGCATGGGCTACGTGATGCGCGAAGGCTAGACCGTGGAATGTAACTGAATACTGAAGTAAGTTGTTGAACGTCAGTACTCTGTTATGTTATTAATCAGCTACTTTTTTACGCAGTTACTTAACTATTCCGTTACTCTTTCGTGCTGATTCGGAACAAGCTGATTTTGCGGTTTACGTTGCTGGTGGTGGCCATTCAACTGTGCCTGTCTGCGTTTGTGTACTACTACAGCGCCCTGTCGCGGGAGCAGCGCTATTACCACCGGCTAGAGGCCAAGGCTTTGCTTATTGGCAGCATTCTGATCAGGCGCGGGAATCTGGCGGAGAACAAGCTGCGCAGCTTCCATCGCAAAGATCTGCTCACGATGCACGACGAGCGCATCAGCATCTACAACCAGGATGGACGCCTGCTGTACACCACCGCATCGGACAAACGCACCTTGCCCGAAGGAGCTTACTTAGAGAAGATTACGAGTAAAAAGCCCGTGCATTTCCAAGTAGGGAAGCTCGAAACGGCTGGGGTGCTGTATCGCCACAAAGGACAATCCTACTACCTATTCGTGTCGGGCTGGGACGAGTTTGGGGGGCGCGAGTTTGAAAAGCTGCGGCTGATTCTGCTGGTCGGCAACCTAGGTACGCTGGTGCTCATCATCCTGGCTGGCTGGTACTTCGTGGAGCAGTCGTTGCAGCCGATTTCGCGCATCGTGACCGAAGTAGAAGGTATCACGGCAAGTAACCTCAGCCTGCGCGTGCACGAGGGCAACCGCCGCGACGAAATTGCGCGGCTCGCCATTACCTTCAATCAGATGCTCAGTGGCTTAGAGCTAGCCTTTGAGTCGCAGAAAAGCTTTCTGTCGCACGCCTCGCACGAGCTGCGCACGCCGCTGGCCAACTTGCTCGGTACCCTGGAAACCTCCGCCGCCTACGACACCGACCTAGCCGACGCTAAGCATAGTATTAACTCGGCCATCGAGGAAATCCGGCATGTTATCGAGCTGACCAATGGGCTGCTAGCCCTCGCCAAAGCCGATGATACCTCCTTTCGGCGCCTGCCCGTGCGCTTCGATGAGTGCGTGACCCAAGCTATTGCGGCCTGCTCTACCAAATACCAGCACTACGCTATCCGGCTAGACTTCGGGTTTCTACCCGAGTCGGTGGAGGATATGTTCATGGTGCGCGGCAACGCCCAACTGCTCACCACGGCCGTGCTCAACTTACTCGACAACGCCTGCAAGTATTCGCACGCTGAGGTTCGCGTTACGCTTGGCTACGATACGCCACGGAAGCTAGTGCTGCAAATTACAGACACGGGCCTGGGAATGAGCGAGGAAGAGCTGCGGCGCGTATTTGAGCCGCTGTACCGTGGTGAAACCGGCAAGCAAATGCCCGGCTACGGCCTAGGGTTGCCCATCACCCGCAAGATTATTCAGCTGCACGCGGGGCAGCTGTTCCTGCAATCCAAGCCAGGTGAGGGAACGACCGCCACCGTTCGGCTGCCAGCGGCGGAAGAGCGCTAGAAACAAGCTAGCGCTGGAATTAGAAGCGCTCCTCCTTGGAATAAGTAGGAGCGCTTTGTCTTTAGCGGTGGTCTTAATCGCCACTATTAGCGTTTTCTTAATCTTTTCTAATCCTCTTCTCAGACCGTTTTAATGTCGGGGTAGGTCCTTTGCAGCACACCAACGCGTGAACCGATGCAAAAAGACAACCGCTACTCGGTACTGATTTGGCTGTTAATCGTTGCCCTTTTTCTGTCCACGGGCTTCAACTTCTACTTGGTTGCCTCGCGCTACAAAGAGGTGTCGCCGAGGCAGTCAGCGGCAGTGCGAGACGAGGATGAGGAAGACGACGATGAGGACGCCTCCTTGGCAGAAGAGCTGCGCCTGATGCGCACCATGCTCGCCCGCTGCCAAGCGGACCACCTGCGCACCGATAGCCTACAAACCCAAGCCCGCAACGCGCGGCCACTGCTTCGTGCGCCCGATAGGCTCGTCTCTATCGAGTGACAAAGCTAGGGTCTGATCAGCAGTACAATTAATTCATAACCAAGTCGCGCCATGCGCCACGCACGCTCATTTTCACATTGTATGCCCCTCCCTCGTTTTTCCCAGCTTGCCTGGGTTGTCGTTTCCCTCTTTGGTGTCACCCTGGCGGGCTGCGCCGAGAAAAGCCAAGCTGATACCCAGAAAACGGCCGCCGCGCCCGCGCTGCCCGTAACCGAGCTTGTTGCCAGCGACACTGTGCTGCACCACGATTACGTGGCTGATATTCAGTCGGTGCGCAACGTGGAGCTGCGCGCTAGGGTACCTGGTTTTCTGGAGCAGATCTACGTGGATGAGGGGCAAGCGGTGAAGAAGGGGCAGCTGCTGTTTCGCATCAACGACGCCGAATTTCGCTCGCAAGTAGCGAAGGCCAAGGCCGCCTACAACAATGCCCAGGCCCAGGCTCGGGTCATTCAACTGGAGCTCGACCGGGTGAAAATGCTGGTCGATAAGGACATCATCTCGCCCAGTGAGCTAGCCGTGGCGCAGTCGAAGCTGAAGGCCGCGCAAGCCAGTGTCGCCGAGGCCCAGTCGTTGCGCAACACGGCGGCCCTGAATGTATCCTACACCATGGTGCGGGCGCCTTTTGATGGCCTAGTCGACCGGATGCCGCTGAAAGCGGGTAGCCTGATTGCCGATGGCACCTTGCTCACCACCGTTTCCGATGCCGGCGCAGTGTACGCTTATTTCAACGTGGCTGAAAAGGAATACCTAGAGTACGCCAAGTCGCGCCAGCAGAACGGTACCCGCCCGGGCAGCCTCGACGTGTCACTGTTGCTCGCCGATGGCACCCCGTATTCGTACCCCGGGAAGATCCAAACCCAGGAAAGTGAGTTTGACGAAAGCACAGGCTCGATAGCCTTCCGGGCACAATTCCCGAACCCCGACAAGCTGCTCAAGCACGGCGCCACCGGCCGGGTGCGCCTGACGAATCCCATCCATAATGTGGTGTTGGTGCCCCAAAAGGCGGTGTTCGAGATTCAGGACAAAAACTACGTGTTCGTGGTCGATAGCGCCAACAAGGTGAAGATGCAGGCTTTCGTGCCCCAAACACGCCTTTCCGATTTCTACGTGGTGAAAAGCGGTCTGAAGCCCGGCCAAAAAATCGTGTACGAAGGCGTGCAGGACTTACGCGAAGGCACCAAAATCCAGCCCCGCTACGTGACCATGGATGATCTGTTGGCGGATGCTAGGTAGGCAGTATTCGGCTGCCAGCTACTGGCTAGTAGCTGCTAACTTTTGCCCCTATCTGCCGCTGCCGTTTCCCTTCCTTCCAAAAGCTAATAGCGACTAGCTAAAGGCTACCAGCTTATAAGTTATGCTTAACCTGTTCATTCGCCGGCCGGTGCTTTCGCTGGTCATTTCGCTGTTCATCACCTTCCTAGGTCTGTTGGCGCTGGTGTCGTTGCCCATCACGCAGTTCCCCGACATTGTGCCGCCTTCCGTAACCGTGACGGCGCGCTACACGGGCGCCAACGCTGAAGTGTGCGCCAAAGCCGTGGCCACGCCCCTGGAGCGCGCCATCAACGGCGTGCCCGGCATGACCTACCTGTCGTCGGTATCGAGTAACAGCGGTATCACGCTCATTACCATCTTCTTCCAGGTGGGCACCGACCCCGACCTAGCTGCCGTAAACGTGCAGAACCGCGTGCAAACGGTGATTGACGAGCTGCCCGAAGAAGTGATCAAGGCGGGTGTAAGCACGGAAAAAGAGGTAAACAGCATGCTGCTATACCTCAACGTGATGAGCGACGACCCGAAAGTAGGGGAGAAGTTCATCTACAACTTCGCCGACATCAACGTGTTGCAGGAGCTCAAGCGCATCGATGGGGTGGGCTTCGCCGAAATTATGGGCTCGCGCGAGTACTCGATGCGGGTGTGGCTTCAGCCCGACCGCATGGTGGCTTACAACGTGGCGGCCGACGAAGTGGTGGAAGCTATTCGCAACCAAAACGTGGAGGCCGCGCCGGGTAAATCGGGGGAAAGCTCGGGCCAGGCAGCGCAAGTGTTGCAGTACGTGCTCCGCTACACGGGTAAACTGTTTGAGCCGAAGCAGTACGAAAACATTGTGGTGCGCGCCAACCCCGATGGCTCGGTGCTGCGCCTGAAAGACGTGGCCAACGTGGAGTTCGGCGTACTGAGCTACGGCATGGTGTCGAAGATCAACGGCCGTCCGTCGGCCGCCATCATGCTCAAGCAGCGCCCCGGCTCCAATGCTTCCGATGTTATTAAGAATGTGAAAGCCCGCATGGCCGAGCTGAAGCAAACGTCTTTCCCGCCCGGCATGACCTACAACGTATCCTACGACGTGTCGCGCTTCCTCGACGCGAGTATCCACGAAGTACTGCGGACGTTGCTCGAAGCCTTCGTGCTGGTGTTCATCGTAGTATATCTGTTCTTGCAAGACTGGCGCTCGACGCTGATTCCGGCGCTGGCGGTGCCGGTAGCGCTCATCGGGACGCTGTTCTTCATGCAGTTGCTAGGGTTTAGCATCAATCTGCTCACGCTGTTTGCGCTGGTGCTCGCCATCGGTATTGTGGTCGATAACGCTATTGTGGTGGTGGAAGCGGTGCACGCCAAGATGCACGAAAAGCACCTCTCGGCCATGGATGCCACCCTTGAAGCTATGGGCGAAATCGGGGGCGCCATCGTGGCCATTACGCTGGTGATGTCGGCAGTATTTGTGCCGGTATCATTCATGGATGGTCCAGTGGGCGTGTTCTATCGTCAGTTCTCCCTGACCCTAGCTATTTCCATCGTCATTTCCGGAATTAACGCGCTTACGCTCACGCCAGCTTTGTGTGCCTTGCTGCTGAAGCCGGTGCACGCCGGCGAGCAAAACAACGGTATTGTCGGCCGCTTCTTTGCTGGCTTCAACCGCCGCTACGAGTCGTTGGCGAGCGGCTACCAGCGTCTGGTGCACCTCATTGCGAGCCGCCGCCTCATCACCCTAGGTCTGCTGGTGTTCTTCTTCGCGGCTACCTATGGCATGAGCACCATTCTGCCCAGCGGCTTTATCCCAACGGAAGACCAGGGCATGATTTACGTGAACGTGACTACGCCGCCCGGCGCTACCGTGGAGCGTACCGAGCGCGTGCTCGATCAGATCAACCAAGTAGCCAAAGGGCTAGGTCCGGTCGAGTCGGTGTCGACGCTGGCGGGCTATAGCCTTACCAACGAAGTAGCCGGTGCTTCCTACGGCATGGGCATGATCAACCTGAAAGCCTGGGACGACCGCAAAGAATCGGTGACGGACCTCATTGCCCAACTCGAAGCCAAAACCAAGCACATCACCGACGCCGATATCCAATTCTTTCCGCCGCCTACGGTGCCGGGTTTTGGTAACTCCAGCGGCTTCGAGCTGCGCTTACTCGACCGCACTGGCCGCGGCGACTTGCAAAAAACAGCCGAGGTGACGAACCACTTCATCGAAGCGCTGAGTAAAACGCCGGCCGTGGGTAGCGCCTTCACCAGCTTCGACCCTAACTTTCCGCAGTACATGATCCACATCGATCAGGACCAGGCCGCCAAGAAGGGCGTGACGGTAGACAAGGCCATGAGCACGCTCCAAACGCTGATGGGCTCGTTTTACGCTTCCAACTTCATCCGCTTCGGCCAGATGTACAAGGTGATGGTGCAGGCGGCACCTAGCTTCCGTACCAAGCCCGAAGACGTGCTGCGGATGTACGTGAAAAATGACCGAGGCGAGATGGTGCCGTTCTCCACCTTCGTGCGCCTGGAGCGCGTGTACGGCCCCGAGCAGCTCACGCGCTATAACATGTACACCTCCGCCATGCTCAACGGCGACGCCGCCCCCGGCTACAGCTCCGGCGACGTGATTAACACCGTGCAGCAAGTGGCGGCCAAGGAACTACCCCGCGGCTACAGCTTCGAGTGGTCGGGCATGACGCGGGAGCAGGTGCTTTCCGGCGACCAGGCGCTATACGTGTTCGGCGTGGTGCTGCTGTTCGTGTATTTGCTGCTGGCCGCCCAATACGAAAGCTTCTTGCTGCCGCTGCCCGTTATTCTGAGCTTGCCCACGGGCATTTTCGGGGCGTTCCTCTTCTTGAAATTGCTAGGGCTAGAAAACAACATCTACGCCCAGGTGTCGCTGGTGATGCTCATTGGCTTGCTCGGCAAAAACGCCATTCTCATCATCGAGTTTGCGGTGCTCAAGCGCAAGGAAGAGGGCCTTTCGGCGCTGGAAGCGGCGGTGCAGGGTGGCTACTCGCGGCTGCGCCCCATCCTGATGACCTCCTTTGCCTTCATCGCCGGCTTGATTCCGCTGACCATTGCTTCCGGCGCGGGTGCCCTCGGCAACCGCTCCATCGGGACGGCCGCGGCGGGGGGCATGTTTATCGGTACGTTGTTCGGTGTGGTGCTTATTCCGGGGCTCTACGTGCTGTTTTCGCGCTCCGGCAAGCAGGAGAAAACCGAAGAAGAACCAATCGAAATCGAAACCCACGAGCCGGTGCACGCCACGGCTTAAGGCAATAAGCTAGGCTAGCCTGCCAGCCCGATGGCGCTCAGCCGTCGGACCTAGGTACACGAATCTCGCTTCCCAATAGAATTTACGCTGTTATGAATAGGTTGACCTTGGAATTACGTCGTCATCTGCTAGCCGCTGTAGCGGGGCTGTTGCTGGTCAGTAGCTGCCGCTCCGTGGAGCCCGTAGCGCTTCCCAAAGCGGCGCCCATGCCCGCTAGCTTTAGCAGCGCCGCCGATTCTGTGAGCATTGCCGATCAATCTTGGCGGCGCTTCTTCGCCGATCCAAATCTGGTGAGTCTTATAGACTCGGCCTTGCAGGCGAACCCCGACCTAGGTATTGCCGTGCAGCGCGTTGAAATGGCCCGCGCCAACGTGCTGGTGGCACGCGGCGCCCTGCTGCCCACCGTGAATGCGGTGGGTTCCGCCGGCGTCGACCGGTTTGGTAACTACACCATGAACGGCATTGGCAACTACGATACGAACTTATCCAATAACATTGAGGGCAAGCAGCGCATTCCCACGCCCACGCCCGACTTCTTCCTGGGCCTGCGCAGTTCCTGGGAGATTGACTTGTGGGGCAAGCTGCGCAACCGCCGCAAGGCCGCCGTGGCCCGCCTGCTAGCTTCCGATAAGGGCCGGCAGCTGGTGCAGACGTCCTTGGTGGCGCAAGTGGCCCGGCTCTACTACAGCCTGCTAGCTCTCGACAACGAGCTGGTAGTGCTCGGAAAAAACCGCGCCTTGCAGGAGCGCGCCGTCGAGATTATTAAGATCCAGAAGCTAGGTGGACGGGCTACGGAGCTAGCGGTGCAGCAGTTCACGGCCCAGCTATTGCGCACGCGCAGCTTACAAGTAGAGGCCCAGCAGCGCATCGTTGCTACCGAAAATGAGCTAAACCGCCTGCTAGGCCGGTACCCGCAGCCTATCACGCGGGGCAAGCCCATTGGTGAGCAGCCCCTGCCGCCGCAAATATCGGCGGGTATTCCGGCCTCCATGCTGCTGCGTCGGCCCGATGTGCAGCAGGCCGAGCGCGAACTCCTCGCCACCCGCGCCGATGTGGATGCCGCCCGCGCCGCATTTCTGCCTTCTTTCACGCTCACGCCCTACCTAGGTCTGAACTCTTACAACGCCTCGGTGCTGTTTAATACGCCTGCTTCCCTGACGTACGGGCTAGTAGGAGGGCTCGCTGGCCCCATCCTGAACCGCAATGTGCTGAAAGCCGATTACCGCCGCTCCGCCGCCGAACAGCGGGAAGCATACCTCAACTACCAAAAAGCTGTGCAGACGGGCTTTGAGGAAGTGGTTACCAATTTGCGCGGCATTGATAATTATCGGCAGATGTATGAGTTGCAGCAGCAAGAAGTAATTGCCCTGAACAAGGCCGTGTCCATCTCGAATGACCTTTACGGGGCTAGCTATGCATCGTATCTGGAAGTAATTACGGCGCAACGCAGCGTGCTAGAAGCTGAGCTAAACCTGACGAACACCCGCCGCGAGCAGTTTTTGTTGCTTATTGACCTCTACCGGGCCCTGGGCGGGGGCGGAACGGAAGCGCGGCCGATGTAATCAATTCGCTCCATCATTTGTTGTCTTGCCAGCGTGGCGTAGTTTTCTTTGGAAGACTTTCGCCGCGCTGGCAAACGTGTGAAATAGAGCGACCATAAACAATTCAGGGTTACAGCCGAGCTAGGGTTAAGCAGATTTTCAGTCTACATTAACCTATTACCCCCTAAAAAACGTAGGGGTATTTTGGACAAAGGCTCGTCCCATCAATTCCGTAACTAATTTCGCGCCTTCTCAACTTTTACTTAACCTGAAAAGCCATTTTTCCGCCCCTAGGGTGGTGGCAGCAAGACCTTGCTGCCTGGCTTGACGCTGATGCCTGCTGCTTATGCTGGAAATGAACAAACTTTCGCTGAATATTCCGGACACTATCAAACCACGGGTTGTGGTGATTGGTGGTGGCTTCGGGGGCGTGAACCTCGTGAAGTATTTGCCGGAACAAGATTTTCAGGTGGTGATGCTCAGCAAGCAGAACTATTATGGATTCTGGCCGCTGCTCTACCAAGTGGCCACTGCCGGCTTGGAGCCCGAGTCGATTGCCGAGCCAATCCGCAAGCTCTTTGACGACCGGAAAGACTTTCACTTCCGGTTCGTGCGCGTCACGGACATCGACCCAGTTGGTAAAACGGTAAATACCCTCATCGGTAGCATCAAGTACGACTACTTGGTAATTGCCACTGGTACTCAATCTAACTACTTCGGCAACAAGCAAATAGAGCAGAAATCCTTCCCGCTCAAACAGCTTTCTGATGCCGTCAACCTACGGAGCCAACTGCTCCAATCGTTCGAGCAAGCAAGCATGACCCGCGATAAGCAAACTCGTCAAGGTCTGCTCAACATCGTAATTGCCGGTGCTGGCCCTACAGGCGTTGAATTGGCTGGTTCGCTAGCCGAGATGCGGCAGCACATTCTACCCAAAGACTACCCTGGCCTGGACTTCAGTGAGATGAACATCTACCTAGTCGATGGCCTCGACCGGGTGTTGCCGCCCCTGTCGCCTGCTTCCAGTAAGCGCGCCCATCAGGATCTGGAAAAGCTAGGGGTGAACATCAAGCTCAACAAGCTGGTGTCAACTTACGACGGCGAGGTAGTAACCTTCAAAGACGGCGAGCAGATTCTGACCCAAACTTTGGTGTGGGCAGCCGGGGTAACGGGCGCTACCATCGAAGGGCTACCAGCTAGTTCGCTAGAGCGTGGTCGTTACTTGGTGAATGCCTACAACCAAATCGCCGGCTTCGAGGACATCTTTGCTATCGGCGATATTGCCCTTATGAAGACTGATAAGTGGCCTAAAGGGCACCCACAGGTGGCCCAGCCTGCTTTGCAGCAAGGCGCGCACCTCGCCAAAAACCTGGTACGCCAGCGTAAAGGCGAAGCGTGGAAAGATTTCGATTACTTCGATAAAGGTTCGCTGGCTATCGTGGGCCGCGCCCGCGCCGTCGCCGACTTGCCTGGCAACAAGAGCCTAGGTGGCTTTATTGCATGGGTGGCGTGGCTATTCGTGCACATCTACTACCTCATCGGTTTCCGTAGCAAGCTGATTGTGTTGAGCAACTGGGTGTATCGCCTCTTCACCTACGAACGGGGTACGCGTATCATCATCCGGCCGCTTGTGCGCCACGATTCCAAAGAGGTCGTCGAACTACAAAGCGCGGGCAAATAGCTGAGCTCTACAACAAAACTAAGAAACCACAGAGGCCCCGTTGCTACAGTGCAATGGGGCCTCTGTGGTTTCTTGGGTTAGATTGAGTGCGCGTAGAGAGTACTAATGAAGCACTACGCGTAGCCAAACTTGGTATTCTCTCGTTCCTCGCTTTCATCGGGAGAAGGGGCACTACCGGCGCGCAACAGTTCCGATTGAAAAGGAATGCCATCGGGGTTGCCGTACAAATTACCTTCCTGGTCAAAGTACGTGCAACGTACTGTTTCCTCATCAGCAGTTACCACGGTCATGCTAGGTCCGCCGGAAGCTAGGTGAACAACGTCACCTGTTTTGAATAAGGGCATAGGCTTGGCGCTAAAAGGTTATGGTTTGGGAGCAGAAGAGGTCGTTTTGCGTTTGTCAGCCGTCTTGGTAGAGGTTGCCTTTGTCGTTGTACTCCGCGTCGTTGTGGTGGGTGTTGTCGTTTGGGCCTCGATGCCGGGAGCTTTTGGCGCATCGGCGCGGTCAGCGCGCACATTCTTAGTCCCCGATACAGAGGTTGAAGTCGACGTAGTGCTAGCGGGAGAAGACGTATTTGTGGGCGTCGTTTGCGCGTGTAGGAGCGTAGAGCAAGCCAGCAAACTGGCGAGCAGGAAAGGCGTTTTCATGAGAGCTAGGTAAGTACAATGGTTAGCAAAATCGTACGCGAAAAGGCAGCGAGGAGTTTGGTCGGGTACCCTTCAAAAATACTTCCTAGGTCCGTGTCTCAATATATTATCGTCAGGCTAGGCGTATTCCACATAAGCGCACTTACCCAAGCGGCCACGAAAAGCACCTGTAATAGGTGGTTTTCGTGGCCGCTTGGGTAAGTGCGCTAGGCAGAGGTTAGCTAGAGCAGAGCGCTCAAATCCCGCACCCCTAGGGCTCGTTCTGCGGTGAAGCCTTCGCCAAAATCTACCCCAATGATGTGCCCCATCTCCCGCGCGCGCGCTTCCAGAAAGTTGAAAAAATTAGCGCCTGAAATATAGGTTTGAGGCTCGCTGCTAGTACTTTCCGGATCGTGAAACTGCGTGCGGAAAGCACGTATGGAGGCCAGCTTGGTTTCCCAGTGCGGAGTGATATCCACTACCAAATCTGGCGCAATCTGGCGGTCTTGGATATAATGATAGACTTGCTTGGGTCGCCAAGCCGCCTGGGGCTGCCCATCTGTATCCAAGGTTTCGATCATGCGCAGGCCAGCTAAAAAGCAAGCTTCCGAAGCTAGCTGCGAACCCCGGCCATGGTCTGGGTGGCGGTCATGCAGGGCGTTAAGCAGTACAATCTCGGGCTGGTAGCGGCGTACGGCCGCGATAATAGGCAATTGATGCTCCTGGTCGTTGCGAAAAAAACCATCCGGTAACCCTAGGTTCTCCCGGGCGTGTAAGCCTAGGATTTGCGCTGAAGCTGCTGCTTCTGCGGCCCGTATCTCGGGTGTGCCTCGCGTGCCAAGCTCACCTCGTGTCAGATCAACAATCCCAATTTTTTTGCCTTGTGCCGCCGCACTTAGCAAGGTTCCAACGCAACCTAGCTCCGCGTCGTCGGGGTGGGAAGCAATAGCGAGAATGTCGAGTTTCATGATGAGTTTACTGGGTTCAATGGCTAACAGCAGTTCTAAACCTTTAGCCACTTAGCTATTTACTTCTACTTAATGCGCAATGTGCGGCCTGGTCGCAGGGTAGAGGTGCCTTTGTTTAGCTGTTTTAGCTTACTAACCGACACACCATACCGCTCTGCTATTTCCGACAAAGTATCACCGCCTCGGATGCGGTGCGTGACCGTACGACGGGCCGCCGATGGACGGGCTGCCGCGCTATTACGGCTACCCGAGCGGCTGCGTAGGGCACGGCTATAGTAGTTGAACAGGGAAGACGTAATCTGAAAATTGTCTTTCCATAACTTATAGTCGGGAAAGTCATACATCTCCGTCGGGTTGATTGGATTTCCCTCATACCGCACTTCGAAATGCAAGTGTGAGCCCGTACTCCTACCTGTGTTACCACCTAAGCCAATGACCTGCCCAGCCTTCACGAAGGTGCCAGGCGTCACGAGGGGCTTACTCAAGTGCCCATAAAGGGTCTCGATACCATTGTAGTGGCGTACCAGAAGATAATTGCCATAGCCAGAGCCATCCCACTTCGAAATGCGCACTACGCCGTCAAAAGCGGCACGCACGGAGTCGCCAGTTTCTAGGTCGAGGTCGGTGCCATAGTGCCAGCGGTAGCCTCTAAAGCCAAAGCCGGAGGTAGTAGGCGTGGTATTCAGCGGCATGCGGGCATAGCGCTGCCGCGGCGGATCCGTAAGGTGTAAGGTGAGCGTATCCCGAATGCGGCGCCCATCGACCCGGTAGGGGTTGATATTGTGTGTGTCCCAAATAGCGTAGTAGCCTGCTACTTTAATCCAGGAGCTATCAATCAATACCTCATCCGACATCTCTACAATGTGCTGGCCGCCTTCGTTGAGCGTAGAAGTATCTTCGCTCACAATAGACAGCTTTTTAGCCGGATTGAAAAAGATAGACTTTGCCGCGTCGGAGTTGTCATCTGGTAAATCCTGCGTTTCAATTAGAATAGTCGTATCCGGCCGCACGTAGCGAATGGAAGGCGATTTGATACGAAAAAAATCGGAACGCTTGCCAGCGGCACCAGCTTTGGCTTTGGGTTGGGTAGCTTTGCGACGCTGGGCTTCTACATGCTTCGGAGCTAGCAACAACCCCATCAACAGTAGCACCAGCCCATATTTCAACGAATCTAGCAAGGGCAAAAAGAGTAATTGAATAATCGAGAAGCTGAGTAAAGAGCGAGTGAGTAGCTGAGTAATGCGTTAAACGTCATTGCTCAGCTACTTAAGTACTCAGTTACTCTTAGTTTAGTGTTCGCCAAGTGCTGCTAGATAGCGCTCGGCATCCAAGGCCGCCATGCAGCCCGAACCAGCGGCTGTTACGGCCTGGCGGTAGGTGTAATCCTGCACGTCGCCACAGGCAAACACGCCATCCACGTTCGTTTTGGCCGAACCCGGAATAGTTTTCAAATAGCCTTGCTCGTCGTGATGCAAGTAAGGCTGAAAAATCTTCGAGTTAGGTTCGTGTCCGATAGCTACGAAGAAACCTTTCACAGGAATATCACGTGTCTCGTGATTCAAGGTGTTCTTAACCCGCACGGCTTCTACGGCATGTTCGCCCAGAATCTCGTCTGTGACACTATTCCACAGCACCTCAATTTTAGGATTATCTACTACACGTTTCTGCATGATTTTCGAGGCCCGCATCTCGCCTTTCCGCACGATCATGTACACCTTTGCGCAAAGGTTGGAGAGATAAGTAGCTTCTTCAGCTGCCGTATCGCCGGCGCCTACAATGGCTACTTCTTGACCGCGGTAGAAGAACCCGTCGCAGACTGCACACGCCGATACACCCGAGCCATTCAGCCGCGCTTCCGACTCTAGGCCTAGCCATTTTGCCGAAGCTCCAGTAGCGATAATAACCGTATCCGCTGTTATTTCTTTCCGCTCATCAATAGTCACTTTATGTGGATGACCCGAAAATTCGACGGCCGTAGCAAGGCCATAACGAATGTCGGTACCAAAGCGCTCTGCTTGCTTTTTCAGGTCTTCCATCATTTCCGGACCCATCACGCCGGTGGGGTAGCCCGGAAAGTTTTCAACGTCATTGGTGATGGTTAATTGGCCACCAGGCTGCAAACCCTGGTACATAACGGGTTTCATATTGGCGCGGGCTGCGTAAATGGCCGCTGTGTAGCCAGCTGGGCCCGAGCCAATGATCAGACACTTAACGTGTTCAGGGGTAGTCTCCATTTGCTTTGTAAAAGCAGTGTTGCTTTTGAATAAGGGTGCAAAGGTAAACGCCACTAAGTAGTGGCGTGGAAATCTGTTTCTCCGGGTACAAAGCAGTAACTATGCCTATGCTAGTACCTGACGAAGTGTCCGAAGAATAGATAACCGTTTGGCAATAAAAAACCCCAACGACTGGGCTGGGGTTTTTGAGAGTGGACAAGTAGTAAACTTATCCGAGGTAGGGCTTCAGCGCCTTGGAGCGCGAAGTGTGACGCAAACGGCGGATGGCCTTCTCTTTGATTTGGCGTACTCGCTCACGGGTCAAGTTAAACTTCTCGCCGATTTCCTCTAACGTAAGCGAATGCTCACCGTTCAGACCGAAGTATAGCGTAATGACGTCTGCTTCACGCTTTGTGAGCGTAGAAAGCGCACGTTGTACTTCCTTCCGGAGCGAGTCGTTCATCAGGCCCATATCGGGCGATTCTTCGTCCTCGTTCTCCAGTACGTCGAGCAAGCGGTTTTCCTCACCTTGCACGAAGGGAGCATCGACTGAAACGTGACGACCTGAAATCTTCAGGGTATCAACCACTTCGGAAGTAGTAAGCTCCAGTACTTCCGCAATTTCCTCAGGCGAGGGTTCCCGCTCGAATTTTTGCTCTAGTTCGGAAAACGACTTAGAAATCTTATTCAAAGAACCTACGCGGTTCAACGGCAGACGCACAATACGCGACTGTTCGGCTAGTGCTTGCAGAATCGATTGACGAATCCACCATACGGCATAAGAAATAAACTTAAAGCCGCGGGTTTCGTCAAAACGCTTAGCTGCCTTGATCAGGCCTAGGTTGCCTTCATTGATCAAGTCGCCCAGCGAAAGACCTTGGTTTTGATACTGCTTAGCTACCGACACAACAAAACGTAGGTTGGCTTTCGTCAGCTTTTCCAGGGCTTGTTGGTCGCCTTCTTTAATACGCTGCGCCAGCGTTACCTCCTCGTCGGGAGTGAGCAGGTCTACCTTGCCAATCTCCTGTAAATATTTATCCAGCGATTGGCTTTCGCGGTTGGTGATCTGCTTGCTGATCTTAAGCTGTCTCATTGCGGGCGCGAAAGAATGATAATTCGATAAAAGTTAAACATTTGGCTGTAGCAACCTTCTCATGGATGCCGGTCAGTTGAAATCAACGCACCGGCATCCACGAAAGTTCGACTTAGTAGACCTAGGCAGCACCGTTGTCAGCGGCAGTGCGCTCCGGTTTAGGGAGCAACGCTTTCCGCGAGAGTCGGTATTTGCCGGTTTTCTTATCGATGTCAAGCAGCTTCACGTCAATTTCCTGGCCGACTTCAAGTACTCCCTCAAGGCTGTTGAGGCGCTCATGGCCAACTTCCGAGATGTGCAACAAGCCATCCTTGCCAGGCATTATTTCTACGAAGGCTCCGTAAGGTTGGATGCTACGCACCTTGCCTTTGTAAGTTTCGCCAACCTCTGGCTGCGCCGCAATAGCCCGAATGCGGCCGATAGCGGCTTCCATATCGGGTTGGTTGGAGGCGAAAATACTTACGTGACCTTTTTCATCTTTTTCCTCGATGATAACCGTCGCGTTCGTGTCTTTTTGAATCTGCTGGATCACCTTACCACCTGGTCCGATTACGGCACCGATGTACTCCTTGTCGATGAGCATCTTGTGCGAGCGAGGCGTATGAGGCTTCAAATCGGCAGCAGGAGCGCTGATTGTCTTAGCCATTTCACCTAGGATATGCAAACGGCCCGCGCGGGCTTGATGCAGCGCTTTGGTCAAAATGTCAAACGACAAGTTTTGAATTTTAATGTCCATCTGGCAAGCAGTGATACCTTTTTCAGTACCCGTTACCTTGAAGTCCATATCACCTAGATGATCCTCGTCACCAAGGATGTCGCTTAATACGGCATACTCCTTGGTCTCTTTGTCTTGCACCAACCCCATCGCAATACCTGCAACGGCCGATTTCACCTTGATACCAGCATCCATCAGCGCCAGTGAACCGGCACAAACCGTGGCCATCGAGCTAGAGCCATTCGACTCTAAAATGTCTGACACGATACGAATGGTATAAGGATTCTCTTCCTCAGCAGGTAGCACTTTCTTTAACGAACGCAAGGCTAGGTTGCCATGACCAATTTCACGACGACCAGGACCACGGCTAGGCTTTACTTCACCCGTCGAAAACGCCGGGAAGTTGTAATGCAACATGAATTTGCTGTAGCCCGAAAACATCGCCGAATCAATAATTTGCTCGTCGAGTTTGGTACCTAGGGTTACCGTGGTCAAAGACTGCGTTTCACCGCGGGTAAACACGGCCGAGCCGTGGGCACCTGGCAAGTAGTTTACTTCGCTCCAAATTGGGCGGATTTCCTCGAGCTGACGACCATCCAAGCGTACACGCTCCTTGATCATCATATCACGAATAGCTTTCTTCTCAGCCGAGGAGTAGTAGCGGCTGAACATCTTCATGTCCAACTCAGGCTGCTCTTCCAACAACGTGGTTAAGAACGCTTTCTTTACTTCGCTGAAACCGGCTTTACGACCCTCTTTGCTTGCGTTGCCAGAACGGGCAATCTCGTAGGCTTTCTGGTAGATACCTTCGGTGATGCGCTGCTTCAGTTCATCGTTTTCTTCGTACTGAGGATACTCACGTTTTGTCGCTGCTTTCTCAACAGCGGCGGCAAGTTCTTGCTGTACGCGAACCTGCTCTTTAATGGCTTCGTGGGCGACAGCAATGGCTTCCACCATTTCCTCTTCACTTACCTCGCTCATTTCACCTTCCACCATAGCTACCGAGTCGAGAGTGGCACCCACAATCAGATCAATATCAGCGCGAGCGATGTCAGCAGTTTTAGGATTGATCTGAAGTTTACCGTCGATGCGGGCAACTCGTACTTCCGAAATTGGGCCCGCAAACGGAATATCCGATATCGAAAGGGCGGCCGAGGCTGCTAAAGCTGCCAAGGCGTCAGGTTGTACTTCTTTATCAGCCGAAATTAGACTGATCATTACTTGCACTTCGTAATGATAGTCTTTCGGGAACATAGGCCGCAGGATACGGTCTACCAAGCGCGACACGAGAATTTCGTAGTCGGATAGGCGACCCTCACGGCGTTGGAAAGAACCAGGGATCTTACCAGCAGAACCGAACTTTTCTTGATAATCTACCGAAAGTGGCAGAAAATCTACTCCCTCGCGCTGGCTAGGTTGCGACACCACCGTTGCCAGCAGCATAGCATCACCCAGGCGTACGACAACCGAACCATCAGCTTGCTTAGCTAGCTTGCCAGTCTCGATGGTAATAAGTCGGCCGTCGGGTAGGGTAATAGATTTGGTAATAGCGTTGTAATTAGGCATCTTCAGTTTGCTTGGAACAGCGACAGCGGGCGAGCAGCCAACAAAACGGGCCTGTAGCAGCGCCGCTTTACTCTAGGTACTTCTACTTTCTTTAAAAATAGAACAGCAGAACAGGCCAAAAAGGTGGCTACTCTGCATAAAAAAAGAGTAGGGAACCCTCAGTGAGGGCTCCCTACTCCAGCGGGTGAGCTTACTTACGAATGCCCAACTCCTTGATAATGGCGCGGTAGCGGTTGATTTCGCGGTGCTGCAAGTAATCGAGCAGACGGCGGCGCTTACCAACAAGTTTGAGCAGGCCCAAACGAGTCGAGAAATCCTTCTTGTTCACCTTGAGGTGTTCAGTCAGGTGGTTGATACGGTGAGTGAACAGTGCAATTTGCGATTCAGCCGAACCGGTATCGTTGGCAGATTTAGCCAGGCTGTTCTTCTCGAAAATAGCCTGTTTTGCTTCGGTAGTGAGTTTCATCGGCAGATAGGTTTCCCCGTCTTGGATTAAGCGTGAAAAAAGAAAATTTACAACCCGCATTTCGGGGTGGATGCAAAGATAACAGATTTTTAGTTACCAGTTGCCAGTTAGTCGCATCTACCCAGCTTTACTATAGCAATTTGATAGCGGGCAATTGGTGATTAAAAATCACCCCCGGCGGTACCCGCGGAAAGGCCACCGGATCTTTGCTGGAAGGCGGCGCCAGAAATCCACTTCCAGCAATCCTGAGTCATTGCGAGCTTGGTAGAGGAAAAACAAACCAATAGGAAGTAAGATACAGTCTGCCATCCACATACCTAGGCCTACTGGGATAATGCCTTCTCGGCCTTGCTTCTCCCCGATAATAGAGATGACGTAGTAGATGATGAAGAACAAAATGGCAATGAGGATAGGTACCCCAAGACCTCCTTTCTTGATGATAGCGCCAAGCGGTGCCCCAATAAGGAACATAACCAGAATAGCTGCTGACTGGGTGTACTTACGAAAAATCTCGATTCGGAAGCCACTCGCGTCTTTTCCTAAGTTACTGAGCTGCTCGCCCGATGTGCCCACAAAAGAGCGAACGTTGCGGGCTCGGTTGGCGGCTTGCTGAATAATACCAACCTGCAAGGCCGGTAGACGGGTAATAGGCACCTGCAAGCTTTCGGTTCGGCGATTAGACGCCTGCCCCGTAGTATCGAGGCGCAGGTAGGTATAGTAGGGGTTTAGCTGCTGGATTACACTACGACGCTGCAGCGCTAGGCGGCTGTGCAAAGAGTCAGCCGCTTTCACTAATTGCGGAATATTTTTCATCATCCGGTTTTCCGCAAAGAGTTCTGTCCTAGTACGATTCAAATCGAAGGAGGCTAGCGAAAACGTAATCATGTTGCGCGAGAAAGCCTGGCGGTAAAAACTAGCTCCCGACCGATCGCGCGTATCGGGTTGCTCCACGAAGGTTTGTCCACGAAACAGTTCAAAGCCTAAATACTGCCCATTGAAGCGCGTGAACATGCGCCCGGAGTCGGCCAGAATCATGGTAGAGTTGCCCCGGCCGTTGGTATGGTCATAAATCATGACCCCCATCAAGATGTCACCATCTTTGCCTAGCTTCTGGTTCACTTTGATGGTATAGCCTGGTATACCGTTGTAGAACACACCCGGTCGGATATCCAGAGCTAGCTTCTGCTGACGCACATCCCAGAGCAAACTGTAGGCTCCTAGGTTAGCTTTGGGTACAATGGTATCATTAAACCAGAATGCAAACACGGATAAGAACACGCTGACGATCATCACCGGGCGCAGGATGCGGGTGAGTGAGATGCCCGAACTCTTAATAGCCGTTAGCTCGTGGTGCTCACCTAGCTGCCCATAGGTCATGAGCGAAGAAAGGAGCACAGCTAATGGGAGCGAGATAGGCACCATCAGCACGCTGAAAAAAAATAGCAACTGCCCAATTACCCCGATACCTAAGTCTTTGCCGACCAGATCATCTAAGTATTTGAGCATGTATTGGGTGAGCAGAATGAACTGCACGACCGCGAAGGTGAGAAAGAAAGGCCCAGCGAAAGCCTTTAGAATTAACTTATCAAGTTTTTTCATGAGAATCGGACACGCGTTACCCGTAAGCGGCGCTTGGCGTGCTAAGCATAAATGCGAAACGAAGGTACGGTTCGTTTCGCGCCCGTTTCTGCGGAATTAATAGAAAACCTAGCCGCCAACCAGCTCGCGTAGCTGTTGCACTAAACCATCCCACATTTCCTGAAGTTCGATGTCATCGGTTTCATCTGAATAATCCAGCACGCGCAAAAATACTTCCTGCGTAAGCTGCGATTCTTCAATAGTAAAGTCGAGGTAGTTGGCGTCGGGCATTGACCGTTTCTCCTGGTCTAAAAACACAAAACGCACCGAGCGGTTAGTGCGGTGCGAATTAAGCTCGGCGAAGTGAGATTGATTGTCCCAGATGAAGTTGTAGCGTTGGTTTTCTTCGAGGCGTACTTCTTGGCAAAACCATTGGGCTAGTCCAGAAGGCGAAGCTAGGTACGGATACAATATCTTGGGTGAAGCATTGACCGAATATTCTACCATGAAACGGTGCTTCGTACGAGTAGCAGAGAGCGGCATAAGTAAAGCGACAAGTGCGGCAAAAGGCAAAATAGGTGTAGCCATCAGCGGAGGGTTTTTAATGGCTGCAACCAATATACACATCTTTTTTTTCTACAACGCTTGCACAAGGTTAAATCTTGTGCCTACCTTTGCGGCACCAAACGCGGCGGGGTAGCTCAGTTGGTTAGAGCACAGGATTCATAACCCTGAGGTCACGAGTTCAACTCTCGTCCCCGCTACAAGAAACGGCCTTCCTAATCCAGGAAGGCCGTTTTCGTTTTTCCAGGGGACACTTTAGGGGACAAAAAGCTTCATGACCTATATGAAGATAACAGTCGATAAGATGTCTGCTCCTGGGAGAATTGCCATTAAGAACAGAGTGGGAGCATTACTACGAGTGAAGTATCAGCCCTTTATTCTGAAACTTGTTGGTAAGGTGCTGCGCTTTCTCCAAGAAAAATAAATTGCTTTTCAAAGACACTGTCATTAGGAGCACGCAACTTTATGCTAGGGTGTCAACTCACCGGCTTTGCGCAGTGGATAGAATAACTACGCGGTATTGAGGGCATTTTCCTGATTATGGCGGCCTACATATGTGCTTTGAGATAAGAGAAGTGGGTATTGGTAACTTCTACCGTCTGATTGACGGCCATAGCCACATGGGAGGCTTTGACGGTGGCCAGCCTACTGAGAGCGTACCAAGGCTAGTCGCATGCGGACGTCGCAGAAAAGAACGAAGTAGAACGCGTTTCTTGATTGGGTAGCAGCTTCCTTGCTAAAACTGGCACAGAATTGCTTACACGAGTAGTGGTCTATTATCAATTTCCTATGCCACTCTCTACTGTACGGTATTTTCTAACGTTGACGTTCCTTTTCCTGCTCAACAGCCGAATCTATGCACAAGGCACTCCAGCGACCTTAGATGAACAAAATGGCTTTTTGGGTGCTACATTCGAACGCGAATGGAACACGTTTCAGCATTTAACTAGCTTAAATTGTAGTCCAGTTGAAGGAGCAGATGTGAGTTGCTACACCGGTAGCATTGAGGGACTGACGCTAGGCACCACTACCCTACAGACGATTCAGTATACATTCTACAAGAACTCGTTAGCGGCCATTACTGTGACGCTCAAAGGCACCAAGAATATTGCTGCCTTTTGTCAGTCCCTGCAGGAAGTGTATGGCCCCGGAACGCACTCAGCTGAGGCACCTACAGAAGTGGAGTGGAACGGGGAGCGTGTCCACATGGCCTATAACCTCGTGCAAGGAGAAACCAAGTATGAACCGGTTTTGCGACTGGTTGTGCGCAGTAAGGCGCAAATGACCCGCTATCAAGCCGCTCAATTAGAGGCCCGACGCGCTACTACCCAGCAGTCACTTGACTAAGTGAAGCAGCGGACACCGGTTTATTCTAGTTCGCATCGACTGATAAAACATGTATTGCTGGCTCTTCTGCACCCTTCTTTTCTCTATATCCTTCCCTGTTTAAACGTTGACTTGGCAACGTATTTTATGGCCGAAGTAGATTGCACCTGTCTAATGGCTGCCGTCAGACGAGGCGCTACTATCGGTGTCTACCGTTTCAAGCACCTTCTCAGTCACCATTCGACGAAGAAGTGCATGGTGGGACCGTTTAAGCTAGTTGTTATCTAGAAAATTTACGAGGTGAGATACTGATCTCAAGCCGAGAGGTTATACTAACTTACGCTAGTGCTACACCCGCTAAAGAGCAATGGTCGCGCCTGGTGTAGGACAACTGTGCTGACGGAGAGCACTGAAATATAGGTAAGCGTTGTGCGTAACCTACCTGCACATATACCCAATAGAAGAACAGTGGATGGTCAAGAACTAATTCTCGCCGTGCTGTCGCAGGTTTTAGGTATGGTCGAGTAACTTTTAAGATCTAAAGGCCTGTGCTCCAATACTTAGATAATCGCTTCATTGCCTTGTGAAAATGTGGTAGTAAGGGTGCTCCATTTTCTTGAGCGGCTAGCCGCGCCGCTGCAATGCTTTCAGTAGACGAGTACAAGGTATTCTTAGCCGTAGAGAGGAGAGTGGCACGCTTTTTCTAGTCGCCCAGTTGCTGCTAAATGGCCACCAACAGCATGGAAAAGTGTTCTATATCACATGGAAAAACTAACTAGTGTGCTGCTCGTCGATGACGATGCAGCGGGCAACTTTCTTAACAAACGCCTTTTAGAGCGCTTACATGTAGCTGAGCAACTCCACATCGCAGAGTCGGGCGTCGAGTCGCTAGCGTGGCTTGACCAAACGAATACTCCTCCCTCTTTGCTCTTGCTAGACGTGAGCATGCCAGGCATGAGCGGTATGCAGTTCTTGGAAGCTTACCAGCCACGTCGACACGCGCAGCCACAACCGACGGTGGTGATTATGCTAACCACGGCTATGGACAGTCGCGATTTACTACGGCTGGATGAGTTGGAGATTGATGGGCTGATGAGCAAGCCCTTGACCGAGGAGAAGGTTAACTACTTATTACAATTACATTTTCACCGCCAGCTTTCCGCCTAAAGCGCACTACGCTGGTGCGCTTAATGGTGCGGCATCGATGAGACATTGATGACGACCTAGCTGTTGGTGGTTGAAGCGCGCGGGTATCGTACACGAGCTAGAAAAAAGCTGTATTGGTGCGTGTGCCCCAGCGGGGAGCTTTTTACAGCCTAGCATGAACCGATACAAACGACGGTGAGAATCGTTTGGTGTATACTAAAGGCGCTGCAGTTCGGAGATTTAGCCCGAGTCTAAGTATTACCTCTGAGGAAGAGGCCACGAAGCAGAAGGGAATCCTAATAAAAGCAATAACGTCAAGGCCGTGAGCAAATCAACCAAGCGCCGAAGTTGACATTATATGCCTTACATAGCGAGTGCGACGCTGCCATTTTGAAGGCCAATAATAATGTCGTGATACCAATTCTAGCAACAGCGAGGTAAGCTGGTTTAGATGATTGCTGAATTAAAAAGGAGGTAAATAGCCTTATACTTATCTGCTGGCGCTAGGCATAGTAGATGTATGGCGCCAGCAGATAAGTAAATTAGTGCTTTTGTCTCGCTATAGGAGTTTGTGAAGGACTATGAATATTGATCAAAAGCCCCGTTACCAGTAGTAGCACCTGATAAATAGTTTGCTACCTCTCAGGGCCGGATATTTACTACAACTTGTGCAGTTCTTGCAAGATAGAGCCCGTTAGAAACAAGTCATTGGTCACGTAGGTGCCTTTTTGGCTTTGATCAAGCGTAACACTCATCGTCGTCTTGCCATCCACTATAATACTGGCAGTGAGTTTTGAGTCCGCTGGCGGGATATAGCCACCCGCGCCACATCCTAGAAACAAGGTGCGCACGCTAACAGCATCTGTATGTAGGGCATTCATACCCGCCAACGTGCCGAGTGTATAGGTAGTATCAATGCTGCCCGTGTAGTTCTTCTGAGCGATAAGGGTAGATGTGACGACCCCATCTCGCCGCTGAGTTGCGTAAATCTGCAAATTCGCACCAAGCTTAGGCAATAGATTTTCTCCTGTTACATGCACTGCAACATTATGCGAGGTGCTCATTGGGCTAGCATCCTCGTCCTTGTTGGAGCAGCTCACAAGAGGAAGAACGAATAAGTAGAGGGTATACCGAAGTAGAGATAAATTTTTCATGGCTAATATTAGTATATGCTAATACTTTGCCAATTATACTAACCGTGGACTTAAGCTTGTAAGTCGTTTGTTTCGCCAGCAACAATGCCTTCAGGTGTGTCCGAATTTAGTAAGACTAGGAGCAGTAATAGCTTCTATCCAACTACGCGTGCATATTGAGAATCGCGCGCAAATCAGCCGCTAGCACGCCTAAAAACATTACCAATCAAAAAGCCCCTCCGTGTAGAGGGGCTTTCTAAATTGAAACTCGGTCAACTAGCAGTGCTCCCTAATATACCAAGCACTTCCAAAATTTGAAGTCTTGCTGCAAAACCTGTCCTGTTATCACTGTGATGGTATTGGCAGGCTCATAGCGGTACACCCCCGTTGGCATCACCACATAGGTGCCAGCTGGCACCTCCGCGGCTAAGTGACCCTCCTGCAGCGAATAATGCAGACTGGTGGCGCGCAGTTGCTCAAAGTTGCCAGTGCCAAGTTGATCTAAGGCCGCTTTGCGAATAAAGTATAGCTCCCCCGTGTAGGGGCTATACACCCGCCCTTGCTCGTTAATCAGAGGCATACAATCCCCTTGCCCGTAGCGCACCAAGCCAACGACACCTGGGGCCATAGGACAAATAGCTGGTTCGGGCTCAGGTTCATCTATGGGGCCCGTGGTACAGTACATAGTCAGTAGGGCGAGCGGGGCGAGCAGTAAGCGTTTCAGCACAAGTAGGTACGTATAGAAGTGAAGGACTACTGGCAAGAGCCTGCTGGTGAAAAAAAGGTTGCAAGGGCTTGTGTTGCGTGATAAGAAGAGTACTTGCAGATAGCCTAATGCAGAGCTCCTTGCTTCGTTACAGCAATCAAAAACCACATAGCACGATCAAGCTTGCAATGTTCTCGCAGCCCGTTCGCTGCTTTTTCTGCTGAAGTTGTCTTGAAAGCGGAAGCCATAAGTTTACAACGAGTTACTGAGAAAGGTGTATCTTATCAAGGCACAACGAGTAGTAAGATCAGTATGGAAATGGAGCAACGGATCGAAATATTCCAGGTGCCGGTGAAAGCGGCACTGGGTAGTGCCCCTGGGGCAGCGGTAGATAGCATCGCACTGAACAAGCTGCTGGAGCCGTGGCAAGGCATGCACTGGCGCATATCTAGCATCAGCACGCAGATTGTTGCCTATGAGGCGGCTGGCGCACGGCCCGGACCGTTCGGGAGCGATGCTACCCGCTACACGGCTTTTGTTTCGGTGCTGATGTATCACACGGCCACCTCTTAGGGAGCTTTTTTAGTCTGTTATAAATTGTTGTTGGGGAATTATGCAACCTGCACAGGGGAGCAGTTTTGCCGTAGTTGTCTAGTACACGCAACTCGCCATAGGACTACTGCCATCTCATGCATCCTAGCGAACTTCGACTCCTCTACTGGGTAAGATGGTGTCATAACGCTTAACCTAGGTTTCGCTAATATGCGGTGAGCAGACTGTACAGGAAGTATATAGGGCCAAGTTGTTGAGTAGTTATTTTACGTGCTTACTGCCACATTTATTCAGGCGAGTCGCCCGCGGCCATTTCTAGTTGAGGGGGCTTGTGCCTGGAGCTGGGCGTGTTGGCGGCGCAGGTGACTGCGTTGCCAACGTTGCAAGGAAGGCGCTGCGTCCGTTAAGGTTAATGGATTGGTCGCTGGCAGAAAAGGTGTGGTAGAAAGGGGGGACACAACAGAAACAAGCATCGGTTACAGGACTAGAAATAAGTAGCTACAATAGTAAGATTTATATATTGATATACAAAATCTGTATTTTCCTATTCCTGTGCTATTTCACTACGCCCGTTTGCTGCTGATCTTTACTTATTTACTATTTGAGGTGTAGCCCTTTCGACCGGAAAAAGGGCTTCTAATAGGATAAGCCTGTGGGAGCGGGAGTATGACGGATCGGTATACAGATAAGGCCAGTAATGCGAAACTCGTTGGGCTGTAGGGATGTGCGCCGAGCCTAGTCACCGGTAAATAACGCTAGGGTATAAGTAAGCTAGGTGTGAGCAACCCAGGCAAAGCGAACTTTCTTGGTGTCGTCTTCCTGTTGGCACAACAGTTGGGTTAGGCGGGTACGCGCCACTCCTTCCTTTTAGTTCAAATGAAAACCCGTGTGCTGTTCTGGCTGCTGTGTCTGCTGCCGTTTACCGTTCCCGCCCAACAAGCCGATCAGGCTGACCTGGTGCTGGCGACGCAATCCACGCTTCCTTATCGCTATGTCAACGCCTCGTCCCTGACTGTACGGACGCAACCGAATGCCACAAGTCCAGCAATTGCCAAGCTAGGTGGTGCGAGCCGGGTGCAAGTGCGCGACGTGCGTTCCGACGGTTGGAGTGAGATACAAGCCCAGAATTATACCGGCTACGTCAAGTCTAGCTATTTAGTCGAGGACCAGCACGGGGTGACAACCGAAACGGTCGATTGGGATATGGTGCAAGCTTTTGGGGGAACTAACTACACGAATGTTACCCCGGTGGTGCCGGTCCCAACTGCCTACTCTACCTCTACGCCCGCCCCAGCACGAAAAGCAACCCCCAAGTAGTTGGCGACGAGCTTCGGCGTTTATACCTGCGGCCCTAGGCGTGCCCAAGAGTATTACCATTTAGTAGGGACGGCCGTGTGGCGTTGCGCTTGGCTACCATCTTGCTGAAGCAGGCCGACCTGGCTAGGTCTGATACAGTCTACTACAACGAGAAAGGAGGCGCTGACTCTCGTCAGCGCCTCCTTTCTCGTTGTAGTCTTCTTGTGATGGCTACTTCAGTAGGAGGCGTTGCGTGACCACCGTGCCATTAGTAGTCAGGCGGCCGATGTACAGGCCTTTGGCGAGGCTAGCGGCATCCATCGTGAAGCTATAGTCGCGGCCGGCCTGCACGGTGCCGTCGAATAGAGTGGCTATGCGTTGCCCTAGGCTGTTGAACACGTGCAACTGAGCCGCACCCGTAGCGGGGGCGCGGAAGCGAAGCGTGGCCTGCCCGGCAAACGGATTAGGAAATGCTTCGAGCAGCTGCTGATTGGCCTTGCTAGCATTGCGCGCAGCGAGCGGTAGGCCAGCTGCTAACTGAGAAATTTGCGCGGGCGTAAGGGCGAAGTTGAAAACCTTCAGCTCATCCAATGCGCCTTTATAAGGAGCGGGTTGGTTAGCGGTTGAGAGAAACTCTAGCTCCCCGATGTTGCCCACGATCAAGGCACTGGCTTCGCCGATACCTAGGGCTTTGGTAGTTGTTTCTTTCACAAATACGCCATTCAGATACAGCTGGAGCTTTTTGTTGGGCACGTCACGCAGGGCAGCTACGTGCACCCAGTCGCCGGTGAAGAAGGGGGCGCCGGTAGCTTGCAACTCGTCCTTGTTCTTGTCGTCGTCGATGGCGAAACGCAGCTGCTTGTTCTTGAACTCGATGTTGAAGCGCTTGCCAGTGGCGCCGGTGGTAGCATTGCGCGTGATAGAGCCTTTGCAAAGCAGGTAAGCGCTAGTATTGTTGTCCTGAGGCAGTTGGGCCGCGCTAGCTTTCATCCAAAAAGACAGGGAGAAAGACTGCTGGTCGAGATAGAGCTGATCTTGGTGAGGGATTCGCACCACGTACATATCCGGGCGGGCGGTGGCAAAGTCGAGGGCATTGAATACCTTGCCCGGAATGCGGATGCTAGCATCATCGTCGTCCAGACCTAGCACGCCGGTATTGTTGTAGCTCGATTGGTCTAGAATCTGGGTGCCTTCCACTTCGTCGAAGCCCCAGTGGCCAACTAGTTGAGGGGCAATGTACTGCGTAGTACGGAAGGACCAGAGCGTACCCTCCGCCGTCCCACGATCATTCACGGCATCTACGCGCCAGTAGTAGGTGGTATTTTCCGAAAGCCCGCTCACCTCGTAGGAAGGAGCGGCGGAGTAGGGCAGTTGGGCGCGGGTTGTTAGCGCGGCCGGGTCCGTACCAAACTTCACCACGTAGGTCACCGTGTTGGTAGCCCCGAGCCATTTCAGCGTCAGTTTGCCATCTGTCACCTCGGCATACTGGAAGTTGTCGGCGGGCGTGGGGGTGTTGGTCACCGTCGGAGCTGAGGGTGAGGGGGGCGTTTTGACCGAAACCGGCGCGCTGAAGGCCGAGGAACCGGTGGCGCCCACCGCTTTCAGGCGGTAGTAGTACGTCTGGTTGGGCACTAGGCCCGCTTGGTCGGTGTAGGTGGTGGCGTTGGCAGCCGGGTGACTGAGGTCGGTGAAGGCGATACCATCAGTGGAGCGTTCTAGCACGAAGTACTGCTCGTTGTCGGAGTTATCGGTCCAGTTCACCACTACTTTGCTGCTCGGTGCAGGTACTTCCACGGTGGTAGCCGTGAGCGTGATGCCGGTAGGATGCTTCACAAAGTCCGGGGCCGGCGTCTTGATAATGCTGTTGATATACACTTCAATGTTGAGGTACTGAGGACTAGTTCTGCTGTAGGCTACCGCGTCGGCGGGGTTGTTCTTGTTCAGCCCGTTGGCATCTTCCCACGCGTCGGGTAGGCCGTCGTTGTCGGTATCTTGGCGGGCGGGGGCGTTGAACACCACTCCTAAACCACCGTTGGCGAAGGGTAGGTCCGTTTCGTTGTACACGTACAAACCCTTGGTCCCCTTCGACTTTACCTCCTCAATCATGAGGTTATCAACTTGGTCGCGGCGTGGGTAGATGGTGCCTACGCTGTCGATGACGTGCTGGTAGGCCTGTGCGGCCGTTAGCTTAGGTAGGGCCGTGGGGTAGGCGAAAGGCTGCGTTTTGAAACCCGTAGGTGCAATGCCAGGATACCCTAGGGTATCGTAGGGCACCACAGTGCCGTCGAGGGCGCCGTTCTTGTTGTTATCGAAGTAGTTGCCCGCCCCAAACAGGTTGAACGTGCCAGTGCCCCGCGAGAAAGGGGTTTGCAGTGTGGGCGTCGTCAGCGGGCCACCCACAAAGTAATTATTGATGATGTTCACCTCTGATACGCCGGCCGAGCCGCCCATGATGTAGGCGTCGGCCGACCAGCCGTAGTTCATATTGTCGCCGAGGCGGTTGCCGTTGCCCCAGTCGTACACCACGTTGTTCACAAACTCGTTGACGCCCTTCACTTTGGGGTTGCGCGTCTTGTTGCTGATGTAAAGGTTGCCCACTAAGCTGACCTTGCCGCCGTCGGGCGTCTGAATCAAGCCGCCGGCGGAGTGGTTGGCGCGGTGCAAGCCCTGTCCGATAATGGAGTTTTGAACGGTGATGTTGTCGGGGGCCGTGCCGTTGCCATCCCAGTTAATGGAGAAGACTTCGTCCATGCCCCAGGTGAACGACATGTGGTCGAAAATCATGTTGGAGCCGTTGGCTAGGCCGCACGCGTCATTTCCTTGGTTGCCGGTGGCACCCAGCCGAATGCGGAAGAACCGGCAAATTGTGTTGCTCGCCCCCGTGAACGTCACGCGTTTGTTGAAGGTGACGATACCGTCGCCGGGCGCCGTTTGCCCCGCAATGGTAATGTTCGGGGCCACGCTCACGTTGGAAGCTAGGTTGATGATGCCACCCACGGCAAACACCACAAAGCGCCCCGGCTTGCTCACCGCATCGCGAAAGGAGCCTGGGCCACTGTCGTTGAGGTTGGTCACGACGCACACCGTAGGAGTCGCGACGCCCCGCGCGCCGGTGGCGAAGCGACCAAAGCCGCCCGCACCGGGGAAGGCTAGGGTTTGGGCCTGGGTAGCCACCTGGGTGCCGGCCAATAAGCCAAGGGCTAGCGTACCCCCCTTTAGGGCACGCGCACAGCGTAGAACGTTTGTTCTCATCTGCTAGAAAAGTTTGTTTTGGTGGGGTTTGAGAAGAGCGGAGGCTTGCCGAGGAGGCGAGCAGGGCGGAAATTGACCGAGCCGGTTGCGCCAGTCAGCAAGCAGTGTGTAGGGTAAAAGAGTCAGATCATCTCAGCAGAACTCTCCTGCACTGTGCTGAGCCTCAATGGAAATGCCAGGATGTTATAACTATTGTGCTAACTGCCGTTAGTGACCTAGCTTACTAGCTAGGTATTAACCTAAACAAACGCCCTACCTAGGTTCAACCTAGATAGGGCGTTTATGAACTTAGTAGCCGGGGCGTACACTAGCGGCAGAATGTTGCCGCCGCACTTGCGGAACCTAGGTACCGGTTTGCAGCTGCAAAACGGTGACCGAATACGGATCCAGCGTCCGGGTGAAGCGGGGCGCTACTCGCTTGATTTTGGAAGTGACCGGCATAATCTTTTTCGGCTCCGTGATGGAGTTCGTGTCTTCTGGCTTAGTGCCTTTGAGCACCACTAGCGTTGCCGAAGGCGCTACCTTGGCGGTGCCCGTTAGGTTGATGTCAATGGGTTGCTTCTGGCCCGTGGTGTTCACTAGTTTCAGGTAAACCGCGCCGGTTTTAGCGTCCTTCGTGGCGGCGTAGAATAAGGAGGGCACGGGCTTCGGCGTGGTGCCCTCGGTGCTATCGCGCTTGGTGCGGGGCCGCTCACGCATCGGAATGTTGGCTCCCGTCGTAGGCACGGTTTCGGTACCTAGGTACTCGCTGAACAGCTTCTGGACGTAGTAAGAGGGCGAGCCGTAGCTGGTCAGGGCATCGTAGCCAATCAAGTCCGAATCCCACTGCCAGGCCTTTTTGGCGGTGGCAGTGGCCGTATTAACGTTCACAAACAAAGGAGCGTAGCACGACATAATAATGAGGTCGGCGTTGCGCTCCATGCCGGTCATCCAGGCGGCGTCGCCCAGCGCGGCGTTGAGGTTGGTGGTCGGAATGCCCTCGCGTGTGGCCCACTCGCCTACGAAGATTTTGGGGCCGCTGCGGTCATAGCTGTCGTACTGCGACGCGTTTTGCCACATGTCCCAGGAGTTGCGGTAGTAGTGCTCGTCCAAGATTTCCGGCTTTTTGCCGCTCGTTACCTTCATGTTTGGGAACTGCGCGTCGGCGATGGTCGAAATGCAATGCAGCTGTGGGTATTTGGCCTCAATAGCCGTCCGGAACTGGTTGAAGCGGCCGTCGTAGCTGTTGCTGCGGTCAAACCAGTCTTCGTTGCCAATCTCGATGTACGTGAGCTTGAAGGGCGCCGGGTGACCGTCGGCGGCGCGCTTGGCACCCCAGTAGGTAGAGACGTCGCCCATCACGTACTCGATTTCGTTCAGGGCATCTTCCACGTGGGGCTTCAGCAGCGGCCCGGCATCGATATGGTCTCCATTCAAGGAATAGCCAGCGTACACGCCCAGCAACGGCTCAGCTTTGATGTCTTCGCACCAAGTCAGAAACTCCAGCAGCCCCATGCCATCGGAGGCGCGGTAGCCCCAGGAACCTCGGTGGCCCGGCCGGCTTTCCAATGGGCCTAGGGTCGTTTTCCAGGGAAAGGCGTCGGTAATTAGAGGGCCTTCCAGGTAGTTGCCACCCGGAAACCGCAAAAACTTTGGCTTCATGTCCACCATCATCTGCATCAGGTCCGACCGGTTGCCGTTGGGTCGGTTATTATACGTGGGCGGAAACAGCGAAACGAGGTTGAAATAATAGAGTCCTGGGCGGTTGGTGGAAATAACGAACCGAGCGTCTTTCGTGGGTTTCACGTTGGCGCCGGTGGTGAGGGCTAGGTTATACTTTTTCCAATAGAGGCTTTTCTCCAGGTTGACAGTGCCGGTGGCGTACACGGTTTTGCCGTCGTTGCTCTCGATCCTTACTTGGATAGGGCCGGCGGTTTGGTCTTCAATCACGGGCTCGGTGGGCGTCGTAGGCTGGCCAGGACGTTGCCGGGGTGGGGGGACGCTGCCGGAGCCTTTCAAGTAGAAAGAAGCTTGGTAGGTAGTAGCGGGCTTCACAGGAATACCCCAATACCCTTCGTTGGCGACGCCAACGCGGCCGTCGGCTTTCTCCACGGTCAGGCGCAGGCAAGTGGTCAACGCCTCGTTGATGGCGTGGCGGCGTTCGGGGTAAGGCACGTTGTCTAGGGTAGCGGCCATTAGCTTGATGGCGCCTTTCGAGCCTGCGCCTTCCTGCACGAGACTCCAGCCATCGGGCGCGGCGGGGTTATCCTTAAAAGTGCGGTTGCTGATAAGCTCGGCGTATAACCCCCCGTCGTAGGAGTGGTTGATTTCCTCGGTCATTAAGCCGTAAAGCAGAGGGCTTACCGCAACTCCTGGCTTCGTAAGGTCTAGGGTTAGGGTGGGTTTTTGACCTTGGGCAGGGGAGAAGGCTAGGCTTAGCAACGCCAGCACACTAGCTCCTGCCTTGGCAAATGTTGTTTTGGTAGTGGGTTTTTTCATGAACAGATAGTAGATAAGAGCGACAAACGCCAAAAAGATGCGCATTTCTTTTGGTAGTTGCCTCAATTATTATCCTGTTCCTCGCCTCCTAAGTAAGAGGCAGCTGCGTGCCAGAAACAGATGGCGTTTTCTGTACCGTGAGTAGCACAGGGCCACGACCCTCAGCACGGCGCTAGCACTCACCGTGGCAATACTAAAAAGCCGTCCTCTCAACCAATAGAAGAGAAGACGGCCTTGTGAAAACCTAGCTCAGCCAGTTTGCAGATCAATGCCAAGCTCAGCTACCTGCCACAGGTTGAGTGAAGCAATGCATATCAACTTAAGAAGTGGTGGTGCATGACTAATCAGTCTCAGCGCAGCACTACATTAGCAAAACGGTCGCTCCGTCGGGCTTGCTAGCTATTTGTCTCTATTGGTTTTATTGTCAGTAAGTTGGCTCGTGGTAGTTTTGGATTCCGCTTTGCTGGTTGTGGGCCAGGAGAGACCTAGCAAGCTGGCTGCGCGTGGCGCTACGTCTTGCAGACGCATCTGCGGAATAACTTTCCCGGCCTCGAAGCCTGGGCCGAAACCAATGAAGCCGGTCTTAATTTGGTCGTTGTCGGGGAAGAAGCCGTGGGTGCCGCCTTTACCGGGCCGCACTAGGTTGCCTTCCCGCGCTGCACTCATCGACACGCCCAGGGCCGGGGCGAGGGCCAGTACTGCGTTCGGGTCGGCGCCGATTTGGTCGAGCTCGGCGCGCTCTACCACCCGGAATAGCTTCTGCTGGTCGGCGGGTAGCTTGGCGAGCAGGGCGCGCACTTGCGCGGTGGTTTTCTTGTCCTTTTTGTCTTTTAGCATCAAGAAAGCCGCGGCGCCCGAGGTGTGAAACTGCGCCTTCCAGTTGCCTTTTTCGGCGTTGTACAAACCGTTTTGGGCGAGCACCACGTTCGGAGCTAGGGTGGTGTTGATGTCTACGAAACCATGGTCGCCGGTGACGATGACGGCCGTTTCTTTGTCAATGCCGGCCTTCGCCAGTGCTTCTAACACGTTACCTACGGCCCAATCGGCGGTGGCGAGGGCCCGGCGCACGTGCTCCCCGTCGCGGCCATCCTGGTGCTCAGCGTGGTCGACGCCGAATACGTGCCAGGTCAGCAGGGCCGGCTTGTAGGTTTCGAGCAGGTAGGCGGCAATACGGCTGTCGTTTTCGTCTTCGCTCACGTAGTCGCTGCTCATGTCGCGGGCGGTGAGCTTGCCCGTAGCGTTCAGCTCAATTTCCTCGAACAAGCCCTTGGGCGTCGTCTGCTGACGAATCGGCGTGAGGCGGTCCACGTTCTTATCAAGCGACCAAAACTCCGGCACGTTGTAGTCAATGGGGGCGCCTACCGACACGGGCCACTGCACCGACGCCGACTTCAGCCCCGCCTGGTGCACGGCGTCCCACAAGGTGGGCGTTTTGATCAGGCTTTCCTCCCAGTACCAGCGCCCCGTAGCGCCGTCGGGCTCGAAAGGGGAGTTGTAGTAAATACCGTGCTGGGCCGGCGCGACGCCCGTAATCAGCGTCGTGTGCGACGGATACGTCACGCTCGGAAACACTCCGCGCACGCCGTTAGCCGAAGTGCCCTGCGCAGCCATGCGCTGCAAGTTGGGCGTGGGCCACTTGGCTTCGCGGTAGAAATCAGGGCGGAAGCCATCAATGCTGATGAGTACGACGTGTTTGGCCGCCTGGCCGAAGGAGGAAAGCGTGAGGCTCAGACCTAGGCCTAGGGTAGTAAGGAAAGATTTCATGGTTGTGGAGAAGCTAGGGTTAGAAACTCAGTAGAGCGTCATGCTGAGCTTGTCGAAGCATCTCTACCGCTTCGTTGTGCTAGGTAGTATGTTTACCACTGCGGTAGAAATGCTTCGACAAGCTCAGCATGACGCTCTAGAAAGCGGATTTAGAACGAATAGCGGGCGCCGAGCTGAATCTGGTAGGGCGTGCCGTTCTGGTTGGTAGTGCCCACGTTCTCGTTCACGCGGTAGGTGTAGCGGCGCGTGTTTTGGTTGAAACCCGAGACGGACATCAGGTTCTGCTGACCTAGGTTGTAGTTCACGCCCCAGTCCTTATTGAGCAGGTTGGCAAAGTTGAACACGTCGACGCTGAAGGTGAGGGCCTGCGTTTTGAACGTCTTAAAGGTTTTTTGGAGGCGCACGTCGAAGGTGCCGGAGAAGGGGTTCACGCCGCCGTTGCGGTCGGCGATGGAGCCTAGGCTGCGACGGATATAGTCCTTGGCGCGGTTGTCGGGGTTGTCGAGCACCTTCTGCATGGACGCCGCCACGGCCGGGTCAGTTTCGGGGCTGTTCGGGTCGAACACGAAAGCTAGGTCGTTGTCGGTGCCGGGGCCGCCCACGAAATCACCGTTGATATCGGCATCCACCGTGAGCGAGTAGCGCGTGCCACCGATGCCGGTAAAGCGGCCGCTCAGGGCGAAGCCTTTCACCGTGGGCGTGGTGCCGAAGAACACCACTTTGTGGCGGAACTGGTTGTCCGAATAGTTGATTTCGCTCAGGCTGCGCGGGTCCGACTTGATGGGGCGGAACGTAGAGGTGTTGGCCACGTTGCCGTTGTAGGACGTGTTGTCGCGGGTCGAGTTCCAGGTGTAGCTCGCGTTGAAGAAACCGTCGCGGAAGTAGCGCGCTTCGGCATCGACCACCACGGCCGCCTGGTACGATTTAGCCCCGTTGGTGAACTCCAGCGTGCGGCCCACGGCCTGCGTCTTGCGACCTAGCACGTTGTTGGTGATACCCGCCGTAGTAATGGTGTTGGCCGGCACAAACACGCCCCGGCCTGCTTCGTTGCTGAGCGTGAAGTACGGCTGATCGACCAAGTTGCGGTCGAGGTACACGTAGTTGTCCTTGGTGTAGGAAACCAGGAAGTTCGCGCCCACCCGCAGCCAGCTGCTCACCATCTGGTTCAAGCTAAGGTTGGCTTTGTAGATGTTCGGAACCTGCAGGTCTTTGTTGTTCAGGTTGATGGTCGACACATAGGGTACGCCCGGAATCAGGCCGGGCGCTGTGTTCGGGTCGGCGCGGTAGGCGGGGAAGTCGGGACGGGGCACCGGGTTCGTGCCCGTCGAGGGCCGCGTCACGTCGATGGAAGCCACCTTGGTGCCGCTGTTCTGGATGTTGTTCACCTGGGCGTAGTTCACGGGGTTAGCCGAGAAGATGCCGCCACCGAGGCGAATAATGCTCTTGCGCTCCCCCTTCACGTCCCAGGTCAATTGTACGCGGGGCTGGATGTTGTTCCAGTCGGTGGGGTTGTTATCAGTGCGCAGACCTAGGGCCTCTTGCACCACGGGGTTGTAAGCGCCAGCCGTCAGGTAACTGGTCATGTCCCAGCGCAACCCTAGGATAGCCTCCACGTGCGGCAGCGGGTTGTACTGCATCTGCCCAAACAACGAGGTGTTCAGCACCCATTGTTGTACCGACGGAATGCCTTGCAGCGGCACTTCCCGGGCGTAGCGCGAGGGGTTCAGGTTGTCGAACTCCTGCAAGCTGTTGAACACGAAGCGCCCATTCTGCTCGCTCGAAATGTAGGTGTCGAGGTAGGTAAGCGTATTGTCAGTACCGAAGGTGAAGTTGTAGCGGCCCTTGGTCAGGTAGGTGGTGTTTACCAGCTGAATCTGGTTTTCCAGGTTGTTTTCGGGCGTAAAACGCTGCCCGCCGAGCTGCACCGACGTGCTGCCCTGGCGGCCGTTGGGCAGGCGGGAGCGCACCGTCACGATGGCGCGCGGAATGTTGGCCGCGGGCAGTTCATCGTTGGGCGTGTAGTCGCGCTTCACGGTTTGGTACTGCACCTTCAGCTCGTTCAAGAGGTTAGGCGTGAACTGGGTGCGCAGCGAGGCCAAAGTGCTGTTCTCCCGCGACTTAAAATTGCCGTACACCTCGTAGAGGTTGATAGCCGAATTGTCGTCGGTGCTGTTGGGGTTGTCCCAGTCGCTGTAGTTGTTGCGTAGCGTTAGGCGGTTCTTCTCGTTGATCTGCCAATCGAGGCGGGCGAAGAAGGTGTTGGCGAGCGTCTTACGGCCAAATTCGCCGGTTTGCTTGGCATTGCTCACGCCGTATTTGTTGCGGGCAATGGTTACCACCGTATCCAAAGCGCCTTTGCTGATGCCGAGGGCATTCGCATCGGCGTCCGATTTAATGTCGGCAATAAAGAACGGTGCCGACTGATCCTGCCGGTCGAGGGCGGTGAAGAAGTGGAGCTTGTCCTTGATGATCGGTCCGCCGAGGCTGAAGCCGTACTGGTTGGTGGTGAAATTCTGGGTGCGGCGGTTCCCCCGAATGTCGTAGGGACTCGCCAGGAAGTCGGCGCGGTAGTAATCGAACACGGAGCCCGTGAAGGTATTGGTGCCCGACTTCGTCACGGCGCTGATGGTGCCGCCGCCCTGCCGGCCCTGGGTCACGTCGTACACGTTGGTGGCCACCTCAAACTCACGAATGGCTTCCAAGGAAAGCGAGTATGGTCCGTTGCCTACGGCGCCGGAAGTCAGGTTGTTACGGGCGCTTACGCCGTCGATGAGGTAGTTGGTGGAGGAGGCGAGCTGCCCGCTCACGCTGCCCCCGTTGGAGGTGGGCGCCAGCGAAGCTAGGTTGGTGAAGCTGCGGTTCAGGGTCGGAATCTGCCGGATGGTTTGGTCGGTGATGGCCGTGCTGCTGCCCAGGCGGTCGACGCGGCTGTTCAGGGCGTTGCCGCGCACCACCACTTCGTTCAGCCCCACGGTCGAGGGCTGCATCTTAAAGTCGACGGCCAGCTTATCACCTAGGTTCAGAGCTAGCTCGTTCTTGACCTGCGTGGTCGAGCCGATGTAGCTGGCCCGCACCGTATACGGCTTGCCCAAAGGCAGCTGCCGCAAGAAATACTGTCCGTCGTTGTTGGTAATGGTGCTCGTCTGGAAACCGGTGGCTTCGTTGCGCACCACAATGGTAACACCCGGCAGCATAATGCCTTTTTCGTCGACTACGCGCCCCGCGATAGAGGCATCGGTCGACTGACCAAAACCGAGGTGCGGGCTGAGCGCGATGCAACAAATAGGAAAGAGAATAGAGCTTTTGCGCATTGGTATAGAAAAGGGGTGAATTTGGATGCGCAAAGGTTCCTTCGGGGTGTAAAGGCAGTATTAAGGCTGTGCGATGTTGCTGTTATGATTTGGGCCAAACCAGGGCTGAAACGAACATTTGGCGTAATCTGGCCGTTTAAAGCGCCCCTGTATGGCTGGCTCCGAATGCCTCTTGAAGACTGTCGACGCTCTCAATAGCGAAGACCTAGCATGAGGTAAAAGCAGAAGCAAAAACCGTCGGAGAGGGGCTAGGCTCGCGCATATTGCCCGGCGTGGATAAGCCCGGCGAAGACAGCAAGAATCTGTAAGAAGAGAGCAAGCATTGATGAGCCCGTCGCGGTCCGTTGCCAGACCTTTGCCTGCACTTCAACTCAACGGATGGGTTGAGTTTTCACGCACAGCATTCTCAGCAGCAAGCGCATGCAACAGACAATAGTAGTCGCGGGCGGTACCGGCAACCTAGGTGGCCGCCTGATCAAGAATTTATTGGCGCAGGGCGCCGCCGTCCGCGCACTGGTCCGCGCCGAGGCCGAGCCGGCGAAAGTAACCCAGCTCACCGAGCAAGGCGCGCAGCTTATCACCGTCGACATGACCGATGTGGCCCAGCTCACGCGGGCGTGCCAAGGGGCCGCTTGCGTGGTATCGGTGCTGCAAGGTCTCCGCGACGTGATTGTCGATACGCAAACTGCGTTGTTAACGGCGGCCGTGGCGGCAGGCGTGCCGCGCTTCATTCCTTCCGACTTTTCGAGCGACTTCACTAAGCTGCCAGCCGGCGACAACCGCAACTTCGATTTGCGCCGCGAGTTTCGGGCGCGACTGGATCAAGCGCCTATTGCTAGCACGTCGGTGCTCAACGGGGCCTTTGCCGACTTGCTGCAATACGGCGTGACGCTGCTCGACTTCAAACAAAAGTGCGTGAGCTATTGGGGGGATGCCGATTGGCGCATCGACTTCACCACCATGGACGATACTGCCGCCTTTACGGCCGCGGCCGCCTTGGATGCGCATACGCCTCGGTTCTTGCGGATTGCTAGCTTTCAAATCAGTCCAGCTGAACTAGCCGCCGTGGCCACTGCGGGGCGCAAAACGCCGTTTGAGCTGGTTCGCCTAGGCAGCCGCGACGAGCTAGGTTTGCGCATCCAGCAGGCCCGCGCGGCTCACCCCGAGGGCGAGCAGGAGCTTTACCCAGTTTGGCAGCAGATGCAGTACATGCTGAGCATGATGAGCGTGCAAAACGAGCCGCTTGACAATGGTCGCTACCCGCAGCTTGCCTGGAAGAGCGCCCACGACTTGCTGTCGTAGCCCTAGTGCACCCTATTCCACATAAAAAAGACCCTCACGTGAGGGCCTTTTTTATGGCTAGCAGAGTAGAGGCAAATACGCTACACCAGTGGCTGCCGACGATGCAGAAAGCGTTGCTTTAGCCATAAAAACGGTACACCCAACCCTACGATAAAGCCCCAGTCAGCCCCGAACCGCTCTAGGCCCTCCGTGGCTAGGTCGGGACGCCCCACGACTAAGCCCGCGCCGATAAGTGCCGCCGCTGGAATGAAGGCCATAGCAATCAGCGGACCGGCTTGGAAGCTCCTTCGAAAGGCCGCCAGCATTACCACGCCCGATAACGCCCCAGCTGCCGCCACCAGCAGCTCCGGTAGTTTTGGGTGAAGCAAGTGTTGTACTTCGCTATTGGTAGTTAGTGTGGTAACATCAGTTTCGCCTGTTGCTACCAGCGTAGCCATGGTAGCGGCCGCCGCCGCAATAAGAACGGCATACCCCACAAAAGCTGATTTGAGACCATGCCAAATCAGCTTCCAATGGCGCAGCACCAAACCTAGGGGTACTTTCGTCATGGGGTCGAAGCCGGGCGCGATGATGGCCGACGCCACAAACGCTACCGCCTGTGGCACCGGTTCCGACACCAAGCCAATGGCAGCAATAATGCCGCCCAGGCCCATCAGCAGTAAATAATTGGTAGTAATACGGCCCTGATGGCGGAGGCCACTTTCCATTTCTTCCCAAATGGCTTCGTCGCGGTCGTCGTCGACGGCGTGGTGGTCGGCGGGCGAAATGAAGCTGGATGCTTCACTGGTCACCACACTCAGCTCCTCCGGTTTTGACACGGCCGCCCGCGCCCGGCGCAGCACCTCATCGGCGCCACGGTTGAGCACGTGCACAAGTAGAATGTCGCCGACGGGCTTAAGCGAAGCACCGCGCTGCAAACTTAGGCCAATGACTTCATCCAGCGAAGCTAGCTCTTGTTGGAGCGCGTCGGTGGCCGTCGGCGGAATGGAAAGTTCAAGGGTGCGGTGCATCAGAAAGCATAATAGGTAAGCAGGTGTTGTGAACGTTGGCGCTAGAGAGTAGTTGTCAAAAAGAGCTTACCGTAGCTTCATGCGGTAGAGCCGGAAAGGGTATTCGACTAAATCTTGGCCGTTGTTCCACTTAGCCGTACGGTTGATTTGGGCGGCTGTGAGGTAGAGGTAGCCATCCGGACCTAGGCCAAAGGAATCGGGCCAGTGCAGGCGGCCATCTTTGGCTACGGTTTCGAGCTTGCCCGCTGGGGTCACGCGGCGCACGGCGTGGTTGGGTGAGTCGGTGAGGTATACGTTGCCGGCCTGGTCGGCAATCATGCCGTGCGAAATGCCGGTTTCGCCTACTTCTTCTACGTGCTTGGCTACTTCGGCGGGCGGCAGCGCCGCGTCGCGCAAGTACTGCGTTTCGATGCGGTAGAGCTTGGTTTGATTGATGGCTCGGTAGTAGAAGTAGCGATAATCGTGCGTGAGGGCAATGCCGTTGACGTTGCTGCTAAAGGGCTTGCCATTTTTGTCTTTCACTTCTTTGCCATCAATGCGCAGCACGAAGCCCGGCGCGGCCATCACCGATTTGTGGCCTTGCAGCACCAATCGGCTCTTGCCCGTGCGCAGGTCCAGCACCACAATAGCGGCGAGCTTGGGGTCGGAGAGGTAAGCGACCTGTGCTTTCACATCCACGCGTACGTCGTTGAGGCCCGACCGCTCCCGGGGTAAATCCTCAAACCGGTAGATACGCTCTACTTTGTTTGTAGCTAGGTTGATTTTCAGCAGCTTGATGCCGGTTATTGCTGGGGCTTCATCCTCGGGGTTGGCCGGGTCGAGTACCCAGAGGGCGTCATTCTGGTCCACAAACAAAGCCTGCACGTTCACGAAGCGCGTGGAGGCTTGGGTCGAGTCCCACTGGTTCCAGGTGGCATCGGGGTAGGGCCGGCGCTGCCCGTTCACGATTTCGGCCAGCGAGTAGTCGAAGTCCTTTTTCTTTTTGGGAAACGTCACGAAGATGCGCCCCTGTTGCGATACGGCCACGCCAATGGGCTGGTGCCGCCCAAACTGCGCTACTTCTTCCAGCGGCACTTCCGCTGATTGGGCAAAAGCCGGTGCATTAGCGAGCATGCCGCCAACGAAGAAGAATAAAAGGATGTTTTTCATGCAGAAAGAAGGCTGTTGGCAGCCAAACAACTGCCGCAGTGGTGCGGTAGCTAGCCTGTGCCTACGCCCGGGTTCCGGCGAAGGTTGGGCTAGCCGGAAGCAACCTTCACCCTATGCGGTGGGTAAAATAGCCGGGCAGCCAGACCGGCGCAGCCCGCTAACCTAGGTCTGTTATGCGTGTTATTGCCCTGTTTATTAGTTTCTTGCTGTGTGTGGTAGCGGGCCCCGGTTATGCCCAAACTGCCTCGTTCACTACTACTGGTCGCGTCGTGCGGCAAGCTCCAGCATTAGACCAGGTACTTGCTCCCGATGCCAAAATCGAAGTCGTAGCAGCCGGCTTCGACCACATCGAAGGGCCCGTGTGGGTATCCGACAGCAGCATGTTATTGTTCTCCGACACCAAGGAGCAGACGATTTACCGGTGGTCGGCAAAGAACGGCCTGTCAAAGTTTTTAGAGCAGAACGGCTACACCGGCCGCATGCCCTACAGCAAGGAGCCCGGCAGCAACGGCCTAGCCCTGGATGGCCGCGGCAATTTGCTTATCTGCGAGCACGGCGACCGGCGCGTAGCGAGCCTACCGCTTGCCGGTAAAAGCGGCAAACGTACCCTCTCCGACAACTACCAAGGCAAGCGCTACAACAGCCCGAACGATGTGCTAGCTCATCCGACTACGGCCCATATTTACTTCACTGATCCGCCATTTGGCCTGCCTAAGCAAGACAAAGATCCGCTTCGCGAAATCAGCGTGAGCGGCGTATACCGACTGGCGCCCGACGGCAAGGTAACGCAAGAAATCACCGAGCTGAGCAAAGCCAACGGCCTCGCTTTTACCTCTGACGGTCGTACGCTTTACGTCTCAAATGCCGACTCGCTGCGCCCCGTGATTATGGCCTATGATGTGCGCTCGAACGGCAAGCTAGGAGCGGGTCGTGTGTTCTTCGACATGAGCACGTTGCCAAAAGTACGGTTCAAGGAAGTGCCCGACGGCTTAAAAGTTGATCGTCAGGGCAACGTGTGGGCTGCGGGCGTGGGGGGCGTAGTGGTGCTCTCCCCACAAGGGCAACACCTTGGTACGATTGATACGGGCGAGGTGGTAGCCAACTGCGCTTGGGGCGACGATGGCCACACGCTGTACCTAGCTTCCGGCTCGTGGCTATGCCGCATCAAAACCTTAACGCAGGGCGTAATGCGTACGCCATAAGCTAGCTTTTGGGCATTGGGCCGCGGGCGTTTTGTGCTAGGCTAGTCAGCTTTTGGAGTTGGGCGCCACTTAAAGGACTGGGCATCAAGGGCGCGCATGGTGCACAGGATGCCGTCGAGGTGGTCGCACTCGTGCTGGAGGAGCTCGGCTAGGTTTTTATCGTCTATCCGCCAGGTTTGTTCCTGCCACTGTTCGTCGCGGTAGCGCACGGTGAGGCCCTCGTGGCGTTGGACTTGCACTAGTAAGTTTGGGAAGCTCATGCAGTCGTCCCAGAGAGTAAAGGTAGCGTCGCTGAGTTCTACTAACGCTGGGTTAAGCAACACCATGGGCCGGTCAACATTCAGGTACACAAGGCGCTTCATGATACCTAGCTGCGGGGCGGCGATGCCCCGGCCAAAGTGGTACGTGGCCCGAATATCCTCCATTACCGCGTGCAAATCGGCTACCCAGCCAGCCACCTGCGGGAGGTCAGCTTCCAGCACGGGGGCACACGTTTCGTAAAGCCGCGGGTCACCGAGCAGCAGCAAATCGGCTATCGTTTTCATTGGGCTAAGTAACCGATAAATAAGCTAAGTTGAAGGGGATTGGCTGGGCCTATGAGTGGTGGGCTTCGTGATAAAGATCTCCTTACAGCGCTTCTTGCAACTCAGCCGCTAGCTCGGTGTAAGGCTGCAACTCGCGGGCAAAGCGCCCATCGGCCATGGCGCGGCGGGCACTGCGCGCTAACAGGGGCTGCAACAAGCTGAAAATGCCCGCTAAGTTGGTGTCCGACAGTGCCACAATGGTGCCCATGTGCCAGAACTTTCTAGGTGTCCCATTGGGCTTCAGCAAGCCATCGGAAGCTAGGCCGTACACAATTTGCAACATCTGCTCCAGGCCCGGCTGCCCCGGCGCCACCGTCACACGGAAGCGGTTGTAGTCGGCGCTTTGATTGAAGAAGCGGTGCACCGACTTGCTCGGAGCCACGGCCTTTTCGCCGGGCCGAAGCACAATGATTTGCTTGTCGACTTCTAAGCTTAGCTCACCTTCCAAGCATTCGAAGTGCTCGTCGTAGGTGTAGTGATAGTGCAACGCATTGCCGCCGCCAGGCTTCAGGGATACGTCGATAATGGTAATGTTTTCACCCGGCTCGTGGGCAAACTTCTTAAAAAAGATCCGGTCACCAATTTGGGGGTTTTCAAACAAGCGTTTCATAGTTTGGAAAAGAAGAGGAGGTTAGGAAAGAAAACGGGCACCCGGCAGGGCCGCAGCCTAGGGCTGAACCTAGGTCTGTTGGGTAGCGCAGCCGGTTTGGTGGATCAAAGTTGTGGGCGTCTTACTCCTTGAAAAAGAACAGCTTGCTGAACTGCAAATACCGCTTGCTGAACTGGGACAATCCGCGCTTGAATCGTAAGTAGTCGCCTGCCGGTCGGACGCCTAGGTCGCCGCGCCGGACCGGCAACAAAAAGCCCCGGCACGCAACGCGTGCCGGGGCTAAGAAGGAGGCAAATAGCTAGCCCGGCTACCTGCCCATCCACTTCTTGAAGTCGCTCACTTTCTCGCGGCTCACCAAGGCTTCCTTCTCGAAGGCGGGCGCGAGCGTGAGGGCAAGGCGGTTGCCGAAGTAGGGCTGCATCTGCTCCACCGCCTGGTGCGTCACGATGAGGCCGCGGCTAATGCGGCTGAACAGCTCCGGGTCGAGGCTGTCGGCTAGCTCGTCCATGGTGTAGTCGACCAGGTACTTTTGGCCCGAGTGGCAGCGGAAAAAGCTGAACCGCTCATCGGAGTAGAAGTAGGCAATGTCGCCCACCTCCACGGATACTAGCCGCTGGCCCTGCCGCACCAAAAAGCGCTTCCGGTACGACTTGGGCTGCTGCTGGGCCTGCCAACTCAGCAGCACTTTCTCCAAGTTGATCGGCAGCTGGGCGAGGTCGGCGGGGCGCTGGCCGGTGAGGTCGTGGTATTTTTTGAGGCTGCGCGTGAGGTCTTCGCGCTGCACGGGTTTGAGCAGGTAGTCGATGCTATTGACCTTAAAGGCTTGCAGGGCGTATTCGTCGTAGGAGGTAGTAAACACGACCTTGCTGTAGACCTCCACCCGTTCAAAAATCTCGAAGCTCTGCCCATCGGCTAGCTCAATATCCATGAAGATAAGGTCGGGCTCGGGTTGGTGGGCGGCCCGCTGCTGTTCCATCCACTCCACCGTTTGCTGAATACTGACCGTGACCCCGGCTATGGTGAGGGTGGGTTCTACTTCGTGCAAGAGACGCGTGAGCTTGCGCACGGCCAGCTCTTCGTCTTCGACAATTAGGATATTCATGGGCGCGACGGAACTTAGGATAGCAGGGGCAGGAGAATGACGAACTGTTCGGGACCGGCTTCGATGGCGGGCGCAGTTTGGGCCAGCAGCTGGTAGCGGGCCGTAATGTTGTGCAAGCCCACGTGGTTGGATTCCACGCGGGTGGTCTTGCGCTGCAAGTTGTTGCTCACCCGCAGGCTGCCGGTGGGCGTGGTTTTGATTTCGATGCGCAGCGGCCGGTTGGTCAGAATCACGTTGTGCTTCACGGCATTTTCCACCAGCATCTGCAAGGTGAGGGGCGGCAGCTGATGGGCTAGGTACTTCTCGGCAACTTGCACGTCGAGCTGCAAGCCGGCGCCGTGCCGGGTTTTGAGCAGGTGATAATACGAATTGATGAAGTTCAGCTCAACGGCCAGCGGGGTGAGTTCTTGCTCGTTGGTTTGCAGTAAGTAGCGGTACACCTTGGCCATTTCATCCACAAACCGCTCGGCCTGAGTAGGTTCGTCGGCAATGAGGGAGGAGAGGGAGTTGAGGCTGTTGAAGAGGAAGTGCGGGTTGATCTGGTTTTTGAGGCTTTGCAGCTGCCCTTGCAGGCTGACTTTGCGCAGGTGCTCGATGTTGAGCCGGCTTTCCTTCCACCGGTTTAGGGAGTAGACGATTTCGTACACCATGGCCAGCAGCAGAATGATGACGAAGTCGACGACAAACACCAGCAGCGAAACAAAACGCTCAGAAAGAGGAATGCCGATGACCTCCGACAACCACGTGCGGAGCCCCGGCAGTACCCCGAAGCCCGCCGTGATTTTTGCAAAGGTTAGGGCGGAGCCGAATGGCTGCACGTACGCAAACAGCCCGGCCGTACCGGCCAGGAATCCTGCCGAAAGCACCGCGCTAGTGAGGGCAATAACCACCACGCGCATAGCGGTTTGGTCGAGGCCCGGAAAGCGCCGCGTTACTGCGTTGGTAGCTTGGTCGAGGCTCCACAGCCACAGGCTCGCCAGCAACCACACCAGAAAGGTGGTGCCGAGAAAAGAACCTAGGTGCTGCCAGTAGGCGCGGCCTACCAAAAAGTAGCTGAGCAGGGGTACGAGCCAAGGAATAATAAGCATATACAGCCACCGGCTTTGGGAGCTAAAGCGCAACGCCGAGGGCAGAAAAGCTAGGCTAGAGGAGGGGCGCATTAGAGAGGAACCAGTTGCACGGAGACACTAAACTGCTGCTCATCAGCCTCGACCCGAATCCGGTCGGGACCCGTGAGCAGGTGGTAGCGCGACTGAAGCGTGGAGAGGCCTTCGCGGTTGATGGGCACCCGCACCGAGCGTTTCTGGCGCGTGTTGCGCACTCGCAAGAGGCCCGCCGAGGTGGTTTGAATATCAATGCGCAAGGGCTTGGCCGTCGAGACGACGTTGTGGCGAATGGCGTTATCGACCAAGGTTTGGAGCGTGAGCGGCAGCAGGCCGCTGGTGCGGTCCGCCTCCGCGGCCTGAATAGTCAGCTCAATGCCAGCGCCGTAGCGCGTGCGCAGCAGGTAGGCGTACGATTGCAGAAAGCGCAGCTCGGCATCGAGCGTGGTGAGGCCCGCGGGCGTGGTGAGCTGGGTAGTGCGGTGGGCTTGCAGCAAGTAGCGGTACACCTTAGCCATTTCATCCACGAAGCGCTCGGCCTGCTTAGGGTCTTCGCCAATGAGTACCGACAGCGAGTTGAGGCTGTTGAACAAGAAATGCGGGTTCACCTGTTGCTTCACCTCGTCGAGCTGAGCCTGCACTTGCTGCTTAGCGAGCTGCTGGGCCTCTAGCTGGGTGCTCTGCCACTGCGAAACCGTGTACACCACTTCGCCCAGGGCCGCTATTAGCACGTACACCACCGCCACCGACACGAGCACCCAGAAGTCCTGCCTAGGTCGGTAATGGTAGCCAAACAGGTGCACAGCGTCCATAAGCCACATGGTTTGGCGGGTGCCCACCACAATGAACAGGACGAGCAGCAACAAATTTGTGCCGACGCGCTGGGGCGCCTGCTGGGGCTCGGGGAACCACTTCACGGTCAGCGTAGTGAGGTATGAACCGCCCGCCACGCACAGCACGTTGAGCACTATAAAGAGCCAGGTGCCTAGCACAAAGACGCGCCCCGAGTGCAGGTAGGTCTCGCCCCAGTACACGTAGCCGTAAAAAGGAATGCCCCACGGCGTGGTGTACAGGTACATCCGACCCAGCACGGTTTTCGGTCGAACCTTATTCCAGAACGCCAATACAGCACGCGGGAGCTTGGGCATACAACAGGCCGCTTATCAGGTGTTCTGTAAAAATAAAAGGCAGAAGCCGCCGCACGGTATGGTCCTCGCGTGAATTGCCGCAAGTGCCGACTGAATTGGGAAAAAGCCTGTATGAAATGCAAGCCCTAGCCTAGTCGGTCAGCAAGCCGCGTTCCTTCAACCAGTCAAAAATGATTTGATCAACGGCCGATACTCGGTGGCGGTCTTTGTAAGTCAGCCAGGCCAACTCTTCGATTTCGGCGGCGGGTTGCAGCGTGCCTTGGTAGCGGGCGAGGTAGCAGGTCATGCGCACCATCACGCCCGCCGGGTGCCCGTGGGCCTGGGCCTCAAATGTGCCCGCGTGCAGCAAGCTAGCCGGGTCGAGTGCTACGGTCAGCTCTTCCTCGATTTCGCGCAGCAGCGTTTGAGCGTCGGTTTCGCCTGGCTCGCGTTTGCCGCCGGGGAAGTAGTAGCGGTCTTTGCCGCGGCTGCGCGTGCTTAGCACTTCGCCTTCTTCCAGGTGCAGCCAGGCTATTTTGTCGATGGATTGCATGTGGATTTATATAGTTGTGCGGAAGAGCGCCTCACTCCCGGCCCTCTCCGAAAAGGTAATGCGCATAAAGCATTTGCGGGGGAGCCTGACCTAAGAAGTGAGAAGTGCTAGGTTTTCAGTGTTGAGTGATCTTCTCAACTCAACCTGGCAACCCTTTTCACTCGACACCTCAGACGAATGGCTCCCCCGCAAATGCTTTATGCGCATTACCTTTTCGGAGAGGGGAGCGGGGAGTGAGGCGCCCCGCAAGAACAATCTTAGGTCGCGGGTAAAAAGGTGATTATCAACGCGAATATTGCTGTTAGTCCCCAGAAAACCCACGTAACGAACGTAAGCTGCCGCTGCAACTTGGCCGCGTAGGGCGAACAAGTAAGAACCGGCTCCGACTGCCAGTTGAGCGATACGACCTGTAGAAAAGCCAGACGTACTCCCACGAGTAGCAAACGACGAACGACCAAGAGGAAAGAGGCAGCGCTAAACATAAGCCAGAGTAGTTGAAGCGTTAAAACGAATCAAGTAACGACCTGAAATTCGGCGCTTACTTCTGCGGCACCTAGGTTGGAATACATCAACTGGTAAAAACACCAACTGAATTGTAGAAAAATCTGGCTGAATCGTGGCCCGAAAAACCATTGTGCTGCCGCCGTTAAGGCTAGCTTTGCCGGCGTAGATAGCACATGAGCGCAACTCTTTGAGCAATCCGCTGTTCATAACCCCGCTTACCTGTTACCTAGCCTGCTCGGTCCGCGAAGTCCGGTAGGGCTTATTCTTTCGCAAGCGAATATCTATGATTCTGTTCACCAACGATTACACCGAAGGCTGCCACCCCGCCATCCTAGAAGCGCTGACGCGCACCAACTTGTCGCAGCAGGTGGGCTACGGCTTCGATGAGTATTCCGTCCACGCCATTGAATTGCTGCGCGCCCAACTCAACAACCCAGCGGCGGATGTGCATTTCGTGCACGGCGGTACCATCGCCAACCTGCTCGTGCTGAACGCTTTTCTGAAATCCTACGAGTCGGTTATTGCCGCCCAAACCGGCCATATTTTCGTGCACGAGGCGGGCGCCATTGAGGCTACCGGGCACAAGATTGAAGTCGCCGCCACACCCGACGGCAAGCTCCGACCCGAAGATATAGCGCCATTGCTTCAAAAGTCGCCGCCCTACCACACGGTGAAGCCGCGGGTGGTGTACATTTCTAATTCCACCGAAATCGGCACCACCTACACCAAGGCCGAGCTGACGACCCTATCGGAGTACTGCCGAGCCAACGGCCTGCTGCTCTACCTCGACGGCGCCCGCCTGCCCATGGCCCTGGCTGCTACTCCGGACCTGACGCTGGCCGACATTGCCCAACTCACCGATGCGTTCTACCTAGGAGGTACCAAGTGCGGCGCCCTGCTCGGCGAGGCCATCGTGATAAACAACCCCGCCTTACAGCCCGATTTCAAGTACCATCTCAAGCAGCGCGGCGCCCTGCTCGCCAAAGGCCGGGTGCTCGGGGTGCAGTTCGCCACGCTTTTGCAGAACGGATTGCTGTTTGAGCTGGCCGCGCACGCCAACGCCATGGCCCAGAAAATTGCCCGCGTGGTGCAGGAGCTAGGCTATGAGATGCTGACCGTTTCCGAAACCAACCAGATTTTCCCCATTCTACCCAACACGGTTATCGACCAGCTCAAAGACGAGTTCGGGTTTTACGTTTGGAAGCAGGTGGACGCGCAGCAAGCGGCCATCCGCCTGATAACCTCGTGGGCCACGCCCGAAGAGGCCGTCGATCAGTTCATTGTCGCCCTCCGTAAGTATAGTCAGGGGTAGGTGATAAGTATAAGGTATTGAATAATAGATAGTAATCAAAACGTCCTGTCGACCAGCGGGAGCCATGACCTTCTGGTAGAGCGACGTTGTTGTTGCTCCTGTTTCAGATTACGCAAAGCGCCGCGTCCTTTCACAGGGCGCGGCGCTTTGCTTTTGAAGCTAGGGGCTAGCAATTCAGGTAGAGCTTCTTGCAGTTCGGGTAGCGGTATTGCCAGTTCATGTAAGTGAGCATTGGGGTGAGGGAAAGGGGCCGCCAATTTTGGAGCAACAAACAGCCTTGCTGCTCCCCGGTAGCCGACGCTGCTCAGCGCGGAAGGCACTATCAACTGCTTAGCTATCAGAGCTAAGTCTATGTGCTAGGTGCCGCCGGGAGTATGGCGGGCTGCTTGTGCTGCTACAAGTCCTTTCTACACTTCATTCTGTTCTTATGCAACGCTCCTTTTACAGCGTACCGCTCGTGCTGGCCGCCCTGGCTACCCTCAGCCTAGCTTCCTGTGACGACGACGATGAAGACCCGGCACCCAAGCCCAAGGCGGCTTTCACCTTCGCGGGTGGCGCCTGCCAAACGAACTGCCCGGTTACCTTCAAAAATACCTCCCAGAACGCCACCACCTACGCCTGGGATTTTGGCGACCAAACCACAGGCGCCCAAGCCGAAGCAGAATTTGCCCATACCTACGCCCAAGCCGGCGTGTACCGCGTGAAGCTCAAGGCCCTCAACGGCAGCGCTTCCGACACGACCAGCCAGCGCATCACGGTAGGAGTGGCTTCGGGCTGCACTTCCCAGATCGTGCAGGTAACCAGCCACATCACGGTGCCCACCACCTGGAAGCCATGCAACGTGTACGTCGTGACGGGCGAAGTTTGGGTGAGTGATGCCCTGACCATCCAGCCGGGCACGGTGGTCAAGTTTGCCCCCAACGGCGGGCTGCAACTGCGCACCGGAGGGAGCCTAGCCGCCGTCGGCACGATGGCCCAGCCCATTTACTTCACCTCCAGCAAGGATGATGCGCACGGCGGCGACACCAACGCCGACCGCGGCGCCACCTCGCCAGCTCGCAAAGACTGGCGCCACATCAACCTGAACAGCGGCAACAATGCCCAGCTAGCCTATTGCCAGTTTTTGTACGGCGGCAGCGACACGGGCAGCGCCAGCTACACGCTCGGAGTAGACGGCGTCGCGGCCACCATACGCAACTGCACCTTCGCCCACAATAGCGGCGGCTCGACGAGCAAAGTAGGTGCGCTGGCCGCTGGGGCGGCACTGGCTGGCACCATCATCGAAGACAATACCTTCTTCGACAACGAAGTACCGCTGCGCATCACCAACCTGTTTTCGCTCGACAACTCCAACTCCTTCCAGAACCCGCAGAACGCCAGTCAGAAAAATGACTACCAAGGTATTTGGGTTGACGACACGCCAGGCAAGTCGACGGCGCTGACCTGGGCCGAGACGGAGGTGTCGTACGTGCTGGAGTCGACGCACTGGGACGCGCGCCTGACCCTAGGTGCCGGCGTGATTATCAAGCAACTACCAGATGCCCAAATGCATTTTGGCGGCGGCAGCGAACTGCTGGCCCGCGCTACCAGCGCCCAGCCCATTGTATTTACCTCCTACAAAGACGACGCGCACGGCGGTGATACGAACCACGACGCCAGCGCCACGGCCCCAGCCAAAAAGGATTGGTACGCCGTGCTGCTCGACGGAATTTCGGGTTCGGCCCTCGACCATTGCCAATTCTACTACGGGGGCCGAAACGGCGTCGTGCTCGGTTTGCCATTTAGCGCCGCGAGCGTGACGAACTGCACCTTCGCCCGCAACGGGGCCGATACGAACGTGCTCGAAGCCGCTGCCCTCGACGCGAGCTACGCGAAACAAGGGACCGTGGTGCAGAACAACGTGTTCTACGACAACATCCGGGCGCTTTCTATCACCTCCAGCTTCGACCTCGACGACTCCAACACCTTCCACAACCCGGCCAACGCTAGTGAGAAGAACCAGTACCAGGGCATCATCACCTACTGGAATACCAACGTGTCGAAGCCGAGTGTAAGCTGGGGCGAAACCGAGGTGGCTTACGCGAACATTCAAAGCATCGACTTGCCCACTAGCCACACGTTGCGCCTCGGCAACAACGTGACGGTGAAGTGGCTGCCCGAGCGCGAAATCACCTGCCGCCTGAGCCCCGCGCAGCTCATCAACGGTAACGGGGCCGGCGTGACCTTCACTTCCTACAAAGACGACAGCCGCGGCGGCGACTCCAACGGGAACGGCAGTGCCAACAGCCCCAGCCGCGGCGACTGGTACGGCATCTACTACGACGACAACAGCGGCGAGTGGTTGCAGTGGAGTAACATTCACTACGCCAGCCACTAAGCTGCGGCTTCAACTCGCGTGTCGGGCGGCGCTGGCCGAAGCAGCGCTCCGGCAATGATAATCAGCGCGCTTGTGCAACGAAGCAAGAGAGGCTTCGGCTAGCGCCGCCCGACACGAAGGATACTCTTCTCAAGTCTAGAACAACCCTTCATGCCCCCAACCAAGCTATGAAAACCTTCCTAACCTGCGCCTTGCTCGCGCTTGGCCTCACCAACACCCTCTCCGGTTGCAAAGAAGACCCCGTAGAGCCTAAGCCGCCCGTGGAGGAGCCGACGCCGCCCACCCCGACGCCCGGCACCCCCATCGAAACGCCTTATTCCACCCTGCCCAACGAGTTTGTGGGCACCTGGTTTGCCAAGGACAACAAGAAGCCGCTAACCACTTACTGGGACGAAGGCACCGTGCTCGGGGAGCTAGGTTTCCGCGACTTCCGCACCATGGTATTCACCAAAGACGGCAAGAACGCCGTGGAGTACCACACCTTTTCGGTGGATCTGAATGGCAAGACGCGCATGCGCTTCTACAAAATCACCGGCACGGTGGAGTATAAGCCTAGCAGCACGCCCCGCACCCTGACCTTCTATGCCCAGCGCGGCGTGATGCGCGTGTACGACCAGGGCAAACCGAGCGAGGAAGTGCCCATTGCCGAGAGCGACATGCGCACCTACCGCACCGCCTGGCAAAGCCCCGAGGCCACGTCATTTGCCACCGGCACCAACTACCTGACCTGCAAACGCCTGGATGGTTCTATTCCAGTTTCCGCCGAGTACGAGAAGGTAAATCCCAATGCGCCTGCGCCGCCTTCCGTACCTTCACCCACCCCGCCCATTACCGGCTCCTACGTCAAGATTGGCGACTTGTACTACGCCACCGCCACCATCGGCGGGCAGGAATGGACCACGATGAACTACGCCGGCCCCGGCGGCATCAAAGATTCTGACAAGCCGCACTACGGTACGTTTGTGAAGGCTGCCGACCTAGGTAGCATCCCCGTGCCCACGGGCTGGCGCATCCCCACCAGAGCCGACTACGAAAAGCTGCTTGCCTCGCAAGGTGTGACGCTGCAGTACAATTGGTCGGCGGACAACTTGCAAACGACCCAGGCCCTTGGGCAACTAATGGCCACCACCGGCTGGCGGCGCGAGGACGGCTACTCCACCAACAAGAACGGCTTCAATGGCATCCCTGCCAATATCCGGGTGACGGACCCCACGGCCAACCCGCACGGCGAAGGCTCCAACTGCATCTACTGGACCGCCGACCGCGACCCGAGCACTAACTGGCCCATCACCTTCAAAATCGTGCAGATGACCAACACCACGCTCGCCGCCATTGTGTCGTATGCGCCGGGTAGCAGCACTGGCACAATGCCCCATATCCCAGTGCGGTTCGTGCGTGATAAGTAGCAGATATATAGTAACTCGCAGTTAAGTATATAAAGCAAAGCCTAAAGTAGCTTGGTGTTGCACACCACGCCAGGCTACGTGCTGCTTGCGCATGAATTCATTGCAAAAGGGCAACACCTAATTCGCTATGTTTTCCGTTGTCTTACGCGCGTTGGCGCTGCTGTTGGTGCTCAGTCACGTAGCACGGGCCCAAGCGCTTCCCGCCGATGACCTCCCCACGCAGTACGCCCGCCGCATCACCCCGGAAGTGCTGCGGCGGCACCTCACCGAGCTAGCTTCTGATGCCTACCAGGGCCGCGAAACCGGCGAGCAGGGCGGCCGCCTAGCCGCCGACTACCTAGCCGTGCAGTTCCAAAAGCTAGGGCTGAGTGCCCCCGTGCCCGGCCGCGACAACCTATACCGACTCTACGACCCTTGCCTCGATGACCCATTGCCCAACGAGCCCGTGCAGCGCTTTTGGGTGGAGCGCAGCGTGTGGGACGCCGGCCACATGAAGCTGCAAATCGGGGCGCAGTCGTTCCACTGGCTCGAAGACTTCTACGCCAGCGGCGACTCGCCTTTTTTCCAGGAAACTACGGTGCAGCCGGTGTTCGTGGGCTACGGCATTGAGCAGGCGGGCTACTCCGATTACGCCAGCCTCGACGTGCGCGGCAAAGACCTTATTGCCCTGCTTGGTGAGCCGCTGGATATTACCGGAAAACCTAGGTTTGGCGCACCTGGCAAACCGAGTCGGTGGAGCATTAACTCGCGGGCCAAACTTAGCGTGGCCGCGGCCAAAGGTGCCCGCAGCATTTTCTTCATCTACCCGGATCAAGCGGATTTCACGGCGGCCCTGATTCGCTTCAAGCCCTACATCGTGAAGGGCCGCATGACGCTGCCTACCGCGGAAGCGCAAACTGAGGCAACTACGACGGCTTCGTTTTTGGTGTCGCCGGCGGTGGGGTGTGCTTTGCTCGGCACTACGGCGGCCGGACTGCAAGCGTATCAGCAGGCTGCCAGCACGGTAACGGGGCCTGTTGCGGCGTCGTTTCGGGTGGCTGCGCTGCGCATCCGGGCGCCGCGGGTGCAGCAGCGAGTACCCACGGAAAACGTGCTCGGCTACCTAGAAGGCACCGACCGGAAAGAAGAAGTACTGGTCGTGTCGGCCCACTACGACCACCTAGGTACGTGGGAAGGCCAGGTGTATAATGGGGCTGATGATAATGGCTCAGGAACAGCGGCTTTGCTAACTATTGCTCAAGCTTTTGTTCAAGCCAGTAAAGACGGCCACGGCCCGCGCCGCAGTGTGTTGTTTCTGGCTTTTACGGGCGAAGAGAAAGGCCTGCTCGGTTCGGAATATTATACGGAGCACCCGGTGTTTCCGCTCGCCAGCACCATCGCTGACCTGAACATCGACATGATCGGCCGCACCGACGACCAGCACCGTCCCGACCAGCCTTACCTCGACGTGGTGGGTTCCAACAAGCGGTCCGCAGAACTGCACGCCATCAGCGAAGCCGCCAACGAGCAGTACACGAAGCTAGCCCTCGACTACCGCTACAACGCCCCCGACGACCCCGAGCAAGTGTATTACCGCTCCGACCACTACCACTTTGCCAAACATGGCATTCCGGTCATCTTCTACACCACCGGCGACCACGCCGACTACCACCAGCCCACCGACGACCTCACGAAGATTGAGTTTCCGCTGCTCGCCCGGCGCACGCAACTAATTTTCTACACCGCTTGGGAGCTAGCCAACCGCGACCAGCGCATTGCAGTCAAGCTTGTAAACAAACCCTGAGACTCCAGCTAAGCGGCAGTTTTATACTCTCCTACCCAATGACTTATCGTTTATTCTTGCTGATTAGCGGGCTAGTAATGAGCCTGCTCCTTCCCGCGGTTGCCCAAACCAATACAGCCACGCCTCCCGACTCCCTAGAGGCCCCAGCTGCCAAAAGATCGGTTATGCTCAAACTCGGTACGGGCCCAACCCGGGGTTTTTTGATTGGCTCTGGGGGCTTGATAGTGCCCGCGGTGCCCGGCGTGGAGTACCAGTTCAGCCGGAGCTGGAGCCTGTATGCCAGCGGGTTCAGTGGAATTTATCTGTTTGGGGATGAGCGCGATATATTTCGCCCTGACCGGCCTATTGGGCTGAACTCGCTCGGCTATGATGCGGGCGTGCGCCACTACTATAACCAGCGCAAGCGCCGGCAGCACGGCCGCGCCACGGGGCCTTTTGTGGGCAACTACCTAGCCCTGCAAACAGTCGGTTGCTGGTAGTACGAGCGAGATTACCGGGCTTTCGACTATCAGTATTCCTCCTTAACTGCCCTCTGGGGTATGCAGCGCCGGCTCGGCGGCCACGGGCTACTGGATGCGTACGCCGGCGCCGGCCTGTGGAATTTGCAGATTATGGCCGACGTTGGTCGCCGGTCTTTTTGGCCAGTGCCGGAGCTAGGCATAAAGTTCAGCTTGGTGTGGTAGGCTAGGTTGGAGTTTGGTAGCGTGCGCGTTATGCGTATGCGAGGCGTGATAGGGCAGCCGGGTTAAGTACTATTCGCTGCCGCTGGAGTATCTTGCCGCGGTTTACGGCGCAATCCTGCCGCAAGGCGGGGTTGCGCCGTTGTCGTTTTTTATCACGTGCCCGTTCCACCCATGAAGCACAACCTATTCTCCACCGAGCCGCTGCGTCAAAAGGCTCGCCGCACCCTTGCTTTTCTCTGCCTGTGTTTGCTCTGGCAAGTTGCTAACGCGCAGGAAATCAAATCTCCCAACAACCAGCTAGCCCTGCAATTTGCCCTGCAAAACGGCGGCGTGCCTACCTATCAGCTTACCTACAAGGGCCGCCCTGTACTCAAGCCCAGCAAGCTAGGGCTGGAACTGAAAAACGCGCCAGCCTTACTGCGCGGCTTCACCGTGGCCGATACCCAGCAGCGCAGCTTCGACGAGACGTGGCAGCCGGTGTGGGGCGAGGTGAAAAGCATCCGCAACCACTATAACGAGCTAGCCGTCACGCTTACCCAAGCCGAAACCCAGCGTACCATTCGCGTGCGCTTCCGCCTCTACGACGATGGCCTCGGGTTCCGCTACGAGTTTCCGCGCCAGCCTAAGCTCGACTACTTCACCATCAAGGAAGAGCGCACCGAGTTTGCCCTCACCGGCGACCACAAGGCTTTCTGGCTGCCCGGCGACTACGATACCCAGGAGTACAGCACCGTTACGAGCAACCTCTCGCAGGTGCGCGGACTGATGAAGGCAGCCACCACGCCGAACGCCTCGCAGACGCCCTTCTCGCCCACCGGTGTGCAAACCCCGCTCATGCTCAAGAGCAAGGATGGCCTCTATATCAACCTCCACGAAGCCGCCCTGATCGACTACTCGGCTATGCACTTAGAGCTTGATGATAAGAACTTTGTGCTGACCTCGCACCTAACGCCCGACGCGGTGGGCGACAAGGGTCTGATTCAGACGCCCGCCAACTCGCCCTGGCGCACCCTCATCGTCAGCGACCGGGCCGGGGCCATCCTGGAGTCGAAGCTGGTGCTGAACCTGAACGAGCCCACCAAGTACCAAGACGTGTCTTGGATTAAGCCCGTGAAGTACGTGGGCGTGTGGTGGGAAATGATTACGGGCAAAAGCACATGGTCGTACACCAACTTGGAAAATATCAAGCTCGATTCCGTTGACTACGCCAAGGTGAAGCCTAACGGCACGCACGGCGCCACCACTGCCCACGTAAAGGAGTACATCGACTTTGCCGCTAAACATGGCTTCGACGCGGTGCTAGTGGAAGGCTGGAACACGGGCTGGGAAGACTGGTTTGGCAAGCACAAAGACTACGTGTTCGACTTCGTGACGCCCTACCCAGACTTCGACGTGGCCGAGCTGAACCGCTACGCCGCCAGCAAAAACGTGAAGCTCATCATGCACCACGAAACCTCCGGCTCGGTGCGCAACTACGAGCGTCATTTGGAAGATGCGTTCCAGTTCATGAATAAGTACGGCTACAACGCCGTGAAAACCGGCTACGTGGGCGATATCGTGCCGCTGGGCCACCACCACTACGACCAGTGGGTGAACAACCACTACCAGTACGTGCTGGAGAAAGCCGCCGAGCACAAGATCATGGTGAACGGCCACGAAGCCGTGCGCCCCACGGGCCTGGCGCGCACCTACCCTAACCTGATCGGCAACGAAGCCGCCCGCGGCACCGAGTACGAGGCCTTCGGCGGCAACAACGCAGACCACACCACCATTCTGCCTTTCACCCGCCTCATTGGCGGCCCGATGGACTACACGCCCGGCATCTTTCAAACCAAGGTGAGTGCCTACAATCCGCAGAATACTTCCTTTGTGCACAGTACCTTAGCTCGACAGCTCGCCTTGTACGTGACCATGTACAGCCCCCTGCAAATGGCCGCCGACCTACCCGAAACCTACAACCAGCACCTCGATGCCTTCCAGTTCATCAAGGACGTGGCCGTCGATTGGGATGACACGAAAGTGCTGGAAGCGGAGCCCGGCGACTACATCACCTACGCCCGCAAAGCCAAAGGCAAAAGCAGCTGGTTTGTGGGTAGCACCTGCGACGAGCAGGGCCGCACCTCCAAAATTGACCTAGGTTTCCTCGACCCCGGCAAAAAGTACGTGGCCACCATCTACGCCGACGCCAAGAACGCGCACTACGAGAAGAACCCGCAGGCCTACCAGATCCGCAAGGCCAACGTGACCAACAAGACCAAGCTGAGCCAGTACTGCGCCCCCGGCGGCGGCTATGCCATCAGCTTGATGGAAGCTGGTAAGTAGTTTTCGACGGAGCTAGGTCTCTATCGTCATTTCTCCTGCTGGTCGAAATGACGTTCCGGGTATTGTTTCTGCCTATTCGGATAGCCTCTTAATAATGCAGTTCAAACACAACCATTTCTGTTCCTGCAAATGCCACTACACTTGCTCAATACGGTACGACGCTTAGCCTTGCTAGGTCTGGGGCTAGGTCTTGCTACGCTGGCTACCGCGCAAACCTCACCGGCAACCAAAGCAACGGCTAAAGCCACCGCGAAAAAGCCCGTCGTGATTTTGTTCGTGGGCAACAGCTTCTTTCACGGGCATTTTCAGTCGGTGCTGAAGTATAATACGGGCAGCATCGTTGACGAAAACGCGGCCGTGCCCGAGCGTAGTCCGCGCCACGAGCGGGGTGGGCCGTGGGGTGGTATTCCGGCCATTTTCAAGAAACTTACGGATGAAGCAGGTATGGCATACGAGGTTCATTTAGAATCGATTAGTGGCATGCCGCTCAAGTTTCACTACGACAGCGTCCGCGCCGTAGTCGATAGGCCAGGTTGGGATGCGGTGGTGTTGCAAGAGCACAGCATGTGGACGCTGCCGGCCCGTCGCACCGGCCACCCCGATCTGTTCCAGGAATACGGCACCCGCCTGGAGCAAACCGTGCACGCGCGCAACCCCAAGGCCAAGGTGTACCTCTACGAAACCTGGGCCCGCGCCGACCAAACGTACCCCGAGGGCAAAGCCTACAGCGGTCTGCCCGTCGACTCCATGACCCAAGATCTGCACCGCGGCTACTACAGTTTGGCGAAGCGAAACGGCCACATCGCCGGCGTGGCCCCCGCCGGTGATGCGTGGCTGCGGGCCATCCAGGAGGGCGTGGCTGTGCGCAATCCCTATAGCCCCGAAGCCGGCAAAGTAAACCTGTGGGGCGCCGACAACTACCACCCCAGCAACTGGGGCTCCTACCTGAATGCCTGCGTGCTGTTTGCCGAAATCACCGGCCAAGACCCACGCAAGCTTGGCGCTAAGGAGCAAGCCGCCGCCGACCTAGGTATCGCGCCCGAGGACGCGGTGCGCCTACAACGCATTGCCGCCGAGCAGGTCCGCGCCGCCCGCAAAGCCGAGCCAGCGAAGAAAAGCTAGGTTCAGTACTAGATCAGCAGTAGAGCCATAACAAACAGAAGCGGCCATTCCAAGCAAGGAATGGCCGCTTCTGTTTATCGGGCGGGCATATTGTTGCGCGGCTCACTTCACCACCGGAAACGAGGTAACGCGCAGCTTGGCTGCTCCATACGGAATCAGCGTGAGGGTTTCGGGCTGGGCTCCGGCGGGCCGCGTCACTGGACTCGCAGGCACCGGACCCGCCGAGTTCTGGGCTAGCTCCCACTGAGGCAGCCGCACCCCGGATACGCGCAGTTCCACGGGGGCCTCCGCGGGCGAAAACACAACGCCCGTGGTCGGTTTTTCCTGCACCTTGAAGGCGGCCGTGGGCTTGGCACCTAGCAGCAAGCCGTAGTTCCAGGGCGTGGTGGCCTGCACCTCGTAATCATCGGCGGCGGTGGGCCGGTCGCGCAGCTTCGACCAGCTTTCCCCGAGCTTCAGGGAGTACACCAGCGGCCCGCGCTCCACCGATACCGACTGGTTGAACCCCGCCGGCACGCGCACCTCCATGGGCAGGCGCAATTCCACTACATCGTTGGCTTTCCAGGCTTGCTCCACTACATAGAAAGTGCCCGCTTTGGGCGCCTTCGCCGGTTTGCCGTTGACGGTTACGGTCGCCTTCGTGGCCCAAGCCGGAATGCGCAAGCGTAGCGCAAAAGGCTGTTTAGCCGCTTTTTCGACGGTGAAGCGAATGGTTTCCCGGAACGGATAATCGGTGTCTTCTCGAATGGTAATCGTCTCGCCGCCGCGCACAGGCGCCGTGACGTTGTTGGGCGCGTACGCCGCTGCCACCAGCCCGCCGTCGGGCGAGGCCATCCAGAGGTGGGAGGTGAACTTGGGCCAGCCCTGGTGCATGTTGGCGGTGCAGCAGCCAAACCACGGCTCCAGCCCAAACACGTTGGAGTCGTCGCCGTTGGTCGACCAGGGGCGCTTGGCTTTGCTCACCAGCACTTGGTTGGGTTGCTGGTCGTATTGGTGCGCCCACATCGTGGGGTCGAAGGTGGCGGGCAGGGCGTTGAAGGTGATTTTCTCCAGTCGGTCGCCAAAGCTAGGGTCGCCGAGCAGCGCTAGCAGCTCCTCGTACGAATACTGCGCTTCCACCACCGCGCACAGCTCGATGCCCTGCGAGGGGTTGCGGCCCGAAAAGTGCTCGTCGCCGCTGTACATGCCGTTGGGCAGCCCGTGGTACTGGTCGAGCATGCGCAACTGCTGGTAAATGCTCTGCCGGTCGGCTTCGGTGCCGCCGGTCATGCCCCAGAGCACGGGCATTTTCAGGGCCATTGCATTGTTCACGCCGTGGGCCTGCAACGACGTCTCCGACAAGCCGCCCTTCAAACCTAGGCTCTCCGTGCTGGTAGGGGTGGTGAAGGGGAAGTTGGCGTATAGCTGCTGCCAGTTGTAGCCCTGTTGGGCGAGCTGCGCCGCCAGCGTGAGCAGCTGCGGGTTCTTGGTTTTTTCGTACGTCCAGCGGATGGGCAGTAGCTCTTCGGCCCAGCGGTACTTGGCCCACTCGTGCAGCGGAGTAGCGGCCAGCTGACTGTTCTGGTAGGCGAAGTAGCGCTCCATCAGTGGGAGCACGCGCGCATCGTTGGTGGCTTCCTGGTACTGCATGAGGCATTTCAGCATCAGCATGTTGGGCCACCAATCCTTGTTCTTGGCCGGCCCGATGCCTCCGTCGGGGCGTTGGCTTTGCAGGGTCCAGTCGATCCACTTCTGCGCTTTGGCTTTCAGGCCAGGGTCGTCGAGCAAGTAGGCCAGCGGCACCAAGCCGTCGAGGTAGTAGGGGCCCCGTTCCCAGCCTTCCCCCGAGCCGCCGAGCCACGCGCTGTTCGGACCTAGGTCGGGCCAAAACTCATCGAGGTGCCCGCTCAACCCATCAGCCTGGATTTGAAGTTGACGTTTGAGCCAGCCCGCGGGTTTGATAGCGCCCAAGGGAAGGGTGTGAAAAGCGCCTTCCTGAAAAGCCGCCGGCGCAGTAGCAGTAGCAGTAGCAGTAGCAGTAGCAGTAGCAGTAGCAGGGCTAGGCGGCGCGGCGGTTGTCGAGTAGGAGGAGAGAGCGGCAAACAGCGCCGCGGCGAGCGGCCATACGTAGCGGGCAAGGGCAACCATACAAAGGGCTTTGGTGGGAAGGCAAGCAAGTAGAAACTACCGTCGGCAGCTATCCATCTCAATGACAGGCTAGCGAGGGTAGGTAGAGCGTCCCGAAGATCGACAAATAAAGAAATTCGCCAACTACTGTTGCTAAATCGATTTAACGTTCTCATTCACACCCCTCACCCAGCTTCTGGTCTGTCCCAATGCACTACTTCAGGCAAGCGGATAGCTAGACCTTATGCAACCGGTCGAAGTGCAACGAATGGAGGGCTGCGGAGCGTCCTGCAAACAAGCTCCTCCCTACGCGCTGGCTGGAAAAATATACTAACTAAAAGCCATGGGACGCGTTGGATGGCAGTATGGAAGAAGAAAATAAATTCAGTCGCCGCCAAGTGCTTAGTGGCCTTGGTGCTAGCTTGGCTGTTGCTGCCGTAAGTCCCGTACTATCCGCTGAAGGAGCCGTTGACTCCGCCGCTGCTGAGCCGTTGAAAGATCCGACTACCGCTTACCCCAAACCGCCTTTTAAGGTGCAGGAGCAGCCTTGGCCTGGCCTAACAAGCCAGATGCAACCGCGCCCCGACCACGGCGAAAAAAGCTACAAAGGCTCGGGCCGCTTGAAGGGCCGCAAAGCGCTAATTACGGGCGGCGACTCCGGCATGGGCCGCGCTGCTGCCATTGCCTATGCGCGCGAAGGCGCCGACGTTGCCATCAATTACTTGCCGGCCGAAGAAGCTGATGCCAAGGAAGTGGTGGACCTAATCAAAGCAGCCGGGCAAAAGGCCGTGGCTATTCCCGGCGACTTACGCGAGGAAGCATTTTGCAAGCGGATGGTAGAAGAAGCTGTGCGTCAGCTAGGTGGACTCGATATTGTGGTCAGCAACGCGGCGCGGCAGCAAAGTAACAAGTCTATCCTCGACATCTCTACCGAGCAATTCGACTGGACGATAAAGACCAACATCTACGCGCCGTTCTGGATTATCAAAGCCGCGCTACCGCACCTGAAGCCCGGCGCCGTTATCATTGGCACGACCTCCGAGCAGGCCACCGACCCCTCGGCTGACCTCTACGACTACGCCCAAACAAAGGCCGCCACGACCAACTTTGTTCGGTCGCTTGCCAAGCAGCTCGGGCCGAAGGGCATCCGGGTCAATGGTGTAGCACCGGGCCCCATCTGGACACCCTTGCAAGTAACAGGCGGCTCTACGCCCGAAAAGCTGCAAAAATTTGGAGGGGATACGCCCCTCGGTCGACCCGGCCAACCCGCCGAGCTAGGCTCCATCTACGTGCAGCTAGCCGACCCAGGCGCCAGCTACGCCACGGGCCAGATCTACGGGGCCGCCGGTGGTAATGGCCATCCGTAGCAGTGCTATCAGGCCTTCTTTGTCGCACGCAGGCCCTCGGTTCTGATTGAGATTAAAGAGTCAGGTTTCTTATATAGCACGGTATGATGGGCTTAGTGTAGTTTCAGACCTAGCCCAACCAAGCAGACTCCCTTTTATGCAAAAAGCCCTGGCAGCTGCCGGGGCTTTTTTTGTTGTACCGCTGTGGGGCGCAATTCTGCGGTACTGCGCTAATTGCTTAATCTGACGCTACTTTCGCTCGCCTTTCAGCGCCTCCCGGATACCGCTCAAACCACCGGCAATGCTTTCTAGCTTGTCCAGCATTTGCAGGAGCTGGCCGGCGCCGGAGTTGCGCAAGTTCTCGCGGAAAGTGGTTTTAATTTCCTGCCACCGGTTTTCTTCTGCGGGGGTGAGCCAGCCAAGCAGTTCGCGCAGCTTGAGCAGGTTGGCTTCGGTGGCGCTGGTCAGGGTTTGAGCTTCGCCCTCGTAGTGGGAGGCTAGCAGCTGCTCAATTTCTTGTGCATTCATCACGGGACGCACTTTTTCGGCCAGCTTGTTCATGTTGCGGTAGGAGCCTTGGAGTTTAAACGGCGGCTCGGTGCGGTAGGCGTCGGCCTGGGCAGCGCTGGCGATGTAGGCGGCGTTTACGCGGGCCACTACGTCGCGCAGGCGCACCAGTTTTTGCAGCACGGCCACGTATTCATTCAGCTCCTCGGGAGCGTGGTTGCCTTCGAAGCTGAGGCCATCGGCTTGGCCAGTTTCAGCAAGGCGGATGAGGGCGGGCACGTCTTGGGGACTCTGGGTGGCTAGGCGAGCGAGGGCCGTGTTGCTGGTAAGGGCGTTTTCGAGGTAGGAGAGGCGGAACGCTTCTTCGGAACCCGCCGTGAGAATGTCCCCTAGGTTGTAAATGTCGGCGCGGTTGGCGAGCATGTCGGGGATGCGAAATACCTCGCCGCTCTCCGTGTAGGGGTTGCCGGCCATCACCACGCACACCTTACGGCCGCGGAAGTCATAGGTGCGCGCCCGGCCCTGGTACACGCCCTCAATCTTGCGCTGGGCGTCGCAGAGGGAAATGAACTTCTGCAAGAACTCAGGGTGGCAATGCTGAATGTCGTCGAGGTAGATCATCACGTTGTCGCCCATTTCGAAAGCTAGGTTCAGCTTTTCTAGCTCCTGCCGTGCACCCGCATTAGGCGCTTGCGCCGGATCGACGCTGGTGACGGCGTGCCCGATAGCCGGGCCGTTGATCTTCATAAAAATGAGCCCTAGGCGGTTGGCCACGTACTCCAGCAAGGTGGTTTTGCCATAGCCCGGCGGCGAAATGAGCAGCAGCAGGCCCATCAGGTCGGTGCGCTTGCCCTCGCCGGCTGTCCCGATCTGCTTGGCTAGGTTCGCCCCGATCAGGGGGAGATATACTTGGTCGATGAGGCGGTTGCGTACGAAGGAGGTGAGCACACGCGGGCGAAAATCTTCGAGGCGCAGGTCGGCAGCGGCTTGGGCTAGCATCTGCTTCTTTAGCTCCTGGAAGGCCTCAAATTGCGGAACCGTACTTTGGTCGTAGTGCAGCAAGCGCCGCCGGAAATCGGGGAAATTAAGGTGGTATTCGCTGACTGCCGCGGGGTTTTCGTTGTTTGTCGCAATCCGTGGGTGCGTGCCCTGCAAGCCGGTTAGCGTTTCGCGCAACGGAGTGTGCACCACCCGTGCCGCCTCATAGGTGTTGGTAAGCAGCAACACGGCGCATTCGTTGCAAAAATCTGCCAACGTAGTAGCCGCGGGCGCCTGGCGTAAGTACGCTTGCAACCATTGCCGAATCAGCAGCAGCTGAGCCGCGGGCTGATCTTGCAAGCCAACGACTGACTGCTGAAACAACTCCGTCGCCTGCCGCCCCTGCAAGGACTTCTGGAACTGCTGGTACAACTCCGCTGCCTCCGCGGCGATAATGAAGTTGCCAGTGTGGGTTAGCTCGTGAAACAGATAGTCGCCCGCTTCGAGCACCTGACCTAGGGTAAACAAGCCCGTGGCTTGCGCAAAGCTTTCCACGGCCGCCTGTAGCTCCGCTTTAAGCGCATCAAACTCCTGCGACTCGGGAAAAACCTGGAGTAGCACGCCGATGCCCCGCAACTGCCGCTCCCAGTGCGTCCGTTGGTCGGGGTCGGCAAAGCGCAGCCAAAACAAGCTAGCAGCGGCGCGCGTGTCGGCGGGGTAGCGAAGCAAGTCGGCGCTACGGGTGAGGCGCACCAAGGCCGCAAGCAACAGCGCCGCATCGTGGTCGTGCACTCCTTTCAGGTAGCCTTCCTGATAGCGCGGAGCCATAAACTGTTGCACATACGCGAGCAGCTCCGCCTGGCTCAAATGGGCTAGGTCAGAAATGGACAGCACGGCGGGCCGACCCGCATCCAGATCGGCGGGAGCGGGGTGCTGCGCCGCTTGCAGGATGCGCCAAGCTAGGTATTCAGCCCGGTACACCTCCTGGTTTTCCGACACGGCCGTTTGCTCCCACACCCCGCGAGCCGCCAACACGGCTGGGTTGTCCACTTTCTGGAAGAAGTTGGTGCCGGTGAGATGAAAGTGCAAGTCACCGTCGCGCAGCACTATTGTTAGGTCCAGGGGTTGGGTATTGACGGTAAAGGCGTGAGGACCAAACCTGATCGTCTGGCCACCGTCGGCAAACAAATCGGCCCGGTCGCGGAGCTGGCGCACGGCATCTTCGCGCACGGTTTTTAGGCGGCTCTGCACGTCGTCGGCCTTCACGGAGTCACCTAGGTTGAGCAGCTCCTGGGCGGTCTGGCGCACCTTCTCCACCATTACATCGGCGGCAAAATATCCGTTGATGTCGGCCACCGATTCCAGGCGACTCACGCGGCTCTGCACCGCTTTCAGCAGACGCTCGGCGCTTTGCAGCAGGGCCGTAGCGCGTTGGTTACGGGCCGCGATTAAGGCTACTTTCTTGGCTTCAAACGCTTCTACCACCTGCTCGCGCCGACTGGTTAGCTGGCTCAGAAACTGGTCGAAATCGGGGAATTTTCCTTCCAGCTCCTCTAGCTGTACCATGAGCTTGGTGAGGTACTCGTCGCACTTGGCGGGCGTGTCGGCTAGGTCGAGGTAGTTGGTCAGGGCCTGCTCCAGCAGCTTCAGCTGGGCCGTAAATTCGGCTTGCGCCTCGGTGCCGGCCAGGGCTTGCCGCCGCCTTTTCAGGGCCGCCCGAATCTGGTTGAAGCGGGCATACACCGTGGAAATGTTGTCGATGATGGCCGTGGTTTGGGTTGGGTCGGGGATGGGCAAGTTGCTCACGACCTCAATCAGCAGCTCCAACTCCAGCGCTACGGCGGCAGTTTCCTGCTCGCGTTGGTCGGCTTCCACCGTTTTCTGCACTTGCTCCACGCTGTCGGCAATGGCCTGCACGCGCTGGCTGTAAGGCGCAAGCGCGTCGGGCTTTAGCAGAAACTCCACCGTTTGGGTGGCTACCTCTTTGCTGAGCGTATCGAGCGAGGCGGCGTGCTGCTCCACGGCGGGCAGTTCCACGTAGCGCAGCTCCTTCAAGGAAATTACTTGCCCGCGGACTGCACGCAGCTCGCCCAGTAGTTGCACAAACTCCGTGACGGTATCGGGCGCGGCCCGGCGAATATGGGCCGTCAGCTCATCGGCTTTTTGGAAAACTTCCTGGGTTTGCTGAGCCGTGTTTTTGCGAATGCGCTGCACCTTCTCAAACTCCTCCACGGCCGCCGTGGCCGTCTGGCGGATTTCGCTCAGCGGCTCAGCTAGGTTTTGGGCCGCTGACTCGCGCAGCCAGTGGTACGCATCCGTGAGGGCAGTTGTTTGGCGGATGAGGTCGAGGTAGAGCCCGGCGTAGGAGTCGTCTTTGCTGGTGAGTGTTAGCACCTCCTGCACCTCACTCATGGCCCGCACAATCTCCTTGTTGCCTAGCTTATACAGGTACGAATCGGACGTGACCGGCAGCTCAAAATCGGGGGCGGTGTAGGGCGTCTGCCAGATCTGGACGGCGTGGTGCTTCTTGGGCTCATCGTCGGCGCGGAAGTAGCACAGCTCCCCGTTTTCAAACAGCGCGTAGCCGTGGCACACAATCGGGTTGTCGACGCGCTGGGCAATGCGGTTGTAACTCAGCAGCAGGTACGTGCCGGCTTCCTTCTGGTAGAAGACGTAAAGGAAATCTTCTCCGTTGGGCGAAGCGAGGCGCTTCTCAAACAGCATGTCGCGCAGAGCATTGTCGAAGAGCTTGTTGTCGCCCGTTTGCAGGTAAAAGCCGTGGGGAAAGATGATGCCCTGCCCGTCGGGCAGCAGCACGCACGCCTCCGCCAGCGCATCGAGGCGCTGGGCCGTTTTGAGCTTGTAGTTGAAAATAAAGTAGCGGTACTGCTGCTCTTGGTACGGCCGAATCTTGAGCAGAATGAGGTTGCCAACAACCGCATAGTAGATTTCTGAGTCGTCGAGCGACTGATCTTTGTCGTCGACAGGCTCAGCCAAAATACCTTGCCCGGTAGTGGTGTTGTCCTCAACTTTGATGGTCAGGTCGCCGCCGATGGTTTCCACGAACACCTTGTCTTCGATGCTGATGTGGGGGTGCTTGCCGCCGCGCTGCATGTCACGCGTGGCGCGCTTCCACTGAAATTCGTGCTGGGGCGGGAAGGTGTACTCATGGTCGGAGCGGTTGTCGAGATAGGTAAGCTGGTCGCCCTGCACGAGCCACTTAAACGTCTTCACGTCGGTGCTGCTCTTGCCCACCCGAAACACCATGAACAGGTGCGCGCCAATGACGGCAAACTTCACAAACTGCGTGTTCTTGTAGTAGCGGTACAGATTGCGAAACTCCTCCAAGAACTGCGGGTGTTGCAACAGCTCTAGCCCGAGCGGCCGAAAGTCATGTTCCTGGTACTCGTACACCCCAAACACGTCGGCTAGGTCCGGCTCTGCCTTCAACCCGAGCACCACGTTGTACCCAAAGATGAACCGTTGCCCCACCGGCACCATATCCCAGGGCACACAGTTGTTTTCGGTGGTAATGCGGCCCGTACCGATCAGACGCGTATCGACGGCCCCAAACACCTGCTTACGTTCCTGATTAAGAATATCCAAGCGCTGACGCAAGTCGGTACTACTCTTGACCAGACGGTTGCGCAGGATTTCGTAGGTGCCGGTTTCGAGTTGGGTAGTTTGTTCCATATAAGCAGCCCGAGCATTCGCTAGAGCTATGACTAGAAACTAGTTCCTCTCCTCAGATGAGGAGGGGCTAGGGGTGGTTGATAATGGCCGAACGATACAATGAAAAGTCGCCTCAATAGCTGCCAGGATGCTGTTGATATCCTGTAGCACGAGTTTGTTTTCAAACCGTAGCACTTGAAAACCTAGCTTTTGCAGGTCAGCATCCCGCTCCGCATCCTGCGCCTCGCCACTGGCTGTAAAATGCCCAGCACCATCTAACTCGATTACCAGCTTTTCCGCCGAGCAGTAAAAATCCACGATATATGGCCCAATGCCATGCTGGCGCCGAAACTTGCGACCGGCTAACTGACCGCGCTGTAACGCTTTCCAAAGTAGTGCTTCAGCAGGAGTGAGGTTGCTGCGGAGTGTGCGGCGAGTTTCTTTCTGATAGCCTAGGTTATGGATATGAGCAGTATTGGCCACAGTAGTATAGTGTTAGAGCTAGTTCCCCTCCTCAGATGAGGAGGGGTTAGAGGTGGTTGAAACACTAGAACTAAAAACTAGAGTTAGTAGGTCGTTCAGATGCGTGGGTCAACCACCCCCAACCCCTCCTCATCTGAGGAGGGGAACTAGTTTTCTAGCTCTAGCCAGGATAGTTAACCTTATTTCAGCTCCAGCATCTTCGCGGGCTTGTCGCTGATGCCTAGGGCGGTGGCAGTGCTGGCTAGCTGCGTGATGGTGCTGCGGGTGGCGTCGTCGCTAGCTTTGTTCATCATTTTCAGCAGCAAGGCCGAGACGCTGAGGTTTTTGACTTCCTCGCTGCTGAGGCCGAACTGATCCACGAAGCGGCGCAGGTTGGTTTTGAAGTCACCCCCGCCGTTGCCGTCGAGCGAGAAGAAGGCGTCCTTCACGGTACCGAGCACCTCGGAGTTGTGCACGGTGCGGTCCACCATCTTGCCCTTGGTAATCGAGCCGATGATCTGGTCGAAGAACATCGTTTCGCCACCCACAATGTCAATTTTGGCGGCTTTGAGGGCTTCACCAATAACATCGGCTTGCGAGGCGGCAATGTCTTTCTGAATGCTGATTTGGGCCAGCTCCACCGACTTCTCTTTGTCGAGGCGCAGCTTGAACTCCTCGTGGTCTTTGCCCACGCCGTCGAGCTTCTTCATGGCGTCGGCCTTGGCTTCAATGCCCTTGGCTTCTACCGCAAACTTCTGCTCCGACACGGCGGCTTCGGCCAAGCCTTTTTTCTGCTCGGCATCGGCGCGGGCCTGAATGATGTCGGCGTCGGCGAGTCCTTTTTCGCGGTTTACTTTCGCCGCTACCAAACCTAGCTTCTCGTCGGCTTCGGCTTGGGCGCCGGCTTTGGCCTGAATGGCCTGGGCTTCAGCCGCAGCAGTGAGCTGTAGCACGGTGGCTTGCGTTTCGCCTTCTTTCTGGCGGGCAGTGGCTTTGGCTTGCATCACCTGCGCTTCGGCCAGGCCCACGGCAGCGGCTTTGCTAGCTTCAGCTTCGGCTAGGGTGCGAATGGCTTGCGCTTTAAATTCGGAAGCAGCTTTTTCCGCTTCGGCATCAATCAGAGCCTGCTTGGCGCGGAACTCAGCGGCTTGCTTTTCCATGTCGGCATTGCCGACCAAGCTCACCGTGGCAGCCTCGGCCTGCTGCTTGGCCGCCGTAACGGCCACCAGCTTTTCGCGGTCGGCTTGCGCTTGGGCGCGGGTGTCTTTAATTCTTTCCTCTTCGACCACCGTGGCTTTCTCCACCGTGATTCGCTCCCGAATGATCGTCTGAATATTCTTTTTCTCTTCCTCCAGCGCCTTCTCTTTCTCGATCTGGGCTAGGGCCACAATTCGCTCCCGCTCGTTGGCTTCGAGAGCTTTGGCCTGCGCAACGCGTTCGGTTTCCACGGCGTCGGTGCGCTGCTTGTTGCGCTCGGCTACCAGCACTTGCCGGTCGCGGTTCTGCTCGGCAATGCGCACTTCCTCTTCCGTGGCAATGCGCGCTTTTTCCGATTTGAGGCGTTCTTCCTGCTGTACTTTCTCCGCCTCCGCCAACTCGCGAGCTTTGATGTTGGCAATTTCGCGCTTCTGCTTTTCCTGGTTTTCTATCAGCTGTTTCTCCAGCTGTAAGATGGTTTCCTGGGCTTCAACGTCTTGCTTCTTAATCGTTTTCTGCTGCTCCCGCTGAATGGAATTGGCCTGAATCTTCTGCTCCGAAGTAAGGGCAATGATTTTCTTGATGCCTTCGGCGTCCAAGATGTTGTCTTGGTTGAGCGAGGTGAGCGGGGTTTGCTCTAGGTAGTCGATGGCGCAGTCGTCGAGCACGTAGCCGTTCAAGTCGGTGCCGATGATGCGCAGTATTTCCTGCTTGAATTGCTCGCGCGAATTGTACAACTCAATGAAATCGAAGTGCTTGCCTACGGTTTTGAGGGCTTCCGAAAACTTCGCGTCGAAGAGATTTTCGAGGGCCGCGGGGTCGGAGGCGCGATGAGCGCCGATGCTCTGGGCCACGTTGAGCACGTCGTCGTGGGTTTTGTTGACGCGCACGAAGAAGTTCACCTTCACGTCGGCGCGCATATTGTCTTTGCAAACCAAGCCTTCGGAGCCGGCCCGAGAAATAACGATGGTTTTGAGCTTAATATCCATTACCTCTAGCTTGTGCAGCACCGGCACCACGAAGATGCCGCTAAACGACACTTTGGTATCGCCCATGCCCGTGCGCACCAGCGCCTCGCCTTGCACGGCTTTTTGGTACATGCGCGCCACAATGGCAATGAAACCTAGTAGGAGGACGGCGAGGATGATAATCACCGCCAACGATAGTTGTTCTAACATGAAAGTATGGAGTAGGAGTAGAATCAAATGAAGAAATAAAGCAGGGGTAAAAGGCCGTTCTAGGAGCCAACTGACCGTGTAGAGAAGCTAGGGGCGGCCAGACGGAAAGGCAAGTTTCGGGCCGAGGCTAGCTTTATAGCAAACCGGAGCCAAGGGCTAGGCTAGCTCGTAAGGCTCGATAAGGTAGCAGCGTTGCTCGGCGTCGTAGTCGATAACTAGGGCCGAGTCGCCTTTGCGCAACTCAGCGGCGGCCGACGCGGCGCGCACGTTTAGTATGAGCGGGGCGCCATTGAGCAACTTCACACTGGCTTGGCCCAGCCGCTCGCGCGTGGTGGGAAGTAGTACCGTGCACACCTTGCCCAGCGGTTGGGCGCCCGAGTCGTGGTTCTTCTCTAAGGCATTGAACAGGCGCACAAAAGGCGTAGTCAGCACCTTGGCCAGCAGTAGGCTTCCTGCAAAAAGCGGCACTAACAACAACAGCCCTGGGAGCAGGGCCGTGTTGCCGAGCGAGTAGTTCAGCAGGATGCTACCCACCCACAGCGGCAGCGCCACAAAGCTGACAAATACCATCAACGGCACGCGCCCTAGGTTAAAGAAGCCGAGCACATGGTTCAGCCAGGAAACTCCTATACCGTCGGGGCTGGCGGCGTGCCCGTGGTGCGGCCCGTCGAAGTCGTGGCTGGTGTCGAGGTCGAGACTTTTGAAATCGAGCAGGCCCACAATTACCGTGAGCCAGTAAAGCAGAACAAAAACCAGCAGCCCGGTGGGAAGCAGGTTGGGAGGTAAAACGGCCGCGCGGAGAAGTTCAGTCATGCGGGAAAGGCGACCAACAAAAAGAAGTGGGGTGTCGGATGCGAGCGACGGTAATGTGGTGTGCTGGTTATCAATCTATTCCAAGCCTAGCTTGGCTTTGAGGGCTTTCAGTTCATCACTGGCTTTGCCCGAACCTTCTAGGCCGAGTGCCTTGTCAATCTCCTGATCGACGCTGCGGTTTTCCTGGGCGATTTGACCGTACGATTCGGCTAGCGCTTCTTCGGCGGCAACCTTCTCCTTCATGCGCTCGAGCAACGCCACCGTGCCCGACGAATCGATTTGGGCGAGCTGTTGATTGATGGTTTTGGTGGCGGTGCTCACCGTCACGCGGGCTTTCAGGGTTTTCAACTCGTTTTCCCACTGGCTAATGGTCTGCTTGAGCTGCTGCACGTTCTGGTCGAGCTGCTGGGCCGTGCCTTCAAACTGCTGCTGCTCAGTGGTAGCGCGGGTGTGGTGCGCTTCGTGTTGCGTTTTCTTGAGCAGGGCTTCGCCAGCTAGGCGGTCGGCTTCGGCGCTGGCAATTTCCTGGCGCTGAGCTTTCTGAAGCAGCAACACCGCTTTGTTTTCGTAGTCGAGGGCGCGGGCGTGCTCGGCATCGGCTTGGTTGCGGGCCCGGATAGCTAGGGCTTTTACTTCGGCCAACGCGTGCAGAGCTTTGTCAAGGTCTTGGCGCAGGTCGCGCAGGCTTTGCTCCGTCATTTTGATCGGGTCTTCGAGCTGGTTGACGGCCGAATGGGCTTCCGCTTGCCCAATCTTGAAGAGGCGGTTGAAGAGGTTCATAGCAGGTAGTAGAAATAGCCCGCAGCCGCTGCCCCGAGCCTAGGTGAGAATGACGAATTAACCTTTGGAAAACTGAATGAGCTCGTCGCTGAACTCGCTAAGCAAAAGCGCCAAGGAATTGATTACGGCCTCCAATTCGGGCCGGTCGAGGTGCTCTAGCTGCAGTGTGTCGCGGAAGATGACTTTGCGGCCCGTTTCATCAAGTGCGAAAGCCCCGTGAATGATGTCGCGGTTCTTCTGAAGCAAACGCTGGTACACCTCGCAGCTAGGCTCCGGCAGGTCCAGTAAATACTGCTCCATGATCAGCAGCGGGTCGCCGCACCCTAGCACCAGATGGTCAATGCCGAGCTCCGGCTTGCTCACTACCAGCACGTTGTTGGCCGCATCCACACGGCGGATATCAAAATCTAGTTCGAGTAAATAGGTCTGGATTGTAGTAAAGTAGGATGTGGCCATACTATAGAAGCGAAGAAACAACGCTGAAAAACATTGTGAAGAGAGCGTTTGGGTAGTTGCTCAAAAAAATAGCGGCCGTCAAAAAATGATCTGTATTTATCCTGTAGATTTGCTCTACAAGAGTAAGTAAAAACTATATATGCTCAAAGCTTGAGCGAAAAATAATCTGCACGATGTCGTTTGTCGGTAAAAACATTCGTAAGATAAGAACGGTGAAAAAGCTTAGCCAGGCGGCATTTGCGGAGCTTTTTGGCCTGGCTAGACCTAGCGTAGGTGCTTACGAAGAAGGCCGTTCGGAACCCAAGATGGAGACGCTAATTCAGATTGCTCATCATTTTGGCTTGTCTGTAGACTTGCTCATAACAAAAGAGCTGACCGTAAATGAGCTGTATCACTTCGACATATTCAAACAGCCTGAGCAACCGGCGGAGGTACCGGTTGTCGCGGCCCCTGTGCTGCCGGCGCCGCAATTGATTTCTACGCTCTTCGTGCCGGCCGACCGGCGCATGGAATACGTCGTGCACCACCATGACTCGGCCTTTCTTAGCACGTTGCCGGTGCTGACGTTTCCGCGCCAACTCGGGCCGAGCACGCGCGCTTTCGAGATTGTGGGCGCCGAAATGCAGCATCAGCAGCAAGGCTTGCGTCACCAAGACGTTGTGCTGTGCCAGGGCGTGGATAGTGCCGCCCCTAGCTTGCGGGTGCACCGGGTATACGCCTTCGTGACGCAGCGGGGCTTGTTGGTGCGGCGGCTGTCCCAGCGCCTTTCCGACAAGGTGCTGAAGCTGCGCGCCGATAACCCCGACTACGGCAGCGAGGAGTTTGCCTTGGAGCAGGCTCTCGAAATTTGGGAGGTGAAAGCCAACTTCACCACGCACCTGCGGCCGCCCTCGACCATTGAGGAGCGCGTAAATCGCCTGGAGCGGCAGGTGGAAGAGTTGTTAGCTAGGTTAGGTTAGGCAAGATTTTACAACAAAACGCCCGAGAAACTACTAATAGCCTGTTTCTCGGGCGTTTTGTTTCAGTTGTGAGCAGCTTTGGTCAGATGCGCCGCTTCAAACGCATTGAGGTGCGAAACAGCTCGCCATCAGGTCGGCGCACGATCAAGGAAACGGCTCGGCCGTCGCCGGATTGGAAGAGTTGGTTGATCTGCGCCAGGGTGAAGCCTTCAGCGGGCTTAATGCCGATCGAAACGAGCTCATCATGAGGCTTCAGACCCGCGGCGGCAGCCGAGGAGTTGGGCGCGATGCTCGTGATAAGGAACCTGCGATACTCAGGGCCAGTAGCAAGCAGTTGGGCGCCACTCATGTCGTACTCGAAGGCGCGCTTATGCATGCTATTGGGCCGAAGCAACAACTGGTTGTGCGGGTAATCAATGACGATGTTGAACCGGCGTAGGGCGTCAAAACCTAGGGTGCCGTTGCGCGGGATCTGAATACGGTGGGCAAAATTGCTCGAATCAGGAAACGACGTGAGCAACGACTGAATCTGGTAGCTGCCAAGCTGCAGGGCTGGCACGCGACCTAGGTAGCCCGTGATGGTGCCGCTCAAGCTGCGCCCAAGTTCGGTGCGCAACCGGCGTGTTGGCAGGTGCAGGCGTGGGTCGGAGGAGGTTTCCAGCGACAAGGCGTGGCCCGCGCCCGTGTCCAGCACCAGCTTAATGGGCACCGTTGTCGAATCCGCTAGGTGGATGGTCGTGGTGAGATAGGGCTTAGCGTCTTCTATCAGGATAGGCAAGCTTGTCCAGCCTTCGCCTTTGAGCGGCGCTTGCAGCGTAGGATCCGAGAAGGTAATGCGCCCGACCCGCGGCTGAATGGTCACGACGAAGCTGCGAAATAGGTCGTAGCCCAAAATGCCGTGCACCGGCGTACCCATCAGGCTAGCTAGGTCTAGCACATCTTCCGTGACGGCAATGAAGGAGAAAGTAGGCGCTTCAATACCTGCAATATCCACGCGTACCGGCTTGGTACGGTAAGCCGTGATGGGCGCTTTTTGGCCCACGCCCGCCAAGCTATAGGCTTTCGAATCGGGTTGCAGGCCTAGTAGCTCGCTCACCTTGGGGTCGGTGATGAGGGAAGAAGCCGCGCCGGTGTCAAGCAGAAAGTTGAACGGACCTAGGCCGTTGAGCTTAGCCGAAATCACTATCAGGTCGTTCTGGAGTTCATACGAGATGGTGACCCGCTGCAACTTGGCGCGCTTGAAGCGGAAAGGCATCTTCTGGGCGTAATTGATGCTGCGCCCTGGCTCGCCCGGCTGGTCTGGGTCTGCGGCTAGACCGGGCACGCTGAGTAGCAGGCACAAGCAGAGCAGTCTGCTGGCCCGGCACCGCAGCTGTTGGCTGCGCCGAAGTAGCACTCGAAGGAAAGTCAGCAGCACCTGCGGTGCTCCGGCCCAGTGGCTTAGCCCGTGTTCGTTCGTGTTCATAGCACCCAGAAGTTTAGCGTCTTAGACCAGAGCCACCGACGCCCAAGCGACGCCGCACAGCCGAAATCTGTCGCTATACAATCAGCTGCCAGGGCTTGCTTCAATGGCTATTGTGTGAAGTGAAGGTTTCCTGGTGTGAGCTGCCCGTTTGATGGCTGAAAGTGAGTAGGACCAAAGAGCCCACGAAAACCAGACGGCGGCGCGTCGCCTTAGTGCCAACGAGCTAGGTGCTATTGTTCAGCTAGTTGGCTTTCTGCATCAGAAAAAAAACGCTTTGCATAGCCGCGTAGGCAGCTTGTACAATAAGGCGTGCTTCCCGAAAAACAAGTGCCTTCCTTGCCCAACCGTCAAATTCTGAACGGCGGACTACTGCTATCCTTCACTCTGCCTATTGCTACATGAAAACAAGCCTACTTATGAGCTTCTTGCTCATCTTCAGTGTGGTGCATCAAGTACTGGCGCAAAGCCGAACTATCACGGGCCGTGTCACCGACAGTCAGTCGGGGCAGGGGCTGCCGGGCGTTACGGTGCTGCTTAAAGGAACTACCAACGGCGTCTCGACCGACGCCGACGGGCGCTACAGCCTCACCGTGCCCGAGGGGAATGGCACCCTCGCCTTTAGCTCGATTGGCTACGTGAACCAAGAGCGGGTAATCGGGGTAGCCAACCAAATCAATGTGCTGCTCGCCACCGACGCCCAGCAACTGAAAGAAGTGGTGGTGACGGGCTACGGCGGCTCTCAGGATGTGAAGGATATCACGGGCTCGGCGGCCAAAATATCGGAGGAAAAGCTGCTGAATCAACCGGTGCAGAGCTTCGACCAAGCCCTGACGGGCCGCGCCGCGGGCGTGCAGATCACCAACGCCAGCGGGACCCTAGCCGAGGGCGTTTCTATTCGGATTCGCGGAGCCAACTCCATCAGCAACAGCTCCCAGCCGCTCATCGTGGTGGATGGCGTGCCGACCAACTCACTGGAAAACGCCAACCAGTTTAACTCCGGCAACGGCACGCGCTACAACACCCTCGCCGACATCAACCCCAACGATATCGAGTCGGTGGACGTGCTGAAGGATGCGTCGGCGGCGGCTATCTACGGCTCGCGGGCGGCCAACGGCGTGATTATCGTGACCACCAAACGCGGCAAGTCGGGCCAGAACCACATTTCGCTCAACTCCTACGTGGGCATGAACGAAACCGTGCGCCGGCCCAAGCTGCTGAACGGTGACCAGTTTATCTTGATCCAGAACGAGAAGGCGCTGAACCGCTTCGGGCCGGGCACGCCCAACTCCGTCATTGCCCGCGACGTGGATTTGAACGGCGACGGCCAGCCCGACCGTACCGACTGGCTCGACGAGTTATTCCGCCGCGGCTTCTCGCAGAACTACCAGGTGTCGATGTCGGGCGGTACGGATAAAGCTAGCTACTACGGCTCCGGCGACTGGACCGACCAAAAAGGCGTGCTGGTCGCCAACCGCTTGCGCCGCGGCTCCGTCCGCCTCAACCTGGATTTGCAGCCCGTCAAATGGTTAAAAGCAGGCATCAGCTCCAGCTACTCGCAAACGCTGAACAACGGCGTACTGACCGATGGGTACCTAGCTGGCGCGACGGTGTCGGGCTACAATGCCTCGCCCATTTTCCCGGTGCGCGACGCCAGCGGCAACTACTTTCTCGATTCGTTCGGCAACCTAGGGGGCGACGTGTTCACCATTGATGGCACCGCGTACCCATTTTACCGCACCTTCCGTCTGAACGCGGTGAACCACCCCAGCGCCGTGCTAGCCTACCAGCGCAACGACAATACCTCCCAGCGCCTTTTGGCCAACGGCTACGCTACCATTGAGCCGGTTACGGGCCTGAAGATCACGACGCGCTTTGGCATCGACTACCTCCAGAACTTCGAGGACCAGTACAGCGACCCGCGCCTGTCGGGCCTAGGTCGGGCGCTCGGCTCGGGGCTGGTGCAGGATAATGACTTGCGGCAAAACCTCTGGAACTGGGCCAACTACGCCAACTACACCCGCACCTTCGGCGCCGATCACAACCTCGACGTAACCGTGGGGGTAGAATACCAGCTGGAAAAACAGCGGCAGATCGGTTCATACGCCGCCAATTTCGCCGATCCTAAGTTCCGGGAGATCTTGTCGGGCTTGTTCACCGAGCCTCTTCAACCCGACGGCTCGCGCTACACCCAAGGGTTTGATTCCTACCTAGCCCGCGTCAACTACTCCTTCGGCAATAAGTACTACGCCTCGGCCAGCTTCCGCGCCGATGCTGACTCACGCTTCGGTGAAAACAACCGGCGCGGCTACTTCCCCGGCGGCTCGGTGGGGTGGCGCCTCTCGGAGGAAGAGTTTCTGAAAGGCCTCACGGTTATAAACGACCTGAAGCTGCGCGCCAGCTACGGCGTGGTGGGCAACTCTAACGGCTTGCTGCCCTACGCCGCCCGCACGCAGATCGGGGCCGGGCAATATGCCGACATCAATGGCTTGAGCATCACGCAGGTTGGCAACCCCGACCTAGCTTGGGAGAAGTCGAAGAAGCTCGATATTGGCTTGGATGCCTCGGTGCTGTCTAACCGCGTTGGCCTGACCCTAGATTACTTCAATAACAACATCACCGACCTGATTCTAGACGCGCCCGCCCTGCGCACCACGGGCATTCCGAACTCCGTGGACTACGTGCGCACGGTGGTGACCAAGAACATCGGCTCGATGTACAACCGCGGCCTAGAAGCTACGCTGAACACCACCAACGTACAGAGCAGCACCGGCTTCCGCTGGACATCGGCGCTCAACTTCACGGCCATAAAAAACCGCATTACCACACTTGCTACCAACTTGCCAGTGCCCGAAGGACAGGCCGCCAACCCCAACGACGTAGTAGCGAGCAACCAGCGCGCCAGCGTGGGTCGGCAGCTAGGCGTGTTCTTTCTGCCGCGCTGGGCCGGCGTGAACCCCGCCAATGGTAACGCGCAGTTTCTGGATGCGGGCGGCAACGTGAAGCAGTACGACGCCGTGGCCCGGCAGTGGCTGACGGCCGATGGCACGGCTACCACGCCCATCAGCACCTCTGATTACAAGTACACCAGCAAGAGCGGCTACCCGACCTGGTACGGCGGCTTCGATAACACGCTTTCCTACAAAGGCTTGGAGCTAGGTGTTTTCCTGCAATACAGCGGCGGCAACATGCTCTACAATGCCACCCGCGCCGGTTTGCTTACTACGTATTACAATAATAACCTCACCGAAATTCTGGACCGCTGGCAGAAACCCGGCGACCAGACTAACGTGCAGAAGTTGGTGCTCCAGGATAACGTATCAACCCAGGCTTCAACACGTTGGCTGGAGAAAGGGGACTTCTTGCGCCTGCGGCAGCTTAGCCTAGGGTATAGCCTGCCCAAGCCCGTGTTGGAGCGCTTCAAGCTCAGCAACGTGCGCGTGTACGCGCTGGTGCAGAACGTGTTTGTGCTAACCGGCTACAACGGCACCGACCCGGAGGTGAACTCCAACCGCAACAACACGACCCAGGGCACCAACGGCAACATCGCTTTTGGCGTCGACAACCGGTCCGTGCCACAAGCCCGCAGCTACACCGTTGGTCTTAACCTCAGCCTCTAGCCCGCCATGACGACGATGAAAACCCTAACTTTTGTGTGGAAAGGGGCGGCGGCCCTGCTGCTGCTCCTCACCCTAGGTTGCGACGTGCTCAACCAAGAGCCACCCGCCAGCCTCACGCCCGAAGAAACCTTCAGCACGCCCGACCGCATCGAAAAGGCGGCCCTGGGTATGTACGATGCCCTACAAAACCCGGAGTTTCTGGGCGGCCGCGCCTTGATTTACAGCGATGTGCGCTCCGACGACACCGATCCGTCGCCGTACTTCAATCCCATTGCGAGCTTCTCGGCGCTGGCCAACGATATTCAGATAACCAACGGCTGGACTGGCGGCTACCGCACCATCTACGCGGCCAACTTCTTCCTGCAGAATTTCGAGCCGAATGCGGGGCTGGTATCGGCAGAGCTAGGAGCGCAGTACCGGGGCGAGGCCAAGTTTATCCGCGCCCTGACCATGTTCCACCTGGTGAACCTCTTCGCCCAGCCCTACAACTTTACGCCCGATGCCTCGCACCTAGGTATCCCGATTCAGCTCACGGCGCCCAATGCGGCCTCGGCGTATGAGGCTTCACAGCGGCTGTCGCGCTCCTCGGTGCGCGATGTGTACACGCAAATCGTCAGCGACTTAACCGACGCCGTCAACGGACTGCCTAGCTCTTACGACGACCCCGATTTTGCGAATGTGGCCCGGGCTACAAAGGGTGCGGCGCAAGCCTTATTGTCGCGGGTGTACTTGTACCAAGGCAACTACGCGCAGGCCGCTACGCTAGCTAGCTCCGTTATCGGCTCGGGGTTGTACGCGCTGAACCCGGACCCCGCTACCACGTTTTTGCCGCCTTATAACACGCCGGAGTCCATCTTCTCGGTGGCCATGAACACGAGTGATAACCCCAATACGAACAACGCCATCGGCCAGCATTATAGCCCCACGGGGCGCGGCGACATCACCATCTCGCCCTACGTGGCCATTCCTACGTCGCAATTTCCCACCGACGATAAGCGCCGCACGAATCTGGTGACGGTGTCCAGCAACATCCCGTACACAGGCAAGTACAAAACCACCGGCGACTGGGTGCCCATCGTGCGCTACCCCGAGGTGCTGCTGAACCGCGCTGAGGCCCTAGCCAAAACCACCGGCCGCACCCAAGAAGCCGTGGACCTGCTGAACCAAGTGCGCAACCGCTCCAAAGGGGCTGGCACGCCCGCTTACACCCTCGGTAGCTTCACCGACGCGCCGGCCTTGATCAACGCCATTTTGTTGGAGCGGCGGCTGGAGCTAGCTTTTGAAGGCCACCGCTACTACGACCTGCTCCGCAACCGCCTGCCTATCCCCGCGCACAGCACCACCCCAACCATCCCGTACGGCGACAACCGCGTGGTGCTGCCCATCCCGCAAGTGGATCTGCAAAACAACCCCAACCTAGCCCAAAATCCGGGGTATTAAATTAGCAGTTGTTTGGGCGAATGGACGCTATTAAGGAAACCCTTTAACCGTCATGCTGAGCTTGCCGAAGCATCTCGCCCGCAGTAGTAACCGAATCTACTTTGGCAGGCGAGATGCTTCGGCAAGCTCAGCATGACGTTCTTTCTTAGCTTCTAGACACTTTTTGAACGACTGAATCTACTGGAAAGCACCGCCCGAACAGGTGGTGCTTTTTTATGGGATGTTGTTGCGGTACTTTGTCCCGCCATCAAGTGCTCTTGTTCTATGTTTACTACTCGCCCTGTACTCGTCACCGGCTCGTCGGGCCGACTGGGCCGTGAGACGGTTTTGCTGCTGCGCGCGAAAGGGTACACGGTAATCGGCGCGGACCTTATGCCGGCCCCGACCACAGATGCACTACTCGATATTCGGGATGCCGACGCCGTGCAGGAACTCACCCGCGGGGTTGGCGCAATTATTCACAACGCCGCGTTGCACGGCAAGCACTACGACCTACACGTGCCCCGTCTGGAGTTTGTCCGTACCAACATCGAAGGCACGCTGCATCTGCTCAACGCCTGCGTGGCCCACGGTATTCCAAAGCTGCTCTACACCAGCACTACGTCTATTTACGGCCAAGCGATGGTGCATCCAGACCAAGCCGTGTGGGTGGATGAGCAATTGGTACCGCAGCCACGCGACATCTACGATATCACCAAACAAGCCGCCGAAGCGTTGTGCCGAGATTTCTTCGACAAAGAAAACGTTCAGACGGCCGTGCTGCGCGTGTCGCGGTTCTTGCCCGAACCCCCAAATCTAACGCTGAATCATCGCCTCTACCGGGGGCTAGACGAGCGGGATGGGGCGCTCGGCCTACTGCTGGCGCTGGAACACGCCTTGGCCGGTTTCGACACATTCAATATTTCGGCGGGCAGTCCGTTCCAGCCCGAAGATGTAACGCAGCTGCGCCACAACCCGGCCGCCGTTATCCGGCACCGCCTTCCGCAAGCCGCTGACGTGTATGCGCGCCTAGGTTGGGTCTGGCCCGCGAGCATCGACCGGGTGTACAGCATCGACAAAGCCCAACGAGTACTTGGCTATCAACCGCGCTACACGGCCGAATACCTGCTGCAAGAAGCGGCAGCTACCGCCTCCGGTAGGCAATAGGCTAGGTTTCAGTTGAGTTCATCAATAGGCATCATGCCCAAACTCTCTGGAAATGCCCTAATCGCAAGAGTAGGGCATTTCCAGAGAGTTTGGGTAAGAACAATTAAGTTGTAATCAGGGCTTATAGCTGTTGCTTTAGCCAACGAATAGCTAGCGGTTTTTTGCCAGGAAGGTCTTCACGTTGTCGCGGTAGAAGCGGGTCCACTTCAAGGTGTGGCCGCCGGTGAGCTTCACCAAGTACTCGCCGTTGAAGTAGCACTCTAGCTCCTCCACGTAGTTTAGGTTAACGATGTAGGAGCGGTTGATGCGCGTGAAATCGGCCGGGTCGAGGCGCTGCTCTAGCTGCGTCAGGCTCTCGTAGAGCGTGTAGTTGCGCTTGAGCGTGTGCAGCGTGATATAGTTGCCATCGGCGTCGAAATATAAAATATCCTCGGCCTTGATAAAGAACAGCTTATGGTTGTCCTTCACCAGCATGCGTTTCAGGTAGGTAGGCTTCGTAGGAGGCTCTTCGCTCACCAGCAAACGCATGAGCATGTCGATGGTCTCCTGGGACTGGGGTTGGGCTAGGTTTGTTTTCACGTGGCAGAGCGTTTGATGAAACTGTAATTCGGTGAACGGCTTGGGCAGGTACGGCACGCCGCTTTCTTCCAGCGCGAGTAGCATGGGCTGGTCGGAGGCGGAAAGGAACACGACTTGGGGCTGAAAATACGGCCAGATTTCGCGGAGCACGCTGAAGCCATCGAGGCGGGGCAGGTGCAGGTTCACGAACACGACATCGGGGCGGTGGTGCAGCAAGGCGGTGAGGGCCTCCGGGCCGGTAGAGGCTTCTGCGGCTACCTGGAAGCCAGCAGCTTGCTCCAGGTAGAAACGAATTGATTGGCGCGTAGCTAGCTCGCTATCGGCAATAAGAGCCTGGTAACTCATGCGGTGGAGCGCTGAGAGAACAATAAAAAAAAGAGAAAGGAAGAGAATACGGCCGCGGCTCCACCTGCTGCAAGGTGGCTCCCGGTGGGAGCGAGCAACAGCGCCGAACTGCTGCTTGAAACCGCACATGCGCTGTGCTTACGCGTTAATCCCTCTGGTGAGGTTCAGGATGCAATAGCAACGGGCGTGCTATTGCGTCAGCTGCTTGGATAGATGCTTCGTTCGCTTGAGTGGTTGCCTATATAAAACAAAGACAAGCAAGGTTGCGGAAGGATGCATGTTTTTTACGAATTTATTCGTACAAGTAAAATGTAAAGCTATGTACCTAGGAATGAAGATAATGCAAGGCAAAGGCTGAGAACGGGAGTAGGGTGCCGGCGAAGGCAGATTAGCCTCACACGAGTAGACTAGAGCGGCCAGAATAAAGCCTTCTGGGTCGGTGTAAGAGGGCAGCGATGCGGTGGGTACCGCTCAAAAGTCGAAACGTTACAGCCAGGAAGGATTTATTTTTTGTTAACTGAAATCTGAGGGCAAGGTCGCTGAAGCTAGGTAGCACGTGACGGCAAGGTTTCCGAGCCCTTTTTGTGCTGGCGCCCTAAGTGATAAGCAGACTATGGCTGCGTTGGCACTGGCAACAGCACGTAGTTTCCCGAATCAGCTTCTTTCACTACTTGCCAACCTTCGTTCAGCTGTAGCGTGTAGCCAGGGCCCGTCACCGACCTAGCCTGCATCGCGGCAGGATAGCCGACGCTTACTTGGTCCTGCTTAGGTCCTAGTAACGCGCCTTCTTCCACCGTTAGTATACCCCAAGAATCGGTTACACGCAGGGTGGAGTAGATGGTACCGGCTTCGGCAAGCGGCTGCGCGGTGCGCGGGTCGAAAGCGATGTTCAGTTGCCGGAGCGGAATGATCAGGTGCGGCTCCTCCACGAACTGGCGCCGATAAGCGGTGAGCTGCTGCTGCCGTTGCTGCTCCCGCTCCGCTTCTTGCGCCAGAATGGCCTTGCCACCGTAGCGCGACAACGCGCTGGCCGTCCAGGAAGCTAGGTTGCGCGGCATTGCCACGCCCAAGCTCGTCGTGAACAGATTGGTCAGGTCGGTCTGGTTGCTGATGCCGCGGTTCCAGTCGGGAGTACGCTTGCGCAATAAGTAGCCGTAGACGGGTACCGTTTGATACGCAAAAGAGCGCACGAACGACGGGGTCTGTGGAAAGTCAAGCAAGCTCTGCCGCAAGTAGGCTCCTGCCTCAGTTGCAGGCCGTTCACTCAGCACCAAGCCGGTATATTCGGCCAAGCCTTCGTTGAGCTCCAGCTGGTTTTCGGCGGCAGTTGCGTTTGGGTACAGGCTGCGGCGATAAGCCCGGAAGGCGAGGGCTGCTCGCAGGTGCGCAGTCGTCGAGCGCCGTGACTGCGCCAGCAAGGCCCGGCGCAAAGCGGCTAACTCTAGCTGCAAGTAAGCGCGGGCAGGCGCCTCGTCTAGGTGCGCGTTGTCGGCCTCCGGTGACGTAAGCTGTAGTTGGGGCTGCAACCGGTGAAAAGATTCATGCGCCAACAAGCTTACCCGCTCAGAGGGGTCCGCTGGCAAGGGCAGTTGCACCATCGCCCATCGGCGCCCCGCCCACTGCACGGCCGTATTGGCCACGTTGACGGCTGCCGGCAACTCACCCTCGTACAAGCCCGCTGCCTCGTGCAACACCCCCGCCGAATCGGGCGCATTCGCCACAATCCGTCGTGAGTCCGCCGTTACCAGCAGCAGCGGGCCGTACAGCGGAGTGCCCCAGAGCTTGCCGCCGTCGTGCTGACTTGCGGCCTCTAGCTCAGCAAAGGCTTGCTTGGCTAGCTGCTGGTCGGGCGCTAGCTGCCCTAGGCTCGTGCGCGGCGCGGCCAGCAACCCGAGGCCGCCCAGCAGCCAAGGCACTAACCGGAAAGGAAGGAGGGCAGGGCTTTTCATAACAGAAAGTACGAAATTTATGCTAGAAAGCAGGGAGTTACCTTAGCCCGCGCGGCGTTTTTCGTCCTCCGCGCCACTCTGCCGCCGTTTGGTAGGAGCTAGCTTCTCGTTGCCAAAACGGTAGCTAAACGCTAGGGTTGCCACGCGCGAATCGCGGCGTTGGTAGAAACGCTCCACATAGGTGTCGTAGGTGGAAGTGGCGCGCGCAGGCTGGGTGAAGAAAATGTCGGTTACGTTCAGCTTCACCGTTGCCTTGCGGTTCCACAAGCTCTTCTGCACGCCCGCGCTGACCTCGCCCAAGGGGCGCTGCACTAAGAAGGCGTACACTTCCCGCGACTGATAATTGCCATTTAACTCGGCGCTCCAGCCTTTGCCAATAGTAAATGTGTGATTGGACGTAAGCTGAAACGACGCCCCGCCCCGGTTGAGGTTCGTGCCCGCTAGGTCGCCCTTGAAGCGCGTGTAAAAAACCACGGCGTTGTTGTAGATCGTCCACCACTTGGCCACTTCCACCGGCGCCGTGAAGGTGAGGGCGTAGTAATGCTGCTGGCGCAAATTGCGGGTCGTCGACACGACGGTGCTGTCCGTTTCGGGCTGCACCACTCCGATGAGCGGCTGGCTGGTGAGGCTGTAGCTCAGACCTAGGCTGTATTTCTGCTGGAAAGTATGCGTGAGCTCTAGGTTGTAGCTGGTTTGAGGGCGCAAGGTGGGGTTGCCGCTGCCGAAGGTGGTTTTGTCAATGATTTCGCGGAACGGGTTGAGCTGGCGGTAGGAGGGCCGGTCGATGCGGCGGCTGAGCGAGAGGCTGGTTTCGTGTTGCTCCGAGAAGGTGCGCTTCAGGGCCGCACTGGGAAACAGCTGGAAATAATGGCGCGAAAAGTCTTGGAACTCCACCTCGCGGTCTTGCTTGCCCACGGCGTTGGTCTGCTCACCCCGCAGGCCTACTTGCAGCGTCAGCTTGGGTTGGGTGTAGTTCAGGTTGAAGTAGCCCGCGTTAATATTCTCGTCGTAACGAAAACGATTGGAACGACCTAGGTCGAGCTGCCCATCGGTGAAGAACTGCAAGTCGTTGTCGGCCGTCACCAAGCTGGTTTTGGCACCCGCTTCCAGGCGCAGCGCCTTGCTCAGCGGGTGCGTGTAGTCCACCTTCGCCGACTGAATAGTCAGCCAGCCCAGCTGGTCGCTGCTGGTCGCCGTGGTGGGCTGGGTAGCGCTGTAGGTTTGCAGTAACTGCTCGCGGGTGCTGCGGTAGCGGGCATAATCGGCGTCGGCCGTGAGCTCGCGGGTGCCAAGCGAATCCTCGAATGTGTGGCGAAAGTTGACGTTACCCGACAAGTTGGGGAAGCTGCGCTTGAGGTAGTTGGTCGAGTTATAGGCCTGCGTGGAGCCCCGCAGCAGATCTTGCAGCACCGAAACGTTGGTGCCATCCGCCGTGATGTGCGCCGTTTGCCCGTTCACAACCGCGCCTACCGTCGTGCGCTTCGATAGGTTGTAATCAAACCCGAGCCGCCCGGTGTGCGAAATGTTGTGTGTGGGCAAGCGGTTGTCTTGGTCTGTAATGCTGATGGGCTGCCGCTCGCCACCCACCAGACGAGTGTAAAAGTCGCGGTGAATGGTAAGCTTGGCAATGCCCTCCCGGTCGGAGTAGGTGTAGGAGCTGAATAAGTTACTCTTGTCCTTACGATGATTTACGCTCAGCCCGGCGGTGTACTTGTTGTACTGGCTGCGCCCGTAGCTCAGGTTGGCCGTGCCATTGGTGCCTTGGCGTTGGTCTTTCTTAAGGTTGATAGCAATGATGCCCGCGCCGCCTTGCGCATCGTACTTGGCGGGCGGGTTCGTAATGAGCTCGATGTTCTTGAGCTGCTCAGCCGGCAGGGTACGTAGGTAGTCGGCTAGCTCGGTGCCGGTCATGGGCTGGCGCTTGCCGTCAATGAGCACCAGCAAGCCTTGTTTGCCCCGCAAAGCTAGGTTATCGTTGCTGTCGATGGTCACGCCCGGCGAGCGACGCAGCACATCTAGGGACGTGTTGCCGGCCGCTAGCGTCGAGCCCTCTACGTTCACGACGGTGCGGTCGGCGAGACGCTCGTACACGGGTTTCTGCCCGACCACGGTTACTTCCTTCAGCTGCGTAGCTGTGTTGCTAGCCAGGGTAAGGGCGGGCAGGTTGATCGGAGTGCCGGCCACTTCAAACGGCTTCGACCACTGCCGCCGGAAGCCTACTTGCGCTGCTGAAAGCAGGTAGCGCCCAGCGGCCGCGCGCTCAAATTGAAACAAGCCCTTGGCATCGCTGAACTCGGTTTTTACCACCGCTGAGTCATCCGCGTGGTGTAGGGTGAGGGTCGCGTAGTCAATGGGTGTACCCGCGTCCGTTTGAACGGCGCCGCGCACATCGGCCTGCGCCTGCACGCCTCGCGTAGCAGCAAAGAAAAGGAGCACAAGCAAGCCGCACTGTGTAGTGGTCAAATCGGTGCATTTCATGAGCGTAAGAGGTTGAGATGTAACTGCTGTAAGTGGAAGAATGGAGCAAGAGGCTAGGTAATTGAGCGAGAGTAGCTTCGGATATAATGATGATATATCATCATGATAGACTTGAGCAGATGAGCGCAAGAGCCATAAGGAAGCTAGTTAATTGTAGAAGTGTAGTTGGAGTCTTGTTTCATCCTCGTTCTGCAGAGTCAACAAGCTGGCGAGAAAGGGAGGTTGACTTAATACGAAAGCTTTCGTGGTAAACATACGAACGAATTCGTATATGCCAATTAGCAGGGTGTTTGATTTTTGTGATAGGTGTAAAGGAACGCGCCTGCCCTTTGTGAAGAGTGCCTTAAGGCTGACTATAATGATACCTAGCTTGGCCTCAGGTCAGCCCCAAGAGCTGAGTAAATAAATGCTGTGTTAATTATAATGATATGTCATTAATATTGCTTGTGAGTTTATAAAAATCTATTCATTTATCAAATTGGCGCAGATCACAGGCAGAGCTCAGCAGAGAATGGAGGATGAGCGCATAACTACGTATGTCCTAGAAGTAAGTGTAGGCGATGTTGTGCGTGTAGTGTAGGTCGACGGGGAAGTTGGGGCTGTCGGGCTTCACCTAGTGCCCGCTAGAGAATATGCATTTAAGAAAGATCCATGGGGCAACTTAGTCTTGAATGCGGCTGGAAGTAAGTGCTTGCTCCACGGTAGCGGTAAGCAGGTCGATGTAGGCGAGTAGGAGCAAGAGTAATTCTATGTGGGCGCTGCGTTAGGAGTATTGACTGCTCCAAAACACCGCAAGCCGCTTGTAAAGCACTGTTATATTGTGTTAAAGAGTGTTAACGCATTCGTCGGCACGTGAGCTGGGCCGTACTTTCGGCCTAGGTATCCCTTCCCACTCGCCTTGCCTCATGAAAACACGCATCCGTTCTATTTTCTGGCTGATAGCACTGTGTATCTTGGGCATCAATGGGTTTCAGGTCTACTGGCTTTATAACACCTACGAGCTAGCCTCCAGCCAATTTGTGCGCACGACCAACGAAGCGCTACGGGCCGTGGTGCTGCGGCAGCAGCTTCAGCTATCGAGGCTTCCATATGACGCACGTCCCGATGAGAAACGCGTAACCGATCAGCATTCACTTAAAGGAAACCCTTCAAATCAGTTTGGTGCACTAAAGCATAGTTCTAACGATATCGCTACCCGAAGCGCTGCCAATTTTGAGAAATTCATTATTCGGCGCATCCAGATGTTAAAGCCAGGTCCTGTTCCAGTACCCACGATCGACCTAGGTCAGTTGAAAGCTAACTACTACGCCGAGCTGCACAGCCGGGACACCGAAGCCGACTTTGTACTAGATACCCTAGACTTAGCGCGTCCCACTGATGGTTATGGCCCCAAAATGGAGGCCCCGGCCGAGTATGGGCTGCGTTCACAACTAGTGCCGCTCACAATGCTACATCCGCGCAGTGGTTGGAATGTGCAGGCTGCCTTCCGGACGCCCTCCTTCCAGATCTTGCGGCGTATGGGAGGGCTGCTGGCTGGCTCGGTGGCACTACTTGGTCTCACTACCGGCTGCTTCGTGCTGATGCTGAACACCATTTTCCGCCAGAAAAAGCTAGCCGACGTCAAAAATGACTTCATCAACAACATGACCCACGAGCTAAAGACCCCGTTAGCCACGGTGTCGGCTGCGGTAGAAGCGTTGCAGAACTTCGGTGCCCTGAACGACCCGAATAGGGGAAAAGCCTACTTAAAAATAGCTAGTAATGAACTACAGCGCTTGTCCGATTTGGTAGAAAAGGTGCTCAATATTGCCGTAGAGGAGCGGCAGGATCTAGCTCTCAAACTTGAATCTGTGCATCCTGCTGAGCTGGTGCAGGAATTGGTAACGCATTATCAAATGAAAGCAACCAAACCCGTGCACTTTACAGTAGATATTGCCCCGACGGACTCCGTGCTGATGGACAGGCTGCACGTGCGCAATGTGATCAACAACGTGATTGACAATGCGATTAAGTACTCAGGTGAGCAAGAAGTAACAATTGACATTCGTGGCAGCCATGACGAAAATGGCTGGTGGCTTGCTGTGCATGACAACGGCATCGGTATCCCACAAAGCTATCAGCCTAACATCTTTGATCAGTTTTTCCGCGTGCCTACCGGCAATTTGCACCCCGTCAAAGGCTTTGGCCTCGGGCTGTATTATGTGCGCCAAGTGATAGAGCGCCACGGCGGCCAAGTAGCCGTGCGCAGTGCCCCGAACAGCGGCAGCGAGTTTTCATTATGGCTGCCAACCTATTAGCATGAGCCGCATTCGTTGTAACACTCGCCCCGCCGCACTTCCTGGCTTCTAAATTCTTGCTTTAAGAGTTCTATGCCCACTATCTTACTTATTGAAGACGAACTTGCGCTAGGGATGATTGTGAAAGATAGCCTGGAAGTGCGTGGGTTCACGGTGCGCTACGCTGCCGATGGGCAAGAGGGCTTCGCCCTGTTTCAGCAGCAATGTCCCGACATGGTGGTGACGGACGTGATGATGCCGCATCTTGACGGCTTCACGCTGGCCAAGCTGATTAGGCGGGAAAATACCACGGTGCCTATTCTTTTCCTCACGGCCCGCTCGCAGTCGGCCGACGTGGTGCGCGGCTTCGAGCTAGGTGGCAACGATTATCTGAAGAAGCCTTTCAGCCTTGATGAGCTGATTGTGCGCATCAAAGCGCGACTCGGTCAGGCCGCGCCCGTAGTGGCCGCGCCAGCCATCCTGATTATCGGCCAATACCAGTTTGATCATGCGAAGCAGCGCCTGTACCATCAGGGGCAGGCGAAGGTCTTGACCCACCGCGAAGCCGAGCTCCTTCGCTGCCTCTACGACCAGCGCAACCAAGTGCTAAAGCGGGCCACCGTGCTGCAAAGCCTATGGGGCGACGACAATTTCTTCAACGGCCGAAGCCTCGATGTTTTTATCACCCGGCTGCGGCGGTATCTCCGCCACGATCCGCAGCTACAAATTGTAAATGTGCGCGGCCTAGGCTACAAGTTGATGATGTAACCTAGGCCGCACAACTGCCCACTACTTACCTTCTATCGACCTAGGCCTGTTACTCGCTGGCCCTGAATTGCTCTTTTGTGAGCTGAATCAGGAGTTGGCCGAGCGCCGCCTCCTCGAAGGGTTTGGTCAGGCAGGCACTCATGCCAGCCGCCAGGTACTTTGTCAGATCAGCTTCGAATGCGTTGGCTGTTAAGGCAATCAGTGGGATGGCAACGTGCGCTGGGTTCGGTTGCTGCCGAATGGCCGTAGCTACCTCCACGCCGCTCAGGCCCGGCATTTGAATGTCGAGGATAGCCGCATCGTAGTGTGTGGTTTGAAGCCGGGCTAGGGCATCGGTGCCCGTGCCAACGGCCTCCACGCGCACGCCCCAGTGCTCGAGCATCACAACGGCAATCCACTGGTTTACCAGATTGTCTTCCGCCAGCAATACGTGCAGGCCGCGCAATGCTTCGTAGTTCACTACTTCGTTGGCGGGCAATTGCTTGAGTGTTGGGGCCAGGACGTCGGCCCAGGGCAGTGTAAGGGTGAAGGAAAAGGTACTGCCCTGGTCCGGCGCGCTGCACAAGGCCAGCGTGCCGCCCATGTGTTGCACCAGTTGCTGGCTGATGGCCAGGCCTAGCCCCGTCCCGCCAAAGCGGCGGCTGATTTCGCTACTAGCCTGGGTGAAGGCATCGAAAATTGATTCTTGCTGCTCCTGGGAAATCCCAATGCCCGTGTCCTGGACCCAAAAGCGGAGCATGAGCGCCTGCGGTGTTTCTTGCTGAATGGCGACACCTAGGTGCACAGTACCTTGCTCCGTAAACTTAATAGCGTTGCTGACCAAGTTGAGCAAAACCTGCCGCAGGCGATACGCGTCGCCAAGCACAGCGGGTGAACTATCGGGCAGGTACTCCGTCGTCAGGCGCAACCCTTTGTGCTCTGCTAGGTTCGCCAACGTTTGCCGCACGCCTTGCAATACCACGTTTGGGTCGAAAGCCGCTTGTTCGAGCTGCAAATGTTGGGTGGTGATTTTGGCCATGTCGAGCACATCGTTGACCAAGGCCAGCAAATGCTGACCGGCTTGCTCCATGGTGGTTAGGTACTCCTGCTGCGTCTGGCTCAGCGGCGTTTTAGCCAGAAGGGCCGCCATACCTAGCACCCCATTCAGTGGCGTTCGGATTTCGTGGCTCATACGGGCCAAGAAGGATTCTTTAGCCCGGGCGTTTTCTTCGGCTTCTTTCTTGGCTTGTTGGAGTGCCCGCTCGGCCCGCACGCCGGGTGTGATGTCGTAGCCCGAGGCAACTACATAAGATTCTTGGCCGGCTTCCGTAACTTGATACGTGTAGTAATGTAAGTAACGCTTTTCGCCTTTAGTCGTCAGAATGGTCATCACGCTTGGTTGCGGCTGACTAGCGCCGTTTAGGTAGGCGTCGAAGTCGGCGCGGTGCTCTGGTGGCAAGGCATCGCGAAGGTTTCTGCCAACCAAACGGTTGGCGGGAGCTCCCAGCAATCGTTCGATAGCCGGGTTAACCGACAGAATAGTGCCCTGTAGATCGTGCGTGCAGATCAGGGCTTGTGAGTAATAGACGAGGTCGTAGTATTGCTTTTCGCGACGCTCTGCCTGCTGACGCAAGCGCTTGAAATCGGTGATGTCCGTGTGCAGCGTGAGTACAGACACCGAGCCGTCTGGCTGGCGTAACGGCCGTTTGTCCATCTGGAAATACCGAATTTCTCCCCCCTGCAACGGCAGCGGCAACTCGGCCGTGATAACGCATTGCTGCTCCAAGACCTGGCGGTTCCAGGCCACAAATTGCTTGTACTCCGGTGTCTCCTTATGCTGATCAGCGGAGCTCAAGGGGCTACGCTGAAAGAAGTTGCGGAAGGCAGCGTTGGAGAAAGAGATATTCTCTGCCGAGTTCAGCACACACAGCATACTCGGAATGGTATCCACTAATTGCTGCATGAAGAGTCGCTGTTCGGCCACCTGCATTTTGGCCTGATGACTCTCGGTAATATCGAGTCCCGAACTGATAATGAGCTGCACTGCCCCATCGGGGGCCATAATGGGGCGGTAGCAACGCAGCAAACGCCGCCTACCTAGCAGGGCATGCGGAATAGTTTCCTCCCACGTTACTTCCTGCCGCTCGCGCAGCGTTTGCAAAAAGTGATTCTGCCGCTGCTCAGCTATGTCGTAAGGGCGCTGCCGGTAGGCACACGCCTCGAAGTTATTTTTGCCAATGAGCCAAGCGCGTACCGCCGGATCAGGCTCTAGTACAGGGTTCACGAACAAGTAGCGATGCTCGGCGTCGAAGACGGCCACGCCCGCCGGTACCTGCTCTAGCACCATCTCGTAGAAGGTGCGCTGGTTGGCTAGTTCTTGTTCGGCCTGCCGCCGCGCCGTGATATCGGTTAGGTAGAGCGTAACGTATGCTTCGGTTGACTCGGCTAGTACCGTAATCAAATAATACTGCTCCGCTAATGCTAGCTCCCGCTCATGAGAGCCTTCCGTCGTGAGGGCCTCCCGGACTAAGGTCAATAGCTGCTGGCGGGCAGCATCTTGCTCATCGGCCGTCAAGAGGTGGGTGAGCGGAGCGGCGGCGGTATTGGCGTAAAGCACCTCGCCTGTGCTGGTAAGCCGCAAGATCGGGTTCGGGTGCTGCTCAAGAATATAGGCTAGCGTGCGCAGCTGCGTCTCTTGCTGATAATGTTCCGTCACTTCCCGGCAGCAAATGAGACGCCCGGCCTGGGGCTGGTTCGGAACCAGGTAGTCAATTTCTATCACGCGGCCAGCGGCTAATGTAAGCTCTCCTAGAAGCGCAGTTTGGCCGGATTGGTGTTGCGCGTAGCCACGAGTTCCAAACGTAGCAGAGGCTTGCAAAGCATCCGCGATGGAGGCCGTGTGCGGTGGGGTAGGTGGGTAGGTTTCTGCCGTTGCCGGTTCTGGTGCCAAGTCGAATAATTCCCGAAATGACTCATTGATAAACTCAATGCGCCCTTCCTGATCAACCAAGGCCAAGCCGGTACGTGAGTGCCGCGCAAAAGCAACTAACTGATGGTGATGCCGCTGCGCTGCGCTCCTGGTAGTAGCTAGCTGCTGTTCGAGGGCAGCAATGCGAACTTCGGCGGCCGTTAGGGCAGCTTCGGCTTGTACGCGGCGGGATTTTTCAACTGCTAACTGCGCGACACAAGCATCGTCAGCGGGAAGCATAGACATAGGAAACCTCTGGTAAGCATGTAAAAATCAGCATAGTCACTTTGTTCGTACCTGCCTAGCTACTCAACTCAGGAACCAGGGAGGGACACTTGCCCCCACACAGCCACAAGCTCACGAACTGACGTGCGGTGCCAGTGTTACTCCTGAACGCTGAGTTGCAGCAAGCCTACTCACGTGTCTGTGCTGCAACTCAGCGGAGAAGTTATTCCGGCGCTAGAGTGGTGAAAGTGCTAACGCGTTTAGTGATACGGTATCAAATGTAACGCCAGATAGGCCTAGGGTTAATGCATTATCATAATGGGAAAAGTCCTGTCAAAAAGAATAGGAGTTCTGCTGTTGAGTACTTACCCCGGGCCTGCCGCGCCTATAACGAAAAACGACCTTCTTATTTAACGTAAGAAGGCCGCTCTTTACGCGTAGCAAGTTAGCTCAACGTTTTCATAATAAGCACAGTAACTTTTTGTATTTCGCTTGCTCCTGCTATCAGCGCAGACCAAGCCGATTGCGGCGCCAGGCCGAGGAGGTGCCGGCAGGCTCACTTTCGGCGGGAGTGGCTTGTGGCTTCTTCGTTTCTAGCAGCATCGCCGTGAATACGGCCGCGAGCTTGAGCGTTTCTTCGTCGGGAGCCGGAGCTAGGTCGGCCGGAGTGAAATGGTCGCGGATAAAGTTAGTATCAAATTGACCGCTTACGAAAGCTGGGTGTTGTAGCACAAAACGCCCAAATGGCAGCGTCGTCTGGATGCCCGTAATCTGATACTCGTCGATGGCGCGCAGCATGCGGGCAATGGCCTCGGTGCGATCTTGCCCGAAGGTGACGAGCTTGGCAATCATTGGGTCGTAATAGATGGGAATATCCATGCCCTGCTCAAACCCGTCGTCGACGCGGACGCCGGGGCCTTGCGGGCGCACGTACGTGGTGAGCGTGCCAATGTCGGGCAGGAAATTGTTGGCGGGGTCTTCGGCATATACCCGCAACTCCAAGGCGTGGCCCTGAATCTTGAGGTCGGCTTGCCCAAAGCTGAGCGGCAGCCCTTGCGCCACCTTGATTTGCTCCTTCACCAGATCGAGGCCCGTTATCTGCTCCGTAACGGGGTGCTCGACCTGGAGGCGGGTATTCATTTCCAGGAAATAAAAGTTGTGGTTTTCGTCCAGCAAAAATTCCACTGTGCCGGCACCCGTGTAGTTGCAGGCGCGGGCCACATCAACGGCACACTGGCCCATGGCGGCGCGCAGTTCCGGCGTAAGCACCGAGGAGGGTGCCTCCTCTATAACCTTCTGGTGGCGCCGCTGAATAGAGCACTCGCGCTCAAACAAGTGCAGGATTGAGCCGTGCTCGTCCCCGAGCACCTGAATCTCGATGTGGCGTGGCGCGCCGATGTACTTTTCTATAAAGACAGCACCATCGCCGAAAGCACTAGTAGCCTCGGACACAGCTAGCTGCATCTGTTCCTCAAACTCAGTTTCGGCATTCACGACGCGCATGCCTTTGCCACCGCCGCCGGCTGAGGCTTTGATCAGAATTGGAAAGCCTACTTCGCGGGCAACCTGCTTGGCGGCCTCCACGTCGGAAATGGCCTCCTCAGTACCCGGAACCATCGGGATACCATACTGCGAAACGGCCTGCTTGGCCGCGAGCTTCGAGCCCATCAGCTCCATGGCCTCCGGCGAAGGCCCAACGAAGACCAGACCTGCTTGCTGCACTTGGCGGGCAAAGTGGGCATTTTCCGATAGGAAGCCGTAGCCGGGGTGAATGGCATCGACGCCAAGCTGGCGACACACTTCAAGGATTTTGTCGCCGCGCAAGTAGCTCTCGGCAGAGGCGGGTGGGCCCACACACACGGCCTCGTCGGCGTAGCGCACGTGCAAGGCGTTGCGGTCGGCCTCGCTGTAAATGGCTACCGTTTGCAGGCCCATCTCCCGGGCCGAGCGCAGTACGCGGAGCGCAATTTCGCCCCGATTCGCAACCAGCAGCTTTTTTATTTCTTTCATGGGTGGAAATTAGCTAGGCAGTAGAAGCGCAAATATGCGTACTTGTAAGAGAGAAAAGTGTACGCCCTACGATAGGCGCCCCCAAGAACAGTAACTGGGGCGCCGGGTCGCGAGCTGCTGGCAATTAGATGGAGCGGTCGTTTTCATCGACCTAGTCTCCCAAGGGCAACTTGGAAGCCACGCAGCGGGCGGTTACCTTTGCGGCTTTTACATAACTTTGAAAACATTTTCGCATAACCTTATGGTTGGCGGAGTGGTTAGAAGCCTCACTATCTAGCCCGTTTTACATTCACATCTAACTTGTTCCTCCGTGGATCTTTTTGACAAGATTGCCTCCAACCGCGGCCCGTTGGGCAGCCACTCGCACTACGCGCACGGCTATTTCACATTTCCTAAGCTGGAAGGTGAAATTAAGCCCCGCATGATTTTCCGCGGTAAAGAGGTTCTCACCTGGAGCCTGAATAATTACCTAGGTCTGGCTAACCACCCGGAGGTGCGCAAGGCCGACGTAGACGGTGCAGCCCAATACGGCATGGCGCTGCCCATGGGCGCGCGCATCATGAGCGGTAACTCCAACCTGCACGAGCAACTTGAAAGCGAGCTGGCTGATTTCGTGAAGAAGCCAGAGTGCATGCTGCTTAATTTCGGCTACCAAGGTGTTGTATCGATTATTGACGCCATTGTGAACCGCCACGATGTGATTGTGTACGACGCTGAGTCGCACGCCTGCATCATCGACGGCGTACGCCTGCACGCGGGCAAGCGCTTCGTGTACCCACACAACGACATGGAGAAGCTGGAAACCCAACTCCAGCGCGCTACCCGTATGACCAACGAAACGGGCGGCGGTATCTTGGTAATTACTGAGGGCGTGTTTGGCATGTCGGGCAACATGGGCAAGCTCAAGGATATTGTGGCCTTAAAGGAGAAATATCAGTTCCGTTTGTTCGTGGATGATGCCCACGGCTTCGGCACCATGGGCGCTACAGGCGCCGGAACGGGCGAGGAACAGGGCGCGCAAGACGGCATTGACCTCTATTTTTCGACGTTTGCAAAGTCTATGGCGAGCATCGGTGCCTTCGTCGCTGGCCCGGAAAACGTAATTGAATATTTGCGTTACAATATGCGGAGCCAGATTTTCGCCAAATCGTTGCCCATGCCATTAGTAGTGGGCGCGCTAAAGCGGTTAGAACTGCTACGCACTCAGCCGGAGCTAAAGGAAAATCTCTGGACCGTTGTGCGGGCCCTGCAGAGCGGTTTGCGCGAGAAAGGCTTCAACATCGGTACTACCGAGTCGCCGGTTACGCCTGTGTTTTTGAACGGCGAAATCCCCGACGCTACCCAAATTACCTTCGATTTGCGTGAAAATCACGGTATTTTCTGCTCTATCGTGGTATATCCGGTTGTTCCGAAGGGCGTGATCATGCTCCGCTTGATTCCGACAGCTTCGCACACCTTGGAAGATGTGCGGGAAACAATTACGGCTTTTGAAGCCATTGCAGCCAAACTGGACAAGGGCTTGTACTCCAAAAACCAGGTGAGCGTGTAGCGCTCCGCCGTACTCGAACTACTGTGTATTCAAACGCCAGCACCTGCCTAGGTTGCTGGCGTTTTTTGTATAATTCCAATTGAGTAATGAGCAAGGGGCGGGGGGTAAGCTAGGTGCTAAGTGGGTAAAATCGCCCTTTACGGGCTAGATACGCGCTTTTAAAAAAAAGTTTAAGAGTTGCTTGTATTTGAAATCCCAGTATATTAGGCCCCGACAAAAGCATTGTTTCACACCCAACAACCCCCCGCAAATGAACAATTTTGGTAAACTCAAGGACCTTGTAATGTCACTGGAAGGCGACTTCGAGAAGTTCTACGACAAGCAGAACTCCGCCGCTGGTACCCGTGTACGCAAGGGCATGCAGGAGTTGAAGAATATGGCTCAGCAGATCCGTGCTGAAGTGCAAGACATGAAGAACAGCTCGGGTGGCGAGGAAGCCGCTCCGAAAGCCGCTCCAGCGAAGAAAGCTGCTGCTCCTGCCGCCGCCAAAAAAGCACCTGCTGCAAAGAAAAAGTAATCGGGACCACGGATTCGACGGATTTTTCGGATTCCGCGGATTTTGTGGACGATATCTACGCAAAAAGCCTCACCAACTGGTGAGGCTTTTTTATTTATTATGCACCGCTATGCTCTGTACGTTTACAAAATTCGCAGAAACCAGACAAAGTAGTCGGAGTCCGTGGTTTAGGTAAGCTCGACTAGGTAGTAGTCTTTGCGGCCCTTCTTGACGACCAGATACTTGTCGTGGAGCAAGGACAGCTCCGTTACGGACGCTTCTGGGGAGGTAAGCTTGTTGCCGTTCACACTGAGGCCATTGGCTTTGATGAGCTTGCGAACCTCTCCCCGTGAGGGCAGAATAGCTTGATTGGTAGCTTCGCTGAGCAGCACGGAAACGTTCAGGTCGGTTGTTTCGGCGCGGGGCAAGCGCAGGTGCGGCACGCCGACAAATACGTCGAGCAGCGTCGCTTCGTCGAGGCTAGCTAGGTCGCCCCCGCCAAACAAGACCTGCGAAGCTGCCAACGCGGCCTCATAGGCTTCGGCGGAGTGTACGCGGGTCGTTACGTCTTGGGCCAGGGCTTTCTGCAGAATGCGTAGGTGCGGAGCCTGGGCGTGCTCGGCTTCTAGGGCTTCAATTTCTTCCTGGCTGCGCAGCGTAAATACCCGGATGAGGCGGGGCACGTCGGCGTCGGCGGCATTCAAGAAGAACTGGTAGAACTGGTAGGGCGAGGTCATGGTGGGGTCGAGCCACACGGTGCCAGTTTCGCTCTTGCCGTATTTCGTGCCGTCGGCTTTGGTGATAAGCTGGCCGGTGAGGGCGTAGGCTTTGCCTTCGCCGTTGGTGAGGCGGCGGATCAGCTCAGTACCGGTGGTGATGTTGCCCCACTGGTCGGAGGCCCCCATTTGCAGGGTGCACCCTAGGTTCTGGTAGAGGTGGAAAAAGTCGTAGCCTTGCAGTAGCTGGTAGGTAAACTCGGTGTAGCTCAAGCCTTCCGCGCCGGAGTCCTCATTGCCACTGATGCGGCGCTTTACCGAGTCCTTGGCCATCATGTAGTTCACGGTGAGGTGCTTGCCCACATCGCGCAGGAATTGCAGGAAACCAAAATCCTTGAACCAGTCGTAGTTGTTGACGATGAGCGCGCCCGTGGGCGAGTCGTTGAACTCAATAAACTTCTCCAGCTGCTTGCGGATGCCTTCTTGGTTGGCGCGCAGCGTGGTTTCATCCAGCAGGTTACGTTCGGCCGACTTGCCCGAGGGGTCCCCAATCATACCCGTGGCCCCGCCTACGAGCGCCATCGGGCGGTGCCCGGCGCGCTGCAAGTGCACCAGCAGCATAATAGTAGCTAGGTTGCCAATGTGCAACGAGGGTGCTGTCGGGTCGAAGCCGATATAGCCGGTAATTGGCTGGTTGGCGGCTAAGTGCTCGGCCGTGCCGGGCATCATATCGTGAAACATTCCGCGCCAGCGGAGTTCGTCGAGTAAATTCACTGAGTAGCTGAGTAACTGAGTAACTGAGTAGGCGAAAGAAACCATTCGCCAGACCTTTTCGGTAACAAAGGTAAAAGCTGCAATGATACCTTTGCTTATCGGAGTGTGGATGCTTTGTTCAGCGCCTTACTCAGTTACTCAGCTACTCAGTTACTCTCTTGACTCTTTCCGCCGACGAAATTCTGCAGCAGCTGCGCCAGCGGCAGTTTGCGCCCGTGTACTTCCTGCAAGGGGAGGAGCCCTACTATATTGATTTGGTGACCAGCACCCTGGAGCAAACAGTGCTGCCCGAGCACGAACGGGGCTTCAACCAGGTGGTGCTCTACGGCAAGGATACGGACGTAGCCACCATCCTCGGGCAAGCGCGCCGCTTCCCGATGATGGCCGAGCGCTCAGTGGTCATTGTGAAGGAAGCGCAGGGTATCGCCGACCTAGAGAGCGAGAAAGCGTGGCCATTTTTGGAAGCTTACCTCAAAAATCCGCTGACTAGCACGGTGCTCGTGTTGGGCTACAAAAACAAAACCCTCGACTCGCGCAAAAAGCTAGGCAAGCTGCTGGCCGACAAGGCCGTGGTGCTCACCAGTAAGAAGATTTATGACAACCAGGTGCCGGCCTGGCTCACGAGCTACGTGCGCAGCCGACAGCAGCAGATCACGGGGCAGGCCGTGGCCATGCTGGCCGAATACATTGGCTCCGACCTAGGTCGGCTCACGAATGAGGTGGATAAGCTGCTGCTCAACCTGAAGCCGGGCCAGTCCATCGACGAAGACTTGGTGCAGCGGCTGGTGGGCATCAGCAAGGAGTACAACATCTTTGAGCTACAGCGGGCCCTCGTGCAGCGCGACGTACTGAAAGCCAACCGCATCCTGCTCTATTTCGAAGCCAACCCGAAAGCCAATCCGCTTATCCCGAACCTGACGCTGCTCTTCGGCTTTTTTACGAAGCTGCTGGTGCTGCATCAGCATGCTAACCCCTCCGATGCCGATTACAAGAAGCTAGGTATTGCCAACAGCTTCGCCCAGAAGGACTACCAGCTGGCGCAGCGCAACTACAGCGCCGAGCGCACCCGCGATATTATCCACCTGCTCCGCCGCGCCGATTTGCAAAGCAAAGGCATCGAGAGCGGCTCCATGACGGATGGTGAGATTCTGCGGGAATTGGTGTTTTTGATTTTGCATCCGGTGCCGCTGAGCGCGGTAGCCGGGTAGGCGGCTACGGCGAAGAAGCAAAGCGTACCAGTGACCTAGCTTGGCTTTTTAATAAAGGCTTGCTTGTCGTGCTCTTTGCGCTGCATGGGCGCCAGAATCTTGCGGTCCACGTAGAAGGTGCCGAATGGGATAACGCAGGCCAGCAGGACTTTCCAAGTAGTGGTGGCAAAGCGCCACTGGTATTCGACCCCAACCCGCAGCGTATTGAGCACGAAGAGCAGAAACAACAAGCCGTGTACAGGCCCGAGAGCCCGCACAAGCGTTGGGTCGCTGTAAAAATATTTCAGCGGTACGGCCACACCGACCAACAGCAGCAAGGAGGCACCCTCGCAAAAGCCAAGCAGGCGGAGGCGCTGGATAGGAGAAGAGAACATAGCAGCAGGTTAGAAGCGGAAATAAGGACGACTGGCGAAAGGGGAAAACGGCCACGGAATAGCGAGCAGTATCAGCAGCAGTGCGGCCGTGAACCACAGGGCCATCGTGCGAAATTGCTCCTCGCTGGTTGTGCGGCGCTTGGCCAGGGCCGAACCGATAGTGAGTACCACAATGGCTACCGTCATGGTGGCTACGTGTTGAAAGCCAAAAAACAGGGCCGTAGGTGCGTGCTCCGTGTCGCGCAGGTGAAAGGCCTGCACTAGCGGACTCGCGAAGTAGAGTCCGTACCCGAGCATCAGCTGCACGTGGGCCAGCGTGGCAACGGTGTGCCGCACGGTATTGTCGAGCCGGGTAAACGCCCGACGACCTAGCCACCCCCGGTACGCCCGACCTAGGCCGAGCAGCAAGCCCGCTAGCACCACCCACCGAAACAGGGAGTGCAGCGTAAGTAAAAGCGCATACATCGTTGCTACGCTAAGCGATGGGGAGCCCGCTGAAACCAGCCGTAGACGGACGGTGCTTGGTTGAAAAACCAAGTGGCAAGCAGGGCGTCGCAGATAGCGCACTGTGCCGAAGAGGTGGGCACAAAGGCTATGATGGGCGTACCGTAGAAATGATGAGCCACGTCCCAGGCCGTGTGCAGCAACCAGGCTACCCCGATGAAGGCGTACTGCTGCAGACCGCGGTAAGCGCAGTACGTCATTAGTGCTGCGAAGGCGAACTCCCAGCCACCTAGGCCACCGTTGAGATGTGCCGCCCCCGCCCCGGCCACTAGGATGGCCATGAAACGTTGGCGAGCTGGCTCCCGCAGCAACGACGCAAGAGCAATGAAAACACCTGCCACAACTACGGCCGTGGCGGCATCCAGCAAGTGCACAGCAGGAAAAGAATAAGAAAGCATACGGTTGGCGTTGATTGTGCTGGCAAAGGTCCAACCTGGCGCAGTGCAGCGTTAGCACGTACCAAGCCGAAATCAGGACAATTCTATCCGTTTGCGAAACGTCAGTGGGGTTACGCCAACGTGCTTTTTGAACAGCCGGCTGAAGTACGATGCATCGGGGATGCCGACGGCCAGGGCAACTTCTCCCACGCTCCATGCCGTTTGAAACAGCAGCACCTTGGCTTCCAGTACGATACTCTCCTCAATCCACCGCGCTGGGGCCTTTCCCGTTACGCTCCGCACGCATTTGCTTAGGTGATTGGGCGTGATGTGCAGCTGGTCGGCGTAGTCGCTCACCCGGTGCGTCGTGGCCAGGGAGCTAGCTAGGAGCTGCTTGAAGCGGTTAGTGATAACCGCGGCAGTGCTGAGCGACGCAGGCTCGTTGGTCGCGTAGGCCCGGTGCAACTCGTGCAGCAAGGCTAGAAGGTAAGCCCGCACCAGCTCGGGGTGGCGGAGCTGATGCAGCTGGTATTCGGCGCGCAGCCGCCCCAGCACTTGCCCGGCAAACAAGCCATTGTCCGGGCCCAGCGAAATAACGGGGCTGCCCCAGGAGTGCAGAAAACTAAATACCATGGACGTCTCACGGCTTTCGCTGCTCACCAGAAAATCGTCGTGAAAATGGCAGACGTACCCCGTGTTGACATCGCCCGGCCCAAAGGAATAAACTTGCCCAGCTCGCACCAATAAGGCTTCGTGCGGCCCGATTGTGTACGCATCGGGGCCAATGCTCATGCGAGCAGAGCCAGAGGTCAGGTAAACGCATGAGTGCGCCGTAGACCGGGCTGGCGGCAACGCCTGCGGGAAGAGCGGATACATCTGCTCCACGGGCACAATAAAGAACTGCTCGGCTTGCGCCGATAATAAAGACTGTAAAGGTCCGGGTGCTGGCATGAAGTGCCGCAAATAGCCTTCCGGAACATAGGTAGGAATGGAATGAGCCAAGAACGTGGGGCAGGTAGGAAAGAAGCAGAATAAAACCTAGGCAAGTAACAGCTATTGCAGCGACTAGTAAGCTGAACCCGGCCGCAGCTAACCACATCAATATGCGATTGACGTGGGCTCGAAATAAGGGTAACTTCTCATCATCAAATCATTAGCAAACAATACGATTATTAGTTAGCAGCATGAAAGAGAAGAACGACCATGAAAGGCAGCTGCGCGAGGCTCTCCTAAAAATCGAGGGAGTACTGAGCTGCATCACCGGCAAGGAGGGCCCGTTAGCCGCAAGCCCCAAGGAAGAGCCTAGCGCCGATGAAGGCCTGCCGCCGGAGCAGCTAGGGTGCAGCATCAAATCGGTGCCGCCGCGGCTGGCAAAGCTAGCCGCCGAAACGGCCAGGCGGGTGAACCCCGTGAATGGTCCCGTGCTGGGGCGGCTGGCGGAGCTGAAAGCGCCGACCGATTTTCACCCGCAATTCCTGACGATAGTAGTGAGTAAGTACTGGGGCCCCTCTCCGCGTCGGCTCACGGTCAGCTTCATGGAAGCCACGCCGGCTGATCTGCGGGCACGCATCGTGAGCCATATGAACGCCTGGGCCAAAACCACGTGCATCTCCTTTGTAGAAACGACGGGCGTGGGCACGGTGCGCATCGCGCGCGGGGCCGGAGGCTACTGGTCGTACCTAGGTACCGACATCACGCTGATTCCGAAAAATCGGCCCACCATGAACCTGCAAGGCTTCACCATGAACACCCCTGAGTCGGAGTTCAGACGCGTGGTGCGTCACGAGACGGGGCACACCCTGGGCTTTCCGCACGAACACATGCGCAAGGAGCTGGTAAGCCGCATCGACCCGCAGAAAGCCTACCTCTACTTCCTAAAAACCCAGGGCTGGGATAAAGCCACCGTCGATGCACAGGTGCTGACCCCGCTCAACGACCAGTCCATCATGGGCACGCCCGCCGACCAAACCTCTATTATGTGTTATCAGCTGCCGGGCTCCATCACCAAAGACGGCAAACCCATCACGGGAGGCGTGGATATCAACACGACCGATTATGCCTTCGCTGGGAAGATTTATCCCAAGCCGTTGCTTGGCTTAACGCCCGAACCAGCCCTGGCCGACCACCTCGAGCTAGCCGTGGATACAACGGATTGGGACGAAGCGGAGGATGTACCGGATGCTGAGCGCGACGCTACCATTGAAGCCACTCTTCTCCCGTCCCATGGCCCGACTGATCGATACCCAGAGCTTGCCGGAACTGCCCTCGCAAATCACGCTTAGCCCCGGCGACGTGCTCGTGTTGCAAGCGAGTGGGGGCTACGTGCAAACAGGGGATGACGTACTGGAAATGCTCGGCGCCTATCAGCCTGGCCTGCTGCAGGCGGCCGGCACCGTTTTGTCGCCCATGGGGGCTCCCGGCACCGTGCTGCTGCGGGCCCTTCAGCCTGGGCAAGCCACGGTCAACGTGGTAATGGGCGACCCTTGGTTTAGCCCCGAGACCCACACCCTAGGAGTGATAGTGGAAGTGTAAGCGGCTCGCCTCTGCCTGCACAATAGCACTACCAGGTAGGGTGCTGCCAGCTTCCTGCCTCTATAGTTGGATTTATCTACCTCGCTAAGTGAAGAATAACGGGTTTGGTTACCGCAGCCGGCCCACAGTGCAACTCATCTTTAATCCTCTCATTGTAAGAATTCTATGGAAACACTAGAAGCCAAAGCGGTTGTCCCCGAAGTCATTAAGGCTGGGAGCAACTTGCCCGCAAAAATTGAAACCGCCAAATCCGGCGAGCCTGAAACGGCCAAAAAAGGGGCGTCCGAACTAAGCGCCGCCTCGTTCTCCACCTATTATACCTGGCGCGGGTCCGGAACGGTTGTTCTGAACTGTGGCCACCCAAACATCCGCTCCAGCTCACGGGTGGTGGCGTCCATCAGTGAGTACAACACCGATCCGAACCAGAACCGGTTTATTGGCAATGCGCCCATGCTGGTTTACAACGTTGCTCCTTACAATGGAGGCGTTATGATCCGGCTGAATGTCGGCTTTAGTAGCGCCCTCAATGTGCGGGTTGATGTAGTCGTAGATCCGTGAGCGTAAAGCGTAGATAAACCAGCTTCAAAAAGGCTTACAAGCGGTTGTAAGCCTTTTTTGTGCCGGGCAACCTAGCGAGGGGAGGCATTTCGGCGCGGTAGCTAAGAGCTAGTACAGCGTGTACCATCTGCTCTTAGCGCCGTGAAAAATAGCTCATCAGGAATAGGTAGCAACAGATGAAGCACTGAAACTGGTACTTTATAAAGAATATTGTAAAATACGTATGATAATACAAAGACGATATGCGTATATATATAGTAATTACTACATTTGTATCATCAATTCATCCTACTGCCAGCCTTTTCAGCCAGCCTTCTCCATTTTCGTCCGAGGGTACTACTCCGCTGAAGACCACTAGCATTAGCCTGATTTAATGCTTTTCCCTAGTCGTTTATTTCTACATTGATATGAGTGCCGCCACTACTACTCGCCGTTTGCTATGTGTGGGTGCCACGTTTGCACGTACTGTAAGCACAATTGGTATCGTAAGCGCGGGACTAATCCATTCGGGACAGGCGCAGACGCTGGCCGTGGCTGGCTTGGAGCCCGGGCGCAACGCCTTGGCGGCGCCGTGCGCTACTTCCGTTGTAGTGCGCTTTCAACAAGCGCTGCATACGGGTTTGGCTACGCAGCAAGCCCTGCACGTATTTGGCGGAGTAGCCAGTGGTAAGAAGGCGGGGACAGGTGTGGTGAGCGGCAGCACGCTCAGCTTCAAACCTAGCACGAGTTTCAGCCCCGGTGAAACAGTAGGAATTACGCTCACAACCGCGGCCCAAAGTAGCACGGGTGGAGCCCTTGCCCGGCCGCAGGTATTCCAGTTTACGACGGCCACGGGCCACGGGCCAGGCACTTTCAGCGGTAATCAGGAAGTGTTGCTGCCCAGCGCGCCGCACAATGTGGTAATGGGCGACGTGGATAGTGACGGCGACCTAGATTTGCTCACGGCCAACCCGAGCGCCAATACTGTAAGTGTGCGCCTGAACGATGGGCGGGGTGTATTCAGTGGCAACCAGACGGTAGCGGTCGGCAACCAGCCCGACCAAGTCGTGCTGGCCGACGTGGATAGTGACGGGGACCTGGATTTGCTCACGGCCAACTACGGCGTGCGGCTGCCGCTGCCCGGCAGCGTGAGCGTGCGCCTAAACGATGGCAAAGGTCACTTCAGCGCGGGCTCGGATGTGGCCGTCAGTGCTAACCTGACGCGCCTGACGACCGGCGACCTAGACGGCGACGGCGACCTAGACCTGGTAGCGGCCAGCAACAGCAGCACCAATGGCACCTTGACCGTACACCTAAACGATGGACAGGGTCACTTTAATGCAGGTACTGTTGTGGGCGGGCCCGCCAACGACGTGGTGCTAGGCGATGTGGACGCGGATGGTGACCTAGATCTGCTGGTGACGCGCGCCGACGTAGTAACCATTCGTCTGAACAACGGAAAGGCGAGCTTCCCCGTCGTGCAAACGGCAACTGTCGGCGGCGTGGCGACAACTCTGGTGTTGGGCGACCTAGATAACGACGGGGATCTTGACTTGCTTACCAGCAACAATAGCAGCGACTTCAACGGCACAGTGAGCGTACGCCTCAATGATGGCTTTGGCTCTTTCAGCGGCACGCAAGAAGTGATAGTAGGGGCGGGACCTAGCCTGAAGCTCGGCGACATCGACGGGGATGGCGACTTGGATCTGGTAACGGCCAACTACGGCGCCGGCACGGGCAATACCGTAAGCGTACGGCTCAATAACGGGCTAGGCAGCTTCAGCGGTGCGCAGGAAGTAGCTGTTGGAACTGGGGCCGTTGGGGCTGCATTGGGTGACCTGGACGGCGACGGGGACCTCGACCTAGCTACGGCCATTAGCGGTAGTAGTGCCATCAGTGTGCGTTTCAACCAGCACTTGCCTGCTCCCACGCTTCTTAGCGCCGGGCCCAAGGCGGCCGCCCCGGTGGGAGGCAGTATCAGCCTTAAGGGTACTTACTTCACGCCCACTAGCACAGTTACCTTTGGAGGCGTGACTGCTACCCAGGTAATTGTTGTTTCTGCTACGCAGCTCACGGCCGTTGTGCCCGCGGGTGCTACGACTGGTGTTGTGCGGGTAGCCAATGCTGCTGGGGTGAGCAACGAGATGCCTTTTGTTGTGAGCTTAACGGTGAGTCCGACCGCGCCAGCACGCAATGCCTTGGCCACGACCCTAACGACGCCCGTCGTTCTGGCCTTCAACCAGTCCCTGAGCCAAGCGCTTGCTACCCAAACGGCCCTTAAAGTGTTTAGCCAACAGGCAGGAGGAGTAAAAACAGGGACGGCCAACGTAGGCGGTAGTACCCTGACGTTTGCGCCTACCACAAAATTCAGAGCCGGCGAAACAGTCTTTGCTACGCTCACCGCCGCTGCCCAGAGCACAACAAACACGCCGGCCACGCCCCAAGTTTTTCAGTTCACAACGGCAACCATACCGAGCCCCGGCGTATTCAGTGGCCGTACTGAAGTGACCCTCGGCACCAACGTTACGGCCCAGACCGTGGGCGACGTGGATGGGGACGGCGACCTAGACCTGCTCGTGGCTGAAGGCGCCAACAACGCGGTAAGTGTACGCCTGAACGATGGCACGGGCCATTTTGCTGGCTCCCAGCGGGTTGCGGTAGGGGATTACCCCAACAGTGTAGTGCTGGGCGATGTGGATGGCGATGGTGACCTCGACCTGCTCACCACCAACTACGCCAGTGGTACCGTAAGCGTATGCCTCAACAACGGGGCCGGCACCTTTAGCAGCACCGGACAGGCGGTGTACGTAAAAGATAACCTGACGGCAATTGCTCTGGGCGACGTGGATGGCGACGCCGACCTAGACCTGCTGGTTGCCAACGGGGCCAGCGCCAACGTGACCAGCACGGTGAGTGTGCTGCTCAACGACGGCCGCGGGTTTTTTAGCCGCAAGCAAGACGTGGCAGTAGGGAACTACCCCGCCAGCCTGGCCGTGGGCGACATCGACGCCGACGGCGACTTGGACCTGCTCGTGGGCAACCAGGTGAGCAACTCAGTGAGTGTGCGCTTTAATGATGGCCTAGGCCTTTTCAGCGGCACGCAGGAGCTAGCCGAAAACGTACCCTACCGGGTGCAGCTGAGCGACGTGGATGGCGACGGTGACCTAGATCTACTCACGGCTAATATCCAGGAGGGCCACGTACATGTGCGCCTTAATACGGGGGGCGGAAATTTCGACGAGGGTCAAGTTGTAGCCGTCGGAGCTTACCCCAACAGCTTGGTTCTCGGCGACATTGATGGGGACGGCGACCTAGACCTGCTCACGGCCAGTAATAGCATGAGTACCGTGAGTGTGCGCCTCAACGATAGCCACGGGGTCTTTAATGGTACGCAGGAAGTAAGTGTCAGCTATGCGGCCCAAAACCTAGCCCTGGCCGACCTCGATGGCAATGGCACGTTGGACGTGGTGGCCGCGAGCTACGAGGGAAAGACGGTGAGTGTGCGCCTGAACCAGCGTAAGGAGCAAATCCTAGGTACGGCAACTACTACTGCTCTTGCCAGCCAAGTAAGCTTATACCCCAACCCAGCGCACGCGAGCGTACGCCTACTCATACCCGCTAGCTTTGCACGGCAGGGAGTACACGTACGAGTCCTCAACCCGCTTGGGCAACTAGTTAGCGAGCAAAATTGGACAGCTCAGCAAGCCGCCAGCAGCCCTGAGCTAACGCTTACCGCCCTTGCGCCAGGTGCGTATAGCATCTGCCTAGGTACTACCCAAGGAATGCTCGTCAAGCGCCTAATTGTAGAATAAAGGGCCTTCTAAGGTCGGAGTAAGCTATTACTAGCTGATAATCTGCCGAGTATATTAATGCAAGGTTAAATTATTGCCAGGTTGGTAATAAGACTTTAAGCCTGTGCACAGTGCCCGAACAGCAACAGACGTTAGGTTTGTGTTGTTCGGGTGCCGTGCACAGGCTCATTTTTTTTGATTTCAAGGAGCGCACCCAACCTGGAATATTCGCTACTAATTGCACTTCTGTGGGCTTGCTAACTCGCGACTCGGTACTTTAAGAACCGAGTTTCCAGCATCTGCGCGCCATTGCAAAGGTTTGCGGGGCTAAGGCTGCTAAGAAGGGCGAGAAAGTAACGTTTTAAAGGCTCTTGGCTTTTATTGGGCGCAGCAAAACGTAGGTTATACGCAGCATCTATCGGATTAGTTTTGACTATTTCCGTGCTACTAAAGGAGCTAGGAAAAATCAATTCTGGTAAAGTGCAAAAACGCATTGCACTGTAGGTAGGAAGGGTTTTTTCTATCAAAAAAAGAGTCGCGGAACAAACCAAACTTCGGCATGACTTATGCAATGTATATGCCCTTTTTTTGATTGCACTTAATTGGCATTTAACTGGTTTTTACTTGAATATACGGTATAATAATATAATTTAAATATTCATATTTAGTTACTAATCAGCTTATTATTGCACCTAAATTTCACATTTCAAACATCTGTTGGATTAAAATTATGATATAACTTTTCTAATAAAATACATAAATTTTATGAATTATTTTAGTTGCCGATAACACATATTTTCATATTTCAAATTTAGGTACTAAAAAATTTCGGTTTGACATTCGGGTCACAGAGTCCTACTGCGGAAAATTTTAGCCGCGTGCTCAATTTGTTTTGAAGCAACACTCATCTGTAACCAAAATTGCATGAAGAACCGCTTTACTTTCCTTGTATCATGGCTTACGCTGCTGGGCAGCTACGGCTTCTCACCAGGTGCGTGGGCCCAAACCGTAATTTTCAATGCGAGCCCTTCGGCTCAACCAGGCGAAGCCATTAGTTTGCAAGGTAACTTTAGCGCTACCGCCAAGGTGTACCTCACGGCGGGCTCGTCGTCACCGGTAGCCGTACCTATCCTCACTCAAATGGCAGGACAGGCTACGGTGCAAGTGCCTAGCAACGTAGGCGTTAATATGTACCAGGTCTGGGTAGACGACAATGGCCAAACCAGCCCGCGTGTTTACGTAAACCAGGCCCAAGGCCATCATTTCGATTCGCCGGAAGTGGCACCGGGCGGCCGGATGCGCCTCTTCGGGCGAAATCTACAGCTCGGTGGGGGTGGTGCCCAGGTTCGCTTCGTCGGCTCAGGCGGCGGCGACGCCCAAGTAGATGCCAGCCAAAGTGATGCGTATACGCTAGCATTCAACGCGCCCACTTCGCTGCAAGCCGGCGTTACCTACCAAGTAGTCGTGAGCAACGGCCGCGGAGCAGAAACCACGGTTGAGCAGACCGTTAAAGGAATCAACGGGGGTGCCGACTACTTCAACCTCGGCGTTGGCTGGGCTCCAAAAATCAACTATTACGGCAACGTATATAACGTAAAAACCGATGGTCGCCTGAGCAAAAAAGCGTCGGGTAATGGCTCCGACAACGACTGGGATGCCGTGCAGGGCGCCATCGACAAAGCGGCGAACGACGGTGGGGGAGTGGTTTACCTGCCAGCAGGCACCTATAAGCTAGCTCCTGGCGGCGGTGGTAGCCTGATTATGCGCAACCGCGTGGTAGTACGAGGTGCGGGCAAAGACCAGACAACGATTAAGTACGGCTACGGCTGGCCCAGCGCTGATAAGTGGGGCCTGATTTGGGGCGACACGCAGCAAGGGGGATTGGCCGATTTGAGCCTACAAAACGTGAACGAGTCGGGTTTCTGGATTCAGAATATGACGGGCCAAGGCACGGAGGTGTTTATGCAACGCATCCGCTTCGACCTAGGTCAGGGCGACTGGCTCTGGTGGGCCAACTCCAACAAACTCGTGATTGCCAACTCGGATTTCACGCAAGGTGTTGACGACAAAGCCGGTTACCACGGCCCAATACAGCTGAACGGGTGCACCAACTTCGTTGTGGCCAACAACAACTTCACGTACGCCGTCGACGGCTTGAACCTGAACGGCGTCCACGAAGGCGTATTTGAGAACAACCGCATCTACCGCAACGGTAGCGCCCGTTATCCTAGCTACCTGGTCAACCACGTGTTGATCCTCAACTTTGCCCAGAACGTTGCCGTGATGAACAACCTGTTCAAGGTAATCAACGGCCCGGCGCAGAACTCCAACGACGGAGAAGCCATCATCGCGGAAGGTGGCGGCAGCGGCGGCGGTCGTTCCGACGAAGATGCTGGTACAGTGACTGCTGCTTGGGGCAACATGCTCCAGGACAATGGTAAATGGTGGGGCCAAGCCCAGCGGAAGCCCGTCGTGGCTATTGTTAGCGGCAACGGCGCCGGACAGGTTCGCAATATCGTAAGCCGCAACGGCAACGCCCTGACGCTCGACCGGGCGTGGGACGTAGTACCTAGCTCGGGCAGCCGCTACGCTATTTTCAACTGGGGCTCGCGCAACTGGCTGGTAGAAGGCAACACGTTCGAAGGCAACCGCCGGGGAATCACGCTGTACCAAAATGCTACGTCGCAAGTGGCCATCGTCAACAACACGCTGACGAACAGCGGCTCTATCGACCTAACGCCTTTCCAAGGAACGGCTGGTTATCAGCAGTTTGTGCCCATGTTCAACAACCAGATTGTGGGAAACAACGTGAGCGGTACCGATGGCTCCAATGGCGTATTCATCGGGGTGCACGCCGTTCAGCACTTGCAAGCCAACACCTTTGGTACGGCCGTAATTAACCTAGAAGTACGGGGCAACACCCTAACGGCGCATACGCCCAACGTACCTGCTATCGTAGACGATTCGTACCCAGAAGGTTACCTGAACTTCCTCCAGTTCCAGCAGGGCGGTAGCCGTTACAATGACGAGAAGATTCCGGCCGTTTTGGGTTCTATCTTCCAGAATAACACGGCCATCAATTGCGCCAACGCCGTGTACCTGAACTCTGGTTCGTACGGTACGCTAGTGTGCAATACGACGCTGATCAATACGCCCAACCTGATGCAGGATAACCGCATCACGGGCGTCACCCATACGTCGGTCGGCACGGCCTCTTGCCTCGGCTCCACGGTAGCATCGCTGCGCACGCCCGAAAATCCCGACAACACGGAAGAGGGCTTGACCTACAATTACTACGAAGGCTTCTGGAACCGGATGCCAGACGTAAACTCGATCAGCCCCGTGAAGAGCGGCACGGTCAACTCGTTTGACCTAGGGGTGCGGCAGCGCGACTACAGCTACCTCATTCGCTACTCGGGCTTTATCACGGTACCGGCCGATGGCCAGTACACCTTCTTCTCTAACTCTGACGACGGCTCAAGGGTTTACATTGGTTCGACCATGGTGCTCGACAATGACGGTCCGCACGAGGAGAAAGAAGCTTCGGGTACTATCGGCCTGAAAGCTGGCACTCACGCCTTTAGCATGGAGTACTGGCAGAGCGCAGGTAGCCAGGTAGTGGATGTGTCTTACCTGGGACCAGGCGTGCAAAAGCAGCTAGTGACTAAAGCCGTGTTGCGCCGCAGCACGAGCGGCCTACGTAACCCTGAAAATCCAACGGCCACGACGGCGGGTCTCGACTACAAGTACGTGGAAGGCTCTTGGAGCACCATTCCAGACTTCAGCGCATTGGCGGCTACTAAGACGGGCACAACAAATGCTTTCGAGCTAACGCCTCGTCAGCGCAATACAAACTATGCCCTGCAATACACGGGCTTCATCACGGTGCCGACCGATGGTCAGTACACCTTCTTCACTGGCTCCGACGACGGCTCGAAGCTGTACATCGGCTCGACGCAGGTAGTCGATAACGACGGATTGCACGGCTACGTGGAGAAATCGGGCACCATTGGTCTGAAGGCTGGTACCCACGCCTTCACCGTATCGTACCTACAAGGTACCGGCGGCCAGAGCCTGGACGTGAGCTACGTAGGACCGAACATCTCGAAGCAGGCGGTGCCCGCTTCTGCCTTGCGCCGCTCAACAATCGTAGCTTCTAGCGGTGACTTGCGCGATCCAGAAAACCCGAGCAACACTACCAACGGGTTGGATTATAAGTACTACGAAGGTTACTGGAGCAGCTTCCCAGATATGAACAGCGTTAATGCCGTGAAAGCCGGCGTGACAACGTCCTTCGACCTAGGCATGCGCCAGCGCGACTACAGCTATGTAGTGCAGTACACGGGCTACATCACCGTACCCACCGACGGCCGCTATACTTTCTTCACCGGTTCCGACGACGGCTCCGAACTCTACATCGGCTCCACGCAGGTAGTCGATAACGACGGTCTGCACGAATACCGCGAGCAGTCGGGCACCATCGGTCTCAAAGCTGGTACCCATGCTATCACGGTGCTGTTCTTGCAAGGCGCCGGCAACCAGACGTTGAATGTGAGCTACCTAGGTCCGAACATCACCAAGCAAGCTATTCCAAGCTCGGCGCTGGTTCGGACGGCTTCCGGGACAACCCCTAGCACGTCTCTGCGTGCACCAGAGAACCCCGCCAATACGGTCAGTGGGCTGGACTTCAAATACTACGAAGGCTTCTGGCCCCAGGTGCCCAACTTCAACAACCTGACGCCGGTTAGCACAGGCACCGCGGCTATTCCAAACCTAGACGGTCGTCAGCGCGACTTCAACTACGGCTTGCAGTACACGGGCTACGTGACCGTACCGACCGACGGTTTGTACACCTTCACCACCGGTTCCGACGACGGCTCGAAGCTCTACATCGGCTCCACGCAAGTAGTCGATAACGATGGCACCCACGGTTACATCGAAAAGTCGGGCACCATTGGCTTGCAGGCCGGTACGCACGCCATCACCATTGCCTACGCACAAGGCGTTGGGGGGCAAACCCTGAACGTGAGCTACGCCGGACCGAACTTCGCGAAGCAAGTAATTCCGGCCTCGGCGCTGAAGCGGACCACGACGTCTAGCAACCCCACGCTTACCACTTCCAACTTGCGCGTGCCGGAAAACCCCGCAGGTACGGTGTCTGGTATCGATTACAAATACTACGAGGGCTTCTGGAATTCGCTGCCCAACTTCGACGGCCTGAGCGTAGTGAAATCGGGTACGCTGGGCGCACCCGGCCTGGATCCTCGTCAGCGCGACTACGGCTACGCTATCCGCTACACGGGTTACATCACCGTACCGACGGACGGTCAGTACACGTTCTACACGAGCTCCGACGATGGCACGCAGCTGCTGATCGGCTCAACGCTGGTCGTGAACAACGATGGCCTGCATGACGCTAGCAAGTGGCAGTCGGGTACCATTGGTCTCCAGGCTGGTACCCACGCCTTCACGGTTACGTATCTACAGCAGGGTGGTGGTCAGGTGTTGAGCCTCGCTTACGAAGCTCCGGGCCAGGGCCGGCAGGCAGTGTCGGGCTCCATGATGCGCCGCATCAACGGCAGCAGCCTGACGGCAACCTCCAGCCGTGGCGTACTAACGACCAACTCGGCCCAAGGTAGTGGTACTGCGCTGAGCGTGTACCCCAACCCAAGCGAAGGCGCCTTCACCCTTGAGTTCACCTCAACGGTAGCCCAGGCTGCTACGCTCACGCTCACCGACAACCTAGGTCGGGTGGTGAAGGAGCAGAAGCTACAGGTGCAGGCAGGGTTCAATCAGCTGCCCGTCGAGATGCAGAACGCCGCCAATGGGATGTATCAGCTCTCACTGGTAGGCGCCAATGGTGAGCGTCAGGTGCAGAAAATATCCATCAAGCACTAAGCGCTTCGCCACGAGTAAAAGCTAGCGCCTACTCCTTATATATATAGCGCGAAAAGCCGCCGCTGACTTCAGCGGCGGCTTTTTTGCGTTTAGCCACGGTGGTAGGGAATGATCCGGCGCTGGTTGAGGCAGAAAGTAGGGGGTTGGCAATACTTCAGTGCAGGCGTTACAAACTAGGTAGCAACATACCAATGCGGCTATTTACTGCGTTCTACTGTGTAAAAAGCAGGTATTGCCATCACTGCCACAGCTTTTTCGTTACTTTTGAGTTGATTCTGGGCTTCCGCTGCCCTTTTCCGTAACGCCCCGCAATGAAGTTAATTCCCCGGCTCGCCTTGGCCGCCACGCTTAGCACCGCGGCTCCCGTGGCCGCCCTCGCCCAGCAAACCCAGGTTTTCGCCAGCGATGAACGCCTGTTTCAGGAAGGTCTCGAACTCTTTGACCGCGGCAAGTACGGCGCCGCCCAGCAAGCCTTTCAGAACTACCGGGAAATAACGCAGCGCCGCACGGGCGACGAGCGGGACCGAAACCCCGACGCTGAGTATTACTACGCCGTGTCGGGCTTGTACCTGCTGCATCCGGCCGCCGAAGGCGAGGTGCTGGCGTTTGCCGCCAATAACCCGACTCACCCCAAGGCGGCGGCGGCTTTTTTTGAGCTCGGTAAGTTTTACTTCGACAAAAAGGATTACGCCAAAGCCACCGATTACCTCCAGCGGGTGGAGGGCGATAACCTCTCTAACGAGCAGCGGGCTGAGTCGGAATTCAAGCTAGCCTACAGTTATTTTGCCCAAAAGGAGTTCGATAAAGCCAAGCTGCTCTTCGATCGCAACAAGCAGGGTGAGCACCAGTACCGCTACGCCAGCAGCTACTACGCCGGCTACCTAGCTTACCGCGCCGGCGACTACACGGGCGCCCGCCAAGACCTCACTATTGCCGAGCAAAACGATGCTTACCGCCCCGTAGTACCGGCCGTGATGAGCCAGATTTACTACAAAGAAGGCAACTTCGATGGGCTGATTGACTACGGCACCAAAGCCCTAGCTCAAATCCCACCGCCCCAGAGTGCCGACGAGATACAACTGCTGGTCGGCGACGCCTACTACCAGAAAAACGACTATAAGTCGGCGGCCAAATACTTCGACCAGTATGCGGCCGGGCGCAAGAAAATGGAGCCCGCGGTGCAGTACAAGATCGGCTACGCCAACTACAAGATGGGCGACTACAAAGGCGCCATCGGTAGCTTGAAAACCGTAGCCGCTCGCCGCGATTCGCTGGGACAGAACGCTGCCTACCACCTAGGGCTGAGTTACTTGCAAACGGGCCAGAAGCAGCCCGCGCTGAATGCCTTCGACGCGGCCCGCAAGCAGACGTTTGACAAGAACATCAGCGAAAACGCAACCCTCAAGTATGCCCAGGTAAACGCCGATCTAGGTAACACGCCCGAGGTCGTTGCGACCCTGAAAGACTTCAGCAAAAAGTATCCGCGCTCCAAAAACCGGGCGGCCGCCGATGATCTGCTCAGCGAGAGTTTCCTAAACTCCTCCGACTACACCCAGGCGCTTACCTACCTCGATAACCTGGACGACCGTAGCACCAAGCTGAACGGTACGTATCAGCGCGTGGCCTATTTGCAGGCGGCTACTTTCTACAACAACAGCCAGTTTACCCAGGCGCTGCCCTTGCTCGATAAGAGCCTGAAGTACCCGCAGGATGATGCCTTACGCGCCGCTGCGCAGGTGCTAAAAGGGGAGATTTATAGTGTTGGGCAGAAATACCCTGAGGCTATTCAGAGCTACACGGCGGCCGCGCGCACGGCCCGCAGCGGCTCCGCAGCCGAAACGGATTTCGATCAAAAGGCCCGCTACGGCCTAGGGTATGCGTACTACAACACCAAGCAGTACGACCGCGCCCGCACTCAATTTCAAGCTTGGCTGAAGGACCCCGTAGCCAAACCCGCCGACCCGAACTACTACGATGTGACGCTACGCCTAGCGGACACGTACTACATCGGCAAGAACTACCCGCAGGCCCTGGAGCTGTACGATAAAGTCATTCAGGCAAACGCGCCCGATAAGGACTATGCTTATTATCAAAAGAGCGTCACCCTCGGACTGATGGGCCGCCGAGATGAGGCCGCCAATGCGCTGAACACCCTACTGAAAACGGCCCCACAGTCGCGCTACGCCGACGATGCCGTGTACCAGCAGGCGCAGTTTGAGTTTGAGGCCGGCAACTTTCAACCCGCCGTGGCCGGCTTCACGAAGCTGATTGACAACCGCCCAAACAGCGCTCTGATTCCGCAGGCGTTGCAGAAGCGGGGCGTAGCCTACGCCAACCTCGATCAACATGATAAAGCCGTGGCTGACTTCAAGCAGGTGCTCACGCGGTATCCGCGCACTAAGTCGGCCAGCAGCGCCATCTACAGCTTGCAGCAGAGCCTAGCTGCGCTCGGCCGCCCAGAAGAGTTCGACCAGTATCTAGCCCAGTACAAGCAGCAGAATCCCGACAGCAAAGCCACCGAAACTGTGGAGTTTGAGTCGGCGAAGTCGTTGTACTTGGCAGAGAAGTATCAGCAAGCCATTCCCCGCCTGGATGCCTACATCAAGCAGCACTCCGATAACGCGCTGGCTACGGATGGGCGCTACTACCTAGCCGACTCCTACCTAAAGCTAGGCAACAAGGCCGAAGCCCTGCCGCGCATGCGCGCCGTGGTGGAAGAGGGCAAGAGTGAGTTTGTGAACCGCGCCGTAGGTCGTGTGGCCGACCTTGAGTTTGAGAACAAGAACTATCCGGAGGCCATCAAGTATTACACCCGCTTGCGCGAAGTGTCGCAGAACAAGCGCGAGGTCGCCAACGCCGGTATTGGTCTCATGAAGAGCTACTTCGAGAGTGGCGACTACGCCGGCACCCGCCGCGTGGCCGAAGAACTCCGGGCCCTAGGTAGTGCCTCGCTCAATGCTACCAACGCCGCGCTGCTCTACCTAGGCAAGGCGAGTTACAAAGCCGCTAACCTCGACCAGGCCGTGACGGAGCTGACTACCGCCGCCAGCGCCGCCACCGACGAAAACGGCGCGGAAGCGCAGTACTTGCTGGCTCAAATACTTTTCGAGCAGAAGAAGTACCCAGAAGCCTTGGATGCCGCCTTCAAGAACAATGCGTCCAACTACGACTTGTGGCAGGGTCGCTCGTTCCTGCTGATTGCCGACATCTACACAGCGCAGGGCGAGACGTTCCAGGCGCGGGCGACGCTGAACTCCATCATCGACAACAAGTTTCCGGTGGCGGAGATAATCGACGGAGCCAAGCAGCGCCTAGCCGCCTTGCCCGCCGACGCCCCCGCGACGCCTGCTACCACGCCGAAGGCAACACCGGCGCAACCCAAGGCCTCGACCACGAAGCCGGCAACAACGCCGAAAACCCCGGCGGGCAGCAAGACGCCGCGCAACTCACTGCAACCCACGCCCGCGGAGCCCACCCAGACGGCACCCGCCGACTCCACGGCGACGCCCGTAGCGCCGCCGCCTACGTCGGAAGGCTCGGAGGAGTAGACCGAGCGTCCGCCTTAGCTAGAAGTAAAACAGACAATCAACAGTTGGCGCCCGGCACCTAAGCTAGGCACCAAGCACTAAGCACTACATGATACCATTTCGCTCGCCTCACTGCCTCGCCTTCGCCGCGCTGTTGCTGGCTGCTGCACCTCATCGGGGGTGGGCACAACGCACCGGCGGCAAGATTGAAGATGCCGAAATTGAAATCGTGAAAGAGCGGGTGAATGAACTGCCGGAAGCCACGCGCAACTTCGATAAAATCAAGGTTGAGGCGCCCGCCAAGCAGATCCAAAAGCCAGCGTATACCTACCCGGATTACCGCCTGCCCGCCGACTTGCTCAACCCATCTGTGCGCGTCCTGACCATTCGGCAGGAAGAGCTAGCCCCGCAAACGGGCAACTATGTGAAGGGCGCAATTGGTAATTATGGGTCCCTGTACGGCAAAGCTTACCTGCACAATACGCGCAGTACGGCCGGCGCCTACGGCCTCGATTTCAGCCATATCTCTTCCGCCAATGGGCCCGTCGACAAGCGAAACTCTGGCTCCAGTCAGACCAGCCTAGGGTTGAACGGCGAAACCTACAATGGCCCCGTGACCATTGGCGGCAAGCTTACCTTTGGTCGTGAACGGTACAACTTTTACGGCTACAACCGTGAAACCTTGCGCTTGCCCCCGGAGGCCGATAGCATCAAGCAAACGTTCACGCGGGTAGCGGCCAAGGTGTACGTGCGTAACCGGGCTGCCGATGCACCGTTTCAGTTCGACCTAGGTATTGGGTATAATTTCTGGAAGGATCGGTTTGCCGCCCGCGAGAACAACATTTACGCCACGCTACGTTCCGGTTACGCGCTCGGCGAGAAAGGCCGCGTGGCCATTAATGGCGATGTGTCCTTTATCTCGCAGAAGGATTCGTTTGGTACCGTGAGCCGGCCTTTTGTGCAGTTTACGCCCGCTTACGAAGTAACGCTCAACCGTCTAGCCGTTTCGATTGGGGCAACCGTGGGTTACACCGGCGACACCGTGGGCACGGCAAGTCAGTTCAACGTCTATCCGGCCGTGCGCTTGGGCTACACCGTAGCGGAAGATAAGTTTGTGATTTTTGGTGGCCTGGGCGGCGGCTTGCAGCGGGTTACCCTCTACGACCTGACCACGGAGAACCCCTGGCTAGGTTCCAATCAGCGCGTAGCCGATACGCACCGGGGCCCCACGCTGTACTTTGGGTTCAACTCCACACCGGTGCGCGCCCTGGAGCTGAATGCCAAAGTGACCCTGAGCAACGACCGAAACCTGTATTTCTACAACAATGCCGGCTACCTGGCGCCGGGCTCCCTGAACAACCCGTTGTACCGCGGCGACTCGACGCGCTTCAATTTGGTGTACGACCGAAAAGCGACGCAGCTGCTAAATATCCACGGCGAGGCGATTTATAACGCTACCGAACAGTTTCGCATTGGCTTCAAAGCTGACTATAACGGCTACAAAGTGCACAGCCTAGCCAAAGCTTTTCACCGACCCGCCTTCCAAAGCACGCTATTTGCTAGCTACAATATGTACAGCAAACTGCTGCTCGGCGCCGAGCTGTACACCTATAGCGCCAGCTACGGCACGGGCTTCCAGTACCAGCCGCAACTGGTAGCTTACCGGGAAATAATACGTCCCACGGACTCCGTCATTGACCTGAACCTGCGCGCCGATTACCGTATTTTAGAAAAACTATCCATCTTTGCCTTAGGCAATAACCTTCTCGGCCGTAAGTACGAGCGATTCTTGAACTACCCAGTGAAAGGATTCAACGTATTAGCGGGCGTAACCTACGATTTTTGATGCGGTAAACTCGTTTCATGCGCACGCATGCTAAGTGCTACTAAAGCTGCGGCTAAATGGCCTGACTCCTAGGCCATGCAGTCGCAGCTTTTAATCATCCAAGCCGCTGCTCATCGACAGATTACCTTTTCGCTCCACTTGCAACTCAACTGAATGAATCTTTCCGAACCAATCCGCACCTTACTTCGGGACCATGACTGCGTCATCATTCCGGATTTCGGCGGGCTCATTGCCGAGTACGCCCCGGCGCAGATTCATCCCGTGCGGCATACCCTCGTTCCGCCTACCAAGCGTGTGGCCTTCAACCAGGCCCTGACCCGCAACGATGGCTTGCTGGTGGATGCTATTAGCCGCGCCACCAATCTCACGACGGCCCAGGCCCGCGAGCAAGTGCACGCCGCCGTGCAGCGCATGGAAGAGGAGCTAGCCAGCAACCGTCGCGTGGAGCTAGTAGGGGTCGGCTATTTGCGCCGGGCAGTGGGGCGAGGCGTCGAGTTCGAGTACACGGGCACCCAAAACCTACTGCCTGCCAGCTACGGTCTGCCCGAATTAATTTCGCGCCCGGTGCGGGCTACCGATGCGCTGCTAGCCCGCGAGCGACAAGCCGCCGCGCCGCTGCTCGCCGCTGGTCGTTCGCGCCGCCAGACGAAATTATTCAAAGCGGCCGCAGCCGTCATAGCTGTTGCGCTGGCTGTAGGGGCCAACTATTTGTTTGCGCTGCGCCAAGGTTACTTGCCCGAAAACTTTTCGCTAGGGGCAGGGCAAGAGCAAGCTGCTCCCGCGCACTTAGCGCCCGTGGCTGCCAAGAAAATCATTGCGCGGCAACAGGCTGCGCTAGCGAACGATGATTGGAACACTGTGGCTCCGGCCGCAAACGTGACAAGCACGCCCGTTGTAGAAACGCCCGCACCAGCAGCCGTAAAGGTACCAGCTGTTGTACCAACTGCTGCCGTAGAGAAGACCATTGCGACCGTTCCCCCGAAGCAATCCGTGCCGAAGGCTGCAGCGAAAGCCAAGAAGCCCGCACCAGGTTGGGAGAAGGCAGAAGTTTCCACCATAAAGGAAGATGCTAGCTCGACAATTAAAGCGCCAACGGGCCGTTATTATATCATTGCGGGCAGCTACCGAAGCCTGGCTGGTGCTGAGAAAGGTCGTCAGGCGCTGGTACGCCTCGGCAAGCTCGCCCGTGTTATTTTGCCAAAGCCAGGTGGCCGGCAGTACAAGCTTTCCGTTGCTGACTTTCCCGACCGTACTTCCGCTGACCGGCAGGCCGAAATTTTGCGGAAGCGCTTAGGTTCTATTTGGATTCTCAAGTATTAGCATGACCTCTTTCTTATTGCAGATTACCACCGCTGCTACTACGGCTCCCGCTGATACTGCCGCAGCGGCAGCCAACGCCCAAGCTACCGCGGCCGCACCCGGCTTGTCGCTTATCGATTTGATTTTGCAGGGTGGCTGGATCATGGTTCCCATCTTCCTGCTCTCGTTTGTTTCCATCTACGTTATCATTGAGCGCTACATCACCATTCGTCGCGCGGCCGTAAATCCTGATTCATTCATGGCGGGTATTCGCGGGCTGATGGTAAAAGGAGATCTGCAAGGAGCCAAGCTACTCTGCGCTCAGAATCCTTCGCCACTGGCCCGCATGATCGAGAAAGGCATTCGCCGCATTGGCTTGCCCCTCAAAGACATTGAGGCTAGCGTAGAAAACGTAGGCAAGGTGGAGGTAGCTAGGTTAGAGAAAAACATCAGCATCCTCGGCATCATTGCTGGTATCGCGCCCATGCTTGGGTTCGTGGGTACCATCATCGGCGTTATCAAGATTTTTTACGCCATCAGCACTACCGGCGACTTCGGTATCGCTCAGATTTCGGGCGGTTTGTACACCAAGATGGTTACCTCCGCGGCCGGCCTGATCGTTGGTATTATTGCCCACGTAGGGTACCACTGGCTCAGCATCATGGTCGAGCGCCTGGTTTTTCGCATGGAAAACTCGGCTATTGAATTCATGGACATTCTTCAGGACAACTAGCGTTGTCGAGTAACGGAGTAGCGGAGTAACTGAGTAAATTGCTGAACGGCACCACTCGGTTACTCCGCTACTCCGTTACTTCCTTACTTAGTTACTCGTCATGAACCTTTCCCGGCGTCGTAAGCTTTCCTCGCACGTAGAGACCAGCTCGATGAACGACATCATGTTTTTCCTGATGCTGTTCTTCCTGATCGTTTCGACGATGGTGAACCCTAATATTATCAAGCTCATGCTGCCAAATGCCCGCTCCGGCAAGCAAGCCATGAAGCAGCCGATCACTATCTCGGTGAATGCGGCAGGGCAGTATTTCCTGGACAAACAGCCCGTGACCTCCGAATCGTTAGAGGCGGCACTCGCGCAAAAGGTACAAGGCTTGGAAAGCCCTACCGCCGTGCTGCGCGTAGATGCTTCCTTGAACGTGCAGAAGCTGGTAGACATCTTGGAAATTGGCAACCGACTCAAGATTAAGATGGTGATGGCCACCCAGGCCCAGCAAAAAGCCTAAGGAATGGCTCCGGGCTGACGGTTGCGACCTAGGTTTCCAACGCTACGCTACTGGCCTTAAGCAAGACACACTAACGCCAATATCCCAACCCAACCAAGCAAAAACGAATGGAATACCGCGAAGAGCACCGCCGCGAAGCCATGATCGGCACGGTGATTATCCACCTGGCGCTGGCGGCGGTATTCATTTTTACAGTTTTTAAAGGGCCCGATCCGCCACTCGATACTCTAGGTGGCGATGGCGTGGAGTTAAACTACGGCGTCGACGAAGCAGGCTCCGGCGACATCCAGAGCCTAGCGCCCGCCAACGATTCCAAGAACCGGGAGGATAGTCGTCCACCGGCCGCTAATCCCAACCCGCAACCCAAGGCCGTGGCAGCTGCTACGCCGCAGCCAGCAGTGCGCACGCCCCCCGCCGACGAAAAGGTTGTGACCAGCGAAGCGGAGGAAGCTCCCGTGAAAGTGCCGCCCGTGGAGAAATCGGCACCGCCGAAAGAGGTGGTGCGCGAAACTCGGCCCGTAGTAGCCGAAACCCCCGCCCCGCCCAAACCCGTGGAGAAACCCCGCACGCTGTACACGCCGCGCGGGACGGCAAATGGTGGTGGCAACGGAGTGAACGGTACCAGCAACACGCCTACCGGCAATAACAATGGCGACCGGCCCGGCACCGTGGGCGACCAAGGTGACCCCAACGGTTCACTCGAAGCCAAGGCTTTGTATGGCAAACCCGGCAGCGGGGGGAGTGGCAGCAGTCCTGGCTCGGGCAATGGCGCTTTGAACATGCCCGGTTGGGCCTTTGAAAACCGCCCGCGCGACACAGACCCTTCCAGCGAAAGTGGCCGCGTGGTGCTCCGCATTAAGATCGATGAGGAAGGCAACGTGGACAATGTAACGGTGGTATCCACCACGGTTTCGCCGCCAGTCGCCAACTTCTACCGCGACATGGTGCAGCGCAAAGCCACCTTCAAGCGGGTGGCGTCTGGGTCGGGTGGTGCTACGGGCACCATTGTCTACGTAATCGGCTCCCATTAAAGCAGACTACTTACTTTTGCAGCGCCGCCGACTGGTCTTCCGGTCGGCGGCGTTGTCTTATCCCGCAAAACCTAGGCTCTGGGTCTCCCTTCCAGCGCTTAGCCAGCAAGTCAGATCAGACGTTAGCTACGCTCTAAATTCTACCGATGAACTACGCCGAAACTCTCGCTTACCTCTACCAACAGCTGCCGATGTTTCAGCGCGTGGGCGCGGCCGGATTCAAGCCCGGCTTGGCTAATACTGAGGCATTGGCCGAAGCGATGGGGCACCCAGAACGTAAGTTCCGGGCGGTGCACGTGGCGGGCACCAATGGCAAGGGCAGTAGCTCCAACCTGCTAGCCGCCGTGTTGCAGGCCGCCGGCTACCGGGTAGGTTTGTACACCTCGCCACATCTACGCGAGTTTACCGAACGCATCAAGATAGATGGGCAGGACCTAGCCCCAGATTACTTGGTACAATGGGTGGCAAAGTGGCGCCCGCTGTTTGAGCAGGTGCAGCCGTCGTTTTTTGAGATGTGCGTGGCGCTGGCGTATTCGTATTTTGCCGAGCAGCAAGTGGACATTGCCATCGTGGAGGTTGGGCTAGGAGGCAGGCTGGATTCTACCAATATCATCACGCCGCTCGTGTCGCTTATCACGAATATTAGCTTCGACCACCAAGCGCTCCTCGGCAACACACTGCCCGAAATTGCAGCGGAAAAAGCCGGTATCATTAAGCCCGGCGTGCCCGTGGTGGTAAGCCAGCGTCAGGAAGAAGTAGTGGCGGTGTTCGAGCAAAAAGCGCGCGCAGAACGAGCGCCGCTGGTATTTGCCGATGTGCTCTACCACGCCGAAGAAGCCATGCCAACTCGCCCCGATGTAGCCATGCAGCGGCTGCGTATCACGCGTTTGGGTGTGCCGTCTTTGGAGGACGTGGACCTAGGTCTGGTGGGTGACTACCAGCGCCTGAACCTGCCGGGCGTGCTAGCCGTTATTGATGAGCTGCGGCGGCAAGGCTTCCAACTGCCGGAGGCGGCCGTGCGCGTGGGCCTGCGCGACGTGCGCCGCCTCACCGGATTCCGTGGTCGTTGGACCATCCTAGGTCGGCGGCCGTTGGTCGTCTGCGATACGGGGCACAACGAAGCGGGCTTGCGATTCGTGACGGCGCAACTCTCCCGGATTCCGCGCCAGCGCCTGCATTTTGTGCTGGGCGTGGTGAACGACAAAGACGTGAGTAAGATGCTCACGCTGCTGCCCACCGACGCCATTTATTATTTCTGCCAGGCAGATATTCCCCGCGCTTTGCCTGCCCTAGAGCTAGCAAAGCAGGCGGGCGCGGTGGGGCTGCACGGCGACGTGCATGGTCCGGTGCCGGCGGCGGTGCGAGCGGCGCGGGAAGCAGCTGGCCCAGATGATGTGGTGTTTATTGGTGGTAGTACCTTTGTAGTAGCCGAAGTAGAGGAGCTGTACGCGTAAAGACGACTTCACCCGCAGCGGACGCAAAGGTTCACGCAGAAACCCAGGACCTCACTAGTCAGCCATCAACAATCAACCATTTAACCAGTTAATACCCTTGAGTCGAGTGAAATTGCAGCGCTTTGCCCACAACGCGGAGCGCGCCGATATTGTAGAGCCCGGCAAGCCCACCTACGAGCAGCTAGGTGGCCGCTGGCAGCAGGAGTTCTTTCATAACGAGAATCCGATTACCCTGGAAATGGGCTGCGGCAAAGGCGACTACACCGTGGGCCTGGCCGCGCGCTACCCGGAGCGCAACTTCCTCGGGCTTGATATTAAGGGTGACCGAATCTGGATTGGCAGCACCCGCGCCGAGGAGCTAGGGCTGACCAACGTAGGCTTCGTGCGCACCCGCGCCGAAACGCTGCTCCACCATTTTGCGCCCGGCGAGCTGAGTGAAATCTGGGTTACCTTCCCCGACCCGCGCCCCCGCGACCGGGACATCAAGCGCCGCCTGACTTCGCCGCGCTTCCTCAACCTCTACCAGCAAGTGCTGCGCCCCGGCGGCTTGGTGCACCTCAAAACTGACAACGAGCCGCTGTTCGACTTCACCCTCGAAACCGTACAGCAACGCCCCGGCGCTACCGTGCTGGCGCACACAAAAGACCTGTACGCCACGCCCGAGCTGTTGCCCCACGCCGAAGACATCCAGACGCACTACGAGCGTCGCTTCCGGGCTGAGGGCATTCCGATTAAATACGTGCAGTTCACGCTGACCTAGGTCGCGTTCAAAAACCTAGGAAAGCACAAAGCCTGCGGGCGCCAAACACTGTAGCTTGGCGCCCGCAGGCTTTTCTATGCGCACAGGGTGCGCGCTTATTCTTCCTCCAGCGCTTCAAACACGGCTTCTAGCTCCGTGAAGTCGCGCAGGCCAGTTTTGATTTCGTCGCCGCCTTCTAGTACGAGGCCGGCGGGCTGTACTTGTTCCAGCAAAGTACGCACGCTGTCAGGCGTGATGGCGCCGCGGAGCCATAGCATAGCGCGCTGGCTTAGGGAGGCTAGCGTTGGTAAAAGGTCCGCCGGTAAGGAAGCCTCGAGTGTGGTAGTTAGGCCAAAGCCAGCGGGAAATAAGGTGGCGTACTGCGCGAGAACGTCCTCTGTCAATCGGTTGTCGAGCAGAGAATATAATGGCACGTGCAACAGCACTGGCACGCTGAGTGGGCTAGCAGGGAGTTGCCGCAAAGCTACCCGCTGCAAGCCGCACTCTTCCACAAGCCGGTTAATTTCTGAGACCGGCATCGTTGCACCAAATTCCCCAATCAGCTCCACGCCGGCGACCCAGCCGGCTAGCTCTTTCACGGTAGCCACATCGACGGCGCCGGGCAAGCTAGGGTCGAGGGTGAAGATCAGGCCGTCGGCGCCCATGCCAGCGCAGTAGCGGGCGTCTGAAAGGTTGTTGATGCCGCGCACGAGCACGGGAATAATAAGAGCCATGAGAAAAGAAAACGGAGGAACGTAGAGCCTGCGCAAACTAGGTTGTGACAGACCGCAAAGGAATGCGGGTACAAATATTGGGGAAAAGTACGGCTGTCATTCTATTTGCGTGAGGAATCTACGTTCGCGCACTAGCCGGGCACCGCTTCCGTGCCCTGGTTGGCAAGACAACTAGCTAGTCTCTGCACGCTTCGCCAGCCTTCGCCGCGGCGGTCAGGAATCGGTACTTCTTGGTTGATAAAGGTGCCGTTAGTTCACCAGCGGCTGCAAGCGACCTAGGCCGAGCTGGCCCACGTTGTGCTGGGCAAAACCGCAAGCCGTGGTCATCCCTTTGCCGCCGATGCCGGTGATGATCTGAATGCGCGGATCGGGGGAATGCAGGAAAATCTCCTGCGACTTGCTCTGGGTATAATAGCCATTCCAGGCGCGCTGCATGCGCCAATCCGGGAGGTCGAGGATGCGTTGGGCTTCGCTGAGCATCAACTGGATGAGCGCATCCCGGTTGTTGAAGTCCAGGGAGTCGGAGGCTGCTAGGTCGGCGTACTCGTGGGTGTCGCCGATGATGATGGAGCCATCAACGGCCTGCTTGAACAGCAGGTGAATGCCCCATTGGCGCAGCTCCGGGTCAACTTCTTCGGGGCGCAGGAGCGAAAAGGAGGGACAGCTTTTGAAGGCGTAGTAGCGTCGGATGGATAAGCCCGTCAGGATAGAGCCGGGTAGGTGAACTTGGGGCAAAGGATAGGTAGCCAGCATCTGTAACTTACACAGTTGCAAGTCGCTCGCGGCAAATACTTCCGGGAACAGAAACTTAAAGTCGCGGCCGCTGCATACCAGCACCTGCGCCGCCGCGTAGCGCCGACCTAGGGTGTCGACTACCTCACAGCTGGCGGAGCCAGCCGTCACCTCGCGCACCGGCGTGGCAGGCCGATAAGCTAGGTTCCAGCGTGCTACTAGGTACGCCAGCAGCCGGTGAATCATCTGATCGGGCTCGGCCGTGACTTCCTGCTCGAACAAGAGGCCGCCGGCGCAATAATCGGCGCGAACGGCGGGCAGCCGCTGCCGGCACTGCGCGGCCGTGAGCACTCGCGAGGCATAGCCAAGTGCCTTATAGCGGTCGTGCTTTTCTTCTAGTACCTGCATTTCCATCGGTGAGGAAGCCAGGTACAGGGAGCCGTTGGGCCGTATGGAAATGTCGTATTCCGCCTGAATGGCTTGGTACGTAGCAAGGCTCACACGGGCGTAGTCGAACCACTCATCCTCGGACATGCCCGACGGAATAATCTGCCCGAAGTTGCGCACCGTGGCTTCCATCGGTTGAGCGTCTTTTTCCAGCAATAGCACCCGCAGCCCGCGTTGCAGGGCGAAATAAGCGTGAAAGGTACCTAGGGCTCCTGCCCCCACGATAATCAGATCGTATGTGTTGTTCATGGCTGCCCAGCTAGCTATATCAGTCGCTAAACCTACAGAATGTTAACCAGTATGAAACACGGCTGCTGGTTACGAATACGTTATTTTTAAGAGCTAGCCATGCCACTGAACAAGCTAGGGCTCTAGCTGAACGGGGCTAAAATCTTATCCAAATCGGCTGAATAAAGAACGGTCATGCTTCGACCAGCGCAGCATGACGGCCTAGTTGAAGGGGCTTACTCGTTATGGCGCAGTAAGTAGACTTTGAACAGGCGGGCAGTCTGCTCGGTGTCGTTGCGGACCGAGTGCGCCTGAATGCCGTCGAAGTAGAGCGTGTCGCCAGGAGCTAGGGGCACTTCACCTTCCTTGAAACCATATTGCACGGTACCTTCCAGCACGTGAATGAGCTCCAAAGCATTCGTGGAGAGTGGCTTGCGGTACGTGTGGGGGCCAATCAGCACTTCGTTGACGCGCAAGCTGTAGGTGGCTAGGTCTTGCGACAACAGGTATTTGTACAGCAGGCCCTTAGAGTCTTCGCGCTTTTCCAGTTGGCCTTCTTCCGCGCGCACCAGCAAGTAAGGCGCCGCCGTTTCGCCGTTGATGTTCTTTACCAGCACCGATACATCGACTTCCAGGGCGTTGGCAATGGCAATGAGCACCGAAAGCGAAGGTACGGTCCGGAAGTTCTCAATCTTAGAGAGTAGCCCGGCCGAGAGGTCGCTGCGCTTGGCTAGCTCGCGCAAGCTCATCTTTTTTGCTTTGCGCAACTCCTGGATGCGCTGACCAATTAAACTTAGCTTATCGTGCTTCATGCGGGAAAAGAACAGACGGAAAAGATAACAGAAACATGACAGCCGAAATGCCCACGCGCAAGATAGGAGCTTATATTTGTTTCATATAAGTTAACTATTCTTTGAGGTGTTATGGCTCCTTTACAACTCATCGTGCTGGATATGGCCGGCACCACCGTCCGCGACTTGCACGAGGTAGAAGCTTGCTTCGCGCAAGCTGCCGCCGCCACTGGTTTGCGAGCGTCGCCCGAACGTATTTTGGCCGTGCAAGGGCAGGCCAAACGGGCCGTGTTTGAGCTATTATGGCAGGAGCAGCTAGGTGCCGCCGGCGCGAACCTGCTGCCGGTGCGGGTGGAGGACAGCTACCGGGAGTTTCGCGACATTCTGGAGGCGCACTATCGCACCCAGGAGGTGGTACCCACCGAGGGTTGCCTGGAGCTGTTTGCTTTCCTGAAAAGCCAGAACATCCGGATTGTCCTTACCACAGGCTTTTACCGCGCAGTCACCGATATTATCCTAGGTCGCTTGGGGTGGGATGTAGGACTAGATGGGCAGCGCAGAGGTAATACGCAATCCATCATTGACTTATCCATTACCAGCGACGAGGTAGCCGAAGGCCGGCCCGCCCCATTAATGATTCAGAGAGCCATGCAAGTCTTCGGTATCACCGATCTGCAGCACGTCTGGAATGTGGGCGACACACCTTCGGACTTGGAGTCGGGCCGCCGCGCGGGCTGCGCCCGCAGCTTAGGTCTCACCAACGGCACGCACACACGGGAGCAGCTAGCGCCGTATCCGAATGATGGCTTGTTCGATTCACTCGTCGAATTAACGCGTCACTTGCAGGCGCAGTTGGCCTTAGTGTAAAAACAACTGTTCTGTCAGGCATGCGGGGCTTATCGAAGCATGACGTTCAAGTAAACCAAGAAAGGCGGAGCGTTTTGACTGCCAAAGCGTTCCTCCCTCTGTATTTCACTTTGGCATCAGCCAACGGTTCACCATATTGTGCTCACCTTCCAGCACGACTTTGTAGAAAGCAGAAGGCTTGCCGCTGCGATTGATGGTGAACGACTGTTGGCCTGCTGGCACGGTACCGACCAACGTATAAGTATCGGTGCCGCCTTGCTTAAAGTTGTTGGTCGTGGCGAGCCACACCTTCACCTTTTCCGACTTGCTCGCAGCTAGGTCTTTCCAACTGACGCGTAGTTTGTCGCCATCCAGCTGCACTTGCGGGGCGGCCAAGGATATTGGGCCGGTGAGCGGCACCCCGTCTAGCTCGCGGTTGGTGGTAGCCGGTAAGGTCAGCTGCATGAAGCGGGCAATGGTCGGCAGAATATCGACGATGCTAGGTTGCAAATTCCGCGCGTAGGCATTCGTGTTTTTATCGCTGAGCACTAGCCACGTGGTGCGTTCCCGCTCCGATTGGCGGCCGTGGTTTTTGCCGGTTTGGGCGTCGCGGCCGTGGTCGGTGGTGAGGATCAGCAGCCACTCTTCTTTGTAGGTTTTCTGGCGGTAGTTGAGCGCCTCCCAGATCTGGCCTACCTGCTCATCGAGGTAGCCGACGGCCCGTTGCAGCTGCTCACTGTCGCCGTGGCGGTGGCCCATGTCGTCGGTGTGCTCTAGGTACACCCACGACAAATCCGGGCCGTTGGCTTTGAGGCACTTGGCGGCTTCGCTGACCACTTTATCGTCGATGGCGTGGGTGTAAAGGCTCTGCTTGTCGTGGGGGAAGGCGACGGTGTCGAGTTCGTAGCCGTCGAACTTGTAGTCTACTTGCAGATTATCGGTGGCGGGCAGGCCTTCGCCCAAGAGCTTGGTGCGGTTGTCGAGCCAAGTCGAAAAAATGGCCGTCTTCTTCTGCGGTTGCTGATCTTTTAGCAGACGGAAGATGGTCTTGTAGTGGTAGTTTGGGTCTTTAATAGCGTTGTCCCACACGTTGTGCTTGTAGCCCCAGGTACCGGTGAGCAGGTCGTTGTAGCCGGGCGCCGAGATGGTGGGCGTCTCGGTATAAGTGCCTAGGTCGCCGCCCACGTGCGCCCGCAGGTAGGTGCCGTCAGCGGCTATCTTCTTGATGTTGGGGGTGGCGGCTTTCTCGATTACGTCGGCCGGAATGCCGTCGGCGATGATAAACACCACCTTGCGGCTGGGTTGCTGCGCGCTCAGCAGGTGCGACCCTAGGGTGCTGAGCAGGAGCAAAAAGTACTTTTTCATGAATTGTTACTCACTATGTTGTACTAAAAGCTAGGCGCTAGTTCCCCTCCTTTTTTAAGGAGGGGCTAGGGGTGGTAAAGGTCGTTGAACGATACTAGTTCTAGCATTATAGCTCTAGTCTGACCACCCCTAACCCCTCCTTAAAAAAGGAGGGGAACTAGCTCTAGTTTTCTAGTTCTAAGCTTGGATTTACTAGTTTTTGCCCACCGCTTTGCTCTTCCCTACAATCGGGCTGATGCTGGCGCCGCCCGAGGAGGGCGGCGTGAATGGGGCCCCGAGCAACTGGGCCACGGTAGCGGCTACTTGGTTTTGGTAGAGCTGACCCGTGTGGGCTTCACCGGTGGGCGCAGTATCGGGGCCGATGGCCGCCATCCAGATCTGGTCGGCGCCGGGGATTTTGGCGCCGTGGTCGCGCCACTTGCCCTCCGCGGCGGCCCCGCGACCGTGGTCGGTGGTGATGAGCAGGGTCGTTTTGCCTTTGTACTGCGGGTCGGTTTGCAGGTACTCCCACAGCTGCTGGATGAGCCGATCGGTGTAGTGGGCCGAGTGTAGGTAGGCGCCGTACTCGCCCTCGTGGGCAAACTCGTCGGTGTCGCCGAAGCTCACGAACAGCACCCTAGGTTTCTTGCGCTTCACGTATTCCAGCGCGTACTGGCCCGTGAATGAGTCGAGGCGCTCGTCGCCGAATGGGCTCGGGGTGGCGGCCATCATCTGGTTGAGCAGTTGCTCTTGGGCCGAGATGCCAGGACCCGTAGCTTGGTCGGGGCCCGCGTTGACGGGCAGGCCGCTGCGCTGCTCGTTGAGGATGGCCGGAAACACCTGCCACGAGCCAAACGCCGCCACTTTCCCCTTGAAAGCGGGCTGCTTGTTCAACACTTCCAGCACCGTTTCGTTGGGGTTCGGGATGGGGTCGTTGCTGTGGATGCGGGCGTTGTCGGCGGCGCCGGTCAAGATTTCGTTGTAGCCAGGGTAGGAAAACCACTGGTTGTTGGTCACGTTCACCAAGCTACCGAGGTTCCGGTTGCCGTACACTTGGCCCTGCTTCGCCACGATGCTCCACAGAAACGGCATGAGAGCCTGGCGGCGTTGCTCAGCGGAAGATTGCCCAAAGATCTTTTGCAGCGACGCTCGATCGGAATAATAGTGCTTGCTCTGCTTGAATAGCGTAGTGTCGGCGCCGCCAAATACTTCCTGCCAGCGCATGCCGTCCAGGGTAATGAGTACCACGTTCTCGGTGCGCGGCTTGCTGGCCTGGGCGGCTGCTTGCTGTAGGCACGCCGCGCCCAGCAGGGGTAGCAGCAAGGTTTTTAGTAGACGCATACATAGAAGATAATCAGGTTGGAAAGGTGGAGTAAAACGACCAGTCAACGGCTATTTCAGCTGATACATCACCCCGTTAATATCGTCATTTCCGCCGAACTGCCGCTGTAGAGCGTTCTGATAATTAGCGGTATTAGCCGTTCGTTCCGAGGTCGGATACTGGAAGCGCAGCGCAATGCGGCCACTATTACCGGTGCCCGGCCCGGTGGTGAAGGTGGGCACGCCGGTGCGACGGTAGTTGTAGTACGCCTCCAGGCCCGAGTGGCGGAACAAGGCTAGGTATTTCTGCTGCACAATTTGGGTTAGGCCGGTGGTGCCGCCCGCGTATTTCACGGTGGGCTGGGCGTAGTAGTCGCTGAAGCTGAACGGCACAGTGTAGGTGTCGTAGTTCGCGGCGCTGGTCACGTCGGTGGAGCCGGGGCGGTAAAAAGAGGCCGTTACGTTGCCGTTGGCCGGAATGCCGTAGTACTGCATCGACGCCTGAATGCCCGCCGTGTAGTAGCTCTCGGCGTTGCCGGTCACCCAGCCGCGGTTGATGGCCTCGGCGATGTTGAAGCACAGCTCGGGGTAGCCAATCTGAATGCTCGGCTCACCGGTGAGGGTGGAGAAATAGCGCTTACGGTTCAAAAAGGAGTATTTCTGCTGGCCGGCGTTGTTGTACATCTCCCCTAGGTCGAGGCCCGCATCAGCCCCCACGAAGGAGGCGTAATCGGTGGCGCTTTGCTTCAGATTATCCACGTAGTAGCGGGCGGGCTCGCAGGTCAGGTACACCCGCGGGTCCTTGAGGCGCGTGAGCAGACCCACGTAAGTGGCCGACATGTTCTTGCGTGAGCCGTCCTGCCCGAAGTTGCGGTTGTTGTTGGGGTAGAGGTTTGTAGGCGCCACGTACACGTACTGCATGTTGTCGGCGTTGCCCTGCAGCAGCGGGTACTTCGTGGGGTTGTTCACGATGGATGCGAACTGTGAGGCAAGGGCTAGGTCTGAATCGCCCGTCTTCTTGCTCAAGGAAAGTAGCAGGCGCAGGCGCAAGGTGTTCACCACCTTTTGCCACTTCTTGAGGTCACCGTTAAAGTAAATGTCACCCGTCACGGTGGTGGTGCCGCCGGCAATAAGGCTAGCTAGGTCCGTGTTGGCGCTTTCCAGCCACGCGAAAGACTGGGTGAAAATATCTTTCTGGGCGTCGTAGGCGGGGGTGAGGGTTGCCAGTCCTTGCAGCGCCTGCGACTGCGGGATGTCGCCCATTTCCAGGCTCATGCGGGTGAACAGATAGGCCCGGAAGAAGTTGCCCAGCGCCTCATAGGGGTTCACGGCCTCGAGGCCCGCGGTGCGCGCCTGGCTTTCCATCAGGCCCACGTTCTTGAGCGTGGTGTAGTAGATGGTGCCGCCGCCGAAGTCGTAGCGGTTGTTGCCGTAGTAGTCGTAGTTGTTCAGGTAATACTGGTCCCAGGCTTCGTACTGGCCGTTGGGCGCTTCAAAAGCATCGTTGAGAATGCCGTTAAGCAGCAGCGAAGCGGGCACGCTGTTGGGCTTGTTCTCGTTGACGGTCAGCTCTTCGTAATCCTTGTTGCAGCCGGTAGTGGCCAAGGCGAGCAGAACCGGCAGGAAACACGTTTTGACGATAGTTTTCATCCTAAAAGGCGGTTTTGCGTTAGAAGGTAGCGTTCAGGTTCAGGCCGTAGCTGCGCACCGTGGGCGACTGCAAGCCCGTGGCCGAGGTACCTAGGTTGTACTGGTCGAGGTCCACGTCTTTGAAGCGCTTGTCGCCATAGAAATAGAGCAGATTGCGCCCGATGGCCGACACCGAAATGCGCTGCACAAACGTGTTTTCGAGCCACTTGCGCGGCAGGTCGTAGGTGATGGTCACCTCGCGGAGCTTGCCGAAGGTTTTGCTCATCAGGTTGGCTTCGTCGGCGTTGTAGTACTGGCTCACGTAGGGCTGCACGAACGTGACTTGTTTGTTGGGCGCAAATTGCAGCTCGTCAGGGTTCAGGATGCGACCCGTTTGCGAATCGTAGTTGATCTTAGCGCCGTTCGAAATCACCACCCCTTCGCCCACGTAGGTGCCGTTGTAGCCCGTTTTGCCGTAGTTCACCCAATCTTGGTAGCGAGCATCACCGAGGGCACCTTGCACCGTTTCGATGTTGCGGCCACCGCGCATGGTTTTGTTGTGCATGTAGTCGGTAGTCACGCCACCCACGGCCCCGTCGAATTGGAAACCTAGGCTCAAGGACTTGTAGTACAGCTTGTTGTAGATGCTCCAGTTAAAGTCGGCGTTCAGGTTGCCTAGGTTCTGCCGCACAGGGTTGATGAGCGGCTTGCCGGCCGCGTCGTTGATGATTTGCCCATCGGGGGAGCGCACAAAGGCGGTGCTGTAGAGCTTGTCGGTCCGGTCGCCCTCGGCGAAAAAGGTTTGGTACACGCTCTGTCCCGCGGGCAGCTCCTTGTACACTTCCTTGTAGGTGGCCCAGTTCACGAGCACGTCCCAGCCAAAGCCGTTCGCGTTCTGAATAGGCGAACCGCTCAGGCTCAGCTCGTAGCCGGTCTTCTTGGTTTTCAGCGCGTTGATATACTCAATGGTGTAACCGGTAGCCGATGAAATGGCGTTAGCTAGCACCCGGGGGCCGTCCACGTACTGGAAGGCGGTGGCACTCAGACCTAGGCGGTTCTGCAGGAATTTGATGTCAAACCCTTGCTCGTAGTTCACGCGAGTTGTCGTCTTCAGGTTCTGCTGAAACAGGTTGTTGGTGCCGTAGCCCGCCGTTTGGTTGTTGTAGGGCTTGCTCGTGGAGTAGAAAGATTGCAGCGAATAATCCGGCCCGTTGTAGGGCGACGCATACGTGGTGCCGTAGCCGAGCGGATTGGTAAAGAGGGAGTTGCCCGTGCTGCCGCCCAGCGCCGTGATGGAGTTAAACGGTGCCGGCCCGATGGTAGCCGACGTAGCATCGGCGCGCACGTTGGCGTAAGAAGCGCGCAGCTTCAGGAAGGAAATGGCCGTCGGCAGCCCCACGTAGTCGGATACCACCGTGGCCAGCGACACGCTGGGGTAGTAATACGTGGTGGGTTGCTGGAACGCCGAGGACTTATCCACGCGGCCCGTGGTGGAAATGGTGGCGTACCTACCTAGGGTAGCGTCCAGAGAGTAGTAGGCGCTCAGCACCCGCATCTGGGAGGCGAAGCTCGTGGACTGCACCGGGTTTTGGGAGTTGCTGAAGGCGTACACTTCGGGCACGTTCAGGTAGTCGGTCGAGGTCCAGTTGGAGTTGTAGGTGAAGTTGCGAACGTTGCCGCCCACCAGACCCGAGAGGTTCAGGAATTTCGAAGCACCTAGGTCGTAGTTGAAGTTCAGGAAGCCTTCGGCGTTGTTGTCGAACAAGTTGCGACGGTCTTCGCGGTAGTCGCCCTGGTTGCCTTCGCGGCCGTAAGGGTGGGCTGAATACGGCATCTTCTCCGTGCGCAGCAAGTTGTAGGTGCTGATCTGGGTGCGCAGCGTGGCGCTGAGGTGGTCGTCGATCTTGTAATTGCCGGTCAGGTAGCCGTAGATATCGTTTTTGTAGTGGCCGCGGGTCCATTTCTCCACCATCAGCCAGGGGTTGTGGTAGCGCTGGTACTCAGCAAACACCGACTGCGTACCGACTTTGCCCGGCTGCCAAATGCCGCGAATATCCGGGGCATTCACGTCCCAGTCGGCGCCCGTCCAGATGCCGGTGCTGTAAATCAGGCTATTGGGGCCGTAGTCGACGTCGGGGAAGTTGTCGGTGAACTGGCGGTTGAAGTTCAGATTAGCTTCCACCTTAAACCGCGGGCTCGGGTTGAACCCGCCGTACAGGTTGAAGTTGACGATGTTCAGGTCGTTGTTCGGAATGTAGCTCTGCTGGTGCTGCTGCGACACCGAAAAGCGCGTGGTGTAGTTGTCGCCGTTGGCGCTGAGCGCGATGTTGTTGTTCGTCTGAAAACCGTTGCGCATTAAGTTTTTCAGGTTGTCTTTGCCGCGCGCGACGTAGGGCGTGCCCTGGCGCACCCCGTTCACGATGGGCGAATCGTACTGCGGAATCAGCTGGCCCGCGAAGAAGGGGCCCCACACGTCGTAGTCACCGTCCACGCCGCCGGGCGCGCCGCCCTTGCCGTCCACGAATTGATATTGGGTGTTTTCGCCCGCGCCGTACTGGTCCTGCAAGCGGGGGAAGGTCAGGAAGCCAGTCTGCAGCACGTTGCTGCTGTTCAGCTCCACCGTGAAGCCCTTCTTGTTTTTGCTGCCTTTCTTGGTCGTAATCAGGATGGCGCCGTTCTGGGCGCGGTTGCCGTAGAGGGCCGCCGCGGCGGGGCCTTTCAGCACGGTGTAGGTTTCGATGTCGTCGGGGCTGATGTTCCAGGTGTCGGTATCAATCGGGAAGCCATCCACCACGTACAAGGACACCGAGTTGCCCCGAATAGCCACGCTCGGTGCCCGCAGCAGCTCTGCCGACGGCCCTACCGAAAGACCCGCAACCTTGCCCGTGAGACCGGTAATAGGGTTGGGGTCGCGGGCTCGCACGAGGTCTTCGCCGTTCACTTCCTGCACCGCGTACCCGATGCGGCGGGTTTCCTTTTTCACGCCGAGGGCCGTCACCACCACTTCGTCGAGCTGCTTGTTGTCGTTGCGCAGGGTGATGGTGAAGGTTTTTTGGTCGCCTACGGGTACTTCCTGCGGTACCGAGCCCACGAAGTGGAACACCAGCACCTCAGAGGGGCTAGCCCCGAGCACAAACCGCCCGTCGCTGTCGGTCGTGGTGCCCTTGGTGGTGCCTTTTACGATAACGCTCACGCCGGGCAACGCTTGTTGCTGCTCGTCTTTTACGACGCCGCTGATGGTTGTTTGGGCGAGGAGCAGCTGGGGCACCAACCCGAGCATCAGCACCAGGAAGAGCACGTGGAACTGCCTGTAAAGTAGTTTCATATAGGAGGTAGAGAAGTGGAAGATCGGGTAGGGGTTAGCTCAGTGGCTCGGAGCCTGGGCTTAGGCTAGCTGAGTAGTTAAATGCCTGAGGGCCATGTCCTTGAAATGAGCTAGGTCGCCGGTAGGTAAGCCTTCTTCTTTCGCCAAGTCGTCCCAACGGCGCAGTTGGATAATGATGTCGGCGTCAGGGTTTTGCTCGAACGCAGCTGCTTCGCTGGGTGTCATCACACCGCCCTGGAAGGCTAGGGTGGCTAGGCTAGCCGGGGAAAGCTGACGCAGGTAGTGGGGGTATTTAAAGGTTAAGTAGCGCTTGGCTACCACGTGGCTCTCGACCAGCTGCGCCATGCGCTCGGAGAAGCCACAGGCCCGCAGGTAGTCGGCGCCGAGCTTTTCGTGATTCACGGCCCCAAAGCCTGCCATGGAGTCGGCTTCCTCTTGCGCGGCGCACAGGTGGCCTAGGTCGTGGAAAAAAGCGGCCAGCACCACTTCGTCGTCGTAGCCTTCAGCCTCGGCCAGGGCGGCCGCCTGCCACATGTGTTCGAGCTGCGACACCGGCTCGCCGATGTAATCTTCGCTGCCGTGCTCCTGATAGAGCGCAAAAAGGTGCTCCACCGTATCGCGCGGATTGTCAGTACCGGAGGTCATCTGAGGGCTTGAGGGTAAGGTAAGTGAGGGGGCTAGGCCCTCGCGGGTGGTGCGAGGCCAAGCAACGACCAGCGCGGCGAGCTAGGCGAGCTGCTACTGGCCAGACTGTTGCATAGAAGGCAAAAAAGCGGCGTGCGAGGAAGGGCGGCTTCGCGAAGGGTGGGAAGGAAGCTCTAAGAAGCTCAGAACAGGATAAGGAGCTCTGTTGTACTATAATGCTTTGACAAAGGACTTATTTGCCACGTAAAAACAGATCGCCGATTCGTTATAAAATCGTTACCTAATTGTGACCTGCTATTTCATATAAGTAAACAACTGGCTAGCTATTCTAGGGCTAACGTAGGCGTTGGCTGCTGCTCCTGGGTGCGGTAGAAAACCAAGGCAGCCACCGCCGTACCGCCCGCCAGCAGGGCTAGGGCCAGAAAGGCGCTGCCCCAGCCTTGGTACTCCGCCAGTCGGCCCGTGAGCCACAAAGCGAGGGTGCCGCCCACGTAGCCCACTGCATCGACGAGGCCTGAGGCGGTAGCGGCGCCTTGCCGCCCACCAGCATCCAAGGACATGGCGCCGGCCAGGAAGGAGTAGGGGCCGAGCAAGAGCAAGCCGGTGAGGGAGGTAAGCAGCAGTGGCCAAGTGCTGTTGTCCACGGGTTGGGTCATCAGGAGCAGCACCGGGAGCAGAAGTACGCACGCCACCAGGATGAGCAGCCCGCGCTGGCCGCGCAGCCACGCATCAGAGACGTAGCCGGCCCCCAGAATGGAAACCATGCCGAACACGGAGTACAGCGCGCTACACCGCGAGGCGGTGCTTTCGGTAAGGTGCGCGGCCTCCACCAGGTAAGTGGGCAGCCAAAAACTGAACGCTTCCCGCACGGCCGTTAGCCCGAACGACATGGCGAGCATCAGCAGGAAGGCCGGGCTGCGAAAGTAGGGCCGTAGCAAGGCACGGAGAGAAGCAGGCTGTTCGGTCGTCGGATCGGCGCTGCCAAAGAGGTTTTCGGGACTAACCGGTGGGGCTGCTACTCCTACGCTTTCCGGGCTACGTTTTAGGGTAAACCAGTTGACTAAGGCTACCAGCGCCAGAAGGCCCGCCCCCGCCATGAACAAGCTGCGCCACCCGAGCCCCGCCGCCAACAGTTGCCCCAGCAGCAGCTTCGCTACAATATCTCCGAATAAGTAGCTCAGGCTCAGCAGCCCCATAATCTTGCCGTAGGACTGGTAGGAAAACCAGTTGGCTGTGGTCTTGACTAGCCCGGCCCACCCCATGGATTGCACCAGCCGGTTGAGGGCCCAAGCTCCAAAAAACACAGCTACGCCCTGCCCTAGGCCAAAGGCTACCGTAGCGGCCACCGCCCCCACCATGCCTAGCAAAAAGACCTTTTTTCCGCCCAAAAAGTCGCCTAATACGCCGTTGACGACTTTGCCTGCCGCGTAGAACAGAACGCCCACCGAGGCAATTTGTCCCAGCACTTCCTTGTTCAGGCCGCGCCCGCCAAACTCACGAATGAGCAAGGGGGCGGCAATAGCTAGGTTGGAGCGGCACAAGTAATACGCGCTGTAGCCCACAAACAAGCTCAAGGCTGTTTGCAGTTGCCAGCGTTGTAAGGTGTTGTGCGTGGAAGGGGCAGGCACAAGAAAAGAATAACAGGTGAAAACCAACTTGCCGTCGTGGCGTGGGGCGAAAGGCGACAATGCGCGACAGTAGCTCGGGCAGCATCGACGCTGCGTACGGGGCTTCGGGAGGCCGGGAATAGTGTGGTGTTTTCCGAAGACAAAGGTGTGTTTTTCGGCGTACAGCGGTGTTGCCCCTAGGTTACCTATTGATTATGAAACTGCTGCGTCAGCTGCGGGAAGGCCAACAAGCGTTTTGTAAAAGAAAGCGCGACCAGAGTGAGTCGTTAAACTCACGCCGGTCGCGCTTCGCTTCGTTGGTTTTTAGTTACTTCAGCGGCGTTTTCAGCTTCACAAAGTAGATGCGGTTTTTGTCGACTTGCCCGGTAGCCGGCAGCGTTTTCGGGGCAAAACCGTTCTGGCCGTTGTCGATCACACCAAAGTCGTCGTCGTTGGATATAGCGAGCTGATTGTCGGGCAACAAGGCGAGGCCTTCGGCTTTATCGTGAGGGTACACGGGCGAAATATCGGTTAGCAGGTCGAACACCAGGGTTTTGGTGACTGGTACCACGCCAGCGTTCTGCAAGCCGGTTTTGTCTTTCAACTGCTCCACGGTCAGGCCATTATAGAGCTTGCCCGTGGCGGCGTTGCTTGGGTCGGAAAGGTCAGTGGCGCCGGCTAGGTCGAACTTATACACGCGCTTGAACGTGGCCGGCGCCGTGGGGCTGCCGCCGTAATTGCCATCGCGCTCCAAAGCTAGGAACGTGGTGTTGGTAATGGCCGCAATTTCGCTGCACCCGGTTAGGCTGGCATTTTCCATTAGGTAGGCGTACTGCTTGGTAGCCCCCGTGGCAATGTCAAACGTCACGACCCGCAGCACCGTCGAGCCAGAAACCGCGGCCGAAGAGGGGTTATACAAAGGAGACTGCATCAGGCCCACCAGGGTTTTGCCGTCGGGGGTGATGGTGAGGCCTTCCATACCGCGGTTGGGGCGCCGGCGGGCTAGCACGCGGGGCAGCGTGCGGCCGCCCGTGCCAGTCCCAAAAGGATTGATGCGCTCTAGGGTGCGGCCGGTGGCGTCGAAGTGGGTGAGGTGGGGACCATACTCGTCGCTCACCCAAAAGGTGCCGTCGGCGGCTAGCACCAAGCCTTCGGAGTCGAGGCCCTCGGGGTCGGGAGCCAGCGGCTGCCCATTCAGATCAAAGGCGTTTTCGCCGGTGCTGCCCTGCCCACTCGGGTTCGGCAAGCCGGTAAGCGCCTGACCAGCCGCATTTTTCAGCAGAATGGTTTGCTCCAGGACCAGGCTTTTGCCCACCACCCGAAACTTGCCAATCTGCGGAGTGAAATCAGCTTTGCCCAGGATGATGGAGTTGGCCGCCGTGCCAGCCGTGTTGGGGCCGCGGTCGGTGAGCAAGTAAAAGACTTTGGGGTCACGCGGGTCGGCAACGAGGGACGAGCCAAAGCCACCCCCGTAAATCGTCGTGCCGTTGGGAGCCGTGGAAAGTACTCTGGGGTTACTGGCCTCGGCAAACGCAGGGTACGAAAACAGGCTTGGCAACTCACCGTCGTCTTGGCAAGAGACGAGAAACAAAGTGCTAGCAATCAACGCGTTAGCAGCCCACAGAATAGGTAGATGTTTGGCCTTCATACAGTAGAGAGAACGTGAAAGAAAAGTGCGGCAAAGTACAAGTGGTATGTTGCTTGAATGTGACCAACTTCCCGTCCAAGATGAAGCCTGTGTAAACTCTACACGGTTGAGCTAGCTTAGCAGCCCGAATTTCCACGCGAATACCCGTGACAGTCTACGACCAACGGACTAGGCGCACGACGCTGTACCCCATCTTTCAGCGGCTCTAGCACCAGTTGGCCCGATGCTTAATCATAACTCTTGGGTCATATTCAGGTAACACCTAAGCTGCAATTTTGCAGTGCAAAAGACAGTGTGAGTACTAAGGCTATTGTGTCACATTATTAGCAACTAGCTAGGCCCCGGCGCTGTAACGCCGGGGCCTTTGTGTTTTCGGGACAAAGCGTGCTAAGCGTCGCTGTATTACGCATCGACCTGACACGTAAGGAGCTACCAGTTTGCGTAGGTTGCCGGCGGCGGACTTGCCAGGGTGAAAACTTAACATTGAAAAGTGCTGTCTTCGTCGAGCTTGCTGCCGAGAAGTCTTAACTTTGCGGTAACCTGATTCACCTGGTGGAGCCGGCAGCCACTCTATTTTGCGACGATCTGCTTGTCGCGTATTGTGCCTAGCCAGCTTGGTAGCCTGAATTGTTCTGTGCTACTCCCTAAGCCGAGGTTGAACAGCTTACCTCTTTTCTAATCTCGTCAAACTTCTATGAAAGCGAAAGTTCACCAGCAAGCCGTTGCTGCCGACCTCACCGAGCGGTTGCAGCCCTACCTCGCGGAGCACACGCCTACTAAATCCCTGACCGGTACGCTCGACAAGCTAGCCAAGCAGTTGACCCGCGAACAGCGTCAGCAGGCTAAGCAAGCGGCCAAAGCCGCCGCGAAAGCCGAGCACCAGGCCCTCACCGCAGAGCTTCTGACGTTGCTCGCGCCGCAGCTGGAGCCCGTGCTGGACGCAGAAGCTACTCCACCCAAAGCCCTGACGAAAACCGTGCGTCGCTTGGCGAAAGAGCTAATTAAGCAGCGCAAGCAGCAACTTAAAGCTACCCTGGCCGCCGACGCCGCGCCCGTAGAACTTGCGGCAAGCGTTGCACTTACGCATGCTCGCCCGCGAGCTAACCGGCCGGCTGCTTTCGTTAAGCGCAAGCCCGCCGGTAGCCCTGCTCTACCGGCCACGGCTTCTAGCACGGATACCATTAGCTAAAGAATACTAGCTACTACCATCGACCCGAAAAGCCCTTGCTCCACAGCAAGGGCTTTTTGCTGCGTGGGTGCATCAGCCGGCGAAACGGCTGGTTTCAGCTTCGGGGCGCCTACGCACGGCTTGTTAGGCACGCTGCCTAGCTTTTTTGAACAGCTACCTAGGTCTTGTTCGCTGCTTGCGTTTCGTGTCGCCTTGGCGCGAGTCGTGCTTGCCTGGCCAAGCAGTATTTAAGTGAAGTCATTTGCTGGTGTTGCGTTAACTTTGCTGTGTAAACAGGGCACCAACGCAGTCGGCGTTGCGTTGTCATCTTCCTACTAAAAGCGTTTTGAACAAAGCACGAAAGAGCAATTGCTTTCTGCTGGATTTCTTCGGTTTGCGCGTTAAAACAATTTTGGTGGGTCTTCTACTGCGGCCGGAAACTTTGGACTTCCGGGCGTTTTTCCAACTTCTATGAATACGACCAAAGGACGGGTGCTTGTCGCGATGAGCGGCGGTATCGACAGCTCGGTGGCAGCGGTACTGCTGCACGAGCAAGGCTACGAAGTAGTCGGCATGACCATGAAAACCTGGGACTACGCTTCGGCGGGTGGTTCCAAGAAAGAGACGGGCTGCTGCTCGCTCGATTCCATTAACGACGCGCGGGCCATTGCCGTGGAGCTAGGCTTCCCGCACTACATCATCGACATCCGCGACGAGTTCGGCGACTTTGTCATCAACAACTTCACCGACGAGTACCTGGCTGGGCGCACGCCGAACCCGTGCGTGCTCTGCAACACCCACATCAAATGGGACGCCCTGTTGCGCCGCGCTGATCAACTCGGCTGCGAGTTTATTGCCACGGGCCACTACGCCAACGTGCGCCTAGAAGACGGCCGCTACGTAATTAGCAAAGGCCTCGACGAAAACAAAGATCAGAGCTATGCCTTGTGGGGCATCTCGCAGGCTAGCTTGGCGCGCACCTTGTTTCCGCTAGGCGGCATGCGCAAAACGGAAATTTACGACGAAGCGCGGCGGCGGGGCTTCACGGCGCTCGTGAACAAGCCCGAGAGTTACGAAATCTGCTTTATCCCCGATAACGACTACCGCGGCTTCCTGCGCCGCCGCGTGGAAGGGCTGGAAGCCCGCGTGGCCGGGGGCGAGTTCATCCTGCGCGACGGCACCGTGGTGGGCAAGCACGAAGGCTACCCATTCTACACCATCGGGCAGCGCAAGGGGCTAGGTATTGCCCTAGGCTTCCCGGTCTACGTAACGGAGATTCGGCCCGAAACAAACCAAGTGGTGCTCGGCAACTACGACGAGCTAGCAAGCTCCCAAACCGTGGTGGGCAAGCTAAACCTAGGCAAATACGCTTCGCTGGAAGGTCGCGGCTTAGTGCCCAGCGTCACCAAGATTCGCTACAACCACGACGGAGCACCCGCGTTTCTGGAGCAGATCGGCGACAAAGTTCACGTGTACTTCGAGCAGCCCGTGCACGCCATCACACCCGGGCAGGCCGCCGTCTTCTACGAGGGCAACGACGTGCTCGGCGGCGGCTGGATAGAACGGCACGTTATTGGCGAGGTTCCCGTTGCCACGACGGGCGCTACTGCGCTGACGGTCTGATTTATATAGATTACTCAATGGCCTAGGGGGTAGCTCCTGGGCCGTTGAGCCTTCTAGTTAGAATTTCTTCTATGCCCCAACGGTTTACTTTTTCTTCTGTATTGCGTGGCGGCTTCGTGGGCGCGAGCCTGCTAGCCCTGGCCATGACGGCGTGCAAAACCGAAACGGAGCCGGGCCTGGAAGCCGGCACCGAATATTACCCCGTGGAGGTGGGGACGTACCGCACTTACAACGTTATTGATAGCACCTGGAACAACAATGTGATTGGGGTGACGCGGTTTCAGTTTCGGGAGCGAGTTGCGGAAAGCTTCACCGATGCGGCCGGGCAGCTAGCCTACCGCGTGGTGCGCTCCAAGCGCAACGCCACCACCGATGCCTGGCAGGATGATAGCGTGATGCTGGTAAACCCTTCGGTGCAAACGGTGCTGCTGACCCGCAACAATCGCCGGACGGTGGAGCTAGTGTTTCCAGTGCAGGAAGGAACCTCTTGGAACCGAGATGCTTACAACACGCTGGATACGGTGACGTTTCAAAACCGTAGCTACAAGCGGGCGGGCCAACCGTTCGACATAACCACCAGCGGCAAGACGCTGCACTACGAGCAAACCGTCACGACGGAAGACAGCGGGGTAAATTCCTACGGGCAAATTATCGACGACGGCATCCGGCAGGTTGCGAAGTACCGGCAGGTATACGCCCGCGATATGGGCCTGGTGTACCGAGTGCGGCGGCGCTACCAGTATTGCCCGGCCTCCGGCAACTGTTCTCCCAATAAGGCCTACATCTACCTAGGTCGGGTGCGCTCAGAAACGCTGGTGGAGTCCGGGCGTTTGTAAGCAGCAGAAAGAAGTATTATAGGAAAGGAAAGTGGCTGGCGATGACCAGCCACTTTTTTTGTGCTGATGGCGGAAAACATGGCGGCGGATTTAAAAGTCTACGTAGTAGAGGTAATCTCGAATTGGGAGCTATATTTAACCGCCAACCAATCACCATCTTATGCAAATTTCTACGCTTCTCGTATCCTCCGGACTCTGGCTGGGGGCTTTGGCGCCTGCTGTGGGTGCTGCCGCGCCGCCTGTTGCGCGGGTAGAACCCACCGCCGTGCACAAGTATTTGATTTACTTTAAGGACAAGGCCAACTCGCCCTACAGCACGGCGCAGCCGCAGGCGTACTTGTCGGCGCGGGCCATTGCGCGGCGCACCAAGCAAGGCATCGCCGTGCTGCCCCGCGACCTGCCCGTGAACCCCAGCTACGCTGCCCAAGTGAAGGCCGTGGCCGGCGTGCAGCTCTGGTACACCTCGCGGTGGTTCAACGCCGCCGTGGTATCCTGCGACGAAAGCGTGCTAGCCACCCTGAATGCGCTGCCCTTCGTGCGCAGCAGCCAGGTGCTGAACCTCACCGATACCGAATCGGGTATTATAAAAGAAGAGCTAGAAGAAAGCGTAGCCGCTACAACGGCGTCGGTCGCCGCCGTTCCCGCTGATTATGGCAATGCCTACGTGCAGGCCAATATGATCGGGGCCGTGCGTGCGCACGACGCGGGCTTCCGGGGAGAAGGCATACAGATTGCTGTGTTCGACGGAGGATTTCCGGGGGTGAACACGGCTTCACCCTTCGCGGCGCTCCGCAACGAAAACCGTATTGCCAGTGTGTTCAACTTTGTGGAGAAGAACACCGCGGTGTACACGCGCAGTAGCCACGGTACCAATACGTTGTCAACCATGGGCGCCAACCAGACCGGGTTGTTTATCGGGACGGCGCCCAACGCGACGTACCGGCTGCTCATCACGGAGGACACGGATACGGAAAGCCCCGTGGAAGAAGCTAACTGGCTGATTGCCGCCGAGTACGCCGATTCGGCCGGGGTCGACGTCATCAGCTCGTCTTTGGGCTACACTACCTTCGACAACACGGCTCTGAGTCATACCTACGCTGATATGAACGGCCGCACCACCATCGTGTCGCGGGCCGCAACTGTTGCCGCCCGCGTCGGCATGCTGGTGTGTAATTCGGCCGGTAACGATGGCGCCGGTGCCTGGCGCTACATCGGAGCCCCCGCCGATGCCGACTCTATTATTAGCGTGGGCTCGGTAACATCGGCCATGGTGCGCTCTTCTTTCAGCTCCTTCGGCCCCACGGCCGATGGCCGCATCAAGCCGGATTTGGCGGCGCTCGGTACATCGGCGGCGGTTATTTCGGCCACCGGTACTTCCGTGCGCAACAGCGGCACTTCTTTCTCGTGCCCCATCTTGGCGGGCATGGCCGCCGACTTTTGGCAGGCCAACCCGCGGCTCACGGCTCAGCAAGTAATCTTTTATCTGAAGCGCTCCGGCACGCAGGTAAATGCTCCCGATAACAGCCTAGGTTTTGGCATTCCCGATTTTGTCCGGGCCTATAATTTGGCGAACCCCAATACGCCGCTGGCCACAAAAGGCCGCGCTTCGGCTCAGCCTCAGCTAGCTGTGTACCCCAACCCGAGCGCCGGCGAGGCCTTAACGCTGGTATTACCAACAGAACTGCAACGCAAGACCTTGTTCGTGCGCATCTATGATGGGCGCGGGGCGCTGGTGGCCGAGCAGCAAGTACGGGCTTCCGCCGCGGCCAGCGTGACGCTGCAAACCGGGACGCTTACCCAAGGCGTGTACAACTGTACGGTGCAGGCAACCAACGCTGCGCCGCGCGCCGCCCGCTTCCTGAAACTGTAGGCGCCGCTGGAGTGCCTCGCACCTGGGTGACTACTAAAAGCAGAAGCTTCGCAAGAGGCTTCTGCTTTTTTATGGCTAAAGCTCACAATGCTAGGGGACACGCAGCGTTAGCGACATGGCCATTGAAGAACTTAGGCGCCCCTGCAAAACTTGCAATAGGGTAGCTACGCGCCAAGGCCCGTGAATTTGTTGCAAACCGGCAACGAGCAACTGCTTATTTTCGTGCTATGAATGATACTACTACTCGCCGTATGGCGCCGTTGCTCGCTCCTTCGCTGCTCGCTGCCGATTACGGCAACCTGCAAGCGGAAGTAGAGCGCCTAGCGGACAGCGCCGCCGACTGGCTGCATTATGACGTGATGGATGGCCGCTTCGTGCCGAATATCTCCTTTGGCCCAGGCGTGCTGCAAGCCGTGCACCGGCACGCCCGGCAACCCTTTGATGTACACCTCATGATTGAGGAGCCGCAAAACTACCTAGCTGCCTTCCGCGACGCCGGCGCGGCAAGTATCACTGTGCACTACGAGGCCTGTCCGCACCTGCACCGGGTGGTGCAGCAAATCAAGCACCTAGGTTGCCGGGCCGGCGTCGCGCTCAACCCGCATACGCCCGTGGGGCTGCTAGAAGATATTGCCGCCGATCTAGATCTAGTGCTCATTATGTCGGTAAACCCCGGCTTTGGTGGGCAAACGTTTATTCCCAATACGCTGCGTAAAGTGGCGGCCCTGAAGGAACTGCTCGACGATTGCGGCTCGTCGGCCCTAATTGAGGTCGACGGCGGCGTGACGCTCGATAACGCGGCCGCCTTGGTGGAAGCCGGTGCGGATGTGCTCGTGGCCGGGAGCTTTGTCTTCAACTCGCCCGAAGGACCAGTGGCTACCTTAGCCAATATGCGGGCCCACTTGTCGGCTAGCATCGGCGCAGCGGAACAAGGAAAAGGCTAATGCAGCACCTATATCGTAGTGGCGTGAAAAAGCCGTTGTCGGTGCTCGGCCTGCTGTTCTTGCTGGCCCCTCTGCCAGCCGCGGTAGCCCAACAGGTAGCCAGGGCGCTCGTGGCCGGGGCCGTGCGCGATGCGGGCGGCCAGCCGCTGGAGCTGGTAGTGGTAGGCGTGGAGGGCCAACCCGGCGGCGCCACCACCGACGCAGGTGGCCGTTTTTCTTTCACCGTGGCCCGGCCCCCCGCGGGGGCTAAGCCGCTGGTGCTTATTGCACGGCGCGTAGGTTTTCAAAGCCAGCGGCTGCCGTTGAACGTGGCGGCGGCTCAAAACCTAGTGATTACCCTAGCCACTGATAATCGCCTCAACAACGTAGTCGTGCGGGGTCGCTCCGACGAGGCCGACACCCGCGAGCAAGTCAGCGTCACGCACCTGGATCCGCGCGCGGCCAAGGAAATCCCCTCGGCCTTTGGCGACTTCAACAAGATCCTGACCACGCTGCCCGGCGTGGTGGCCAACAACGAACTGACGAGTACTTACTCGGTGCGGGGTGGCAACTACGAAGAGAACCTGGTGTACGTGAACGGGTTCGAGATCTACCGGCCCTTCCTCGTGACGGCGGCCCAGCAGGAAGGGTTGAGCTTCGTGAACCCGGACCTCGTCAGCAAGATTGAATTTTCGACGGGTGGCTGGCAGCCTAAGTATGGCGATAAGCTGTCCTCGGTGCTGAGCATTGATTATAAGCGCCCGGTTAAGTTCGAAGCTTCCGCGACGGCGAGCCTCGTGGGCGGTACGGCGCACGTGGGCGCGGCCTCGGCCAACAAGCGCGTGAGTTACCTGGCCGGTATTCGCTACAAGAATGCCCAGTACGTGCTCAACTCGCTGAAGCAGGCGCGCGGCGGCTACAACCCGACGTTCTACGACGGGCAAGCGAATATCAACCTAGCCCTCGGCCCGCGGGATAACCTGGAGCGCACCACCCTCGGGCTGCTCACCACCTTCGCCCACAACGACTACCGCTTCACACCCGAAACGGGGCAGGCAACGTTCAGCACGGCCACCAACCAGCTAACGCGGGTGTTTATCGGCTACACCGGCCGGGAGCGGATGCAGTACGACACCTACCAGGGGGGGCTGAATCTGCGCCACAACTTTACCCCAAACCTGCAAGGGGAACTGCTGGCCAGCGCCCTAATTTCGCGCGAGTTTGAGTACCGCGATGTGGAAGCGGCCTACACCTTCGCCGACATCAACCGGGACCCAAATTCCGAGGATTACAACCAAGCCGTGCGCCAACGCGACGTAGGGTCACGCTTCGACCACTCGCGCAACAACCTCACGGCGCGCATTGCCACGCTGGAAGCGCGGGGGCGCTGGACGCCTGGTCGCCAGCATACCGTGCGCTGGGGCGTGAAAGGTGGCCGCGAAAAGATTCACGACACGCTTGACGAATACAGCTTCATCGACTCGGCCGACTACGTGCCCGACCGTCGGCGCTCGTTGCTGCGCTCCGATTTGAATCTGGCGAGCTACCGCTACCAAGGCTACGCGCAGCATACCATCGACCTCGACTCGCTGCACACGCTGACCTACGGCGTGCGGGCCAACTACTGGACCGTGAACCGGCAACTGACCGTGAGTCCGCGGGTGCAGTATGCCTTCACGCCGCGTCGTCGGCCCAATGTGTCTTATAAGTTTGCCACGGGCGTATACAACCAGCCGCCGTTCTACCGCGAACTGCGCAATCAGATTGGTAGCCGCGACGCGCAAGGAGTATTTGTGCAGCAAGCGCAACTCAACCCCGAGCTACGGGCGCAACGCTCCCTGCATTTTATTGTGGGTAATGAAATCCGCTTTAAAAACAAAGCTGGCCGCGACTTCAAGTTTACGGGTGAAGCCTACTACAAGTACCTCACCGACGTGGTGCCCTACGACGTGGACAACGTGCGGCTGCGCTACTTTGCCCAGAACAACGCCAAGGCGTACGCCGCCGGGCTCGAAGGCCGCTTGGCGGGGGAGTTCGTGAAGGGCGCCGAGTCGTGGTTTAGCCTCGGGGTGCAGTCTACCCGTGAAAACCTGGTGGGAGATTCTATCACTAGGTTTGATGCCCAGAATAACCCCATCGGGAAGGAGCCCAAGGGCTACATTCGCCGCCCCACCGACCAACGCGTGAACCTAGGGGTGTTTTTCCAAGATCACCTGCCCAACAACCCGTCGGTGCGCGGCTACGTGAACCTGGTGTTTGGGTCGGGCCTGCCGTTCTCGCCCCCCGACGTACCCGAGCAGCGCGGCACGAGCAAACTTAGCCGCTCCTACAAGCGCGTGGACCTAGGTTTCTCCAAGGTTATTGCCCTCAGCAACAGCCCCGAAGCTAGCCGCCGGGCCGGGCAGTTCGAAAGCTTGTGGTTGGGTTTGGAAATCCTCAACGTGCTAGCCGCCAACAACGTGGGTGGCTACAGCTACGTGCAGGACATCAACGCCGTCACGTATTCCGTGCCCAACTACTTGTCGCAGCGGGTCGTGAATCTGCGGGTAATAGCTAGGTTTTAAAGCAAAGCGCTGAAAGAGGAGAGCCGGGAACGTTGACTTTTGTTTGGACTATAATCCGTACAAAGTCAATGTTCCCGGCTCTCCTCTTTCAGCGCTTCTTTTAGTACGCTTTGCCTTGCCACTCCGTCAGGCGGACGCGCATATCAGCGAGTTGGTTTTTGAAGGTGATGTCGCTTTTATCACCCATTTTGAGGGCTTTACGACCGTATTCGATGGCGGTGGTGTAATCTTTCTGCGAAGCTAAGAGTCGGGCCTTGATCCAGTTGTTGCTGTACACATCGTGCAGGCGGATCGATTCGTTAATGTAGCGCAGGGCTAGCTCGGCCTGAATGTTATTTTGCACTAGGTACTCGGCCGCTTGGGCTAAGAGCTGCCAGTTATTTGGGTTCTGGGTGAGCGTTTGGGTGATGCCCGTCAGTACTTTGCCGTGCACATCACTCTCAATGAGCAGGCTCACCGTGCGTTTCTCCCAGGTTAGGTTGAGCTTGCCGCCGGCGGGCACCACGTCCGAAAACCAGTACAGGAGGGTTTCGTGGAAGGGCGCCTGCTCCGAGGCAATGGGTAAGCGCACCAGGTCGTCCTTGGGGTCGTAGCCCTCGTTGCCCCAGTGCGTGGTGATGCGGTTCAGGATCAGCTCCCAATCGCGCTCGGCGTGGGGCAGTACGTAGAACGAATATTTTCCGGGCGGTACTACTTGCCCGTTTACCGTGAGCGTGTCGGAGAAGGTCAGTAGGGTGTTTTCGTTGGCGCCCGCCCGCCACACTTCCTCCCACGGAACCAGCTGGCCCCACACGGGCCGGCCTTTCACGCCGGGCGCATGGTAGTCGACGGTGACGGTAGCTAGGCCAATATTTTGCTGCAAGACAACATGGGGACTCGCCTGGGGTAAGGGAAGCTGCACGCCCTGGGGCTGCTGGGTGGGCAGGGGCGCCGGAGTCTGCGCGAGGGCCGGCACGCCAACTAACGTGAAGCCCAGACAACAACCAGCAAGCAGACGAGAAAACAACATGGGCAAACGCAAGTAGGTGAGGATGAGCCGCCGCGCAATGCCGCTAACTCGTAAGAACCAAGGACGCCAGAAATCAGCCCGATGGGCTAGAAAACGACAAATATCCGCTTTCCGCGTAATTTTTTGAAGGAAAAATTTTCTAGCCTCGGCTGAGCGCTTACTTTTGCTGCGCAATTCAGTCCTATGTCTCTCGCCGCGCCTCTTTTTCGCACTCCTGGTTTTTGGGCCGCCCCCGCCGTGGGCACGGCTGCCAGCGACCTGCGCGCGCCGCACCATCATGAGCACGGACATCATTCCTCTTTCTAGAGGAAGCACACAATCATATTGCCCCCGCGGGGAAGTTACCTAGCTTCCCTGGTCGCCCGAAAAGGCGGCCCCGGCCGTTTTGCCCTTACGGCCACACGCTCCCCCATTATCCTTCTTGTATTCCGAGTGTTGAGCGGTTCTGAAGCCAAGTCAACATTCAACCCTCAACCTTCAACTCTTACCCCATGATCCGTCTGGCCATCCAGAAGTCGGGCCGCCTAAGCGAAGATTCCCTGAATCTGATTCGTGAGTGCGGTATTTCGTTCGTTAGCAGCACCTACAAGCTCAAGACCGAAGCCACTAATTTTCCGCTTGAAATCCTGTTCCTGCGCGACGACGACATTCCCGGCTACGTGCAGGACGGCGTGGCCGACCTTGGTATTGTGGGCCAGAACGTGTTGGTGGAAGCCGGCTTCCCCAAGTTGGAGGTCGAAGCCCTTGGGTTCAGCAAGTGCCGGTTGTCACTGGCCGTACCGCGCGGGGCGGAATACAGCTCCGTAGCGAGTTTGCAGGGTAAGAACATCGCGACTTCCTATCCCGAAATCCTAGGTCGCTACCTAACCGGCGAGGGGGTGCAGGCACAGTTGCACACCATCAGCGGCTCGGTGGAAATTGCCCCCAGCATTGGCCTAGCCGACGCTATCTGCGACATCGTGTCGTCGGGCTCCACGCTGCTGGGCAACGGGCTGCGCGAGGTGGAAACCGTATTTCGCTCCGAAGCCGTGCTCATCGCCAACCAGAATCTGAACACTGAAAAGCAGCACCTGCTGGAGCAACTGCGTTTCCGCATGCAAGCCGTGCGCCGCGCCCGCCGCAACAAGTACATTATATTGAATGCGCCCGTTGCGGCCCTCGACCAGGTGAAAGCTTTATTGCCCGGCATCAAGTCGCCCACCGTTACCAAGCTCGCCGAAGAAGGCTGGGTGTCGGTGCAGTCCGTGGTGAACGAAGACGACTTCTGGCATGTCACCGACCAGCTCAAAGCCGTGGGCGCCGAAGGCATCCTAGTACTCCCCATCGAGAAAATGATCAGCTAAGAGATGACGGAGTAGCTGAGTGCTTGCGTGAGTTGTTATCGTTGACCGACCTCATTCACGCCCTTACTTAGTTGCTCCGTCCTGCAGTCACGCTTATGCAAGTTTTTCAATACCCTGTTTCAGCTGAGTGGCCCGCGCTCCAGCAGCGCGCCGCGGCCGGCGAAGCCCGCCAGGTAGAAGAGCGCGTGCGCCAGATCTTTGACGACGTGCGCCAGCGCGGCGACGAGGCCCTGCGCCAGTACGCCGCCGAACTCGACGGCGCCACGCTCACCGAGCTGCGCGTAACACCCGAAGAGCTGGCGGCCGCCGAGGCGCAAGTACCGGCCGAACTGCAAACGGCTATCCGGCAGGCCCACGCCAACTTGTGGAAGTTTCACGCCACCCAGCGCACGGAAGAACCTAGGGTTGAAACCATGCCGGGCGTGACGTGCTGGCGTAAGTCGGTACCGGTGCAGCGGGTGGGCTTGTACATTCCGGGCGGTTCGGCGCCGTTGTTCAGCACCTTATTAATGCTCGGGGTACCGGCCCGGTTGGCTGCTTGTCCGGAAGTGGTGCTAACGACGCCACCCCAGAAAGATGGCTCGGTAAACCCGGTGATTCTGTTTACGGCCCAACTGCTCGGCATTCAAACGATTGTGAAAGCCGGCGGGGCGCAAGCTGTTGCGGCTTTAGCGGGGGGCACCGAGAGCGTGCCGGCCGTGGATAAAATCTTCGGGCCCGGCAACCGCTACGTGACGGCCGCCAAGCAACTCGCCACCCAGCACGGCGTAGCCATCGACATGCCGGCCGGTCCGTCGGAGGTGCTGGTTATTGCCGACCGCACGGCCAATCCAGCCTTCGTTGCCGCCGATTTGCTTAGCCAAGCCGAACACGGCCCGGATTCGCAAGTGCTGCTCTTGACCGATTCGGTGGAGTTGCTGCCGCTGGTAACAGCCGAGGTAGAACGCCAGCTAGCCGAGTTGCCACGCCGCGACGTTGCCGCCCGCGCCTTGGCCGAGAGCCGCGCCATCTTGCTGCGCACGCCGGAGGAAATGCTGTTCTTCTCTAATCAGTACGCGCCCGAACACCTTATTCTGTCGGTGCAGGACCCAGAGGCACTGGCCGGGGGCGTGACCAGCGCCGGCTCCGTGTTCCTCGGCCACCTCACGCCGGAAGCCGCCGGCGACTACGCCTCGGGCACGAACCACACCTTGCCCACCGGCGGTTACGCCCGCAACTATAGTGGCGTGTCGCTCGATTCGTTTCTGAAGAAAATCACCTTTCAACGCATTACGCCCGAAGGCTTGCTGCACGTGGGGCCGGTAGTGGAAACGATGGCCGAAGCCGAAGGCTTGCACGCCCACGCCCGCGCCGTGACTTTGCGCTTAGAGTCCATTTCGGTGAACCGCTAACATTGATCATTTAACAAGTAACGTACAATGAAAACCAGAATGCTGCATAGCTAGGGCTAGCTAGGGTCCCGCTCCAAAAGGCGCGACCTAGCTTTGGCGGCTTGCCCACCGCTTCGTCAGCCCTTGTTAAATGGTAGATGTTACATGAGAAACGAAATGTTATTTGATCTTGAAAGCCTAGTCCGCCCGAATGTACGGGCCATGAAACCGTACTCTTCCGCCCGCGACGAATTTGAGGGGGAAGCCCGCGTCATGCTCGACGCCAACGAAAATAGCCTCGGCAGCGCCGGCCCGGAGCGCTTCAACCGGTACCCCGATCCGCACCAGCGGGCCGTGAAAGCGGCCTTGGCGCCGCTGAAAGGCGTGGCGACCGAGCAGATTTTCCTAGGTAATGGCTCCGACGAAGCCATCGATTTGCTCGTGCGCCTGACCTGCGTGCCCGGTCAAGACAGCATTCTGATCTTGCCGCCAACCTACGGCATGTACGAGGTAGCCGCCAACCTCAACGACGTGGCCGTGGAGCGCCTGCCGCTCACCGCCGACTTTCAGTTGTCGTCTGAAATCGTCGCGCAAGTAAACGCGTCGCAGGCCAAGCTGGTGTTCATTTGCTCGCCCAACAACCCAACCGGCAACCTGCTCCACGCCGAAGCCGTGGAAGAAATTCTGCGTGGGTTCGGCGGCTTGGTCATTGTGGATGAAGCCTACGCCGACTTCACCACCGCGCTAAGCTGGACCACGCGCCTAGCCGAGTTTCCGAACTTGGTGGTGATGCAAACCTTCTCCAAAGCGTGGGGCCTCGCCGGTTTGCGCCTCGGCATGGCGTTCGCCTCGCCCGAAATCATCAGTTACCTCAATAAGATCAAGCCTCCTTATAATATATCGGAGGCCACGCAGCAGCATGCGCTGGCGGCTTTGCAAGATGCAGAGCGTTTCGAAGCCATGCGTACGGAGCTGCTGAAAGGCCGCGACTGGCTGGCCGAGCGTTTGCCGGCGGTGAGCATCGTGAAAGAAGTTTTCCCCTCGGATGCCAACTTCCTGCTCGCCCGCTTCCGTCCCGATGCCACGGCCGTGTACGACTACTTGCTGGAAAAAGGCATCGTGGTGCGTAACCGCACGACCCAGCCCGGCTGCGCCGGCTGCTTGCGCCTGACGGTGGGCAGCCCCGAGGAAAACGACGCCTTGCTGGCGGCGCTTCAGCAGTACGAGGGCTGAACCTAGGTATGCAACTCGTGGTGTTCTGCGGCATTCAGGCAACGGGGAAGTCGACGTTTTACCAGCGCCAGTTCTTCCATTCGCACGTGCGCATCAGTATGGACCTGTTGCGCACGCGCCACCGGGAGCGGCGAATGCTCGAGTTGTGCCTCGAAACCAAGATGCGCTGCGTCATTGACAACACCAACCCGACTCGCGCCGAGCGCGCTGCGTACATCGAGCCGGCGCGGGCGGCGGGGTTTGAGGTGGTCGGCTACTTCTTTCAGTCGATAGCCGCCGAAGCCTTGGTGCGCAACCAGCAGCGCCCACCCGAGCGACAGGTACCGGACCGCGGCATCAAGGGCACGCGCAACCGGTTGGAGCCGCCAAGCCGCGCGGAAGGATTTGACCGGTTGTACTTCGTGCGCATCGGCGCGGATCAGGAATTTACAGTTACCGACTGGCAAGATGAAATTTGACGAGCTAGATACGCGGATGCGCGTGTTTGAAACGGCCCACGACCATTGTGCTCTGCCGGGCCTTTATCTGGTGGCTCGCCTGGATGGGCGCGGCTTCACGCGTCTGACCAAGGAAGTTCACCCGTTTGAAGCGCCGTTCGACGAACGCATGCGCGAGCTGATGACGGCCACCGTCACGCACTTGCTCGGCTGCGGCTTCCGCATTTTGTACGGCTACACGCAGAGTGACGAAATTTCCTTGTTGTTGCATCCCGAGGAAAATACCTTCGGCCGGAAGCTGCGCAAGTACAACTCCATCTTGGCCGGCGAAGCCTCGGCGGCATTTTCCCTGAAGCTAGGTGCCATCGGCGTGTTCGACTGCCGCATTTCCCAGTTGCCGCGCGAGCAAGATGTCATCGATTACTTTCGGTGGCGCCAGGAAGATGCCGGCCGCAATGCGCTGAACGCTCATTGTTACTGGATGCTGCGCAAGCAAGGTCATTCGGTGGCGGAGGCAACGGGGCAAGTCCTCGGGCTAGGCACCGCGGCCAAGCACGATTTGTTGTTCGCAAAAGGTATCAACTACAACAACTTGCCCGCTTGGCAAAAACGCGGCGTAGGGTTGTACTGGGAAACCTACGCCAAACCCGGCTTCAACCCGCTCACCCAGGAAACCGTGCATACCGCTCGCCGCCGGCTGAAAATCGATTTGGAGTTGCCGTTCGGCGAAACGTATGCTTCGTTCATCCAAACCTTGCTGGACCAGCAGCAGGAGGAGGAAAGCTAGCTTGTCGTTTGTCCTTCCGAGCGCCGCGAGGAATCTAGGTAAAAGAACCTAGGTTATTCTCCGGGATGTAAACTCAGATTCCTCGCGCAGTTCGGAAGGACAACCTGCTTCGAGAAAATTCGGCCGTGTGCCGCCTATCAAAAAGCGAAGCCGTAGCTTCGCGCTTGCAGCCTACCACGCGAACTATTCCATTCGCGCTTCTTATGAAAAAAGTCCTCTTTATAGACCGCGACGGCACCATCCTGATTGAGCCGCAACCGAGCCAGCAGATTGACGCGCTGACGCCGGATAAATTTCAGTTTCTGCCGGGCGCCATTTGTAACCTCGCCCGCATTGCCAGTGAGCTAGATTATGAGCTGGTGCTGGTGAGCAACCAAGACGGCCTCGGTACCGATAGCTTTCCGGAAGATACCTTCTGGCCCGCCCACAAGCTGATGCTCGACATTCTGCGCGGGGAAGGAGTGGAGTTTGTGCGTGAGCACATCGACCGCAGCTTCCCCCACGAGAACCGGCCAACCCGCAAGCCCGGCATCGGCATGCTCACCGAGTACCTAGATTCGGCGGCCGGCTATGACCTGCAAAACTCCTTCGTCATCGGCGACCGGCTCACCGACGTGGAGCTCGCCCAGAACCTAGGGTGCCAGTCGATTTTGCTGCGCGAAGAAGCTGACCCGCGCGCCGCGCTTACCACGACGAGTTGGGCTGACATTTTTCAGTTCCTGCGGTTGCCCGCTCGCCGGGCCGTGGTGCAGCGCGACACAAACGAAACCAAGATCCGCGTGGAGCTGAACCTCGACGGCGCCGGCCGCCCCGCCATGCACACCGGCCTAGGTTTCTTCGACCACATGCTCGACCAGCTCAGCAAGCACTCGGGCGTCGACATGAAAATCGACGTGCAAGGCGACCTGCACATCGACGAGCACCACACCATTGAGGATACAGCCATAGCCTTGGGCGAAGCCTTCACGCAAGCCCTCGGCGATAAGCGGGGCCTGGCGCGCTACGGTTTTTTACTGCCCATGGACGACGCCCTGGCCCAAGCTGCCATCGACTTTTCGGGCCGGCCGTGGCTGGTGTGGGAAGCGGAGTTTAAGCGCGAGCGAGTAGGCGATATGCCCACCGAACTGTTTTACCATTTCTTCAAGAGCTTCTCCGACGCCGCCCGTTGCAACCTCAACATTAAGTGCGAAGGCCAGAACGAACACCACAAGATCGAAGCTATTTTCAAAGCAGTAGCGAAGTCTATTAAGATGGCGCTGGTGCGCGATGCGGCGAAGATGGAGATACCTAGTACCAAAGGTATTTTATAGTCTTTATCCATTTGTTTTAACAAATGGATAAAGACTATTTGGTCTGATTACCAGCTCCTTGATTCGTCTTATTGGTTTCTTTGTTGCGTTGCGCACAGCGTCTAGATGCTTGCAAAGAAGAAGGGCAAAAGGTAGCTGAGCTTATTAACAAATGAATAAACATCGATTATTTCTCAAATGGAAATAGCGGTTATTGATTACAAAGGCGGCAATGTGCAGTCGGTTTTGTTTGCCCTAGAACGCCTAGGTGTACAGGCTACCCTGACCTCCGACGAGGAAGTAATTCGGCGGGCCGATAAGATTTTGTTCCCTGGTGAAGGCGAAGCGGCCTCTGCTATGAGCGAGCTGCGTGCCCAAGGTCTCGACCAATTGCTGCCCACCCTAACGCAGCCCTTCCTAGGTATTTGCCTGGGCATGCAACTGCTCGGCACGCACAGCGAGGAGAACGACACCGACCTACTGAACATCCTGCCCTTCGAGGTGAAACGCTTCCCCGCCGACGCTCAGCATAAGGTGCCGCACATGGGCTGGAACACCTTGCAGCGCCTCCGGTCCCCGCTGTTCGAGGGCCTGCAAGCCGAGGATTACGTGTACTTCGTGCACAGCTACTACGCCCCGGTTGGTGAGTACACCATTGCCGAGGCCGAGTACCCCGCGCCGTTCAGCGCCGCCGTGCAGCACCGGAATTTCTACGCTGTGCAGTTTCACACCGAGAAGAGCGGCCCCGTCGGCACGCGCATTCTAGAGAACTTTTTGAAGCTGTAAGTAGAGGGCTTAGAAGTTAGAGCTTAGAACCTAGCAGTGAGACTTTGTGCTAGGCTTACTTAAATTCTCTAAGCTCTAGGATCTAAACTCTACGTTCTAAATCAACATGGAAATAATACCCGCTATTGATCTAATAAACGGCCAGTGCGTGCGGCTAACGGAAGGGGACTTTGCCCAGCAAACCACCTACGACAACGACCCGCTGGCCGTAGCTCAACGCTTCGAACAGCACGGCGTGCGTCGCTTGCACCTGGTGGACCTCGACGGTGCCCGGGCCAAGCGCCCAGTGAATTTGCCGGTGCTGGAGCGCATTGCCCGCCAGACTCAACTGACCATCGACTTCGGCGGCGGCTTGCAAAGTGAGGACGCGGTGCGCCAAGCATTCGACGCCGGTGCCGCCCAAATCACGGCGGGCAGCATTGCCGTGCGTGAGCCCGAAACGGTGCGTAACTGGCTCCAAACCTTCGGGGCGGAGAAGATTATCGTGGGCGCTGACTTTCGGAATAATCATATTTCCATCAATGCCTGGGCCGAGCAAAGTGAGCGGACGCTGGCCGAGTTTATTGGCGAGTACCTAGGGGCTGGCGCCACCACGTTCGTGTGCACCGACGTGAGCAAGGATGGCAAGTTGCAAGGGCCCGCGCTGGAAAGCTACCAGGCGCTGCGCGCGCAGTTTCCGGCGGCCCAACTCGTCGCCAGCGGCGGCGTGACCACCCTGGCCGACGTAGAAGCCTTAGCCGAGGCCGGCTTGTACGGCGCTATCATCGGCAAGGCCATCTACGAGGGCACCATTAAGCTGGAAGAGCTGAAGAAGTTTCTGTAGCCAAATAGGCGGCGCGAACAGCAGGAGGGCAGTAGCCTAGCCTGTGCTTCGCGCGTCGTTGCTCGCCGGGTTTGAGGCGATGCAGCGATTATCGTTCAACGATGCGCGAAGCCTGTGCTTCGCGCTACATCTCGAATCAAATGCTAACCAAACGCATTATTCCCTGCCTCGACGTGAAAGACGGCCGCACCGTGAAAGGGGTGCGCTTTGAAGGCTTGCGCGACGCCGGTGACCCCGTGGCCCTTGCTTCCCGCTACGCCCGCGAAGGCGCCGACGAACTCGTGTTTCTTGACATCACGGCCACGAACCAGAAGCGAACTACCTTGGTGGCGCTGGTGCGCGACGTGGCCCGCGAGCTAGATATTCCCTTCACCGTGGGGGGCGGCATCGGCACGGTGGCCGACGTGGAAGCCTTGCTGCTCAACGGCGCCGATAAAGTAAGCATCAATTCGGCCGCGCTGCACCGCCCGGAGCTGATCGACGAGCTAGCGCGTCGTTTCGGCTCACAGTGCATTGTGGTGGCCGTGGATGCGCGCTACACTGTGGAAAACGGCTGGCAGGTATACACCCGCGCCGGCACCCATAACACCGGCCACGATGCGGTAGAATGGTCGCGCGAGGTGGCCGAGCGCGGTGCCGGGGAGATTCTGCTGACTTCCATGAGCAACGACGGCACCAAAGACGGCTTTGCGCTGGATCTGACCGGTGCAGTGTCCCGGGCTGTTTCCGTGCCCGTGGTGGCCTCGGGCGGAGCCGGCAGCAAGCAGGATTTCACGGCCGTCTTTCAGCAAGCCAACGCCGACGCGGGCCTCGCTGCTAGCATCTTTCACTTCGGCGAAATCGGCATTGCGGAGCTGAAGCAGCACCTGCGGGCCGATGGCATCCCGGTGCGACTGTAGCGCCGCGTAATGACCTAGGTCTAACCATCAGGCGGAGTTGGTCGAAGCATCTGTGCCGCCAACGATGTTATTACTGCGGGAGAGATGCTTCGACCAGCTCCGCCTGATGGCTAAACCTAGGTGAGTTAGTAAATACGATAAGGAAGTCTGATGACACTCGATTTTGAAAAGATGAATGGCCTGCTGCCCGCTGTGGTGCAGGATGCGGCCACCGGACAGGTGCTGATGGTGGGCTACGTGAACGAAGAAGCCTGGGAGAAAACCCAACGCGAAGGCCGCGTCACGTTCTTTTCCCGTTCCAAAAACCGCCTCTGGACCAAGGGTGAAACCTCTGGCAACTTCCTGCGGGTGGTCAGCACGCACGAGGATTGCGACGGCGACGCCGTGCTCATCCGCGCCATTCCCGACGGGCCTACCTGCCACCGCGGCACGACCAGCTGCTTCGAGCAGCCCGCGCAAACGGCTTTACCCACAGCCCCGGTAGGCTTCCTGGCCGAACTGGAGCGCCTGGTGCAGCGCCGCCGCGACTTCCCGGAGGAAGACCCCAAATCCTACACGGCTTCCTTGTTCCGCAAGGGCATGCCCAAAATCGCCCAGAAAGTAGGGGAGGAGGCCGTCGAAACCGTGATTGATGCGGTTGGGGGCAACGTGGAAGGTCTGAAAGGGGAAGCCGCTGATTTGCTGTACCATTTGCTGGTGTTGCTGGCGGCCTCTAACCTTACGTTGGAGGATATTGTGGCCGTGTTGCGCCAGCGCCACACCACTATTTCGGCGGGCGTGCGGCGGGAAGACAGCTGAGCTGCCGCCAACACCCCGATACCTAGCTAGGTCTGGTGCGTTGGCTCTTTTCTACATAGTACTGCCGGGTTGATTCGTTATATGCTTTGGTATTTTTGAAGTAAAATAACTGACGAAAACAAGATGTAGCTTTATGATATAGCTACCAATTGATCAACTATGTTGCTGATTTTCCTGTGAAATACTTAACTAGATAGAAGATCATTAAAGAAGGGCTTAAATCATATAGAGTTTTATAATTGGTTGGCTTTTTGAAAGGATGTAATTATATTGCTTACAGCTGAGTCTAGGCTCCTGTTGGCTTGCTTACTCATTTTCATATCGGCTACTATGTTTCCTTCCCCCGTCGCACATGCTATGCGGTTCTGGCAAGATATGCTAGGCCAACAACACGAAACGCCCCGTTCCTTTCTCTGGGAAAATGTAGAAGACATGGAGCCGGACGAGGCTGGCCCCATCGACTGGAAAAACCAGGAAGCCAAGACCCGCATCTACTTCAAAGGCGACAAGGTGATTTGCGTGCTGGGCGACTACACCTACTGGCGGCGGCAATGGCAGGCCTTTGCCAAGTGGCACTCGGTGGCCCTGAAGCAGGTAGGGTTGAACTAAGTAAAATAAGTAAGATAGAACGCGCCGCTGGCGCGTTCGTCGTTTAGGGCCGCTTGGCTGGCCGCCGCTGGCCCGTGCCGTGGGAGGAAAACCGTTACCCTAGCTTGGCTTCATCTTCCGGTTAGTGCCGGCAAATAGCTTGTGTGTGTGCGGGTTGAAGCGTTTATTTTGCAGGCCGTTTTCTACCTGCCATGCCTACACTTCCCTTGCCTGAACGGTCGGTAGCGCTACTTGATACGCTGCTCGATATTTCGCTTACGGCCGTGGCACTGCTGCGGCCGCTCTACTCGGACGACAACCGCCTGACCGACTTTGCCTGGGTGTACCTGAACCCCGCCGGCCAGCAGATGCTGCGGCAGCCCGAAGTGCCCACCGCGTCCCTGCTCACGCTGTTTCCTACTGCCGTGGAAGATGGCGTATTTGCCAAATGCCGCCAGGCGTTCCTCACCGGTGAGGCCCAGCGCAACGAGACGCTCTACCAAGCCGACGGCCTGGACGGGTACTTCCTGCTGACAACCCAGCGGAGCGGCGACCTGTTAGTGGTCAATTTTACCGACACCAACTACCACCCGCGCACGCCCGTCGAGCAGGCTTTGCGCGCGAGTCAGGCGCGGGAGCGGGAAGCCCAGGCCGAAACCGAGCGCCTGAACCAGGAACTGACAGTTGCCGTGCAGGTCGCTGAGCGCGAACGGGCGCAATTGCAGGCGCTGTTGACGCAGGCGCCGGTGGGCATTGCCTTGTTTCAAGGTGAAGCGGTACGCGTGGCCGCCGTGAACGAGCGGATGGCGGCGTTGTGGGGCCGGACGCCCGAGCAGGTGCTCGGCCAGGCGCTGCTGGAAGGCGTCCCTGAACTGCGGGGCCAGGGCTTCGACGAGATGATCCGCGCCGTTCTGCACACGCGGGAGGCGTACATTGGCACGGAGGCCCCCGCCTTCATTCTGCAAGACGGTGAGATGGTCGCCCGCTACTATAATTTCGTGTGCCAACCCATCTACGATTCCCAGGGCGAGCTGCTAGGCGTCGTTAATGTGGGTACGGAAGTCACGGAGCAAGTGGAAGCCCGGCGCCAATTAGAGCAACTAACGCAGCAGCTCGACGCGCGCGTGCAGGAGCGCACCCAACAACTGGCCCAGCAAACACACCGCTTGGCCCGGCTCGTGCAGGAGGCGCCGGCCGCCATTGCCTTGCTCGACGGGCCGGAACTGGTCTTTCAGCTGCTCAACGCCAACTACCAAGCGTTGTTTCCCGATCGGGCGCTGCTCGGTCGGCCGGTGAGGGAAGCCCTGCCCGAGCTGTTGCATACTCGCTTGGGTGAGGTGTTGCGCAACGTCTACCAGACGGGCGTTACCTTCGAGGGCTACGAGTTTCCCATTCCCTTCGCGGGCCCGGATGGGCAACCTCAGGCGCGCTACTTTGACTTTATTTACCAGGCGCGCTACGACGAGAGCGGCGCCATCGACGGCTTGGTGTTGTTCGGCTTTGACGAGACAGAACGGGTGCTGCGCCGCCAGCACACGGAAGCCTTGCAGGCCCAACTGCTAGCCGCCGCCGAGCAGCGGGCCCGGCAGCGGCAGGATCTGTATCGCATTTTTGAGCAGGACCCGGCCGCCATTGTGCTGCTGCGCGAACCGGACCACCAGATCGACTACTTCAACCCAACGTTCGCGGGCCTGTTTCCGGGGGAAAGCCTGCGCGGCCGCACGGTGGCCGCTGCCTACCCCGACGCGTTTGGCCGCGGGGTCATGGGCCGGCTAGACCACGTGTACCAAACGGGCGAAACGCGCCAGGGCCTGGAAGTCGCGCTGCCCGTGGCCCCGCACCCAGACCGCCCCCAGCAGCAACGGTACTTCAACTTCACCTACCAGGCCTACCGCGAGCAGAACCGCATCGTTGGCGTGGCCGTGTTCCTCTACGAAGTCACGGAGCTGGTGCAGGCCCGGCAGGCGGTGGAAGCCGGCCGCCGGCAGTTGCAGCTGGTGACGGATGCGCTGCCGGTGCTGATCGGCTACCTCGACCGGGAACGGCGGTACCAGTTTGCCAACGAAGCCTACCGCGGGTGGTTCCACCGCGCCCCGTCCACGCTGCTAGGGCAGCCGGTGCGCGCTATCGTGGGGGACGCTGCGTACGCCGCCACCAGCGGCTACATGGAGCAGGCGCTGGCCGGCGAGCGGGTCGACTTTGAGGCCACCATGCGCTACCGCGCCGATTTTACCAAGCACATCCGAACCAGTTACATCCCCGACGTCCACGACGGCGCCGTGGTCGGCTTCTACACGCTGGTGCTCGACGTCACCGACCAGGTGGAAGCGCGGCAACGCGTGGAGGAGAGCCGGCAGCAAACGGAGGCCCTCGCCGCCGAGTTGCAGCAGGTCAACGCCCAGCTCCTGCGCACCAACGCCGACCTGGATACGTTCGTGTACACGGCTTCGCACGACCTGAAAGCCCCCCTCACCAACCTGGAGGGGTTGCTGGCGGTCTTGCAGGAAGAAACCGCCGCTGGCCACTGGAACGATACGGCCCGCCACGTACTGCGCTTGATGCAGGAGGCGGTGGGGCGGTTCCGCGCCACGCTGGGCTACCTCACCGAAATCACTCACCTGCTGCCCGGCACCGAAACCGAACCGCTCGACGCCGCGGAAGTGACAAGCATCGTGACGGACGTCGAGTTGGACCTAGCCCCGCTGGTGGCCGCGGCCCGGGCACAGGTGACGGTGGATGTGGCCGAGTGCCCAGCCGTGCGGGTACCGGCCAAAACGCTGCGTGCGGTGGTGTATAATCTGCTCAGCAACGCGCTCAAGTACTGCGCCCCCGACCGGGTGCCCACTGTGCACCTGCGCTGTTGGTGCGAAGCGCAGGAAGCAAAACTGGCCGTCCGCGACAACGGCCTAGGCATGGACCTGACCCGGCAAACGGAGCTGTTTAGTTTGTTCCGCCGCTACCATCCGCACGTAGAAGGGGCCGGCGTGGGCTTGTACATGGTCAAGCGCATGGTGGAACACGCCGGGGGGCGCATCGAGGTGCGCAGCCAACCTGGGGAAGGCAGCACGTTCACCGTGACGTTTCCGCATCCTGGGCAGGAGTGTTCCTAGCGATACCTGGCTATAAATTGACCGAATACCTTCTGGACTAACTTCTTCGCTCTTGCCTTGCCGTTGTGCTTTCGCCCGCCTTGCACCACCTAGCCTGGTGCTACGTGCGCTAGCCTCGCGGCCAGTGCTGGCAGAGCTAGCGCCGGCCGCACTGGCCGCGAGGCAACCAAGCCCGAAGGGTGCCACCCAATGAGAAGCTAGGCCTACGCCATCAGTGCCGGGTTTTCTCGCTACCTTGCGCCCCGATTTGCCTAGCTTCTATGCCCACGCCAACCACCGCCGACGCTTACCTCGCTACCCAATCCCTCACTGTGCTGGTCCCCGTGTACAACGAGGAAGAAAGCCTGCCGCAGTTTGTGGTGGAAATGAATAAGTTTCTGGAGAAAACCCCCGTAGCCACCACCGTGCTGTTCGTCAACGACGGCTCCACGGATAACTCCCTGCCCATTCTGCGCGACATCTGCCGGCAGGACGGCCGCTACGAGTTTATTTCCCTTGCCAAAAATAGCGGCCTGAGCACGGCCATCAAGGCGGGCATCGACCATTGCCGCTCCACGCTGCTGGGCTACATCGACTCCGATATCCAGACCACGCCGCTCGATTTTCTGCGTTTCTTCGAGTTTTTCCCGCAGTTCGACATGGTCAACGGCATCCGGGCCAAGCGCCAGGATACGGTGGTCAAGAAACTCTCCTCGAAGATTGCCAACACCGTCCGCCGCACCCTCATCAACGACGGCATTCAGGACACTGGCTGCCCGCTGAAGATCATCAAAATTGAGTACGCGCGCCGTATTCCGCTCTTCCACGGCATGCACCGCTTCCTGGGGGCCTTGGTGCAGCTGCAAGGCGGCAAGGTGAAGCAGATTCCGGTGCAGCACTTCCCGCGCTTTGCCGGCACGGCCAAGTACAACCTCTGGAACCGGGCCTGGAAGCCGCTGGTGGATACGTTCGGGTTCCGCTGGATTCGCTCGCGCTGGAAAAACTACGAAATCGGGGAGCAGCAACGCGGGGGCAACGCCACGCCGGCCGCGTAAGGAGAGGGCTGCTACTATATGAAGCTAGATAGTATCTGGGTGGCCAATGCCATTGGGCTCACCTCGCAACTGCTGTTTTCCAGCCGCATCATTCTGCAATGGATTCAGAGCGAGCGGGCCAAGCGTGTGCTGGTACCCACCTTGTTTTGGCAAATCAGCCTCGTCTCGTCGTTTCTGATGATCGTGTACGGCATGCTGCGCCACGACCCCATTATCCTAGGGGCACAGCTCATCAGCTACGGTATCTACATTCGCAACCTGCAACTGCTGGGCGAGTGGCGCAAGCTTAACGGGTTCTTTCGCGCCGGGGCCTACCTGTTTCCGCTGGCGACGCTGGCGTGGTTTGTAACGGGAACGTCGTTTTTTAGCTTGCAAAACATGCTCAACAATCGCATTCCGCGGGGGGTGTTGGTCCTCGGCGCCGTTGGGCAGACTATTTTTCTGCTGCGCTTTGTCTATCAATGGCTGTATTCCGAGCGTAAGGGGGAGTCGGTGCTGCCCCTAGGTTTTTGGGGGGTGAGTCTGGTCGGCTCGGCGCTAATTCTGATGTATGCGGTATTGCGGCGCCCGGTCGATATTGTCTTGATCCTGGGGAATGTGCCGGGCCTTGTGGTGTACGCCCGCAACGTGGTGCTGCTCCGGCGCGAGATTAAGCGGCTGAAGATCGAAGAAATCGAAAACGAAGAAGTAAAGCACTAAAAGCAAGGGCCCCGATGAAAGTCGGGGCCCTTGCTTTTTAAGGTACCTAGTCGTTATTCCGCTACAGCCGCGTGGGCACGTTCCCAGGCCACAAACTGAGCCAGGCCGTCGGCCAGCGACGTTTGGGGGGCGTAACCGAGCAGTTGGTGCGCTTTGCTAATATCGGCGTAGGTCACGTCGACGTCGCCGGCCTGCATGGGCTGAAACTGCAGCTCGGGCGTCACACCCACGGCCGTCCCGATGGCCTGAATCAGGTCGAGCAGCGTGACGGGGTTGTTATTCCCTAGGTTGATGGTCTGGTACACGTCCGTGTGGGTGAGTAAGTACTGCACGCCCCGGGCAATGCCGTCGACGGTGTCGGCCACGTAGGTATAGTCGCGCGCCGTCGTCCCGTCGCCGAACACCGGAATGGGTTGGCCCGCCCGCAGCAGGCGCACAAACTTGTGAATAGCTAGGTCGGGGCGCTGGCGCGGGCCGTACACCGTAAAAAAGCGCGCGTTGATAACGTCGAGCTGGTAGAGGTGGTGGTAGGTGGCGGTGAGTTGTTCGCCGGCTAGCTTAGAGGCCGCATATGGGGAAATGCACGCTTGCAGCAGGGGCATATCCTCGCGGAAGGGACGCTCGGGCGTGTTGCCGTACACCGACGACGACGAGGCGAAAAAGAGCTTGGAGATGCCGCGCTGGCGCATCCACTCCAGCAAGTGGGTAGTGCCAATGACGTTGTTTTCTAGGTAGGCAATGGGCTGTCGTACCGAGGGGCCCACGCCTGCCTTGGCTGCCAAGTGCACGACCAGGTCAATGGGGTCAGCGGGCAGGGCATCGGCTAGCGACTCGGCACCGCGTTGCAGTTCTACTTCGTGGAAGCTGAACCTAGGATGCTGGGCGAAATCGGCCATGTTGGCCAATTTGAGGGTACGGTCGTAGAAAGGATCAAAGTTATCCAAGCCGACAACGCGGTACCCATCAGCAAGGAGCCGTTGGCAGACGTGCGAGCCAATAAAGCCCGCGCAGCCAGTGACCAGAACAGAAGGCATAAACAAAGGGGAAGCACTGGAAAAGAAAATCCGCCGGGGGCGGGGCGCCAAAGGTAATGGTAAATAACCATCTCATGGTAGATCTGGTTTAAGGCACATGCAGCCTTTGGCCTCGTTGCAACACGAAGCTAAAACGGGGTGATTTATGGCAAGAAAGAATACATTTTGGGCAGTAGGACTGCTGGCACTGGCTGGGGTCGGGGGGTATGTACACGTTTTAACGCGGGCCGTCCCTGAAGCCCCTACCTTGCAAAGACCGGCTATTACGGTCATTGGACATGCGGGTTCCGGGTTTTTTACGCCCCTCAATCCCTTCAATCCGCTGCCCCCGAGTAGTCTGGCGGGTTTGCAGCGGGCACTGGCCCGCGGCGCCGACGGCGTCGAAATCGACGTCCGCTTAAGCCGCGACAGTGTGCCGTTTATCTACCACGATCCAACCTTGAATTCGATGTCGACCGGGGAAGGCTGCGTGAGTCAGTACACGGCTGCTGAGCTGGAGACGCTCGCCTACCGGGGGGGGCTGGTCTATGATCTTTTTCACGACGAGCACCTGATGCGGTTGCAAACCGTGCTAGAGGCGCTGCCACACGGCCCTAATGCGCCGATCATTCACCTGGACTTACATGAGGACGATAACTGCGCCGCGGCTACTTCACCCTCCCGCTCGCCGGTACTTGTTCGGGCGCTGGCACGCTTGCTGCGCACGTCTTCGCTGCCGCCGGAGCGATTATTGATCTTGTCCATGAACAAGAAAACCGTTGTGGCCTTGCGCCAGCAACTACCCGCTGTGCCGCTGGGATTGGAAATCACCAAGGATTTTGAGAAAGGGTTACAAACGGCTATCCAGCAAAAAGTGCAGGCGGTAGTTGTCAGCAAAGATGTTATTACCCCCGAGCGGTCGGGGCGAGCCCGGGCGGCTGGCTTTCAAGTCATCGTCTTTGGGGGGCGTTCGCCGAAGGCAGTTGCGCGTTTAGTAAGCTGCCGCCCCGATGCCATTGAAGTAGACAATGTGCCCGAGTTGCTGGCGCAGCTAGGTCGCCGGCTTCCGCAAGAGTAGGAGTAGGGCATGAAGCGAAGGGGGCTTGCCTGCGGATTTTTATTGTTACTTGCTGCCAGCAGTCGTTAGGTAACGACGGTGCGTGTTTTAGCTGTTTTTCTTGTGTTCCTCAGACAACTACTAGCCCGAAACCGGGCTTTAACGCGGCTAGCGTCGGTGCTAGCCGTATGTGGCTTTAGTTTTTTTGTGCACGGCTCGGCCCCCGAGGTTAGCCTGATGGAATCGCGCAACTTTGTGGCCGCGCGCGAAATGGTGGCGGGTGGTTCCTGGCTTATCCCCACCATGAACCAGGAGTTGCGTCTGGCTAAGCCGCCACTACCAACCTGGGCCGTGGCAGCGGTGCAAACAGTGGTGGGCCCCACGGAGAACCTAGCGTGGTTGCGTTTACCAGCGGGCATCATGGCGACGCTGTTGGTGCTTTTCTTCTGGGGGCTCGTGCGCGAATTGACGGCCGACCGCGCGGCTGAACAAGAGGCACCCGGCCGCACAGCGTGGCTCAGTGCCCTGGTACTAGCAAGTAGTTTGCTCATCATGACCACCGGGCGTGAAGGGCAGTGGGATATTTTTGCTAATAGCTTTTTGGTTGGGGCCTTATGGCTGCTGGTGCGAGGCTGGCGGAGCATGGGGGCCGGTTATGCTAGCTTTGCTGGTGCTGGGCTGCTGCTGGGGTTGTCCATTCTCAGTAAAGGCCCCGTCGCGCTCTACGCAGGCTTGCTTCCGTTTGTAGGGTGTTACGCCTCCCGCCTGAATGAGGCCCGTGCTAGCGTGCGCACGCACGGCCGTGGAGCATTATTGGCGGCGGTAGTAGCCTTGGGAGTGGGGTGTGCCTGGCCACTCTATATTCTTTATCACGTGCAACCAGCCGCGCTGGCGGTGGCACAAACCGAAGTAACGGCCTGGCGTGAGCGGCACGTGCAGCCGCCATGGTACTACTGGAATTTCTTTGTGTTCAGCGGCATCTGGGTCGTGGCGGCTTTAGCCTCCTTGGCCGTGCCGTATGCCCGGCGGCGGTTGCTGCCGTTTTTACCTTATGCCTTGGCGCTGGGCTGGCTACTAGCCTCCTTGGTGCTGCTGAGTCTAGTGCCAGAGAAAAAGGAGCGGTATATGCTGCCCTTATTGCCTCCACTGGCTTTGCTGGCAACTGGGATGCTGCGGTATTGGGAAACGGCTTTCGCGCAGCAGCAAGCAACCCGCACCGACCGGCGTGTGCTGCGGTTTTGGGTTGGGATATTTACGCTGGTTTGCGTGGCCGTACCCGTGGCAATGCTAGCGGCCAAGCTGCCTGGCTTTGGACCGGCAACCGCGCGCTTCGGCGCGGGAGTCGTTTTGTGTGGCGGCCTAGCCGTATGGGCGATCCGAGGAGCCGGGCAGCAACTACGGCCCACCGTACTGGTCGCAGGGTCGCTTACGCTGGCAGCACTGCTGATTACGTTGCTGCTACCAGCTTATCCGCTTTGGGAAGCCCGGCGCCAGGAGCCTGGCTTACGCCATTTTCGGGATGTGCGGCAACTCCCGTCCATCGCCGGACGGCCATGGTACAGCCTACAGGAAATGCACGTAAAGCAGGTATGGGCAGCTGGTAGGGCAGTCCCGCTTTGGCATTTGCCTACTGATTCGTTGCCTCTGCAACGTATACCGCTCGCCGTGTTCTCTGACAAGCGCCGCCTTGACGAATTGCCCGCCCGCTGGCAGCAGCAGTTGCAGGTTGACTTAGTAGATAGCTTTTACCTAGGCCGCGAACGGAAAGACGGGCTATGGTATATCTCGCTGGTGAAGCAACGGTAGAAATTCTGCTTAACATAATAGTTAAACAACCTTAAAAAAGACTGGGTGGTCGCTCTTGTAATAGGAGTGACCACCCAGTCTTTTTGTTGTTAGGTGCTGATTAATCAGCGATTTAATTGTTTCCGGATCTTCTCCAGCAAAATATTTACGATATCCAGGTCATCAGTGTCCTGGATCATGAGGTTGGAATCAATACCAGGACCCACAATGTGCACTGAATAGGTACTAGTTCTGTTGCTCTCTAGGTTCTCACTGCGCGTAACAGCTGTGGTGCTGGCCCTATCCGATGGTCTAACAGGCGGATTGGTGACGCTAGTCGTTGTTTCTCCAGTTATGTTTGTGTTTGCCGAGGTACTCGTGAGTTCCTTTGAAACAGACTGCGCTTGTGGAGTCGTTATTACTGCATCGGAGGATGGCTTGCTAGATGTATCATCTTCATCCATATCGTCTGTATCTAAGCCAAATAGGCTGGATATCGCATCACGACCCCTTAACGGTGGTACAAAACCAGCGTTAGTGGTAGGACTAGGGCTCGCGAGTGGTGGCAAGGAAGTAGGTACGATTGGGGATGACTGGTCTGGTGGCAATACACTGCCACTGTCGTTGGCGTTGTTAAGTGCGTTTGTACCAACACCAGCAGCAGCTAGAGGTGGCTTGAAAGCATTCAGCGGCATCTCGGTGCTTGCTAGCTCCCGACGGGGTGCTTGTTGGGCCGCTAGTTGATCAATATCTGCTACAATATTGCGCTCGTCGAGAATGCCTACCATTCGCGCGCCATCGACAAATGCTTTCGATACGGTCTGAGCGTTTATCTCTTCTACTCCAAACTCGCGAATTAGAATCACGTCGAACATGTGGATGGGAAGTTCTCGGTTACGAAACTTCCGACAGATCTGCGTGAATAAGGGAGGATTCAAAAAGGCTTCCCGATGGTATATCTTCTCTTCTTGCTTGTCATAAGCATGTTTGATGCGGCGAAACAAGTTAGTTGTGGTTAGCAGTTCACGCTTACTGGTTACTAAGCCAAACTTAACCGCAGAGCCGATGATGGCCTTGAATGAGCCACTAACCTTACGATTTAGCTTGCGTGCGCAAGTATCAATAGCGCATTTACCACCAGTATCATCTACTATTTCTGCTACTTCCCAAGCACCAGTATAACTTGTTCGTGGGTAGTCTATTGTCTTTGGCATACGTGAAGTAGTATTAGAGGTAAAAGGGTATGCAAGTATACGAGTATAAATAATAAAAGTACATATTAGTGGTAAAAAGTATAAAAAAGTATGAAAGTATATATATTTTTTGTACTTTTTTATACTTTGTATTGCTGCTTATTCATTACCTCATGAATAATTAACTATCCACTTTAATTATATAGTATAAATAGTACCAATCATACATGGCGGGACCGAAGGCTAGGGGCAGGAGTGGAGCCCCTTTTTTAAAGTGTAGAGGCTTCTGTAACTCACCAGCTGCTCTCTAATGAACCAACAAAGGCCTTATTTCAGACGTTAGACACAGCGCCTCTATAGCGCTTCCAATAGAGGCATCGGCACTACACCCGTTTTTGATTGAGTTATTGAGCAGACAATCTTTGTCTATAATTCTTCGCCCGTCTCATCATTTGAGCTACACAATACACTTCAACAGCCATTAATACTTTGTGCTGAACTGGGACGATCGCTCAGCCAACTTAACTAATAGCGCACCGCATGAAGAGGCTTACAGAGAAACGTCCACAAGCTTCAGGCGTTCTGCACTTGAAGATGCTACTGAATCTGCTACTAAGTTTCTAGCAACGTGTCTACACACCAGCCACCAAATAGCACAACGTTCTTTCTAAGAAATGAATGATTTAGTAAATCACCTTATATGACGTCCACAACTTTTGTAGCAAACTGTATGACTAAACTTCAAACCTACTATTACCAACTCAACTATGAAAAAGAGCCACCGATGCCTGCTTTTCCAAAACCGTCCATTTGTCTTATAATTTATATTATGTTAAGTAGACTTTTCAAAAAAGGACCCGTGCAAGCTGCACGGGTCCTTTTTCTTCACTCCTAGCTGTTGGCAGCCGTATTATTTTGCGGAGCTCATTTTTGCGTTCATCTTCTCTGCTTCCGACGTGCGGCCTAGCTGCGTGTAAGCTTTCTGCAGAGCACCCATTGTCGCGCGATCATTCGGGTTAGCGGCCAGAGCTGCTTCGAAGTACGGCACCGCTTGCTGTACGTATTTCTTAGCTTCCGTTTCTTTGGCTTTGCCTTGCTTCTGGTATGTAGCTAGGCTCATTTTGTTAACGCTTTTAAGAATATCTGCGCCTTTGTTGAAGTAATATACTCCAACGTTAAACTGCGCATCAAAATTCTTAGGATCTACGTCAACAGCTTTCTGGTACGAAGCCAGCGCTTGTTCGGGCTGCTTCAGCTTGTCATACACCGAACCACGCACCGTATAAAGATTCGAGTTCTGCGGGTCCAGCTCAATGGCGTGGTTAAGCTTGTCGATGGCTTGCTTATCCTGGCCCGAGCTGATCAGTTGGTTCAGATCTTCCAGCACAAAAGACTTGCGATTTGGATAAGCCTGCAAAGCTTGCTGCAATACTTTGGAAGCATCCGCATCGTTTTTTTCCTGACGAGCGATTTGTAGTAGGCGCTCATAAACTTGCGGCGAAGCTTTGTAGTTCGGAATAGCTAGCAGCTTGTTGTACTCTTCTTTCGCGACACTATAGTCTTGTTTGCCTTCTGCGGCATAAGCCGCGTATACATAGGCCGTGGTATCCTGTGGCATATACGCCTGGGCCTGCCGGTACGACTTAATAGCCTCGTCAAAGTTCTTGGCATTGTAGCTTTCTACGCCAGCGTTGAGCGCCATGCCGTAGGCATTTTTGTTCAAGCCTTCTAGCTTAGTCGTTGCTTGCTTGCCAAACTCACTGTCTTTGCCCTCTACTTCAACAGCTTTCTTGTAAGACTCGATAGCAACCTTAGTTGGGTCGACGTCCGTTACCGTTTTCTTATAGATGGGGCTACCAGCAATTCCTTCGTAAATCTCACCACGAGTGTACCAGGTTTTGGCTTTGCCAGAGGTTTTCTCGTTGGTGATGGCTTTGTCAATCTCAGTACGCGCCTTGTCCAAGGTGCCTTGCTTTTCAAAAAGCTGCGCGTTTGTGACGGCTGAGTTCTGAGCCGAGGCGGTGTGTAAAGCGGCCGCAGCGGCCAGGGTCAGAATAATCTTCTTCATGAGGTTGTGACTGAAGAACAGGTGAAGTGAGTGGAAATTGCTGCTCTAACGGGAATAATCGCCGGTTTAGTTCAGCTGATAGAACGTTGCGTCGGAGAAGCTGGGGATTGGCAGCCGACAGGTTTGATCCTGCAATACTACTACCAATCCCCGAAATACTCCTTATCGCTACTAGTTTGCGCTCAGAGCGTCTGGGTCGGTGAGCGCGGCTACGTCGGCGTCGGGCGTTGCATCCGGGCCGTCACCAGTTGGGGCTAGGTCCGCACCTTCCGCGTCTGCATCCTTTTCCTCGGCCGCAACTTTCGCCACCGACGAGATTTCATCGCCCTCGTTAATCTTGAGAAGTCGTACGCCCTGCGTAGCCCGGCCAATCGTGCGGAGGTCGGCCACCCGCAAGCGAATCATAATCCCCGATTTGTTGATGATCATCAGATCATCGCCGTCGTTTACGTCTTTGATGGCCACTAGCGCCCCGGTTTTCTCCGTGACTTTCATGGCCTGAACGCCTTTACCACCGCGGTTGGTGATTCGGTATTCTTCCAGCTCCGAGCGTTTGCCGTATCCGTTTTCCGACACCACCAGCAGTTCCTGGCTCGTATCCGAAATGCAAACCATCCCCACGACCCGATCGTTGTCATCGGTCAGGGTAATACCGCGTACCCCGGCGGCACTGCGGCCCATGGAGCGCACTTTACCCTCGGGGAAGCGCACCGCCCGGCCCGAACGCAACGCGACGACGACTTCGCTGTTGCCAGTCGTGAGCTGTACGTCGAGCAACCGGTCGCCTTCGTTGATGGTAATCGCATTGATACCAGCCGTCCGCGGACGTGAATACGCCTCCAGCGGCGTTTTTTTCACGGTGCCTTGCTCAGTGCAGAACATTAGGTAGGTGTTCTCCAAGTAATCGGGGTCGCGCAGGCCACGCACGTTCAAGACGGAACGCACATTGTCTTCCCGCGGAATCTCGATAAGGTTCTGGATCGGGCGGCCTTTGGCGTTCTTCCCTCCTTCCGGCACCTCGTACACTTTAAGCCAGAATACTCGACCTAGCTCAGTGAAGAACAATAAGTATTCGTGGGTGGTGGCCACAAACAGGTGCTCAGTAAAGTCGTCCTGCTTAGAAGAAGCCCCGCGCGAACCAACCCCGCCACGCCCTTGCGAGCGGTACTCATCCAGCGGCGTACGCTTGATGTAGCCTTCACTGGAGATGGTAATTACCATGCTCTCGTCGGCGATCATATCTTCCATTGAGAAGTCGCCGCCGGCGTATTCGATCATTGTGCGGCGGGCATCCCCGTAGCGCTCCCGAATATCGTTCAGTTCGTCCTTGATAATTTGCCGCTGCAACTCCGGCGAAGCCAGCACGTCGTTGAGGTGATCAATCAGGCGCGTGAGTTCGTCGTACTCCTTCACGATTTTGTCGCGCTCCAGGCCGGTAAGGCGCTGCAAACGCATGTCCAGAATGGCGCGGGCCTGTACTTCACTCAGCTTGAAGCGGTCGATGAGCTCCGTGCGGGCAATTTCTGGGTCGCGGGAACCACGAATCAAGGCAATTACCTCGTCCAAATGGTCGAGTGCAATGAGCAGACCTTCCAGGATGTGGGCTCGCTTTTGAGCTTCGGCTAGCTCGAAACGAGTGCGGCGCACCACTACCTCTTCGCGGTGCTCCACGAAGTGCTGAATCAAGTCGCGCAGGTTCAGCGTCATGGGCCGGCCTTTCACCAGCGCCACGTTGTTGACCCCAAAGGACGATTGCAGCTGCGTGTACTTATAGAGCTGGTTAAGCACCACGTTGGGCATGGCGTCACGCTTCAGGTCGTACACGATGCGCATCCCGTCGCGGTCCGACTCATCACGCAAGTCGGCGATGCCTTCGATACGCTTCTCGTTGATGAGCGCCGCCGTTTTCTCGATCATCGACGCCTTGTTCACCATGTAGGGAATTTCGGTGATGACGATCTGCTCTTTGCCGGTGGGCGTGGTTTCATAGTGCGCTTTGGCGCGCACTACAATGCGGCCGCGACCGGTTTCAAAGGCTTGCTTTACTCCCTCGTAGCCGTAGATCGTACCACCCGTCGGAAAGTCCGGCGCGGTGATATACTCCATCAGTTCGGGAATGGTGATATCAGTGTTGTCGAGGTAAGCAATGATACCGTTCACAACTTCCGTCAGGTTATGCGGAGCCATGTTGGTGGCCATGCCCACGGCAATGCCGGAGGTGCCGTTCACCAGCAGGTTCGGAAACTTAGCGGGCATTACGCTGGGCTCTTCCAGCGAGTCGTCAAAGTTGGGTTGAAAGTCAACCGTCTCCTTGTCTAGGTCGCCCATGAGCTCATCGGCCAGACGCTTCAGGCGCGCTTCCGTGTAACGCATCGCCGCCGGCGAGTCGCCGTCGACGCTACCAAAGTTACCCTGCCCGTCAACAAGTGGGTAGCGTAGGCTCCAATCCTGGGCCATACGCACCATGGTGTCATACACCGAGGAATCGCCGTGGGGGTGATACTTACCCAGCACCTCCCCTACGATACGGGCACTCTTTTTGTAAGATTTGTTATAAGATACGCCCAGCTCGCTCATGCCGTAGAGCACGCGCCGGTGCACGGGCTTCAGGCCGTCGCGCACGTCGGGCAGGGCCCGGGAGATGATGACCGACATCGAGTAATCGATGTAGGCGCCACGCATCTCGTCTTCAATGTTAATCGGAATGATCTTTTCGCCTTCCGCCATAGAGAAATCTGAGTCGGCCTAGGCCCCAACGAAGGAGCTTTCGGCACCGGTGAATTAAGTACTGCGAGAAGCCCGCAAGATACGAAAAAACCCCGATTTTGCCTAGCTCTGGGCTACTTCAACGACTTGCTTTTATCCGTCTTGTGGCGGTCCGTTTTTTGGCTGTGTACTTTGATTTTTTCCCCAATAGCGGGGTTCTGTTTTTTCCACAGCGGCTGCCCTCGATACTTAGCGCCATCGTGCAAATGCACCTTACGTGTGTGGCAAGAAGCAATGGGGCACGTCCGGCAGGAAGCTGCCGTCAGCAGAACGGTAAGCGGCAATACCAACCGGGTTAGGAGTAAGCGTAAGTTCATCAAGCGTCAAAGGTAGGGAAGCAACGCGCACCCTGCGCAAAAGCCGGGCCGGGTGTCCAATATTGCCTAGTTATGATTAGCCTACCTACCAAGAAAGTCTGCCCCAAGGAAGCCTTTCATTACAGGGCTTGTTGCAATTTCTTTTGCAGCTTGGGGAAAGAGATATCGACGGCCACAATTCTGCCGCTACCATCCAAGAGCAGATTAGCTGGTATGCCGGTGATGGCAAAGCGTTTTATATCCTCCCCGCTGGTTCCTTTCAGTTCGGACAGATGATGGATCCGCAGGCTATCCTCGCCAATGGCTTGTACCCATTTGTTATAGTTGATATCCAGCGAGACGCCGACCATGCCGAAGCCCCGGCTGTTATACTGTTTGTACAGGCTGTAGTACTTGGGCATTTCCATGCGGCAGGGGCCACACCAACTGGCCCAAAACTCGACCAGTGTTAGCTTGTTCCGTTTCAAAATTTGTTCTGCGTCCAGTTGCTCACCTGCTGGCGTCTTACCGGCTAGGCCCCGGACGTAGCTGCCTACAAAGTGCTGGTTGTTCAGATTGCGGCTCTCGTTTACGGCCAGCGCCTTATCTAATCTCCGACCGTCGAAGCTCTTTTGCAACGAAACAGGCATCGCCTTGTAGTATTGGCGGAAGCGCTCCACCGAAGGTAAGTCATTTGCGTTGTCAAGCATGGCGTAGAGAGACACCATGGAAGCAGGATAACAGCTTCAGGGCTAGGCTATTCACCTAGCCCTGAAGCTGTTTATTGCAATTGTAGAAGCGTTTGCTTGGCAAGAACACCAGTAGTCAGCAAGTCGTACTCTTAAAACGTAATAGTTCACTAGTATAAAAATAAAGTTATATAAATCGAAATCACTCAATAGCTATTCTACTCACCTCACATCCTCCCCTTCCCACTCCCGGAGAAACTGCGCCAGAAATGCCTGCATAAACTGCTGCCGTTCATCAGCTATTTCGCGGGCCGCGGGGGTGTGCAGCCGGTCGCGTAGGTGCAGCAATTTCTCGTAGAAATGATTAATCGTCGGGCCAGTATTCTTCTTGTAGCTCTCAAAAGAATCGTGCTGCACCGGCGGCACGCTCGGGTCGTGTAGGGGGCGGCCTTTATGCCCGCCGTAGGCAAAAGCCCGCGCCACCCCAATGGCCCCAATAGCATCGAGGCGGTCGGCATCCTGTACCACCTCCCCTTCCGGCGTGCTCATGGGCGTGGGCACCCCTAGCCCTTTAAAGCTGATTTCGCGGATGATTGTCTCCACGCGCTGAATGACTTCTTCCTGCGTGCCGAGGCTCAAAAGCCAACGTCGAGCCTCGCGCGGACCAGCTTCCTCATCGCCGCCGTGGAATTTCCAATCGGCCACGTCGTGCAGCAGGGCACCTAGCTCCGTCACGAGTGGATCGGCACCGGGCACGCGGGTGGCCAAGCCCCGGCTTGTTTGCCACACCCGCCGGATGTGCTCCCAGTCGTGCCCAGAGCCTTCGTGTAAAAACTTTTCACGGACAAAGTCGGCCGTGCGCGTAATGAGTTCTTGAGCTTCCATAAGCGTACATACAGTGACGACGATAAAACAGACAAGCGAGTCGCCACGCCGCAAAACAACGCGATAGAAATGAAACGGACCTAGGGTTGCTCCTTTTAAAACCTAGGTGCATGGTCTGACTAGCTGTAGTCCGCAGGGCTTTTTGGTTATCAGAATAACAGCCTTTGGGGTAAGCGCTTAAAGCCAGCAGGAATCTTTCGTCATAGATTCCACGTTGTTCCGTATATTGCCTTCAAATGACAGTTTTAAAACACGCAAATGACAGCCATTCGTAAAACGCCAGTTGCTACCATGGTCGAGCTGATGGGCGGCGGCAACGTTATTCCCCAATTGGTGCACAACGAGTTGGATCTATTGATGGTAGCCGTAAAGGGCCTTTCGGTGCAGGCGGTGCGCACGTTGCAGCGCCGTATGCAGTTTTCCAATAAGGAAATCAGCGAACTACTCGCTATTTCGGAAAGCACCCTCGCCCGGCGCGAACAAAACAAGCGCGCCCTGACCCGCGACGAGGCCGAAAAAACGATCCAGCTTTCCGCCGTGATGGCCAAGGGACTGGAGGTATTCGAAGAGGAAGACGACTTTCGGCACTGGCTCGAAACCGACAACGTGGCCCTAGGGGGTATCCGGCCGAAGGACCTGCTCACCTCCGCCATCGGGCGCGACCAAGTACGCGACCTGCTAGGTCGTATTCAGTACGGTATTTATTCCTAACGCCGGCGTATGCGCCTATACCGGTTGGGCAAGCACCCCTATATTCTGGATATAACGGGCCAGGGCGGCCTCTTTCACAACGGCCGTTGGCACGAGCAAGGCACGCGGATTCTGTACACTTCCGAGCACCTTTCGCTAGCCAAGTTAGAAGTGCTAGCCAATGCCTCGACGCTACCCAAAAACTATTTTGCCCTGACGCTAGAAGTTCCCACCGACGCTACCGTAAAGACAGTAGCAGTAACCGATCTGCCACCAAATTGGGCGGCAATGCCTTATCCGCAGGAGCTAGCGCTTATCACCCGCGAGTGGATCGAGCAAGCGCAGTACTGGCTGATGCGCGTGCCATCGGCACACTCACCAACGGAGTGGAATTACTTGTTCAATCCGCTGCACCCTGCTCATGCCCAACTCAAAGTCATTTCCGTGGAGCCTCATCCATTTGACCCACGACTCAAGAACTAGATGGGACACCAACCTAGACCTCGGTTAGTCCGCTAGCTCCCGCAAGAAGGCCGACGGCACCTGATCTACCAGCCAAACGCCATTGCCTGACTCGTACAATACAGAACCAGCGCTGTGCAAAGCCGCCGCATCAATTGCCAACAGCACCGGCTTACCACGCCGTGCTCCTACCCGCCGCGCAGTTTCTACATCAGGGGAAAGATGCACATGGTGCCGGCTCATCTTCTGCAACCCCTCTTGCCAAATGGCGGGCAACGCCGCCGCTACCGTACCGTGATATAACACAGCTGGTGGCACTGCCGGGGCTAGCTGCAAATCGACCGGCACACTGTGGCCTTGCTGCGCCCGAATGAGTGTGCCAGTAGCATCGAAAGCAAAGCGTTTCTTATCGCTAGTAGTAACAATTTCAGATAGCTCCAAATGGGTCAACGGCTGACCCTGACGCGTACAAGCTTCTAGCAATTCTGCAACAGGTATCCAGCCTCCTTCCCTTAGCTCTAAGCCTATTGTTTCCGGTTCGTGCCGTAAGTATTTGCTTAAGAACTTGCTAAGCATGATTTGCCTATTTTTATTCATTTGTTGCAATACGTAATATTATACATTTGGGCAAGTTAATCAATAACCGGATGCCGCTGAAATTCACGCGTGCGGTCGAACAAATAACGCAACGTTTCGTGGGTCCGCCAGGGACGCCCCCCAACCAATTCCGCCACCGCCATCATCTTCGGATTAAAGTCGCCGATCCAGTTCATCACAGTTTGCTTGTAGGGCACGGCCCCTGGTTTCTGCACGAGCTGCGCCGTGGCATACACCAACGCGGCCTCTACCCCTTTACGCTGATGTTCGGGCACCACGCCAAACACAACGCCGAACATGGTTTCCACCGTACCCCGCCACTGATAGTATTTAAACCTGATCTTCTGCCACCAACCTAGCTTGCCATTAAGGTGACGGATAATTTCATTGATTTCAGGGAGATTGATGTAAAAGGCCACTGGTTCCCCATCATAATAGCCAAACCAGATGATGCGCTCATCCAGGATGTCGAGCATGGAACGCATCATTTTGCGGGCCGTCTCCGAGGTCATCGGTTTCACTCCGCTGTGCTTCACCCACGCTTTGTTGTAAATGGTGCGTAGGTCTTCCGCGTAACGGGCCCATTTCCTTTTGCGCATGTGCCGAAAATGGTAGCGTGTATCCTTCACAATGCGCTCTGCCCGCGCTAGCACAGCCGGGCGTAGCTGCTCATTGACTGTTCGGTAATACGAAATCTGCCGGTAGAACGTCTCAAATCCGTAGTTCCGGAAGAGCTTTTCGTAATACGGCGGATTATAGTTAGCCCCGTAGATAGGAGAACCGAAGTTTTCGGTCACCAAGCCCCACCACCGGTCCCGGTCACCGAAGTTGACGGGGCCATCCATCATGGTAAGGCCGCGCTGCGCCAGCCACTCGCGGCACGTATCAAATAACATCGTAGCCGCTGCTAGGTCGTCGAGGCACTCAAAGAAGCCCATGGCCCCAGCGCCGCGGAAGGCGTCGATTTTACTGGAAGCAGGCACATCGGTTTCGGGTGGGAAGGCAGTTTCCCGGTTGTAAAAAGCCGCTACGCGCCCGATCGTGCGGTTTTGCTCGTCCAGCAATAGCCAGCGCGTGCACTCCCCTTTCTGGAATAACTTATTCTTGCCCGGATCAAAAACTGCCTCCACATCCTGGTTAAGCGGACGAATGTAGTTCGGGTCTTTTCTATACAGCCGCACCGGGAACTCTAAAAATTCTCGAGCCTGCGCCGGGGTCGTAATCTCGACTATGTGCATGAACCAAAATTTACCATCATGAAGGTGCCAAAGCAAAGGTAACACCCTCTTACAACGTCATTACGGCTAGCCTATACTCGAAAAAAAGCCGCCAGCACGTTGCAAGGTAGGTGTATGAAGATGAGGACTTTCTGAGGCCGATGATAGCACTGCTATCTAGCGGGTCGAAAATATTTTCGGCCCGCTATAAATCCACACGGTTGAGCTGTGGCGTAAATGCCGGCAACTTACTCCTAATCCTTCTTCCCCCTCTTTTATGAAAAAGTCTCTCTCTGCTCTCGCTTTTGTTGCCCTGCTCGGCGCCACCACAGTACAGTCGGCCAGCGCCCAGGCCAAGATGACACCCGGCACCGTGATGGTGGGTGGCGAGGCAATGTACCCGAGCAAAACGATTGTTGAAAACGCCGTTAATTCGAAAGATCACACTACGCTGGTAGCCGCCGTGAAAGCCGCAGGCTTAGTAGAGACCCTGCAAGGGAAAGGCCCGTTCACCGTGTTTGCCCCCACCAACGCTGCCTTCAGCGCATTGCCTGCCGGCACGGTCGAGACGCTGGTAAAACCGGAGAGCAAAGCCACGCTAACCAAGATCCTAACTTACCACGTGGTAGCTGGCAACATGACCTCAGATAAGATCATGGCGGCTATCAAGGCAGGTAGCGGCACTGCTTCCCTCAAAACCGTGAGCGGCGGCACGCTGAAAGCCATGATGAACGGCCCCAAAAACATTGTGCTGCAGGATGAGAAAGGCAACGTATCGACTATCTCGACCTACGACGTGCTCCAAAGCAACGGCGTAATTCATGTAATTGACAAGGTGCTGATGCCCTAACCTGACCTAGCTTAGAACGCTACGTTTCAGTAAAACGACAAAACCCCGCTATCCTATAGGGCAGCGGGGTTTTGTGTGGTATGGTAAGTAGGTTTTGGCTCGCGGATAGCGGAGCCAGGGCGTCAATCACAAAGCACCAGACGTTGGTCGTTCGCCAGCGGGAGGATTCTCCGGCGTGCGCTCTACAGCGCCGATGCCTTCTATTATAAAGTATAAAGGGAAAACGTGTTATGCTTTAGTGGGCTTCAGTACGCTGGGCGCAACTAACAGGAGCGCCAACACGGAGAGCATACTTTGCTGGGAGGACAAAGCACTCGGAGCGGTAGTGTATGTAGTAGTCATATCGAGTGGGCAGGAGCTAGATTAGTGTTCAAATGTAGCCCCGCCTGCCAAGCTGATCAATACCTAGCTATGTGTATTTGTGACCACTATTATTCTTCTATTAATTATAGATTATTCCAATATGAAACTCTCGAAACAGTTACTATCAAGCTTTTAGAGCTAATAACACAATATTTTTAACGCCCTATTTGTGACATTTACTGAGCCTTAATTAGTTATATTAGAGGAGTGATTACCCTTTAAAAAGTTAAAAGTTTTTGACGCAACTCATCACTATTGGCTGCTCTGTGCGGCTTAGTTGATCAGTGCAATGCGCGGGCCTTAGGCCTTACTACTGAACGTAAGAACTTACTATGGTGCGCGAGATTTCTTTTTATAGCGTTCTAGGTACGTCCTAAACAACTGCTCAACAAAAAGGCCCGTCTTGCAGACGGGCCTTTTTTAGTTACCGGGGAGCATTCCGGGCTCCAACTCATCAGGATAATGGTCGGAGAATGAGAGAAATCCGCGAAGGCCTTGGTGCAATTGTGCATACGGCAAACACTTAATGGATTTTTCGACAGTGGGGTCAATGAGCATTACTTGTAATAGCTCACCACTGTCATCGGCTTTTAGGCGCACTAAGTCGCCTATTTCGAATGAGGGCATGAAAAGGGGCAAAAAGGTGTGAACTCGGGTGGTGCGCGCGCAGTAAACTGCCTCCATCTCGGCACCGGGCTGATAGAGGAGCTAATCCAAAAATCAAATTTAAGTATACTACTATCCATATTATAATAAATAAAATGATTTTAGTCATATAAGTAAAGACGACAGATAAGAGCCACTTTTTTCCGGTCAAAAAGGATTCTCCCGGGATAGTTCCTAGCCCGATCTTCTAGCCTCTCGCAGCTAAATACGGTCGTATTTAGCGTCTCCTAGGGTCGCTTTCTCATGCCCTCGCCGTTGCCCTTAGTGGCTACCTCCGTATTTCGTGCATTCGCCACTTGCAGGGAACCGTTCGGGGGGGCCTAGCTTGTTAGGCCGTAAACCAGCCGTTGCCCCTACGCTCGCGCTGCCATTGCTATCCGACGAAATTCTATATCTTCACCTTATGCCACACGAAGTAGCCAACCTCACGCTCGCAGAAGCCACGCGCCACGCGCCTTTTATTGAGTATGCCCGCTGCCTGGATGCGAGCCAACGCCCGGGCAACCACGCGGGCGACTGGCCCGAAGAAGGTCAGTTCTACCCGGTACGGGTTGTTGAATCGCACTTGGAGGGCATGCCGCTGGTCCACGTCCTGGGTTTTCACGGCGAAGCGCCCTACTACAATGCTTACGCTCCGCACCGCTTCGAACTGCTGTACACGGTATGGTTGAACTAGGCTAGCATCTCCTTTTCAATAGTTTCGCAAAAGCTAGGTAGCGTGCCCCCGTAGGCTGTAGGCTACCTAGCCCTCTTGTTTGCTGGCACGAAGACAGCACTTTCGCCAGTAACTTTTAATAGCACCTCACGCAAAAGGGCAAGCCTATTCGGCTTGCCCTTTTGCGTAGCTACATGCGAAGCGCTACCTACTTCTTCGGAACCGGCTTGCGAAGCGGCACCGGGCTTTTTTTCACCGGGACTACCCCTTTTGGGGCCGGCCATTTCTTGGCTGGTGCAGCCTTGCCCGTGGGCCACCGACGCAAGGGTAACTTCCGGCCGGGTACCACTGGCACGCGCCCGGCTGGCGTGAGAACAGGCTTAGCCGGCGTGACTGGCCAAGGGCGCCCGGGTGGGAGGCCATACCTAGGACGGGCTTTCACGTCGGGGCAGCCGTGGTTGGCCGCCGAACCGGGCCGGTCAGGACAACGGTCGGTGCGGTCGGGTACCCCGTCGCCGTCGCGGTCGAGGGGGCAGCCGTTGGCATCCACAGGCGTATCAGCGGGCGTGCGGGGGCATTTATCGTTGGGGTCGATGACGCCGTCGCCGTCCGTATCAGGGCAACCTTGCCGCTGAATGCGCCCCGGCAACTCGGGGCACTTATCTTCGCTATCGGTGATACCGTCGCCGTCGCGGTCGGGGCAGCCCTCCAGAGTAGCTAGGCCTTTTTCGGTGGGGCACTTATCCTGGTAATCTGGCACGCCGTCGCCGTCACCATCGAGCGGGCAGCCGTTTGAGTTTACAGCAACGCCTTGCGGAGTGCCGGCGCACTTGTCTTTGCGGTCGGGCACGCCGTCGTGGTCTTCGTCCTTTACCTTACCTAGGCTGAAAGCTAGGCCCGCCATGTGCTGCAAATACCGGTCGCTACGCTTGCTCCCGGGCAGGGCCACGCCATCAACCCGATCTGTGAGCGGATAGTGCTGGCCCGTTTGCACAAAGACGGCGAAGCCAGGCGAGAACTGCAACTTGATACCGGCCGCGCCCATCACGTCGAAGGCGTAAAGATCGACGGCGGCAGTAGCGGTAGATGCAGCCGGATCGGTGAAGCGCCGGCTGGTGCGGGCCAGGAACACGCCAGGCTGCACCAGCAGGTACGGGGCAAAAAATGCGTCTTCCTTCAGGGCCCAGGTGCCGTTGTTTAACCTGAGTTTAAGGGGCAGCCCCACGTTCACCACATCGGCCGCGAACCCCCGCAGGGCTTTACCGTCCGAGTAAAACTGCTCGTTTTTGGGCGGATCAGCGTTGAACTTCAGCTGGCCGTAGCTCAGCGCCAGGCCTAGGTCCAGCCCCTTGGTCAGGTAACGGTCAAGGGTAATGCCCGCACCATATTCCACTTTATTCCGGGTAAACCACTCCGAACCTAGGTCGCCGTGGTACTGTAACGTACTGCCATATACGCTGATTGCCGTTTTCTTATCGGTGGTTTGCGCGTAACTGCTTTGCGGGGCCGCTACGCGCAAACCCAAACCCAGAACCAGCAGCTTGGCCAGGGAAACAGGGAACTTCATCGAGTAAAATTCAGAGCACACACTATAGAAAATAAGGCCATATACTTGCCCCTTCGCAGAAGGTTGTTGGGCCAAAGGTAGCCGCCCGGGTATTCTTCGGGCCCAACTTTTCACGTTTCCGACTTCCGTATCTTGTGGCGACCCACAGGCGGAAGACTTCCTATTCTATTATTTTTATCCAGTAATGCTGCTCACCATCACCACTACCCACCAGCCCGCTACCGACCTAGGGTATCTGTTACACAAGAATCCGGCCCGGCTGCAATCCATCGATATTTCGGCTGGGCAGGCTCATATCTTCTACCCCGAAGCTAGCCCCGCGCGCTGCACCGCCGCCCTGCTGCTCGACATCGACCCGATTGCCTTGGTACGCAACCACCGCGGCCCGGCGGGTGAAGGGTTTGCCTTGGAGCAGTACGTGAATGACCGGCCCTACGTGGCTTCCTCCTTCCTGAGCACTGCGATGAGCAAAGCCTTCAACACGGCGATGAACGGCACGTGCAAAGACCGCCCCGAGCTACCCGACACGTTGCTGCCTCTGGAAGCCACCGTGGCCGTGATGCCCGCCGCCAGCGCCGAGCAACTGCAAAAACTATTTGCGCCCCTGGGCTACGCCGTAGAAACAGAAGCCCACCTGCTCGACCCCACGGTGCCCGCCTGGGGCAACAGCCGCTATTTTACCCTGCGCCTGCGCCACCCGGCCCTGCGCCTGCGCGACCTGCTCTCCCACCTCTACGTGCTTATCCCCGTGCTCGACCGCGGCGACAAGCACTACTGGATCAACGAAGCCGAAGCGGAGAAACTACTCCACCGCGGCGCGACCTGGCTGCCCCAGCACCCCGAGCGGGAGTTTATTACGCGCCGCTACTTACGCAACCTAGCTCAGTACGTGAACCCGACGCTCGAACGCCTGCTGGAAGGCGAAGAAGCTCTCACGGATGACGTGCCGCCGCTGACCTCGGAAGAAACGGCAACGACTGGTCTAGATGTAGCCGCCCCATCGGCTAGCACCACTGCACCCGCCCGGGAAAAGCAGAACCTGCACGACTTGCGCCTCGACCGGGTGGCCGAAACCATCAGCCAGCTCGGGGCGAAGCGCGTGCTAGACCTAGGGTGCGGGGAAGGGAAGCTGGTGCGCCGCCTGCTGAAAAACCCGCAGATTGAGCACATTTTAGCCCTGGATGTCTCGTGGCAGGAGCTGCAACGGGCCCAAGAGCGATTGCACGTAGCCGAGATGCCCCCGCGCCAGCGCGAACGGCTCACCCTCACGCAAGGCTCCCTGCTCTACCACGACCCGCGCCTGGTGGGCTACGACGTAGCAGCCGTGGTAGAAGTCATTGAGCACCTCGATGAAAGCCGGCTCGCCGCGTTTGAGCAAGTGGTATTTGCCCGCGCCCGACCCATCGCCGTACTCGTTACCACACCCAACGCCGACTACAACCAGCGCTACGAACAGCTCTCCGCCGGCGAATTCCGCCACGCCGACCACCGCTTCGAGTGGACGCGGGCGCAGTTTGCTGAGTGGGTCGCTGGCGTAGCCGAGCGGCACGGCTACCGCGCCCGGGTAGACAACCTAGGTCCGGAGGATGCGGTGGTAGGCGCTCCTTCCCAGCTAGCCATTTTCGAGCAATAAGCTAGCCTATACCTAAAGGGTTTATTTGCGAATGCTAAACCGCATGGAGCGGCTGAGCTTTTCGCTTTTAATAAAGCGCTGCACCTTAATATTCTCCCACATAATTAATTTATCCTCCACCCGCGTAATCGCTCTAATATCGCCATCCTGCGATACCACAAACCCCAAGCTGCCTTTATTATTCCAACAGTACGAGAACATCGAGCGGTGACGGGTACCAAAATGATCGGGCGTAATAGGGGCTAGCGCACCTGGAGCGGCAGTCGCCGTTTTGGAAACAAATACTTGTTCTGGCAACGTTTTAACTTTTATAACCGCGCCGAAGCCTTTTACTTTCAGGTCGGGAGAAAATACAACTAAGCCATCGATACACGACAAAGAACCAATAAACCGAATGGTGCCTTTCAACTCGTCGCTTGCCTCCTTCTTCTCGTAGTCTGCAATATTTTCTTTTAAGTAGTGTACCGTTGGGATAGTATCTTTTTCAGGTTCTAGATAGTCAGTAACAATAGTATTGGTGTACATATAATTTGCTGCTTCTAATTTTATATTATTCGTAATCGTATTAAATAATCGATCATAGGACAGCGCATGTTTAATACTTAGCTCTGAGCGCTTCGGATTACTCGTTATGAGGAAAGCGCCCCCGTGCTGGTACTCTTGCATAACCAGCAAAATACGCGAAATGGCCTCACTGATAGAGTCTTCGGTGTATTTCTCCCACTCTTCTAGCTTTTCGCTTGGGAACTCCTTTTGCAGGTAGCTTCTAATCTGCTTTTTGTAGAGTTCCGCGCTTTTCTTCAGAATACCATTGACGGGGCCTTGCCGAAAGACATCAATATAATTACTAATTAGCACGTTTTGCTTGAGCGTTGCAATCAGCTCGTAATCAAACATGACGTAGATATTACCGACGTCGGCAATAGTCGCTTGGAAAAGGCCGGGTTGTTCTGGCTCGGAGTCACCTTCGTAGTTGAGGAAGCTCTGGTAGTGAATTGCCTGATCCACCATGCCCCAAATAAAAAGCGAGTTATTTTCGTAATACACCGCCAACGACGAGCTCAACGGATCGGCCGCTTTCGAGAGCTTCACTAAATTCTTAACCGTAAAAGGAATTCGCTCCTCGAAGTTGATATAATTCCAGCGATGCGCGACAATACGCTCCGGCGGGCTAGGATCTGGGTCGTTCGGATCAATTAGCGTAATGGTCACGCGCGTAAGCTGCCCCTCCTCGGTTTTGAGACTGGCGAAAAATAAATCGGCAAACAATTTCCTTAATATTCCTTCGCTGGGATGCGGATAATCCGTTTTAGCATTTTCCAGCTTCTTACAAACAATTTCCGCTAAATCTTCCGTAGTGTAATTCATTCGAGGTTTATGCGCTAGCTATTTTCTCTCAAACGAATAAAACCCTCGTACGGATTCCCAACGCCACTACTGTTCTTTGATCAGCCGCCGCAATTTTGAGCGAACTTGCAGAAGCTCATCCGCCCGATTAAGCTCTACAAAAGCAATCTGCTTTGGACACCACGCGCGCGCAGCTGTGCTACTTCTACTGGCAGAGGGCGATCATCTAGCCAGTAGAAAGCAGAGCGCATGTCAATGGCTTCGGTTTTTAGCGTATCCCAGTTGGTTGGCTGAACTGCTTTTCTGAGCTTCTCAACAGTAGTAGGTTCTAAAAACTGCGCGACATAGCGTAAGGCGGTGGCGCTGTCGCCTTTGCAATGGGTTGTCAGCCAATAACAATCAAATTGACTCGTAACAAAATCAACAAACGCGTCGACGCCAACAGCAGCTTGCGTATGTTTGGCCGTCAGCAGTACCCCGTCGATATCCAGATAAAGTTTAATCATCTAGGCGAAATTACACGTTACCGCTTCTATGCCGCTTACCACCCTTAAGCTTCCCGAACTTTCCCTGGTTTTGCTCATCGGCACTTCCGGCTCGGGGAAGAGTACGTTTGCCCGCCGTTTATTTAAGTTAACCGAAATCGTGTCGTCGGACCACTGCCGGGGGCTGGTTTCGGATAACGAGAACGACCAAACGGCCACGCCCGATGCCTTTGCGTTGCTGCACTACCTAGTCGGCGTGCGCCTCAAGCGCGGCCTGCTCACCGTGGTCGATGCCACCAACGTGCAGCCCGAAGCCCGCAAGAGTCTGATCCAGTTGGCCCGCGAGTACCACGTGCTGCCCGCCGCCATTATCCTCGACGTGCCCGATTACGTGGCCGAAAACCGCAACCGCGCCCGTGCTGAGCGCCAGCACCTAGGGCGGCACGTGGTACCGCAGCAGCGCCAGCAGCTGCGCCGCAGCCTCAAATTTCTGAAGCAGGAAGGCTTCCGCCACATCTACCACCTGCACAATACCGAGGAAATCGACGCGGTGCAGGCCATTGTGCGCGACCCGCTCTACAGCAACCGCAAACAAGACACCGGCCCGTTCGATATCATCGGCGACGTGCACGGCTGCTACCAGGAGCTGGTACAGCTGCTCACCACCCTGGGCTACACCATCGAAACGGATGCCACCCAGGATGCCCGCGACCTAGGCATGCGTGTGACGGCACCCGCTGGCCGCCGGGCGCTGTTCCTAGGCGACTTGGTGGACCGCGGCCCCGATTCGCCCGCCGTGCTGCGCCTAGTCATGCACATGGTGCAGGAGGGCCTAGCGTTGTGCGTACCCGGCAACCACGACATCAAGCTGCTGCGCCACCTCCACGGCAAGCACGTGAACGAGCAGCACGGCTTTGCCGAAACCCTAGCGCAGCTCGCCAATGAGTCGGACACGTTCAAGAACCAAGTGCGGCAGTTCCTCGATGGCCTCGTGAGCCACTACGTGCTCGATGGCAGCAAGCTAGTGGTGGCTCACGCTGGTATGCGCGAGGAAATGCAGGGGCGCGGGTCGGGGGCCGTGCGCGCCTTTGCCCTCTACGGCGAAACCACGGGCGAAATCGACGAGTTTGGCCTGCCTGTGCGCTACAACTGGGCCGCTGAGTACCGCGGCCGCGCCATGGTGGTGTACGGTCACACGCCCGTGCCCGCGCCCGAATGGCTCAACAATACCATTGACATTGACACCGGCTGCGTGTTTGGTGGTCGGCTCACGGCGTTGCGCTACCCCGAGCGCGAGCTAGTCAGCGTGCCCGCCGCCCAAGTATACTGCGAACCGGTGCGCCCGCTCGACTACCTGCGTCAATTAGCGGAAGCTGCTAATCAAGGCCAGGAAGCCAACAGCCAACTCACGGCCCAACAGCAGCACGATGATGTACTCGACATTCGCGACGTGACGGGCAAGCAGATTATCAAGACGCGCTTGCTGCCATCGGTGACCATCCGGGAGGAAAATGCCGTGGCCGCTTTGGAGGTGATGTCGCGCTTCGCCCTGAACCCAAAGTGGCTGCTGTACCTGCCGCCCACCATGTCGCCCTCAGAAACCAGCGCCCTGCCTGATATGCTGGAGCATCCCGCTGAAGCCTTCGACTACTTTCGCCGCCAGGGCGTGGAGCGCGTGGTGTGCGAGGAAAAGCATATGGGCAGCCGCGTGGTGGTGGTATTAGCCCGCGACGAAGAAGCCGCGCAGCGACGCTTTGGCGTCATTGGGGAAGGACCTGGCCGCTGCTACACGCGCACGGGCCGCAACTTCTTCAACGATTCAACCCTGGAAGCCGCTTTCCTAGCTCGCCTGCAAGAAGCCCTCACGAAATCTGGTTTCTGGGAGCAGTTCCATACCGATTGGCTCTGCCTTGATGCCGAGCTGCTGCCGTGGTCAGCCAAAGCGCAGCAGCTAATCAAAGACCAATACGCCGCCGTAGCCGCCGCCGCCACCGCCGCACTACCCGAAGCCGCCGCCGTGCTCACCCAAGCTAGCTCCCGCGGCCTCGACGGTATTGAGACATTGCTAGCTCGCACCACGGCCCGGCAAACGGCCGCTGAGCAATACGCCGACGCATACCGCCGCTACTGCTGGCCGGTGGAAAGCCTGGCCGATTTGCGCCTGGCTCCCTTCCACCTGCTCGCCACTGAAGGTCACACCTACTTTGAGAAAGATCATGCCTGGCACATGGAAACCCTGCGCGCCATCTGCCTCGCCGACGAAGGCTTGCTCCGCGCCACACCCTACCGCGTAGTGCACCTGCAAGACCTAGCCGACGTGGAAGCCGCCACCCAGTGGTGGCTCGACCTCACCGCAAGCGGCGGCGAAGGCATGGTCGTGAAGCCTTACGACTTCATTCCCAGTGGCCGCAACCTTGTGCAGCCCGCCCTCAAGTGCCGCGGGCGCGAGTACCTGCGCATCATCTACGGCCCCGATTACCTGCTCCCTGGCAACCTAGAGCGCCTACGCGAACGGTCCGTGAAAGCCAAGCGCAACCTAGCTTTACGAGAGTTCACCCTGGGCGTAGAAGGCCTGGAACGCTTCGTGGCGGGCCAGCCCTTACGAGCGGTGCACCAGTGTGTATTTGGCGTGCTGGCGCTGGAGAGTGAGGCAGTAGACCCTAGGTTGTAGCTGCACTACACACCCCTGCGTTCGTTATGAGCAGCATGTAGCATTCTTCAAAGCGGAGATGCACTGCTCGTACCTGCGCTACCCCAAGATAAAGATACCTAGCGACACCCTAGCTTTTGCCACCCAGAAACTAGGGTGTTGCTAGGTACTTGCTTGCTTGGTAGCTTTTAAGTACCCAGCGAAAAATCGAAGGCGACTCTTGAGCCATCTGGAGCAATAGCCAAAATTTGGATGGTACCTCGCTGGGCAGCGAGCAAGGCCGCGTCAACGTCCTGGGGTGTATTCACGGGCTTACCATTGATGAAGGCGATGATGGTGCCACTTGGTACGCCTACCTGATCAAAGAAGCCGCCCTCCTGCACCTGCGTCACCAACACGCCGGCGCGTAAGCTGAGCCGTTGCTTCAGCGCGCTAGGCAGCGGCGCAAAGCTAGCCCCGAGTTGGTCGTAGATGCGCTCAAGCGCCACCTCGTTTTTTGCGGTGGCCGTGGTGTTTTCGCCTTTCAAGGTGACCGATACGGATTGCGGGCTGTTGTTACGCAAATAAGTCAGCTTGACGACGTCACCGGGTCGGTGCCGGGCAATGCGTTCCGAAAACTCGGCCGACGAATTCAGCGTCACGTCATCAATACGCTGGATAACATCGCCGGCGCGTAAGCCCGCAGCCGCGGCGGCACTGTTGCCCTGCACCCCCGTGATGTACACGCCCTGCACGGCTCCCGGCTGCAGACCTTGTTGTTGTAAATACTGTGCTTCATCGGTCGGCGAGGGAAACGCGACACCTAGCACCCCACGCTGTACCGAACCGTATTTTCGCAGATCTCCTAAGATCTTCTTGGCTAGGTTAACCGGAATGGCAAACGCATAACCGGCATAACTTCCAGTTTGCGAAGCAATAGCCGAGTTAATACCGATCAGCTCGCCACTGGTATTCACCAGCGCCCCGCCGCTATTGCCTGGGTTGATAGCCGCATCGGTTTGAATGAAAGATTCCACTCCCCTATTACCAGCTGGCTCCGCACTACCGCCTAGCTGATTGCTGCTAGGTCGGTTGATGATCCCGATACTTCTAGCCTTCGCACTAACGATACCGGCCGTCACGGTCGTATTCAGCGAGAAAGGATAGCCAACGGCCACTACCCATTCACCCACCTGCACGTCATCGGAGTTGCCGAGTTTAATACTCGGCAGCTTGTCGGAATCAATTTTTAGTAGCGCAAGGTCTGTGTTGGGGTCACGGCCAATCAACTTGGCTGAAAACTGCCGTTTGTCGGGCAAAATCACCTGAATGGTTGACGCGTTTTCAACAACGTGGTTATTGGTAGCGATGTAGCCATTGCTAGAAATCAACACTCCCGAGCCAGAAGCCGTGGCCACACCCCGCTGCGTCGGATACCCATAGTAAGGATCATAGTCCTCTTCAGCTTCTGCGGTTTGGTAGCTGGTTTTGATGTGCACCACCGCCGGGGTTGCCGCCTTGGAGGCCACCACAAAATTCCCCATTTCGGAGGAAGAAGTGCTCCTGGGTACTTGGGCTGTAGAAGGGGTGCTGGTAAAATCTTCGTTATGCTCGTCCTGATTTCTCTCCTCAGCACTTTGCTGCGGCGTACACCCACTACCCACAAGTTGTCCGATGCTGCTAAGGACTGAAAGCAAAAGGATGGTTGATCTTTTCATGGGCATGGAAATAAGCCTAGCCGCACTATGCTCTAGCAGGTGCAGGAGAAGTCGGTTATCGTTTTGCCTTGAAGGCAAGGCATTCGCAAGCATGCTTTTACGTCCATACCCAAGCACCGCGTTGTTTGTTGCGTTTATCAAGCTCGGGATCTAGCTCCTAGAGGTGGATGTATAAGCCGGCATTAAGTAAGTGTTGCTATCACTACACCTGCTTTTCGAGCACGTACACCTGCAGTTGCTTGCGGGTTTGAAAACCTAGCTTTTCGTACAAGCCCCAGGCATTGGTGTTATCGGCAAAGACGTGCAGAAACGGAATGCGCCCGGCGGCGAGAATCAGGCCTATCTGGTGCCGGAGCAGTTGGTTAGCATAGCCTTTTCCGAGGTAATTGGGGTGCGTACACACCGCACTTATTTCGGTGTAGGGCGTCGGTTGCAGGCGCTGCCCGGCCATGGCCACTAGCTGCCCATCTCGGAAGATGCCGTAGTAGCTCCCAAACTCGATCGTGCGGGTCAGAAACGGGCCGGGATTGGTCAGGGCGGTGAGGGCTATCATGGCGGGTATATCTTGGTTGTGTAAAGCCACTAGCTCCGAATGGCCAAGCGCGGGGGCAGCCGGTTGCGGATACACCATCTGTAACAAATCCTTCTGCACGAGAATCTTCCAACCTGTCGGAATACTAACGGCACCCGCTGTGAAAAGGACGGTGGGCGCGCCATCAGGGGCTATTTCATGTAAGCTGGCGAAAGCGCTTTCTGAGTAATTAGATAGGCCCGCGAAGGCGCCGATGTCCTTCGGCAGGTAGCGCGCCTGGCCATTGCCCACAGCTAGGTGCTCGTTGCCGGTCGTTAAGGCGTTCCAGATAGGATTGTCAAGGACATGTTCCATGGGGCGGGAAGGAGAAATAGGGTTTCGAGCAAAGGTAATCTCCTCGCAACAAGCCTAGGTTGCTCTCGGTGTTAGTGCATCCGCATGGGCCAGTCGCCAAACCGCGGGGAGCGGTATGCTAAAAACGAGATGCGGAGAAACTACTTGCCAGTACATTTGCGTTGAAAAAGTCTCACATTTGAGACTTTTTACCTAGCTTTGCAGTACTAGAGCATGCAAAATACCCAGCAACATATCGTCGAGGCCGCTATTCTCGTGTTCAACGAGGACTACTCGGCGCCGCTGGAAAAAGTAGCGGAAAAGGCGGACGTCACCCGGCGGACCCTGCACCGCTACTTCAAAGGACGCGAAGAATTGTTGGCTAGCTGCGAGCAAGAGATGCGGCGCAGCTGCAACCTCGCCATGACCGCGGCCCTGGATAGCTCCGATAACCCACTCACGCAGCTCGAACGCATGCTGTACGCGGGCGTGGAGTGCGGAGCGAAGTATTCCTTTTTCAGCAAGCTGCACACTCGTCCCGAGCACCAACATTCGACGCACAATGCTGAGTGCGCGGAGTACGATGCCATGTTCAGCCGTTACCGAGCCGTCATTGCGAAGCTCCAGGAACAAGGCGCTATCAGCCCCCATATCACGGCTGAGTGGGTGATGATGCTGTTTAGCGGCGTGGTAGCGGCTACCATCAACGCCGATGCTTTTGGATCGGTGGCCAAGAACAGTCTTAAGCAGTTCGCGTGGTTTTCGTTTAGCAAAGGCATTGGCCTCTGATATTTTTTTGCCCTAGATTGTCTCGTTTTTGAGACATTTGACTTACGTTTGCGACATACAAAGATTCCTTACTATGGAAAAGCAAGAACAGTTTGATGTGGTTATCGTCGGTGGGAGCTACGCGGGATTGTCGGCGGCAATGGCGCTGGGCCGCGCGATTCGACGGGTGCTGGTGCTAGATACGGGCAAGCCTTGCAACCACCAGACGCCGCACTCCCACAACTTCTTAACCCAGGACGGCAGCACGCCGGCCGCGATTGCGGCGCAAGCCAAAGCCCAGGTACTCGCCTATCCTACCGTGCAATTTCGTAGCGAAGCCGCCGTAGCCGCATCGGGCGAAGACAACCACTTTACCATCACGACTGACTCGGGCACGACGGTGCTGGCGCGCAAGCTACTGTTTGCCACCGGCGTGCGCGACCTGATGCCGGCCATTCCGGGTTTTGCGGAAAGTTGGGGTATCTCGGTGATTCACTGCCCCTACTGCCACGGCTACGAGTACCGCGGCCAACCAACCGGCATGCTCACCAACGGCCCCGTCGCGATGGAGTGGAGCCAACTCATCCGCAACTGGACCGATCAGCTGACCATCTTTACCAACGGCGAAGCTAGCTTTTCGCCCGAGCAACGCGCGCAACTCGTCGCCCGCCAGATTGCCGTAGAGGAAACGCCCGTGCAGGAAATCATTCACCAAAATGGCTACCTCACGCACATCAGGCTAGCCGATGATCGACAGGTGCCGCTCACCGCCTTTTATGCCCGCCCCGAATTTGAGCAACACTGCGCTTTACCTAGTCTTCTGGGTTGCGACCACAACGAGGTAGGACGTATCGTAGTCGATGCGATGCAGAAAACCAGCGTACCAGGCATCTACGCCGCCGGCGACGCTACCACGATGATGCGAACTGTCAGTATTGCTGTAGCGGGTGGCACTACCGCCGGCGCCCTTATCAACCATGAACTGCTAGCGACTGATGTAGTGACTACTATGTAGTCCGCACCCGCACTTACCTAGCTTGGGCTTTATTAAGCACTGCTCCTACTGGGCTGTCATTTCGACCAGCGGGCGAAATCTCGCGTGTAGTCGCCTGGTTGCCATTACAACAACCGCACGCGAGATTTCGCCCGCTGGTTGAAATGACGATTTTTTTGCGGATCTGGCCTATCTAGGATGGGATATTAACTCTAATGTATCCTGCCCGGACTACACAGCTCGCGCTACGTGGCCAGCAGCCGCTCTCGAAGCAGCAGCCTAGCTGCTTGGCGCTGCGGCTGCTCACCCAAGCGCAGCACATCAACCAGCGCAAACAGTTCGTGGCAGGCGGCGTCGTGGGCGGCCACCTGTGGCAGGCTAGGATAAAGCGGCTCAACGGCTAGGCCCTGCAAGGCGTCTTTCCCATCGGGATTCGGCCACACGTAGGGCAAGCGGGAGCCCTCACCTTGCACGGCGGGCACGGCGCTGTGCGCGGTGGGCGTGCCCTGCACGATGCCGCCAGGATGCGCCGGAAACACAAACGGCAATCCGTAGAATAGAAAGGTGAGCAACGCCCGCTGGTGCACCGTGCGCCCGTCGGGGTGCAGCAGTCGGGCGTACTGGCAGCGGCGCAGGGCGTCGGAAATTTCGGCGGGGCTGATGAATAAGGCGGCAGCGAGGTCTTTGCCCTGCCAAGGAGTCGTAGCTAGTGTTGAGATTTTCAGCAGAACTACCACATCCTGAGGCCGCATACCGTTGTGCTTGCGCATGGCAAAAACGGGGCTAGGAGTTCAGAATTCGCGATTCGCAAACCGTGAACAGGTGGTGAAGTAGAATCAGTGAGGCGAAGGTAAACGCCAGAATCGAGCAATAGCAATTTTATTTAAAATTATTCTAAATAAAGTTTGGAGCCTAGAGACGAGCTCATACATTTGAGCACTGTTTAGAACTTATCTAAACAACAAAGAGCGCAACGGCAAGACTATCCTGTATGTCCTCACCCGCGCTCTACGCCAAAACCTGCTCCTCCCTGTATGTACCGCTTCTCCTTTTGCTTTCTGCTTAGCTGCCCGACTTTCGTGCTGACGCAAGCGCTGGCTCAAGTGCCGGCAGCCCAGCAGGACAGCACGTTGCGGTTGCAGCCGCGGCAGCTCAGCGAAGTGGTCGTAACGGCTACCCGCACGGAGCGCAGCATTACCGAGGTGCCAATTCCGGTGCTGGTCGTCAGTCAGCCGCAGATAAAGGCCATGGGCGCTTTGCGCTTAGGCGACGTGCTGCGTGAGCAAACCGGCCTTACCACCGTCAACGACCACGGCCAGGGCATTCAGTTGCAAGGGCTTAACCCCGAGTACACCCTAATTTTGGTGGACGGCGAGCCGCTGATTGGGCGCACAGCTGGCACGCTCGAACTCTCCCGCGTGGCGGTGGGCAATATTCAGCGGGTGGAAGTGGTGAAGGGCCCGGCCTCGGCGCTGTGGGGCTCGGAGGCGCTGGCGGGCGTGGTGAACATCATCACCCAGAAACCGCAACCGGGCACAAGCGGCAACATCCGCCTGCGCTACGGCACCAACCGCACGGCCGACCTAGGGGGCACCTTCAACGCGAAAGGCAAAAAGCTAGGTTTCACACTGTTCGTGAACCGCTACAGCTCAGCCGGCTATACGCTTAGAAGCGCAGAAAGCCCGACCGTACCGCCTTTTGCCAGCTACACCGCCCAAGGCCGCCTGAGCTACCAGCTAGGTACACATACGACACTGAGCCTGAGCGGCCGCTACTACACGGAAAGCCAGCAAAGCGACCTGCGCGTGACCGGCGAAACGGGCGAAGCGGCTGTGGTGCGCTACCAATCGCGTCAGCACGACTACAACCTAAATCCGGTGCTCACCCACCGCTTTTCCGACAAGGTATTTGCCACGGCCCGCTTTTATCACAGCGGCTACCGCACCCGCGAAGACTACACCTACCGCGCCGACGGCAGCCCCTACGACGCCACGTATTTCAACCAGACCTTCACCCGGCCCGAAGTGCAGCTCGATTGGCAGCTTCGGCCCACTCAGGTGCTCACCACCGGCGCCGGCTACGTGCTCGAAGCCGTGGAAGCCACGCGCTACGACCAGCGCCAGCAGCTACGCGCGCACTACGTATTTGCCCAACACGACTGGTCGCCCACGCCGCGCCTGAACCTGGTGACGGGGGTGCGCTACGATGGCCACAGCCAGTACGCGGGGCAGCTGAGCCCGAAGCTTTCGGCCCGGTATCAGCTGCGCTCGTGGCTGGCGGTGCGAGGGTCAGCGGGGCGGGGTTACCGGGCGCCCGACTTCCGGCAGCTGTACCTGAACTTCTCCAATCCGACGGTTGGCTACAGCGTGTTCGGCACTAATCAGGTGCAGGCGAAAGTAGCCCAGCTTGCCGCGCAAGGGCAACTCGCAACCGACCCCGATACCGGGCAGCCGGTGATCTACGACGCGGTGCTCGCCCAAGCCAGCGGCCTCACCGCCGAAAACTCCCTAGCCTATAACCTAGGGGTGCAACTCGACCCGACGGCGAAGCTGCAATTCACCGCCAACGCCTTCCGCAACGACCTGCGCCACCTGATCGAGACGGCCGTGGTGGCGCTGAAAACCAACGGGCAATCGGTGTACTCCTACCGCAACGTGACGCGGGCCTTCACCCAGGGCGCGGAGGTAGACGCTCGCTACCAATTGCGGCCTGACCTGACGCTGAGCGGCGGCTACCAGCTGCTGTTTGCCAAGGATAAGTCGGTCATCAACCGCATCGAAGCCGGCGAAGTGTTTCGCAAAGACCCGCACACGCAGCAAACCGAGCGCGTGCAACCGCAGGACTACGGCGGGCTGTACAACCGCTCGCGTCACTCCTTCAATCTCAAAGCGTTCTACGAAAACCCAAAGGCCGGCTGGTCGGCTAGCCTGCGGGGGATTTACCGGGGCCGCTACGGCTTCGGCGACACGAACGGCAACGCCATCCTGGACGCCGCTAACGAGTGCGTGCCCGGCTATTGGCTCGTGAACATAGCCGCGGCCAAAACCTTCCGCCAGCGCCTCACGCTGCAAGCCGGCCTCGACAACGTGCTCGGCTACACCAACCCAACTTACATCAGCTCCCTGCCCGGTCGCCTTGCCTATGCTAGCCTCACCCTAGCGCTCGGCAAAACGCGCTAAGCGGCTGTAGCGCGGACGCTGTCGTCCGCACCTAGAGGGCTCCGGCTCACACACTGGTTCTCCTACGCGGACGACAGCGTCCGTGCTACTCAGCGCAACGAATAATCCGTCAATCACTTTTCTCTTCACTCCTTCCATGAAACACCTGTTTCTCCGCCCTGCCCTCGCCTTCCTAGCCGCTTCGTCTTTGAGCCTCACGGCCTGCAACGACGACAACGATAACGAGGAAACCGTGACGCCCGCGCTGGAAACCAAAACCGTCAGCAGCCTAGCCCCGCAACCGGCTGCAACCACCAGCACCGGCCAGCCCGGCACGGCCAAGCACTACACCTTCTACAGCCTCGCCGACAACAAGGAAGTGCCCTACACCGACTCGGCCAGCACCAAGTGGGACGTGGCTTTCCGCAGCACGACCATCCTGACCAACGGAGGCACCAGCGGCCCCGGCCAAGGTGGCGCTCAGGTGTATTCTGGCCTCTTCAACGAGCTAAAGACAGTCCCCGAAACTGATTTTGCCAAGGATGCGGCCACCACCAAAGCCGTTCCGACGGGCTCTGGCAACGGCTGGTACAACTACGACCAAACCACCCACCTCGTGACGCCCATTGCCGGACGCGTGCTGGTAATCCGCACGGCCACTGGCAAATACGCCAAGATGGAAGTTACCAGCTACTACAAAGAGTCGCCCACCGCGCCGACGCTCAGCACGCCTAGCGGCTACTATTCTTTCCGCTATATGTACCAAGCTGACGGCAGCCGCAACCTGCAATAACCCCCCGTAAAGCCCGGCACGGGTACTCTGCGGCGCTACGACACACCTAGCCTACGCCGCCGATTACCCGCTGCCGGCACTACCGGTCACCATTCTTTTTTCCTCGTATGAAAACGCGCTCTTTTTTTCTACCCAAAGCCGGCCTGCTTCTGCTCTTGCTCCTCACCGGGCTCCGCAGCATGGCCGCACCCGCAACGCGCATCGTGTCGCTCAACGGCACTATCAGCGAAATTCTCTGCCAGCTCGGGCTGCAAAGCCACGTGGTGGGCGTCGACGTGACCAGCACTTACCCGGCTGCCCTGACTAAGCTGCCCAAAGTGGGCCACAACCGCAACATTTCGGCCGAAGGCGTACTGGCCCTGTCCCCAACCATCGTGGTGGGCACCACCGAATCGTTGAAGCCGGAGGTGGCTAGCCAGCTGAAGTCAGCGGGCGTGACGGTGCAGCTGTTTGCGCAGGAGTACTCAGTGGCGGGCACCAAAAAGCTGATTCAGCAGGTCGCCGCGGCATTTCAGGCGTCGGCGAAAGTGCCCGTGCTGATTAAGCAGCTCGATGCCGACCTAGCCAAGGCCCACAAACCGGCCAAAACCCCCAAGGTCCTCTTCATTTATGCCCGCGGCACCGGCACCATGATGGTGGCCGGCCAGGGCACGCCGCTGGAAAAAGTTATTGGCCTGGCTGGTGGGCAGAACGCCGCTACGGGTTTCACCGACTTCAAGCCGCTCACGGCCGAAGCCCTGGTTGCCGCCAACCCCGACGTGCTGCTGCTCTTCGACAGCGGCCTGGAAAGCCTAGGCGGCAAAGCGGGCCTGCTGAAAGTGCCCGGCATTGCCCAAACAACTGCCGGCCGCACCGGCCGCGTGGTGGAAATGGACGGGCAACTGCTCTCCGGCTTTGGGCCCCGCCTCGGCCTTGCCACTTCCGAGCTGGCCCGCCAGCTGAGTCAGTAAGCTAGCAAGCGTGGACGTTGTCGTCCGCGCTTGACACGCCGCACCCGCATTTATTCCTAGGCGCGAACGACAACGTCCGCGCACCATCGCTCCACCCTCTTCCTTCTTTCCATGCCTGCTGTCGCCGCGCTTCCTTCTCCCACGACCACTGCCCCACTCGCTCCGCCCCCGGTGGAGTTGGGCCGACGCTTGTTACTGCCTCTTTTAGTCGGGCTGTTGGTGGTCGCCGTGCTGGTCAGCGCGGGCGCGGGCGCCGTGCGCATTCCGGTACCGGCGGTGGTAGGCATTCTGCTCCACAAGCTAGGTTTGAGCAGCGGGCTAGCCTTCGAGCCGCAGCAAGAGGCGGTGCTGTGGGCCATTCGGTTGCCGCGGGTGTGCTTGGGCGTGCTCATCGGGGCGGCGTTGGGGCTGGCGGGCGCGGCCATGCAGGGGCTGTTTCGCAATCCGTTGGCTGATCCGGGGCTGATTGGCGTGTCGGCCGGGGCCTCACTGGCCGCCGTCACGACGATTGTGCTGGAGGTGACGCTACTGTCGGCGCTGCGCGAATGGCTAGGTTTTTACACGCTCGCCGTGGCCGCTTTCGCCGGGGCTTGCGGCACGACGCTACTGGTGTATCAACTCTCGAAGGAAGCGGGCCGGGCCGTGGTTGCCACCATGCTGCTCGCCGGTATCGCCGTCAACGCCCTCGCCGGCGCCCTAACGGGCCTACTCACCTACGCCGCCACCGACGAGCAGCTGCGCAGCATCACGTTTTGGGGTTTGGGTAGCCTAGGCGGTGCCAGTTGGCTTACGGTGCTAGGCGTGTTGCCCTTGCTTGCATTGCCCTTGTTGCTGCTGCCGCGCCTAGGTAAACAACTGAATTTATTGGCTTTGGGCGAAGATCAAGCCGCGCACCTAGGTTTGCCGGTCACGAGCCTGAAGCGTCAGCTCATCGTGCTGGCGACGCTGGCCGTGGGCACATCGGTGGCCGTGGCGGGCAGCATTGGGTTTCTGGGCTTAGTGGTGCCGCACCTGGTTCGCCTGGCGGCCGGCCCCGACCACCGCGTGGTACTGCCCGGCGCCGCGCTAGGTGGGGCGTTGGTTTTGACCCTAGCCGACACTCTAGCGCGCACCGTTGTCGCGCCGGCCGAGCTGCCTATTGGTATCCTGACGGCCTTGCTTGGTACGCCGGTATTCCTTTGGATTCTGCTGCGCGAGAAACGGCAACGGCTGATGTAGGCAAGCTTTCTAAAAATCAATGCCTGAGTGTGTTTAAGATTTCTAGAGCGTCCTGCTGAACTGGTCGAAGCATCTTTACCGCTTCGTTGCGGACGCCAGGAAAATGTAGAGACGCAACATGTTGCGTCTCCTCGTTGAACGACCCTCCTAGAACGGCCTAGGTACGCAACATCAGCAACGATTGAGACGCAACATGTTGCGTCTCTACACCGGGCAACGAAGCTGCTTCGACCAGCTCAGCAGCACTTATCTCATTACCCAATACAAAGTACTCCCTACTAAAAGCCATGTTCAACGTCCAACACCTGAGTTACCAAGTCGGCCGCAAGTCGTTGCTGCGGGATGTGTCGTTTGCCGCCTGGCCGGGTGAGCTGCTCGCCGTGGTGGGGGCCAATGGCGCCGGCAAATCCACGCTGCTGCGCCTGCTCAGCGGCGACCTTACGCCGAGCTGGGGAGAGTTGTGGTTTGACAATCAGCTGCTAGCCAATATTCCCGCCGCCGAGCTAGCGCGCCACCGCGCCGTGCTCACCCAGCAGCACACCCTGTCGCTGGCGTTCAAGGTGCGCGAGCTGGTGCTGATGGGGCGCTACCCATACTTTCGCGGGCAGCCTAGCGCCCACGACCACGCTGTGGTGCAGCAGGCCCTGGCTACCGTGGGGCTGAGCGACCTAGCTGAGCGGAGCTACCCCACGCTTTCGGGCGGCGAACAGCAGCGGACCCAGCTCGCTCGGGTACTGGCTCAAGTGTGGGAAGCTGAGGGTGGTTTTCTCCTACTCGATGAACCGCTCACCGGCCTCGACCTCAACCACCAGCACCACACGCTGGCCGTGGCCAAAGCCCTTGTGAAGCGTGGCTTCGGCGTAATTGCCGTGCTCCACGACCTCAACCTAGCTGCCCAGTACGCCGACCAAGTCCTGCTGCTGCGCCAGGGCGAAACGGTAGCGTATGGTCCGCCCGCCCAGGTGCTCACGCCCGACCACATCCAGCACGCGTTTGACATCTCGGTGGAGCTACTCGCCCACCCTAGCCTGGGCTTTCCGCTCATCGTGCCCGTGCCGCGCTAAGCGGCGTTCTAGTCGCTGGCTTCGTACCTTCTTTCGCTTTCTCATTCTTCCTTTGCTTATGGCCATCACCGATCTGCCCTCCACCGCCACCTCGCTCGCTGAGCGCTGGACCCAGTTTAAGCTCGACAACCCCAAAACCCGCATCCGCGACGCCGCCCGCCAGCTTGGCAGCAGCGAGGCCGAGTTGCTCGCCACCCAGTGCACCGGCCAGCCCGACGCACCCGTGGTGCGCCTCACCGACGACTTTGCCGCGCTGCTCGCCGAAGTGCCGACCCTAGGTCGGGTAATGGCCCTCACGCGCAACGACAGCGTGGTGCACGAGCGGAAAGGACCTTACCAGAAAGTCTCCATCAAAGGCGCCATGGGCCTGGTGCTGGGCGACGACATTGACTTGCGCCTGTTTATGAGCCACTGGCAGTTCGGCTTTGCTGTGGATGAAAACGGCCGCCGCAGCTTGCAGTTTTTCGCCGCCGATGGGGAAGCCGTGCATAAAATCTACCTCACCGAAGACAGCAACGCCGCGGCCCACGACGCGCTAGTGAGCCGCTACCGCGCCGCCGAGCAATCCGGCGACTTAGCTATGCAGCCCACCCCAACCTCCGCCCCCGAAACGCCCGACGCCGACATCGACGTAGCCGGTTTTCGCGAAGGCTGGCGGGCCTTGCAGGACACCCACGACTTTTTCGGGTTACTCCGCCAGTTTGGGGTGAGCCGCACCCAGGCCCTGCGCCTAGGTCCGCCCGAGCTGGTGCAGCGCCTCGACAACGATGCCATCGTGCGCGGGTTGGAAGCGGCGGCGGCTTCGGAGCTGAATATTATGCTGTTCGTCGCCAGCCGTGGCTGCATCCAGATTCACACCGGCCCGGTGAGGCGCTTAGTAGCCACCGGCCCCTGGTTCAACGTGCTCGACCCCGACTTCAACCTGCACCTGAAGTTGGAAGACATAGCCGAAACGTGGCTGGTGAAAAAACCAACGACTGAAGGGCTGGTGCACTCTATTGAATTATACGACGTGCAAGGCCGCAACTTACTGTTGTTCTTCGGCAAGCGGAAGCCCGGCATTCCCGAGCAAGAAGCGTGGCGCGAGCTGGTCAGCCAACTGTAGCCCTACAACGCCCCCTCTTTCTGATTTGCTGCCTGTCCGGCGCTTCATTTCGTAGCGCCAGGCAGGCAGCACCGTTTATATAGTCCTGCATGCTCTTTCTACCAGAGCCTCATGCACAGCGCTTAGCTTTCCACCTGCACCAGCACAATACCGTTCAGCTCCACTTCCGTATAGGCTTGCAGTTCTTCTTTGGTCTTCAGCACTTTCACGTCGCGAATTTTCTGCGGGTTGATCTGCTGTAGCTGCGTTCCTGTCACGGGCACACCGTTTACCAAGATCAAGACCTTGTAGAACTTATCAGCCGTGTTGTTGCGCTCCACCGCCGCATTTACGGCTGCCGCGGTGAGCTTTACAGGGGTAGCCAGCGTGGTGTTCGGCAAGGAGGCCGCCTTAGCCAGCGCCGGGTCGGGCTTCGCTAGCTCCTTTTCAAATTCCGCAATTTGCTTGCTGAACAGCTTGCGTCCGAGTTGCGGGGTTTGCTCCCGAAGCAGTTGCTTTACGTCGGCTTCGGAGCTGTGGGCCAGCAGGTATTCCAGCAGCGCGCCGCCAACGGGGTAAAGCTGCTCATCGGAGTAACTCTGGGGCTGCTCCCACATCTTCCAGATGTCGACGGTGCCGCCAGTCGCTTGACGAGCTTCCTGCAAGCGGTTGCGGCTGGTTTGGTCGAAGCACACGGCAATGCCTTCGTTGATGAGGCGGCTTTGCGGGCTAGGGCGCAGGCCGTACGCCACGAGCATGTGGGCGGTTTCGTGGCCTTTGGTCTGGTTCTTTACGGCATGCGTAGTAAGCAACTCTGGCACGGTGAAGCCTAGGTTTTGGCTTAAAACCTGAATGGCGGCGGCGCGCTCATCCCACACATAATACTCTATTTTACGTGGCAGCGTCGCCCGAAAAAAGCGATTCTCCGTCTCAAAAGCCTGCTCATGCGCCGCTGCATACGCTTCGGGCGCAACCCCTAGGTTTTCGGGCGCTTGCACATGAAAGCGAAAGTGTGCCGTCTCGATTAGCTTCCAGTCGGCCGCCATTTCCTGGGCGCGCAGCATGCCTAGCCGTTTGGTCGCATAAGCCGTCACATTTTTGGTGGCCGCCGCGGCAACCACTTGCTCGAAGGCCTGCTTGGCTTTTGGGTACTCCTGCAAGGCGTAGTAGCAGGTACCTAGGTAGGCTTCACTCCAAGCCTTCACATCGGCCGAGCTGCTCGCGGAAGCTAGGCTCTTGCTCAGGTAAGGAATGGCCGTCTGAAACTGTTGTTTGTCGGCGTACGCTCGCCCCACAAACATGCTGATTCCGTTCTGCTCGCCGTGAGCACGGAGCTCCTTATCGCCCAGGGAAATTGCCGCGTCTAGCTGCCCGCTCCCATAAAGCCGGCCTAGCTCCTCCGTGATGGACTGCGATTGGGCTGCGGCAGGCGCCACCGCCATACAGCTTAATATGAAAGCACATACACTAATCCGATAAAGTATCATACGGCCCTTCGGTAACCTTAAGTTGCTAATGTTTCACAAGCAAGTAAGATTACTAAAAAGCTGGTCATTTCCCAGCCGCCTTATCCCTAGCTATTGCTGCGCTTATGCGCAATCTAGCGACACGTACGACGCCCAGGCTACGTTTGATTTTGCCAAGCCAGCCACCTAGGTGAAGAAGTAAAGAGGTGTTATTTCCACTGGCGGAGCTTCGAACGCTCGCCGAAGTACGCTAGCACCCACAGCTCCAGCTAGTTGCTTACCATGCCTAGCTGTAGTCACTTTGCTTTCTTTAGCCACTTTAAAGCGGCGGCTACTTTGGCATCCTTCCCTAGGTCGCTGAAGTTGTCGCCGCCGGTGATAAGCACGTCGGGGGCAACGTTGGAACGGTACACGACCCGGTTGCGGTCGGTTTCCTGCGTGCCGGCAATGGTGAGGTAAGCGGTACCGCTGATGCGGTAGCTCTCGTTGGCGGTGGTGGCACCGTACGTGGGCTCACCAAAGAAGCGCGTACTGGGCCGACCTTTGAGGCTAATAGCCACGATTTCGCCGGAGCTAGCCGTTAGGCCGCTGAGCAGCACGGCAATGGGTTTGTTGGTCTTCCGAACAGGACAGCGGTTTTGCAAGGTCGTCACTTGCAGCGTGTCCAGGTAAAAATTACCCTGGCGCAGATACCATTGCTGGTCGGGCTTGCCATCTTTATCGACGAAGCCACCTAGGTATCCATCGCCGAGCAAGGGCGCAAGGCCAGCTAGCATGGGCGCCATGGCCCCACCGTCGTTGAGGCGCAGGTCGATAACCCAAGCGCGGGCCTTGTCTGGGTTAATGCGGCAGAGCGAGTCTTGCACCACCTTGGCCGCGTCGCGCATCTGTTGGAGGCTACCACCAGCGTTGATGCCGGGCAGTTGAATGTAGCCAATAGCACCCGGCAGCATCTTCACTTGCAGGCTAGGCTTCTTTGCCAGCGCTGCCTTCACGACGGCATTGGGGTAAACAGGGCGCGCCGGGTTACGCCATTTGTACGTTTTGCCCTGGTAGGTAAGCCAGCCGTGGTCATCTTTCAGCTGCTCAAACACATACGAATAGATCGGCAACAAGTCGCGCACCGACTGAGCGCCCTGCGCTTTCTGATACACCGTCTGGCGCAGCTGGGGCCAGTCGACGGAGGCGCGTTCCAGCGAATACGTCTCCAGTAGCGTCAAGCTTTTATCGAGGAATGTCTTAACAGAATCGGGTAGCGAAGTAGCAACAGCTTGGCAGTTGGCCGCGTGCGAAGCGACGAGAAAAAGCACGAGTAATCCAAGTTTCTTCATGCCGCACAGATGCTGGTTCTGGGCGGAGGGTTGTCTTGATAGGTAGTAAAACAGTACACTAAAAACAGGGCTAAGCGTATTCCACTTAGCCCTGTTTTTAGCAGCATTGCAGGATGACCCAACACTTATCAAAGTTCTTGGCTAATAGATCTTGTTCTTTGATCCAGAAATATATCCGCCCCACATCCCCCCACATCATACTGCATTCCTCGTTACTATCAACTTGTAGCAAGAGGCGCCAATCGACTGCATTAGGTTCAAGTTCTGCAGCCCTAGCAGCATCATAGCCTGCTGGGTCACCATAGTATATCCCGTTGGTGACTAGCTCACATTCCAGCTCCATGTCATTTTGTACTGGATCAGCATAGCCTAGCATCTTATTAATAGAGTCTTCTTCCTCTATCTCAAAAAATACATCCTGTTCTGCCTCTGTCATGAATTCCAGCAAGTTAGTTTCCCAAGAAGGCAGACTAATTTCCTGTTGCGGCACTGCTATGCAAGGGTCAAAGCGGGCATAATTCTCTAGCTCTTTCGGAAATTCTAAACGTCTCAAGCCACTTATTTCTCCATCGTAATACATGACATTGAACTTGCCTTTGCTCTTGCTATCGTATCCCCACGCCTCCTGATCTGCCGAGAAGAAAAAATACAACATACCCTGTTTAGGGAGCAAAGCTTGTTCATCATAGGTGGAGATCTCAGCTAGGTTTATCTGGGCAACAAATGATAATGGCGCGCCTTGTTGGTTTAAATTGGCTTGTTCATTCTGCCAAGAATAGGGCGCAGGAAGATCAGGCTTACCCCCTATTTTAGAACAACCCAGCGGAATATCTTCCTCAGCTTCGGAAACAAGCTGTAGTCGTACACAAGGACGACTTACCGCCTTGATACTTTCCCAATGTTGAATAAGATCTTGCTCCTTTAGTTTTTCTACTAATTCTGTTTTTGTCATGTACTTACCTGAATTTATATATAATACAACTAATGCTTGTAAAATCGATCATATTTTATCTCGCTTAATCCTGATGCTATGGTGTAGCTTGTTTTACCGTTTCTCGAAAGTAGCTAGAGGTAAAACTGACTTATTGATTCGGACACAAGGCTATCATAATGTGAGCTCTTAATGCCCCACCAAACTCTTGTCCCGCGCTTCCTTAAACTCCGAACCCGCTTTCCACTGCGGAAACGTCGTTTCGCCCGCTAGGCGCTGGCCCACGCGGTAGTACAGCTGCGCATCTTGGGCGATGCCAGCTAGGTCCCAGCTGGGGTCTAGCTGGTCGGAGGGCTTGTGGTAATGCTCGCTGGTGAACTGCTGGCGCTGCTGGGCAATGTACTCTTTGCCGCGGGTGCGGCTTTCGTAGCCACCGCTGGCGTAGAGCGAGGGCACGCCCACGTGGGCGAAGCTAAAGTGGTCGGAGCGGTAGAACATGCCGGTTTCGGGCGTTTGGTCGGGCAGCACGTAGCGGTCTTGCTCCTTAGCGGCGGCGCGGGCGTACTCCTCCAGTTCCGACTGGCCGTAGCCGATAACCGTGAGGTCTTTCATCTCGCCGTAGGGCCAGAGCATGTCCATGTTCAAGTCGGCCACGGTCTTATTCAGCGGAAATGGCGGATGCTGAGCGTAGTAGGCCGAGCCGAGCAGGCCCTGCTCCTCGCCCGTCACGGCCAGGAACACGAGGCTGCGGGCGGGTTTCTCTTTAGCTTTCTGGAAGGCTTCGGCGATGCTGAGCAGGGCGGCTAGGCCGGTGCCATCGTCCACGGCGCCGTTGTAGATGGAGTCGCCGGCAATGGTTTTGCCCACGCCAAAGTGGTCCCAGTGGGCCGAGTAGATGATGTACTCGTTAGCGCGCGTGGTGCCGGGCAGCACGGCCAGCACGTTTTTCGAGGTTTGGCGGCGGAGCTTGTTCTGAATGCTCGCCGTCAGCGTGAGGTCGCCGAGCGGCCTAGCTTTGAAGCCGGGCTTATTAGCCGCGGCGTAAAGCTGGTCGTAGTTTTGGCCAGCGGCCTGAAACAGCTTCTTGGCCGCGTCCAGCGTCAGCCAGCCTTCTAGGGCGCACTTGCTGGCCCCTTTGTCGGGTAGTTGGGCGCGCAGCTTCGGGCTGATGGCCCCGCTCAGCACCACCGACCAGGGGTAAGCGGCGGGCTTGGTATCGTGCACGATGAGCAGACCGGCGGCCCCGTGGCGGGCGGCTTCCTCGTATTTGTAGGTCCAGCGGCCATAGTAAGTCATGGCCTTGCCCTTGAAGAACGTAGTGTCGTTGCCGGCGTTGCCGGGGTCATTCACCAGCACCACCACGGTTTTGCCCTTCACGTCGAGGCCGGCGTAGTCGTCCCACTTGTACTCGGGCGCTACTACGCCGTAGCCGGCAAACACCAAGGGCGAATTGGTGACGGCCACCTGCGGCTGCTCGCGCTGGGTGAAAGCCACGAAGTCGGTTTTGTACTGGAAAGCTAGGTTCTGGCCGTTGCCCCTGATCTGCATCGTGGCCGAGGGCGTGCCCGTGATTTCGACCATGGGCACCGGCTGGAAGTAACTGCCGTCGGGGCCAGGCTTCAAACCTAGCTTTTGAAACTGATCGGCTAGGTACTTGGTGGCGCGCTCCTCACCCACCGTGAATGGCTTACGGCCTTGCATCTCATCCGACGAAACAGCCTGCAAATACCGGCTGATGGTCGCGGCGGTGATGGTAGAGGCAGCAGTGGCAGTCGGCGCTGTGGCCGTAGCTTCGGTCGTAGTAGCTGACGTGGAAGCCGCTTTGGAGGAAGATTGGCTTTGGCAACCGACCAATGCTAGGCCGAGCAACCCAACGGGAACCACTCGCCCTAGGGCGAGCGAAAAACGCGTAGAAAGAATCATAGAAAAATCGCCGTGTCGTATCCCTTTCGGACCGACAAATGGAGAAGAAGTTGTTCTCCAATACTACAGCGTTTTTATCGGCTCTGCACAGTTTGGCTGTTTAAAGTAGGTACTAGCAACGGCTTGAGCACCTAGCTTGCTAAATCTAAATAGTTGCTCATTAGATATTTAACACAGCCAATACCAGCTAGCTTGTATGCACCCGATGTCTAGCTAGGTACCTGTCTCGCCTTGAACTATCGCCGCACCATGCTAGGCACTTTCGTCATCCGGCAACTCCGGCACGGGGGTAATGACAAACTCTTGGATGCGCCAGTTTAGCTGCTCAATAGTTTGGGCGGTATTGGCAATATGCTGGGTCAGGTTTTCTTCCTGGACGGGCACCACAAAGCCTTCCCCTAGGTAGATATGCCCGTTTTCGCGCATGCGAAAGGAAAAATCCTTGATCCAGGATTGGCTCGCCAGCACGTCGCGCACCTGGTCCAGCAGCGGATCAGACTGCTGCCCGGATACTGTTTTCGGGGTCTGATCCATCAAATCAAACACGGCCTGCTTCAGGTTGGTGAAGCCATCGTGCACGATATCCACGGAGATGAGCAGCGCCGCCGCGGAATCGGCCCACCACCAGCCCAGCCCAATGCCCACAATGCCTAGCATCGCAGCGAAGCCCGACATCCAATCGGCTTTGTTCATGTCGGCATCGGTGTACAGGTTCTTCTCGTGCAGGTGCTGAGCCAGCGGCAGCTTTTTCCGACCTAGGATCACCGAGGGAATAGTGCTCCACATTAGGGCCGCAATCATCAGATACCCAAGCCAAATCGGGTGCCCGCCAATGACGACGATGCCAATGGTAGGGTGCTCCGTTTTTACGAGTGATATCGTAGAGTCAATCACCAGGAAGGCGCCGAGGGCAAACAACGCCACTGCGCTGCACAAATAGGCAATGTTTACCACGCGGTGGTAGCCGTAGGGAAAATCCTTGTTCGGCGTCTTCATGAACACCCGCGACGCCACCTGAAAGGCAATGGGCGGCGTGAGGCTCAGCACGTCGTCGTACCAAGCCGTTTTCATCGTCTGCGAGTTGCCCATGGTCAGAAAAATCACCAGGACCGACGAGATGAAGTAGGCAATGCTAATCCACTCCAGGCGCTTGGCTTTCTTAAAATCCGGCACCAACTCGGGCGGGAACTCAAACCGGGCTAGCTTTTTCATGGCTGCGTGCGCTGGGCTATAGCGGCTTCCCGCTGGTACAGAAACTCTTCCAGGCGCATGACGAAGGCGTTTTCGCCTTGGATAGCCGCCATGACGTGTTTCTTTTTCCGGTGTTCCACAAACGAGCGGGTGAAACCTGCCTTTTCATTCTTCCACGGACTTTCATCGGTCAGGCCCGCTATCAGCAGATCGATCTTCCGCTTTTCCAAGTCTTCAAACAGCGTTTGTTCGGTGCCCTTGCGCCACCGCACGCGGGCGTGCAGGGTTTGAGCAAAGGCTTTTACCAGCGCCGGCTCGATACCGGTCGGTTCCGGATTCCCCTGAACAACCCACGGTGGATTCTCAGAGTACCCTACCACCAGCGTGCCGTTCTCCACTCTTTTCAGGGTTTTCTCGGGGTCTTTGGGAAAATCGGAGCAGGCTGGTAGCAGCAATGCTCCTGCCAGGAGCCAGCTACTGGCGCTCCACTTACTTATCAAGTAATCAGCCATATAAACGCACGGGGGCACCGGCACGTGTCGCTGCTGGCGGGGCAGTAGCAACGCGCAGGCACACGCCCAGTTAGGGTGTTGCTAGCGTTATACGGTTGCCAGCGCCCTGGCAGTTAAATAGCGCCGAGCGGGTTACCTTTTCTCGCCTGGTGTATAGAAGGCAAAACCATTCACCAATAATCAATTACCTAGTATGAAATTCTCTTTCAAATCGCTCGTGATTCTTGCTGCTTTCGCTCCTTTGGCCCTGACTTCTTGCTCCGAGAAGACGCAAGAAAACGCTGAAAATACCGCTGAAAGTGCTGCTACGGATGCTGCCAACGCTACTGAGAAAGCTGGCGACGCTGTAGAAAGCGCCACTGACAGCGCAGCCGCCGATATGGCTCCCGAAACCGGCGACACGGCCGTTGTTCGCTAGAGTACCCTAGCTCCACTCATAACAAAAACGCCTCCTGCCGTGCGCAGGAGGCGTTTTTTATTATGCAGAAAGCTAGCTTTCTGTTGCCTCGCTGCTGCGCCGGTAATGCCCAGCAGCAATAAGCACGGTAGGCACACCAAAGCTAGGTGCGTGAAAACAGAAAAGAGTCGAACGGCAAAAGGCATGATACACGCCAGAAGCTTAATTACCAAGTATTGGGCTGCTGGTAGTACAGCTTTTTTTCCTTCGTGACGTGCCAGAAATAGAGCAAGTCCGAATTCACTTCCGAATCAGCCTGGTTCGTTATAATTGACCACGACATGATAGTGCAGTTGTCGGGCATGCGAACAATCCTTTCTGGTGCCTGCGCCAATTTGCTCAACATCTCTTTTTCACAAGCATTATTATCACTTACAATAGGCTTATCTGCAATCATAAAAACTACCAAGTAGGCGACGACACCAATCTGGTAACGTGAGCGGTACACTCCTGACAGATGAGTCATCAAGTAATAGGTTGATATCCCGTAGAAATAGATCAAGCCTAGCACAATGGGAATGATAACATCTCGCCGCAGGATGTAATACCGGTACGGACGGTAACCACCAAGTGGGAGTAGCAGGATGTACGCCAGCGCAAACCATCCCAGCCATTTGGCAACAGTAAGCAGCCTTTGCCCTTCGGGGGTAGTTGGCTGCCGCTTAATGAGGTAGACATTCAACCAAACAATTAGCAGCAACAGAGGCAAACCTAGCTTTATGCGCAGTTGCTCGTAGATACCTAGGGGTAGCCGACTATATCGCTCCAACAAGGATATAGTGCCACCGGTCAGGTTTTCGGCATTGCTCTGTCCTAGGTAAAGCGAGTATAGACAAAACGCGCTAATCAGTCCGAAACACAGCAACATAGCCCAAGGGATACTGCTTATTGCGCCACGTATTTTGGCGTACAAGGGCACGTTCGAATTTGCCACCGCGTTGCGACGCCCCACCATCCACAGCGCCCATGGGCAGATCAGTACTACTACGCCGGGTACCAACGGACCATTTAGGGATAGTACCACTGCCAGTAGTAGCAGCAAGCCCAACCCAACAGCAGAAATGGTGAGAGGCGTTTTGTTGAAAGCAGCCCGGTAAAACGGCAAAAAGAAGGCTAGTAGCAACCCAAGTGGTACTGCGTAAAACACAGTATAGGTGACGGATTTATCAATAACGCCCATCTGGTTATTGAAACCTGCTGTCTGAAAAATGGGCACAATCAATATCACAGCGGCCAAGAAGGACTTGTTCAGCACATTCTTATGGCCACTGATGTAGACACCTAGCAGGTAAACAAGCAAGACCTGAACAACTATTTTCAGCCAAGCACACGCTTGATAGACGCTATCAATGGGACTAAACCAACGTTGTAGCAGTAAGGGTACGTTCTTGAAATAGCTCGACAGCAGCAAATGCGCAAAGAACCGATTAGGCGCAGCATACACTTCATGTCGGAGCAGCACATGCAACCCCAAAGGGTCCCGTAGCACCTGCTGATACCAGGGAGCCGGCAGAACTAGAGCTGCTAGGTCACCGTCCAGTGCTACGTGCAAGTGCTGCCAGTAAGAATAGCTACTATCTAAAAGCACAAAAAGGAGTACCAAGAAATGCCAGTTACGCTTAAATACATTCAGGAACACCTGACTACTCATAAGTTTTTTTGTATAGCTAGTTTAAGTGGAATAGTTGAACTGGCTTTGACGCTATTTAGTGTGACCCATCCTATAGCGAGGGAGCTAGCTACCTGCCAGATGAATTCCGCGCGTCGTATGGTAGAGCCAGGGGTAGTTTCTGATTCGAAACAGCTGCGTTAACACGTTCTTACTCATCCAACTTCCAAGCGCTTACTTTGACATCCTTAGCGAACGTTCAATGCGCCGATCCGGCACCAACCACATCAAGGCAACGCCCACGTAAAAGGCGCCCGCAACCCACGGATTCCAGAAGCTTGCCGCCATGCCTAGGCTGTAGAGCACCGGTGAAATCTTTCCTTTCACGTCGCGCCCCACGGCGTAGGCTAGCACGCAGTCGGGCCCATTGGCGTTGATGGTAACTCGTTGCAAAACCCAGTAGGCTATCGCGCACATTAGCAGCACAAACCCATACACGGCTAGCGTAGCGGGAGCAAAATGATTCTCCCCCATCCAGCCGGTGGCGAAGGGCGTGAGGGAAAGCCAGAACAACAGGTGCAAGTTGGCCCATAGAATACCGCCGCTGATCCGGTCGATGGACGTGAGCATCATGTGATGATTATTCCAGTAGATGCCCACGTAGATGAAGCTCAGAATGTAGCTGAGCACGATGGGCAGCAGCGGCTTAAGAGCTGGGAAATCGGCACCGTGCGGCACCTTGATTTCCAGCACCATAATGGTGATGATAATGGCTAACACTCCATCACTGAAGGCTTCGAGGCGTCCTTTGGACATTCTTTTGAGGGGAAGTAGGTCGGTCGGGGCTGACAAATTAAGCTAAAAGTAGTGCCTAGCTTCTGCCCAGAGCGCTTTTCTTTGCGACACTCCTTTCTTGCCTCTTATGCTCGCCCGCATCCAAGCCGCGCTTACCCAGCTCGAAGCAACCCACCCCATCCGCATTCTGTACACCTGCGAATCGGGCAGTCGGGCGTGGGGCTTCCCCTCGCCCGACTCCGACTATGATGTGCGCTTCATCTACGTGCACCAGCCCGACTGGTACCTAGCCCTCGATGACGGACCCGACACGCTCAATTTCCCTATCGACAACGAGCTCGACCTAGGGGGCTGGGAGCTGCGCAAAGCCCTGAAACTGTTGCGCAACTCGAATGCGGCGCTGCTGGAGTGGCTTCAGTCACCCGTCGTGTACCACGAAGCGCTGGATTTCCGGGCCTGCCTGCGGCCCCTGGTACCGGCGGCGTTCAACCCGCGGGCCGGGCTGCACCACTACCTAGGGCTGGTACGTCGTGGCGTGGAAGAGGAGTTGTTAGCGGAGCAGGTGCGGCTCAAAAAGCTGTTTTACGCATTGCGCTCGGCACTCGCTGCGCACTGGATTCGAACGCGCCACACAGTACCTCCGATGGAGTTTGACTCGCTGCGCGCAGAGCTGCCGCCAGAACTTCACTACGTAGTTGACGAGCTGCTAGCGCGCAAGGCTACTGCCGACGAGAAGACCACAATACCTAGGCCGGAGGCGCTGGTTGGCTTCCTGCGGCAAGAATACGAAGCCAGCTTGGCGGCCCGTGATACGCTGCCCGTTGCGCACCAAGCCAGCTCGAATTCTGCCCTGGACTCGCTCTTCCGGCAGCTGCTACGGGCGTCGTTTGCGCAGTAGCGTGAAGCTCCGGCTCTTGCCTCTCGTTGAACGATAAGGGCGGCCACGAACCCTCAGCTTGGTTCTTCGACGAGGTACGAAGAGCGGGCTTCTGCGCAAACAACCTAGGTACCAACCGCTCAGCTAACGCGCGAAACCAGCGCTTCGCGCTACCTTTATCCCTATGATTGATCACGCCACTCTTCTCTTCGAAGCCATCAGTGGCAGCCGCGCCTATGGCACCGAGCTGCCCCACTCCGACACCGATCTGAAGGGCGTATTTGTGCTGCCTGAGCCGGCTTTCTTCGGCCTGAGCTACACGCCGCAGCTAGCCAATGCCACCAACGACGAGGTGTACTACGAGCTACGACGCTTCGTGGAACTGCTGCTCAAGAACAACCCCACGGCCCTGGAAATCCTAGCGTCGCCGGCCGACTGCGTGCGCTACCGTCATCCGTTGTTTGCGCGCCTGCGGCCCGAGCAATTTCTCTCCAAGCTCTGCCGCCACACCTTCGCCGAGTACGCCGTAGCGCAAATTCGCAAGGCCAAGGGCTTGAACAAAAAGATCAACAACCCCGAGCCGCCGGCCCGCAAATCGGTGTTGGACTTCTGCTACGTCACCAGCGGGGCCGGGGCGCAGCCGGTGGCGACGTGGCTGGCGCGCCAAGGGTACATTGCCGCGCAGTGCGGCCTGGCCAACGTGCCCCATCTGCCGGACCTGTACGCGTTGTTTGTGGACCCATCGGCAACGGGCGAGCTAGGATACCGCGGGCTAGTGCGCGACCCTCATACGTCGCAGGAGGTGCAGCTGTCGGCCGTGCCCAAGGGGGAAGCGCCCGTAGCCTATCTGTCCTTCAACCGCAATGGCTACAGCACCTACTGCCGCGCCTACCGCGAGTACTGGGATTGGGTAGCCAAGCGCAATGCCGAGCGCTACCAGAACACCATACAGCACGGCAAAAACTATGACGCCAAAAACATGCTGCACGTGTTCCGGCTTCTGCACACCGCCCTGGAAATTGCCACCACCGGTCAGCTTCACGTCCGCCGCCCCGACCGGGAGTTTCTGCTCCAGATCCGCCGCGGCGAGTTTGAGTACGATGAATTGGTGAGCAAAGCCGAAGCACTAGTTGCGCAAGTGGAAGCGGCTTTTGCCACCTCCACGCTCCCCGACGCCCCCAATGCCGAAGCCGCCGAGACGCTGCTGATTCAGCTGCGGCGCGACTTCTACGCGCAAAGAAGCTAGGCCAAGCTAGGTTGCCAGCTCAGCAAGCACGACGTTCTAGCTCAATCGCACACGAGATGCGCTCTGCCGGCGGTTATTATTTGTGCTTGATGGCTTGCAGCATGGCCGCCAAGTCCTGGCGCGAATACGGCTTGCCGCGGGACACCACCGTGTTGAGGGTGCGGATGTGGCGAATGTCGGTTAGCGGGTTTTGCGCTAGCAGCACCAGATCGGCATTTTTGCCAGTTGCGATGGTGCCCGCCGTGCCTTCGACGCCCATAAACCTAGCCCCGTTGATGGTAGCGGCTCGCAACGCCTGCGCCGGGGTGAGGCCCGCTTGCACGAGCATTTCCAGCTCGCCCACGAGCGAAGCTCCCGGGTACGTAAACGAGTTGAACGCTCCACTATCCGAGCCGGCTAGCACCATTACCCCTGCCGCCTGCATTCGCGGTACCAAGCTCATGAAGCGGGTTTCTAACTTCTTACGAAACTGGTTGGCTTCCGCCGATTGGCCCTTGGCGCTGCTGAGGCGGCGCGTGTACGTAGCCTGAATTTTGGGGTCGATGTACGCCAGCATCGTGTCGCGGGAGTGGTCGGTGTCGGGTAGCTCGGCCAGCGTCTTGCCAATGAAAAGGGTCGGCACGGCGGCCGTCTTATGATCAGCCATCAGCTTGAAGATGCGGTTTGCCGCGGCGGGGTCGTAGGTGGCTTCCACGGCGGGCAGCATGGCAAACAGCCCCAGCGGCTTGCTCGTCGTCAGGCTTTTCCGGACCAGGTTCGTCAGGCTGTCTTCCTTGCCGGAGCATGCCTTGAACACGTAGTACAGGTGCTCGGTGGCATCCAGGCCGCGTGCTACGGCGTCGCCTAGCTTCACGGAATACGGCATGTGGCCCGTGGTTTTCATTCCGCGCTTTTCGGCGGCGGCAATAACGTTCAGGTACGCCTCGCCCGAGATTTTACTGTCGTAAATTTTGACGTAATCTACCTTCAGCGCCTGCAACGAATCGAGGGCCTTGGCAATCTGGGCGGGGGTTTCGACCTCTAAGGAACCGGGCCAGTAGGCCTGCATCCCGTCGATCTTGGGACCCGAGGTGAAGATGCGCGGCCCGGCCAGCGTGCCCGCCTGCATCGCGCGCCGCCACCGGAAAATGGCGGGCGTGAGGTCGCCGCCCGCGTCGCGCACCGTCGTGATGCCGTGGGCTAGGTACAGCGGCAGCAGGTTCTGGTTGGCTTGCCGCAAACTATCGCCGCCTCGAAAGTGCACGTGCATGTCCCAAAGGCCAGGTATCAGGTACTGGCCTTTAGCGTCGAGGTAGCGCGTGGCCGCGTACTTTTTCGCGCTGGCCTTCTCCACCAGCCGAATAACGTCGCCGCGGATAGCCACCACCTGATCGGGGCGCACGCGGCCCGCTACCACGTCTATCACGTTGGCGTGGTTGATGACCAGATCATAGGGCGCTACCTGGGCCTGCCCCGGCGTGCTCACGCGGAAGCTAGCTCCGAGCAGCACCAGGGCGCCGGCGAACATACTGCGGTAATACTTCATGCCTAAAATGTTTAGCTCAGCAACGATACACTATTTTATAACAACCGGGTCATGATGAAGTAATATTCGATGAGGATGTTTGGCTACGTCTCTTGTAGGGCATGCTTATGAACCGGCTAGCTGAATTCGATTTACCTTTACCTTCCGCCTTGGCGCTTTCGGCGGGCCCGCTGCGGTCGGCGGTGCAGCACTTTGCGCAGCTGCGGGAGCTGCACCAACTCTACGCGCAAGCCCAGCACCTCACGGGGCTGGAGTTTGTGGCGGCTATTCTCGATAAGCTAGCTATCTGCGTTCAGTACACTCCCGCCGAACTACGCCGCTTGCCGCCCATGGGCGCCTTCCTTGCCCTGGCCAACCACCCCTGCGGCCTGCTCGACGGCTTGGTGCTTCTGCACGTCCTGGGCCAGGCGCGCCCCGACCTGCGGGTGGCGGTCAATGAGCTCTTGGCCCCGCTCCTGCCCCAACTGGGGGAGCAGTTTGTGCTGGTGCAACCCGATGCGCAGGAACCCGGCCGCAACGTACCGGGCCTGCGGCGCTTGCTTCGCTTTCTGCACAATGACATTCCGCTGCTGCTGTTTCCGGCGGGCGAAGTAGCCCACCGGCCCGGCCTCTTTCAGGGCGTAACCGAGTCGGTGTGGCACCCCACCGCCGGGCGCTTGCTTACTGCTACCCGCCTGCCCGTGGTACCCGTTTGGCTTAGTGGGCAAAACAGCACTTCCTTCAGTTGGCTGGGGCTGGTTCACCGCTTTCTGCGCACGGCGCGCTTGCCCGCCGAGTTGCTCAACAAACGCGGTACCACCGTGCGGGTGCGTATTGGCACGCCCATAGCGGCCGCTGAGCTGCACGGCCTCCCAGCCGCCGAGCGCCTGACGTATCTGCGGGCCCGCGTGCACGCCCTCAGCGGCGCCGCCACCCCGAGCGACGCCGGCGCGGCAGCGCCATTGGCGCCGCCCGTCATTGCCGAAACCGACCCCGCCCTGGTGGCGGCCGATCTGGCGGCTCTACGCCCCGGCCGACACCTGCTTCAGTACCAACGGTGGGAGGTTTACGTGGCCAAGAGCAAGGAAATTCCGAACGTGCTGCGCGAAATCAGCCGTTTGCGCGAGCTCACGTTTCGCGGCGAGGGCGAAGGCACCCAGCAGCCGTGCGACCTAGACGCGTACGATACCTACTACCGGCACCTGTTTCTCTACGACCGGCAGCAGCGCTGCGTGGTGGGTGCCTACCGGCTAGGGCACGGGCGGAGCATCTTACGACAGCACGGCCGGCGGGGCTTTTACCTGCACTCCCTGTTTAAGCTGAAGCGGGCCCTGTGCCCGCTGTTGCGGCAGTCGCTGGAGCTAGGTCGGTCCTTTATCCGGGCCGAGTATCAGCGGCAACCCTTGCCCCTGGCTTTGTTGTGGAAGGGCATTGCGCTGTACCTAGGTATGCACCCCGAGTACCGCTATTTAATTGGCCCGGTGAGCATTAGCAACCGCTTTCAGCCGGTCTCGAAGGCCGTCATGATTGACTTTATCCGCCGGCACTGCTTTGACGCCGAAACGGCAGCCTATGTGCGGCCCCGCAAGCAGTTCCGCTACCAGCCGCTCGACAAGCAAGAGCCCGTGGCAGTGCTGCAAACCGGCCTCGACGATGTGCAGGCTCTCAATAAGCTAGTGGCTAGTCTGGAGCCCGGCGGGATGGGCGTCCCCGTGCTGTTGCGCCACTACTTGCAGCAGAATGCGCGCTTCGTGGGCTTCAACCTAGACCCAGCGTTTACCAATGCCCTGGACGGCTTCGTGCTTCTCGACGCCTACGACTTGCCCGAGCGCACCCGGCGCCTGCTCAACCGCTACGAAAGCAGCTAGGGAGAGCCCGTGCTGCTACGGTCGTGAAGCTTCCAGTTGGCACTTTATGCTAGGTATGGTAGCGGCCCTGCCTCCCGTACGGCTTAAAAAATCGTGGTTTCTCCCCATCTTAGTCGGATGAAAACACTTGCTTCTCTTCGCTATCTACTCGTTATGTCTTCGCTCGTCTTGGCAAGCTGCGGCAAAGACAATAAAAACGATGATCCTATCCCGGTTAAGACGCACGTGGTATCCGTACGCGTAGCCGGGCGTGATTTGGCAGGCCTCGGTGCTGAGCTTCAGGTAACGTCCCAGCTGGTGGCGGGTGGCAAATCGCAGGAAGGCCCACAAGCCGCTGACCAGTACATCGATACAGCCGATAAAACCTACAACATCGGCACCTTTAGCAACGCTGATGTCGTCACGGCGACCATTGCCTTCAAGAACGTTACGCGCACAAGCAGCCCGCGCCCGCCACTGAGCAGCGCCCTAGCGGTGGTATTCATCATCGATGGGCAAACCAACCAATCGGTAACGCTGGACGCCAAGGGTATTGGCAGCGGCGTGAGCTACACGCCGTACTTAAGCGGCACTACCGCCGTGCAGATGGACAAGCTATAGCTCGTACGTGCGCTCCTCCTGCAAGAAAGCCCGTTTTACCCTAGGTAGAACGGGCTTTCTTGCCTTATTGAATAGTCGATTTGCCGCCCCGTGGGTGTGTGCTGCACCTAGCTGTCCCAAGCGCAGCTTGGCTTACCGACCGCTACGGGTCATCCTTTTCGTGTTATTTGAGAATAGAGCAGGAAATAAGCCTTGTTGTTTTCCGTTAGCACGGATCGGCCGACCGTTTATCCTTTTTGTAGATGCTACAAGTTAATGCGTTTAGAAAGTCATACAATCATCATCCCATTCTGCAAATCGACGACTTCACAATTACCCCAGGCGTTTATTGGCTTCGCGGCGTTAATGGCTCGGGCAAGAGCACTTTTTTAAAAGCAACAGCCGGTTTAATCTCGTATGAGGGCGATATTATTTTAAATCAGCAGCTAAATAGTAAAAAACAGTCGGTAGCGTATCGCAGCGCGGTAAACTTCGCCGAAGCCGAACCTATATTTCCCGATTTCTTGACCGGGGCTGAACTTATTCAATTATTTAAATCAGCTAAAAACGCCCCGCATCGCCAGGAGGATAATTACGTGGAAAGTATGCAGATGAACGCATACATAAACGATCCAATCAGCACGTATTCGAGTGGCATGCTTAAGAAACTTTCCCTGGTTTTGGCCTTCCTAGGACGACCTAGTTGTATCCTACTGGATGAGCCACTAACAACCCTTGACGCGGCATCCCTTCCTATTTTGTATTCCTGGATTGCCAACCATTACCAACAGCAGGAAACGATGTTCTTGTTGTCGTCGCACCAAGCATTTGAGGGCGATATTTTACCAATTGTGCGGGAAATAGTAGTTGAGCATAATACAATCCGGCACACCTCGTGAAGAAACCTGTCACCCGAGTACTATTTAAAATAATAGCCAATGGTTTTTACCGGGAAAACACGGGCTTATTATTATCGCTGTTCGTACTTATATTCATTAATTTCTTTTATACGAATGTTCTGAATCAAACACATCTGACCCCAGAGCAACTTATTCAGACGGCATTAAAGCTGGTTATCTCTACGGTCAGCGAGCCACTGGGCGTGGTAATTCTTTTCAACCTTTTCTTTCTCTATAGCTTGAAAAGCCGGCGGTACGTAGCTAGGCGGCTGAAAGGCGTAGATGTGCAGTTTTTATTTTACAGTACGAATGCCCTGAGTTTCAAGCAGCAGGTGCAATCTTGGTCTATTGTTCAACTCGTCCTATCCTTGCCCATTATTATTTTAGGTCTCTATGCGGTGCTAGTAGGGCTCATTTTTGACTATTGGCTCATTCCTTTAACAATACCTGTTTATTTACTTATTCTTATCGTAGCTAATGCTTCGTACTATACCCAGATACTTAATAATAATTTAATTGAAACGCCATCCGGGGTGGCTAAAGCAGGGTGGATAAAGGGATGGCCAAAGCCTTTGTTTAGTTTATTTTTATACGAGGTCATCACAAAAAAGCGTGCTGCTTATGCTATCACCAAACTCGTATCGTTAGTCAGCATTACGCTCATTTTCAACGTGTTTTCAGATTCCCGTTCGGATCTGCGACTCCTTGGCATTATAAGCCTGTGTATTGCGCTAGCACATATAATTCTGCTCTACCAATCGCGTGAGTTTGAGTTGTTCTATCTGCGTTTCGCGCGCAACTTTCCGCATAGCCAGTGGCAAGTATACGGCCAACAGGTAGCTTTATGTAGCTTATTGTTGCTTCCTGAACTAGTATGGTTTCTGGTAGCGAGCGAATTTAGTACGGGCCTGATCGGGGCGTGTTTATTACTAAGCGTCACCTTATTATTTCGTAATCTGCTCTACTGGCTAGGGCAGCGCATGACGTATTATTTACGGCTTGTATTTGGGTTATTTATTTTCTTTCTCTTAACAAACTTGTTTGGCTTTACAGCGCTGCTTGTTGTTGGTACTGCCGTGGCGGCCTGGAGTTTATTGTACTGCTACCACGATAAATACTAGCCCGCGCCGGGCGGGAGCTACACAAGCTGGTATTCTTGGCGGGTGTTGTTTGGTTGATTAGCCGTTTACGTAACGACCAGACGCCCGCGTAGCATGCCCATGCCACAGGTAAAGTCAAACGTACCCGCCTGCTGCGGCGGCAGCTCTACCAGGGTAGTCTTGAACGCCGGCAAGTCCCGGCGGATGTTGAAGGCGGGCAACAAGAGTTCTTCTGAGCAGCTGTTTTCTTCGGCGCGGTAGAAGCTCAGCTGCACAGGCTTGCCGCGCTCCACCTCGATTACGTTGGGTGAGTAGCCACCTTTCACGGTAATGGCTACTGCTTGCACGCCGCCAACGGCAGTTACTGCGCTGACCGTTGGTCGCGCCGAGAAAAAGAAGTACCACACAACGAAGGCGGCCAAAGCTAGCCCTGCCCCCGTCACCAGTATTGCGGTCGTGTCCATAGCGGCGTACGTATTAACGGGGAGAAAAAGCGCGCAGACGCAACGAGTTCGTCAACACCGAAACGGAACTGAGTGCCATAGCCGCGGCCGCCAGCATGGGCGACAGCAGCACGCCGAACAGCGGGTACAGCAGGCCGGCCGCGACCGGAATGCCCAACGCGTTGTAGATAAAAGCAAAAAACAGGTTCTGCTTAATGGTGCGAATGGTTTGGCGGGAAAGCGCAATGGCCGTGACTACGCCCCCTAGGTCAGAGCGCATGAGCGTGATGCTGGCCGCTTCCATGGCCACGTCGGTGCCGGCACCAATGGCCAGTCCTACGTCTGCCTGGGCCAATGCCGGAGCGTCGTTGATGCCATCACCGACCATGGCCACGGTACGGCCTTCAGCTTGCAAGGCCTTCACCTGGCTAGCTTTATCCTGCGGCAACACCTCGGCGAAGTAACGTGTGATGCCCACTTGCCGGGCCACTTGCGCGGCCGTCTGCGGATTATCGCCGGTCATCATTACGACCTCAATACCTAGGTCTTGCAGTTGCCTGATGGCCGCCGCCGACGTCTCGCGCACCGTATCGGCCACCCCGATCAGCCCGACCGCTTGGCCGGCCACGGCCACATAGAGCACGGTCTTGGCCTGGGCGAGCAGCTGCTCCGCTTGCTGGGTAAGCGCCGCCGAGAGGAGGATGCCCGCGTCGGCTAGCAAGCGGTGGTTGCCGACGAGCACCGTCTGCCCTTGCACCGTAGCTGCCGCGCCTTTGCCTTCCACCGCCCGAAAGTCAGTAGCTGCTACGGAAGCTAGCCCCTGGGCAGCAGCGTGGCGCACCACTGCCTCGGCCAAGGGGTGCTCCGACTGCCGCTCCACGGCGGCTACTAGCTGCAGGAGTTGGCGCTCATCCTGGCCCAGCGCTCGTACGTCGGTTACGGCGGGTTCGCCGCGGGTGATGGTGCCCGTTTTATCTAGCAGCACCGTATTCACCTGGTAGGCTTTTTCCAGCGCTTCCGCGTTGCGAATCAGCACGCCGTGCTCGGCACCTTTGCCCGTGCTGACCATGATGGCCGTGGGCGTGGCCAGCCCTAGCGCGCAGGGGCAGGCAATGATTAGCACCGCCACGAAATTGACCAGCGCCAGCGGCAGGCGGACCTCTACGGGAGCTAGGTCGAACCACAGCACGAACGTGAGGATGGCAATAACGACCACCGTAGGCACGAAGATGGCGCTGACCTTATCGGCCAGACGCTGAATGGGGGCGCGGCTACCTTGGGCATCTTCTACCAGCTTCACGATTTGGGCGAGCATAGTATCGGCACCCACTTTTGTCACCTTGAAGCGAAAAGAGCCCGTTTTGTTCAGCGTAGCGCCAAAAACCGGGTCGCCCGTTTTCTTTGTCACCGGCAGGCTTTCGCCCGTGAGCATGGCCTCATCGACGGCAGAGTAGCCTTCTTGAACAATGCCATCGGTAGCCACCTTCTCTCCCGGGCGCACCACTACTAGGTCGCCGAGCTGCACTTGGTCGATGGGCACGTCTACTTCCTGCCCACCAGGGCGCACCACGCGCGCGGTTTTGGCTTGCAAGCCCATGAGCGCCCGCATAGCAGCCGAGGTCTGCGTTTTGGCGCGCAGCTCCAAGACCTTGCCCAGCAGAATTAGGGCGATGATGGTGGCAGTGGTGTCGTAGTACACCTCGGGCATGAGGCCCCGGCTGGTGAAAAAGCGAGGGGCTACCGTGGCTGCCACGCTGTAGAGAAACGCCGCGCCGGTGCCCACGGTAATCAGCGTATCCATGTTGGCGGCGCGGTGCCGGAAGCCGTTCCAGGCGGAGGTATAAAACTCGCGGCCGCTGTAAAAGAGCACCGGCAGGGTCAGCACTAGCAACACGTAGTTAAGCCACTGCATGTTCACGTGCTGCCCCAGGGCAGGCCAGAGCATGAGCATGCTCAAGGGCATGATTAGCATAGCTAGCCCGGCGGCAACCCAAAAGCGACGCTTGAGCTGCTGGTAAGCGGCTGCCTTCTGGCGGTCAAGTTCGGCGTTGCGCTCGGCGGCGCTGGTATCGGGGGCACGCTCCACCACCCCGTAGCCGGCCTGCACCACGGCCTCCTTCAGGGTTGCCGGGCTAGCTTCCGCAGGCGAGTAGTCGATGGTGGCTTTTTCGGTGGCGAAGTTGACCACGGCGCGCTGCACGCCAGGCGTGCGGCTGAGCGATTTTTCGACGAAGGCGGCGCACGAGGCGCAAGTCATGCCTTCAATATCCAGGGTTTCGGTTTTGAAAGGGGCTTCCATACTGGTATTCTCCGTAGCATACGATGCCTCGTGCTGGCGCAACGAAAAGAGACATCGTATTACAACAAAGGAACGACCGGGAAAGGCCGAAATTGGTACGGAATCTTTCTTATAACTTGTATAATTTGACCGGTAACCGCCCGACAACACTGGCCTCACGGGCATTGCTTTCCTATTCGCCAGTCAGCTAGGGCAAGATCATTTCCCGCAACGCATTCCGCACTCATTTCCGTAGCTCGCTCTGAAGAACAAGTATTGTAGCACTAGCTGCTTTGTCCAATAGAAGATAGTCATCAGAATGCATAGTATATGCCGTAGAATTAGTAGTACTTGATGGTGGATTTATCAACCTCACGTCAGGTAGGCTGCGGGAGGAGTATCTACTACTATTCGCCGTGTTCTATGCCATCTTATGCCAACCACAAGACTACTATTTCAATCGAAGGAACCACTCTTACCACGTTCCAAACGCTTTCTATCAGCCAATCGATTCACACGCAGCACCAGTTTGAAGTAGCATTTGAGTACGAGCAGGTAGAAGCGAGCTTCACGTTCAAATCGAGCGCAATACAGGAGCTAGCCGGTAAGAACATCAGCATCAAGATTGAAAGCATAGACTCCGCCACGGCGAAGCTAACCTTCAACGGCGTCATCACGGAAGCAGAGCTGGTGCAGCACGACCAAGCCTTCTTGGGCTCGATGATCGTGCGAGGATACGGGCTGCCGTACAAGCTAGCCACCGTGCCAGGAATAAGCCTCTACACTGAAATGAGCGTGAAGGACTTGGTAACCAATTGCCTAAGTGCCTATTCCTCTCCTAAAGAAGTAAGCGCACCCCTCGGGCCTAGCCATGTCATCCCCTATGCGGTGCGCTACCGCGAAACCTACTGGAATTTTCTGCGCCGCCTAGCCTACGACTATGGCGCCTGGTTTTATTATGATGGCGTAAAGCTGCATTTCACGACCACGCCGGGTGGTACTCCCGTCCCATTGACGTTCGGGTTGGATATGAGTAATCTGCGGTCGGGCACACGGACCGCCCCACAGTTTGTCAGCCACTACGACTATTTCTCCGCTGATGATACCGAGGCCGCTGCCCAGGGTACGGCCAATGCGTCGCTTTTTGTGGCCCCGGCAGAAAACGCACAACTTGGCTACCGGCGGTCATTAGCGGCGGCAGATGTCAAGCAGTTCGCGAGCAACCGCAGTGCTTCCTTCGGGGCCGATAGCAGCTATGTAGCCGGCGATTCGGAGGTGCCAGGTATCTCCGTAGGCACGACGGTGCGCATCAGTGACCAACGCTCTGGCGCTCCCCTGGGCGACTTCAACGTCATTGAAGTAACCCACCACATTGACAAAGCACAACGCTACCGGAATCACTTTCAAGCTATTCCGGCCACCGTGAAGGTAATGCCCCCGGGGCCGCTTGAGCGCCCAGTGTGCGCGCCGCAGCTTGGCAAAGTGATGGACAATAAGGACCCTAAAAAGCTAGGTCGGGTCCAGGTGCAGCTGCAATGGATGAAAACCTCAGAAAAGACGCCCTGGCTACGCGTGCTAGCGCCACATTATGGCCTGGACGCAAAACAGGAGAAAAGTCGGGGCTTCCTGTTCGTACCGGAGGTAGAAGACCAAGTGATGGTTGGCTTCCAAAACGGTGACCCCGAACGGCCTTTCGTATTCGGGGCCATGCCACACGGCAAAAACGCCGCGGTAGCTGATCCGGCCAAAGAGCATCACCTTAGCGTCAGCAGCGGTACGACCATCACGTTTTTGGATACCCAAACCAAGCATGAGCTGCACCTGCAAGTTGACGACAAAAACCTGATTACCATCGTAGTGGATAATGGGCAAGGTACCATTACGCTCAACGCCAGCAAGAGCCTCGTCCTGAAAGCCACCCAGGAAATCACGCTCGATGCGCCCAAAATTGCGATTACCGGCGACAACGTCACAATCAAAGGAACCGCCAAAACGGCCATCAGCGGGGCGGCCGTCGAAGTGAAGGCCGATGCGGAGCTAAAGGCGTCAGCTGCCACGGTGAAGGTAGCGGGCACGGGCATGGCCACGCTGGAAAGCTCAGGCATCACGACGGTAAAGGGCTCGGTGGTTATGATTAATTAGAAGGCCGTGCACCCTAGCCCCCAGCCTATCGTCGTCGCGCAGCTGCCGTTGGTCAGCCACTGGCAAGCCTTCTACCAGGCCCCGTCGCTGCGCCTAAGCCGCTGGCTGACAACTGAAGCCAACCGACCTCTGCTGCACGATTACCTACTTGGGCTAAGTAGCGGGCCGGAAGCACCGGTCTGCAATGCCCTGGCCTGGGACTGGGCCGCAATACGCGAGCAGCAAGCTAGCTTACCAGCGGCCGTTATCTGGCTTGACTTGAGCGCGCCCGAAACGTGGGCAGGCACCGAAGACGCCCTGCGCACGAGCCTTGCCAGCGTGGGCCGGCAGCGCTTTATTGTGCTGGAAGATGCGGAAAAAGTGCCGTTGCAGCGGCTCGCGCGTTGGTTTCCCGGTGTGGTGCACACGGCTACGCCAGCCGTGTCGATGGACAACCTGCTGGCCGACCTAGCTACCAAGGCTGCTAGCTCCGATTCTTCTTTTCAGCAGCAATTTCACCAGCTTAGCGAAGCTGTTGCCCACCTCGACTCGAAGGCGGTTGAAGCCTGCGCGGCTGCTTGTCTGCGCACTTGTCAGAGCGAGGGGTTGCTGTTCGCCGAAATGACGGTGTGGCTCACGGTGGCCAATTACTTTCTCGCTGGTCGCCAACCCGATGAGGCGCGCTTGCGGTTCGTGCAGGCTTCCGAGCGGAGTGAAGTTGCTTTTGCCCTCGGCGACACGGCGGCGGGGCTGCTGAGTATTCAGGCGTGGCTAGGTGCGGCGGCTACCTGGCAACAGCGAGGTCAAACGGCAAAAAGTATCGCGCTGCTTCAGCAAGCCGTCGACCGGGCCGAACACTTAGGTGCCCACATGCTCGGCGTGGAAGCAGCCCGGCAACTTGGCGTAGCCTTCGAGCAAGCGGGGCAGCACCGGGCGGCAGTAGCTTCTTACCAACGAGCGTTGCAGTTTGCCGAACGCCAGCCACCCGATCAACGTCCTAGGTCTTCCATTCAGGCACTAGGAAAGGTGTACCTCCAGCGTCTAAATACAGCGCCCGAACGGCAAGCCCTCCGCCTGCGTCTTGCCCAGCTAATAGGCTAGTCATTAATACACTACCCGTCTTTACGTCAAGCCATTTATACCATGCCACCTGCCGCCCGCCTCACTGATATGCATACTTGCCCCATGCAAACGCCCGCTGTTCCGCCCATTCCGCACGTTGGCGGGCCGATTGTGGGACCCGGTTGCCCGACTGTGCTGATTGGCAAAATGCCCGCCGCCATTGTGGGGGATTTGCTGACCTGCGTGGGTCCGCCCGACACCATCATCAAAGGCTCGGCGACCGTGCTAATCGGCGGCATGCCGGCCGCTCGCCTAGGGGACCTGACCGCGCACGGCGGCTCTATTGTCGCGGGTTTTCCGACCGTTATCATCGGCGGATAACCTAGGTAAAAAGCTGGTTCTAAATAATTAGTATTTACGCAGGCTTATTTCTTACCTTTTCGAGAGAATAGGGAAAAGCCTACTTATTACTTGATACTTTCTATTTACGCTATTAGTTATTATCCCGTATTCCAGTGCCGAAAACACTACCTGATCATTTCTTCCTGCACTACTTGCTGCTGCCTATCCTAGCCTTGGTCGTGCTAGTGGCGCTGGTAGCTATTAATCAGAAAAAGGGCTTACTCAGTGGCCGCCAAGTGGTGGTAATGGTGCTGGTTTTCGCGTTGCCGATGGCGTTGGCCGGGCTCTTCGGGCTGATCTACCTCTGGTTTATTCCTTGGTATTACGTCCTGATGCAAGCCATCTTCTTCGGCATCGGGGTACTCTATTTGCGCCAGCTCGATAAGGTGCTCGGCGAGGACCGGCGCACCGAACTCCCTTTTACCTACTTACTAACGAGCTTAATCCTTTTGCTAGGAGGCTATTGCTTTAGCCTGATTTTCAATCTATTCAGCTCGCTACCGTACGGGCTGTGGGCCGCTACCTGCGTGCTGCCTTTTGTTGTTCCGCTGCTGTTTTTTCAAACGTTTGAGGCGCTCGTTGCCATCCCGAATGAGATTCGCAAAGTGTGGCACTACCCACGGCCAGCGCCGGAAGTTGTGTTGGATGACATTGATCATTTCCACTTGATGATTCTGGAAGTGGAGCTGCGCAAGCGGCCCGGCATTACGGAAGCGCCAGTGAAAGTAAAAGCCCGGGCGGCGCAGGAGCTGCCCTTTGGCGTCTGGTTTCAGAAGTTCATCGACGACTACAACTACAAGTTTCCCCACGATCCGATTCTCACAACGACGGCCGACGCAACGGAATACGGCTGGCTGTTTTACTACGTACGCGCCTCCCCTTTTCGCCTGCGGCGCTACATCGACGCAGACCTGAGCATTGCCCACAACTACTTGAATGAACGCTGCCTGATCGTGGCTAAACGCGTGGAGGAGAGCTAAATCCAACTTATATGCTAGTCGCTAAAAATTACTTTGCCGTGAACTGGGTCGATGGCATGAAGCTCTCCCAGCAGCATTTCCTCGACACGGACTTGCAGGTCCAGGACTTAGTGCGCGACACCGCGTCGTTGTTTCTGACGGATTATAATTTTGGCTTGCTGCCGCCCGTCAAAGGCGCGACGGTATCCAGCGAAATTGAGCTGCTGGAGAAGATAGGCAATAGCGTGGAGGTTCGGCTGGCACGCTGCAATGCCATTACGGCGGGCGGCTGCCGCATTGTGATAAACCCGGAGTCGGCTAAATACAGCGCCTTGCGAGCCGCTTTTCAGGTAGACGCGACGGTGGAAGAAGCTAAGCGCGCTAGCTATGACATCATCCTCACGGTAAACCCTTTCAAAAGAGTGCCGCTTGGTACGCCGGACCCGGAGGAGTCGCCTATGCGGCACCCCTTCACCGACTCGTACTACGATCTGAAGGTGGTGCATACCGCCCAGATCAATGCTGATGAGCTAGGGGCTCATTTCCTGACCATTGGACGCATCATGCTACGGGAAGGCCGCTACGTGGTGGATGAGAACTTCATTCCACCCTGCACTTCCATGAATAGCCACAGCCGGCTGATGAAGTACTACAAGGACTTTGGCTATCAGCTCAATCAGCTACAAATCAACTCTTACAAGATTGTTCGCAAGATCTACGACCGCCAGCAGGCGTCTACCATCAGTCGCAACCTCGAAGCGCTTTGCACGAAGGTGCTCGACTATCTCTGCCAGATCTTTTTCAACTACCGCAGCCTCGACTACCAGCACCCGCCGGTGCACCTGCTCGACTACTTCAACAACCTAGCTAGCATGGTGTACACGGGCTTGTACTGCATGCCCGCCAAGGATAAGGAGGAGCTACTGAACTACTTCTACGAGTGGACGGATGTGACCCCGAATTACTTCGAGAGCATATTGCTGAGCCTAGTAGAGATGACCTACACCCACCATAATATCGGCGCGTCGATGCAAACCGTGGAGGACTTCTTGGCGGTTATGGTCAAGCTGTGGGCGCGGCTCAGCGGCCTTGAGTACATCGGGCAGCACAAAGAAAACATCCTGATCCGGGAGGAAGCCCCTAGTCGCCCCACCCTGACCACGCGCAACTGGAGCCTACTCGACTAGTTCAGCCGCCGGTATGAGCCATCTGTTCTACAAATACCCCATGCAGGTCGGTAAGCTGATGAATCGGCAACCAGCAGCCGCACCCTTCAACCGCCCTGCCCCCGCAGCACGCCTTGGCGACGAGCATGCTACTTGCTCGTTGGCGGCCTCCATTGCGCAGTTCTTGCACCTGATGCTGCACACGCGGCCTGGCGAGCTGCGGAGTGCGCCCGACTTTGGGTGTGCTATCTGGGAAATTGAGTTCGATAATGACATCAACCTAGCTGGTTGGGAAGAGTCGCTAACCCGCTCGCTGCTCGCTTCTATTCGCCGGCACGAGCCGCGCTTGCGCGAGGTAAGCGTGCAGGTCGACTTCCTTGCGGTGACGCCGCAGCCGAATGGGCCGCAGCCAACGGCGGCGCGACGGCGGGCCAACATCAGCGTGCGTGGCGTTGTGCAGCTCACCGACGAGGCCTTTGCCTACGCGACGCAGCTTCAGCTAGGTCAGCTTACTCCCTAACGGCTTATACCGCCCGTATGCCCTTCCAAGACAAGCGCAAGCAGTTTACCCTGGATGCTATTCGGCAGCGAATGGCCCAGCACATCATGCACTTGTGGGGGGTGAAGAACTTGCAGAGCCTTGACCCCTTCGTGCGCCTGGTGATGGATGCTCTGGCCAGTGAGTTGAACAAGCTCAGCCAAGAGTTCATTGATTCGGAAGCGGGCTTGCTCGACCGGCTAGCTAGCTTGCTGACGCCGGACTTGCTGACGGTGCCTCGCCCGGCGCACGCGGTGGTGCAGGTGCAACCCGCCGACCCAGTTGCCTACATAGCCCCGACGGAAAGCCTGTTCTACACGAAGCGGTTTGCCTCCAAGCCCTACGGGGAACTTGATACGCGCCACGACCTTTTCCTGAGTGCCGTCGACACGGTTAAGCTTTTCCAGGGCCGCGTGGCGTGGCTAGCGGCGGGCGAAACCCTGTTCCGCTTGGACCCAGCCCTGGGCAAATTACCCGAAGGCTTCACCGGTCAAGACCGCAAGCTGCCGGCGCATACTTTCTGGCTTGGCGTAGCGCTGCACCCCGATATCACCTCGCTAGATCGGCTCGGATTCTACCTAGAGCTGCCGCACGTGCTGGAGGCAGAAACGTTGTTCAACCTGTTGCACCTGAGCCACTGGTCGCTCAACAGTCAGCCGCTAGACATGCGCCCGGGCCTATGCTACGATCCGCAGCCTGGCGAAAACAACCCACTGGCGGACGACCCGCGCCAATTGCTGGCGGGCTACAGCATCGACCAGCTGCTGGAGCAAGACGTGAAGAACACGTACCACAACCGGTTTATGCACCTGCGGCGGACGGGCAACATCGACCTAGCAGCGCTTACTAGTGGCTATCCAGCCACATTTGCGGAGCACTTCTCACCGGAGACGCTTGAGCTTCTGCGGGCTGAGCCCATGCTGTGGTTGCAGGTAACGCTGCCCGCCAACTTCAACGAAACGGTTTTGAGCCAGCTTACCGTGCGGCTCAATGCCTTGCCCGTAATGAACCGGCGCCTGCGCCGGCTCACGTACCGTACCCGCGTGATGCACAACATCCTGCCTTTGCCGGTGGGCCAAATGGAAACCTTCCTGACGGTGCGGACGCTGCTAGACAGCCGCAATCGGGTGTTTACGGCGCACCCGCTTCGCCAAGCCGATCAGGTGGCTAGCGGCTCTTACTCGGTGCGGCGCAGCGGTATCGAGCGTTTCGACGCGCGCGATGCCCGCGAGCAGCTTCACTACCTGCTGGAAGTACTGCGGGACGAATCCGTAGCGTTTGCGGCCTACGGTCACGACACGGTACAGCTGGAAGCCCAGCGCCTTACCCAGCAAATCAACCAACTGGAGCGCCTACTCACGCAGCAAGAAGGGGCCGTGCGCGAGCTGCCCCACTACCTCTTGGTGCAGCCCTATGAGGAAGCTGATACGCTCGAAGTAAGCTACTGGACAACCGATTGCGAATACGGCAACAACCTGCAAGCCGGCACGGCCTTGCAGCCCTACGACATCACCTACCTCCTAGGTTCCGAGTCTATCTTGCTGACCACTAGCACGGGGGGCCAGAACCGGCGCGGAGCTGCCAGCCAGCTAGAAGCCTACCGGTACGCGCTGATGAGCCACGAACGCCTCGTCACGAGTGAGGACATCCGGTCGTTTGTGCTGGTGGAGCTAGGCCATCTGCTTACGGACGTCAGCATTCGGCGGGGCGTGATGGTAGGCGACTCGGCCAAGCAAGGCTTTATCCGCACGATTGATGTGTGCCTGACCCCCGCCCCCGACTGCATGCTGCGCGAAGCCGACTGGGAAGTACTCTGCGCAGGCCTGAAAACCAAGCTAGTCAGTCGGTCTGGCCAAGTCAGCCCCTACCGCATCATTCGGTTGGAGCCGGCCTAAGTATGCATGTACAATTTGAATAATGAACCTAGGTCCATCCCTTATCAACCCTATCTCTCGTGCTTACTATGATACCCACTGCCTTTGCACCGGCATGCTCCCGCTTACAGATAGCTATTATAACCCAAATAGCTCGTCGCTGGCTGCGAGTGCGCAGAGGTGGCCCGTTCGATCGTGATGAACGGAATGACTTCGGCGGTAGCCGGCACGAAGTAAGCCAGCACTTCCCCTAATAAGGACCGCGCGGCTCCGTGCGGTAAAAACTCAGCCGTGCGCGCTTCCGGCACAGGACCTAGGTGCAGGTAAATGGCATCGTAGCCCTCATCGACGGCGCTGCCCGCAATGGCATCAATCCCGAGCCGGGACTGCCCCAGGCGCAACGTAGGCTCGTTGGTGGTATGCTGCAAGCTAGGTCGCTCGGTTTCGAACCGGGCGGGTACGCCGAAGAAGATAGCCAGCAACTGCTCCAGCCAAGGTAAGTTGCCGCGTAGCTGATGAATAAGAGGCAAGCACTGGATAAACAGGCTAGCCCGGGCGGCATCGAGGCGGCGCAAAATAGGCCACCCTTCGGCAAACTGCGCTAGCAGTGCCGGCGCGTATTCGAGGTGGTCGTGTTGGCGCTCCTGCCAGCAGCGCAGCACGCGCAGGTAGTGCAGCTCGGTATCGAAGGGCAGAAAAAACTGCCGGGTTTCCTGCTCCACTGCGTGCGCCTGCTGCACCTGCTCCAGCAGCAGCTCGGCATCGGTAGCATTGCCTTGGGTAGGCTGGATGGGGTGAAACAGGAACGGCGGCAGCTGATCGTACAGCCCCTCGCGGGGTATGTCGAGGCGCCAATACGGTGCCTCGCTCCCTTCGGCCGCCAGAAATTGGGGCGGTGTAAAATCAGTGGCGTAGGGCCGGGTAGTGGGTCCCAGCGGGTTGAAAACAAACCTAGCCAACGGTAGCGCCTCCCCGTTTTCGCTGGCCAGCAGCTCAGCCGCTACTACTTCGGAGCGGTAATCCAGTTCCAGCTGGTTGAGTAAGTACGCCGGCCGAGAAGCAGCAGAATCGGGTGGTAACATCAGAGCAGATACAGGTAGTCGGGAAAGCTTCTAACTTAGGCAAAACCGAGCAGTAGATCTAGTAATTATCTATAAATGAAGCTACTTAACGCAAAAGCTATTACTAGGGCTTACTGGCGCTTCCTAGGGCATTTTCTGTTACTGCTAGGTATTTTGGTGTTCACCGCCTTTGCCTTCATCCAGACGGCGGCCAAGCAGCTAGCCCTCCTCCGTGCCGACCAAATCCAGTACCAGGACGCACTGTTCACGCAGCGGGCCATGGCGCAAAAAACCGATCTACTTTACCACGACCTGCGCGCCCTCAACCCGAAATTGGTTGGCTCCCCGGCGAGCCTGGAAGCGCGAATTGTCCGTGAAAACGAAGAATTGAAAGCGGAATTAGCGGCGAAGCTTTTTGAGCGGCGCCCCCACGAGGTGTATCGCAAGCTTACCCGGTATGTGGATGAGATGCTGCTGCTGAAAGCCTCCATTCGGGAAGTGGATGCCCAGATTAAAGACAAGCAACAGGAAGTAGAGGATTGCAAAAGGCACGCACAAACAAAGTAACTTCTTATGCTCACGATCCTCGGGCTACGCTTTAGCGAACGGCAAATCCTATTCTTCTACTTGCTGCTGGCCACCTTGCTGCTCACGGGTCTTGCTAGCTGGGGCTTGTACCACGCCTACGGGCTTCCGGTAGCAAACGCGCGGTCTTTATCCGTTGAAATAAAGCGTAACCAACAGCTTTTTGAGAAGCAACAACAGCATTTGTATCTGCTCGATTCGACCTACCTCGCTATTGCCGCTTACCAGCCCGGTGTCAAGGCCAGTTTTGTGGAAGGTGACATCAAAACCCAGATTGCCGAGGTTCGCCAGATGTACTCAATCGACACTCTGCAACTGTTTCGGGCCGCTGACAAGGTAGCCAAGGACTCGCTGCTGTTTTTCAAAGCCTTCGAGCAGGCGGCTGACTTTTACCAGATGATGTATGACGACAAAAAAATTCTGGCCAGCAAACAGACGAACTCCGAGCTGTTTACCAAAGAGTTAGAAGAATGCTTGATCAGCTTGCAACCCGCGCCTACCCCTGGACCGGCTACCCAAACGATACAACGGTCCACTTCTTCCACGCAGCCTTAAGCACGCAGCATGCAACGCAAATGGCTTCTGACGGGTGGCACCTTCGCCCTGACTGGTGGGCTGCTCCTGCTGCTTCATCAGCATAGCAGTACGATGGTTCTGCAAGCCCAAGTTCATCCGCTGGGCCTCGCCGTCGGCGAGCCGCTATACGTTGCCGACAGCACGGCTGGGGCCACCAAGTGGCATTGGCAATTCGGACAAGGCTCTACCTCGGCGCAGCAGCAGGACACGTTTCATTACAAGACACCCGGTACGCACCTAATTCGGCTCACGGTAACCGATACGGCCTCGCACGACTCGGTGTCGAGCCAGTTTACCGTGCAGGTTCTTCCCCGCCCGGCACCGCCCGCGCCTTTCGTTCGGCTTCTGGCAGATACGGTTGGCCACGAGGGACAACGCCTAACGTTTCAGACTACCGGTGCCCCGGTCCGGAGCTTTGCGTGGGAGTTTGGCGAAACGAATCAGGTTGACTCACACGATCCGACTGCTTTTTACACCTACACCAAACCCGGCTGGTACACGGTCACCCTCAATACGGACGCGACCATGAAGCCGCTAAAGCAGCGGATTCACATTCTGCCCCACTTCCGGCCGTTTGTGAAGCCCGTGGATCAGGCGGCCGGAAAGCGTACGCACGACATCCAGTGGCGTTTGCAGCGCATTGCCAACGGCCATCAAGTGAATCAGCAGTATGCCTATTTGCTTAAGCGCTATTTCTGCGGCAAGCCCAACACGCTGGTGGTGGCGGGCAGCCTTCCACCCAACGATTTTTATTCCTACTGCATGAACCTGCAATTCGACCCTGGCTGGACTATTGACGCGGTAGCGGTAGAACCTGATACCGTTACGCAGTGCATTACCAAGCTCCTGGTCACGCAGCACAAAGGCGAATAGGTATGGGCAAGATCATCTGCCTGCTCGGGGTGTTGCTAGCCTTGCTGCCAAGTAGTACTAGTTGGGCGCAAGTGCCGCTGCTCGCGTTCCTTAAGGCCCAACCTAGCCAACGAGCCCCTAAGGCGAAGGCGCCCTGGGTGGTGTACTCCGACCGCGACAACAACTCCACGTACCGGCAAGCTAGCTTGGCCACGCGCTTCCAGAAAGTGCAGTTCCGGGATGCCTTCTACGTGCTGGCAGAACGGAACGGTTTCTTGAAGCTGGTGCGCTACGACCCGGCGCTGAAAGTCGGAACGCTCTACGCCCGTCGTTTGCTTAAAAGCCGCAAAGCCGCTCAGTACGTTGGGTGGGCGCCCCAAAACCACTTTCTACTGGCCAGCCAAGCACCTGCTGACTCCTTAGGCACAACGCCGGCCCTTTATTGCCCGGCGCTGGCCAGTACGAAAGTGTTATCGGATGTCACCCACTATTTAAGTCACGACAGCCTGCGCCTGTTCGCGGGCCCGAACCTAGCTTCACCGCTCGCGACGCGCCTGAAGCTGTATGACCTAGCGTACGTCTATAAGCTATCTGACTCTGGCACCGAAGCCTTGGTGGGCAAAGCCGACTGGTTTGCGGCCGACAGTGCGGCCACGGCGCTGCTCGGTTGGGCGCCGGTGGCGGCGTTGCAACGCCTAGGTCAGGGCTGGTTTGTGGAAGCGGATTCCGTGGCGGCTAGTCGCGCCGCCCGGCCGCTTTCTGCTTCCCCAGCCACTGCGTCGCTCAATAAGCCCGACTCGCTAGATTTTGCCTCCGCCTTCCCGACGGTGCCGTGGTCCGGTGCTGGCCGATGTCCGGTGCTCAACTACAGAGCTTACCCGAATCAATTGGCGCTCTGGCACCTAGGACTGCTCACGCCTTTGCTTGCCTCCGATAGCTACGTGCTGAACGCAAACGGCCAGCGCATCACGCAGCAGCAAATGATGAACTGGCAGACTCGTTCACGCGCTTACAACCTGCTATATGTGGTGGAGGATAGCCGAGCGATGCGGCCTTTTTGGGGCGAGTTAGTGGCGACAGCGCAAGCCACCATCAGCCGGTTGCAAGCACAAAATCAAGACGCACCGATTCGCTTAGGTGCTGTATTCTACCATCGGGTTCCGGCTGCTACGCCAGGCGGGGCCCGTGTCAATCACATTACCACTCAGCCGCTAACGCACGACCTAGGTCGTGCCGTTGATCGATTTAGCCGCTTAAAACCGGATGACGCCGCTGCCCCAGCAGGTGTTTCCCAACCCATGCGTGCGGGGCTCGAACAAGCCTTGACGATCCTATCTGACCATCCCGGCGAAAACAACGTGGTGCTTTTGGTTGGCATCAACGGCGACGCGAGCAGTGTGGTGCAGGCCAAGGCTATCCGCACGGGTATGCAACGCTCGGAAGCTAGGCTGCTCTCCTTTCAGGTGTCCGCGCCAGCCGACACCCTCGCCAACAGCTTCGTATTGCAGTCGCAACAACTTGTTTTTCAGTCGGCCCTGGAGGAGGCCAAAGCAAAGCAAGACCGGCTGGTCAATCCGACTCAAGTGGTGCCTAGGCCCGTGTACGACTTGCAACTAGGCGCCCAAAACGTGTATCGTCTCGCTTTTCCCAAGCAGAGCATGGTTCCGGGCTGGGTGCTTTTCCCCACCAAAAGTAAAACCTTGCCGATCAGCCTGCTCCAATCGATTACGGACAGCTTACTGGTGCAAATGCGCTTTGATACGCGGCAAACGCAGGTTGCACTCGAACGAACATTTGCGGCCATGTTGCCTCTGCGTAGCCGCTTCAGCCCGCCGGTGAGTCGCGCCTTTATGACCCGAAGGGAAGCACCAATGCCCACGTTAACGCCTGCGGCCTTTGAGCTGCGCGCCTACCCTTTCTTCGACCAAGTTCGCACTGGTTCGTCTGGCTCTTCTACTGGCTTTCGGCAATTACGATTAGTAACCCCAGACACCTATGATGTTCTCGGGCAATGGCTTACCTTGCTAGCAGCAGATGCGCTCAAGCCGACCCAAGCAGCAGCGCGTCGGCAGTTGCTAAGCCGCTTTCGGCAGCTGAGCAAGCACACCGGCTCCGCTCTGCCCGATACCGCGCGCCTCAGCTCCCCGATCAGCCAGCTGCTGGGCTTACCGGTCCGTCACCCTCTGCTCAATCAACTTCGAATGGCGGACCTAAACCAACCGAGCCGCCTGCCCCAGGAAACCTTTTTGCAATTGCTGGCCCTGCTACGCGCACAGCGCGACAGGTACCAGCGGGTACCGACCACGCCGAATTGCCGCTTAACCTCCAATGGCAACACCTACTACTGGTTGCGGGAGGATCTATTTCGGTAACTCTTATTCTTAGCTACTTTATTCAAGCCCATGATACCGAGCGTCTTATTGCCCGATGGAATTCAAGACGCGTTGCACATAGCCCGGGCCCTGGCGCGCGAGTACCGCAACGAGCGTTACACCGCCGCGCACCTGATGCGGGCGCTGCTGCAAAATGATACGCCGGGCACCGCCCTGCTCAAGACTCTGCGCAAAGACGTGGCGTATTTGCGCGAATGGGCGGAAGTGCGCATCGAAGACCTGCCGCGCGTGGCGTTTGCACCCACCGAGCTGCTCGGGGATGACTCGGTAGCCCGCGTGCTGGAAGAAGCCAACTTTATTCGGGTCCGGCTGGGCCTCGATCAGCTCCACCCCATTTGCGTGCTGGCCGCCCTGACGAAGCCGAATGTGGGCTTTCCGCCCGAGCAGCTCCGGTCCTTGCCCTTACAGGAGCGCGACCTGCTAGCAAATTTCCTGCGCGACCTAGCGCCTACCGGCTCTGACTCAACCCCGCAAGAACTCTCCGACGCCGCTGCGGCGGGCACTAGCACAGCCCCGGCCGGGCCTAGCCTAGAGGGCGTCTTGCAGAAATATTGCCGCGACAAAACTGCGCTGGCCCGGGAGGGTCGCTTCGACCCCATCATTGGCCGGGAGCGGGAACTGCGCCTGATCATGGAAATCCTAGGTCGCCGCAGCAAGCCCAACGTCATTCTGACGGGCGACCCTGGCGTGGGCAAAACCGCCCTAATTGATGGCTTGGCGCAGCAACTCATTACCGGACCAGTGCCTTACTGGCTGAAGGATGCCGTGCTGCTCGAACTCGACCCCAGCGCATTAGTAGCGGGCGCCTCCTACAAGGGCGAGATAGAAGACCGGCTCAAGAACGTCCTGAAAGAAGTCAAAAAATTCGAGCGCTGCATCTTGTTTATCGATGAGATTCACGTGTTGCTGGACCCGAAGGGCACGGCCGGCAGCGGCGCCGCCAACCTGCTGAAGCCTGAGCTAGCCCGCGGGGAGCTGATTTTGCTGGGGGCCACCACCCGCGACGAGTACCGCAAGCTGATCGAGCCCGACCAAGCCCTGAGCCGCCGCTTCGAGCTGCTTGATATTGAGGAGCCTAGCGTGAAAGTAGCGGAGCGCATGCTGCATGGCTTAGTCATGGCCTACGAGCAGCACCACCAACTCACCGTGGCCGACGATGTAGTGCCAGAGTGCGTGCGGCTGGCCAAGCGCTACGTGAAAGACCGGCGCCTACCCGACGCCGCCCTGGACCTGCTGGACCGTACGATGGCCGCCATTCGCACCGTAACGGAAATTGCGGGTACCGACCTGACTACGTTCCGGCAAACCCTCAACGAATGCGTGATTGCCGAACTCACGCCCACCGAGCGCCTGGAAGAATACCAGTGGCTCGACCAGCAACTACAGCACCAGACCAACCCGGTGCTGATGGGCCAGTGGCAACCTAGCCTCGACCCAGCGGAACTCGTGACACCGGAGGCTTACCTCGCTTATCTGACCGAGAAGCTAAACTTTCTGCACGACCTAGCCCGCGCCCGCCAGAAACACGTCACCAAAACCGACTTAGCCGCCGTGGTGGCTTACAAAACCGGCATCCCGATGGGGCGCGTGCAGGAGCGTGAAAAGGAGAAGCTGCTGGCCATTGAAGACCACCTGCGCCAGCGCGTTGTAGGGCAAGACCACGCCCTCAAAGCACTGTCGGATGCAATTCTGGAGTCGCGGAGTGGGCTGCAAAAGGCGGGGCATCCGATCGGCACGTTCTTCCTGCTAGGTCCTACCGGAACCGGCAAAACGGAGCTGTCGAAGTCCCTAGCCGACTTTCTGTTCAACGACGAACGCGCCATGATTCGCTTCGACATGTCGGAGTTCAAAGAAGAGCACGCTGCCGCCTTGCTCTACGGCGCCCCGCCCGGCTACGTCGGTTACGAAGAGGGCGGGTTGCTGGTCAACCGCATCCGTCAGCAACCCTATGCGGTGGTCTTGTTCGACGAGATTGAGAAGGCGCACGCCTCCATCTTCGACGTGTTTCTGCAAATCATGGACGAAGGGCGCCTGCACGACAAGCTCGGCAAGGAAGGTGACTTCTCGAACGCCCTGCTCATCTTCACCTCTAACATTGGTAGCGAGTGGGTTAGCGAGCAATTTCGGCGCGGCCACATTCCTAGCTCTCAGCAGCTCATGGAGCGCATGAGCGGCAGCTTCCGGCCCGAGTTTCTGGCGCGCATCACCGAGATTGTCCCGTTCGGCCCGATCAGCGAGCAGCACGTGCTTCGCATCTTCGACATTCAGCTTCAGCATCTTATCGACAGCCTGCACCACCTAGGCATTCAGCTGAGCGTGAGTGCGGAGGCCCGGCAGCAGCTAGCGTACAGCGGTTATTCGCCCCAGTACGGCGCCCGTCCCCTGGCCGGCGTGATCCGCAATCGGCTGCGGCGGCCCATCTCCCGCATGATCATCGCCGGGGAGCTAGCCGCGGGCCAGGAGCTACTCGTGGAGTGGTCCAGCAGTGACGAGCTTACGTGGAATATTCGGGAGGAACCACTGGAAGAAATTGAACTTTCTTAGGAGCGTTGAATAAACCCAGTTTCTTGCAGAAATAATTATGTATTAGGTAGTTAGTTAGTCGCAAATACTTTAATTTATTGCCCTGTTATCCAGTATCTCCGCCCTGATTCGAGTGTCTAGTTCCTATTTGCTAATTCGTTGACCCCGAACCTTTTAACCATACCATTTATGTTTGAATTTGAAATTGGCGGAAATGAAATTAAACCCGAGGCCTCCGAAGGTATCAACGCCATTGCCTTCAACCGGTCCTTGTTGGCGCTCCAGCTCACTGATAAGGAGCCCGTTTCACCAGAATTCGTCTATAAGCTCAAGACGGTAGAGGAAGTTTTTGACCAGTTTAAGCCGAGCGTAGAAGTCGAATTTGAAGACGAAAATGGCGCGTCGGTGAAAGAAACGCTACAGTTTGGCAGCGTAGCCGACTTCAAGGCCAAAAGCCTGAGCATGCAGAGCCCCTTTCTGCGCCTGCTCGATGGGCAGTATAACGAGTACACCCAAATCAGCCGGCGCCTGAAAGGACACCGCATCCTGCAAACAGCGCTGGACAACCCCGAAGCCAAAACGGCCCTGTTAGAAGCTTTAAAGGCCCTTGTGCAAGAATTAGAAGAAAACGAGCAAGCGTAATCCTATCCTAGCAGAACTATCTTTTTTCACGTATTTACATGGCAACTCAAAAGAATAACGGGGCGGAACTCGCCACCCTTACCGCCCCTGCGCCCTTACCTGGCCTTAGTGCCCTAGCTCCCTACGGCGGCTTTTCCTTCATGGAAAGCTTTATTGATGGGGTGCAGAACATCAGCCCCGAGCGCAAAGCCCGCAAAAATATTTTCATGACCGACGAGTCGAAGCAGCTCGACCGGTCGATGCTGAAGCAGAAACTCAACCTCTGGATTGACCTACTTGAATCGAGCGCCGACCAGACCGAGATGCTCGCCAAAACCGAGGAGAAGGCCGAGCTAGCCGATTCGCTGTTGCGCAAAAACCTACTGCGCGCGCTCACTACTTCTCGCAACCTAGAGCGTAGCTACCGGGCCTTGTCGCTGTTTTACAAGAATACGGAGGTGGAGAAAGTACCCAATGTGACCATCTTGAATGCGTCGTTGGATCAGCTCACCGACCTCGATAACCCAATCTTCATTGACAAGGTCGCGGCGGAGTTCAAGCAGAACTACGACCGCCTTGACCTGCGCGGTAACTATTCCTTGCTGATTGTGCCGGGCTTCATGCGCAGCAACAGCATCCTGGAGAAATGGGCCAAGGTGGCGCACGCTAATAAAGTGATGCTCATCACGGACTTTGCCGACCTGGAAAGCTCGGAAGATACCATTGAGCTCTTCAGCGCGGCCAACCTCACTGGCGGCGACCTGTACCGCTCCAACGTGATTATGGCCTGTAACTGGCTGGCGGGCCGGGGCAAAGTGGCCGACGTAGGCGAGGAAGAGGATTTGTTCGTGCCACCGTCCCCAGCCCTAGGTGGTAAGATTTACTACACCCTGATGTCGCAGGTGACGGCCGGCAAGAAGCACGGCAGCATGAACGAAGTTGACGGCGTGCGCTTCCCCCTGATGAAAAGTGAGTTGTCGAGCCTAGAGCGGCTTGGGCTAGTGCCCATGATTAACGAGTACGGCAAGGTGATGGCCTTCTCGGCCAAAACGCTGTTCAACGGCGACAATATTGGCCTAAAGACGTACTCGGTGGTGCGCGTGTTCGACTACATCGTGAAGGTGCTGTTTGATTTCCTCAACCGCCGGGCGTTTGAAAACTGGAACTCCCAAATAGAGGCCGACTTGCGCGGGCAGATTGTCAACTTCCTGGATAGCGTGAAGGGCCCTTCCAAGTTGATTGAGAAGTTCAAAATTGTGCGTTTTGAGCGCGACGATAAGATCAAGGACCAGATCTACCTAGATATCCGCATCACTCCTTATTTCCCGGCCAAGAGCTTTGTCATTCGGTTGGATGGACGCAAGGGCGATGATGTAGACAGCCCAGCGTGGTCTTCCGACTACAGCGAAGCCTAAGCGCTGTGCGCGTAGCGTCAACAAGCAGTTACCTCTCCAAGCTCTCATCCAAATCAATCGAATACGTTTAGCTCATGGCACAGGAAAAATTTCAAGCGGTACTGACAGGTGTACCGGGCGAGCCTTATCAAATTACTTCTTGCAGCATCTCATTTAGCCGCGACACCAGCGCCGACGGCCGGCCCTCCTCCATGGTCTACGGAGGACAAATCGCACTTACTGCCTCCACAACCTCTGAGTCGAAGCTAGTCGAAGCGATGATTAATGCGCAGAATAAGCCGTTTGGTGACGGCACAATCAAGATTACGACGGCGCAAACCGAGGGGGTATTTCGGACGATATCGTTCAAGAAGGGCTATATCACGAGTTATTCGGAGGCTTTCGATATGCAAGGCGGTAGCGAGTTCTCGTGCTCCTTTAATATCTCCGCCGAAGAAATAACCGTTGGGGCCGCCACGCTCATTAACAAGTGGCCTACAACGAGCTAGGCGGTAGCTAGCGTGGCCACTATCCATTCGCTTGGTTTTTCACTTGCATGAGTAAAGCACTGCTGTGGTGGTTGCTAGGCTTTTGGGTAAGCGGGTCAGTCGTGACGCACGTGGTATACATCAAGCGTATCGGCTGGCCCGAAACGGCCCGATTAGCGCCTGTTCAGGTCATGAAGGGTCCTCGGTGGCAGTTGCTGCTGCCGGGGGCTTTGTTTGCCCGCAACGACCTAGTGCTAGCGCCGTCGGCCGTTCCTTCGCTGGCGCGGGCTGCTGCTTACTTGCGCGCGCACCCAGGCGATGAGCTAACCATAACCGGAGCGTATGCCGGTAGCGAAGCCGTGGCTACCATTGTGCCCGACCTAGGTCGGGCGCGCGCGGGAGCAGTGGCAGCTTATCTGCAAAAGCTAGGTGCCCTCCCCAGACAGTTGCACCTCCGCAGCCGACGCGACGATGCGCTCCGATTTGCAGACGACTCAACGAACGCACTAATATTCTCGCTCGATCCGGGCGCGCTACCACTAGCCGCGGCGCCCGTTACGGTGCAGCAGCTAGCCAACGCGCAGCGCTACAGCACGCTATGGCGCCCGATGGAGTTGTATTTTCCCCTAGGCAGTATTCATTACCTACACACACCGCATACTGAACGCTTTGTGACGGCAGCAGCGGCTTACCTGCGCGCGCACCCCAAGGCCTTGCTGCTGACCACTGCGCACACCGATTCGCTCGGATTGATGGCCTGGAACCTGGACATGGCGCTGGCCCGGGCCACTGAGGTCAAAGCGCGCCTACTTACGCTAGGTGTTCGGGCCGCGCAAATTCAGATGGTACAGCGCGGGGCCGCAAGCCCCATTGCACCCAACCGGACGCCAGCAGGGCGTCTGGCGAATCGGCGCGTCTCCCTTGCGCTTCGCCCCTAGTGCTCATGTTTGACCTGAACCCGCATCACCTTCCCTACGCTACGCCACTGCATGTTTTGATGCTACTTGGCACCGCCTTATTTGCCTACGGCGTCGGGCAAGCCGTTTTCCGGCAGCGGCAGCAACAGCTAGCGCAGAAGCTACAGCAGCAACTGGCCAAACGGCAGGAGCCGCTGGTAGCGCCGCTCCTGCAGAACGAGCAGAACGGCAGCAACGACCTAGAAGAAATACTCGGCATCACGACGGCGGTGAAGCACCTGCTCCAGCAAAACGGTATTCACACGTTCAGCCAGCTAGGGCAGGTATCTACCTGGACCATCCAGCTCCTGCTCACCGAAAACGGCCCCGTGAACTACCTCTACGACCCCGCCACATGGCCTGCACAGGCCCGCCTAGCGGCGGCCAACCGCTGGCAGGACCTGCGCACCTTTCAGGAACAACTGCGCCGGGGTGCCCTCACTGATCTAATCATGTAACCTACTCCACCCCACACCCATGAATCCGCTCGACCCTTACGTGGCCATCACGGAAATAGCGGTGTTGCTGTTAGCTAGCTTCGGCCTAGGTTACGGCTGGGCGTACTGGCAAAACCGTCGCCGCATTCGACATCTACAGCAACACATCAAACAGGTGCAAAAGGATCTATCAGCAACATAGAATACGCTGAGCATAGCTAGCTTACTCCTGTTGTAAATTTCTCTATAAGAGTCATGCTTCATCTGACGTCGGCTTGTTGAAGCATCTCTACCGCAGTGGTGTTGTCATGCCGAGGTATGTGCAGTCGTTGTGATGCTAGCTCAATGAAGCAGTAGCAATGCTCCGATAGTCGGACGCCAGATGAAGCACGACCGTTCTGGTTGAAAACTAGGCTGGCAACTGTTTCATCCATCCAGTACTACCTGTCAAATCTATCCCTATGGAATCATCGGCTATTGAGGCGAACAGCCAGACCATTCACGCCGAGCTGGTCTGGCTAGAGCTCATCATTGATACCCGCCTCAAGCTGTACTTCCAGACGGATTGCGACTACGAAAGCATTGAGGAAGTACCCCTGCCCGAACTCAGCGCCGACACCTCCCCCTACGCCCAACTAGTGCGCGAACACAGCCTAGACCTAGCCGACCGGCTGGTGATGATACTGGCGCTGGCGCCCCACGTGCGGCCGCAGCTGCTGGACTACTTCTTCGTGCGCAACACCGCCTACGACCGAGGCTTCACCGAGTTTGGAGGAATAAAAGGCAAGAACCACGGCGGCTTTCTGCCCACCGGCGAAACAGCCCTGTTCCTGCTGGCCGGCGACGACCTACCCCGGCGCATCAGCCTCCAAACCCACCTGCTGCACGAGTCGGCCCTGTTTCGGCGGAACATTTTACAGCTGGGCGTGGCCGAGGCGGAAGAGCCCGCCCTCAGCGGCCCGCTGGCCCTCACCCCCGACTACGTGGCCTACCTCACGACCGGTGAGCAGAGCAAGCCCAACTTTAGCCCCGACTTTCCGGCCAGCCTAGTGCGCACCACCATGCAGTGGGACGACCTAGTAGTGGATTTCCAGATTATGAGCGAAATCATGGAAATAAAGGCCTGGATTGAACACGGCGATACCATCCTGGGCGATGCCCACCTTAAAAAGTACCTTAAGCCCGGCTACCGCGCGCTGTTCTACGGCCCACCCGGCACGGGCAAATCGCTCACGGCCGGCCTGCTGGGCCACTCTACTGGCCTCGATGTCTACAAGATTGACCTCTCGATGGTGGTGTCGAAGTACATCGGCGAAACGGAAAAGAACCTAGGCCGCGTATTCGACATGGCCCAGAACCGCCGCTGGATACTCTTCTTCGACGAGGCCGACGCCCTATTCGGCAAGCGCTCCGAAACCAATTCCTCCAACGACCGCCACGCCAACCAGGAAGTAGCCTACCTGCTCCAGCGCATCGAAGATTTTCCAGGCGTCATTATCCTAGCCACCAACCTGAAAGACAACATCGACGACGCCTTTGCTCGGCGCTTTCAATCCATCATTCACTTCCCGGCTCCTAATGCTACGCGTCGGGCGCGACTGTGGAAGCAAGCCTTTAGTGGTCCCTACGACCTGGCCAAAGACGTCGACTTTGAGACCCTGGCCGAGAAGTACAGCATCGCGGGTGGGGCTATTGTTAACGTGCTACGCTTTTGCGTGCTGGCGGCGGCGCAGAATAAGCGGGCTATTAAGCAAGATGATATTCTGACGGGGTTGAAGAAGGAGTTTTATAAGGAAGGAAAGACCCTAGAGGAAGTGGAAAAAGAGACGGAGAGGCGGTAGTAAGCCACCAATGGTAGTAAGCGTTGTTTAATCCTAGTCCGGCTGGTGAGCTTGATATTACTTATCAGAATTTTACGCAAAGGTTGTTCATACCAGCCTCTACATTAGCGCCAAATCTACCATGTCAGTATTTACCGTCTGTGTTGATGGGTTCATACTAGCTTCTACGTTGAGACCAAATCCCTTTACGGCTCTTATGTTGGCCCTTGCCATGAGCTGGAGCATTGCCAATGCGTTTTCTTTAGTGTAATTTCTATCATTAAGCGCCGCATTATGGAATATTACGTTGTTGTTTTCTGCTAGTGAAACCAGTTTAGCCCAGAATAAAGGAAACTTCTCCACATCAAATCCTTTTGATTTTTCACCGCTACTCTTGAAAGTAGCGAGTGCCGCTTGCCCAATATCTACTTGTCCGTCAAGTCCAGACGCGTGTTCCTCAGACTCGGGCCCATTATAGAAGGAAAACAGTTCCTTCATAGATATGTACGCGCTGATGGGATTCATCAAATTCAACTCTAATTTACTTGACTGTATTCTAATTGCCTTTATATCATCAACATCATTTATTGCCTTAATCGCATACTTACTTAGTATCATCCCATAGCCTTTATCCCTATCACTAGAGCTTGGTACTTCCAGATTATCAGGCTTGAATGTTTTTTCGTTTGCGCGATAAAAAAGACTGATAGTGCCCTTATCAGTACCATTCACTGCTAAAATCAATTTCCAACTCCTGTCAGCACCTACATCATCTTTCCCTGCTTCGAGCCGAACAGTAGTATTTTCATTATGCTGCCACTTAGCCAGCGGTGCCACGTTGCTATCCGTAACCGCCTCACCACATAACATTAGTTGAGCAGGAGCAGTCATCTTGTTCATGCGGGCACCCCATTGTTTTTGCTGAATTGATTGCCCAGCGACAATAGTTTGTAACTGGCGCTGTCGGGCACTACCAGGGCGATTGTTAATGATAGCGTTACTATTCTGGCTACGCTTTGCTTGCAGTGTACTGGCCTGCGAACGAGTAGTAGACTGGCTTAGTTTGGCGTACGTTTTCATCTTTCTTTATGCTTTACTTTATTCGTGTGATGCACCCTGCTGCAATGCTTTGTGCCGTGTATAACTTGGCGGCGCTAAATTCGCCTTCGGAATTAGGCATGCACTCCTGATACTCGGGCATCACGAATTCCACCACGGCGTAATCTCCATCGATATTTTTCTGCCCATAATCCCTGGCGCTGATTTCATTACTGAAGAAGTAAATGTGGCCCTGGGAATTAAACTGCCCGACAGTTTTTGGTGCGGCAGCGCTAATGGCGCCAAACTCCGGCTCAAAACCCTCACGCTTGATGCGGGCCACGTTCTCCTGCTTCACCGCAGCGTAGTAGCGCTTGTTTCGGTCGGTTTCCTGGTACACCGGCAACTTCACTTTCTCGGTCTCAAACACCGGCACCTTCGGCCCAAACCCAATACCAAACAGGTTGTACTTACGCTTTGTACTCATGCCCACGGCTCGGTCTACTTCGCGCCAGCCTACCTGCCGAATGGTTTCTTGCGGCTCGGGCCGCTGCCCAGGGGCCCGTGTAGTACGACTGGGGGCAGTGAGGCGGCGATTGGGTGCTTCCGGCGGGGCAGCCTGCCCGGGAGCTAGGGGAGCGTAGCCAGGCCCGTTAGCACGGCGGTTGGCATCGGCCAAGCGGGAACTGTTGCCGGCAATGTTTTGCCAAGCGGAGGCAGCCCCCGCCGCATACTGGCTAGCCGACTGCGACAGCGCGGCGGCGCGGGGAGTGGGAACGGGCGACGCTTGCTTTTTCATCGGGGGCATGGGCTAGGGTAGGAAGTAAGCCGATATGGGGCAGGGTCAGCGACTGGCGCGCATGCCCATAAGGTCGGCTTCGCGCTCCAGGCTAGGGTTGTCGTTCACGGCCATGCCATTTACCTGCATAGTGGGGCGCACGCGGCCCTGCTTTTGTTGTACCACATGCCAGGCTTCGTGCGGCAGATGCCGCTCTTGGCCGGGACCTAGGTAGATGTCGGTGCCTTGGGCGTAGGCGTGGGCGTTTACTTGCGCCGGCTTGCGGGAGTTGTAGTGCACCTTCACGCCATCGAGCGACAGGCCGGAAAGCTTTTCCATAGAGGCCCGCAGATTATCAGGCAGGCCGCCTTTGCGCTGCAGCGTCATCTGGTGCAGGCCAGCTACTTTTTGCCGCTGGCTTACCTGTCGGGGGCTGCGGTCTATTTGTGCCTGTAGCGGGTTGCGCAGGCTGCCTGTGCCCGCACGCGCTGCACTGCCCCGGCTGGTAGCGGCAGAATAAGAGAAGCTAGTCGGCTGGCGCATAAACAGCTTAGTTGAACTTCTTAAAAGTAAGCCTCTTATCTGGCGCAGCCAAAGAATTAATTACTTATTTATCAAAGTATTAGCACAACATATTTTGGTAGCGTCTACTGCTTTCAACCGGCACATAGTACCTCAATTGTACTCAGTCGTTCCTATTTGCTGTCATGCGTCATTTTGCGCCTCCAGCTTTAGGGTTTATCCGAGAGTGCCTTCCGCACGCAGGGGCCGTTACCTCACGGGTCAGCCGAAGAGGCGCTGCGGACCGCTGGGAAGTAAGTTGGCTATTTTGCAGGTAAGTCGGCGTATTGAGTACCCCATAGCACCTAGGTTCGGCCTTGTTAAACAGCGCGCAAAGTCCATCTAGCTAGTTAGATAAGCGTAGTACTCTCTCGCCACGAGTTCACCCAGCTTTTGTGCACCCCTAGATAAGGGCTGCCGTTACGCAACGGCAGCCCTTTTTGTACTGGCTAGCGAGGGTACTACCCTACCGCTGGCGGCGGACCTACCAGCTCGTCGCCTATTTCCTGCGAAGCCCGGCCGAAAGCTTCCATATTGGGCGGGGTGGTAGGCGGAACACTGCTAGACTCGGCGGGGGTGCCGGCCTCCTGAATGAGCCGCGCAAAGCCGCTGGGCGACGCCACGACGAGTCCGCGGGCGCCGGCCGGTCCGCTTACCACGGCATGCGCCGTGCCCTGTGGGATGTAATAACTGTCGCAGGGCTTCAGCACCACCACGCCCGATTCGGTGTGTACCATAAACTCGCCTTCCAGCACGTAGAGCTGCTCGGAGTAGGTGGTGTGACGGTGCAGGGGGGTAGCTACGTTCGGTAGGAACGTGCCTTCGATTAGGTCGTAGCGGCCCGACGTGTCTTTGTGGTCGGCCAAGATTTGCACATGCGTGCCTAGAAGCCAAAATGCCTGTTGCATGAGGTGGTCTGTAAAAAATAAATGGTGAAAACTGATGATAGGGTGGCCTTAGGCAGCCTTGGCGATGAAGTCATCGCACCACTTGGCTACCCCCATTAGGAAGCCAGGCACGCCTAGCACTTCGTCGCCGACGGCGGCCATGGCTTGGGCGGCTTTTATTAGGCTGGGGGCGCCGGCGGGCTTGCTGCCCACTTCGGCGGACACGCCCAGGGTCTTGATGAGGCGGGCAAAGCCGCTGGGCGAGGCAATGGTGAGGGCGCGGGCGGTGCCGGCCGAAAAGCCGACTACCCGGTGCGCCACGCCGGGCGGCACCACGGCCTTCTCCCCTGCCCGCAGCACCGTGGCCCGGCCTTTGGTGAGTACCGTTAGCTCGCCGCTAAGCGCGTAGATTTCCTCGGCGTAGGCCTGGTGCACGTGCCAGGGGGTAGCGGAGCCGGCCGCAAAATCGCCCTCAACGAGGTCGTATAACCCGTTGGTGGCTTGCTCATCAGCCAGAATGCTGACGTGCGCGCCGAAAAACCAAAAAGACTGCTTCATATCTACTAAACTGCTCGTAAGTGCCAGGCCACCGGCCAGGGTGCCCACGGTCCTAGAAGGGCCTTTTTGACGGGGCAGCACCTAGCGTGGCGTACTGGCTAATGCAGCACAAACTTCCGAGCGGACGGACCGCTTAGTCTTGTACAATATTGCAATTGGCCTGGTAGCTGCCCGGCGTCAGGCCCGTATAGGCTTGGAAATAGCGGGCGAAATGGCTCTGGTCGTAGAAGCCGGCTTCCAAGGCCACATCGACCAGCGGGTGGCCGGCTGCAAGCAGATTTTTGGCTTGCTCGACGCGCAGAATGGTGAGGTACTTATTTGGTGTCACGCCCGTGAAGCGGCTGAACAAGCGAATCAGCTTATACTTATCCAGGCCAAAACGCTGAGCTAGCGCCTCCAGCGAAAGCTTGTGCTGGCGAGCTTCGTGCAGGTAGTCCTGCACGTCCTGCACCAGTTGGCGCAGCGGCGCGGGCGTGGGCAGCGCGTCGTCGGAGGACGCGGTAAATAGCGCCCCGAGCAGCTGCCCTAGGGCCGCCTCCGAGAGCGAGCCGGCCTGCTGGTGCAGGGCTTCGTAGCGGGCTGCCCAGGCCGGAAAGTCGGCAACCGGAGCGGCAAACGTTAGCGCGTGCTGGCGCGGGATGTAGCCTTGGCGCTGCCAGTAACGGATAGCATCGGGGCTGATGTGCAGCATCTTGTGCGCCCATTCGGTGCCGGGCAGCGGGGCGTGCGCTAGCACTTGGTAGGGGCTAGCGAGCAGCAGCGAGCCGGGGCCGGCCAGCAGATTTTGCGCTTCCGTGTGCAGGCGCTGCACGCCATGGGTGGCTAGGCCAATAGAGTACGCTTCGTGAAAATGAGGGGGTAGCGCCTGCGTGATGCCCGCCGACTGCACAAATTCTAACCCGTCGAAGGCCGCAAGATGCCAAGTTTTAAGCATGACTAGAATCCCCTTGAGGCAGTTAGCAGCAGGTCGTAGCGCTGCTCGACAAGTTCTTTATCAAAAGCCACCGAGTTCTTTTCCTCGGTTAGCTGAAACCCACAGCGGTGGTGTAAGGCAATGGCTGTCCTTTGCTCCCGGGCGGTCCAGAGGTAGGGCTCCTGGTCGTGTTTTGCGTACATAAAGGCGAGAAATTTTTGCATCAACTTCTTACCTAGGCTGAGGCCCCGGTAGTTGAGCTGGGAAATGAAATAGCGCGGCTGCAACGCGTCGGCCCGGTGAAAGCCTAGCAGGAAGCCCACCAGTTTAACGCCGTGCTTACTGCGAATACAGCACGCGAGCAAACGTCCGCCAGTACAGGTGAAGATTTACTGAACGTGTCTTAATCACACGCAGTGTTTGCACGCCTAACCTTACCCTAGGTCGTCAGCAAAGGCTGAATATTCAATTCAGGAACTGGGCACGGTACTCGTGCGGCGTGAGGCCGACTACCTTTTTGAAGAGCCGCGTGAAGTAGGGCGGGTTTTCGAAGCCAAGTTGGTAGGCGGTTTGGGCAATGGTGTTGTCGGTGCTGATGAGCAGGTTTTTGGCTTCGCCCAGCAGGAACAAATGGAGGTGGTCGAGCGCCGTTTTACCCGTTTCCTGCTTGAGCAAGTCGGTGAGGTAGCGGGGTGAGGTGTTCAATTTATCGGCTAGGTATTTCACCGTTGGCAACCCCTGTTCTTGGAGTTGCCCCTGCTCAAAATAAGCTGTCAGCAAGTCCGTAAACCGGGCCACCATGCTGCCCGAGAGGTGGGCGCGGTTAAGAAACTGGCGCTTGTAGAAGCGTTGCGAGTACTTGAGCATCGACGCTAGGTGCGTCAGGATGATGTCGCGGCTGTACTCGTCCTGGTTGTTGCCGTATTCGAAGCCAATTTGGTGGTACAGTTCCCAGAGTATCTGCTCCTCGCGCGGAGCTAGGTGCAGGGCCTCGTTGACTTCGTAGTCGAAGAAGCTGTACTTCTTTATCTCGCCGTGCAGGGCGTGCCCGAGCAGGTAGTCTTCGTGAATGATGACCACGAAGGCCATTTCGATGAGCTGCAAGTCCATGATTTCCATTACCTGCCGAGGCTTTACAAAGGAGAGTGCGCCCGCCTCGTGGTCGTAGTTGGTTTTGCCGTACAGGAACCGGCCGCCAGCCTTCATTTTGCGAAAGCTTATCATATAGAAATCCGTAGTGAGCGGCGCCTCGCCAAACGAGCAGTGGAGCAGCTGCTGGCACGTGAGCAAACTCAACAACGGATGCGCGGGCGGCGGATACCCACAGGCGCGGTGAAACTCGCTGATGCTTTTAAAGTGCTTCATGGTCGGGGTCCGTAACAGGCCAATAGATGAAAGATAGCAAAAACGGCTCCTACCCTAGGTCAGAATAGAAGCCGTTTTCGCGCGTACAAAGTGCTCCAGCTAGAGTTAGTTGCCCTAGCCGTGCGCCTGCTCGGCCACGGGCTGCCACTCGGCCCAACTGGCGAGGCGCTCGGCGTACACTTGCTGCGCCCAGGGGTAGGCGGCCCGCCCCATAAACAGGCGTAGCGGCGGGTTCTCGGCATCAACCAGCTTCAGGATGGCGGGCACGGTCGCCAGCGGCTCGCCGTAGTTGTCGGGCTGGAAAGCGGGCAGGGCATAGAGCGAGGCTTTCACCTGGTCGTAGGCGGCAATAGCTTGGCTGTGCACGGCGGAGGCACCACCAAAGTCTGTTTTGAAGACGTTGGGCTCGACTAGCGTGACATGAATGCCGAAGCCTTTGACTTCGTGGTAGAGGGCTTCACTCAGGCCCTCCACAGCAAATTTGGTGGCGCTGTAGATGCTGGAGCCCGGCGAGCTGGTAATACCTAACACGCTGGACAGCTGAATGATACGCCCGCTACCTTGGGCCCGCATGATAGGCAGGGCCGCCTGTGTTACCCAGAGCGTACCTAGGAGGTTAGCGTCGATGATGTCGTGCACGGCCTGCTCGCTTAGCTCCTCTACGGCTCCGAATAACCCGTAGCCTGCGTTGTTTATCACCACGTCGAGCGCGCCGAACTGGTTGTGGGCTTGCTGCACGGCAGCCAGGCACTGCGCGCGGTCGGTGATGTCGAGGGCCAGGGGTAGGAAGGCGGCGCCATACGCATCGGCTAGGTCTTGCAGGCCGGTTACGTTGCGAGAAGTAGCAGCCACTTTATCGCCACGTTTTAAAAAGGCTTCCGCCCAAATTTTGCCAAATCCGCGGGAAGCGCCGGTGATGAAGATTGTCTTTGCCATCTAGTTTTTAGGGGGTGAGGTGATGACACAAAATTCCGGCAGCAGGCAGGGGCTAGTCTGATACAAAAGGAGGAAGTTGTGATACAGATTAACGTCGCGGCAGCACGTGCCACCACCGTTTTCACGTACCCAATCCTAACCCCAACAGGTAACTATCCAGACCTTTGTCCGCTCGGCAACTCTTAATTCCGCTAACGATGCACTACGAGGATACGCTCTATGGCCCCGTGGAACTACCCGCCGCCATCACCGACCTGCTGCACACGGCTCCCATTCAGCGGCTGCGTGGCATTCGCCAGGGTGGGGCCATCGTGCTAGCTAATCCCGCTATTCATCACACGCGCTTCGACCACTCGGTGGGCGTAATGCTGCTCATTGGGCGCCTGGGGGCAGCTTGCGCGAACAGCTCGCAGGCTTGCTGCATGATGTGTCGCACACGGCTTTCTCGCACCTAATTGACTACGTGCTGGAGTTGGCTGGCGAGGACTACCACGAGCAGCGCTACGAAGCAGTACTGGCGCACCCTGAGATTCAGGCGGCGCTGGCCCGCTACCACTTTCGCTACCAGGATTTTCTCGACCTCGACCAGTATAGCCTGCTCGAGCAGCCCCTACCCGACCTAGCGGCCGACCGCATCGACTACACGCTGCGCGACTTGCGCCAGCTAGGTATGCTCTCAGCCGGCGATGTTGCCTGGTTTTTGGATGGCCTGCGTGTGCACGAAGGCCGTATCGTCGTCAGCAGCGCTGAACACGCCTGCTGGTTTAGCCAACAGTACGCTTACCTCACCGAACACTATTTTGCGGGCGCGCAAAGCCAATCGGCCAACCGTTTTTTACGTGGACTGATACGCTCCTATTATGAGGCCGGCCAACTGACACTAGACGATTTTCACCAAAACGACGCCCACCTGCTGGCGCGGCTACACGCCTTGAGCGGCCAACCTGTGACCGACCAGTACGCCGCCTGGATGCAGCCCCAGCCGCCTAGCCAGCCCATTCCGATGAAGCCGCGGCGCGTGGATCCGGAAATTCTACTTAAGGAGCGGGTAGTTCGCTTGTCTACATTGCAGTAGCACCAGGGTTAGGTCTAGATTGAATCTAGATTTTGACAATCATTTTGCCTTCGTTTTGCCCCGCAAACAATCCAATAAAGGCCTCCGGCAGCCGGTCAAAGCCCTGCACGATGGTTTCGGCATAGGTCAGCTTGCCTTGCTTGAGCCATAAGGCCAGTTGGGCCAAGCCCTCCGGAAACCGGGCGGCGTAGTCGGCAATCAGGAAGCCGCGAATGGTTAGAAACTTGTATACTACCAGGGGTAGCATGCTGGGGCTCAACGCGGGTTCGGTATCATTATAGTTGGCGATGGCCCCGCACGCAGCCACGCGACCGTAGGGGTTGAGGCTGGCCAGTACGGCGTCAGAAATGGGGCCGCCCACGTTATCAAAGTAGATATCGACGCCTTGGGGGCACGCCGCGGCGAGGGCGGCTGGTAGGTCGGGCGTAGTGCGGTAGTTGATGGCCTCATCAAACCCAAACTTGCTCGTGATGAGCGCCGCTTTTTCGTCCGTGCCTACCAGGCCTACCACGCGGCAGCCCATTAGCTTGCCAAGCTGGCCGGCAATGCTGCCCACGGCCCCGGCAGCCCCCGACACTACCAGCGTCTCGCCGACTTTGGGCTGGCCAATATCGAGCAGCGCGAAGTAGGCAGAGAGGCCCGTAATTCCCAACACCCCTAGGGCTGTAGTCAGGGGTGCGGCCGTTGCATCGACTTTTACCAGGCCCATGCCGTCAGATAGCTGATACTCCTTCCAGTCGAGGTAGTGGCTGACAAATTCTCCCTGACTAAAGTTGTCATTGTTCGAGTCCACCACTTCGGCAATTACCTTAGAAGCAATGGCTTGCCCTACCTCAAAGCGGGGCACCTTGGTGCCCGACATCTTACCGCGCAGGTACGGGTCGACGGAGATATAAACTGCTTTTAGCAAAACTTCGCCGGCGCGCAAGGCGGGTACTTCTTCGGTTGTGAGTTGGAAGTCACTCACCTTCGGCAGCCCAACGGGCCGGGTTTTCAGGATAATCACGTTGGTCTGGAGCATCTGGTGTCTGGTGTGATGTTGAAACATATCCATGGGTTTATAGTCCATGGATTATAATTAGCGAAAAAAATCAGCTTTGCAACTGTGTCAGTAAATCGTTGAGCAACTGAGCCTGGTCATCGGTCAGCGAATAGGCCACGGATTGAAAAAGGGTCCTGCCTTGCTCGGCAACCTGCTCCCCCTGGGCAGTCAGCCTAATGTGGACCACCCGCTGGTCGGACAGGGTGCGGTCTTTTTGTACCAGGCCTTTCTCCATAAGCTTGTTTAGCAGCCGCGATACATTGGGCATGCGGTCAATGAGACGGTCTCGGATCAAGTTAACCGGAGCCGTGTGGCCCGGTTGACCTTTCAGAATAGTCAGCACGTTGAGCTGCTGCAAGGATAAGCCAATTGGTTTCAGGGCCGCGGCATACTGGTTAGAAAGCCAGTTAGCCGTAAAAATCACGTTCATCCCCGCCCGTTGCTGCGCATTAGTGAACTGGGGCTGTTGGATGGCGTCTTCTATTTTCATGCGACAATTAGTTATTAAACGGTCCTGCCCTCGGTACAGGTGCAGCCAGTGCGGGGCGTTGGCCACTCCCCCAGCGGCTGCGGGTCAAGACCATGAGCCTAGCCCCACTGCCTAAAGCTAGGAACAACCAAGGAGTTTGGGCGATTTGGTGGTGTAAAATACCCTATCCACCGTGCCCGCCGTAAGCCCAAAGTTATCCGATGAAGCTAGCCCATTTGCGAATTCCAGTGCCTCTGGGACCGCCGAACTGATGGAGGAGGGTGCAGTTACTACGCCTGGCGTAGATAGGATGTTCCATCCGACCATAAGGGCCACGATTAGTACCAAGTTGCTGGCTTTTGTATACAGAATCGTGCGCCATAGCTAACAGGTGAAGGAACTACCCCCAAGAACTCAAGAGCTGCTAGCTAGGAAGAGGTTGGCCGAAAATGTCCGACTATTGACCTTGGGTGCAGCGACTGAAGATCGGACATTTGTATCCTCATCGCTCGCTTATGGCCACTATCGTCTTTGTTATCCCTGATCAATGTACCCTGCTGGATTTGGCCGGGCCCGTCCAGGTGTTTGAGGAAGCCCGCGCCCAAGGAGCCCCCGTGGAGCTAGCTTACGTGCAGTACCAAGCGCAGGCGGGCAGTTCGGCCGGGCTGGCGTTTGCGACGGTGCCTCACTTTTCGACGATGATGCTCCACGCCGGTGACTTGGTCCTCGTGCCCGGCCTAGCCGATGCGGCATTGCCGACGACGGCCGATGATTATCCGGAGTTCTACGCTTGGCTGCAGGCCCTGCCCGAGCGGGGGGTAAGACTGTGTTCGGTGTGCACGGGCGCTTTTTTATTGGGCGCAGCGGGCCTGCTAAATGGGCGGTCCTGCACCACCCACTGGCAGCAGGTGGGCGCCTTGCAACAGGCCTTCCCCGAGAGCCGGGTGCTGGCCGACCGGCTCTTTGTGCACGACCGGGGCGTGTACTCCAGCGCCGGCATTGCGGCGGGCATCGACCTAGCGCTGGCCCTCGTCGAAGAGCGTTTTGGGCCCCTCTTGACCTACAAAGTCAGCCGCCGGCTGGTGCTCTATTACCGCCGCAACGGCCTGCACGGGCAAGTGAGCGTGTACCTCGACCATCGCAACCACCTGCACCCCGGCGTGCACCTAGCCCAGGATTACCTGCTCGACCACCTAGCCGAAAACCCGACCCTCGAAGTGCTAGCCGAAGTAGCCAACAGCAGCCCACGTAACCTCACGCGCCTGTTTCGCCAGCACACCGGGCTGACCATCAACGATTTCTCGACCAAAATCCGTACCGAGGCAGCCCGCACGCTCGTGGCTACTTCCAGCCTGACGCGCCAAGCCATTGCCGAGCGCTGCGGCTTCCGCGACCCGCGCCAGCTTCAGCGCCTGCTCGGCCGCGCAGCCTAGGGTAGCGCCCCCTCCTACCCCTCAGCTTACGACCACGCCCTGCTCCACTTACGAGTGGGTTGGCACCTGCTTGCCTTTTCAATTCACCTCATTTTCCTTTTAACCTGATGGCTAAGACCACTTTAACGCACGTCGCTGGCGTGCGCCTGCCCGATTCTGCCCTGGCTCAGCAGGCCACCGAGCTGCTGCTCGACCACGGCACCGAGTTTCTCTACAACCATTCGCTGCGCGTGTTCGTGTACGGCGTGCTGAACGGCGAGCGGGCTAAGGTCAGTTTTGACCCGGAACTGCTCTATGTGAGTGCCGTTTTTCACGACCTAGGCCTGACGAAGCACTATTGCAGCAAGCACAAGCGCTTTGAGGTCGACGGGGCCGACGCGGCGCGCAGCTTCTTGCAGTCGCACGGCATCCCGGCCCACGATGCGCAGGTCGTGTGGGACGCCATTGCCCTGCACACCACCATCGGCGTGGCCGAGTGGAAAGAGCCCGAAGTGGCCCTGCTGTATTCGGGCGTAGGCCTCGACGTGATGGGTGACGGCTACGAGCACCTCTCGGCCGAGCAGCGCCAGGAAGTGCTGGTGGCGTTCCCACGCACGGGCTTCAAAGACAACATCTTACAAACGTTCTTCGGCGGCTTTGCTCACAAGCCCGAAACGACTTTCGGCAACATCAAGGCCGACGTGGCCGAGCGCTTCATCCCCGGCTACACGAGCTCCAATTTCTGCGACCTGGTGCTCAACTCCCCCTGGAGCGAGTAGCGCCACAACCTAGGTAGCGAAGCCGTGGCCACCGCTCAACGCTTGGTCACGGCTTCGACCTTTACTACCCCTATTGCTGGGCTGCCAGCCTAGTAAATATCCCCTTTATATAGCGACCAAAATGGAGCCTCTACTTGCCGAAAACCCCAACCGCTTTGTCCTTTTCCCCATCCAAAACCCGCAGGTGTGGGAGTTCTACAAGAAAGCTGAAGCCTCGTTCTGGGCTGCCGAAGAAATCGACCTAGGCCAGGACCAGCAAGACTGGAACGGCCTGCATGACAATGAGCGCCATTTCATCAAGCATGTGCTAGCTTTCTTCGCGGCCTCCGATGGCATCGTGAATGAAAACCTGGCCATCAACTTCATGCAGGAAGTGCAGATGCCCGAGGCGCGCTGCTTCTATGGCTTCCAGATTATGATGGAAAACATTCACAGTGAGACCTATTCGCTGCTGATTGATACCTACATCAAAGACCCCAAGGAGAAGGACTACCTCTTCAACGCCCTCGAAACGGTGCCCGCCGTGCAGCGCAAAGGCCAGTGGGCCTTGACCTGGATTAACTCCGAGAACTTTGCCGAGCGCCTCATTGCCTTCGCCGCCGTGGAAGGCATCTTCTTCTCGGGCTCGTTCTGCTCCATCTTTTGGCTCAAAAAGCGCGGCTTGATGCCCGGCCTCACGTTCAGCAACGAGCTGATTGCACGCGATGAAGGGCTCCACTGTGACTTTGCCTGCTTGCTTTACAGCTACTTGCAAAACAAATTGCCTGAAGCCCAGGTGCAGGAAATCATCCGCGATGCAGTCCTTATCGAGCAGGAGTTTGTGACGGAGGCGCTGCCCGTGAGCCTCATCGGCATGAATGCGCGCACCATGTCGCAGTACATCGAGTTTGTAGCCGACCGGCTGCTGGTGTCGCTCGGGTGCGCTAAGATTTATAACGCGGCTAACCCCTTCGACTTCATGGAAATGATTTCGGTGCAGGGCAAAACCAACTTCTTCGAGAAGCGCGTGGGCGACTACCAGAAAGCCGGCGTCATGAGCACGCGCGCTGCCAATACCTTCTCGCTCGACGAGGATTTTTAATAGCCACCTAGGGTATTCTTCTGTTATCGGCTTAGCCAGCATCAGCGTCCAAAAAGGACTAGTAAGGCCAGTTCAGAGCCGCATAAGGCCAACTGACCAACGGGGCCTAGCAGCTCCTTACCGCTGTCCGTAAGTTTGACTGTCAAGCAGTTGCAAAGGCGGTCGTATACCATCTAGGTAAAGGAACTGGTAGAAATCCAGCAAGCTGTTGACGTTTTTGAGCAGTACCTCTGCCTGCCCCTAGGCTGCTCTCCCTCTTACCTGGTTAACAGCCATACGCTAGGAACTCTATGTCAAACACCACTTTACCTGCCAGCTTAAGATGAGCGCAGCGGCCAGCTTCCGTCGATTATTGTTGCCCGCCGGCGCTCTGTTTGGGGCTGCCTTCGTGAGCATCCAGTTTATACATCCGCCGCTGGAAAACCCGCCCGTGACGGGCGATTTTCAGGCGCCGGTGGCTGTAAAAAGCATCGTGCAGCGCGCGTGTTACGACTGCCACTCCAACCAAACCAACCTGCGCTGGTTCGATAAAGTCGCGCCCGTGTCCTGGCAGGTCGCCGACCACGTGCAGGAAGGCCGGGCGGGGTTGAATTTTTCCACCTGGCAAAGCCTACCTCCTGCCGATCAGAAAGCGAAGCTCTGGGAGTCGGTCAATCAAATCATTGCGGGGGCCATGCCGCGCACCGACTACACCCTGGTACACCCAGCGGCCAAGCTGTCGGCCCAGGACGTGACCGTGCTCAAGCAGTACGTGGCGAGCCTAGCCAAGAACCCGCCCGCTGATACGGCCAAACGCAACGCGGCCGACCGGCAGTACCGGCACTGGCAACCAACTCAGGCCGTGCCTGCCACTGTTCCCGTCGCACCCAACGGCATCGCCTACCTGCCCGACTACAAAAACTGGCAGGCCATCAGCACCACCGAGCGTTTTGACAACGGCACGATGCGCGTGGTATTTGGCAACGCGGTGGCCGTCAAAGCCATTCGCGACAAGCACATCAACCCCTGGCCCAACGGCACGGCCTTCGCCAAAGTGGCCTGGGACCAGCTAGCCGATGCCCAGGGCAACGTGCGCCCCGGCGCCTTCAAGCAGGTAGAATACATGCTCAAGGATGACCAGAAGTACGCCGCTACTAAAGGCTGGGGCTGGGCGCGATTCAAAACGCCGGAGCTGGTGCCCTACGGCAAAGACGCCCTCTTCACCACCGAGTGCATTCATTGCCACCAGCCGATGAAGAACAACGACTTCGTATTTACCCAACCCCTCAAGCACTAGCCCGCATGCAAGTCCCGACCATCGCCCTCGTGGGCCTGCTGGCATTGAGCGCCTGTAGCCAGCCACAGGTGCCAGCCGGCCAACTCAACGAAGCCGCCTCGTTACCTGCCTCCTTCGATTTCAATAAGCTAGACCTACGGGTTCTTTCCACATTCGTCAACCGCCGGCAGGCTACCACGGCTACCTTGTACGGCAACGACTTAGCCCGCCAAGCTGCCCTAGGGGGCACCAGCGCCGCGCAGCCGGGCGAAGTTCTAGCCCTGGTCACCTGGCGGCAGCAAGCCGACCCCAACTGGTTTGGGGCCCGCATTCCCGGCGCACTACAATCGCTCGAACTGCTGCGCATAGAGCCGGGAGCTGCCGGCCACCCTGCCGTGACGTACCAATGCTTCACGGGTAAAGCCCTGACCCTGCGGGCCGACACCTTGCACCAGCAGGAACGGATTGCCTACTTGCTAGCGCAAAAACCGGCAGTACTGCCATAAGCGCTTCGCTGTCCTGCTAAATATTTGGGGATAGAGAAAGCAGTAGCCTTGTGCTGCGCCTGCTTTCAGCCTAGCATTATGCCCAAAACAATGGGCAGTACAATTGAACTTTCAGCAACACTTTTTGGCCTTTTTGCGATGATTCGGCCTTACGGGTCCAGGTAATTTTGTGCTGTTCAAACGCCATGCATCAACAGTGCTAACCCAACCGATGAAGAATATGGCAGCAACCCTGGCTGCATCGGCTTTGCTAAGCACCAGCGCATTCGCGCAAACCTTTACCCTGATAAGCCCGGAGCTCGGTGGGCAGCTCACCAACAAGCAATTCTTCGACGGCTCAGGTATCTACGTAAAGCGTGAGGCGCCGTAACTAGCGCCGTTGATTGTCCTGCCTTTTAGCGCTACTTTGCTGCTCCTTTTCCCACCCCGCATTCACGATGAGGCAGCTATTGGCTTGGAAGCAACATATAGGGCTACAACTCGCCGTTATTTATACGCGCTACTTACTTGGGGGCACTTTCGTGTTTGCCAGTGTGGTAAAGATCAAAGGCCAACGCTTCACGATGGTACCGGGAGCGGGGTCTCCTTTTCATAGCCCGCAGCACTTCTTCGAGACGATGTACCAATCGGGGCTGTATTGGCAGTTTCTGGGCGTCGCTCAGCTGGTGGCCGGCTTGCTGCTCATGACCCAGCGCTACGCCTTGCTGGGTGCGCTGCTGTTCTTGCCTGTTATAGCCAACATTTACGTGATTACGATTTCGTACGCGTTTGGCTATACCCACGTCATTACCGGAGCCATGCTGCTGGCCACCCTAGGGCTCCTCGTCTGGGACTGGAACAGACTGCGCGTCGTGGTCAATCAACCTGTGCTTAGCCTGCCGGCTGCCGCCGTTTCTGAACACAGCGTGTGGGAGGTGGTGGGCCTAGTGCTTTTTCTGTACACAGCGGGTTATCGGGCGCTTACAGACCACTACAATATCCTGCTCTGGTTCGGGGTCTGCGTAGGGGTAGGAGCGCTCGGGCTCGTCACTTTCTGGGTGTTACACCGCCCCTTGAAAAACACGACCTAGCAAGCCTTCCCCAAGCGAAAGCACAAGAAGCTAGCCCTGATTGCTGGCTGCAATCAGCGGCTCAAGCCTCCATCATCATCAAACCCGGCGTGCCGTACCAAGTTGGTTTTCACTAAACTTCGTCCTTAGCGCTTGCCTTTCAGTGTAGTTCGTGCTGCCACTGCGCACGTATTTTGGTGCGCAGCCGTGATCAAAAATTTGGGTCGAAATTGAAGTAGATCGGGTTCGAAAGGCCCACCATGTTGCCGCTTAGCGCGGCTGATTCGGGAACCTGCGGGTAGGCCGTTGGTGGCCCTTCGACTACAACCCGGTAGTAGGTCCGGCCATCGGTTGCGGGCGTATCCGTGAACTCGGCAGTGGGCGTCGGGCCGGTTGCGGGGAAGGTACCGAGCTTACCGCCATTCTTCACCACGCTGACTGTATAAGCCCCTTCGGAAACGGTGTTGCCGGTTAACTGCACCCGGAACTTGACGGCCTGGCCCGTGGCCTTGGTGTTGTCGCCCATCATCATGTCCATGGTGCCATCTTGGTCGAGGTCGGCGTAGAACTCGACCCGCGGGGCAAAGGGGTTTGTGCTAACCGAAACCCGCCCGTTCGTGAGGGCATCGACTACAGCTTGCGACGTACGGGCGGTGGCAAACACCCAAGTCGTTGGGGTACCCACGTAGTTTGCCTTCGCTTGCTTGCTGTTCTCCGTTGTTTTGTCGGGGGTGTCGGGGACGCCATGATGCGCGTCGCTACCGCCCCGGCCCGTCAGCTTGCGCCCCGAGGAGAGCATATCGTCCCAAATCATGATGGCATTCGCGTTGTTCGCCCACAGCACTGAATTCCACACTTCCAGCGATTCGAGCATGTCATAAGAATAGCCGAAATGGTCTTTCCCGCTCGGATGGTTGGCCGACAGGTGAATACCTAGGTCTTTCTTCACGGCGCCAATTGCTACGTCGCGCTGATCGCGCACATCATACAACCGCTGATGATCATAGGGCTTGGCGGAGAACACATTGCCGTGGCCGCGCGTGGTGGTCCATTCGGCGCCGTACAGCAGCAGCACCGCATCGGAGGTGAACTCCGGATCAGCCCAGGTATGATGCGCGACGTCGCCCTTGACGTGGTTGTCGTGGTCGGTGATGCAGAGATAATCGATACCAACCGCCTTGGAAAAGGCGATGATCTTGGCAATAGGGTTGTTGGTCGACTCCGTGCTATGCCGGGAATGCACATGCAAGTCGCCCTTGAGCCACACGCCTTGGGTGAGGCTGGCAATAGGCAGCGGGGCACCCACCGCAGCGGGGCGCTTGGTCGATTGACTTAGCACGGCAGGGCTGCGGCAGCTGGTCATACTCATCAGGCTGGCCGTCCAGGCGATGCCCAGCAGCAGGGATAGGTTTCGGGTGTTCTTAAACATGGTGTTATGAAGGCGAGTAACCGCCCGTACTTCGTTTGGGCTTGCCTGCGGCCAAGCTAGGTCAGCCAGATAGGATTTGTGAGGGCAATCATGTCGCCCTGCGGCGTGCGTACTTCCACCCGCACGTACTTGGTGGCACCGGCTTTGATAATCCAGCGCAGCACGGCCGTACTGCCCGTGGCCACTTTCTTGGGCGCTACTTCGCCCTTATCGCCGTGCAGCGTAACGACTCCGGCCGGCGCATTCCGGAGGGAAACCGTGAGCTGCACGTCCTGGCCGGCCGCCGGCAACTTGTCTCCGATTTCTGCCGTTGCTCGGCCGGCTTTGGCCGTCAGGGCTAGGGTAATAGCCTGATCGGCCACGAGGTAGGCTTTGCCCGCCCTGAGTCCTTGCATGATACCGCTCCGCGACAAACTCTTGGCTTTCACCACCGTTTGCGGCCGGCCCAGCTGGTTGGGGGAAGGCGCCGCGGTGTGCGTATCGCTGTCGGCCACGGCGAGCTTGGCGGTACCGGCCCGCAAGAGGCCGTCCCACCAGCGCAGGGCTAGCTCATCTAGGTTGTCCCACTTGCCATTCCACACTTCTATGCCATCAAATGCCCGCACGTCGAAGCCGAAGCCATTGGTGCTATCCTTCGTGTAGAAAGCGTGGTTGATAATGGCCAGGCCACTGTCGGCGTGCACCTGCGCGAGGTACTTCGTCACGACCTGCTGTTGGGGCGTGTAGCGCCAGTCGATGAGCGTGGTGGCACCTAGGCCAAGGGCATTCCAGTGGCCGAACGCCGTGGTCGTGACTTCCTCCCCGTTGATGATGAGCAGGTCTTTGGGCGCGTACTTGCCCCAACCTAGGTTGGCGCTGTTGGTGTTGTGCTCCGTTGAAATGATGAAATCCAGCTTCTGGGCCACGGCTTCATTTACCAGCTCCTGCTGGGTGCGCTTGCCGTCGGAGTGGAGCGTGTGCATATGCAAGTCGCCACGGTACCAGCCGGGTCGGTTGTTTACTGCGGCCGGCGCGAACTGCGGCTGGTAAGGCGGCTTGTCGGCGCCCGGCACCAACGACACGGCGAGCTCCCAATCAATTCCCGCGGGCAAAATGGTGGAGGGATAAATCAAGATGTACCAAGTGCCGGGCTTAATCTTGCCCGGTATGTAGCCCGTGGAGGCCTCCTGGGCGTTGAGGAAAAACTCCGTTTTGGCCCCGCCCGACCAGCCCCGAAACCCGGCCGTGTTGCCTAGCGCGTGCCCTTCCGGCCCGTAGATACCTAGGTTCAAGACGTTTTTGCCTTGCTGCGAGTACGTTTCCTTCACCCGCAGCGCTGCCGTGCCGGCTGGCACGTCGATGGGCACGTACACCAGCTTAAACAAGCTATCGGCCGGGATGTGGCCTTTCTTCGTGATGGTAAGGGATTGCGCGGCCGCCCCGCGGGCCAACGCCAGACCTAGGAAACCCGCTAACAGACAGTGCACTACGGTTCGCATGCTCTGCCTATTGCTGTTTGCCAGCGCTGTTTTTCTCAAATACCGGGTCTACTCGCATGTACTTGCCGCCCGGAAAGCTCACCGCGTAGTCGGATTTGAAGTGGGTGCTTTTGCGGTAGAAATCGGTGCTGATGATTTGGGCGCCAGATTGCATGGCCGCCTCAAAGCTACTTTTGTCGTTGCGGCGTGCCTCCTGCGTGTCGCTGTCGGCGCGCGTGCGGATGATATAGCCCTTCTGCACCAGCGCCCGGATGGCGGCCTGCTCTTGCTTGGCGTTGTTGAGGATATGGATAGCGGCCTCGGGCGTGCCGGGCGCCGAATTGGTGAAGAGCACGCGGCCCTTCAAGGAGGGGTGCCCGGTGATGTAAGCAGCTCTTTTCTCCCCCACTTCATCCAAAATGAACACGTACTTGCCCCGCGCCTGTTTGAGCGTGGGCCAGTTCTGGTGCAGCACGGCACTTTCCAGGGTGGCGTACTTGCCCCGGACCTGGTCGGGCATCAGCACGTACTCCCGCCCTAGGTTGTCCAAAATTTCCTGGTCGAGCTGGTCGAATACGGCGGCGGTGAACGGCTCCGGCACCGTGAAGCCTGGCTTGTTGATGGGCTCACTCTTGGCGTTCATGGTGATGTACACGGGCGGATGATCGGGGTGCGCTACCGACCAGCGCTTGAGCTCCTGCAAGCACAGCTTAAACGTGGGGCAGTTGCTGCGAAAGTCAATATCCTGAATGTGAAACACTTTAAAGCCCGGCTGCTTCATCACGCCCTCTGCATCGTAGGGCGGTTGGCCGGGCGCCCAATCGAGGCCTTTGGGGTGAGCATACTTCCCTCCTTGCGCGTCGGCGTACACGTCAATTTCCAGGTTGCCTAGCCCCAGCGCCAACTGCTCCGTCAGCGACACGTGGCTGTAGTCGATCCGGCTCATGCTCGCCGAATCGCTTTTCTGCAAGAGGCTGAACAGCTTAGGATCAATGGGCTGCTTGTAGCTGTTGTGGGAGCCAATCACCTGCATCTTATTGATGGTCAACTCATCTTCTTTGGAAGAGGAAACAAAAGAGGACAGTGCAAGTAGCCCGAAAAGCGACAGAACCTTCATTTTTTGGTTGAGTAAATTCTAGAATCATAATTAGAAAGAAAGCTAGGTCCTAGACCTAGCTTTCTGCCTTCTTAATAGCCTTCGTTTTGCTTCAGATTTGGGTTTAGCTTCAGCTCGTTGGTGGGCACAGGGTACAGGCGGCGAGACGTGCTTTTATCCATTTTCAGAAAATCATTGGGCAGCGGATACTCCACCTCAAATTGCCCGAACCGGATTAGGTCGTTGCGGCGCCAGCCTTCCCAGTACAGCTCCCTGGCCCGCTCGTCTAGTATTCCATTCAGACTGATGGCCCCGGCGGTTTGCGCCCCGGCGCGCGTCCGGATCTTGTTGACCAGCACCAAGGGCGTTTGCAGTTCGCCGTTCACCGTGGTGGCCGTGGCCCCGCGCAGAATGGCTTCCGCTTTCATCAGCATCACGTCGGCGAGGCGAAACACAGGCACGTCGTTGCTGTTCAGGCGCGTAGACTGGATGATGGTGGGGTCCGGGTAGAATTTGATGGAGCGCACGCCTTGGGCTTGGCTAGCTTGGGTGTTGCCTAGGTCCATGGGCTTGGGCGGCACCAGCGTCAGCACCGGATTGATGACGACTTGGTTGGTTGTGCCGGGATAGTAGAGCGGTTGCGAGGTGAAGCCGCCGTTGCCGTCGGGCGCAAACTGGGGGCCCGAAAGCCAGGTCTTGGTGCGGAAGTCACCGGGCAGGTTGAAGCGGTTGTAGAACTCGGGCGTGCTGCTCATGGCAATGCTCAGGCCCACGTTGAAGCCGTAGGCCTGCGTGATGTAGTAGAAGAAACCGAAGCGCGTGAACTGGTTGCCAGGAATCTGCTGGTCGTACGGAATCGCGAAGATCGTCTCGTTGATCTGCGGGCCGTTGTTGGGCAGGAAAATGTCGCGGTAGCGCGCGTCGAGGCTGTAGTTGCGGTTGCTCTGCACGCTATCGGCCATGCGCACCACGTCGGGGTAGCGCGGCGTGCCCACGTACACTTCCGAGTTGAGGTACATCTTGGCCAGCAGCGCAAACACCATCCCTTTGGTCGGGCGGCCATACTGCTGGGTGTTGGTCGCCAGGGAGTTCGTTTTGGCGGGCAGCAGCTGCACCACGTCCAGCAACTCCGTTTCGATGAACTTGTAAACCTCCGCCCGCTGCTGGGTGGCCGGCGGATCGTTCACGGGGTACTCCGTCACGATGGGCACGTTGCCGTACAGGTCCATCAAAAAGTAATAGTACAGGGCCCGCATGGCCCGGATTTCGGCCACCCTCGCATTCAGCTCAGTGGCGTTGAATCCGAAATTGTTCGTGATGGGCAGCAGGCGGTTGCAGGTCAGGATGCCGCTGTAGGCCCACTGCCAGATGCCGAGCACGTTGGGGTGGTCGGGCGTCCAGGTGTGGTAGTGCAGCTGCCGGTACTGTCCGCCGTCGTCGAAGTTGCCGTCGCGGGCCGGGATGATGGCCTCATCGGTCGCTAGCTCCTGCATGCGCCAGTAGGGCACCGCGTAGCTCGACGACAAGTTGGCGTAAATGGCGCCCACCGACGCATTGTAGTCCGATAGGGTTTTCGGGAAATTGGCTTCTACAAATTGCGACTCGACGGGCACGTCTAACTCGCAGGAGCTGCTGACGAGCGCCAGCAAGCTTCCCATGAAAAGCAATACTTTATTTTTCATACAACCTAGGTTCAGCAAGCAGCGAGTTTTTAGAACGAAGCGTTCAAGCCCAGAATAAACGTCCGGGTTTTCGGGTAGAAATTATTATTGTCGATACCCGGCGTCAAGCCACCAATATTTATTTCGGGGTCGATGCCACGATATTTTGTGAGCAGGAAAATATTATTTCCCGTCACGTACAGGCGAATTGCTTTTACGCTTTGCACCTTGGGCTTAATGGTGTAGCCAAGCGTGGCGTTATCCAAGCGTAAATAAGAGCCGCTTTCCAAAAAACGGTCGGATATTAAATAACCGTTGATGTCATTGAACGACTCGCCCAGGGTAAACCTAGGTATATTTTGAAATTTGGAATCGGCCGGATTATTCAGCGAAGCGAGAGTTGCATTCAGAATTTTATTGCCCGTTACGCCGCGTACCAAGAAATTCAAATCGAAGCCTTTAAAGCTGAAGCTGTTGTTCCAGCCATAAATTAAGGTGGGCTGGGCGCTGCCCGCGTAGCGCTGGTCGGTGGTGAGCGGCTGGGTGGCCGTGATGGAGCCGTCGGCCTTCTGGTAGGTGCTCACCCCGGCCTCGTTCTTCCCGATGTAGTGCCACAGCAGGAAGGTGCCGAGCGGCGACCCAGGCTGCACGATCTGGCTGTAGTTACCCGACTGCCCTTTGCCCCCGAGCTGCGCCGTTTGGATGTAGGGAATGGTAAACTGCCCCGACGACAGGTTGTCGATGTTGTTTTTGTTGTGCGAGAAGTTGAGCGAAGAAGTCCAGCGGAAACTACCTGTCTGAACCGGCACCACGTTCAGGGCCACCTCAATGCCTTTGTTGGTCATGCGGCCCACGTTGGCGGTGTAGGTGGTGTACTGAAACTGCGTGGACGACACCGGCAGCGCGTCGTTGATTAAGTCGCTGGTTTTCTTGATGTAGTAATCCACCGAGCCACTCACCCGGTTATTGAGCAGGCCAAAATCGACGCCGATGTTGGTGGTGGCGGTGCTTTCCCACTTCAAGTTGGGGTTTTCGTTGCGCACGGCGTTTACCACGTTGGCGATGGTGCCGTTGTTCAGGTACTTGCTGCTGCCGGGCGGCGTGCCGTAGATGAGCAGGGCCGAAAAGGCATCGAAGCCCTGGCTGTTGCCCGATACGCCGTAACCCGCCCGTAGTTTTAAGTCGGTGAAGGCCGACAGATCTTGCATGAACTTCTCGTTGATCAGGCGCCAACCCACGGCCACCGTCGGGAAGTAGCCGTAGCGGTTATTCACCCCGAACGCCGACGAACCATCTCGCCGAATCGAGGCCTGGGCTAGGTACCGGTCGCCATATTGGTACTGCACGCGGCCGTACTGCGAGATCAGGCGGAGCGTGGAAATGGGGTTGTTGGTGAAGGCAACCTGCGACAGCGAAGCCGGGTTCGACAGGTATAAGTTGTTGTAGCTGAGCGCGTCGTTGGCAAAGTTCTGGGTTGTGATGCCAAACCCGTCGTTGGTGCGGTCCTGCTGGTAGGAGTAGCCGGCTAGCAGCTTAATGCTGTGCTTACCTAGGTCGCGGTCGTAGTTGAAGTACGACTCCAGCACGTCGTTCACCGTCATGTACTGGTTGCGGCGGGCCACCCCACCGAGGTTTACCGCCAGGCCCGACTTGCTGTTGAGGTAGCTGCTGAAGTTGTTCTGGGTCTTCTGCGTGGAGCCCGATAGCGTGAACTTCAAGCCCTTGAGAATGTCGACCTGAACGAGCCCGTTGATCAAGGTTTTGTTGTCCTTGGTTACGTACGTGTTGTTATCAACGAGCGAGAGGGGGTTCAGGGGGCCACTGCCCGTGCGGGTGTAGTTTTCCTTGTAGGTGCCATCGGGGTTGAAGGGGCTCACCGTGGGCAAGTAAAACAGCATCCCGGCCAGCACGTTCGTCTGCGGAATGTCATTCTGGTTGGTGGTGCTGTTGATGAAGTTGAGACCTAGCTTCAGGCGGTTGTTGAAGAAGCGCTGGTTGAGGTAGCCCCGGATGATGATGCGCTCCAAGGAAGTACGGCGCAGAATACCGTTGTTCTTCAGGTAGTTGGCGCTGGCGCCGTAGTCGGTGTTGTTGGCGGCGGCCCCAAACGACAGGTTATGGTTCATGGAGTAGCTGGTGCGCTGCACGAGGTCCTGCCAGTCTGTGTTCGAGCCGTCGTCGTCGGTGGGGTTGGCCAGCGGCTTCACGTTGTTGTCGGCCAGGTACTTGCGCAGCTCATCCCCGCTCAGCACATCAATCTGCTTGGATACTTTCTCCACCGCGCCGTAGGCACTGTAGGTGAGCCTAGTTTGTCCGGCTTTCGACTTTTTGGTCGTGATGATAATAACGCCGTTCGCGGCCCGAGCCCCGTAAATAGCCGTGGAGGAAGCATCTTTCAGCACCTCGATGCTGGCAATATCGTCGGGGGCTAGCAGGTCAATGGAAGCGCCTGGTACCCCGTCGATTACGTAAAAAGGCTCGGTCACGCCTCCGTTCACCGTGCGGATGGTAGAGGGGCCGCGCAGCACCACTGACGGGCGCTGGTTGGGGTCGCCGCTCTTGGTTATGTTCAGGCCAGCAACCTTCCCCTGAAGCAGTTGGGCCGGGGTCGTGAGCACGCCCTGGTTGAAATCTTCCGACTTTATCGTCGTCACGGAGCCGGTGATGTCCTGGCGGGTGGAGGTGCCGTAGCCAATCACGACGACGTCGCTGAGCTGCTTGGCATCGCCGGCCAGGGCCACGTTGATCACCGTCTGGTTGCCAACGGTCACTTCTTTCGCGACGGTACCGATGGCAGAAAACACCAGCACGTCCGCCGGAGTGTTTACGGCGATGCTGTACGCGCCGTCGCCTCCGGCGGCTACCGCCTTGTTGGAGTCTTTCAGGCGCACGGTGGCGCCGGGCAGCGGCGCATTTTTGTCGTCGGTTACCGTGCCTTTTACCAGTTGCTGTGCATAGGCACTAGTCGACAAAGTCAGCAACACCAGCCATACTAGTAGCCGCTGGTGCAACTTCTTCGAGACAATTGTCGAACGTTGAGTGGGGTAGTGTTTTTTCATTGGCTTTTGCCTAGTATTTTTAATACTGGTGCAAAGCAATGACCTAGCTATTACCTAAATATTAATGACATATTATCAATCTGATTTAATTGATAAATAATTTAATTATTCCTGCAACTGTATAATTTATCACAGCAGATACCATCAAGGTAGAGGGTTTTTATAAACTTAATTAGCAAACTAGAGAGCATCATGAATTACAATTAGTTGAATTAATTATTAATTCAACTACCACTGTGCAGTTACTCTGATTAATTATGTGCTATGCCCTATACTATTTATCGCGCTGAGTCGGCCGACGCATCTCTAGCGCTTCGTTGAACTTCACCGCCAACCTTCTCCAAGAGAGAAGAAGTTAGATGCGTCGGCCGGCTCAGCATGACGTCCTCGAAGCCTTTTCAGTAAAAGAACCTGCCTAGCTATATGCCGTTCTGCTCGTTGCAGCTAGGCAGCCGCTTACTTCCGCCGCTTTTTGGGCGCTGCTGTACTGAGCACTTCCACAATGGGCTGACCCGTGCAGGCACTTGGGAGCTTGCTATTGACCAGCATGGCCGCCGTGGGAGCAATGTCGGTGATGGCGTGGTACTGATAGCTGACGCCGGGCGTGACGCCAGCCCCAAACCACAGCAAAGGGACGTGGCTATCGTAGGCGTAGGCCGAACCGTGGCCCGCTCCTACGCCCATATCCCAGCCCCAGCCAGGCTCCAGCTCGTAGCGCACATCACCGAAACGCTTGTAGTAGAGGCCATTTTGCAGCTTGGTTTCGAGGTAGGTTGAGTAGCTATTTTCCAGCAGCTGCGTGGTGGTATTGGCCTGAGCAACCCCTTCTTGGTCACGGAGAAAATCAGCTAGCAATTGCTGCACCCGGCCTAGCTCCAGCTTCCGCCGCGCAATAAGCGGGCGGTTGAGGTAGTACATATTGCCGCGTTCTACCTCAATCCATTGGTCGGGACCTAGCTGCTCGTTTAGGTAAGCGGCGGCCTTTTGGTTGAGCGTAGTGTGCGACTGGGCACCGCTTGGCGCGTGGTGCTCCGCCAAATAGTTGGGCACTTCCGTGGCGCCATGGTCGGCCGTTAAGAAGATGGTGTAGTTGCCTTTGCCCACCGTCTTGTCGAGTGCCTGTAGCAGGCGCGCAATCTCGAGGTCCAGGCGCAGGTACAAGTCGTTTTCTTCCTTGGAAAGCGGGCCAAAGGTGTGCCCCACGGCATCTGGGCTGGAATAGCTCAGGGCCAGCAAATCCGGCACGTCGTCCCGACCTAGGTCGGTGTGCGCCAGGGCCGCCAGGGTGAGGTCCGTCAGCAAGGTGTTGCCGAAGGGCGAAGCATAGACGGTTTCGTACGCCGGTGGGTTCAGGGGTGCTAGCTTGGCTAGGTCGTAGGGAAACGTAGCGGCCGTCTTGCCCTTGAAAATCCGCTCGTAGTTATTAGAATCGGCTACGCTGTTCTGGTAGGCTTGCGCGGCGCGCAGGGGCGTCCAGGTTTGCTGGCGGTAGAAGTCAGGTTTCTTTTGGGCGTTGAACTCGCGCACCCAGGCCGGCAACTCGGGCATGTAGTACGTGCTGGAAATGAAGTTGCCGGTACTGACGTCGAACCAGAAGGCCCCATCGGCCATGTGCCCGGCTGGCAGCGCCGAGGCCCGATCTTTCAGCGACAACGCTAGTACGTTGCTGCGCCCGTTCGACACCATCTTCATCTCGTCGCCGAGAGTGGTACTGAGCTGGTTGCGCGCCGATACGCCCATGCCCTTCGGCGTGCCCACGAGCTGCACAGTGGTATCGTCGGTGCAGTACACGTCGCGGTGCAGGCGCCGGTCGTACCAGGAGTTGCCGATGATGCCGTGATAACGGGGCGTGGTGCCCGTGTACACGGAGCTGTGGCCGGGACCCGTCACCGTCGGCACGTAGTTGTAGTGGGTGTTGCGGCACTGAAACCCTTCCCGCAGCAGACGCTTAAAGCCATCCTCCCCAAACTGGTCGTTGAAGCGCGTGAGATAGTCGGGCCGCATTTGGTCGACCATAATTCCCACGATGAGCTTCGGGGTCTGACGGCTTTGGGCTACTCCTAATGTATTGGCAGAAAATAAAACAACGGCGGCAAGCAGGGACTTTCGGAACATAAGGCAATACAAGCTGACCCTAGCGCGGACAAGCGCTGAGCGTCCTGCGGAACGTGAGGAAAGAACAGATTCTCTGCCTAGTGAGAAGCTAGGCAGCTCATCACTTTTGAGCGCGAAGCGTCGGCGCCGCTTTCGGCGGCAGGAGATGGTGGAATGCCTTGGCCGTCCAGACCGATACTTCACCGGCGCTTGCCAACCACACCCGCTGCTTCTCATCTACCCGAATCAGTTGAGCAGAAGATGCTTTGGGCGTGCCAGCAACGGACGATGGCAGCGGCACCAGCAACTGCTTGGGCGCCACCTGGTCGGTGGTGGGCTCCAGGCTTTCGAAGTGGCCGGCGGGCTCAGCGGGTAACAGCAGCAGGCCCATGGCCGTGGCAAATACATGTCCTAGCCCATTTAGGTACGCCACGCTATATACCTCATTGCCAGGCTTACCGATAAATGTGACGGTAGGCAGATGCTCGGCGGCTTGCTGCTGAGCATCGCCGGAAAACACACTGATGCCGGCCGACATAAACACCCACAGGTTGCCTTTGGTATCGAGCAAAAGCTTTTCCACGATGTTGTCGGGAATCTCGTGGTTGGCAACGCCCTCTTCGTTGTAGCGCGTCCACTGCTGGCGGTGCCAGCGGTTCAAGCCGATGTTCGTTCCGATCCACACGGAGCTGTCGGCCGTAGCCAAGCCAGTGTTGACGGACGGAATGCTAAGCTCTTTGCGCACAGCTCCTTGCGCGTAGCAAAACGCCCCTTCGCCGGCGGCACCTAGCCACACGCTGCCCGTGGCATCCTGGAAGAGCGTGGTAATGCTTGCGTCGGGGGCTGAGGTGGGTAGCGTCTGCGAACGGGCCTTGAAGTGGTGCGTGTTCAAGCGCATGGCCCCGCGCTGGGTACCTAGCCAAAGCACCGTATCGGTGCTTACTGCGCACTGAATGGGTGCCGTACTTTGATACTTGCGAACAAACTGCTTGTGCTCAAGCCGAAACACGCTTTGCTGGGTTACCAGATAGGTGTCCTTCTTCTGCTGGAGTAGCGCAACTGGCTTTTCGTTGCCCGCGACGGGGTAACGGGTTTGGGCACGCAGGGGTAGGCTTCCCGCGAGTAGCAGCAGCCCCACCCGCAAGGCTCGGAGTGATTGACGTAATCGTGGCATCATGCAGTGCGCGAACAGACGTTCCCCTCTTTTCCGCAAAGGTAAGCACCTAGCTTGCCAGCGAGTTGTCATGTTTATGTTAACAAACTTACCAGGATAGTGCCAATCGTTAACAAATGCGTAACCCGCCCATAACTCCTTAGTTATAGTAGGCCGTCAAATTTGGTAGTCAAAACTTACCCCTCATCACACTACCAAATCACATGAAAATCAAACCTTTACTTATTAATTGCCTCCTGTTCGTCGCGGGGTGCTCGCCGGCGGTTGCGCAGTCGTCTACGGCCAACAACGTCATCATCTACATCGGTGATGGATTTGGCCTAGCCCCCAAAACGGCGACTCGCATGGCCCTAGGCCAAGGCAAAGACGGTAAGCGTTTTACCTCCGATGCCGGCTTTCAGGTGCTCGCCCTCGACAAGCTTAAGTACAACGCCACAGTGACGACCCACTCGCTGAACTCCTGGATTACGGACTCGGCGCCCGGCGCTTCGGTGTACGCCTGCGGCAAAAATGGCAAGCAAGACAACGAGGTCATTGCCCTGAACCCCGCGAATGGGCAGGCCATCGAGACGATTCTGGAGGCAGCCAAAAAACAAGGCTACGCGGTAGGGTTAGTCTCGACGGCCCGCATCACGCACGCAACGCCGGCCGCCTTCGCCAGCCACATCTGGTTCCGCGACCTAGAAGACTACATTGCGGCACAGTACATTGCCTCCACGCAGGCGCAATACGAGGCCATCTTCAACGCTAGCCCAACGGCTAGCTACCGCTACAACGCTACCCGCGACTGGCAGTTGCCCACCCCCAAAGTGGGCGTGGAGCTAGACGTGCTGCTGGGGGGCGGTGCGCGCCACTTCCTGCCCCGCACCGCCGCCAGCCCTTACAAAGCGGTGGTGGATGCCGCGGGCAACCCTATTACGAACGGCGGCACGGCCGTGGCACTCAGCGGCACCCGCGCCGACAATGTCGATTTGGTTGACTACGCCGTGCAGCAGCGCAACTATAAGTACGTCAACAGCCGCGACGCGCTCAACAACCTAGATCTGTCGCAATTTGGCCCTGGCGGCAAGAAGCTGCTCGGCCTGTTCAATGCGTCGCACGCTAGCTACGAGCAGGACCGCCAGACCAGCGCCGCCTGGGAGCCATCACTAGCTGAAATGACGAAAATGGCCATCCAGGTGTTGCAGGCCAAAAGCAACGGCAAAGGCTTTTTCCTGATGGTAGAGGCCGGGCGCATCGACCACCTAGAGCACTCCAACACGGGCGGCATCTCGGTAGTCGCCGGCACGGGCGCCACCAACCAGTTTGTGGTAGATGCCGACCGGCCCACCTACGTAGGCACCGGCGACGCGGGCGTAGCGGCCACCCCTAGCTCGCCGCGCACCACCAACGTGTACGGCTCCGACTACATGATCAAGGAAGTACTGGCCTTTGATTATGCCGTAGCCGAGGGCCGCGCTTTGCTGGCTACCCCCGCCGGCGGCCGCACGCTGCTGCTTTCGACCTCCGACCACGAATGCGGCGGCTTTGCCGTAACGGGCCTACACGACGAGGCCAACGCCAGCGGCACGGGCACCAAAATCCGCACCTACGCCGGCCAGATCACGAAGTCCGTGGCGGCTGAAGCAGGCTACGCTACCCCCACCAACCTCGTGCGCGGCGACGGCGGCGCCAACGGCTGGTTTCCGGAGTACGTGATGACTAGCTTCCAGGGCAAGGATTATCCGACCCCGGCCTCCCCTACCGGTAAGCGCATTGTAGTGTCGTATGCCTCCAACCCGCTCACCAATGGCAACGGCACCGCGCAGTCGGGCACGGCGGGCAACCACACGCCCCAGGACATCTGGGTGGGCGCCGACGATAACACCGGCACGCACGCGCAGCAGCTGGTTGGCCGCGGGTTACTCGACAACACGGCCCTGACGCCACTCATGGCTGACTTCCTGAAGCTGACGGACTTCGGCACGCCCCTAGGGGTGCGGGCAGGCGCCCAAACGCAAGCGGATACCCAACTGGCATTGTTCCCGGTACCGTTCAACGATAAGTTCAGTGTTTCCTTCGAGGTGAAGCAGCCCGCGCCCGTGAGCGTAGAGCTATTCACCGAAACGGGCCAGAAAGTACAGACGGTGGTCGGGGAGCGAGCCTATAAGACCGGTACCCACTCAGTAGCCATCGACGGTACGCACCTGAAAGCGGGCCTCTACATCGCTACGGTCACCATCAATGGTCAGGTAGTTTCTAAACGGACAATCAAGCTCTAATGCCTGGAGCAGGTTGGCCCTTCTCAAAAGGAGCGACACTCGTGTCGCTCCTTTTTTGTTTGCCTATTCTACGGAGCAATTGATCAGGTATTCAAGCACAAGCTAGCTCTTATACAGCCTTGGTAGGCAGGCCTATGCAATACTAAAACACCCCGTCAGCCCGTGGCACCTAGCCCTGCGCTTCCCTAGTCAACTAGCGAGAAAACGCGGAGCTAGGTAGTAAATCGGGCCGCTCGGGCAAGGATGCTCATCGCATCATGAGGCGCGTTGCGCGCCGGCTTAGCGCACGTCTAAGTACTGATTTAGCAGTAGCAGTAGCAGCCCGCGGCCTTCTTTAATCTGACAGGTTTCTAGCCCACTGTTACTAATCTGGATTAATGGATCCACTAAGCGCAGCAGCCGTAGCCACTCACTTACGGGCACTTGTGAAAATGCCCCTTCGGGAAAGACGGTCCACCGCAGAGCATATACCAAAGAACATTGCGTAGGACAAGGAAAGGTAAGGAAGCGTTTGGCGAGCGTAGGCACGGGAAATGACGACTTTAACAACAAGCGCAGCGCGCTAAATACTACGCTGCGCAGCAAACCGGCATCAAAGGTAACTGGGCACAACAGGTGAGCTTATCTACCAAAAGTTATCATTCCATTATGCTCGTGTAGCCACTCTCGTAAGTTGCTGACGCCTAAATAAAACAGCCCAGCATGCTGATGAAATCAGGGCATGCTGGGCTGTCCGACAAAAAGCATTACGGTTTCGCCCCGCGGAGCTACTATGCTCTGCGCTAGGCCTCGCTCACGACTTTACCGGTGGTTGTGGTCGTACTTTCGGCCGTGATGCTAGCCACGTAGCGCCACTGCGAGGTAGCAGTAGTCGCCGTGAATTCAGCCAGCACGTAGCCCCGCTGAGAAGCATCGAGGTAGTTGAGGTCATTGATCAGCAGCTGATTGGATTGGGCAAAGCTCTGGGCCGCGGCCGTGTTGCCTCCAAACAGGGCCTCGAAGCCCGGCGACGTGACGGAAGAGCAGGCAAACTCAGCCCCTACTTTGCGGCCGCTGGCATCAGTTAGGTCGTTGTACCAGGCATTGTGCGTATCCCCGGCTATAGAAATCAACTTCTTGCCGGTAGCCGCCGCGTAGAGCTTCTCGCGCTCGGCGGGGTAGCCATCCCAGGCATCTAGGTTGTAAGGCAGCACCGTCTCGACGCGGGCGCGCTCAGCGGGTGTCACCGTGGGGTCGCCCTGCTGAAGCCGGATCTTGATGGCGATCAGTGCCGTAGCGAGGGCCGTGTACTGAGCGAGGAGTGCCGGCGTAGCACCACCAGAAGCAAGCTGAGCCACGAGAGCCAACAACTCGGCCGGGAGGTACATCTTGCCCATCAATACCTGCGAACCAAGCACTTGCCACTTGGCGGAGCTGCTAGCCAAAGCGGAAGCTAGCCAGGCGCGCTGCTCTGTGCCGAGCATGCTGCGATTCGGGTTGAGCCAAGCCGCGGCGAAGGCAGCCGCGTTAAACACGTTGCCGGATCCGTAGTAGTCGGCATAATCGAGCTGCTTGTCGCGCCCCAGCAAGCGGGTGTCCAGCATGAGCAGGTTGGCCAAACCACCTAGGTCGAAGCGGCGGAAAATCTTGTCTTTGCTTGCCACGCGCGCGGGCAGGTACTCGTGCCACGCTTGCTGGGCGTTCTGCTTGCGCTGCGAGAAACTTCCCTCGTTGGGTTGGTGATTTTCGGCCCCGTCGATGTAGGCATTATTGGCGAGTTCGTGGTCGTCCCACACGCAAATGAACGGCTTGAGCTGGTGCGCTTTCTGGAGCTGTTTGTCGCTGCGATATTGCTTATAGCGGATGCGATAATCCTGCAAGCTAATTACTTCCACCGTCGGCAAATGGCCCCGGTTCAGCGCCGCCGTAGCAGGATTGGCGCCGTACTCTCCGCGCCCGTACTCGTAGATGTAGTCCCCTAGGTGCACTACCACATCCGCCTCCGACTCAGCCACGGCGCCGTACACATTGAACAGGCCCGTCTGGTAGTTAGCGCACGAAACGACCGCCAGCTTGACGCTGCTCACCTGCCCAGCCGCCGGCAAGGTAAGTGTTTCGCCCACCACCGATTTTACCTGGCTCAGTTCGTTCTGGAAGCGGTAGAAGTACTTTTTATTGGGCGTCAGCCCGGTCACGTCGACGCTGAGCGTGTAGTCGTTCGCGGCGGAAGCCGATAAGCTGCCGCTTTTAAGCACCGGCGAAAATGCCCTGTTTTCAGCCACTTCCCACCGGATGGCAGCATCGCCGGCCTCCGTAAGCAGCGGCGTGTAGCGCGACCAGAGAATGACGCTGCTTTGCGACGGATCGAAGCTCGCTACGCCTTCCAAGAAGCCAAAGGAACCTGGCAAGCCGGGCAGGTCGCCATCGTCGTCGCAGCTGGTTAGGACGGTGGGCAGCAGCGCGACACTGCCGGAAAGCAGCGCCGTGTTTTTAAGGAACGCCCGACGGTTTAATTTCTTAGTATTTTTCTCCGACATACCAGGACTATTTAGTTTAGTCCGACTAAGGTAGAAGGAGCATATTATCTGTTGGTTACGCCTAAGTTATCCTATTGCTTAACTCTTAAGTAAATAGGTAATAATTTAAAATGATACTTGCGCTAATAATTTGTTTTCACAATTAAATTACTGCGATTAGCATCAGCAAAATCCATCGGCACGATGCCATAATGACCAGTCGTTTGCGCGCCGAAGAAGGTAGAAAGCCGCGAATTAATATCGTTGGCAACCGTGTTAATATTTGGGATGCCGAATAGGCCCGGCTTGTAGCCGCTGGCGTAGTTAATGTACAGGCGGCCGGGGGCGGCGGCCTTGGCGGCGCTGAACAGCTGGGTCATGGCCGTCCACTTCGCCGCGTTGTCCGACACTTTGTACTGGTCCTGCACGCGCAGCGTGGCCGCGGCCGTGTTGATGTCGAAGGTGGTGTTGTCGAGCCAGGCGGTGGCGTCGATGCCCTTGGGCGTAGCGGCCGCGCTGAAGCGACGGAGCAGCACAATCTTGCCGCGCACCTGGCTCAGGGCCGGCACCGAGGCACCTAGGTACCACTTATCGGGGTTTTCGCGCAGGTACGTGTCCAGCGTCTGCTCGAAGGTGCGGGTGTTGTTGCTGGGCGTGTGTTCCTCCTTGATTGACATGATGATACACTCCGTGGGGTTGGCATTCAGGAACGCCAAGCAAGCGTTGCGCACATCAGCGAAGTTCAGGTTTTGGTAGATGGCGCCGTGGTGAATGGCAAAGCCGTTGTCGATGTGGCGGCAGCGCACATCCAGGAAGCGCACGCCCGCGTTGAGCTGCTGGGCGATGGTCAGGTTTTGGCACTTAGCCGTACCCGAAACCGGCTCATACAGCGCCCCCGAATCGTGGGTGCCCGGGATGCTGAGCTGCGACAACGACACCGTCGAGCTGACGGAGCTCATCCAGTTGGTCAGGCTATACGCCACGGCATCGTGCGTACTGTCTGCGCTACCTAGGACTGAATTTTCTGGCTGCATACCATCCTGCTTTTCACAGGAGGAAAATAACAAAACGCCCGCGCAAGCAAGCGCCATCAAGGGGTTAAAAGTTACGCGCATACAAAATAGTTTAAGGTATGATGGTGATAATAGATTTGCGCAAATATCTAGGTAGTGATTATTTGTACAACGTAATTGTTGTTATCAAACTATAAAGTATTTTGTGTTGCTGTCTACTATAAGTATAACAACCAACTTATTATTACTGCGTTTTTTGCTCTGGCCAGCCAAGCGCTTTCTTTATTCGATAATAGATATCGGTATTTTCATACATACCGGTAAATAATTCGCTGCTGTTACCATAGGCAAATACCGGCACCATCACGGCCGAATGCTTATTGGTGGCGAACTTGGCCACTACTTTCTTCTCTGGAATACCCCCATCAATGATGCTGTAGCCGCCGGTTTCGTGGTCGGCCGTTACGATGACGAGGGTTTCGCCGTTGGCGGCCGCAAACCGGAAGGCCTTCCCTACTTGTTGGTCGAAGTCGAGGACTTCTTGCACGTTTTGGGTCGTGTTGTTGAAGTGGCCGGCGTCGTCGATCTGTGAGCCTTCAATCATCAGGAAGAAGCCCTGCTTGTTTTTGCTCAGCACCTCCAGGGCCTTATCGACGCCTAGGTTCATGTAGGCGGCTGTGCGCTCGGCTATGGCGGGCGGACCGGTGTCGGCGAGCAGGGCCACGGCTTTCGGGCTAGTAATGGAGGGTACGGCCGCTGGCGAAGTAACTACTTGGTAGCCTTTTGCTTCCCACTGCTTCAGCAGGTTCACGTGGTCTTGGCGCTGGGCGAAGAACTTGAGGCCGCCGGCGTACATAAAGTCGATGGGTGCGTCGAGGTACTTGGCGGCAATGGCTTCGGGCTGGTTGCGGTCGGGGTGCGTCACGGCAAAACAGGCGGGCGTGGCGTCGGGCAGCTCACAAGCTACCACGAGGCCCGTGGATTTGCCATGCTCCCGCGCATCCCACATGATGGAGCGAAACTGGTGCCCCAGCGAATCCATGCCGATGGCGCCGTTGTAAGTTTTGTGCCCCGTCGCCATGGCCGTGGCGCTGGCCGCCGAATCGGTGATTTTGCCGTACTGGTTGTGGGTGATAGAAAAGCCCGTGGCCTGGGCCTGCTGCATAAACAGCTTGCCTTGATTGGCAATGAGCCCGCCCGTTACCTGCGTCGGCCCCATCCCATCCCCGATCATCAGGATGATGTTCTTGAGCGGCTTCTTGGGCCCGCTATACGGCGCCAAGGGCGGCACTTGGTAGGCAGTGGGCGCTTGGTATTCTGTCTTGTACAAGGGTACGGGCGCGGCGGGGCTAGGATCGGGCGTGTGCTTGATGGCCTCAATGACGGCGCTCCGGGAGGGCGCGGCCGACCTAGGTGACGAACAAGCCCATAAGCCGCCGAGCAGCAAGCCCAGGGCTAGGTTAGCTTTTTGCATGGGTATCAATGGTTTTCTTTAGCTCGGCTAGCTCATCGGCGCCCACCAGCACGGCGGGGTAGCGCAGCAATTCGCGCCATATGGCTTGCAGGTGAGCGGGGTTCTTGGCGGGTAAGTTCCAGAAGCGAATCTTCTGGCCGTTGCGCAAGGCTAGGTCGTTCCACTGGCGCAGGCGAGCGGCTTCGGCGGCGGGTATCGGGCCTTCGCCGTTCCATTTGAAAGACTGTTGCCAGTCGCCGTTCACCGCCGGGAATTGCTTGGAGCTAGCGCCCGCTTGCAAGTCCTGCAACGACCCATCAAGGTACACGAGGCGCTGCGCATCGGCTAGCACTTCCTGGCGCGGGTAGCCACCGCTCAAAATCACCTTCACGCCGCCTTGCCGCGGCTGTTTGGGCGTGGAAAGAATAGCCTGGTAGCGAGCCAGCACGCGTTGCAGCTGGGCGTAAGTGCCTGGGCCGTCGTTCTTAAAATCGATGTACAGCCACAGTTCCGCGGGCTTGGTGTACAACGTCTTCTTAGCGCGCAACACCTGGCGCATGGGCTCCAGATACATAGCTTGCAGCGTCTTCTCGGGCCGCAACGAGGCTCGGTCGTGGCCAACTTGCAAGGTGGTATCTACTAAGAACACATCCGCTTCCACGCTTTTAAAACCTAGCTGCAAGGCGTCAGTGAGCGGGTGCGGGCGCCAGTAGTCATTGTGGGAGTGGCCTTGCTCCAAGGGCGGCGCTAGGGTGACGGTTGTTTGGGCCTGGGTGCTGGCGGCGCTCAGCAGCAGAATAGCGAGGGTGGCGCGGATGGTTTTGGTCATAAGCGTAATGAAGTTTGAACGATGTAGAAACGCAATACTTTGCGTCTCCTCGTTGCTGACGTTGTTTACCTTGCGTGATTCAGAATCGAATTATTCTGATGCCAGTCGTTCAACGGGAGACGCAAAGTATTGCGTCTCTACATCGTTCTGGTACCTACCACCCTTGGTTTTGGGCGATTTTGGAGTTGGCTAGGTCAGTGGGCGGGATGGGCCACACGTGGTGAATGGCGGGGTTGAAGGTGCGGGCGGGCCACACTTCCACCACTTTAAAGGTCGAGCTGGGGTTGGATTTGTCGGCGTAGTCGCGGCCGCGCTGGGGCTTGGCGTAGGTAGCTTGGGCATCGCCCCAACGGACGAGGTCGGCGTGGCGGTCAGCAAACTCACCGGCTAGCTCCACGCGACGCTCATGCTTGAGGTCGGCGAGGGTGGCGCCGGTTTTGGGGGCTAGGCCCGCCCGGCGGCGCACGGCGTTCAGGGCCGCGTCACCGTTTTTGCCCTGCATAATCTGGGCTTCGGCCTTCAGCAGCAGCACCTCGGCGTAGCGCATGAGTGGCACGTTCAGGTCGGTGGTGGGCTTGTCGCCGTTGGCGTTCAGGTGGTCGGTGACGGGCGTTTCGTAGGGCTGCATGTATTTGCTGAACTGGAAGCCCGTGAGCGAGTTAGTCGACGAATAGCGCTTGGTGGCCCCTAGGTACTGAAACTCGTCGCCGAAGGTGAGGATGGTGGCTTTGCGGCGCGGGTCATTGGCCTCATACTCCTCGTATAGATCCAGGGTGGGTTGGAAGTAGCCCCAACCGTTGTAAAGGCCCCAACCCTTGTTTTCGAGCAGCACGCCGGGCAGAATGCTGCCATCCTGCTTGCCCGACACCACCGACCAGATGTACTCCGTCGACCAGTTGTTCGGGATGGTGAACACGCTGTGGAAGTCCTGCTGCGCGTTGCCAGTGTTGAGAAGCGCCCGCCCCGAGCCGGAGCTAGCTACGGCATCGGCGGCTTTCTCAGCTTCGGCCCACTTACTCTTGTCGTATTGCGCCCAGAAGGCGTAGGTTTTGGTGAGATACGCCAGGGCCGCGTCTTTGTGCGCCCGACCTAGGTCGGCGGGGGCGTAGGTCGTGACGAGGGGCAGCAGTTCGGCGGCTTTCTTGAAATCCTCCTCCATCAGCTGGTAATTCTCAACCACGCTGGCGGGGCGGGGAAAGATGTTCTGGTCCATGTTGGCCACCGTCACGATGGGCACGCCGGCGCGCTGGTCGCCGTAGCGGGTGGCAATGTGGAAGTACGTGAAAGCCCGCATGAAATAGGCTTCGCCCAGCACCCGGTTTTTGAGGCTCTCGCTGATGTTCATGGCCGGCACGTTCTTCAGAATTTCGTTGCAGCGCCGAATAACGCGGTACGAGTAGCCGTACATCTTGTTGGTGTCGCCCTCGTTGCCGGTGGCGGTGAAGTTGCGCACGTTGGCGGCCGTGGCGCGCACGCGCCCCGTCACCATGTCGTCGGAGGCGTTAATGAGCCAGAAAAAGCCGCGCCCAAACATATCGTCGTCCTTCATGTAGGTGTACAGGCCGTTGGAAGCCGCCAGCGCGTCGGCATCCGACTTCCAGAAGTTGGCATTCGTGATGGTGCCCTGGGGCTCCAAGTCGGTGAAGTCGTCTTGGCAGCTAGTAGCCGAGCCGAGCAGCCAAGCCGCCAGCAGCAAGGTGGTGTATTTCGATTTCATGGGTTTTCGGTTTTAGAATCGTTCTGGTGGCCGCCTCACCCCCCGGCCCCCTCTCCGAAAAGGAGAGGGGGAGCCACGGTGGCGCATTGTGTTTTGTTTACTAGACTAGAGGCTAGATTAGGAGTGAGAACCAATCGTTCGGCTCCCCCTCTCCTTTTCGGAGAGGGGGCCGGGGGGTGAGGCGCTCTTGCTAGAACAACTGTTAAATGATTATAAACCTAGGTTGAGGCCGACGGTAAAGGTGCGGGGCAAGGGGTAAGAGCCCACGTCGAGGCCGATGCCGCCTACTTCGGGGTCGAGGCCGGAGTACTTGGTGAAGGTGGCTAGGTTCTCCACGGTGGCGTAGAAGCGCAGGCTGGTGCCGGTACGCACGCGGTCGGTGAAGCTAGGGGGCAGCGTGTAGCCGATGGTCAGGTTTTTCAGGCGCAGGTAGGAGCCGTTTTCCAAGTACCAGTCCGATACGCGGCTGAAGTTCTGGTTTGCGTCGGCCGTGGAGAGGCGCGGAATGTCGGCGTTCGGGTTTTCGGGCGTCCAGGTGCCGAGCACGCGACTATCGAGGTTGTAGCCTTGCAGGCCGGCGTTGTAGGTCGAGAACTTGTAGCCGTTGAAAAGCTTCACGCCACTCACGCCCTGCCAAAACATGCTTATATCGAAGCCTTTCCACTGCCCACCGAGGGTGAGGCCGTAGGTGAGCTTGGGCATGGCGTTGCCCCTATACACCCGGTCGTTGTCGTCGATTTTGCCGTCGCCGTTCACGTCGCGGAACTTCAGGTCGCCGGGCTTGGCATTGGGCTGAATTAGCTTGCCTTCGCCGTTGGTATAAGCCGCCACTTCCTGCGCCGAGCGGAACAATCCTTCGTTCGGAATCAGGTAATACGCGTACAGCGGCTGCCCCGGCGCCGAGCGATATGGATACAGCTGGGTGCGCACGTTATCCGTGTGCTGAATAAAGTCGCTGCCGTAGCCATCGAGGTCTTCCACGCGGTTTTTCAGCGTGGCAACGTTGCCGTTCACTTGGTAGCGCAAGTCGCCCACTTGGTCGTTGTAGCCGACACCTAGCTCAAAGCCCTTGTTCAGCACGGTGCCCACGTTGGAGGTAGCGCCTTCGCCTACCCCAGCGCTGGTGTTCGGCGCCACGGCCAAGATCAGTCCGCGGGTGTACTTCTGGAAGTAATCAGCCGTGATGGTGAGGCGGTTGTCCAGCAAACCTAGGTCGAGCCCGGCGTCGAAGGTCTCCGAACGCTCCCACTTCAAATCGGGATTCGACTGCTTGTTGATGTAGTAGCCGGTGCTGTAGGCTGGCGTGCTGCCTAGGTACGATTGCCCCGTCACGAGCGGCACGTTGTAGGCGTAGTAGGCCACTGACTGGATGTTGCCGATCTGTCCCCACGAGCCGCGCAGCTTCAGCGTCTGCACGCCTTTTAGGTTGAAGAAAGGCTCCGAAGAGATTTTCCAGGCACCCGATACGGCCGGGAAGTAGTCGGAGTTGAAGCGCGACAAACGCGAGGTTTGGTCGCGGCGCAAACTAGCCGTCAGGAAGTAGCGGTCGGCGTAGCTGTAGGTGAGGCGGCCGATAGCCGAGGTAAGGGCATCCTGCCACACGTCGCTGCCGGGGCGCTGCACAAACTCCTTAGCGTTGCCGATGTATTGGTACCAGTCGTCTTCGCGGTCAAAGTTCTGGGCCTGCACCGAGTAGTACTCGTAGTTGGTGCGTTGGGCCGAGTACACGGCCGTGAGGTCGAAAAAGTGCTTGCCGAGGCTTTTCTGGTAACTCACCTGGTTGTCCCAAATCCAGCGGTTGCGGTCGGTCTGGTTCTGGGTCAGGTAGTTCATGGTGTTGGCGCGGCCCGGCTCCGGAATGCGCGGATCGAAACGCTTGTAGGATTCGCGCTGCAAGTCGAGGCTGAAGCTGCTACGGAACTTCAGGTTAGCCAGTGGGTTATATTCCACGTAGCCAATGCCATTGAGGTTAAGCAGCGGGCTGCTCACCGTGGGGCGCTTCAGCAAAGCCACCGGGTTGTAGACGTCGCCGTAGGCGCCGGCAAATTGAAACTCCGGCGCCGGAGCCATCGGCGTCACGCCGCCAAACGTCCCGTCGGGGTTGCGCACGGGCGCCGCCGAGGGCATGTAAATGGCGTTGATGATGCTACCCGAGTAGCTGTTGCTGGTGTTGGTGCCGCGGGCGTTGGTTTGGTTGATGTACACGTTCTGGCCCACCGTAATCTTGGGGCTGATGTCGTAGTCCGACTTCAGGCGCAGCGTGTAGCGCTTCAGGTTGGTATTGAGCAGCAGGCCTTCGCGGTTGTGGTAGCCGAACGAAGTCAGGAAGCGGCCCCGGTCGTTGCCGCCGCTCACGGTGGCGTTCAGGTTATAAATGCTGCCCGTGCGGAAGATTTCGTCCATCCAATCGGTGCGCGTCACTTGGCCCCACGGGTTCTTGGTGGCATCGTGGGCGGCGGGGCGACCAACGCCGGCGTTGTCGGCGGCTTGGTTGTAGGCGGCAGCTTGCTCGGCGGCGTTCAGGGCGTGCGGCAGCTTGTAAGCCGTCTGCCACCCTTGGTACGTGTCGATGGTCACGCGGGGCGTGCCCGACTTGCCGCTCTTGGTCGTCACGACAATAACGCCCGAAGCGGCTTGGGCCCCGTAGATGGCGGCTGCCGCCGCATCTTTCAGCACCGTGATGCTCGCTATGTCGTTGGGGTTCAAGGGGCCGCCGTAGTACGGCATGCCGTCCACCACATACAAGGGCGATTCGCTGTTGAGCGTGCCCGCCCCCCGAATCACGACGCGCGCCGTGGCCGATGGGTCGCCGCCGTTTTGCAGCACCGTCACGCCGGCCACGTTGCCTTGCAGCATGTCCTGCACGTTGGAAATGGGGCGCTGGGCAATCTTCTCGGGGTTGGGCAGCGTGCTCACGGCCGTCGTGATGTTCTCGCGCTTGGCCGTGCCGTAGCCGATTACCACCACTTCATCCAGGCCCTGGGCAGCGTCGCTCAAGGTGATGTCGAAGCTAGCTTGGTCAGCCACGCGCAGCTCCCGGGTTTCGTAGCCCACGAAGGAAAACACCAGCACGGCCTGCTCCGGCTCGGTCACCGTCAGTTGGAAGTTGCCTTCCGTATCGGTCACGGTGCCGTTGTTGGTGCCTTTCAAAATCACTGTTACGCCCGGAAGCGACTGGCCGCTTTTGTCCTTTACCTTGCCGTTGATAGGGCGCTCAGCCACTTTGGCGGGCTTCTTCACCTCGGGGCGCACCTGCACCGAAATGGTCTGGTGGTCGCGCCGGAACTTCACGTTGCCTTGGGCCTCCAAGTCGGCCAACACGCCGTCGATGTTGGCGTTTTGCACGTTCAGGGAGTAGGTGCCGGGCAGGCGCGTGAGGGCTTCGGCGTAGGCGAAATGGTAGCCAGATTTGGCTTCAATGGCCTGAAAAACCTGCGGCAACTTCGCGTTATTAAAAGCTAGGTTGAGCGCGCTAGCTTCCTGGGCCTGAGCCTGACCAGCGCAGCTGAGTGCCAGCACCGCCCCGGCCAATTGGCGCCTGCGGCCACTGCGTTTTTTGGGTAGTTGGTTTTGCATAAGGTATTGTGCGTTAGAGGGTGCGAGAAGAAGTGGAGCGCAGCCGCCAGGAACCATCGGGCGCCTGTGCGCAGGTGCAGCCGAGGCTGAAGGCTAGGCTCTGAAGCACGTGCGGCAGCGATTCACGCTCGTAGCGCGCCCGAATGTGCTGGCCGCCCAGGGCCGCGTCGTAGTGAATGGGCACGTTATACCAGCGCTCCAAGCGGGCGGCCACTTGGCTGACGGGCGAGTTGTCGAACACGAGCACGTGGTTCACCCAGGCGTAGGCGTCGGTGGCGGACTGCTGGGCGGGTTGCAGTTGGTTGGTAGTCACATCTAACCTAGCTTGCTCGCGGGCCCGTAGGAGCAGCGGCTTGTGTGAGCGACGGGCCGTCACGCGCACCGCCCCGGTGGCCACCGCCACGGCGTAGTGCCGGTCGTGGGTGTTCACGTTGAATGAGGTGCCGAGCACCCGCGTGGTCAGGCGCGGCGTAACCACGCGGAAAGGCCGCCGCTCGTCGTGGTACACGTCGAAAAAGGCCTCCCCTTCCAGGTACACCACGCGCTGCCGCCCCTTGTAGGCGGTGGGCTGCCAGCGCAACCGACTGTCACTGTTGAGCAGAATGCGCGTGCCGTCGGGCAGCACGATGCGCTTGCGCTGCCCCTTGGCGGCGCTGATTACTTGTTGGGCCAGCTCTCCAGACGCTGCCGGACGCCGCTGGCTAAACCACACCGTTGCCCCAGCCAGTAGCGCTACGGCGGCAGCTAGCTTCAAAAGCGGCTGCCAACGCTTGGCAGGTTTCTCCGCCGCGAGTCGTTGGTCGAGGGCGGTCCGGATGCGGGCTTGCACGTGCGCAGGCTCTTCCCCTAGCTCGCTCCAGACGCCGGCGGAGTCGGCGGCCTGCTGCTCGAAGAAGCGGTTGAGCACTTCCTGCTCCTGGGCGCCAGCCCAGCCTTGCACGTAGCGGGCGAATTGCCGCCGCCAATACTGTTGTCGATTCATAGGGGTTGCTTCGTCTCTAAGTATCCGCACCCGGCGTTTCTACTTAGTCGCAACCCATTATGGATTCGTTAAAAAAGACCGTCGATAAATAATAAAATCATAACGCTGTACAGCTGCTTTTTCAGCAGATTCAGCGCATGGTAGAGGTGGTTTTCGACGGTGCGAATGGAAATGTTTAATTGCTCGGCAATGCTGCTGGCGCTCAGCCCGTCGAAGCGACGCAGTTCAAACACTTCCCGGCACTTGGCGGGCAGCGCGGCCACGGCACTTTCCAGCTCCGCCAAGGTTTCCTGCTGCATGTAGCTTTCCTCCGGCGAGTGGTCGAACAGGCAGTTTTCCAGCACCTCCACATTGTGCTCCGACAGCTTCCGTCGCGACAACACGGTGAATACCTGGTTCTTGACCATCTGCCGGATAAATGCTTCGGGGTTGTGCACGAGCAGGGTTTTGCGCCGCGTCCAGAGGGCGGCAAACACTTCCTGCACGATATCTTCGGCGGCGTCTCGGTCGCGCAAGAGGCGGTAAGCGGCCGTGAAGCTAGGTTGCCAATAAGCCGCGAACAGCTCCTTGTAGGCCTGCTCGGAATCGTTGCGGATGGCTTCCCAGCAGGTTGCGCTCATCATCTGGTCTCTTCGTACGAGTCCACAAATGAAGCGCACCACGCGCGGCTGCTTGCCATGCTGGCGTTTACCAAAACATTAAGTTATTACACCCGCTCAGCCCGTGCCTCGTCCTGAAACAGCTTAATTATTCTGCAAATGAAGTCGTTGAACTTCGAGCATAATGCAGTGGGCCAGGTGTTTTAATTCTGCTTCAGCATTTGAAGACAAAAGAAATAGCCCATGATATTTTACTCAACGACATTCATCTGTTTGTAAGGCTTAGCTATCTAGCTGTCAGTTGTTTATTACACATCCTCTCCTATATTGAGGCCAATCAATAGCAAATCGTTGGAAGGCTAGGGCTTCAGTGGCTTGACAAAGAGCAGGGTACTGTTGCTCTCGTTACCATCCTGCTTACCGGGAATGATGCCTTGCAGCACGTAGCCGCGTTGCGTGTAGGCGCTGAGCAGCTTTTGATACTCCTGCGCCACCAGTTGGGCAAACGACTGCTTTTTTTCGGTCATTAGCATTTGGGGCTCTGATACCACACCTCCACTCGCCGTGGTAATATACAGCCGGATTCCGTACTCCTGCACATGTACAGTGATAGCCGCCGGCTCTTGTGGAGCTTGCGCCAGTACTGGTGGGCTACTCAGCACCAGCAGGCAACCCATAACAAAGAATAGTTTTTTCATAGTCTCAAGCTAAAAGACGCCACAAATGCAGCTTGGCCTGGCCCTACAGGCTATTACCACTTACGTATACTTTACCTCCTGAGCAAACCAACGGCAAGCCTAGATCATTTTTATACGGCCAACCTTGAGGAAACCATCGATCCTACCGTGCGTTTGTACTGCTCTCGTTTAACCCATAAACCGAATGCCTACCAGCATGCGATACGTACTTCTACTTGGATTTTTGAGCATACTTACCACTCGCGTTATCGGGCAAGATATACCGAGAGGAACGGCTCTGATGGTTGAAGTAGGGCAAGGTTTTAATCGACCGCGAGGAGGCCCCGAACGTTACCTAGCGACTGCGCAGTTCGTTCCGCAGTGGACGCTCGTGCCCGGACGGCTGCGGGTGGGCGTCCCGGTCGGTGCATTCCATCCAGGCTACCAACTCGGTGGGCTAGCTGGCAGCCGGCTGACGTTGAAAGTGTTCCAAGGCCCCCCAGTTCTGCTTGCTAGCTCCTTTCATTTGCATATCCTAGCGGAGTATTTACCTCTAGTTTATACGCCCACCGAACATTGGCGGCAGTTAGTAGGTGCGGGTGTCGGCCTAGAAACCAGCAACCTCTTAGGAATTGTGCTGAAGCTCCACCGGGACGTGCGCACACCTACTATCTATGGTCAACTCGCCTTAACGTACAATCTATTCTATAAATCACCGCCCCAGACTTTGTAAATGCGTTATGGCCAAAACAGCTTTAGTGATTAGTGGTGGGGGTTCAAAAGGAGCCTTCGCTGTGGGGGCACTCCAATATATTCAGCAGCACGTACAGCCGCTGGAATCGTTCGCGCTTTACTGCGGCACCAGCACGGGTTCGCTCATCGCTCCCTTAGCGGCTTGTGGTGAGCTAGCGCTGCTTGAACGGCTGTATACCACACTCAAGCAAGACGATTTGGTTAAGCTAGGAGGTATTGCCAATCTAGTGACCGGCATATCCGTGCACGATGCGACACCCTTAAAAAAGCAAATTGACACGCTGCTGACGCAAGCGCATTACGAGCGCTTACGAACTATTCCGGTGTTCTTGGCTACGGTCTGCTTGCAGACCGAACGCTTGGTTTACTGGAGTACGCAGCCTGTAGCTAGCACTACGCATTATGATGTGGAGCAGATCCAAAATGTAACGGATTTACGTCGGGCCATGCTAGCTTCTTGTTGCCAACCCGTTTTTATGCAGCCTGTAGAGGTGCGGCCGGGCGCCGTACCCATCCGTCAGTACGTGGATGGCGGGGTACGGGAAGCTACCCCCCTGCAGGCGGCCGTAGATCACGGGGCGGAAACGATCATTGCTATTACACTTAATCCTCAGCAGACACCAGCTGATAGTACCCAGAAGACAAAAGCCATTCAGGTCCTAGAGCGCACCGTTGATTTGTTCAGTGAAGACGTAGGCGCCAACGACTACCGCTTGGCTGAGCTCTATGAGCAGGGCAATCAGTATCTACAGGCTGTTCGTCATACGCTCCTGGCACGTGGCGTAGCACCAACCATCGTGGAGCAGGCATTAGCGCAGCCTAGCAATCCTTTCGCGCACACCGCAGTCACTAAGATTCACGACATCCGACCTCAAGCTAGGTTAGACGAAGGTGGCCCAGGCGGGTTGACGTTCCAACCAGCAGCTATGCAAGCCATGCTTCGGAAAGGATACGCGCAAGCAGAAGCCTATTTCCGGGCGCTTCCTGCTGCTTGAGGATACCGCTGAGCAAGCAACAGGAAAGAGCTTAAAAAGCAACACCGATTGGCGCACAAACAAAAACCCACTGTAAATACTTGATTTACAGTGGGTTTAAATACCTAAGAGCCCCCGGCCGGGATCGAACCAGCGACCTACTGATTACAAGTCAGTTGCTCTACCAGCTGAGCTACGGAGGCGAATTGGTGGTGCAAAACTAGTGAAGGAATTTTATTTCGCAATTCGTACCGTGCTTTTTTTATACAGATAAACAGCCTTGTGAAGCCTGAGCCCTGATTTTGAAAAGGTTAACACATTAAAAAAAAGAGGCACCTAGCTGCGCTAGGTGCCTCTTTTCGCTGGGCACAAATGAAATTTTAGCTGCGAACTACCTTTAGCTGCTTTTTCAACCCTTCGATACGCGTCTTAGCCTCATCGATTCGGCCTTGGTATTCAGCACGGAGCTGATCGGCGTTTTTCGACCGAGCAAAGAAGTCGAGGTTAGTTTGCAGGGTAGAAATGTCGTTTTCGAGTTCGTTGATTTCTCGCCGTAAGCCCTGCTCCTTCTTGTACAGCTGCTGCTGCGAATCAGGGCTAGCTTTCAGGCGCTCCACCTGCAACTGGAACAATAAGTCGTTGCGCTCGGCGTAGGCAAGCCCAGGAACCGTATCGAGGTACTTGCCCATCAAAGTCTGGAACTTCTCTTCGGCTCGCTCAGCAGCACCGCGGGGTGCTGCCGCAGCGCTTTCGAAGGCTCGCCAGTCGGCTACGTGTTGCCGGAAGCCTTCCAGCGTACCGGGGTTGTCCGCGTCGAGGGCCGAAAGGGCATCTGACAGACGGTCGAGGTGAGCCGCCTGCTCGCTGGAAACTTGCTGGGCTTGCTGCTCGCGCTGCTTAGCCTCTTGGTTTTTCCGGTCGAAGAAAGCATCACAAGCCGTGCGGAAGCGGTTCCATACTTTGTCAGACTGCTTCTCGGGTACTCGGCCAATTAGCTTCCACTCCTTCTGCAAGCGAATTACGATTTCACGGCCCTCTTCCCAATTCGGATTTTGCAGCGCTGCTTCAGCTTGCTCGCACAGCTCTAGCTTGCGCTTTAGGTTAGCATTCTTCTCCTCATCAAGCGCTTTAAAGAACTGGTTTTTGTGCTGGAAGAAGCCTTTGTAAGCCGACCAGAACTGCTTGTTCATTTGCTCGGCTTTGTCGCGGGGCACGAGGCCGGCGGCATCCCAGTCTTCCTTAAGCTTTTGCAACTCGTCGGTTTTGGAGCGCCATTCGTTCACGCGCTCGGTGTGGAAGTCGGCAAAGGGCTTGATCTGCTCCAGTAAAGCCGATTTACGACCCAGGTTCGCATTTTCCTGCGCCGTGCGCACATCCACAAACTCTTTCTTACGGTTGTGCACCTTCTCCGATGCCTGCAAGAAACGGTTCCAGATTGGCTCCCGCTGCTCGTTGGGCACCGGCCCGACGTGTTTCCACTCCTCGTGCAACTGCCGAAGCTCCTGCAAGGCTTTGTTGATGCTGCTTTGCTGATTCAGCGCCTCCGCACGCTGAATCAGCGCTTCTTTGGCTTCGAGGTTGCGGCGGCGGTCCAGCTCCTTCATCTCGAAGAATAGACCGCGGTTGTTATAATAAATATCGAGCAGAGCGTGGTAGCTGTTCCACAGTTCTTGTGCGTCCTTCTGCGGAACGGGCCCCGTTACTTTCCAATCGTTCTGCAAGGCCTTGATGCGAGCCGAACTGTCTTTGGTTTCGGACGATTCTACCAGCAGGCGGAGCTGAGAAAGTAAGTGCTGCTTGTGCGCTAGGTTGCGGGCGCGCTGCTCGTCCTCCGCTTTAGCGTCGCGGGCGCGGCTTTCCCGGAAATCCTGCAGGGCTTTCGTTACCTCCTGGTAGCCATTCGGGTTTTGAAAAACAAACCCTTCAGCTTCGCCTCCTTCGGCCGTAAAGCGCTGGCGCGCGGCGTTGCGCTCGTTGCCGATGGCTTGTTCGTATTGCCGGTTTAAGTCAAAAATTTGCTTGCGGTTCTGGCGGGCATCGGGCCGACGAAGCAGACCTAGCAGGTAATCGGCCTGAGCGGCTACATCCAGCTTTGCGAAGTCGGGGGCGGCCGTTTCAGGGACGTAATCATCTTCCTCTTCTGCAGCGCCTTGGGCGTGGTGCAGCTCCGCAGCGGCCTCGGCAGCCCCTTCGTTGTCGGAAGTTGGAAGGGCAGCTAGGTCGACTGGCGCGTTTTCGATGTCCTCGGCTGAGGCCAATGAATAGGCAGGTAGCGTGGTCGTAGCTGGCGCGTCAGGAGCCGTAGCCGGGGTATCTTCACCCGCAACGCCGGTAAGCGCTTCGGGCTCGGGCGATGTTGCTGGTTGCTCTTCCGTTACAGACTGAGAACTAGCTGTCAGGGCTTCGGTTTCTGGCGTGATGGGCGTACCCTCTTCAGCGTGAGCACTGAGTACCCCCGGGTTTTGAGCGCCGTAGTGGTTTTCGGCGCGAGCCAACGGCTCCGAAGCCGGTGCGCTGATGGAGGCAGGCTCCTCCCCAATCACGGCGTTAGAAGGCTCCGCATGTGCTTCGGCCGTACCAGCGTCGGCAGGCTCGCCAGCAGGAGGAGCCGGGACACCTTGGGCCGGGCGCTCCGTGATATCCTCAGGAGCCGTGGCTGGGGCAGCAGCCGTCGTTTCGGCCGGAATATTGGCAGGCGCAGGCTCCTGATCGGGCGGAGCTGGAGCAGCGGCCGCCGGATCTTGTTTGGATTGGATCTCAGCGAGGCGACGCTCCAGAATGCTCATCGGCGACTCCGAGGCGGGATCGGAGTGATTGGGGGCAGTGTTTTCGTTTTCAGGTACCATGATTCAGCAGAATGGCCCGCAAGGTAAGCAGCGGACAGTGGAAAGCGGGGCGACAAATATGATTAGTTCAGGCGTGGGTCCACGGGATAGTTGGACAAAACACGGTAACGGCCGCCTTTTTCGCGTAGGATGGATTGCCAGAAGGCATCATTATCCAAAGTAAATACTTTCCCCGCAGCATTGGGGTGCACAATCCAAACATTTTCCCCTACCTCGTCGGTGAGCTGCCCGGCCGTCCAGCCCGAGTAGCCAACGTACAGACGCACATCATCGGCGGCTAGCTCGCCACTGAGCAGCAAACCGAGTAACACTTGGAAGTCGCCACCCCAGTAAACATCTTGCCCAACAGCTACTGCATCTGGGATATCGGCGCGACGGTGCAGGTAGTGCAACGTATCTGGCTGCACTGGCCCACCTAGGCCGAGCGGCAGGTGAGCGGCAGGCGAAGCCTCGCCGTCGGGCAACTCGAGCACGTCGCCAAGCTGAAGGTTGGTTGGGCGGTTGAGCACAAGCCCGAAAGATCCTTCTTCTTCGGAATGACGGCACAACAAAATAACGGTGCGCTCAAAATTAGGGTCGCCCAGAAAGGGCTGTGATATGAGGAGGCTACCTGATTTCATGGAGCAATTCTTCTTTATCAGTTAACAAACACCAATGATCCACTTGCATCACGAGCACTTGCGCGGGCTACAAAGCAGCTACATAACATCGACCTAGGGAAGTGCCTAGCTGCTCTGCCCCTCTGTCGTTTACGCAGCTTCTTTACAAGTGTCTTACGTCGGTTGAGTAGTTGCAGGTTCCCGACACCCGTACATTATGCTACCTTGCGTCCGCTCTACAACCGTTGCCGTTGCGCAATTATTGCTTTGCTAACGGCGGGAAAAGGCCCAGCAAGTGGCTCTCAAACCATACGACGGGCTATTGGTTACCTGCTCAACACGATTTGCTTCATGACCAACGACCAACAACTAGCCGATCTACGCAAAACGTACGCGCAGCGGACGCTCACTGAAAGCGAGGTGGCCCCGGATGCTGTCCAGCAGTTTCGCACCTGGCTCGATGAAGCCTTGGCTGCTCACCTCGACGAACCCACCGCCATGACCCTAGCGACCGTGGGCGCTGATGGCCAGCCTTCTACCCGTGTAGTGCTCCTGAAAGGCTTACCCGACGATGCGGGCTTTCTGTTTTATACCAATTATGACAGCCGCAAGGGCCAGGAGCTAGCCCATGATGCGCTGGCAGCGCTCAACTTCTTCTGGCCGGGCCTGGAGCGGCAGGTGCGAGTAGAAGGAAAAGTGGAAAAAGCCGCCGCCGCTACCTCAGACGCGTATTTTCAAAGCCGGCCACGCGGCAGTCAGCTAGGTGCCTGGGCTTCGCCCCAAAGCCAGGTGATCGGCAGCCGCGAGGAGCTAGAAGCGCGTGAAAAGGATCTAGAAGCACAGTTTGCTGGGCAAGACCCACTTCCCCGCCCGCCGCACTGGGGCGGCTACCTCCTGCGCCCCACCCGCGTCGAGTTTTGGCAGGGCCGCCCGAGCCGCCTCCACGACCGAATTTTGTACGAGAAAGATGGGGCTGGCTGGCGCCGCAGCCGCTTGGCCCCGTAGTCATTTACCTTCTACCATTGATCGTGTCCCAAGGTAATGGCACCTTGATTGGCAGAGGCGAACAGAAGCAAGTGCGCTTCGCGTCTGCGCTTAATTGATCCAATGGTCCATGCTGAAGATCGGTAAATGTTACTTACTAAATAAGCTTCTGTGGCTGAAATTCGACCTGTACGCGGCTGGCGCTATAGCCCAGCGCTTAGCCCGACGATTGACTCATACGTTTCTCCCTTGTTTGATGTAGTGTCATCTAAGCAGCGGGCGGCACTTTATAATAATCCGCTCAATAGCATTCACGTGTCGGTGCCGCAGGGAGAAGACGCGGCAGGCGCCGCCCTACGCCGCCTCACCGAGTGGCAGAAGGCAGACGTGCTGCTGCAAGACGCGCTGCCGGGCCTGTACGTATACTATCAATACTTTCGGCTGCCCGGCAGCGCGCGCGAATACTGTCGAAAGGGTTTTATGTGCCACATCCGCGCGTATGCCTGGGAGGAAAACGTAGTGCTACGCCACGAGAATACGCTGCCGGTGTCGGTCAATGACCGGGCTGAGCTGCTGGCGCGCACGCAGATGCAAAGCAGCGCGACCCACGGCCTGTACCGCGACGAAGCCTTCGAGCTGGAGTACTACATGGACGAAGCTGTGCAGGACCCGCTCTACCAAACGGAAGACTACCAAGGCGTCCGCGACGTGCTAGCCGTGATCCAAGACCGGACAGTTATCCGCAAATTCCAGGCGCTGCTGGCCGAAAAGCAAGTGATTCTAGCCGATGGCCACCACCGTTACGAAGCGTCTTTAGCCTATCGTCAGGCCAGACAAGCAGCTGATTCAAAGGCTACTGGTTATGAGCCCTGGAATTACCACTTGATGTACCTAACGAATGCGGCAGCCGATGATCTGCGCATTCTACCGACGCATCGGCTGCTGCTAGAACTGCCCGGCCAACTCACCGACGAAGCCTTTTTGCAGCGCCTCGGTGAGTTCTTCCTGGTGCTCGCGCAGGACGATGCGTATGCCTTGCCCGAAGTTATTGCAGGCAAGACCTGGGCCTTCGGCTTGTACCTAGGTGGGCAGGCCTATAAGCTGCGACTACGGCCTGAGGTGCACGCCCAACTTACCTGGGAAACAACAGCGCAGGTGAAGGCGCTCGATCTGACGGTGCTGCACTACTTTGTGCTGGAGCGGGTGCTGGGCATCGTGGGGCCGGAAGCGCAACGCAACTGGCCTGGGGTAGCTTATGTGCGCAGTTTCTCCGAATGCCTGGCTCAGGTAGACCGCAGCGCGGCGCGGGCCGCCTTCATTACCAACGAAGTAACTATGGACGAAGTGGAGCGCGTGTGCCACTCCGGCGCCGTGATGCCGCCCAAATCCACGTTCTTTTATCCCAAAACTATCGTTGGCTTCCTGTTCACGAGCATCCGCGACGCAGAAGCCGACAACTCCTTTCTCCAATGCGTTTAGTTCTGGCTTCTAACTCCCCGCGCCGGCGGCAGCTCCTCTCCGACCTAGGTCTGCCCTACGAGATTCGTTTGCAGGAAGTAGACGAAAGCTTCCCGGCTCATCTGGTGCGCGCCGAAGTAGCGGAGTACCTAGCCGCCCACAAAGCCGAAGCATACCGCGCCGCCCTAGCCCCCGATGAGGTGGTGCTCACCGCCGACACCATCGTGTGCCTCGACGATGATGTGCTGAACAAACCTGCTGACGCGGCCGAAGCCATTCAGATGCTTACGCGCCTGCAAGGCCGCGTCCACGACGTGTACACGGGGGTGTGTCTGCTCACTGGCGAGGGCCAGCGCGTGGTGTTTTCCGATCAAACTCGCGTTTACTTTCGGGCCCTCTCCCCAGCCGAAATCGAGTTTTACGTGCAGCAATACAAGCCTTTCGATAAAGCCGGTGCTTACGGCGCGCAAGATTGGATCGGCATGGTCGCCGTGACGCGGTTAGAAGGCTCCTACTTCAACGTGATGGGCTTGCCCGTGCACCGGGTGTGGGAAGAGCTGGTGAAACTAGGGTTTGGCCTAAACGAGGTGCCAAGCCTAGCCGCCGTGTAGCATTTAGCTAGCCAAACGCATTGGCCTAGAATAACAGCAAGTAGCAATCTGCTTATCAATCATGTACTTTGCTGATCGGTTAGCTTCTTACGCTTATTCTATGAGAACCAGGCTATTGTTCCTAATCCCACTGCTGTGGTGCCTGCCAGCCGCCGCCTGCACGATTGTTTCCGGCACAGATCGGCACGGGCAGACGTGGGCCATGAACAACGAAGATTTTTTTCACACGGCCTCTACCTATGTAAACGTCTATCCGGCCACGGATAAAAATACCCTAGGCTACATCACCTTTACTTACGGCTCGCCCGAGAGTGGCATCCAAGGCGGCGCGAATGAGGCTGGCGTTTTTTTCGACATCAATGCTTTGCCGCCGCAAGTGTATAAGCTCCGCCGCGGCCGCCAACCGTTTCCGCACGGTTCTATGCTGGTGTACCTGCTGCAACGCTGCCAATCGGTACCGCAGTTTCTGGCTTTGTGGGATACCTACTATATGCCCGACATGGGCGACGTGCAGGTGCACCTAGCTGATCGGCAGGGCAACCTAGCCGTCATCTCCCCCGACACCATCTTGCGGGCTACGCGGCAGCTCACTTCCACTAATTTCAACGTGTGCGAGGGCCCCGCAAAACAAACCTGCTGGCGCTACCCCATTGCGCAGCGCCTGCTTGCTGCGCAAGGCGTCAGTCAGCAGAGCCTCGTGCAAATTGCGCAGGAAACCTCCTGGCGGGAGTTCACCACCACGGTTTACACAAACATTCACAACCTAGCTACCGGCGACATCTGGTTTTATTTGGCCGAGGACTACCGTACGCCTTGGCACACTAACATTCACACGTTGCTGCAGCAGGGTCGAAAAAGTATCCTGCTAGCCAACCAATTCCCGCAAAATGCCAGCCTCACGCTCACGAAGCTGCTCCACAACCAGCCCCGTGCAGCCGTTGTCGAGCAATTTCTGCGCACCAGCCAGCTGAGCAATGAAGAACGTGAATCCGCTCTGCGCCTAACGTTCCTGAATTACTTCTACATGGAGAAGGATTTCGCACAGGCAAGCGTGCTATTTCCTATCTGGGAGCAGTATAGAGCAGTTAATCCCCGGCTCGACAGCACTGAATTTCAGTTTACGAAGGCAGAAGTTTTGGCCACTCAGGGGCATTACCAAGCAGCAATCCACGTACTGGAAGCGGTGAAAAAACCTAGCTGGAAAACCGCGGCCCTCCTGCGTAATTTGCTAGAGCAAGAGCCCGCTGGCGTAAGCCTCACGCTGGCCGGGTTCCCGCACGCGCAAGCCGTCGTCGTAGAAATCAGAGGCGAATACAATTTCTTGCGTTTTGCCCAGAAAACGCCCCAAGGCTGGGTTCTGCACTTAAAGACGGATCAGCCAGAGCTGAAGTACTGCTTTTACGTCGACGGCAAGCGGGTTCTGAGCCAACGTCAGCCCGTACTCCCGCACCAAGAAACTGGCAAAGGAGATTTTGCTGCGTTTAATGTCCTAAAACGCTAGCAGCTAGGTGCTCCAGCCACTCGCCTAAGGCTCCTGTGCGTAGCAACCTAGGGTGGTTAGCGAAGCTATCTGGGCAGGGTCAAATGACAAAGGCTGTCATGCTGCGAATAGCTCAGCATGACAGCCTTTATTATATACTCAGTACTGCTGCTCAACTAGTTAAACTACAGAATTCGGTAGTCCTTTTTTACTACTGAAACTCTTGCAAACGTTGGGTTACGGGTTTGGCTCAGCATCCAACCTAGCAAGCAAGTCCTTTTGAGCGGCTTCCCAAGTGTCAAGCTGCTTGTTTTCAGTCCACATGTCGCGGGGCTCCGAGTCTTTCAAGATGGCTTCCACAGCCTGCTGGGCTAGCTCTACCAACTCTTCGTCGTCGCTGATATCTAGGCGCTGCACCATAGGCAGCAAGCCAGGCAGAAAATCGGTGCCGGGATGACCGCGCCAGGCGGCCACAATCTCAGCGGCCGCTAGCGCCGGTAGCGCCGTCTCGGCTTCCACGTGTGCTTCCTCTTCGGCCGCTGCCACGAGGGCTTCCAGCAGCATTACTTCGCTGCCCGTATTCATAAAATCGCCCGCAAAATTGGTGGCGTCGTCGTTGTCGAAGTTGTAAGGTCCCCAGGCGGCCATAGTGTATTGTTCCGGTTATGGTTTGAAGCCTGATACGTGCTTGGCGGCAGAATGAACGACCAGAGCTAAGAGAAGTGCACTGGCAAGCCACGCAACTTTCTCTGCGCAGGCAGTCTGTTTCGCCACCTCTTGGCGCTAATTTCGCTGTGGGCTGGCGTTAGCGTATCTCTATACTATGATTACTTTATATCGCTTGCCTTTTCTGTTTTTTATGAGCCTAGGCCTAGCGCTGCCGCTCAAGGCGCAAAAAGCTCACGTAGTCGAGCTGCACAAGCAAACCTTGGCACTTCCCGACCGCGGCTTCTACGTGCAGAAAGTAGTAGATGCCCGCCCCGACACCACAACGCTGGGGCAGGTGCATATAGGCGTGTTAAACCGCCCCGTGGAAGTAGTATTAGCGGGGCAGGCCGCTCCTTACCTGCACGAATACCTGACGCGGCAGCTGCCTGCTCGCCCCACCGATCGGCCGGTAGTTTTGCGTATCACAGCCATGCGCGTTGCCGAAACCATTACCTACAACTCCGAAGTGGGAAAGGCCCAATGCACTTTTGAGTGGTATGAGCTCCTACCCACCGGGCATTACCGCCGGCTCGGTGGTGCCATGGGCTCGGCCAGCCGAGGCGGACTGGACGTTACGAGCTTTCACGCCAGTAACTTGGTGGCCGCCATGCAAAAGAGCCTGGAGCAGCTAAGCCTCCCAGGCACGGCTAACCCAGAAGCTCCGTTAGTTACTTGGGCACAATTAACCAGCACTGCCACCCTAGCTCCTAGCGGCACCGTGTATCCGGTGCTGGAAGCCGAAGTCATCAATAAGGGCCGCTACCGCACCTTTCACGATTTCCGCGACAACACCCCGGACCATACGCTGCCCTTCGAAGTGGAAACGACAGCCAATACCGAAGGCAGCCTAGCCGGCACCTACCGGGTGCGCCCCTACATCACGGATGCTACCGGCAAGCAACGCCCGCTACCCGCCGATACGTGGGGCTTTTCGGATGGAAACCACGTTTTTATTCGTTACCAGAATACTTATTTTCCGCTAGAGCGACGCGGCAACCTGCTCTCTTTCCGCGTATATTCCGTGCAGCCGGGGCCGCTCTTTATCGGAGCCGGTGGCTTGCTTGGCGCGGCCGTAGGAATAGCACTTTCGGCGGCCATGACGCACGCGTACGAACACGAGTTTACCGTGGATATCACGAATGGCAACGTGTTCAACGCCACCAACCTAACGCAGGTGAGCGGCCCGGTAGCCGACTCTGCCAAGGTGGTTTTGTACCGCTTCGAGGGCGCCAAAGTGGGGCTGCCGGCGCTGGTGCTGCTTAATGGGGTGCCACAGGATAGCCTGAAGGCTAACGCGCAGCTGGCGTTGCGCTTGCACCACCAATCGGGGCCATGGCGGCTCAGCCTCCGTACCGTCACCGGAGAAGCGAGCCTAGACTTGCGACCGAGTTTTCGCCAGCCCAATTTTGTTGAGTGCGCAGCAGCAACAGGGACCGTGCCCAACCTGCAGGCCGTGCCCGGCAAGGAAGGCGAGTTTGCGCTGCGCCGCATCGGCACCTGGCAACAAGCAGCCACCAAGCGCGCCGTGCGCACCGCCGCCAAGTAACCGTTACGCTGTCAATTACTTAGCAATCACTTAGTTTTCTCGCGCGGCCCCTGCCCAGCGCGGGCATATTCGTAGGCGGCTAGCTCTTGCACCGTATGGTAGGCGTCCAGCCCAGAAATGGCTACGTCGCCAGCGCCATTCAGATCCACTGTGCCGTCGGGGCGCAGCAGGTTTTCGGGAAGATACAGGTCGATGACTTTGCCCACTAGCATAATGGTTCCCGTGGCTTGCACCGAGACTTCTTCCACCAGCTCCAAGCCCATTTTGATCTGGCTTTCCTGCACGTAAGGCGCGGAGAAGCCATTTAGGTATTCGGGCGTGAGGCCACAGGCGGTAAACTCCGATTCTTCGCGGGGGAAGTCGGCGGAGGTGTAGTGCGCCTGCGCCACGAAGCTAGCCTGCACGTGGTTGATGGTGTAGCGCCCTGTGGCTTTAATGTTCTCATAGGTGTGGCGGGGCACTGTAGTCGGCCGCGTGAACATGCCGATGAACGGGGGATTAGAACCTAGGTGCACCACGGAACTGAAAATGGCCAAATTGGTCTCCCCATCAGTGCCCGCCGTTCCGATCAGGTTGGCCGGCTTGTAGCCGGTAATAGAGTTGATCAGGTTCAGGCGAAATACTTTCTCCATGCCCTGAATGTCCTGCTCGGTAATGCGCTTCATGTGGGAGTTTGCTAGTTACTATATGGCTAAAAAAATCATCCGGAGCGGGCTGCTTACGCAACAGCACACTCCGGATGACAGACAACGATAGAAGCGAATTGTTACAGCTTTGCTTTCGTTGCCACGGTTGCCGTAGCCATTCCCATGATAGCCACCAGGATAAACGACACCCGCAGACTGGTCGCGCCGGCCACCAAACCAATCATCGGCGGACCTAGCAGGAAGCCCAAAAAGCCAATGGTCGAAACGGCTGCCAGCGCCGAGCCCGGCGACATGGTTTTGCTCTTGCCCGCCGCGCTGTACACCAACGGCACCACCGACGACACCCCGAAGCCTACCAAAAAGAAGCCTAGCACCGCCGTAGCAAATACAGGAACCGCCACAGCCAGCAACAAGCCGCCGGCCGTGAGGGCGCCACTCAGCTGCAAGGTGCGGCGCAGTCCGAACCGGTCTTTAAACCAATCAGCCCCGAACCGACCGAGCGCCATGGTGCTCATGAATGCGGTGAAGCCGGCTCCCACCAGCGCCGGTCCTGGCTGCACGATTTTCTTGAAGTACACCCCGCTCCAGTCGAACATCGCCCCTTCGCAGATCAGGGAGAAAAAAGCAATCAGACCTAGGGTCAGTAGTCCTTTATCGGGCTTGACGAAGATGGGCTGATCGGGGTTAACGTTATGATCTTCAGACAATAGGTACCGCGAGCAAATGGCCGCGCCCGCCACGCCAGTCGCCATAATCAGGATGAAGTGTTGCCCCGGCACAATGCCCAGTCCATTCATAAACGTGCCGATGGCCGCGCCCGCAAAGCCCGCCAAGCTCCAAAGCCCGTGAAACGACGCCATGATGGACTTGCCGTACAGCGCCTCCACGCCCACCGCCTGGGTGTTGACGGAGATGTTAGCGGTGTTGCTGGCAAAGCCAAACACGAACAGGCAAACGCTTAGCTGCACCAAGTTTTGCGCCCAGCCTAGCCCTACGAGCGTGACCGAATAGAGCAGCAGCGCCGCAACAATCACCTTGCGGCTGCCCTCCTTGGCAATCAGCCACCCGGCAATGGGCAGCGACACCATCAGCCCGACCGGCATGGCAAATAGCACCAGTCCCAGCACGGCATCGGAGAAACCTAGCTTCTGCTGAATGCTGGGGATGCGCGAGGCCCAACTGGCGAAACACAGACCCAATAGGAAAAACATGGCGCCCACGGCAAGCCGATGAGTGCGCTTTGGAACGTACGCTGGTGCTGAAACAGAAAGCATATAACAGAAAATTTGGCTGGCGCCTACCCACACAAGCCGCGCCACTTTTGGCCGCGAGCCTGTTGCAACCCGTTCGAGCTAGGCTAGGTTTTGGCAAATGTATAGACGATTAGGCGTGTTTGGCCGTTGCGTCCCACTCCTCACATCGTCAATGGAGTGCCGAAAGTTGTTAATGTAGTATCGGGCGACTAGTGCCCACGCGCTAGCAGCGCAATACCAGCCACAATCAGCAGCAACCCTAGGCCTTGTGGCAGCGTGAGCGTTTCGCGCGCCACGGTAAGCCCCAGCACGGCCGTGAGCAGCACCGAGCCGCCCACAATCACGGGCGTGCCCACCGACGACGGCACACCGCGGCCAAATACCACGAACGTCAGAATCTCCGCTAGCCCCACTCCCAGCCCAGCCAGCGCCGCCAGCAGCAAGCCCTTGTTGGTGATGGGCAGCGGCTGCTCTTGCAGCTTCAGCTTCAGCAGCCACGCCGCACCTAGGGCAGCGGCTACGAGTTGCAGCACCACGGCGCCTACCGCGGCGGGCAGATGGCTGGAGGCTAGCTTGATGAAGAAGTTATAAAGGGCTAGGCAGAAGGCCGTGAGTAGGGCGAGGAGAATCCAGGGCATAGAATACTACCTTGTAAACATTAGATTTATGCGATGGATTTAATTATTGTATTCTGGTTTATTCTAGTAGCTTCATTAGCAACTATTCACTCGTTAAAGGTCATACGACGTTCGCGCAGGCTCTTTCTGAAAGGTATAAAGGCACAAGGAATAATAGTTGGAAAAACATGGACTAACGGCAATACACGCTCTGTCGTCTTACCAGTAATTCAATTCATCACTACAGACGGAGATGTTGTGAAGGTCACTGGAAATTTCGGCATGTCTATACCTACCTTTTATGTAGGTGAGCGTGTCACGCTGTTTTATGACGCACAGAATCCTCAGCACTTTGACCTCGATTCTGGTGCAGAGAAGGCTGCACCTTTTTTGATAATTTTTGTGGCATGTGTGATAGTTGTGACTGCGGTTGTATTGTAATACCCTGTGATTATCTATCGAAACTTCTCCTTCAACAGCTCAATCTCCACGGCCGGCGCTACCTTCTCGTACAGCACCCGATACGCCGCGTCGGTGATGGGCATGAACTCCTTGAGCTTCTTATTCAGATCATGAATGCTCTTGACGGCGTAGTAGCCCTCGGCTACCATGTTCATTTCCATCTGCGCCGACTTCACGGAGTAGCCCCGGCCCACCATGTTGCCGAAGGTGCGGTTGCGCGAAAACTGCGAGTAGGCCGTCACAAGCAAATCACCTAGGTACGCCGAGGCCGACAAGTCGCGCGGCAAGGGACTGAGCGCGTGCAAGAAGCGGCGTATTTCCTGCACGGCGTTGCTCACCAGCACAGCCTGGAAGTTGTCGCCGTAGCCGAGGCCGTGGGCAATGCCGCAGGTCAAGGCGATGATATTTTTCATAACGGCGCAATACTCAATGCCGTCCAGGTCGGCGCTGGGGTGGGCCTTCACGTAGCGGTTGCGCAGGAGTTGGCAGAACGTCTCGGCTAGCTCCACATCGGGACTACCGATGGTCAGGTAGCTTTGTTTTTCCAGGGCCACCTCCTCGGCGTGGCATGGCCCGGCTACCACCCCAAGCTGCTCGGGCGCGAGGCGGAACCGCTGGGCCACGTAGTCAGTCACTAGCACGTTCTTCTCCGGAATCATGCCTTTGATGGCCGAAATGATGCGCTTATTTTTCAGAGCATCGCGGTCGAGCTTGTCGAGCACCGGCTGCACGAATGCGGCTGGCACGGCCAGCACCAACCAATCGGCTTCGGCTACCACGTCGGCTAGGTCGGTAGCGGGCTGCACGCGCGCCAGATCGAAAGCCACCGAGGACAAGTAGCGCGGGTTGTGGCGGGTGCGCAGCAAGTGCTGCACGTCGTCTTTGCTGCGCAGCCACCAGCCCACGTGGCTACCGTTTTCAGACACTATTTTGGTAAGCGCAGTGGCCCAGGAGCCACCGCCAAGCATGGCGATTTTGTGCATGGATTTGGGAAAAACGGGCAGGGCGGGCAAAATACGGCGGCTAAAGTACGATTTCCCCGTCATCCCGAACGCAGCAACGCGGAATGAAGAACCCTCCCGAACCGACCGACAAGCTTATCCTTTCACCAAAAAGCACTTGCTCAACCTAGGTGGGCAGTTGACAGGAATTCGCTTTGCCCTACCACCCAGGATGACCGCAACGGGCAGCCTCCCAGGCTACATGTACATGTGATGCGCGCAATACAAAAAGCGACTAAGCAGCAAGCCTCTGGCAAAATCAATCACATATTCATGTCCACTTAAAGCTATGTTATACAGATAGTTGCCCCGTAAACTTGCATCACTTTTCCAGCACGTCACAACAACTCTTTTATCCAACCTCCTTCCATGAATAAGTTTTCCATTGCCCTCTGCTCGCTCCTCACCACCACACTCCTTTTGTCGTCCTGCGAGACCAACAAGGACAAAGAGGACGTAAAACCTGCTACCAAAACTGAGTTGCTTATCGACAAGGATTGGATGCTGTCGGCGCTGACCACTAGCCCGGCCCGCACCATACAGGGCAAGCAGATCACCAACTTATTTCCCTACGTCGACGAATGCACCCTCGACGACGTGCTCCACTTCGCCAAGCCGAACGTGTACCAGTTTGGGGAAGGTACCACCAAGTGCAACGCCAACGACGAACAGACGCTCACAGGCACCTGGGCGCTTCGTAGCGACGAAACTGTTCTGGCTACTCAATTTCCTGGTTATAAGGAAAACACCTACAACGTGCTGGACCTTGACAATAACCTATTAAAACTCAAGACGAACCGCGTGATTAACGGTGTTACGTACACCGAAACCTACACGTACACGAAGCAATAGCCAGCAGCCCTTTCACGCAAAAAGCCTTTCTCTTGGGGAGAAAGGCTTTTTGTTTGTCACTTATTCGCAGACCTAGGTATTGTCGTCGTCTTGTTCTTTCAGGGCGGCTTTGTTGATGGTCTTCTCATCTTTTACCACCACAGCGCCGCCGTTTTTGAGGCTTTTGGCCACAGCCCGGAATGGTCCGCTTACCACTTGTTCGCCAGCTTGCAAGCCGCTGCGAATCTCGATGTTGGCGAAGTCGCTGATGCCGGTTTTCACGGGCACCATCATCGCTTTGCCGTTGCGCACCACGAATACCACTTCCTGCACCTGCACTTTGGGAGCTACCTTGTCGGTTGCGGCAGCCGGGCCTGCGTTAGCGTCCGGTCCGCCGTCGGGCTGATTCGCCTTGGTAGCAGCACTATCCGAGCGAGTCGTGACGGCAGCGAGCGGCACGCTGAGCACGTTGCTCTTACGGTCGGTGATGATGTCGACGGAGGCCGTCATGCCGGGTCGAAACGGCACGACGGTGCGGCCGTTAATGGTGCGCAGCAAGTGGCGGTACGACTCGGGCAGCAAGCGGATGCGCACCTCAAACTCGGTTACGGCTTCGGCGGTGAGTGCATCTTTGGCGGTGTTGGCAATGCTGGTTACGAGGCCGCGAAACTTCTCGTCCTGGTTGGCATAGCTGTCCACTTCCACGTCGACCGAGTCACCTAGGTGCACGTTGATGATATCGTTTTCGTTCACGTTCACGCGCACCTCCATGGAGTTGAGGTTGGCGATGCGCATAATTTCGGTACCCGCCATCTGCGACGTGCCTACTACCCGCTCACCTTTCTCCACGTTGAGCTTGCTCACGGTGCCGCTCACGGGTGCGTAGATGGTGGTCTTGTTCAAGTTCTTACGGGCTTCCTCCAAGGCGGCTTGGGCGCTGGTGACGCTGCTTTGGGCCGCTTTGATGCTGGCGCGGGCGCTGTTCAACTCTTCTTGCGAGGCGTTGTAAGCCGCTTGGCTAGCTTCGTAGTCGGACTGCGAAATCACTTTTTGCTTGTAGAGCGAGGCATTGCGGCGGTAAGTCAGCTCGGTTTGTTTGGCGCTGGCAATCAGCTGCTGCAAGCGGGCTTGGGTCTGGCCTACGTTGGCACGCTGGGTACCCACCACCGCCGATTGCTGGCTGACCATGGCCTGGTAGTTATCGGGCCGAATGCGCAGCAGCAACTGCCCTTTCCTGACGGAGTCACCCTCAGCCACGTACAGTTCAATGATTTCGCCGGATACGTCGGGAGAGATTTTTACTTCCGTTTCCGGCTGCACCTTCCCCGACGCACTTACCTTCTCTACGATGTTGACCGGCGCGACTTTGGCAACAATCACTTCCGTGCCGGCCGCCCGCCCCACGAGCCCCTTTTTCTTGGCCACGACAAAGCCCCCTAGCCCCACAATAATAATCCCCAACAGAATGTAGAGTAAGCGGTTATTTTTCATACGTAAGAGTAACTGAGCAACAGAGTAATTGAATAAGGAGTAGCCAAGTTGATTGCGTAACGGAGTAAGTCGATGAACGTCATTCCTCCATTACACAATCACTTGGCTACTTCTTACAAAGTGAGCGGTTTGCCTTGGTAGAAGTCCAGCACTTTGCGCCGGAAGATGAACTCATACTTGGCTTGAATCATGGTCGACTCGGCGGCCGTGAGGTTGTTCTTGGTGATGTTGAACTCAGTGCCGTTCAACAAGCCGTTGTTGAAGCGAATTTCGGCGTTACGGTACGAGGTAGTTTGCGCTTCTACTTGCCGGCGGGCAGCTCCAAACTTGCGCTGGGCGGCAACGGCGTCGGCGTAGGCCTGCTGAATGCTCTGGCGCAGGTTTAGGCGGGTTTGCTCGGCGTTGAGTTGGGCCTGCTGCACGTTGATGAGTGAGCGTTGCACGTTGGTGCGCACCTGCAAGCCGTTCAGGATCGGAATGTTCAGGTTGAACTGCAACTGCCGACCTAGGTTCTGGTTAAGCTGGTCCCAGTAGCCCCGCGAGGTCACAGTTTGAGTGCGCTGGTAGGTCACCACATTGAGCGGGGTAATGGAGCCGGGCGTCGCGGGATTCTCAACGAAGAAGGTAGTTCGCCGGGCTGTGGAATCACTACCAAAAGTAGTAATTGGGGATGAAGAATAGCCCGAAAAAATGCTGGCCCCGAAGCTCAAACGCGGCATATACCCGCCGCGGGCAATGTCGACGGTCGACTTGGCACTGCTCACGCGCAGGTCGGCGGCTTTGATTTCGGGCAGCAACGTGAGGGCGGTTTGATACGTTGCATTGGGGTCTTCGCTGAGCGGTGCCTGCTCATCGGGGTCCGGCAGGTTCGGAACTTCAACCTGAAACGCCGCTTGTCCAGCAGCATCTAAGTTCATGAGCTGGGTAAGCTGCAAACGAGCAATGTCGCGCTGGTTCTGAGCCGTAATGACATTCAACTCGTCGGTAGCCTGCTGCGCCTGAAGATCGAGCAGATTGCTTTCTGCCACACTGCCGGCCTTCAGCAATTTGCGCGTGCGCTCAACCTGCTGCACGTCGCTGTTGACTTTTAGCTGATTGGTACGAACTAGCTCTTCGCTCAGTACCAATTGCAGAAACTGCGACGCAACGTTGAGCGACAAGTCGTTGCGAGCTTTTTCAATGTCACCGAGGCTAGCCTGGTAATCCAGCGTGTTGCGCTTGATGGTATTGCGCAGCTGAAAGCCTTGAAACAGCACGACTTGCGCAATGCCGGAGAAATTGTTGGAGCGCGTGGTCTGGTTCTGGAACTCGTACGTCAGCGGGTTCACGCTACGTCCGTAGTTCCACGTCTGCGAGCCATTGAGGTTGGCTGTGGGCAGTTGGGCCGCCTTGCTCTGACGCAAGATGGCGCTGTTGGTTTCCGCCGTCAGCTGGTTCTGACGCACCGTCAGGTTGTGCTCCAGCGCATAGTCCACGGCGCGCTGCAAGGTCCAGGCGCCGGCGGGGGCCGTTTGCATCGTACCGGCTGGTGGCTGCGTGGGTGGCGCCGTTTGGGCGACGGCCGTGCTCACGGCCAACCCTAGCCCCAAGCTAATGCTCGCCCTCACCAGGGAGCGAGCCAGCAAAGTAGAAGTTTGTTTCATGGGCTAAATGCAACTATAAATCAATGTTAGGAATATAGGTAACGCGGTGCACCCAGCTCAGCTGGCGCAAGTAAGCTAGGGTAATGTCTTTGATGCCTGAGTCCATTTCGATGAACTGCCGGGCCACGTCGTGCTTGCCTTTGCGCGAGACAAACATAGTGGCAATGTTGCAGTCGTCGTGGGCAATGACGGAGGCAATAAAGGCAATGGAGCCGCGCCGGTCGTCGGCATCCACGATAAGTGTGTGCAGCGAGGCCGAGAAGTCGGCCGGAAAGCCGTCGACTTCCACAATGCGAATGACGCCCCCACCCCGGCTCTGCCCAATTACTTCCGCCGTCTGCCCCGTGCGCTCATCGCGCAGTTGCAGCTTGATGGTGTTGGGGTGCATGGTGGAGGCATTGCCTACGCTCTGAAACGTGTAGTGGAGGCCGACTTCCTTAGCGTGGTCGAAGGCGTCGCGGATGCGCTTGTCGTCGGTGGCATAGCCGAGCAGGCCGGCCACAATGGCGCGGTCGGAGCCGTGGCCTTCGTAGGTGCGGGCAAACGAGTTGTAGAATGTAATAACGGCATGGGTGGGCAGCGACCCTAGGATGCGGATGGCCGCACGCGCGATGCGCACCACGCCGGCCGTGTGCGAGGAGCTAGGCCCAATCATCACCGGCCCGATCATATCAAAAATGCTGCTTTTCTCCGCCATAAACGCAGTAAAGGTATTGGATTCGCAGGGAAAGGCAACGCCCTGTAGCACGGCTGTTTTGTAGATGCTCGCCGACGGGTTTGGGTTGCCTGCTGGGCCCGATTTAGCGGGTTTTTCGTTCTTTGCAGCGTGGTTGTCGCGCGAAGCGCCAGCTTCGCGTATTGCTGCCCTATTTTTACCCAGCTTGCCTACGTACCGTCGTTGTCCTTTTCACCTAGGTTGCCGGCTCCTCGCCCAACGGCGCACGAAGCTGACGCTTGATTACCGCCTGCCTACGGTCCGCGCTACTAGCTCCTTTTCCGCTTTGCTTGCTCATGTCTGAATCTGCTTCCGAATTTTCGCCCGAAGTACTTGCCCAACTCCGTCGCCTGCAGGCAAAATATACAGCTGATGGGCAGGACCTAGGTGCCTACTTAGAGGGGCTTTACTACGCCGACTACGTCAACTATTGGGACTACATTGAGCTGGACACGCTACTGAGCTTGCAGCGTCCCCTCACCCAAATTCCCGACGAGCGCATTTTCATTATGTACCACCAAATCACGGAGTTGTACTTCAAGCTCTGTTTATGTGAGTACGAGCAGCTTGGGGCCTTGCAGCAGCCCACCATGGCCGAAATTGTGCTGCGCGTGGGCCGCGTCAACCGCTACTTCGAGAACCTGATCGACTCGTTCGACGTGATGGTGGACGGCATGGACAAGCAGCAGTTCCTGCAATTTCGCATGGCCCTGATGCCGGCGTCGGGCTTCCAGAGCGTGCAGTATCGTATGATCGAAATTGCCAGCACCTCGCTCGATAACTTGGTTGATAAGGAAAAGCGCCGCTTGCTGGGCGAAGCCGCTGCCTACGACGAGCTCATGGGCTGCATCTACTGGAAAGCCGGCGCGACGGTGGAAGAAACGGGCGCAAAGGCTCTCACGCTCACTCAGTTTGAGGAAAAATACACGACCCAACTTACAGCTCACGCCGCCGAATACAAGAACCGCAACCTCTGGAACGTGGTGCAGCGCCTGCCCGACGAAGAGCGTCAGCATCCGCGCCTGCTCCGCCAGCTCAAGCAGTTGGATGTGAACGTGAACGTCAATTGGCCCTTGATGCACTTCAAATCGGCCGTGCGCTACCTCCAGCGCGACCCAGACGACGTGCCCGCTACGGGTGGCACCAACTGGAAGAAATACCTACCTCCCAAATTTCAGAAGCGCATTTTCTACCCCCAGCTCTGGAGCGACCAGGAGCTGGAAGATTGGGGTAAGGGTTGGGTAGAGAGTATTTTGGAGAAGCGGTAAGGCAATACTGCTCTTAAGGACAAATGACGAACTACCAATTTAGCTGTCATTCTTCGCACGACGCGGAATGACAGCTAAATCAGCATCCGGCCTGCGGCATCGGACGGGCCTAGGTCTTTCTGCAAACACACGCTGTTTTCCACGCCAATGTATTGCCCGTAGTTTGGAATGTATTGGTAGCCAGACTTCTCGTAGAGACGAATAGCTTCGGGCTGTTTCTTACCCGTTTCCAGCACGCAGCCGCGGTAGCCGAGCTCCTGCGCCCAGCCTTCCAGCTCGGCCAGCACGGCAGCAGCAACGCCTTGGCCGCGCCGCGTGGGCAGCACAAACATGCGCTTAATTTCGACGAGTTCTTCGGTGAATTCCTTGAAGGCCCCGCAGCCAACGGGCTCCTCTCCCTGGTAGGCGACGATGGCGTGCCGAATGGCGTCTACCTTGTTAAACTGCGCGTAAAACGTGTGTTCGGCGCCGTCGCGTACCTGTAGATCTTGGTCGAGTAGTTGCACCAGTTGGCGAAAATCGGGGTTGTCGGACGAGGTTCGAACGATGTGAAGCATGCGCAAGGCGAGTTAGCGTGAGCAAGAGGCAGGTACCAGGGCCACGTTTTTCAGATAGGCTTTGGGGTCGAAGCTAGGTAGCGCCTTGATGCAATCTACTGCACAATTTGCATCTGTGAATCTCGCTCAGCTCGGCGCCTTTTTGCGGCTGACCGGCAAGCTGCTGAACGAATCAACTGTAGTTATGTCAGGCGCTTAAACAAACCGGTCCCGTCGGCGGGTTGCTGACGGGACCGGCTGCTGGTGTACTCGTTGTGGCTTACTCGACTAGCAAGCGTTTGGTAATTACGCCCGCGGCGGTACCTAGGCGCAGGCTATACACGCCCGTTGGGAGTTTGCCTAATACCAATTGAGTGGTGGCAGTCGTCTGGCGGGCCGTCAGCTGCTGCTCCCATACCACTTGCCCCATGGAGTTGAGCACGCGTACCTGCATGGGTTGGGCCGTCAAACTTGCTGGCAGTAGCAATTGCGTTGTGGCATGGGCCGGGTTGGGGAACACGCTCACTTGCTCGATGAGCGCCGCTGATGCCGCCAGCACACCACGAACCGCATTTTGGTTGAGGCGCACGCTCACGGTGTTGCTGCTGCTATTGGCGGTGAGCAAGTCTAGGTCGCCGTCGCCATCGAGGTCGGCCAGGGCCAAGCCCGAGGGGGCGGCCCCTAGGTTCACTTCCTGCGCGCCGCCAAAGCTGCCACTGCCATTGTTGAGACGCACGCTCACGGTGCTACCCGCGTCGTAGCCGTTGTTAGCCGTGGCTAGGTCTAGGTCGCCGTCCCCATCTACGTCGCCCAGCACCACGCCATGCGGCAAGGTTCCAACAACGACTTCCTGCCCGGCAGCAAACGTGCCATTGCCGGCGTTCGGCAGCACGCGTAGACGCCCAGCATCACCATTAGCAACGACTAGATCCAGGTCGCCGTCACCGTCAAGATCTCCCAAGGCCACGCCTTCGGGGTTTGGCCCCACCGTCACATCGGTGCTGCCGCTGAAGGTGCCGTTGCCATCGTTGAGGCGCACGCTGGCCGTAAGTTGATTGGAGTTGGCCGTTACGAAATCCAAGTCCCCATCAGCGTCAACGTCGCCCACGGCAATACTTAAGGGGCGTGTGCCGATGCTTACGTCCTGGGTGCCGCTGAATGCACCTAGCCCATTGTTCAGACGTACGCTCACGGTGCTTGTATTGCCAGAGCCAGCCGTGTAGTTCGCGGCGAGCAGGTCCAGGTCACCGTCGCCATCCACGTCGGCCAGCGCTACGGCATGCGGCGTATCGCCCACCGCTACTTCCGTAGTACCGCTGAAGCTTCCTTGCCCATTGTTCAGGCGCACGCTGATGGTGCCAGGAAAGATGGTGCGGCTGTTGGCCGTAGCTAGGTCGAGGTCGCCGTCACCGTCCACGTCACCCAGCACGACTTGGGAGGGCCCGCGTCCCACACTTATTTCCTGACTGCCCGCGAAGCCTGCCGCCCCATTGTTGAGGCGAATGGATACGGTATTGGTGTTCACGTTCGCGGTGAACAAGTCTAGGTCACCGTCGCCATCCACATCACCGGTAGTTACGTTCAACGGCGTGGTGCCAACCGTGGGGTCGGAGCCGCCGCCAAAGCTACCGTTGCTCGGGCTGGTAGCCGCGGTAAACTGGAACACCTGCGGTACGGCTAGGCTAGCCCCACTGCTGCTCTGCGCGGCCGTGGTGAGCGTAGCAAATACTGTTTCACCAGCTTTAAAGTCGGTGGCGGGATTCAGTATGAGCGTGCTGCCGCTCACGGTCGCGGTGCCGACTTTCTTGCCGCCAGCTTGCGCACTAAACACCTTCAGCGCTTGCTGCGTGGCGGCGCCGGTGCTCAGGGCTTGGTTGAAGGTCACGGCTACATCGGTGGCGCGTGGGGCCGAGCGGGCGTTGCGGGTCGGGCTCAGCGCCGTTACAGCCAGCGCCGATGTAGCCGCGGCTTGGTTTAGGCGCACGCTCACCGTATTGCTCACGCTGTTTGCCGTCAGAAAATCCAGGGTTCTGTTGCCATCTAGGTCGCCGGTAGCAATGCCTAGGGGGTTCGTGCCAACTGCCACCAATTGTGCTGCTCCAAAGCCACCCATACCGTTGTTTAGATGCACGTTCACGGCATTGGCCAAACTGGTTACGAGTAGGTCCAGGTCGCCGTCGCCATCTACGTCGCCCAGCGTTACGCGGGCGGCCTCGTTGCTCGGCAGATTTCCGCTACCCGTGAAAACTCCGCCACCGTTGTTGAGGCGGACACTGACGGTGCTGGACCGATTGGCCGTTACCAGATCGAGGTCACCGTCGCGGTCAAGGTCGCCCAGGGCCACCCCTGCTGGGAAGTAGTCTAAGTTCGTCAGGGTTCCCACTTCGCTAAAGTTGCCCGTCCCGTCATTGAGGCGAGGCACCACGAAACTGCCGAAGACGCGCCCGCTCCCGAAGAAGGGCGCCAGCAGATCTAAGTCGCCGTCGCCGTCGATGTCGCCGAGCGCGATACTCACGGGCACATTTACATCCAGCACCGCCTCCCCCGTAAACGTCCCTGTGCCATTGTTGAACCGCACGTAGACGGTGCCGCGCGTATCGGTTACGCTGCTCGGCGAGCTGCATGAAGCAAGCAGGTCGAGGTCACCGTCGCCATCCACGTCGCCGATTGCCAACGACAGAGCTTCTGGACTTGGGTTACCAATGAGGACAATTTCCTGCGTACCCGAGAAGGTCCCGCTGCCATTGTTGAGGCGCACGCTGACCGTTCTGTTGGAGTTCAACGTGAGCAGGTCCAAGTCCCCGTCGGCGTCTACATCGCCAAAAGCTAGGTCAGCGGGCGCACCCCCTAGGTTTACCACGGAGCTCGTAGCAAAGACGCCCGCACCCGTATTAAGTTGTAACGTAGCCGTGTTGCCACTGCCGCGAGTTACCAGATCTAGGTCACCGTCGCCGTCTACATCGCCTACGGCGACGTTTTCGGGGCCTGTTCCCACGCTAACTTCGGAACCACGAAATACGCCCGTGGCCGGCGCGGTGGCGGTCGTAAACTGAAACACGTGCGGCGTGGCGGCTACGCCTGTGCTGCTTCGTGCCGCAGCGGTCGCCGTTGCAAACACTGTCTCGCCGGGTCTGAACGCCGTGCTAGGTGCAAAGACAATGGAGTTGCCAGACACAGTAGCCATACCACTCTTTTTGCCACCAGCCTGCTGACTGAACACTCTCAAAGCCTGCCGAGTGGCGGCATTGTCACTCAAGGCTTGGTTGTAGGTTACCGAAACTGCCGACGTGCCCGGCGCGGAGGGTGCGTTGCGCGCGGGCGACACAGCCGTCACGATGGGTGCCGCACTCACCGTAAACGGCAAACCGTTGCTGGTTCCTTCCGGTGTGGTGACCACCACAGGCCCCGTGGTTGCACCCGCGGGCACCGTGGCGGTGATTTGCGTGGCCGAATTGACAACAAAGCTCGTAGCCGCCACCCCGTTGAAGGTAACGCTGGTTGCCCCGGTGAAAGCTGAGCCAGTCAGCACCACACTGCTGCCCACCGCTCCCGCGTTAACCGACAAGCTCGCCAGCACGGGCTGGCTACGATTTAGGCGCACGCTCACGCTGCTGCCACCGGCCGCCAGCAGATCTAGGTCACCGTCGCCATCTAGGTCGCCGAGCGCGAGGCGCGAGGAACTACTATCAACACTCACCTGCTGACTGCCCGAGAAACTACCCGTGCCGTTGTTGAGGCGCACACTTACCTGGTAAGGACTCAAGAGGTTGCCAGCTAGTAGGTCCAGGTCGCCGTCGCCGTCCACGTCGTTTAACGATACGCTTCCTACGTCTACTACCGCTATTTCGCCCCCGCTCGTGAAGGTGCCACTGCCGTTATTCAAGAGAAAACTGACTGTGTTGCTCCCCCGGTTGGCAACGGCAAGATCCAGGTCACCATCGCCGTCGAGGTCGCCAGCACTTACGCCTTGCGAAAACAGTCCAACCAGAATAGGGGCCGCCGGGGCAAAGGTGCCAGTGCCATCATTGAATCCGATCCGCACTTGCCCTGGCGTAACGGTGCGGTCGGTAGTGTAGCCATTGGCAATGAAGTCGAGGTCCCCGTCGCTATCTACGTCGCCTAAAACGAGGCTGTAGATGTCACTAGTAGTCGATAAAAAGCTGCTGATACCGGTGAAGGTGCCCCCACCTTGGTTGCGAATCATAATCACAATGCCAACCGGCCCTGCCACCACAATATCCAAGTCACCGTCGCCATCCACGTCACCCAGGGCGACGTCGTTCATTTCCCGGTTCAAGGCAATGTTCTGGCTTCCCGAGAAGGTGCCGCTGCCATTGTTCAGCCGAATACTCACAGCCGCGCCGCTGGTGCCATTTGCCGTTACAAGGTCGAGGTCGCCGTCGCCATCCACGTCGCCAAAGGCTACGCTACGGGCGTATGGCCCCACAGTAACTTCCTCGCTGCCCGAGAAGGTACCGCTGCCGTTGTTGCGACGCACGCTCACGCTTCCGCTTGCTACTCCAAAGCTAGGGGTGGCTAGGTCCAAGTCACCGTCGCCGTCGATGTCGCCCACCGCCACGCCTCGTGTGTCAATCCCCACTGGTACAGTGGAGCCGCCTCCGAAGGTACCAGGGCTAGGCGTCACGGCGGTGGTAAACTGAAGAACTTGGGCGGTAGCTAGGTTTTGCCCGCCGCCACTCTGTACGCCGGTAGTCACGGTAGCCAGTACCGTTTCACCCGCCTTAAAATCGGTAGTTGGGTTGAAGGAGAGCGTATTACCGCTCACCGTCGTAGCGCCTGATTTTTGCCCCCCAGCCTGCTGGCTAAAGACTTTCAGCGCTTGTTGGGTACTGGCAGTATTGCCGAGTGTTTGCCCGAACGTCGCCGTTACGTTGGTGGTGCGCACCGCCGCACGGGCGTTGCGCGCAGGCGAAAAACTCGTCAGTGTCGGCATCTGAGCCTGGGCACTCGTTGCCAGCAACAGCAAGAAGGCGCCTACGCGCCCGGCAATCGAAAGTCGGGCAGACAAGGGTAACGGATAGGAAGAAGAGGTACGATGTAATAACATAAGTAGAAAGGGAATAGGTAGGAGAACGGGTTGGGTGGAAATAAAAAAAGCCGCCGTAGCGACACCGAGGAACACCCAGCTTGAGGAATTGTATATCCGAAAATCATCGCCTGCATCAGCTGGTAACTCATCAAAAAGTAGATACCTTAAAGCTAATTTTTCTCCGTATTATATCCTATTCGAGCCCTTTATAGTACCAGTAATTTTAATTCATGCAACTTTCTCAAATTGAAAAGCCCTAGCCACAGCCGTTCTGCTTCGCTAACGAAACAGGACGACTGTGGCCAGGGCTAAGAGAAAAAAGCTAGGCTAGCGCGGCAGCTACATGGTTGATTTGCCGCTGCTACTCACCGTAAAGTCGACTTCTGTATTCTCCCACATCATGGCCACCTTCCCCGACTTGTCGAGGTTGATGGTGAAGACTTCCGTAGGCTGAGCCGTCTTCTTGGGCTTCACCTTCACGCGCAGCGCATCTTGGCTAGCGTCGTACTTGAAAGCGCCCCACTGGTTGGCGGTTTTGTTGAAGATGATGGTCCACTCCGTTTCGCCGGGAATGGTGAACAGGCCGTATTTTCCGGCGGCTAGGGTCTGGCCTTCGATCTTCACGTCTTTGCTGACCTCAAAGATGGTGGCTTCGTTGGCGCCGGTGCGCCACACCTTGCCGTACGGCTCTAGTTCACCGAATATCTTGCGGCCTTTTACCGAAGGGCGACTGTAATCAATGGTCACGGTGGCACCACCAACGGTAGCCGTGGCTTTGGCCGGCGGGCTCGGGCGCTTCGACTTGTCTTCTGGCGCTTTGGTGGTCTGCATGTTGGTGTTTTGAGCGTGGCTCGCAGTAGTAGCCGCCGCACACAGGAACAACGCTAACCCTAGGCTGGTAGCGAGGCGTTTGGAAAGCAGGTTTTTCATAAGGGTGTTGGGAGAAAGAAGGATGTGCGAGTAAAAAGCCAACTGGCTGATTTTATTGCTCAAAGTATCTTATTTTCTCCACTTCTGCGCTGGATATCGTTCTACTGGCTTTGCGGCGCCTAGCAATGCGCGGCCCTGCTGCGAGCTGAGCACTGGAAACTTTCGCGGCGCAGACTGGTACTACATGGCAGCATGCTGTTCGTCTGCACGACGATCCATCAGCCTTTACCAGACACTCTATTCATGGCAGTACAACTTTTTAGTCCGCTTCGCCTGCGCGGCCTTGAGCTCAAAAACAGAATCGTCGTTTCGCCTATGTGCGAATATTCCAGTCAGGACGGCTTCGCCAACGATTGGCATTTGGTTCACCTCGGAAGCCGGGCAGTAGGCGGCGCCGGGCTCATCCTTTTCGAAGCAACAGCCGTATCGCCCGAAGCCCGCATCACCCCCGACGACCTAGGTATTTGGAAGGATGAGCACATTGAAGGCCTACGCCGCATCACCTCTTTTCTAGAAGCGCACGGCTCGGTGCCCGGTATTCAGCTCGCCCACGCTGGCCGCAAAGCCAGCACCTTTAGCCCCTGGAAGGGTGAGGGCGCCGTGCCAGCAGAGCAAGGTTGGCAAACCGTCGCGCCGAGCGCGGTTCCCTTCTCCCCCACGTATCCGCAGCCGGTGGCGCTCGACCAAGCGGGCATCCAGAAGGTGCTCCATGACTTCCGTGAAGCAACCCGGCGTTCTTTGGAGGCTGGCTTTAAAGTCATTGAGATTCACGCGGCCCACGGCTATTTACTGCACGAGTTTTACTCGCCGCTGAGCAACCAGCGCACCGATAACTACGGTGGCTCTTTTGACAACCGGATTCGCCTCCTGCTCGAAATCATTGACGCTGTGCGCGAAACCTGGCCCGCCGAGTATCCGCTGCTGGTGCGCATCTCAGCCACCGACTGGACGGAAGGCGGCTGGACCATCGAGGATTCCGTTAAGCTCGCAAAGGTGCTCAAGGACAAGCAGATCGACCTAATCGACACGTCTACCGGCGGCAACGTACCCCAAGCCCAGATTCCCGTAGGGCCAGGCTACCAAGTAGAATTTGCCGCGCGCGTCAAGCAGGAAGCCAACATTCCGACGGGCGCCGTGGGCATCATTACTACCGCCCAGCAAGCCGAAGATATTCTGGCTAATAACCAAGCCGACCTGATTCTGATGGCCCGCGAGCTGTTGCGCGACCCCTACTTTCCGCTGCACGCCGCCCAAGAGCTAGGCGTCGACCTGGAATGGCCCGTGCAATATCAGCGCGCTAAGCGCAATAAGTAATATACAGCCCAGGGTATAAACAAACGGGGCTGCACCAGTGGTGCAGCCCCGTTTGTTTATACCCTGGCCGTTCGGGAAATTTAGATTTCCCTCTGCATGAAGCTGCACCTTTGTATGCGTCCTCACGCTTATAAATTCTTACATTTTCTTTAAGGAGCCCGCTAATTTTTCGGCTAGTAAGTGCGAGGGCTTTTCTAGTAGTAGATAAAATAGGTAAGCTCCTACTACGCACACCATTAAATAACCTAGGTAAGAATAAACAGTTAACGGAACGAAAGTTAACAACGCAGTTATAATTAATGGATGGCATAAATAAAGCGAATACGAGAATTTTCCAAAATTCTCCAGCCAAGCTGTAGGTTGCTTGGTTCTATAATAAATTATTTCCTGCTCTAACCATTTTGCAATTGGAGCCGCCATGATTAGCATAGACAGTGAGTAAGGCACAAAGCTGTGGAAACGCAGCGTGCAGCAAACAACAGTAGCAGCGTACAATCCAATCCGCCACAACCATATTCGTTGGGTCGATACTCGTTGCTGCACAAAGTCTATCTTTTCTGCCATCATTACGCCTAATAGCCAGTAAGGCAGCCCTACCAACCACGTAAGTTTGAATCCAAAGCGCCAAAGATCTCCCATGTAGCCTCGGTCTGACTGCGCAAGCATAGATACTAGATCTGGCTGACCTACCGTTCCAATTAAAATAGCCGCTACTATAAATGCAAAGATCAACTTAACTCTCCAAGCTGTATTAATCTTGGCCAACGTTGGGTAAATAGCATAATAAATTAATTCGCAGTATAAACTCCATACTACAGCACGCTCCGGATTGCCAAAAGGCATTCCTGCTAACATAATGACTAGAAGTGGCACTAAAACACGAACAAGCCTTTTTACATAAAATAGTTTCACATCTCGAATACCATTCCTATTCGGATAATGAATAACAAAGCCTGATATAACAAAAAAAGCAATAACCGCTGATACTCCCACAAAGGAAACGCCTAGTAGCATTCCTACGTATTGAAGTAATTTTAGATTGGAGTGCCGCAAGGCAATTGCAATAGGATTACCTAAGTGCGACAAGACCACGATAAACGCCAGTACAAAGCGAATGCTATTGAGGCCGCCAAACCATTTGGACTGAGTGCTAGGTCCTGACTGCTGGCTATCTACAGTTGTTTTTTTTACTATAGTAGCATCGGTAGTTAGTGAACTTACCGGCAGAAACGCAGTAACCCCATTAGCGGGTATGAATTTTTCGTAAAGCATAGGAGGAGTAAAACATAAAATACTGTTGCCCACGGCGCTCTGCGTGGGAATTACCAATTCCGATTTGCACACAGAAAACCGTTGCTGACACGCTGACACAAACTCATTTTATCTGCCTTCTGCTCTACTTCCTGCTACACTAACCCAAAATTGAATAATTTTAATTTAAATCTTAATTTTTTTTATAAAAAAAATTCTTCATACTTAGCCAAAAGGGTCTATTTTTATTGTAAACATCTGAAAAACAAAAATTTATAAATCAACATTTCCATCCTGAGTCACTTACCAATTCTGCCTTGCAATCAGCAAGTGTATCTTCTTTATGACTCTTTTTAGCCATTGTTTAATGGTCCACCTAGGCACGTCGTTTACAGTTGAGGCTAGGCTTTCCTTCTCCTATGCAACCAAACTGTCGTACCTTGCCTCCTCATCTATAAACTCTTTTGTTCTATAGAAATGAGGTATCCAGCACTGCTACTTAGCTGCCTTTTACTAGGGGGATGTAGTTTGAATTCTGAAAATTCCTGCAAGGTCACTGCTGTTACATTTGCCAGGCAGGTAGATGGGCCCAAAACAGTCCGGGTGAACCAGGAGGCAAAATTTGCTGTGCTTTTGCAAGCGGATAATAGCTGCGGCAAGTTCGACAGCTTCGTTGAGGCGAGCGTAGGTGACACGGTGCAAATTGCCTCTAAGATCAGCTACGACGGTTGTGTTTGCGCTCAAACCAAGCCCACTATTCAGGCTGACTACACGTTCCGTGCAACACGGGCTGGTACGTATTACCTTCAGTTTCTGACTGATACTTCACGCTTCATTGTTGATACGCTCGTGGTGCAGTAATACAAGCCACGTACCTAGCGGAGCCGCCGAACTACAGCACCTATTTTTGTGTCTGCTTAGTACCTGTAAGCACTTGGTCTAAAGGTTAACTCCCTTTCACCCATCACATGTTTGATAAAAAAGAAATTGAAGTGCTGCTTCCGCCGGAAGTAGCCTACGACGAGTTTGCCCGCTACCGGGCGCTGCTACACGCGGCCGGCTTCCAGCCTGGTCAAGCAGATTTTGTTCACTTGAAGCGTCGCTCCATCGACGCGCGCGGCCGGCAGCCGCTCGTACGCCTCCGCGCCGACGTGTGGCTAACGCCGCCCCCCCGCGATATTTTTGGTCCCTGGTTTCACTACCCCGATGTAAGTCAGGCCCGGCGTAGCGTGCTGATTGTGGGTGCGGGCCCGGCGGGCCTTTTTGCGGCCTTGCGCGCCATCGAGCTAGGTATCAAGCCCATTGTGGTGGAGCGCGGCAAAGACGTACGTACCCGCCGGCGCGACCTAGCGGCGCTTAACAAAGAGCACATCGTGCATCCCGACTCAAACTATTGTTTCGGGGAAGGCGGCGCGGGCACGTATTCCGACGGCAAGCTATACACCCGCTCCACGAAGCGCGGCGATATCCAGCGGATTCTGCGCATTCTGGTACAGCACGGGGCCACGCCCGAAATTCTGGTTGATGCGCACCCGCACATTGGCACCAACAAGCTGCCGCTCGTCGTGGCGGCCCTGCGCGACTCGGTGCGGCAGGCAGGCGGTGAAGTGCGCTTCGACACGCGCGTGACGGACCTACTTTTAGAGCAACAGCACCTGCGGGGCGTAGTCACGGCTAGCGGCGAGGCCATTGAGGCTGACGGCGTGATCCTGGCTACGGGTCACTCGGCCCGCGACATTTACGAGCTGCTACACCGGCGTGGTGTACTAATTGAAGCCAAGCCCTTTGCCCTCGGCGTCCGGGTCGAACACCCACAAGCCCTTATCGATCAGGCTCAGTACCGCCGCGCCGACCGAGGCCAACTGCCAGCGGCTTCGTACTCGCTGGTACACCAAACCCAGTGGAAAGGCAAGCAGCGGGGCGTGTTTTCGTTCTGCATGTGTCCGGGTGGCTTTATCGTGCCGGCCGCTACGGCGCCGGGCGAAGTGGTGGTCAACGGCATGTCGCCCTCCCGCCGCGACTCGCGCTTTGCCAATTCGGGTATTGTGGCAGCCATTGAGCTGGAGGACATGGACCTAGCCCAGCACGGCCCACTCGCGGGGCTGCGCTTGCAGCAAGAAATTGAGCAGCGAGCCTGCGCCATAGCCGGCAACACGCAACTCGCCCCGGCCCAACGGCTCGGTGATTTCCTGAAAAACAAAATCTCGCCTGAGTTGCTCGAAACTTCCTACCAGCCTGGCCTCGTGCCTGTGCGTATGGACGACGTGCTCGGCGCCGGGCTGGCTGAGCGCCTACGCCAGGGCTTTCGCGACTTCGGCAAAAAGATTCCCGGCTACGCCACCAATGCTGCCCAGATCGTGGGCGTGGAAAGCCGTACGTCTGCCCCTGTGCGCATCCCACGCGACCGAGATACGCTGCAACACCCCAAAATCAAAGGCCTGTTTCCGTGCGGAGAAGGCGCCGGCTACGCCGGCGGTATCGTGTCGGCGGCGATGGATGGTGAACGGTGCGCCGAGGCGATGGCAACTTTAGCTATTAGCTGATGTTTTCTCGTACTAGTACTGAAGACTTGTTTTTAAATTTAACTGAAAAAGCTACTAGCCAAAAGCTAGCAGCTTATAGCTCCCTATGAAAAAGACCGTTGTCATCGGCGCCAGCGACAATCCTGCCCGCTACTCCTTCCGCGCCGTAAATATGCTCAAGAACTATGGCCATGAAGTGGTACCCGTAGGTATTCGCAAGGGTCAAGTAGCAGGCCTAGATATCCATACCGACCGCCCAACCGAAGAGAGCGTGGATACCGTGACGCTCTACGTGGGCCCGCAGAACCAGCCTGCTTGGTACGACTACATTTTGGATCTTAAGCCTAAGCGCATCATCTTCAATCCGGGCACCGAGAATGAGGAGTTGGAAAAGATGGCGCAGGAGAAGGGTATCCGCACTGAGGAGGCCTGCACGCTGGTCATGCTCTCGGTAGGTAATTACTAGTTTATTTTCAATGCCGGTTCCCGCAGCGGACGCGGTGTTCGCACAGAAGGCGCAGAATTCTAACGGTACGAATCGTTGAGTTCTGCGCCTTCTGCGCGAACACCACGCCCGCTGCGGGAAATTTATTTTCGCTTTCTAGGCAACCGTTCTCCCAACTCCTCCATCTACCCTACCAAACGCCCAATTATCGCCAAAACCTTTACACCCGTGACTGAAGCTGACCTCATTGCTGCTTGCCGCCAAGGCAGCGGGCGGGCTCAAAAGCTGCTTTACGAGCAGTTTGCGGGCTTGATGCTGGGTGTGTGCATGCGTTACTTACGCCACCGGGAAGACGCGGAAGCGGCCATGCTCGGGGGGTTCGTAAAAGTGTTTCGGGCCTTGGACCAATACCGGCACGAGGGCAGCTTTGAGGGGTGGATTCGCCGGATTATGGTCAACGAGGCGCTGGGACAGCTCCGCCGCAAGGAGCCCCTGCACCTAGCCATCGACGACTACCCCACCGACCTAGCCATCACCCCCGCCGAGGCAGAGAGTCAGCTCAATGCGGCCGACATGATGGCTATTTTGGCCGAACTCCCCGCGGGCTACCGTACGGTGTTCAACCTCTACGCGCTAGAGGGCTATTCTCACCCCGAAATTGCCGAGCTGCTAGGCATTTCGGAGGGCACCTCCAAATCGCAGTTGAGTAAGGCGCGGGCAATGCTCCAGCGCCGCCTCGCCGTCGCCAACGCGCGGGCGTCGGGCTCCACCTCCTCACCCAAAGAATATTATGCAACCGGAAGATATTGATAAGCTGTTTCGCGAGAAGCTGCAGCACCACGCGCCCACCCCGCCTGCCCACCTCTGGGCCCAACTGGAAGAGGAGTTGCAACCCGCCAAAAAGCGGCCGGTGATGTGGCTATATGCCGCGGCTGCCGTGATAGCGCTGCTGCTTGTAGTAGGTGCCGGCTGGCTACTGCGCGGCCCTGGCCTAAGCACCGAAACCCAAGAGCTAGCCACTTCGAACACCCAGCCACAAATCGAAAAAAAATCATCCAATCGGTTAACTATTCAGGCAACCGCCCCCGCAGAAACCGCATCTAAGGAGTCAGAAGCAGGTTCGGAAGGGCTAGCCGCCGCGGTTGCTTCTACGCAGGGACCGACCCGGGAAGTGCACACCGAACGGCCCGCGGAAACTACACCTCGCTCGCGCCGCGCCGTGGCTTATACCACCCCGCCCGCCCGCTCTACTACACCTAAGTCCATTCTTACCAGTTCGGCGCCAGTTCAGGCTGTGGCCGCTAAGACACCCGCCGTTGCGCATCCGGAACGCCCGGTGGTTGTCCCCGCGACCCTACCTACCGCTGAGCCGACTCCTACTCCTGCCTTGGTGGCTGCGGCCGCGCCATCGGGGCCTATAATTGTGGAAGTTCGCCACAACAATGTCATGCCAGGTGCCACGGCCTACGCCGCCGACACGGAAACTGGTCATCGCAAAGGCATTGGCAACTTGCTTTTGAAGGCTGGCAAAAAAGTAGGCAATGTGGTGCTCGATGGGCGCCAGATCAACCTACCCAAGGTGGCCATTCCTGAAATCATTACGGCCCAAGTGGAATCTTATACCACCGCGCCGCACCCATAATCGGTTGCCTTGCTCAACTACGCAGCAAACAACTGATTTCCATACTAAGAAGTCCGAGCGACAGGCTCACGGCCAACAGCCGCCTTGTCAGTTCACACTTACTATTTAACACTCAACACTTCTGTCATGAAACGCTTTTTCTCGCTGCTGGCTTTTTTGCTTCTGACCACGCTGGCCGCGCCCGCCTTTGCCCGGACGACCTCACCTAGCTTCACCGATACGATCGTTGTGAAACTACCCAACCAAGCGGTGATGACCCTATTTGTCAAGAACAAAGAGCAGCTGCGCCAACTACGCAACTACAAGCTTGATTCGCTCATGATCCTGCTTGACACGTACATCACCCAAGCCGAAACGGCCGGCAAAAACTCGAAAAACGGGCAGGTGACGATGGAGTTCTACCCCGCCAAAGACCAGCCCGGCAAGGCCATGCCTGAGCAAATCCGGGTGACGGTGCGCAACTCTCGTTCAGCGGGTTCCAGCAACGACCACGTCGAAGTGCGCCTCGGGCCTTCTTTTGGGGTTGTAGTCGACGAGGATGGAAGCAGCGACAACGTGAAAGTGCACGTAGGCCGCATGGACACTAGCAACCGCGACTCGGTGCGCAAAGCCAAGTCGGAAGCACGCTTCAACCGCGTCCACCACAGCAACTTCACCATGGACCTAGGCCTGAATACGTTGGTGAACCGTGGCGCAACCGCTCCTAACACGTACGACTATGCACTGCGGCCCCTTGGCTCCCGCTACATCAGCTTCCAGTGGCGGCACTCCTGGCGCTTGGGCGCTGTGGGTAGCCCGCTGTACCTCGTGTCGGGCCCCGAAATTGCCTTCAACAACTACATGTTCGATAACAACGCCCGCCTGTTTGCGAACGACTCTATGTCATACATCAACCGCGAATCGACGCTGAACCTGCAAAAAAGCAAGCTAGCTACCACCACGCTCAACTTGCCCTTGATGGCTCAACTGTACTTCCGCGATAAGAAAGGGCACGAATCGTTCCGCCTCAGCGCCGGCGGTTTCGTGGGCTACCGCCTCAGCAGCCACACCAAACTCAAGTACGACCGCGACGGCAGCACCAAGAAAGACAAAGACCGCGGCAGCTACAACCTCGAAGATTTCCAGTATGGCCTGCAAGGCATCATCGGCGTGCGCGGCTTGGATCTGTTCGTGAAGTATAATCTCAACGATCTGTTTAAAGAAAACCGCGGCCCTCAGGCTCAAACGCTGAGCTTCGGCATCACCTTCTTGTAAGAGCGTACCAAGCGTTTGGCAAAGGCCAAACGCGCTGGCGCCCCGGTAATGCGCGATATGAAGTGTTGGTAACTTAGGAGTTAAGCACAAAAGCAAAAAGCCTTTCCTCATTGCTGAGGAAAGGCTTTTTGCTTAATACCTAGGGCTAAAATTAAAAGCTAGCTTTTAAATCAGCTTATCCGGCGTGATGGGCAACTCACGAATGCGTTTGCCGGTGGCGTTGAACACCGCATTGGCAATGGCGGGCGCCATACCGATGATGGCGATTTCGCCAATGCCCTTGGTGCCGAGCGCATTCACGTGCGGATCCGGTTTGTTTACGAAGGCAAACTCCATGTTGGGCGCGTCGGCGTGAACGGGCACGTGGTAATCGGCTAGGTCCTTGGTCACGTAGCGGCCATACCGGTCGTCGATTACAGCGCCTTCCGTCAGGGCCATGCCAATGCCGCCCACGGCGCCGCCCATCATCTGGTTGCCCGCAGTTTTTTGGTTAACAATGGTGCCCGCATCGGCGCAGGAAATAACTTTCTTCACTCGTACTTCGCCTGTCAGTGGCTGCACATGCACCTGCACAAAGTGCACCGAGTACGAATACATCGAATACTTATCTCGGTCGCTGCCGCCCGGCTTCGACTCGATGGTGACTTCGACTTCGGCTTCGTTGTTTTGCCGGAGCAGATCAGAGTAGGCGGCTTTGGCTAGCTTGTCATTAGCTAGGCTCAGGTGGCCTTCCATGATAACGATGTCTTCCGGTTTGGCCGCGCTGAAAACCTGCCCATTGGGCGTGGCCGCAGCAAGCTGATGCAGCTTCTCCCGCAACGCGATACAGGCATCCTGCACCGCGGCGCCTACCGTATTCACGGTAGAAGAACCACCCTGCGATGGTGCCGTGGGAAAAGTCGAATTGCCCAGTTGAAAAGTAATCTTTTCCGGTGGCAAACCTAGGGTCGTAGCGGCAATTTGCACCATGGCCGTGCCCGTGCCCGGCCCGATGTCAGTGGTAGCACTTTGCAGCACCACCGTGCCTTTTTTGGTTAGGATAGCTTTCATCTTGGCCGAGCCGCGGTGCGCGCCGAATGTGCCCACGCCCATGCCGTAGCCGACCAGCCACTCACCGCTTTTCACTGAGCCAGGTTGTTGCTTGCGGTTGCTCCAGCCAATGCGCTCCGCCCCCATCTGGAAGCACTCTTTCAAGTACTTTGTCGACCAAGGCTTGCCGTTGTCGGGGTCCGTGTCGGTGTAGTTGCGTAGGCGAAATTCCAGGGGGTCGAGGTTCAACGCGTGGGCCATTTCATCCATGGCCGATTCGAGCGCGAAGGCACCAGTTGCTTCGCCAGGGCCGCGCATCCAAACCGGCGTGCTCACGTCGAGGGAGGCAATGCGGTAGCGCGTGGTTACGTTGGGCGCCGTGTACATCATCCGCGTCTGCTGCAACGTCGATTCCGTAAACTGCTCGTAAGTAGAGGTTTGCCCCACCGACTCGTGCGTGATGGCCGTCAGCTTGCCGTCGGGCGTGGCGCTCATCCCAATCTTCTGCCACGTGTAGGGCCGGTAGCCTACCATCGTAAACATCTGCTCCCGCGTTAGCACCAGCTTCACCGGACGGCCTACTTTCTTAGCGGCAATGATGGCGGCTGTTTCGTGGGGCCAGTTGTGCAAGCCGTTACCGAAGGCGCCGCCCACAAACGTGGCAATGACCTTCACGTTGGCTTCCGGGATGCCCCAATCTTTGGCAAACGCACGTTGCGTACCAATGACGGCCTGCGTCTTATCGTACACCGTAAGCCGGTCGGGGGCTTCCCAGTGCGCAATGATGGATTGCAGCTCCATTGGGTTGTGCATCTCCGACGGAATCACATATTCGGCTTCTAGCTTGGTAGCACCGTTTTTGTAGGCATCAGCCTCGCCGCGCTGGTAGTCCGCCAGCGGCGACTTGGGATTCTTTTTGGCTTGGGCAGGCAGGTAGCCCTGACCTAGGTTGGCTTCCAGATTCGTCTGGTGTTTGTCTTGGTCGTATTGCGCTTTCACCAACGACGCCGCGTAGCGGGCCCGCTCGAGCGTGTCGGCTACCACTACAGCAATGGGCTGGTCGTTAAAAACCACTTTGTTGTCGTGAAAAACACGCAAAGGCTGCCCAGCCGTGGGTGGCTCGGCGGGGTGGTCGCGCTCGGCAAAACCGGGCACCTTGGGGGAGTTTAGGTGGGTAATAACGGCTAGCACGCCTGGCGCCCGTTCGGCCTGGCGCGTTTCAATATTTTTAATGCTACCCTTGGCAATGGTGCTGCCCACCAGCACGGCGTGTACCAGGTTAGGCAGCTCATACTCAGCAGAGTACTTAGCGGCCCCCGTTACTTTCAGCCGCCCATCCACCCGGTTCATCGGCTCGCCAATGGCGCCGCTCTGACTTTTCTGAAGTTGTTCGCTCATCGTAAGGTCTTGGAACGTAGGGATTAGGCAACCGCCGCTGCTGTTTTGAGCGCTTGCACGATAGAGTTGGGTGCCAACTTAAGCTTATACGCGTTGTACTTGAAGGCTTTAGCACCGCGCATGGCCACCTCGGCGGCTTGGCGGAACGTTTCTTCCGTCGCCGGCTTGCCAATCAGGGCCTTTTCGGCTTCCGTGAGGCGCCATGGCTTATGCGCAACCCCGCCCATAGCGAGGCGAGCGTCCTTAATAGTATTGTTGTCGATGCTGAGCGCCGCGGCTACCGACACCAAGGCAAAGGCATAGCTAGCCCGCTCACGCACTTTTAGGTAGTGCACATGCTTGGTGAATGCCGCATCCGGAATCTCCACAGCCGTAACCAACTCACCCTGAGCTAGGTTTGTATCTTGCTGAGGGGTGTCGCCGGGCAGGCGGTGAAACTCGGCGAAGGGAATCCGCCGGTCACCTTTGGGGCCGCTCACCAGCACGGTGGCGTCGAGGGCTACAAGGGCCACGCTCATGTCGGAGGGGTGCACGGCAATGCACTTGTCCGAGAAGCCGAAGATGGCGTGCATGCGGTTATAGCCTTCTAGCGCGCCACAGCCAGAGCCTGGCTCTCGCTTGTTGCAGGGCAACGCCGTGTCGTAGAAATAATGGCAGCGCGTGCGTTGCAGCATGTTGCCGCCAACGGTAGCCATGTTGCGCAGCTGCGCTGAAGCACCCGCGTTGAGCGCCTGCGCAAGTAGCGGCTGCTTTTCCAGGACGAGCTTATCCTCAGCCACAGCCCCATTCAACGCCAACGCCCCGATCCGCGTGCTGTTGCCTTCGTGCTCTATTTTGTTGAGCGGCAGCTTGTTGATATCAATTAACTTGAGCGGCGTCATCACCCCGCGCTTCATCAAATCAATCAGGTTAGTACCGCCGGCAATGATCTTGGCATTAGGATCTTTGGCGAGGGCATCAATTGCGGCCTTCTGCTTGGTAGGCCGCATGTACTGGAACTGGTTCATACCTTCTGCCCTCCTCCTTTTACTTCCTGAATGGCCGCCACGATGTTCGAATAAGCCCCGCACCGGCAGATATTGCCGCTCATAAACTCCCGAATCTCGTCTTCCGAACCGGCGTGGCCTTCGCGCACGCAAGCCACAGCCGACATGATCTGCCCGGGCGTGCAGTAGCCGCACTGAAAGCCATCGTGCTTGATGAAGGCTTCTTGCATGGGGTGCAGGTCGTCGCCCTTAGCTAGGCCTTCGATGGTCGTGATTTCCTTGCCTTCCTGCATCACAGCGAAGGTTAGGCAGGAGTTTACACGCTTGCCGTCAATGTGCACGGTGCAAGCGCCGCATTGGCCGTAGTCGCAGCCTTTTTTGGTGCCGGTTAGGCCAAGCTGTTCGCGCAAAAGGTCGAGCAGTGTAGTGCGCGGCTCAATGGACAATTTATGCTTGTGTCCATTGATATCCAGCCGTACAGGTATCTTTTCGAATACGGCGGCTACTTTCTCGTCTATTTCAGCCGCCGCCGCTTGCAGCACGGGGCCTGGCGTAAAAGCGAGGGCCGTGAGCAGCGACGACTGTTTGAGGAACGTTCGCCGCGCCTCGTCGTGGTTTGGTTGTTCGGGTTCGGGGTTCATAGCTGTGGGAAAGTAATAAGTGCTTGCAAGTCAATACGAAAGGGCGAAGACACGATGCTTACAAAACGCAAGTAAAAGGTATAAGAAAACCGGACCGATAGAAATCGTTCAGAAAAGGAAATTACGATCAAAATTATCAACTCTATTTCCGACCCTATGTTGGGTCGCTTAGAAAGAGTATGGATGAAAATAGCTTACAACTAAGCTTATTTATCTCTTATCCAACCCTAGCCTGCTGGCCTTCTTCCTATTCACGCAACTTCACTAGGTTAGCCTGAACGCACTATTCCGTCCTATTGAAGTTCATCGATTAATTGATCTTGTTCAGCGCAGTGCGATAATCGTTCAACGCGGTTATCAGCAAATACCTGCATAATCATATGTATGTACATGTAATTATACATGAAGTATTGTACTTTTGCATTGGTTAATATATGTATATACATAAAACAAGGGTAGCTTCTATAATGCTACTCAACCCTCTCCGCCCTTCCTGCACTAAGTTGTCACATCTGTTTGCAAATCGACAATGTTTTTTTCTACATCAGGCCGCAAGTTGGCCTTTATCAGCACTTTGCTCGGTCTGAGCGTAGTGGGAAATGCCACGCCAGCTGTAGGGCCTACTGAACTAGTAGCAGTGCCACAAAGCGACTCGCAACGCAATTCGGCCACGCTATTCTGGTTGCCACCAGGAGATACCGATTACCAATTCAACAAGACGGCTAGGGCAAATACAAGTTGTTCAGGGGTAGGCAGCAGTTTTACCATCAACCCCATCAACGATGGAAATGATGGCTCAGTGTGGCGTAAGCAGCTGGTTAGCCTCAATACATCGTTCACCGTTCAGTTCAACGCTTACTTTGGTTCGCGCGGTGGTAGCGACGGGATGACATTTGCGTTACAACGCGATGTTGCCGGGACAAGCCTTGCAGCGGGAGGCGGACAAAACCTAGGGATTGGCGGGGCAACCCCGGTGTTGGCTGTGGAGTTTGACACCTATAATAACGGCACGACCGTAAATGACATCGCTCAAGATCACCTCGCTATTTTTGAGATCAACCAGAGCCGAAGCAAGGACATCAACAAGCCCGTAGCGGGTCCGGTGCAAGCGTATGCAAACGGAGCAAAAATTACGGATGGCAAGTATCATCCGGTGAAGATTGTGTGGACGAAAGGTACTCAGACCTTACAGGTATATTTTGACGGGGCAACTACGCCGCACCTAACCTACACAGAAAACAACCTGGTAAACAATCTATTTGCTGGCAACCCAATGGTTTACTGGGGCTTTACGGCATCCTCAGGCACCTTATATGGGGAAGAGCATAGCATCTGTAACCTCACGTTTACGCTCGACTCAGACGACGATGGCTACCTCGATACAGTGGACCTAGACGATGATAATGATGGCATTGCCGACGTGATAGAAGCTAGCAATGTGGATGCTACTGGCGACGCTGACAACGACGGCATCGTTAATTACCAGGATAGCGACTTTGGACCTTTAAACGCCTACAGCGTGGTAGCTAGCCTCGACCTCGACGGCGATGGCTTGATCAATCAGCTAGACCTAGATGCTGATAATGACGGCATTACAGATGCATTAGAAGCAAGTGGTGGCCAGACCCCGGCGGCGCTAGCAGCCTCCCAGAACTACCAACGCACCGGCACCGAAGCCGGGCGGCTGACCAACAGTGTCGATACGCAAGGTCGGCCGCAGAACAGCGCCAGCACTGCATCACCTGTGCTTGACACAGATAATGATGGGAAGCCCGATTTCCTGGATACCAACGCCGATGGCGACGCTTTTCTGGATTGGAGCGAAGGGTTTGATGACAATAGCAACGGTAAATCGCAAGACGACTACCAGACGAGAGCAGCGGCCTTCAGTGGCGTAGCAACTTATTATCCGTGGACGAACTTGAATAGCCAAGGGCTACCCGCATGGCTACAAGACGCAAACAACAACCGCTATCCTGATTTCTTGGATGTTACTTCCAGCTACTACCACGATACGGACAAGGACGGCCTAGTTGATTTGATGGACCCAACCAATGGGGGTAATGATTACGCGGCCGTTTCCAATATTCCCGACGCGAATAAGAACAACCTGACCGACTACCGGGATGCTGCCGCGGCAACGCCCCTGCCCGTTGAACTGGTTTCGTTTGACGTGCGCGTGAGCGGTAAACAGGCACGTTTGTCGTGGATCACGGCGTCGGAGCACAATAGCGCTTACTTTGCCATCGAAACGAGCCGCGACGGGCTCACATTTGCCACCACGGGTCAGGTAGCGGCCCAAGGCACTAGCAGCACGCAGTACGCCTATCAGTACCTCGATCCGCTTTTCACATCGCACGAAGGCGCTACCGTGTACTACCGCTTGCGGCAGGTTGACAAAGATGAAACAACTACCTACTCTCCTATCCGCGCATTGGCCACGCAAGCGAAGGCAAGCACCACCGCCGTACAAGCGTACCCTAGCCCCTTCGCCACTAGCCTAACCGTTATTGTGCAAGCCGAGCAAACCGAATTAGCCGTGCTTCGACTGGTGAATACGACGGGCCATCAACTATTGCAACGCACTATTACTTTGGAGCCCGGTACTAACACCTTCTCCTTGCCGGAGGCCGCGCGCTGGCCTGCTGGGCTCTACTTACTAGAGGTGCAGCAAGGAGCGCACCGCGAGCAACGACGCATCGTGCACGAATAAGAAGTTGGGGCTAGCTACTGTAGTAGCTAGCCCCAACTTCTTATAGCGTCCGGTGAAAGTTATCTAGTAGAATCGCCGCCGATACGGCCACGTTTAGGCTTTCAGCGCCACCCGCGCCAGGAATAAAGAGGCGCTGCGTGAGCCGCTCTAGTACCTCGGGCCTAGGTCCGTGCGACTCGCTGCCCATGATGAGTACCCCATTCGGGCGCAAGTCCAAGCGGTGAACATTGTCGCCTTCGAGGTGGGCACCGTAGCGCGGCCATTCTGCGGGCAAGGAATCGAGCCAGGCGGGCAGCTCGCGCTGCCACACGGGCACGCGGGTGAAGGAGCCCATGGTTGCCGCCACCGTTTTGGGGGCCCAGGGGTCGGCGCAGGTATCAGAGCACACTACCCCAGCCAGGCCATACCAATCGGCCAGCCGAATCAGCGTACCTAGGTTGCCAGGGTCGCGTACTTGATCGAGGGCAAGCAGCAGCGTACCTGCAGTGGGCGTCAGGGGCGTTTCTGGCGGCAGCTGGGCAATGGCCAGGGCCGTGGTGTTCGTGCTTAGTGTGCCGAGGCGCGTTAGCTCCTCCTCCGATAACAGCTCCACCGGCACTCCCCGGGGCACTTCAGCCCGGATCTTTTCGGCAAACTCCGGGGTCAGAAAGAGGCGCTCGGTGGAGAGGGCCGAACCCAGCAGCTCGCGCACGCTTTTGCCTCCTTCCACCAGGAAGGCCTCATGCCGCAGCCGGTACTTTTTCTGTTTTAGTTGTTCTACGCGGGTTTTCTGAGCTTTGGAGAGCATAAATAAAGGGGCAAGCAAAAGAGCAGCTAAAGCAAAGCCCAGCAAATCTACAATCGAACCGCCGCAACGCGTTGCTTAGTATTGGTATACAACTGCGTTGATGTTCATGCCTGCGCCCACCGAAGCTAGCACCACAAGGTCGCCGGCTTCCAACCGGTGGTCGGCCAACTGCTCTTTCTGTAGTAAGTCGATCAGCGTAGGCAGCGTCGCGACAGAGCTATTCCCAAGCCACCCAATGGTCATGGGCATTAAGTCCAGGTTAGGGCTAGCTTCCCCATAGAGCTGAAACAGGCGCTGCAAGATGGCCACGTCCATCTTCTCGTTGGCTTGATGCAGCAGCACTTTTTTAACTTGCGTGAGCGGAACTTGCGCTTTGTCGAGGGCGGTTTTCACTACCATCGGCACGTGTTGCAGGGCAAACTCATACAGCTTGCGGCCCTGCATTTTCATAAACCGATCGGGGCTCTCGCTCTGCGTAGGCGCGTACGATTTGCCCATGCTCAGCAGCCCGGCATACTCGTAGGCGTAGGTTTGGGTGTGATGAGCCAAAATGCCGACGTTGTCGGCCGTGCTAGCTTCCAGAATCACCGCTCCGCTCCCATCGCTAAATAGCATCGTGTCGCGGTCGTGCGGGTCTACCACGCGCGACAAGGTTTCGGTGCCAATCACTAGGCAGCGGCGCGCATCACCCGAGCGGATGTAATAGTTGGCTTGAATGAGAGCCTCTAGCCAGCCGGGACAGCCAAAAGCGAGGTCATAGGCTACGCAGTTGGGATTCTGAATACCGAGGCGCGCTTTGATGCGCGACGCCAGCGAAGGCACCAAATCTACCCGGTTGCTGCCCTCGGCAACGTCGCCAAAATTGTGCGCGACAATGATATAGTCGAGGCTTTCGCGGTCGATACCAGAGCTTAGCAATGTTTCGTCGGCCGCTAGCCAACCTAGGTCGGAGGCGTTTTGCTCGGGGCGCGCGTAACGCCGCTCGCGGATGCCAGTAATGGCCTGAAAGCGCTCTAGCGTTATTGCAGGCGCCTGCTCGATCAGCGTGCCAGTAGCACTAAAAAAGCGAGTCGCACTAAAATCTTCGTTAGAAACAATAAGGTCAGGAATGCAGCTGCCACTAGCTACTAGCACAGATCGGATCATGGGCAAAAAACAAGAAATAGCCTCGATCAAACCAGGCTGGATAAGGTGAATACGCGGAACAACCTGAGGAACGCAGGCTACCGTTTTACCTTGCCCTATTGAACAGGAAAACACCAGACGTAAGCCTAAAGGTACTATTTCTTCCTTATTGATCAGCTAAAGAACGACGACGTTTGTGTCCGCCATAGCGTTCAAAAGCCTTCTAGTTCGCTAGTGGCTTATACAACAAACCGCCCCGACTACCTCCTGAGGAGATTAATCAGAGCGGTTTGGTGAATTTCGGCAAGGCGGCTAGGCCTTTTTGGCGGCTTCGTAGCGCTTGCCAGCCTCCGACCAGTTTACTACGTTCCAGTAGGCTTTCACGTAGTCGGGACGCTTATTTTGGTACTTGAGATAATAGGCGTGTTCCCACACATCAAGGCCAAGCACCGGCGTACCGCGCTGGATACCCGGCAGGTCCATGAGCGGATTATCCTGGTTGGGCGTACTGGTAACGGCTAGCTTGCTGGCTTTGGAATCGTAGATGAGCCAGGCCCAACCGGAGCCGAAGCGCCCCGTAGCGGCCTTGGTAAATTCTTCGTTGAATTTCTCGAAGGAGCCAAAATCCTTGTTGATGGCCGTGGCTAGTTCGCCCGTAGGCTTGCCGCCGGCTTTCGGAGCGAGTAGCTGCCAAAAAAACGAGTGATTCCAGTGGCCCCCAGCATTATTACGAATGACATCGGGCTGCTTGCTGGCTGAGGCGAGCAGCTGAGCTAGGCTCATTTTTTCCTCGGGCTTGCCCGTCACGGCCTCGTTCAGCTTCGAAACGTAGGTTTTGTGGTGGGCGTCGTGGTGAATTTCCATGGTGCGCGCGTCGATGTGCGGCTCCAGGGCATTAAAGGCATAAGGCAAGGCCGGCAAGGTAAATGGACCGTCGGCAATGGGTGTGGCGCGGGCTTCGCGCAAAAGCTGCTCGTCGTGGACGCGAGCAAATATGGCTGGACTCAACAAGGCACCTGCCATGGTTAGCAGCCCGTTTTTCAGAAAATCTCGTTTCAGCATGAACGTAAGAGGAAAAGAGAATCAAGACAAGCAGAACACTTGCTTCTGCTCTCTACGCGAAAAGGACCGATAGAGGCTAGGATTTCTGCAAACACAAGCCATGTAGCGCAGTTTCCAGAAAAATATTTCATATAACACGAAACTATGTATGTACATTTAATGTATATACATTATATTTGCCTAGTGATTCCTTAGTGCATCACTTCTCCTTTAGAAATCACGGTTTACTTAGCAGCCCTTCACCATTTGGGGCCTCTTTTTAATATGGAAACATCCACTTCATATCCCGTGCACGAACTGATCCGTCAACGCTGGAGCCCGCGTGCCTTTTCGGCGCAACCGGTAGCGCCAGAAGCGTTGGAGCAAGTGTTGGAAGCTGCCTCCTGGGCCTTTAGCGCCATGAACGAGCAGCCTTGGCGTTATATCTACGCCCACAAAGCAGACACGGAAGCTTTTGAACGCTTGGTAAGCTGCTTGTTGCCAGCTAACCAAGCTTGGGCTAAGCATGCTCCTGTGTTGATGCTCTCGCTCGTGAAAACGCACTACGATAACGGGCAGCCGAACCGCACCGCTATGCACGACGTGGGGGCCGCCAACGCCAACTTGTTTCTAGAAGCCACGGCCCTAGGTTTGCACGGCCACGTACTAGGCGGTTTCGACATCGCTCGTACCCGCGAGGTGTTCAACCTCCCCGAAGGCTTGGAGCCAGTTGCCTTCATTGCCCTAGGGTATGTGGGAACTCCCGACCAATTGGATGAGCCTTTCCGCACCCGCGAAACGGCACAACGCAAACGCAAGGCGCTAGCTGAATTTGCTTTCCGCAACCAGTTTCCTGACTAACCGCCCCGATAAAGCTTCTTGTCAGGAAAGCGAAAGCCCCGCCTAGGAATCCTAGGCGGGGCTTTCGCTTTCCTGACATATAGGTTATCAATCCATTGCTAAACATTACTCTGAGTAGCTCATCGCGCTACCTAGGTACTGAGCCTGCATTTAGGTTGAGGCCTTATAGCTGCCCATATAGCACCGCCGCCAGCACGGCTCCCATCAGTGGGCCAACTACCGGTATCCAGGCGTAGCCCCATTCACTCGAGCCTTTCCCGCGGATCGGGAGCAGCGCGTGGGCTAGGCGCGGAGCTAGGTCGCGGGCGGGGTTTATCGCGTAGCCCGTAGTGCCCCCCAAGCCCAGCCCAATCACCCACACCACCAGGGCCACCGGCAAGGCCCCTACTGAGCCCAGTCCGACGGGGGTATGGGTCGGCGTGATTTCGGCTCCAGCAATGTAAAACACGGCCAGCACCAGCACCAAAGTGCCAATGACTTCATTTAGCAAGTTGAGCGGATGGTTGCGGATGGCAGGGCCAGTGCAGAACACGGCTAGCTTTAACCCCGCTTCTGCGGTGCGGTCGAAGTGGTCTTTGTAGAGCACCCACACGAGCACGGCACCTACGAAACCGCCCGCAAGCTGCGCGCCTATATACTTAGGTACCAGCGCCCAGGCGAACTTACCCGCCACGGCCAGCCCCACCGTTACGGCCGGACTCAGATGGGCCCCGCTAGCAGGGCCGGCAATCACTACGCCCACAAAAACCGCCAAGGCCCAAGCCGTGGTGATTACCATCCAGCCGCTGTTATGACCTTTCGTATCAGTCAGCACCACGTTGGCCACCACCCCATCCCCCAACAAAATCAGCACTGCCGTACCGATGAACTCTGCGACAACAGGACTCATCATTGCACATCGGCCGTTGCGGATTCTACCATGGGTTCGGGCGCTACGGGGGCAAGCTTGGATGCCGGCTGCGGCACTTTCGACCACACCTGCAACGCGCGCACAGCCCGGTCCCAGTTCTCGAGTCCTTCGTCAATACCAGCCCGGTTGGCCTTGGGGTTGTAGGTTGTTTCTGAATGACCTAGGGCTTGAATCTCGGCGAAGCTTTTCCAGTAGCCGACAGCTAGGCCCGCTAGGTAGGCGGCCCCAAGCGCGGTGGTTTCGGCCATGCGTGGCCGTACTACTTTGGTATTCAGCACGTCGGCCTGAAACTGCATCAGCATTTCGTTGATGGTTGCACCACCGTCGACGCGCAACTCGGCGATGGGCAGGCCGGAGTCGGCTTCCATGGCTTTGAGCACGTCGCGGGTTTGGTAGGCAATGGCTTCCAGAGCGGCCCGGGCAATGTGCGCCGCTTTGGTAGCGCGCGACATGCCGAAGATCACGCCGCGTGCGTAGGGGTCCCAGTGCGGCGCCCCTAGGCCAGCAAACGCCGGCACGAAGTACACGCCCTCCGAGCTACTGACTTGCTTGGCTAGCTGCTCGACCTGCGATGAGGTTTTGATGATCCCGAGGTTGTCGCGCAGCCACTGCACTACGGCCCCGGCAATGAAAATGCTGCCTTCTAGCGCGTACTGCACCTTGCCATCAATCTTCCAGGCCAGGGTAGTCAGCAGGTTATTTTGCGAAGCCCTGGGTTCCGGACCGATGTTCATCAGCATGAAGCAGCCGGTACCGTAGGTGCTTTTTACCATGCCTGGGTTAATGCATTGTTGCCCGAACAAGGCCGCCTGCTGGTCGCCGGCAATGCCGGCAATCGGGATTTTGGAGGCAAAAATGGTTGTTTTGGTTTCGCCGTATACCTCGCTCGACTGCCGCACCTCGGGCAACATACTGCGCGGAATGTCGAACAGGGCCAGCAGTTCGTCGTCCCAGGTCAAAGAATGAATGTTAAAGAGCATGGTGCGCGAGGCGTTGGTCACGTCGGTGACGTGCAATTCGCCCTGGGTGAAGTTCCAGATCAGCCAACTATCCACGGTGCCAAAAGCTAGCTTACCAGCTTCGGCCTTCTTGCGGGCGCCCTTCACGTTATCCAGGATCCAGCGCACTTTGCTGGCCGAGAAATAAGCGTCGAGCAACAAGCCTGTCTTGTTCCGAATCATTTCCTCTTGCCCTTCCGCCCGCAACTGGTCGCAGTACTCGGCCGTGCGACGGTCTTGCCACACAATAGCATTGTACACCGGCTTGCCTGTTTTGCGGTTCCATACTACCACCGTCTCACGCTGGTTGGTGATGCCAATGGCGGCGATGTTGCTCCCGTTGTGCCCGGTCTTCACCGTGGCCTCCGCCGCCACACCTGCCTGCGTCGACCAGATTTCCAGCGGATCATGCTCCACCCACCCTGGCTTGGGAAAGATCTGCGTGAATTCCTTCTGCGCCTGCGAAACGATGTGTCCCTTCTGATCGAAGAGAATGGCGCGGGAGCTGGTCGTGCCCTGGTCGAGGGCGAGGATGAACTGCTGCATAGAGAGTAACTGAGTGGCTAAGTAGCTTCGCTCCAAGTAGCTGAGCAGGTGAGTGAATGAGTAATGACGTTCAACGGTTTACTCAGCTACTCACCTGCTCAGCTACTTGGTGGGGCTTAAAACTAAAACGTTTGCGGTAATATACACGGAAGAAAAAGCGGCTACGCTTTTTCTGTGACGAGGACAGGTTGGGGCTGCGGCTGGAGTAAGTAGTTTTGCGCCAAAGCGCGAAACTGCGTCACTTGTTCCTGCTCCCAACGGGCATCGTGGCCTAGCTCCTGCGCGAGCAATGCGGCTACCTCTGGAGCCATCCGAATAGCAGCTTCGGCATCCAGAAACAGCACCCGTACCCGGCGCGCTAACACGTCTTCCACGGTGCGGGCCATTTCGTAGCGGGCCGCCCACACCACTTCGGCCTTCAGGAACTCCAACGATTCATCTAGCTTCTCGGCTAGCTCCGGCTGGGCGGCCATGAGTTGCTGCAAAGCGGGCTGATCGGTGCCGTACACGTAGAGGTGGTTGCTGCGGTCGGTGGTTTCTTGGGCGCCGTGGATAGCTAGGTGAGCCGTTTGGCTTGTCGCCGCAGGCAGTTTCCCGAGGGCAATAGCCTTATCAACCGTGTCTTGGCCCATGCGGCGGTAGGTGGTCCATTTGCCGCCAGTGATGGTGATGAGCCCTGCTTCCGAAACCAGAATCTTGTGGCTGCGCGAAATCTCCTTGGTTTTGGCCGAATCGCCCTGTGGTGCCGCCAACGGGCGCAAGCCAGCGAAAATGCTGAGCGCATCGCTACGCTTCGGGGCACGGGTGAGGTAACGAGCAGCCGTGCGCAGGATGAACTCGATTTCCTCTTCCAAGGCTTTCGGCTCCTGGCTGTGCTCGTTCAGGGGCGTGTCGGTGGTACCGAGCACCACGCGGTTGTGCCACGGCACGGCGAAGAGCACCCGACCGTCGTCGGTCTTTGGAATCATGATAGCGTCGTCGCCGGGCAAAAAGGACTTGTCGAGCACAATATGCACGCCCTGGCTTGGTCGCACCAGCTTCTTGGCACCGGGCTTATCCATCTGCAGGATTTCATCGACAAAAATACCAGTAGCATTCACGATTGCTTTGGCGGGCAGTTCGTAGGTGATGCCGGTTTCCTGGTCGGCCGCTCGTACGCCCGAAATGTTGCCGTGCGCATCCTTCAGCAAGCCCCGTACGTCGAAATGGTTGAGCAGCGTGCCACCCTGTTCGATGGCCGTTTGGGCAAGGTTGATGGCTAGGCGCGCATCATCGAACTGTCCATCGTGGTAGAGCACGCCCCCTTTGAGCCCTTCCGTTTTGATGTTGCGGAGGCGCTGCACGGTTTCTTTTTTACTCAGATGCACGGAGGAACCTAGGCTTAGCTTGCCCGCCAGCAAATCGTACATGGTGAGGCCAATGGTATAGAATGCCCCGCCCCACCACTCGTAGTTCGGAATGATAAAGTCTTGGTTTTTAACTAAGTGTGGCGCATTTTTGAGAAGCAAGCCGCGCTCATACAAGGCTTCGCGCACCAAGGCAATGTCGCCCTGAGCTAGGTAGCGCACCCCGCCATGCACCAGCTTGGTGCTGCGGCTAGAAGTACCCTTGGCATAGTCAACTTGCTCCAACAGCAGCGTCTTGTAGCCCCGGCTGATGGCGTCCAGCGCTACCCCTAGGCCCGTTGCGCCGCCCCCAATCACGATCAGATCCCACGTGAACTGGCTTTCCAACTGCTGCAAAAGAGCTTCGCGGCGAAAGGAAACGGTTGGCTTATCGTTGCGCATAGCGTTAATCTGTTTTAATTAATTTCATTTGCTGTTATAAAGATGTAAAACGAAACTAAACGAAACAAGTTTCATTTTGCTTTTTTCACTTTCTACTGCTTAATACTCACTTAGAAGATTATACAACGATGGAATGATGTTTCTTAGGAAGGAGGTACTCCACCTGATAAGTTTCGTATTGTTTCGCACCAGGTTTCGTGCGGAAGAGTGTCTCGCTGCTTAGTTCCATGCACCTCTAGTAACTATAGGCCAGGTGTAAAGTGGTGTTGGCAAAGCCGAATTGGATACTTTTACCCGATGAATCCTCCTAGCATGAAACGGCACCAACTCATTCTGCAGCGCTTGCAGGAGCAAAAGCACGTAGAAGTTCCAGACCTCTGCGAGGCGCTGAATGTCTCGGCCGTCACGATTCGAAAGGACCTGAGGCTGCTGGAAGAGAAAGGCTTGCTTTTCCGCACCCACGGCGGCGCGGCCCTCGAAAATCCGTATATCAAGGATCGGCCGGTGAATGAGAAAGAGCGACTCAACGTGGAGGAAAAGCTAGGTATTGCGCACGCGGCGGCGCAGCTACTCGGCGCGCAAGAGGCCGTCATTATGGCCTCAGGCACTACGCTGGTTGCGCTGGCCCGGGCTATTCCACCGCACTTACCCCTGACGGTCATTACCTCGGCGCTCAATGTGGGACTGGAACTCGTGCAGCGCCCCGAGATTGAAGTAATGCAGCTAGGTGGTTATCTGCGCCATAGCTCGTCTTCCGTCACTGGCCCCCACGCCGAGCAGGTGCTGGCCGATGTGTCGTGCAGCAAGTTATTTTTGGGCGTGGATGGTCTCGACCTAGACTTTGGCCTGACGACTACCAACATCAGCGAGGCTCGCCTAAACCAGGCCATGATGCGCGCGGCCCAAGAAACGATCGTGTTGGCCGACTCTTCTAAGTTTGGCAAGCGTGGCTTCGGTCGTATTTGTGGCCTGGATCAGATTCACCGCGTCATTACCGACAAAGGCATTGCCGACCAAGACGCAAAACGGCTGGAAGAGCAAGGCATCGCGCTGACTATCGTTTAGCCAGCCGCCCTGCCTAATATACGCTATATAACCATTGCACTACCCTAGGGGCTTTACTCCTCGAAAGTTCATGGCTCACCTGGCAAGAGTATTGCGGCAGGGTTCAACAAAATCTCGGAACTTAGCACCTGCCCAGCGCGCTTGCTGCGTTCAGCAGAAAAACGCCGGGTCGGAGCCTGTGCCATTGCCGGTACAGCACGCGCACGTATTTCGCTACTCCTTTTGAAACCAAACTTGCCTTTTTCGATCCGTTGGGCGCGGGTTATTTCTTCCCAGGCAGACTGGCGCGGGCTTCTCACCGGGCTGGCCTTGGTGTTGCTGGTCGGCTGCTCGCCTATTCGCCTGCTTCGGCCGGGGCAGAACTTGCTGAGCAAAGTCAAGCTGGAAGGCGTGAAGCAAGCCAGTGAGGAACGCCTCGAAGCCCTGTACCAGCAGAAGCCTAATTCCAAGTTTCCGCTGCCCAAGCTAGGTATCTACCAGTTTGGTACGCTGTTCTACGACTCGGTTCGTATTCGCCGGGAGATCAACAAAGACCAGCGCAAGTTCGACGCTAAAATTCAGGCTGCCCGCCCCGATTCGGTGAAGGTTGGCAAGCTGCTGACCAAGCGCGAGCAACACGTGCAGCGCCACCAGCTCGCCTTGGACAAGGGCAACGCCATTATGCGTATTGGGGAGGCCCCAGTGGTATACGACACCGCCCGCACGCGCGCTACAGTGCAGCAAATCAGCACTTTTCTAAAATCACAAGGCTTTTTTCGCAGCCACGTATCGGCCACCGATACCGTGGAAGATCGACAGGTAACGGTTACGCTGCACGTAACGGAAGGGAAACCCTTCACCTACGAGCGCCTCGACTACGACATTGCCGATTCGGCGGTGGCCCACCTCGTGCTGGCCAATCAGGCGGCCTCGCTGCTGCGCCTGCACGACCGCTACAACGAGGAAGTAATTGGGCAGGAGCGCTCCCGCCTCGAAACGTTACTCAAGAACTCGGGCTACTACGATTTTCGCTCCCAATACATCACCCTAGAAGCCGATACCAGCTATACGCCTGGCACGGTGCGCCTACGCACGTTCATTACTAATCCCGGCCCGAATGAGCCCCACCATATCTATACGATCCGCGACGTTAACTTCCTGACGGATGCCGGGGTTACACGCTTCGGCGTTACGCGCGACACGATTGTGCGCGACTCGGTGCGCTACCTAGCTTACAAGCACCGCTTTAGCACGAAGGTCTTGGACCGCAAGCTTGCGATTCGGCCCAACCAGCGCTATAATCTTCAGAATACCATTCTTACCCAGCGTCAGCTCGCCGACCTCGACATTTTCCGCTTCAACACGGTGAGCTACCGCCGGGTACGCACCACCGAAGGCGACACCACCACTCGGCAGCTTGATGCGTTTATCAATGCCTCCCCGACGAAAAAGTACCAGGAAACGACAGAGCTAGGCGCTACGTACGTATCGACCTTGCTAGGGCCATTTACGAACGTTCGCCTCAAGATTCGTAACGTGTTTGGGGGAGCAGAGGTACTAGAGCTAGGGGTCAGGGCAGGTTTCGAGGGCCAATATAACCGCCTTACTGGCAGCCCCGTTCTAACGACGCAGCTAGGAGCAAACGTCAGCCTGATTCTGCCACAATTCCTGGTGCCGTGGCAACCGAACCGCTACCTGACGCGCTACAACCCGAAAACGCGCTTCAACGGCACCTATACCTACGTGCGGCGCCCCGAGTACACGCGCACCAACCTGGAGGGCACCTACGATTATATCTGGCAGCGCTCCGCCTACCATCAATACGTGCTGACCCCAGTCGATTTGAGCTTGGTCAACGCCAGCCGGATTGCACCTTATTTTCAGAAGCAACTTGATTCGCTGGCCCTGACCGGCAGCCCGCTTATCCGTAGCTTCACGCAGCAGTTCGTACCGAGTATGAACGCTACCTCACTCTACAACTCCAACGACTTCAACCAAACGCGCGATGCCCGCTACTACCGCCTCTTTGCAGAAATAGGAGGATTAACGCGGTCCTTGTATCAAGGAATACTCAACGACCGGAATATTCAGGTGTACAACTTCGCGCGGCTGGCCGTCGATTACCGACGTTATATAAAGCTAGCTCCGCAATCCTTCTTCGTGTATCGCTTCAACGGGGGCGTTGCGCACGCGCTGAGCAGCACAACTGTTGACCGCACTAATCCGGAAACAGGTGAAACCACAAAGATTCAGCAGTACATCATTCCCTACGACAAATACTTTTTTGCCGGCGGTGCTTCCAGTGTACGCGCTTGGCGGCCCCGACGCCTAGGTCCGGGCAGTTATGCGACCAAGTACAACGTAGAGCAAGATGGACAGTCGGTGCTGCTTCGCAACTACAACGTAGAGCAGCCTGGTGAGGTCTTGCTAGAAGGGAACCTTGAGTACCGGTTCCCGGTGTATAGCTTCATTAAGGGCGCGCTTTTCACGGACTTCGGCAACGTGTGGAGCTTGCAGAAAAACGAGTTTCGGCAAGGCGCCGAATTCAAGATCAATCAGTTCTACAAGCAGTTTGCCGTGGGCTCCGGCATCGGCATTCGCCTGGATTTCACCTTCCTGATTCTGCGCTTGGATATTGCCACCAAGGTCTACGACCCCTCCGCCGAAGGCAGCAACTGGGTATTGCGTAAGTTCAGCTTGCGTAGCGGCAACCCCAACAACATCAACCAGGACTCCCCCACGGCTTTCAACCTAGGTATTGGGTATCCATTCTAGGTTGAATGGCTGACTTGTTGAATAGCTAAATGGTTGAGCTCTATTCCTAGCGCACCATTTAGCTATTCAACAAGTCAGCCATTAGCTAGTTACCTATCAAAACTTTAACAGCTCGTCCAAGGCGGCAGCTACTTTTTCAGCTGTGGGCAACATTTGGCGCTCTAGGTCAACGTTGAGGGCAATGGCAGGCAGGTTGGCTGCCCCAAGCATGAACACGGGCGCATCGAGTTCCCAGAAGCAAGTGCGCTGAATGCGGCCGGCCAGCGACTCGGCAAAAGAGTTCATGAGTGGCTCCTCGGTGAGCACCAGCACTTTGCTGTGAATGCGTACAGCCATTTCCACCGCGTCGAAGTCGAGCGGGTTGAGGGTACGCAAGTCCAGAACCTCCACTTGTCCGGCAAAAGCCCGGCTAGCCGTTTTGGCCCAGTAGACGCCCATTCCGTAAGTAATCACCACGCAGGTAGCACCGCGACGGAGTTGCTCTGGGTCGGCAGCTTGAGCAATGGCAGCCTTGCCCAGAGGAATCACGTAGCCAGCCGCCGGCTCGATGGTTTTGGCGTCTTCCGTGCCCGGTACTTTGCTCCAATACAACCCTTTATGCTCCAGCAGCACCACGGGGTTTGGGTCGAGGAACGCCGCCCGCAACAGGCCTTTCATGTCGGCGGCGTTGCTGGGGTATACCACCTTAATGCCCCGAATCGTGAGCAATGTGCTCTCTACCGAGCCCGAATGGTAGGGCCCGCCGCCGCCATAAGCGCCAACTGGCACCCGGATCAAGGACTGCACCGGAAATTGCCCGTTGGTTAGGTAGCACGATTTGCTCAGTTCTTCCACCAACTGGTTCAAGCCCGGCCAGATATAATCGGCAAACTGAATTTCCACGATGGCCTTGGCTCCCACCGCCGACATGCCCGCCGTCGAACCCACGATGTACGCTTCCTGAATGGGCGTGTTGAACACGCGGGTGTCGCCGTACTTCTTAGCCAGCAAAGCAGCTTCGCGGAACACTCCTCCTAGCTCACCACCCACATCCTGACCGTAGAGCAACGCCTCTGGAAATTCACTTAAGATCTCATCCACGGCGTGCAGGGCGGCATCCACCATGAGCACTTTCGCCGCGCCATTAGGGGTGCGCTCCCCGGCTTCTTCGGTAACGGCGGGCGGGGCAAACTCGTGGTCGGCGAAGGTGGCAGGGTCAGGGCCGGGCGCGGCTTGGGCGCGTTGGAAGTCGGTCGCTACTAACGCCCGCACTTCCTCCGTCAGCTGTTGCAGTTCGGCTTCGCTGATACCTAGGTGCAGCAGATGCTGGTGCAGGCGCGGCAGCGGATCGAGCAGCACGTGGGCAGCTAGGTTGTCGCCGCGGTACCACTCGCGGCGCACGCCGCTGGTGTGGTGGCCGAGCAGCGGGCACTTGGCGTGCACGAGCACCGGTCCACGGGTGCGGCGCACGTACTCGAAGGCCTTGGCCAGTACCACGTAGCTATTGTTGAAGTCGGCCCCATCCACGCGCAAGCGGTGCAGGCCTTTGAACCCCGCAGCAAACTCATACGCATCCATGGCGCGCATCTCGCGGCTCGTGGCCGAAATACCCCAGTCATTATCCTGCACCAAATAAATGATGGGCAACTGATGCAGCACCGCCATCTGCAAGGCCTCCGACACCTCTCCCTCCGTCATGGCCCCGTCGCCGATGGAACACAGCACCACGGGGGAAGTGGCAGGCGCTGAATAGGAAGCGCTAAGTGAATGATTAGGTGTCGCATTTGAGGTAAGATCCAACTCAGCATTTAGCGTTTCCAGCCCAACACTTCTCAGCCCCTGGCTTTCCAAATACTTCAGTCCGTGCGCCATGCCCGTGGCCGGAATGGCTTGCATACCCGTGGCGGAGCTTTGGTGCGGAATGAGAGGAAAGCCAGAACGGCGCAACGCAGGGTGGCCGTAGTAGGTGCGGCCGCCGGAAAAAGGATCATTGCCCTTGGCCATAAGCTGAAGCATGAGCTCGTAAGGCGTCAGGCCAAGGCCCAGCAGCAAGGCATCGTCGCGGTAGTAGGGCGCGGCGTAGTCGGTGGGGCGCAGGTGAAAAGCCGCGGCTAGCTGAATGGCCTCGTGGCCCCGGGCGGTGGCGTGCACGTAGCGGCCCGTAACGGCCTTATTCTCTTCATAAAGATGAGCTAGCTCGGCGGCCGTGCGCATGAGGCGATAAGCCCGCAGGAGTGTGTTGCGGTCGGGTGCTTCGGCGAGTCGGGCAGCAGGCTGCGGCGTAAAACTGGACTCGAAAGGAGGATTAGATGGGGTGGACATCGACGGAAATAGAACGGAACGAATTTACGGCTTCCCCGCTATTATCAGCGAGCAGCGGCGTTTTCTGCGTAATTTTGCGGGTACTTGCCACGCTGCTTCGGTGCGTGAGCGGTTAATACCGGGTGGCTTGGAGCCCTACAACGTTCGTACTGCGTCTTTTTGGATGCTGGCCTAACTTCGTTGCTCTTAGCTCGCGCACTTTCCCATAACACCTACTAGCCCCGCCGTGGAATACCCTACCTCCTCGCCTTCCCTCGCTCCTGCTTCTGGCCTGCGTGCTACCGTTGAAGACTGGATGCGTGATTTTCAGCGTCGCTTGTGCGCCCAGCTAGAGGCGGCCGATGGCCAAGCTAGCTTTCAGGCCGATGTGTGGGAGCGGCCCGGTGGCGGTGGCGGTACCTCACGCGTGCTGGAAGGCGGCGCCGTGCTGGAGAAAGGCGGCGTAGGTTTTTCGGCTGTGCACGGCGAGATGAGCGCCCAAGCGGCCAAGGTGCTGCTGATGCCTAACCCGGCATTCTTCGCCACGGGCGTGTCGGTGGTGATGCACCCGCGTAGCCCTCGCGTGCCAATCGTTCATATGAATGTGCGCTACTTCGAGGCCGGCAACGGGGAAGCGTGGTTTGGCGGCGGCATCGACCTGACGCCCATCTACGTGGACGAGCGGCAGGCTCGCTGGTTCCATGAGCAGTTGCAAGCGGTGTGCGCGCGCCATGATTCTGGCTATTACCCACGCTTCAAGGCGTGGGCCGACGACTACTTCTTCTTGCCCCATCGCCAGGAAACCCGCGGCGTGGGCGGCATCTTCTTCGACCGCCTGACCGTTGGCAAAGAAGGAACTGCCGAGCAGCTATTTGCCTTCGTGCGGGACGTGGGCGACGCATTTGGGCCGATTTATACGGAGCTGATGCGCCAAAATCAAGCCCTTCCTTTTGGAGAAGCGGAGGAGAAATGGCAGTTGGTACGGCGCGCCCGCTACGCCGAGTTTAACCTAGCATTTGACCGTGGCACGCGCTTTGGCTTAGAGACCGGCGGGCGCACCGAGAGTATCCTGATGAGCCTGCCCCCGCGCTGCGAGTGGCATTACAACCTTCAGCCCGCGCCCGGCTCGCCCGAGGCGACCACCCTAGCCTGGCTACGCAAAGGCGTGAACTGGGCTACCTTACCCGCCGAGAATTTCACTACCCTTGATTGAGTCGTTAAAAGCCCTGGACCGCTGGCTCTTAGTAGCTGCCAACAACCATCATTCACCGCTGCTGGATAAGTGGATGGTGTTTTTCTCAGAGCGCTTCGTTTGGTTTCCAGCGTACTTTGTTATCCTAATAGTGCTCAGCTACTTTTACCGGCAACGGGCGCTGCTACTGCTGCCGCTGCTGGGTGTAAGTGTGGGCCTAGCCGACGCTATATCAAGCCGGTTCTTTAAGCCATATTTCGCCCGGCTGCGCCCCTGCCACGACCCCATGCTATCGGCCTCACTGAACTTAGCGAACGGCTGCGGTGGGCAGTTTGGCTTTTTGTCGTCGCACGCAGCGAATTCTTTTGCGCTGGTCGTATTCCTGTGGCTTGTGTTGCCACGCCGTTATTGGGTAGCGAATGTGCTATTGCTGGTATGGGCTATTCTGGTGTCGTACAGCCGCATGTACCTCGCTGCCCACTACCCCTCCGACGTGCTAGCTGGCGCCACATTGGGCAGCTTGCTAGCTTGGTTTTCGGCTACTCTCTACCGCCTTGGGGCCGCTCGGTGGTGGCCTAACCTTGTGGAATCCACGCACGGCAAGAACCTAGGTTCTATTTCGTAGCTCCAACGACTCTGGAAACGCAGTCTATTCTTCGCCTGCTTCGGCAAGCTACAACAGCCTCTGCGCAGAAACTGGCTTCCGATAAGGCGCCTGTTTTGTTCTCTTCATCCGCCGAGGTAATAAATTAGAATACCCATCGACGTTAGTTGGCATCTGAAAAGATACAGACTCAAACTTGAGCTAAGTATTCACAAGAAAGCCGCTGTTACGTAGCGTAGCAGCGGCTTTCCTGTAGTCGACATACGTTAGCGCGTGGGTTTACGCCCGCCCGTGTGCCCATCTCCCCGGTCACCCTGGCCTGGTTTGCTGGTTATCTTAGAGTTAACCCGGTCGTCGCCCGAGAGAGAGCGGTGTAGGTCTACTTCGCTAGTAAATTGGCCGCGGGCATTGCGCCGCACGTAGCGCTTGTCGCCGGGCGTGGGCTCGATTAGTTCTCGCTTAGACTTAGACATGGCAGTAACAAGTTGATCTTCTACTTGCTACGCAACTCCTGCCAATCAGTTTAGCTATTTACCCAACAATTTTGCCACGTACTTACCTACGATATCAAATTCCAAATTCACCGTGTCGCCGGGAGCTAGGTCCTGGAAGGTGGTGTGCTCGTAGGTGTAGGGAATGATGGCGACCGAGAAGCTATCGTCGGTGCTATTGAAGCAGGTGAGGCTGGTGCCGTTGATGCAGATCGAACCTTTCTCCACCGTCACGCGACCGGGGCCCGGCTCATAACGGAAGCTATAGAGCCAGCTGCCGTTTTGATCTTCTACGCTTTGGCACACGGCCGTCAGGTCGACGTGGCCTTGCACGATGTGCCCATCGAAACGGCCATTGGCCGAGAGGCAACGCTCCAAGTTCACGCGCTTGCCGGGCGCCCAATGACCTAGATTAGTTTTCTGCAACGTCTCGTCGATAGCCGTCACCACGTGCGTTCCAGCCGCTTCGTCAACGGCTACGACTGTCAGGCACACACCATTATGCGCCACACTCTGGTCGATTTGCAGCTCCGCCGCGAAAGGCGAAGCAATGGTAAAGTGGCGGTTGGTACCCTCAGTGCGCACGTCCGTTACGGTACCTAGGGCTTCTATAATTCCGGTGAACATTTTTCAGTTAATAGTTAACAGTTACCATTTAACAATTCTGACAGGCTTCTGCTCCTTGTGGAAACACAACAACTGTTAGAAGCTAAATGGTAGATGGTAAATGACTATTTTCCTCTTCCTTCCAAAATAATTTTCAGCGTGTAAAGGAACACGCGGAAGTCCATGGCCAGGCTCATGTTCTCGATGTAGAGAATGTCGAACTTGAGGCGCTCCACCATCTGCGGGACGGTCTCGGCGTAGCCGTATTTCACCTGACCTAGGCTCGTAAGGCCGGGGCGCACCCGGTGCAGGTGGCGATAATGAGGCGCTACTTTCACAATCTGGTCGATGAAGAACTGCCGCTCGGGGCGCGGACCAACAAGGCTCATGTCACCCTTTAGCACGTTCCAGAACTGCGGCAATTCATCGAGCCGGACCTTACGCATAAAGCGGCCCCACGAAGTAATGCGCGGATCGTGGTCGGAGCTGAGGGCAGGTCCCATTTGCTCAGCATCCACGTACATCGAGCGAAACTTAACGATGCGAAAAGGCACACCGTGCCGTCCAATGCGCTCTTGCGAGTAGAACACCGGCCCCGGCGAGGAAAGCTTCACCATGATGGCCGTGAAGGCATAGACAGGCCAGGCGAAAACCAGAAACAGCGCCGACAGCACCACGTCGAAGACCCGCTTGGTGACTTCTTGCCACAGAGGTAACAAATCATGCTTAATCTCGATGAGTGGAGTTCCAAACAAATGGTTCACCTTCACCGACCCTAGCAGCATCTGATACAAGTCCGGCAGAATACTTACGCGCACGGGTGTGCCTTCGAGCAAGGTTAAGATCTCCTGGATCATGCGGTGCTCACTGGGCTCGATGCTAATGACGACCTGCTCAATTTTCAGCACCCGAATCAGGGCGGGGAGCCGTAGGTAAGACCCACGCGCCGGCAGCTCCGCCGCTAGCTCCGGGTCGACGGTGTCACCGACAGGCGCGAAGCCGATGAGCTTCAGCCCGAGGTGGCGTCCAGTGCGCTGTAGTTCGTGGTAGGTGTCGCGGGCCAGGGCATTGGAGCCCACTAGCAGCGTATTAAAGGAAATGTCGCCCCTGTACACTAGTTTCTGTACGCTCGAAACAGCCCAGGTGCGCAAAATAGCCGTGATGGAGAAGTGCAGCAGAAAATAAGCCGTAATGGTCTTATAATAAAGCTGGTAATTCTTCACACCCTCGTCATCCAGCAGCAGGACAAAGAAAATGATGATGGCGCCGATTGCCGAAACCCGACCTAGCCGAATGATTTCCGCTAGGCGCGACTTGCGGAAAATATTCTGGTACTCCCCGATCAGCACGTACAGCACCGTCCAGAACACCGCAATCATCACGGACGAGCCCGCCAGGAAGAAGAAGGCGCTTTCCGTGAAGTGGTACCCGTCCATTAATTCGCTGAGCAAGTACTTGCGCAGCAAAAAGAAGCAAATCCAGGCCAACAGCGCCGCTCCGAAATCGGCGCCTATTAGCTTCAGTTTTTGGAAGGTACGGATCAAGGGTGGTAGCAGCCCGGCCGGCTACTCCCGGCAGGCAAGTTGATTTGTGAGATGGAAGCCGTAATTTCGCGGCTGGTGCTGCGCTGCGGGCCTTTTTCGTCCGCCTTGCACCGTCGCAAAGGTAGGGCAATAAACCGGAACCCGACAATGCCCTTTCCACTCTTCCCACATGCACGCTGATAGTTACCGCCACCGCGGGTTGCGGCGCACGTTGGTGGCCGAGCTTCGCCGCAAAGGCATCCACGACGAGCGGGTGCTGGCCGCTCTGGCTACCGTACCGCGCCATTTGTTTTTTGAATCTGCTTTTCAAGAGCACGCTTACCAGGACAAAGCGTTTCCTATCGGGGAAGGTCAGACCATTTCCCAGCCCTACACAGTGGCTTACCAAACCCAACTGCTGGACCTAGCTCGGCACGAGCGGGTGCTAGAAATCGGGACGGGTTCGGGCTACCAGTGTTGTGTGTTGCTTCAGCTTACGCCTCACGTCTACAGCATTGAGTACCAACCGGTCCTGTTTGAGCGCGCCGGGCGCCGGTTAGCTGGCATGCACCAGTCGGCCCACCTCTTCTGCGGCGACGGTTCCTTGGGCCTGCCCAACCACGCTCCTTTCGACAAGATCCTGGTTACGGCCGGCTCGCCCAACATTCCCCGAACGCTGCTGCACCAGTTGCGTGTTGGCGGGGCGTTGGTTATTCCGGTTGGCGATGCGCAGGTGCAGCGTATGATGCGCGTAGTGCGCGAAACCGAGACGGAGTTTTCGCGGGAAGTGTTTGAGGAGTTTCGCTTCGTACCGCTGCTGGGGAAAGCAGGGTGGCAAGGGTGAGGCTACTGAACACGCTCAAACTTTTCGGAACGATGCGATGCAGCACCTTCATCTTAGTTCATCAATCAAGTAATGTGTTGATTTGCTGAAGACTATCAAGCCGTCATTGATCTGAGCTTTCATCAAGATCGGCTACAAGCCTCTTGAGTTGCTGAAGCAGTTCGTTTATATCCTGGCCATTTAACTACTCCGCCAGCTTCTGCTTACGAGGCACTGTCAGTATATGCAAAGATGGCAGCGGCTATAGACTAGCGTTCTTCTTGTGGGTTGAACAGGAACCAAGTGAACTAATGATCCAACTGTTGCGCAATGGACAGACAACGAATTGCACTATACTTTTTGGGACATCCTAGTGCCTTAAAACGCTATTTTACGGAGAAGCTGATTGACGCAACAAGTGTTACCAGAGCTCACCCAATATGATACAACTGGACGAGCTACTCCTAATTGCTACCGGCTTAGTACTTTTTAGAAGACGATTCTCTGAAACCGAACTCCCCTATCTTTGCCTCTCTTTTCTCTGCTGAATAACTCTCACCTGAATGCGCAAACAGAAGCCCGTTAAAGACTCGTTCGTAATTATGACCGAGTTGGTGCTGCCCAACGATACCAATACGCTCAACAACCTGATGGGCGGCCGCATGATGCACCTGATGGACATTGCTGCCGCTATTTCCGCCCAACGCCATTCCAACCGCATTGTCGTTACGGCTTCCGTGGATAACGTGTCCTTTCAGGCAGGCATCAAGCTAGGTAGCGTAATTACTTTGCAGGCGCAAGTTACACGGGCGTTCAGCTCGTCGATGGAAGTGCACATTGAGGCCTGGTCGGAGGATGTGCCTAATGGCACCAAGTTCAAGTCGAACGAGGCGTTCTTTACCTTCGTGGCCGTGGATCAGTCGGGCCGCCCGATTGATGTGCCAGAGGCCGTTCCGGAAACTGAGAACGAAGTCAACTTATACGAAGGTGCATTACGTCGGCGTCAGTTGCGCCTAGTGCTCGCCGGACGGCTACATCCCCGCGACGCCAACGAGCTAAAAGCTCTTTTTGAACTCGAATAAACTCTGTATTCCGTGGATCAGCAGGCCGCTTTAGCCTTTTTCTCAACGTTCTACACTAACACGTCGCTCTACGTGGTAGAAGAGCCGGCTACGGAGTTATTGGCTCCGGTTGCGCCTGTGGTAGCAGCGGCCGTGCCGCCCATTGTTCCGCTACCAGTTGTAGCCACCCCGCAACCTAGCCCTGTGGCAACAGTTGCGGCTCCTACTCCAAAACCAACTCCACCGGTCGTACCACCAGCGCCAAGCAAGCTACCCTCGCTAGCCGGCTTGAACCTACAGTCGAGCCCAACGCCGGCGCCAAAGCAAGCGCCCGAACCTTCACCAGTGCCCACGCCTCCGCCAGCGCCGGTGCCCAGTGCTCCACGCCAACCTACCGCCACCTCTTCGCCGGTAGCTAGCACGCCATTTTCTACCCTCGGCAGCAATCCAAATGGACTGATCATTCTGGTGCGCTTAGATCCGGTGCGGTTTCAGCGCTTGCCCAAGAACGTGTTCCTAAACAACGTTCTAAAAGCTATTCGGCTGATTGTAGAAGATGTAGTACTGATTAATGTGGAGTCACATTTACCGGTAGCACTCAGCACCTTACGCCAAACGTTGGCCGCCAAGCAAATTATTGGTTTCGGAAAAAACCTGCTTGATGTAGCCGTCTACAAAACGCAGCTTTACGAACCGGTATTGCTGGTCAACGACGTCGCCTATTTGCCGGCCGCGGAGATTGAGCTAATTGAAGAAGATAACAGCCGCAAGAAGCTGCTCTGGCAAGCCATGCAGCGAATGTTTCTGCGCTAGGTTTCTAGGACTTAGGGCTATTGACGGCAGCCCCAGCAGGGCAGAATAGTAGAAGAAAAATTACGCAAGAACGACCCGAGCCCTAGTGGGGCAACACCTAGCTTCGGTGTCGCCCCGCTAGGGCTCGGGCTATAACTTTGATCGTGAAAGCTATCGATGTATCGTCTTGCTGGGGTTCTACTAACGCCCACTTTCAACAAGTAGGCGTTGGCGCCGACAAACGAAAGCTCTGGAACCTACGCGCCAGGTATCAGTGAAGCTAGCTTCGCCTCCAGTTCGGGGCCACGCAGGTTCTTAGCGATAATGCGCCCCTGTGGGTCGAGCAATACCGTCTGTGGAATGGCTTTCACGCCATAGGTTTGCCCAGCGGCGCTTTCCCAGCCTTTCAAATCTGATACCTGAGTCCAAGAGAGCTTGTCACTCTCAATGGCTTTGAGCCACTTATCACGGTCCTGGTCAAAGGAGACACTGTAAATGGCGAAGCCTTTGTCCTTGAACTTGTTGTACATGCGCACCACGTTGGGGTTTTCTTGGCGGCAAGGTCTGCACCAGCTCGCCCAGAAGTCAACCAGCACGTACTTACCCCGCAGCGACGATAAGGCGACTTCTTTGCCATCGGGGGAGGCAAGCTTGATTTCGGGTGCTACCACCCCCACGGCCGTAGAGCGCAAGGGGTCTAGCTTGGCGGCCAAGATCTTGGTGTAGCGCGAATCGGGCAAGTTTTTCCGGAACTGCGTGGCCATCGAGTCGGCGAAGGTAAATTCTTCGTCGGGGTTCAATAGATTACCTACCACGAATGCCGAAACCACCGAATTGGGGTTCTGCCGCACGAGCTGCTTGGTAGCTTTGGTGTTCTGCGCCTGAATAGCAAAGGCTGTTGCCTGAATTTTCTGTAGCGAATCGGTTTTGCCACTCTGCGCGGCTTGCTCGTAGCGCTGCTCCAGCTTGCTCATAGCCGTTTTGGAGCTTTGCATAATACGCGTGAGCTGCTGCATAAGCTCAGAATCCTTGGACCCTTGCACCGAGTAGGAAGTACCTAGCTTTTGGGCATCACCACTAAGTTGGATGTTGCTGCCATTGCTCAACATCAAAAGCACCTGGTTAGCATCGTTCAGCTTCACCTGGTACACGCTGGCCTCAGGTGCAGTGCCCTTAAGCGTAAAGCGGCCTTTGTCGTCGACCGTCGCAGTATCGCGGGTGAGAAATTGGTTTTCCCCTAGCTCGGCTAGGTACACTTTCGTGCCAGCGGGTGCGTTGGTCAACTCCCCGCTTACTTCGTAGCCGCCACTGGTTGAGCTACTAGGCGGGGTAGCTTTATTACAAGCATTGACCATGCCCAACAGGGCGCCAAATAGCAGAATGCTTTTCATGTTGTGCTTCATCTCAGGTGGATTGGCCAGCTAGGGACCGGCAAATCAGTGTGCAAAGGTCAGAATTTAAAGTTGCAAGTTGCCGATTTTGGCAGGAACTGAAAAATGTAGTGTTCTGCTTTGCCAATGATTATTTCTACAACGCAGAAAATGCCTCTTAGTTCCTGGCTGTTTTAAGTTGGTCAACGCAACAATGAAGCAATTTTGGCCTCTAGGTCAGCGCCACGTAAATTTCTAGCTACAATGTGCCCTTTGGGGTCAAGTAGAAAGGTTTGCGGAATAGCATCCACCCCGTAGGCGGTTCCTGCCGCGCTTTTCCAGCCTTGCAAATCAGACACTTGCTTCCAGGGCAAGCCATCAGCAGCAATGGCTTTCACCCACTTTTCTCGCGAGTCATCTAGGGAAACGCTGTAGATTTCAAAGCCCTTGTCCTTGTATTTCTGGTATAGCTTAATGACGTTGGGGTTTTCTTGCCGGCAAGGGCCGCACCAGCTCGCCCAGAAGTCAACCAGCACATACTTACCCCGCAAGGACGACAAGGCGACTTTCTTTCCGTCAGGGGCCGCTAGCTTAATTTCCGGCGCTAGCTGACCAACTGTCGTAGTTGCCGTCTTTTGCTGGTAGTTAGCTAGCATCTTGGTGTAGCGCGATGCCGGTAAGGTCCGTTCAAAAGCAGTGGTCATAGAATCGGTAAACGCCCGCTGTTTCCCATCCCGCATCAATAGGGTTGTCTCGAAAGCAGCAACATACGAATCGGGATGCTGCTGAATCAGCTTCTTCCTCGCGGCAGTGGCAACATCCCGGCTGATCTGCATCAAACCCTCATCGGGTTTCGGCAAGTCACTGGATTTTAGGCTCGTAGCTATCCCCTCCTTAAGCCGCTTTTCTTGCATCGCACTGACATAGTAGAAGCTAGCTTGGGTTTGCGCAGCCCTAAATTGAAGCAATGTCGCCGCTGCTGCTGATCCTTCAAGCCAATAAGAGTTAGACAGTTGGACAACATCGCCAGTTAGCCGCAACTGCACGCCGTTCTCCAACGGAACCATTAGCGGGAACAGCATCTTCTTTTCGCCTACAGTCAGACGATAAAGAGCAGGTTCCGCTACTTGTCCGCGTAGTACAAACTGGCCTTGCGCATCGGCATAAGCCGAATCTAAATGTATAAGGTGGCCTTCTCGCGTATCGCTTATCAATACCTTGGTTCCTGCGGGCGCATTCAGCAAGGTGCCACGTAACTCATACCCTGTGGCTGAGCTAGCATCGGGCGCACCCATGACATTGCCTAGCCCATTAGCAGCACAAAACATTCCAGCCCCCAAGGCAGCCAACGACGAATAGATTTTTAGTAGCATAAGTATAATAATTTGGTTTTGAGAAAGGTATAAATAAAAAGCACAGGCTACTTTAAGTAACCTGTGCTTTCGTATTCAGTGCCTTTTTAGTTGATTGGCTTACGCTGCATCTAGTTTCTGACGTAGTAGTTGGTTTGCTGCTTTGGGGTCGGCTTTACCACCCGTAAGCTTCATCAGCTCACCCATAAACATGCCCGTAAGCGACTTTTTGCCCGCTCGGTACTCGGCTACCTTTGCTGGGTTGGCGTCGAGCACCTGCTGAATCAAGGCCTCCAACGCGCCGGCATCCGACTGCTGCAATAACCCTTGCGACTCCGCCGCGGCGGCGGCCGTTTGCGTTGGGTTTTCGAGCAAGTATGGGAACAACTGTTTGGCCGCTACCGAATGGCTTACTTTGTTCTCATCAATGAGCTTAATAATATCAGCTAGGTGCTGAGCGGTGAGCGGAAAATCTTCCATCGTCACGGCGCGCTCGTTCAGGTACGATTTCAGAGGGCCTTGCACCCAGTTGGCCGCGGCCTTAGCGTTGGTAGTCAGGCGGCTGAGCTCGTCGAAGAACAGAGCCACTTCCTTCTGGTCGATGAGCACGTTGGCGTCGTAGTCCGACAGACCTAGCTCACCGGTGAAGCGGGCATAGAGCTGCTGAGGCAACGCTGGCAACTCCGCCTGCACGCGGTGCAGCCACGCGTCGTCGATGATCACAGGCGTGAGGTCAGGCTCGGGGAAGTAACGATAATCGTTCATCGTCTCCTTGCTCCGCTGCCCGTTAGTAGTGCCACTGGCCGCGTCGAAGCCGCGCGTTTCGCTCGTTATTTCCTCACCAGCTTCCAAAATAGCAATCTGGCGCTCGATTTCGTGGTCGATGGCGCGCTGCACGTTGCGGAAGGAGTTCATGTTTTTCACCTCCACTTTCATCCCGAATTGCTTGGCATCCTTCAGCATCACCGAGATGTTGGCGTCGCAGCGCAGAGAGCCTTCCTCCATGTTGCCGTCGCAAACCCCTAGGTACTCCACCAACTTCTTGATTTCTACCAGATAAGCGTAGGCTTCGTCGGCGTTGCGAATGTCCGGCTCCGATACGATTTCGATGAGCGGCACACCGGCGCGGTTCAGGTCCACGAGGGTTTCCACCTCGCCGGCCAAGTGCATCGACTTGCCCGCGTCTTCCTCCATGTGAATGCGCGTCAGGCCAATCTTCTTTTCGGTGCCATCGGGCAGACGAATATCGACGTGACCGGCGGTGCAGATTGGTGTTTTATCCTGCGTGATTTGGTACCCCTTGGGAAGGTCGGGATAGAAGTAATTCTTACGGGCAAAAATGTTGTTGCGCGTGATCTGGCAGTTCGTAGCCAGGCCCATCTTAATGGCGTAGTCCACGGCCGTGCGGTTCACGCGGGGAAGCGTGCCGGGGTGGCCTAGGGTAATTACACTCAGGTTGTTGTTAGGCAGGGCGCCGTACTCATTCTCATCCGATGAGTACATTTTGCTGTGCGTGAGCAATTGCGCGTGTACTTCCAGACCGATAACGGGCTGGTATTTAGCTTTGATCGTTTCGTCCATATGGTTTGAATCACAGAGTTCCGCTGAATCAGCAGATTTCGTTGATTTTGGGTGCTAAGGTAAGGCTAGCGCGCTTTTATTTTTCTTAATAGAAAAGCAAGATACCCCAATATGCAAACTCCTTTCAAAAGGCGAGGCCGTTGTATGTAGAAATTACCCTATGTGCCCAAAGATCAATAAGCAACATTAACCGAGTTAACGCCACGGTTATGCAAATGGTTTATAAGCCTTTATAACTGTATTGAAAAGCGAGGCTTTAACTATTGGCACACCTAGATTAGTTAACCACCGTCGTATCAATCAGCCGGATAGTGCGGGCGGTATCCTCGTACTCCGTCCGGCGAATTAGGCTTAATACTAGTTGCGGACCTAGCCCAGGATTGATGATTTTGCGAGCTAAGTTATACACCATTGTATCCATTGTAGCAATGTGCGCGCGTTGCTGCTGATGGTTCATATTGGCCAGCAACGTGGCATTGGCCCAAGCGGTTTTGCGGGCCACCCCGATGCTGAAGTTGAGCACGCTGGCTTGTTGGGTAGCCGCCACGCGAGTAAGCCAGCGCATAGGCAGCCATACTTCCTCCAAGCACTTCTGAATATCGTCCATCAAGGAGGTAATCACGTCGTTGATGCGGTCGAAATCGTTCTTCAGCGCCTTGATTTGCGAGCCCGGCGCGACAACTGCGGCGGCAATAGCTAGGTCTAGGTTGATATGCGTGTTGATGCCGAGCACCAGTTGCTGAATGACGGTAAGTGACTGATTAAGGCAGCCGTCAAATGCGTATTTCCACGAGGCGCTGCACGCGGCTTTCTGACCGTACGCCTGCCAGGCCTCTAGGTAGCGCCGGGCAAACACGATGTCCAGCTGTTCCATGCGGGCACCGTCTTCAAATGCCCCAGCCCTAATACCTTCCGCTACGGCCATCGTCATGCGCTTATACAAAGCGGCAAAGTACCCCGCTCGGTTCTGCGTCTGCTCGCAGGTTTGCACAATGGTGTCGATGGCCGTTACGACGTCGGAGATGCGGTGCAGTTCCATAAGTGCCTGGCTTTACTGGAAAAGGTAGGCTTTTTTTTGAAAAGAGAGGTTAGCCTAGCTTCACGCATTCAATAGGCTGGCTCTCATATCATAAACCTATCTGATGGAGAAAGTTACGGGCACGACAAAATGCACCTCCACTGGCTCTCCATCTTGCGTACCTGGAGTTAAAGTTTTCGGCAACCTCTCCACCGCTTGCACGGCAGCTTTTCGCAACGAGGCTGGCATGTTGCTTTTGGTATTCACATCGCGAACGTGTCCTGTTTTGTCTACCGTAAAACCTACCAATACCTTCCCTTGCGTAGCACCCCGTAAAGCGCCTGCTGGGTACCGAGTATTTTCGGAAATATCGCGCAATAACGCATTAACGCCTCCTGGATAAGTAGGCATTTGCGAGAATTCGAAGAATTTGGCTGACTCTCCATTTTCTTTAAAGCATTCTTCTACCGTGCGGTTTCCTCGCTTGTCGTACTCCTCTCGCCGCTTCAACTTGCCACCTACGTGGTACACAACTCGTTGGCGCAAAGAATCATTACTGTATTGTTCCCGATACCATACAGCCCCATTTTCCCGAAAATGTACTGCTGTACCGTGTTCAATGTGCTTGCGAATGTGGGCGAACTGTGTGGAGTCGGTGAGACGCCCGCTGGGGGCGGCATAATTCCGTACTACGCCACCTACGCTGTCCCGATACACTAGCTGCGACCAGCGAGCGGCCTGCTGGCGCGATAATACTTCGTCGCCTTTCTTATCATAGTAAACCACCCTAGACTGGGGTATTACTTGTGCCTTGCAGAACAGAGGCATGCACATTCCAAAACCCAACAGTAACCTCTCAAAGTTATTCATAGAATAATCTAGTATTAGAGAAGCAATATCTATCTCGTGAAGGAGCTATCCAAAGGTTTGAAAAAGTAGAAGGCTAGCTTCTTCACCTAACGCTTGCTAGATGAAGGAACTAGCCTTCTACTTTGATCTTATTTTAATTTATGCAAGGCTCTTGCTCACTGATTCTTCCGCCTTGGCAATAGCAGCATCCAGGCCAGCCGCGTTCTTACCGCCAGCAGTAGCAAAGAACGGCTGACCACCGCCCCCACCCTGAATTTCCTTCGCCAGCTCGCGCACTAGCGTCGAAGCGTTGAGCTTACCAGCTTTGGCAACTTCGTCGTCCAGCATCACAGCCAGTTGCGGCTTGCCGTCAATTTCAGCGCCGAGTACGGCCACGAGGCTAGGTACCGCTTGACGCAGATCGTAGGCTAGCTTCTTGAGCAAGTCGGCCGACGACACGTTCACCTTGGCCGCCAAGAACTTAACGCCGTGCACGTCTTTCGCCTGGGCAGCTAGCTGCTCCTTCTGCGCCGTTACGTTTTGCAGTTCAAATTGCTCTAGCTGCTTGCGCAACGTGGTGTTTTCCTCGCTCAGCTTCTGGATGCTCGTCAGCAAATGCTGTGGGTTGCCGAGGGCTTCGCGCACGGCCGTGAGTTGGTCGAGCTGCGCTTGCACGAAGTTCTCCGCAGCCTCCGCCGTCACGGCTTCGATGCGGCGCACGCCGGCACCCACGGCACTTTCCGCCGTTATTTTGAAGAAGCCAATGTCACCGGTAGTGCGCACGTGGGTACCACCGCAGAGCTCCACCGAGAAGTTAGGATCGAAGGTGATAACGCGCACGAACTCGCCGTACTTCTCGCCGAACAACGCCGTAGCACCTAGGTTTTTGGCTTCGTCGATCGGTACGTTGCGGCGCTCGTCGAGCGGGATTTGCTGCCGGATGCGCTGGTTCACGAGCGTTTCCACTTGGCGCAACTGGTCGTCGGTTACTTTGGTGAAGTGCGAGAAGTCGAAGCGCAGGAGCTTGTCGTTCACCAACGAGCCTTTCTGGGCCACGTGGCTGCCTACCACTTCGCGCAGCGCGGCTTGCAGCAAGTGCGTGGCCGTATGGTTCTTGCGAATCAACTCGCGGCGGGCGTGGTCGATACGGGCGAAGAACTCGCCACCTAGGTCCTCAGCATCGGGCAGGTCGAGAACGGTGTGCACGATAAGGTTGTTTTCCTTCTTCGTGTCAATCACGCGCACTTTCGACAGGCCCGACTCGATGTAGCCCGTGTCGCCAATCTGTCCGCCCGACTCAGCGTAGAACGGCGTTTGGTCGAGCACCACTTGGTACTCGGTTTTGCCTTTCTGCGTCAGTTTGCGGTAGCGCAGGATGCGGGCCGGCGCTTCTTCGAGGTCGTAGCCGACGAAAGTTGGCTGCTCGTCGTCGGCGTTCACGATGGTCCAGTCGCTCTGCTCGGCCTCTTGGGCGTTGCGCGACCTAGCTTTCTGCGCTTCTAGCTCTTTCTTAAAACCTTCTTCGTCTACTGTCAAGCCCTTTTCGCGGGCAATAAGGGCCGTAAGGTCAAGTGGGAAGCCGAAAGTGTCGGAAAGTTCGAAAGCGGCCTTACCGTCGATGGTATTATCTTGGCTTTTAAAGGTTTCCTCGAGCGCATCAATGCGGCGCAGGCCCGTTTCTAGGGTTTTCAGGAAGGCAATTTCCTCTTCCTCAATCACGCGCTGCACAAACTGCTGCTGTTGCTTTAACTCGGGGAAAATACCGGCCATCTGGTCGGCCAGCACCGGCACAATCTTGTAGAGGAAAGGCTGCTTCTGCGCGAGCGACGAAAACGCGTAGCGCACGGCGCGGCGCAGGATGCGACGAATTACGTAGCCAGCCTTCACGTTGCTCGGCAGCTGCCCATCCGAGATGGTAAAGCTGATGGCCCGGATATGGTCGGCAATAACGCGGATGGCAATATCGGTGCGTTCGTCCTCGGTGGCAGGTTGGTCGTTCACCGTGGCGGGCGACGTGCCGTGGTATTCCACGCCGGCTTCCTGGGCAATGAACTGAATGAGCGGCTGAAAAACGTCGGTGTCGTAGTTCGACTTCACGCCCGACACGGCCATCATCAAACGCTCGAAGCCCATGCCGGTATCGACGTGTTGCTGAGGCAGTTTTATGAGCGACTTATCAGCTAGGCGCTGAAACTCCATGAACACGTTGTTCCAGATTTCCACCACTTGCGGGTGGTCGGCGTTGATCAGCTCGCGGCCAGGCTTCTGGGCTACTTCTTCCTCGCTGCGCAGGTCGATATGGATTTCGGTGCACGGACCACAGGGACCGGTGTCGCCCATCTCCCAGAAGTTGTCCTTCTTGTTGCCGGGCAGAATCCGGTCGTCGGTGGTGTACTGGCGCCACAGGTCTTGCGTTTCCGTGTCAGCCGTAAGGTTATCGCCTTGGTCGCCTTCGAAGTAGGTTACGTAGAGGCGGTCTTTGGGCAGCTTGTACACTTCGGTCAGCAGCTCCCAGGCCCAGGCAATAGCTTCCTTCTTGAAGTAATCACCAAAGGACCAGTTACCTAGCATCTCGAACAAGGTATGGTGGTAGGTGTCGTAGCCTACCTCTTCCAAGTCGTTGTGCTTGCCCGACACGCGCAGACACTTTTGCGTGTCAACGAGACGCTTGTACGGCGCAGGCTTGTTGCCCAGGAAATAGTCTTTGAACGGGGCCATGCCGCTGTTGATGAACAGCAGCGTGGGGTCGTCTTTTACCACTAGCGGCGCCGAGGGCACGATATGGTGGCCTTTCGAAGCGAAGAAATCGAGGAATTGCTGGCGAATGTGAGCGGCAGTCGGTCGGGACATGAGGAAGGGGGAAGAACGCAGCGTCGGATTGGCACCGACGGCAATTTTGGCTACTTTGCGACTTTAGGAACCCAAATAAACAGGCTGTAAAGGCATATCTGCAAAGGTAGCCACTTCGTTCCGAAGTCGGAGCGGAGTTATGCCCCGGTTGCCTAGCTAACTTTCGCCCTTGTTCATGAAATCTTTTTTTTCCCAGCGCCGCGTTGCCATTCTTGCCCGCTGGAGGCCGCAGCTGCTCCTTAGTATGCTGTTGGTGCTGCTCGGCTTCACCTTGCATGCCGCGAGGCAACCGCTTCATTATAAGCAAATAACACCTGTGCCTAAGCCTAAAAAGAAGATCGGCAAAATGCTGGGCGCGGATATTTCCTTTCTGCCGCAACTAGAAGCACGGGGCATAACTTTCTCGGACAAGGGCAAGCCCAAAGATGCCATTGAAATTCTCAAAGATCATGGCTTCAATTACATTCGACTGCGAATCTTCAACAATCCGGCGGCCGATAGTGGCTACTCGCCCCAGAAAGGCTTTTGCGACCTAGCCCACACCCAGCAGATGGCTAAGCGCATCAAGAAAGCGGGCCTGAAGTTCCTGCTCGACTTCCACTATAGCGACACCTGGGCCGATCCGCAGAAGCAGTTCAAGCCCGAGGCGTGGAAAGACCTGCACGGCGCCCAGCTCACCCAAGCCGTGCACGACTACACCCGCGACGTGCTGCTCTCGCTGAAGGCCCAGGGCACCTCGCCCGACATGGTGCAAGTGGGCAACGAAATCAACCACGGCCTGCTCTGGCCCGACGGCGACATTCACAGCGCCGACAGTGTGGCCCGCCTCGATAACCTAGCTGAGCTGCTGAAGGCGGGCGTGGCCGCCGTGCGCGAAACCACCCCCACCAGCTTGGTAATGATGCACATTGCCCTCGGTGGCCAGAACGAGCAATCGGTGTACTGGCTGGGTAACATGCAAAAGCGCGGCGTGCAGTTCGACGTTATCGGGGAATCGTACTACCCGCAGTGGCACCGCACTATCCCCGACTTGCAGCGCAACCTCACCGACCTAGCCGAGCGCTACCCGCAAGATGTGGTGGTAGTCGAATACTCGGAGCGCAAACGCGAGGTGAATGAGGTGGCCTTCAACCTGCCTAACAACAAAGGATTAGGTACTTTCATTTGGGAGCCGCTGAATACCTGGGAGCAGATTTTTGATAAGCAAGGCAAGTCCAACGACCTCCTGATGATTTATGACGAGGTCAGTAAGAAGTTCAAGATCAAGTAGTCTCGTTCGGGTAGTGGTTCGCAGTGCGGGCTTAGTCTAGCATTCGCCTTGCAAGCAGGCCCGTGTTTTGAGTTTAACTTTGCGAGGAGCCTTTCTCCTCCTCTACGCCTCTTCTCTCCATGCCCTACAAAGAGCACGAAATTGAAAAGCAGTACTTCACCATCGGCGAGGTAGCAGCGCAGTTCAACGTGGCACCGTCGCTGATTCGCTTCTGGGAGACGGAGTTTGATGAGCTACGCCCCCGCAAAAGCAAGAAGGGCAACCGCCTCTACACCCCGCAGGACATCGACACGTTCCGCACCATCTACCACTTGGTGAAGGAGCGCGGCTACACCATCCCCGGCGCCCGCGACATGCTCAAGCAGAAAGGCCCGCAGCTCAAGGAGAAGATTGACGTGATTCAGAGCCTGGAACGGATGCGCGGCTTCTTGGTGAGCTTGAAGAAAGAAATTGACGAGCGCAGCAAGGAGCAGCAAAGCTAGGTTGCCTACCGGAGAGGCTCCACTGAATCCTTTGCCCCTTCTTGCTACTCACCGTCAACCACACACTGCTGGGATGAGGATAAACTATAACAACAGAGTATTTCGAGCAATCAGCAATACTGAAAACGGAGAAACGTCAGCTGATACCGTCTTTCAGTACAAACAAGCCGGTAATATCCTGACCTCTGAGTACTCAGGCGGAAAAATAGTACAGGGGCATTTGATCGGCCTAGTAGACGAAGCCGGAAATATTACGATGGCTTATCACCAGATAAATGTCAGCGGTGATTTGATGACAGGCACCTGCAACTCACGGCCTGAAGTATTGCCAAACGGCAAAATAAGGCTTCATGAAAACTGGCAGTGGACTTCGGGAGACCAATCACAAGGACAGTCGATAATTGAAGAAGACTAACAAGTAATGCGGGCTGCTTTCATCGGCTCGAACCTGCGCCATTATTTGCATGGGGTAATTAAGTACACTCTACCCTTCTTATTCTATCCTTAAAAGAAGCATCGAATTCTCTGCGCTTCGTTCTACAATGTCTATTTCTACCCTCAACGATACGTTACTCTACGAAGTCGCCCTCACCTTATTTCCCGGTATCGGACCGCAGCTCACGCGGCAACTCATGAGCTACGGCGGCTCGGCCAAGAACGTGCTGCACCTACCGCCGGGCAAGCTGCGCAAGATCCCAGGCGTGGGGCCAACTACGGTTGCGAATCTCACGGGAGCCGAGCGCACTAATGCTTTGCGCAGAGCCGAAGACACGCTAAGGAAAGCGGAGAAAGACGGCGTGCAACTGCTCTTTTACACGAGCAAAGCGTACCCGAGTCGCCTCAAGCAAATTCCGGATGCACCTGCCTTACTCTATTACCAAGGCACTAGCGACCTGAACTATCCGAAGACCGTAGCGCTCGTGGGCACGCGCCAAGCCACGGACTACGGCCGCGAGCAAACCGAGCGCATTGTGAAAGGACTGGTGCCGCACCAGCCACTCGTAATCAGTGGCCTAGCGTACGGCATCGACATTGCGGCGCACCGAGCTGCCTTGCAGGAAGGGCTAGCTACGATCGGCGTTATGGCTACTGGGCTGGATATTATCTATCCGGCGCCTCACCGTAAAACCGCCGAAAAGATGCGCGAGCAGGGCGGCTTACTCACGGAATTTCCTTTCGGCACCCAACCCGACCGCTACAACTTTCCAGCGCGTAACCGCATCATCGCCGGGCTGGCCGACGGCACCGTGGTCGTGGAAGCCGCCAAAAAAGGCGGCGCGCTCATCACGGCCGAAATTGCGCTGAGTTACAACAAAGACGTGCTGGCTGTGCCGGGCAATCTCAGCAACCCAACCTCGGAAGGCTGTAACCACCTCATCAAGAGCAACAAAGCTGCGCTTTACGCCGAGCCGAAGGACCTAGAGGAGCTGCTTAATTGGGATGAAGCGCTGCATCACCTAGGCAAGTTCAGCCCCGCTCCTACCTATGACCCCGCCGATTTCACCGCGGAAGAGTTTGCCATCATCACGGTGTTGCAAGTAGCGCCTAATCGTGAAGAGCACCTTGACAACCTCGCTTGGAAGGCCCAACTGCCCGTGCACCAAGTTGCTTCTCTATTGCTCGGGTTAGAGTTTCAGAGCGTGGTGAAGTCACTGCCGGGCAAAAAGTACGTGTTAAGCTAGCCTATGTACGTTCTGCACAATGGTCGTTTGGTGGCGCAGCAAGCGTTCAACTTAACGCTACCCAACCGCGGCTTGTATTTCAACGACGGCTTTTTCGAAACCATGATCTGGGCCAGTGACGGCATTCGGTACGGCGTGCACCACCTGGCCCGGATGCAGCAAGCAGCGGCGGTTTTGGGGCTAGATCTGCCCGCCCCGTTGCGCGACCTAGCTTCGCTGACAGCCTTGCTCAGCCAGCTCATAACAGCTAGCGCCCTAGTGCAAGCACGCGTACGGCTGCAAGTGTGGCGCAGTGGCAGTGGCCTCTACACACCCGAAACGGACACCGCAGACTATGTAGTGACAGCGCAGCCTTTTGCGCCGACTTCGGGTTCTGCTGCCCAAGCAGATTTTGCCCAAACTGTTCGAACCCAGCCCTCGGCCTGGGCCTTCTGCAAAGGTCCTAATGCCCTAATGTATGTGCTGGCCGGCCAAGAGCGGCAGCGCCGCGGCCTGGATGAACTATTGCTACTAGATCCGGCGGGGCATGTCGCGGAGGCTGGGGCCGCGGCCATTTTCTGGCTTCGGGATGGGCATCTGTACACCCCAGCGCTAGCGACTGGGTGCGTGGGTGGCGTGCGGCGAGCCCATCTGCTAGCAGTTGCACAAGCCCACGGCCTTCCGTGTTTGGAGGGCTTCTACCAACCCCGTGCACTGCTAGAAGCGGAGGCCGCTTTCACCGCCAACGTGGCTACTTTACGCCCACTAACTCACGTGGCAGGCGTGGCGCTCGACTCAGAGCAGCACACCTTGCTGCAAGCCTTGCAAAGCTGGGAGGCTAGTTAATGCAGCCTTCCATGTTGCGTTGCGGCAACTAGACTAGTATACTAGTCATTAAGCGACTATCGACGTGGTCATGTGGCGGAAGCGCAAGCGCATCCAGCTCGCTTCAAACTCAGCGAGGTCGGCCTCGGTCACTTCATTCAGGCGCAAAGCATCTGCTAGGTTCCATTCGCCAGAATACAGCGAATACAAAGCAATCCAGGCGCGGTGCTGCCGCGATAACTTGCTTGTCGCTGAAGTAGCTAATGATTTAGCAGAAGGATCGGAAGTGAAAGAGGCCGTCATAGGAGTAGCAATAATATTTCCTATACATACTCTGTATCCATCTCGGTTGGATTTAGTATGAACAAAAAATATTTATATAAACATATAAATTACTGAATATTAGCGAGTAATTTTTTACTCTTCGTCTGCGAAATCGCAACCGGATCTTGGCAAGGTACTACTCAGAAGTGTTCTAGTTCAGGGAGAAGCTAGCTGTCAGCTCTTCCACTGAGGTACGCTGAGCAGGCTCGAAACGCAACATGCGAAAGATGCGCTGCGCCTCGTCAGCCAACGACTGCATGGCAGCCACTGGCACCACGTTTGTGCGCCCAGCCACTACTTTTGGCTGCAAAACGACAACCGATGTCTTGCTTACTTCCCCGTCTGGCTTGATTTCAAGCTTTATGACCACACTACCCTCTGCACCAGCTTTTTGCGCGGCTATGGGGTAGCGGCTGTTCTCCCGAAAGAACACCATCGACACGCTATCTTCGGCCAAGGGCTTGTGCTCGTGCATGCGCTGCGTCAGGCCGCGCTTGATCAGCTTCGACTGCTTGACGAGCGGCTCTTCCGCAGCCGGTTTAGCGGGTGCTGGCGCCGCTTCAACTACCGGCGCTGGCTTCGCGGGCCGTGCCTTTTTGTGCAGTGGGGTGATGGGAGCCGCTGGTGCAGCCGTCCAGATATTAAAGCTATTCTGCGCTTGCACGGCAGGTGCAGCTAGTAATAAGGTTACCAGAGCGTAAAACCACTTTTTCATACCTTCTCGCTTACTAAATGGGACTACTCCTACTCACGCCAACACATTCCGGGTGATGACTGTTTCGAATGTTTACAACAGCCAACTAGAGGCATTGATTGCATTCTTACCGGAAAAATTTACTACAAATTTAGACAAAATTCTACTCTTCGAGAAGCGCAGGACGGCAGCGTGCCTGACAATGCCTCACTAGGCTAGGCAGAGGAACGCCGGCGAGGTAAATGTGGTAATTTATACGCACTTTTACCTCGCCGGCGCTCATCCTAGTTATTCAAAATTACTGCATCACGTAGCGAACGGGCACTTCTTCTTGCGTTGTGGAGGGAGCAGGCTCGAAGCGCAACCCATACAACAGTTTTTGGGCGTTGCTGCGCATGGCTTCCCGTCCGGCCGTGGCAGAGGCACCTTTTTCGGGCTTACCACTCTGGTGGATATCATCGCTCGTTATCACCGTATTTGTTACGTCACCATCAGGACCTACTTCCAGGCGCACCATTACTTGCCCGGTCAGGCCGGCTCGCAGTGCCGTGGGCGGATACTGCAAGTGCTCCCAGGTAAAATCGTAGAAGCCCGCGTCCTCTTTGCTGTAAGAAGTTTGGCGGAGCCGCTGGCCTAGGCCGCGCCGCAGCGTTACGGATTGACCGCTCGCTAGTTGCAGTGAATCTTTCTCGCGACGCTCGGCCACAGATTTGGCCTTTTCTTCCTCCCGCGCTTTTGCTTTCAACGCGACGCTACCCCGCCGGACGGTTGTGGGCTCAGATGCAGAGGCTGGCGTGGGTGGCACCCAGCGGTTGAAAGAATTTTGGGCGAAGCATGCCGGCGCAGCAAGCAGCAAAGCGCCGACGAGTACGAATCGAATAGGGCTGGGTGGTGTTGCTGGTAGTGCTTCTGAGAGCATAACTTTAGCAGACGTTAAGGTGGTTTGGAAGGGCATAGGTTACTTACTTTCCTACTAGTTTAACGCAATAAAGTTATACCTAAGTATAGACAGTACTAATTTACACCGCTACTGGCGCCTTAATAGCCGGCCACGGGTCGTAATTGTCCAGCTTAAAATCGTCGTACTGAAAGCCGAAAATATCCTTCACGGCGGGGTTCAGGTGCATTTGAGGCAGCGGGCGCGGCTCGCGAGTAAGCTGAAGCGTGGCCTGCTCTAAGTGATTAGAGTACAAATGCGTATCGCCGCCCGTCCAGATGAATTCGCCAGGTGCTAGGTCCGTCACTTGAGCCATCATGAGGGTGAGCAGGGCGTAGCTGGCAATGTTGAACGGCACGCCCAGAAAGATGTCGGCGGAGCGCTGATAGAGCTGGCAAGAAAGTTTTCCATCGGCCACATAAAATTGGAACAATGCGTGGCAGGGCATGAGCGCCATCTGGTCGAGCTCGGCCACATTCCAGGCGCTAACCAGGATGCGCCGCGAGTCGGGCGACTGCCGCAATTGGCGCACTACCTCGCTGATCTGATCAACGTGAGAGCCGTCGGGCTTGGGCCAGTTGCGCCACTGCTTGCCGTACACCGGACCTAGCTCGCCGTTGGCATCGGCCCACTCGTCCCAGATCTTCACGCCGTGCTCTTTCAGGTAGGCAATGTTGGTGTCGCCTTTCAGGAACCACAGCAGCTCGTGGATGATGCTTTTCAGGTGCACCTTTTTGGTGGTTACCAGCGGGAAGCCATCGGCTAGGTTGAAGCGCAATTGCGGCCCGAAGATGCTGAGCGTACCGGTGCCAGTGCGGTCGGTTTTTTGGGTGCCATGATCGAGAATCTGGCGGACGAGGTCGAGGTATTGTTGCATGGGCCGATGGGTGTCTGGCCCCAAAAGTAAAGAAAGAAGTTAGAGCAGCCTCTACCCTACTTGTCACTTGCTAGTCGTCTGGCCTAGCTTCTTCAGGTGCTCTACGGCTCCCGCGTTCTTCGGATTGAGGGTTAAGGAACGTTGGTAGTTTGCCACGGCAAGCGGCTTATTACCAGCTATTTCGTAGGCTTCGCCTAGGCTATCGTAGGTATTCCAGCTCTTGGGGTATAGCACCGCATTCAGCTTAAACAGCGCAATAGCGGGCTGCGTTTTTCCGGCCCGCGCTAGCTTGTAGCCCCATTCGTTCACGTATTCCTCCGGCAAATAAAATTCGCGGTGCTCTGCCTTCACTGCTTTGTAGATGGCGGCGGCTTGCTCATACTTCTGCGCAAGTAGCTGTTGCTGAAAAGCTTTTAGCGCCGCGGGGGTTCCGTAGATGCCCTGCACGATCTGGTCCGACAAATCGTAGAGGCTAGCTTGCGTGTTGCGGTCTGATTCGTTTGTCAGCAGCACAATCCCCAAACCTAGCTCCGGGTAGAAGGCGCAATGGCTCGCAAACCCGAAGGAGCCACCCGAGTGAAACAGCGTGCGTTTGCTATCCACGGTTTTGGCGATGTTCCAATTATAGCCAATAGCTTCTCCCTCAGGAGTTCCCCACGTCGGCTGATGCGTTAGGGCTACTGCTTTCGTCCGCTCGTTGAGCTGGTAGTGCAGATATTTTACCATGTTGGCCACACTGTAGCGCAAGCCACCCGACGCTTGCATAGTGGCTATCGACTGATTAGCCATGTGGCTCCCGTTCTCGTTATAGCCCGTCGCCAACAAGCTAGCCTCGGTTTCGAAGGCATGGGCATCTTGCATACCGCAGGGCTTTTCGATGTACTTGGCCAGCAACTCCTGATACGGAGCCTGATACACGCCTTCCAGAATGTAGGCCAACAGTTGCGTGGCGACGTTGGAATGACGCGGCACCACGCCCGGAATTGTATCGGGCTTCACGCGACGCAGATCTTCGTAGAAGTTTTGCTTGGTGTAGTTCTTCAGCTTCCGGTTCGCCACCACAGCCACCGAATCAGGATTTACCTGCTTGTAAAAGGCCGTTAAGTCCGGCAGGTTATCGGGCAGCGCAGAGGTGGTGTTGGCTAAATGAATCAGCCGGATCGGCTGGCCCTGGTAGGCTAGGTTGGCGTAAGTAGGTCCTAGATACTTTCGAATGTCATCCGTCGCTTTTACCCGTTGCTCGATAATGGCCTGCGCCAAGAGCAGGCTAGCGAAGGTTTTGCTGATGGAGGCAATTTCGTAGACTGTACGCTGAGTTGGGGCCTGGCCTTTCCCTTTTTCGACCTCGCCGAAATTGTAGAAGTACGTTTGGCCGTCTTTGATGATACCAACCGATAGTCCGACTCGTGCGGGCTGGGCCATGAACCCACGCCCCAACCGTTGAAGTACGGTATCAACTTGGGCGTTCCGCTTGGCATTGGCTACGCCGTTGGCCGATTGACCGAGCGCAACTTGAAGGAACAAGGCCAAAAGCCCGGCAAGGGTAGCAAGACGCTTCATAAGGGAGTGGAGCTAGGTTATTTCAGCGGGACACTCACCCAGGATGCAGAAGTTACAGCAGATGCATTAATTGTATAACCCGATACCATTGGAGCGGTGGCTTATATAGCGTTGTCTAGAGCCCAACAGGCCTAGGTAGCAGCAAATGGAGAAATAGAAAAAGCCTTTCCTCCGACGGAGGAAAGGCTTTTCGGCAACGCAAAAAGCGTGTTGTGCAAGCTAGGTTACCGCTTGCTGATTTTATTCAAGGAAATAGCCCGCTGTTGGTTCGATTTGAATTCGTCCATTCCTTCGGCCCGCAGCGCCACGTGCTTGGTCCGGCGTCCGGCCATCCGCTCGCGCCACATCTTGAAAGAGGAAGGCTTCATCATCTTGCGCATCAGCGTGATAACGCCTTTCTCGGGTAAGCCAAATTGCGCTTCAATGGCCTCAAACGGCGTCCGATCTTCCCAGCCCATTTCCATGATGCGGTCTACATCAGCGGCGGATAGGTTTTCGGGAACGGGTGGTGTATTTTTCATGGATCGGTGCGGAGTGTAGTTGGTCCTAGGAGGCTAGGTACTCTTACCGGTAACGGGCTGCTTTCGTTAAGGTTCTTTTTCTTCCACTCATACGGAGTAGGCGAACGAAACACGACAGGCAGAGCAAGCACAAAAAAGCCCGCCTGATTGCGCAGGCGGACTTTGTAATTAGGCTAGGTGAGGTGCTGCTTCAGATATTGTAAGTCGATGACACTAAAGAGTTCAGCCAACACCTGCGCGTAGGTGGTCATGGTGTGGTAATCCTGCGCCTCGACCCAAGGTCGACCTTCCTGCGTTTGTCCCTTAAGCAGTTTTATACCACGGGCACAGTACCCCCATCAATCAAATAGTTGGCACCCGTCAAGTAGGACGCTGCTGGGGAAACCAGAAAATGCACCAGCGAAGCGACTTCCTCCGGTTCTGCCATTCGCCCCATGGGGATGCCGCCTGCTTGCGCCGCCATCCGTTGAAAGGCTTCCTCCGCACTTAGGCCGGAGGTGGCCGCAAAATTCTGAACGAGTCCCTGCATCAGGGGCGTGTTGGTTGCCCCGGGGGATACAGTCAGCACGCGTATACCTTTGGGTGCCAGCTCATTCGACAGAGCTTTGCTATAAGCATTTAGCCCCGCTTTTGACACAGCATACGCCAAATTGTGATACCACACGGGCTTTACCCCAGCCACCGACGAAATGTGAATGATCACCCCGCTTTTTTTCTCCAGGATGCGGGGTAACAGCGCGCGGTCCAACCGAATGGTAGCTAGTAAGTTAAACTGCAACTCCTGCTCCCAGTCTTGGTCCGTTAAGCTACTAAAGCCCCCACCGGGCGCGGTCACGCCGCCAATATTGTCGATCAGAATATCAAGGCCGCCAAACGTTTCGTGGATGGCTTGGGCTAGCTGGTCTACCTGTTGCGGCTGGGTTAGATCGGCTTCGATGAAATGATGGGCCAAGTTGGTTTCCTCGGGCTGCTGGCGGGCGGTAATAATCACCCGGGCTCCTGCTTGACTTAACTTGTCGGCAATGGCTTTGCCAATGCCTTTGGTACCGCCCGTTACCAACGCCGTTTTGCCGGCGAGGTCTTGGTACTGATTGTGGTTACTTTCCATCTGACTCATTTTGCTTGATAAAAGACAGACGCAAAGCTCCGGGCCTTTTCCACCGGTCGGGTAACTGAAATCAATCGAAAAAGTATACGAAACACGCCATGTCCATCCTTTCCCAACCGCCGCCCTCACCCAATCGGCTAGCGTATGTCGGCGGGCCAGCGGGGTACGCTAGCCTTCCTCAAGCCTTGCGGCGGAGTGACAGGGGCGTAATGCCAGTGTGCTTCTTAAAGAAGTTCTGGAAGTAGGTAGGATACTCGAAGCCTAGGCAATAACCAATACTGGCGACGCTCCAGTCGGTGTGCTGGAGCAGCGCCTTGGCCTCGTCCAGGATGCGGCCGGCAATGTGGGCGCTAGTCGGCTTGCCGGTCACCTCCTTCACGGCTTTGTTGAGGTGATTGACGTGCACGGCCAGCCGGTCGGCAAATTCCTGCGGCGTTTTCAGCGGCAGCTGCTGCGTTGGAGGCTCAATCGGAAACTGGCGCTCCAGCAATTCCAGAAAGAGCGACGTGATGCGGGTCGCGGCATTCTTCGGCTGAAAAACCGTATCTGCTGGCTGTAGGTGCAGCGCTTCGTGAATGAGCAGCTGCACATACGTGCGAATCAGGTCGCCCTTGAATGGATAGTCTCCTTCCTGTTCGGTCAGCATCTTTTGAAAGATACTCCGTACGTAGTCCGCTTGTGAGGCCGGGAGCTTAAACAGCGGGGTGCTGCCAATTCGGAACAACGGCGACTGTTGCAGGCTTTCCGACCGGTCGGCGGCTTTCACAAACTCCTCGGTAAACAAGCAGGCGTAGGCGTGCAGCTGGTCCGTGCGCATTTCCAGCGAATACGGAATGTGCGGATTAGTAAAGAACAGGTACTGCCCGTCCAACTCCAGGCTTTGGTGCGCGTAGTGAATCAGACACTTGCTCTCCAGCAACAGCACCTTGTAATAGTCGCGCCGGCTGAATACCTGCGCAGCAAGCCGTGGCTGTGCCATCTCCTGCAGCGTAACGTTTTTCTCGTACACCGTAAAGCCGTTCAACTTCACATCGATGGGGGGAGAAAGGCTAGTGCTCATGCGGTAAAAGTACAGAAATGGCTACAGGGGTGTTATTAAGCAACTAAAGCAAAACCTGCGGCCTAGGTATATCAGCGCTTGTCTACTCATCTTATTGCCTTGATAGTCAAGCACCAATCTGCTTGCCAGCACCAGCTATTCGTTTATTCGCTCATATTAAACGCACCGCCGGAGTCCGACACTTGGTTACGGCCGCAAGCACGAAAGGCTGCTGAGTTGGATTGGCATAGCGAAGTACCCGTTCCTTTGATTTCAGCAGAAACAGAAAGGCCCTATCAATAACATGATAGGGCCTTTGAGGAATAAGCGTGGGGTTCTTACAACGACTTCTGCGCAGCTGTAGCCGTCGGGGCGGTCGTTTTCACCGAGGCGGTTTTGGTGCTTTTCTTGGCGCAGCAAGCGGGTACGCCGGCGGGGCTGCCAGCCATGGCGCAATGGGCCTTCATTTCGGCAGAGCAGGTTTCTTTCTTGGCCTTTTTGGCTTTATCGTCTTTGCCATCGTGGGCGGAAGCGGTGCCAACAAAGGCGAATAGCGTGAGGGCAAGCAAAGCGTTTTTCATAACTATAACAAAGAAGGTGAGGTGAAACAAAAGCGGAACGGGCGTGGTTGGCTTCACGCTGCCCTAAAGTACAAAAAGCTAGGGTAAGTAGCGCAGACTTTATCGTCCGCGCTTGGTCGTTATCAGACGCGGACGACAAAGGCCGCGCTACACAGAACCTACCCGCGGACGCTCGTCCGTGCTTCTATGCCGCTTCGTAAACTTAGCTACCTCACGCTCTGCCTTTTGGGCCTGCTCTCGGCCGTGAGCGTGTACCACGTGGCGCACCTGCGCTTCAACTATAATTTCAACGACTTCTACCCCGCCGGCGACCCCGACCTAGCCTATTACGAAAAGTACTCGGCGCGCTTCGGCAACGACAACGACTTTGTACTGCTCGGCCTAGAGGCGCCGGCGGGTCGCACGGTGTTCAATGCGCCGTTTTTGCAGCGCGTCGATTCGCTCACGCGTTTTGCGCAGCGCCAGCGCCACGTGTTGCACGTGGTGTCGCCTACTACCGCCACCAACCCGGTGGTGGAAGGGCTTGGCGTGTTCAACCTCCCCTACCTCCACCCCACCGAGCCCGCGCGGCTAGCCGACGATTCGGCCCTGATTTACCGCACACCGGGGCTGGTCGACAACCTGTTTGCCCGCGACGCCCGCGCCGTCACGGTATTGCTCCAGACGTCGCCGGAGCTGAAAAAACCGGCCGGCGACTCGTTGCTCACCAGCCTCCGAGGGCAGCTCGAAAAGCTAGGTTTTGCCGAAACCGACTATCACCTGGCTGGCCGGCTAGTCGCCCAATCGGTGTTTGTGGACCGCTTACAGTGGGAGCTGGTCGTGTTTATGTCGCTGTCGGTGGTGCTGGTGACGGGGCTGCTGTGGTTTACCTTCCGAACGTGGTGGGGCGTGGTACTGCCGCTGGTGGTAGTGCTCGGCGCTATTCTGTGGGGACTCGGTTTGATGGCGGCCTGCGGCATCAGCATCGACTTAATGACGGCCTTACTGCCGGTGATGATGTTCGTGGTGGGCATGTCCGATACCATCCACATTATCACGCGCTACGTGACCGAGCTAGGCTACGGCGCTAACAAAAAGGACGCACTAATAACGACCATCAAGGAATCAGGCTTCGGCTCGGGGTTGTCGGCTTTGACCACTAGCATCGGTTTTTTTACGCTGATGACCAGCACGATCAAGCCCATCCACAACTTCGGTTTGTTCACGGGCATATCGGTGCTGCTGGCCTTTGTGCTGTCCTTTACGCTGCTGCCGGCGTTGCTGATTCTGTTGCGCAAACCCCAGCTGCGGGTGCCGCGCGAGGACGGCCACAGTTGGGACGGAGTGCTAGGTCGGTTGTTTCGGTGGGTGCTGGTGCGGCGCCGGCTAGTGTTCACCACGGCGGGCCTCATCCTGGCGGGCTCGATCTTTTTTGCCATGCAAATCCGCATCAACTCGGCCCTGCTCGACGACCTCTCCGACGGCGACCCGGTGAAGCAGGACTTCCGCTTTTTCGACCAGCGCTTCGCTGGCGTGCGCCCCTTCGAGCTAGCCTTGCAGCCCGCGCCAGGCCGCAGCCTCTACGACCTAGCCGTGCTGCAACAGATTGAGCGCACCGAGAATTACTTGAAGAAAGAGTACGACTTGCGCGTAGCCGCCTCTCCTGTCACCATCATCAAATCGGTGCGCAAGGCGCTGAATGGTGGTGGCGTGGAGGAGTACCGCTTGCCCGATTCGGAAGCTGAGCTGCGGCGCATCGTTAACAAAGTCAAGCTATTCCGCAAGAAGCCAGAGTTTCGGGCGCTGGTGGTGCCCGACGGCAGCGAGGGTCGCCTTACTGGCCGCATGCCCGACGTGGGCAGCATCCGCGCCGATGCCCTGAACCTAGGTCTGCGCCAGTTCTTGCGTCAGCAAATCGACCCCGCCGTGCTGCGCACCCGCCTGACCGGCTCGGCCAACCTGATCGACAAAAACAACGAAAACCTCACCCTGAACATGATCCAGGGCATGAGTATCGACATCGTGATGGTGGTGCTTATTGTGCTGGCCTTATTCCGGTCGCTGCGCATGACGGTGGTCGTGATTGTGCCCAACCTCGTGCCCATCATCGTGGTGGCAGGCGTGATGGGGGCCTGTGGCGTGGCCATGAAGGTGAGCACCAGCATCATCTTCACCATTGCCTTTGGCATTGCCGTCGACGACACCATTCACTTTATCAGCAAGCTGAAACTCACGCTCTTGCAGGAGCCGACCGTGTTTCGGGCGGTGCGCAAAACCTACCTCATGGCCGGCAAAGCCGTCATTGTCACGTCGTTGATTCTGGTGGGCGGGTTTTCCACGCTCATCTTCTCCCGCTTCGACGGCACCTTCTACGTGGGCGTGCTCATCGGCCTGACGCTGCTCTTCGGCGTGGTGGCCGAGCTGACGCTGTTGCCGCTGCTGATTTTGTTCTTCTATAAGCACAAGCCCCGCGCAATTCGAGAACAGGTGCCAGTGCTAGGTGGGTAACGTTAGAACTAAGAGCTTAGAACTGAGAAGGAAGAGCTTAGCCTTATCTAAGCTAGGCACCCCAAAAACGCCCGTCATTTCGACCAGCGGGAGAAATCTCGCGTGCTGACGTTGTGGTGCTAACTTCCGGCTGAATAGAGTTAGCATTGCACGCGAGATTTCTCCCGCTGGTCGAAATGACAAGCTCTCCATCGTATTTTGCCGTATGAAATTCCTGGTTCTCGCCCTTCTGNAAGCTCTCCATCGTATTTTGCCGTATGAAATTCCTGGTTCTCGCCCTTCTGCTTCAGCAACCCACGCCCGCTACCGACCCGCTGCCCCGCCTTATCCAGGAACGGGAAACCTTGGTGCACCAATACGAAGAAGCTAATGCTCAGCGCAATAGTCTCTTCGGCAATAAGCCCAGCAAGAAAGATCTGCAAGAGGTAGTAGATGCCCTGAAAGGCATTATCCGCAAAGACAGCGAGCTAATTCAGGCGGTGAAAGAAAGCGGCATTCGGCGCACCGCGAACATTGTGGCCGAGAAAACGCAGGCCGAGCGCCAAGCCAGCCTAGCCCACGGCGACCAATCGTCGACGCGCGAACGGTTTTACGACCTGCAAAACCAGATTCAGAATCTGGAGATACGCGACAAACAGCGCCAAAAGAAACTAGCGGACGCGCAGCAGCAGCTCGCCGACGCCGATGCCACCCGCACCAGCCGCGAGCTGATTGCGGTAGCGTTGGCCTTGCTCAGTGCGGGGCTGTTGTTGTACGTGTATCGGCTGCGCCAGCAGCTGCCCGTGCGCCGTGCCCGGCGGGGCTAGCGCTCTGGCTATCAGCACCTCCCCTAGCTTGGTATGCTCATTCCCGCCGCCGATTACCTGACGTACGCCGAGGCCGTGACCCTGTACAACGACCTGCGCGAAGCGGAAATCATTGCGTTAGTCAAAACAGCCGGTCCGCCTTCCTTTCCCTTCGGCGACGGGCTATATTATCAGTTACTCATTGAGGAAGACGAAGTAGAAGCAGCTCAGGCGATTGTAGCCGAATTTGAGCGTCAGCGCACCGCCATAAATCCGCACCGCTGTCCGCGTTGTGGCTCCGTGGATACTTTGCCTGCCGTCCGCGTGAGGTGGTGGAAACGTCTGTTTTACGCCGGCACGACCTTGTACCAATGTCAAAACTGCAACGCCACGTTTGCGACCTAGGCCCAGCGTGTGGTCTACAGTAACGTCATAAGCCTGTTATCCACCGTTTCGTTAACCACTTGTAGAGACGCGACACTTCGCGTCTGCTCGTTGCTGAGGTCATTTACCTAGGTCGTTCGATGTAGAGATGCAAGATGTTGCGTCTCTACGTTGCTGCCGCTGTTTACTTAAGTTGCTCTAGGTCATGTTAACTCAAGCTATCCACGAAGGATACTTCAATCATTAAGCCGCTGCATCGTCTAACATTTTGCCCAACTAGCGCAATAAGCTACCCCACTTAGCAAGCCACCTTCCACGCGAGAAACTAACTTACTGAGCATCTTATTACTACAATATTTAGCATTTATTTCTAATATTTTTAGCTTGCTTTTTAAGCCTCAACCAGTACTTTAAGGGCCGAGAACATCGCTGACCCTTACGCCGCAAGCGGCCCTTTCGAGTTGATCTGGACGGAAGAACAAGTACGTGCGCTGGTGACCGACGCCGGCACGCTCAAGCGAGGCCTTGATTTAGCCAAGCCTCCCAAGTGGAGCAACCTAGGCCAGACCGATAGTGCCGCCTGGGGCGAGTGCGCCGGCAGCGGCTCCAAGCCCTACCAAGTCGGCATCGACCTCACAGAGCCGGCCTTTAAGTGCTCTTGCCCAAGCCGGGTATTTCCGTGCAAGCACGGCGCAGGGCTGCTTCTGCTATTGGCTCGCCAAACCGGGCTTTTCACGGGTGCTACGCCGCCGCCGTGGTTGGCCGAATGGCTTGAAAAGCGACAGCAAACCCAAAGCAAAAAAGCCGCGCCAGCACCCGCCGCCAAGGCTCCCGCACCCGAAACGGCAATACCTAGCTCCGCTGATCCCGCCAACGCGGCCGAGCCGGAGAGTGCTGCTTTGGTTAGCGAGGCGCGCTTGCAACGCATGCAGCGCGGCGCGAGCGAGCTGCTAGTGTGGCTGCAAGACCTCATCAGCGCGGGGCTAGCCCAGACCGAAAATCAGCCGCGCACCTTCTGGGAAAACCAAGCCGCCCGCCTCGTCGACGACCAATTACCAGGCCTTGCCGCGGTGCTGCGCGAGCTAGCCACGCTACGCTATGCCAGCCTCGATTGGCCGGAGCGGCTGCTGGCTCGCCTTGGCGAACTGTACCTGCTAGTGCGCGCCTTCCTGCGACTCGAACAACTACCTGCTGAGCTTCAACAAGATGTGCTTCAGCTCGTCGGTATCAACCTCAAAAAGGAGGATATACAGGCCCAGCAGCCCCCCGTGGCGGATACGTGGCTAGTGGTGGGACAGGTCACGAAGGAAGAAGAGCGACTGCTGTCTCGCCGCACTTGGCTGTGGGGGCAGCATACCAATCGCTACGCTTTTGTGCTGGAGTTTTCCTTTGGCGGTCAAGCCTTTGCCACGGCGCTCGTACCGACTGGCACCTACAAAGGCGACCTAGCTTTTTACCCGAGCGCCTGCCCGCTCCGCGCCGTCTCGACGGGTGCTTGGGCATTCAGCGGTACTCGGCCGCAAGCTAGGCCCGGTGGCAGTTCTGTTCAAGATTTGCTCGATGCCTATGCTACCGCGCTCAGCCAACTTCCCTGGCTGCGCGAGTGGCCCGTGACGCTGAACGGCGTGGTTCCTCAATTTGGCCCCAATGAGCAGCCCATCCTGTACCACCCCACCGAAGGGCTACAGCTGCCCCTGCGCTGCGACCCTGAGCTCGCCTGGCAGTTGCTCGCTATTAGCGGCGGGTACCCGCTAACAGTTTTTGGCGAATGGAACGGCCGCGCTTTTTTCCCGATTTCGTACTGGTCCGCTCCGGTGACGGCCACAACCGCCGTTTCTGTATGAACCTCCAAACCGACTGGCAGCAATTGCTGCGCGTGGCCTTGCTCGGCACGCGCCAAAGCGGCGAAACCGTACCTAGCTTAGCCGATCTGCCCGCCCCCGAAGCCGTTGAAAAACACGCCCTGTTAGCGGCTGGCTCCTTGGGCTTGGTGCGCAAAGCGGGCCTCAAAGCACTAGACGCCACCGCCCCCGACGTGTCGCCTGCCCCGCCCGAAACAATCCCAACCCTGGGCCTGAACGGCCGGGAGGCGCTGGGGCAGCTGCTCAATGACCGCTACCCGGCGATGCTAGCCGACTATTTGGTAAGCTTGGCGCAGGCCGGGCGCCGCGTGCCCCACCAACAGCTCGTCCCGCTGCTCAACTACGCCCGCACCCGCCCCGAGCTGCACGCGCCCACGGCGGCAGTGCTAGGTCAGCGCGGATTGTGGCTGGTGCGTCTCAACTCCGAGTGGCAACCGTTGCTGGCGTCTGCGGCCACACCCGATGCTGCAGATTGGGAAACGGGCAAGTTGCGCCAACGGCAAAACTACCTGCAAGCCCTTCACCGCCAAGACCCTGACCAAGCCCGGGCGCTACTCGCTGCCACCTTGGCCCAAGAGCCAGCCAAAACCCAAGCCGCGCTGCTCGCCGCCCTAGCGCCGGCCCTGAGCGCCGCCGACGCGCCCTTGCTGGAGCAATACCTAGGGTCGAAAAGCAAGGAAGTACGCCAAACGGTAGCACTCTTGTTGGTGCGCACGCCTGGCAACGCCTTGGTGGAGCGGCTATGGCAGCGAGCAGTGCCGTATTTGGAGTTAAAAAAGCCGCTGCTAGGTCGCAAGAAGCTGGAAGGTTCGTTGCCTGATACCTGGTCGGCAGAGTGGCAGGCCGATGGTATTGAGCAGAAAGATAACCGATACGCCGGCGAAAAAGCAGCGTGGCTTGGGCAACTCCTCTCCCTGATTCCGCCCGAGCGGTGGTCGGCGCACTGGAACATCGCCCCCACCGACTTGCTAGAATTAGCTACCGACAAGGAATGGGCGTCCTTGCTGCTGCCGGCCTGGAAGCAAGGGCTGCTGCTGCACCGCTCCGAGGCCTGGGCCCTAGCCTACCTCCGTTTGCAGCTCACCCACGACTCCATGCCATTCCTCACTGCCACCGATGCCACGGAGGTAGTTGGCCTCGCGCAAGTCACGCAACTGCTCATGGCGCACTTGCCGCGCCACCCACGCTTCACCCAGCCCGAAGCGCGCTGGGAAAGCCTGCTCTTGGATTTGCCCGGTCCTTGGCCGGAAGCACTTACGCACAAAGCGTTGGAAATCATTGAGAACACCCTGACCGTTGCTCCCAGCAATCAGCAGTACCTTCTTACGTACCGGCTCACGCAGCTCCTGCGCCACATGCAGCTCGTGGTGCCGCCCAGCGAATACGCCCGTTGTGCCACCACCTTGCGCAGCCTAGGCCAGCTAGATTCTTCGGTGAATACCGCCGCCGAGCAGTTCCTCAGCGCCCTCTACTTTCGCCAACAGCTCCACGAAACCCTCACCGAATCACCCGCCCCCGATAGTTGAACGATGTAGAGACGCAATAGTTGAAGTCTCATCGCTGAACGACTACAGAGAACGTCATGTCGACCAAGGAGAGACCTCTCGCGTGCTGATGTTGCCAAAGTAAACCTAGCTTTTAGAAGTTACCATGGCATGCGAGAGGTCTCCCGTTAGTCGACATGACCTTCTAATGAAGCACGATGACAAATAATAACATATCCACTCTCCTAGCTTTTTCATGTCGCTCAATCCTTCCTCCGAAATCCTGCGCCCGCACGTTGAGGTGCAATACGCCGAAGAACTCGCTGCCCTTACCGCCCTCGACGACCGCCCCAAGCCGCCCAACTGGAAACTCTCGCCCTGGGCGGTGGTGACCTATTTACTTGGCGGCAAGCTAGATAACGGCTTCGAGATTGAGCCCAAATACATCGGGCAGCGGCGCCTCATGGAAATTGCCGTGGCCACTCTCGCCACCGACCGCGCCCTGCTGCTGCTCGGCGTACCCGGCACCGCCAAAAGCTGGGTATCGGAGCACCTGACGGCGGCCATCAGCGGGCACTCCAACCTGCTCATCCAGGGCACGGCCGGTACTTCCGAAGATGCCATTCGCTACTCTTGGAACTACGCCCGCCTGATTGCCGAAGGGCCGTCGGCGGGGGCGCTGGTGCCCTCACCCCTACTCAAAGGCATGCAGGAAGGCAGTCTGGTGCGGGTGGAAGAACTCACGCGCATCCCCTCCGATGTGCAGGATACGCTCATCACGGTGCTCTCCGAGAAGGTGTTGCCTGTGCCCGAGCTAGCGACCGAGGTACAGGCCACGCGCGGCTTCAACGTGATAGCCACCGCCAACGACCGCGACAAAGGCGTGAACGAACTCAGCAGCGCCCTGCGTCGTCGCTTCAACACGGTGGTGCTGCCCCTACCTACTTCCGTGGCTGAGGAAGTACAGATTGTGCACTCGCGAGTAGAGAAAACCGGCCGCGCCCTGCAATTGCCGCCCACCACTGCGGCCCTGGAGCAGATCAGCCGCCTCGTGACCATCTTCCGCGAACTGCGCTCGGGCGTGACCGAAAACGGCAAAACCAAGCTCAAAAGCCCCAGCGGCACGCTCAGCACCGGCGAGGCTATTTCGGTGCTGAACAGCGGCCTGGCCCTGGCCGCCTACTTCGGCGACGGCACCCTGCAAGCCGCCGACCTAGCCGCCGGCCTCACCGGCGCTGTGATCAAAGACCCCGTGCAAGACCGCGTGGTGTGGCTGGAATACCTCGAAACCGTGGTGAAAGAGCGGGATGGCTGGAAGGATTTGTACCGGGCGTGCCGGGAGGTGGTGGAGTAAAGTTCTTTTTTATATACAGACTCTTTTAAGACATCTATATGCATCATAACCGAACACCCAAACTTTTTACAGGAGAAAGCATAAATGAACTATTTCAACAGATTTATAAAAGAATACAATCAACTATAGAGAATGAAAGCGAAACATATATTCTAAATGTCAATGAAAGCACCTACATAGATTACCTAACAAACAATCACAAAATTGATACTCCTGAGATACACTTTGACCATGTGAATGCTGATAGCTACGAAGATGATATTCCAGCCGAATATTTTCCGATGGATTATTATGTAATACAAGGAAAAAGGTACAGGAAAGAAGTTATTCAATTCTTCATTCCATGTACGGGTGAAACTACGTTGTTAAAATATAGACCAGCAAATGAATACTATGTTGGCGGAAGTGGTGGTCATTTTGGTATAACAACCGAAGCTATAGTTGCAGAATTTATCAATTTCTCGAATGACCCCGCAGAAATAAGAAGAAAATTCGACCAAGAAGTTGAGGGCATACATCCTAATTACAATTTATTAAGGAATAATATACAGCAATTTAATTTATCACTTAAGGAACAAGTGCGTTCTTACTTAAGTGAAAGAAAGAAGAAATTTTTAAACAAAAATAATCTTCTTTCTTCGTTAGGAATACCCATAAGGAAACGAGACGATGTCGCAGCAACTTTCTCTGTACCCAACCCACAACTCAGGGAAAAGATAATAGTTAGACCTATTGTGCATGAAACAGGTTTTAAACCCGAGCCTACTTTAGATAATGATAACTACATCAAGATTCTAAAGCTAATAAATGATGTTGGCAAAAATTTCGAAAGAATGCCTAGCGTCTATAAAGACAAAGGCGAGGAGGATTTGAGGGACCACATTCTTATGACACTAGACCCAAATTTCGAATTTGGAAGTGCAAGCGGAGAAACTTTTAACAAATCAGGAAAAACAGATATACAACTCCGGTATAATAGCTCTGTTGTATTTATTGCTGAATGCAAGTTTTGGAGCGGCGAGAAGAACTTTCTATCGACTATTTCACAACTGCTAGGGTACCTCACTTGGAGAGACACAAAAGCTTCAGTTATTGTTTTCGTCAAACAAAAAGATTTTTCTTCTATTCTGAAGAAAGTTGATACTGAAACACCTAAACACTCTAACTATTTAGAAACACTAGCTAGAGCAGAAGAGAATTGGTTTAACTATCGTTTTCATGTGAACGAAGATAAAAACAGAGAAATAAAGTTAGCTATTCAGTTATACCATCTACCTGTCATTCAATAGGCCATAATTATTTCACTAGTTAAATTAGAAAAATTTGTCTTCCGACCTCCACCTCTACGGTATCCGCCACCACGGGCCCGGCAGCACCGCCAGCCTTCTAAAAGCGCTGGACGCCTACCAGCCCGATATCGTGCTGCTCGAATGCCCCGCCGACGGCGAGAAAGCCCTAGCCCTAGCGGCCAACCCGGAGCTAAAACCGCCCGTGGCCCTGCTCCTCTACAACCCCAAGCAGCACGCGCAGGCCACCTTTCTGCCTTTCGCTCACTTCTCGCCCGAGTGGCAGGCGGTGCAGTGGTGCGCGCAGCACGGCGCCCACCTGCGCTGCTTCGATCTGCCGATGGCCTTGCGCTTTGCCCTGCCCGATACGGTGGAGCACGTGCCTGGCGCGGCCCCGCGTGAGCTTCTGCAAAGGGAAGACGGAGCACCTAGCCCTAGCGAGGAAGAAGCAGAACCAGAAGCGTTGGAGGCTAGCCCGTTGTCTCCTGAAAACCAGGAACAAGAGCCCGAAGCCGAGTTCCGGCACGACCCCATTGCCCACCTCGCCCGCCTCGACGGCTACGCCGACGGCGAACGGTGGTGGGAAGCCCGCATTGAGTACAGCACCGGCCACGCTGACACCTTCGAAGTGGTGTTATCGATGATGACGGCGTTGCGCGAGGAGCTGGCCCAGCCCGAATCGGAGGAAACCTTGCTGCGCGAAGCCTATATGCGCGAAACCCTGCGCAATACGATCAAGCAGGGCTACCAGCGCGTGGCCGTGGTGTGCGGGGCCTGGCACGCGCCCGTACTGCGCGCCGAGGAACTACCGCGCTACGCCAAGGACGACAAAGCCCGCCTCAAGGGCCTCAAGAAAGTGCCCACCGAAGCCACCTGGGTCCCCTGGACCTACGAGCGGCTGGCTTTTCAGTCGGGCTACGGGGCAGGCGTGCTCTCGCCGGCTTGGTACGAGCTGCTGTTTGCCGAGCCCCACGACCGGGTCGTGACGCATTGGATGGTGCGGGCGGCGCACCTACTGCGGGAGCAACAAATCGATGCGTCGTCGGCGCACGCCATTGAGGGCGTACGGCTGGCGGAAGCGCTGGCCGCCGTGCGTGGGCTAGCTTTGCCGGGCATTGCGGAGTTGGAAGAAGCGGCCGTGTCCATCTTCGGGGGCGGCTACGCGGAGGCGCTGCACTTGGTACACCAACGGCTGGTGATTGGCGAAAAGCTAGGCGAAGTTCCGGAGGAACTGCCCGCTTCTCCTTTGCAGCAAGACCTAGCATTGCAACAAAAGTCCCTGCGCCTCAAGCCCGAAGCGGTCAGCAAAACGCTGACCCTGGACTTGCGCAAGGACCTCGACCTAGGTCGGAGCCACTTGCTGCATCGCTTGCAACTGCTCAATATTCGGTGGGGTCAGCCGCAACGCGTGCAGGGCAAGAGCGGCACTTTCCACGAAGTGTGGGAGCTGCAATGGCGCCCCGAAATGGTACTCGGCGTGCTGGAAGCCAGCCGTTGGGGCAACACCATTTTGGCCGCGGCCAGCGGGGCGGCCGCTCACCGTGCCCAGGAAGCTACCGACCTAGGCCAGATCAGCCAACTGCTAGAAGAAGCCTTGCGCGCCGACCTAGGTCCGGCCCTGCCCGCGCTGGTAGCCCGCCTCGAAACCCTGAGCGCCGGCACCCGCGACGTGGTGCACTTGCTCACGGCCTTGCCCCCGCTGGTGAACGTGCTGCGCTACGGCAACGTGCGCCGCACCGAAGGCGCCCAAGTGGCGCAGGTAGTGCACCACCTGGTGCCGCGCCTGTGCATCTCTTTGCCCCTAGCCTGCACTGGCCTCGATGCCGACGCGGCCCGGCAGCTTTTGGAGCGCATCGAAGGTGCCCACCAGGCCATTCGCCTGCTGCCCGACGAAGCCCAACAAACCGATTGGTACGCCGCGCTGCACACCATTGCCCAGCAGCCCGCTAGCAGCGGCTTGCTCGCCGGGGCGGCCACCCGCCTGCTCTTCGACGCCCAGCAGCTAGCCTCCGACGACACCGCTACGTTGCTCGGCCTCGCGTTGGCGCCGGCGCAGCCTACCGAGTATGCCACAGCCTGGATCGAGGGGTTTCTGCGCGGCAGCGGCCTGCTGCTCATCCACAACCGCGTGCTTTTTGACCTGCTCGACGCGTGGCTCTCCGGGTTGGAGGAGACAGTATTTCAGGAAACTGTGCCTCTGTTGCGCCGCTCTTTTGCCGATTTTAGCCGCCCCGAGCGCCAACAGGTGCTAGCCCTAGCAGTGGGCGGTCCGGCCGTGGTACGGCAACAGGACCTAGACCTCGACTTGGCGCGTGGACTGCGCGTGCTGCCGGTGCTGCGGGAGTTACTAGGAATAAACTCAACGGCAAGCACTTTATAATGCCGTGATGAGTACCTAGGAAGCAGCTTCTATCCTAGGACTTGGTAAATTTGATGTCGGCCGTTGGAATGCCATCCGGTCAGGAGCCTTGCGGAAGGCTCCTCGTTGCTTGTTCTTCGTTTCTTGTGCGCCCCTATTTGCTCTCCTTTTTTCTGTTGCTGTTGGCGTTGAGCCTGAGCGTTCCGCTCCGGGCCAACCGCTACTGGAACACGGATTACGACTCGCTTCATCACGCCCTGCCGCGGCTGCACGCGCCGGAAGCCCGCCTGCGCACGCTGGTGCACCTACTTGATATCACCGAACTCACCGAAGCGCGCCGCCGCAAACAGGCCCTGCCGTTGCTCGACGAGCTGCTGACCTTAAATCAGCAATTCCAACTCTTCGACAGCAGGCCGTATCAGTTGCTGCGCCAGGGCGTGGGCTTGTGGGTGCAAGCTGGGCACGATCCCGAAGCCATGGTGCTTTTGCACCAGGCAGTTACCATGTTCGACCAAGAGCATCGACCCATTCCGCGCCTGCTCATCGACCTAGCGCCACTCTACAACCGTATGCACCAGCCCGAGGCGCGCTTCGCGTACTTTCGGCGTAAGTTGGCCTACTATAACCTGCACGGCGCCGATGAAAACGCGGCCGCTTGCTACCTGGTGCTAGCGAGTTCATACCGCCACCAAGGCAACTTCAACCAGGCCATCAGCCACTACCTACATGCGGCAGACTTGTTCAAGCAGTTCGACCGCGCGCTCTACACCAACGAGCTCATGGTGGCCGGCGACACCTATGGCGAGTGGGGTAACCTGCACAAAGCCACGGAATATTTGAACCAGGCCATGGCGCTCGAAAACCGCTATCACCTGGAAGGACTACGGCGTTTTTACACGCTCAATTCCCTTTGTAAGCTACATATGCGCCAAAACAAGCTGGCACAAGCGCAGTATTACGCCGATCTAGCGTTGCAGGCGGCCCAGCGCGACTCGGCCGATGGGGCGCTGTACAGGGCATATGGCCTCGTGCAAAAGGCTACGGTGCTGATTCACTCGGGGCAGGCCCAGCAGGCAATGCCCTTGCTACGCCGAGCCCAACAGCTCTCCGATTCGCTGCACCTGCTGATTGCCGGCCGGCCGGGCGAATTCATGCTGGATGAAGCGTGGGCCCAGTACTACGAAACCGTCGGGGACTTCCGGCGGGCCGAAGAACACTGGCGGTTATCGTACAAAAAAGCCTTGGCCACCAACCTGAACATGCTGCGCCCGAAGTGTTTGCAGCAGCTCATTCGCTTTTATGACGCTCGTCAGCAGCCCGCCCAGGTGCAGCACTACACTCGCACGTACCTAGCTTTGTCGGACTCGGTGAACCGGGTTCAAGATGCCTTCAACATTGCTCAATATGAGGGCGAACGAACAGAACAGGCCCAAAACGCAAAGTTTGTCAGCCTGCGCCAAGCACATGCCCTCCAGACGCTGCGCCTACAACAGCGCAACGCCCTTCTGCTGGTTGCCCTAGGTGCCGTGGTCTTGATATCGGGCTTAGGCGTAGTCCTTTATTATCAGTTGCGAACCAATACCCGCACGCTCACGCAGCTCCGTCAAGCCCAAACCCAGCTGGTGGCGGCGGAAAAGTGGGCCTTTGTGGGGGAGCTTTCCGCTGGCATTGCCCACGAACTACAAAATCCGCTCAACTTCATGAAGCGCTTTGCGGAAGTGAGCACCAAGATGCTCGACGACATGCAGCAGCCCACCGGCAAGACCAAGAATGCGCAGTCTGATGAGCTGGAGCAGGAAATTGTGGCGGGGCTGAAGCAGAATTTGCAGGAAATCAGTCAGCATGGCTTGCGGGCATCGTCTATCATCAAGGACATGCTCGAACACTCGCGCTCCGGCACCACCCATCGGCAGCCCACCGACCTGAACTCGTTGATCGGCGAGCACCTCAAGCTAGCGTACCGCGGCGTGCAGGGCGATGACCCGGCGTTTCACGCCACGCTTACGCTTGACCTAGCCCCCGATCTTGCCGTGGTCAACTTAGTCCCCCAGGACATGGGACGCGTGTTCCTCAACTTGTTCACGAACGCCTTCCACGCCGTGCAGCAACGCGCCCAGACGGCCAGCCCTGACTACGAGCCCACGGTTTGGGTGAGCGCCAAGCAACAAGCCCAGCAAATCGAAATTCGTATTCGCGACAACGGCACGGGCATGAGCGAAACCGTGCGACAGAAAGCCTTTCAGCCCTTTTTCACTACCAAGCCCGTGGGGGTTGGCACCGGGCTAGGCTTGTCGCTGAGCCACGACATCATCACCAAAGGGCACGGCGGCACCATCAGCATCACTACGCAGGAAGGCCACTTCACGGAGTTTATCGTCACATTGCCGGTTTAGTTTTTCTTCGCCACAAGGCGCTCATACCTAGCTTATTCTCATGTCTAACCCTGCCCGCTGGAAACTCGTGCTCGGCTCGCCTGCCGACGCAGACAATCAAATTGCTATGTCGGTTGACTACGGGCGCATGGACGAGGTGCTCACCGCCCTCTACGACCAGGAAAGCAAGGAGCGCGGCGCGGGGTTAGGAGGTTCTTCGCCCCGCGTGTCGCGCTGGCTCGGCGACATTCGCCAGTACTTTCCCTCCTCAGTGGTGGCCGTGATGCAGAAGGATGCCATGGAGCGGCTCGGCCTGAACCAGATGCTGCTGGAACCCGAAATCCTGCGCACGGTGCAGGCCGATGTGCACTTGGTGGGCTTGCTGATGTCGTTGGGGCGCGTGATGCCGGCCAAAGTGAAGCACACAGCCCGCGAGGTGGTGCAGCGGGTGGTGCAGGACTTGGAAAAGCGCCTCGCCAACCCGCTCCGCCAAGCGGTGCAAGGTGCCCTGAGCCGGGCCGTGCGCAACCCTAGGCCGCGCTACCACGAAATCAACTGGGCGGCTACTATCCGGGCCAACTTGAAGCACTACCAACCTAGCTACAAGACGATTATCCCGGAAAAGCTCGTCGGCTACGGCAAGCGCGGGCAGGCGCTCAAGGAGATTGTGCTGTGCGTAGACCAGAGCGGCTCGATGGCCTCGTCGGTGGTATACGCGGGCGTATTTGGGGCGGTGCTGGCGTCGCTGAAAGCCGTGCGCACCCACATGGTGGTATTCGACACGGCCGTGGCCGACCTCACCCAGGATCTGCAAGACCCCGTGGATTTACTGTTTGGCATCCAACTCGGCGGCGGCACCGACATCAACCGGGCCCTCACCTACTGCCAGCAGCTCATCACCCGCCCCACCGATACCATCCTGGTGCTCATCAGCGACTTATACGAGGGCGGCAACTCGGCTGAGCTGCTCAGGCGCGCCGCCGCACTCAGAGCCGCCGGCGTCACGTTCGTGGTGCTCCTAGCCCTCAGCGACGAAGGCGCCCCCAGCTTCGACCGGCACATGGCCGAGAAGCTAGCAGCCATGGGCATCCCTAGCTTTGCCTGCACGCCGGATAAGTTTCCCGAGCTAATGGCCGCGGCTATTCAGGGGAAGGAGTTGCAGCCATTCTTGTAAAAGCATAAAAATCAGCCCGTCATGTCTCCGTTGGTCGACATGACGGGCTGATTTATATCCATCGTATTCTTAATTCCGCAGTGGCTTCAGCCCTAGGGCTAGCTTGTAGATGTGCACTGGGAACTGTACTGTCTCCTTCCCCTGCTGCATGCCGGCGGAGCGGTTGATTTGGGCGGCCGGAATCCAGAGGTTGCCTTTGTTGTCAATCCACATGGCATCGGCCCAAACGAGGCGGTCATCTTGCAGGAGGGTGGTGGCTTGGCCTTCGGGCGAAATCTTCAGCAGACGCTTGTGGTTGCAGTCGTTGAGGTAAATGTTGCCGTTGGCATCGATGGCGGTACCGCCGGTGGTGGGCGAGTTGTAGAAGTACTTCACTTGCTTGGCTAGGTCGGCGCTCGATACGTTTGGGTCGTCGAGCAGGCGCGTTTCGAGGCGGTACATGGGTCCGGCCGCGCTTTGCCAGTAGTAGTAGTTGCCGTCGGGCGACACTTCCATCTGGTCGGCGTGCAGCGCTACATCTTCGCCGGTGGGCTTCACCATCCTTTTGCCCTCGCCATACATCGGGCGGCGGGCGGTGGTGCTGGTGTCGTTTTCGAGCACGCGGCGGCCTTTGCCGGTTTTGGTATCGAGCACGATGAGAGCGGGCGCGCCGGCATCGGTCACGTAAATTTTGTCGGCGTGGAAGCGCAAATCATCCACGAAGCTCTTAGGCTTGGCATAGGCATCCAGCGGAATGGAGCGCACCAGCTTGTTGGTTTTGATGTCGAAGGCGAGCAGCTTGGGGCCGTTTGGTACCGGCGCGGCATCCGATTTGGGCGTGCCCGTATCAATAACCCACAGGTTTCCGTCGGGACCAAAGCGTAAGGAATTGGCCCGCACAAACTTCTGCTTGGCGTCGGCACCTAGCTTCCAGTTGTTCCAGTTTTGATTTGGGTACGGCACTGCTTTGCCGTTCTTTATCTCTCCGATGCGCGTACCAGCGCTGCCTTCGTTGTGCGGGAACAGCACAAAAGCCCGGCCATTGTCGGACACGGCCACGCCGTTCCAAATGGTATCGGCTTGGTAAACATCTTCCAGCTTGCTCGCGCTGAGGCTATTGGTGGTATCGGCGGGTGCCGCGGCCGAAGAGTCTTGTGCGGCAGCTTGGGTTGTGGTTTGGGCGTTTTCCGGATGGCTGTTGCAGGCGGCTAGCAGCACCAAGGCCAGCGGCAATGCGGAGGTAAGACGAAGCATGTAGCGAGGGGATGGTTGTTCAAAAACGTGCCGTGAAAGGCATTTTTGCACATTACGCTACGGCTGAGATGCTAGGCTAGCTTTGCGGAAATTTTATTCTTTACAAATTATATGATTAACTGCTTTCCTTTTGAAGTACATTTTGTAAACGGTGCAGCGCGTGGTTCTCCGGAACAGATGTATCAAGTCATAGCAGACTTCTCTTCCCCAGCCTTTTCATCGTACAAAGCTTTATTTGATAAATACGGTGCGGCTGAAGGATTGCTCTCTTTAGTTGATTTAACCGCTTTTATAATTGAGGAAAGAGCACCGACTTTACTTGATCATTTAGATTTTGACGAAGAGGGTTATCAGCTGGATATGCACGTAGATAGTGATGCCGCTTTGCAAGTATTTAGATCTGCTGCTTGCCCTGTCTTCCAGAACTTGGACGAGTTGACCAAATACCTGATACGCATAGTTGGCAGATAACTAGCTATCATTCTAAAAATCTCCCCGACCTTCGGCCACCCTTTTGCCGTTTTCGTTGTTACCAACGATCCGATAACGAGTACCATTTTGCCTGAACAACCTACGTATACCGACCCCTACGCGCTAGAGAAAGAACTGCGCAAAGTCCAGGCGCTCCTGAAGCTGGAGCAGCAAGAAGACCTGGAGCAGTTCAAGATCAAGAGTGCCAAAACCAGTATTGCCGAGCGGCAGCACCGCGGCCTGACCTGGTATCCTGTTAAAATCACCAAAGAAGAAATTGGCTTCGGCGGAAAGCTGGTGCTAGAGCTAGAGCGCCCGGCCAGTCAAAACAGCCTGCACTTGTTCCAAGTTGGCCGCAACGCCGCCCTCTTCGGCAACATTCCGAACCGCGCCGCCACCGACCGCCCTACGCTCAACGGCGTGATTACGGCCGTGCGTCGCAATAAGATCCTGCTGGCCACCAACAAAGAAGATCTCCCCGATTGGGTCGATGAAGGCAAGCTAGGCGTCGACCTGACGTTCGATGAGGTGAGCTACCGCGAGATGGAGCACGCCTTGCAGAAGGTAATGGGCGCCTACGAAAACCGCCTCGCCGAGCTGCGCGACATTCTGCTCGGTGGCAAGCCGGCCCGCTTCAAAGACGAAAGCGAAGCCACACTCTACTACCCTAGCCCCCTGAACGAGTCGCAATTGGCGGCCGTGCGCCACGTGCTGGCGGCCAAGGACGTAGCCATCATCCACGGTCCGCCCGGCACGGGCAAAACGACCACGCTGGTGCAGGCAATTCTGGAAACCATCCGGCGCGAGCGGCGCGTGCTGGTGTGCGCCCCGAGCAACACCGCCGTGGATTTGCTCACCGAGAAGCTAGCCGAGCGCGGCGTAAATGTGATTCGCATGGGCAACCCCTCGCGGGTGTCAGATTTGCTGCTGGAACACACGCTCGACGCTCAGATTATGGCGCACAAAAGCTACCCGGAGCTGAAATCGATGCGGCAAACGGCTGAGCAGTACCGCGAAATGGCCGGCAAGTTCAAGCGCCATTTTGGCTGGGAGGAGCGCGAACAGCGCCGCATGCTGAAAGAGCAAGCCCACCAGATACTGCAAGATTCCGACAACCTAGAGCGCTACATCACCGAAGACCTGCTCGACAAAGTGCAGGTCCTGACCTGTACGCTCGTGGGCGCCGGCAACCGTGCTATTCGGCACCTTACTTACGAAACGGTGTTCATCGACGAGGCCGCGCAAGCATTGGAGCCCGGCTGCTGGATTCCCATCACGAAGGGCAACCGCGTGGTGCTGGCCGGCGACCACCAACAGCTGCCGCCCACCGTGAAAAGTGAGCAAGCCGCCCGCGACGGTCTGCGCGAAACGCTGTTCGAAAAGTGCATCACGCGCCAGCCCGACTCTGCCCGCATGCTCACGGTGCAATACCGTATGCACGAGCAGATCATGGAGTTTAGCTCCGAGCAGTTCTACGACGGCAAGCTCATTGCCCACGAAAGCGTGCGCCACGCCGACCTAGCCGACTACGACTTGCGCTTCGCCCCCGACCTAGCCGTGGAGTTCTTGGACACGGCCGGTTTCGGCTTCCAGGAGCTAGGTATTCCCGAAAGCCGCTCGGTGGCCAACCCCGAGGAAGCCGACCTGCTGCTGCGCCGCCTCTCGGAACTGCTGAGCGTGTACGTACCCGAAGACCACCTCACCGACTTACTCACGGTGGGCGTCATTGCACCGTATCGCGCCCAGATCAACTACTTGAAAGACAGAGTAGAAGAAGTACCCGAGCTAGCCGAAATGGTAACCCACCGCCTACTCTCAGTCGGTACGGTCGATTCCTTCCAAGGTCAAGAGCGCGACATCATCTGCATCACCATGACGCGCTCCAACGATACCGGCGACATCGGCTTCCTCTCCGACATTCGTCGCATGAACGTGGCTATGACCCGCGCCCGCCGCAAGCTCCTCATCGTCGGCGACTCCAGCACCCTAGGTCGCCACGATTTCTACAAGGCATTTCTGGATTATGTGGAGAGCATTGGCGCTTACCGTACGGCTTGGGAAATGCAGTAGTCTTTTCTGGTTTGTCATGTAAGCAATGGATACAGGGGTGGTTCACTGCTCGATAAACTTAACATGCCTAATCGCTGCTGTATTGGTTTGGGTAGAAACCCAGCAATCAATTTCCTGCAGGTAGCTATTATAGTTTAGCCTATCTGAAAATTCTAGAATTTCCTGATAGGCTACATTTACATAGTAGCGCTGATTTGTAGCATCGTAATGCCCTACCCCATTGCCAATCTGCTTTACGGTATGCAGTTGGTTTTGTCTTGTATGCAGCAAGGTGAGCTTTTCGATAGAATGTTTTCGCGGATTCAGTTCGACCCGCAAGCTCAACATGCCGTTGGGTGTTTTTTTGACGGGCATGGTTGCCGTATATATAACTGATTGACTATCAACATTTATCAGCTTTACGTCTTGATATGGAGTGCTTGGGTCCGGGACAAGCATTTCAGATTCATCGTTTTCGCTACTACGTCCAACCTGCCAAGGACCGATAAAAGAATCCTGCCAAGGGCTGGGAAAAGTCTCCTTATTCGAAGATTCAACTGCACTAGCTCGATCTTCAACAGTGGAAATGGGAGTTGTGGAGGGCTCGGAATGACATTGTGTTAAGACCAAACCTAAAAACATAGATAGCAAATTACTTGAGGGAATGCGCATAGAAATAAGATAAGCTTCTTTCAATAGGCCTAGAAAGAATCAAGCAGTCAAATACTTAGTAAGTATATTCGTCTTTCAACCAGAAACCAACAAGCCAGCTATTCATCGTAGCTGGCTTGTTGGTTCCTGGTAAGAGCAAGAATCTTACTTCAGATCAATGTACGACTCCGTGTGCGGTGCGTCCGACTTCGTATTTACGAAGTGCTTCACAGGATTATCGTAGTCGGAAATGTAAAGACGTTTGCCTTTCAGCAGCACTTCGGCGGGTTGATCGAGCTTACCGCCGGCACCATCGGTATCGGGGTTTTGAGCTAGGGTCGTTACGGTGTTGTCTTTCAGATTAACGACAAAAATGGCGTTCTGACGAGCACCCGTGATGTACGCTTTGTCCGAGGCACGGTCGATAACGAGGCCGTCGATACAGGTGATTTTGTCGCCTTTGAGTGGCAGTGCTTCCTGTTTCGCCAGTGTGCCGTCGGGCTTCATCGTCATTTTATAGAAGGTACCGTCGCCGAAGGAGCCGGTGTAGAAGTTGCCTTGGCTGTCGTAATCAAGTCCATCAGCACCGTTGTCCACGCCGGTTTCGTTCACCTTCGTTGTGAACATGGTCAGCACGTGCGGGTCTTTGGTTTTGGGCTTGAGGTGAATAGGGCCTTTCGCTCTTTTCAGCTCGTCGAGGGTGAAGACCAGCACGGCGCTGCCTTTGTCGTTGTCGGCCATATCCCACTGGCTGTCGGTCACGTAGAGTTTGTTGCCCTTCCATACCACCGCGTTGGCCAGCGCGAAGCTGTCTACGGCCGTTTCGATAGGGCCGGGCTTACCGTTTTGCATGCGCACCCGCATCAGCCGCGACACGAATTTCTTACTGTTTTCGTATTGGTTTTCAGCGTAGTACAGGTTACCATCGGGCCCAAAAGCTAGATCCATAGGGGCTGCTTTCTTGGTGGTGGGCTCCACGGGCAGGTTGGTGATGTACGGCTTGGCGGAGTCGCCGACTATTTCTAGGATGGCCGCTGGGTAGCTGTTATTAGCTAGGTTTGGTATGGAAAGCAGTACGTTACCGTTGGGCGCTAAGGCTAGGCCGTCGGGGGTATTATACTTTTCAGGAAGCTTAAAGAGCAGCTTGGGGCTGCCGACGGTCGGGATGCTATCAGCGGGCACGCCCATGGTATCAGCGGCCGCTTTGGTGGTGGCGGTAGAATCGGCGGAAAGGGAAGTGTTGGCTTCGGTCTTGGTTGAATTTTGCTGGCAGCTAGCCAGCAATGCGCCGCCGATAAGCAACGGAAGAAATTTAGGATTCATACAGGTGTGCGAGTAGAAGTGAGGTTTGGCGCCACACAAGGCAACGGTTTAACCAAATTTTAATGCTCAGCTTAACGCATAGAAGGTAAAGCAGTTAGGCTAATGCCAAAATCTTGCATATGGCTCGTCACAAGCACTTAATTTGTACACCTTTGCTAGCTCCTTCCGTCCTTTTCCGGGTTATTTCCGTAACTAGCTATCCTAATTACTAATCCGACACCCAAAAAACGGACACCCCGTCCACCCCTGTAGCATGGCCCAGATCAGCCCCAACAAAGTCGTCACCATCACTTACGACCTGAGCGTGACGGACGAAAACCAAGAGAAAGTACTGGTAGAATCAGCCGAAGCCGATGCACCCATGGTGTTCATCTTTGGCCACAGCGGCCTACCCGAGGAGTTTGAAAATCAACTAGACGGCAAAGGTGCCGGCGACGCGTTCAGCTTCTCCCTCACCCCCGACCAAGCCTACGGCGACTACGATCAGCAGGCCGTGGTAAGCATCCCAAAGCAGGTATTCGAAATCGACGGCAAGGTTGATGAGGAGATGCTGCAAGTGGGTAACTTCCTGCCCATGGCCGATAACGAAGGCAACCACATGCAAGGCAAAATCGTGGAAATTGGCGCCGACACGGTACAAATGGACTTCAACCACCCCCTGGCCGGCATGGTGATGCACTTTGATGGTAAAGTAGAAGGCGTGCGCGACGCCACGCAGGAAGAGCTCGACCACGGCCACGTGCACGGCGAAGGCGGCCACAACCACTAAGCACTTGCACGTTGTTCTACGAAAAAACGGGGCTTTATGGCCCCGTTTTTTGTTTTAGCTAGTTCGGCAAGCCTAGCTGGTGCGGGCGTCTGCTAGCTATTTACTAATGTCACTGCCTGCCTTTGTCCGCTAATTAAGCTCAGAACAATGCTATTTAATCTTGGACAGGTGGTACATTTGGTTTAAGCAGTTACTTATTTTTATCAGCCGCTTTCTCATCCGATCTATCCATCTTATAGCTTCCCTGCTTCCTGACTTTGAATACGATATCTTTATTAGCTACCGGCATAACGACAACCTCTTCGACGGTTGGGTAACCGAGTTTGTGACGCGCTTACAGGAAGAACTAGCGGCAACTATCAAGGAACGCTTAAGCATTTATTTCGACAAAAATCTGCGCGACGGGCTGAGCGATACTGCGCTGGTGGCACCTAGCCTAGAACACCGACTCCGCGCCTTCATCTTGATACCGCTGATTTCGCAGACGTACTGCGATACGGAGCGGTTTTCCTGGAAGCACGAGTTTTTGCCCTTTCACCAGCAGGCCAGCCACGACCGGCTGGGGCTCTACCTGCGCCTGCCTAGTGGCAACGTTGGGTGCCGCATTCTGCCCCTGCGCATCCACAACCTCGATTCGAGCGACGTACACCTGCTCGAAACCACGCTTGGCGGGCACCTGCGCACCATCGATTTTGTGTACGAAGACCTAGGGGTGAACCGGCCGCTGCGCGCCAAAGACGATGAACTGCCGCGCCCAACCGGGGGGCTGCTCTACCGCAACCAGATCAACAAGGTAGCCAACGCCATCAAAGAGTTGGTAGCGGCTGTTAAGCAGCCCGCGCCGTTTGTTTCCCCGGCGGTCTTCGGGGCACCTTCCATCCTGCCCCTGCCCACGCCGACGACCACTTTTCCCGTGGCAGTGCCGGCTGCTGCCCCGTCGCTCCCCCCGCCACCGTCAGCGGGGCCCGTGGTGTTTCTGGCCTGGACCTCCAAAGAGCTAGCTGCCCGGCGTGAGGAGTTGGCGCTCGTCTGTACGAAGGCCGGCTTACAGGTGGTGCCCAGCACCGATTGTCCTCTGGATGAGGAAGAATTTCGGGTGCGTACGCAGGAAGCAGCGGCGGCGGCCACGTGCGCGGTGCACCTGCTGGGCAACGAGTTCGGCCGTCGTTTCGAGGAAGAGGAAGATTGCTCTTTTCCCATGTTTGCCTACCAGGAAGCCCGACGCTTAGCTGCCACCCGCCCCGCGTTTCGGCAATTTATCTGGTACTGTCCGGACGAAGCCTTGGCGGTAAAACCCGCCCAAAAAACCTTCGTGAACAACATTCGCAATGAGCTGACGGAGCGGTGCACGTTTACGAGTGCCCTGAGCGCCATGCAGCTGGTGCAAGACCTGCGCAGCACCCTCTCGCAAGCCAGTCCCCCACCGCTCCACCTCGACAAAGAAACGGATATCTTCTTTGTATATAACCAGTTAGACAGTGAAGAGGCCAACGAGATTACCGACCGACTTAGCGAAGAAATTCCCCTGGAACTCCTCATTATTGAGCCCAATAGCGAAGATTTATACAAGGAAATAACCGTTCGAACGATTCCGAAAAGCAAGCTGGCGGTGGTGTACTTCAAGCACAGCGCCGACTGGGCCCTGCCCTTCGTGAAGCAGATCTGGCGCCTAGTGGGCGGGGCGGGTTCTTCCACGCCTATCTTGTTTGTGGGCGAAGACGAGCCCGTGCACAACCGATTACGGACCTTCAAAGCTCCGCGGGTTATTTCCTGCATTCAGCCGCACCAAGGGGTGAGCGAGGAAGTCCGGCGCATCTTTCAGCAGGTAGACGCTCGGTCGTAGCTAGATGGCGCCGCCCTATGAACCCGAACCTTTCTTGTTCGGCCCTGACGAACCCATTTGCCCCTATACGGGCCTGCGTACCTTCACCGAGGAAGAAGCTATTTACTTTCGGGGGCGCGAAACCCATGTGGAGAAATGCTTAGCCTTGCTGAGTGAAAAGCGCTTCGTGATGATTACGGGCGCCTCAGGCGACGGTAAATCGTCGCTGGTTTTTGCGGGCCTGGTGCCCGAAGTAAGGTCTGGCTTTCTGCGGGGACGCTACAGCAACTGGGCCGTAGCTACCTTCCGGCCCGAGCGCAGCCCCCTACGCAACATGGCGCAGGCGCTAGCTACCACACTCCAACTGGAAGGCAGCGCGGCGGCCGTCGAAACGGAGCTAGGTCAGGGCTTCTCGTCGCTGGTGCAGCTCTACCAGGCCTCTTCTCTTTGCCCCCCGGCAGAGCTGCCCGCTAGCCTTCCCGTGGCCGAGCAGCGGCAACATCAGCTACAAGCCGCTAACCTGCTACTGATTGTCGATCAGTTTGAGGAGTTTTTTACTAACCCCGAAAACTACAGCGGCGACGAGCCAAACACGGCGGCCCAGACGGTAGTGAACCTGCTGTTGGAAACCACGCGACTGGCCCAAGCCGAAAACTTGCCCATCTACATCGTCTGCACCATGCGCTCCGACTTTGTGGGGCAGTGCGCGGAGTTCCAGGGGTTGATTGAGCAAATCGGCACGAGTCAGTACTTCGTACCTAGGCTGCTGCGCCACGAGTTTGTGGAGGTAATCAAGGAGCCGGCGTTGCTCAGTGGCAACCGCATCAGCGAGCGGCTCGTGCAGCGCCTGCTTTATGATATTCGCTACGGGCAAGACCAACTGCCGGTGTTGCAGCACGCCCTGCGCCGCATCTGGCTAGCCGCCGACCAGGGCCGCGAGGAAATGGACCTGATTCACTACGCCATGGTGGGCGGTCTGAGCGACGAATTGCCTCTCGCCGACCAGGCTAGGTTTGAGCAGTGGCGGGCTAGCCTTTCGTCCCAGCAGCAGGAGTTTCTGCTAATGAGCCCTTCCCTGCGCAACGTGCTGGATGCCCACGCCAACCAGCTCTACTACGAAGCCAACGACCGTTACAACCAGGCTTTTCAGCCCGCGCTGCCGCTGGGCATGGCCGAGCGCGTCATTGAACAGACCTTCCGCGTACTCACCCGCACGGATGGCCAGCGCGTGGTCCGCAACCGCCTGACCGGTGCCGAAATCACCGCCATTCTCAACGACGAAGCATTGCCTTGGCCGGTGGTGTGCCGCATTCTGCGGCCTTTCCGCCAGCCTGGCACCACGTTTCTTTCGCCTTTCATCAGCGAAGATGAGGACGATAGCGCCGTGCTGCCACCCGAAGCAGTGCTGGACATCACCCACGAAAGCCTGATTCGAAACTGGGGTCACCTAGCCCAATGGGCGAGCCAAGAAGCCGAAGATGTGCGCATTGCGCAGGACTTCATCCAGCAGGCTAACCGCTGGCAGGCTAACGATGAAAACACAGGCTTCTTGCTGCCAATTGGTCCCTACACGTACTTCTCAGCGTGGAACCGCCGCAAGAACGACAACGCAAGCTGGTTGGCCCACTACGTCGATACCGGTGTCGATTCGGGGAACCGACCCCACCTGCCCATCAACGACCAGCTTTACGCCGAATTCGGTGGCGAGCAAGTATTGCAGCATTTTGGCTGGTCGGGCGGTGCCCGCATTCACGCCATGATCGGCGAGCTGTTCGGCCACGCACTGCGAAAGGACCGCATCTAGGCTCAGCGGGTTCCAGTACGACGCTTTGTAGAAGCTCATTATCAACGCGTTCAGCGTGGCCTCGGCTTCCAGGGCTTTGCTCAACGCCCGCCACCCGGCGCGCGGCACTGGCGTCGGCAAGGCTGCACGGGCTTTTACCGCGTCGACAGTTGGCCAGCCAGACCATTTCGGGTTCGAGACGCGGGCAATGCCTTTGTAAGTTTCGCCGCCGGGGTCTTGCAGATCGTGGCAATAGCCCCCTTCATGGGCGAGCAGCGTTGGAAAATAGTGGGTAAAATCAGCCATAGCAGGAATAAATAGTGTAGGATCGGTCGAGTTAGATAAGGGCGCTACTAAAGCAGCGGAACTACTAGCCGCTCGGATGCCACTAGCAGTGCGTTTCGAGCGTCATAGCCTGGATTCGGCAAGGGATAATCCCGGGATTAATCTAAGATAAAAAATAACGTCCTTGTCTTTTTATCCAAGAAAAAGTTTCTGATTTACAAAAGCTTACCTAGTTCCTTCTCTCGACAGCTTGCTTATGAAGTCGCAGGAACAGACACGGTGCAGACGAACTTCAACGGCAAACCAGAAGACGCACGCGACGCCTCGCGGGCAGCGCTCGACCACGGTCACATGCACGACGAAAGCAGCCATCATCGAAAACTGCGTTCGGGCTGAAACGAAAACGGGGCCACCTAGCCCCGTTTTCTGTTTTAAATAGTAAGTGAAAAACGGCCCTGCCAACGCCTAAAAATCCGCGCCTTGGCGACTGACCACACTCCCTAGGTCAATCAAATGCGGCTGTTGAAAAAGAGCCGAGGCATGTGTGCGTTTAAGAATAAACGCACCAGGGTGCCTGTGCACCAGCTCACCACGTAGTACCGACTGCCCTGTGTTCACCAGCAACACGCCCTTTCCGCTTCCGTTATCGTTGCAGCTTTAACGTAGCGCGCTCTTTTTCAACTTTAGCCTTTTCACCGGAAGCAAGCCGTTTAGCCACTAGCGAGCTAGGGTTAACGCTTCTTGCCCAGTGCGTGCAAACTTGCCTCGCACCTCGCTTGCGCCCGATTGTCATTATTCGAACGGTGCAGATCCTTGTGTAAAGCGGCTCTTTTGCGCTTTGAAGTGTGGTCATATTGCCTGTTGCTACTGCCACTCACCAGAACCTAGGTCCGGAAAAAGCGCCGCTGTTTCTTGCACCTCTCCTACCTTCGTGCGGCTAACGCTAGCTTACCCGCCCCGTTCCATGCCTATTTTGCAGGTCGAAGACTTAACCATTGAAGTCGTTCGTAAAAACATCCGCTCCTTACGCCTGACCGTGTACGCGCCGGATGGGCGCATACGCGTGGCGGCTCCGACGCGGCTATCCACGGCCTCCATCACGCAGTTTGTGTTGGACCGCCAAGCTTGGATTCGCCGGCACCAAGCCAAGTTTGCAGCACGGCCTCAGCCAGCGGCTCTGCGCTACGAATCGGGCGAAAAGCATTTGTATCAAGGCCGCAGCTACGAGCTGCAAGTTCACTCAACCGCCGGGCGCCCTAGGGTTGAGCTTTGCGAAGCGGAGCAACGTTTGGGCCTGTACGTGCCGGCGGAAAGCACCGCCGGGCAGCGTCAGCAAGTGCTGGCTACTTGGTATCGGGCGCAATTAAAAGATCAGCTGCCTGCGCTGGTTGCTAAATGGGAGCCTATCGTTGGGGCGCAGGCAAAGACTTGGGCTATTAAGCAGATGAAAACGCGCTGGGGCACGTGTAATATCCAAGCCAAGCGCATTTGGCTTAACCTAGAGCTGATCAAGCAACCACTCCCCTGCCTGGAATACGTGGTAGTACACGAACTAGTGCATTTGCACGAGCGGCTGCACAACGCCCGTTTTTGGGGCTTTATGGACCAGTTTATGCCCGACTGGCGCCAACACAAAGCGGCGCTCAACCAGGTTATGCTCGTGCCAGCTGGTGGTGATGGTTGTTGAGTTTGCCACTTTCCAATTGAGCACGAGCTAGCGCGAGGCTAGCTCAACCCCTACTGCCGCCCGCAGCTCCGGCCAGAACTCCCGAAAATCAGCGTCGTACGCGGGTAGCTCGGCTAGGAATGCCGCGGCGCCCGTTGCTAGTACGGCGCCATTTGGTGCGCGGCGGCTCAGACCTAGCAAGGCTCGTTCGAAGCCCTCTTTCTTGGCATAACCCGTCAGCCAATCGTCGCGGCGCATGTACTGAAACATGGATTGCAACTGCTCCGGCAACTCGTGGCGGCGGGCTTGTAATAGGGCGTAAAGGCGCTGCGCAAAGGCCGGCAATGGCTCATTAGCATCATCATGGTAGCGGGCAAAGTTGCGGGCCAGCAGATGGTCGTAACCGACGTCGGACACCACGCCGGCCCACTTCCCGAGGCCCGCTTCGCGCAGGCGGGCGGTGGTGCGCCGCACAACGGGGTGCGCGTCCGTAAACGAGTCGATGAGACGGTGCAAACGGATGCCGCGCTGCACGGCGGGCGGGTAAGCCAACAGTCCGGCACGGCCCCGCACGGCCTCGGCGGCGAAGTTCCCCACCACGACATCGGCGTACTCGAGGGCGGCGGGCGAACCAGAGAGCAACAGGTGCGCTAAGAAATTCATGGACTCGGAAGGTACGCCGAAAACCCGAAAACAGAACCTTCGGCCGGCTCCACCGTATTTCTGTCTACTCTCCCTTACCACTAAAACCCTTACTAGCACCTACCACTATGGCAGAGCAAGTCGCCCAAAGTAACGATGTTACCAAGCTGATTGATAGAATCAAAGACATCAAAATTGCCATGCTGACCACGGCCGAAACCAACGGCCAGTTGCATAGCCGCCCGATGTACACCCACAAGCCCGAAGAAGACGGCACCCTGTGGTTCTTCACCGAGCGTGATTCCGCTAAAATCGACGAAGTACAGCAGGAACGGCACGTGAACCTAGGTTATTCTAGCCCCAGCGACAACCTGTACGTGTCAATTTCGGGCACGGCCACTGTTGTCAACGACCGCACAAAAATCAAAGACCTATGGAGTGAGAGCCTACGCTCTTGGTTTCCTAAGGGCTCCGATGACCCCAATATCTCGCTGCTCAAAATTGACATCGAGCGCGGCGAAGTATGGGACCAGCCTAGCAACGTACTAGTAAATGCCTTCGGCTACGTGAAAGCGGTAGCCACCGGCGAGCGGTACCAGCCCACCGGCGACGAACACGTGCAAGTGACACCTAAATAAGGTTGTTGCACTTGAGCTAAAAAGGGCGGGAAGCAATTCCGGCCCTTTTTTGTTGCTAGCTACAGCGCGAAACTCTTGCTTCGCGTATCGCTGAGCGACTCGCCTAGGTAGTACCCGACGATTATAGTTCAACGAGGCGCAAAGCAGGAGCTTCGCGCTCCACCTCTTTCTTTAGCGTATTCTCTTGCATACCACACTTTCCATTTTCGGCCTTAAACCGGGTCAGAAACGCTGGGGCCTAGCCCAGATGGGCACTTCGCAGCAACCGTTGCGCCGGGTACCAGAGCTAGGTTTCTTTAAGCTGCTCGGCAGCGGCGCCGACAATGGCTTTGGCCTGCGCCCTAACTTGCTCCGCTACGGCATGATGGCTGTTTGGGAATCGGAGGCCGCGGCAGCAGCGTTTTTCAGTGCGCATTCGCTGTGGCAAGAGTACCAGCAGCGCAGCACCGAAATCTGGACGGCCGACCTAGCCCCGCTAAAGTCGCACGGCCTGTGGGACGGCGTTAACCCATTCAACTATAAACCAGACCTTTCCGATGCTGACGGCCCAGTGGCGGTGCTCACGCGAGCTTCCATCCGCTTGCGCAAGACCCCTAGGTTCTGGAAGTACGTGGCCCCCACTAGCGCCGCCGTGGCGCACGCGCCGGGTGTGCTGGCTTCCATCGGGCTCGGCGAACTGCCCATCATCCGGCAGGCGACGTTCAGCATTTGGGAATCGGCGCAGGCGATGCAGCAGTATGCTTACCGCGGCGAGCTGCACCGCGAAGTCATTCAGCGCACTCGGCAGGAAGGCTGGTACAGTGAGGAGCTATTTGCGCGGTTTCGGGTGGTAAAGAGCGAAGGTACTTGGGACGGCAAAAATCCACTGCAAGCCCTGACGCTAGCAAGCTAAGAACGAAGACTAGTTCCTTTCCTTAAATAAGGGAGCTGGTCGTTTCGGCCTTTTGGGCTTGACAAGAAGCACCTGATTTTACTAATCGACAGTCCTTCCCAGCATTTCTGTAATTTCGTCCGTTCAAAAAGTCGCACTATCCCCATTGCTTATGCCCGGTTATCGTCCCGAGGAAATTGAGAAAAAGTGGCAAGCCCACTGGAAAGAGCATAATACCTTTAAAGCTGACAACCAGTCGGGTAAGCCCAAGTATTACGTACTCGACATGTTCCCCTACCCATCGGGCGCGGGGCTGCACGTGGGTCACCCGCTCGGCTACATTGCCTCCGATATTGTGTCGCGCTACAAGCGCCTACAAGGCTATCACGTGCTGCATCCCATGGGTTTCGACTCGTTTGGCCTCCCCGCTGAGCAGTACGCCATCCAGACGGGCCAGCACCCGGCCCTCACCACGGAGAAGAACATTGACACCTATATCAAACAGTTGAACAGCCTAGGTTTCAGCTACGACTGGAGCCGGGAAGTTCGCACCTCCGACCCTGCCTACTATAAATGGACGCAGTGGATTTTCCTGAAGCTATTCAACGCGTGGTACAATCTCGACACCGACCGCGCCGAGCCCATCGAAACGCTTATCGCCCAGTTTGAGCAAAGCGGCAATGCCGGTGTGCGTGCTGCTGGTGATGACGAAGAGCGGCCTAGCTTCACGGCTGAGGAGTGGAAAGCCAAATCGGAGCCGGAGCAAATGGCGACGCTGCTTGCTTATCGTTTAGCTTATCAGTCAGATACTTACGTTAACTGGTGCGCAGCCCTAGGTACGGTACTCTCCAATGACGAAGTGAAAGACGGCGTGTCGGAGCGCGGAGGGTTCCCCGTGGAACGTCGGTTGATGCCGCAGTGGAACTTGCGCATCACTGCCTACGCCGACCGCTTGCTCACGGGCCTCGACACCATCGATTGGCCCGAGGCGGTTAAGGAAATGCAACGTAACTGGATCGGCCGCTCGGTGGGCGCCGAAGTGGTGTTCCCGCTGCAAAACGATGCCAGCCAAAATATTAAGGTGTACACCACCCGCGTCGACACCATTTACGGAGCGACGTTTATGGTGCTGGCGCCGGAGCACGAACTGGTCGAGCAGCTCACCACACCGGAGCAGCGCGAAGCTGTGGAATCCTACATTGCGCAGAGCAAGCACCGCTCGGAGCGCGACCGGATGGCCGACGTGAAAACCGTATCGGGCGTGTTTACGGGCAGCTACTGCCTCAACCCGCTTACTAACGAACCCGTGCCGATCTGGCTGGCCGACTACGTATTGGCGGGCTACGGCACCGGCGCCGTGATGGCCGTGCCTAGCGGCGACCAGCGCGACTGGAACTTCGCCAAGCACTTCGGCTTGCCGATCATCCAGGTGCTCGACGCCCAAAAGGATATCGAAAAAGAAGCCGACCCTACTAAGGAAGGCCGCTTTATCAACTCGGGTATCATCGATGGGCTAGGCTACAAGGAAGCTACCACCAAGCTGATTGGCTGGCTCGAAGAGCGCGGCCTAGGTAAAGGTAAGGTGAACTTCCGTGTGCGCGACGCCATCTTTGGGCGCCAGCGCTACTGGGGCGAGCCTATTCCGATTTATTACAAAGACGGCACCGCCTATGGCTTGCCCGAATCGGAACTGCCGCTGGTGTTGCCCGAAATCGATGAGTACAAGCCCACCGAAACTGGCGAGCCGCCTCTGGGGCGCGCGCAAGATTGGAAGTACGAGGGCAAGTATGAATATGAGCTAAGCACCATGCCCGGCTGGGCGGGCTCGTCGTGGTACTACCTGCGCTATATGGACCCGCATAACCAAGAGCGGTTTGTGGGCCAAGAAGCCGAGGAGTACTGGAAGACCGTAGACCTCTACATGGGCGGCGCCGAGCACGCCACGGGTCACTTGTTGTACTCCCGCTTTTGGTACCTGTTCCTGAAAGACCTAGGTCTGGTGAGTGGCCACGAGCCATTCCAGAAGCTGATTAATCAGGGAATGATCCTAGGTCGGTCGAACTTTGTGTATCGTATCAACGGCACCAATCAATTTGTGACGCTGAGCAAAAAAGGTCAGTATGACACTACGCCGCTTCACGTTGATGTCAGCATCGTAGATAATGATGTGCTCGATCAAGAAGCTTTTCGCAAGTGGCGTCCTGATTACACAAACGCTGAATTCGTCATGGAAGACAACGGCACGTACGTTTGCGGCACCGAAGTCGAGAAGATGTCGAAGAACAAGTTCAACGTCGTTAACCCTGACGTTCTAGTTGGTCAATACGGCGCCGACGCGCTGCGCCTCTACGAAATGTTCCTAGGTCCACTGGAGCAGTTCAAGCCCTGGAATACCAGCGGTATGAGCGGCGTGTCGGGTTTCTTGAAGAAGCTCTGGCGTCTCTTCCACCCCGAAGACGGCAACCTAGCCGTAACCGACGAAGCACCCGCTCCTGCCGAGCTAAAGGCCTTGCACAAAGCCATCCGCAAGGCCGCCGAAGACATTGATAAGTTCTCGTTTAACACGTCGGTCAGCACGTTCATGATCTGCGTGAACGAGCTAACAGCCCTGAACTGCCACAAGCGCGCCATCCTGGAGCCCCTCACGGTGGTCGTGTCGCCCTACGCCCCGCACTTGGCCGAAGAGCTTTGGGCTGAGCTAGGTCACGCACCGGGCAGCATCAGCGAAGCTAGCTTCCCCGAGTTCAAGGAGGAATACTTGGAAGAAGCCACGGTGGAATACCCGATTGCCTTCAACGGCAAGATGCGCGGGAAGATGACCTTCGCGGCTAATGCTCCTACGAGCGAAATTGAGAAGGAAGTACTTGCCTCTGAAGTATTTGAGAAGTTTGGCGAAGGCAAGACGCCGAAGAAAGTGATTGTAGTACCCGGCCGTATGGTGAACGTGGTGCTGTAGTCTGAATTAACTTTTCAAAAGCTCGGCTATTCCGTTCCATCTTAGCCAGGAACGGGCTAGCTGAGCTTTTTGATTTTAAGTGACTTGATGCCGTCCGTTGGGTCAACAAGGCGTTTCTATTTTCTTTACTCTACCTAGGATGTCCTCTTCTTCCCGGCAGACTGCCTTACCCTATCGGCCGGAGCTTGATTCATTTCGCGCAGTTGCCGTTTTATTAGTCATTGCGCAACATTGGCAACCTAGCCTCACGGGCCGACTAGATACGGGCGCCATCGGTGTTACCGGCTTTTTTGTCCTTAGTGGCTTTCTTATTACTACTATTTTGAGGCACGCACGGCTAACTAGCACGTTCTCAACAGGTATTAAGACCTTTTACCTTCGGCGTACCTTCCGCATCTTTCCCGCCTATTACGCCGCCGTTCTTATTGCTTGGCTGCTCAACTTGAGCTATGTACGCAGCAAATTACCTTGGTTCTTGCTGCAAGCAACCAACTTCCTGGTTTTTCGGGAACAGGCGTGGGGAGAAGGAACCGGCCATTTTTGGACCCTAGCTGTTGAAGAACAGTTCTATCTGATATGGCCGCTCCTGATCATGCTGATGCCACCACGGTACCTCGCGTGGCTGTTAAGCGGGCTAGTAGTGCTAGGTCCTCTGGGCCGCTGGTTGCTGGTGTATATGAGTGGTACTTCCTACGCGCTAGTGCTCCTTCCCGCCTCTTTGGACTTATTTGCCGTGGGCGCTTTGCTGAGCCTTGTTGTTCAATCCTTCCGCTCTTCCGGGCCTTACCTTTTGGTTATCAGCAGCATACTTTTTCTACTGTATGTTACGCTCGCCTTTTCGACTTTTTATCTCTCCACAGTTGCTTTCGGTCCGAGTTTGCTGGCCCTAAGCGCAGCCGCTTTGCTAGGCGCCTTGCTAGGTTTGCAAAACACGCTGCTGCGAAAATTCGCCACCTTCCCCCCGCTAGTATTCCTAGGGCGCATTAGCTATTCCGTGTATCTGTACCATCTCTTCATGCCAGTCGTATTGCACCGCGCACTGCATCAGATAGGCTTGCGGATAACCAATGGCACCCAATACGCGCGCATCATGGCTTGGGAAAATTCGTTTGCGGCCCTGGCAACTATGTTTCTGCTCTTGTTGGTGGTGTCTGGCCTCTCTTGGAAGCTGCTGGAGCAGCCACTGCGCAACCTAGGCCGACGCTTATCCGCGGCAGTGTAGCGCTAAACCTCTAACGACAAGGTTATTCCATCCAAACCGTAACCCCAGGGCTAGGCAACACTTTCTCGCCCACCAGAATCCGGCTAGTTGCGGGCAACGGCAGCGTGTACGGCTTGGAAGAATAATTGACTGCCACCCAAAAGCCGTCACGGTATTCTACGTTAACACCGGCGGGGTAGTCAGTCGTCTGAATGCCAACACGTTGATATACTTGTTGCAGCACCGCTTTCTCTAGCTCCCCGCTGTCGGTATCGACCCCGATGTAGGTGACGGTACCTTTCCCTTGCTTGGTTTGTGAAACGGCAGCGCTACCCTTGTAAAACTGATTCGTGTAGGTGGCGAGTACCTGCGTGCCGGGGCTAGGGCGGAGCACGTCGCCCCAGTTATTCCATTGGTAGGAAGTACCGGCGAAGGAAACTTGGCCTTCGGTGTCGGGCATCATTAGGTCAAAGAACTCCACTTCACCCCCGATTAGCTTATAAATCGGCTCCGCCCACCTAGCTTGCCACAGGTGGCCGTTCTTGTCCTTTTGCCCCGTGCGGCAGCTCAACACCACCTGACCACCGTTGTCGGCGAATTGCTGAATCTTGGCTATCAGCACGTTGTCAACCAGTTGATAAGCAGGCACTATCAAGACCTTGTAGGCCGACCAATCCGATTGCTCCGTTACAAAGTCAACGGGCGCCCCCAGGGATTTTACCACCTTGAAGTACTTCGTGACGTGGTCGTAGGGCTGCCACTGCGAAGTTTGCCGTTGAATATTCTGGTCCCAGAGGTTCTCTATGCTCATCAGCACGGCCGTGCGGCGGTTGGTATAGCTAGCGGGCGGCGTTTGGTTTGGTTTGTAGAGTTTGCGCAGCTCTTTCACCTCGCTGATGTACTGGGAAAACTCCAGCCCACCGCGCGTAGGCGTCACGCCGTCGGTATTCACAATGCCGTAGTGGTACAGTTCCGAGCCGTAGAGAGGCTGCCGGAAACGGTAGGTGCAGTTCAGGGCTGTGCCGCCCATAAAGGTGTGCCAGAGCCACATACGCACCGCGCCCGGCTCTGGCTGCGGGTTGATGCTGCCCCAGTTTACCTGGCCCGGCTGCAACTCCATCACGCCGTACACGCCGCGCACCATCCGGTAGTAATCGTTCATAAACGCCAGCGTGGCCATCGAGCCCACCCGAAAGCCCTTGTCGCCTAGCATCTCGCCAGTACCGTGCACCGGATAGTTCGTGTAGCACGTAAAGTCCAGATTTTTCGTGCGTTGCGGATCGTAGTCGGGGTCGTTGCGGAGGCTGGTGTAGTTGGTCATGATCCACTGTTCCTTCCCGATGTACTTGCGCAGAGTTTGGGCCTGAAAGTCGAGGAAGGCCGCCAGTTGATCAGCCGAGAAGCGCCGCGAATCGAGCACAGCGTGCGGGCTAGGTCCGTACTGTAGCCGCGGATTCGGAATGCTGATTTGGTCGAAGTCGTTGTAGACCATGCTCCAGAACTTCGTGCCCCACGCCTCATTTAAGGCGCCGATGCTGCCGTATTTTTTCTGAAGCCACCCCCGAAATTTCTTCTGAGAGGCTGGGCTAAAGTCCACGGAACGAGCAGGTTCGTTATCGAGCTGCCAGCCCATCACGCGGGCATCCTGACCGTAGCGCTTGCCCAGCGCTGCCACGATTTGGGCGGTATATTTCCAGTACACGTCGCTGGAAGTCGAGTAGTTGTCGCGGGAGCCGTGGAAGGCCGTCTGCCCTTCGCTGTTGCGGATAAAAATCCCGGGGTGCTTCTGCGTAAGCCACGCGGGCGGCGTAGATGTCGGCGTGCACATAATGACCTTCAGCTTGTACTTACCCGCTAGGTCCACCACCTTATCTAACCACCGAAAGTCATAGTTACCCTTACGAGGTTCCATAAACACCCAGGCAAACTCGCCCACGTGGATGTACTCGAAACCTAGGTCGGCAATCTTTTTGATGTCCCGTTCCCACTGGCTTTCATCCCAATGCTCGGGGTAGTAATACACCCCGATCTGCGTCAGCAGCTCCTTCGGAAAAAACCGCTGTGGCGACTGAGAGAAACCTAGCAGTGAAACACAACAAAGCCACAGCACGAGTATGCTTTTTTTCATAAGAAACGGTGGAGATGCAACAAATGGGCTTTCTAACTAGGTGCGACGCTTCTGGGTAGGTAAGCCGTTGATAGCCAAAAATGCTGCATTTTTAAAAACCGCGGTGCTATGCGCAGGAAATAACCTCTTAGCTAGGTTACAGCGCTCCACCTTATGCTTCCCTCCAACGCCTTGAATGGTCAAGGATTAGTGACCCGCAGCGCTTCTCATAAGGCCACGAAAAAAAGCAGGACTGGCGCGGGCCAGTCCTGAAGCAGTACTCTATCTATGTGCACGCAACATATTACTACCCTGGCTCTTGCTCAAGTGCAGCCCGTTGGGCTTTTGGCAGCGAAGCCAGCACCAGATCGTAGGAGTGGTCAACCCACTCTTTAAGCTGCCGGTCGGTGACGCCGGTACCGATGATCACGGTGTTCCAGTGCTTCTTATTCATGTGAAAGCCCGGCAGCACGTAGTCAAACTCGTCGCGGAGTTGGGTGGCGCGCTCCGGGTCACACTTCAGGTTGACGCTTGCGTAGGTATTTACGTCGGTGAGTAAGAAGATCTTACTGCCCACCCGGAATACAAGCGTGCTTTCCCCGAAAGGCATGTCTTCGGTTACGCCAAGCTTCAGGAGGCAATAGTCGCGCAGGTCTTCGATGTTCATAAACAGAACGCCGACTTGCGGCCGGCGTTTTAGAAACAAGGAATAATCAATCAGAAAGCTTCAACCAGCTGTTAGCGCGTGAATAAGCGGTACAGCATCACCAGTAGGCACACCAGGAACATGCTCATGGAGAGCTTGTTGATGAAGTGCATGGTCCGCAGGTTGAAGTTGGTTTTGCGGTTTGGGTCGTGCTTGCGGAAGAAGTAGCCAAACACTTCACCGAGGTTAAACAGGTTGCGGCCGTTCATGTCAGTTGACTTTTAGTACGCATTTATAACACCAGCAAGGTCGGAAAGATTTGCTGGAAAGCTAAATAGATCACCGAATTTAGCTATTACTATTAGCTAATTTTAGCTGAAGCGAGCAAGCTCCGCCTCCTTATTGCCAGCAGAAGCTGAGGTGGTTCAGCTGAAGCTAAGAAACGAAAGCTGGCTACTCATCCAACGACTGAAACCACCCCAACCCCTGCTTGCACTAAGGAAGAGAGCTTAGCTTCTAGCCTCGACCTAGCTTTTTATTGCTAGTTGTACAACGCCTCAATACGCGGCAAGTTATTGGCGGTCACCACTTTGCGCTTCACCTTCATTGTTGGGGTCAGCTCACCGGTTTCGATGCTCCAAAGATTCGGCAGTAGCACTACCTTTTTAACCTGTTCCCACGTGGCGAAGCTGGCATTGTACTGCTGCACCAGCCCCTCGTATAGCTTCTGTACTTGCGCGTGCGCCGTCAGGGCCGCGTCGGAAAGGTTGGTGGGCAGGCCGTGGCTTTCGGCCCAGGCGCGCAGCTCGGCAAAGGCCGGCACTAGCAGCGCCGACGCAAACTTCTGGTTTTCCCCCACCACCATCACCTGCTCAATCAGCGGCGACTCCGAGAGCTTCGATTCAATGACTTGCGGGGCGATATACTTGCCATTCGACGTCTTAAACATCTCCTTTTTGCGGTCGGTAATTTTCAGGAAGCGCCCTTCCACAAACTCACCGATGTCGCCGGTATGGAACCAGCCCTCGGCGTCGATGGCTTCGGCCGTAAGGTCGGGGCGATTATAGTAGCCTTTCATCACCGAGGCCGAGCGGGTCAGAATTTCGCCGTCGGGGGCAATCTGCACTTCCACGTGGGGCAGCACCGGGCCTACGGTGCCGATGTAGTTGTTCTCCGGCTCAGGGCGACAAGCAGCAATAACGGGCGAGGTTTCGGTGAGGCCGTAGCCTTCCATCACCCGAATGCCCGCCGCCCAGAATACCCGCGCCAAGCGTGGTTGCAGCGCCCCGCCCCCCGATACAATGAACTCTACTTTACCGCCCATCGCCTCGCGCCACTTGCTGAAGATGAGCTTATTGGCAAGCGCGAGCTGTTTGTTATAGAAGAAACCTAGGTCCTTCTGCGTGTCGTATTTCAACCCTAGGTTTAAGGCCCAGAAAAACAGGCTTTTCTTCACGCCGGTCAGCTTCGAGCCCGTAGCCACGATCTTGTCGTAGATCTTCTCCAGCAGGCGCGGCACGGTGGTAAATACCTGCGGCTGCACTTCGCGCAAGTTGTCGGCGATGCGCTCCACGCTCTCGGCATAGTAGATTGAGAAGCCTAGGATGAGGTAGAGAAAGGTAGCAGTGCGCTCAAACACGTGCGACAAGGGCAAGAAGCTCAGTGCCTTCGATTGCGCCGGCAACGGCAGATAGCTGGTTAGGTCGCGGCAGTTGCTGAGCACATTGTCGTGCGACAGCATCACGCCCTTGGGGCGGCCCGTGGTGCCGGAGGTGTAGATGAGCGTGAGCAGATCATCGGGCTGCACGGCAGCCTTTTCCGCTTCCAGCTCTTCCAAGCTACCTAGCTTACCCATTGACAACAGTTCGCCGAAGTGACGGGTGCCCACTATCTTTTCGAAGGTGAAGACGTGCTCGGGCGCTTCGGGGAGCTCCTCGGTGGCCTTGTGCACGCGCGCCAGCAGCTTCTGATCAGACACCAGCACCACTTTCACCCCTGCGTCGGTGAAGATGTGGCGGTAGTCATCCACCGTGATAGTGGGGTACATGGGCACGCTCACGGCGCCGAGCTGCGCAATGCCAAAATCGGCCAGCATCCACTCGGGGCGGTTGGCGGAGATAATCGCCACCTTGTCGCCAGCCTCTACGCCGAGCTGGCGCAGACCTAGGCTCACGAGGTTGGCTTGCTCCTGTACCTGCTGGGCGCTTAGCGGCTGCCACTTACCGTTTGTTTTGGCTACTAAGCAGTTAGCTTGCGGGGCGCGGGTGGTGAGGTGCGTCAGTATGTCGAACGTGCGACGAATTTCCATGGGTGGTACGAGCAAAACAAAAGCGAAAGACCGGCTCACAGCCGCTTCCAAGAGTACAAATTTACTTTCTGTCTCCTTCCTCTCGGATGGTAGCCCATAATTTTAATGATATTCCAGCCGCCGCGAGGGTAGCCACACTGGACTTGGCGGCACAATTTGTTGAGATGTTTGCGTCGGCTTTTCGCCCCAACCTTGTTCTAACCAAAGTAAGCAGTAGCCGTTAACGTGTTTAGATGAATAATAGATGAAGTTGATTAGCCGATCTACGCTTCCGCTTAACCCATCTTATCCAAACCGTTTACCTGCCTATGAAAACCTGGACGAAACTTACCCTAGCCTTACTATTGTCGCTGGGCGGCCTGACTGCCTGCGACAAAGACAGCGACGAGGACGACTTTGAAACCGTCATTCCCGAAACGGATGAAACGCCTACGTCGGCCCAGATCAAAGGCTACGTCTTCTATCCGGCTCTCACGTCGGCCACCACAACCAACGTGGAGCAGTTGAAAGTACCCGCGGGCTTCGCGGTGAATAAGTTTGCGGAAGGCATTGGTAAACCGCGTATTATGGCCGTAACCAGCGCCGGTCATGTGTACGTTTCGGATCGGGATGCGGGCACGGTGACTCTGTTGCAGGACACCAACAACGACGGTGTGGCAGAACGCAAGCAGGTAGTGGCGACGATTAAGCAGGCCCACGGCCTAGCTGTGCAAGGCAGCAAGCTTTACATTGTAGCGGTGAAGGAGTTGTATGTAGCCGACATCAACATGGATGGCACCCTGAGTGCCCCGCGTCAGCTGCTCAATGACCTCCCAGACGGCGGCCAGCACCCCAACCGCACCCTAGCCTTCGGCCCCGACGGACAGCTTTACCTGTCGGTGGGCAGCACCTGCAACTCCTGCCCCGAGCCCAACCCCGAGCTAGCTACCATGCTGGTCGCTAACCCCGACGGCTCTGGTCGGCGCATTTTTGCCAAAGGGCTGCGCAATACCATCGGCTTTGGCTGGCACCCCCAAACGCGAGAATTCTGGGGCATGGACCACGGCATTGACTGGCTTGGCGACGACGAGCAAAAAGAGGAGCTAAACAAAATCACGCAGGGTGCCGACTACGGTTGGCCCTACATCTACGGCGAGGGTAAGTATAACCCCGGCGACCGGCCCGACAACATGACGTACGCGGAATACGCGGCCAAAACCACCAAACCTACCTTAACCTACCAAGCTCACTCTGCCCCCATGGCCATGGTCTTCTACACGGCCTCCCAATTCCCGGCTGAGTATCAGAACGATGCCTTTGTGGCCATGCGTGGTTCCTGGAACCGCAGCAAACCCTCGGGCTACAAAGTGGTGCGCGTGCACTTCGAAAACGGGCAGCCAGTTCGTTTCGATGATTTTCTGACGGGTTTTTTGGTGAACAATGACCGCTCCCACTTCGCCCGCTTAGTCGGGCTGGCCGTGAACCGCGACGGTTCGCTGCTCGTGTCGGATGATACCAACGGCGTGATCTACCGGGTGGCGCGGCAGTAACCTGTCGCCCTGTTCTTGTCACTCTACTGCAAAGCGGAGGCCTAATGGCTTCCGCTTTTTGCATTATACTTGTTTGCCGCTAGCCTCCGGCGCCACACCTAGGTCTATGAAAAAACTCCTGCTTGTGCTTGTTCCATGCAGTGCCGCATTTGCCCAGCAGCCAGCCTCTCCCCGCGAAACCGAAGCAGTTAAGAAGACGGTCACGACGTTCTTCGATGGCATGCGGCGCGGCGACAGTACATTGGTACGCAGTACCCTAGCTCCGGGGGTGGTCTTGCACACCATCAGCAACCGCAACGGTACCACGCAACTCGGCGTCGAGCAGACCTACGCCTTCCTGAAAGCCGTCGGTACGCCGCACGCGGAGGTGTGGGACGAGCGCATCACCTTCGAGCGGGTGCTCCTCGACGCCAACCTAGCCAGCGTCTGGACGCCCTACCAGTTCTACCTAGGCAGCAAGTTCAGCCACTGCGGCTACAACTCTTTTCAGCTGGTGAAGTATCCCGACGGCTGGAAAATCGCCCACATCATCGACACGCGACGCAAAGAGAAGTGCCAGTAACGCGAAGCTAGCTCAGAAAAGCGGTATGCGCTTTAAGGGCGAGTAATCTGTTTTCCAGCTATCTAGCTCATAGAGCGCACCTTCTTGGTCGAGATAAAGCGACACTAATACCGGCACACCATCCTCGTCCAGGAACTGGGTTTCTGCTATTTTTCGCCCTAAGCGCCGACCTTCCTTGTCGCTCACAAACCGTAAGCTGCCCATACCGCCATCGGCTAGGTCGTGCACCTCAGTGGTAGGCAGCCACGTAAGAAACTTCTCCGCAGCCGGGTTTTCGCGCAGCACAAAGAGCACTAAGCTTAGCTCTGGCAGTGTCAGCAAGCGCCCTTTCATACTAATCTTCACTCCATAACAGCTACCACTTGGGCTAGGTACCTCAGGCACCTAGCCTTTGGCCAGCGTCACAATATCTGGTACCTCGAGCACCGGCTTTGGGTAGCCTTTGCGCGCGGCATTGATCATGGCCAACCCTAGCTCTTGCAGCGTAGATACGTATTGCGGCGTGACTTTGCGAAGGATCGGGTACAGCCAGTTGATGTACTTATACATGGGCAGCACGTTCTTTAGGCCCGGCGTCGCCTTCATAAAACCGGGTCGGAACATGTAGGCCTGGCGAAAACCTAGCTCCAGCAACTTGTTCTCCGTCTGGCCTTTCACGCGGGCCCACATGCTGCGACCGTGCCCCGTACTATCGGTGCCAGCGCCCGACACGTAGCAGAACGTGAGGTCGGGGTTGCGGGGTAGCAGCGTTTCGGCAAAGTGCAGGGTGAGGTCGTAAGTCAGGCGACGGTACTCCGGCTGCTTCATGCCCACCGACGACACACCTAGGCAGAAAAAGCAGGCGTCATAGCCGGTAAGTTGATCCTGAATCGGTGTCAGATTCTGGAAATCAGCGTGCACGATTTCGCGCAGCTTCGGGTGTGTCACGCCGCTCGGCTTGCGGCTAATGGCTAGCACCTGCTCCACCTCGGGGTGGTTCAGGCATTCGTGCAGCACTCCCTCTCCCACCATACCGGTCGCGCCGGTTACAATAGCTTTGATCTTCATAGTTTGGTAGACGGATGAGAGGCGGTTATGTTTTAACTTCTACGTCTCTACTATCTATAACTTGAAGGGTAAACTTTGCACAGTTTATCATCAGTATACCTAAATGGTCAATATCTAATGACAGGTACAAGTTCCTTATCTCAGACTTAGGTTTATCACAGTACTTCAACCCCTCTATCCGGTAGCCTAGCTCTCTGCGTTTTCTTTTACTAAAGGTAGCATCAGTTCTCTTTGGGTATCGCTCAACTTCTTTAATATTCCTAATACCTAAAATAGTCAGTTGCCGCCAAATAATGCTTGTACTATCTACTATCTTCTCCCAAACTATCACCACCAAACGACCACGTGTAGGATCGAAATCGAATTGTTGAAGAATAGTATCATGTAAGCTATAGGATATGGCAGGTATACTTAAAGCAAAAATGAACTGTTTTTATTACTTAACAAGCATTTCTTTTAATTGCCATCTAGCTCTCTTACATATACTCTAATTAAACCATCAACAATAATATAATTCACATCTATTTTCTCCAAAGCAGAAGACAAACTAACTTGATGATTAACGATTCTAGGCTTTACTAATCTTCCGACATGCTCTATTTGGACCGGATCAATATCAAACCATTCTACTTCGCTAATATGAACTGGACCATTGATTTCGATGTAGTTTAAACTTGGAAATCCTATTTCTTTTTTTCAAGATTCAGGCTCCGAATCATAAATTGTTTTAAGCCTACTAAAGCACTTTGCTTCAAAGACTAAGCTACTTATTTTCTTTAGTATATCAATTGCTCTAGCTTCCATATTTTCTACATATCAATCAACAATTTGCCCTAATCACCAAAGGCCAGCACTCCTGATTTCGCATCAATAGCCTTTTGCAGAATAGTAGAAAACGCCTTCTCTTCTTTCTGTAAAGTTGCTGATTTGGGCCTCTGTTGTAACTTCAAAAATATACGAGCCACAATCTCGCTTCCCCAACGAAAGTCGCTGTAATAATCAAACCAAGAGTCAATTATACTCTCACTCCGTAATTGATAAAATAATTCATCCTCAATACCTCCGATATGCTCTAGTTTAGAGTTTCGGTTTGGCTTAGGTTGACTGTCATCAATTAGAAAGAAGTCTAACATATTATACATTTGACAAAGCAAAGAAATGGGATTGAACTGTGATGTTCAATCCCATTTCTTTATCTTCTTCAAGATAGTTACGCTCCTACCGGCTCTTCCAACTTCACTGGCTCAATCCACTTGCCATCCTCGCGCATCAGCTCAATTAAGTCATCCACAGCTTGCGCTTCAGGGACGGATTTCTTGATGACTTCCTGGCCGCGGTAGAGAGCTATTTTGCCTTTGCCCACGCCCACGTAGCCGTAGTCGGCGTCGGCCATTTCGCCGGGACCGTTCACGATGCAGCCCATGATGCCGATTTTTACGCCCTTCAGGTGGTCGGTGCGCTTGCGGATCATGGCGGTGGTTTCCTGGAGGTCGAACAGGGTACGGCCGCAGCTCGGGCAGCTGATGTACTCGGTCTTGCTCATGCGCGTGCGGGCGGCTTGCAAGATGCCGAAGCTGAGCTGGTTGAGCTGGTCGAGGGTGATGAGCCACTCGTCTTTGCTGCGCTCGGGGAGCAGCTCGGTGCTCAGTACCACCCCGTCGCCGAGGCCGTCGAGGAGCAGGCCACCTACATCGGTGGCGGCGTAGAGTTGGGTTTGCTCGGCTTGCAGCGCCGGGTATTCGCGCTTGATAATCACCGGGCAACTTACGCCGGCATTAATCAGTTCGAAGAACGCCCGCCGGATTTCGGGCATGGCGTGGGCATTGTCGGTGTGCAGAATCACCACGGCGGTGCTGTCGGCGCGGAGCTGATCCAAGGCCGCGGGCGTGAGCGAACCTAGGGTGTGAAACACGAAGTTCAGCTGCGGGTGGCGGGCGGCGGCTACGGCGTACTCAGCGGGCGCGAGGGCCGGAAAGTGCTCAGCCCGCTGGCCGGCATCGAGCCAGGCGCTGTAATCCACGATTTCCTTGAGGCCATTGGGCAGCATAAATGGCACCGGGCGCTGACCGCTGTACAGGTAGTCGGCACCTAGGTCGTTCATCTGAAACTTATCCAGGAAGGCCGAATACAAATGCCCGGCGCAGCGCAGGTCGGCGTACTCCACCGAGGGCAGGCGCGACAAATCAACAATGACGCGCGGCACGTTCTGGCCACCTAGGTTCAGCACCTCGCGGGTGTAGCGGCGGAAGTACTGGAACGGGTCAATCGGCTCCTCCCCGACTACCGGCGCCATCGGCTTGGTTTCGGCGGCGCGGTTCGTGTAGCGGTCAATCAGCATTTTGGCCACGGGTGCTTCAGCTTCGGGCGCTTCGGTGAGCGACACGCGCACGGTGTCGCCGATGCCGTCTTCCAGCAGCGTTCCGATGCCCACGGCACTCTTGATGCGGCCGTCTTCGGCTTCGCCGGCTTCCGTGACACCTAAGTGCAGCGGGTACGGTTGCAGGCCTTCTTCGTCAAGCTTTTGCACCAGCAGGCGGTAGGCTTGCACCATCACCTGCGTGTTGCTGGCCTTCATGCTCAACACCACGTCGTAGTAGTTTTCTTCCTCGCACAGCCGCAAAAACTCCAGCGCCGACTCCACCATGCCCAGCGGCGTATCGCCGTAGCGCGACAAAATCCGGTCGGACAGGGAGCCGTGGTTCGTGCCGATGCGCATGGCGGTGCCGTACTGCTTGCAAATCTGCACCAGTGGCCGAAACCGTTCCCGAATACGCTCGACCTCAGCAGCGTAGCTAGCATCGGTGTACTCAATGATGTCGAACTTCTTCTTGTCGGCGTAGTTGCCGGGGTTCACGCGCACTTTTTCCACGATGCGCGCGGCGAGTTCGGCGGCGTTGGGCGTGAAGTGAATGTCGGCGATAAGCGGCACGTTGCAGCCCCGCTTGCGCAGCTCCTTCTTGATTTCGAGCAGGTTCTGTGCCTCCTTCACGCTGGGCGCCGTGATGCGCACGTATTCGCAGCCGGCTTCGACCATGCGCAAGGTTTGCTCCACCGAACCTAGGGTGTCCATCGTATCAACGGTGGTCATGCTCTGCACCCGAATCGGGTTGAGTCCGCCCATGGGCACATCCCCGATTTTAACTTCCCGGCTGAGGCGGCGTTTGTACTCGGTGAGGCTAGGGCAATACGTCTTGTTCATATGCTAAAAACCAGCGGCAGCGGGCTAAAGTTGCGGTTGAGAGCAAAGGTACAAGGATTAGGCCGCAGCTAGATAGGGTGCAAGGTGAAGCTTATGTTTCGCCCGCCGTCGAACACGCCGCGTTTAAGCGCGGCTGAACGGTATTGTTGCATTCAGCAGCACGAGCTAGGGGTACGAGAACCGTTCTAGCAGCTTGTTCTACTAGCAGCTGGTTGGCTGTCGAGGACGACGGGCCGGTACGTGGCCGTGGCTGGCCGCAACACAATAGTTAGGCACTGGGGGCATCGAAACGGGCACATGCATTCTAAAAGGGAGCTAGCTATATTGCCAATCCTTACGCAAGCCAATTTTCCTACTTCTGTATGAGCCAACCTTCCTATTCGCGCCGCAACTTTTTAAAATTAACAGGCCTAGGTGTGGCAGCTCTGCCATTTGCGGCGCAGGCCGCTGCCTTGGCGAAGCAAGAACAAACGTATCTGGTGTACGTGGGCACCTTTTCCCAACCCGACGCTGAAAGCATTTTTCTCTACCGCCTCAATGCCACGACGGGTATCCTCACCCGCGTTGGGGCCACGAAAGCCGGAGCAAACCCAACGTATTTCACGCTCGACCCACAGCAGCGTTTCCTGTACACGGTCAACGAAACCAACGAATACCAGGGTGGCAAAAGCGGCTCCATTCGCGCCTATAGCATTGATAAAAAGACGGGTGGCTTAACGCTGCTCAACGAGCAGTCATCTTTCGGCCCCGGCCCTTGCTACATCAGCCTCGACCACACCAATAAAGAGATACTGGTAGCTAACTACGCTGGCGGCAGCATTTGCTCGTTGCCCGTGCAGGCCAATGGTCAGCTCGGCGCGCCGGCTACCACTGTGCAGCACACAGGCTCGGGCCCGCACAAAAACCAGAGCAATCCGCACGCTCACTGCTTCTTCGCCGACCCGCGCAATAAGTTTGGCCTAGCCGTCGACCTAGGTATCGATAAGGTGCTAGCGTATCCATTGGATCCGGCCAATGGCAAATTTTCGACAAACGCCATTACGGCTTTCACCACAGCGCCTGGTGCCGGTCCACGCCATCTCACATTCCACTCCAATAATCGGTGGGCGTACCTAATTAATGAGCTCAACTCCACCGTCACGGCGCTCGCCTACGATGCGGCCAAAGGCACTTTCGTTGAGCTACAAACCTTATCGGCCCTTCCGGCTGGGTATACAGGCGAGAGTTATTGCGCTGATATTCACGTCTCGCCCAACGGCAAATTCCTCTATGGCTCAAACCGGGGCCACAACAGCATCGTGGTTTATGCCATCGATCAAAAAAGCGGCAAGCTCACGCTTGTGCAGCACGCTGATACGCAAGGGAAATACCCCCGCAACTTCACTCTCGACCCAAGCGGCCGCCTAGCTTTGGTTGGCAACCAGAACACCAACAACATCGCCACTTACCACGTCGATAGCAAAACGGGCAAGCTCACGCCCACTGGGGTTAACATCGAATTGCAAGCTCCTGTTTGCTTGAAGGTCATCCCCGATTTCCTGGCTGCGTAAGGACGCAACTTATTGCCTTATCCCGTCGAACGAACGGGCTAGGTAGGCTAAGTAATCGAAGACCACTGTGGATAGAGTGACGTGGTACGCTGGGTCGCTATATCCGCAGCATGATCTTGCCAATGTGCGCGCTGCTTTCCATGAGGCGGTGCGCCTCGGCTGCCTCGGCTAGTGGAAACACTTTATGAATCATCGGTTTAAATGCACCCGCTGCTAGCAATGGCCACACATGCTGTTCAATGTCAGCAGCTAGCGCGGCTTTAAAGTCGGCGCTGCGCGGGCGCAGGGTGCTGCCGCTGATCGTGAGGCGGCGCGCCATAATATCCATCACGTTAATTTCGGCGGTGGGGCCCTGCATAGCATTAATAAACTCCAGCCGCCCATCAGGGCGTAGCAACCGAATGTTTTTGGCGATGTAGTCGCCGCCAATCATATCCAGAATGACATCCAGGCCTTCGTCTTTTAGCTCCGCCTCAAAGTCGTGGGTGTTGTAGTTGATACAACGCGTGGCACCTAGCTTTTCGCAGGCCTGGCACTTTTCGTCGCTGCCCGCCGTGGCAAACACTTTTGCCCCTAGGGCCACAGCTAGCTGAATGGCCGTGATACCAATGCCGCTGCTACCACCGTGCACCAGGAAATTTTCGCCGCTTTTGAGTTGGCCTTTCTGAAACACATTGTGCCACACAGTAAATACCGTTTCGGGCAAGGAGGCCGCCTCTTCGAAGCTCCACCCGGCGGGCACAGGCAAGCAGTGACGCGCATCGACCACCGTGTATTCGGCGTAGCCGCCTTCCGCAACCAAGGCGCACACCGCATCTCCTGGCCGCCAGCGGGTCACGGCCGTGCCAATTTCCGCAACTTCGCCGGCAATTTCTAATCCTAGCACTAGCCCCGGCTTTGTGGGCGCACCGCCATATTTGCCCTTGCGTAAAAACACGTCCGGCCGATTTACACCGGCCGCGTGCACTTTTATCACTAGCTGGTTGGAGGCCGGCGCGAGGATTGGAGTTTCTTGCACCTGCAAGACTTCCGGCCCGCCCGGCTGCGTTACTACGACTGCTTTCATGAGGGGAATAGTAAGCTGCTCCCTAGGCCTTGGCCACGGCGCTTGCTTCATAAAATACGCCCGTTTGCCGCGTATACTGCTTGGCCCACCAGATCAAGACAAACTGCAAAGGAATGCGCAGGATGTGTACCCATAGGTTAGGGCTCTGGCTGTGCCAAGCGTCTACCAGCATTTGAACGTGCACGGGTAGGAAGACGATCAGCATTAGGATGATTAGACTCGCCGAAAGACGCCGGGTCGCAATTGGCAATAGAAACAGCCCCAGAAACACTTCGCAGAGGCCACTCAGCAACACCAGCGGCCCGTGCCAAGGCATCCAGGACGGCATGATGGCTTCGTAGAAAGAAGGATGCACAAAGTGGTTGATGCCGGTTGCGATGTATAGCAGCGACATTAAACAGAGAAGAAGCTGTTTCATAAATCGTTACACTTTTTTAGCAATACGTTTGCTCTTTCAGTAAGTTGAGCTTTTACCTAGCAAAATGTAGCCTAGCTCTGTCCGTTCCCGTTTATAAGGGCTGAGCCTAGCTGCCCCTAGCGCTTATTGCTTTTCGATCTATATCCATGAAAAAGCCATTTCTTTTGCCTTCCCTGCGCACTGCGGCTCATGCTACTGGGCTAGCCGCCTGGCAAACAGGCCGTCTGTTCCGCAAAACTGCGCAGAATGCCCTCGATGCGGCGCAGGAGGTGTTGCGCGCCGAAGTTCAGAAAGGGAATATCCAGTTGGTAGCTGATTTTCTGTCCAACAAAGCGGTACCCGCGGTGAAGGCGCTATTGCTAGAGCGGATGGCGGCTCGCATGTTGCTTCGCCTTGGCCTGCGCGGTGCACTCGCCACCAATGTCATCGGCTGGATTCTGCCGTTTGCCTTGGAGGCTCTTGTGCGTGCTGGAAACAAAACGGGCTTCTTCGATAAAGTCAAAGCCAATGCGACCGTGGCCGAGGCCTTGCAACGCCTCGACGAGCTTAAGCAAACCGCTTGGAAAACAATAGCCCCCGATGCTGCCACCAGCGCCGAGCTACTCGCCGACGAACCACCGCTACAAGCCCCGCCAAACACGACCCCAACCACCATGCCTACCTAGGTTACGGGATGGCACAAAAAAAGCCGTCCCACCCGGAACGGC
>NZ_MTSE01000030.1 GCF_002154225.1 Hymenobacter crusticola
AGGTGCTGGTGCCCGGCGTAGCTGCCCGGGGTCTGCTCAGCGTTCAGCACCCTGCTTTCTACTTCCGCTATCTGCTCCAGGAACTGCTGCCGGGTGAGCGCCAGGCCGTGGATTTGCCGCCGAGACAGCGATTCCGGCGGCTGTCTTACCGGCCAGTCGTCTGCTGGCCAAGCTTGCCCCACGTAGTCCAGCTGTTGGGTGATGCGCAGTAGCCGGGAGTAGTAGTAAGGGGCGGTTACCGACAAAGAAAGGAGCTGGAGACGCAAGGTCTCCAGCATAGCGCGTAAGTCAGCGGGCATAAACACAAGCGTAACAAGCGTACCTACGTACCCCAACCGAAGGGCGGATTTTGGCTGTTCCCCATTCGGCGATTCGGCCCCTACCAGGATATTCCTGGTGACTGATCCGGCTTTGCTTCTTGTTCTCGTTCCCGTTCGAGCATGGAAGCCGCTCGCGTCCGCTCGTGCCGCGTCGTGCTCTCCTCCTGCAGGTGCACCCCCGGTGTGCGCCGCACCTCGTCCAGCGCGTGGCTGATGCCTTCGATGAGCTTCCAGTCAAATCGGTAGCTCACCCGCATCTCTAGCGGCTGATCGGGCAAAGCCTGCACCTGCCATACGTTCGCACCCGCTTGCGTTAAGAGGGCCCCGAAGTGCTGTGCTTGTAACAGATCAACGGCTTGAATAACGGCGTGTATGGCTTGGGGATGCTGCGCCAGGGCGAGTCGGCGGGCTTGCTCCTGCTCGCGCTGTGTGCGCTCGATCGCTTGCTGCAGCTGCTCAGCCAAGGGGTGTCCGTTTGGCTGTAAAGACGCGAGCGCAAACAAGGCATGCGATTGTTGTCCTCGTACCAGAACCTCCCCGCTCGGTAGCTCCTGCACGGAGTAGCCATTCTCTTGTAACGCAGTGTGCACTTGCTTCGACTCGGTCACTGCTCCTGGCAAGGTTTGCGCAATAATCGCGGTAGCCTTCTGCCGGCTACGTTCTTGTGTTTGGGCGGCCAGCTGCTTTTTCAGGATCTTGGCCCGCTCGCGCTGCAGGGTGTTGGCCGTGGCGATGGTGGCTACTTCGGCGAGCTTGGCATTGACTAATCCTACTTGCTGGGCGAGGTGCTCGTTCATGCGAGCCAGTTCCCGCTCGATATACGCCCGCGGGTTCAGATGTTCGCGCCACTTCTTCTCCCCCAGCACGAAGGGGGTATATTCCAGGGGAGCGGCTGTTTGGGCGAGCTGTTCCTTAGTGGCACATACGCTATACATACTAATCGCTACATGGCCACTCATTGATCAACGAGACGGTCATACCAGAGTATCGATTTAGCACTCCAGCCGCAGTTTACTCACCCGGCAACTGCCGCTGAAAGTGCAGTTGCAACAGCGTACTAATTTTCTCCCGGTTCAGGGGCTTACTGACTAAGCCCGCAATGGGCAACTCATTGATGCGCCCTAGGTCCTGAGAATCCATCGAGGTTGTCAGCATGACGATCACCGTGGCCTCTTGCTGCGCTTGGGGCAGGCGCAAGTAAGCTTCTAGAAACGCTATGCCGCCCATGCCCGGCATAGCTACATCTAGCAACAAGAGGGTGGGCACACAAGGCAGGGGTTGGGTCAGCAGGGTTAACGCCTCTTCCCCACTGGCGGCGACCTGCACCTGGTCGGTCACTTTTAGCTTTTTGAGCAGGTGCTCGTTGAGAAAGTTGGTCGTGTCGTCATCATCGACGAGCAAAATGCAGGGAAGTTTTTCCATCAATGGAGACTAACACGAGGCGAGTGGTAAGGTTACGGTAAAGGTGGAGCCTAGGCCCAGTTGGCTGTACACGGTGATGGTGCCACCCGCGTTTTCAATCAGGCGTTTAATTAAGTACAGACCCACGCCAGAGCCTTCCACGTGGGTATGCAGGCGGCGGAACATGGTGAACAGCTGGCTTTGTTGCTGCTCGCTCAACCCTAAGCCATTATCCTGTACCGTCAGCACGAGGTGCTTGTCCGTACACTGAGTACGCACCTGTACGAGGGGAGTGCGGTCGGGAGCTCGGTACTTCACGGCATTGCTGAGCAGATTGAACAGGATACTGCGTAGGTCTTTGGTCGAGAAGTGGCTGCTGGGACAGTCCGTTACCGTACTGTGCACCTGCGCACGGGTGCTTTCTAGTAGGGGCAATAGATCGAGGAGGGCCTCCTCCAGCACGCGGGTCAGGTCGAGGGCTTCCGCTGGCTCCTCGGGCGCGAGTTGCAGGCGCGAGATGGCGTTGAGGTGACCCACCGTCTGCTGGAAACGGGTGATGGCCCCCTGCATCATGCTTACTAGGCGCGCCACCATCGGCTCGTGGTCTTCTGGGGGCAAGTACTCGCGCAATGCGTCTAGCAGCCCTTCAATATTAGCAATGGGGGCTTTCAAATCGTGCGAGGCAGCGTAGACGAACGTGTCCAAGTCCACGTTGGTGTGCCGGAGTTGCATGTTGGTGCGATGGAGCGCTTGATTAGTAACCTGCAATTCCTCATTGAGGACCGCTAATACTTCGTTCAGTTGGTGCGTTTGGTGACGACCCTGCACCAGCACGCTCACCTCAAAGGCGAAAATGACCAAGCCGTCAATGGCGCCCGCCGCGTCGTAGCGAGCCTGGTAGATGAGATTGAAGTAGCGATCCTCTAGCTGCCCATCGCTCGGGCGCGCAAAGGACATAAGCACTTCATTGCCCTCGAAGGTGACCCCAGTCTGGTACACCCCGCGCAATATCGTCTCCACTGGCCCGCCCGCTAGCTCAGGTAGGCCTACCAGCACGGGCTTACCGAGCAGGATTCGGTCTGGGAATAGCTGTTGATAGCTTGGGTTGACTAACTCAAACACCATTTCCGGTCCATCCAGCATGCAGATGGCGGCTGGGGCCTCCTGAAGCAGCCGCCCTAAGCGGGCACTTTGCTGCACTAGCTGCTGGGTGCGCTCCTGCACCTGGGTTTCTAGTTCTTGGTTAAGCCGTTCGACCTGGCGACGGGCAAGTACCTGTTCGGTAACGTCATACGAGAAATCTAATACCCCATCCACCTCGCCCTGGGCGTTGCGCAACGGGTGGTAAAACGTGTTGATAAATACTTGCTGATCCCGGCCTGTAGCAGTAAAGTCTAGGTTCACTACCTCTTCGTGCCCGTAATACGGCTCTCCGGTGACATATACATGCTCCAGTCGCGCAAGGAACCCTTGTGCCGCCGTCTCCGGGAATGCTTCCCGGACTGGGTAACCGAGCAGCTCATGCCTAGGAAAGTAAGCTTGGTAGCGTTGGTTGACCAAGGTGTAAACATGATCGGAACCATAGTAGGTAGCTACTTGCGCGGGCAAGTCCATCAACACTTGGTACAAGCGTTGGCGTTGCGCTTCCGCATCGGCCCGCGCCGCCTGCTCCGCCGCTTGGGCCTCCCGCAATGCTAGTTCTACGGGACTACGGGGCTGGTCAGCCGTATCTGTGAAGCTGACCAAAAGGCCCGCGCCTACCCGGCGGGCGGCCAGGTGATAATAGTTGTTGTAGCCATCAGCCTGGTAGTTGATGGCGTAGTGGCGGGGCTCTCCTATTACAAAAGCCTGCACGTGGAAATCAAACGTGCCGTGCTCTTTGCTGTGGGGCCACTGCTCTAAGTGGGTACAGGTCGGCCGCTCAGACATGCGCATCATGCGCTGGGCAGTGGCGTTGAGGTATTCGAAGGCGAAATCGATTATTTCTCCTGAACCGGCCGGGTCGTAGAGCGGGGTGTAGAAGATGACACCTGTTAGGGAAATAGCTAACAATTCGTGTAGCACGTCAGTGGCAGAGCCAAAGGGGGCGAGGAAGGCAGGATCAGTAGGGGACGAAGCTGGAAGTAGAGGCATTACAGCATGATGACTAGAGGGCTGAACGAACAAAGTGATAAAACGTTGTTAATAAAGGTTTTATCTCGCAATATTTTCTGCTTCCGCCCAAGTACAAGCAAGGCGAACTTGAGTTACCAGAGGGCCTAACCAGCGAGTTGATCTTTTGGTGCTTGAAAGCTACCTGCGTCCTCACCTAGTGTAGGGCTTTGGTGCTATACTAGAAAGCTAAGCGCCTTGTCTAATTAGACAGGGCGGCAACTCGATCGTAAAGCTGGTACCTTTTCCTTCCTGGCGAAAGTGATATGGCCTTGGTGCAGCGCAACAATAGGCTGAGTGATGGACATGCCTAATCCGTTGGTCTTCTCTCCCCGCAGACCAGGGCGTCGAGCTTTCGTAAACTTGTCGAAAAGCACAGGCTGTGCTGCTGCGGGAATGCCTACCCCCGTATCTGTCACAGTGACCACGGCCGAGGCTCCTTGCTGCGCCAGGGACACAAGGATGCGTCCGCCATCAAGGAAAAAGAGGTGATTTCCCTTAGGAAGCCACCTCTTTTATGATCCAGGCGAAAGAAGATGGGTAACCTAGCTCCCCAGAGTAATAAGGAAGTCGAGGTGTTACAGGGTAATGCCCAGCTTTTTAGCGATGTCGGCGAACATTTGCGGATCGTAGTCGTCAGCCCCGGGGGAGTTGAGTTGGGGCTCTTCCTCCAACACCGGGTACGGCACCCCCTCAAAGCCCCCCTGGATCAGTTCCAGCGGCTGCCCGTCTTCCGGGTGCGTGCCATTCCAGATAATACCCGCCTGCTTGTAGTCCTGCTCACTGAAGGTGTAGAGCTTCAGATGGAGCTTTTGCTCGTCCTGCAGCTTCTTGGCTTCGGGGAAAGCATCGTTGCTCAACTCGGGCACCGGTACCAACTTGGTTACTGCCACCCCCGTCAGGTGCTCAAGCGCTTTGGCATACGCCACCACGTGCAGCCCTCCGCGCACCAGCAAATAGCCGATCATAGTGCGGGCGCACGGATCGGTTACCATTTCGTAAACCCGCATCTTGTTGGCCCGCGCGCCGCACTCCAGAAAGAAGTTATGCAGCAAGTCCAACTTCAGGTTGCCGCTGGCGTGCACATTTTGACCCGTCCAGGGGTTGCCCATCGAATCGACGGGTAGGGCGGCCTGAGCACTGCTGAGGAAATGATAACTGTTGCGCGCATCTTTGGCCTCCGCCAGGGGACCCGGTACCGGGTCTTTGCCCCGCGCCGTCTGGCCGGTAAGCAGCAAGTTAATGGCGTAGGAAACGGCTTCAATGTGACTGTATTCCTCGGCGGCAATACTGCAGGTCAAGTCGTAAAAGGGGCGCAGGCGGTTGCGGCCCCGGAAGTTGAACGACTGAAACGTATAGTTCATCAACGTCGACATCTCCCCGTACTTACCACCGAGCAATTCCTGCAAGGCGGCCGCATCGTTGGGCGAAGGGTTTTTGGGTTTGGGCAGCTCGACGGCCAGCCGGTCGTAACGCAAAATCATGAGAAAAAAGTAAGAGGTGAACGTCGGGCGGGCCAACACCCGGCCCGCCCGATTACCCGCTCTACGGTCCCGCCAGGTTCGTGTTGTAGGCCGCGGGAAGGGCGGCAAGCCCGTCGGGTCGCTTTACGCCTCCTAGTAGCCGGTAGATAAGGGGTTGAAAGCAAGTCACTTGCCAGGTAAACGCAGTGCTTTTGGCGGCGCTCTACGTAGCAGCTACCGGCCTAGCTGCCGCTCTCCGGGCCCGTATGTTGTTGAAACTTATAACTCGGTACAGGTCTGGTAGCCTGCTCCGCTGGTGTAACTAGCCACGCGGGTGGAGCTGCACGCGCTTCCTGCGACAGGATGCCTACGCCGCTTGCATCTCCGGCGAAGGGTAGTAGAGAAAGATTCGAAATCGTTGAGTTGAAAAGGGCGCAGACGACGGAAGAGCAACCGTGCTCCTTGCGCTTGCTTCGGTGGCAAACAGCCTGATGCGGCTAACGCCTGGTACTAAGGTGTGGGTGAGCTGACCACGGGTTTGCTGGCGGGATTGCGGCAAGTGGCTAAGGAGCCGCCTGGCCTGAGCGCGTAGCGGCTGCACGGGGGTAGGCACTGCGGAGTCAGTAGCCTGGTCAGGGGTGAGTAGTTCAGCAGTGAGAACGGCCCAATTCCGTAGGATGGCACCAAGGGCACTGGTTTGCGGCTAGACGGGTTAGCAGTTAGGTCAAGCTTACTCCCAGCGCCTCTAACTCCTCCTTCGCTCAAAGACTACGTTTTGCTCGGTCAGCGTTCCTTCTACGTAGCCATCGGCTCCCGCTACACTGCCCTATAAAAAAGCCTGTGGGTAGTACCCACAGGCTTTTCAGACCTCAAAATGAAGTAGACACCTGTGCGGGGGCCGTTACCTTCTACGCGGAGCCGCGAGCGTGGTTCAGCAGGACCAGAACGATCCCTACTTCCAGGGCTGTTAGGTTGATGCAGTTCTTAGCCAAGTCGTTAAGCAGGATGTCGATGTTTCGCTCCTCGTTCAGCGTTTCGCCCAGCCAGGCGGCGGCTTTCGCTAGGCGGATACTCTCGGTCTAGGAAGCGGCGGTGCTGTAGCCCGCAAGCTACTAAAGCAGATCATTCTTCTACCGAAGCGCTAGCAGACTGGACCCCGCTAACGCTTCGGTAGGAACTTCCTAGAGTTCAGGCCGTACAGCGAACGCAGCATCTCTTTTAGCTTAGGTCCTGCGTTTTGGTAGGGAAAGCCTACTGGTCCTGTCAGTAGGCTTTTTGCATCGCGGCCCCCTACCTTCTACTCAGGCGCCGTACCCTAACATTTACCGTCCTGGCCCGCGTCATGGACACCCGGTAACCCGAAGTAGCCGCCCGCCAGGAAATTATTGGCTTGCTTGTGCCATGTGGAGCGTCCCGGAAGCCTGCTAGAGAGGTGCTGACGGTATTCGTGCGCAACCGCGGCGCGGTAGAAGAATCTTGCGCTGCCCTCAGGCGACCGTGTCCGCCCGTAACGCCTGACGCGTGGTCATCCGTGAGGTAGCCAACTATAGTATCTCCTGCTGATCTTTATACCGTTGACGACGGTACCTGGGCAGAAATGGAAAGCGGTTTGCACTACCAAGGGTGCATTACGACCAACTATTGATTGCTGATGGCCTTGGGCGGCCTCAGTACCGCCGTAGGGCTGGCGTTCTAGTGGTTGGCGAGCGGTTCCAGCCGCTGACGGCGCAGCAGGCTACGTCGTAGCGTCTGCTGTGGCCGAGCATGGCAGCAAGAATCCAGCGTTTTTAGCTGTGTAGTCCGTAAAAGCGCAGATCGAACCCAAGAAGGTTGACCCCGTGCCGCTCGACCCACGAGAAGCCTACCAGGACTACAGGCCAGCTGCAAAGACACTTGCCGGAGAACCTGGAAAGGTGACGCAGGTGCTGCAGCTGCCACTTGCTGCTGACCTGGACTTGATGATGATCTCAACGGCACAACGAAAGAAGCGATTGGCACGAACACTCACCGTAAGTAGAGCACAATGTCGAGTAATTGCTGCTGCCTGTAATACGCCCATCGGGATTGGTCACCCTCATGTAAACAAGCGGTAAGCTGCTGCAGCGGCGCTAGCACTTGGTGCTGGGCGGGAACCAGCGGTTGGGCTTGCCGCAATAAGCGGGGCGGCGCCACCTGTTGCGCGGCAGGCCATCGCGCCGCGGGCCAGCTGCGCACCACCCACGCGAGTTGCTCGGCAATACGCAACAGGCGGGCGCGGTAGTAAGGCGTTGTAGCCCGTAAGGAGAGCAAGTGCAGGCGCAACGTATGCAGCATCGCTGCCAGGTCGGCGGGAATAGCAGGGCGAGAAGATGTAGGCATGGTACCGCAATAACAGCGCTTGCCATACGCACCCGGCCGCGAAACGTTCCCTTACCAAAACCCTGCGCCGAAGCGCTTGAGCGAGCGAACTCGGGGGTTGTGTTTATAAACGGAGCTAAGCTGCCGTTAAACAGTCAAAACGCACAGTAGGCTCTTTAAAGTAATTAGGTACGTAAGCGTGTCAATAACACCTGGTTAGCTAGTGGTTGGAATAACGGTCAAGTAAGGTGCTACTTGGCTTCCGCGAGGGCTCCTGTAAGCCTTTCAGAAATGGCCTGTTAGTTAGCCTCAGGAAATGGCCGTTACGGCCTAGCGTCAACTTAGATACGTTTACAAACAGCGCCTCGAGTTGCGCCAGGGCCGGGTCAAGGTGGCCCATGGCGCCCAGAAGGAGGTGCATAGGCAGGTTGCGTAGGTGAAACACTACGGCAAAGCAACTTCCCCCGGTGACAGCCCTATGTCACACGGGGGTCCCGTACATAAGCCGAAGTCTAGGAGGCGCCCCTGCCGCCTGCAGGGTAACAGGCAGCATGGTCGTTCCTACCGCCGGCTCCAAGACAGGAGTCAATGGTGGTCGAGATCAAAGTAAAGTCTGCCCAAGAATAAGCGGTAGAAAGGAGAAAAATATTTCATGTAGCGTGGGAAGCTAGATAAAAGAGTATGGAAACAGTCGCCTCGACAACGCCGCTATACGCGACCAGTGCCGCTAATGTCGAGCAGGCAGCCGGTGCATTATTTTACGGGAATCATAGCAGTAAGAAAGAAGTATGAGCTACGCGCAGGTAAGTGGACCAGTTGATCGGCAATTCTCTACGTATAGGGTGGTTGGGAAGAATATGCTCGTGGACACCTTCTAGGAGACCCTTTGTCCTCTGGACTGCTGGAGCTTAGGCGCATGCTACGTATACTTGCGGTATCCTGTGCCGCAACCCAGCTAGCGGCGCAGGCACGAGCTAACTGTTTGTTTCGTAGACTGGCTAGCCAAGGTGTCCGCTTTACCGTTTAATAAGGCCAACACTTTCTTTTCTTTCGGCATGGCCATTCACCCCAAAACCAAGGGCTTAGCGCACGTCGCCCTGCGCACCACTGACTTTGCCCGCGCCAAGGCGTTTTATCATGACCTGCTGGGCTTCCCTATCGCGCTGGAAACGCCCGAGATCCTAGGCTTTCTGATCGGGACCACCTTCCTTGGCTTTAAGCAGGCGCAGCCCACCCATGCCGGTGGGGGCACATTCACGCCCTTCAACGTGGGCCTGGACCACCTCGCCATTGCCTGCGAGGACGAGGACGAGCTGTATCGGGTCGCCGAGGCCTTGCAAGCAGCTGGGGTGGAGAACACGGGGGTAAAAGTAGACACCGTGGCTCCGTTGAAGTATGTGGCGTTCAAAGACCCTGACCGCATCGCTTGGGAGTTTTACATGGTGTAGGCGAAGTGGGACCACTCCGTTGACGTGGAGTCGCGGTCGGTCGTGTGGTGACGCCAATAATTATGGCGCTGGGTTTTAACAGCGTGGGGCCAGAACATTTGCTTAGTTCACCGAAATTGTGGTTTAGGAAGACCGAGCGACGCCAGCGTATAAGGAAAGGTTGGGGCTTAGAGTAATTTTACCCCCTTGCTGCTATAAGAGGGCATACCAGCATCCGGGCACCCCGCCGCCGGTATGCAGAGCCTGACACATCTACTACCGACGCCAGCGCGCACGCTTGGCCGACGGTGCGGTGCGCGTCATAAGCAAGCAAAAGGCGTTGCAATTCGGTCATGTGGAATTGATTTGCTGTAGTCCCTCACATGTGCTTGGTCGTCCGCTTGCCGAAGCAACTCTGTCGCTTCGTTGCAGCGCTACTTCGGCGAAGTGGTGGTAAGATATTGAATAATTCAGGCCAAAACGTTCTGTCAGGTTGTTGGGCTTCCGGCTCAAGGCAACACTCTGTCAACTGAATTTAGCACGGCAGTTTTCCGCCCTTATTTTAGGACAACTCCTGAATCCACCACGCTGCTTGCGGGTACGATGTGCCGAGTACCATCGGCTCCCCAATGCGCGGAGTAGTGACGGCAAGGTTGTCCTGCTCCGCCTTTTTCATGAGCCGTCGGATGGGCTCGTCCCAAGAATGCGACGCGAGGGCAAATTTGGCCCAATGAACGGGCAGTAGCATCTTAGTCCGCAACTCCTGAGCGGCCTGGACTACCTCTTCAGGAAACATATGGATGTTCGGCCAATCTTTACCATACTGGCCGCATTCGAGAATAGCCAAATCAAACGGCCCGCACTTCTCGCCAATTTCCCGTATGTGCGGGCCGTAGCCTGAATCGCCGCCCAGAAAGAGCGTGTAGCCGTGTAATTTCAGGACGAAAGAACTCCACAAGGTTTTGCCGCGGGTGAGGCCCCGCCCGGAGAAATGCCGTGCCGGAGTAGCCGTTAGCTGCAGACCCGGCACGAGGATTAGCTGCTCCCACCAATCCAATTCAGTAATGCGGTCGGCAGGCATGCCCCAGCTTTCCAAGTGGGCCCCCACGCCCAATGCTGTATAAACTCTTTTGACTTTGGGCAGTAACCGGGTAATGGTTTTGTAGTCCAAGTGGTCGTAGTGGTCGTGCGAAATAAACAGGTAATCAATGGGGGGCATGTTATCGACCCCGTACACATCGGTTCCGGGAAACGATTTGCTGAATCCAGGTACCGGCGCCGCATTACCGCTAAACACCGGGTCCACTAGGATGGTAGTATCTGCCGATTTAATAAAATACGAGGAGTGACCGAACCACACGATGGTTGGTTGGCTGGCCGGTAATGTGTGCAAATCAGTGCTGACCGATGGGAGCGCGAAGGACGGCACGCTGTCTTTTGGTCGATGAAAATAGTCCGTGACCATCTCGCGGTAGGAAGCATCCTGTCGGGTGACGGCTGTACGCTCTAAATTTTGGAAGGCCCCATCGCGGTAATGAGGGGAGTCTTTTACTCGTTCCAGACGAGTGGCAGTAGGATTGCTGCCAAAAATGGATAGCCACATACTTCAAGGAAGAAAATAGCCCTCCACTCCCCACATGCCAGTGAGTGCGGGAGTGACAAGGCTTCAGGTTGGCGTTTTGCTGATTCTCAACGACAATAAATTTGGTCGTGTTACTCTCTGCGAATCCAGCCATTAGGTGTCGAATACCGCCGCCATTGTTGTGCTATACCTCGTAATAGCCCTAGCAGCGGGTTTATCCATCGAAGCAAAATACACCGCGTCAAAGCGCATCAGTAGAATGTATTCAACAAACAGGAGTTTGTGTATTTTTTATCTGCTCGTTAGTTCCAAACATTGTAGAGCGTAAGCAAGGGTCGCCGTAAACTATCCCCACCTGCCTTCCCTGTAGCTGTATGAGCGAATTTCAAACTATCAACAGCATCAGCCAACTGCATGGGTTGCTCGGCCTGGGCCCACCTATGCATCCACTGGTATCCGTTATTACCAAAGACCAACGGCGCTCAGATAAAGAATTAGACAGCGTAAAATATATATTTAATCTATATATAATCGCTCAAAAGTCAGGCGAGTCCGGTTCATTTGGATATGGTCGCCACTCCTATGATTTCCAGAATGGAACGCTGGTGTTCACCAGTCCCGGCCAAGTAGTCAACAATCAACAATTGGTAACACAGGCTTCGCAGCGCGCCGCCTGGGTCTTACTGTTTCATCCGGACTTACTGCGCAAATCAGCGTTAAGCACGACTATTGAAGCCTACAGCTTCTTTTCATATCAAGCTCGCGAAGCCCTGCCTATTTCCCAAGAGGAAGGCGCGATACTGCAGACGTTACATCAGCAGATACAACAAGAATACAGCCGGCCTTGTGATGACTACACATCCAAGCTCCTGTCTTCCACCATCGAACTGCTCCTGGACTACTGCGCCCGCTACTTCGACCGACAGTTTGCCCGGCGAAGCCCTTACCATCAAGACACGTTAAGCCAGTTTGAGACCTTTCTCAAAACCTATTTCGCGTCCGACCAGCTCTCGAAGCGGGGCCTACCAACTGTCCAATACTGCGCTCAAGAACTGGGAATGGCACCTAACTACTTAGGCGACATTCTGAAGAAAGAAACCGGTCAAAACGCGCAGTATCACATCCACGCCCTGCTACTGGAGAAAGCTAAAACACTGCTCATCAGTTCCTCACTGCCAATTAGCCAGGTGGCCTATGCGCTGGGGTTTGAGTATCCTCAGCACTTCAGCAAGCTGTTTAAACAGAAGACGGGAGTAAATCCATCCGCTTACCGCAATGCCAGCTGAAATCCTGAGTTGGTTGGCAAGGCGCTGTTGCTATTCTACGCATTTCCCTTCACTCCCTGGTACCAAACACCTTTAGCCATGAAAAGTATCAAGGCCGCCCTTATTGATGCTACGCTCAATACGGTCGAAACGCTGGTGGGTCATCTGCCGGACCCCGCGCCGGACCCCCTCCGCAACGCCCGCGAGTTTATTGGCAAACCGTACCCGCGCGTGGATGGCCGGCTGAAGGTAACGGGGCAGGCGCGCTACGCCACCGAGCATCCCATCGCCGGCATGACCCATGCAGTAGTGGTTCACAGCAGCATTGCCAAGGGAAAAATAAGCCACCTCGATACCCAGGCCGCCGAAAGTGTGCCAGGCGTGCTGGCGGTGATGACGCACCGCAACGCCCCGCGCATGAAGACGCCCGAAACAGCCTCCCTATTCAACCCGGTGGCGGGGTCTAATACCTCGGTGCCGGTGATGCAATCGGCCGACATCACCTGGAACGGCGAAGCCGTGGCCGTGGTAGTGGCCGAAACGCTGGAACTGGCTAATTACGCCGCCGGCCTGGTGGGCATCCGTTACGAAGAAGAGCCGGCCGCCCTGTCGCTGGAGGCTGAAAAAGGCAACGCCACCATCCCCACGCTGGTGGTTACGCAGTCGCCCGAAGTAAATATAGGGGATGCCAAAGCGGCACTGGCGGTGGCCCCGGTGGTGAGCGACCAGGAGTACGAAACGCCCTGGCAAAACCAACACGCCATGGAGCCCCACGCTAGCATTGCGGCGTGGATGGGTAAGGACCAACTGCTGGTGTACGATTCCACCCAGTCGCCGCCGGGCGTGCAACACAACCTGGCGCGCATGTTTGACCTCAAGCCCGAGCAAGTGCGGGTGGTGACCGAGTTTGTGGGCGGGGCCTTCGGCGGGAAAGTGGCCGCGTGGTCCAACGTTCCGTTGGCGGCGGCGGCGGCTAGGCTCGTGGGCCGGCCAGTGAAGCTGGCGCTCAGCCGCGCTGGGGTTAGCATGGTGGTCGGCGGCCGCACCCTGACGCAGCAGCGCGTGGCGCTCGGAGCCACCCTCGATGGGAAATTAACCGCCATGATTCACACGGGCTACGGCATGCGTACTACCAAGGACGTGTGGGCCGAACAGTACACGTTTCCCATCCGCCACCTCTACGCGTCGCCCAATATCCACGTGTTGCAAAAGGTGGTGCGGCTCGACCGCGTGCAAAACTCCTACATGCGGGCTCCGGGCGAGACCCCGGGTTCGTTTGCACTGGAATCGGCGATGGATGAGTTAGCCCATAAGCTCGGCCTAGACCCCGTGGAGTTGCGGATGCGCAACGAGCCCGACAAGGACCCCACCCACGGCACGTACTTTTCGAGTCGCCACCTGCGCGAAGCCTATGCTTTGGCCGCCGGCAAGTTTGGCTGGGACCCCCAGCGCCCCGAACCGGGCACGCAGCGCGAAGGCGACTGGCTGATTGGCACCGGCGTAGCCACCGCGTTTTACCCCGTGCAGCAGTTGCCCGTCACGATTAAAGCGCGCATCACCGCCGACGGCCACGTGGAAGTGAGCACCTCCAGTATTGAAATGGGGGTAGGCCTAGCCACCGTGCAGACCCAGCACATTGCCGAGCGGTTCGGGGTGCCCTATGAGCGGGCCCGCTACCTGCACGGCGACACGGACCTGCCCATGTCGCAGGCATCGGGCGGTTCGGCGGCCACTTCCTCTGTGGGCGCGGCCATTCACGCAGCGGCCGACAAGCTGACCGAAAAACTTCTTAAACTGGCGCAGCGGAATAAGCAGTCGGTGCTACGCGGGGTGAAGCGCAAAAACGTCGAGCTGCGCGCCGGGGGGCTGTACCGCCTTGACCAGCCGGCGGTGGGCGAGTCGTACGAGCAACTGCTGGGCGCGAGCGGCCAGGCCTTCGTGGAAGCGGAGGGTTCGGTGCCGGCTTCAGCGCTGGTGCTGAACATGAAAACCTCCATGGCCTCGTACGGCGCGCATTTTTGTGAAGTTCGGGTGCACGCCCGCACCCGGCAAGTACAGGTGCGGCGGTTCATGTCGGCCTTTGACTGCGGCCGGATTATGAACCCGCAAACCGCCCGTTCGCAAATCGTCGGGGGCATCATCATGGGCATTGGCATGGCCCTGATGGAAGAGGCAGTATACGACGAGCGCACTGGCCGCCTGATGACCCCGAGCCTCGGGGAATACCACGTGCCGGTCCACGCCGACGTGCCGGAGTTCGAGGTGTACTTTCTGGATGAGCCCGACCCAGTGATGCCGATGGGCACCAAGCCCGTGGGCGAAGTCAGCATCGTAGGAACCGCCGCCGCGGTGGCCAACGCCGTCTTCCAAGCGACCGGCATCCGGGTACGCCACCTGCCCATCACCGCCGACAAACTACTGTAAGCATAAGATATAAAGCTGATGACGACCACCTTTCCCATTAATCCACCGGCCCCGGCCGCGCTTTTACTGCCGGAGCCTGGACCCGTTACACTTCACGTGAACGGCCAATCCATTGCGCTGACCATTGCCCCCTGGACTACGCTGCTCGATGCCCTGCGTGAGCATGCCCACCTCTCGGGCACGAAAAAAGGCTGTGACCACGGGCAGTGCGGGGCTTGCACGGTGCTGATGAACGGCACGCGCATCAACTCCTGCCTCTCGCTGGCTGTCATGCATCAGGACGACGAAATCACGACCATCGAAGGCCTGGCCCACGGCGACGAGCTGCATCCCTTGCAGCAGGCATTCATCGACCACGATGCCTTCCAGTGCGGCTACTGCACGCCAGGGCAGCTGTGCTCGGCGGTCGGCCTGCTTAGCGAAGGCCACGCCCGCACGGCCGAGGAGATTCGGGAGCTGATGAGCGGCAACATCTGCCGATGCGCGGCTTACCCGCACATCGTTTCTGCCATTCAAGAAGTGATGCATGCCCAACCCCTGCGCCCATAAACGCCTTTGCTTACTCTCGCCCCGCCGACATTGATAGTGTGCTGACGGAAGCCACCGACCCCATTGCAACCCGGTTCATTGCCGGCGGCACCAACCTGCTCGATTTGATGAAGCAGCAGGTGGAACAGCCCGCCAAGCTGGTAGATATCAACCGTCTGCCTCTGTCCGCCATCACCGAGCTTCCCAACGGTGGCCTCCGCCTGGGAGCTCTGGTTACCAACGCCGACACGGCGTACCATCCGCTGGTGCAGGGGCGCTACCCGCTCCTAGCGCAGACCATCTTGGCCGGAGCATCGCCGCAATTGCGCAACAAAGCTACCAACGGCGGAAATCTGATGCAGCGCACCCGCTGTTACTACTTCTACGATGTGGCGACACCTTGCAACAAGCGGATGCCCGGCTCGGGCTGCGGGGCCCTGGGGGGCTACAACCGCGTGTGCGGCATCCTGGGCACCAGCGAGTCGTGCATCGCCACACATCCCAGCGACATGTGCGTGGCCTTGGCTGCTTTAGAAGCGGTAGTGCAAGTAAGCGGCCCTCACGGGGAGCGAACCATTCCCATGGCCGACTTTCACCGACTTCCCGGCAATGAGCCACACCGGGACAATACTCTTTTGCCGGGAGAATTAATTACAGCGATTGACTTGCCGGCGCAAGGCTTCGCGCAGCATTACACTTACCTCAAGCTCCGCGACCGCACGTCTTACGCCTTCGCCCTAGTGTCGGTGGCCGTGGGGTTGGAGTTAACCGATGGCCTGATAACACAGGCCCGCTTGGCGCTGGGCGGGGTTGCCCACAAGCCCTGGCGCAGGCCCGCAGCCGAAGCGATGCTTGTCGGCCAACCGGCCGAGCCGGAAACGTACCGGGCCGTGGTTCAATCCCTGCTGGCCGGGAGCCGGGGGTACGACCACAACGCCTTCAAAATTGAACTAGCGGAGCGAGCTATTGTGCAGGCGCTGAGCCAAGCGCTAAATCGGAGTGCCTGACCCGCTGCTTCCATAGAATAGTACTTTATAACACAAATATATAATTAATATAATATATTTGTGTTTAACAAAGTTTTACATAGTTAATCCGTAATTACTTGTCTTGTCTTGGAATAAGTTGACAGTTTTTCATCCTAAACACTGTCCTCATGCAAGACCACCTTCAAGACCTACTGCAACGCTTTCAGTACAGCGAACAACTAGCAGCGCAATACCGAACTCGAACAGGCCTTGCAGCAGGCCAACCTCTTGATTCTGGCACTGAACACCATGATCGAGGTAGCAGAGAAGGAACTCAAGATTCCGATCCGAAAAAAGTTTGGTACCAAACAGTTCAGAAGCTCCGTTACAACGAGATTGCCAAGGTGAGCGTCGGCCGCCTTCCAACTGTTTGGTGTGAGCCGACAAGCTTTTCCTCAACGGGAACACTATACCCAACACGCCCATAGTCAGTCTATGCTCGTCTTGGATTTGGTCGTGGCCCTGCGCAAAGAAATTCTAGGGTTAGGAACCCGCAAGCTCTACTTGCTCCTGCAGCAACCTTTCGCACAAAGCGGGATTCGAATGGGCCGCGATAAGCTGCACAGCTTGCTGCAAGCCCATAGCCTTACGCTTCGGCACAAACGGTCGGTACCCAAAACCACGAATTCAGCGCATAGCTTGCAGAAATATCCCAATCTGCTAGCCGACCAGCTGATCACGGCACCCCAACAAGTCTGGGTCTGCGACATCACGTATCTCTGTAGTGGGCTTGGCTTCGGTTACTTGTCCTTGATCACGGATGCGTATTCCAAGCTGATTGTGGGCTACTGCTTGCATCCTTTACTGACTAGTGAAGGATGCTTACGAGCGCTGGAGATGGCCTTGCACCGAAAACGACCCCAGGCAACGACGCTGATTCACCATTCGGACCGAGGGAGCCAGTACTACGGCTTCCTCTACATCAACAAACTCAGAGAGGCCGGTATTGCCATTAGCATGAGCCAGTACGGTGACCCTACAAGAATGCCATTGCCGAACGAGTGAATGGCATTCTGAAAACCGACTTTCGACTCAATCAGGTCTTTACCAGCTTTGAGGAAGCGGCTTGGGCAGTGGAAACGGAACGCAGCCTGCCAAGCCCTATATGATCGACTGGTGGCGAAAGGCAAGAATGGCAAAGTGGCCCTGATTGCCGTCTGCAACAAGCTGCTTAAGCAAGCCTTTGCCATCGTCAAATCGGGGGTGCCTTACCAAGCGAATTTTACCTCCAAATTTGCCTTGAATCCTTGACTTTTAACACAGTTTATTTCTGGACAAGACAGAACGGCCTTGGGAAATCGCATAGATTGTTCTAAGAAATAGTCGATAAACGGCCAACTTAATTTATGGCTAGACAGAAGATATTCGCTAGCTAGACCGATCGATTGCCCGTTGCTTCAACAAAGCGGACCGTTGGCCCGACAACTTTATATAACTGCTGCGTGGTAAATGAGCCCTACCACATAGCGAAACTGCTCATCGGGCACGCAGTACAGGCTACCAGAACGTGGTAGTCTAATCTACTACGAGGTACGCTGTAGTACAGACAGGTCAAAGTAGTTTCTTCCATCACTTTACCGCCAACTCTGTGGCGCGGCTACCTTATCCGAACGGCGAAACCTTGAGCGCGGAAGGCAGATGTAACCCTAGGTTAAGCGCTGACAACTGCATAGCCCTAGTTGCCATATGTTGCTAGGCTAATCATTTTGTTACCTATGCTCAAAGAAATGATCTACATCCTGGACTCCAGTCCACAAAGCAGAGGCGCGTATTTATTGGTAAAAACATAAATATTTAGCTTTCAAATACATATAACCAGTTGTGGTTTTGGTATGCAACTAGACTATTGCATACCAAAACCACAATCATGATAAAACAGCAGCAAAGAATATTTCTAGTCGATGATGACCCCTTCTGTCTGAGCCTTATGGAGCATACCCTGAAAGCAAATGGGTATCAAGAGGTACACACATTCGACAGTGGGGCAGCTTGTCTGAACGCGCTAACCGACGAGCCAGATATCGTTTTTCTGGATCAAGTAATGAACGATGTTTCTGGCACCGACACGCTCAAAGCTATTAAGCGCTTCAACCCGGACATCTACGTGGTGTTCGTGAGCGGACAGCAACAGGTAGAGGTAGCCGTTGAGTCGCTCAAGTTTGGCGCCTTTGACTACATCGTCAAAGACGAGCAGCTAGTCGCAAAAGTTGGTGCGGTGCTCGGTAAAATCCAGGTCGTGCGCATCATGCTTACCCGCAAGCAGAATAGTCGCCCCTCTGGTCTCCTATCCTTCTTCAGCCTTTAGCCCCTACCCACGGTACTATACGTTTCCTTAACTAGTGATATGCAACGATTATTCATCTTAGGAGCAATGCTGCTCTGCTTGCTGACGGGCTGCACGCAAAACTTATTTCGCCCAGCCAGCAAGACTACTTATCAAAAACTGACAGTAGCACCGAATTACCAATACCGCATCCGGAAAGACGACAAATTTACCCTCAGCGTATGGGACCACGAAGAACTCAGCGTGGGCTCCATCTACTCCATAACTCAAGCCGATAGCAAGTGGGTGCTGGTGGATGCGCAGGGTAAAGTGACCCTGCCCCGAGTGGGCGCTTTCCCCGTGCAGGGGTTGACCATCAACGAGGCCGAAACCAGCTTGAAGGAAGTGCTAGGCAAATGGATTGTTAATCCTCAGCTGACCATCAAAATACTCAATCGGCAAGCCACTGTGCTGGGCGAAGTATATGCTCCGGGACCCGTGTTGCTGGAAAAAGAGCGGAATACGCTTGTGGAAGTGCTAGGCCGAGCCGGCGACTTCAAGGACTACGCCGACAAAACGCACGTGAAAGTATTGCGCACTTCTCCAGAAGGCGCCGTGAACGAAACCGAAATTGACCTGACCAGCATCGCCCGCACCGAACTCAACAGCTTGGAAGTACTCCCAGGCGATGTGGTGTACATACCCGCTCGTCGTGGCAAAGAATTTAGCTTACGAGCTGGCTCGGCCGTGGCCGTGGCCTCCGGTGTTTCGGCTTTACTACTCCTCACACGCATTATTCTTGCTCTATGAACGAACTATCTAAAAACTTACGTCTTATACGCCCATTGTGGCGTGGGCTGCCGATCCTGCTGCTATGTGTTGGCGCGGCTGTAACGCTTGCTCTTCAGTACCTGCGCTATGCGACTCCGCTCTACGAGAGTACTTCCAAGATTAAATTGGCCGAGACCAACGAAGGCCCCATCCATACCACGCTCTTGCAGAGCACGGATGCTTTTTCGTCGAATAATAAGATCGGCACGGAGGTCGAGTTGCTGAAGTCGCAGTTTCTGGTCGACAAAGCATTGCAGCACCTTTCCTTTGGCATTAGCACGTACCGCGTGGGCGAAATTCGCACCTCAGAGATGTATAAGCAGAGCCCCTTCCTAGTGACGCTACGCCTGCCTAGCCACCGCTGGGACGACAAGCGCTTTAAGCTAACAGTTGGCGCCCAGGATGACATCACCCTGGAAACTCCGGATAAAGAGATGGTTATAGGTCATTTCGGGGAGCCCATGCACGTGACCGGCGGCGAGGTGCTTATCACCAAAAATGAAGCTCTGCTGCGCACCAAACCTAGCCTAGCGCTGGCAGACAAGTACGAGTTTGTGCGGCACTCGCACGATCAGCTCATGAGAGCACTACTTGACCGCCTCGATATCACTAGCGTGGACAAAGACGTGGCTGTTATTCGGGTGAGCTTTCGCAGTGCGGTGCCCGAAAAAGCCGCCGACCTGGTGAATGCGCTGGCGACGGTGTACATGGCCGATTACCTCGAAAACAAGTACAAAGCAGCCAATTCTTCGGTCGACTTCATCGATAAGCAACTCAAAGCGGTGGGCCAGAACCTGTCGCAGTCAGAAAATGCGGTAGCTGGCTACCGCGACCAGAAGCGCATCGTGAACACGGAACAAGAGACCAGCACGGAGCTGCACAAGATATCGGAGCTTAAGCTACAGCGCGCCAACTTGCACCTGCGCCTGGCCACAGCCAGCAACTTGTACCAGTACATGAAAATGGGCAGCAAAAAAGTGCTGGAGCTAGCCCCTGCATTTGAGGCCTTCAACGACCCCCTTTCCAACGACATTGTAAAGAATATTAAGGAGCTGCAAGCGCAAAAGCACGACCTACTGCTCCGTTTTCGCCCGCAAGATGAGAAGGTAGTAGCCATTGACGACAAGCTAACCGACCTGAACGCTTACTTGCTGGAAAGCATCAACAACACGCGTAATACGCTCACCATTCAGTTCCATGAGATTGACAGCGCCATCCGCCAATCGGAGAAAGGCTTTGTCGGCTTACCTACGCGCGAAAAAGACCTAGCTGTGTTGCAGCGTAACTTCCAGCTAAATGAAAAACTCTTCCTGCTGCTGCACGAAAAGAAAACGGAAGCTGAAATTGCGCGGGCTTCTCCTACTTCCTTCCACCGCATTATTGCGCGCGGGGTTGCGGTCAACGAACCCATTGCACCCAACCGAGTGCTCGTGCTGGCCGTTTCGGGATTTTTGGGGTTGATAATAGGCTTGCTGCTGGTGTACTTGTTCGCTGGAATACGCGCTACGCCGACTGACTCAAATCGCGTGCAGAAGGAATCGAACCTGCCACTGGCGACGACCATTCCCTACCTAGGCACCGGCCCACAGCGCGTAGCTTTCTTCCGCCAGCTGGTTACTCGCCTAGAGCTTAAAGGCTTGCTTAATCTAGGCACCAAGCTGGTGATCAGCTCCTTCACCGACCAGGAAGGGCAAGCTTTCTTCACGGAGCACCTAGCTGCTGCGTTAAATGCCCAAGGCAAGAAAGTACGCGCCATACGTATTCTCGACGCGAATACACTGAACCCTGAGGTGCTGGACTCGGAACTGATGCTGGTGCAGAATATGCCTCTAGAGCAAGACAGCCACAGCTTGGCCGTGATGCACGGCGCTACTATCAACCTGGTACTCGTAGATAGCCGTAGCACGCCCTTGGCACGCCTGCAAGAGCTGGAGCAACTCACGACCGAGTATCAACTACCTAATGTGCAGCTCTGTCTGAACCGCGTCAACTACCAGCCTAGCCTGCTACGCTGGCCTTGGAAGCGCACGGCACGGCGTGAAGCGGCGTGGACGTTTGCCACGGATGGCCATGCTGGTGCGCCCGCCACGGCTTAAGCTAGCTACCCTGCCGGCCCGCTACTGGGTAGTAGCGGGTCAGGCAGTAGTAAGCGCTACCTCCTTCCTGACCAATATCTTTCTGGCCCGACTGTGTGGCCTGAGCGTCTTTGGTGAATACAGTGCTTGGCAGATGGTGCTGCTGCTGGCCCTTGCCGCGCAAGGCGCCCTTATTACTCAACCCATGCAAATCGTGTACGGGCAAACACCTTCGAGCCAACATCTCGCCTATCGGCAGGCGCTGCTCGGTATACAGCTGCTCTTCAGCCTGGTAGCCGTAGCGGCCGTAGCGGCGGGCGCAACCCTACTGCACTACGCCACGCTTGCGCTACCTGCCTTTCTGGTGTGCTTGGTAACCACCTGCGGTCAGGATACAGCTCGCAAGTTGCTGTTGGCCGAGGGCCGCGTACAGCTTGCCTTGCTGAGCGACGTAGTATCGGGCGGAGGGCAGCTGCTGTTGCTGCTGTATTGGGCCGCGACCAAAGTGACGCCTACCTTACCCGCCGTGCTCTGGGCTGTGGGCCTGACCACCGCACCGGCGCTGCTCCTTTCAGGGGCAGCACTAGGCCTAGGTTGGGGCCGGCCGATGCTACGGCAGTTTATGGCCTCCCATTGGCAGCAAGCGCGCTGGCTACTACCTACTGTGTTACTGCAATGGGCTTCCTCGAATGCGCTGCTGGTATTTGCCGGCTGGACGAGTAATGTCGCCACACTGGGCATCCTGCGGCTGGCTCAGACTATTATGGGCTTGTTCAACGTGGGCCTGCAAGCCGCCGAAAATTACGCCATGCCTCGCCTAAGCCAGAGCTTCTACCGGCAGCCGGCGCAGTTTCGGCAGGAGCGCACCCGCCTGACGCGCACAATGCTGCTGCTGGCGGCGGGGCCTATTCTGCTGCTCTTCTTACTAGCCGAGCCGATTGTAAGCTGGCTACATGTTGGCAGCGCTGAGTACGCTTATGTGCTGCGCTGGTGTTGCTTGCTGTACGTCATCATTCTACTGGTGTACCCCCTGCGCCTGACCGTACGTCTGCTTGCCCACGCTCGGCCCTACTTCGTGGGCTATGTCCTGAGCATTGCCGTCTCGTTTGCCCTAGCGCGTTGGCTGGTAGGGCACTGGCAAGCCAGCGGCGTGGTACTCGGCTGGATAGTGGCCCAAATGGTACTAGGACTATACTGGGCGCTGGCCGTATGGCGCGCCCGGTCCTCATATGAAAACGAAGAATATCGCGGCCTAGCCGCCGAATCGCTATGAAAGTTATTCATCTTATTCTGGGCAAAGCCAATCCTGAGCGCATGAACGGCGTGAACAAGGTGGTACATGCCCTAGCGACGCAGCAACACCGCGCCGGTTGGAACGTGGAAGTCTGGGGCATCACGGCCGATGTCACGTCCAACTATCCGGCGCGGGAGTTCAGCACCCGCTTGTTTCGGGCCCAGCGTAACCCCTTTCAGCTAGCTAAAGAGCTGATAGCAGCCTTGGCAAGCGAGTTTGAACAAGCTGTGGTGCACCTGCACGGCGGCTTTGTGCCGGCGTACTATGCGGCAGCCCGGCAGCTAAATACGCTGAGCATCCCATACGTTGTGACGCCGCACGGCAGCTACGGCGCGCAGGCTATGCGCAAAAATGGGCTGGTTAAACGCCTCTACTTGCGCTTGTGCGAAAGCTATCTGCTGCGCAATGCGGCGCAGATTCACTGCCTAGGTTTAAGTGAAGTACTGGGCGTGCAGCAGCTGCATTCCTCGTTGCGTACTTGCCTGCTGCCCTACGGGTTTGAATTGCCTGCGTTGGAAACTATCCATCCTTCGGTCGAAAAGCCGGAGGTATTTCGGGTGGGTTTCTGCGGCCGACTCGACGAAAACCATAAGGGGCTGCACTGTCTGATTACGGGTTTCGGCGAGTTTGCCCGTCAGCATCCGTCCGCCGAGCTCTGGCTTATTGGCGACGGTCCTGACCGCGCCCGGGTCGAGCGCTGGTCCGCAGAGGTGCCCGCCGGGACGGTGAAGGTGTTGGGCAGCCGCTACGGCGAGGATAAGCTTGCCTTGCTGCGGCAGCTGAATGTGTTTGCACATACCTCCTACTACGAGGGACTACCCACGGCGGTGCTAGAAGCGGCGGCCCTAGGGTTGCCTTGCGTCGTAACGGAAGCTACTAACCTAGGTTCCTACGTGCGCCAGTTTGCGTGCGGGCAGGTGCTAGCCGAGGCGCAGCCTGCCCAGCTAACGCACAGTTTAGAGCAACTCTACCAGCAGTGGTGCAGCACGTCCCCGGCCCACGTCAGCCAGCGCAGCCGAGAGATGGTAGCGAAGGCCTTTGCCTGGCCTTCGCTGCTGCACGAATACAACCAGATGTACCAGCAAGCTTACTATGCGTAACCGTGACCACCGCCGCTTTCTGCGCGCTATTCAATTGCTACTCACGCTGGTGTTGCTGATCAAGCTAGCTGGCTTTTTCACCTGGAGTGAGGGAGTAAATTTTACGCGCGTCTTCAAAATGACCAGCCGCCTGACTATGACGGCGGCAGTCTATGGCACGTACCGTTTGATTCTGAGCCGTGGTGCCGTCGATTCGTTTCGTTGGCAAAACAGCCTGGCCCCGCTGCTCTATGGCGCCTACTTACTGTTAGGAGTTGTTTCGTTGTTGTGGTCGTCGGATGCTGGCTACTCGCTGCTACAATTGGTGATGGACGCCGAAAGCTTTGTTTTCGCCTTCTACTTTGTGAAATGCTTTCTGTTGCTCGATACCTTCTTTCCGACCGGTGATATTCGTCTGTACCGCGTGCTGGGTGATGCGGCACTGGTGCTGATTTTAATATTTGTAGTAGGAGCAGTCGTAGCTCCTGAAACCTTTTTCCGGCTTACCCATGCTGGGGAGGAGGCTCGACTTGGGGGCTTTATAATGAACCCCAATGAGCTAGGTATGCTCTGCGTCGTAGGAATTTCCTGCCTCAGCTTCGACCTCTATCACCGTCACCGCCCCACTCGGACAATCATCAAAATGATGCCGCTGCTGATTGCATTGTTGCTGACAGGCTCGCGGTCTTCGTTGGTGGGGCTGCTGCTACTAGTCCTGCTCCACATTCAGCAGTCAGGCAGCCGTCGCTTGCAGCTCGCAGGCGTGGTGGGTTTGCTGCTGGCCGTGCCGGTGGCTATACAAAAGCTGTTTATTAAGCAAGGTGGCCTGGAAGAAGTGCTAAGCCTGACCGGCCGTTTACCTTTCTGGAAGGCGTTGCTTACTGAAGGACTGCCCAAAGAGCCCTTGTTAGGCTATGGTTTTCAACGCATTGCCTACACCGACTACTTCCAGAGCACGCACACCTATGCCGCCCAGATGACGCACAATACTTTTATCCAGGCGCTGCTCAACCTAGGGTTAATTGGGTTGAGCCTAGTAGTCATTCAGTTGCTGCTTACCCTTCGTGGCTTTGCTGCTTACCCAGTGCGGGAAGCACGCCTGATTTTTCTGGGGCTGCTTATTCCTATTCTGATTAACTCATTCACGGAGTTCGGCATTTTCGGCCAAACGAACTATGGCATCCTCTTCTATCAACTTCTGATCTTCCTAATTAGCCTGCACTACAATCCGTTACTGACGACTGCCGAGAAATTGTTTCTCCAGCGTTGTCGCCCCGAATTGATGTTTGCGCAATAGAGAGCACTGCTTGCGCCGGACGTTCTATATACCCTAGCTACCTAACCTCCTTCCCTTGCCTTCTATTATGATTACTATTTTCATCCAACGAAAGATATTTACAAAGTTTGTATCTGCCTGCCGCCCCGTGGCCCTACTTTGCTTGCTGCTACTCGGGCGCTCTGTCGTGCTGCCCTCTTACAGTACTTCCGTACCGACTGCCTCAGCACAACTCTCGGTTCACCCTAGCGTCGCTCAGACGCCGCGTCGTCACTCTCAGGCGCTACCACAACAAGCGCGTCGAGCCGTACATACATTGCCTAAGGTTGCTTACCATGCCACTGGTGTGCCCCTGCTTCAAACGCTGGAATTAACACTGCAAAGCTACCATACCAATGCCTCTGAGAGTCCTGCTAGGTATCTGACGCAGTAGCTGACATAAACTATTTGCTTTAATATTAATTACTTGATGAATAAGATACTAATCCTAGTATACTACACGAGTAATTTGCCAGCTTGAAACACTTCAAGCACTCTATAGTAGGATCTTTATTGATCCTACTGTGCAACAAACAGCCTGTTTTGCCCACCTTTGTAAAACTTGTGTGGGCAGAACAGGCTGTTTGATATTGCTAGCTAGCATACAGGCAGACCTAATAATAGACAAGCGGCTCTTTGTTTTAAATGATCTCTTCTTGCGCTCTCCATCATAAAAGCCTCTATGTAGGGCTCTACACGCCTCGCGCTGCCCTATAGCCTACCACCCTAGCTGAACAAAGCGTTTTAGACCAACTGTGTTGCACACTCCAGAAGCTGGATGGCATCTCCAGCTTCTGGAGTGCATGCTTTCCTTAGCTAAAAACAACGCTTTGAATAACAAATAGTTATACCTTAAAACAGATCTGGCTTTGCCTTGGCAATAAGGCTGGCATGACCACATCTGCTATACTATACCCGGATCAGGAGCAGCTCACCCTTCTGCTGGCAAAACTAGGCTACCAACCGGCCTCCACCGATGACCAGCAGGCTCCTATGCAATTGCGAGGGCTGCGCAACCCCGACGGCAGCCTGCGCTGGGTTTGGTCGGCTACGTTACGCCAGCCGCTTTTCCTGGATTTCTACAACGCATCTTCGCTTAAAGCGCAACTCTTCTGCGCACTTATTCGCCTTCTTTTTGCCTGCGGGCTGCATCGTTGGTTTTTTCGCCCCCTGCCTGGGCGCTGGATGTGCACCGGGGTCGCCGAATGGCTACCTACCGATTTTGCCTTATTTACGGGTACGCCGGGTCCTTACCGTAAGGCTGTAGGCTGCTACCTCGACGAATCCGGACAGCGTGTCTTCGCCAAGCTTCCGCTAACTCCCGCCGCCGCGGCGAAAGTACAGACTGAGGCGAAGATGCTGCTGCAATTGGCCACTCGGCCAAGTATTTCCTTCCGCGTGCCCACGGTGGTTGCCGCTGAGCCTACGGTGCTCCTTCAGCGTGGCGTACAGCCTGCCCGGCGGGCTAGCCGTTCGGGGCATTTTCAGCCGCAGCATCTTGCCTACCTGCGCGAACAGCTACGCGCTACGAGCGTAGAACGTTCGTTGGCAATAACTGCCTTCTGGCAAGCCGTACAGCAACAAGTAGAAATGCTGCACAGCCTTGCCGATACTAGAATTCCTTACGGCATTCGTACCAAGTTGCAGCGCCTGCTCGAACAGGTGCAGCCGGAGCAAACTATTACCCTAGCTTTTGCGCACGGCGACTTCACCCCGTGGAACTGCTGGCTCGCCCCCGACCACCTTGCCTTGTACGACCTAGAGTTTGCTTTGCCAGAAGCGCCGCTGCTCTACGACTTATTTCACTTTCACGTGCAGCAAGGCATACTGGTTAGCCGGCAGTCGGCGGCTGAACTCCGGAAGCAGCTGTGGCAACAGGCGCGTACACACTTCGCTTCCATTTCGGAGCAGCAGTTACAGCTAGCCTTGCGCCTTTACCTATTGCATCAGATTTCGCACTTTCTTCTTGTGTATCATGCGCAACAAGAGTGGCATACGCAGGTACAATGGCTGCTGACAGGCTGGAACGAGTTGTTGACGCTAGAGCTAGCCACATATGTGGAGCACCGCCAACTCTGCCTCTACGACCTGCTCGACACCTTACAGGTACAAAGTGCTGGGGTAGTGCTTAAACAGCGCGCTGCCAATGCCTACTACCCTGCTCCTACTTCTGATGTTGATTTGCTGCTACCCCTGGCGCAGGCCAAACAGCTAGCAAACCGCTTACAAAGCTACCCGCTCGTGCGTTCAGCAGGTGTGCGCCAGCAGGCACACATGGTATCGGTCGACTGCCTCTTTCTAGACGGCTCCTTCCTTTCTGTCGATTTGCTGCACCAAATGCTGCGCAAAGCAGTGCAAATGCTTGACGAAACAGAAGTACTCGCGCATGCAGGTCAGGCTGCTTTCGGCGTACCAGTACCTGCCTTGCGCCACGACTTCGAATACACTTGGCTGTTTTATTGGTTGAACCAGAGCGACATGCCTACTGGTCATCTACAGCATTTCGAACGTTGTGCTCCCCAGGACCAACGCATGCTGCTGGATTATTTAGTAGATAAATACGATCTGCATTTTGAAAGCTTAGCTTCTGTCGCTCGCTATCAGCCTCTTATTGCGGAGCACTTGCACTATCTGGTGAGCACACAGCCCGGCAATAGCTATCTGCGGCGGCAATGGCGTACTGTGCGCTACGCATTAAGCACTGTAATATCCTTTTTCCGGCCCAAGGGATTTGTCATCACCTTCAGTGGGGTTGATGGAGCGGGTAAGTCTACCGTTATCGAGCATATCAAGGAAAGACTCGAAAAGAAATGGCGCAAGCGCGTGGTGGTTATCCGCCACCGGCCGTCAGTGTTACCCATTTTGAGTGTATGGAAGTACGGCCGCGCTGAAGCGGAGAAACGCGCTGTTCAGACGCTGCCTCGCCAGGGTGCCAATCAAAAGCTTAGCTCCTCGCTGCTGCGGTTTAGCTATTACTACCTCGACTATCTGTTGGGGCAAGTGGTAGTGTGGCTGAAGTACACTTGCCGGGGTCACGTGGTGCTCTACGACCGTTACTATTTCGACTTCATAAATGACAGCCGACGCAGCAACATCTGCCTGCCCGAGCGGCTCACCAGTGCCCTGTACACCTTTGTAAACAAGCCACGGCTGAACTTCTTCCTCTACGCCGCGCCCGAAGAAATCCTGCGCCGCAAGCAAGAGTTGTCAGGCGACACCATCCGGGAACTGACGCAAAAGTACCAAGCCTTATTCGGCCAGCTTTCCGGCCGCTACCGCCAGTCGCAGTACGTGCCCATCGAAAACAACAGTCTGGACGCGACGCTCACGCTGATCGGTCAGTACATCCAACAAGAAATCAAGTGAAACGCTTCATAGAACAATGGGTGCGGCGGCGCAACCCGCACTTCGCCATTCATCCGGCTGTGCCCCTAGGATGGCTCGTAGGCTTCGCAGCCGATACAACTGGCGCGCTGCTGCGTGGCAGCACACTCTGGCTGCGTGGCCGCAATCCACACGGCGCCATGCTCGGCCGAAATGTACGCTTCAACTACCTGAGCCGCATTCGTTTTGGACGCTGGCTCAAAACCGGCGACCAGGTCCGGTTTAGCGGCCTCTCCACGGGGGACCTCACACTCGGTGATAACGTCAGTATTGGTGCTTATAGCCAAGTGATTGTTTCGACCTCCTTGCAGGAGCCGGGCGCTTACATCCGCCTCGGCCATCGCGTCGGCATTGGCGAGTTTGCCTACTTAGGTGGCGGCGGCGGCCTGCGCATCGACGACGACTGCATCATCGGGCAGTACTTCAGCTGCCACCCCGAAAACCACCTGCACGCTGATGTAGAGCAGCTTATCCGCCAGCAAGGCGTAACGCGGCGTGGCATCCATATCGGTCCTAACTGCTGGATCGGCAGCAAGGTAACCGTGCTCGATGGCGTGACTATTAGCGAAGGATGTGTGGTAGCTGCTGGTGCCGTTGTTACGCGCTCAGTGCCTGCCCGCAGCATTGTGGCTGGGGTACCCGCCCGCGTTATCGGCACGCGCGAGCCGCAGGATATTGCTGTTTCTCACCTTTCTGCCCTAGCCTCATGAAAAAGGTACTGATTACGGCTTATGCTGTTAACCCTTACAAAGGCTCGGAAGATGGCATGGGCTGGAACTTCATTCTGCAAGCGGCGCGCACGCACCGCGTGATAGCCGTCACGCGTGAGAATAACCAGCCGCCCATCGACAAATACCTAGCTGAACATCCCGAACTGGCGACAGTGGCGGCCAACATCACCTTCCGATACTTCGATCTGCCCGCCTGGATGCGTTGGTGGAAAAAAGGTCCCCTGTTGTCGGTACTGTATTTCTACATGTGGCAATTGGGGCTAGGTCTACAGCTATGGCGCTGCCGCCCGGCCATAGACTTGGTGCACAACCTCAACTTCCACAACGACTGGACACCTTCCTTTTTGTGGTTACTGCGTCGCCCACTAGTATGGGGCCCAATTGGTCATCACCCGCCCATTCCGGCTAGTCACCTCCGCCAGTACGGAACAGCTGCCTATTGCAAAGACCGCCTGCTAGGCTTGATGAAGCACAGCTTTTGGTTGTTTGATCCCTTCCTGCGCGTAACGCGGCGTTCGGCCGACCGGGTATTGTGCATGAACTCTACCGTGGCGCCTCGCTTACGACTAAGCGCAAAAAGCTTCGAAATCGTGCCCTCTGTGGCTGTTGATCTGCCGGCTGAAGCTCCGCGCAGCACCGCTGGGCCGTTCACGGTAATGATAGCTGCTCGCATGGTGCCGCTGAAAGGCTTTGACATGGTGGTTCAGGCTTTCGCTCGCTTCCTCTACCGGCTTCCCCCCTCTCAACAGGTCAATACCCGACTGCTGCTCATTGGCAGCGGTCCTGAACAGGAGCGTCTACAACAACTAGTAGACTGGCATGGCCTAGCGCTGTATACCGAGCACCGCCCTTGGCTCGACCGCACCGAGCTGCTGCAGCTCTACCGCGAGGCCTCTGTGTTCTTCTTTCCTTCGCACGAAGGCGCCGGTATGGTGGTGGCCGAAGCCATGAGCTATGGCGTGCCAGTACTGTGCTATCAGAACGAAGGTCCTGGTGAGCTGGTACCGCCTACGTCGAGCCTCAAGGTGCCTTATGCCTCATTCGAGCAAAACATCAATGACTTCGCGGTCCAATTGCAACGGCTGTATACCGATCCTAGGCTGCTGGCGACGGAATCAGTACTAAGTCGCCAACACGTAGCCACGCATCACACCTGGACCCGCCGCGGCCAGCAGCTAGAACTCATTTATCAACACGTACTACTCCAATGAAACGCGTGCTTGCTGTTCACTTGCTCAACGACCGTAGCGGCAGTCCATTAGTGCTACGCAATGCGTTGGAAGCTCTGGTGGCCGATGGCTACCATGTAGACTTGCTCACGGGTACTCCATCGGGCCAATCGGGTTTTCTTAGCCATTTGCCGGGCGTTACGACGCATGCCTTGCCTTACCGCTGGACGTCCAACCGTTGGCGCACCCTACTGAATTTTGCCTGGGTGCAGGTACTGCTTTTCGTAAAGGTGCTGCGACTGGCCACACCCGCAACCGTCGTCTACGTCAATTCTCTGTTGCCTTGCGGTGCAGCCCTAGCCGCTAGGTGCCTCGGGGCGCGTGTGGTATATCACTTGCACGAAGTATCTATCCGGCCGGCTTTGCTGAAGCGAATGCTGTGCGCTGTCGTCAACCTCACCGCTACTCGGGCAGTGTTTGTTTCGCACTACGTGAAAGAAACTCTGCAACTACGCGTAGCGCAGCAGCAGGTAATCTACAATGCGCTGCCGGCTTCTTTCGTCGCTACTGCCCAACGGCAGCTTGCGCCTACTGCCCAAGCCTTTGTGGTGCTCATGGCCTGCTCCCTCAAAGACTATAAGGGCGTGCCAGAGTTTGTGCAGCTAACCCGCTCGATGCCGGAGTTGCAGTTTGAGCTGGTGCTGAATGCCCCAGCTACCCAGGTTGAGCAGTTCTGTTCCGAGCAAGCTGTACCTGCCAACCTAGATGTGTTCGCCTCCACCACCGACATGCATCCGTTCTATCAGCGCGCGGCAGTGGTCGTTAATCTGTCGCGCCCCTCCGAATGGGTGGAAACCTTCGGCATGACTATTCTGGAAGCCATGCAGTATGGCAAGCCCGTGATTGTGCCGCCGGTGGGCGGCGTGAGCGAGGTAAACCAAGCTGAGCAGACCGGCTTCGCCATCGATGGCCGCGACTTGCCAGCCCTGCAAAAAGCCTTAGAGCTACTGCATAGCCCCTCTCTCTACACCCGCATGGCTGACGCCTGCCGCCGCCGCGCAGCCGAGTTTGCCCCTAGGTGCTTCACGGAACAAGTGCAACACTGTTTCCGCACCGAATTCGCTTTTACCCATTGCGCTGCCCTCACGCAGCAACCTGTGGCAGCTACTCACGCTGCCCGAGCCTAGCTAGGGAGACATCTTCCCGTTTTGTTTTATTCTTAATCGACTTCTATCCTCTTCTGTATCCATGAATCCGAAGAAAGTAGCTATTATCGGCACAGTAGGCCTGCCGGCCTGTTATGGTGGCTTCGAAACGCTGGTAGCTTTCCTGGTGAAGCACTTGCACCAGGAGCAACAGCTTACCGTGTATTGTAGCGGTAAAAAATACCCCAAAGAAAAGCGCCAATGGGAGTACGAAGGTGCCCGTCTGGTATACCTGCCTTTTGATGCAAACGGGGCGCAAAGCGTTATCTATGACTGCCTATCTATCCTGCACGCCCTGTTTTATGCTGATGTCTTGCTGATTCTTGGTGTACCAGGCGGCATTCTGCTTCCCTTTGTGAAGCTGTTCACCCGCAAGAAAATTATTATTTCTATTGACGGCTTAGAGTGGCGACGCGACAAGTGGAGCCGCTTGGCCAAGTGGTATTTGCGTTGGGCAGAGAACCTAGCCGTGAAGTACTCCCACGCCGACATCTCCGACAACGATGCTATTCAAAACTACACGGCCCGCACGTACAGCACGCGCAGCCGCGTTATCGAGTACGGCGGCGACCATGCCGTGTATCAGCCTATTACCGAGGCATATAAGCAGAAGTACTCCTTTCTGGCCCGTCCCTACGCCTTCAAGGTTTGCCGTATTGAGCCTGAGAACAACGTACAGATGATTTTGGAAGCCTTTGCCGAGCTACCTAGCTATCCGTTGGTGTTTGTCGGTAACTGGAACAACAGCGAATTCGGCCGGCAGCTCAAAACACAATACAGCACGCACCCAAACTTGCACCTACTCGACCCTATTTACAACCAGCAGGAGCTTGATGTGCTGCGCGGCAACTGCTTTGTCTACGTGCACGGCCACAGCGCCGGCGGCACCAACCCGTCGTTGGTGGAGGCCATGTCGCTGGGATTGCCCGTACTGGCGTTCAATGTATCGTTCAATAAAGCTACCACGGAACATAAGGCGTTGTTCTTTGGGTCGAAGGAAGAGTTGAAAGAGCAGATTAAGAATACCAGCATCACAACTTGGCAGCACCTCGGTCAAGAAATGGGAGCCATTGCCAAGCGGCGCTACACCTGGAAAGTTATTGCGCGCAAGTACAATTACTTGTTCAACAAGGTGAGTGCAACAGAGCCCAAAGGCGTACTGCACCCGCAGCTGAGTCAGTTGAACCAGCAAGAGCTCATTCAGCATCAGCTGGGACATTACCACGCGCTTACCCCGGTGTACGAGGAAGAATTATAGTGCAATCAATCCTTGGTTAAATAATCAGTTATAGCCTGAATACCGTGGCTACCTGCTTCGCTATGCCCTGACGGGTTGGGGACAGCTGCTTCTGTTATTCTCGCATAACCCATCAAGTATGATATTTTCTACTCTATACTCTTTATACAGGGTTGCCACTCGTAGTCGCCGTTGGCTACTCACGCTGGCCCTGCTAGGTGGCACGAGCCCGCTGGTACATGCCGCCGACTACTACTGGGTGGGCGGTACCGGCCGCTGGAGCGACCTCAACCACTGGGCCACCAGTAGCGGCGGCACCATTCATCCGTCGCAGGTGCCACAGAACACAGATAACGTGCGCTTTGATGCCAACTCGTTCACCGCTAGTACCCAAACCGTCACGATTCCGACTACTGTTACGTGCTTGGACATGGACTGGACCGGTGCAGTGCACCCATCTCCCAGCGGCACTCTCATCAACGGCATGCGGCTAATTGGTGGCGGTACGGTAGAAGTCAACGGCAACCTTCGACTGATGGCTGGCCTGGGCCAACAAGATGCTAGCTTCCGAATGCTCGCCAGCAACAGTGGACACGAACTTGATTTGCAGAATGTGCCCATTAACGGCCGCCTTAGCTTTGATAATGAGGCGGGTGGCTGGGTTTTCGTCAGCAATGCCAACCTCGTGCAGTACGGCGCTACTCCGGGGCTCATCATTACGGCAGGAAGTATCGACTTCGGCGACGTGACAATCTCGTGCTATGGCTTCCGTAGCACGGGGGCGCGCCCGCGCAGCCTTGACCTGAACGCCAGTACCATTAACTTGCTAGGTCCCGTAAACAGTTGGGAAGTAGCCGGCTCTAACCTTATCTTGGACGCGGGCACCAGCACCCTGCGGTTGGGAAGCACCGCGCGCAGCACTGCCAACGGTTACTCCTTTGCTAGCACCGCGCAAATCTACAATGTAGTGGAGGTAGCAGCTGGCGCCAACGCTACCCTGAACGTAGCAGGATCTACTTTCAAAACACTAACTGTCAACGGTAACGCCACGCTTACTACTGCCGCAGCCATCACGAGTTCCTTAGTTCTAGGGCGTGAGGCGGTGCTGCGGGCGGCGAGCAATCAGGTGCTGGCGTTTAGCTCAAGAGCTACACTGACTACCAGCGGTGATTGCGCGGGTTTAGCCCAGTTGCAAGCTAACATTCCGGGGCGGGCTGCTACCCTCCAACGGGCCGGCGGCTGGGGCAGCACCTCGTTGCGCTACGCGGCCGTGCAGGATATTACCTTCACTGGCGGCGGCAGCCTACCAGCTACCAACTGCCTGGACCGGGGCAACAACCAAGGGGCAACGTTCACCAGCCTTCCCATTGCAGACCTGTACTGGGTGGGTGGCGCCGGTACCTGGCACGACCCTAGCCACTGGGCCACGACAAGCGGAGGCAGTGCTGCTGGCAATACTTGCTTGCCCACGCTGGCCACTAATGTGCACTTCGACGCCAACTCGTTTTCGGCCCCTGGTCAAATGGTAGTTCTCGACGGGGCTAATGCCTTCTGCCGCGACCTAGATTGGACCGGGGCCAATGCGCCGGTGTTTCGCACTGCCGCTGCTGATGTGGCCCAGAAACAACTCGGCATTGGTGGCTCGCTGAATTTTACTAGCTCTATGACCCTTAACCTAGGTACTACGGACGTGGTATTCTACGGGCACGAGGCTGATCAGCCCGCTTCCTCGGTCACGACGGCTGGCCGCGTGCTCACCGGCAACGTATATTTCCGGGCGCCGGGCAGCACCTATTCTTTGCTTGATGCTCTAACCTTAGCACCGGGCGCTAACTCCCCTAACGGCCGCTTATACGTGGAAGCGGGTACTTTTAATACTAATAGCCAAGCTATTACAGCCCAAGGCTTTACTAGTGGCTACGCGGCTAGCTCCTCCATCTTCACGACGGGCTCTGGCAGTGGTGGCCCCGTGAGTGCCGCCGTCACTACCGTTACCCTTGGTAGCAGCACAATTACCCTGACTCCGGCTTCCGCGACCAGCGACGTGGGTTCGCGCACCACTTATACTTGGGACGTAGCTCCGGGCGTGGTACTGAATGCCATCAGCAGCAGCATCCGTATCAGTAGCAACAGTACGCGCAACCAGCCGGCTTACTTCCGTGCCGGCCTAGGTATGCAGTATAATGTTGTGACCTTCACTGACGCGGCGGCCCTATCGCTACCCACGCTGGTGTCGGGCGGCGGAGCGGTGGCTACGTTTGCCCAGCTTAGTTTTGCCGGGTCAGCCAACATCAACGCCAGCAACAACTTCACGCAACAGCTCATCCTTACAGCGGGTAGTTCTTACACATTCAATAACACAACGCAGAGTTTTGCGGCCGATGCGCAACTGAACGCCATTGGCGGCTGCCCAGGCTACGTAGGCATCAACGGCACGAGCAGCACGGCTAGGGCTACATTCAGCAAACCGGCTGGTGGCTTACAAGCTAATCTGCCGCTTCAGTACGCTGCGCTACGCAACGTCGCTTTTACAGGGGGTGCTGGATGGGAGGCTACCCGTAGCCTCGACAATGGTGGTACTTCGGGTATTGTGTATACCCAGCGGCCCGTACCGCGCACCTTGTACTGGGTAGGTGGCACGGGCCGTTGGAGCGAGCAAGCGCACTGGGCTCTGAGCAGTGGCGGCACAGGCGGCAACTGCATTCCCAACCAACTCGACGAGGTAATCTTCGATGCGCAATCTTTCTCCTCAACGGGCCAGATCGTGACGCAGGACGTAACACTGGCCGTCTGTGCTAGCCTGAGTTGGGCTACTGTAACCAATACGCCTACTTTCAGCGGCATTGCCACCAACAAGCTGAGCGTGTATGGCTCCCTGACTTGGAGCCCGGCTATGAACCAGCTGCTATTAGGGGAAACCCAGCTGCTAAGTGCGGGCAACCTCACTAGTGCTGGCCAGCCTTTTGGCGGTGCATTAACCATTGATGCACCTGATGCTACTGTGATGCTAACAGATGCGCTGCTGCAGACTCGCAACGGAGGTAGTGGTCTGACTCTCAGCGCTGGTACTTTGCTCACCAATAATCAAAGCGTGCAAGTGCGGAGCTTCACGAGCGCGCCAGGAGCCGCCAACCTAGCTCGCGCATTGCGCCTAGGTACCTCCCAGGTAGAGATTACCTCAGGAGCCTGGGCCATCAGCCAGCCGGCTTCGCTCTCCTTCGACGCAGGCACCTCTACTATTCTGCTCAGCACCGGCACTGCTTTCAACGGCAGTGGCTTTACGTATAACAAAGTACAAACCGGCTCGAACGTAGTCCACACCCTAGGTGGCAGTAGCACCATCGCAACCCTACTGCTGGCCGGCGATAACACGGTAACGGGGAACAATACTATTACCGAGCAACTGTACCTGGAGCCAGGCTCTACGTTTTTGTTCGGTGCGGGTACCACTACCTCGTTTACCGCCGCCGCCAGCGTGCAAGCCGTTGGTACCGGCGCCAATGTTATTACCCTGCAAAGCACCGACAGCGGCGACCCGTTTATCTGGACTAAGCCAGCCAGCGCCGGCACAACGGGTACCGTGTGTGCCAGCTATATCTACCTGCGCGACAGCCAAGCCCAAGGTGGAGCCTATTTCGAGGCGGGCCAGCAAGCCAACAACCAAGGCAATACCTCAGGCTGGAGCTTTGCGTCGCTTCCTCAGGTCGCTTATCGCAGTCAGCAGGTATGTCCGCAGGCCGGGCCACACCCCTTGCGCCTTGCCTTCACAGGCCTTGATCGGTTCACCCAAACGTCAACGGCTTTGGCAGTAGCTCAATTTCCGCTGAAAGTGCTGCTCAAGAACATAACGACTGGTACTGTAGAGACGCTGACAGTTCCGAATGCTAACTACGACTACATCGTGCCTAGCAGCACCTCTACCAACGAGTATCGTGTGTTGCAAGTAGCCACTAACGACGCTAGCTGCGGTCCGTTGGTCAATGCTGGGCCCTTTCCCGTTGTTACGGACGCTCCGCTTAGCGGTACGGTAGGTCAGTGGACGGGCATTGGCGCCACGCCCAACTGGCTGGATTGTCAGAACTGGGCTAGTGGCACTGTTCCGACGGCTACTACTGACGTGACCGTTGGACCGAGCAGCGTTGCGCCTGTTCTCAATGGCCCTAGTGCTACCGTAGGCACCCTGCGCGTACTACTGGGCGGGCAACTGGTGCTCGGCAACAACGCTGAGCTCACCGTTGCCGGTGACTGGCTCAACAGTGGCACAGCCACGCTGGCCTCACAGAGCCAAGTGACATTCGCTGGCAGCAGTTCTCAAACCATTGCCGGCGGTTCATTCGGCCGGGTGGTGGTAAACAACCCGGCTGGCCTCGTGCTGCAAGCTGATGCTAGCTCTGCTACCAGCCTCACGCTCACAGCAGGCGTCATCAATACGGGTAGCTCTAAGTGGCTGCATACAAACCCGCTTGGTAGCAGCCTAAGCGGTGGCAGCCCAACTAGTTATGTGGCCGGCACCTTGCGCCGCCACTTAACCAGCGGTACTACCGATATCTATACCTTCCCAGTGGGTAATACCAGTCAATACGCGCGCCTCGACCTGCTCAGTACTCAACTCGGCGGCACCAGCTACTTAGAGGCCCGTTTTGGCCCCAAATCAGATCCTGACGCTGGTTTGAGCTGCGACGACACGACTCCGATGGTGCACTATACAGCCATACATCCGGCTGGTATCTGGACGCTTACCCCCAGCACGCAGCCAACCAGCGGCAGCTACGCTGTGCGCGCCTACCTCGCCCCATTCACGAACTTAGTTAATAACCAGTTTGGCCTCGTGAAGCGCCCCGATAACAGCACCAGCGCCGCCGATTGGACTACCGGTGGCGGCTTGATCAGCCCCGACGACGGCGAGGGGCGCCTCGTGACCGATGGCTATGCGTTGCGCAGCGGCTTGCGCAGCTTCAGCCAATTCGGCTTAGCTGTCACCCAACTCCCGAAAGTACTGCCTGTCACCTTGGTAAGTTTCAAAGCAACTATTCGCGGTAACACTGCACTATTGACTTGGACTACTGCTCAGGAGCTAGCTATTACCAAGTATGAGGTTGAACGCAGCACGGATGGCCGTACATTCCAGCGAATAGGTGAAACTCTACCTAAAGCAGGTTCGCATAACCAGTACACGTACGTAGATGAGGAAGCGGCCCAGCTTGGACAAGAGCATCAGGTGCTCTATTACCGGTTGCATGTTGTGGAGCCAGGCGCTACTACTTATAGCCCAGTAGCTTCGCTGCGGTTTACTGATCGAACGAAGGAACTAGCTGTGTGGCCGTCTATATTCACAACAGAGCTACACATTGATGGTACAAACTTGCGCGAAGATTTACTCCACTTAGAGCTGCTCAACACGCGCGGTCAGGTGGTGTATAGTCAAGCGCTACCAACCCATACTACTTCAACGGTACTATCTGGCTTGAATTTGCCGGCGGGTTTGTACTTGGTGCGTATTACTACTAAGAGCACACTACATCAACAGCGAGTTGTATACGAGCATAACAGATAAATAATCTAACAGGTATAGATAGATCCTCTTTTTAATATGCTTCTTGTTTGATCTCTCACACAAAAGATCAAACAAGAAGCATGTTGATTTTTGTTGAGAAATGGCTTGTAACTCAGATATAGTTAATTGTATGTAGATAACTGGCTAGTTACTAGAATCAAGAATTAATTATCCATGCTAAAACTTGAATAATAATTTCAAATTGGGAATAATTCATTTCAAATTAGGAATAATAGCAAATTATAATTCTGCTAGACAAACAATAGTTTCAAAATGGGAATGCTTTTTCTTTAAATTATATCTCATATAAATTTAGGCGAATAAGCTTATGACATGGACTGGTTTTTGACCTATTCAGCATCGCTTTGTCGATAAATTATTTTGTAAATATTTAAAAATCAGGACATGACTTGTTTATGCCCTGATTTTTTATATAAATAATCTTCTGTAACCGAACTCTACTGATACTTTTTAGTAAAGCCTGGTATATACTCCAACACTTTCAAAAAAATTGAGTCAATCTTTTAGCATTCATGATCAATTTTTATCGACTAAAATAACAAAAACAAGGATTGAATCAATTTTAAATTGTATTTAACTATCCCGCCTGTCAATCAAACAGTGAGATTACAGTACCGTCTTACGTTACTAAATCACTGATCTTCATTACATAATTCCTCCCCGATCATATGAAGGTCGAGACCAGTACCTCTTTCAGCATTTGTATTATTGAAGACGACCCCTGGTATGGCCAACTTCTACAATACCAATTGTCACTCAATCCCGATTATCGGGTTTCTTTATTCGCTTCAGGCAGGGAATTCTTCGATACGGTACAGGAACAGCCAGATGTAGTGACCATCGACTTCGCCCTACCTGATATTAGCGGTGATAAATTGCTGCAAAGGCTTCAAGAGCGCTTTCCGCAGTTACCCGTCATCGTCATCAGTGCGCAAAATAAGATTACTACTGCCGTAGAGCTTTTGAAACTAGGAGCAACGGACTACCTTATAAAAGACGAGTATACTAAGGAACTGCTGTGGAATGCTATTCTGAAAATTAAAGAAAATTCCAGCCTCAAGCGGCAGGTGAAGCAACTAGAGCGGCAATTACAGGAGAAGTATAATTTCAGCAACCTGCTCAAGGGTAACAGCCCCGCTATCAGAGCCACATTCGCGCTAATGGAGCGCGCCTCCCAAACGCCAGTGAATGTCTCTATTACCGGTGAGACGGGCACGGGTAAAGAATTGGTAGCGAAGGCTATCCACATGAATTCAGAACGTCAGAAAGAACCGTTTGTAGCGGTAAACATGGCGGCCATCCCCAGCGAACTAGTGGAGAGCGAACTATTCGGTCACGAGAAGGGTGCTTTTACTGGTGCAATTGGGCGTAAGATCGGCAAGTTTGAAGAAGCGAACGGGGGTACATTGTTTTTGGACGAAATCGGAGAATTACCTGCCGGTTTACAAGCCAAACTACTGCGCGTATTGCAGGAGCGCGAACTGCAGCGTGTAGGCGGCAATCAGAAGATCAAGCTCAACGTGCGCCTGATTACAGCTACGCACAAAAACCTAGCAACAGAGGTGCAGCAGGGTAATTTGCGCGAAGATTTGTACTATCGTCTTATTGGCTTGCCTATTGCGCTGCCTCCCTTACGTGAGCGCAGCCACGATATTGTCTTTCTAGCCAAACACTTCCTAGATGAGTTTTGCCGGGAGTACCAGAAACCCAATCTGAAGATCTCTCCAGCGGCTCAGCAGAAACTACTGACTTATAATTACCCTGGCAACGTGCGCGAATTGAAAACAGCTATAGAGTTGGCAGCTGTACTCAGCAATGACGGGGAGATTCAACCTGGAGATATTTTATTTACGCCACCTGCCGCGCCAAAAAGCTTTTTAGCAGAGGAGAGGACTCTACGTGAATATACTTATGTTATCATCCGCCACCATCTGGATAAATACAGTAACAACGTTCCGCTGGTGGCACAAAAGCTAGACGTTGGTCGGTCCACTATCTATAAGATGATTCAGGAGGGACAGCTGTAATGGATAACAACTACAACGCCGTAGCTACGCTTTCCATCGAGAATGCACGTCTGCAGCAAATCCTAGTACAGCAAGAAGCCGAAATTCGCGCGCTCAAAACTCAACTACAACTTCAGTCTGTCGCTGGCACGCCTACTCCGCTAGCTATCTTAGGAAATTTCGACCCTTTCCTATATTTAGTAGAGGAGGCGTTTACTGCAGTGCTGCTCAGTGACCCGGATGGCTGCATCACTTGGATTAATCAAGGCTTCAGTAAGCTCTGCGGCTATGAGTTACATGAAGTAGTAGGTGTATCCGGTAAAGAATTGCTACGCAAGTCATTGCAGGGAACCGAGGTGGAAAAGCATATCGATAAGTGCTTAGCTAACAAGCTGCCTTTTGAGTACGAGGTACCGGCGCCTTGCGGGCACTCGTCACGTTGGATTCGGGTTAAGGCACAACCCATTTTCGACAGCAACCAGCAGCTTACTCTATACGCGGGTTTGCTCGAAGATATTACGGATCGGAAGACGGCTCAACTGCAGCTAGTGGAAAATGAGCACCGCTATCGCAAGCTCATCGAAAACGCACCAGTAGTACTCCACGAGTGGCGTAAAAATGTTGATGGAACCTACGAATGGACTTACACTAGTCCGAATCTGCGAGAGATTTTTGCGCTTGAATCCTCTGATGTAAGTCAATTAGTTCGCTATATCCATCCCCATGACAAAGCGCGGTGGTTTCAGACAATCGATGAATCGGAGAGGCTGCGTAAACCCTGGCGTTTTGAAGGGCGACTAGAAGTACCTGGCCAACCGCTTCGATGGTGGCGTAGCAGTGCTATCATTGCCAGTGAAGACGAGCGCGGATTGCTATTCCTAGGTATTCTAGAAGACATTACGACTTCTATGCTGGCCCAAGAGGCGATGCGGGAGAGCGAGCAACGCTGGCATGCGGCTATGGAAGGTGTCGGTAACGATACATGGGAGTATGATGTACAGACTCAGAAAGTTTTACTCTCACCGAAGTCTCGCCAGTTCTTTGGCTGCCCCGCTGCTACTTTAGAAGAATCGCGCTATCTAGACTTAACTCAAAGCAGGATTCATCCCGATGACAAAGTGCTTGTGCAACATACAGCCGAAGCTTATTTACGCGCGGAATTACCGTTGTATGATGTCACTTTTCGCTTATTAGGCGAAAATAGTGAGATTAATTGGGTGTCAGCACGAGGAATGATTACTAAGCGCGACGAGCAAGGTAAGCCGCTCTTCATTACGGGTACCTATACTGACGTAACCGAAATCACCTGTGCGAAGCTAGCACAAGAAGCGGCTATGCTACGGTTGTCAAGTACCATTGATAGTATGCATCGAGCCATACTCTTAGAGGACGAAAACCGTAAGGTAGTACTGGTAAATGAAGCTTTCTGCAGGCTATTGGAGCCTGACAAAAAACCTAGTCAGCTTATAAATGTAGATTGCAACAGTTTGTTTGACTGTGTGAAGCAACAATTTAGCGACGAAGATGGGTTTGTGCGCAGCGTCAACGACACAGTGCTCCACCGAAAAACTATACGGGCAGAAAGCGTTACTCTAAAGGACGGCCGTATTCTAGAGAGGAACTCGTTTCCTATCTACGCCAAAGGCCGCTACATCGGGCAGCTGTGGAAATACGAAGACATCACAAAGCGCAAGGCTGATGAATTGGCCTTGAAACGACGGGAGGAAAAGTACCGTGGTATCTTAAAAAACATGAACCTAGGTCTGCTTGAAGCTGACTCTAATGGCAAAATCATCTTTGTTAATGATAGCTACTGTGATATCACGCGCTACTCGAAAGAAGAACTGATGCATAGCTATCCTGAACAGTTCTTGATTAGTGAAGCTAGTCGGGAGCTAATTAGGCAGAAGCGAAAATTGCGCACACAAGGCATTCAAGACACCTACGAAATTCCGATCAAAACGAAGGACAATGAACTCAAGTGGCTGCTAGTGAGTGCCGCACCACTCTATGATGATGATCGACAAATAATAGGTTCTATTGGGGTACACCTAGATATTACGCACCAGAAACAGCTGGAGATCAAGCTACGTGAGGCGAAGAAACAGGCGGAAGAGTCGGCTCGGGCCAAAGAAATGTTCTTGGCCAACATGAGCCACGAAATCCGCACGCCGATGAACGCCATTCTAGGCATGAGTCAGCTGCTCAGCAAAACTCCACTATCCGGCCAGCAGAATAATTATCTGCACGCTATTACATCTTCTGCTGAGAATCTGCTCGTCATCATTAACGATATTTTAGATCTGTCAAAGATTGATGCGGGCGAGATGACGATTGAAAAAATTGGCTTTAGCCTGCACAAAGTATGCGAGCAAGTAGAAAAAACACTACGTTACAAGGCCGAAGACAAAGGTCTGAGCTTGAAGGTTCAAGTCTCTCCTGACATCCCAGACGTATTGCGCGGCGATCCATACCGCATTACGCAGGTGCTACTAAACTTAGCGGGCAATTCCGTAAAGTTCACGGAAAAAGGAGAAGTTAATGTGTACTGCGAGTTGGCAGGGACCATCGGGCACGAAACAATCATTGGTTTTACTGTTAGTGATACCGGTATCGGTATCGATCCGCAGTACTTACAGAACTTGGGCAGAAATTTTAGCCAAGAGGATTCATCCGTTTCGCGCAAGTTTGGTGGCACTGGACTAGGACTGAGTATTTCACGTAGTTTAGTGAACCTGATGGGGGGTGAGATTCACATTGAAAGTGAGAAGAATTGCGGTACAACTAGCTCTTTTTCGCTGCTCTTACCTATCGGCGCGGTTACTGATCTGCCGCGCAAAGGATTTTCTGGTAGTTCCATGTTTATCCTAGAGGGCGTGAGAGGCAAACGTGTACTGCTGGTAGAAGACAACGAATACAACCGCCTGCTCGCCAAATCCTTTCTAAACCAAGCTCACATTGAGGTAGCGGAAGCCGAAAATGGCCTCGTGGCTGTAGAACTAGCACGTCAGCAACAGTTTGACTTAATTCTGATGGACGTGCAGATGCCTGTTATGAACGGCTATGAGGCCACAGCTAAATTGCGAGAAGAGCTCAAGCTGCAAACCCCCATCATTGCCTTGACTGCGAATGCTATTCGGGGCGACAACCAGAAATGTTTGGAAGCAGGTATGAATGATTACCTCTCGAAACCCTTCCACGAAGACGAGCTGCTCAAGATTATACACGAGTGGCTACTATGCGCTCCTAAACAGCAAGCAGGCAAACTTTATCGGCTTGATATTCTCAAGGAAGCGGCGCACAATGATTCTAAGTTCATCACTTTCATGCTTCGCACGTTCTTGAAAAGTAACGAAGACGTGCTCAGCAGTCTTAACACCGGTTTGCGAACTGGCAATGTGGAAGTTCTAAAAGCAGCGGCCCACAAAATCAAGCCTAGCTTACGCCACTTGCAGATCCATCAAGTATTGGTGCTGGTCGAACAGTTGGAAAGCTGGGACACTCCTTTTGATAAGCCAATCTTAACGGAGATGGTAGAATCAATTCACAAGCTACTGCGTCAAGTAATGGCACAAATAGTAGAGGATCTCGATACCATCCAACCGGAGCCAACGACTACGACATAAGCGCAAGTTACCATCTCACTAAACAAGCCTGCCTGACTTCATACTAATCAGCGGGAAGTCAGGCAGGCTTGTTTAGTACAGCAGTTCCAATAATCGTGTTGATCTATCAACACATATGCAATCTATTTTCTGGACTATTACTCTATAAACAAGATAATTACGGCATATATAATTCGTGCAAGTAATTGACAATTAGATCACTAATAGAATTGTCGGTTTTGGTACATTCATAGCTTAAAGATATATTCAGCGGCGCATTTCTGGCTGCTCTTATCACTACTTTTCGTAAGTACAAAGCACCAACTCTAGGCCAGTTATGTGAAATATATATCATTTAACGAGTTCGTTCGACTTTTGCCAAATGAAGATGTGGACGCGCTAATGATTAAACTAACATTCTGTTTTATAACAACTTAACACTATTTTTTACTATCCGTAATTTCGATACTTCGCATGACTTTTTCGTTTCAGCAAGATAAGTCGACAGCCAGATAGTGGATGTGATATCAAACAGCTATGCCTTAACAATATGCTTAAATGAATAGTCAAGAACAGATTCCATTATAGCGATTCGGTAGGCGGTGTTGTTATCGTTAACGCCGCGAAAATAGCTAGAGACATAAGCAGCAACACCATACTTACAACCAACCACGGAGGGCAATGATGAAGCAGGTGACAATGCTCGTGCTAGCCAACTCATACAGCTTGAGCGGCATGATATTATTAGCCAACGACGAGGGTAACAATAAATAGCTTAATTGATCTGATCCTCACCGCTTAAGTTAGGGCATCTTGGCAGGTGTCACCTTTGTCTCTTCGCCCTTTCAACCGCCCAGACTAGTGCCAAAAGTAACTGATTCTAGCAACGGCTTGGACAGGTTTGAGGCTACCTCTGTCACCGGCTCAAGGCACTGTTGCGTACCAATGTTTTGATCGACCAGCTCTCGATGGCTAGTCCTTCTCTATGCAGCTGTCCATCACCGATGATGCATTCAAAGGCGTAGATAGTAAATATGACACCTTACTACGCTTAACTACTGCTGCGAAGCCGTCCAATAATTGCTTCGATGTAGAGTAGAGCACTGACGGAATACATTCCGTTCGAGTGACAAGCTTAATAGACGCCAGCACTAGCACTGCTCCTTGACAGCATAATGAGTAACTATTTTCTAATTATTTAGCCTTTAGTCCAGCTGACTGATATAACAATCCGCCACCTGGGCCACGTAAAAATCAATCTTATATGAGTGCACTTGGGCTTTCCTTAAACTTAGCCTTTATCTGGTCCTTTCTAGTCGCCTTGTTTGCTGTACCGTCTATTATCTACGTAGCCCACCAGAAGAACATGCTGGATGCTCCAAATGGACGAACGGTGCACACCTCCTTGACACCGCGTCTGGGTGGCGTAGCCATCTTTGCCGGATTCATGTCGGCTCTTACCATTTTCGCTGACCTACATAACGGATTGCAACAGCTGCTGGGTGGATGCATTGCCCTCTTCTTCGTTGGAGTCAAAGACGACCTAGTCACCATTTCACCAACCAAAAAATTCGCCGGCCAGCTCGTTGCAACAGGCATTGTCATGATTATGGGTCAGCCAGCCATTCGCATAACCAGCTTCCAAGGCATCCTAGGTATTTACGAGCTGCCCCTTGGAGTTAGCTATGCCTTTACCTTCTTCGTCATCGTTGGCATCACTAATGCTATCAACCTGATCGACGGTCTCGATGGATTAGCCGGCACCCTTGTCATCATCATTGTAAGCGCGTTCGGCTACTATTTCTATAAATACGGCGGACAGAGCTACGGCAATTATGTATATGTGTCTGTCTGTGTAGTAGGGGGGCTGCTGGGCTTTTTACGCTACAACTTTCACCGGGCTAGCATTTTTATGGGCGACACGGGGTCTTTGGTCTGCGGCTTTATTGTGTCGGTACTCACCATTCAATTTGTTGAGATGGGGCACATTGTAAGTCGTCCTTTAGCATCATCAGCGCCGGCCGTAGCAGCAGGTATTTTATTTGTGCCGCTTTTCGACACATCACGCGTTTTCCTGCTGCGCATGCTGGCTGGCCGATCTCCTTTCTCCCCCGACAAAAACCATATTCATCACCGCATCCTGGCCATGGGTTTTCGGCAGATCAGCACGGTACTGCTACTAGGGGGGCTTAATCTATTCGCCATCTTCTTCATTATCAACTTTGCTGCGCTAGGCAACACGCTTCTCCTTGGCGTAATGCTCGCTTTTGGCTTAGTACTCAGTGTGTGCATTGGTAGGTTTTCTGAGCACATCGTCGCTCAAGAGCCTGCTCGCAACTGGCTAGGAAAGGGGTTCGGGCAGGCGAGCAGTAAGAAATATCTTGTGCAGAAATAAGAAGCACTTATTCAAATAAGTGGGCATAAGTGGAAAGCTCATAAGCTTAGCATCATTGCACTATACAACAGAGGAAGGAGTCCGTTTATACTTTATGCTTATATAACTTATCGGCAATCAAGCTGTGAACAACGATGTTCAGTTTATTGTACTACTTCACTGAACAATCTACCTCCAAACGGCTCTCTATGAATGTTACTGTACATTTATTGTAGTTCTAGGGCAAAGCCATTTATTCACTCAAAGGAGGCAAATGCTTTTAGGACAAGACAACAAGACAGTTTTCCGTTCCTCCTCTAGAGCGCCCCCCGTAAAGGAGTCCGAGCAGGGCCGCGAAAGCGAC
>NZ_MTSE01000031.1 GCF_002154225.1 Hymenobacter crusticola
CGTACGGTTACTTAAACGGGCGTTTGTGAAAGGATACAAACTCAACCATAACTAGCACTGACCTACTTAGTCGACCGGTGTATCATAACATGCTGAAGTCGTGGCTTGCTTCAAGGACGAGGCGCCAAAGAAGCGTAGGGCTAGGTAGCCTACCATGGGCATTTCTACCAAGAACGCCAGCTTGCGCAGCCAATCCGTGCGCCAGAGCTCGTCTAATAGGGCTGCCGAATAGGCGCCCCGGTCTAACTGCTGCTCCAGTGGGAGCTGGTAGAGCAGGGTGGAGGTCCAGGCCAGGGCATGGCAGGCCAGCAGCCCCCATAGCCCCCAGCGCGGCAGGTGCAAGGGCCAGTAGCGCAGTAGACCCACGGCCACCAGCGTGGTGACCACCATCGGCAGCACCAACACGGGCACGGTCCGGCTCCCAGCCACCGTGTGCCACTGCGCGAACTCGGCCGGGCTCAGATACCGGCCCAAATCCCGCCAGCTTTGGTACTCGACTACTTCGGCCATGAGCGCAGCGCCACAACAGTAACCTGCCAGCAATAGATAAAGCACAAACAAGCGGTAGGAAGGGGAGGGGGCCATGGCACGCAAGCAGATATGCTACCGGCCGGGTGCCGGGGCTCACAAACGTACTAGCGCACGTGCGCCGCGGCCTTGTAAAAAAGGAACCTTAGGCCTTCCCAGCATAAAAATCAGCCGCCGCGCTCGGCGCGTGCTGGTAGGTGGTGGGGGAGAGGCCGGTGAAGGCTGCAAAGTCTTTGATTAAGTGGGCCTGGTCGTAGTAATTAAATTGGTAGACCAGATCCAGCCAGTTAGGCGAAGGTGTTTGCACTAAGGTCTGATGCAAGGCATTGAAGCGGACCACCCGGCTCATTTGTTTGGGGCTGCGGCCCACCTGCTCAGCAAAGTGTCGGGCTAGAAATTGCCGGCTTACGCCCAACTCACGAGCCAAGGCCTGGATCGATCCTGTACCCGGGTGCTGCGCCAGCTGCTGCAAGACATAGTCGCTATAAGTGAGCGGCTGGGCCAGCACCGGGAGGTGGTGGCTGATAAAAGCATCCAGCAGTTGCACGCGCGCTGCGGGGCTCGGCGCCTCCTGCAACTGCGCTTGCAACTGGCGCACAGGCGGCCCGAGAAAAGCTTCCAGATCCAGGGGCTGGTGCGTGAGCTCGTGCATCGGGTAGCGCAGGCAGCGGTGCACGACACCGGGCCGGAAAAACACGCCGGCGATACCGCAGGGTCCGGGCAAGTGCAGCCGCCAGGGAGCGAAGGGTTGCAACAAGGCGTAGGCAGACGGCAAGGCCTGGCAGGCGGCTGCTTGCACGAAGAGTGAGGGGGCCTGGGTCTGGAATTGAAAGACAAACCCATCCAAGGCGTTGGGGGTGAGCAGATGCTCTAAAGGATGCGCGTCGCTGGGCATGGTTTCTACCAGCCAGTAACGGGCCACATAAGCGCGCAACCAGGGCGCGGGAACAAACTCGCGGAAGGTCATACAGCCAGAGGAGCCGGGAGAGAAGCGCCCGGGGATAGCCCGCAGTGAAGATAAGGAAGAGCCCGTTGCGGGCCTACTGATGGTGGCCAAGGCTGGTACTTCGGCTCAGGGTGCGAGGTGCTGTCTTACCCGTCTCAAAAATCAGCCGGTTTCTGCGCAGTTTTGGACACTGCGAATGCAGGCTGTAAACGCCGTTTTTTGAGCCTGATTTTGGCACCGTTTTTTGCGCACGGAACTTGTTGGATTTTCAGCTCAACGTGCTAGCTTGACAGCGCTTCGGCAACGGCTCCATTTGTTTACATCGTCGGCTAAGCAGACGCGCCTCTGATCAATAACTTACCGCGATGAAAATAGCATCCCGCGTTGCGCTTATTTCTGCTACTGTGATACTGCTGACGGGTATTCTAATCATGACGAATGCCCCGATTCACTCTTCTTTCTACTTCCAGTATGGTTATGAACTGTATGTCGTACTGATTGCGGCGCTCTTTTTCTTCACTATTTCAATCCTGCTCGTTGCCTTCATCGCGGTGCAGAACGTCTTCCGCCGCCAAAAGGAGTCAGAATAGGGCACTGGCAAAATTAAACAACGCGCGAACAGGCTTCGGTGAGATGCCTCTGTACCCTGCGAGACGGTTGCTAAAACCAAACCTATAGGTTCAGATTACCTATCATAGAAATGGCCCCGAAAACCGCGTTTTCGGGGCCGTTGAGGCGGGTGCTAAGACCGTTCAGAAAAGAACCGTGGCTGTTGCAGAACTCCTCGACGAACGCCCTAGTCGTAGGTTTATCGGGAGGAGTCACCCAGAAAAGTGTCGGAAACCGTGTTTTGCGAGGCGGAAGCTCACTCCTACTGCGTGCGAAACGCAAGACCCAGACTTCTGCAACAGCCACAACCCTCTGTCGAACGCTTCTGCTCTTACGAAGACAATCTACTTAAAACCTTGTGGCACATTCCACCCAGGCAGATCCATTCTGGTCTTCTACCATCGGGAACTAGGCTGCTTCTTGCCTCTTGTCAGCTCCTGCCGCGTTTTGCTTAAGACTACGCCGACGCGGTGCCTAGCCGAACGGTGGGTCAGGCGTCTGGGGCTAAGCGGTAGCTGGTGCTCCGGCCACCGGCAATCTCTTTGACCAGGATACCTTTGCTGATCAACTCGGCAATATCCCGCCCGGCCGTATCCTGAGAGCACTTGGCCATGCGCGCCCACTTGGACGTGGTCAACTTGCCCTCAAAGCCGTCGAGCAGCCGCGTGACTAGCCGCCGCTGCCGCTCGGAAAGCGTAGTCTGCTGGTGGCGTTCCCAGAAGCGGGCTTTGGCCAGCACCTGCGCCAGCGTCTGCTCGGCGCTCGTGAGCGCTCGGCCTAAGCAGCTCAAAAACCACGTCAACCAACTCGTCAGATCCAGCGTTCCGCGCTGGCTGGTCTCCAGCAAATCATAGTAGGCCTGGCGCTCGGCCTGGATCTGCGCCGACATACTGTAGCAGCGTTGCCCGGTGCCGTCGGCGCGGGAGAGCTGTAGATCCGCAATGGCCCGGGCAATGCGCCCGTTGCCGTCGTCAAAGGGGTGGATGGTCACGAACCAGAAGTGCGCGATGGCGGCTTTCAGCACCGGATCCAAGTCGAGAGGGGCATTGAACCAGTCCAGAAACTGTTGCATCTGCGCGTCCACTGCCTCCGCCGGTGGCGCTTCGTAGTGGATCCGTTCCCGGCCCAGAGGCCCGGAGACGACCTGCATGGGGCCGGTGCGCCAAGCGCCGACCCGCACGGGGTACAAGCCGCTGTGCCCGGTGGGGAACAAGGCGTGGTGCCAGTTGAACAAGCGTGATGCCGTCAGGGGCTGCTCGGCCTGCTGCGTGGCGTCCAGCATCATGGCCACGACTCCTTCCACGCGGCGGTCCGCGGGGGGAAGTCCACCCCGCTCCAAGCCCAATCGGTGGGCCAAGGACGAGCGCACGGAGGCGGGTGGCAGTAGCTCGCCTTCGATTTCACTGGACTTGAGCACGTCCAAGGTCAGCGTCTGTAGGGTCGCCTCGTTGCGCAAATCCAAGCCCAACCCGTCCAGCCGCCCGAGCAGGCGGCCTTGCTGATGGCGAACGGCCCCCAACAAGTTTTCTAGTGCCGCCGCTTGCCAGCTAAACGCAGGCCAAGCAGGCATTTGATGAATATAAGATGCTATTCTCCGCATAGTATGCGGTAAATATACGCCTTATTCTCCGCATCAAGGACCTTTCAAGTAGGCTAGCTTTAGCGGAGCACTTGCAGCCAACCCTTGAGTGAATCACCCTGCGGCGCTCGCAAATAATAGTAGTAGATACCGCTAGGTAGTCCGGCACCATCCCAATCGTTTTGATAAGCAGCCGTTTCATAGACGAGCTTGCCCCATCGCGAGAACACCTGCAGTTTGGGCGGCTGGCAGCTGAGTTGCTGCACAAAGGTGTCGTTGAGCCGATCCCCATTTGGCGTGATGATGTTCGGCAGCGGGCGCGGTACCCCGATACGAAAAGGCTGATACTGAATCTGCGTGGTGCAACTCGTACTGTAATGAATCAGGAGCGTGGGCGCGTAGGTACCCGCTTGCGCATAGGTGTGGGTAACAGCCGAGTCCGCTTGAGGCGAGAAGAAACTGGTGCCATCGCCAAAATCCCAGGTTGCGCTACCTGGCCCGGTGGCTACTTGAGGAAAGGTCACGGAAAAGGGTGCTAGTCCCTGCTGGGTGGGATCAAAGCTACAGGGTGCTACTGGCAGGACATCGGTCATGAGACCAGGTTCGGGAACGAGCAAAACAGTTCGCGTGGCCTTGCTCGTACACCCACCAGGATCAACATAGGTATAGGTCAGCTCGGTTGCACTCGCGCCCGGTGTCAGGCGCAACACCGCCGGATCGAAGACCCCGGCGGCGGAAACCCCGCGGCCACTCCAGGTGCCACCGGCTGGTGAAGCTCCCCGAAGACGAAAGGGGCCGGCGGGAACACCACAGAGCACTGTATCGGGTCCTGCGCTTACAACGGGGGCGGGCAAAACCGTCAGCAGGGTCGTGGCACTGCCACATTGGCTACTGGTACTGAACGAATAGGTAATCAGGTGCTGCCCGGGTCCGGCGGCCTGCGGGTAAAAGGAGTTGCCTATGATGCCGCGCCCCGAGAAAAATCCGCCTTCTGGTGTACCCTTCAGATCCAGACCATAGGGACTATTTTCACAAATGGGGGTAGTAGTCGTACTGCTAATTTGTACGCTCATGGGTGGACGAACTGTCACCTGCTGCGTGCGTGTGGCCGTTGGACAAGTGCTGGCCGAAGGGGGAGTATAGGAAAGCGTATGCGTGCCAAGTAGGTTAGCAGCGGGCGTAAAGTAGTACACACCGCTTGCGCCGGATACGCCGGGGCCGCTCCAGGTGCCACCCGCCGGCGTACCACCGAGAAGTTGCGGGGGCATGTCTTGGCATAGCAGACGCGGAGGAAGCACAGCGTCAGGCGCGGCCGTCAGTCGGACTTTTAGGGCAGCATCGTTGCAGTTAGCTGAGCCATTCTTAATCGAAAAGTAATTTGCACTAGGAGGGATCTGGAACGGATGCCGCTGGTCACAGCTGCCACAGATGGCTTGGTAGAGCACGCCATCCGCGTCGAAGCGGCTGACGCCGTGGGTATGGTCACCTAGGTTGGTGAATGTATCCTCTACCACCCGCGCGTCGCTACTCAGCCGCAGCACCTGGGTGACGCGCGCGGCGAGCCCGGCGATGTACATCCGCCCGCAATCATCTACCCCAAAAGCAGTAGGCAGCAGCGAGGCGTAGGTGCCCCCGGCCAAGTTGCCGAATTGCGTGACAAAGTAGGGCTGACGAAGGTAAGAGGAAAGTTTGCAAAGGAACAGGTTGCCACCGGCGGCGGGAAAGTAGGCGGGCGTGAGCGCCAGCTGCCGATCCGTGGTACCTAGCACGTACAGGTTCGCCGCCGCATCTACTTGCAGAAAGAGTGCTTGATCGTAGCCGGCCGTCCCGAGCAGGCAGGCCTGCTGCACCGTTTGGCCATCGGCGCTCAGGTGCGCCACAAAGCCATCGGCCCCACCCCCAGTACTAGCGGGCTGGTAAGCGCCAGCGCTGACCGGGAAATTTGAACTTGCCGTGCCGCCACACACATACACGGTGCCCGTCGCATCTAATTGCAGTGCGTAAGCGGCATCCGCTTTGTTACCGCCTAAGTACGTACTCCACTGCAACGAGCGCAGGTCCGCGCTGAGCTTGCACACCACCGCATCCGAGTAGCCGCCCTGAAAGGAGGAACGATGGGTGCCCATCGTCACGGGGAAGTCGCGGCTGTTGGTCACGGAGGCAAGCACCACATTGTTGGCCCCATCAACGGCTAGGTCGCCCTTGAACGTGGGCGCGCCGCCCAGTGCTGTTGGGGCGTCAGAGGGTGGTAAGCTGAGGGAAGGCCGGGCCCAGGCGAGCCCATCATTGCCGGTGCCTCCCAAGTACGTGGCCGCCCGCAGGGCGTTGCCGCTGGTACTCAACCGGGCCACAAACAGATCGGCTCCGGTGGTAAATGCTATAGCATCGGGTTCGATGAGCGTACCACCCCCAAAGCTGCGGTCGTAACTGCCGGCTGTCGTGGGAAAATCGTTGGAGCTGGTGGAGCCGAGCACCACCAACTCGTTATTGCCATCGACTACCAACCGGTGAGGCGCATCCGCCGCGCGACCACCTAGGTAGGTGGCATAAAGGCGGGCGGCGGGCCCAGCAGCCTGCGTATTGTACTTGATAATCGCCACATCGACGCCTTCGGCGTAGGTTTGGCTGTAAGCACCCAGCGAGGTAGGATAGCCCGTACCGAAGGCTAGGCTAGCGGAATAAAGATTGCCTTGAACATCGTGCGTAGCTGTTACGCCCCAATTGTCGGAAGTGGCACCGGAGAAGGAAGCAAAGACAACGGTGGGGTCAATGATGAGAGGGCGACTACGGTCGTAAGCCCCTAGTCGAAAGCTGACCACGTTGTCTACGAGTTCGTAGTCGCACGTAACGGTATACCGTTGCCCCTGGGCATCCGTTTGCCAAGCTCGCGGCGCGAGCTCCGTAACCGTACCCACGCTGGTTTTAATCAGCAACTGGCGATTGGATAAACGTAATTCGCTAGCACCTTGGTAGCGCAGCTGAATGGCATTAGGCTGAGCCCCGGGCTGCAGGTGAAAGTCATACTCAAGGTTGCCCGTTTCATTTTCGTATAGCGTAGCCGCAATACCAGGATACAGATCCGGGTAACGCACCCGCCGATAACTAGGCACATCGTGGGTCCACCGCGTTGGGTCAGCGCCGAGAAAATAGTTATAGGTGGTGGCAAGCGCTTCTTCCGCTACAGGGACCGTCGGGTGACTACCAGCAAACGTAAGGGAGTAAGCATGGCAGCGGAGCTGCGAGCCAGGCGTGGCGGGGATGTTCGCGTGAGCAGGCTTCGTCAGCGGATCATACAAGGCGTACGTAAAGCCTGTCGCTTCTATATACAGGCGTCCCGTCGCCAGCGGCGTCATAAATTGGACACTTGGGTTCCATTGGCCACGATTCTGAATAAACTCTAGCGTTCGGCTAGGCGGCGTACTCGCTTGCGCGGCGATGCTGACAAAATTCCACCAAAACAGAAGAGTGTAAACCTTTACCCAATATGACATGCCATTACTCGAACAAGAGCGATAAATGCACTCCCCGCACGCACCAAGTTTGCTCGAGCCCTCGAGTCTGGAATGAAGCAGGTAGAAGCCGACGGCAGCCGTGTCACTAGCCATGCTGTCTTCAGTAGCTATCTAGCAAAGATCTCACCGGTTAGGTCTTCGGCTACCGTGCACAACTCCTAGAAGCACCCTAGATGACGTCAATAGAGCTACACTGAAAAATGCACGATGCGCCTTAGCACGCACAACCAACCCCAGAAATCGTTACCGTTTCCTTCAGCCGAAAATCCGATGTTACCCCGTCCGCCGTTCGTGCAGCGTGCTAGATGTGGCAGTCACCGCTGGCGCAGCAAGCCCGCTTCCCTGTGCCCGTTAGGAAAAGCAGGCTATACCGCGTATTCTAGACAATATAAGCGCCATTTGCGCACCGAGTCGCACGCGCCAGCCCCCGCCTCACCCGGCACGTGTTGCGCCGACGAGCATGCAGCCGTTGGCCTTGGGTCCTCGTATTCGTTGCCATGAACAGAACGCCTAGCACAGGGCTGATCCTTTGCTGCACCGCCTGCCCCAATGGGCACCTACTTGCTCCTACAAAAAGGAACTTGGGCCTACCTAGCTGTATTCCAGAGTATTTATACTAAACAGGTGGCGATGACGGTAGGGGTGAACAGCTCGCTCCTGTTCGGGGAGAACGTACACCTATCTCGTCGCAGCAAGGAGCTAGTATGTACTTAGATTGGTGAACAACTTTACTGAACTATTTAGCGCTTCATTTCTCCTCTCCTACCGCCCTTACTCTTGCGCATCAGTTTGTACAATTAAAGGAGGGTGACTGTTGCAGAATGCTCACTTCCAATTGCCTTGCCAGCAACACACGTAACTTCAAGGCCACGGTTGTGCTAGCCATCGTTGAACAACCACCCTCGCGGCGGTGCCAGTGGTCTGGGCAGGTGTTGAGCAGCCTCCTTTACGCAAGGGTCCCCGCCGTCGTGGTTCATCGCCGTACCTGCGTTCGCTTCGCTGCTTCCGCTTATTTGCCGCGCTTTTCCAGTTTCAATATCTCCACCCCGGCGTCGAGCAAAGGGCCGGTACCATGCTTTTCGTTGATGCCTACCGGGCGGGTATAATAAAAAACAAGATTGTCTTGGATGCCCGTGCCCACGCAAATGTCTTTCAATCGACCTTGCTCATCGATCTTGTATTTTTTCAAACCCTCCCACCCGCTCGTGGCAATCGAAGCGTAGCGAGGGTCAATCCACCCGTGGTTCACTGCATGCGCCACCCCGTACACAAACATGGCGGAACACGACGACTCCAGGTACGAATCCGGCTTATCCAGCACCTGGTGCCACAACCCTTCTGCGCTTTGGTATTTGGCAATTCCTAGAATTTGCCGCTCCAGCAGCTGGATCAGCCGGGCGCGCTGCGGGTGATTAGCGGGCAGGTAGTCCAGCAGGTGCACCTGCGCAAGCAGGACCCAGCCGTTGCAGCGGCCCCAATGCGCCACCCCGTTGCGTTTTAAATCGCTATACCAGGTGTGCCAGTAGAGTTCTTCTTTCTCGTCCCACAGATACTTAGTGAAATTGAGTACCTGCGTTACCGCCTCCTCAAGATACTTTTGCTGGCCCGTGAACTTCCCCATGCGGACCAGGAAGGGCACGCTCATGTACAGGTCATCGGCCCACAGTGTGTTTTGATACGGAAAAGCGCGGACGAACGTCCGGTCCAGCAAACGAAGGCGTTCTTCGGTCAAATGCTTCGCTGCTTTTTCCAAGTAGGCTTTGTAGGCGGGGCGCTTCACCTGTTGGTACACCTCGAGGATGCTCGCAGACATGGCGCCGAAGTCGTCGAGTTCGTCCATGGTAAAGAATTCGCCATAGGGGTAAGCATAATGCTTGACGCCGGACTGAAAACGCTGCTCGAACACACGGTAGTTATCGAAGCCGAAGGCCACGTGCCGGGCGGCGTAGTCCACATATTTTTGTTCGCCGAGCAACCTGCCCAAATCGATCATGGCCAAGTTCAGCACGCCATGGGTGTAGTGCCAGCCGGTATACGGGCTGGCGTATTTGACGGGTACGCCCTGGGGAACGGCGGCGGCAGAGGCGTAAAATTGCTTATTCTCCACCCCCTGAAAACCCAACACTGTTTCTTTCAGGACCTGGTCCGCAACTTTGCGCACCACGGCTTCAGTGGTTTGGGCCGCTAACAGCTGAACATTGAGCACCAAGACGAAAACGGCAAGCAGCTTTTTCATGAAATCAGTTGAAGCGTTTGAGGATTTGTGATCCAAGCTTTCAGGTCGGTAACGCTAGCAAAGTTGCCTAAGCTGTTTTAAGGTAATAGAACGTGAGAATAGATCGATACTTGCGAAGGTGTCCAAAAGGAACCCTTCTCTTTGAATCCTTTCTCTAGAAGAAGGCAACAGTAGCCTTCCTAGAAAGGGCTACTTACCGAGGCAGCCTGCTGCTTAGCTTGAATTTATGATGAGGTAGTATCAATTACTCACGGGAACCGTCTTCAAGGTTATAGGACCTAGCAGACCAGCGGGGAGCAACGGCTTGCCTTCTAAACGGTAAGCGGCCGTCGTACTGGTCACTTGCTTATCCTTGGGCAGTGCGTGGTCACCAATGAGCCGGTTGGCCCAAGTGTTCGTTACCTCGATGCGGAGCTGGTTTTTGCCCTTTTTCAGCGCTGGTGTGATGTCGACGCGGTAGGGCGCGGTCCAAGCGATGCCGCAGGGCTTGCCATTTACCTGCACTTCGGCAATGTTGGCAATTCGACCTAGGTCGAGGTAGATCGGCTGCTTGCTTTTGGTAGGCTTCCAGGTGAACGTTTTGGTGTAGGTGGCGGTGCCGGAATAATACTTGATCTGGTCGTCCGGGTGCTGGCTCCAGTCGGTCAGCGCTTTGAAAACGATAGGCTGCGCGGGGCCATTTACCTGCTGATCAAAGCTTACCTGCCAGTCGCCGGCCAGGGTTTGTACCACTTGAGGCTCCGACCAATTGGGGCCGGCTTGCGCGCCTTGCGCGGTGGTGGGCTGCTGGAATACTATGAACATGGAGCCGTTGCGGTCGAGGCGCACGGGCAGCAGGGTGCGGCCGTTTTCCATACGCCACTCGGAAGCCGGGCGGATGGTGCCAGTTACAGCATCCCACAGCTCCGGCTGCCGGCCGGCTACGCGCAAGGACAGCGCAATCGTGCGGGCGGTATCAAGCTGGTTGGAAATGAAATAGATATCAAACTGTGGATCGGTGCGGTGCGTCCAGGCAACAGCTTTGGCGGGCTGCCCGTTAGTGGTGCTCGCTACCACATCCCGTGTTAGGCCGAGGTCATCGAAGGAGCTAGCCGTGTACGGACCTTGCAGGATGCGTCCCTTTCCTACTTGCCAGCCCGTAGGGCTCCCGGCCGCCGAGGCGCCCGCATACAGCTGGCTAGCCAGTTGCTGCACCGTTTGGTCGGCCGCCGGGAAGTTGCGGAGCTCGGGGGAGCGGCTGGGTTTGCGATTGATCAGCAGCGTCGCGCCCTCCCTCACCAAGCTCAGCAGCTTGCTCGCGACTTCCGGCGACATGGAGGTGCTATCGGGCCACATGGTCTGCGCGCCCGGCACTACGAGCAACCCGTAACTAGCCCCACCGGGTAGCTCCACGCGGCCATTATTCACTCGAGCTAGGTTCAGCAGCGCATCCTTGTTGAAGGAATCGTAGGCATAGCCTTTCAGCGGATCAATCAACAGCTCCGACATTTCCATGTTGGCGCCCGACATCACCTGGTAAGGCATTTCCTGCATCGGTAAGCCTTGGTTAGCCAGGCGGTTCTTCTCGCTTGCCACGGCCGCCGGGCCGAAGATGCCGGGCAGGTCAGGCATCAGGCGGTTGGGCAGTATGGCGCGGCGCGGGGTTTGTTCGCCCGTAAATACGGCCACGTCGGCCACGGGCCGGCCTTGCTGTAGCAGGGCTTGGCAGCGCTGGGCGTAGGCGACCCACTCGCGGCCGGGCTTCCACCAGGTTTGGTCGCGCTGGAAGAAGAGGCCGATGTTGCTCAGCGTCATACCGGGCTTGCGGTCGAGCCAGGGGTTATGCACGAAAACGTGATAGACAAACCGGTTGATACCTAGGGCGTAGTGCCGGTCCTGTAACGCTTTCAGCATAGCTGGGTGCTCATCCCAAGCAAGGCGCAGCTCGGTAAAGGCTTCTGCCTGCACGATGTTTTTGCCGTAGATGTGCGCGCCAGAAGTAGCGTCCAGAATATCGTTGGGCTTGTCGTTGGTGGGGCTGCGCAGCCAGAACTCGCCCATGGGTACGTCCACGTTTTTGTAGTGCAGCATGCCGTCGCTGACCATGGTGGGCGCCACGCACTCCGCCGTGAAGGTGCTGCCCTTCGCGCGTGCTAGGTCGGCTAGCGTGACGTAGAACTTATCGTTAATCAGCTCGGCAATAGTCTGGCGCACATCGAACAAAAAGCGTTCGGACACCTCCAGGCTTTCCACCGGCACGCCGGCCATCACGGGCAGGTACGGCATGAGGTCGTAGCCGCGACGCTTCCGAAACTCCGCGGCAAAGTTGGCCGACCAGTTCTGGCTGCCGCACTCCCAGCTGTCGACGTGAAACAGCTTCAGCACCCGGGAAGCTAGCTCCGGGCTGGCTTGTCGGATGGCCTCCCCGTACCAGCCATCAAACTGAAGCTTAACTGCTTCGGGGTTGAACTTGTCGCACTCCAAGCCTTTGCCGCCGCCGCCAGTGGCGTTGGTGTAGCCCGTGGAGGTGTGCCCCACGCGCAGAACAGTCCAGTTGCCCGCGGGTACGTCCCATTGCAGCCGACCATCGGCGCCCATTTTAGCGGAGATGTTGATAATCTTCTGGAGCGGCACGCATAGGGAGCTAGGTACTTGCTGCGCGGTGGTGGGCAGACTCACGCGCCACACTTCGCCATTTTTGCCTTCGTACTGGTGAAGCTTAGCTTCCTTGGAGAGGCGGATTTCAGTTAGTTTCAGCGTTTGCTGCCATTTGGCCGCGTCCAGGTCTTCGGCGCCGGGCTCTGAGCCTTCGTTGTTGTACACAAAGCGGAAAAAGCGCGCCGTCGTGGGCACGAGGGCGTGGGTCACGGCGCTGCTGTCCTGCCACCCGCTGCGCGGCGGCTGCAACCGGCCCACCGGCCGGAACTGCTGTCCATCAGTGCTAGCTTCTACCAGTAAGCGGTTGGCCTGGTAGTTATAGCCGTTGGAGCGGATGCGGATAGAGCGGCAGGTGAACGGCTTATCAAAGGCGTACTGAATCCAGCACGGCGCACTGCTTTGGAAGTTCTTTTTGTTGCCGGCTTGGGCTAGCAGTGCCGCATTGGCTTCAGCGGAACTGCTGGTTACCTGGGGCTTGATGGTGTACGTGGAGGCCGTGCCGCCCGTGGGCGTTGGGTAGGCGTACACGGCGATGTCGCGGTAGTAGTTCTGAGTAGCAGCCGCTTGCGGCAAAACCTGGCTGTAGCGGCGCCCGCCCGTGACTTTCGTTTCCGCAAAAACGACCTTCTGCATCGACAGTTCCGGCGTGATCCACGGGCCGCCGGCTAGGGCAAATCCGTCGCTCACGTGCATGGCTAGCTTTAAGCCGAGGCGGTCGGCCTCGTTCATGGTGTGGCGCACCAGTTCCCACCAGTAGGGCGTGAGCTGCTCGGCGGGCGGGCTGAGAGCGGGCGGATTTTCTGCCCCACGAATGGGCATCAGGTACGCACCCTCCAGGCCCGCTTGTTTCATGGCCTCCAAGTCGGCCGTAAGCGCCTCACGTGTCACGGCCCCATTCATCCAGTACCAGAACACCCACGGCTTGGCTGACTCAGGCGGCGATTGAAAAAGCTTTTTTAACTCTGCTGCTGGCTTTTGCTGCGCATTGGCGCTGGTCGGATAAAACCAGCAAGTTCCAGTCAGAATCGCAACTAGAAAAGCGCTTAAATGCCGTCTTCTTCTCATCAGCCAGTTATTAATTACCATTGCTATTCAATTGAATGGGAACTTGGAACGGTGCGTAATCCGGCTCTCCATCAGGCAGCGACAACGCCCGCAAAACGCTTGTCTGGCGTGTCAATTTAAACCTAGGTGTATACTCTATGGCTGCAGCTCAGCCAGCTGTTGCTCGACGGTAGCCCGGTAGCTTTTTAGTTACTCCTTGCCCCACAGGCTACTTTCTAATACGCCTCCAACCCAATCCTGAAAAGAGGGGTCTTCAAGGAAGACTGCATCACTTGCTTTCTGCCTTTTTAGCAGGCTTTGGGTCAGGTACAATGAAGTGGACACTGCTCTTGCCTAGGTCCTTGGAGGTAGCCACGGCAATGCCGCGCTGATCGGCCTTATTTACGGCGCAGTAGTAGTGATACACCACACCTTCATATTTGACCACAAACGACTTGTGGGCGAATAGCTCATCATACGGCTCCGAAGGCTCGATCAGGTTGGCCCCGGTCCAGTCAGTCCAGTTGACCAGGTCGTAGGAGCAGGCAAAGCGGTTCACGGCGCCCGAGATGCCGAGGTAGAAGGCGCCGAAGTAGAACATCACCCACAAGCCGTTGTCTAGCTGCTGCAGGTAGGCGTCGCCGCTGATGCCCTTGTGATGGTTGATGACCGGGTTGCGCCGGAACCGCTGCCAGTGCGTCATATCATCCGACACCGCCATGCCGATGCGCTCGGCCCCGCGCTTGGCGTCCAGCGAATCGCCGTTGGCATTATAGTACATCACAAAAGGATGACCCGTTAGCTTCGCCTTATCCCAGATGACCGAGCTTTTGTAGATGGTGTGGTTTTCCCACCAGCGCGCGTCCGGGTCGTTGGCTTTCAGCACCGGCTGGGGCAGGCGCTGCCACGAGTGCACCGTGCTGGGGTCTTGCGTGGTGTAAGCCATGCCAATCGACAGGAGGCCTTTCTCATACCCGCGCGAGTTGCCACCGAAGTACGACATCCAGTATTTGCCCTGGTAGGGCTGCCACTGGTAGCTGCCTCCCCATTTGTAGTCTTGCAGGGCCACGTAGCCGGCTTTCTGGTTCGTGTCCCAGTCGGTGGTGTCGGTGAAGGACAGGAGCTTGCCCTTGGTTTCCCACTTCAGCAAATCTTTGCTCTGCGCCAGCCAGGTTTCGTAACCGCGTCCGTCGAAGATGATGTAGGTCATGTACCACTGGTTGCCTTTGCGGAACACGCTGGGGCAGTCCAGCTTCTTTTGGTTGTCGTCCGTCACGAGCACCAGGCCGTACTTATGGGGCGTTTTCACCTCTTCGTACACTTGCTGCATCTCGCGGACAGGTACTTCTTTCGGTTTGGCCTGCGCCCACGCAGCAACCGGACTCACCAGCACCAAAGAAAGAACATAAGCTAGGTTGCGTCTCATGCAGAAGTTGATGGGAGAAGAAAAGCGTTAAGCCGTCAGGATTCGCAGGCTCAGCATGACGGCTTTCTTTATGGATTGACTACAAAATGATAAGTACCCGACCCCACGCTGATGCGCGCTTTGCCTTGGTCCGTACCGAGCAATTGCAGGTCGCGGTGCTGAGCCACGGCTAGGTTATCTTCCACGATTTTGGAAGAAGCCGTAGCCGGCAAATAGATGGTAGCGGTGGTGTTGGCCGGAATGGTAGCCGTGAGCTCGAAGGAGTTGCCGGTCTTTTTCCAGTCACTGACAATCAAGCCGTAGGGCGAGTGGTAGCTGGCTTTGGCCGACGTTACATCGCCCACGGGCTCCGGCCTAATGTCGATCTTGTTGAACCCCACTGCGCCATTGGCGAGCCGGATGCCGGCCAGGCCGCCGTAGAGCCACTCCATCAGGTGACCGAGCATGAAGTGGTTGTTCGAGGCCGTCGGTAGGGCCGCCCACGATTCGGTGAGGGCCGTGGCGCCTTTAGCGAGCTGGTAGCCGTAGCCGGGCACGTCGGAGCGGCTGTTCATGTCGAAGATGACGTCGGAGCGGCCCGCCTCGTCGAGCACTTGCAGCAGGTAGCGGTAGCCAATGTCGCCGGCCGTGAGGCTGTTGTTGCGGCTGCGGATGTCTTTTACAATGTTCTCGACCACTGCGGCTTTATCCTCGGGCGCTACGAGCTTCATGTACACGGCCATAGCGTTGGCGGCTTGACTGCCGGTGGCGTATTGCTTGGTGTCTTTGTGGAAGAACGTGGCGTTGAAGGCCGTTCTTACTTCCCCAGCTAGCTTATCGTAGCCAATAGCATCTTGGGGCTTGCCGAGTAGGCGCGCGACTTTGCTCAGCAGCTTCAGGTCGTAGTAGTACATGGCCGTGCCGGTCACGCCCATCGGCGTCAGCTGCGACACGCCCGGCGGCTTGGGGCCTAGGTCGTACCAGTCGCCCAGGCCTTGGCTGAGAATGTGGCTGTTGGCTTTGGTGCCGAGGTAGGCGATGTAGCGCTGCATGGTAGGATAGCTCTCTACCAGCGTCTGCCGGTCACCGTACCACTGGTAGAGGTACCAGGGCGTGATGATGCTGGTGCTGCCCCATTCCGGCGAGTCGCGGAACATGTCGCCGCCCCACTCAAACTTGACGTACTCCGGCGCAATTTCCGGCACCAGGCCATTGGGGAGCTGGGAGCTGCGAATATCCTGCATCACCTTCCGGCTCAGGTCGGGCACGTCGTAGTTGTAGAGCACGGAGCGGAGCATCAGGTGTGTTTGTTCGAGCCAACCTAGCTTTTCGCGGTGCGGGCAGTCGGTGAAGGTGCTCACCATGTTGCTCTTAATGGCCCAATCGATCAGCGTGTTGGTGCGGTTGAAGAGCTCGTTGGAGCAAGCAAATTCGCCCGCGCGGGCAGCGGCATTGCGCATGTGTAAGCCTTTCAGCTCTATGATCTGAGGGGCGTTCTTGGGGTTGGCTTCGCCTTGCGGCACGGCGCCAGTCACTTGCAGGTAGCGGAAGCCATAATAAGAGAAGCGGGGCTGCCACGTCTCGGTGCCTTCACCTTTGAGGATGTATTGCCAGTAGTACGGGCTGCCGCCAGAGTGCTGGTTTACCGTACCGTCCTCCTTCAGCAGCTCGGTCGGGATAATGCGTACCGTGTCGCCTTTGTGGCCTTTTACTTTGAGCTGAATGATGCCCGAGGCGTTCTGCCCGAGGTCGTACACCCAGGTACCGGCCACGGGCTGGGTGGTTTTCTGCGGCGCGAAGTTCTCGAACACCTTCAGCGGCTCCTGCATCTGGCTTCTTAAATTCGGCGGGCCTTCCACCAAGAGCACAGGCTTCCAGCTGCCTTTCGGTTCCTGGAAGCTAGGCGTATCCCAGCCGGGTTGTCCGAGGGTAGCGTTGTAGTCTTCGCCGCCGTAGATGCTGGAGAAGGTAATAGGGCTCGGGGCCGTCTTCCAGGAAGCATCACTGATGATGTCCTGCGTAGTGCCGTCGTCGTAGTCAATTTGCAAGCGGCAGATCATCTTCGGATAGCCAAACGCGACTTTCAGCTTGCGGTAGCGCTCTTTTACCGGCGGCACGTAGTAGAAGCCATTGCCGAGCATCACCCCAAGCGCATTCTGGCCGCTTTGTAGATTTTTCGTCAGGTCGAAGGCGACGTACTGCGCCTCCTTATCGTACTTGGTCCAGCCGGCATCGAGGAAATGGTCGCCGACTTTCTGGCCATTGACGCTCAGCTCGAAATGACCTAGGCCGGCAATAAAGATGGTGGCTTTCTTGACTTTACTCTTGACGGCAAAGCGCTTGCGCAGCAGCGGCAAGGTGTTGCTGCCCTGGTGCGTGTCCTTCTTGCCGTCGGTGGGCAAGATGTTTTTGCTGGAATCGGGGAGCTGCTCGTAGGCAACCCAGTGGGCGCCTTGCCAGTCGGCTTTCGATAACAAGCCCATTTGCCAGGTGGCAGATGGGCTCCAGGCGGAGGCGTTATTCTGGTTGTCCCAGGTCATTACTTTCCAGTAGTATTTCCTGGTCGGCTGCAAAGGCTTTCCGGCGTACGCTACTTGGATAGAGGTACTTGCATTAACCTTCTTCGAATCCCACACGTTGCCCGTATTCGCTTGCAAAAGCGTCGGCGTATCGGCTACCAAAATCCGGTAAGCTACTTGCTTGGTGCCGCGCTGGCTAGTGTTCAGCTGCCAGCCTAGCCTTGGCGTAGCCGCTTCCACGCCCATTGGGTTTGATTTGTACTCGCAGGTAAGCTTCGCTACATCAAGCTTTTGCGCAAGAGAAGAGAAAGACCCGAAAAGAAAAGGAAGCAAGAGTAGCCTAGACATGGACAATAAGGAAACAGCAGTTCACTGAAAAGCGCAGCAGCACTATCTAGGTCCGCTTCGCAGAAGTAAAGGCTACTTCAAGAGAGGGTTTAGAATTACCTCCCGGTCGGGAATAGGAAACCGCAGGCGGCTCTGCGTGACGTTGTAGGACTGCGAAAGCGCGCCCGAACCTGTCGGATAATAGTACTTCTGCGGATTGGCTTTGACTTTGGCGCCGTAAGCTGTCATCACCTCAATGGCTTTGCCCGTCCGGACTAAATCCAGCCAGCGCTTATTCTCGAAAGCTAGCTCTATGCGTCTCTCGTGCGCAATCACGTCGCGCAGCGCCGTTTGGCCGGCAGCGGTGGTGGCAGCTAGCCCGGCTCGGGTTCTTACTTGGTTCAAAAACGGCAGCGCGTCAGCGCTTTTGCCTTGCTCATTCAAGCTCTCGGCGAGCAGCAGCAACACATCAGCGTAGCGGTACACAGGCCAGTTGTCGTCGGTGTTGTTATAGAGGGCGTGCGCGTGCAGGTACTTCTTAACGTAAGGGTACGACACCCCACTGACCGTGTAATAGCCGATGGAGGCGTCTTTCCTTTTATCGTTGGCCTCGTAGGAGCTAATCAGATCATCGGCGGGCGTGTTCCAGCCGCCGATTAGTTGGTTGTTGCTCGGCGTGACGCTGGTAATGGGCTGCGTGTTCGTCAGCGCCGGGATGAAAATGTAGGCGAAGTTGCTTTGCAGCCCCTGGGTACCTTGCTGATACTGAACTTCAAAAACCGATTCAGCGCTGTTTTTATTAGCTAGAGCATACACAGCCGCGTAGTCGGGCAACAGCGCGTATTGCCCGGAGCTAACGACCTCGCGCAAAATGGTTTCGGCACTCGCGTACTGCTTTTGCGTGAGGTACACGTAGCCGAGCAGCGTTTTGGCGCTGCCGTTCGTCACGCGGCCTTTCTCCTGCGTTGCTTTCAGGGGTAGCAAGGCCGCGGCGTCCTTCGCGTCGGTTATAATCTGGGTGTAGGTGTCGGCCGCGGCCGTTTTCGGTAGCGCGGTTTCTTCAATAGTAGAGGCTGGTTTCAGGTGCAGCGGCACATCACCGAAATACTGCACCAGCTCGTAGTAAGCGAAAGCGCGCAGGAACAATGCTTGCCCCTTCAGGTTGCTCTTCGCGGCCTCGTCGAAGCTAGCCGCATCAATCTGCGCCAGGATCTGATTGACCCGGGCAATGATGTTGTAGCAGCTATTCCATTTGTTGGCGATGTACGTGTTCGTGGGGTCTTCCAAAAAATCCGCTATTTGCTCGCGCTGCACATTCTGCCCACCTCGGTCACCACTTTTGAAGACGTAGTGGGTGTTGTCGGAGCGCATTTCGCCCATCACGTACGCGTCGCTGTAGAGGCTGCGCAACCCCGCGTAGGTACCGTTGACAGCCTGGGTGAAGTCGTCCTGGGTTTTGTAGAACGTGGTCGAGCTGATGGCCGTTTGAGGCGGTATTTCAACAAAGTCTTTATTGCAGGAGCCCAGCGCTAAGGCTAAAAAGCTAGCTGCCAATAGAATATTCGGTTTCATGGCGGGAAAGAGTCGGAGTTGGTACCGGGCTAGAGTTGGTTATTTCGGCTACTGCAAGCCCACGTTTATCCCCAGCGTAAAGGTTCTGGGCACGGGATAGGCAGTCCAGTCTATGCCTTGGTTCAGGGCATCGCCACCGCTGCTGCCAGATTGTGGGTTAGCTCCGGCACTTACCTCCGGGTTGGCACCTTGATAGCTTGTAAAGACAAACGCTTGCTGAATGCTGCCGTACACGCGCACGTTGCGCAAGTGCTGACCTTCTTTCAGCGGGATATTGTAGCCCAGCGTGATGTTTTTGATGGTCAGATAGCTACCGTCGCTTACCCAGTTGGTGTTCGGGGAGCGAGCCAGGTCGGTTGTGCCCGCCTTCACGCTCGGGATGATGCCGTTGCCCGGATCCTGCTCCGACCGCCAGCGGTTCAACACTTTTCGATCGACGTTGAAAACGCCATCCAGATTCTGCGTGCTTTCCAGCGACCGATTCATGATATCGTTGCCGTAGGAGCCCGAAGACACAATGGACAAGTCGATATTGCGGTAGGAGAAATTGTTGGTGATACCGAACAGGAACTTCGGCCACGGATTGCCAATGACGGTTTTGTCGTCGTTGGTGTTGGTAATCACGCCGTCGCCATTAATATCCTTCATCTTGATGGTGCCCACTGCCGACGTAGCATATTTAGGAGAGGTGTTTAGGTCTTCCGCATTGCGGTATACGCCCTGCGCCTGGAAGCCCCAGAACTGGCCAATCCGCTCACCCACCCGCGTGATGGTGGTGTTAGTGTTGCCATAAATGGGCGCGTCGGTGTTGCCTAGCCTCTCAACTCGGTTGTCGTTGAAGGACACGTTGAGGTTTGTGTTCCACTTGAAATCGTGGACGAAGTTTTGGGTGTTGATGGCAAACTCGTGACCCCAGAACTTAAACTCTCCTAGGTTGGTGAGCAGACTATTAAAGCCCGATTCGTTCGGAATGGCCACGCTGTAGAGCAAGCCGTCGGTGTCTTTGTGGTAGTAGTCGTAGGTGAAGTTGATCCGATTTTTAAACAGACCGATATCCACGCCGAAGTCAAGCTGCTTGGTTCTCTCCCAGCCTAGATTTAGGTTCGGCAGCGAGTTCAGGCTGCGGCCGTTGGCTAAAGAATTGTTGAACACGTAGTTGGCCGGGCTTAACAAGGCATAGTAAGGGTAGTTGCCAATGTTGTTGTTGCCCGTGAGGCCGTAGCTGGAGCGCAGCTTGAGGAAGGATACAGCGGCCACCTGCGGCATGAAGCTTTCATCCGACACGATCCAGCCGGCCGAAATCGAAGGAAAATTGCCCCATTTGTTGTTCGAGCCGAAGCGCGAGGAACCATCCCGCCGAATGGAGGCCGACAGCACGTATTTGCCCTTGAAGTCGTAGTTCACGCGGGCCAGGTACGACAGCAGGGACCATTCCTGAATATCACCGGAGCTGGAAGAAGTAGTAGTGGCTGCGTTCAGCGTATGCACCCGATCATCCGGAAAATCGGTCTTGGCAATGGACAAGGCGTCGCTCCGGAACTTCTGCACCGTGTAGCCGCCCAGCACGTCAAAGGCATGGTCTCCTAGGGTTTTGCGGTAGGTCAGCAGGTTTTCGGATAGCCAGGAGTAGTAGCTGCTATTATTAGCTTGGGCAGTGGCTTTCTGCGGCGGGGGGGCGAAAATCTGCCCGGCTGTGGAAGGCGAAAACCGATAGAACTGCGACTGACCTAGGTCGATGTTGATAGTGGTGCGCGCTGACAGCCCTTTCAGGATTTCGTAGTCGAGCGAGGCATTAGAAAGTAGGCGTGTGGTCCGGGTTTTGGCTTCTATTTCCTGAATTGTCCGGTACCAGTTGGGGTTCGGATACAAGCCGGCGCCTGTGGCCGTGAGGGGCAAGCTGCCGTCGGGGTTTTTGTAGGGGGCAATGGGCGACGTCAGAATGGCGCTCATGATGGCGCCGCCGCCCCACAGCACGCCGTCGGTCGTCGTCGGGCCGTTGTTAATAGCGTAAGTCGGGGCTACGTTCAGGCTGAATTTCAGCTTGTCGGTGAAGTTGTAATCCGCATTCAATCGGGCCGAGAAGCGGTTGTAGCCCGAGTTCAGGATTACGCCTTGCTGATTGAAGAAACCGAGGGTCGCGGCCGTGCTGAACTTGTCCCGGTTGCTGTTCAGGGAAATACTGTAGTTCTGGATGGGTGCCTGGCGGAGCAGCACTTTGTACCAGTCGGTGCCCTCGCCGTACTGCGAAGGATCCTGGTACTCGGCAGGCACAGGCTTGTTATTGAACTCATAGACTTCTTTCTGAAACTGCGCGAATTCCTGGGCATTCAGCATGTCGGGCCTGCCGCGCTGGGGCACCTGCTGCACGCCGTAGAAGGCATTCACGCTGAGATTGTTCTGGCCGGCGCGTGCGCGCTTGGTTTGCACCAGCACCACCCCGAACGCCGCCCGCGAGCCATACAAGGAAGCTGAAGCCGCATCTTTCAGCACTGATATGCTCTCGATTTCGTCGGGGTTGATGTTGCTGATGTCGCCCACAATGGGGAAGCCATCGACCACGTACAGCGGCTGCCCTTGCGCGTTGATCGACGCCTGGCCGCGGATGCGCACCTGCATGCCTTCGCCGGGGCGGCCAGTGCCCTGGTTGATCTGCACCCCGGCTAACTTGCCCTGGAGCTTCTGTGTGACCTGGGCCACGGGGATGTCGGCTAGCTCCTTGCCCTGCACTTCCTGCACGGCCCCCGTTACAGCTCTTTTCTGCTGCGTGCCGTAGGCCACCACTACCACTTCGTCGAGGGCTTTGCTATCTTCCTGCAACGTAATGGTCAGCACAGTTTTCGTACCCACAGTTACTTCCTGACTCACATAGCCGACAAAGGAAAAAGTTAGGGTAGCACCTTCAGGCACCTCCAGCGAAAAGCTCCCGTCAGGGTCGGTGGCGGTACCTGTTGTCGTGCCCTTCACAACCACCGTCACTCCGGTGAGTGGCGTCCCATCAGCCTGTACTACGCGCCCTGACACTGGAATTGCTTTGTTGGGCACGACACTGCTAGGCTTTGCCTCCACGATTACGTAATAGTCGGGACGCAGCCTTTGAAAACCTAGGCCTACCTGTTGCAAGACGCTGGTTAGCTGTTCTTCTAAGCTGCCGGCTGCCGCCTGCGGCACAGCCGTTTTATTGCGTACCAGATCGGTTTTATAGACGATGGTGGTTTTATACTGCTTTTCCCATTGACCGAGCAGTTCTTTGAGCGGCACAGCGCTTTTGCTGTTAGTGTGCTGCGGCAACGAGGTTTGAGTAGAGGCAAGTAGTTGAGCGTAGGCTCCGGAAGCGGGCGTATGCAGCAGCAGCAAACTAGCGGCGGCAGTTACATGACGAGCCAGCTGCCCAGGCAAGTGGGTATGCAGTCGGTTCATAAGCTATGGATGGGATTAGGAAGGATGAACCTTAGAGAGGAGAAAGCAGAATGCGCTGGTGCTGGCGTTCTACTTTGATGTTGAACGAGGCATGCAGGGCCTGGCAAAGCAGGTCGACATCCCCCACGGGCACGGTACCCGTAATGGTTTGCTTGCTCAAAGCAGAATCCAGCACCACCACATCTAGCCCGTAAGTGTCGCGTAGTTGCGTAGCTAGCTCAGAAATAGGGGTATCATCGAGCACTAGCTTATTAGCCGTCCAAGCCGTGTAGCTCGGGGCTTTCACGGCTTTGTGCACCACCTGTTTAGGATGAGCATCGGCAGTTTGCAGCAGCTCACCAGGCTTCAGAATAACGTCGGGTCGATTGTGGTCGTGAAAGTCAACCCGCACTTTCCCCGAGAGCAGCACGACGCGCTCCTGCGCGTGGCGCCGGTACACCGTAAACTTGGTTCCAAGCACTTCCACGTTGAAATTACCGGAAGTATGCACGCGGAAGCGTTGGTGATTCGGCAGGTGCTTCACGGAGAAATAGGCCTCCCCATCGAGCCACACTTCCCGGGGCGTGTTGGAGTTCCACACAGCAGCATGACGCAGCGTCGAGTTAGCATTCAGTGTGACGGTGGAGCCGTCTGGCAGCTGTACTTGGCGCGTCTGCCTGTAGGTAGTCATCACTTCGGCAAACGTTTGTGGCAAGGGCGATGCAAAATGCTTGGCTTGCCAGAACCAAGCTCCTCCCAAGAGTAGCCCGAAGAGCAACACAGCGGCTACCGCCCATTGGGGCCACCAGATTCGCCGGGTTTTTGTTTCTATTTTGACTGGCTCTTCCAGACCAAGCTGCGCAAGCAGTTCCTGTTGAATTGCTTCAAAGCCGGGCATTTCGACCGGGGCGCCCTCCTCCTGTTCGAGGATCTGTACGTACCGGTTCATCCACTCTTGGGCTAGGAAGGTATTGGCTGGGTCTTCCAGCCACATGCGGACGGCACGATGTTCTTGCGGCGAGGACTGCTGCCGGGCATAACGAAGAAAAGCATCGAAAGTCACGAGGTTTGCCATAGAACACGGGGTATGCCATAGAAATAGAAGTAAAACACCCCTTCAACTACAAACGACGCCTAGGCTGGCTTCTACCCTATGTCTAGCTCAGAAAAAATTCTTACTCAAAGCTTTAAGCTGGCTAACCATAGATACAATGTATTGATTATTAGCAATTTATTGTTCGCTAATAAAAGAACACTATTTTTTTACTGCCTTGGTTTTTACAGCATCATAGCGAAATACAAGGTGCAGTAAACTTAGCTAGCAGGTTGTTCTATCATGAAACTGTATCCTAGCCTAAGTTCTGCGGATTAGAGGCTAAAATGCGCTTAATAATGACCTGATTACCTTAGGTAAAACAGAAGTAGAGGCATGAGAGTACAGGAATGTGAAGGCAAGCTACCTCAGGTACATTAGTAAGACAGCGCCTATTAATCTTTTGGCAGCCTACGCGTTGTCTTTGTCAATCTTTCCCTTATTTACCTACTGCGGTGAAGCTTACCAAGAATGCTTCAGAAAACCCCATTTCGCCTTCTGCAGAGGACGACCGGCACCTGTTTAAGTTGCTTTTCAAGCAGCACGCTTCTGGTATCTATCGTATGGCGAATAACCTGCTGCGCTCCCGTGTCGAAGCACAGGAGGTCGTTCAGGAGTGCTTCTTAAAGTATTGGGAAAAGCGCCATACAATCAGCGCTGATCCGGCGACCATCAGAGGCTACCTATATACCTCTGCCTATCACGCAGTCTTACTCCAAGTGCGTCGTCAACGCCGATGGGTTTATCAGGACTACCCCGAAGATCTTATTGTTGAACAAGAACCGCAAACGATTGCGTTAGAGCACCAAGAGCTAACTGTATTGTACACGCATGCCTTGGCTCAATTGCCTACGAAACGGCGCTTGGTCTTCGCCATGAGTCGGCAGCAAGGGTTATCGAATGCGATGATTGCGCAGGAACTCAATATCTCGGTGAAGATGGTAGAGGCTCAGATTACCCAAGCGCTTAAGTTTTTGCGTACCTACTTTCGGGCACACGGTATTGTGCTCACCCTTGTATTGCTCTTATTAGAAGGATAAGCAAGCCACTGTCCACATACTTGAATTGTTTTTGGTAGCAAGCAGGTCACTATAAAGCGTCAAGAGGGTGTCTGATGCTAAAAGAGGTTGACCATATTTTCGAAGGAACGAAGCCTTGATGTTCATCTGAATGTTTGGGTTCTTGAACTGGCTGGGTATTCAACGCCGCATGGTTTATTAAATGGCAGGATTGAAGATCTCTTGAAAGGTTACTGGTTCAAAAAAAGGAGGGTTTTAAAACGAGTAATGAGGTAAATTCCGCTTGGTAGGGCACGCCGGATTTGACGATGGCAAAAGCTTGCTTGAGCAGCTTGTTGCAGACAGCAATCATGAGGTGGTCTAGCTATGCCGCACAGAGTTGGGACGTGGTTTGAAAGTGGATTTCGAAGTGATTGGGGGCTTGGTAGCCGAGGGCGGAATGGCGACGTTCGGCGTTGTAGTAAGCTATATAGTGACTGATTTCCAGACGCGCTTCCGTCAGGTTGGCAAAGCTGCCACCGTCGAGCAGTTCGGTTTTCAGGCGGCTCCAAAACGATTCGGCGTGGGCGTTGTCGTAACAATTGCTCCGTCGACTCATGCTTTGTACCGCTTCGTGGCGCTCGGCCTTGAAGGTGTCATCGTATTTACGCCGTTTATCCGGCGTGGACTTGCTGCTTTTTACACTCATGACTCAGGAAAGATACGTCCTGTTTCTATGCGCCGAGATTAGACCACCTCATTCTTGATAAGGCGGATATACGTGCTAGACTACTCACAAATGGTAGAGAGGTGCTGCGTCGCTACCTTTTTGCTCAAGTGCTGCCGAGTGGCTTGGCCGGTAAAGCCCCCGTTTGCCTCAGAAACCCCGCTCCGAGAAAACGGCCACTACCCTGCTGGCCGTTGCACCCATGCTGACGGCCCTGTATTGACTGCGCGAAGTGTCCACCCCGCCTAACGTCCGGCACAACTAGTGCAGATAGGGCGCAAGCACGGTCCGTAGACGGGCCAGCAGGGCGCGTCGCCGTAGCTCGTCAAGCGAGAGAGTCGGCAGTTGCTCAATATTCTTGGCAATGCGGGGGGTGTCATTATGCACTACTTTCAGCCGCCAGGGCGAGTGATATACCGGTTTCAAGAGAGTATCAACAAGCCTTGAAGGGGGATACCTGCCTGGTATACGATCTTCCCAGGGAATGCACAGGAGACGCTGAAAAAGGGCATCCAATTGGCGTCGTACTTTCGGGGAGCTCAAGGCCACTACAGCATATTCGCTTAAGCGAGGGTGCTCCAGGCTAAGAGCTTGATGCAGAATAAACTCCTTGAGGAAGTAACCTTCTGGGGTCTGGAACAGGTACACACGAGACCGCTCAGGGTCCTGGCTCTTAGTACGAGGAACATCAAAGTGCAGGCGTTGCACAATGTCAGACCGAACCGCCCGATAAAGCGTGCTTTCGTAACGCGACGCGTTGTCTGGCGGATTTTGGGCCCTGCTTTGGACGATCTCAAGACTACAGAAAAAACCTAACAGCAAGATGATTCTATACATTATTTACTTACTTCCTTTAAATATTTTTCTGAAAAATTTTCATAATCCTGTTTTGTCGCAATTGGATTTCCAAACGCAGCTTGTTCAAATCCATATTCTATTTCAATCATCACTGGTTTACCGTTTTCATGATAAGCAGGATACCGCTGTAGATATCCCGCAGGATCTGTTGCAGCCGCTTTGATAAATGCATTCAACTGATAGGTAATTCCTCCCCATCTATCACCCGGTACAGAATTCTTATCAGAACCGTCAATTGTTTCACCAACCCGAAATGTATTATCTCCACCATGCACATACTCATGTAATACAGAAACCACCATTTCAGCAGGCGTTAGTCTAGGATCCATTCCTACTGTGAATCGCCCCGTAGCAGAATTTGATGTCATTCCGACAGTGCCATCTTTATGTGTTTTCGTTTGAATTATTGGGACTTTTCCGTTCTCTGTCCAAGGGTTATTCCATTCTTTCTGATCTTTTTCATCAAGGCCGCTAAACGCAATAAAGGCGTCTTTTGCATCTGTATTATTATCGAGAATTTTTTTGGCGCTTGCTATTGCGTTATTCAATTCTTGCCTATGAACTTCTTTTCAGGCTTCAATTGCTGCTATTTCTTCTTGTGAGAGCGATACTGATATTTCGTAGTTACCGGTTGGATCAATCACATTGACTGGATTATTACCCGCATAGCGATAAGGGGTCAGAGACGGAGTTATGTACGAGGCAGCATCTACAGCATTCCATCTTCCAATGGTAGGGGCAGAGAGGCAGGCTTCATAATCAGTCCAGTTTAGGCCTAGCTCCGTCTGTTTCTCCTTGCCATTAAATTCATACTGGTTTAACAGCTTTAAGTGCTCGTTGCGCTCGATTCCTGTGGCTGTTGCAGAACTCCTCGACGAACGCCCTAGTCGTAGGTTTATCGGGAGGAGTCATCCAGAAAAGTGTCGGAAACCGTGTTTTGCGAGGCGGAAGCTCACTCCTACTGCGTGCGAAACGCAAGACCCAGACTTCTGCAACAGCCACGAGCGTTTGCAGAACGTTATAAAGGCAACCGTCGTGCTGGCACCGATTACTGAGCAACGTTTAAGCTATTTACAAGCTGCAAAGGGTCGTTTGCAACACGTAAAAGGGCTTACACTTACCATTTTGTTTTACCTCACAATCGATTTCTCAACAAGCTCTTAGACAGGAAAAAATGATGGGCAAAAAGTTTATGCCGTTTCCAGTTTTGAAAACCGGGAGGCTGCTATTGAGACAACTCAGACGAAGCGATGACCATGACATACTGGCTTTGCGTTCGAACGACAATGTGAATAGATATCTGGACCGGCAACCGAGCAAATCAATTGATGACGCGAGGAACTTCATTCACACCATTAACGAAAACGTCCAACGCGACGATGCCCTTTATTGGGCCATTACGTTGAACGGTGCTGACAACGTCATTGGAACGGTCTGCTTATTTAACTTTTCGGAAAACGCTTTAAAAGCAGAAATTGGGTATGAATTACTACCTGACTTTCAGGGAAAAGGGTTGATGCAAGAAGCGCTTTCAACCGTAATTCACTTTGGTTTTCACCAGGTTGGACTACATGTAATAGAAGCCTATACCCGTTTCGAAAACCAACGTTCTACAAGCGTTTTGGAGAAATTACATTTTAGGGGGGACAGTGCTGCCGACAGAAACTTCACACTGTTCAAACTGACACCTAATGGCTGAAAGAAAGAAGAACTGACTGCCAATACTGTCTTAGTAAGGCCCTGTGGGTCAACGCTACCCCCTGCCTCTACTGCCTACTGTAATTTCCCCACATGCGCTATGCGGACCCTGCTTTCCGTAAAGGCCCGGCAGTTGGCTGACACCAGGTGCCAGCAGGCGGCTATAGGGCCAGGGGAGTTTAAAGAAATTCGTCTCTAAATCAACGTTTACAAAACATTCCGAAAGGACGAGTTTCGTAAACGCCTAAATGGGAGCATAGTCCCCGCCAAAGTACCACGCTGGCAACGGCAGTCAGCCGGCCCAAAACCGTCACTTTCCCAAGATGTCGGTTATAAGCAATGTTATCCTATGTTCGCCTACCAGCCGTAACTTAAGGCTATTGAGAAGGAAAAGGGAGGAGTAAGATCCCAATGTTATGGAGCCGGCGAGCTCGTTTTACATGACAATCCCCTCCCTTTTCTGGGGCCACTTTGGACCGTTCCATGAAGCCAGTGAGCTTGTGTTAGGATAGTAAAAGACGCTCTAGAAGTCCTTCTTACCCTTCCATTCTCTTCTTTCTCATCGCAAGGTATGAATCCGCAACTTCGTCTTTCTGTGGTTGGCATTGATGTGAGCAAAGCCTCGCTGGCCGTCTGTTACTTGCGCCAGGAGCAGGTACAGCACCTGGAAGTCAGCAACAGCAAAACCGGCTTTCAGCAACTGGTCAAAGCTTGTGGCGCTCATTGCCTGTTCGTCATGGAAGCCACCGGCAGCTACTACTTAGCCTTAGCCTATCACCTGCACGAGCAAGGTGGGCAAGTAGCGGTGCTGAACCCACTGGTCATCAAGCGCTTCATTCAGATGCATCTGAGCAAGGGCAAGAGCGACCGCAAAGACGCCCAGTGGCTGCTGCGCTATGGCCAGCAACAAGCCGTCAAGCTCTGGCAGCCCGATGAAAACGTGCTGGTGGAGTGCCGACAGCTCGAGCAAGTCACCGAGCAGCTGCTCAAGCAGAAAACCATGGTCAGCAACTCCTTAGAGGCCCTGCAGCAACAGCCTATCATTAGTAAGCAGGCCTTGAAACGGCTGCAGCAAACGCTGAACGTACTCACCCAGCAAGTACAAGCCGGCGAAGCCGAATTGCTGACTTTGCTCGAACAGCGCTTTGCTTCGGAGATGACGCTGCTGTGCTCGATCCCGGGGATCGGCCGCAAGACGGCCGGCATGCTGCTCTTGTTTGCCGGCGGCTTCACCCGCCTAGATAACTACCGCCAGTTGATTGCCATGGCGGGCCTCTCGCCCCGAGAACACAGCTCCGGCACCAGCATTCGCGGCAAGGTGCGCATCACCAAGATGGGTGGCAGACTGATCCGCGGCAAACTCTTCATGTGCAGCTTTGCCGCTAAAAAATGTAATGCGGCCTGCCAAGCCCTTTATAACCGGCTGGTGGCCAAAGGCAAGAATGGCAAAGTAGCCCTGATTGCCGTTTGTAATAAACTGCTCAAGCAAGCCTTTGCGATCATCAAATCCGGGGTGCCGTATCAAGCCAATTTCACCTCAAAACTTGCCCTTAATCCTTGACTTTTAACACCGTTCATGTTTATCAGCTTTTTCCAGAAAGTAGCTGCTCGGAGAGTAGGCTCCGTTCTGGCTTTTATCTAGTTTAAGCGCTTCTTAGAAAAGCAAGCTGCCTAGCTGAATTGGAAAACCTGGGGCAATCAGGAACTTGTTATCGCATCGCATCATGGGGAGCCCTCACCGAACCGTAGAAGCCATCGTGGAAATTGATCTAGCCGACGGTCATTATGCGTATGGCCGGATCTTGGCAAACGCTGATTTCGGCTTCTACGACTTATACACGACGGAGCGCGTTCAAGATCTAGAGCAGATCATCACGCGGCCGCTCCTATTTATTGTCGCAGTTAATACTGGAGCGGTTAACGCTGGTCGGTGGGTGAAAATAGGCAAGCGGCCATTGCCCGCTGCCTTACAGCAGTTACCGCTGAAGTTCATTCAAGATCCGCTGGCGCTGGATAAGTTTGAGCTCTACGAGCCACTCACTGGCCGCATCACGCCCGCCCTGAAAGAACAGTGTGCTGGGCTCGAACGCTGTGCTGTCTGGGATCCAAGCCACGTCGAAGAACGCCTGCGTGACCACTATGCGGGACGGCCCAACCGATACCGTGCGCAAGATGTAGCCCTATTTGACTAAAGCTAGGCTAACAGAACAGCGGGTTCGTCACGCCTACTAGTAAACATAATTTTAGTGGCTGTTGCAAAAGTCGCTACGCCCGTTGGTTGGCTTAGGAAACAGGACGTTTTTCGCTAGGTAGTCGCCCGAAAGAGGCTGTTTAAGGAGGACCTTTTGCTCACTGCTCTACTTTTGCAACAGCCACTTTACTTATCGGACAGGCCGTTCTACTGCCTCATTCCTATTTTTTGCTCTGTTGAAGAGTTACAATAAGCTTTCAAACTCGCTACAAGGCACACCCGTTAGTAACCAGTAATACGTGTCGAAAGGAATTTTTCCTTGACGCTCTACTAAGCATGAAGCTGTGATGCTGATAGGATCACTTCTGAACTTACCCTCAATAATCATCCATGGTTGATAATACACTTGGCCGAAATGGTATCGTTCTAGCTTCCACTCGAAGCCTTTTTCTTCAATGAGGAATTTAGTCATTGCTAAGCCAAAACAGCTAGTTAACTCATCTTTCACTTCGAGTGCAACGGACCTTTTTCGGACGTAGGGCTTTAACTTTTCATAGCCCTCCATACAGGCGCGTACACTTTTAAAAGGAGCCTGAACGCCTACTTTGTCGACCAAGGGCTGCACGTAGAATGTTGAGTCTTGCAGAAAGTCAGCCATTTGGTTGACATAGGAATGAAGCCAAATTTTCACGGTCATAGCTAATAGAACGCTAGATCAGTTACTGGTAGTCTTGAAGTAATTAATGGTTCTGCATCGAAATGAAGTAGCGCCCATTAGCGTGGGCGCATTATACAAAGTAAGCTGGCCTATCAAATACCTTCGCGATAGGATTTTATCATACACCACTTTCAAGCTTGCATAAGAGAGCTTCTTGAAAAAGTTGCTTAACATATTGTTTGTTATACGAAAATTCTTGGTAAAGTAGTAGATTCAGTTCTGTGCTATCCCTTCTCCTGCGTTGAACTTTTCTTCGTTCCTCTCGCAGGGTGTGCTTTACACGGCCAATCGCAACTCATCTATCGCTCACTTCACGCTTTGCCTTAATGCTGTCTTTTCTCGCCCTGCTGCTTGACGAACTTTCCCCTATCACGGCATTCATCGATCTCTTAAAGATGGTAGGCATAGCCGCCCTGTACTGGCTCACCTGGCGTCTGCTCTTCCGGAAGGGTATTAGCGCTGATCTACGCTTGTTGGGAATCGGCCTTGCCTGCGTGTTGGCAATTATTGGTTTCTCTACCTGGCCACAGAAGTACTCTTGGCAAAAGCATGCCTTTACGGATTATATCTTGGTGCTTTTGCTGTGTATTCCGCTACTAGCTGCGGCCGTTAGACTCGCTTACCGCACTGCCTACAACCGACGTTCATAAACACAACAGTCAAGCGTATAACGTTTTCTGAACGTTGGTGGCTGTTGCAGAACTCCCAATAGTGAATCGGATGAATAGCACCAACGAGTGGAACAGGCTAAAAAGCCTGTTTATAGCAGCTATTTTCCGTAAACGAGGGGTCAAACATAGCTTATCCGGAATACAAATAGGGTTCTGCAACAGCCACGTTGGACTGGAAAAGGTTATAAAAGGTCTTCCCGTGTACCAATAAGCCCCCGATGAAACAAAGGAGCCCTCACACTCCCCTGCGCGGGGAGAGCATCGTGGCCGCTTTAACGCAGCTCGGCTACTTCCAGTTTGCCGCGGTGGAGCATCTAGATGTCCTGCAGCAGGAAATGGCCACCTCGTACGACACGGCACGGGTGCTGACGAGTCTTTATGAGGAAGCCACGAACGCACCGTACTGCTTCCGCCTGTACGATTGCGATGGCGAAGACTTGTTCGAAGTAGGCGGGCTGGTGGACCAACTCGCGGCGATCCAACCGACGTTCGATCAGCTGGGCGTGCCGCTCACCTGGTCCGATGATCACTGGTCGCTGGACCAGCAGCGGCATACGATTGTCCTCAACGGCAAGCCATACACAGCGTTTGAGGGCGATCTCAACTCCCCTAGGAGTTGGGCTTTGGCTACGAAGCTCTTTGTGGAGATGGTGAACGACCAATTAGCACTCCATCGTTCCTCGGAGCGGGTGTACCCGTTGCTCGGAGGGAATGACGGATGCCTGGTCTTTTTGACGCCACCGCTCTACGAGCTCATTCGCCACCACTTTGATGCGGACGAAGGACCCAAAGAGATCGGGTTGTGGTGGCAGGAATTGGGATAACGTGGACCACCAGCTAAAGGCAAGTTGGCAGCTTCTGCGCACCTGATAGTATGGTGCTTCGCTCGACTCATATACAATCAGCTCCTTGTCGAATCGCACGATGCAGTGATTCGACAAGGAGCTGGATTTGGTATTACATCGCTAAGAAGTGTACTGGAGGGCGGCTTGGACATTTTGTAAAGGGAGCCCGTAAAGTGTCCAGGACAACAACCCTTTTTAACCCGCTTCTTACCAACGGTCCCCTACCAACTGTACCAAGTGTTCTCTCGTCCGTTGCGCATCAAACGTGACTTGCTTGCCTCGTACTACACGCATTACGGTGCAGTTAGGAGCTCATTGCGGTAGAGGGCAGAGGCTTGTGCGCCCGTGGTGCTAAGTATGCCATTCGTAACACATCTTCTGATTCTTGCTTTGTAAAATGGTCAAGCCTGTAAACCGGCCTGTACCCCACCTAAACTAGGAAGAGCCTTTACTCCAAACAGCTGGCTTGCTGGGTAAAGAAAGTGCTCGCGGTTTGTTTCTCGTGCAGCGGAAATTACTCCAAAATAACCTGCTTAGTGAACAGATGGGTGCCCGCTTGGCCTTGTAGGATGTACACGCCAGCAGCGAGTCCGGTGGCGTCAAACTCAATTGCTGTCTGGCTTGCTGGCACCCGCAAGACCTGGGTGCGCACAGCTTGACCTACCGTGTTTCGCAAGGTCAAAGTAAGCGTAGTTACATTTAGTGGGGGAAGTACGAAGCAGAAGTGCTGGTGTGCTGGGTTTGGGTAAAGTGTAATATCAGCTGCGAGAGTAGCACTCTGCGTGGCTGTAGGAAGGCTACCAGGATTTAAGCTGATACTAACCTTTCCATCCGTGTAGTTAGCCATAAGCACATCCAGATCCGTGTCGCCATCCAGGTCGGCTAAGGTAATGCCAGAAGGATTCTGCCCCGTCGTCAAGGACGAGGTGCCACTAAACTGCCCCTGCCCATTATTTACTCGAATAGAGATGGAGAAGGCATCCCCATTAGCAGCGAGCAGATCGAGGTCTGAGTCGCCATCAATGTCCCCTACGGCGATGAAGCGGGGAAAATTTCCAACGCTTACTACTGTGCCGTTGGTAAATCCACCTGAGCCGGTGCCAAGTAACACTTGTATCCGGGAATCAAAGAATCCAACCAAGGCATCCTGGACACCATCCCCATTGACATCCGCCATGCGCAGGCATTGTGGCCGACCAGCCAAGGCTAGCAGGTAATTACCACTAAATACGCCAGCACCATTGTTTAACCGGACAGAAAAAGAATTGGGATTTTGATTCACCGTAATAAGGTCTAAGTCGCCATCGCCATCTACGTCGGCAACAGCTAGCCAGCCCGGATTGATTAAAGGGGCTTGCGTCGTGCTTACGTTCACCTCTCCGCTGTTTAGGAACCCCCCTACTTGGTTGTTGAGGCGTATGGACACCGTGTTATCGCTCGTATTAGTAGCTAGCAAATCCGTATAGCCATCGGCATTAACATCAGCGGCGATCAAAGACAAGGCGCCGTGACCTACGAGCACATTGGCTCCTTGCGTAAAGGAGGTACCTGCGCCGTTATTCAGCCGGACGTCAATCTGGTGATAATCATCACTAATTGTAAACAGGTCCAAGTCCCCATCGTTATCGGCATCTGCTACCGCCAGAGCAGAAGCATTGCGTCCTATAAATACGGTGGTGGTGCCGCTAAACGTAGCCTTTCCATCATTAAAGCGAATAGAGAGAGAGCTCGCGCCAGCATTGGATCCCGCAGAAGCGTAGTTCAGCGTCACGATATCCAAGTCGCCATCCCCGTCCATATCGGCTGCAGCTGTCTCTAATGGGTTATCGACTACGCTGGCTGCTACCGTTAAGGGAGGAAAAGCGCCCGAGCCGCTACCCGCCGCCGTTGTAAACTGGAAGACCTGTCCCGTACCGAGAGAGCGGCCGCTAAGATTCTGCACGGCCGTCGTCAGGGTAGCCGTTAGCGTTTCCCCTGGTTTGAAAGGAACAGTAGGCGTGAACGTCAGGGTATTTCCACTAGCGGTTACACTGCCGGCTTTATGACCACCGGCGCGCTGGCTGAGTACATGAAGCGCGCCAAGTGAAGCTGCCGCGGGGCTAATGAGTTGGTTGAAAGTGACACTTACGGGGCTCAAGCGCGCCGCATTGCGTTGATTACGGGTAGGCAGAACAGCACTAACAGTAAACGCGCCCGTGACTATGTACGGTTGTGAACTAGTTGCGGTGCCTCCAGGTGTAATAACTGCAAGAAGGCCGCTGGTAGCAGACGGTGGCACTGTTGCCGTCAACTGAGTGGCTGAAAGCACAGTGAAGGCAGCGGATACGCCGTTAAAGGTTACCGCCGTTACATTCGTAAAGCCGGTTCCCGAGAGGGTCACTAACGTACCTGGTAGACCTTCCGCGGGTGTAAAACTTAGCAGCACAGGCGCCGCGGGCTGATTCAGGCGCACACTCACGGTATTACCAGTAGAGTTGCCTGTATTAGCCGTTACGAAGTCGAGATCGCCGTCATTGTCGAGGTCCCCGGTTGCTAAACTAAGAGCCCCTGTACGGGTAAATGTATTGGTGTCTACCTCTGGATCAGAGCCTCCACCGAATTGCCCCCGCCCATCATTAAGACGAACACTCACCTTGTTGGTACTGTAACTAGTAGTGAGCAGATCCAGGTCTCCATCGCTATCGACATCCGCTGTTACCACATCACTCGGAGCGAGTCCTACTACGGAATCCGAGCCGCGGCTGAAAGTACCTTGACCATCATTTAGGCACACCGATACGGTATTTCCATTTCCTGTGCTGCCCTGATTGGCCGTGAGTAAGTCCAGGTCGCCATCCGCGTCCACATCAGCAGCCGTGACATTGTAAGGGGCAGAGCCAACGGGTACGTTGACGGAACCGCTGAAAGCACCCGTGCCGTCATTGAGTCGCACGGCGACACTATTGCTACTCGCAACAGAGGCGAGTAGGTCTAAGTCCCCATCGTTATCTACATCCGCTGTGGTAATACCGATGGGGCCGGTGCCCACCATCAGGGTTTGGCCATCCGTAAAGCGCCCGGAACCATTGTTGAAACGTACAATAACGGAGTTGCCATAGGTGGCGGTCAACAGATCTAGATCCCCATCCCCATCCACATCGCCGAGCGTAATTCCATGCGGCGATATGCCCGTGCCGGAGCTTACGCTTGGTCCAATATTAAAATTAAAGGTACCCCTGCCATTATTGAAGAGCAGGCCCGTTTGAAAGCCGTTTGCTATTATTATATCAATATCGCCGTCGCCGTCCAAGTCACCCGTAGTTAAAAACAGCGGACCACTGTACGTGTTGCTAAAAGCATAAATGGGTGCCGCATAGCCAAAGGTGCCATTCCCATTGTTTGGTAGCACACTTACTGTACTTCCGGCCGCACCGAAATTAGAAGAAACTAGGTCCAAGTCCCCATCACCGTCCACATCGGCGGTGGCTACAGCATACGGCGTATCATACACAATGGGATCCGAACCCGGTCGGAAATTTGCGCGTCCGCTCCCCCCAACCGCCGTCGTGAATTGAAAGACATGGCCAGTAGCGCCTGTGTTCCCTAGGTTGCGAATACGAGAAGGTACGCTCACCTGCACGACCTCTCCTGGGTAAAAATTTGTGCTTGACGTACCTGTTGTGGCCGCGAAGCGGAGGGTACTACCTTGCGTTGTAACCGTACCTGCCTTCTGGCCACCTACTTGACGGGAAAAGACGGGTAAAGTTGTGGCCGTTGCTGCCGAGATAGGCTCAGAAAAGTTAATCTGAACGGCCGAGCCGTCGCGCACTACGTTCAACGCATTTGTGGTAGGCGTTGTACTAGTAACTTTCAACTGGACCGTAAACGCGGTACTATTCCTGCTCCCGTAGCGCGTGGTTACTACAGTTGGCTGAGAAGCCGTGGCACCAGTCGGCACCACGAAAGTAAGACTGGTGGCCGTGTTAGAAGTGACCGGCACTGGCAACCCACCCACTAATAAGGTGGCATTGCTTAGCGCTTGTCCGGTGAGGGTGACAGTTTCGCCAGCAACAGCACGACTAGGAGTGAATTGAGTAATCGTGGGGGGCGGCGGCTGGTTCAGGCACACGCTCACGGTGCTGGTACCTGCGTTTGCCGTCAGCAGATCAAGATCCCCGTCACCATCTACGTCCCCTAAGATCAGTGCAATAGGCGTGCGGCCTACGATCGCTGAAAAGCCATTCGTAAATACCCCCGAATTAGAACCAGTCGCATCCCCTCCATTAAGCCGCACCTGTACTTGATTAGTAGTAGCCGTACCCCCACTCGCGCTACCATCCGCTGCAATCAGGTCTAAGTCCCCGTCCGCATCGACGTCGGCCAGGGCCACGGTGCTAAGACTAGCGCCAACCGCTACCTCTTGGCTGCCGGTGAAGTACCCAGTGCTTCTATTTTTCAGGCGTACACTCACCGTGCCGCTCTCCGCGTTAGCGGTGAGTAGGTCCAGCGCACCATCGCCATTCACATCCCCCACCGCTAAATCAACCGGTTGGGCTCCCACAAACACGGTTTGTCCGTTGCGAAACGTGCCGCTGTTGGTGCCGGTGGCGTCTCCACCATTCAGACGTACTGTAACAATACCGATGTTAGTGACAAACAGGTCGAGGTCGCCATCGTTATCTACGTCGCCGAGCGCGAGGCTAGTGGGAGAACTGCCGAAAGACAGGTCCTGGCTGCCACTGAACACACCGGTCGCTGAGCCCGTGTCATCACCCCCATTGAGCCGGACACTGACGGTCCCACTGGTACGGTTAAGCGTGAGCAGGTCTAGGTCGCCATCGCCATCCACGTCGCCTGTAGCCAGTGCGGAAGGATTCAGGCCTACGCTAACCTCCTGGTTGCCAGTAAAAAATCCGGTAGCTGAGCCTGTGGCATCCCCCCCGTTTAGGCGCACACTGACCGTGCCAGCGGTTGTATTTGCTGCGAGCAAATCCAAATCGCCATCATTATCCACGTCCGCCAACGCCACGGTGGTGGGGCTGAGCCCCACCGCGACGGTTTGATTGCCGCTGAAGGTTCCCGTATTGGAGCCTGTGGCATCCCCCCCATTCAGATGCACTAAGATCTTATTGGTGCTGCGACTGCTTACGAGCAGGTCCACATCACCATCGCCATCCACGTCGCCTATGGCAATGCCTGCCGGTTGACCGGGGATACTCAAGGAAGCGCCAGCCAGAAAGTTTCCCCGACCCGTTCCACCCACGGCAGTGGTGAACTGATACACCTGGGGGGCAGCAAGCACAGCGGTAATTCCCTGTACCGTACGCGATACCGAGACGGATATAGGTTCACCCGGAAGAAAATCGGAAGCGGGGTCAACAGTGAGCATCGTCCCACTAGTGGTAATGGTACCCGCTTTGCGCCCGCCAGCGCGACGGGAGTGTAGTGTCACGGCCGAGACACTCGTCGCCTGCAGATCCTGGGAGAAGGTTAGTTTTACATTAATAGCAACAGCAGCAGTGTTCGTGTTCGCAGCAGGTTCTCGGTTGAGAACGGTCAGCGTCTGTGCCTGTGTTAAGGAAGTGCTACTAGCTACCAGCAGGAAAAAGAGAGGCCACAGTGGAGCCGACACAGCTTTAGTCAAAGATTGCACAAGCGTAATAAGGTAGAGGTAAACTAAACGGGGATAAAATAAGTAGGTGCCTTTCGCTCAGGTAGTGGAGATCGCACAACAGCACTACCCTGACACGGGCATCACACCAAAGCCGTAGATCATTATCTCTGGTATTATGTCACCCTGTCCAAAAGCAAGCCGGAACCTGTATCCTTAACAGGATCGCTAACACTTCTAAAAGCTACTGAACCCAAATGCGCCGCAACAAAGGCGTTTGACCAGTCACCTCCATGCGCAGCAGATAGCTGCCAGCTGGCAGCTGCGCGACTGGTAGAGTTACTTCTGCTGATGGTGTCATCGGCACCGAGACGGGATGCACCAGCACCACGCGCCCTAGGGCATCTATCAGCGAGAGCGTTGCCGACGACGCGTTCGGCAAAGGCGGCAGCACCACGTGCAAGCTAGAGGAGGCCGGTACCGGGAAAACCGATACCAAACGAGCCCACCGAGGCTCTGTACTTTTCAGGGGTAGCACAGCGGCCATCTTCAGTACCCAGAAGTTGACAAAGCCATAGTTGTACTGCGTTTTATCACCCAACGCGGGCAGCCCACTCGAGGTACTGCTGCCTGCTACCAAGCAACTACCATCGGCCAGTAAGGTGACGGCATTCAGCATATCAATGCTTTCCCCGCCGTAGCGCCGCTCCCACTCTAGGGAACCCTGCTCATCCACGCGCAGTAGCCAATAGTCACAATAGCCCCAGTTCGGTTGTGCTTTGTCTCCGCCACTGCCCGACCAGGAACTGCCGCCGAGTAGAAAGCCGCCTGCTACAGGTTGAATGGCTGCTAGGTTTTCTTCCAGGTCACCACCAAAGCGCCGGTCCCAGTCCACCGTGCCAGCCACGTTGACTTTCACCACCCACATATCCTTCCCACCCCGGCTAGCTTGGGATTTCTCCCCTCCTGCCTCAGAAGTGGACGTACCGCCTAAAATAAAGCCGCCATCCGGGGTTAGTTGCATGGAGGATAGCACATCATTGCCAGGACCACCGTAGGTGCGGTCCCATTCCTTGATGCCAAACTGGTTTACCTTCACCACCCAGTAATCCTGACCACCCCGACTGGGCTGCGTTTTATCCATACCCGTGGTCGAAGCGGATGTGCCGGCTAACAGGAAGCCGTGATCGGCGGTGCGCCGGATCACGCGCAGCTCGTCGTGCTGGGCTCCGCCGTAGTGCACATCCCACTGCCGTTTACCCTCGGCCGTGATCTTAACTAGATAGAAATCATAATTTCCAGTGCCATTGTCGTTTGTTTCGCCAGCCAGCAGATAGCCGCCATCGTCGGTTTCGACCAAGTCATGCAACTGATCACTGCTGAAGGTGCCTAGGGTTTTGTCCCAGACCTTGATGCCGGTACTGGTGGTCTTCACTACCCAGAAATCATCGGTCCCCCAGTTGTTCTCACTCTTGTCACCACTGCTATATTGCGAGTAAGAGGTACCACCCAGTAAGTAACCCCCGTCAGTGGTCGGGCGTACCACCGCCAACCGGTCTTCGCCCGAGCCGCCGAAGCGTTGATCCCACTGCTGAACGCCTTGTGCCGAAAGTTTAATCAGCCAGTAATCCCGTGCTCCTTCCGCGGTTTGCGAGTGGGTACCGGAGATACCTGACACCGAGCTACCGCCTACCAGGCAGCCGCCATCGGCTGTCGGGACAAGAGAGGCAGGCTCATCTTGGCTGTTACCGCTACCGCCATAGGTATGATCCCAGAGCCGAGTGAGAGGTAGCTGCTGAGCAATGGCGGGTGTGCTTTGCCCGACTACCGTAGCCAGAAGTAAGACGTTGCTCCAACGTGAAAGAAAAACATATAGACCAGCCGAAGTAAGACGCCCTTTAGGAGTAACTAGAAAGAGCAAAGAAATCAATAGAAGCATATCAGAAGCGTCCCAACAGGGCAGATAGTAGCAACATTGTAGGGGGTAGGCCTTTCCTCGCTGCGATAACAGCGCCACATAAGCGAATTCTTTTCCACACGTTCTGTCCTATTTTCAGCACCGTAGAGGAGATCGTGCGTTGAGCAGAGAAACAGGGTCGCACAGCCGCTTCACATACTAGAAAAGATCGGCATAGATGTGCTTGGTACGCACCTAACAACCAGAGATAATAGATAGCTCAGCAAAAATATTGTCCTAGAGGAGATATTCAACAACAAACCCGATAGTTACGAATTAATCATGTAATAATTATAGTGGCATGGTACCACTGTTGAAGGGTCCTCCCCTTTGGCATCCTACGCTAACAAATAGAATATTTTCTAAAGGGTTGTTGTAGAACGTAGCCTACTGCTTCACGTGGACCATGCTGGGCGTGCTTTTACTCGGCAAGCGGCATGCCTAAACAGGTTGTGTAATTCTAGGAACATTACTACACAGGCTGAAGTATATTTGGGCACTCGGTCACCAAAACCTGTTTCTCGATGCCCTACGTGGCTTACTACCGCGTCTCCACCCAAAAGCAAGGCGAATCGGGTTTAGGCTTGGAAGCGCATCAAGCCGCCGTGCGGGCCTAGGTGCCGGATCCGGCCGCGATCGTGGCCACCTTCCAGGAAGTAGAGTCGGGCAAGCATAACCAGCGCCCGGAGTTGGCTGAAGCCATGGCCGAGTGCCGGCGCCTAGGCGCCACGCTGCTAGTCGCCAAGCTCGATCGCATGAGCCGGGATGCCGCTTACATCCTGCGCCTGGATGTACCGTTTGTGGCCGCTGACATGCCCGAGCTCAACACCCTAACCAAAGGCATCTTTGCCAGCTTAGTTCAGCATGAACGCGAGCTCATTAGTAAGCGTACCCAGGAGGCGTTGGTAGCCAAGAAAGCCCGTGGTGAGCAACTCGGGACTCCCCTGAACCTGCGTGCGGCCGGCAGAGCCCACGGGCGGGCGCAACAGCAAGCCAACGCGCGCACGCACCAAGCCAACGTGCAGGCCCAGCATCTGATCCACTTACTGCGAGAGAAAGGCCTCAGCTTACGGCAAATCGCCCAGGCCTTGAATGAAAAAGGCTACCGTACCCGGCGCGGGTGCGCTTTCACCGGCAAAGGCGTGCAATTGCTACTACAGCGAGCANNNAGCGAGCAGTATACACTTTCTCTAAAGAAAGCGAGCAAGAGGTCTCCCGGGAGAAAGCTTAGAGAATCCCGAGTCAAAGCTTAGGTAAACACAGCCGTCCGTACGCCTAGCGAAAAATAGTAGGAGAAGCTAATACCAGCCGAGCGTCTGCTTGCGTTAGCGCCTTATTATCTATTTTATGTGTTTATGGCTATTGTACTACCCAATTATTGGTGGGGAATACTCCTGCTTGCCTTTTCCAGCGGCTGCACAGATCAGATGAGCGCCGACTTGCCGCCTCCTGCTCCAACGCTGGTCGTGAATTCGATTCTTACGCCCGATAGTGCCTTCCAGGTGCAGGTGAGTCGCGTGTCCCGTGCGACGGACTCTGCTTCTCGCCTGCTCTCCTCCGCCCGCGTGCAGCTACTTACCCCAGGTCAGGGCACTCAACCNTCCAGGTGCAGGTGAGTCGCATGTCCCGTGCGACGGACTCTGCTTCTCGCCTGCTCTCCTCCGCCCGCGTGCAGCTACTTACCCCAGGTCAGGGCACTCAACCGTTGCGGTCACTTGGCCAAGGCTTGTATGCTACCACGACTAAACCGACGCCTGGGCAATCGTATACGCTGCAAGTCAACGCGGAAGGCTACCCTGGCGTGCGGGCCACCGATACCATCCCGGCGCTGGTTCCCATTCGGGAGGCCTGGTATTCGTTTCCCACGGGAA
>NZ_MTSE01000032.1 GCF_002154225.1 Hymenobacter crusticola
CATTACACACTCTACGTAGAGTGTGTAATGTACATTAGTATTTAGTTAAATAAGTAGCTGAAAAACAAGTAATTGACATGAAAAAAATTGTGATATTGTCAAGTTGTACACATTCTGTTTATTATAGCATGAAATCATTTAAAAGTATAAAATGCGTTAGTTTGGTGTGGCGGAAGTAAAAATGTACTATTCGCAGCCTAAAAATTTTACTCTACCGCTCGGGATCCCTTCTCATACATTCTATTAGGTACTCAAATGTATAGTAGCCTAAAAGTGGCTTTTAGTAGTTTAGGGCACAATTCAAAGGGTCTTAACCTGCGGTAAGTGCAGCAGTAAAGACGCAACAAAGCACTTATGCACGGCCAGTCGCCACCAAGCTGTATTTGCGCCGACAGTTCCAAACAGAGTTGTCCAGTACGCACAAACCAGGCATCCCTTGCTTGAACTTGTCTCTCAGCGGGCGAGTGCCCGGCTCACGGGCGTGGCGCGCATGACCGTGGCTAAGGTTAGCAAAAATATAGTGCGCACGCCTGCGCGCTTTTCTAGCGCGTAAAAGAGTTGGATTAGGATGAAATGGGGACGTTTGTGGAGCTGAAAGCAGCAGAAAATCTAGTTCTGGCTAGCCGTGGCATGCGTCGGCTTGTAACCTAGGTGCTAGCGGGCTGGTGATAAGCCACGGCGAAACGCTTATAATGGGCGTTGCTGACACACCATTGCACAGTTACCTAGTATTACGCGGACGAATGGTAGACCTACCAAGGTTTACAGGCCATGTACCAGTGTGCATAAAATTCTTCACTGGTGAGCATTACCGCCGATACATGCCCTGCTAAAACTATTTAGCCATAATGATTTTATTATTGTCCATTAAGCTCGCAACTCAATAATTCAAAACTGCTGCCTAGATATCAATAGGAGGATTGTCAAATTCATGCAAAAATAAATATCCGATTATAAATATTCACTCACTGAGCGAAATGTCACCTACTTTGGCTATCTGTCGGTGGTAAAAGCATAAAATCGTTTTAGCAGTTCTGCATTAAGTACTTAATCAAACAACAGTAGGTTATCTATATAAAATTCAGTGCAAATGATTTATTACACTGTTCCCATGATACAACAATAAAAGGGTATTTTTTACCTATCTAATTATTTTATTGTAATAAATTTGTGTTATATAAATTATTTATTGCTACATTTTCACCGTAAATCTATAAAATATAAGCATGATCATAAAGGTAAGAAAGGGCTTGAAGACAAGAAAGGACTTAAAGACAAGCAAGGACTTAAAAGAGCGTTTTAAGTTTCTAGCGAAGTATTCTTTCGCGTTAAGATGGCTAACAGCGTTACTTGACGATGAGCAAGCTCAAAACACTATCAAAAGACATGTATATGCGTTACAAGATTATTTGCGTTTTTGTCAAAAAAATAATATAGAACACGAAAGTGTGACATCCGAACATATCGCACTTTACATGAAAAGCCTTGCTAATCGTCGCATTATACGCCATGGAAAAATTAAATATGGCTATTGTGAAAGCAGCAAGGTTCAAGTAAGAAATTCATTAAGATCTTACTATGATTTTCTCGGAGAAACTATCCGCGATAAACCCAACCCAGTACGCAAACGTGAATCCAAGAGAAAAGGATCACGAAGAGCACAACGGGGAGAAACAAATGATTCCAAGGCGGTGTGGATTCCAAGCGAAGAAGAATGGTTTGCTATGGCTGACGTGATGGATCAGCAATCATTACGCAATAGGATAATGTTTGCGCTGAGCTATGATGGAGCCTTGCGCCGAGCAGAGCTATGCTCATTGCGTGTACAGGATATAGATATGACTATGCAGCAGGTGCGTATCAGACAAAAGAAATCTAAAACGCAACGTGAAAGAAGAGTAAGCTTTACTGCTTATACAAAAGAACGACTGGAAGAGTACTTAAAAGTTCGTTGTAAGGCAAAAACAAGAAGCAAAGCCTTATTTCTATCAGAATCACGCCGAAATAAAGCGCAAAAGATAACATATTGGACGTGGACAATGGCCTTTAGAAAGGCAGCTAGACAAGCAGGTTTACCCTGCTTTACGCCTCATACGCTGCGTCATATGCGGTTAACGTACCTAGCGAAACAAGGCGTTGTTCGTGAGGATATCTCTAATCATGCTGGCCATCAAGACCCGGAAACTACAAACCGATATATTCATTTAAGTTCAGATGAGGGATTCGCTCAAATGATTCGCTTTTTCGGCTCATTGTAAAATATGTAACAGCCACAGTTATGACGATGCAAGCAGTAACATGGAAATGGAATTCGAGTTTACTTCAATTTCAGCGTGATAAAGCATTAAGTTCGAGAGAAAAGACTTCGCTCGCTAAGTGGATTGAATATCCCCCGACCGAACCTTTAAGACGCGTAGCCGCTCGTGGTTTTGATTTGCAGGGTTTAGAACGTTTAGTGCATCCTATTAAAAATGCGTTCAGTTTTTATAATTATAATGATCCGGGAGAGAAGTATTCATTTGCCTGTTGTGCCTTGTTAATCAAGGAAATGCACGAGAGACAAACTTCTTTCTGGAGTTGGTCAAAAGAGATTTGGCTTGAAATTGTGTGCACAGATCAAGCTGAATTCACCCGTCGATACGGTAAGTTCCAGGCGGAACGTGGCGTAAGCAGTATGCAATTGAGACCATATATTATAGCCTTGGTTTATCTGCTAGGAGAAATTCCAATTCATCATTTAGCTTCTAATTGTCAATCGGCGATTGTTGTAGCTGCAAGACGGATTTTTGGTGATGATGAAATAGAAAATGCTATCATAAAAATAAGAGCTGAGTTAAAGCGTGTTGGTAAGACAGAAGAGAATATATCAGGGATACGGACTTGCATTTGCATGGCTCTGCTACTTAATCGTCAGCCGACCTTAGAGCAACTGACTCCGTCCATACTGAAACAAGTATCTATAAAATCATTGGAATTTAAACGCTTAAAATATGCTTGTGATCTTGTTTTACAGGCTCTTTACAATTTAAAAATACCTTCCTTTGAGGGGAGTATTCAGCAAGATACGCCTGTCGAAAGAGCCAGAGTAGATGACACCGTTTCAGCAAATTGGATTTTATTGATTGAACAGTATATCGAGCAGTCTGATGCTCTGGCCACAACTAAAGCTCAATATAGAGGCCACCTTGAGAAGGCAGCACGTTGGGCTGCCAGTACGTATCCCGCCACCGCTGAGCCACATCAGTGGACACCCCAAATGGCAAGATCATTTAGAAATGAGGTGATAAACATGCGTAGTGGTCAGTGGGGAAATCCTAATCGTTCGCGTGCGAAAAATTTTGGAAAACCATTAAAACCAGCCTCGCAACTCGCAATAGTTAATACTATTGGCCATTTCTTAGCATTTTGTCAAGATAATATTTATATTAATCAAAAATTTAATTTTAATAACTCACTCGAGTTGCCAAAGCATATACTGAGATTAATTGAGACAGATCCACGTGTTATACAAAAAGAAATTTGGGAAAAACTAGTTACTGCCGCAGCATCATTAACTGAGCAAGACCTGCTTGGTTTTAAAGATTACCCAGGAGGTGGAAAACAAGGAAGGCGCAAAAAAATGATAAGTTATCCGTTATCAATGGTACGTGCATTAGCAGATTTGTGGGTACATAGCGGTATGCGAAGTGATGAAATCAGACGTTTGGAAGTAGGTTGCGTACGACTTATTTCTGCAGAATTCAAAGAAAAAAATGACAGTCTACCGGTTCCAGTTTGCATGATATGCGTTCCAGATAATAAATCGGGCGCATCATTTGAGAAACCGGTTCATTCCATCTACAAAAATGTTATAATATGGCAAAAATACAGGCCTTCGACGGACAAACAGGAAGACTACTTGTCTAAAAGATTAGTAAATTATCTGTTCTCTTATAATGGGAGGCTAATAAGTAAAGGTTATTTGAATAAGGTACTTATTCCCTTGTTATGTCGCAAAGCAGGTGTTAGTGAGTATGACTTTAAAGGCCGTATAACAAGTCATCGGGCAAGAGCAACTGTTGCTACAGAATTGTATGAGAGGGGAATGAATCTCCTTGAAATTAGTAAATGGTTAGGTCATAAGTCTTTACAATCTACTATGAGCTATGTAAAAATTGGAGCCAGAAATTTGACTGACGCTCTCATTAGGGCAAGCCATAAACCTGTTTTCAACAGAAATGATGAAATAATAATAGAAAGAATTTTGTCAAATCTTCAGATCAAACCTCTGCTAGTAGAATCTCCTAAGGTAATCGTTGAAAGTGGTAATACTACATCCTTGAGAAATTTGAAATTCTGTGTTAAAAAGCCAGCTTGTGTATATAAATCAATTGCTCATAATGCTTTGCTGAGGGCGCAAAAAAACAGATTAATTTCGGAGGATAGACGGCAAATAATAGACCTGACAATAGCAGTGCTTGCACTATTCGATACGTTTGACTAAAGCTAGCACTATGCTAAATTATACAATATTTATTTTAAAAACTCATAAACAAATACTATAAAATGGCTTTACAGTGACTATATAAATTGCAAAGCTGATTGGGAATTCGGTAACTATTGATATAATATGTTTGAAAATATATGAGTATAAGTCACAACCAAGAAAAATTGCTTTTGAGAATAGCTATTCCCTTTTTGTTTATTGCTCACTTAGCATTTGCAGGTAACAGCCGTAATACACTGGTAGCCTGAAACTTATTCCCTCTTCGAGTTCGATAGCCAGAAGCGTTGAGCTTATCCGCAATTTGCCAGAGCGTGTGCCCAGTATCCCGCAGCAGCTCCGCGAGCTGTGCCGCCTGCTGATTGGACGGATGCTGGTGGGCGTTGCGCTGCATGGCCGCCTGTCCTTGGGCAATGACCGCCGCGGTAAAGTTCTGCGGCGAGCCTAGTTCCGCCCCGCGGGCTTTCTTAGCCGCCAAAGCATCCTTCGTCCGCTTAGAGGTGGTTTCGCGCTCATGCTGAGTAATGACAGCGAACAAGCCTACCGTGAGCGTATTGGCGTCGGGCATGTCGCAGCAGACGAAGTCGACGCCCGAGTCGCGCAGGGCGAAGATAAAGCCGGCGTTGCGCGAGAGCCGGTCGAGCTTGGCGATGAGTAGCGTGCTGCCGGTGCGTCGCGCCTCGGCAATGGCCGCCAGGAGTTGGGGCCGCTGGTTCTTCTTGCCACTCTCCACTTCGACAAACTCCGTCAGCAACTGCCTAGGATCAACCACAAAAGCGCGCACGGCGGCTTGTTGGGCCTCGAGGCCCAAACCTGACTGTCCCTGCTTCTGGGTGGAAACTCTGTAATAAGGAGTATAAAACTTAATCATGGAAGCGAGAGCCATGGAGTACAAAAGTCTAAACTACCGGCAAGGTATATATTTTACATACTGTAAACGCTCGTTTGGAAAATGTTATAAGCTGTACCTTGCGGGCTCTATGAATACCCGCTACGTGCCCTACTACCGCGTTTCCACCCTGCGCCAAGGCCAATCCGGCCTGGGCCTCGAAGCCCAGCAAGCCGCCGTACAGGCCTTCGTGCCAAGTCCTGCCCAGCTGCTGCCCGCCTTCACGGAAGTAGAAAGTGGCAGCAAAAACCAGCGGCCCCAACTCGCCGCCGCCCGGGAGCAGGGGGGTACGCTGCTCATCGCCAAGCTCGACCGACTCAGCCGCAACGCGGGCTTTATCTTAACCTTGCGCGACTCGGGCGTCAGCTTCGTGTGCTGCGACATGCCGGATGCCAATACCCTTACCGTGGGGCTATTTGCCGTGATTGCCCAGCATGAGCGCGAGCTGATTTCCAAGCGCACCAAAGATGCCTTGGCCGCCAAGAAGGCACGCGGCGCCGTGCTGGGCACGCCAGCCAACATGACGAATGCCGCCACCGAGAAAGGCTTGCTGGTCCGGCAACAGAATGCCCGCGACTATCAGCCCAGCAAGCAGGCCGCGCGCTTAGCGGGCTTGCTGCACGCGCAAGGCTACACTCTCTATCAGATCGCGGAAGAGTTAAACATGGCCGGCTATCGCACCCGCCGCGGTCAACTCTTCTTGCCCATGACCGTGCACCGATTACTGAAGCGCTAAGGGCTCGCTTGCCTCCCCACTTAGCTTAGTGTACTTCTTGCTAAAGGGCTGATTTACATGCTAAGCCCTTCGGCAGCGTTTTATCAAAAAGGACAGCTCGAAAACCGGCTCAAAAAGGGTGATTCCAATCAAGCGGGTGTGCCAAAGTTATCAAAAAGCATTTTCTTACTGATAAGGAAGCAGTGAGTCGTTATCAATCACCAATAAATCAAGTGGCATGGTCCATTTGAAACCAAATAGCAATAAAGAATACTCCTCATTCTCTGAAGTTGAAAAGAGGGCGCTACAAAGCTCTCATCTCTAGTATTCTTAGCACGTAACTAGGTACGATAACATTCACCTACCAACAATATGTCTCGAAAAGGAGGCTCAGCAAATCTCTCAGGTGTTCAATACCAGCAGTTATATACTGCTTCCCGCTTTGCTCACGCAATTGTAACGGATGAGGTAGCTACACTGAGGCCAGAAGAACATAAGTATTTGCTTCCGAGACCAGCTATTGGTGATTCCTCATCAAAATCACCTCAACCGAGTGCGATAGATGATCTAGTTATTTATTATAAGGACGCTTCCGTTGAGTATGTGAGTCTAAAGTATCGGGATGGGAAGGGAAGTTGGGATGCAGCAGAACTTCGAGATCGTCATATCCTAGCGGATTTCTTCAATCAATATCAATTTGATAATGATGCCACCCTACTATTAGTATCCCAAACACCAATTGATAGAGATCTAGAGGACTGTATAGAGCGCGCTCATTCCAGCGATTTGGCCACGCTTGCAGCGGATATGGGGCATGGTCCCATGAAGGCTTTCGAAATTATCGCTACTTATTTAAAAGAAACGTTCAAAGCATCTCTTGATGATACTATACGGTTTTTACAGCGAGTATCGCTCCGGGTAGAATCGGCTTATTTAATCGAGGAAAACCTCATGCTTCGGCTCCAACCTCGAGTGGAGGATGTAGAAGCCGTTAAAAATAGCTTGATAGTATTAGCTCTCCAAGCCGGTGCTGGCCAACGAACACTAACTCCTGAAGCTATTCGTCAAGAGCTACTTCGCCAAGGTCATCCGCTCGTAGTTTCTCCTAATCAAGCAGCAGTACTCGAGCAACTTCACCAGACCAGTTCCTCACTCGCTAACGAGCCTGCTACCATTGGGCAATTACCTCCTCACCACATTGTTCGGCCAGAAGTTACTCAACTCGTAGACTGGATATTATCTCCGCTGTTACCACTAGATGAGCCTCAGCTGACAAGTGCAAAGCAGAAAAGCAAAATCCTGATTGGTGGCGCCGGTGTAGGTAAAACGGTGTTATTGCGCGATGTCTACTTCGCACTGCGGGAGCACCATCTTCCCGTGTTAGGTCTTAAGGCTGATCGAGTAAAAGGGAATACCAAAGGCGAATTGCTGACTCAGATTCAGGCAGCCGGCTTGCATTATCCACTATTGCAGGCACTGGCTTCTGTCGCCTCAGTTGAACGCCCAGCAGTGGTGTTAATCGATCAACTCGACGCACTATCCTTGTGCTTATCAGCCGATCCTCGCCCTTTAAGAAGTTATACAGAATTGCTTAATGAGTTATACAAGCTATCACACGTTCGACTTGTTCTCTCTTGCCGAACATTCGATCTAACCTATGATCCTGACTTAGCACCCTTTCAACAGGCACAACGGGTAGAACTCTCCCCTCTCAGTTACGCTCAAGTAAAAGAAACACTGCAAGCAACTGCCGTCCACAAAGATTTTTCAAGTCTTTCTCCTGCCTTGCTAGACTTACTTCGCGTGCCTTTACATCTAGCACTTTACTGCGCATTGGATGATGAAGCGCGTTTTGGGGCATCTATCACGAGCGTACAAGAGTTATATCATCTTCTCTTCGATCACTATTTAGTGAGTCGTAAACGGCTGCCCATTACGATTGAGACTACTCGAGTCAAACACTATTTAACTCAGTTGGCAGAAGCAATGTACACGGCTCAAACCTTAACGCTGCCAGCATTTCGTTACCAAGAACAGGACAAAGAAGTATGCGATTACCTGTGCAGTCGTGGGGTACTGGCTCTCACCAGCCAACGTCCACAACAACTCAGCTTCTTCCACCAGACCTTCTTTGAATACCTCTTTGCTCGTCAGTTTGTCCTCTCCGATCAGTCGTTGGACAACTTCGTACTAGCTTCTAACCAAGGGCTATTTCAGCGCTCGTTGATCCAACAAGTGTTGCTCTATTTACGCAACGAAAATCCGATCAGCTATGCAACGGCACTTGAGCAACTACTTACCTCGCCACACTGTCGGTTTCATATTAAGCTATTGCTGCTCCAGCATGTCGCTTCGCAGCTCTCGCCAACAGTGAGCGAGCGAGAGTTGGTTGCTCACCTGATCCTACCAGATAAAGTCCTGCAATTGCCTTTTATCGAGGCTGCACGTACCAAGGAGTGGGTAACATGGTTAGCTGCCTCTCCAGTATTTGAAGCATTAGTACCTACATTGACAGTGCTGAACGAAGCGCATATCGGCAGAGCCTTATTTTGGAATCTAGTTAATCAGATGCCTGCAGTAGCTCTCCAGCATATTAGCTCATTTCCAGTTAGTCCACATCGAAGTGAGTGGATCATCTGGTTATTGGGAAGTCTGAAGCAGTTCAATATACCACTGTTTATTCCTCTTTTTGATGCAACCTTTGTTCGCCCTTTATCAGCGGCGCAGCAATTTCGATTCTGGCACATACTAGTAGATGCAACTGAATCCTTACCAGACTGGACGGCTACTAAGGTGTATCAAGAATTAGCCCTTTGGCCTACTCCACACGGCCATAATGCTCACCAAGATGACCACATTCAAGCGGAGATAGTAGAAAAATTATATGAAACAGCGCCAGCCGTAGGAGTAAAACTCAGTAATAAGCTGCTACGCACATGGATTAAACAAGAAAACCGTTACCGGGAATTTGCGAAATGGGATCAATCCAGAAAATACCTTCTATTTCCCCAGCCATTCTTCTTAGAACGGAGATACAGGGAAAGTGATACACCGCATAATGCGCCAGAGGCAATCTGCCATTACCTGCGGAAGCATATACTTGATCCAACACAATGGCAAGCGGAGCCCTACAGGCAACTAATAAGAAAGTGGGCGAATAGTCGCACGAAAGTATTGGTAGAACTTGCGTTGATTGCTATTAGTACGCACCCCACAGACTTCAGGGAGGATGCTATCAAGCTTTTCACAAAACTAGGCTGGTTTACGACTGTTGCCTATACATACCTTGGCTATTTAACCTCCCAAATACTACCTGCTATATGGGATAGTGCTACATATGAGCAACGTATGGCTTTAGCAGCTACCCTAAGCAGTCGCTCAGTTTTAGTGGATGAAGAGGTTTATGAGCACTCCGGACGTAGAATACGACGTAATAATTTTGGCAAAGCTGTTCTACCTTATCTAGTTGCTTTGACGCCTGCTCGGCTGATAAGCTTTCCCGCACTTTTGCAATTAAGTCAACAGCTACAGCGCCGCTGGACAAAGGTGCCTCTTTATAAACCTAGTGCCAGGGAAAAAGTCACTCAGGTGAGTGATCCTTCCCCTGCTTTGTCGTGGAAGGTGGAGGTATTAGGCTCTAGTAATTGGTTACAAGCCTTACGCAAGTACCGTAAGAAAGAAGATCGCTTCTGGGAGGAAGCAGGAACGTATAAGGGTCTTTGTCGACACCTAGCAGAGCTGGTGAAAGCAAATCCAGTGGGTTATGTCCCTTTGTTAAAATACCTAATTGAACATCAAGACGAAAGCGTTCCTCGGCTGCTATCGGCATTGAATGAAGTATCTCCTGAAGTAGCATCCCCTTTGATTGAACAAGCCCACCAACGGCATCTGCTTACGGGCGAAGCCGTTCAGAACTTGCGCCGTACAGCCATAGCTAAAATAACAGGCAAGAAACCAGAAGTTGACCCGGATGAGATCCGGAAGAACCTCACTGTTATCCGAGCCAATTTAGATTCTTCTACCACTGTATCTGGTGATGGAATAACGTTGCTGATGGCTGGCCTCAACTCTAAAGGTGGCAATGCAGCTTATCATATACTTAGTGAAACAATACCTGCTAGCGTCCTGCCAGAAGTTCTAGCTACGTTACAATTAGTAGCGGCGGAAGGGTCTCGCTATGTTCGAGCAGGAGCCGTGCACTACTTAGCTATGTTATTGAATGCTAAGGTATCTCCTCAACAAACCCTCAGTTTGCTCTCAGATCTAGTCGGCACTGACTACGCCTTATTCGAACCCGGGTTGTGGTCCCTACAATACTTAATTTGGCGCGATTACGAAGCCGTATTGGCGCTTCTTAAACAAGCTATGTCCTGCCCGCAGGCGTATAAACCAATCACACAACTTCTGACAGTAGCATGGGGGCATCAACAACCTGGCGCCCGAGAGTTGCTGAATACCTTATGGGAGGTTGATCCTGAACTCCGTGCAACTTCTTTGGAATTGCTTATGGATGGGTATGAACACGGGAACTGGCCAGATAAGCATATTTTCTATGAAGGATTTACACTCTTCCTTACTCCTGCACCTGGTGAAAAGCTCCGACGCGCCTATGATTCTACCTTTATCCATCTTCCAGCCGAAGACTTTAATCTTATCTTCCCATTAATAGGATCCTATTTGGAAGTATGTGCCACGGAATTCGATCGAGATCATTTTCTAATAGAGTATTTGGCGAAGAGTGTCCATAATTATCCAGCTCAGTGCGTAGAAGTACTACAGGTGCTCTTCAACCAGATTCCAGTTGACCAAACGTATTGGCCTGCGAAAAAAGGCTTAGAAATACTTATTGAAGCCTATACGAGCTTGTCACATCAAGGAATGAATAATCAGGGAAGTAAGAAAGCGTTAGACTTGTTTGATCATCTTCTAAGCCGCCCAGATTGTCGAAACGACTTGGGAGAAGTATTAAATCAAGTACAAACAGTTAAATAAGACGAACTAATAGAAATTTATATCTTCTTAAGTACAAGGATAAGCAGCGAGTTATAGATACCTATCAACGCTAATGGCTACTTCTGATTACATAATTTTGATAGATCATCATTATTATGAAGTAAACTTGAGGTGGTCTAATTGCGCGGAATAGTTTAGGTTGTTGTTAAAAAAGTTAATGAGCATTATAAAGTAGTTAATAGGCAATGCAGGAATGTAGCCGTTGGTGAGTGTAGCAGTCAAAGTCGTCCGTAATGCTGACCTGAGCACCGGCTAAGTTGATAAATATGGGCCACTCGCGAGTTTCCGGCTCTCAACTTGGGCATTATTGTAGCATCCCCCACCTCGATTCTACGAGCGCAGCGTTAGAGGTACTGCCGCAGTGCTGACTACCTCGATCCGAGTGCACGAGTAAGCCAACTACGGGCTGCTGACTCAGCAGACTTGTCAATCTCGTTGTGCTTCTTGTTCACGGATTGTAAAATCACGCTTATGTAGCATGTACGAGTATCTGCCAGAGCTTTATTAGTTATAATAGTAGCTTTCTTAATCCAGGGCAGTTCATGCTTCAGCCGATTCCCACTCGCATCTACCGGATAACCCACCTCGATAATCTCCTGACTACATTGCAGTATGGTTTGTTTTGTCGCAACCACTCTGCCCCACCAGTCACTAATTACCGTAATATTGGCGACGCTGACCTGACCAGCCGCCGGGGAAACCGAGTGGTACCCGTTCCCCCAGGTGGCGTCCTAAACGACTACGTGCCGTTTTACTTGGGCCCACGTGGCCCTATGTTGTTTCGCATCAGCAAACACAGCCCCCAAGCCGACATTATATACCTTGTCAGCCATGTCCAACACCTTCAGCAATTGGATATACCCTTTGTTTTTACGGCCGGTCACGCTTACGACATACTTACCACCGACGACCAATATTATACCGACCCTGCCGACCTTGCATCATTGGAATGGGCTGATATTTATGCAAAACCGATGTGGAAATCAACTATTCAGAACCCTCATCTTCAACGACATAAACAAGCTGAATTATTGGTACACAACTTTGTGCCTGTGAATGCTTTGGTTGGAATTGGTGTTTTCACTGAGCATATTCGCACCCAGGTTGAGCAAATGGTTTATCAGGCTGGCTTAATACTGCCCGTGGCTGTAGTCAAAGATTGGTACTACGAATAAGCTCATTCCCATCCTCATGTTACTGAAAGCAGAAGGAAATTTGTTGCAAGCATCCGTCGATGCCCTTATCAACACCGTCAATACGGAGGGGGTAATGGGGAAAGGCATTGCCTTGCAGTTCAAGGAGGCCTTCGACCTCAACTACCGTCTCTACCGCCAAGCTTGTAAGGAACAGCGTGTCCGCGTAGGCGAAATGTTCGTCACCGAAACCCACGAGCTGGTTAGTCCGCGCTTCATTATCAACTTTCCCACCAAGCGGCACTGGAAGGAACGCTCCCGTATCGAGTACATCACTGAAGGCCTCGCAGACCTGAAGCGTGTCATGGCGGAGCATGGCATCACCTCGGTAGCCATGCCACCCCTGGGCTGCGGCAATGGGGGGCTAAATTGGAACCAGGTGCGGCCCATCATCGAGCAGTCCCTTGCCGAGGTTACGATTCCCATCTACCTCTACGAGCCTTCCGATACGGTTTCCAAGCGGGAACGCCAACCCACCGCCGACGCCCAAAAGCTGACTCCTTCCCGCGCTATGCTGCTGGCCGCTATGCGGGCTTATTCATCGCTCGGCTACAGTCTCAGCCTGATTGAAGTGCAGAAGCTGGCTTACTTTCTCCAGCGTCTGGGCGAGCCTCTCAAGCTGAAGTTCGAGAAGGCCCAATATGGCCCCTTTGCCCATAACCTTAGCTTCGTGCTCCAGCGTATGGATGGTGCCTACCTGCGCGGGATGGCCTACAAGGAAGCCAAGCCCTTTGCGGAACTGACGCTGATGGAAGAGAAATTCCCAGAGATTGATGCCTATATGGCGCAACATCTCACCAACCAGCAGAAGGAGCAAGTAGCCCATCTTACTCAACTCATCGAAGGCTTCGAGTCGCCCCTCGGTATGGAACTGCTGGCCACCGTTGATTACCTACTTGATGCCCGCGAAGCACACGATGTGCCCTCGCTGGTGCAGGCTGTCGGAGCCTGGAACGACCGCAAAGGCAAAGTGCTGACCCCAGAATATATCGGCTTAGCCTTCGAGCGGCTTTCGCTCGAAGGCGTATAGCCTGCCTCGTCATATCTGCATTTGCCTAACTGAGCCAGCTAGGGGAGCATTGGTCTCGTCTTCACTTTTTCAGGACAACACAGGCTCTCTTGGTAGATGCGTGCACTTAGCTTGGTCAGGGATCTAAGTGGAATTCCGGGTGCTGGTCACGAATGAATATGCGGGCATAGTCGATCTTCAATCTTTAGAGTACAACTTTCTCATCGAGTAGAGGCGAAGCTTATACTCGGAGCACTGAACAAGTTTTTTAAACTGTTTTCGGGTGGTTTTACGCCTTCCTAATGCCCCTGTTTAGGCAGGATGAGTTGTACAATTAAAGGAGGACAACCATTCTACATCCTGAATAACAGCAGTGCTCGCGCCAGATCTGAACGTCGAAGCGAGCGGTTGGATGACACGTATCTAGGTGCTAGTACACAGAAAAGCCCTCGCCAAGTAGCGAGGGCTTTTCTGTGTACTAGCACCTAGATACGTGTTAAAAGCTGCCTCAATCCGTCTTGCAGATCGAAGTAGCGGGTTAGAGGCGCCTTTTTTGCGGGTACTCGTTGGCCAAAGCCAACAGCCCATGCGCATAGGGCGCGGCATGTTCTAGGTGATAGGCCGCTCGGCAGGCAACCCCTCGGGGGCGGGCTCACCTGCCGGCGCTCACTCGTGGCAGGAGTCCGGCTCGCCGCTCTACTGCCCGACCCCTAAAAGTTGGGCAAGACCCTTTTGCTAGCTAACCGCAGGTACAGCAAGCGACTCGGTCACCTCCAGAACGACGCACTTCTTTAAGGCAATGCCTAGGGTTTGACAAATCGCCTGGGTATCCGCAAGCGCTTGTGCCGGACTTTTCGTGAGATGCGCTACGACATTGACTGGCAAGGACAAGATCATCTCTTTCTCCGTCGTCTCTAGAACGTGTGTATAGCCGTAGTCAGGACCCATCAGGGTGTGGCGGACTTTGCCGGGCATGGAGTCGGTGTCAAAAGCAAGTAGCGTGTGTTTCATCTGATTTGAATAAGGTTAGTTATTGAACAAGTTGGGGTCCTCTAGCGGGAGGACAAAGCGCTAGAGGTTATGCAAGCCGTTGGTTCACCATCGCTTTTTGCGCCTGCTGGCGGTAGCCGCTACCGCCCCAGCAGTAAGGAGGCCTTGCCCTTATCTCGGGTGGTGAATGCGGCACAAACTTCCGGAATATAGCCGTTTTGCACTATGATTAGCGTCACAATTGGTCTTGATTTTGATCAAGCGCTTAGTGATGAAAATCAACTCGGCTTCTACCCGTTTCCTGGACTACTAAAAAATGATGGATTTGGCAGACAACTACTCCCTTCTTTTAAGGTGATGCAGCTTCTCCTACTGCACCCGCACGAGGAGCAGCGCCGCGCCATCACGTCTTTATTGTGCTTAGCTGGGTACGAGGTGGTCTCTTTCGGCGAGGGATATCCCGGCATGGAATCCGCTAAGCACCGCCAACCGGCTTTGGTCCTATGCGCCACGGAGTTGCCCGACGTGGATGGCTATGGCGTCTTGCATTTGTTTCGGTGTACGGCTTCCCTGGCCGCGACGCCCTTCATTCTCCTGGGTCCGACGGCGACGTGGACCGCTATGCGGCGGGCCATGGAAGCCGGCGCCGATGATTATCTCTGCCTGCCAGTCGTTGCAGGGGAACTCCTGCAAGCAATCGTGGGGCGTCTCACCCGCTTTCACCGGCTGGCGGCCGAACCGACGGCCACCGGGCATGCGGCGGTGTCCGTCGGGGGATCCTTAGCTTCGCTGGTCACGGATCGTACGCCGCATCTGGTGACGCGTCGGCACAGTATCTATCGGGAGGGAGACGAACCCAAACGATTGTATTTCATCCAATCAGGTCGTATTAAAACAAGTAAGACCACTTCTTTTGGCAAAGAGCTCATTACTAGCTTTTATCAACCCGGCGAGTTCTTCGGCTATAAGGCCCTGCTCGAACAGGCGTGCTACCATGAGTCCGCCGTCGCGATAGAGGATTGTGTGCTGTTCTACATCCCGGCCGCTGACTTTTTACAACGGGTGCGCTTGCCCGAGGTAAGCCAGCAATTCATTCGCCTGCTAGCAGGTCGCAAACGCGCCCGCGAGCAGCAATTGCTGGATATGGCCTACCAGCCCCTGCGTCGCCGCGTCGCCAACGCCCTGTTAGGGCTGCACCACCAAGGGGGAGCCGATGAGGCAACCTCCTGTATTCGCGTGTCGCGCGAAGATCTCGCTGCTGTGGTTGGCATCGCGCCCGAGTCGTTGAGCCGAACCTTGAGTGAGTTTCGGCAGGATGGCCTGCTAGCAATTTCCTCGCAGGGGATCCGCTTGTTGCAACCCGAGTATCTGCGGCAAGCCGACTGGTAATCCGGATACTGCCTTGGCTGTAGGTAAGTAGGCTATGGAACGGCCAACTGCTTTCTGCGCAAGATCCTGGCTGATCTTGGTACGTTTTCTGAAGTCTTTTCTATTTTACTCAAGACCAGTCACCTACAGCATTACGCGCCTGCCTTCCAAGCCTATGGATACCCCTTTACCCAACGCGGACCCGGCGAGTTGGGCGACACGCTTCGCCGTGGAACAAACCCGACGGGCGCACGCGGAAGCGGCGCTCACCGCCGCGGAAGCCACCAGTAGGGTGCTCGAACAACAACTCGCCGCCGCGACGCGCCAAACGCACCAACTCGCTGAGCAAAAACGCTTCTTCGAAACGATTCTGGCGCACTTACCCAAAGCAGTCGCCGTGCTCGACGCGGACTTTCGCTACGTGTTCATCAACCCGGCGGCAGAACCGGATCCGGTTATTCGGCAGTGGCTAGTAGGCAAAACCAACCTGCAGGCCTGTCAGCGGCGGCACTATCCGGCCCACATCGCCCAGCAGCGGCAACGCGCCTTTAACGAGGCGCGCCAGCAGCAGCGGGAAGTAACGTGGGAAGAGACCCTATCGCAGGGCTCACAACCACGGCAGTGGCTTCGTCGCTTCCGGCCCGTGCTGCATCCGGATGGCGCCCTGCAGTTCATGATTCACTCGGGCCTGGATATCACCGCGCGTCACGCCGCCGAGCAGCGCCAGCGCCAGAGCGAGGCGCTCATGCGCGAGCAGCAAGCCTTCACGCGCTTAGTCATGGATACGCTGCCCAATAAGGTGTATGTAGCGGCCGTGGACGGCACGGTTTCCTTTGCCAACGCCGCCTATGCCGCCGCACGGCAGGAAGCGGTTCCTGCGTCAGGCAGCGAAACCCATGGGAGCGAAGTCCCAGAACCATTCCGGGACGTTGCGGCCTGGGACCAGCAAGTACGGGCTACCCAGCAACCCTTCCAGGTGGAACAGACCTTGGCTGTACTGCCCGCAGGTACGCGTTACTTGCAAGTGGACAAGCGGCCGCTGGTGCGGGGGAACGGGGCGGTAGAAGTGCTAACCATCGAAACCGATATCACCGCGCTGAAAGTAGCTCAGCAGGCGGCGGAAGCAAATGCCTGCGCCAAGGAAGTGTTCCTTTCCCGCATGAGCCACGAAATCCGGACGCCCCTGAACGGGGTGCTCGGCATGGCAACGCTGCTGGCGAAAACGGAACTAACTTCCGCCCAGCACGAATACCTGCATACCATGCAGCGGGCTGGGCAGCACTTGGTGGCGCTGGTCAATGACGTGCTGGACATGGCCAAGATTACCACGCAGCCTCTATCATTCGAAGAGAAGCCCTTCGACGTAGCCTTTACCTTACAGGGAGCCCAACAGCTGATGGCGGCGCTGGCCGAGGAGAAAGGACTTCCCCTGCTCCTAACCGCCGCGCCGGTAGCCGATTCGCACGTGCTGGGGGATGCGTACCGCTTGCACCAGGTGCTGTTGAACTTGCTCAGCAATGCCATCAAGTTCACCGAGCAGGGCCACCTCGAATTGGGGATGGACGTGGTTGAAGATACGCGCTCGACGCTCACGCTACGCTTCTGGGTAACGGACACCGGGATTGGCATTGCGCCGCCGCACCAGCAAGCGATTTTCGAGGCGTTCACGCAGGTGAGCTCCGCACAGGATCGCCTGCGCGGGGGGGGGGTAGGCCTCGGGTTAGCGATCAGCCAGCAGGTGGTGCGTCAGATGGGGGGGGAACTGGAAGTACGCAGCGCCTTGGAGCAGGGCAGCACCTTTTTCTTTACGTTGTCCTTTCCCCGTGCCACGGTCGCGCCCGTACCGCCCGTGGCGGAACAGATCACCTACCCGGAACTGCGCGGCCTGCGCGTGCTGCTGGCGGAAGACAACCTGGTCAATCAATGGCTGGCGACCGTCATGTTGGAACACTGGGGCGTCCAGGTGGACGCCGTAGACAATGGCCCCCAGGCCCTGGCCCGCTTGCAGGAACAGGCGTATGACGTCGCCATTTTAGACATTCAGATGCCCGGCTTAACGGGGCTGGAAGTAACCCGGGCGATTCGCCAGCATGCCGTCGCGGCCCGCGCCCAGGTTCCGATCTTGGCCTTAACCGCCAATGCCTTTCAAGCTGATCGGGAAAGCTATCTGGCCGCTGGCATGAGTGCATGTCTGACCAAACCCTTTGTCGAAGCTGAGCTGTGCCGGTTGTTAGGACAACTCAGGCGCGTCCCACCTGCTACTTAGTGGGAGGTAGCTCTGGTCTTTACCAGGTAGCGTTCGGCGCTGCGGGCATTCGCGAAAGCCGCCGTACTGGTACGCGCCGTCGGCGGTTAGGGAACCCGATGGGCAAGCCATCTGGCCGGCAGCTCAAGTGCTCCGCCACCTGGAAGGGGGTATTCTCGCCGCACGACCCGAAGCCACGTAACAAGGCATAGTGCAAATTTACTAGTAGACATGCCTACGTATAAATAAAAATAGTACTATATTTACCTGCATTTTCTTTAATGCCTCTTCCTATGTTGACCGCCCTCCGCTCTACTAAAGCTTATCATTGTCATACCCTTGAACAGCACTTGCAACAACTGCTGCCCACAGCAGCGGCCGTTGAAATAGCGTTGGCGGCGGTAGAACAGGCCGTTGCCGTTACGCAGCTGCCCTACCAGGATATAGCGGAGCCCTACCTGCACCTAGTGCGTAGTGGTTGGGTAGGTGGGCCAGGCCAATTGCTGCAATTACTAGCCTTAGCGCAGCAGCTTAACATGCCTTTTTTCGCGTTCGTGGATCGGCTGCGCGCCGCACGTAGCGGTTCTGCTGCTTAAAGGTAGGTTCCTAAGGGAGCGGAGCTTAGAACAGGAGCACAGACAGCGCTTAGGGGACAGCACTATCTGCAAAACCGCTACGACAGTACTACGATTCGCCTAGTGCGATCGGCGAGGCGACAGTAGATGCCCATCGACTATCCAGCGCCAGGAGGGCCGCTACTGACCGAAGCACAGGCGTTCAAGCAACTGCAGTATCCCACCGGTACGTCCTACAACCAGCCCTTGTGGACTTTGAAAGCGGTCAATGGGCGCGTCCTCTACTCCCTAGCAATTGCTAACTGAGGCGAAGATAGGGTGCACTGTGGCCTCTTTATCGAAAACGTTACGCTGCTCCCCCCAACGATTCCGCTACGCCGGGGCAATTGGAACCTGACCCGGCAAGAGCGCGCCGATGCCGAGCGCTGGTTTGAACAAGATATCTTGGTGAAGTTGAAGCCCCTATCCAGCGCTATCCCGCCGTAAGCAATCCTTGACCACCATAACGTTTTCTAATTTAAGGATTGTTAGGCGTTACAGGACTAATCGCCAACAATTTCAAAACCCACCTCAAATTACGTCTTAACTCTATACGGCATAGCTCGACCACCTCAATATTCAAGAAAGAGTAGAGAACAAGTAATAAGCGTACCTCTTTAGTGGAAGAATCATCACACGCTAGCGGCTGGGAAAAAGGCGGACAGCAACCACGAATAGCCCCTGCCCACTCCAACGCTAAGAGGCTACTCAATGACAAGACGCTTGATAACTACCCCTTGTGTCGTGGTTAGATGCACGCTGTATACACCTGTATGCAATGCCGCGAGCCATAGCTCAGTCTCCTGTTGCGGCGGCAGGGCTTGCGCCAGCACCAGTTGCCCTAATGTGTTAAACACCTGCACCTGCATACCGGATTGGATTAGCTCGGCGGGCAAGCGCAGGCGTACATGGGCATGCGCCGGATTTGGGTAGAGGCTAATTTGATCCTGCAGATGAGCGGGCGCTACCACCAAAACCTTCGCTTGCAGGCTGGTGACGCCGTTGAAGCGGATACTAGCCGAGTTGGTGGCGCTACTGGCCGTCAGCAAATCCAAAGTACCGTTGCCGTCTACGTCCCCCAGCGTGAGGCCCAAGGGTCCCGCCCCCACGTTCACATCCTGCGTGCCACTGAACGTACCGCTACCGTTGTTCAAGCGCACGCTTGTTGTGTTGCTGCCGGTATTCGCGGTGACCAAGTCTAAGTCGCCATCCCCGTCAAGATCGCCCAGTACGATGCTATGCGGTGTCGCTCCTACCAGAAGCCGCTGGGTGCCGGTAAAATTGCCGCGGCCATCGTTTCGCCGCACGTTCACGGTACCGGACGCCCGATGAGCTGTGGTGAGGTCGAGGTCGCCGTCCCCGTCTACATCCCCCAGCGCAACCGCCTCTGGGTTGAATTCCGCCGGCACTTCCGTCATGCCAGAGAAATTGCCCAACCCATCGTTCACGCGTACACTGGCGGTGGTCGTGTTCGAGTTAGCGGTTACAAAGTCTAGGTCGCCATCATTGTCTAGGTCACCCAACGCCAGGCTCAGGGGGCGCGTGCCGACGGTAACTTCCTGTGTGCCGCCGAACGAGCCCGTCCCGTCGTTGAGGCGCACCGACACCGTGCTACTAGTGAGGCTGCTACCGGCTGTATAGTTGGCGGCCAGCAAATCGAGGTCGCCGTCCCCGTCTACGTCGCCGAGCATTACGGCGTGCGGGGTGTCACCGACGACCACTTCTTGGGTGCCCGCGAAACGGCCCGCGCCGTTGTTCAGGCGCACCGATACGGTACCGGGAAAAATCGTCCGGCTGTTAGCGGTCACCAGGTCCAGGTCGCCATCTGCATCTACGTCCCCCAGCACCACGCTGCGCGCACCCCGCCCGACGCTAATCTCCTGCGTGCTCGAAAAACTGCCGGCTCCGTGATTTAAGCGGACCGATACGGTGTTGCTGTTCAGATTGGCGGTGACGAAGTCCAGGGTGCCATCGCCGTCTAGGTCACCGGCCGCAAGACCGTGGGGAGTAGTGCCAACCACGGGATTAAGGCCGGTGTTAAAAAGGCCGGTGCTCGGGCTGGCCGCCGCGGTAAACTGAAATACGTGGGGTGTAACCAGGGGAGCCCCGCTGCTGCTTTGCACCGCCGTGGTGACGGTCGCGTACACCGTTTCACCCGGCTTGAAGGGAACGGTGGGCGCCAACCGAAGCGTGTTGCTGCTCACGTCGTAGAAACCGGCCTTGCGCCCGCTCTGCGTGCCAAACACACGGAGGGCCTGCGCAGTCATGCCGCTACTTGCCCGCAAGGGTTGGTTGAACGTAACGGCCACTGGCGTGGGGCGTGGCGTAGCTACGGCGTTGCGACTAGGCGATACCGCCGTGATGAGTAACGGTTCCGCCGCGGCCTGATTCAGGCGCACGCTTAAGGTGTTACCCAGAAAGTTAGCCGTGGCGAAGTCCAGGTCACCGTCCCCGTCGAGGTCCGCTAGGGCAAGGTAGGTAGGGTTATCGCCCACAGCTACCTGCTGACTGCCGCTGAACGCCCCGCTGCCATTGTTCAGGCGTACGCCTACCGAGTTGGTCAACTCATTAGGGGCGAGCAGGTCCAGGTCCCCATCCCCATCCACATCGCCCAGGGCGACGCTACGGGCTCCCCGGCCGATGGCTACTTGCTGATCACCGGCGAAGAGGCCATTGCCATTGTTCAGGCGCACACTGGCGGTGCTGTTGGTATAGTTGATGGCGGGATTGAAGTAGTTGTAGTAGTTGGCAGTGACCACGTCCAGGTCGCCGTCCCCATCCACGTCGCCGAGCACCACCTGCATAGGATTAAAGCCAACCCCCACCTCTTGGGTCCCCGTGAAAATGCCGGTGCCGTTGTTGACGCGCACACTCACCGTGGTGCCGTTGGAGCTGCTCGTGACAAAATCCAGGTCGCCGTCGCCATCGACGTCCCCTAGCGCAATGTTTATGGGCCGCGAACCGACCGAGACACGCCGGGCGGCAGAGAAGTCAAAGAAAGGGAACGTACCCGTGCCATTATTTAGCCCAATCGCCACGGTACTCGGTTCGTTGTAGTCGGCCAGCAGCAGATCTTGGTCCCCGTCGCCGTCGACGTCACCGACGGCAATGCCGTGGATGTTGCCGCTGCCTACCTCCGCGCCCGGGCCGAAGCTGCCACTGCCGGTATTTAGTCGCACGCTAACGGTAGCGCTACTACTATTGGCCGTGAGCAGGTCGAGGGTACCATCGCCGTTCAGATCGGCTAGTACGGCCTGGGTAGGGCCGCGGCCTACAGTCAAGTGCTGCGCGTTTGTAAACGTGCCAGTACCGTCATTACGGCGTACCGTGATCGTGGTACCATTGCCTAGGCCATTGGGGCTGTTGACATTGCCGAGGTTAGTCGTGAGCAAATCCAGATCCCCATCCCCGTCCACGTCGCCGGCCGTAACGCTCACCGGTCCGTTGTCCGTGGAGGATTCGGAATCGCCACTGAAGGTGCCAGGGCTAGGGAGCGTGGTCGTTGTAAATTGGAAGACTTGCGCTCGACCTAGATTCTGCCCACTGTTGCTCTGCGCAGCCCTCGTCAGCGTGGCCGTGACGGTTTCGCCCGCTTTAAAGTCGGTCGTTGGGTCGAAGGTAAGCGTAGGACCCGTGCTGGTAGCCGTGCCGGCTTTCTTGCCCCCCGCCTGCTGGCTGAATACCTGCAAGGCCCCTTGCGTGGCCGCCTGGCTGCGCAAGGGTTGATTAAATGTTACCCCTACGCTAGTGGCGCGCGGAGCGGCTATCGTGTTGGGTGCCGGAGAGAGGGCTGTGACAATGAGTTGATCATTATTTACATTAAAATATTGCTGCACGCGGCCTTCGCCACTGAGCGCCAGTAAATCTAGGTCCCCGTCCCCGTCTACATCACCTGGGATCACGCTGATAGGACCGTTTGTGCCGGATACCTCCTGATTCGCGGTGAACTGAGCGGAACCATTGTTAAGACGTACACTTAACGAATTAGCGCGTGCATTGGGGGTAACAAAGTCCAGGTCCCCATCCCCATCTAGATCGGCGACTGTTAGATTAAAGGGCAAAAGTCCTACGGATACGCTCGTGGGGTTGGCAAAAGTGCCGGTACCCGTATTCCGCCAGACACTCACGGTATGGCTTTGGCGGTTCACCGTGAGCAGATCGAGGTCGCCATCAGCGTCAAGGTCGGCGGGCACCGTTCGGACGGGGTCCTCTCCTACTGTCACCGTGCTGCTGAGCCCAAAGGTGCCGATGCCCGTATTGAGACTGATTTGCACAGCTCTACTGGGGCCGTCCGTGGTGAGCAAATCCAGGTCGCCGTCCCCGTCCACGTCGCCCAGGGCAACCGCGACGATGGTTGCTCCTACGCGCACCAGCTGCGCATCGCCGAAAGTGCCCGTACCATCGTTCAAGCGCACACTAACGCCACTATTGTATAGATCATAAAAAACGGCTGCGAGCAAATCTAAGTCCCCATCGCCGTCGATGTCCCCAAACGTCGTGTCAAACACGGCGCCGTCCACGGCTACGCTTCGTGGGTTCGCGAAGGCGCCGCTACCATCATTAAAATAAACGTCCACTCCCTGCCCGTTAACCGTGAGTAGGTCCAGATCCCCATCCCCGTCCACGTCCCCTAGCTTTATACCGACTCGATTCGCTATGTTTAGCTGTCGGGAGTCTACGAAAGCCCCTGTGCCATCATTTAAGCGCACGCTCACTATTCCTTCGCTGGAGGAGGCCACCAGTAAATCCAGGTCGCCATCCCCATCGACGTCGCCCAGTACTTCTGCGCTCGAATACGAAGCGGGTGCGAGCGTCGGACCAAGCTCAAAAACGCCGGTGCTGGGACTAGTTGCGGTTGTAAACTGGAATACCTGAGGTTTGGCCAAGCTAACGCCACTCGTGCTCTGCGCGCCCTTGGTAAGCGTAACAAACACTGTTTCGCCTGCTTTGAAGTCGGTGCTAGGATCAAAGGTGAGGATATTGCTGCTCACCATAGTCGAGCCGGCCGTTTCAGCGCCTGTTTGCTGGCTGAATACGTGCAGGGCTCGCAAGGTAGCGTCTCCCTGACTGAGCGGCTGGCTGAGGGTGGCAGCGATCAGGGTGTTGCGCGGCCGAGCCAGCGCATTACGGTTGGGGGTCAAGGCGGTCACCGTCAGTAGGGGCCCTACCTCGAATGGAAAGCTGTTGCTGCTGCCCACTGCTGTGCTGACAACCACAGGCCCACTGGTGGCACCTGCTGGTACCGTTACCGTGATCTGGGTGCCCAAACGGTTTACCATAAAGTCGATGGCTGCCACACCGTTGAAGGCAATGCGAGTGGCCCCCAGAAAGGCAGTGCCGTTTATCACAACGGTGCTGCCTACGGGACTGATGCCTGGCACGATACCCGTGATGGCCGGATTAGCCAAGCCTTGGTTCAGGCGCACGCTGACGGTCTGCTCGAGGCCGTTGGCGGCGACCACATCCAGGTCGCCGTCGCCGTTCACGTCGCCGAGGGCGACACTCAGCGGCGTCAAGCCGACGGGGACCGTCTGTTCGCCTGCGAAAGTGCCGGCGCCGTTGTTCTGCCGCACCGACACGGTACCACTGTTCGTATTAGCTGTCATCAGGTCGAGGTCGCCGTCCCCATCTACGTCACCCAGCGCGAGGTTACGCGGCGTGGTGCCTACGCGTACTTGCTGGCTGCCCGAGAAAACGCCGCTCCCGTTGTTCAGGCGCACACTGGCGGTAGTTTCGATAGAAGTACCACTACCGGTTACGAAGTCTAGGTCCCCATCGCCGTCCACGTCCCCTAGGACGATGTTGGTTGGATAGGTGCCAGCGGCTATGTCTTGGCCGCCCGAGAAGGTCCCGTTCCCGTTGTTCAGGCGCACAGACACATTATTCTGCGCGGGATTTACCGTGAGCAGGTCAAGGTCGCCGTCATTATCCACGTCGCCCACGGTTAACGCTACGTAGCCGGACTGCCGGGGCACGGTCACCTCCGCGCCGCGACTAAACGTGCCGCGGCCATCGTTCAGGTACACGCGCACCGTATTGAGGTTAGGACTCAATTGCGGCACGAGCAGATCCAAGTCACCATCGCTGTCCACGTCGCCGAAGGCGGCCGTGTACGCGGCATACGGCGTTTCAATCTCTTGCGTGCCGCTGAACACGCCGTGGCCATTGTTAAAGCATAAACTCACCGTGTGGCCGTCGCTGGTAGGGACGGCAAAGTCGAGGTCGCCGTCGCCATCCAAGTCGCCCAGTACCACATGATGAGATTCAGCCAGAGCTACATTGCCGATCATGACCTCCGGGCCGGGGCGGAATGTGCCCCCGCCATCATTGAGGCTTACGCTCACCAGCCCGGTGCCCGTGGCGGCGTTACTGCTAGCGGTGAGCAAGTCCAGATCCCCGTCGTTATCCACGTCGCCCAGCACGCTGCTGAAAGCATTGCGGTTGATAGCGACCTCTGTACCACCGCTAAAGGTACCGGGGCTCGGGGCCGTCGCGACCGTAAATTGAAACACTTCTGGCTTACCCAGGGCCTGCCCGCTGCTGCTTTGCACGGCATCCGTGACGGTCGTAAATACCGTTTCGCCCGCTTTAAACCCCAGACTGGGACGGAAGCTAAGCCGATTCCCAGTCACGACCGACACGCCCGCTTTTTGACCGCCTGCTTGCGCGCTGAACACCTTAAGGGCTTGTTGGGTGGCGGCGCCGGTGCTCAGCGGCTGACTGAAGTCAACCGTAACGCTGGTGGTTGGCGGGGCAACCAGCGCATTGCGCGCCGGCGATAACGTGGCAAGGGTGAGGGCTTGCGCTTGCACTAAGCCGGTTTGGCCTAGCAGCACCAGCAAGGGGCTTAGCCAACAGATGATTCGAATAGTTCGATTTCCTGTAGCGACGTGCAGTAGCGGAATAGAAATAACAGACATAACAGAAGCAAGAATAAGAGTGGTAAGGGACTAAACATGACCGCCTTTCACCAGCACATCGCTTCTCCGCAGAGGCCTTATAAACGTACTGCTATTTACTACAACCTACAGTAAATTAATACTTTAATTATATAATACTTGTTGAAGCTAATTTATCTATGTTTGAGAAGAGCACGAGCATGATAATACTATGACAATGCTCCGACCTTCTCGTCAGGGCGGGGAGGTAGCATACGCAGGCGCTAACGCATAACGTATCACAAGCACACGTGGCTGTTGCAGAACTCACTACTAGTACAGACGGGCCATCACTTCTGCAGTGCTTTCGTGCGTTTACGCCTGGTTCGCCGTCCACAATGGAGCCTAAACGGTGACTTTGCTGAACAGCGTAGCCAAAAGACAGTTTCTAGTTCACTTGAATGCACGTTTTCAGTGGGCGTACGCTGCACCTATTATTGCGCTACTATGCGCTAGTACTACGTTTGTCGCCTAGCTAGTGGCCTAGTAGATTGATCACTACGTAGGAGAGTTGCAACGCTACGTTGCCCTGCTACTGCTGTAAAATTTAGGTATAATCCGCAGTGTCATTCTCGTATTGGCCGTAGCACGTTGCGGTTTTCTGGCTCGCACCTTTGAGGCAGCGTACCACGGCGCTCCTTCTCGGTTCTTTGTATGGCATACGATGCACGATTTGGCCCCAATGTCCAAACTCCCACGCAGCGAGCGTGGGCATTAGCGCAGATGCAGGACGTTATTCCTAACTTGAAAATCAAGGTCACACCGGCGGACCGACAGCTCTACGCCCGCTACGTAGCCGGCGAACTGAGCTGGACCGACATGCGCCAAGCCATCCACGCACTTTCGTAAGCCCCACGGGCGGCGTTGCCACAGTTGATCCGATTAGGTTCGGTCCCTTCCCTAAAATAGCCGCCCGGCTACTGATTTTAGGGAAGGGTTACTGGCGGCAGATGGGGCCGCTGAGGTCCCTGGTCTGCCTTCTTGCCTAGAGGAAGGCCGGAAGCCGGTTTACCCAAGCTACAGAGTTTGGCCTGGTAGTTTAAAACGTAAATTGCTGAAAAACATATATTTATTATTCTGCTTGCAAGCAGCATAAGCAAACAACCTCCCACGCGGACCATGTGAGCGCTCCCCCAGCCTCGTAGGGCCAGCCTCTTTTCACCTAGCGGCCGTCTGACCCGACCGCCCTACTTCCAACGACTACATGGCTACCATTACGACGACGCAGGACCACGGGGTGGTTACTGCCTTTACGGACGCCACGCGTTCTGCTGCTGACACGACGGCGGCGGCCCCCTTTGTTAAACGCATCTCCTGGGGCGCGATCTTAGCGGGCGCTGTGATGGCGCTCGTATTGCAGCTCGCCCTCAGCTTGCTGGGCCTGGGCATTGGGCTGGGCACCATTGACCCGCTGGAAGAGCAAAACCCGATGGCGGGTATTGGCCTCGGGGCCGCCATCTGGTGGATCCTCAGCATGCTAGGCTCGCTCTACCTAGGAGCGACGGTAGCCAGCCGGCTAGCCGGCATGCCCCGGCCCACGGATGGCCTGCTGCATGGTCTTTTGACCTGGGCGGTGGTCACGCTGCTGACCTTTTACCTGCTCACCACGGCGGTGGGTCGCATTATCGGCGGGGTAACCGGTGTAGCAGGCCGGGCATTGAGCGGCGCGGGCCGTGGGTTGGCGGCCGTGGCCCCCGAAGCGGGCCAAGCTATTCAGGGCGAACTCAAAGAGCGCGGCCTGGATGTCTCCGACCTTAAGCAGCAGGCCCGCTTACTGCTGCGCCAAACGGGCAAAGCCGAACTGAGTCCCGAGAACCTCGCCAGCCAAGCGAAAGCGGCGGGTCGCGACGCCCAAGCAGAAGCCCGCCAGAGCGCCACAAATCCACAAGCGGCCGGCGACAACTTCGACGACGTGATTGACCGGCTCACCAGGCGCGCCGATAACATCGGGGAGGCCGCCGACCGCGACGCTGCGGTGAACGTAGTCATGCAGCGCACGGGCAAGAGCCGCGCCGACGCCGAACAGGTGATCGACAACTGGATCCGCACGGCTAAACAGGCCCAAGCCAAGTTTCGACAAGTCAAGCAGCAAGCCGAAGTCAAGGCACGCCAAACAGGGGATGCCGCGGCGGCAGGGCTCTCGAAAGCCGCCCTGCTTGCGGCCCTGGGGCTTGGTCTAGGAGCTGCCGCGGCTGCCTTCGGGGGGCGGCGCGCCGTCCCGCAGGACGTAGCCGTTGCCGGTATACCCGTTGCCTAGCGCCACAGCTTGCACGCTGCTTGCCGCTCCAGCAGCGGCGAGAGGCGGCGAATTGGTCTTGCTTGCACCAGCCACCCTGGTCCGAGTCCTCCTACTTGGCAATCCTACCCCTAACCTACTTACGGGGTGTCATCTACCTAAAAAATCATCTTATTGCGCATGAAAGAAGAATCGAACATCAGCCGCCGCACCGTCCTCAGTGGCTTAAGCGCCAGTGTAGCCGTTGCCGCCGTGTCTCCCCTCTTCGCCGCTACGGCTGGTTCCTCTCCGGCAGAAGCATTGCCCAACAAACTAGTTGACCCGACGACGAAGTATCCGAAGCCGCCGTTCAAAAGCCAATCGCAGCCGTGGCCGGGCCTGACCAGTCAGATGAACCCCCGCCCGGATCACGGCGAAACCAGCTACAAGGGCTCGGGGCGCCTGCAAGGCCGCAAAGCCCTGATCACGGGTGGCGACTCCGGCATGGGCCGGGCCGCGGCCATTGCCTACGCCCGAGAAGGCGCTGATGTCGCCATCAACTACTTGCCCGCCGAGGAGGCAGATGCCCAGGAAGTGATTGCCCTGATCAAAAAGGAAGGGCGCAAAGCCATTGCCATTCCCGGTGATCTACGCGAGGAAGCATTCTGCAAACGATTGGTAGAGGATGCTGTGCGCCAGCTCGGAGGGCTCGATATTCTGGTCAGCAATGCGGCGCGGCAGCAAGCCAACAAGTCGATCCTGGACATCACCAGCGACCAGTTCGACTGGACCATCAAGACGAACATCTACGCCCCGTTCTGGATCATCAAGGCGGCGCTGCCCCACTTACAGCCCGGCTCGGTAATCATTGGCACCACGTCCGTGCAAGCCACGGACCCGTCGGCGGACCTCTATGATTATGCTCAGACGAAAGCCGCTACCACGAGTTACGTGCGGTCGCTAGCGAAGCAGCTAGGTCCCAAGGGCATTCGGGTCAACGGCGTGGCCCCGGGCCCGATTTGGACGCCCTTGCAAGTGAGTGGCGGTGCGACCCAGGAGAAGCTCAAAGAATTCGGTGGAACAACCCCGCTGGGTCGTCCCGGGCAGCCGGCTGAACTCGCCTCCATTTACGTGCAGCTCGCCGCTAGTGATGCCAGCTACGCCACGGGGCAAGTCTACGGAGCAGCCGGTGGGGACGGGCAGCCGTAACGGCACCCCTGCTGCTTGATAACGGACAACGAGAAAGAACATCACTCTTCGTTTGCAAGGAAAGCTGAGCAGCAGAAGCTGCTCAGCTTTCCTTGCAAACGAGGGAGTACTGTATTCCACCGCAGGCGTACCTAGCCCAACGTAGATACTCTCCCCGCGTAAGTAGAAGAGATTTGATTCTTTTCTTTCGTTGCTATGACCCTCCTGTTGCCGCAAGCCGAACCAGCGCCTACTCCTCGTCGTCGCCTCGACCTGGTCTCGCCCCGCACGCATGCCCTCCTCGACCGGCTCTGTCTGCCCTTGCTGCTGGGCTGCGCCTGGTGGGCTAGGCGGCGTAGCCAGCCGGCGGCCGCCATTATCCTGACCCATGCGGTGGGCGAAGGCACGGTGGGCAGTATCACCCGGTTCCCGACGGGCATCTGGCCCCTGATCAGCTTCCGGACGCACGTGCGTATTGGGCAGGTGGGCGGCACCACCCTGCTGGCCTTGAGTTACCTGCTGCCGTCCCAGCCACGCGCGGCGCGCAACCTGGCCATCTTCTGGGGCCTCGTACCCCTGGTGCTAACGAGCCTCAGCGACACATCTGGCCAGTCCGACAAAGCAGCCTAGCGCTACGGTAACGAGTGCTCAACGTACTCGAAGGAATCAGCACTCCCGCCTACGCACGTTGCAAAGCTGCTTTTCATGGGAGTTGTTTCAGACAAAGCTCGTTTTTCTGGACTACAGCGCAAAGAAGAAGTGTCCGTCTTGGCTTCGGCCTCTTTCGTGGGTAAGTTGCACAGTGGAGGGCTAAGCGCACTGGCGTGGAAGCGTCCTCCGCCTGTAGCCTGTGGCTCTATGACCCGAGAAAAACTCATTGACTTCCTACAACGCGCGGACTTGATCAACGGACCCCAAGCGACCGAAATCGCGCGCAGTTTCGCGCCCCTGCAACTTCGTAAAAACGAAGTGCTCCAGCCCTTCGGCCGGGTGAGTGATGCGTATTTTTTCCTCGACCAGGGGCTGCTGCGCGCTTTTGTGCAGGATGCAGAGGGCAACGAGGTGACTACCCGGTTTTACTCGAGTGGGCACGTGGCCCTGGATGCCTCGTCGTTCTTCAACCGCACCCCTGCCCAGCAGCAGATCCATGCCCTCACCCCCTGCCAGGGGTGGGTGTTGTCCTATCAGCAGTTGAACACGCTGTTTCATGCCCGACCCGAGTTCCGGGAATTTGGTCGTTCGGTGCTCGTCGGGGCACTGGCCACCCTGCAGGAGCGGATGCTGGACCAAATCCGGGAAACGGCGCGCACCCGCTATGAGAAGCTGCTGCGCACGAGCCCAGCTGTGCTGCAGCACGCGCCGCTGAAATACATCGCCTCGTACTTAGGCGTGACGGATTCTTCCTTAAGTCGCCTACGGGGCAACGCTTAACCCGTAATCTGCTGCTTCTTTCTTGTCATTTGACAAGCAGTACTCTCTGACGGCCTGGTTTCTTTGTGGCAGACCAACCGCCCCGCCTCGTGGAAGCTGCCCCCCTTGCCCTTTCTGCTGGTTTTGTGCTGCTGACCGGCCTGACTGGCTGGCTCTTCTACCGCGCCACCCACCGCTCCCGGCTCACCCTTTCCTTGCTGGTGGCCTGGCTGAGCCTGCAAGCCGGACTGAGCCTAAACGGGTTTTATGTCGCCACGCCGCAGGCCCTGCCGCCCCGGCTGCTATTGGCGCTGCTACCTCCCCTGCTCCTGCTGGCCGGCCTGCTGCTCACCGGGCGCGGACGGCGCTATCTGCTGTGCCTGCGTCTGGAGCGGCTCACCCTGCTGCACACCATTCGCCTGCCGGTGGAGATAGTGCTCTGGGTCCTATCCTACTACCACTTGGTGCCCCAACTCATGACCTTTGAAGGCCGCAATAGGGACCTGTTTTCCGGCCTAAGTGCCCCAGTGATCTACTACCTCGTGTTTCGACGGCGAGGACGGTGGCGCCAACTGCTGCTGGGCTGGAACGTGGTCTGCCTGGGGCTCGTGCTCAACATCCTGGTCCAGGCCCTACTTTCGGTGCCGGGGCCGTTGCAGCGCTTGGCGTTTGAGCAGCCCAATGTGGCGGTGCTGTATTTCCCCTTCGTGTGGTTGCCCAGCTGCCTAGTGCCGCTGGTACTCCTTTCCCATGTTGCTGCCTTTTACCAACTCGCCGCAAGCAAATCGGGCGTAAATCCATAGCCTCCTTTTGCTGAACAAGTAGGCTTGTCTCAAAAGCCCCGAGAATCTGCTTTATGGTAGTATATGCGTGGATTCTGCCCTTTGTTGTTCACCCGAACCAGCGTTATTTTGGGTCGAATCGCAAAAAGAGCCAGCACTGTGTTATCGACTTGTAACTCCCTAATAACGATGCTTCTGCTTCTTTTCGTCGGTGCTCTGTGTCAAACGCCTGACGTTGACCCCGCCATCACGGTCCACCTGTCCTGGTACGGCAAGCCACAACCCGTTGATAAAATTGTCTTTACGTCAAGGGAGGAAGTCTTGACCTTGCAGCAGCGCAACGATAGCGTGTTCATCATCCCGGCGCGCTTGCTCACCAAACGCTTCGCTATTTCATTCTCCTCCCGAAAGCACATCATCACCTTTTTCCATGCCCCCATCCGGTACAATCCGGAGTATCTGGTTTGGGATGTAACGGTCGAGAAGAAACTCTTTTCGAAGGAATATGGCTATTTGGCCCACTCTACGACCAAGGAAATTCAAGTCTTGGATCAAAATACGGGCGGTATCATTACCAACCCGTAAAGCGCCTGAAAAACGGGCGAATTGCGCAATTAACGTTCACTTAAACGGTGATTTAAATACGTTGTTATGGCCTTATACAAGCTGCAAAGGGTGGTTTGCAGCTTGTAAAAACTACTGTAGCCTCACGGCTTTCATAAATTGTTGTGGCTGGTCGAGGTACACGGCTAACTGCCGGCCCGTACGCTGCACACCATAGGGGCCGTGCACGGTAACGGGCTGGTGAAAAGTAAGGAGCAAGTTTGGGGGCGTGAACAGGAGCTTCGTTAGGTTGAGCAGGTCAAGGGCAGGGGTAGGCTGGTCGCGCAAAGGCGTAACCGCCACTAGGTCTGCCACGGGCACCGTGAGCTGCCAGACGAAGCCCACCCTTAGGTGCAACGTGTCGGCCGTAAGCAGCACTGGCCGTAACCGGACTGCTTGCCCGTGGGCCAGGAGCATGACGAGTGTGTACCCCTCCAAAAACAAAAGCCAACCCGCGAGCCTCGTACTCCATAAAGTAGCCAGTAGATGTACCACGGCTGTTTCGACGGCTAGCGCAACCCCTAGCAGGATGGCGAAGGCCGTGAAGCCCGACTCACGGTGAGTGCTGAAGACCTGGGCCTGCGGTACTACTTCCGGCTTGGCCCACCAGCCGAGTAGCGCGTAGCGCAGCATTTCGACTTCCGCAACGAGTAAGACACCAGCGGGACCAAGCGTTTGCTGCACTGCTACCTGCGCACAGGGCCAAAAGCGCGGCTGTTGCTGGTACGCTAGCCGATAGCTACGCACGAGCCGCCGCCCTTTGGCCAGGAGTAGGAGCAGCGTGACGCCTTCCAAGACCGCCGGTAAGAAGTATAGGGCTTGTAGAGGCGCCTGTTGGGCAGCGAGTACTAGCCAGTAAGCCAGCGCTAAACAGGCCCCTACTACGCCGACCAAACTGCTAACAGGCAGGTGATAACGCCGCACCACCAGCCAGTAGAAGAGGCCAGGTATCCCAACAAGCAGGTCGAAGGTAATCGCGTAGGGCAGGACTGGTCGCTGGCTAAAGACCGGAGCGCTGGTAATGGTACGCGCTACACCGATAACCAATAACAACAGAACGCCAAACCAGATAGCAGGCCGGAAGCGGGTAAGCGAGTACGGAGCAGTCATAGACGGATAGCAAAGCAGAGGAGGCTCGAAAGCTACGCAAGTAGCGGTAGCAATAGCGCAGCAGTGTCGCTCTCTTCCGTAAGTTCTATAGACTTGGACTAGAAATTCCACCTTGCAAACCGCCTTTTTCCAAGAGTGGGGGTATAAGTCATAATATGAACTATGTTCAAAAGCAAGTTTTAGTGCGTAAAATAGGTTGGTAGTCGGGATCATAATCTTGCTCGTAGGTCACCACGGCAAAGGCTTGGCGCAGCAGCTTGTTGACTACCGCCATCAGCGCCACTTTCGAGGCTTTACCGGCCGCTTTCAGACGTTGATACAGAAGCTGGCATGGCTTGTTGTAGCGGATCGCGGCCCACGAAGCAACGTAGAGTAAGGCACGTAGCTGTGGATCGCCGGTCTTGCAGATGCCTTTGGTCACCTGCGTCTTGCCCGACTGGTAGACGATCGGGACCACCCCAATATACTTGGCCAAGGCTTTGGCGGAATGAAATTGACGGAAGCCACCGGTGACTTCAATCAGGGCGGTGGCAATGGTGGTGGAGATGCCACGAATAGACGTCAGCCGCCGCAACTGCTCGGGAAAATGTTGCTGCGTCCACTGCTCAATTTCGGCCGTCACCTCGGCAATGCTTTGGTGTACGTACGTCAGCATCTGCTGCAAACTGCTTTGCACCCGCTCATCTTGCACGGGCAGAGGCGAGAAGGAATGCTGCAGGTTGGCTAAAGCTCGCTGCTGTTTCTTGTACTGACGCAGCAGGGTGCGTTTTTGCTTCAGGCAGAGCAGGGTTTCGCTCTCCATCGTGTACAGCGGTGGCTGTACCAACTGGCCGTAGCGGGCCAGCAGCACGGCATCGCCCTCATCGGTCTTGGTCACCGAGAGCTGCAACTTGGCAAAATGATGGCTCTGCTTGGGATTGATCACCGATACGGCTACTTGCGCCTGGCACAGCAGGTAGGTGAGCAGTACCGAGTAGGAACCCGTGGCTTCGAGCACCACCTGTGGCTGAGCGGGTAAAGCACTGATGAGCTTGCGAATAGCTTCCGGCGTGTTGCGGAAGTTGCGCAGCTTCCACGAGCCCTCTGAGGTGGGCAAAGCGACCGCCAAGGTGTCTTTGGAGACATCAATACCAACGTAGGTTTTCATCACACAGCAGGGAAAGAAAACAGGTGGAACGAAGAGGTGAGCGGTTCATTTTGGTAGCATAACATACTACACGCGGGGTTGGCCAGTTGAACTATTCAGGCTTCCAAAATGAACCCGTGCGGGTCAAGACATAAGATGCGGGGTTCGCCCCATGTAAATCACGGACTTCCTCACACGGGTTGCTCTTTGAACTCTTAAGGTAAGCAAATAGAGAATTGGCTCATTCTTGCCTAAACGTAGTATGTAAATCAGCTTTTTCGAGAAAACGGACGAGCTGACATAATAAGCTACTTCTTACTTTTATCTAACTAGAAGGCCTTTTATAAAAACAAGTCCCCACGACCTTCTCGCGATCAAACATGCCTGCGCTCTACAGCCCTGCGACTGGCTGCTACAAGCGTGAGGGCCAACAACGTTCCCAAAAATCCCATATAGTGCCGATCAAAAGCGTTTCGTAGCCACCACGACGTAGCTTGCGATTAAGCTATTGCGGACGGAATAGTAACCTAGTAGTGCATTCTATGAACTTCACTTCTTTTGAAACTCACGAGTTAATCGCCTTGACCAAAGCGCTCGGCTTTGTCAAGTTCGAATCACAGGAAGCGGGCGCCTCCGCCGTCGCCGGCAGCCCTCTGCTCGGGCAGATCCTAGACCAGGCGGCGCAGACGCTGTGGGCTAAAGAGCCCAAGTACTACGCGGCTCATCAGGACTGGCCCGCGGTGACGGTGGTACCAGAGGCCCTGGCCGCCATCCGGTTTCATCTCACCCAGGTGGCGCAATGGCACAACGTAGCCGACCATAACCGAATCGCCTACATCCGGGATTTGGTGTTTCCGTTGAAGGCCACGGAGCAGACCGTGCAGGAACTGTTGCGCTTCGCCAACGACTATCACCGACCCGCGGAGCCAGTAGCCTAGTGCCGGTGGTAGCCTCTACAACGCCACCTACGGGCTTCTCGGAAGCATCTGGTCTTCCCTCGCATAATACATAATATAACGACTGATAAGCCCCTGGTTATCAGCCTTTGTCTTGCTTCTACTTTACATAATTGGACTTATACGACAAAGGCTCTATGGTCCTTACTAATCAATTACGTTGAGTAACGCTTCCACTGCACTATGATGAGTTTTGAAGCTATTATCCGCCTATGGCAAACACAGGACGTTCAGCTCAATACGGGCAGTAGTCACGAATTAATCGCGGAGGTGGAACAGCGTTGTCAGTTTACGTTCCCACTCGCCTTTAAGGAATTTTATCGTCGGGTAAATGGCTTTCGATCCAATGATTGGACACCGGAGATGTTTAGTCTCTGGTCTTTAGAAAAAATTCAAGCAGAATATGAAGCGAGTGATGAGCAGAAACTACTCCCTTTTTGTGACTGGTTAATTCATAGTCATCACCTTGGTTTTGTGAAGGATAAACCGGGTATCTACAAGATGTATGGCTCCGTGGAGGAGAAACCGATCTGTGAAAGTTTTGAGCAGGTGCTAGAATGGATCGCATTAGGCTCACAAGAGATTTACTGAGAAGGTAGTAAGTAGAATATTTACAAGCGTAAAGCGTCAAATAGCTGCTTAACCATTTCTAGGAATAGTTTCTAAATATAATAAGTGTTCTCGGACAATACTTGGAATAAGTCTATTTTTGGAGTTTACATCAATTATTACTCATAACTGAATTTACAGGAGGAGACCCTCTCCTCGATTCTTATCGGTAAAAGCGCTAGGGACCTTGTGAAGCGATCTTGCTGACGAAAATAACGCACACAACAACGAACTATGGTACTCTCTACTGGCTGGTGCACCGTTACACGAGACGTCACTCGAAAAGACGATTACTTTTCTCCTATGCTTGGGCATCTGCGTTCTTGGTTTCACTCGAAGACCTATGGAGAAGGCGTGCTCTCGTTCTCCATTGGCTTTAATTGTGTGGGCCGGGTGCCAGGAATGGCAGAACCCATCCTTGATTTTGAAACAGGCTATCTGTTGCACAAGAAGTATACGAAATTCCGCCGTGCGCTTGAAATCGAAATAAAGCTGAATCATGCTGCCATCATGCAGGTAACTAGTCCACAAGCCGCTGAGCAAATCCTATGGGTAGCGTTTCAGCGCGTCTGTCAAGAGATCAGTACCCTGAAGATCCCGCAGTTCGATGGCTCCGCCTTTCAACGAGATCTGTTCGCGCAGTTGAATTTAGCGACCCAACCGGAAGCAGGGCTTCTGCACGTACCATGTGAAGCGCAACCGGTGCCTCCTTTGCCGAAGCCAACCGCAGTAGCGATGCCTGTAGCCAACTTCTGGCAATTAGTTACGCAAGCGGGAGAAGCAACTACTTATCAGTCTCTTGCGCAATGCGAATGGCTCGCCCAAGCCTTAGCCACCCATACGACCAAACAAATTATTGGCTTTGAGCTCCAATTACGCAAACGGCTCCAGAAGCTGTATCACTATGACACCTTAGCGATGGCAAAACTGGTGGAAGGCTATGTGTCAGATGATTCCTTTTTGTACTTCTGCTGTCACTTGATTTTACAAGGGCCACTGGTGTATGACCAAGTGCTGCGGCAACCCGATGCAGTCACGCAGGACTTGACGGTACACGAAACGGGGGAATTCTTGCTGAGCGTCGCGGATCAAGCCTTTAACCGAAAAGTGGGGCCTGAGAACGACCAACTTGAACCTTGGGAGTATGGGCAGGCACTTTATGACTACGACTCGTGTGCGGGCCCGATGCTGGGTCAGGACTGGCAGGTAACAGATTTGCCGCTTCGCTTTCCTAAGCTGACCGCTCGCTATGCCTCCGCCGGTATTTTCTAACTTTTGTTGATATAGGGCTCATAACGTTTTCTGAACGTCCTATTGGAAAACGTTATATGTCTACCGTCAACTTCGTCAGCGTAGAAAAAGAATCAGAATCGCAGTGGCAACAACTGTCAGGAGTATCATTAGCTAGAGTAGCCGCGAGTCTAGTTCTAAGCAACTCTAGCTAGCCTGCTTTTCTGGCGTGATCTTCTCTGATTGATGAGCCTGCGCCTAGTGCCTTGTTCCGGATCATGCGTACCTCCTTGTCGAGCATTCTTCGTCTAGCCCTACTTTTCGTGCTGATCTATTGCCTCTTCGGGCTAACGCCTTGGGGCCTACGCCAGCAAGCAACAGAAGATTTTCAGAACCTGGTTGGAAAAGAGAACGGCTTTGCGACCACCTGCTTTACAGGCCCACAACCGCTCACGTACACCTGCTTTGCCTGGACGCAAACCACGAAGGAAGGGACACACATTAAAATCACAGTTAAGGTAGATCCATTCGGAATCGGGGATCAAGTCACCTACGTTAGCTCGAATTCAGCCGACTCCTTCCAGGACATAAAGCGCAAAAGCAATTGTGAAGACCAGCCATAAAGGCTTCCTTCTTCGCAGAATGTTATACGTCTAACTGGCTTGGACATTTTGTAAAGGGACCCCATAAAATGTCCAAGCCTTCGGGCTCGTTCCCAGAGTGGTTTCGAGCCCTGCGTCGGCGACCGCACCGGACACCATCCCGCTGCTCGGCTAGTCCGTTGCCCTTATGCAGGCGTGGCGCATCTTTTCTCGTAGCTTGCTGCCTGCTTTATCCTTTTCGCTTGTGGCTCCCTCTTCCGCCAGTCCCATTCCGCCCCCCGTGCACCCGGATCCCGAGGTCGCACGGACCCTTCTTTCCCTCGAATCGGCGGCGCCCCCCCTCCAACGCGTGAGCACCCAGCTGCTGGCCCACTACCAGGGGGCGCACCTCACGGCGCAACTCCACCGAAAGCCGGCTACCTTGGAGCCCGTGCTCCTGCAGCCGGTGGCGCAGCCCCAACTGATTGTGCAGCTGACCGGCGCCACGCAGCTCACGCTGACGCGGGCGGGGCAACGACGCCGCTACCCCAGTCTGCCCGGCAGTGTGTACCTGAATACCCCGCAACAACAGCCCTACGAGCTGGCCTGGCGCGCCCCGGCGGCCACGACCATCCAAACCATTCAACTCGACTTGGACCCGGCGTTGCTGCAGCAAACGGCGGCCGCCGCGGGCCTGCCGGCCGCGCCCCTCGAACTCCAAGCGGGGCCGTGTAGCGAGGCCCCCTTGCTCCGGCAATTGGGCTACAGTTTGGCGGCCATGCTGCAAGCGCCCGAGGGCGTCGCGCCGCTCTACGGGCAGACGGTGGCGCATATGCTGGCCGCCCAGCTCGTGTACCAGCACAGTGCGCAGCCGCGCCCGCTGCCCCCCAGCCGGGGCACCCTCGCCCCCGAGCGCCTGCGCCAGATTCAGGAGTATGTACAGAGCGCGCTAGCTGATTCTATTGAGTTAACGCAGCTAGCGGCGATGGCCTGTCTGAGTCCCTACCATTTTTGCCGGCTGTTTAAACAGTCGACTGGCCTAAGCCCCCACCAGTATGTGGTGGCGCAACGTATGCAGCGGGCCCAGCACCTGCTGCTGCACCGCCGCTTACCCATCGCACAAGTGGCCCAGGCGGTGGGCTACCGCCACGCGGGGCATTTTGCCCGGCTCTTCCAGCGGCACTGCGGCGTGCTGCCCACTGCGTGGGGCAAGCCCGTCCACGCGGCTGAGGGGCAGCGGAAATAGCGGCAAACCGCACGAATGCGCGCTAGAAGCGCAAGAGTGTGCCAGGCAAGCGGGGTGCCAGTGCGTAAAACAGGGAGGTATCGGCGGATCAATCTCATCTTTCGAGACCCAGCCGCTGCGCTTTTTTCACCTTACCGGGAACACCCGCC
>NZ_MTSE01000033.1 GCF_002154225.1 Hymenobacter crusticola
AACTATTTTGACAACTTTTTTTCTGCCCCGCTGCAACCTTTATGGGTTGGCCTTGAAGCGGGGTGCAAAACTACAACCAAGTGATCGTCTTTTGCAAATACTGTCGTAAAATTTTTTTTGCGACAATCTCTTATCAAATACTTCACAGGCCATTTGCTCGTGAACGGGCTGCAAAAGTAGTAAACCTATCTGAGATTGCAACAAGTAGCTAAACTTTTTTCTTGAGTAAAACCTACTATGATACCGGAAAGGCTTCACTTGTTAGCAGAGGAAACTACTTGCCCATTTCTAAACGTCTTTCTTTGAGTGATGGTCTTTCCATCTGGTCCGAAGTATGTCCAGACCCCAGTTTCTTTATTGTTCCGATAAGCACCAACTACTTCAGTTGTCCCATCTTCTCTAAGTTGCTTAAAAGGACCTAGCTTACTACCTTTTACGTATGTGGTTTCCGTTTTGAGCTTACCTGATATATAGAATTCTTGCCCAAGACCTATTGGTCGGCCATTCTCATAAGTCAGGCGGGTTTGCACAGTGCCGTTAGAATAATAGATGAGTTTTTCCCCTGAAAGCTTACCTGCTACATAAGTCTCCTGACTTTGTATCTGCTTGCTGTTGGGATAGAAGGTGCGCCAATTGCCAACAGGGAGGTTATTTTTAAATTGCTGTTCTTGGTGGATTCCTCCCTCCGAAAAATACGCCGTGACTTTACGGTCGCGTGCTTGATTGGCATAATCTGTTTCACGCTCAACTTTGCCTGATTCAAAGAAGTCTTGGGCTAGCCCACTGAGAGTCCCATTGCGGTAGGTCATCTTACTGCGAATAGCGCCACTCTCATAGTAAGCCTTTGCGGGACCATCTAAATTGCTAGTGCCACCTGCTAAAGATGTAGCGCGTTTTGTGAGGTCATCAGCCAGAGGGTTCGTTATGTTACGTCCCGTTAAAGCGGCGGCTACATAGTTGCCTTCGGTGCGCAGCTTACCAGAGGAATAATAGCTACGATAGCTACCGCGGCCGGCCTTATCAGCTAAGATTTCCGTTTCGACTTGGCCATTATCGTAATATGTTTTGTAGGTACCTGCTAACAGACCGCCCCGATAAGTAGCTTCACTTTGAAGTTGACCATTAGGATAGAATGTTTTAACTGGACCGTTCGCTTGACCGTTTTGATAAGTAATTTCTACTTTGGGTTTACCGGATGGATATAGTTCTCGGACTGTACCAGCAGGCTGACCATTGGTGAGGGTAGTTTCTAACTTTACTTCACCGTTGGGATGGTACGTTCGCAAAATGCCTGTGGGTTGATCATTCTCATAGGCACCTTCTTGCGCTACCTTGCCCGTCTCATAATAGGTTTTGAAAGGGCCTTGCCGAACACCTTGCCGATAGGTAACTTCTAGGCGACGTTGACCGCTTGGATGAAATTCTACATACGCACTATCTCTTTTGCCGCCAGCGTAACGGGTTTGGGCTTCTACCTTGCCAGAACGATATAAGCGTTTATAGGGCCCTTCCATTATGGTGTCGGCCCCTACTATGGCTGAGTAAACTTCTCGGATACTAGTGTTTGTGGAATCGCGATAGGTGATAAGGCGACGTATCTTCTGTGCTTGAGCGATGAAGGTACAGGAGACAAGCAAAAGCAGTAAGAAAGGACGTTTCATGCGAATAAAAACGAGAAAAGGTGCAATAAAGTACGTTCTGTAGTAGACAACTAGGCTTGTACTATATAAAAAGCTAGGTTCACACTACTCAAATGAGCTTCGTTTTGGCTATCTATAGCTTGCTCAGTAGAATAGGAGGGAGTAGACTAAATAGCTTAGTGATTACAAAGCTGCAGTTCTTTTACTGGAAACTAGGATGACAAGAATAACGAGCTAGAGTCGCGCCAAACTGCTATAGACATAGCATTTCTGATAGAGGTAACGAATATTGAGTGTCTTTCGAATTGAAGGATTATACCTAATAGTCAGAAGCACTGAACGTAAAAGGGCCTCGTTGTAAGTACAACGAGGCCCCTTACTAGAAAAATCTTCCTGCTTACGCAAACATGCTTACTGCATCTTTGCTAGGCAACGCAGTCTTGCCAGTGAGGAACAGGTCTACTCTGCGTGCAGCTTCTCGACCCTCGGAAATAGCCCACACAACCAGTGATTGACCACGGCGCATATCACCAGCGGCGAATACCTTTTGAATACTTGTTTGAAAAGAGCCTTCGCGAGCTTTAACGTTTCCTCGCTCATCGAGCTCTACACCTAGCTGCTCCAGTAGTCCCTGGCGTTGTGGGTGCAGGAAGCCCATAGCGAGAAACACTCGTTGGCAAGGGATTTCTCGCTCTGAGCCTTCTACTTCAGAAAACTTGCTTGGCCGACCCATCAGGTCAGTTTCCCACGATACATCTGCTACTCGCAGAGCTTTCAAGTTGCCGTCCTCGTCGCCAATGAATGCCTTTGTATTGACTCCCCAAAAACGCTCACAGCCTTCTTCATGGGAACTGGTCGTCTTAAGCACCATTGGGAACAGTGGCCAAGGCATGTGTTGTGTACGTTCCTTCGGCGGTTGAAACATTACTTCGAATTGCCGAACACTGGCTGCTTTCTGCCGATTAGAAGTTCCTACGCAGTCGGAGCCCGTATCGCCACCGCCAATAACGACAACGTCTTGCCCAGTAGCTAGGATAGGCTCTTGCGAAACTTCCCGTTCCCCAACGCGCTTATTCTGTTGCTTCAAGAAGTCCATGGCAAAGTGAATGCCTTTGAGCTCGCGGCCAGGAATGTTTAGGTCACGTGGAATGGTAGAACCACCAGCTAGCACTACGGCGTCAAAATCTCGGAGTAGGGTAGCAGCGGGCATATCCTTGCCAATCTCTACACCGCACTGGAAAACGATACCCTCTTCCTGCATCAGTTGCACGCGGCGCTCGATCACCCACTTTTCTAGCTTAAAGTCAGGAATGCCGTAGCGAAGCAAGCCGCCGGGCACATCGTCACGCTCGAACACAGTAACGCTATGACCAGCCTTGTTCAACTGTGCTGCCGTCGCTAGGCCAGCAGGACCTGAGCCAATAACGGCGACCGTTTTGCCGGAGCGGAGTAGAGGCGCCGCTGCTTTTACGTAGCCTTTGGAATATGCGATTTCAATAATGTGCTTCTCGATTTCCTCGATAGCAACGGGTGGCCGATTAATACCTAGGACACAAGCCGATTCGCAGGGCGCTGGGCAAATACGACCTGTGAACTCGGGAAAGTTATTAGTGGAAGACAAGATGTTATAAGCTTCCTCCCACTGTTCCTTGTAAACCGCATCATTGAACTCAGGGATGATGTTACCTAATGGGCAACCTGAGTGACAGAAGGGGATACCACAATTCATGCAGCGAGCCGCCTGGTGGTTTAGCTCTGGCGCGGAATATTTACCTACGAACTCGTGATAGCTGTTTATGCGCTCAACAACCGGCAACTTAATGGGTAGCTCCCGATCGAATTCTTTGAACCCTGTTACTTTTCCCATGACTTAGCGAGCGGCTTGATACTGTGCTTGTTGAACAACCTTTTTGTACTCCGATGGAAATACTTTCACGAACTTTCCAACTTCTGCTGCCCAATTGTTGAGCAACTCGTCAGCCAAGCGGCTTTGGGTAAGGCGACGATGCTTGTGCAATAGCTTCTGGATATAAGCCTCATCTTCAGCATCGAGGCCCTCTAGCTCTACCATTTCAGGGTTGCAGTTTTCGGGGAAGACACCGTCGGGGTCGTATACCCAGGCAATACCACCACTCATGCCTGCTGCGAAGTTGCGTCCCGTTTTACCTAGGATAAGGGCGCGACCACCAGTCATATACTCGCAGCCGTGGTCACCTACACCTTCGACTACGGCCACTGCACCTGAGTTGCGCACGGCAAATCGCTCGCCAGCTTGGCCACGTGCGTACAGTTCGCCAGAGGTAGCGCCATATAGCGCCACGTTGCCGATGATGATGTTCTCTTCGGGTACAAACTGGCTCTCAGCAGCTGGGTAGATAGCTAGCTCGGCACCTGATAAACCCTTGCCTACGTAGTCATTGGCCTCACCTTCTAATTCAAATGACAAGCCTTTCGCGGCAAAAGCCCCAAAGCTTTGGCCCGCGGAACCATAGAACTTGAAGTTGATGGTGTTGTCGGGCAAACCAGCTCCGTGGTAGCGCTTCGTTACCTCATTGGAGAGCAAGGTGCCAATCGTACGGTCGGTATTTTTGACTTTGAAGGATGCAAACACCGGCGTTTTCTCGTCGAGGGCTGGTCCGGCTTTCGCTAGCAAATCCCAGTCGAGCACGGTATCGATGCCATGATCTTGTGCTTCGCTATTATATAAGGTGGCGCCGGAAGGATTTGAGACGGGAGCTAGAAGCCCAGAAAGGTCAAGCTGACGCGCTTTCCAATGGTCAAGACCATCCTTCATTTTGAGGAACTGCGTGCGCCCTACCATCTCGTTGACGGTGCGGAAACCTAGGTCGGCCATGATTTCACGCAACTCTTCGGCTAAGAAGCGGAACAAGTTCACAATATGCTCGGGCTGACCGCTGAATAACTTGCGCAACTCCGGATCTTGGGTTGCCACACCAACGGGGCAAGTATTCAGGTGGCACTTGCGCATCATGATACAGCCGCCCGCCACGAGTGCAGCCGTGGCCACACCCCATTCTTCGGCGCCCAGTAAGGCAGCAATAGCTAGGTCGCGGCCCGTTTTGAGCTGGCCATCAGTTTGAAGCACTACTCGGCTGCGGAGCTTGTTGCGTACAAGCGTTTGGTGCGCTTCTGCGAGACCTAGCTCCCAGGGTAAGCCGGCATGCTTGATCGAGCTAACAGGTGAAGCGCCCGTGCCACCATCGTAGCCCGCAATCAGAATCACGTCGGCGTGAGCTTTGGCAACGCCAGCCGCAATAGTTCCTACGCCCGCCTTCGATACTAGCTTCACATTGATGCGAGCAGCACGGTTAGCATTCTTTAGGTCAAAAATCAGCTGAGCTAGGTCTTCAATGGAGTAGATGTCGTGGTGAGGCGGCGGCGAAATCAAGCCTACACCGGGCGTGGAGTGACGTACTTTTGCAATCCATTCGTCTACCTTGTGACCAGGCAACTGACCACCTTCGCCGGGTTTAGCACCCTGTGCCATCTTGATTTGTAGCTCATCGGCATTGGTTAGATAATGCGCCGTGACTCCAAAACGAGCTGAGGCGATCTGCTTGATGGCCGAACGCATCGAGTCGCCGTTCGCCATCTTCTCATAGCGTAACGGATCTTCGCCCCCTTCGCCCGTGTTGCTCTTGCCACCAATGCGGTTCATGGCAATAGCTAGGGTGCTATGCGCTTCGTGCGAGATAGAGCCGAAAGACATGGCTCCAGTCGCAAAACGCTTCATGATGCTTTCTGCGGGCTCAACTTCGTCCAGGGAGATACGCTCGCGGTGGTGCGCGAAATCTAACAGCCCCCGGATGGTGAACATCTTGCTGCCCTGCTCATTGATCAAGGCCGCATAGTTCTTGTACACTTCGTAGTTGCCGGTGCGCGTTGCGTTTTGTAGCAAGTGCACCGTTTGAGGGTTAAACAAGTGTGCTTCGCCGCGGCGCTTCCACTGGTAGATGCCACCTTCGGGCAGCAAGTGTGGCTCTGAATCACTATCGCTAAAGCCGTTGTTGTGCTTGTAGAGGGTTTCGCGGGCAATGCTGTCGAGGTCTAAGCCGCCGATGCGGGTAACTGCGCCCGTGAAGTAGCGGTCGACCACGTCCTGCTGAATACCTAGAATCTCGAAGATCTGAGAACCGTGATACGACTGAAGGGTCGAAATCCCCATTTTCGAGAAGATCTTCAGCAAACCATCGCACACCGCTTTGATGTAATTTTTGTTGAGTTGCTTGATGTCGAGTGACGTCTCTAGCTTGCCTTCGCTTTTCATTGTGTACAAGCTCGCCAGTGCTAGGTATGGGTTGATAGCCGTAGCACCAAAAGCGAGCAAGCAAGCGAAATGGTGTACTTCCCATACATCGCCAGCCTCGACCACCAAGCCTACTGAACCACGATAGCCTTTTTTGATCAGGTGGTGATGCACAGCTGATACAGCCAACAACGATGGAATAGGAGCGTGGCCCGAGTCGACGGCGCGGTCGGAGAGGATCAGAACTTCGAACCCGTCTTCCACAGCATCTTCCGCGTAGCGGCACAACCGATCTAAACCGCTCTTTAGGGAGCTTGGCTTACCATCAGCCTTGAAGTAGGTTTGTAGCGTCTTGGCGTTGAACATACCCGTGTCGATGCTGCGAAGCTTCTCTAGCTCTAGGTTCGTCAGGATGGGCTGGCGAAGGGCTACGCAGTGACAGTGCATCTTGTCCTCGTCCAAGATGTTGCCGTTGTTGCCAATGAAAGTCGCCAAACTCATTACTAGGCGCTCCCGAATTGGGTCAATTGGTGGGTTGGTAACCTGCGCGAAGAACTGCTTGAAGTAGCTAGATAAATGCTGCGGTCGGTCGGAGAGGACTGCTAGCGGCACATCGGTTCCCATGGAGCCAATGGGCTCCTTCGCATCGAGGGCCATCGGTTTGATGATAGTTTCGATGTCCTCGCGGGTGTAGCCAAACACCTTATGATAACGAAACACTGACTCGCTAGCTAGCTCCGTGAAGGCTACGCGGGGCTCAGGTAATTCCTCCAACCGGATCTTGTAGTTCTCCAGCCACTGCCCATACGGCTGACGGGTAGCTAGCTCTGTTTTAATTTCTTGGTCGGTGATAATTTTGCCAGCCGTCGTATCTACCAAGAACATCTTGCCAGGCTGCAAACGGCCTTTCTCTACCACGGTTTTCTCATCGATAGTGAGCACGCCAGCTTCAGAGGCTACAAGTACGCGGCCGTCGTTGGTCACCACGTAACGCAGCGGTCGCAGACCGTTACGGTCCAGCATTGAACCGATAATCTTGCCATCGGTAAAAGTAAGCGCGGCTGGGCCATCCCACGGCTCCATGAAGGTAGCGTGGAACTCATAAAAGGCTTTCTTCAGCGGGTCCATCTGTTCGTTGCCGTCCCAAGCTTCTGGTACCAGCATCATCATTACGTGAGGCAACGAACGACCTGAGTGCAGAAGCACTTCAATGATGTTGTCGAGGCAGGCCGAATCCGATTGGTTGTTATCAATAACCGGGAGCAGCATATCCATCTCCTCTTTTGAGAAGTATGGCGAGGCGTAGGAGCGCAAGCCGGCATAAAACCAGTTCAGGTTGCCGGTCAGCGTATTAATCTCCCCGTTGTGCGCTAGCATGCGGAAGGGCTGTGCTAGCTTCCACGATGGGAAGGTGTTGGTAGAAAAGCGGGAGTGAATCATGCCGAAGGCTGACGTCACGCGCTCATCCGACAGATCTGGGAAGTAATTACGGACCTGGAAAGTTGTCAGCTGTCCTTTATAAATAATAACCCGGCAGGAAAGCGAGGTGAAATAGAAGCTATCAGCTACCTGCTTGTCGGAATTGGCATTCACCGTTTTGGTGATGAAGCGTCGCAATACGTACAGCTTGCGCTCAAAATCCTCTGCGGTGCGGATGTGCGCTGGCCGGGAGAAAAACACCTGTTCCATATCAGGCTCCGCTGCCAGCGCCGTTTCGCCAATGCCGTTCGGATTGACAGGTACCTTGCGGTAGCCAAGCAACGGCAAACCTAGCTTTTCAGCTGCTTGGCTAATAACGGCACGACATTCTGCCTTGGCCGCAATTTTCTTCGGCATGAACACCATGCCCACGCCATAACAGCCAGGCTCGGGCAGGCGAATGTTCAACGCCAGACATTCTTCTAAAAAGAACTCGTGCGGTACCTGCAAAAGGATACCTGCTCCGTCGCCGGAATCGGCGTCGCAGCCGCAAGCGCCCCGGTGTTCCATATTCTCCAAAATCGTGAGGGCATCACTGATAATCTGGTGGGAGCGATGCCCATTGATTGTCGTGATAAATCCGGTTCCGCAGGAGTCATGTTCAAATTCTGAACGATACAAACCTGGGGCTTCAGCGCTAAATGGCTTCATCGGTATTGGTTATGTCGTGGCGGGTAGAGAAAGGCAATAAACTTGATTGGTAAGGTGCAACAGAATATGTTGTGTTACGAATCAAATTTTGTAAAAATAAATTCAAAAGTTTAAAAATATAGCAAAAAAGCCCACATTTTCAAAAAAAATGTGGGCTTTCTAGTGTTTTTACTGAAAATCTAGAGCTTTTGCAGCACAATACTGCTGGCACCGCCGCCGCCGTTGCAAATACCGGTCACGCCAATATTACCGCCTTCCTGACGTAGCACATTCACTAGCGTTGTCACGATACGGGCGCCCGATGCCCCAAGCGGATGGCCTAGCGACACCGCGCCGCCGTATATATTTACTTTGGTGCCCTCTAGGTTTAACAGCTTATTGTTTGCTAGCGACACAACAGAGAAAGCTTCGTTGATTTCATAAAAATCAACCTCCGATGCCGCAATTCCGGCATGTTTGAGAGCTTTGGGAATAGCAAGGGAAGGCGAAGTCGTGAACCACTCCGGTGCTTGTTCTGCATCGGCAAAGCCCAGGATCTTGGCCAGCGGCGTAACACCTAGCTCGGCGGCTTTTTCCTTGCTCATGAGCAATACCGCCGCCGCGCCATCATTAAGCGTGGAGGCATTAGCTGCCGTCACGGTGCCTCCTTCCTTCAGAAAGGCGGGTTTCAGCCCAGGTACTTTGGCAAAATCGACTTTGAGATATTCCTCATCATCCTCGATTACTACCGTCTTGCCGCGGCTCTCAATAGTAATAGGAATAATCTCGTCCTTTTTCTTGCCGGCTTGCGCCGCCTGAGCACTGCGGCGGTACGACTCAAGCGCAAACTCATCCTGCTGCTCGCGGGTGAAGCCCATTTCTTTGGCCGTGTTCTCGGCCGCGTTGCCCATCGCATAATCGTGGTAAGGATCCCAAAGGCCATCCTTCATTAGGCCATCAATCATCTGGCCATGGCCATATTTGGCGCCGAAGCGTGCTTTATCAAGGTAATAAGGTACGTTCGACATACTTTCCATACCGCCTGCCAGAATCACGTCGGCCTGCCCAAGCATAATAGCTTGAGCCGCAAACATGATGGCTTTGGAACCAGAAGCACACACCTTATTAACAGTGGTGCACTCTACCGTGTCGGGCAAGCCTGCTTTGCGAGCCGCTTGGCGAGCAGGTGCCTGACCTAGGTTGGCCGAAATGACATTACCCATTATCACCTGCTCTACTTCACTTGGTGCAACGCCTGCTCTCTCCAGCGCGCCCTTCAGCGCAATACCACCTAGCTCGGTGGCTGAAAAGGACGATAAAGCGCCTCCGAAACTACCAATGGGCGTTCGGACAGCAGCAACAATATAAACTTCTTTGGTCTGCATAAAAAGGGTGGTTCTGTGGTACTAGATGGGTGGAATAAAAGGTACTAATGTAAGCACAGGCGAGGCAAGCCAAGAGCGCTAGGGTGAAAAGCATAGCTAGGCTAGGTGCTGGCTACACAATATCAGGGAGCCAGAAAGCGTGTGGGCTGCACAAGCAATAACGAAAGCTAGGGAGAAGGGAGAGGTCCTTCTACTTTCCGTGCTATGCCGTTAACCCGGCCCGTTGTCAAAGCACGATAATTACCACGTGGGTTGACCAGGGGCAGGCTTGCTAGACGCTTTGTGAGGAATTTGCTGTAAATACTGTTGTTCGGCGGTGCTCAGTGCTTCTAGCAGCTGCCGGGCTTGGCCAGTACTAAGATTCATCTGTTGCAGTCGGGCGCGTTGCGTTTGCAATTGCGCCTCATTGAGTGTAGCCGGGTCAGTGCCTGCGCGATGACGCCCCGAAGCAGAACCTTCGGCATCCGTATCTAGCCCACGGGTCGTACCAGGTTCAGTGCCACCGGCTACGTTGCGTCGGGGGCCAACGCCGGGCTGAAAACCTCCCTGGGCGCTCGAACCATCGGCCGTGCTGCGTTGGTTAGGATCACGCCTACTGTTTGGATCCTGCTTGGTCTGCTCCGGATTACGTGGATCATCGGGCTGCGTAAGGTCATCAAGTTGCCCTTGCTGCTCATTGCCAGCTTGCGCACCTGCTTGTGGCTGGCTATTCGACGCATCAAATGGTTGCTGTTCAGGCTTTGGGCGGCGCGAAGCGGATGGAGGAATGCGTGGTGAGTTGCCGTTCTGAGCTAGGTAGTTGCTAAGCACTTCGTAGTTGTAGCGGGCTGTTGAACTGCGCGGATTCGTGAGTAGTGCCTGACGGAATAGGCCAACGGCTTGTGCATACTCTCCTTGTTGCGCTCGTAATGCAGCTAGTTGTTGCTGCGCTGCACCTCGCACCGTGCGCGTATGACTAGTAAGCAAGCGGCCATAATAAGCCTGCGCCTCTGCAACCCGACCGGCACGCGCGCAAGATTGTGCTAAGTTAAGCAGTAACTCTTCTTGGTGCCCTCCATATTGCTCTACTGCCTGCTGGTACAAATTGGCGGCAGCAACAAAATTACCACGGGCATACTGCACTGCTGCTTGTTGCACCGCCTCATTCCGATTGTGTACGCGTGTAAGGCCACCCCAGCCGCCTACTATCACCAACACTATTGCCAAGCTAGCTTTCACGGTCGAATCACTCTGATAGTTAACAAAACGTCCAGGGCCAATAAGGCTAATGCTAGTGCCAGTGGGTACCGGTATCGGTTGTCGGCTACTGACACGGTGCGCACTTGCTCGGCTTGACCTTCCACACGGTTTAGCGCATTTACCAACGAAGGAAATTCATTTCGGCGGTCAGTAAGTTCAAAATACTGTCCTCCGGTTTGGGCAGCAAGCCTGCGCAGCGGCGTGGGCGTTAATCGGCTCACTACTTCACGGCCCCTACTATCGCGTAAGGCGCGGCCATTGGCGCGAAGCAAACGTATACCTTCCACTGTGCCTACGCCCATGGTGAAAAGGCGGGCACCCGAGCGAGTAAGCACCCGAACGGTTGGCTCTAAGTTCTCCCCAAAATCCTCGCCGTCTGTAATGAGTACGAGCACAGCCGCCCGCGGGGGCGCACCCACTGCCTGCGATGTCGCACGTAAGCGAGTAAGAGCCAACTCCAAAGGTGCCGCTAAATTTGTACTGCCCGCAGTAATTAGGTTGGTTTGCAACGTGTTGATAAACAGATGCAACGCATTTTGATCGTAGGTGAGAGGACACTGTACATACGCTTCGGAGCTGAACACAATAAGGCCCACCCGATCAGCTTGAAAACGATTAATAAGAGCACTAAGCTCAGCTTGAGCTTTTTGGAGCCGCGTTGGAGCTACGTCCGAAGCGTCCATGGAGCGCGATAAGTCTACGAGCAGCCAGACATCTTTGCCGGCTGTCCGGACGGGTTGCTGTGTTACACCGTAGGCTGGTCCTAGTAGCGCTACGGTCAGCAGAGCGAAAGCTAATCCTCGTAGAACAAGCTTCCAGCCTAGGCGCCAACCACGTTGCCCAAGTGGTGCCGCTAGGCGCCAGGTACGTACCGCATACCCTATATACAAAACGACGAAGGCGATGAGGATCGTTAGTTCAGGCCAGGAAAGCGGATATGCCCAATTCAAGAGTTTTAGATTACTTTGGTGAGTAAGCGGACGGTAGCACCCCCTAATTGAATATTTTTTTTGATAGGTAACTACTCAGTTAATCAGCTACTCTACTGCCGCCGCGCAAAGATGTTGAAAGATAATTTTTATCACAGGGTTTGTTTTTCCATTCTAGTCGTATATTTGCGCACTCTTCAGACGGAAGGGGCCCTCTTTAGGAGAGATGGGTGAGTGGCTGAAACCAGTAGTTTGCTAAACTGCCGTAGCTCTAAAGGCTACCGGGGGTTCGAATCCCCCTCTCTCCGCTTTTGTTTTATAGCAAGTTTTTAGGTGTTAAAAACTGAACTAGTTTCAGGAAGAATGCACAAGAAAAGCTTGCTAGTTAGTTTTCGGGGTGTAGCGTAGCCCGGTATCGCGCCTGCTTTGGGAGCAGGAGGTCGTAGGTTCGAATCCTGCCACCCCGACATTTTACCACATTGCCCCGGTCACCGGGCCGGAACTTTCCTCCGACCCCGTAGCTCAGTTGGATAGAGCAGCTGCCTTCTAAGCAGCCGGTCATTGGTTCGAATCCAATCGGGGCCACATTAAAAAGCCACCTAGCTCGCTAGGTGGCTTTTTTGTTTGTGTCGTCTAACTGCTTGGTCACTATGCTTTAAGAGGCGATGTGTAGTTCGCCTTAGCGCCCACCCAAGAGCTTTGCTAAGCTACTGATGTAAGGGTACTTTCTAATAACATCTTCGCCTGCTAGGCAAATTACAAGCCTATGCGCCTAGGAAATTGTATTGGCCTAGGCGCATAGGCTTGCTTGCGGTACCTTAGTTACTCATACAGTAAGAAGCTAGTTACCACTCTAGCGTAGGTTGTTTCGGCGCTTTGCGGGGTGTGCGTACCGATTTCGACCGAGTAACTTGTTTGCGCGAGCGTGCCTTACTAGCAACCTTTTTATGTACCGGTTTTTTCTTCAAAGGGGTAACTTTGCCCTTGTTAGGAATGGTTGGAGCAGTAAGTGTTGGCTCTTTGCCATATTTGGTCTGCGCAGTGTTAGGGTCGCCAGTTAAAAACAAATCGAATTCTACTCGGCGGTTACGGGCACGGCCAGCGTCGGTTTTGTTAGATGCAAGCGGATAGCGCGGGCCGTAACCGCGCCATTCGACGCGAGCTTCTGGCAGCCCATGCTCAAGCAAGTAGCGGCGAGCAGAGGCCGCTCGCTCGCGAGACAGGCGTAAGTTGAAGGCTGCCGGGCCTTGACTATCGGTGTGACCAGCAATACTCAATGAGTAATTAGGATACTGCGTCAGAATGCGCGCAATGGTATCGAGAGTGGCGTAAGAAGTTGGCAGCAGCGTCGCATTGTTACGCTCAAAACCAATCAGTTTGGTTGCCTCCCGCAAACGCTGGCGAGTTGCCGCTTGAATTTCGGGGCAGCCATGGTTGGAAGCTGGACCCGCATGGTTGGGGCAACGATCTTCGGTGTTGGGTATACCATCACCATCAAGGTCAAGGCTTGCAGTACCCTTCTGGCTACTGGCAACTGTGTCAGAGGGGGCACTTGGAGCAGGACAGCCTTGCGCATCCACAGCCGTGCCAGCAGGTGTATCAGGGCACTGATCATCGGTATCACTTACGCCATCCTGATCCGTGTCCGGGCAGCCATGTAGCTCAATTGGACCGGCCTTGTCCGGGCAGGCGTCATCTACGTCGTCCACACCGTCATTATCCTTATCTGGGCAACCATGTACCTCTGCTTTTCCAGGAATAGAAGGGCACTGGTCCTGATAGTTCGGAACGCCATCCTGATCGTCGTCGAGGGGGCAGCCGTGTGAATCTACTTCGATATCATTTGGTGTGTGTGGGCATTGATCGAGCCGATCTGCTACGCCGTCTTCATCTGCATCAGGTGCCTGGCCTAAGTTGATTGTCAGGCCTACAGTATGCTGCAAAAAACGATCGGCCCACTGCGGCGGGGTACCTTGGGTCAGGCCATCTAAGTCAGCATGCATTGGTAGGTGCTGGCTGCTTTGCACGAAAAGGCCCAAGCCACCACCCAAACGAAAATTTATTCCCGCACCAGCTAGCACATCAACGTAGCCTTTTTCAGTGTTGATACGGACACCGTCGGCCAGTCCCGTCCGACTGACAAAAGTCCAGCCCGAACCAGCAAACAAATAGGGCTGAATGACGGCCCTCTCAGATAAGGCCCAGCCATTATTCAGTTTGAATTTGAAACCTAGGTTGGCGTTGACTAGTGTGCTGGTAAACGAAGTAGTGGTGCTGGGTTGACCTGTAAGCTGACCGTAGAAAAGCTGCGCATTTAGGTCGATACCCTTAGTTAAGTACTGGTTGATAGCCAATCCGGGCGCGTAGCGTTTCTGCGTAAACTGCCAGTACTCCGAGCCGAAGTCCCCTTTGTATTGCAATACACTGCCATTCAAGCCAATACTGGTACGACGTTGTGCCGTTTGAGCCAAGGCAGAAAACTGCATGGCGAGCAAGAGAACCAGCGTAGGAGCAAGAGCTGCAAACGGAGAGAAAGAGTACTTCATTCGGACAGAAAACAGCGTAAGAAGGCTGTTGGTAAGGCAGGGACGGCGTATTAAAAAAGCTAAATTATAAGCTTAAAACTTAGTATTGTACAACAGCGCTATAAAATTCACTAAAGGATAGGTAGCAGCCAAAGCAACGCTTTGGCTTGCTAGTGAGGAAACCAACACGCGCTTACGAGAAGGCTATCTTCTCGTCGTTGTGGCCGGAATAAACAAAGAAGAGTAGAAGTGTTTAAGCCGATAGCGCGCGTTGGAAGTGAAGCTGAAGGATTTGGTCTATTTTCTCTTCTGTAAGCGGCTTGCTAATTAACCCATTAATAGGTAGCCCGTTTACCAGCGCTAGGTCCTGAGCATCCATCGTGGCTGGGTGCATAATTACTACCGTAGCTTGTTCCTGCTGCTGGGCTTTGTATTGCTCCAAGAACTCAATGCCCGTCATACCCGGTACTTTTAGGTCGAGCAGAATGAGAGCAGGAGGGATGGTCTCATACTCAGCAAGTAAAAAAAGAGCGTCTTGTTCCGTTTCAGCGACCATCAGTTGGTCGGCTACTTCCAGGCGGTGTAACAGGCGCTCGTTCAGGAAATTGTTTGTGGCGTCATCATCGATGAGCAATACGCTGGATAGTTTTTGCATAGGAGTAGAAGTAGAAGAAATACATTGCCAGTCAGAGGGCTAGCTTCCGTTGTGCAGTAATAGTGCCATCAGCATTCCCCAACGAGCTTTTTACTTTTGTGTAGACTCCTGCCTCAGCCAGAAAACGGTCTTGTGGGTGTAAGGCGATGAGAAGGCAGGAAGTGTTGTTGCGCTTGCAGTAAGTCCTAAAACCGAGTGCAAGCTGTTGCTGCCTAGTTCGCTTGTGTATGCCTAAGGTTATGGTTTACAAGGTGAAACAATTTACCAGGGATTATGCAAAGTGTAATGCAACCTCTGCTCTGGTGTTGGTCTCTTCTCTAAACAGGAAACTATATCTCACCTTACATTACCCTTATATGAAACTTCCGAAAGCATTACTTGGCGCCATGCTAGTTGGCATAACTGTACACGCAACCAGTTGCACGAAGAATGGGGACCCCCAGCCTAAGAGCGAAAGAGGTGAGAAAAACGGCAAAGAAACAGCCAAAACACCAGTCAACTGCCCCGCCTGTGGGATGGGGTAAACCATTGAATTGCTAGCTTGATTATGGAGCAAGAGCCTACTATGCTGGCTTCCATCGCCTGCAATCTAGACGCTGATATTTTATCGGCGGCTTTCCCATTGTTGGAAGAAGGCCAAGTAGAAGCGTTGGAGTGGTCATTCGACACCCTGTTCTGGGCCGAGCAGGTGCCCAGTTGGTTCACCGAACTACTGACCACCTATAGCAACCACAATCGGCTAGTGGGGCATGGGATGTTTTTCTCGCTGCTATCGGGTAAGTGGACGCTTGAACAGCAGCAATGGCTACGTCAACTGCACCAGCTAGCAGCTCAGTTTCGCTTTGATCACATAACGGAGCACTTCGGCTTTTTTACAGGCCAAAATTTTCATTATGGAGCGCCTCTGCATGTGCCTTATTGCGAGGCCACTTTGCGGATTGGCCAAGACCGGCTGCGCCGAATTTATGAGGCCTGCCAGTGCCCGGTGGGACTGGAGAACCTAGCCTTTTCCTACTCGCTTGAAGAAGTAAAGCAACACGGCGCCTTCCTAGAAAAGCTAATAAAGCCAGTAAACGGGTTTCTAATTCTAGACTTGCATAATGTATACTGTCAGCTGCACAACTTCTCTGTTGCGTTCGAAGAGCTAGTGATGTTGTACCCAACGGATCGGGTGCGGGAAATTCACATTTCGGGAGGCAGCTGGGAAGGTTCGGTATCGGCGCCGGGCGGAAGGGTGCGCCGAGACACGCATGATGAAGCCGTGCCGGAAGAGGTCTTTCAGCTACTTGATGCCACGCTACCTAGGTGCCCTAATGTGAAATACGTTGTGCTAGAGCAGCTAGGTAATGGCTTGAAGACAGAACCCAGTAAAATACAGTTTCGACAAGATTTTCTGAGGATGCAAGCCTTGGTAGCAAAACACCGGGACCACACCTCGCGCCCGCTGACCAATACTTTCCTGCCGTTGCACCCGCTACCACCTAGCTCGATTATAGAAGACGAGGAGTTGTACAAGCAGCAGCTGCAACTCTCCCACATCTTAGAAACGGCTTCCTCCTCTGACGAAGCTCAGCGCTTGCTCCATGCATCAACCTTAGCAAAAACTGCCTGGAAAATAGAGCAGTGGGAACCGCATATGTTGCAGACGGCCGTTGACATTGCGCAAAAGTGGAAGAAATAAGCTAGCCCTTTTTGGGTGAGCCAAGTGACCTAGTAGGAAGGTTAGAGTAGGATATTGCCGGATAATTTTTATACCTTTTCCCGCTCTCTATATCTGTCTGCTCTATTCACCCACTATGAACCAGAATTCTGAGTCCCCCTCGCGCCGCAAGTTTATTAAGCAGAGTGCTGCTGCGGCAGCTAGCTTTATGATTGTGCCACGCTTTGTGCTTGGCGGTAAAGGCTATACCGCCCCGAGCGACCAGCTTGTAGTAGCCGGTATTGGCGCAGGTGGCAAAGGCGAAAGTGACATTGCCGCCTTTGCCAAAACGGGCAAAGCACGCATTGGCTATCTATGCGACGTTGATGATCGTCGTGCTGCTAAATCGATTAAGTCGTTCCCACAGGCCAAGTATTACAAAGATTGGCGCGAGCTGCTCGACAAAGAAGCCAAGAACATTGACGCGGTGTCGGTATCGACGCCCGATCACAACCACGCCATCATCACGTTGGCTGCCATGGAGCTCGGCAAGCACGTGTACGTGCAAAAGCCGCTGACCCACGATATCTACGAGGCGCGTATGCTCACCGAAGCCGCCAAGCGCTACAAGGTTGTGACGCAGATGGGCAACCAGGGTGCCTCCAACGACGGCGTGCGGCAGTTGCAAGAATGGTACGACGCTAAGATCATCGGCGACGTGCACACGGTGTACTGCTGGACTGACCGCCCCGTATGGCCCCAAGGTATTGCCTGGCCCACCACAACTGCCAGCGTGCCAGCAGAGCTCGACTGGGACTTGTGGCTTGGTACGGCGCCCCAGCGCCCCTACGTTGATCACCTAATACCATTCAACTGGCGCGGATGGTGGGAGTATGGTACCGGTGCCCTCGGCGACATGGGCTGCCACCTGATGGAAGCACCATTCAAAGTGCTTGGCCTGACTTATCCCAAGGCGGTACAGGCCAGCGTAGGCAGCGTGTACGTAGACGAGTTTAAGCGTGGCTACTTCCCCGAGAGCTGCCCGCCGTCGAGCCACGTAGTTCTTACTTTCCCCAAAACAGACAAGACCAAAGGTGACATAAAAGTACACTGGATGGATGGGGGCATCCAGCCGGAGCGCCCCGCTGAGCTAGGTCCGGATGAAATGTTCGGCGACAATGGCAACGGTATCCTTTTCATCGGCAAAAAAGGTAAGATGATGGCCAGCACCTACTCACTCGATCCGCGCTTGCTGCCTACTTCGCGCACCCAAGAGGTGAAGGTGAAGCAGAGGTATGAGCGCGTGCCAGACCAAGCCAACGGACACTATGGCCAGTGGGTGGAAGCTTGCCTAGCCGGCTACGGCAACAAACAAGTGAGCTCACCTTTCGAGCAAGCGGGCCCCCTGACGGAAGCGCTGCTGATTGCCAACCTAGCTATTCGTGGCTACGACGTGCAGCGTCCCAAATCCTCCGGCTCCGGCGTAGATTATCCCGGCCGCGGCGTTGAACTGCTGTGGGACCCTAAGCAGATGAAAGTAACCAACCTAGACGACGTGAACCGCTTCGTGAAGCGCGATTACCGTACTGGTTGGAAGCAAAGCTAGATTCTCCGAATTAGCTGGATAACACGCGGTAGTGCCTGCAATGTGCGGGCGCTACCGCGTGTTTGTTTTAAAGGGGTAGGTGTATGCGCTGCGAAGGGAGTGCACAACGCCCGCCATATAGAATTTGCCCCCGCTTTTTTCAGAAAATGCCCACGGACTTCTGCGGAGCGCCGTCTTTACATTTGCAGCAGTGAGGCCAATGCGTTCAGCCAACGTGACAGCTAGCTTTTTGACTTAGTTGGCCTGAAAAGTTACGGGCATCGTGCTTGACTAGCCGCTAAAAATGACCAACGCCGCGTAAGTTGCGCCCTCAATGTAGCCCAACCTAGGTGTAAAAGCCTTTCCTAGCCGCATCCGCCAAGAAAATCGCGCGTCAATCTTATTGTTTTCGTCCTGCCCTAGGGTCAGGTATTCTGTTTTCATTTTCCGTACTGCTTATGCTACGTTTTGCCTCAAGGGCTTTTTTGTTTGCCGGTTTGCTTTCAATAGTCGATCCGGCAGTGGCCCAAACACGCCGCGAATACCTGTTTGATAAGAATTGGAAGTTTACCAAAGGTGACGTAGCGGGGGCTGCCGACCCGGCTTTTAAGGATGCAAAGTGGCAAACGGTAAGCGTGCCGCACGACTGGGCTATTTACGGTCCCTTCAGCGGCACCAACGACCAGCAAGAGGTCAAGATTGAGCAGAACCAAGAGCAAAAAGCAAGCGTGAAAACGGGCCGGACAGGCGGCTTGCCGTTCATCGGTACGGGCTGGTATCGGCGCCGCTTCACTGTGCCACAGTTTACGGCCGGCCAGCGTGCTCTGCTGCTCTTTGATGGGGCGATGAGTGATGCGCACGTATTCGTAAACGGGAAAGAAGTGGGACGCTGGCCCTACGGCTACAACTCCTTTTCCTTCGACATAACCCCTTACCTGCAAGCGAGTGGCGAGAACACGTTAGCCGTACGGTTGCAAAATAAATCGGAGGCCTCCCGCTGGTACCCCGGCGCTGGCCTTTACCGCAACGTGCACCTGATTGTAACCGAGGATGTGCACATTCCGGTGTGGGGTACCTACCTGACAACCCCCGAAATCAATGCCGACTTCGCCAAAGTAAAGCTCATTACCCAGGTCGAGACGCCCAACAAAGCTTTTCAACCACTCCGGCTCGAAACTGAAATTCGCGACAATGCCGGGCAAGTGGTAGCCAAAACCTCAACCTCGCTGGCGGCTACCGATGGGCTAGCTTTTGAGCAAAACCTCGTGGTGCCGAAGCCGAAACTATGGTCGCCGGAAACCCCGACGCTCTATACGGCATCTTCCAAGCTGTACGCTGGCGATGCGCTCAAGGACGAGTACAACACCCCGTTTGGGGTGCGGTCGTTTAAGTTTGAGGCTAAGAGAGGCTTTTCGCTGAACGGACAGCCCCGCAAGTTCAAGGGCGTGTGCAACCACCACGACCTAGGGATGCTGGGCACGGCCGTGAACACGGCCGCCCTGCGGCGTCAGTTGGCCTTGCTAAAAGACATGGGCTGCGATGCTATCCGTACATCGCATAACATGCCAGCGCCGGAGCTAGTGAGTCTGTGCGACGAGATGGGCTTTATGCTGATGGTAGAGTCATTCGACGAGTGGAAGTCGCCCAAGGTGAAAAACGGCTATAGCCAGTACTTCGACGAGTGGTCGGAGAAGGACCTGGTGAACATGGTGCACCGCGACCGAAACCATCCGAGCGTGATTATGTGGAGCATCGGCAACGAGGTGCCTGACCAAAGTGCCCCCGGCGGCGGTAAGATTGCCAAGCGGCTGCAAGACATTGTGCACCGCGAAGATCCCACGCGCCCCGTAACGGCTGGCATGGACCGCATCGATGATGCCATCAATAAAAACTTCGCTTCGGTGCTTGATATAGCCGGCTTCAACTACAAGCCCATGCGCTACGAGATGGCCAACGATAAGCTGCCTCAAGGCTTTATCCTAGGCACCGAAACCGCCTCCACAGTGAGCTCGCGCGGCGTGTACAAGTTTCCGGTGGAGCCCGCTAAGCAGAAAAAGTACCCAGACAATCAGTCGTCGTCCTATGATTTGGAAGCGTGCGTGTGGTCGCAGACACCCGACGAGGAGTTTGTGAAGCAAGATGACCTAGGTTTCGTTATTGGCGAATTCGTTTGGACGGGGTTCGACTACCTAGGTGAGCCCACACCCTACGATGAGGTCTGGCCTTCACACAGCTCCTACTTTGGCATCCTGGACTTGGCTGGCCTGCCCAAGGACCGCTATTACTTGTACCGAGCCAAGTGGAACACGCAACAGCCCACCGTGCATTTGTTACCACACTGGACGTGGCCCGGCCGCGAAGGACAACCCACCCCCGTGTTTTGCTACACCAATGTCCCCACGGCTGAGCTGTTTGTCAACGGCAAAAGCCAGGGCAAGCAGACCAAAGCCCCCTCCGACAAGCCGCAGTCCCGCTACCGATTAATGTGGAACGACGTGAAGTACGAACCCGGCACCATCAAAGTGGTGGCCTACGACGCGCAAGGCAAAGTAGTAGGAGAGGAGGAAGTTAAGACGGCGGGCAAACCGCACCACGTCAAACTTGTAGCCGACCGGACCACCCTAGCCGCCGACGGCCAAGACCTAGCTTTCGTGACGGCCCGGGTGGAAGACGCCCAGGGTAACCTTTGCCCCGAGGCTACCAATGAATTGCAAGTCAGTGTGAAAGGCCAAGGCTCGTTCCGGGCCATTGGCAACGGCGATGCCACTAGCCTCGAGCTGTTTCATCTGCCCCATATGCACGCCTTTCATGGGGAACTCGTTGCCGCCGTGCAGACGCGAGAGCAACCCGGCGACGTGCAAGTGAGCGTGTCAGGGAAAGGTTTGAAAAGCGCCACGCTCCGTCTGCAAACTGCGGCCGCACCCGCAAAAGCCAACGGCAGCCGGTAAAGTGATTTGTACGCCGGCCTGTCCAGAATAAAGCTGTAAGACAAGTTCTATTACGCAAAAAGGCGAACTGATACTAAGTCAGTCCGCCTTTTTGCGTAATAGGAAGCAGGTGAAGCTAGGTTTTCCGTAAATGAAACAGTTAGCTTTTATTCATTGGGGTAACCCTATAATTACCGTTACTTACCCTACTATCACCGGACGATGTAGTTGCCGTCGCTTTTCTACCAGATAGAGTTGGACACGCTACTACATGCCCCCAAATAACCTAGAGGCAAATAGTATTTCTGCTGCTTGCTATGCGGCTAGGTGAGGGGCGCCGGTAGCGGTTACTCACAAAATAAATCGGTGCATGCCACCAGCTAGAGATGATGACCAACTTTACACATGGAGTTATAAAATATTGCATAATTCACTGATAATGATTGGATAGTCAGATGAGTGCTTATATTTAATCACCATTTAGTTAATAGTTTCTCATCCCTTACACCACCAATCATCATGAAAAAACCTCTACTTCTTTTAGCCGGCATGGTGCTAGGCAGTTATGCAGCCCAGGCCCAATGGGTGCTCCAGCCCTTCACTTTTCCCGATGCCTACCAGGCCGCCTACAACCTAGATGCGGTAGATGCCAACGTAGTATGGGCCTCTGGTAACGACTTGCTGGAAGGCACAGCCAACCAATATGCACGCACCACCAACGGTGGCACTGCTTGGTCGACGGGCACCATTACCAACCTAACCAGTGCCGAAACCATCACCGGCATTGCCGGCGTGAATGCTACTACTGCTGTTGTTTGCGTAACCACTGGCACCACAGGTCGCATCCTGAAAACGGTGAACGGCGGTACTACTTGGACGGCGCAAACGACTGCTACGCAGTTTGCCGGCCCTAGCAGTTTCCCCAATTTTATAAGTTTCTTCTCAGCGACGGAAGGTATTTGCGTGGGTGATCCGCCCACGGGTACGGCTTTTGAGATTTATACCACCGCCGACGCGGGTACCACCTGGACGCGTGTACCGGCTGCCAGCGTGCCGGCCGCGCAAGCCGGCGAAACCGGCATTGTGAAGCGCTTCGCTGTGCTTGGCAACAGCTGCTGGTTTGCTACCACCAATGGCCGGGTATATTACTCCTCCAACAAAGGCCAAACTTGGGGCGTGAGCAGCACCGGCCTGAACACGGGCCCCGAGTCTACTCCCGACCTAGCTTTCACGAGCGCCACTAACGGTATTGCCGTTTCTGGGGAGCTTGGAGGCGCCACTCACACTATTGCCCGCACCACCAACGGCGGCGTTACCTGGACGCCCACTACGTTTACGGGTACCGTGCACGGGGAAGTAAGCGGGGTGCCTGGCACGAATGAATATCTATCTGTGGGCTTGCTCGACGACCTAGGCTCCTCCTACAGCCGTAACGGCGGCCTAACTTGGACAACGCTGGAAACCACCCGCAACCATGCCTCCCTTGACATAGTGAACCCAACTGTGGCGTGGTCTGGGGCCTTCGATGTAAACAACTTTGCTGGCGTCGGGGTATACAAGCTTAACTCAACGGTGTTAGGCAATAGCAAGGATGTAGCTCTGCAAAAGGGCCTAAGTGTATATCCTAACCCAAGTGCCGACGGTCAGTTCACGGTGCAGCTCGCTACGGGGCTTGCGGCAGAGGCTCAAGTGCAAGTATTTGACGCACTCGGTCGCAACGTATGCTCGCAGACGGTGAAGGCAGCAGCTAAACCCGTATTTGCCATAAACCTAGCACAGCAGAGCGCTGGCGTTTACACCTTGCAGGTGCGCACCGAAGGCGGCGTAGCACAGCAGAAGTTGGTGGTGAAATAACGAGCTTACGGCTAGCTATAAGGGAGCCTTCCTCCTACTGGGGGAAGGCTTCTTTGTACCCTAGCTTTTTGCAGATTTTTTGGGCAGAAGAGGGCTCTGAAACCCGCAAATTCTGGCAAAAATGGAATAAAATCGGTATCTTTGCCTATTAATCTTTGCGCTGAATTTACAGGCAACACATGAGCGAAACGAAAGAAATAAAAGCCCCCGATGCATACTCCGCTGATAGTATTCAGGTACTAGAAGGACTGGAGGCCGTACGGAAGCGTCCGGCCATGTATATCGGCGATATTGGCATCAAAGGTCTGCACCACTTGGTGTGGGAAGTAGTCGACAACTCCATCGACGAAGCCTTAGCTGGCCACTGCGACCTGATTCAGGTCACCATCAACGAAAATAACTCTGTCACCGTCCGTGATAATGGCCGTGGCATTCCTGTCGATTTCCACCAGAAAGAAGGCCGCTCGGCGCTAGAAGTGGTCATGACGGTGCTGCACGCCGGTGGTAAATTTGATAAAGATTCCTACAAAGTCTCCGGTGGTCTGCACGGCGTGGGCGTAAGCTGCGTGAATGCGCTAAGCAAAGACCTAAAGGTAACCGTGCGCCGCAATGGCCACGTCTACGAGCAGGAATACAAAATAGGTCACCCGCAGTACCCGGTGAAAGAAATCGGTGACACCGAGGAGCACGGCACCCAAGTCAACTTCTTGCCCGACGATACTATCTTCACCGAAAGCGTTTACAAATACGAGACTATTGCAACGCGTTTGCGCGAGCTAGCTTACCTAAACAAAGGCATTCGCATCACCCTCACCGACCGTCGGGAGAAAGACGCCGACGACAAGTTCCTCTATGAGGAGTTCTTCTCGGAAGGTGGCCTGAGTGAGTTTGTGAATTACCTCGATAGTGGCCGGGCCGTGTTGATGCCCAAGCCAATCCACGTAATTACGGAGAAAGGCGGCACCCCAGTAGAGGTAGCGTTGCAGTACAATGACTCTTATCAAGAGCACATTTACAGCTACGTCAACAACATCAACACCATCGAAGGTGGCACGCACGTAGCGGGCTTCCGCTCGGCGCTGACGCGTACGCTCAAGGCCTACGCAGACAAGTCGGGAATGCTGGAGAAGGCCAAGGTGGAAATTCAGGGCGACGACTTCCGCGAAGGCCTTACCGCCGTTATTTCGGTGAAGGTGCAGGAACCACAGTTTGAAGGCCAGACCAAAACCAAGCTAGGCAATTCCGACGTGAGTGGTGCGGTGAACCAAGCTGTAGGCGAAATCCTGAACCAGTACTTGGAGGAAAACCCCAAGGAAGCGCGCATCATCGTGGAGAAGGTGATTCTGGCCGCTCGCGCTCGTATCGCTGCCCGCAAGGCCCGCGAAATGGTACAGCGCAAAACGGTACTGGGTTCTAACAGCTTGCCCGGTAAGCTAGCCGACTGCTCGGAGTCTGATCCCAAAATATGCGAACTATACTTGGTGGAAGGTGACTCGGCCGGTGGTACTGCCAAGCAAGGCCGCAACCGCGCGTTCCAGGCTATTCTGCCCTTGCGGGGTAAAATCCTGAACGTGGAGAAAGCCCAAGAACACCGCATCTACGAGAACGAGGAAATCAAGAACATGATTACCGCGCTCGGCGTGTCGTTTGGTACGCCCGCCAACGCAGAAACGGGCGCTGAAGCGGATCCGAAAGGCTTGAACACTGATAAGTTGCGTTACCACAAGGTCATCATCATGACGGATGCTGACATCGACGGTTCGCACATTCGGACGCTGATCCTTACCTTCTTCTTCCGCTACATGCGCGAGCTGGTGGATCGGGGCTATATCTACATTGCCCTGCCACCGCTTTACCTCGTGAAGCGCGGCAAAGAAGAGCGCTACTGCTGGACTGAGCAGGAGCGCCAGGAAGCCCAGGAAGATATGGGGCGCGGCAAGCCGGAAACTGTAAATGTGCAGCGTTATAAAGGCCTAGGCGAGATGAACGCCGAGCAGCTGTGGACCACCACTATGCAGCCCGACACTCGCTCCCTAAAGCAAGTAACGGTAGAATCAGCGGCGGAAGCCGACCACCTGTTCTCCATGCTCATGGGTGATGAAGTAGCCCCGCGGCGCGACTTTATCGAACGCAACGCCAAGTACGCCAAACTCGACGTGTAATGACCGTTGAATAAGAAAAAGCCCGCTCTAAAGCGGGCTTTTTTATTCCTTTATCTCTCCACTAACATGCGACAACTTATTTCCTCCGGGGCTCCTTGGGAGCCTATCGTCGGCTATTCGCGTGCTGTGCGCGTGGGCAACGTAGTGGAAGTAGCAGGCACGACCGCCCAGGATGGCGACGGGGTGTTGGGGGCAGATGCGTATGCCCAAACCAAGCGAGCGTTGGAAAAGATAGGCACCGCCTTGCAGGAAGCCGGTGCTGCCTTTGAACATGTCGTTCGCACGCGTATTTACGTTACGGATATAACGCAGTGGGAAGCCGTGGGCCGCGCACACGGAGAAGTATTTGGAGCTATTCGCCCAGCCTCCTCCATGGTCGAGGTAAAAGCCCTAATTGACCCTAGGTTACTGGTAGAAATCGAAGCAACCGCCATTATTTCTTAATTAAGAATTGTACCGCTAAGCTGCTTACCTGCGTATATTATTCTTCCTTTGCTCAACTATGAAACTCTTTAAATCTGCCGACCTCATTCGCAAAAGCAAGTACATCAGCCGTGACCTAAGCTGGATGCGCTTCAACTACCGTGTGCTCGATCAAGCCAAAGATCAGTCGCGCACGTTGTTCGATCGATTGCGTTTTTTGAGTATTACTTCTTCCAACCTGGACGAGTTTTTCATGATCCGGGTAGGTTCTTTATATAATTACCTAGACTATGGCAAGGAGCGCGTCGACTATTCGGGGTTGCGCGAGTTGCCATTCCGGCGCAAGCTGCTGGATTTTGCGCATCGCTTTGTCAATGATCAGTCCATCACGTACTTAAATGAACTGAAGCCGCTGTTCGAAAAGAACGGCTTCAACATTTTGCGGATGGATGAGCTCACGGAAGTGGAAATGAAGAAGGCTGATGGCTACTTCAAGAACACCATCTTTCCCTTGCTCACACCCATGGTGTTTGACTCCTACCACGGCTTTCCGCTGATGATGAACCAAATGCTCATCTTCGGCGTGGTAACACACACGCAAGCCGAACCTGAGATTGGGAAAGGACACGAGCGCCTCACCTTCGTACAGATTCCACAAAACCTATCGCGCTTTTTCGAACTCACGCGCAAAGACAAGGTGATTTTTGTGCCGATTGAAGAAATCGTGCGAGCCAACTTACCAAAGCTGTTCCGCAACGTAGAAATTGCCTCCGCCAACCTGTTCCGGATTACCCGCAACGGTGACTTCACGCTGGAAGAATCCGATGACATCGACATGGACTTCATCAAAGAAATTCAGGTTGGGCTGAAGACGCGCAAAAAGGGTCGTGTGGTACGACTAGAGGTAGAAAAAGATGCCTCTCCGGTGCTGATGGACGTGCTGAAGGAGCGGTGGCGGATTGATAACGGCAACGTGTTCGTGATCAACTCTATGATTGATATGAAGGGGCTGCTGCAAATCATACGGCACCCTAACTTCCGTGGCAAGGCCGTCAAAATGCCTTCGCCGGTGGCCCCTTTGAGCCTGCCAGAAGGCGCCGAAGACAATCTCTTCGACTACCTTAAGCACCACGATATTCTGCTGCACCATCCTTACAATAGCATTGAGCCCGTGGTGCGCCTGCTAGAGCTAGCCGCCGAAGACCCACACGTACTTGGTATCAAGCAGACGATTTACCGCTTGGCAGACGACTCGCGCGTGACAGCAGCTTTGCTAAAGGCTGCCGAGAACGGTAAGCACGTATCCGTACTGTTTGAGGTGAAAGCTAGGTTCGACGAGGAGCGCAACATCCGGGAAGGCGCTAAGCTAGAAAAGGCCGGCTGCTTCGTTATTTATGGCGTGGGTAAGTACAAGACACACACCAAGATGCTCCAGATCATCCGTAAGGAAGGGGAGAAGGTAACGCGCTATGTGCACATCGGCTCGGGCAATTACAACGAGCAAACCTCGCGCCTCTACACCGATGTTAGCCTGCTAACAACGAACGACGTGTACGGGCACGATGTATCCGAGTTCTTCAACGTTATTACTGGTCATTCGCAACCCGATGACTATGAGTACCTCATCACGGCGCCAAAAGACATGCGCCAGCAGCTCATTCATCTGATTCGCGAGGAAATTAGGAACGCGAAGAAGGGCTTGCCGAGCGGTATTGTGATGAAGATGAACTCGTTGGAGGATAAAGAGACAATTGATGAATTGTACCGCGCTTCCAAAGCCGGGGTTCCCGTGCGCTTTGTTGTGCGCGGCATTTGTTGTTTACGTCCAGGCCGGCCGGGATTAAGTGAGAACATTGAGGTACGGAGTATTGTAGGCGATTATCTAGAGCACGCTCGTTTATTTTACTTTCATCAGGCTGGCATGCCGAAAGTATATGCTGGCTCGGCCGATATCATGGTGCGCTCCTTTGATCGACGCATCGAAGCGCTGTTCCTGGTTATGAACCCCCAGCTTAAGCGAGAGGTAATCAGCATTATCATGCTTAACCTGCAAGACAATCAGAATGCCTACCTGATGCGCGAGGATGGCGCCTACGTGCGCGTACGCCCACGGGCCGACGAGCCTATTGTAAACGTGCACCGAGACTTCTACCGGCGCGATGAGGAGCGTATAGCAGCTGCCACGCCCGAAGGCTTACTGCACTTGCTTTTGCAACAAGCCATACGCAACCAGCAAGCTGCTGAGGCAGAAGCAGACCAAGTGACTGCTAGTGAAGCCATCCTCGCAACGGAAATGGCTTGCGAAGACTCTTTGTCTGATGACGCTGAGTATGCGCATTCTGTTGCAATTGGAGAAGGTGAACTAGGTGAAGCTGTAATGCCGGAAACTTACCTAGGTAAGCCTCTGTCAGAATAGCTCAGGAGTGGGTATAAGCCCAAGGCGTAGATTATAAAAAAGGACCTAGCTGCCAAGCAGCTAGGTCCTTTTTTATTGTTTGTGGAGCGGCGCAGTGGTGGGTAGAATCTATTCTACTTCGCGGGCTCGCGCTTGCACTTGCGTAATGGGTTTGCGACCAGAGTGGTCACTAGCTGGGCGTATTTCTTCAAAATGATCTTCGAATAAGGCCTGCAGCATACCATCCTTGAGGCCAATATCTGGCACCTGCATGGTATTGATGTTGGCCCATTCCATGGCTGACAGGTAAATCTGGCCAGCGGGCACAATGACGTCGGCACGGTCGGGGTTAAGCATGGCCACGTTCACGCGTTCATCCATGGTCATTTTACTAAGCTGCTGAAGCACACTAGCAATGCGGCGGCGCGAAACGGGTTTCTCTAAGCTAGGTTGGGCAATGCTATAGATCTTGTTGATGTTGCCACCCGTGCCAATAGCCTGCGTAACGTGGTAGCGGCGCGCATTTTCCTTTACCCAATCCTCCATGCGCTGCCATTTTTCATTCAGCGAATCATCGGACTTAACACCTTCTTCCTGCTGCATGCGCCGGATAGAGCCCACTTCAAACGACTGAGAAGCTACCTTGCGCCGGTCGTGGTAAATGTTGAATTCGGTACTGCCTCCACCCACATCAATGTGCAAGTAGTGTTTCTTGTCTTCCAACAGATACTCAATCACACGGTTGATGTAAGCTGCTTCGGCCTGCCCGTCGATGACGTTGATCGTCATACCTAGCTCGCGCTGTACTCGCTCCACAATAGCGGCCGCATTGCTCGACATGCGCATAGCCGACGTAGCGCAGATAAGGTAGTGGGCCACCTCATGCACCTCCATAAGCAGCTTGAGCGAATGAAGAAACTTGAAGAACTTATCAGCTTTGGCCGGTGAAATTTCACCGGTGGCAAATACGTCTTCGCCTAGCCGCATGGGGTAGCGCACGTATTCTACGCGCTTGAGGCGGTATCGGTCGCCGTAGTGAAGTACAGCCGAAATTTGGCAGCGTACTGCATTTGAGCCAATATCAATGGCCGCAAGTTTTAGGAGAGGATATTCCAAAAGCGCAGAATCTTATGTGTTCTATAGACTGAAATTGTGGGTGGGTGGGCTTTGGTAGAAAAACAGAGGAGCAGAGAGGCGCCGCAATGGTTGCGTGAGTCAGAAGCCACCAAATAAGGAAAACACGTGGTTGTTGGGGCACAATGACTAGTCAAAAGTAAGAAGTTGAATCACTTTACAGTCTACTTGACGCTAGCCAAGGCTAGTTACGACATCGAAGCAATTTTATAAGCAGCTGATTTTCTTACATAAATATGTCTTAACTTCTGCTCAAAAATAGTTTTACAAGGTTTTGCTTAAGATACGCTACGTGAGAATTACAGCCCGTACTATTGGTCGATGCGGAAGCCCACTCCGAATTGGAGCAACCCGTTCTCAGGGGACTTCTGGTAGGAAACAGATAAAGCTAGCGACTCCGTGACGGGCGCAATGTAGAAGCCCGCCCCAGCAGCGCGGTGCCAGCCGTCGGGTGAAGCGCCCTTGTAGTACACCCGGCCCTGGTCATAGAAGCCGAAAACCCCATAGTAGAAGGGAAGAATACTGTTGCGGGAGCGCCCTACAGCTAAGCGCAATTCCGAGTTGAAATAGGCACTGGCGTCGCCAGTGAAGCGGTTGCGATAATAACCGCGCAAGCCATTCACGAGCCCAATGCTGGTGAACTTGTAGAAAGGAATTTCATCGTCCTTACCATAGTTTTTTGCGCCGCCTGCCTTCAGCACCAGTGTCACGGGCAGGCCAATGCGAGCTGAGCCATAGTACTCGGCAAAACCCTGTGTTAGGCCGAAAGTACCTTTCGTGCCGTTGAGCTGATGATAGGTATCGTGCTGGGCAAACACGCGCACCCCGCGGCGGGCAAAGGTTTGCCGGTCGCGCAAATCGAGGTCAACCAATGCATTTACCCCCACCAGCCGTTGAAAGCTAGTGTTTGGCCGCCGGTCCGAAGGGAGTGGGGTGGGGTTGCCACCACCTAGCAGACTGTTGAAGGTATAATCGGAGGTGTACTGCTCATACGTAGGCCCAAAGCGAAGAACGCTCTTATTGAAAAACACGCGTTCGGCAAAAGCGTTGACGTTATAGCCGCTGTAGCGGGCTTTGTAGAAGTTGCGGTCGTACAGGCCTTCGTCTTTCTTCGTATCGTTGCCGAGACCGAAGAAGTTGTAGAACCGGAAATAGTCGCCGTATTCAGCGCGAGCCCCGATGTCGAACAAGCCAATAGCGTGGCGGTGACGCATGTTCACCGCAATTTGCCGGTTGCCGTTAGTCGTGCCTTGTAAATCAACGCCATATAAGTTCTTGTAGCCAGGTTTGCGGAAACCCTGGCGTACGATATCTAACCCGACCCCTAGGCCAAACCCATCACTGGAATTGTAGATGGCCGTTGCTCTAGGCTTATAACCATCATACTCGAAAGCTTCTCGATCATAGAGGTTTACGCCAAGTTTATTAGAGGTGCGGTTATCACTGTCTTTGTCAAGGTGCAGCTCCGTGTCAGGTACATCGTATACCTTGGTTTTGGTGCGTAAGCCAGCTACGTGCGACTCGTCTGTAATTCGATCTTTGCCGTCGCCGCCGATAATGCGTACTAAGATGCTACGACGCGCTTTGCCTGTCACGGTGAATACATCTTTGCCATCGAGGCCATAAAGGCTTACCTCATCGGTTTCCTTGGGGTGGAAGGTACGGTCGAAGATGGCATCACCATGCGGTTCCTCCGACTCCTTGGCCTTGTCGAACATGCGCACACGCACATCGCCGTTTTCCAGCCGATCCACGAAAAAGACTTCAGCTTTATTAGAGCCAACGACATCGACGCGCTTGGCCAGGAGCAAGTAGTATTCATCTAGCGCCGCCGGGAGCTCCTGGATGCGCGCTTTAAGCTTCCGATTGAGGTCCTGCCCGGAAAGAGGTTGTATTTCTTTGGGCAGCTGCGCCGTGGCTTGGTCGATAGCCGTTGGCGTAACTTTCTGCTGCATGTATTTACCAATGTCCTGCCACTGCTCCCGCGTGAGCGACTGGAGTAAGAAGCGGTCGAGGTGGCGAGCCGGCCAGTTCAGACTTTCCATGTCGTGGAATTCGGCCTGGAAATCCTCGATGCTAGGTACCGCCCACTCGCGGTTAGCTAGGTAGGTCAATACACCGTTCCAGAGGGTAAAGCTCTGGTCCCGGTCGCGCGGAATTGGACGGTAAACCGTTTTGTTTCCTTCCTTGTAACCAGCCCACTTCCAGTTGTCTTCGTGCTTGCCGAAATCGGCCACTAGCATGTCAAAGGCTCGCGCTTTGCCAAGGGCATACGCGTCAATGCGCGTATCATTGTCTTTGTACAGCTGGCGGAAGAAGCTGAAGGAGCGCCGCACCTCATCCGATCCGCCAAAGCCCGGTAAGTTCGGCTTTGGATCCACGGGCCGGTCTTCCAACGTGCCCAGCAAGCCTTTATACTCTTCCCGATAAGGACCGAGTTGGTTGTTGTCGGGCAAAATAAACAACCTAGGTCGGGCGTGCAGAATATCCGTTTGATCGAGCAAAGACCCCGTAACGAGTGCTGAGTAGGGATGTGCCGTGGGCGTAATATCCCGCAGAACGTTAGCCGCAATAGAATTACGCAACTCCGGCGGCAAGATGCGCGTCACATCTTTATCCACGGAGCGAAAAACGAACTCGGAGCTATCGGCCGCAATCAACTTCACGGAGGTTGTTTGCCGTCCGCCACCTTTGCCAAAAATGCGCAACCCACCTTTTTCCTTGCCTAGGTCCAAGGTAGGCACTTGCACCGGCTGCGTCCAAGAGGTGCGATACAAAGGGCCAATCCAAAATTTTCGGCCTTTACTCCCTGCATACTGCGGACCCGGTGCCACGGTCATTGTTGGTTGCCACGGGGCATCTGGCTTAACTTCTGCAACACCTTTTGGTGCCGAAGGGCACTCCGGGATAAAGAAGTTGACCGGCACCTTCGGCGACCTAGGCTCTGTGCAAGCCGACTGAAACAGCGTAGCGGAATAGGCTTCCTTCGCTATAGTCGTATTCTGCTTGTTTGGGTTGAAAGTATAGAAAAAGGCTTTGACGGTACCATCGGCGTAATACTCGAGCTTCGAATAGCCTTCGCGCGCTTCGTTGAACTGTGAGTTAGCATTTGATCCTACGTGCTCATGCTCAACGAAGCTACCGGCCACTAAGTGGTAATTGTTCTCGGCGCGCGTAAGCTGGAGGCTGTAATCGTGAGCAGCAGCATATACTACACCTGGGTTGTCGCGCAAGGTGTTTGTCATTTCCTTGCGAAATGCCTGGTAAGCTGGGTTGGCCATGTCGCGTGGCGTGCCCACGTTCTGCCGATATGCTGCGTAAAAACTTCCAAACACGGGCAGCGGCACGCCGTTGCCGAAAGGAAATAAGTGCCGACCTAGGGGCATCCGTCCACCGTATACACCGTTGCTTACTACAGGTTGGTGGCCTACTAGCAGGACATTTTTACCCTTCGTGTCATCGAGTACGTCTTGCAGCTGTTCCCGAAATTCCTCGCGGGTTAGGGTTTTGCATTCTGTATCGGGCGCCTCGGGCTTGTCGTAAGGGTGTGTCCACCACGGTGTGTTGATAGCGACCAGACGCACCAAGGGCGCTACGTCGATAACTTCCGGGCCCGGGCAGCCACCCGTTGGTGCGAAGGCATTCTGGTTGGGGAGCTGCTGCTCGATGTACTTTTCCAGCCGCTTTACCCGTTTCAGACCATCGGGCCCAGAGTTAGCCCAATCCTTATCACCTGGGATAAAGTAAAATTTGCCATTGGGCAGCCCTTTCACCAGCCCAATGAGAGCGTCGGCGCGGGCTTGCAAATCGGTCCGAGCAGTGTCCTTTTTGCTACCTAGCCCTGCGTTACCCACAATATCACCTAGGTGTACTACGGTGAATGGACTGGTTTGCTGCTCCAACTGCTGCCGCAAGGCTTGCAAATGGGCAGGTGGTATTTCGGCCGTTGCTGTGTTACCCAGCAGATAAACAGTGTGAGCAGGTGTTTGTGCTAACGACGGTATGGTAGTGGCTAGCAGCATGCTAGCTGCTAGCAGGAGAGAAGAGGTTTTCGGCATAGATGACGAGCAAAGCTAAGCTAAAGGCGGTCTACGCAAAAACCAGAGCTGAGGTAGCGCCTGATTAAATTTTGGTTAAGTTCTCGTTTTCCTCTATCCTATAAACTCAAGCTCGTGCCAACAACTCTGCCGCCACCTTAGCCACACCCGTAGTAGCTGGCTCCGTAACAAAGTGCAGGTTGCGGCGGCTCGTAAGCGGCGGCTGATGCGGGTCAATTATATAGGTTGGGCAATTCGTAGGGGTATAATTTATTAGTCCTGCCGCCGGATATACCTGTAAAGAAGTGCCCACAACCATGAAAATAGCAGCCGTGGCAGCTTCTTCAATCGCTCGCTCCATGAGCGGCACATCCTCCCCAAACCACACAATATTTGGGCGGAGTTGATGACCTCTCTCGCATAAGTCACCGAGCTCGATTCGGTCACTAGTCATCGGATAGACTAGTTCCTGGTAACGCGTGCTGCGCGATTCAAATAATTGGCCGTGCAGGTGCATGACACGGCTGCTACCGGCTCGCTCGTGTAGGTCATCCACATTCTGCGTGACCACAACCACTTCGTATGCTTGCTCCAGCGCAACCAGTGCTAGGTGGCCAGCATTGGGTTGCGCCGCCCGCGCCGCTGTTCGGCGCTGGTTGTAAAACTCTAATACCAACTCTGGATTCCGGGTAAATGCTTCTGGGGTGGCAACGTCTTCCACCCGGTGGCCTTCCCAGAGCCCGTCGGCGCCCCGAAAGGTGGCTAGGCCGCTCTCGGCTGAAATACCTGCGCCCGTTAGTACGACTATCTTTTCGCGCTTGTTGGAGGTGGCCATGCAAAAGTGCTTTGGTAAGTGAAAGCTAAAAGCGTCGCAGTTCTGTCGCTGCGAAGATCCATTCGGGCGTACGCACTTCCAGACTAGCGGGGTCCACGGCGTACCATGCTCCTAGGCCCGTACGCGGATGATTCAGGAGGACGTGCACCTGCTGTGCTGGCATGTAGCTTTGAGCTAGCAACATAAATTTTTGTTTGGTGCTGGGGTGCTCTGCCACATCAAGTACTAGTACAGCGTGCCCCGGTGAACCGCCCCGGAGCAGCACGTCGCCGGGTTGGACATCTGCTAGCGGTACAGCCTGAAGCTCCCGACTCAACGACAAAGTGCCCGCGTAATCAAAGATCTGATCGAGATAGCGCCGAAAAACAGCATGAGTGGGCTGTTCTACTGCTTTCTTAACGGACACTACTTCCTCATTCCGAACCAGAAAGCCTTTCCCATTAGACCAGTCCGAAAACCAAATGTCGTGGCCACTGGTAAGGTGGAAATGTATTTGGTTGAGGTTGTGGGTAAATTGGTATTCAGCGCGTAAGCGAATTACAGCATCAGCGCATTGCTGCAAATCGCGTGTGCCTACGTCGAGGTCTAGCACCGCCGCGTGAATGTTCTGCAGGTCTTTTAATTGCCCATTATGGAGTCGAACCGGTGTACCAGTCGGCAATAAAGGTAGATGGCGTAACCAATCACCAAACGAGCCTGCTTCTAGCTGCACACGCTGGCAACCTGGTGGTGGGACGAACCGCTTTGCCAGCATCTGCGTGGAGGAATAAGAGTGAGGCAACCATAAATACAACCTAGGTGGAGCTACGATTTGCTGCGGAGGTGCCAGAGTATAAGAGGTGTGCAGCAACAGAAACAGGCTGAGGCTACGAACGGAAGCAAGAATAGTATACAACACAACTAGCAAAGCAACTTTGTGGATTATTTACGGTACAGTATAAGTACAAAAAAACCGACTGCATTTCGCAAGAAACGCAGCCGGTTAATTATTTAGTACTAAAATTTATTCTAAATCTACTACTTTGCTTTAGCTGTTGGTTTCTTAGCAGCTTTTTTAGCCGGAGCCTTCTTTGCTGCTGCGGTACTGGCAGCTTTCTTCTTAGGTGTATCTACCTTTTCCTCCGGCGCAGGAACTGCTTTCTTCGCAAAACGTCCTCCTTTTGCTGGTTTGTCGGGAGTTTGCTCTGCTAATTCAAGACAGCGTTCCAACGTTAAATCCTTGGGTTCTTCTCCCTTCGGAATCTTTACGTTCTTCTTGCCTACCACGATGTATGGTCCGAAACGGCCATTCAACACCTGCACTTCTGGGTTCTCTGGGAATTCCTTAATCAAACGCTCTGCATCAGCTTTGCGCTTGCCTTCGATCAGGGCAATAGCTTCGGGAGCAGTAATCGTGTGTGGGTCTTGTTCTTTCGTAAGCGAGTAAAATTTACTGTCGTGGCGAATATAAGGGCCGAAACGACCTAGGGCCGCTGTCATATCCTTATCTTCAAACTGGCCAACTACGCGGGGCAGTTTAAACAGATCTAGGGCTTCCTCGATCGTGATGTTCTCGATGAACTGCCCTTTCCGTAGGCTAGCGTACACGGCTTTTTCCTCAGAGCCTTCCTGGGGTTCGATCTGCACATAGGGACCAAAACGACCAAGACGCGCCGTGATTTTTTGCCCTGTTTCGGGATGCGTACCAATCTCTCGGGTAGAACCTAGGGTGCTACGCTCGATGTCCTGGCCACGCTCCACCGTTTCGTGGAAAGTGCCATAGAAATTCGACAGCATATGCTCCCACTGCTCGTGGCCGTTCGCAATCTGGTCGAACTCACCTTCTACTTTCGCCGTGAATTTATAATCAATGATAATGGGGAAGTGCTCCACCAAGAAATCGTTGACTACCATGGCCGTATCCGTGGGAAACAACTTAGCCTTATCAGCGCCGAAAGTCTCCGTTTTGGCTTCAACCTGAACTTCACTTCCCTCTAGGGTGAGTACATGAAACTTACGCTCTTTGCCCTCACGAGTATCTTTCTCTACGTAGCCTCGCTTCTGGATAGTTGAGATAGTAGGCGCATAGGTTGAAGGGCGACCAATACCCATTTCCTCTAGCTTTTTCACCAATGAAGCTTCTGTGTAGCGTGCCGGTGGTTGGGCATAACGTTCCGTGGCGCGCAGTACCTGCAGCGGCAATTCTTGACCAGTCGTTAGAGGAGGCAAACCACGAGAAAACGACGACTCAGCATCCGTATCTTCGTCGTCCTTCGACTCGCTGTACGCCTTCAAGAAGCCCTCAAAAGTGATGACTTCGCCTGTCGCGGTAAGTGCTACGCCTGGTTGGGTGCTGACGCCGATAGTAGCTACGGTACGTTCTATTACAGCATCTGCCATCTGCGAAGCCATGGCGCGCTTGCGGATCAGATCATACAAACGCTGCTCAGCCGAGTCAGCACCAGCTTTTGCGAGTGCAAAATCGGTGGGGCGAATAGCTTCGTGTGCCTCCTGAGCAGAAGCCGACTTAGTTTTGAACTGGCGGGTATGTGCATACTCGGCGCCGTAAGCTCGCTCAATCTCCGCTTGAGCTGCTACTAAGGCATCTTGTGACAGATTCACCGAGTCGGTACGCATGTAGCTGATCTTACCTGCTTCGTACAGCTTCTGAGCAACGCTCATCGTTTGGGCAACGGAGAAACCTAGCTTGCGCGATGCTTCTTGCTGCAACGTGGACGTAGTGAAAGGCGGCGCAGGGGAACGTTTGCCTGGCTTCTTCTCGAGGTTTTCGATGCTGTAAGTAGCTCCAACGCAAAGCGTCAAAAACTCCTGTGCTTCCGCTTGAGTCTTGAAGCGAGTAGGCAGTTCTGCTTCCAATACAGCACCACGACCAGCATCAAAGCGCGCTGTAACACGGTAAGCCGAAGAAGTTTTAAACTGATTGATTTCCCGCTCGCGCTCTACTACCAGTCGCACCGCAACCGATTGCACCCGGCCCGCAGAAAGGCCAGTTTTTACTTTCTTCCACAGCACGGGCGACAACTCAAAACCCACTAAACGGTCGAGCACCCGGCGGGCTTGCTGCGCATTTACCAGGTTCAGGTTTATTGCCCGGGGAGAGTCGATGGCATTAAGGATGGCGTTCTTCGTGATTTCGCGAAACACAATACGGCGCGTTTTTGCGTCGTTTAAGTTCAGCGTTTCAGCTAAGTGCCAGCTAATGGCTTCGCCTTCGCGATCATCGTCACTCGCTAACCATACCGTTTCGGCTTCCTTTGCTAACTTCTTGAGTTGCGCAATAACTTCACGTTTATCAGGCGAAACAACATAAGTCGGTTTAAACCCATTGGCGATGTCAATGGCGTTATTATCCTTCGGCAAATCACGGACGTGGCCGAAGCTAGATTTGACTATAAAGTCCTTACCTAAGTAACCTTCGATGGTTTTGGCTTTGGCAGGTGACTCCACAATGACTAAATTCTTAACCATAAAAGGGTACTAGTGCAGGAGGGAATGCGGTTGTGAGTAGAGAACGGCAGATGAAAAGCAAAAGTTGAATTTTGCCGCAAAGATGCTGGAATAATCCGGTGTAGTTCTACGAATGCACAAGCAATAACCTAGCCGGTCGCATTCTTGGCGAGTATCTTAGTGTGCTTTTGTTTTAACACGGCGATTGCGCCGAGAGGTTCACTGACCTCTCTTTTGGAGAAGTATTACTTCGTAAAATCCTGCATGTAAGCCCCGATTCTAGTGGGAAGACAGTGGTGTAGTTATTACCTTTGTCAGTCTGACTATTGGCTCACTCACTTTGCCAAGATTAGGTTAGCCTTTCTTTTAATAGGCGCTGCAATCTCCCCATTTATATGGCTTCAGGTAAGAATACCAGAACTATCTCTCCCGTGGACGTTCCTTCAGCTACACCGGAAACTACGCCGGAACTCACCCCAACGGCTGCTCCCAACGGGGTAAAGACGAACGGAGAACGCACGTCGAACCACTTGACGCGTCGGCGGGGCAATAACGGTTCAACATCGCGCACACAGAGCCCTGATTATATAAATGAGCAACTAAATCGGGTGCTGTATGCACTAGATGCTTTCAAAAAAGGTGATGTGTCGGTGCGCCTTACTAAGCAAGACGATGACATCTTTGCCGAAATTGCGGAGGCCTATAACTCAATGGTCGAGATGATCGGAGGGGTAGGAGGTGAAGTTTCGCGCATTTCGAAGGTAGCCGGAGTCGAGGGAAACTTGAAAGCGCGCGCCTCCGCTGAAAATGCCGCTGGCTTCTGGCGCGACATGATCAATAACATCAACGGGCTAGTAGATAGTATCGCCGTTCCGGTACTTGAAGTGGGCAAGGTGCTTAAGAACATCTCGAAAGGCAACCTGGATGAAACGTTCCAGATTCCTGTGTCGGGTGACTTCAAAGTGATGGCCGAAACTATCAACAAGACCATTGACAACCTAAACCTGTTCGCCGGCGAAGTAACGCGCGTAGCGCAGGAGGTAGGCACTGAAGGGAAGCTAGGAGGGCAGGCTTCGGTACCAAACGTGGGAGGAGTCTGGAAACAGCTCACCGACAACGTAAACACGATGGCATCAAACCTGACCAGCCAAATGCGTGACATTGCGAATGTCGGCACCGCGGTAGCTAGGGGAGACTTGAGTCAAAAAATCACGGTTGATGTAAAAGGCGAGCTGCTACAATTAAAGCAGAACCTGAACCAGATGGTAGACTCAC
>NZ_MTSE01000034.1 GCF_002154225.1 Hymenobacter crusticola
TCGAGTGCAATTGCAGGCCACGCGCTGCGCGAGTCGTGGGGCTAACGCCCACCAGAGGCCAGAACAGGACACCAAAATCAGTTACTTCCCTTACTACGAAGGAGATATCGAAAGATTGTTGAGAAAACAGCCCCTCAAATAGGGCGAAAACGACGCTGTTGTGACGAATTTACAACATGTTGGGGCGTGCCAACGCCCGTGCGAGGGAGGAAAAAGGTGCGGAGGTGACGCCAGCTAGCACACTTTCTCGAGTTGGCGGCGCTTGCTGTTCAGGCGGTGGGCTCGTGACCCAGCCTCCTGTACCTACACACGAGACGGTGGGGTCACCACTTGAGGTCGCTGCAGCTCGGCAATGGGCGCGGGGCAGTTCTGCTGGTCGCCTCTAGTGCCCGCAGATATCCGCTTTTTTCATGTGCAATTGCAAGCGACCGACTGTGCGGGTCGTGGGGCTACAAGCGACCAGAAAGGCAAAAACACTATAAAAACTAGTTAAACTCTTGACATACAAGGCTTTATTTTAAAATTTGTGAGACTGGGCCGACAAAAAGAGGCGAAAAAGGCCCTTTTTGTGGTAAATCTGTCACAGTTTGTCTGCTTTTTAGGCTGCAATTCGGGCAAATGGGATGAAAACCAGTGAATACTACATTGTCAGAACAGTTTTCTATTGCGGCTTGCTTTTCTTTTTCTCCTCTTTTGCTGTTTCCTCGTTTCGGGTTGGATGGCAGCGCAATGACCTAGCGAAGCGTTTGACAGGAGGTGTTTGAGAAACGACATCTTGTGTAGGGGCTCTTGTGGACAATCAATCATAAGTAAAGCTGTCAAGTGTTTAGCTTATAAATCCACCTGTTTGCAACAAGAACCCTCAAACGAAAAACGACTTTTTATCAGTTACAGCCAAGCATCTTACCGCCATGGGCCTAAAGTCTTGCTCATATGTTTCGTTATAAAGTGATTCATAAGGGAACAGGGTAGATCGCTGATAAAAAGTCGTAGTTACGTTTTCACGTTTACGTGCCTTCCCCTTAATACGGTAGGTAATCTTAGTTAGGAAAAGCACAGCGTAGTAATCGGATGGGATATATAATGTAAAACGTGCGACGCTAACTATATACAGTGATTACCACAGATAAATTAGAATAGTATAAATTAGTATAAAAAAAATGCAATCACGTAACTTTTTTGTGCCTCTTTGTGCTTTTCCCTTTTCTGTTTTTTGACTCACCTTTTATATGAAATTAGATCATTTCTAAAAGCTGATTTTGTACTCGCGCGTATCAACAACTTGTGTATTTTACAAGTATTTGTCTATTTGCAGGGGCTCATAAGTAATTGAATTACTGAAGGTTATCCGGAATTAAAACGACTTTTTATCAGTTAAAAACGACTTTTTATCAGTTAAAAACGACTTTTTATCAGTTAAAAACGACTTTTNGGTTTTTATTGATAAAACGACTTTTTATCAGTTAAAAACGCCCTATAAAAACCATTGTAGTTTTTCGTCAGCTTTCTATATTTACAGCTCAACTTAAGCTCCTATGGAAAAAGCTAATGCTCTTGAAGTCAGGCAACATAACGCCATAACAACGGCGCGCTACGACTATACAGCTTGCCAATTAGATCTTTTATTCTTTCTGCTCTCTAAGCTTCGTAGAGAAGACAAGCCGAACCAAGAATATCAGATCCACATGAATGAGGTAGTGGCCATGACCGGGCGAGAATGGCACTACAAGCAACTCAAAGAGGCTACTGAATCAATGGGTTCCCGCATGTTTGAAGTGGAAAATGACCAGTCCTACGTGCAGCTTTGGATGTTCCAAAAGGTAGAGTACGTAAAAGGCCAGGGATACTTACGCATTCGACTATCGGAGGACATTCGACCTTACTTGTTCGAACTTAAAAATAACTTCACCTCTTACCAGCTATTTTCCGCCTTAAAGATCTCTAGTAAGTACGCTAAGCGTATCTATCAGCTCGCTAGCCAGTGGAAAGACATTGGAGAAACTAAGACCTACGATCTAGATGAGTTTAAGCTTATGCTGAAGCTCAAAGATCCAAAAGGGAAGGAACCTGAGCAGTTTCAACGTATCAGCGACCTAAAAGCGAAAGTGTTGGATATCGCTGTACGACAGATCAATGAGAATACGGAACTTAAAATAGGTTACAAATTACTCAAGCAAGGTCGCTCCTTCAACGCCGTTCGCTTCTACGTTACCAAGCAAGAACCCAAGCAATTACCCATTCCTTTCGACGAGTCCCCCGAGCAGGCTAAGATTCTAATGGCGCGCCGGCATCTGGAAGCACTAGGAATTACGGACCCGAAGCTAATAGGTCAGATTATCGGTGACGAACAACTCATAAATGAGTTGTTCAAGTTCATGTATCGGCTCAAGACTGATAAGATTAAAGCCGATAAGAACCCCGCCGGATTACTGCTCACCGTACTAGGGCTAAAAACGCCGACCAAAAACAGCTGAACCTCTAAACCTCTTCTCTCTCCTACGATGACAAGGCATGATCAAGAAGCGTATCGCGCACTTAGAAGCTATCTAACGCACTTACTAACTACTGCACAGGACAAATCCTTCGACGACGTGCCCGCGCCACTACGAGCCAGCGTAGAGGCTTTTATGCAAGGCAAAACGGTCTATCATGATGCTGCGGACCGGCCGATGATTTACGCGCATGATCTAGCAGCCTGGGCTCATCAAGTAATTCACGTGTCGGGGTTGGAGTATCCGGTGTCACTGGCTAATGTAGATGTAAATCAATTGCGTCAAGCGATAGCCGCGTGACTTGGAGTGAGATCGAGCGCCTGACAGTCTTGGTGCAACAACTACCGTCAGCAGATCAATTATCTCGTCAGCAGTTGAACCACGTGCTCGTATCAGCTCACTCTACTATGATTGAAGGATCAAGGGTTACGGTATAAGCTGCTTTTGACTTTCTGCTAGGTGAAGAAGCCATAATTGACCAACGTTTGCCTTGGGATGGCTACGACATGCTCGCTGACCATGCACAAGCACTCGACTTAGCATTGCAATGGGCTGATGAGCGCAGATTCCTTTCGCGTCAGATGCTACAGGAGCTAGCTGGCGCCGTAATGCGCACCACGGGATTACGTACGAATAGTATTCTGGGGAGCACTGATGCGGCTAAAGGAGACTTCAGGATAGATAAAGTCTCCATCTTAGGTGCTAGCTCTTTTCCAAATGCGCAAAAGATACTAGTCTTAGTGGACCAGCTCATACGCCAACTGTATGAACAGATGCAGGAAGCTGTCACCTTACAGCAGCAGTTGTACGCAGCTTTTGATGTTCACCAGAAATTAGTGAGTATACATCCATTCAATGATGGAAATGGCCGCATCTCACGCCTGCTTATGAATTACGTTGAACACTACTATGGCCAGCCCTTAACAGTGGTCTTCCGCGAAGACAAAGCTGCTTACTTCGCTGCCCTAGAGGTAAGTCGCCTTACGGATGATCTAACGCCATTCCGGGACTTTATGCTAGAGCAGCATGCCAAGTCGCTTAAGCAGCAGTTAGCAAGCAGTTAACACAACTATTACTACAACTGAATAAACAACTATAATTAGTTGTTTATTTGCAAGCAACCTATTTACAATCAAGGATATAATAGCATAATTTTAAATGCATTTTTCACATCATCATAGGCTGTATGCAACTCGTGTTAATAGACGCTTCTTAGCTTCGACCTCTTCAACTAATCTTACAACTAAATAGACAACTATTTTCGGTTGCGAGCTTTCTTCTCTTTCTCAATCTTTTCTTTAACAGCAGTAACGACAAAATCGTGGATGGAGATTCGGTCCCGTTTGGGCAGGCTATCCTGAATAGCTCTAATTTGTGCTAATTCACTCTCGTAAATTTTAAAGGTAAAAGACTTGAGTTTGTCCTCTTCAGCCTCCACCTTACTAGGCGTTATAAGTGACTCTTCTAATACAGAGCCACCTTTACTGATCATTTCTTGCATGGCCAGATTAGTCAAGGATGCTGGTGAAGTAGGAGGGAGGCCAAGTTTGGGTTTCTTGATAGCCATGAGTTGCTGGTTAGGTTCTACTATGAGAACTATTTTACAAGTTATATTAGTTGTAAAATCAGTTGTCTATTTAGTTGCTTCTACTGCTGATTGCACATTATTGCACAACTCATTGACTTCAGCCACAGCCTTATCATCAGCGGGCTTCATCTCTAGCACACCTAGACCAGCGGCAGCAGCATTAGCGAAAGAGATACGATTACCAACAGCAGTCTCTAAGAACTGTAGGTACTCGGACCCACGAAGTAGTTCGGCTGCCTCCTCCTTGTAAGTGCCGCGGGCATCGGCCTTATTAATGAATGTTAAGGATCTTAAGCTTGGATTAAACGGAGCTACTTCAGCAATCAGGTTCTCGACCTTTCGAAGAGTCCAGATGTCAAGTGAGCGAGGAGCAAAGGGTACCAAGTATACGTGCGAGATTGTCAACGCAGAGCGCTGACTGACTGTGTCACGGCCGCCAGTATCAATAACAATGTCATCGCATTTGGTAGATAGGCGTTGTACCTGAGCGTTTAACTCCCGACCCGTCACCTTAACAGCAGTATAGCCAAGATCCCCATCAAGTGACTGATGCCGAAAAGAAGTGAAGTCTGTCGCGGATTCTTGATCATCAGCATCAATTAGAATCACATCACGTCCTTGCTGAAGCAAGTACACCGTCAAATTCGTGGCTATTGTGGTCTTACCACTGCCGCCTTTTATACCACCTACCGTGTAGATCATGTTGTTATTGCTGAACTGATGACGGTTGTAACTTTAGTTGTAAACTTAGTTGCTGAGTACTTATTAAACAAATCCTTTGTTCTAACCAGTAAGTTAGATCTAGATGGCATTGAGAAAATGTTAGCATCAATCACTATGCACAAGAGTTCGAGACGTCCTTGCCTATGATTGACTTAAAATTGACATAGAAAGCTGACCATTCCTCAACAATGCAATTCTGACTATCAGCATCCAGCTTGCATTATCCCAAGAGCCGGGGTATAAGCAACTTTGTGTTAATCAGCTTTTTCCAGAAAACAGCTACCTTGATAACTAGACTGATTTCTGGTTTTTATCTACTTTGAGTAGCTTTTTAAAAAAGAGTCCACTCCATTATAGCGTTGTAAAGCTGGTTGATAGAAAGATGAAGGCTAGTCGAAAATTGCTGCTTGCTTGGTCAAGCCTAGCTCCGCTACTTCTAGTGTTTACCTATCATTCTCGGGCACATCGGCATGATCAAGGAGAGACGACGATAGCAGTAGCCCTCATGCTGCTGATAGCGCTTCTGGTACTCTATCCAGTTATACGAGTCAACCAAGAGCCCTGATGAAGTAATGGAAACAATTGCTAGCAGCATGGCGAAAACACAAAGCTATTCCACTGAGAAAGCCGTGACCTCCTATGCTACTTTACATAATTCGACTTATGCGACTTATCTTTTTCACTTCCTGATTCTTACTGATTTCGACGAGTATCTATTCGCAGATTACGCATGCGGTCACCTTACCGATTGCTGCTAACACCCAGAAAGTAACTTATACGGAAGAGGTACTGGCCGAAGAGATAAGCCAAACGGAGCTTTATGCCAGGGCAAAGGGATGGTCGGCCACTAGTCACGCCTCCACGCACGCGGTCCTGCAGCCGGAGAAGAAGCAGGCGGGCGTACTCGTTGCGCGCGCCAAGATGCTGCTCACGATGGTTGGCCCGGGTGGCTTGGTGGAGCAGCCCATCTGGTATACCATTATCGTGCGCGTGCAGCAGGGCCGCTATCGCTACTGGCTCACGGACTACCAGCTGGCTCGTGCTGGCAAACTCCTGCCGTTGGAGTCTCAGCTCGCGCCCACATTGCCACAGCAGGAACGCCAAGCAAATGAAACCCGCTTCATGCCGGTCAGCTTACATTCCAAAGCCGTGATTATCGGGCTGCAAGCGGCCATGCGCAAGCCGGTTGCTCGCCCGAAGAAAGCAGATCCGCTTGCTCCCTATAAAGTAGGATTTCCTGGAGCAGGAAGCCCGCAGCGGTAAGACGTTACTTTCTAAGAAATGGTCATTAACATAATCCGTGTTGTAAGCGCATTATCAGCAAAATAACAATTTAACCTTACTTGAATCAGAAGCGAAAAATAATACTTTTAAAGTAAGGTGAATTAATTAGATGCTTCAACGAAACGCCGCTGCTGAACGATGTAGATTGCACTGCCATTGCGGATTGTTACTGCTAGTCAGTGCTTGGAGGGCAAGGAGTTTTCAATTTGACGAGAAGAGTTTGCTCAAACTAGATCTCGATGTCGGCGCGCTCCCTAGTCAAGTTCTAAATCGCCCCTTCAAGGCGAGCAGCTGGAGGAAGCATGGCAACATACTATATCAGCGCATCTCATCTTCCCTACAGTTCACAATCGACAAGGTGTACCACATCTTACTGTTGGCCGCTTTCAAGATCTAAAGAAGACGATTGTAGGGCACATTCGTAGGATAACGAAGTGGCTTGAAAGTCTGGGCTTGGGTCATCAGAAGCCCTTGTCATCCTTGGCTTCGACGGACCATCAGATGGCTGTATGTACTAAGCCAATAGTCGTGCTGTTATCGCACTTTTTGGGTAGTGCTGCCTCATCTGTCGTATGGTCAACTCCATTTCGGTCTCGTCTGCGTCGACGTCTGCGCAACATACAATAGCACACGACACTACCTTCCATACAATAGCGACAAGATGGTGTTGAAATGCTGCGAATCTGCACCTTGGAGGCGTAGGTTCGCATTCTTCTGCCGACCGCACTGAGCGATGCGCACTGCGCAAACAGGGAGTTGACTTAGGCCTAACTGCGAGTAGTGGCAGTGATCAACAAGCCTGCCTTCGCCCAAAGAATGAAACTTGAATTATTTATAATATATATTATTGTTAATATCTAATATATATAATATTATTGTCAGCAGGTTTAACTCTTGAGCACATCGTGCTTTCTCTTGGCTAAGAATTGGATAAGCATCTCACCTAGCAACTGAAGTGGTTTCTATAGGTGAAGTCAGGCAAGTAGTTAACAGATGCTTAGGTAACAACTAGTACGCAAGAGCCCTGGTCTTCCTAGCACGAGGTAAAAGGCCTCGCTAAATCTTACTTCCAGTTCCAGTTATAGCCAGACCTAGCAGCCAAGGCAGCTAGGTCTGGCTAACCTACCTGGCGTAATTCTTTATCATTTTTCCTAGTCCCTTCTGCTACCTTCTTTCATTTACAATAGTATTTCAGATACTACCTGGTATGATAACGTTCACTTGTAGGAGATTAACGCTACTATTCTTTTTCTTTCTAATCTTATTTGAATCAGTAAGGGCACAGCAATCTTCGGCTCTTTACAGCCAAGTTTCGATCGCCTCACCAACAGCTTCTGCGCTTGGTAAGTACGCTGATATACCTGTTAACCATCACACTGGCATTCCAGAAATAAACGTTCCTATCTACACTATTGCTGAGGGACCTTTGACGCTGCCTATTGGCTTGAGTTATCATGCTGGTGGTATTAAAGTGCAAGAACCGGCTGGTTGGGTCGGTACCGGCTGGGCGCTCAACGCAGGCGGAGTGATCACCCGCTCCGTTCAGGATAAACCTGACGAACGGGGCACCACCAATGCAACTCGCGGTCATTTTAGTGACTATGGCTATAATAGCTACTGGACTGAGGGTGGTTCCGATGTTTACACTGCAAGCGGCGCAAACGCCCCGTATGATTACGGCTTTGCCAATGGCCAATATGACGGGGAACCTGACTTGTACTTTTTCAACTTCAATGGGTATTCAGGCAAATTTTATTTCAATGATGATCGGACGCCCGTAGTAGTAGACGGCCAGGATCTGAAAATAGAATACTATTACCCAAGTGCTAACCAATCGCCTGGCACTTCTGCCAGCTTTAACATTCAAGGGTTTATCATCACCGTACCCACAGGCGATAAGTATTATTTTGGCGTAACCGACTCCTCGGCGCCCAGCGAAGCGAACCCTAGCCCAGTAGAAACCACGCACAGCTCCGCAGAGGACAATTTGGTAACGGACAATGTGTACTCCAGTTACTACCTAGCGAAGGTTGTGGCAGCTGACGGCGTTCATGCCATCACGCTGACGTATGCGCGGGAGAAATACTGTTATTATACCATAGCGATGTCGCCGATACGTGGTAACGGTATAGTTAATGGAGCTGTCCCAGTAGGAGCATACCTACACGAGTATAGTCTCGTCAAGAACAACATTGATGGAGTTCGATTAGCGCAAATTGCGTTTTCCACTGGAAAAGTTACGTTCAACTCAGCCGCTTCCGCCAGAACGGACTTAGGCGAATACTTAACTGGCGGGCTGCTCGACGATTATGTGAACACACAAGCTAGAGCGCTCGGCAGCATCGCGGTAAGTGCTACTGACTTCTGTAAGCAATACTCGTTCTTATATAGCTACTTTAAGGGGGATACTACCCCTTTAGCTGCTGGTATTCAGGTTAATAGTGCCATCACGACCGATATTACGCGCTTGAAGTTGGACAAGATACAGGAGACTTCCTGTGATGGAACGATTGCAATGAGTCCGTGGGTATTTGCCTATAAAACCGACTTTCTACCTCGCCGATTGTCTTTTGCTCAAGACCACTGGGGCTTTTACAACGGGCAGAATCAGAATAATCAGATTAATACGCTGATTCCTACTTATTACGGGGACATTAACAACTCTATTCCCCTCTTCAATGGGGCAAACCGAAATCCATCCGCGCCCGCAATGACGAATGGAGTTCTTACATCTATTACCTATCCCATGGGTGGTAGCACTACGTTCGAGTATGAACCGAATGATGTCTGGGTTTCCTACCGCAAATACGAGTACCAAGAAGTGTTTTCTCGCTGCGTGGGCTCGCTCTGCGGTTCCATCCAGCAGACGTTTGATGTTCCATTTTCCGGTAACCCCTACCGCGTCACGCTAGACTACACGTCTAATTCTAATAGCACGTACCCTGGGAAAGCTTGGGTTAGCGGTGTTTCCCCCTCACTAAGTTTGACTGTTTCTAAACAGGATAGAAAGTTTCATGATGAAACGGTGATACAACCCAGTCTGGGCACTCGCTCTTTCTACATGGGCAGTGACATTGGCGTGGGATCCAGCGAAGGCGCTATCGTAACGTTCTATGAGAATCGACCACGTACAGTTGAAGAAAATGCCTTGGCAGGAGGATTACGAATAAGGTCCATCACGACCCGAGCAAACGCTTCGGAGGCAGGCATAGTCACGAACTACACGTACCGTGACGGGCAAGGCCATTCTACGGGTACGCTCTACAGTCGTCCTCGGTACGTGCAAGTGATACGCAACGATTTTCTAGCGGAGTTCGGCTATAAGACCTTTACCCCAGATCCTGACCGGAGCCTGAATGGCTGCCTAAATAGTGCCTCTTCCTCTCAGCTATATTTAGCTTCTCCCTGTGGTATTCTGCCGATGTCGACAACGCAGGGAAATCACCTTGGCTATGATCAAGTGACAGTAGCGCAATCGGGTAATGGCCGAACCGATTATTATTACTATGGTGATGCTCGGTGGACCAATTACAACGACGTGTGCATTCGCAATGTAAATCCATCCGCGTGTGATCCAACAATTCCGAATGTACCTGCGGTGCCGCTGCGGTATGATTTCAGTCGAGGCCTCTTGAAATACCAGCGCGTGTTTGATGAGCAGGGCCAATATCTGAAATCCATGCAGTACACCTATGCTTATGATAGCAGTAAAGCGACTACCCCTGCATACATTGTAAAGTACGTCGCTGGTGCAATGCTAGGCAGTCGCTATGAACGCAGATCGTATTGGACAAAGCAAACACAGGTCATCGAAACCGAGATAGCAGCCGGCCAGAGTAGGCAAACCACTACGATAACGGCCTATAACAATCCTTATCATCGGCAACCGACGCGCACAACGGAGTTCTTGCCCAGCGGAGACTCACTCACGACCCGTTATAAATATGCCTTTGAATTGCGGGCACCTGCCTGTGAGACGATCGCTGATGGCATGTCATCATACACCGATCGTTGTGCTAGCTGCGATGCCGTGCTGCGAACGCAGTTAGCGCAAGCGCCAGATGAAACGTGGGTACACAAATATAAAGTCGATAATTGGTTGTGTCGAGCTACTGCCCGCAAGGATTACATAGCCTATCGTCGTACGACGTTTACCAACAGTACCAACACCTATCAAACAACCCACAATACCGCTAAGAATGCTGCTGATAGTAATCTAAAGCCGTTGTTGCAACTACAGGATGACTACAAGAATGAACTAGTTGAAACCAGTAAGTGGAAGAACGGACGCTTGTTAAGCGCTGCCTATACAGCATTCGGACCAGATCTTACGCAGGGCACCAAGATGTACCCAGCTAAATTGTTCTCCCTTTTTCTCGACAGCCCTTCTGCTTCATTTACGCCGATTACGGTCAATGGAAATGGGGTAAGCATAGACAATCGCTACTCAAACACGCCGGAGACAACGCTAAAGTATGATCGAGGCAATCTAACGGAAGTATTACCTCGACTTGGAGTAGCTACTTCCTACGTGTGGGGATACAACAATACACTGCCAATTGCGAAAGCTGTTGGTGTAGGTTATGCCACCCTAAGCGCCGCTTATAATCGCGTGAGGGGAGACCTGACAACTATGCGCAATCAGTCTTCCTTAGCGAATAGCTTGCTAAGCACCTATACCTATAAGCCGCTGGTAGGCTTGATCAGCCAAACCGATCCAAGTGGTCGTACCATCTACTACGAGTACGATGCGTTGGGCCGCCTTGCGCGCACCGTGGATGATAAGGGGCGCCTACTGCAACAGCAAGAGTATAAGTATGCTCTACAGCCTTAAACGCTGACCATACGCTGTCCTTCACTCTATTTTACTTCTTAGGTTATCTACTTATGCAACACCTTTATCGTTGCCGTCCGTTTCTGTATTGCCTTGTATTTCTGCTCTATGGCTGTTTAAGCAGTTTGTCCGTTCAAGGCCAAACGAGTGAAGGGTTAGTACCCGACTCTACTGAAATTCGGGTCCTGCGCCAATTTTACTATTCCACAGGGGGGCCAACTTGGTACGATCATAGAAATTGGTTGGATGGCTCAACCATAGCGAATGCCAGCAAATGGACAGGAGTAAGAGTTCAAGGTGGCGATGTTGTTGGTTTGTGGCTTGATGTGAATAACCTTAGTGGGTCATTGCCAGCTTCACTAGGCCAACTTACTCAACTTCAGAGTTTAATAATATGGGGAAACCCACTGAGTGGTCCATTGCCAGCTAGCTTCAGTCAGCTCACTCGTTTACAATACGTAGACCTACATGGTAATTATCTTAACGGTCCATTACCTACTACCGCGCTAAGCCAGCTTCACCAGCTGAACTATTTAGACTTAGGTGGCAATCAGTTTAGTGGTACGCTTCCATTTGAGCTTGGTCAGCTTACTCAGTTAAAGATGCTGAGTTTAGCACAGAATCAACTCAGTGGCTCTTTACTGCCTGAGTTAAGCCAGCTTACCAATCTACAACAATTGAACTTATCTAGCAATAAGTTTGAGGGACCGCTACCAGTAGAGTGGAGTCGGCTCACCCAATTACAGGGTTTAGGCTTAGGCGGCAACAAATTAAGCGGCACATTACCACCAGAGTGGAGCCAATTAACTAAACTAGAGGGGTTAGACTTGTCGAACAATAGCCTTGATGGTCAGCTACCTGCTGTATGGGGGCAACTTCGCCAATTGTATGGTTTATCCTTAGCGCATAATCAACTCAGTGGTTCCCTTCCGAGTGAGTGGTGCCATTTTCCCTTGTTGTCTTCTTTTGACTTATCCTTTAATAAACTTAGTGGCACACTACCAAGTGAGCTAAACCAGTTGACCCAACTTTTCTATTTGAATTTGTCTAATAATCAATTTAATGGTTCACTACCAACTGATCTAAGTCAACTCTCCAAATTAGGTTATTTTATCTTATCAAATAATCAATTTAGCGGACCTCCTCCCATCGGATGGAGAAGCCTTACCCAATTAAGATACTTATATTTATCTAATAATCAACTTAGCGGTATATTACCTAGTGAATGGAGCGAACTTTCATCGCTCTCTACATTAGACTTGTCTTCTAATCAGCTTAGTGGATCTCTTCCACCTGAGTGGAACCAATGTAGCAGTTTACGCAATCTCACGCTATCTTCTAACCACTTCAGTGGTACGCTCCCATCTCAATGGGCTCAAGGTCCGCTTGGCAGGAAGTTGTCCGACTTAAACATATCGCATAATGATTTTAGCGGTCAATTGCCTTCAGAATGGGGAAGAAGTGAAAACCTCTATAGTTTAGATCTATCGTATAATCAGTTTAATGGTGTCGTACCAGTTGAATGGGGAGAAATTGAATACCTGGGTTTTGTATCCCTTGCTCACAACAACTTTAGAGGCTCATTACCAGAGCAGTGGGGAAAAGTTCAAAATTTCTATCATATAGACCTAGATTCTAATCAGTTCTCGCAGATACCCTCTTGGCAACAGCAAGAGTATGCCGAAGATCTTCTTTTACGCGTAAGTAATAACAAGCTTGATTTTCGTAGTCTGGAACCGAATTTCTCTGGTCCGAACGGCAAACGTCCTTATTACTCCTTTGACTACATACCTCAAGCTCCTCCAAGCGGTACAGATACCGTACGCTATTCTGTTGGGGATACCTTACGTCTCACTCGCTCCCTAGGAGGACGCTACACCCATTATCAGTGGGAACATCAGCAAGCAGGGCAATGGGTAGAAATCGCTGGAGCAAATGATTCACTATTAATATTTTCGTTCGCTACTACGAGTGATTCAGGCCGCTATCGTGTACGTGGCACTAACGACTGGGCCACGGACTTGACGTTGTATAGCAAAATGCTCTACGCTCAAGTCAGCACGAGTTGCCCTACTCTAACAGCCTCACGCCCATCCACAATCCAAATCGGAGATGCTGTGAGCTTACAAGCTTATGCTCAGCCTATCGGCACCGCCGTGCAGTGGCGCGACGCAGCCGGTACGCTGCTGGCAACAACGACACGGCTCACCGTGCAGCCCACGCAAACGACGACGTACACCGTCACGCCTGCAGAAGCTGCTAGTTGCCCAGACGTCCAGGCCACGGTAACTGTGACCGTAGTGCCCGCCCCTCCATTAGCTAACCCGCCGACTGCGGCCTGTTCCCCTAACTTACTAGGCACAGAACCTGCCGCCGACTCATCAGTACCTTTAGTGAATTATGTGCGCACCTACACGGCGCAGGTAGCGTTGCCAGCGACGACGGATATAACCACCCAAGCCAAAAAAGCAGTGGCGGTGCAGACGCAGTACTTGGATGGATTAGGTCGACCCGTGCAAACCGTACAACATCAGGCCGGCATCATGCGCCCAGACAGTACGACGCCAGATTTAGTGCAACCAATGGCCTATGATGCATTAGGGCGCCAACCCAAGCAGTACCTGCCTTACGCCATCGCTACCACTACGGCGAATTACGGCTACCATGCGAACGCCTTATGGGAGCAGTATCACTTCTACACGGATACGCCCTATGGGCCCAGTCCGATCAACGACAACGTAGCCCTAACGGGCGTAGCCTATAGCGAGCAGCAGTTCGAAGCTTCCCCACGGAATAGGGTGATAGCTCAAGCGGCCCCAGGAGAAACGTGGCGTTTGCTACCTACCGAAGATAAGGCCAACCACACCGTGCGCGTGCAGGAACGTCCCCATACTAAGTGGGATGGGGTGCTTCGGTTCACTATTGATTACACGGGTGATTATGGTAAAATTGAGCACGTGCCGGATTATGCTGAAGGTGCGCTGTGGCTGAAGGAGATTACCGACGAGAATGGCCATCACGTGCGCGAGTTCACCGACAAGCAAGGACTACTCCTGTGTAAGCAGGTGGAGGATAGTACGGGCTCTTGGTTGCAAACCTACTACGTCTACGATGACTTCAACCATTTGCGGGCAGTATTGCCACCCAAGGCCATTGCGCAGGCTACTGCTCTGGGAGCCAACTATCAAATGGGCCCCAATGAGGAGCCCTTGCTGTTCCGCTACCGCTATGACGGCAAAGGCCGCGTGATCGGCAAGAAAGTACCTGGCCAGGACGGCGAGATGCAGTTCGTCTACGACCAGCTCGACCGCGTCATCATGACCCAAGATGCGCGGCAGCGCGCCATGCCATCTCCACAACTGAGCTGGAATAAGTACGATCAGTTGGGACGTATAATTATGACGGGAATCGCTGATTGTTCGGACACATTTGCCTGGCTACAAAGCGAAGAAGACCGCGCTGCTCAGAACAATTTGTTGCAGCAATTTGAGTTGCACCGGCCGGATCAGCCAACAACGCATCACTACACCATTAGCCAAACGTACCCAAATCTGAACGACACATGGCGGTTTCCCAACGCACGTATTCTTACAGTCTCCTACTACGACGATTATGACTTTGATCGAAATGGTGGCCGGGACAGCAACTATGATGCGCGCTACCAAGATCAGTTTTCTACAACTTCAACTCTGGACAAACCGGCCGTGGATCTGCGGACCAAAGGCCTGGTAACGCGCACCAAGACCCGGGTACTTGAAGTAGACGAGAATGATCCTAATGCATGGCTGACCACTACTTTCTTCTATAACGAGAGAAGCCAACCTATTCAGATTCAAAGCACGAATGTTCTTGGCGGCACGGATGTGGTGACCTCCCAGGTTGACTTCTTAGGCAGAGAAGTTAAGAGCTACAGCGTACACACAGGCCCCAACCACGAGCCCATAACCATTGCTGAACTATCCAATTATGATCATGCTGGACGATTGATCACTACCCAGCAGCAGTTAGGTTCAGAAGAGAATGCTACAACAATAGCAAGCTACAGATACAACGCATTAGGTCAACTGATCAACAAAACATTGAGTCCTGACCAGGCAATCACTAAACAGTCCGTGGATTACACGTATACCGTACGTGGGTGGTTGAAAGGCATTAATGAAGATTTAGTCACCGGAGCTACTCCGGCATCCACTTCCACTGATCTATGGGGAATGCAACTCAGCTATGAGTGTGGTTTCCGAATGCCTGAATACAATGGCAACGTCAGCGGGCAGAAGTGGCGAAGCCGTAACGATGGAGTAGCCCGCGCTTATGGGTACCTCTACGATGGGGCTAGCCGCCTAAAACAGGCAGATTATGTAGCACAAACGCAAGCGGGAACATGGAGTGCCGAACAGCAACGCTATGGATTGTTGGGAATCAACTATGATAAGAATGGTAACATTCGCTCCCTACAACGGCGGGGACTACTTGCCCAATCTACTCACCTCACGCCTAAACAATATGGTCTTGTAGACGACCTCGCGTATAGTTACGCCTATAACAATCGTCTGCAAGCCGTTGAGGATCGAGTACTCAACAACGCTATAGCTCAACCAACAGGCAGCGCAGCGGCTTTGACGTCATTAGCGGGAGATTTTCAGGAGAAAATGCGTACTGCGCCAGGACAAGCACCCACAATCGAGTACAATTATGACGCTAATGGTAATCTGAAAGCCGACAAGAACAAGGGCATTACTTCTATCACGTACAACCATTTAGATCTACCTACCCAAGTTAACTTCTCCGCGCAAGATTTCATCGAGTATCGATATACGGCTAGTGGGGAAAAGGTGGCCAAGCTTATCCACCAAGCGGGGCAAGTGCAGCAAATCGACTACGTAGGTCCTTATCAGTATGAAGGGGACTCCTTGCGGTTCTTTAACCATCCAGAAGGTCGGGTTTTACGCTTTGTGTCTCCTAGTAGTGCGCAAGTGCGGTACGTACGGGAGTACACGATCAAGGATCATCTAGGTAGTTTGCGAATTGCTTACCGTCCTGGTGACCCAGCAACTTACTGGGCCAGCATGGAGCCGAGTCGCGCAGAGCTAGAAGAAGCGCAATTTGATCAAGCAAGTATCGCAACGACGCGCTTTGCTGCGGGTAGCGCGGCCCGCACTGCAACGGTAGAAGGGAGTTACGTTGCGAAGCTTAATGCAGCCGCAGGCAAGCCTATTGGGCCACTGCTTCTGCTTCCCGTACATAAAGGTGACGTTGTCGATGTGCTGGCGCCTGGTTACGCGCCGCATCCGGTGCCCAATGGCTCTTCCTTCAGCTTCTCATTGCTGAGCTTTGTTACCACGTTGTTACAACAGCCTATGGTTCCACCAGGAGGAGAGACAACGAAAAAAGGGCGTTCACTTCCATTCTTGGGACTAGGCCTAGGATTGGTGCCTAGCCTAGTACAAACTGGACAAGTGCCAAAGGGCTACGTACGGGCACTCATTTTTGATCAGGATTCAGCTTTAGTAGACTCCTACACACAACCGCTGACAGCCGCAGCGCTCAGCGGCTATGAAGAATTGCGGCTCCATGTGCAGGCTCCACAAGATGGCTATATGCAAGTGTACGTAGGAAATGAAAGCGCTTTGGACGTTCTCTTTGACGACGTACAAGTAGACTACAAGCCAGGGCTCTTAGTACAAGAAAACCAGTATGACCCTTGGGGCCTCGCTCTCAATGGAATCAATCGAGACGGAGGTTTGCCGATTAATAAGCACCAGTATATTGGCCAAGAAAAGCAGGAAGACTTGAATCTTAATTGGACGCAAACGGACTTCCGGATGTATGATCCCCAATTAGGAAGGTTTCATCAAGTTGACCCACTAGCAGACATTATTTCGGCTATCAGTCCTTATCAGTATGCTTTTAACAATCCTACTCTTTTCTCTGATCCATCAGGATTGTTAGGAGAAGTAGAAGGCATCGGGGCCCCAAGCAACTTTGATGATGAAAGGAAAATGGGGTCAAAGAAAGCAGGCAATGTGCGGAAGACAAATGGAGCAGCACGGCCAGCACACGCTTCTAGATCTAACAATACAGCACAAGCAGATGCAACCAGGGTTCTGAACCTTAATGTAGGCGTCACGAATTCAAGCTACCATAGAAAAGCCGATGTTGCTGGTCGCGCCGCTGGTAGCACATCGAACTTACAGAGCACTATGATTCCTGCTGCTATTGCAGTTCCCATAGAAACCTTCGGAACAATAACTTTAGAGGAATTACTCTCCAGAGCTGCGGCTATGACCATGCGATATGGTCCGTTCGTATTGCTAACGTTAGAAGGAGATACTGACCATCTCCATGGTTCATCAGCCGTAAAGCCTGTTACAATAGCTGATATGACAACCAATGACAATCAAGAATATAAGATTGCTTTGGGAGTAGACGATGATCTTGCGAACTTTAGCATGAAGATGAACTTCATACCTTATATGAACAACTGGGCTGAAGCATCTGAGAGTAGAGAGGCTATAAAGAAGAAAATTATAGCAATTGGAATGCTAAAGAACACATCTTTTCACTTTAATTTACATACTAACAAAGGTAGGTTTGACGACCTTATAAATATAAATTCAAACAAAAATGCCACAACTAGAATGGAATATTTTCTTGTAAGAGACTATTTTCCTCACAAAACAACATTTTACAGGAAGTCTGGAACAATATATAAGAAGGAAATTCCAAACTATAAAGCACAGGAATAGTCTCATGAAAAAAATAGGCTTTACAGGGCACTTTAATGTAATAGATTTCTCTTTTTCACATAAGATTTTACTTATTAGAAACACAGAGATAGTAAACGAAGGGCCTTTTAACACGGATCTGTTGTTCCAGTCTACCTATTATCTAGAAATACCCACGAGATTTAATGGCATTACTATAGAACGAGGTACTCTGCAAGATTGCGATTATTTAAAAAGCAAATGCACTTCAGACTCTATTATCAATATTGATCCTGCACGTATATATATTCTTCATTCAGAAGAAAAAAAATATTATATAGGTGCTTGGAAATTACAAATTATTACAAATACCTACGATGCTGGGGAGACTAGTATTGGTTTAAAGAGAATTTAATAGCACTCGATCACATACTCGTTTCTGTGTTATACAAGTTTAATTTTATTACGATTAGTAACAAAATTAAACTTGTATTCGCATGTATGCTTGTTCAAAAATCAAAATAACGACACAATTTTATTGTTTAAGTTGTCCGTCAAAAGGCATGTAATCAAACACAGTAAATAATATACATCTATATTATTAATTTAATTATTTTTTAAATAATTACACCATCATCCATGCTCTTTAAGAGTATCTTGTCCTCTACAGATGATTTTGCAAAAAATAACTGATTCAATCTTTACCATTGAAGATTTTTTGATTAAATCAGAATGCATAAATTTTATGGTGTTAAGCGAAAGAAATGGTTACGAACCGGCCAAAGTCAATACTCATAGTGGGGCTAAGTTATTAACCCATATCCGCAACAATAATCGCTCCTTCTACAAGAATAAAGATGTAGCTCAGAGCTTGTGGCAAAAGGCACGTTCTTTCATTCCTACACAAATTGGTAACAGACAAGCTATTGGCTTGAATGAATTATTTCGCTTTTATCGTTATCAACAAGGCCATCGATTTAACAGACATTTCGATGAGAGTTATATTCGCAACGATACTGAAGCTAGCTGTATGACTTTTATGATTTACTTAAATGATAATTTTCAAGGTGGCGAAACTATTTTTGATAATATTAGTATTCGTCCTAAACAAGGCATGGCATTGCTGTTCTCGCATAATCTTTACCATGCAGGTAGTGAGGTAAACAAAGGCGTTAAATACGTTTTAAGAACTGACGTAATGTACCGTGTGCAAGGAGAATAGTGTCAATTATAAGTAGGTGATATTTATATAAATTGCATAATTTAATTTACCATTATTCGTAATAAATTAATAATTTTGATAATTACAAGTTCTTTTAGTTTTATTCAAATAAAGTAGGTGGTATATCTAAGTGTAAAACTTTACAACCGGTTTGATAATTATTTGGCAAATTCTACAACAGCCACTGTCTTTTTCAACAATATGTTGACCGTTTTTGCCTGATTCACTAGTTTAGTCGACCTCCTTATAATGAACAACTCACCGTACTAAAAACAGGGCTGTATAGGTAGATAAATGAGATTAAAAAGAGTTTATAAAACTTATTCAGTAATCAACGTTCAGATTATCTCACTTGTAAATGAATATTGCATACTACTTTTTCCTATGTTGAACAGGATGCTATTATCCACAAAATAGCATAACTGGTGATTGAGAGTGACAAGAGTACAATGACTTTAATAAGATTATATGTATGCCGCGCAGCAGTTAAAATCACTAATTATATATTTCTAAAATAACTTTCGTGACGACACATACTTATGTGATTTAACGGCTCGATAAGTATTACTGGCATGTTGTTGTAGCTCCTGCTCCCAAGTTTTCCAATTAGGCAAATAGGCACTCAGAAAAGCTTTAAATACACGTCCATGACCTGATTTTGGGCACAGCAGGTGCACCAACTCATGAACAATCACAAACTCGCCTAAGTGACGAGGCACCTTCAATAAGTTAGCATCCAATGTGAGACGACCAACAGTAGAAATGCTGGCCCATTTGTGCCGCATAGGCCGAACGGTCAGACGTCGCAGCGTTACGCCTAAGCGAGCCGCCCAATGGCGGGCGGCCCATTTCAGGTCATCAACGTCTCGCCAAGGCTGCTCAAGAGAAACTATTGACGTAAACGCAACTTCAGTCATTCTCAACGGAGTAAGTAGCTGTTTGAAAGGTCTCTGAGGTCAGCACTGGCACTCGCTTCAGCATCAGTAACTTGGTAGTCAACTCTATCATCTTGCCGGCGCCTATCAGCGGTAATAAGGCCTTATATAAGGCTGAACGCAGATTGCTAGTTTGCTGGCTGTCCCAGCCAGCGTGTGGATACTGCCGAAATAACGCATCTAGTGCCAGCGCTTGAGCAGGTAACACAGTAGGCAACATGGTGCGCACGGCGCCGAAGATAGCATACTGGTTGCCATCCAGACCTAGGTTCTTCTGCTCTTCACTGCCGTTCACTTTTTCCTGCGTCAAGGCCACAAAAGCGGCGAGTACCTCCTGCGTAGTTAGTTGTCTGTCTTCGTAAAGCTGCGCCAAGCTCTCGGCTCGCTCACCTATGCCCACCACAAACGGGTTCTGGTCGCGCTCCGCATCTACGGCCGTGGCCAAGGCTTTGCGCAGGTTCAGCACTTTTATGTGGTCGTCGTCCTCACTGTCTTTTAACAAAGCTAGCTCATTGGGGCCCAGTACATGAATCTGGTTGGGTAACTCCAGCGCCGATACGCTGGTGTGCTGCCGGAGTAAAGCCCGAGTTTTAGCGGTCAGGTCCTGATCAACGTAGGGAGTTGAGGCATAAGCATTCCGAATTAACACGTAGAGCATACCCAAGGCCTCATAGTCTTTAAGGTAAGGCCGCAGGAAGGCGTCAGGCGACAGGATTTCGTACAGACTGCTCAGCTGGCGATAATACCGGAAGAACTCCTTGCGCACTTCCTTGTCAGCGAAGGCAGTGATGGCACGCTCCTTATCCTTGTCGTTCCAGCCACGGGCGTGTACTAGGTAGTTCGCGCCGGGGTCCGCTAGCTGCCGCCGGAACAAATCTTTAAGCACATCCACGTTCTCAATGACGCTGGCTACCACGTCTGAGTCGAAAGCCAGGGCTTTTTCTAGCCGCTCGAAGATGCCGACGAAGTCAATGACCAGACCGCAAGGCTTCTCCTGTCCATCTACCTCATAGGGCCGGTTGACGCGGGCAATGGTCTGGAGCAGCACATGGTCGCGCATGGGCTTATCGAGGTACAGGCAATAGAGCAGCGGCGCATCGAAGCCGGTAAGCAGCTTCTCGGTTACGATGAGAATCTGTGGGTTTTCGTTGCGCCGCAGGAAAGCCTTGCGCACGTCTTTTTCCTGCGGCCCGGTCAGGTAGTACTGCTTCAGCAGCTCGTCGTCGTTGTGGGCTGCCGAAATAACGACCGTGCTGTACTCCGGGGGCAGCAGCTTGTCCAGGCCTTGCTTATAGAACACACAGCCTTCACGGTCGGGCGCCACTAGAAAGGCTTTATACCCTAGGGGCTGCACGTTTTCCTGGAAGTGCTCGGCTACGAAATTAGCAATCTGCGCCACTCGGCCGGGTGCCTTTAGCATTTCCTTCAGGGTCACGGCCCGGCTCAGGATGGCATCGACCTCGGCCTGGTCAGCTACACCTTCGGCTTCTGTCAGGCTCAGAAACTCCTTTTCCAGGGTAGCGCGGTCGACGCGCAGCTCGGAGGGAGCTAGCTGGTAGTGCAGACGCACGGTGGTGCCGTCGGCAATGCTTTCCCCAATGCTGTACTTGTGCAGGTAGCCTTGCTCGTCGTCGGAGCCGAAGACTTTAAACGTGCCCCGGCCGTGAGCCAAGTTATCGACGGGTGTGCCCGTGAAACCCAGGAACGTAGCATTGGGCAGCGCAGCCAGCAGGTAGGTGCCTAGGTCGCCGCCGGTGGTGCGGTGGGCCTCGTCGACGAGCACCACGATGGAGCGGCGCAGGTTCAGGCTGGCCGGAATATCGTCGAACTTATGAATCATGGCCACGATGAGGCCGCGGTTGTCATCGGTTAGCAACTGCTGCATGTCGCGCTTGGTGCGGGCCACGCGGGGATTGTGGAAGCCGGCCGCTTCCAGGTTACCCACCGTCTGGGACTCCAGCTCGTTGCGGTCGAGCAGTAGTAATACGGTCGGCTTTTCGCCGAACAGCGACCTAGCCAGTAGGTGGCGGGCAATGCCGATCATGGTCAGCGTTTTGCCCGAGCCCTGGGTATGCCAGAGCAGGCCACGGTGCCGCTCGGGGTCTTGGGCGCGGGCAACGGCTTTTTCCACGGCCGTGGTCTGGTGTTGGCGCAGCAGTACCTTGGTCAGCACATCTTCTTTTTCCAGGAATAGCACGTATTCGCGCAGCACCCGCAGCACCCGCTCAGGGGCGAAAAAGCCGCGCACCTTCTGCTCGTAGCTGATGGCTTCGGGGGCGTCGTCTTTCCAGTTGTGGATGTTTTTGCGGGCATGGCTCCAGGTGGCCCCGTACCACAGGGCCAGCAGCTCACTCACGCCGAACACCTGAGGCCACAGCATCATTTCGGGCGTTTCCTGGTGATAGCGGCGCACCTGCGTGATGCCTTCAGCAATACCGTCTTTCTTGGCGGCGTTCTTCAGCTCCGATACGGCCACTGGCAGGCCGTTGATGAGGTACACCACATCGGCGCGGTTGAGGTAGCGGGTGCCCTGGTGCCGCCACTCGGGCGTGACGTGATACAGGTTTTCTGAAGCGTTATCGAAATCAATAACGCGCACGCTCCGCTCACGCTTCTCGGCCGGCACGTACACGCTCCGCTCGCCGCGCATCCAGGAAAGCGCTTCACGGTTGCCTTCCAGCGTGGCCGGCAGCAGGCGCAGGCGGCGCACCACGTCGGCGGCGCGGGCAGCATCGAGCACACCGGGGTTGAGCTTCAGCAGCTGGTCAGTGAGCAGCTTGGTGAAAAACGGCTCGTGCGGACCACCGCGCAATACCTCGGCATCGGCAGCTTCCAGACGGACCCAGCCAATAGCCTGGGCATAGTTGAGCATTGGCTCCTGAACGGCGGACCATTCGGACATAATTAATAACTAAATAGATGAAGAAGTACCCGCAGCGACGGGCGAAATAGTTGGCATAACCGATTGGCCCCGATCCCACATGCGCATCAGGTGACTGGCAAATACCAGCATTTCCCAGGCCTCAGCCGCGTCGATGGACATGTTCTCGTGCGCCTTCGGATTTCTGATGCCGCGTATCGCGCCCGCAAAAAGATTCATGTAGCCATCCTGCACATTATATCCCGAATCAGTAGCTAGGTCACGGTCGGTGAGACGGAGAAGAGGCCCCCGATCCAGAGTACCTTGACTGCTCCGAGTACAACTGAAAGCTTTCCGCATCAGATCATCACCATCGCGCTCTTTGTCACCGTTGCAAACCTTCTTATACGCTTGTTTGACCAGGTTATTGATTTCTTTGAAAGCCGCCTCTACTGCATTGGCGTGGTGACCAGAATCGAAAAGCGATTGTGCGATACTCCGGATCACGTGATGGATAGTTTCCCAGGGCTGCCGCTCTTTTATAATCTGATTACTTAATACATAGCTTAAATAAGCTTCTTCAAGAGTTGGTATATCATTGAAACAAATGTCCTTGATGTCTTGACTGCATGCTCCTGGGTCTCCTTTTCTTAGATGTACTCCAAGCCAACGAGAGTGCCTTATCAACGACTCCTGCTTCTTAATACTTTCGGGCAGTGCTTTAAGTATTCTTGGCAGCATCATATCGAAAGGTTTGAATGAAGTCATCAAATCCTCTGACTTATATTCTCTATCAAAGTTGCTTTTAAGCTCCATTGCCAGCAGGTGCAACTGCTTTATATCACGATAGATAGTATCTTCTCTTAATGAATGCATGATTAAGTAAAAGCTAATTTTCTTCTTTGCTAAGTGCACGAGTTCGCATCCTTCCGCTTAGCAGCTCTTCCAGCAAGGCCCGAAACAGCTCCTCTAGTCGCGCCACTTCCGTGGCCAGGGCACCTAGCTTTTCATCCACAGCACCGAGCACCGCCGCGATACGCTGCTGCTCAGGGAGAGGAGGAATAAGCATTGGGATACTGTTCAAAATAGATGTATTGAGATTGGGCATAACTGTACCAACTGCATTCTTCCGCAAATAATCTTGTGCTACTCGCATACCAAGCCATACTGATACATAGTAGTTATCAATCTCTGGGTTTTGTATTCGCAACAGTAAACATCCGGTGCCACAGAGCCCACCACTAAAGTCAGGGGTGATGTATGCATAATGGCTAAAATCACCCCGGCGGCTGATGAGAATGTCGCCTTCTTTCAAGAAGTGCTTAGTCAGTTCCTTCGCCTTTTCCTGGCTAATGCGTGGGACTGACTTCTTGTTAATTGTGTTGGCACCTAGGTGCGTTGGATTTAGTACAGGGATACCTTCTGGTAAATAATCATAGGCGTGTAGCTGACTTCCAAAAGGTCCGGTTTGAATCTTACCGCCTCCTTCAAACACTTTCTTCAGAGTAGTTACTTCCCACCCCATCGGCACCTCGCCGATTTCCGTTTCACGAGTTTCGCCGCCGCGGGTGCTGCGGGTAAAGAGGTGTTCCAGCAGGGCCGCTTTGTATTCCTGTTCCAGCTGCTGCTCCCGGCGCCGGGCCGCCAGCGCCGCCTGCACCGAACCTAGGACTTCGGCAATGGCCCGCTGCTCGGGGAGTGGAGGAAGAATGATAGAGATTACCTTGAAATTGGATTTTGTAATCTCTTTAAATATTGCTCCATGTGCCCGTTCAATAAATATCTCTTTATTATGAGCCATCCAGTGAGCTAAGAATTCATTAAAGACGAATTCAGAATCACAGATTACATTGATGAAGCCTTGGTTAGTTGCCATTGGCACCGTATTAATGGCAACTTCTCCAATGGTGGCTCTACTGGTTAACATTACCGTTCCTACAGGCTGCAATCTTGCGGAGGAGTTCTTTAACCCAATCTCTGAAATTGTACGCTGAGTCGAAGTGACAAAAAGAGAATTGCTCTTTGTCACCTCATTGGGTGTAAGCCATGGGATTCCTCCATTCCAATAATTCTCATCCTTAGTTGAGGGTGTACCACCTCCACTTAGCTGGCCAATTTCTCCTAGCTTCACCTTTCTCCATCCTTCTGGCAATTCCATTGCTTCACTCATACCGTCTCCCCTCCTTCCAAATTTAATCCCGCCAGCAGCTCCTGCAAGCGAGCGTCGGCGGCTTCGCGGGCGTCGGCCGCGGCTTGCAGCTCCTGCCGGATGAGGACTAGGGAGCGGTGAGTAGCCCGGTCGCCGGTTTCTACAAACTGGGAGGGCGAGAGGTTGTAGTCGGCGGCCTGCACCTCGGCCAGGGTGAGGCGGCGGGCTAGCTTGGGCACGTCTTCGTAGGCCGTGAGAGCGGCGGCCAGGGCCTGGCGGCCGTCCAGGGTCAGCTCGTTCTTGGGCTTGCGCTTCACGAAGTGCTGGCTGGCGTTGAGCAGCAGAACCTGCTCGCGGCGCTCCTGGGGCTTATCTTTGCGCAGCAACAGCACAATGCCGGGGGCGGTGGTGTTGTAGAACAGATTTTCGGGCAGCAGCACCACGGCCTCCACCAGGTCCTCGTCTACGAGGGCTTTGCGCACGTCCCGCTCTCGGGAGCTGCCGCCTGAGCCGCTGCCGCGGCTCACGGCGCCGGTATCGAGCACCACGGCGGCGCGGCCACCGGGCTTGAGCGAGGCCACAATGTGCTGCACCCAAGCCCAGTCGGCGGAGGCGGAGGGCGGGGCGCCGTGGGGGAAGCGGCCCCAGCTATCGGTCTCAAACAGCGAGTCGGGAAAGTTCTTCTGGTTCCACATGGGGTTAGCCACCACCCGGTCAAACTGCATAAGCCCGGCTCCGGCCGCCCCGAAGCCGGGCCGGCGCATGGTGTCGCCCGTCACGATGCGGGCGCCGGTGAAGTCGTGCAGGAGCATGTTCATGCGGGCAATGGCGTAGGTCACGGGGTTCAGCTCCTGCCCAAACAGCTGTGGCCCTTCGGCGCGGCGCGCGGCGTTGCGACGCTCGAAGCTCAACCTGGCTTTGATGAGCAAACCGCCCGAGCCGCAGGTGGGATCGTAAACAGTCGCGCGGGCCGGCACTTCCAGCAGCTCGGCCAGCAGTAAGCCCACTTCGGCGGGGGTGTAAAACTCGCCCGCGCTCTGCCCCTGCCCTTCCGCAAACTTGCGCAGCAGGTACTCGTAGGCCTGGCCCAGCACGTCGGGGGCAGTATCCTGCAACCCTAGTCGGTGCCGGCTGATTACTTCCACCAGAGTAGCGAGGCGCTCGTCGTCGAGGGTGCGCTGCCCTGCCTGGGTTTCAGCGAAGTCCTTCACGTCAAGCACCCCGTGCAAATCAGGGTTGAGGCGGCTCACCTCACGCAGGCAGGTAGTCAGGAACTCGCCTAGGGTGCGGTGGCCTTCCTGTTCGGTGTCAGGCGTGAAGTTGCGCACGGCGTGCCAGCCATAGGTCTCCGGCACCACGAAGCGCACGATAGGCGGCCGGCCTTCCTTCAGAGCAGCCGCGTGGTCGGCCTGCACGACTTCGCGGGCTAGCTCGGCGCCACCAAACTCATCGGCTTTCTGGCGCAGCTCGTCGTGGTACACGTCGTCGAGGCGCTTGAAGAACACCAGCGGCAGAATGAAGTCTTTGTACTTAGGTGCGTCGGTGGCCCCGCGAATGGCGCAGGCAGCCGCCCATAGCCATGTTTCGAGCTGGGGCACGGTAAGTGGGCCGGGCGGAGGCGCTATGGTAGCCAGGTCCAGAGTGAGGTTGGCAACGTCAGCAGGTTTTGGCGCTTTGCTAGTGGGGCGGCCGCGCTTGGCTTTGGGGCTAGGCGCGTCGGCGGCGGGCAGATCAAAAAGGGTCGGAGAATCCATCAGGAAGCAGGAAAGCTAAGCGGAACAAGCAACGAAAGTACGGCAACATAGGCTAGGGTATACTATGGCTCGGCAGGAAAAGCGGGGACCTAGGCAGGGCAAAATCTAGTGCTGGCACGGATGCGGACGAGGGAGAGAGAGGCTAGCTTGCCTCAAATAAACAGATATAAGCAAAGCTCCTATGTTTATAACATTATCATCTTCTAACCCATATTGCAAGCGTCTACTGTCTATAATTTTATTGGTGCTGGTAGTAAGCACCGTTTATGCACAACGCTTCAGTAGCTATAGCAGCCAAGTGCAGAAGTCACTTGTTCCCCGTGGACTAATTGACTCTACTGAAGCTGATAAGACTACGGCTAAAGACGAACAAAACATGCTTGCACGGGTACAGCAAGCCCCTGGTGTTAAAAGAAACTATACAAGTTGGGCATTTGGTCATCATGAATGGAAGGCCGGCGTGTTGGCAGATGGTGATTTCAGCAAAGCTCTGCGAGAAACCAGTGGTGCTGCGCCCAAAGGTGGTTCCTTAGGCTTCAATGCCGAGCGCCGCAAGAGCGTAGCTTACGGCTATACTTATCACACGACGGGCAAAGACGCTAAGGACGCGCCTATTCCCAAGGAGTACAGGACTGATACCGTTCGTGTTGTTCGCACTCACATCAGTCTGAACCTATTGGCAACGTTGGGGACGCAAGGGGATACTCTTAGCGTTCAACCTGATTCTGCACAAGCAAGCCGACCACTTAACCAAGAATTATTTGGTCAATCCTTGCTCTTACCCGGAAGTAACGTCCGGTCCCTGCGCTCTATTACTGCTTCACTGCAATGGTATCCCCGATTTTATGGCATGGGCGAGGGTTCTAATTTAGGGTTCAATGCTTTCCTCAACGTTTCTCAAAACCGTTGGCGCTATGCCAAGCAGCACGCGGAAGTATTATTATTAGCCTTCAGTGCGGGCCCTCAGTATACGGTTTTCGATATCCCAGCCGCCACTACCGATGATAATACCCTCCGGTTATTAGTTTATGCAAACTATAACCTACGCCGTATCCAGGGCGACATTCGCGAGTCTCCCTCTATTTTAAATCAAGCATTGGGAACCAGCCAAACTTCTTTTCATGGGTTAGATCTAGGGCTAATCTTCACAGTCAACTCTCTGCGACTGACCGCTAACTTTCCCTATTTCGGCGGTAATATCCGGGGCTTTTCCAATGGGCAGTTTGTCGTGGGACTAGGCTTTTCCAATGCCTTTCGGGCAAACTGAAACTATTGGATTCTGCCCATCTGCTTTGAATAAGCAGTCCACAGTCATCAGCTACTCCTATTCTATCCCTATCTATTTACATCTGTGCTGACTTTTCCACTAATCCGCTTGTGTTTCATCTTACTTAGTTGCTTGGTTTACTTACCTGCCCCTGCCCAGAAATTTAGAGTGGGTATCACAGCGGAAGAAAGCGAGTTAGTAGTCCGTCGTGCCGCTAATGCAGAGCTACTCACCCGTTCCCTCAACTATGCCGACCTGAGCTATGCCTGTCCTCCATTTCTGGACCTAGGTGCACCTAAAGCGCCGTATATTCTCTCCGCCGATGTGATTCCGCAGTTTGCCATTGGCGGCAAATGGTTGCCAGTCGCTATTCATCTAACGCCCCGCTTTAAGGCTCGCATCTTTCGGAATAATGAGTTAATTGGCGACTCTTCCCTTCCAGTACGCACCCCTAGCTACATGCCTGGCGCTACTATCTACTTCAAATCAGATAAGCTAAATAAACCTGATGCGTACTTGTACAAATTTGCCAGCCTATCTCTATTCCATCATTCCAATGGACAAGATGGCAATTCGCTCAGACCAGATGGCACCTATAATCAATACGATGGCAGTTTTTCTACTAACTACTTAGAAGGGGCAGTATACGTGTCTCGTAAGTTCGGTTACAGCGACGGCAATGACGTTAATTTCACCTGCGACAATGGCGCCAAGACCCACTATGACGCTTATGGCAGACTAGGCTTCGAAAAGCACTTCTCTAGTGATCCTAATATGGTTGGTCGCTATGGGCAAAACCGTTTGAATGTCAGAGCCGGTTTGATTCGAAATAAAGTGTACCGCGACAAGTTGATAACGTCCCAGAAAGACACATTGTATTCGGAATGTTACACCCGTGAACGGTACCGAGCGGTACTCACCACTTCTTTTATTACCGACTCCAACTTACCTGATCTGGGTGGCAAAATGAATTCATGGAAACGACGTGTAAATGCCGAGCTTATGATTGCTCGACGTCTTCCAGTTTCCGCTAACGTAGCCATACAAGCTAGCGCCGGGTACTACGGTAGTGACCCGTACAACGCTTATTTTGAAGATTCCTACTTTTTCATTCGAGCAGGTTTAGCATTCGGCTTTTTCACGGCTACTGATTATAGAGATACACCTACGAGGTAAATGTAGGATCTCTCGTCATTCTTACCCAGGTGCGAGCACACAGACAAGGCAGCACAACCTAGGTCATGCTGCCTTGTTTGAATATCAAACGCTACTTAGCAACCTCGGTACTGGTGCTTCGCCCGCGTCAGCTAGGTAATGGCGCACTTCTCCGAAACTGATCCTTAGAACAGCCATTGAGGAAGAAGATCGGTTTGTATCATTTTCTAAATGACCGTGGCTGTTGCAGAAATTTATAAGTTGCTCTGCTTACGCTCACTAAACGTGCTTTCACCTAGAAGACAGGTTGCCCGAGGAACCGTTATAGAAAACGCAAGCACGTCACCTTCTTCTGGACGTGAACGCCCCATACTGCTCTACAAACTCCTTCCCTTCCCATAAGTTCACAGGGTACTGTACATAGTTCCCGTACTTGGTGGTGGCCCATCCCGGAAACTGATTAGGCGCGAGGTGCTCATAGCAATAGCCGTGCTCTACTAGGTAACGAGCCGTTGCCCATTGGTCCTCCTCACGTTGTTTAGGCGGCCGAAAGCGGTTAGGTAACACCACCAGTTCTGCTGTGCAGTTCGTACACCGTAGAGGATCCGTAGCGCCATCAGGCACATTAACCGCTTTGCGGCAAGCGAAGCACACGTGTTTAGCGCCCATACACAAAAGTAACCCTCGTGGTTGTTGCAGAACTATCAGGCCTTCTTAATGATCAGTTGGTTTGCCTCAACAGGCTTGATAAAAGAACAGCATAGGAAGGTTTACAGTCTATTCTAGCCAATCAAAGCACCGCTTGCCTTCACAGTACCGAGTTCTGCAACAGCCACACTCCTTTTACTATACAACTTACGAAACTCAAAGAAGGGTGGTAAGAGTGGGTAAATAGGCCGAAAAACGGTTCATAAAAGTTGTTCAGCTAGCTGAGTACAGGCTCCTTTGTGGTGAACGAGAAAGTTATACTCTCCTTTTAAATAGAAGCTATAGAATGTACTGTTTTCTTTTAATACACTGTTTAAATGACTTGTTACTTCTAGTTTTATCAGTAACTCTATTCTTTATTGTTAAAACTTGAAGTTTGTCCTTACCAGAAAACTACAAAGTGCTGCTAAAACAAGCTTAATTACTAGCTGTTACGAAAACACAAATAAGTATCTAAATGTAATTGATGCGAATGTCTATTAATTTTCCATTAATAAAAAATAATAAAATTACGACGAGGGAGAAGATATATTGATAAAATAATGTAGTAAATTAATACTAGTGCCATCTTTCCTGAGGCTTGTTGATTCAAATTTACATAATCTATCCGGAGATATTTCTGATAATATAAATAACTTATCATTAGTGTTCCAGATAGAAGCACTAGTTTTATTAGATTGAATAAGTTCGTCTATCCATGCATTAATTTGATTATGCCAAAATATAAAATTATTTTTATGCACGTATGCTATAATTGCACTTTCATTAAGTCCAATGCCATGTAAGTTGAGCTTATACCGTTCAATACCACCACTAGGCTTCTTTGAATTAGAACCAATTACATATTCCTTTTCACGAGATTTACTAGGTGGGGGCAACCGCTTTGCTTCTATAGTATAGAACGGACTGCGATTGAAATGATGCATAAAAACTCCAAAATCAGCCCTTCTTGCATGCCCTTTTGTAGGTTTTTGCGACACTTCTTTGCAAAATATAAAACTTTCTGATTTAGACAAAGCAGAAAAAAAATTTATAACAAATTGGCTAATTTCTTCTTCAGAATCATTCATTTCGTTGACATAAAAGTTCTGAAATTCTAAAAGCGTATCTTGCATAAATTTAATTAAGCTATTGAGTATTGTTCCTTTAGGAATTGATGGGCTAGGAGCCATATTTCCAAAATTAGAATTTGGATATGAATTGCTAATCATCGACTTAATATCCAGCATTAAATAAATCAACTATAACTTCATCAGCATCTTTGACTGCGGTAGATCTCAACCAGTATTTTTTTTCTAATGGTTTTATCAAATATATATCATTACCATCATAGAACTTGATAATTTTTGAAAAAGCTGAGCGTTGGCCTTTGTCCATCATCAAATTAATGTGTTGAAAATTTAATTGGTTGTCAATATGTTTATTTGTTTTTTTTCCAGGTTTGTAACTAAACCTAACTAACGCATTAATATCGCTTGTATAACTTGATATCATTTGATATGACATATGGTCATCTGCTTTATGAAACAATTTGTTCAAAACATTGCAAAATACCTCGGCAAATGAATTTAGATCATCTTGGCTGATGCACTTGAGTATTTGATTCTCCTTGTCTTTAGAAAGATAATCTAGCCAATATACCATAGTATCATTGATGATAATATTATCGATGTAAGACAAAACTAGTTCATTCTCACTATTTGGAAAAGGAATATGTAATAGATCTTTTTGTAGAATAGTTTTTGTTGAGCGACTAATACCGCTTCGCGCACTAGTAGCCAATATACAAAATCTGTAAAAATTATTATTTTTTATTCTATTGTACAAAATTCGCAACAGATTTTTATCCGGACAATGAATTCCCATTACTTCCTTAGTGTAAGAAAAATCAATATTCTCACTTAAGTACATTGGTATTGAATTTTGTCCAATATTTTTTTTAATTAGTAACAATGGATGTTTAAATTGTTTCGGGTTCCCTGTTCTATAAAAGTATTTATAATTCTGTTGTTTTATATTTTTTATTCCTTCTTCAGTAAAGGAGGACACATCGAATGTCATGGATTCGCTAATAGCCTCAGATGCCTTGTACTGGCCTGAAGTTAACTCTTCGTTTGTCACCTCCATATCAGGCTTCCTTTTAGTGTAGCCTTCACCATATACTAAACCTTCTGGCTTTTTACTGTCTAAAAATTCTTTTAAAGTAGGTAATGATTTAATTCTTTCAAGTAAAGACAAAAGTCTGCCCCCTCCTAATAAATTAGACTTCCAAACAGTAGTGTTAGTAGCTGCATCATGAATACTAATAGGGTGGATGTCGTAATGATCAAATTCAAAGTAGTGACGTTGCCGTATTGTTTTTAATTTTTTGGCAACAATATGCATAGTCTTATTGAATTTAATTTTGCTATTGCGTATGAAAAATGCAGCTACAGCAACATTTTTTTCATTACCCTTATTCTTGAATAAAGAATTGCTCAGGTAAGTAAAATCAATGATCTGAGGAATGTTATAATTATTAAATAGGTATTCCCTAAACTCATTAGCTATTTTAGAATTATTGTATAACAAAGGCCCTGCAGGAAGAACAAAGCATAATATTCCAGAATTATTATTTATAATACTAGCTGCAATTAAAGTAAACAAAAGCGCACTTTGATTATTTGGAAAATTTATTTTATCTTCTAAATTACTTGATAACAAGTGTTTTTTAAATAATTTGCCAGTGTATTCAATAAAAGGAGGGTTACCGATAATCAAATCGAATTGTTTTGATTTATTATTGCCGCCCCAAGAGTAAAAATCACTGCAGATAATGTTGTTTCGCAAATCGTTAAATTTCAAATCTTCCCAAATTACTTTTGGGGATAACATATCACATAAACTTAGACTAAGGCTGAATGTAGCCAAGTCTACAGCTTCAGAAGATATATCTATTCCATAAATACTATTTATAAGCAATTCTTGCAAATGAGACAAGTGTTCTCTACTAGGTTTAATCCAATTGTTAGTTTCTTTAAACTTAGATACACGCCACCAATCTACAAGACGCTTGAATGCAGATACTAAGAATATACCAGAACCGCAAGCTGGATCAAGTATTTTGAGGCTTTGCTTAGGCTCGTTCATTGGCATACACTCATCAACTAGAAGGTTAACAAGATATGAAGGCGTGTATGCTACTCCTTCAGACTTATCTGCTTCTAGCATTTCTTCATATATGCTACTGATTAATTCGACTGGCAAGTAATTAAAGGAATATAGTTTCCATAAAACGTATTGATTGTTATCGAGTTCTGCAGACAGAAAATTAATTAGAGGAGACAAATTCACTCTTTTTACATCATCTCTATACTCATTTAGTATATTAAAAATATTTCCACTAAAATGATTAGTCAAGAAGTCAAAAACATTTAGTATATAAGTATTGTTCTTGTCCAGTCCGTTTCTTATTACATCAACAAAGCTTTCTGAAAAACCAAATTCTGGTTTGTTGAATATGTCTTTTGAAAAAACTCTTGTTTCGTATCCATTCCTATCGATATCAATACGTTCCTCTAAATACTTAACCAATATACTCAGAACAAGAAGTTTGTTAGCTAATTTCTTATCAAGAGTTATATCTCTAAGAAATAACTTGCGCGCATTTCTTAACTCAGTAATAAGCTTTTCATATGCTGTATTATTATAACTAAATTCATCTCCATGGTTTTCCCAGAAAGAACCATCAATAAATCTTTTTCCTGAATACTCGTAATATTTCTCTTTTGCCTCACCAATAATTTTTAATACATCAAATGGCTGAAGAGTTATGATACCTTGTTTATTTATTTCAACTGGTTTAGATGAGTTAAAAATTTTTATTTCTGAATTATATATGATAAAATATATTCTTACATCGGTGCTACTCCATACGTTTTTATGAAGTTCTATTAAGTCTTTTTCCTCTTTGTGGCTTCTGGTAAAATCGAATATATATACTTGTGCAATAGAGCTTTCGTCTGAGCTTAAGTTATTTCTAAAAAACACTGCATCTGCTCCAATCTTCTTGGCCCGCTCCAATGCAAATCGTTGATAGAAATTGATTGAAATACTAGTAATCTCTAAGTCTGATGTGAGTAGTATATTAGAAGGGTTAGCTTCCAAGCTCATGTCAAGCTGGGAGAGCCCCTTCACGAAGGCACTTTCAAGTTCTCTCATTGTTATGTCACTGCTATACTCAAAAGTAGATTAAAACTAATAAACTTGGCAATTATATTATAAGTATCTGAAAATTAAATACATGCGGCTCCATAGGAATATTTTTGTGCTCTAGTTGTCTTCAATAGGATTAGCTACTTCTGATAGAAAAGAACTATACTTGAATACTAACCTAATAGTTAAAATCATGAGTAACTATCCGGCTCGTCATCAGGGTAAAAATGTTTGCTATGCCTTACTATGTTGTAATAGTCTCCAATGAATTCACTTTTCTTATGATTTCCCGTTTGACGAATATGAATTGCTAAGCATCTCCTCGACAAATTTATAGCTTCAGACTCTAACCGACGTAGCAAAGAAACTGTACGCCTTTCTCGACATACTTGAACAAATGTGCGTGCCTATTGCTCAAGATTTAGCTACTCGCAACCACAAGCTCAATGTCGAATAACTCGCTTTTTAGCTTGATCGTATCATCTTCCTGCGAATTGCTGAAAATCGTGGCGTTGAGCCCGAATGCAACTTCAAGAATATAGCTGCTATCAAATCATAAGAGGGTATTTCCCTATCCTTATTCGATCGTTCTGAGCTGCCTCTGCTCGTTACAACTCTGGTCTTTTCGACTTTGAAAAGGATACGCTTTTTACCCAGGTCTGCTTAGATAATGCTATCTTAAAACCTCTCCTCAAAGGATATTTGCTCAAGATCTAAAATCACACTCGTAGTTATTAATGAAAATATATGAAAAAGCAGCTTTAATTACAGCTGCACGAGTAGCTAAAAAACCGATTGCTTTCCTAGTCGGGTCTCCTATATCTAATGAAAATGGGGTGGGAGTACCCGGTGTAGGGGATATACTCGACTGTGTTCGTGAAGAGATTACTGAATCAGCAAGTAGTGAATTGCCTAAATTTGAAGCAGAAATAGCTGGTAAGCAAGGTAGTGATGCTTATCAAGCTGCTATGACTTGGGTTCAAGGATACTTATTACAAGATGCAGTAAATAGTATAATAGCAAGAGCTGTTTTAAAAGCACGTAACCCTAAAAGTTCAAAGGACTTTTCTGAAGACGGTGTCCCGGAAGACTGGAATATTCCCTCTGGTGTTCATCAATTAGCTTGGCTTGTTTGTCAGAATAGAGACCAGTTCCCCGGACCAGTTATGACTACTAATTTTGATCCGTTGTTATCATTAGCGGTGACTGCTAATGGAGGTAATCCTGTATTAAGAGTTATATTGGCAGATGGTAATCTAACATATAATGTTAAGCAAGCAGGACAGGTTGAAATAATACATTTACATGGATATTGGCGTGGAACAGACACAATGCACACTCCAGGGCAGCTTACAGCACCTCGCCCAAGATTAAAAGAATCGCTGAAATCTATACTGCATAAACATACACTCATCGTTGTTGCGTATGGAGGATGGGACGATATCTTTGCACAAGCATTATCAGAAGCTGTGCAAGACAGTGCGACCGACATAAATGTACTTTGGTGTTTTAGGGGTGACAATTTAGAAGTAGAAAAATATAATAATCCAGCGTTATTTCAGCGTATTAGCCCGCTCCTGATATCTGGTAGATTCAATGCTTATGGGAATATCAACTGCCACACGATTTTTGAAGAAATAAGTGCTGCTTTGCCAAAGAAGATCAATGAGGAAAACAGAAACGATACAGGAATTGAAAAATCTCCTCTGTTAGGCTGGCAGCTACTTACTTCGGCATTCCTTAACAATCTTCCTGCACTTTCTTCAGAAGAAACAATTCGTTACTTCGATGGTGCTATACCATCTTTAAGGCACGCTATATCGAAAGATATTCCTAGACGAGAAAAAGTTAGTGAATTAAGCGCTTTATTTAATGAGGCCGTTTCTGTTAAAGATGCTGCTTCCCTTCAGTTGATTCGAGCTGCAGGGGGTGAAGGCAAAACAACTATTTTGCTTCAAACAGCAGTCGATGCAGTTATGTCTGGTAAATGGAAAGTTGTTTGGCGCAACTCTCCATTGGAAGGCTTACCTTTAGCTGATGTTGAGAAATTAGATAAAACTTTTCAATGGCTTATTGTAGCTGATGACGCCGATAACATTGTAGAGCAAATAGCGAATGCAGTAAAACGACTACATAACATAGGTAGTACTAATGTTCACTTCCTTTTAGCTTCTCGTGACGCAGATTGGCGCAGTGCAAAAGGGGACAGAAAAAGTTGGGAACAATGGCTAATAAAAAGATCTGATTGTTTTTTACGTAGTATTAGCTCAGACGATGCCAAAATAGTAGTAAAAGCGTGGGGCAAGTTTGGACCTGTAGGACTACGTTCACTGGCGTCAACTGGAAAATTGCCCGAAAGAGCACTTAAACTGCTCAATGCTGTTTGGGATGCAGATCGAGACAATGCGGCATGGGGTAGCCCAGGTGACGGATCTTTTTTCGGTGGATTACTTGAAGTTAGATTTGGCCAAGGTGGACTTCGGGCTCATGTTTTGGAGTTCTTAAAACGTTTGCAGGCTATTAGTATTTCAGAGAGTAGCAATGCTAGCACATTGCTTGATGCTCTACTCTATATCTCTGCTTGTCATGGAGTAGGATTACATGGCTTAGATAGTAGAATACTAGCTGATTTAGTTGGTGTACCTCGTGATTGGATCCACAGCCGTGTTGTCAGACTACTAGGTGCTGAAGCTGGAGCAACAGATAGCGGAGGTTATATTTTTACACGGCATAGTAAAGTAGCTGCAGCTATCATTGTCGAAGCAGAAAGATCTTTTGGTGTAGATTTTTCAGAAGTTTGGATGCGTTTGGTTAAGCAGACTGCTGAGGCAAGTCAGGATCCTTACTTTGACAGTAAATCTTACATTCCAATTTTAAATGCTGGACCAAAATTGCAAAATATGTTGCCTTCTGAATTATCAGAAGAACGCAGAAAGATAATTGCAATAGCTGCTGCTAGAGCAGCTGTTACTGCAGAGCCAAACAAAGTACGTGCTATAACTAGTTTAGGTAAAACTTATAGAAATGCACAAGAATTTCAGCTTGCAGTTTCTTTATTCAGAGATAATTATCGTAAAATATCATCTGCTGAGGACTGCAAATTAATCAGGGGCTATGTTTCTGAATGGACTATTTCTGAAAGTGAATCTGGTAAAGAATTACGCCACGTATTAGCAAGCGCATGGTTAGCAGGGCTTTCTCTATCAGATATTTTTAATCCTATTAGTATTACTCCTGATGATATATTGATTATATGTTCTAGTTTTGGTATCATATTCAATAGATTAGAAAAGTATACAGGAGAAATGTGCTATGGTTTTGCTGTGCGAGCTGCTGCTTTCATTGGGAGGCTTGCTAAAGACGACCCTAGAGGTAACGACTATTTTGATCGATACGATCGATTTGCTGACCAGTTAAATGTGCCTTATTTAGATAGCGTTGATGAAGCTATTGATTGGATTCAGAAGGCGTTATATCAAGTGAAGTTAAACTTGCAAGAGCAATTTTTAATTGATATTGCTGATGGTAAGCAGATATCATTTGAAAACTTAAAAGCTGTTTCGGGTTAAAGGAACATGAAATTAAACATCCGGCTGTTGTGAATTTATTTTACCAAACTATTTACAGCAATATTAAACTCAATTGATGTGAAAATATTTTTTTTCGCATTTAATATCTTATCGGTGATTTTTCCAAATTTCATTCTTACTATTTGAAATAGTCGCCAATCATAATACAGGGCTAAGCATTAAAAATCGCATGCCGCTTTTGTAGCGCTTAGAGATGTACTCGGTTAGTAAGTTTAACGCTTATGGATGGTAGTAAAGTGGCTTTGTAAAAAGCAAAGTCACTTTGCTTTTTTTCTAATGTGTAGCCTCCAGTTGTACTATCCTATCTATTGTCTGCTCAGATTAAATTATGTATACTGCTGCTTCAAGTATAGGATATTGCCTCGGATTTTGCCCATAAAACTAATGTACTAAACCAAACTCTTATACTTTGTCATATCGTGCGTATAGGCCGGAAATATTAATACTTACTCTACACCGCAGCTACCAATATGTAGAGCTATACAAGTCAAATAGGTTTTAAATCCAAACCCTGATTGTACCTGTAAAGTAATGTAATAGCAAGCAACACAACATAAACGACCAATCACAATATACTACACCGGTTAGCCAAGCAGATCGGTGAAGGCTGCGATAGAGCTTGTATCCTTACTTAAATGCCCGTTCAAGTAAGGATACACTGGCTAACTAGCGAAGTAATCGTAGCACTAGTC
>NZ_MTSE01000035.1 GCF_002154225.1 Hymenobacter crusticola
ACCCCCCGGGGCTGCTCGCGTTTTAGCCCCCTACCCCAGTAATAAGCTGACTAAAAGAATCTTTTTATTACGTTATCTTGACGTAACGCAAAAAATTTCTTGCTTCCTAGTTAGGTACCAGTAAGATGATTTACAGAGACTGCACTCATAGGGTTGTGTACCTCTCTTAACAAAACAGGCCCGCTACCTTATGAAGTAGCGGGCCTGTTTTGTTACGAATGCTCTAACCAGGCTATTTAGTGGGACCAGCTATCACCTCTACCATGCTAGCTGGAGATAGATACTCTTGCGCAAGTGTTAGCAAGATTTCAGGGGTTGCGGAGCGAACATTTGACAGAAAATCTGAGTAGTAGGTTTCAGGTAATTTTTGGAAGACAAGGTTTTTATACTTATCACATTGCTCAAAAACGGTGCTTAGCTCATTTGCAAATTTGCCTGCCATATAGTTCTGTACGGTTTGCAACTCAGCAAATTGAACAGGCTCTGTTTGTAACCGAAGTAGCTCATGATGAATTTCCTGTACCGCTGATTTGGTGCTTTCAGCATTGACATCTGTGCCGATAACAAAGCTAGTCGCATGTTCACGAGGAGATACGCTAGCATAAATGCCATAAGTATAGCCTTTATCCTCGCGAATATTCTTCATCAAGCGTGAGCCAAAATACCCACCTAATACTTTTACTAGTACTTGTAAGGAATGTGTATCTGGGTGGCTAAGCGACGGCCATAAGCGGCCAATCCGTATGGAGGATTGCATACTCTCCGATAGCACTACATAGTCCTGGATAGGACCGGATACAAAAGAATTCTCCTCAATAGCAAGGGGTAGGCCTGATGATAATTGCTGACTTATCAAGTGTGTTATTAGGTCTTCATGCTCAGAAGCTACATCACCGCACAAGAAAACTTCCGCATTACTTAGTTGATAGGCAGCATGATGGAAAGCTTTGACTTCATCGCTAGTTATATGTTGGAAGGTGTCTTCATCGAAGACACTGCCATAGGGAAAGGAAGAACTAAATAGGTTACGTGAGAACCGTTCAGAGGCCAGATAGCTAGGTTTCTGCCGCTCAATTCGCACATTTTGGATTGTACGTATTTTGAGTAGTTCGAGCTCCGCCGTTGGGAAAGTAGGCTCCGTTATTACTGATACTACCAGCGGCAGAAGCTGCTTTAAATGGCGAGTTAGACAATATAGGGTGAGTGTGGCTCGATCAAAGCCTTGTTCGCATTCTAAGGAAGCACCATAAAAGGCTACTTCATCAGCTATTTGACGAGCGCTGTGAGTCCGTGTACCTTCGAGCAACATGCGTGCTGTAAGCAAGGAGACTCCTGAAGTTGGATCGTACCATTTGCCGGCAGGAAATACAATTTGTAGACGAATAACAGGTTGAGCCGCGTTTCGCAACACGTGCAACCTAGCGCCGTTAGGGAGCGAAAACACGTCAGCCGCGGGTAGCGTTACGCTAGCCAGCGGCTGAACAGGGGGAGCGACTTGGCGGTCGAGCATAAAAGCAGTTTAATTGGCAGAGTTACTGTCGCTGGGGCCAAAGGCCTCTTCTAGCTTATTAAAGTTAAAGTGTAATGATACCCGAATAGTTTGCGCCAAGGGGTTTTGACGAGAATTAGGAACCAAATACGCTCCATCTACGCCAAATACCTGATAACGGATGCCAGCTCCAAAGCTGAGGTACTGACGGTCACCTTTATACTGATTCTCGTAGAAATAGCCTGCTCGAACTGCTAACAAATCGTTGTACCAATATTCAAGGCCAGCTGAGAGGTTGATTTCACGCAGTTCCTCCTTGAAGCCACCTGGGGCATCACTGAAAGACCCTAGCATAGCACTTACTACCGACTTACGGGCGATTTCTCGGTTCTTATCTATAATCCTCTGGTCATTAGGGGGAACACCAGCTATATAGTACGGCGTAGGCACTAGTAGCTTATTTGCATCAATTGCCAATGTAATCTTGTTGTATGCATCTAGCTCACGCGTGATTGCCGTACCGAGTTTAAGGTTTGTAGGTAGGAAGTCAGCTTGTTGCGGATCGGTGTAAGTGATTTTGGTACCAATATTCGATATAGACCCTCCTAAACCAAGATTGTATTCACCAGCGCCGATAGTCAGGTCTTTGTTGTAGTAAGCACCTAGGTCCACAGCAGCAGCATTACCTGGCTTGGCGTCTGTGTTGAGGTTACCCGTTAGATTGGAGCGGATGTAGCGAACGGAGATACCAACACCGAAGTTTTCACTTAGCTTTTGTCCATAAGACACGCTTACAGCGTACTCTTTTGGGTTGAAATCGCCTAGTATTTGATTTTGGTTACCGCGCAGCGAGATGCTACCTAGGTCAAAATACATCAACGAAGCGGCAATGGCAGAACGCTGACCTAGCTTGGAATAACCTGATAGGTAAGCAAGACCCATATCATCCGTGATAGTCCGCAACCAAGGAGTATACGACGGAGATACACTATACTTATTCGTGACAAAGCCTAGCTTACCCGCATTGTAATAAGCCGAGTTAGCGTCTGGGGAGATAGCAACTCCTGCCTCGCCGAGCGCTGCTGAACGAGAATCGGGGCTAAGGGTAAGAATTGGAACGGCCGTGGTAATCGTATTCTGCACGTTTTGAGCCGTAGCACCAGCTGATACGCCTAGCAGACCGGACAGAAACGCAAAACGCAAAGAAGTCTTCGAAAAAACCATAAAACAGAGGTTGGACGTAAAGTAGACAGAGCGCCTACTCAGATGGTGAACAAGGTTAGTTAAGAATAACTAGTTTTTCGTATTTGGAAGCTGTAGAGCCAGAGCCGTTGGAGGTGAGCGAACGTACACTAACGCGGTACACGTATACGCCACGTGCTAACTGATCATTATATTCATCGCGACCATCCCAGGAAAGCGCCGCCAGATGTGAACTGCTGCCCGCTGCAGTCGTGCGCAACGTTCGCACCAGCTTACCCGAAACCGTAAAAATTTGTACTTGCACTTCCAGATCATCGCCGCTATGATTATGATCGAAGTGGAAAGTGGTAGAAGTAGAAAAAGGGTTAGGGTAGTTTAAGACGTGACTCAGGGCTAGCTTTTCATCGCTAGCAACAATGAATTCTATTTCCTTTTCGGAAGAGTTGTTATGTGTATCCCAGGCTTTCAAACGCAGCATATGCGGACCAGTGCTCAACTCTTTGAATAAGTACTTTACAGTCCCCGCTTGAAAGCTATCCACTTCGGCCGTGTAGTAATCGTTCAGAATAGTGAGCTTACTGAGGTCATTGTCTAACGTCGCCGTGATTTCATGGCCTACACCGGAGCTAGCTGTGTTGATGCCATTCTCATCTCGCAAGCGGGCTAATAGCGTAGTATTAGGGCTTGTGAGACCACCAAATACAAATGATTCGGTGTCCATGAATAGCCGGATGCGTGGGGGCAGACTATCTGCTTGTGCCGTACTGTTGGTGCCACCGATAGGCACGATGGAGCTACCGTGTGCATCGGTCCGATTAGTCGCATCAGATGCATACAGGCTGATTTTGCCGTCACCTAGGCTGTAGTTGATGTCTTTAGGTACTACAAAATTGATGGCGAATTGCCCGTTGCGAACGGAAGCTTGTCCATCGTAGATGACATTCTCTTGTATAGCAATGTCTCTGGCAGTGTCACCTGATTCGCTGGCAAGCGTTTTTACTGTAGAAGGCTTCTCGTACACAGTTATCTGGCTGGTACCGGTAAAGTTTGTGTTGACAACTCCATTGCGAATTACTTCTCCTTTCAGCTCTACTTTATCTAATGATTTCAGGGTAATTCCTGAGGAAGTAGGCTGCCCATTGATGCTGCGTATTGCTACTGTTTGCTCTGGGTAGGCCAAGCGAGTAGTTGGGTCGCCAAGTAAGGAGAAGTGGCGGTTGATCGTGGAAGAGACGCTGTTATTCTTTGTTTCAGCCATCACGTCCCCTAAGCGAGGCATTGATCCGTCAGCTAACGGTTTGAACACATTGTTGTAAAAAGCTGTGTTCAGTTCAAGATTACTTGTTGTAAGCGCTAGACGTGTGGTGGTGAGAAGTGCAATAGCTCCCGCTTTTGTGTCGGTGAGGAGTTGCTCACCAGCAGAGGTGTTTTCCGGGTTATCGTAGGTGCTAAAGTCACAAGTGGCTGTGACGAAGAAACTCAAACGTTGATTATTTTGAAGACGAGCAATTGACTCCTTGGTGAAGATTCGTTCTTCAGCCCAGGATTCAGGACCGCCATGACCATTATAATTTATGATTAAAGAACCCTGTTCAATAGCTTGATCAATGGCTTGGTTACAGCCAGGTGACAGTTGGCCGGCGGCGGAAATTACCTGTGGGTACATCTCCAAGTATATTTTGCGCACATTATAGCTAGGCTGTGTTGTAGGCAATGCATTAGCGAATTTTTCAGAAGAAGTCAGCATATGATAGTCTGCTTCACCATCATCCGCTACAAAGGTGATACGGTTGCGCCATTTGCCATAGGTGTCAGGTGAGTCATAGGCAATGATCTTATCTACCACGTCACGTACAAGCGCAGTAGAGTTAGGTTGGCCCACAGGAGTGCGGACAGGTAAGCGGCCAATGCCAATATCGATCGTTTCAATTTCGCCAGTATCTGGTTCGCGCCAATAACCCTCGTCCTCATCCAGAAAACCAAAAAAGTCATCAGAGGAATAAGAGTTACCGCCTGGGCCAGTAATGCGAGAATAAATAGGAGCAAACGACTCGCGTGATTCGTAGACAGGAACGTAATTTTGGTTAATCTTATCTAAGTTCTGGGTTGCTACACCGCTTTGCTGATTTCCCCAACGCCGGTCCGCCCACCAAGTTGGTGTCTTCGTCAGATCATTGGCAGCATCTGATTTATAATCGAAAGAAGCATCCCCAAAGAGTAGTAAAAAGTTTTGTTTACCAACAGCAGCACGGTCATAGACCATTTTCATTAGGTCGCGAATAGCTGTGATATCCTGCCCACCGGAGCTGAACTCGTTGTATACCTGCGTAGTAGTCACGACTTGCACAGCTAGCTTGTCGTGGTCGCGACGGTGTTGGGCAAGGCGCTCTGCTTCTCCTTTAAAAGGTGGATAGCATACAATAACCAGATCTAGCTTCCCATCGACGTTAAGAGCATGCAAATTCTGGTTTGGGACGCGCCCAAAAGTACGTGGGCTAGGAAAATCGTTGCCTTTGAATGCTACGAATTCGCGTAGCACAGTTGTAGCGGCAACAAAGCTGCTTGTGCTGCCATTCGTAGCTAAAGGCTGTTGAATGGGAATCTGTGGATCAGTTACATCCCACACTGTAGCATCGTTGGCATCACTGAGCACGAACTGGCTACGGGCGTTGGAGCCGATATTGTCGAAGGAGCGGAACTCAAGCAGTTTGTCGCTCATGCGCAAACGGCGTTGGGCGTTTATTTCCAAGTAATCTAAATAGCCTCTTGCCGTACTAGCGTTGCTAGCCCCGCTGGCATCATAGGTTAGCGCGACTCGTACTTCCGTAGGAGAGCCCGTGAGGGTAGTTGAAAAGTTGGCTACACTAGTATTCGCTGCTTCCGGAAAATCTGCATAATAGGAAGCCGGGATAGTCTGAACGCTGTTCATGGCAACGCCATTGATCGCAACGCGGAAAGCAGTAGAGGTGCCAATCGGTGAGTTAGCTGCAAGGGACGTTTGCACTTGCACTGGAGTCGTCGTGACTAGATCAGGTATTGCGAAGGGAAACTCTCGCTGTGGAGTAGCTGTTTCGAATGCTTCTCCCAACCATTGCCGACCGGAGCGCAACAAGTTAACCAGGTCTCGCTCATAAAACTGCCGCTCAGCGAAAGTGGAGATGGTAGCGGAAGCACCTGTGAGTGTGGGGCCGGTGGCTACACGCTTACCTAGGGCAGTACCAACACGCACAAAGTAGTAAGCCGTGTCGGTGTAGAGGTGCTCAATGTGCTGGAAACGCTGATTAGTGCCGTCACGCGTCCACGTATGTGGTCCGCGAGCGTAAAACAAAGCATAATCGTTGTCGCCGAAGGTGCTGTTGTTGCCGCTGGAGATGTAAATAGCGTTTTCAACTAAGTCGTCGGGGCGCGGGTCGCTGTTGAGCTGCGGGAGCAACCCGGTGGCGTTACCATATACTTGTAAGCGACGCGGATCTAGGCTTTGTACATCAATACCAAGTGACTTGAGGAAGTTCTTATCCAGCTTGTAAATGCCACTGGCAGGCACCCCGATCTTAAACCAGTCGCCACTATTGAGTACCGAAGTGGAGGTGTAAGTGCGTGTAGTAGTCCGTCGTGCTACTGCAGCCGTAGTATAAGCATAGTCGAATGAAACCAGCTTTTCGGCCTGCCCGGTCCGTGAGTTGCGACGTAAAGGCTGTAGCGTTACGAAGCTTACTGGCTGTCGGTGGGTTGTGGCCGTACGAACTTTCACCGCTACGTCGGCGGGAAGCTCCCCGCTGGAAAAAAGACGACTATCTGCTTCCGGAAGCGCTTCATACACAGCATTGCGGAGCGTGCCATTGGCTACCGTACCGGCTAGGTTTAGCGTGTAGGTTCCGAGTAGTTCACCTGGTTGGTGCGCGGCACCTAAGAACGTGGGTACGCGCCGCACGGCACCACTTGGCATATCAAGACGAACATATCCCTGCCAAGTAATAGTGGTGTGGCTCACCTGCTCCCCTGATTGCGCTGCTACCCGAAAGCTCAAGCCCAACAAAGCGCCGCAAAGCAGGAGATGAAGAGTAAAAAGACGCATATAGTTAGTTTCGATAAGACGTAGTAAGGATGATAATGGACAACTTCCACTCGAAAGAGCTAGGTAGCAGTCCGGATAATGGATACTGCTACTTAACTAACAAAACATCTAAATATTGTGAGAAGCAAAGTGAAAACTAGCCCACCGCGGGTCGCAGAACCGACAGCAAAACATACAGCAGCACGATAAGGGGAATGGCCGTGGCTTGCAGAACTACCAACAAGCCAATACTCAGCAGTAAAAATACAAAACGCAAGGAGTTGTCTTGCCAACGGAGGTTTTTGAATTTCAGCGCAAAGAGTGGAATCTCCGCCACCAGCAAACCAGATAGCAAAACCGTGAGGCCTAATAGTACCCACGGATTCAGAATAAAGCTAGCTAGGCCGAATGAGTCGTGCAACAGAATCAAGGGCAGTGATGCTACTACCAAAGTGCAAGCTGGCGTTGGCAACCCGATAAAGGAATCGGACTGCCGAGCGTCGTTGTTGAATTTAGCAAGACGCAGGGCCGAAAAGATGCTGACTGTAAAAGCTAGATAGGCCAACCATGTTGGCAAGTTGTTGGGCAATGATAGTTGCAACAACTTATATAAAATAGCTCCTGGTACCACCCCAAACGACACCATATCAGCCAGTGAGTCTAGGTCTTTGCCAATGGGCGAAGATACATGCAAGGCGCGCGCTACTAATCCGTCGAAGAAGTCGGCTACGGCCGCTAAGCCAATCAGGTAGGCGGCCTCTGCCAGAGGTCCGAAACTAGCACTGGCTGAAAGGGACGAAGAGGGAGCCAGTACTGAATTATTAGCTAGAATAAGCGTCAATGCCACGCAGCCGCACAGCAGGTTTAGACAAGTGAGGGCGTTGGGTAAGTGTTTTTTAATGGTCATAGCTAACGGGGGAGCCTAACGCAAAAACGGGTTAGAGATGCGCTCGGCGCCGATGGTAGTAGCTGGGCCGTGTCCAGGATACACCGTTACATCGTCGGGAAGGGTAAGCAGCTGCGTACGAATGCTACTGATGAGCGTCGCATGGTCACCACCGGGCAAGTCGGTGCGGCCAATGCTTTGCCGGAACAGCACGTCGCCACCTAGCACTACTTTGCTAGGTGCATGATAAAAAATGACGTGGCCTGGTGCATGACCTGGTGCGAAACGAACTTCCAGCGTGGTATCCCCGAACTCTACTGGCTGAGCAGGCGTTAAAAAACCCGTAGGCTCCGCCGGAGTATACTGCGGAAAGCCATAAGGCGCAGCGTACGAGGCTACAGCTCGGAGCGTACCTAGGTCGGCTTCGTGAATTAAAAACGGGACGTTATAGGTATCCAGAATAAACTGATTGCCCAGCACATGGTCGATGTGGCAGTGCGTGTTCAATAGCAGAACGACCTCTAGACCTTGAGTTTGAACAAACTCCTTGAGAGCGGCTTGCTCTTGGCGGCTGTAGCAGCCAGGATCTACAACGACGCACTGGTTGGTAGCATCGTGCAGCAAATACGTATTCTCAGAAAACGCGTTGAAAGTAAAACCACTGACGGTCATGCAACAGAATAAAATAACGCCCGCAGGCTAGGATGTAATGCGGAGGTAAGTTACGAGTCTTGCTGCGAATCGAACTAGCTAAAAGCTAGCCTAAGCAAGCGTAACGCCATTTACTTTACCTTGCTGTTGATGACAACGTACGATTACTTGATTATTGGACATGGCATTGCCGGTGCCACCCTCGCTTATGAACTACGGCGGCGCGGCCGCACTGTGCTGATACTCGACACGTATCAGCCTGATTCGGCTTCTAATGTCGCGGCGGGACTCATGAACCCAGTTGCGGGTAAGCGGTTTGCACTGGCGTGGCGCGCCGACGAGTTCCTGACAGCAGCGGGTACTTTTTACCGGGAGCTAGAAGCAGCCTTTGGGCAGCAGTTCTTTTTCGAAACGCCTATTTTGAAGCTTTTCTCGTCGGTAGCGGAGCAGAACACAATGCTAGCTCGTAGCGCTGATCATCCGTGGCAGGACTTTGTGGAAGAGCTAGCGCCAAATTTACCTGTCGCGGCGGGTGTGCGTCAGGATTTTGGTGGGGTACGCATCCGTCGAGGTGGCTTTGTTGCCGTGCGTGAATTGTTGGATGCGTTAGCAGCTGAAGGAACTAAGCAGGGCTGGCTTCAACGCGAAACTTTTGATTGGAACCAGCTTGTTGTCGGCTCGGCGGGGGCTACCTACGCCGGTACCATTCAGGCGCGGCGGGTGGTGTGCTGCGAAGGCGCTGCCGCTGTGCATAATCCTTATTTTCGGTGGTTGCCGCTCACGCCCAACCAAGGTGAAGTGATTGACGTTCAGTGTTCGGACCTAGCCGATACCCAGGTGCTTAACAAAGGAGCTTATGTAGTACCCCTAGGTGCGGGAAACTTTCGGGTAGGGGCTACTTATCGGTGGCCTCCTTTTGCGCTTGGCATTACGGAAGCGGCCCGTGCGGAGCTTACTCAGCGCCTTGCCAACATGACGGATCAACCGTTTGTTGTGCTAGCGCAACGTGCTGGCGTGCGGCCAGCCGTGCGCGACCGAAAACCCTTGCTTGGCATGCATCCAGCTAACCCGGTTATGAGTATATTGAATGGTTTCGGATCCAAAGGTGTAATGCTAGCGCCACTGCTGGCGAGGCATTTCGCCGATGTATTGGAAGAGGGCGCAGAATTGTGGCCAGAGGTCAATATTCTGCGTTATCGTGCGTTATATGTAGCCGCCTCGCAAGCGGTTGATTTTTCTTCTTGATTGTCTGCCTTTTTGCTGCTTATATGAAGCACTTATCCTATTCTTGGTCTCCTGGCATCAGCCGCTCGACGAAGGGCGCCGCGACGGTAGTGCTGGGGTTTTTATTGCTGAGCGGCAGCGCGCAGGCTCAAACGGCGCAGGAGGGGTTTGGGCGAGTGCGCATCCAATATAAAGAGTTTAACTGGCAGCAGCTCAGCACCCAAAACTTCAATATTTATTACTACGCGGGCGGTGAAACTGTGGCGCGTCGGACGGCTGAGTACGCCGAGAAGGAGTTGCAACGCGTCACCTCCCTTATTGGCTATTATCCATACTCCAAAACTACCATCATGCTCTATAATTCCGTAGGCGACCTACGGCAGAGCAACATTGGTCTTTACGCGGATAAGTACCAGACAGGAGGCGAAACCTCGCTGCTACGCATGAGCAAGGTGCAGCTAGCTTTTCAGGGTCAGCAAACCTTGTTTAAGCGAGACCTAAGCTTCCAAATAACCCGCGTGCTGCTCAATGATATGATGTATGGGGGCTCGTTAAAAGAGGTACTTCAGAGCACCTACTTATTGCAACTGCCCGATTGGTTTGTAAGTGGGGCCTCGGCGTACGCGGCCGAAGGGTGGAGCATGGAGATGGACGACTACATGCGCGACATGACCCACAAGTATGAGGGGAACAAAACGGCGCCGTTCTTCTTGCGTAATCCGCAGCTAGCTGGCCAAAGCGTGTGGAACTATATTGCGGAGCGCTATGGCTATACGACCGTTCAGAACATTCTGAACCTGACGCGCATCACCCGCGACGTGGAAGTAGGCATTAGCAGCTCGCTGAATGTACCCTACAAGGTGTTTCTGAAAGATTGGCTGAATTACTATCGACAGCTGAACGCCCAGCCTCAGACGCCCTTCGTGCAACCCGAGGAGAAAGCGCAGGTAACGAAAACTAACCGAAAGAATATTATCTATTCGCAACCGGTGCTGAGCCCGAACGGGCAGCGCTTGGCTTACGCCCAAAATGATCAGGGACGTTACCGGGTAGTAGTGGTAAACCGGGATGGAACGGGCCGGACGGTTATTCACCGGAATGGCTATAAAACGCCAGATCAGCAGGTAGAAACCCGCCTGCCCGTATTGGCGTGGCGTGGCAACAGTCAAGTGGCTGTGGCGGAGATGGTGAAAGGAAACATGGCCTTGCATCTTCAGCAAGCAACGGGAGCCGGCCCTTTAGGGTTGCTGGTGCGCCTGCGGGCTGCGTTACCTAGCTTTCGAAAAAGCACATCCGTATTCCAACCATTTCAGCAAGTACTTGACCTAGCATACTCCCCCGATGGAAAATCGTTGGTGTTTAGCGGTGTGCAAAACGGGCAGAATGACTTGTACATACTGCGAGCAGGTAACCGGCGAGCTGAGAAGCTAACGGACGATGTATTTGATGATATGCAGCCCACCTTCTTACCCAATGGAGAAGGTGTGGTGTTCAGCTCCAACCGGTGGTTGGACTCGGCAGGCACGGCCAAAGGAAACTTTGCGAGCGTGGTAAACAACTACGACCTGTTCCTGTATCACCTCGATGGTCGGGCTCAGCCCTTGGAATCGCTCGTGAGCACCATCTCGAATGAGTCGCGGCCACGAGCTATATCCAATGACGAGGTACTGTTCCTAGGAGAAGAAAGCGGCGTTCGTAGTATCTATCGGGTGTCGTTGAGCACGAAGAAACGCACGCCCGTCAGCAGTTTTCTGCAAAACATCAAAGACTACGACTATAATGCCACGACTGGGGTGTTAGGCTTTGTTGCCAATGACCGGGCTCGGGAGTACGTGTATGTATATCCGAAATATGCACTGCCAGACACCCTAGCTTTATACAAAACAGCCCGCCAGGAAACGCTAGAAGACCGCTCGCGACCCAAAACAGCGCCTCGGCCGCAGGCTACTAAGCCTGTGGCCGTACAGGATCCTGCTTCGAATGGCACGGAGCCAACCAACCAGCCGGCAGCTCAACCCACCACGCCAAAGCCCTCGAACGGAAAAATCAATACCAGCGATTATCAGTTTGATGACGATGTGCCAGCTTCACAAGCTGCGCCACGCCGCAAGCGCTCTTCGACGGTAGTAGCGTTGCCCACGGCCCCGCCTGTAGATGCCTATGCTGTGTCGGGACCGTTCCGCTACGATACACGCTTCAGCATCGACAATGTGGTGTCGTCCATCTACAACGATCCGCTCCTAGGTATTGGATTGGTGGCACAAGCCAACATGTCGGATATGTTTGAAGACCACCGGATTCAGGCTGGCATCTTTGCGCTTACCGATTTACGTACCAGCAGCATCTCGGCTTCTTATACCAATCTGAAGCATCGCTACGATTGGAGCATCAGCTACCAGAAGCAGGCCTATTTCTTCGACGTGGTGAATGGCCGTATTCGCTATGGTCGGCATGAGATTTCGCCCAACATTGCGTATCCGCTTACGCACAACCTGAGTTTGCGCGGCGGGCCTCGCTTCGTCAACCTGAACAGGACGTTGCAGAATGAGCTAAGCACCGAGAACGACATCAACCGGAACTACGTCGGGGTGAGTGGTGAGCTAGTGTTCGATAATGCCATTGCAACGGGCGTGAACATGTTGGAAGGTACCCGGATGAAGGTAGGCATTCTGCAACTGAACAGCCTCGACAGCAAAAATCAGAACTTTGGGAAGATCTACGTAGACCTTCGGCACTACCAGAAAATACACCGGCAAATCATCTGGGCTAACCGAGCTAGCTACGGGCAGTTTATCGGAAATGATAAACAAACGTTCCGCCTCGGTGGGATGGATAACTGGCTGAACACGCGCTACGATGGCTCGCGTAACTCGAACGATCCGACAACCGATCCGGCCGATATTTTCTATCAGCAGTTTGTAACGAACTTGCGCGGCTTCAACTATAACAAGCGCACCGGTCCGAAGTACGTGCTGTTCAATTCGGAACTCCGTATCCCTATTATCCAGTATTTGTCACGTAAGCCCATTTACTCAGGCTTCTTCCGCAACTTGCAGCTGACGGCCTTCGGTGATGCCGGCTCAACGTATTCTGGCTCTAATCCTTTCAGCGTAGACAACTCGTTTAACACGCAAAAAGACGTCATACTGAAAGGCAATGCGTTTACTGCTGTCGTAACAAACTTCCGCAACCCGCTGCTCCTTGGCTACGGCTTCGGTATGCGCACCACACTGCTAGGCTTCTACGGCAAGGCCGATATGGCTTGGGGCCAGGAAGATTACAAACAGAGCGGTCCGAAATTCTATTTCACCCTCGGGTACGATTTCTAGCCTAGGTACTGAGGCAAAAGAAAAAGCCACTGGGTTATCCAGTGGCTTTTTTCGTGGTTTATGCTATTCAAATGCTGCACAACAAGTCGATTATCAAGGCACGATGAGCTTTTGCCCCATAACTAGCCGCATTTCGTTCTATACCGGCTAATAAGACCTAGGTTACCCAGGATTTTTCCATCACAACTAGTTGGACTGGCGATAATGTAGAGGGGATAAGGAGAATAATGGCGTGTATTAGAGACCATCCCGCGCTTGGGTTGTATCTTTGCAGTCCGGTTCATTATTCTTACTGCCGTGCTACTCCTTCGCGAGATATGGTATTTGATTCAGAAGGACTTCCGTTTGGAATGGCGGCAGCGTGCTGCTCTAAATGGAATGCTGCTCTACGTGGGCAGCACGGTTTTCGTCTGCTATCTAAGTTTTGCTTTGCGCGGCGGTGAACTCCCCGTGCCAGCTTGGAACGCCCTTTTTTGGATCATCTTGCTCTTCACGGCCGTGAATGCTGCGGCCAAGGGCTTCTTGCAGGAAAGCCGCGGTCGTCTACTCTACTATTACACGCTGGTACGACCCCAAGCCGTTATTCTGGCCAAAATTGGCTATAACGCTTTGTTGTTGTTGGGTTTGTCATTAGTAGGTTTAGCGGTTTATGCGGTAGTGCTCGGCAACCCCGTGCAAGACCTAGGTTTATTTGTGGCCAATGTGATGCTCGGGGCGCTTGGCTTTGCTACTACGCTCACATTGGTATCAGGTATTGCAGCCAAAGCGAGCAACAGCAGTACGCTAATGGCGGTGCTCGGCTTCCCACTCATGATTCCGATGTTGCTGCTGCTGATCAAGGTTTCGAAGAATGCCTTGGATGGTTTGGAGCTTGAAGCGAGTCGCAGTTCGTTGCTGACGCTAGTGGCGCTTAACTTGATTGTGACGGCTGTATCATACTTGTTGTTTCCATTTCTGTGGCGCTCTTAGAGAAGAAATATTAATGAGAAACCCATCATCAATGCTGCTCCGAGCAGCACGAATTGAGGATAGTATGTGTTGGAGAATAGGCAACCACGGACCTCCTGCGGCGGAAAATCTTCGAGGTCCATTTCTTTACTCACGTATCTGAAGGCATGTTCTTAAAAACAAATTGGTGGAAAGCGGGTGCTGTGTTGCTGCTGATTTATACCGCAATAGCCGGGCTGCTCATGCCAGTGCCGCGCTTAGCTATTCTGAACGAGAGCATCCGCAACCTCTACTTTCACGTGCCCATGTGGTTTGGGATGACGATCATCCTGGCTACCTCGGTATACTATTCAATTCGATACTTGCGCACCCCCACGCCGCAGTTGGATATTCTGTCGCACGAGTCTGCTAAGACGGGTATTTATATGGGAATTGTGGGCCTAGCTACGGGCAGCATTTGGGCCCGCTACACCTGGGGCACATGGTGGACCAATGATCCTAAGCTCAACGGGGCGGCTATTGCCATGCTGATTTATGGGGCTTACCTCGTGTTGCGCTCTTCTTTTCAGGATGAGCAGCAGCGGGCCCGCATCAGCGCAATCTATAATATCTTTGCCTTCGCGGCGGCTATGCCTTTGTTCTTCATTCTGCCGCGTCTTACCGATTCGCTTCACCCCGGCGCGGGAGGCAACCCGGCTTTTGCTAAGTACGACCTCGACAGCAACATGCGTTTGGTGTTTTATCCGGCCGTCATTAGCTGGACGTTACTGGCTTTTTGGATTACGCAAGTTGCCTGCCGCTTCGCTTTCCTCAAACTAAAGGTTTATGAAAAACAGCTTGCGTAATGCCGTGCTGTTGCTGGCAGTGCTACTGCTGCCTGTAATGCGCGCCCTCGCTCAAGTACCCGCCACCGACACGCCTGAGATGGCTGATACGCTCCGCCAGAATGGCAAGATCTACGTGGTAGTGGCCGTCATTGCCGTGGTACTTACGGGCTTACTGGTATACCTTATCTCGCTCGACCGCAAAATTGGTCGGCTAGAGCGCGAGCTAAAGGATTAGGAGAAGGTGCTTTGGCAACGGTTGATGCCAGCTACTTCCGACAAGCATTTTCTTTGCACTTACTTGTTTAGAATACTCGGCCTAGAGAGCCGGTCCTGCGCTTTCCGCTTCTTTGCACATGAAAAAATCGCACATTCTCGCCATCGCCGTCATTGCCCTCGCAATCGGAATCATCATGAGTGCCGCTGGTGATGCCAGCGTTTACGTTTCGTTCCGTGAAGCCCGCGACCGGGCTGCGCAGGGCAACATGACGAAAGTACACGTAGTGGGCCGCCTACCCCGCGATGGTCAAAAGCAGATCCTCGGTCTGGAATACAACCCAACGCTTGATCCTAACTACTTCGCTTTCACGCTGGTTGACACCAACCGCATTGCCCAACGCGTCGTTTACTTCAACCCTAAGCCGCAAGATTTCGATAAGTCGGAGCAGGTAGTAATCACGGGTTCTATGCGCAACGATGTGTTCGTGGCGGATAAGATTCTGCTGAAGTGCCCTTCGAAGTATGTGGAGAAAGATATTAGGGGCGCAACCGCTTCTGTCAACTAAGGCTAGCTAATGAGGAATGAGCAATTGACAGGTGACTTGCAGAAAACGCGTTATCGCTTTTGGCTGCGCAGCTTATTTGCCTACTTGTTCATTGCTCACTACACCTCTCCAACGGCGTCGGGGCAGGTAGCCAACGATGACATTGAGCATCGCCGCGTGCTACGGCCTAATGAAACAATTACTTCTACTACGGCCAATTGTACCGTGCAGTGGTCGTGCGTAGAGGAAAAGCTAACGGGGCGTTGCATTGAGTACCATAACGACCAATGGTTTGAGTTTACGCCGCGGGTGTCGGGGCGCTACTTCGTTAATATTGGTGGTCAGCAATGCCGCGATACGCGTGGTGTGCAGCTAGTGGTGCTAACGGGTACCCCTTGTCAGCCGAGTACCTATCGTGTGCTCTCGTGCACCTCACTGGGCAGCCAAGATGATGTGTTCGTAGCACTGGATTCGTTGCAAGCTGGTCAGTCCTACTTGCTCGATGTGGATGGGTATTTAAAGGACTTCTGTCAGTTTACACTTGCCGTGAGTGACAAGCCGAAGGGTGTACCGGTTGCAATGGCGCCAGCGCTGGCCGAAGTAGTTGCCTCGCCAAATCGCTTGGTATCGTTGCGTTGGGTATTGCCCGATTCGCTGGGTACAACTCAGCAGTTTCGAGTGTTGCGCCGAGAGGCAGCGGCTTTTCGAGCCAGTGAAGTGGGAACGGCAACGGTAAACCGCACGACCTATGGCACGAATTCACCTGAATATACCTGGACTGATACGCTAACGGCGCCAGGGCGTTACCTTTACCAAATTGTAGCATATGGCGCGAACAACACAGTACCCGCCTTGTTGCACCAGCAGTGGTACGCATACGGCCAACCGATGCCTGCAACAGCAGCAAGTACGCGGGCAAACCAGCGAGGCGCCAAGGCAGCGCGGGTGCAGCTCAATTGGGAACGTCGGGGCCACCAGGCGAGGTTGAAGAGACTAATAAACACCCGCAAATAGATAGTTGATTACAAATTATGAATGCTGAACCACAACAACTGACTTCGGTAGTTGAATTACACAGACTGAATCAGCGTTCAGCATTCATCACTCAGCGTTCAGAAAGATGCTAAATACCTTCATCGGCGACCTAGGGCACTTCAGTGTCATTGTGGCGTTTGTAGCGGCCACGGTGGCGGCGTATTCGTATTACATGGCTGCCCGCAACCAACCGCTAGGGGAAGCCGATGCTGCGTGGCTGCGTTTAGCACGCGGCTCGTTTTTGGTACATGGCGCGGCAGTGTTATCCATTGTGACCTGCCTGTTCACCATCATTTACACGCACCGCTACGAGTACTACTACGCTTGGAGTCACTCTAGCAACCACTTGCCAGTGTACTACATGATTTCCTGCTTTTGGGAAGGGCAGGAGGGAAGCTTCTTGCTCTGGATCTTCTGGCAAGTGTGCTTGGGCCTAGCTATCATGCGTTTTAACAAGCGTTGGGAAGCGCCAGTGATGGCCATATTCGCTGGCGTGCAGCTTTTCCTTACCTCCATGATTTTGGGTGTGGTGCTGCTGAACGTAAAGATTGGCTCCTCTCCTTTTATTCTGCTGCGCGACTTCCTAACGGATGCTCCCTTTATTCAATCCAACCCCAACTTTATTCCTAAAGATGGTACGGGCTTGAACCCACTGCTGCAGAATTACTGGATGGTTATTCACCCACCCACGTTGTTCCTAGGCTTTGCCCTCACACTCGTGCCTTTTGCCTTCGCTATTGCGGGTTTGTGGAAAGGAGAGTTTAGCAAGTGGGTAAAGCCAGCCTTGCCGTGGGCTTTGTTTGGGGGGCTTGTGCTAGGTATCGGCATCATGATGGGTGCTTATTGGGCTTATGAAACCCTGAACTTCGGTGGCTACTGGAACTGGGACCCGGTAGAAAACGCCGTGTACATTCCTTGGCTTGTGCTCGTGGCTGCTATTCACGGCATGGTGCTGTGGCAACGCAGCAAGACGGCCCTGCGCACTTCGTTTGTGCTGGTGATTACCACCTTCCTGCTGGTGCTCTACGCTACCTTCCTGACGCGCAGCGGCGTGCTCGGCAATGCTTCCGTGCACTCATTTACCGACCTAGGTCTTTCGGGGCAGTTGATTATTTACCTAGCTGCTTTCGTAGTGCTGGCCATCGGATTGCTAATCTGGCGCTGGAAGGAGATTCCTGTTTCTGATAAAGAACTTACTACCTACAACCCTGAGCTATGGGTGTTTGTGGGAGCAACAGTGCTGTGCCTAGGTGCCTTCCAGGTGCTGGTCACGACGAGCATTCCGGTTTACAATGCTTTCTTAGGTTTTATCGGTATCAAGTCGAACCTAGCGTTACCCGCCGATCAGATTGCCCACTATACCAAGATTCAGCTGTGGATGGGTGTATTTGTTGCCTTGCTGGCTGGCGTGGCGCAAATCATGTGGTGGCAGAAAAACGATAAAGCTAGCTTAGCTAACTCTCTGACCGTGCCTGGTATTCTTACCCTGCTTGGTGCTGCGCTAGTGATTCTGCTGGTGCAATACAACAAGCTGCATATGAGTGCCGTGTACATTGTGCTACTCACAACGGCGCTATTTGGAGTACTGGCCAACCTGAGCATGGTGCTGACGCTGGTGAAGCGCAAGGTAAGCCTTTCGGGTGGTGGCGTTGCGCACATTGGCATCGCGCTGATGTTGCTGGGTATCCTGGCTTCGGCTGGCTACTCCAATATTATTTCGAAAAACTCCTCCGGCTTAGTCTATTCCAAAGAGTTTTCGGAGGATATCAACCAAGACAACGTGCTGCTATGGCGCAACGAGTCGGCGCCGATGGATGGCTATGATGTGACCTACTCTGGGCAATACTTCGACGTACCTGGCTTACCTGAGTACGTAAACAAGGAGTTGCTATTTCACACCGATGACGAGTACAAAGCGCTAGCCCGAGCCGATATCAAGCAAGGCAACAAAGTGTACTACAAAGCAGGTGATACACTAGAGGTGCGGCCTGAAAACACGTACTACCGCGTCGAGTACAAGGATAAAAAGACTGGTAAAGCATTTACCCTCTTCCCACGTGCACAGGCCAACGAAGAAATGGGCGGTGGCGAAAACGGCCTTTTGGCTTCGCCCGACATCAAGAAGTTCTGGAACCACGATATTTATTCGCACATCAGTGCCACGCCTGATCCTCGCAAAGAGAAGGATTGGAGCGAGGTGAAAGAGCACGTGTTGAGCGTGGGCGACACCATCTTCTTGAACGATTACTTCGCTGTGCTGCGCGCTGTAGAGCCTGCACAAGAAACCGCAGGCCTGGGCTTAAAGCCTGGTGACCTAGCTATCCAAGGAGACTTTATCGTGTCGGGCGAAAAGAAAAGCTACCACGTTCACCCAGTGTTTGTGGTGCGTAACCGTCTTATCGGCCGCGTTGCCGATGAAGTAGAGGACCTAGGTCTGCGCGTTGCTTTCCTCAATGTCGATCCTACCAGCAAGAAGTTCACCTTCGGCGTGAGCACCACCCAGAAGGACTATATCATCCTGAAAGCAGTTGAAAAACCCTTTATCAACTTGCTGTGGAGCGGTACGCTTCTCATGGGCCTCGGCTTTGGAATGGCAATGGTGAAGCGCCGGCGCGAAGCCAGCGTAAGCTCACAAGCTCCTGGTACGGCTGTTCCGCTCAAGACTCGCTCTAGCAAGGCTAGCCGCCAAGTAGCGTAGTAAGAGTTGCTGAGTAAAGTCTGTTGGCCTTAAAGCCGATGCCTTTACCGGTTTAACTAGATTCCTTGCTAGCTTATCCAAGTTAATTTAAAACAAAAGAGGCGTCCCTAATCAGGGACGCCTCTTTTGTTTTGGGCTCATGTGGTTACTATTCAATCACCAGTTTCTGAATGGTGTATTGATCACCGTTCTGCACCTTTAGGTTGTAAACGCCAGAACCTAGGTTGGCTAGGTTCAACGTATTGGTAGCCTCATTTTGGACTGTACCGGTGTACACTGTTTGGCCGAGCAAGTTGCTTACTTGAACTTGCAAAGCGCCCTTAGCTGCTATGCCATGAATATTGAGGGTAACAGCGCCAGTGCTAGGGTTGGGATACACAGAAATGGCTCGCTTCAACTCTGGCGAGTTTGCCGTGACGGTCGTGAAAGAAGCTTCCATGGCTAGCCGCGTATCAAGATCGAGAGCAGGATCAGCTAGTGAAACCCAGTTAGTGCCATCTAATGTGTAGTAAAAGGTGCCATTACGAAGTGGGTACTCCGACTGGTAACCTAGGTTAATGCTGTTGCTTATTTCTTTTACTCCAACGAAGAAATTACCAGTTACGGCTGTCGGAGGAATTGTGATAGTTTCAACGGCCGCTGCGGCTGCGCGCGTGCGTGTAGCAGAGGTGTACACCGCTGTGCCAGGAGTCCCACCGCTGCCTGAGTTGTAAATGACTAGCTGATAATCAGCAGTCGTGGCACTAGCAGGAAATGTGAGCTTGACCTGATTGATAGCAACAGGGCGGCTACTCAAAAACTTGGTGGCAAAAGCAACGTTAGGCCGGCCGCCGAGGCCAATAGGATAAGGTGACGGTTGTGTATCGTCTATATACGCAATAGTGCTAGGCGTTACTTGTTGCGTGTAAGTTTCATTATTATTTGTAGCATCATCATCCACGGGCACGCTCACAGTTAAATTGTTGGTGCCCTGCGTGAGTGTAGCAGGATAAGGATCGAACGTAACAGTAGCCGTAGCGCCTGGCGCAATTGAGGCGATGGTCTTACTATTCGTGAAAGTGTTGGCACCAGCTACCGCCAAGTTTACAGGTACATTAGTGCGAGTCGTAAGACCGATATTCGTCACAGCCGCCGCAACAGAATGAGGTAGCGAAGCAGTAGTTGAGAGCTTACCCAGCGTTTGGATAGTGCTCATATATAAATCGTTCGATTTGGCCGGATTGAAGCGATAAATCAGACCAGAAGGCGGTGTTACCGCGCTACCAATGTTAAAAGCATCTGCGTTAGCTGGGTAAAAGGAATCCTGAAACCTAGCGCCAGTCCAAGGCGTGGTCGACATTTTGGTGGCCGTGAGCAGATTCCCATTCGTGCTGTTCGTTCCTTTTATGCCAACTGCTGCTAGCTTAAAGGTAGTAGAAGTGCCGCCAGTAGCCGGACCATAAATGAAGTCAATAATATTTGACGATTCAGAAAGCCATATCTGGAACTGCATGTTGGTATAGACTGGACCAACATTAGCCTGCCCTGGTGCAGCTGGGCGTGCTTTGTCTTGTACGTTTTTCCACTGAATTACACAGATGCGATTCGGAGCAACTCCATCTGTGATGACCCTATATTCTGCTGGAGAAGTACCACTTTGCAAGTCTTCGTTGAAGGGCACCAGCAAGTTAGCATCTGATGAATCGAAGGGACCACCAAAAGCCGTTTGGGCTCCATCAAAATAGGAGCTACCCGTCGGAGCACTGTTGCCAAGCTTAATAAACCCATTGGTATTCAGTACAAACTGGGTAAAGCTCTGCCCATTGTAGTTGAAGGCAAAGCCAATATTCTGAGGTGCTGAATTGGCGTCGTCTGTGTTGGGCGTTGCAATGACAGTGCTTGGGATAGTAGCTATGTCTAAGTACGGGGAGGATATTGTTCCCACTTGCACACCATAGAGGTTGTAGTTGAAGCTCTGTGCTTGGGTAGCGGTAATACCGCCAACCGTTAGCAGTGCCGCGAATGCCAACCTGGTCCATTTAGAGCTAGTTTGGCTGAAACAGTACTTCTTTTTCATAGATAGTTAGGAAAGGAAATTCTAAAGACTTGATTTGAAGGAGCCGACTTACGCGCTAATATCCTGCTATTTCGTTGTAGTTGAAATGAATTTTGACTGCTAGGTTCGCCAAGGATACAGCCGAAGCGCTTAAGTGCAAATGTTGCGATTATCCATCGTCCATAACGAAAAAGGCAGCCAAGAGGCTGCCTTTTCTATTGAAAAAAGAAGGGAGAAGGAGTTATTCAATTACAAGCTTGCGGAGCGTGTATTCGTCGCCACTCTTCACCTTTATGTGGTAGATACCAGCCGCCAGCTTTGACAGATCTACTGGCTGCTGGTCACGGTTGTTTACTAGGCTAGCAGTATGTACCAACTGACCAAGCAGGTTGGTTACTTCTACTTGCAGAGGTCCTTTCGCGCTAGTTGCGTGCACATCAAGCATAAATAAGCCTGTGCTTGGGTTCGGATACACGCTAATGGCACGGTCGAACTCAGGGGAGTTGGTTGCTAGCACCTGCGAGATGCTAACGTCGTCGACCCATAAGTAAAACTGGTCTACTCCACTAATGGCATGGAAACCAATGTAGTAATTACCGGTAGTTGGTGCTGTGATCGGAGCGACTTGTCCGGCCGCTTGCCCAGGCGTTGCAGTAACGTACGTGCTATTGGTGATGTTCGTATTACGGAAGATCGTAGTCGTTTGGCCAGCGGGCGTCGCCGTGGCGCCAAATGTTACTTCCAATCCCTCTGGGAAAACAGCTGACTGTGCACGGTATTTAAACTGCAGCTGATAACGTCTTCCGGCTTGTACAGCAACAGGCGGCGTGAAAAACCAGTCGTCGGCGGGGTTGTTGGAGCTATACGTATAGCGCATGGCGTTCGGGGCAGAGCCGGTCGCATCAGCTGTTACGGCCCAGGTTCTAGCGTCAGCGTTAGCATCCAGTACCGTGATACCACAAGGCAGTGTGTTAACGGCTACTCCATCAAAGTTTTCGAGGTAGGGCGCCGTAACAACGGGATTGACGCAAGAGGTAGCGAAAGCAATAGGCCCTACCAGCGTACTCCGGTCGGTGCTACCGCAATTGGCGCGGATGTAAAAATCATAGTTGGTGCTGGAAGCTAGGCCGGTTAGGTTGATAGGCGAACCCGTAACCGTCGTGCCACCCGTAGTGGGAGCCGGAGCCCCTCTGGGTACCACCCAGTAGGTAAAGCCCGTGCCATTGGTTGGTCCGGCCAACGTGACGGTGGCCGTAGTACTCGTAATAGTGCCGATGGTAACTGCCGTAGGAGGCAGGCAAGTAGCGATGGTCGAGAAAGTAACTTGGTCGCTCAATACACTCTGGCCAGCCGTGCCCCCGCAGTTAGAGCGCACGTACACCTGATAACGCGTGTTTGGAGCTAAGCCATTAATCGTGACAGGCGACGCAGTAGCGGGCACGACGGTACCACCTGTGGTAGGGCTAAATCCGTAAGGTCCGTAGATTAAGCTGAAGCTGGTAACGCCACTGGGAGCCGTGAAGGCCACCGTGGCACTAGTCGTTGTCAGGTTGGAAACGGCAACGTTAGTCGGGTAGTTGCAGGTGACGGCGCCACCTAAGCTTACCTCTAGCGCTAAGCGTGTTTTCAGCGTGGTTGTGCCAATATCCGTCCAAGCCCCGCCATCCGCTAGTTGGTAGAAGGAGGTGTTGGCGCGTAACGGATCTTCGAGCTGGTACGCCACCCCTACGTTGGCTGCCCCACCAGTGGCTGTGCCTACTTCACGAACTGCTAGGTAATAACTACCTGTTACAGCAACGGAAGGAAGCGGAAGGGTTACGGTGTTCAGCTGGCCAGTGGTACCTACAATGGTAGGACGGGTTTGTGTGGGCGAAGTGTACAAGGCGGCGCCAGGCGTACCACCTGCCCCGGCGGCGTTGAATACTTGCACTTGGTATAAAGTGCCCGCGGTACCGGCATTTACAAACGTTACTTTTGCCTCGTTAAGCGTAATGGGCTGGCTTGTGGTGAATTTTGTTGCTAAAGCTCCACCTGGCGCCGTGCTGCTGATCCCGACACCCGTAACGACGTAGGGTTTAGTTGCGTCAATCTGGGTAATGCGCGTGGTGGTTACCTGCTGCTCGTAGCTCTGCGCATTGTTCGTGTTATTGGCATCAGTTGGTACAGTGACCGTTACTGTGTTCGTGCCCAGGGCTAGGGTGGCGGGGTACGGATCGAAAGTGACTACAGAAGTGGCGCCAACTGCTAGCGTTGCAACCGTTTTAGTGCTCGTAAACGTGTTGGCACCCGTTACTGTAAGCGTAACGGATTGGTTGACAAGGGCAGTAGTACCCGCATTTCGGATAGCTGCGGACACTGCATGCGGCAACGAAGACGGCGTTGCTAACTTACCTAGCGTATGAATAACCACAACGCTGGCGTCTTGCGCCTGTGCTGTGGTCAGCCCAACACAGCAGGCAGCCGCTAGCATTACGTGCCGCCAGCGTGACTGGAGGCTTTTCCGGATGTACAGTTGTTTCATGATAAGTAATGAAAAGGTGATAGGGAAAAAAAAGATAACTCAGTTGCAAATAGGTAGTTAGATAGTTTCTGCTGGTAATATGTGTAGATATTCTTAACTGCTAATGCGTTATTGTGAAAAACATGATAAAAATCTTTATAATGTTTTATTCTGTTGCCAATTGCTCTAGGTATAGTCTAAAAGCTTATTACTCATGCTCACGATAGTATTGATCGGTACCGGACGAGTCGCTACTCAGCTAGGTCCGGCGCTTGTGCATGCTGGTCACCGTATTGCCTATGTATGGAGCCGTACGCTAGCAAGCGCCGAACGGCTGGCTGCTACGCTGCCTGATGCACAGGCCGGCACTAGCCTCGATATGCAGGCGCATCCTGCTGATCTGTATGTAGTTGCCGTGCCCGATGCCGTAATACCCGTTGTGTTGGCTGAAGCTAGGTTTCCGAGTGGGGCCTTGGTGGCGCATACCTCCGGAACGCTGCCCTTACAGATATTCGCTTCCGATAAAGGGCTGCGCAGTGGGGGTTTTTACCCGCTACAGACCTTTAGCTTAGGTAGGCAAGTAGATTGGCAAAAAGTCCCACTCTGTATTGAGGCAACGGATGCTAGCAGCGAAGCTAGGTTGTTGGCCGTAGCGCACAGTATAAGTCAGCAGGTGGCCCTTGTTGCTACCCCGCAACGGCAGGCATTGCATGTAGCCGCAGTATTTGCCTGCAACTTCACCAATCACTTGCTAGGTATCAGTCATGCCTTACTCACCGAAGCTGGCCTGTCCTTTTCACTGTTAGCCCCCTTGGTACAAGAAACTGTTGATAAAGCGTTCGTCCATCCGCCTTTCTCGGTGCAGACGGGACCCGCGGCGCGTGGCGACGAGCCTACAATAGCTAGCCATCAGGTTGCCTTAACTACTCACCCTAGGTGGCTAGAACTGTATAAGGAGCTGACTGCTAATATTAAAGCACAAACTTTGAAGGAAGCTGCAAACAATGAAGAGCCCTTACAGCTTTGATTCGCATGCAGGGGTGCGTACCTTCGTGCCCGCATTTCGCTCCGCTCAAGCATTTATCCTGTGCAAGTCGCCAATATTACTTTTCAGTTTCAGGACGGCCAAACTCCCCAAACGCACGTTGCGGCCCAGGGAGAATCGGTGCTGGACGTCGCCCTCAACAACGGGATTCAGCTGCAGCATAACTGCGGCGGCGTTTGTGGGTGTAGCACCTGCCACGTGTATGTAGTAAAGGGGGAAGATGATTTGCCCGAAATCTCCGATAAAGAAGAAGACTTCATTGACCGGGCAGTTAACCCACGCATCAACTCACGGCTAGCTTGCCAGTGCGTTGTTCAAACTTCTCAGGAAATAGTCATTCTTGTTCCTCCGCAGGACTTTTTGGGTCACTAACGAAGGGTTGAATTTTAAGTGTTGAACAGTGAGTTGCTGCTTGTATAAGGAGCTCCCGATCTCGATAAACACTTAAAGTACTACGCTTAATATTTAACACTCAGTACTTCAAAAATGAATCATTTCGAGCCACCCATGCACTGGGGCGACCATGAAGATGTTGCCATGGCGCTTTACGAGAAGTTTGGTGATGACTTCTCAGAGGCGAAAATCTATCGTATTCGCTTTACAGAGCTACTGGAGTGGGTGCTGAGCCTGCCTAACTTTGCTGGCACCCGCGAGCAAGCCACCGAAGGGCATCTCGAACAAATTCAAGCAAAGTGGGTATACGAGTGGCGTGACAACCAATAGCTTAACCAGCTTTTAACAAGCAGTAAGCGTCACGCATCAAGTAGCAGTACTTTCATGAGTCTTCCTAGTTTATCCGCTGTTCGTGCTTTCGTTCTCGATGTGGATGGTGTACTAACGGATGGTACACTACTGGCCCTGAACTCCGGCGAGCAAGCCCGCACTTTTCATATTCGGGATGGGTACGCCATTCGGCATGCCGTTGCGAAAGGCTACCGGATTGTTGTCATTTCAGGCCGGGAAGAGGAGGGCGTACGCCGCCGCCTAGAGTCGCTTGATGTGCACGACATCTATCTAGGTGTGGCTGATAAGATGAAGATCTTTAATAACTACATCAACATCCACCGCCTCGACCCTATGTACATCGCCTACATGGGCGATGATATGCCGGATGTGGAGGTGATGCGCCGGTGCGGCGTGGCGGCCTGCCCCAATGATGCCGCCGCCGATGTAGTGGCTATCAGCAACTATATAGCTACGCTACCCGGTGGGCGCGGGGCGGTGCGTGAGTTGATAGAGGCGGTGATGAAGGCGCAAAATACCTGGTAAGCAAGCACTACCGTAGAGCAGTTACCTCACACAATATTATTGAGTTAGGACGCGTTTGAGGGCGCAGTTGTGATTTTATAAAAGTCCTTTATCTTTACAAAATCATCCATTCACCACTTTTATTTTCATGAAAACAGGAACCGTAAAATTCTTTAATGAGTCGAAGGGCTACGGCTTCATTACAGAAGACGCTACGAAGGAAGATTTCTTCGTGCACGTAACCGGCCTTAACGGGGGCCAGATTCAGCAAAACGACCGTGTTGAATTCGACACGCAGGAAGGTCGTAAAGGCGTTAACGCTATCAATGTAAAAAAGCTGTAAGCTAGTCTTACGTAATTTTTTGCTTGCTAGAAAGCCTCTCCGTTCATGGAGAGGCTTTCTTTTTACTTCGTATAGTAACTAACTAGGTTAGGGCAAGTGATGTCTATTCTTCTAGGTGGTTTTATCAGATCTATGCGTTATTCCGCTTCTTCACCGTCTTCTTGGGTAGGGGCGTCCGGGTTAAAAGTCGCGCGACAACTCTTGGTGCTGGTGCGCTTTCCTAATCTGCTGCTGATGACGCTGTGCTCCTTATTGGTGCGCACATGCTTACTGCATGCTCCTTTGTTAGAGATACGTTTTGGTCTGTTGCTGCTTGCTACCTTATGTGTGGCGGCGGCAGGATACATTATTAATGATTACTATGATGTTAAGATCGACGCCATCAACCGCCCTGACCGCCTGATCGTCGGACGAGTAGTCAACCGGCGGCAGGCGATGCTGGCGCATTTACTGCTCTCTGGCGAGGGCGTGGTAGTTGCTGGCGCCTTATCACCTTTGCTTGGACTTGTAAACCTAGGTTCGGCGCTGCTCTTGTGGGGGTACTCAGCCCGGTTCAAACGGCTACCGCTGGTCGGTAACCTAACTATTGCGCTGCTCACGGCGGCCTTGGTATTGTTGCCGGAGTTGCAATTACGCACCGGGCAAACGACTGTTTGGGTGTATGCATTGGCCGCTTTTCTGCTTACCATGGTGCGCGAAATCATTAAGGATGTGGAAGATATGCGTGGCGACGCTCAGCATGATTGCCGGACGTTGCCCATCGTGTGGGGAATTATTCGCACGAAATGGATAGCAGGGTTCTTCTTGGCAAATCTCCTCTTGCTGGTGACGGGTGCAGCTTGGCATGCCCTGTCGCACGATAAGCTAGGCTTAGGCGTGTGGTTAGTAGTAGTCGTGATTGGGCCGCTGCTCGGTCTGGGGCGGCTACTAGTACGCGCCGACCGGCGGCGAAATTTCACCCAGCTGAGCACTTGGTGCAAAGGAGTAATGCTAGCTGGCGTGCTATCAATGAGCTGGATGGCTTTCCGCTAGCATAACGTTTCTGGCTCAGCTTCGTTAGCAGAGGAATTCCTGATCAGGCTTGGGATACTAAGTGCCCAATACTGCATTAGACTGATCGTCTTCATCCACTTTGTTCCGCTCACGCCCATCTATGCGCTTCCTCTACGTAGTGCTGCTACTGAGTACCTTATCTCGGCTAGCTAACGCCCAAACGGCATCCGATTCTGCTGCTACAAAATCCAACCCAGCTGTTTCGGCGAAGCCAGTAAAAAATAAGGCCGACAAGCCTGCTTTCTGGCCGGTGCCGCTTGCGTTTTACCAACAAGAAACCGGCTTTGCCGCTGGCGCCGCCATCTTGCCTGTGTGGCGCTTCGGCAACGATACGACTGTCCGCAAGTCGAATGCTCGTCTGCTTGCTTGGTTTTCGCAGAAAAAGCAAACGACTATTCAGCTTACACACACCATTTTCACGCCTGAGGAGAAGTTCTACTTCTCTGGTGAGCTAAGCTACTACGATCTGGTTTTCAATTACTACGGCGTTGGTAATGATACGCGTAAGAGTGACGAGGTTCAGATTCAGTATCCTCTATTCGTATTTGATGAAAAAGCATTGGCGAAAGTTGCGCCCAATCTGTTCGTCGGACTACGCTACCGCCTCACTAATCTAGGTGACGTAAAGCTGAAGGACGAACAAGACTACTCCATTGGCAATCCGCCAGTAGTGTACAATCAGCTCAGCGGAACCGCTAATCTGCGTGGGTTAGGGGAACAGCGCAACGGCATCATCAGCTCTGGCCTAGGTCCTGCTTTGCTCTATGACGGCCGTGACAATGTGCTTGCCACTTACCGGGGTAACTTCATCGATGCCCACATGCTTTTCAATGGCTCACTCCTAGGAAGCGACTACAAATTCACGCGTTATCAGATAGATGCCAGGCACTTTAACCCTTTGTTTGGGAGCAACAATACGATCTTGGCAATGCAGTTTTTGGGGCAATATCACTCAGGTGATGTGCCTTTCCGTGAGCTAGGTGGCATGGGGGCTACATTGGGCGGCTCCTTATATAACAACACCTACCTGATGCGTGGTATCTACGAAGCCCGTTTCCGCGACCGTCAGTTCTCAACGTTTCAAGCTGAGATTCGGCAGAAACTATTTTGGCGGATCGATGGCGTCGCCTTTGCTAGCGTAGGCCAAGTTGGCTATAAGATTTCCGACTACACCTTTGATGGTACCAAGGTAGCCGGTGGTCTGGGCGCTCGTTTTCGCTTCAACCGTCGCGACCGGCTTAATATCCGCCTCGATTACGGAGTGGGTTCCGGTGGCAACTCCGGAATTATCTTCGCCGTTGGCGAAGCTTTCTAGTGTAGCCTAGGTAATTTAGTAAGATCTCGGAAAAGGCCCGTAACAGTTGTTGCGAGCCTTTTTTCATGCTGTTGGTAATAGGTCTGCTGGGGAAAGATGGCGTAATAACTTGGGCTCAGCGCGGCACAGTTACTACCTTCGCCGCATCAAACCAGCTTAATTAACTTTTGCCATGCAGTCTCAGCCAATTCGCGCCGCTCTCATTTCGGTGTATTATAAAGACCAGTTGGAGCCGTTGGTGGCGGTGTTGAAAGCTCACGGTGTGCAGCTATATTCTACAGGTGGTACGCAGAAGTTTTTGGAAGAACAGGGCGCCACCGTAACGGCAGTGGAGAGCCTCACGGGCTTCCCAGCTGTATTTGGTGGGCGCGTCAAAACGCTACATCCAAAAGTTTTTGGTGGCATCTTGCACCGGCGCCACGAGCCCGGCGACCTAGCCGAAGCCGCTCAACACGAAATTCCACCGATCGATCTGGTTATTGTTGATCTGTATCCCTTCGAAGAAACTGTTGCGGCGGGCGCACCAGAGACAGATGTTATTGAGAAAATTGATATTGGTGGGATTTCGTTGCTACGTGCTGCCGCTAAAAACTACCAAGACGTACTGGTCGTAAGCAGCCGCGACCAGTATGCGGCCGTAACGGAGCTGCTGACTCAGAAAAATGGTGCAACTGACCTCGACGATCGACGTCATTATGCAGCGGCTGCTTTCGAAGCTACTTCGCACTACGATACGCAGATATTTGGTTATCTGAGCCAGGGCACCACCCTGCAAGACACGTCTCTGAAAATCAGTCAGAAAATAGCGACGCCTTTGCGCTACGGCGAAAATCCGCACCAGGCCGGTACTTTCTACGGGGACCTAGCTGCCTTATTCGACCAACTCCATGGCAAGCAGCTTAGCTATAATAATTTGGTCGATGTAGATGCTGCGGTAGCACTCATTGCCGAGTTTACGGATGGGCAGCCTGCTTGTGCCATCCTGAAGCACACCAATGCTTGCGGTGTAGCACAAGCTCCCGCGCTCCGGGAAGCATATCTGAACGCTCTGGCCTGCGACCCCGTGTCAGCATTCGGTGGCGTGATCATCGTGAATAAGCCTGTCGATGAACCAACCGCTGTCGAACTTAACAAGCTGTTCTTCGAAGTATTAATTGCGCCAGAGTTCGATGAAGCAGCACTATCGCTGCTTCAGAGCAAGAAGAATCGGGTGTTATTGCGTCAGAAGCCAGTAGCATTTCCTGTTAAGCAGATTAAAACGCTGCTCAATGGCTTTATCGAGCAAGATGCCGATCGCAAAACAGAAACTGCTGCTGACTTCCAAGTAGTCACGCAGTCAGCACCTACAAGCGAAGAAGTAGAAGCGTTAGTATTTGCTGCCAAAATCTGCAAACACACCAAAAGTAACACTATCGTGCTTGCCAAATCTGGGCAGTTGCTAGCTTCTGGGGTAGGGCAAACCTCACGAGTAGATGCGCTGAAGCAAGCCATTGAGAAAGCGCGCACCTTCGGCTTCGACCTCCACGGCGCAGTAATGGCTTCGGACGCCTTCTTCCCTTTCCCCGACTGCGTAGAAATTGCGGGCGATGCTGGCATCCGGGCAGTTGTTCAGCCTGGTGGTTCTATCAAAGACAAAGACAGCATTGCTGCCTGCGATGAGCGCGGGATGGCTATGGTGATGACTGGAGTGCGCCACTTCAAGCACTAAGCTTCACCTAATCGACCTAGGTTTTAGCCTCTAAAGAACTGCCCTTTAGCGAGACGCTGGTACTAGCGTCTCGCTAAAGGGCAGTTCTTTCTGCGAATAACGATGCTTCTGCTGTGACAACGCACATTTGTACGCTAACACTAATTAGTATTTATGCTTAGCAAACCTTTCCGCTCGATATAAATGGTCACCGCAAACGTTTCAGTAAAAACTATACTTTTTGTTCACGTAAAATTTATATAAAAAACACAGTCTTAAGTTCAGAAACGCGTATAAGGCATTACCTAATCTGTACAAGTGCAAAAACTGTATAGTGTCCCTATTGCCAGACTAACGATTAATATTAAATTATAACTATGTAATAAAAAATGTAATTTTATTTTGATGGTATATTTTTCTAACGTAATATTGCACCCGAAGCTTTAAAAACACCTTTTTTTAGATGTTTTATCCAACAAAAACCTGCCATTTTAGAGCGGCTAGCTTATAAGAGCATAAGCACACTGAGCTAAACGAGTAGGGAACGAAGGGGTAACACAGAAAAACTTGTTAAGAGCCATACAGTTTCTAATCAATGCTGCTTTCTTAAGAGAGGCTATAAGTAATAGAAATGCAACGCGTTATGCGATTGCAAAAACTCAAAACTTTCCTTCTTTCAACTAAGTACTGATTTCATCAACGTTAACACTAGCAGGTTCGATAGCCTCACTTCTTACTCTGAAAATCATGGCCGCATACGCAACATTAAAAGAGCAGGGAACTATGCCTAACCACTTCTCTTACCGTCAAGTTGAAGATGCTGCATTTCGCGCTGCTGTCGTTAAACGAGCTTTCGACCTAGTATTCGCCTCATTGGTACTAGTGTTTTTACTCAGCTGGCTTATTCCGTTGATTGCGCTTCTTATCAAGCTAGATTCAAAAGGTCCGGTCTTCTTTAAGCAGCTGCGCACA
>NZ_MTSE01000036.1 GCF_002154225.1 Hymenobacter crusticola
TGACCCAACTGTAGGTCTCCTATTGACAGTACTAGTCTACCTGCAGAAGCGAAACGGATAGCACCTGGTTCGCACGGGTATGATACCCAAAACTGGTGTTTGCACGCGTCCAGCTAGGCTTGCGCGTGCAAGCATTGTGCTTACTACTTTTTCGTTGAAGTAGTTTTTGGATCCCCCTCATCCAACGTGCTTACTTTGACCGATCACCTGAGCCCCGAACAGAAACTGTGTGCCCGTTTTACCGAAGCCGCACACCAGCTGCAACAACACGAGGCGTATCGCCACTTCTTCGAGCGCGAACTGCCAACCGAAGAAGGCACGGAACCCGATATCAGCCACTACTACGTGCTGTCTAAGCAGGGCGCTACGTACCGGTTTTACCCCTATGCTACGCTTCCTCGGTCGTTGCAGGAGCAGCTGCGGGCTTTGTTTGATGCCCTTTTTCAACCCGAGAACCGCCCCTAAAAAAGCCCAACGAGTAGCCGGGCCTTTTGTGGCTAATAGGAATAATAGCGTACGCAGGTTCTGAGTAGGTAAATGTATATATATTTCCTAATATAATTGCCTATAAGCCGCTTATGATTGCTTCTTGTAGCATAGTAGATAGTACCCCGCCGCCGGGATCCCTGAGACGTGAGAAAAGCTGGCACTAAAAAAAGAAAGCCTCGCCGAAAACGGCGAGGCTTTCTTTTTTTAGTGCCAGAATACGGTGGCTTACCCTAATGACGGGTCATATAGCTGAGTAAGGTGAGTCCAAAGCCACCTATGATCAAGACGAGGCCCACTAGGCGACCAATGCTCTCTAGTAGTTTGGATCCTGTTGCTTGTTCAAAGGACCTAAACTCTTCTATCCCAGCTGCATTCCTTCGATTAAAAGCTCTGCGATTCATAAAGTAGCGTAGAATAAACCCGCTTAGCGCGACGAGTATACCGAAGATAGTCATGTGTTGAGGAGATAGATTGAAGGATAGAGCTAATTGAAAATCCGCTACATGTTAAGCAATTCAGGAAAGACTAGTATGCGCTGATCCGATCGTGTAGCAAAACAACGCCTGTACTGCCAAGGCTTTCCCTATTTTAGTTGTGCCTTGAATAATGTAGCAAGCGCAACAGTTGCGGCGAATAGTAAGTCAAGCCCCTGTTTTTTAGGGAGCTTACGGCGCCTAGATTTTCCAGCGTATAGAGGCAAGCGCTGGTTGTCTAATGTTCAAGAACTGCTCGTGGAAAATACGACGGCCGCATACACGACCGCAAAGCTTCCCGCGAATAGGGCTCCTTTCAGCGCGTTGACGAGGTCCCGTCGGGGTGAGGGTCTCCAATGGTAATGCAGCAGGTTGACCAGGTTCAGCACGAAGAAGACTGCGGAAAAACTCAGCACAAAATAGAAGGCGAGCAGGAGAACTATCAAGACCATGGCAACTACCTAGTGTTCGCAACAAGATAAGGGAGGTGGTCGAAGCCCCAACGTGTGACATAGGCGTAGCTGTCCACCGGTTTAGTTCTGTACAATTATAGCGTTAGCTTATGTCCTTCACCTGAATGGCTTCAACGTGCAAGGACAACTCAGACATAGACGTGTAGTTGCGACAGCGAGGTAATCTTGCTCTCAGGATCAGGATCATGAGGTCTACTTTGGTGAGCGTGAGCATCATCACTGGTACACTCCTTGCCAAAAAAAGAGCATGGGACGTTATAATAATCCAGAAGACCGTTGTTCTGGCGAGAGTTTCTGGTACCGCGTCGTTGGAATTGCCTTACTGTGTGGGCTGGTGCTCTTGTTACAGCAATGTGGCATGCAGCCCTAGTATTGTTTTACCTAGTCGAGCCTCGTCCTAACGCACTACGGCCCGGCAAAGGACGAGGAGTCCTTCACCGGGCCGGGTGTCAAAGCGTACACTACGCCGCGCTTACTGCTTGGCGACGCGTACCTGCTGGGAGCCGGAGTCGGTGGTCAGCCGCACCAGATACACGCCTACTGGGTAAGTACCCAGCGCGAGCGTCACTTGCTGTTGCGCGCCGGCGGGCACGGCCGCGCCCGTTTGCTGCTGTAACTGCCGACCCGCCAGGTCATACACACTCAGCGTATATGCTTCGGCCTGCGGCAGCTGGAAGCTAACCTGTACCCGCTCGGCGAAGGGGTTGGGCAGGGCTTCGAGGCGCGCGGTGAGCTTGCCGGTGCTGGCGGTAGAAAGCACCGCTTGATTAGCCAACGCCGTGCGGGTCAGCGCCGCGGCGGGGGCCAGAACCTCCAAGGCGGAAAGCTTGGCGGCGTCGCGCCCTCCGTCCTGGGCCAGGGCCGACAAGTCCAGATTCAGTACGCCGTCGCTCACGACCACGGCGAAGGTCTCCATGGTGGCCGTAAACGGCGCTACTTTCTTCAAGATGTCATAGTTGTCGAGCACGAGCTGATTCTCGGCCCGCACGTCGAACACCCGTTGACCGCGCTGGGTCCAGTACGTTTCGGCAAAGTGCAGCACGACCTGGTAGGTACCGTTGGGCACGCGCAGGCTATAGCCAAACGCTCCTTCGAAGCGCTCGGTCTGATACAGTGCATCATCGGTGGTGCCGGCAATCGGCCCGGAGTTAGCCCCCGTGCGGCTGGGGCTGAAGAACTGATCGGCCGCGAACTGACCACGCATTGTGTTGACCGCAGGCCCCCCGGCGTTGAGGCGGTAGAACACCTGCATGCCGGGGGTGACGGTCACCGTCACAGTGGCTGTGGCGCTTAGAGCCGGGTTGCCATCATCGGTGACGCGCACGGTCAAGGTGAAGGGCGAGGCGGCCGTACGCACCGCCGCGGCATTAGCCACTTGCAGCTGGTTGCCTACGAAGGCAAACGCGCCATCCGTGTTGCCCGCCACGAGGGCGTAGCTCAGTGTCTGCCCGGCATCGGGATCGGAGGCCACCACCGTGCCGACCAGCGTGCCCGCCACGCTGCCCTCGGCCACCGAGAAGCTTTGGTTGGCGATCACGGGGGCCTGGTTCGGGCCGCTGCTGCTGGTGAGTACTTCCAGGGCCGAGAGCTTGGCCGCATCCCGCCCCCCGTCGCTAGCGAGGGCGGATAGGTCCAGGTTCAGCACGCCATCGGTCACGAGCACGGAGAAGGTCTCGGTGGTGGCGGTAAAGGGCGCTACTTTGCGCAGGATATCGTAGTTGTCCAGTACCAGTTGGTTTTCAGCGCGCACATCGAACACGCGCTGACCGGGCTGCGTCCAGTAGAGCTCGGCAAAGTGCAGCACCACCTGGTAGGTGCCGTTGGGCACGCGCAGGCTGTAGCCAAACGCCCCTTCGAAGCGCTCGGTTTGGTACAAGGCGTCATCCGTGGTGCCGGCAATCGGGTTACTCGTTGCCCCCAGGCGGCTCGAAGAGAAGTATTGATCCGCCGCAAACGGGCCGAAGCTCGTGTTCAGCGCTGGCCCGCCGGCGTTGAGGCGATACAGCACCTGGGTGACCGGCGTCACGGTGACGGTGACCGTGGCCGAGCTGCTCAGGCTCGGGCTGCCGTTGTCCTGTACTTGTACGGTCAAGGCGTAGGTGCCCGTGCTGGTGAGTGCGGCCGCGTTGGCCACGCGTAGCTGATTGCCCACGAAGGTGAAGGCTCCATTGAGGTTACCCGCCGTGATCTGGTAGCTCAGCGTCTGCCCGGCGTCGGGGTCCGTGGCCACCACCGTGCCGACGACCGTGCCCACCGGAGAGCTGGCCGGTACCGAGAAGGCCTGATTAGCTATCATGGGGGCCTGATTGGGCACAGTGTACTGCAGGCTGAGCGAATTGGACGCGGTATTGGGGTTGCCCACCGCGTCCTGCACGACCCCCGCCAGCACGCTCACCGTGACCGTACCGGTGCCCGTTGGCGTCACGCTGAAGGAGTAGGGGCCACTGCCACTCACGGTGCCTCCGGTTACCGTACCGTTCGTGACGGCGAGATCACTGGCAGCGAAGCCCATCACCGCCTCGGAGAAAGTTACCGCGAAGGGAATAGGCGACACGCTGGTAGGGCTGCCCGCTGTGGTGCTCACCACGGCCGTCGGGGCCGTAGCATCCACCGTGAAGGAGACCGGATTGCTGTTCTGGCTCACGCTCTGACCACTGCGCTGCGCCGTGGCGTAGACCGAGTAGGGGCCGCTGCTCAGGGCGGTCGGGGACGTGAAGCTGAAGCTGCCGCCTGTGGCCGTGGTTGTGCCAATGGCCTGGGGCGCGCCATTGCCCATCGCTAAGTAGAGCGTAACCGTGCTGCCAGTTAGGGCCGTGCCCGAGAAGGTGGGAAGACCGTTGGTGATACTGTTGTTGGCTGGGGCCGTCACGGTGGGGGCGGCCGTGGTAGGCTCCGTCACGCAGATCGTGAAAGTGCCCGCCGCGCTGTCATAGGAATACACTCGCACATAGTAGGTGCTGCCGGGCGTCAGATTGCTCAAGCGCACGACTTCGGTGCCGCCTGCGACCGTAGCGTCGGCGCAGCCGATGTTGGTCGAGCTGGCGCAGCTGCCCGCGCGCACGTCCACCACGGCGTCAAAGGAGTTACTAGCCACAACCGTTACTGTTTGGCTGGCCGCTGACGCCACGAACTTATACCACACGTCGTCGTCGGCTGCGCCCGTAAAATTACCGCAGTTGATCGGGGCCAGCGACTGCGTGGCCCCTACCGTGGTGCCCGCCGTGGGTGTGCAGGTAGCGGCCACCGTAAGCAGCGGGGCGTTGGCGCAGTCGTCGTTGGCGGGGGGCGTCACCACCGTAAAGACCACCCCGTTGCTCGTGCCGCCACCTGTAGTTACGGTTACGGGGCCCGTGGTTGCCCCGGTGGGCACGGTAGCTGTAAGGGTCGCGGCATTGACCACGCTAAACGTGGCGGCCACCCCATTGAAGAAGCGCACCGCCGTGGCGCTGCTCAGGTTGGTGCCGGTGAGAGTGACACTCGTACCCACCGGCCCGCTGCTGGGACTGATGCTGGTGAGCGTGGGGGCAGCGAATACCGTCGTGTTCAGAAATACTTTGGCGGTGGTAAACGTGCCGGCGCTGCTGCCCTCGCCCGCCACCAAGTCGAGCTTGCCGTCGCTGTTCAAATCGCCGATGGCCACGTCTTGAGGAGTAGAGGTGTCGGTGGTAAACGAGGCCGCCGTGCCCAGGGTGCCGGTGCCAGTGCCCGGCAATACCTCCACGGCGTTGCGGCCATTGCGCGCCACTGCCGCATCGAGAAACCCGTCGCCGTTCACGTCGCCCAAGGCCACGCCAATGACGTCGCCCGTGCCGCCGGCATACCGGCTAGCCGCGCCAAAGGCGCCCGCGCCGGTATTCAGCAGTACGGCTACCGGCGCCGTGGAGTAGCCGGCAGCCACAATGTCGGGCCGGCCGTCGCGGTTCAAGTCGCCCAGGGCCACGCCCCGGGAGCTACCCGTGCCCAGGGAGTAGGCTGTGACGGTGCCCAGGCTGCCGGTGCCCGTGCCCAGCAGCACGCCCACGCTGCCGTTGTTGTTAGACACCACTACGTCCAACTCACCGTCGCCGCTAACATCACCCACCGCCACCGCGTTTGCCGCGCCCCCGGCCGCGTATTCGACCACTGCGCCAAAAGTGCCGGTGCCCGTGCCCAGCAGCACGCCCACCCTGCTGCTGCCAAAGTCGGCCGTGACGGCATCGAGCTTGCCGTCGCCGTTCAGGTCGCTCAACGCTACGTCAAAGGGAATGGAGCCCGTCGCGAATTGGGTCGCGGTGCCAAAGCCCCCGGTGCCATTGCCGAGTAGCACGCTCACCCGGCTGTTGGCATAGTTGGCCAGAACGGCGTCGAGCTTGCCGTCGCTGTTTACGTCGCCCACGGCCAGCCTCAACGGCTGCCCGCCGCACGGAAAGGTGGTCAGCGCGCCCAGCGTGCCCGTGCCTGTACCCAGCCGCACGCCGAGAGTGGAGTTGTTGAAATTAGCAGTCAGCAAGTCCCTGAAACCATCGCCGTTGATGTCGACCAGTTGGGGGCCAATGGGATTGCCGCCCATGTTGTAGAGCGCTACGGGCGCAAAGGTAGGGGCCGTTTGGGCCTGGGCCGCGCCGGCCGTGACCAGCAGCCCCAAAGCCAAGTACCAGCGCCGCGCCGAAGCAAAAGAGAAAAAGTGTTGCATACGCACGTAAAAAGAAGGTGGTAAGAGAAGGAAAAGACGAGTAGCGGCCCCCGTGGGAGGGGCCCCTGGATACTACAGACGAGCTTGCGCACAAGTAAATATTATTATATTAATGTATATTTGTGCTAAAACAAGTGTTAGTTTCACTCCATCTGCTTTAATTATAAAAGGAGTAGTTTTTTTGCTCTGGTAGCGCGAATGGTATGTCAACGGCAGTAGAACCACTGTGAACGACCGATTTTAGGGAGGCAACATGTGCAGCGGGAAGCGGCGCATTCCATCGCGGCTACGTTGAGCAAACAGCGACTGGCCACGCCGCGGCAAAGACGCCTGCGGTAGAGGCGACCCCAATGAGTGCTAGCCGGTGTAACCAGTCTTCGCGTCCGCCTCGTCTGTCGAGTAGGAGATCTGAGTAACTCCGGTCAGAATCACTAGCTCTTCAGGCCTAGTCGATCCAAGCGTCCTTTTAGCTCCCGGGTTAAATAGAAAGGAGGCAACGCCCTTATCGACGATGCCTCCTTTCGTGGTGGGGAATAGGGGCTAAGTACTGCTGAAGGCGTCTGTGAAGTCACTCCAGTGGTTGATAAAATTAGTTGATGGTTTACTACCCAACACTTACCCTTTCAACCCCAGCTGGGTGAGGCGTCCTTGCCTCTCACGGGTAAGGTTACCAGCTTGCTGACCGGGGAGTACTTCTACCCCGTTTCGGGGCCCTTGTTGCCGCTTCGACCTTCGCTACTATGAGCGAAACGGCAAGCAACCGGCGGTATCCGGCTCTTTCCTTTATACGGGTACAGGCGCAGAGCCGCCCCGCAGACTATACTTTAGAACAACGCGTGCAAAAGCGCTACCATAGCTTCCTCTTTGACGGGCTGCAGGACCTATATGGCCTACCGGCTCCCGAGGCCCTGGACTACGTGCTGGAAACAAGCTTCCCCACTTACTTCAACGGCACGCAACGGGAACGCTGCCAGCAATACTGGCAAGCGGAAGAAAGAGTCCAGCATGACGTTCCCGAGGTCATCCGCCGACTGCCGCGCGCGGAACTGGAGCAAGTAGACTTCTTACTAACCGAGCAGGATTTGATCGGCGCCATCCGCCTGGTGTGGTTCACCTTCCGCCCCCGGCTGCATACGCTGGACCGTCCGCTTGCTTCCCTCAGCGACCGTAAGCTCTACTCGCTGACGGGGCTAGGCACCTTGAGTAGGCGCTCGCGAGCCAAAGCCAAGAAAACGCCTGCGTTGCCGACGACTGCTTTAGCACCTGCTCCCGACGCGGGGCCGTGTAGCCGGTGTTCCGCCCAAATCCTTGCTTCACCAGCAACTCCTTTGGTTCTGTTGCCAGCACGCGCACCAGCAGGCGAAAACGTACCCCCGTCAGCAACGCCACCCGCCGCCACGGTAGATCACCACCGACGGGTAAAGCGCGCCCAGGAGCGCAAACGCCTCCAACGCAAGCGCCGCTAACCCATCTCCCGCCGTATCCGACTATGCCCACTCCCAATCCTACAAAATCCGATAAATTCAGCGAGAAGCAACTCCGCTGGGCGGAAGAATACCCCAAAGACTTCAATGCTACTGCCGCCGCTCGTCGTGCCGGCTACGCCCCGGAGTCAGCAGGTGACTCCGGATGGCTCAACAAGCAGATTCCGGCGCTGATGGCGCTCGTGGACGAACGGCACCGGTCCCTGACCATGTCCGCTGACGAAGCCACGCGCCACCTGAGCGACATGGCCGCTACCCGCTTGAATGACTTCCTCGTGGTACGGCCCGTGCAAGGGTATGAGCAAGTGGAAATGTACGTGAGTGTTCTCGCTGATAAACAACGGGAGGAGATCACGTTCATGGAAGCCTTTGCGCAGCGGGAAGGGATTGCCCTTAGTGGGGAGTTTGGTCTTACGCCCATGGGCAAACGCCTGCAGGCAGCCAAAGAACAACTCCTGGAATACGAGTTAACTCTCATGCGGCACGGCCCCGACGCAGTACTATTGGTGGCGAGCAAGCCCATCATCCACGAAGTCGCGGAACTCGACCTGGTTGCCATTGCCCGGGCCAAGAACGAGGGACGCATCAAGTCCTTCAAGCAGGGCAAGGAGGGCGTATCGGTCGAGATGTACGGGGCGGATGGGGCTGCCAGAGACATTCTCAAGCTCAACGGCCGCTACGAGAAACACAACGAGCAGAAACGGGCCGACGTGGTCATTACCCTAGGCGGCAAGCCCTTCCCAGGTCAGACGACCACGCAAGCGCAGGACGAATGAGCGTCGCCATTAATATCCAACCCGGGTGCGTTAGCCCCCGGTTCTACCCCTTCCTTGCCAACCACGACCGACGCTTGCTGCTGTGGGGCGGACGGGATAGTACCAAAAGTGACTTTGTGGCGCTCAAGCTCTTAGTGGCTTGTCTAGCTCTACCGTACTTCAAGTGCATCCTTATTCGGAAGATCGCTGACACGATTGCGGATAGCCAGTGGGCCACCATCAAGGCCGTCGCTGAACGAGAGGGGCTCGATCAGTTCTTCTTTTTTGGCACCTCACCGCTCGTGATCCGGTGCTTGCTCAACAAGAACCTGTTCGTAGCACGGGGGCTCGATAACCCGAAGAAGATCAAGTCCACGAAAGACCCCACGCACGCCTGGTACGAGGAAGCAAATGAGGACAGTGAAGACGAAGTGGATGTGGTGAGTACCACCTTGCGTACGTCGAAGCCGGGAGCCGTCATTCAGGAGATCTTTACCTTCAACCCCGACCACAAAGGAGACTACAAAGAGTTCTGGCTGTGGAAGAAGTTCTTCCAGTCCACGGGGCACGCCGAGGACACCACCTTCTCCGGCACCCTGGATACGGAGGTCGACGGCGAAGTGGTGAAGCTGCCCTACACCGTGGTGCACTCCACGATTCGCGATAACCCCTGGGCCCCGAAAGAACGAGTCGCCCTCTACAAGTCCTACGGGGACCTTAATCCCGCTACGGGCAAACCCTACAACGCCTACAAGTACCGCGTCTGGTACCAAGGACTCTGGACGAACAAACAGACGGGTAATGAATGGTACTACCAGTTTGTCCGTGCGAACCACGTGCGCAAAGTCCCGTACTTGGAGGGGCTGACTATTTTTCAAAGCTGGGACGCCAACGCCGATCCCTACAGCGCCATGATCTGCGCGCAGCTGGAGCGGATTCCAGCGGGCACCCGTGTGCGCGTCTTCAAAGAATACGCTATCCGCGGGGCGGCTGGCGGGCTACGGGCCACGGCCCGGCAGTTTGTCCTGGACCGCGAAGCCCACTACCCCAACTCCAGCGTGGTCTATACCGGGGACGCGAGTATGCGCAACCGCAAGCCCGGCTCCCCGCAGGAGTCGGCCATGAAAGACGTGGAAGCCGAACTCTTGCCCGTCAGCAGCGGGGCTTCCAACGCTTGGCTCAAGCACAACCCCTCGGTGCTGGGCCGGCGGGACTGGATCAACGCGTTGTGGGCGGGGGAGGACCCCAGCATTGAGCTCTGGATTGACGAAGGCTGCACCGAACTCATTCAGGACATTGAGCTCACCCAGAAAGGCATCGGCGAGAAGCTCAAGGAGACGTTTCCCGACCCCGAGAAGGGCGTTACCTACCAGATCCGGGGGCATTTCACGGACGTGCTAGAGTATCTGCTAGCGAGCCGGTTTCCGGACCGTTTGCAGGCGTTTTTGCGCCGTGGTGCGGGGCGTTAAGTTCGCTGTATGAACAGATCAGCCATGAATCACGCTCCCTTGCCTCCTTTGCAGCCCTACACCGTGCGCTTTGTGCGCAGTGATGGACAGGAAGACACCCAAACGTTCCACACCGCGGGGCCCAACGACGCCCGCATGGTGATGCTGGCCACCAGTCGGCTGCCCCAGCGCGGCTACGGGCTGACGATCTACGTGGACGGAGAACTCGTCGAAGAGTGCCCTGCCCTCGGAACGCCGGACTAGGTAGCACCGCTGCCCGCCGCGCCCTCATCCCATTTGTCCCGCGTCCCACTTTTGGGACGGGACAAATGGGATGAGGGCTGGAATTACGATATGCTCCGTTTTCCTCCCGCCTCTGGCCGGGCCAGTTTTGGGTATGGCATTACCCTACCGTTTCTTCCTGCTCGTGCTCGGCCGGCGCATCCCTTGTCACCCTTACGGGCTAAGCAAAATCACCCGCACCGTCGAAGACCGCGAAGGGGCTTTTCACACGCGGGACCTGCTCAGTGGGCCGATTACCTTTGCCGAGGCCGATTTTCGCCTGCTCTACGCCGTGGAACGCAGCCGGGAGCGGTGTGCGCCCCTCGGCTTCGTCGTGGAAAAGCGCCACGCTGGCGTCTGGCAGGAACGGATCCGCACCACGTTCTCCTTGTCGGATTGCACCTTCGATGTTCCCCGGTGCGAGTTGCAGGTCACCGTGCAACCCGAGGATGGTTACCACCTGCTCTACAACAACTGGCAGAGAAAGGTCAACCTACTGGATTGTCCCGTGCCGCGCACAACCCTGACCACGACGATTGATACGCTGAACCTGGGCAGCCGGGACCGCTTCGAATTTATACGGATCGACTCGGCCCAGGAGGGAGACTACAGTGGCAATGGGTGGCAGGTTTTTCTACGCAACACGAGTTGGATCAGTGGCAGCCTGCTGCAGAAAGGCACCCGTAACCGCGACGTACTGCTCTACCGGCTCGCGCGCCGCGGCGTGGCGTACGTGCTCAACCCGGAGACGAACCAGGCCGAGCCCCCGGACTTGTCGGATCAGGACTTCCAGTTGGATGAGGACTGGGTCCCGACGGACGATACCACCCAAACGGCGGATTATGTCAAGACCATTCAGCTGGCTGGTTTCAAGCCCTACCAGATTGGCACTTATACCGACTGGAACGGCAAGTACGGCAAGGAGTTGATCCTCACCGCCTGCGGGGCGCCTAGCCCGGGGCCGGGCTATCTTCAGGTAACGGGTCCGGCTCCGTACGGGGCCAACAATGAGGAGCAGACCGGCACGTGCCTGAACCTGCGCCGGCACTACGACGACAAGAACTTCAAGTCCTTGTGGTGGCGCTACGGTGCCTTTCGCTTCACGCGGTGCTTTCCCTTGCTGGAAGGGCTAAACTACGTGCTCAAACAGACGGCGCCCAGCCTGGCGCCCGACGACGCGGCGAACCTGTCGCACTTCTTTACGGCGGACCAGAACGCCGCCACGGGGCAAGGCGGCCGGCTCAACGAGCTGAATCGGCTGTACCTAGCAGCCGGCTCCGACATCAAGCGTCCGGGAGCTTCGGAGCCGGCCACCCGCCTGCGCCTTTCCGCCGAGGAGCTCTTCACGGATGTGGCGAGCAGCTGGGATGTGGGCTGGTTTATTGATCCGGCCACGGGCAAGCTGCGCTTCGAGCATCGCTCCTGGTTGGAGGCGAATGAGCTCGCGCCCTTGGATCTACGCGAAGGGGGGTATCTACAGTACCGCTACACCAAGGCTAAGATGCCCCGCGTGGAGCGTTTGCAGGTGCAGCAAGCCGCGAGCGAGGGCGCCACGTATGCCTTTCAGGAAGGCGTGGTCACCTATGCCGGCGCGTGCGTGAACCAGCAGGAAGGGGAGAACGAGAGCAGCCGCAGTGTGAACCGCCTGACGGGGGATATCCGCACCCTGGTGCTCCAGGGTGATCGTTTCCCCGACGACTGCCTGGCCGTGCTGGTGGCGGCGCCGCTCACCGCGGGGCAGCTGACGCAGGAGGTGGAGAACGGCAACCAGGCGCTGGCGGCCTCCAACCTGTTTAAACACTACCACCGGCGCGGCCGCGTGTTACGGCAAGGGACCTTGACGCTAGGTGGAACCGTGCAGTTTGACTCGGTGCGCCCCACCGTGCAACTGGAGCCTGCCACGACGTGTGGCCCGTGGCAAGACGTGTCCTTGCGCCGGCCGCTCACCACCGTGTTTGGGGTGAATGGCCGCCTACTGCAAGCCGAAGAAGACCTGGCAACCGGCGAAATTGCCGTGACCGCCCTGCATGCCGGACCCGAAAGCGAGCTACCCGTCCCGGGCTTTGAGCGGGCGTTTGACGCCGCCCAGTTCGATGCCGAGCAGTTTGCCTGAGTAGCGGACGGCCTGTCGCATGCGTGGCTAAAGGCGCGGTTTGGTGGGGCTCAGCGGCGCATTTCTAGCCCTACCGAGTCGAGCATCTCGTAGGTGAAGGTCACGCAGCGGTGCAGCTGCACGCCTAGCTGCGCGCAGACGGCCTGCACGTCGGCCACCATCTGTTGGGGAGTAGTCGCCTCGGAGTAAGGACCGAGGACATTGCTGGGGAAGGGCAAGCCAATGCCGGTGCGCGGATTGCCCACCCCGCAGGTGTATTGGTAGGGGGGACTCAGCAGGTGCAGGCGTACTTGGGGCAAAAGAGTGGCGTCTTGTGGAGCTAACTCAAAGGCGACGACGGTGCTGTGCATGGAGGAAAAGAGAAGGGGGTAAAAAGGACGATGAAAAGAAGGGGTTACGCTAGTGTTTCGGCGTGTTATTTGTGCGTTACGGAGCAGCTTCTGTTCGTTCCCCGTCTGTTACTAGCTGCGTATGCTACCTGCCCTTACTTTTTCGTGTACTGCGCTTGCTGGCAGGGTTGCAGTATGTGCTCTCCGCAGTGGGCGTTGTATTCATGTTGGCCTTCTCGTTGTACGATCTAAACACACCCCACGACCTAGCCTTTGTCACCCTGCAACGAACAGCGGCCGCCCATGGGCAGCTTGGTGGGGGGCAGGCCGATTTGCTACTCGCCAGCCACCGGCCGGGCTTACACTACTTTGTGGCCAAAAGCAACCAGCAACGATTGATCTACCGCGAACCTAACGTCGCCAAGCGCTTGGTCTTGAACCTGCTGGGCGTTAATAATTCGTCGCTGAGTCGCTCCTCGCTGGCCCTGGCCCTCTTTTCTATGCTAACAGGGCGGATGCTCTTTCACATGCTACGTGATCTACGTCTCGACACCCCCTTCACTGAACTCAATGCCCGACGCATTCGAGGACTGGCCCTCCTTATGATTGGCATCGACGTATACGAGTATTTAGCCCTCAACGCGTTGCGCATCTTAGTGCCGGCTTTCCCGCTCGGCGATGGCACCGGTACGGTTACTCCCTATATTATCTTAGACCCAAGCCTAGGCGGTTTTGGCAGTTGGAAATTTGGGCTGGTGCTGCTCGTTATTGCTGCCATTTACCAGCGGGGCGTGCAAATGGCCCGCGAAGCCGAACTCACCATCTGACCATGCCTATTGTCGTAAACCTGGACGTGATGCTCGCCCGGCGCAAGATGTCGCTCAGCGCGTTGGCCGCCGCCGTTGACATTACCCTCGCCAACTTATCGGTTCTGAAAAGCGGCAAAGCCAAAGCCGTCCGCTTCAGTACGCTGGAGGCCATTTGCAAAGTACTGGACTGCCAGCCCGGCGACCTGCTCGAATACGTTCCCGACGGGAACCCTTCCTTACGATCCCCCATGTAGCGTCTTCCTCTCGCTTGACTTTTACACACATAGATAAGCCCTACCAGCTATCAGCTTGGCGTATAGGAATCCTTTGACAGATTTAAGATTCGGTTGTAAACAGAAAAGCCACCTCCAAATAGGAAGTGGCTTTTCTGTTTTAATCTACGCTCACTTACAGTCTGGTATACATCCTATAATTCAACACGGGTCTCTACTCGCAAGATGTACTCAGCTAACGTCTTGGGTGAGGTCATGAGGAAAGATCAGCAAAGCCCAACACTCAAGCTGAGCCTTTTACGAGCTATCGGCACTACAATTCAGTGCTGGTACTGAGTCGTTTATGGTGTAACATACCTAGGTTCGCCTTCTGCGCTACCTGTTAAGCGCAGGGTGAACTATTCGTCTACCTCTATTAGATATTCTCATGGCTACTCGTGCAGAACGCGCTAAACAAGCGCGTGATTCCGCCACCGATCATCAAACCATCAACCGTCCCGCGTATGAGGTCCCTTGGGGCACTACTCCCGATGAGCAGGGTTCCGCAGCATTTCCTGCGTATGCCGCTTCTTTTCACAAACTTTTGGAACATGATGCCACAACGGGGCAGCTGACGCCTAGTGGTATTGCTAGTTATAACCATTTACTAGCAGGACTAGGAGCGACCACCGCAAGCAGTGACGATTTTGACCATGACGAGATGAATCTTATTCAACTCGCCAACGGGGGATCGGGTCAGCGTGTGTTGATCAACCCCCGGACCTCCAAAGCCTTCAGTACAACAGGCGGGGATATTGTGTCTTATGATGTTGCTGCGATCAGCCAATACGGGACCAAGGCGCAGATGCTCGCAGCCTTAAGCCTGCACTCCGCTTCTACCGCGGCAGAGATAGTAGAGCTGTACGCGATGGCCGTGCTGCGCGATGTGCCCTTTGACGAATATACCAAGCCCGTACACCAACCCTTAGTTCAGCTAGCACTTGATGCCCTTAATGCGTTTGGAGCGGATTTCAAGGGTCCCAAGCAAGGACTTATCAATAAAGTTAACGCTGGGACGTTGTTTCGCGGGAACAGCCCGGGCGACTTACGTGGCGGGTATCTCTCCAAGTTCTTGCTTCTGAAGCGTCCGCCCTTATTCCCTTCAGGTTGTGCTCCGCACGTAGCAAGCCTCATTCACGCGGAGATCTTCTTTAATGATTTTGCCGAAAACCTGACTGTTCCAAATCCAAACAAAGACCGCGAGTTTGGCCTCACTTGGAACCACTACGTAGGCATCCAAAATGGACTGATCCCAGATCCCTACAAAACAGGTGATTTCACGAAACCTACAGTCGTAGTCACTAACGGACGGCACTTAGGCACGCTCGTACACTTGGATACCCTCTACGAAGAGTTCGCGTGGGCCCTCGATATCTTAACGGCAGGAGCGTACGCCCGTAACCCGTCTTCTCCGTACTCCACGCCTGCAAGTCCAACGGCATATCACGCAAAGAACGAAGGAGATGGCCCTACCCTAGGCATCCCTAATGCTGCCGGGCTTCTAGGGGCAGTCGCTTTAGAAGCTATTCGGGCAGCATGGACGCAAAAGTGGTTGGTGGCCCGCCGGGCGCGGCCTGAGCCTATGGGAGCACTCGTGCACCAGCGGCGGAATGGAGGTACAGAAGCTACCCACGGCGCCTTAGATGCTCGTTTGCTTGATAGGACAGCCCATAATGCGGCAGTCTCCGCGTTGCTAAATAAGGTCAAGAGCGAGAATAAACGCCGGGGAGGAAATGTACCAGCCGCGGAGACCTACCTCTTGCCCCAGCTATTCCCTGAAGGATCACCAGCTCACCCAGCCTGGCCCTCCGGTCACGCGACCGTGAGTGGGGCTTGCGTGACCGTATTGAAAGCCATTTTCAATAGCAAGCTGCCCTTATTACAGCAAACTACAAATTACCCTCCCTTTCTTGCTTCGGATGGGAATCCATTGACCATTGCAGGGGAGCTCGATAAACTCGCCTCCAATGTTGCCTTGGGCCGGAACTTCGGCGGGGTGCATTACCGCTCCGATGGGGAAGATGGCATCTTGTTAGGCGAAGAAGTGGCCATTCGCTTCTTACAGGACCACCTACGCACTTACCAAGAGCAGCTACGAAAAGACGGTATGTTTCCAGCAGAAATCCCCGGGCCATCCACTGCTCCTACCGTTCCTCACTTTACCCTACCCCGACGGAACGGACAGATGATTCGCATCACGCCTACTGGCGTAACAACGTTACTGATACCGGTGGTTTCTAGCTTGACCGCTGCAGATCCCACCTTACTCACTGCGGATATAGTCATCCCAGCAGGATCGGGCGAGTCCACTTCATCATTGGCAGAGCAAGTCACTTACGACCGCGCTGTCTTATAATCCTGCCCAAGACACCTTTCTCCTGTCACCCTTTGTGCGCAGACAGTGATCGGTTTACGCAACGCGCCGACTTAATCGCGAGCTGCTGTTCATCTATACCGAAAATGTCGTCGGTGACTATGATTTAGTAACAATCTAGCACAAACCACGATTCCGACGCAAGAAGCCGGTATTACCCGTAGAAGAGCCCCGACGATGCCGCTAACCTCTACAAGCACGTGGATCAGCTGCTAGCAACAGCTCCTCAATATCGATAGCTGCAAAGCAATGGTTGCTGCTTAGTATCAAGCATTCTATACTAAAAAGCCCCTCTTATCAGGAGGGGCTTTCTTCATTTTGTGAAATCATGTTAAGCTAAGTATTACCCAAACAACAAACGCTACGGGCTTATCCTCATCTATTCCTCTGACATAAGCCTAGTCTATATTACTGTGGGGTAAATAAGGCAGAACACCTATTAGCATTTTCATCTTAGTAATCAGGGGCTTATCAGAATGAAAATTCGAGTTTCATTTAGCTTCTCAGAGGAGTACCGAACCCTTATTCTAGTGATTCTAAGCCTATTAGGCCATGATTCATTCGGAAAGGCACAGAGTATGGCATCGGTTACTCGCAGTCGGTTTACATACCCAGCTGTAACACACCTATGCCTAATCAACTTACCCCCAATGGAAATAGCGTAGAGCCGCCGGAAGTAGAAAAGCTTAATGAATCGCTGTCAGCTGAGAAACAAGAGTATTGGGCTGAGGTTATTAGAATCATATCGCGGCACGAGGATACCCTCATAAACAATCGCTTTACTTGGTTCGCCACCCTGCAAGGGTTGCTTTTCGCAGCCTTGGCTCTCATGTGGAAAGAGGGAGACGTGATGAGTAGTTATTTAGCAATCGTTCTTTGCCTACTAGGAGGAATAGTCGCTTACTCAACTCTCAAAACCATCAGGCACGCAGATGAGGCGCATAATAGGCTGCGTAACTGGTGGAAGCAGCGTCTACCCATGTACACGGGGCCAGGGCGAACTGGCGCGGAAGTAAATGCTCCAACTACATGGATAGTAGAAGGTAAAGCACCGTGGAACAACGTTCCATTTGCCTTTTTGCTGGTGTGGGTATTGATTCTTACAGGTGTTACTTATCGATTGACGCAGAAAAAAGCCGGTATTACCATCGTAACAATTCAAACCGCGCACGCCATTATTACTACGCAGCCTGTACCACCTATTAAAGAAGCAACGCTTCCCTTAGGTGCAGCAGTAGATACAATTAATAGCCATCGCCTCAAAAGTAACCAAAGATAACCAGTAACTTTTACTCAGTAGCCGGGCTCCTATCAAAATAGGAATCCCTTGTGAAAAAGCCCCTCTAACACAGGGGCTTTTTACATAATGCGAGGTTAGTTTTTATCAAGTAGCTATCTAATCCACTGTCCTTATTTATTCCGTAAGGTATTCGGTGCCCTGCAGACGGTCGTCAAGATCCAATTAGTACCACATCCTAGTAGGTAGCTCCTAGGCACGAGTTCTTTGCCGTTACTGCCGTCTTTGACTAAGTTTGATGCAACAGCGTGCTAGAAGGTTTTTGTTGTAACTCACGCAATGTATCCACTCCCAACCAAAAGGCAGCCGCACCCACGGGTACCGTCCGGTTCGGGTAAAGGGAGGCTGTTTCGATCATGGCTTCATCCGTCGAGAGCGAGAACGCTCCAATATATTCTTTCGGACGAACGTCATCATTTATGCGCTGAAATTCTTTGTTGAATTTCCAATAATGCGCTGGATCATGGGTGCACTTCTCGTACCATTCTGGCGAGGAGATAACCAAAAGTGTGCAAATTTCAGGACGTAGGTTTAATAAGTTTACCGCAACTCCGGTAAAATATAGCGCGGCTTTCCCTTGTTCAAACAGTTGGAGCAGATACTGTAAACGACAATCTGAATAGATAATGTCAGGATGATCGTTCGATAGATTTTCTTCCACACTAAACAGTTCCTCTAAGTACTCACGTAAGACATTATAGCGGATGTCGTATTCATATTCGATGCCTAGAATAGTCGTCGTCGGTTGAAACATGAAGCCTGGAACAACATGCAGCAGCCCGGACCGAAGGGGAACGCCTTTTTTGGCGCGTCTTCTGGTGAGTAGTTGGTAGGCATCTCGATTTTTGTCTTTGTAGGCAATTAGGGTAGATATACCCAGGGCATTACTTCGACCAGTCCCGTCCAACACGGGGTTGCTAACCTTGGCATGGAGCGTTTTTCGAAGCGGAAGGCGTTGAAAAAACTTGTGAAAGTCCTGCTCGGTTGTCCCTTTCAGCAAATGACTCTTGCTGCGAAGCTCCCATTCCAACGACTCACTGGTCAGGTGCGTGTCGAAATATTTTCCTACGCCACCGTCCAAGCGAAGCTCTCCCTGGTCTGCTCGCAACTGGTGCATGACGTACGTGTCCGTATTAACAGTAGGAGGGAGCGTAAAGATGTCCAAGTACTTTAGGATATCTAAGTGGGTAGCATTTTTTACAATAAACTCGCTCTCCGGTAACGGTTCTTTGTTCAGGGGCAGGGTTAACACAGAGGCTAGTTTCGTTTTCTGCTGAGCAGGAGCTGGGTAGATGGCAACAGGATAAGTGAAGCCTGCTCGTTCGAGAAACGGCTGGTGTTTGTATTGCCATTTCAGAAAGGGAATGAGTTCTGCCCGGTCTACTGCCTGCTGGGCTATCGCTACATACCGCTGGCACTTCTGCCGCTTTCGGGCCTCTGTTCCCGAGACTGTGCCTTTAACCGCCTCGACGATGACATAGCCTAATAAAGCAGTAACCAGCGCGGGTATCGCGTACAAGAGACCCTCAACAATCGTAGACGAATCCATATGATATTTCTTATAATTGCTATGGTAGGCCAAGCCTGCACAATGTACTGATATCTTGTATTTTTGTGCTGATGATTAGTCAGTTAGCAATATTTCTCTCAGAACATTGACCTGATACGCAACTTTGATATATAATAATTTCCTGCATCTAGGATTCTCTTAATCGACAGCCTTTGTTTCGTTCGCCTGCCCTCTGCTTGTCCTCGACCTTCGGGGTATACACACCGAGTACCCCGTAGACGCGACGGGTGCCATCGCCGCCCTAACCAAAATCGGCGACGCAGCCCGCCAACTCTCAGGCAAATAGATTAAATCAGGCGAGGTCATCACGTAAGAGCAGAAGAACGCTGCTTGGCAGTCGGGTTTGTTACTTCTGCAAAAAGCGCAGCAGGTGCTCGTTGATCTCCTGGCGTTGCGCCGCGGTGGCGTGGTCATCCATGTCATTGTGTATGGTTCGCGGCAAGGCAATGATCGTCATGCCCAGCCGCTTTTGCTCCTCGGGGGTGGGCAAGACGCCCGCATCGGCTACTTGGTCGCTGGAGCGCAGCGAGTAGACCTGTGGGTCCTTCTTCGTTCTCGGCAGCGCCATGCGGCGGTTATCGAGGGTAATGATCTTGGCAACTTGATGGGGGTACTTTTGCGGAAATAACGCCACCATGTCGCCCCCGTTGGAGTGTCCCAATAAGGTGACTTGGTTGAAGTCCAAGGCGGGTCTTGTCTGCTGGAGGTAGTGGAGCACAAACTCGATATTGTCTGCTCCCCGCTCCCAGAAGGGCCGCCGCACAACTTGCGGAGTACCCGTGGTGGGGAGCAAGCTATCAGTGGGCAACTCATGCTGGATACTCACGACCCAATATCCCTTTGACGCAAGCGTTTCAGCCAGGTAAGCATAGTGCAAATAGCTACCCGGACGATTGAAGGAGTAGCCGTGACTTACCAGCACGACAGGTCGGTGGGTACCGCCTGCCTGGGGGGTATACAGCGCAACGGGCACTTTCCTGTTTCTGGTTTGGTCCAGCAAGGTCACGGTGTCTCGCTTAACCTGAAAAGAAGAAGTGTTGGCTCCGCCAGTAGTATTCCCTGGCAGGAGGCGACAACTGTTGAATAAGACCAGAACGACCAGCAGTAAGAAGAGCGACTTGAGAGGGTGCATTCGGTAGGGTAGGATGCTGTTGTGATCTCCGACAATTAGTTAAGCTTACTGGCAAAGAAAACAGCAGCGTTCTCTCTGCAAACCTAAAAGTAACGGTAAGATCAGCTTTCCAACTAGGGCCCGTATACCTCCATTTGCCCTACCAGCAGTGGGACGCTGGCAAGCCATTTGTACCCGTCACGCCATCAACAGCACCTGGCCATCGCGGAGCGCTTTAAACAACAGCTTCTGCTCGATACAGTAGGTCACGGTGCGGCCAATGGCTTCGGATTCCGGGTGATCGGAGTCGTAGTGCGGCAGCAAGGCGTAGTCGAGTAGCCCCAGCCCTTCCCAGATTGTTTGCTGGCTGTCAGGGTAAGGAAAGTCAGCCGGGTCATCTACTAGGTGCAGGTACTGCAGCGACGTAGATAACACGCAGATGCCGGCGCTGTAACCCGCGTACAGAAACTCGTCGCGCTGCGCTAGCTCGTGCACCACTCGGTCAAACCCACTCAAACGCATTGCCTGCCGCAAGACAAAGGTATTGCCGCCACTTACCCACAGGCCCTGTAGCGTGCTGAGTTTGTCGCGTAAGGCCACCTCTTGGTGGAAATAGTCTTGCAGGTCCAGGGTTTCCACCGCAAAGCCGAGCTGCTGTAACTGCGCGATTTCTTCCCGCTGGTCCCGAGCCTTTTTTTCAGCATTAGCCCTGGTGAAGTCGCGCGCATTGTGGATGTGCCCGATCTTGGCTGCTGCCGGCAGCAGCAAGCTAAGTTGCGCTAGGTGATTGCCGAATTGATAAGAAGATAGATAGTACTTCACCGGGCAATAAAACATGGAGCAGGGGCATAGCCCAAAGCGAGGGAAGCAGCCAGGACTGCTAACCACCCAGCAACAAGCTCAAGAAGAACAGAAAGTCTAAAAGCAGCAACAACGAGCACTCAACCGGGTGTACGCTTTCCTTCAACCAATACCCTGACGCCGTGGTAGGTGGATCTTGGTCAGCAGCCTAAGACGAGTATTCCGTACGGTCTGTGCGGTTAATTCGGTTCCCAAAGTTCAATCTTGTTGCCTTCGGGATCTAGGATATGGACAAACGATCCATAGTCGTAACGAACCAGGTCATCGAGGATGGTGACGCCGTTTTCGCGGAGTTGCTGGATTAGTCCTTCCAAGTTCCGCACGCGATAGTTGAGCATGAACCCCTTGGTAGACGGAGCAAAATAGTCATCTCCGGTTTTAAAAGGGCTCCACTGCAGATGGGTTCGCTCCTCTGGGCGGCTCGCGTTGCTGGACTCGAAACTCGCGCCCCATTCCGTCGTGGCAAAGCCTAAGTTCTGGGCATACCAAGTGGTCAGCTCCAGTGGATTGTCCGCGAAGAAGAAGATGCCGCCAACGCCGGTCACCTTTGGGGTTGCCTCGTCTGAGGAAGGGGTCGGTTCTGTTCTGGGCTCTGCCATGTCGCTGTTTTTATGGGGAGGCACAACGTGTAAGAACTGCAACAGGCGCGAAGTATCCCACGAGTCTGCTGCGGCTGTCTTTCTGTTGTCACGGGCGGGTCTGCTCCTCTTTTACTTGGCTTCTTCGATGGCTTTTTGCAGGTAGGCCAACATGTTGGGATGGTACTGGGCGTGAAAGATGACCTTGCCTTGCCGGTCCACTACCACGTTGGTGGGAAAGGAGGTAACCCCGTACTTCTGGGCTACATATCGCCCTTCCGGCACCAAGGCATAGTCATAGGGGCGCTGCTGCACAAACTCCTGAATAGCGGCCCGATCATCCAAGGCCACAGCCAGGAAGACCACATCCGGCCGGCCGGCGTATTGCTTGACCAGCTTGTTGAGTTCCGGTATCTCCATTCGACACGGACCACAGCGAATAAACCAGAAGTTCAGCACTACGATTTTGCCAGCCAGTTCTTTGCTGTCGTACTTGTGACCGTTCACGTCGCGCAGCTTAAACGGCGTCAGGGCTTGCCCGGTGGTAAAGAAGGGACTCTCGTGCGGGGGAGCTAACCGCGCCAGATACTGTTCCCGCTCGGCGGGGGTACGCGGCGTAACCACGAACACGGGGTGTTCGGCTGAAAAGGCGGGTGCCGCTTTAAGCGTGTAGTCGCCCGTGGCGAGCATCTGGTGCCAGACGATAGCAGGCACGGGTCCGCCTTTGGTATCGGTAACAACCGATTGGTCATCCACCTGGATACGGGGTCGAGTAGGTGGTTCGAGGGTCTGGGCAGTCGTCTGCGCATGCGCCGCCAAGCACAGGGTACTCGCCAGCAACCCGGTGGTAAGTAGTCGTGTTTTCATAAAGTGGGGAGAGGAGCCGTAGGCCGTCAAGCTACGAAAACCAGCGTTCAACTCCGCTATACAGGGGAGGGGGTAACCAGCAAAAAAAAGTTGCAACCTTTTATCCGCTAGCAGTCTCTTGCTGGTAGCCACTATTTTATCCTTAGGCCTTATACTTCGCCCCTTTACGCTTTCTCTTTTGGGTGTGCTAGCCACCAGTACCCTACACGCCCAACACGTCAACTTCGGGGTGAAAGCCGGATTGAATGCTAGTACTTATGCTGGCAGTGATGTACCAAACCCACGGTTCCGCCTCGGGCCTGCAGCCGGCTTGTTCGTTCGCTTGCCGCTAGGACAGCACCTGGCCTTGCAACCGGAACTGCTCTACGAGCAACGGGGTGCCCGCACCACTTCTACACAGCTGTTCCTGGGCTACGACTCACCCGGCATTCTTTATCGATTGCGCCGCACCAACCGCACGCACTACGTGGCCTTGCCGGTGCTGACGCGCTGGCACGTTCGTAGGTTCTTTGCCTTAACGGGGCCGCAGCTCAGCTACCTGCTCGGCACATGGCGGCGCACGGAAACGCAGGTAATGCTGCTAGGAAATACGGCGGGCTCCTTTTATGATCCCGCTTACCCCACTTCTTCTACTAGCACCGAGCGGGGTACTGGCTACTATCACCGCTGGGAACTAGGCTATGTCGTAGGCCTCGGCTACCAAGTGAGCTCGCGGCTGAGCGCCGAACTGCGCTATGCGGCGGGTTTAACCAATCTATTGCAATCTCAAAGGGGTCTAACCGGGTATGAATTCCCTCAGCAACCCCGCAACAGTACCCTGGAAGCCCAGGTGAGCTACCAACTCGGTACCCTATAACTAACCTAGAAAGCAGCAAGCCCCTTATAGGAGGGGCTTGCTGCTTTCGTATAGCACACAAGCTGGTTCTCTCTAGCAGCTGTCTACTTCCATACCAGTTATTAGAAGTTATTGTCGGGGTTCTTTTCCCTATTAGGCCGCTTGACACTCCCAGCATTGGCACCGCACACGAAGGCATAGATAACTGCAAGAAAATGATTGCGAAATTATGAAACCAACTGGTTGCGCGTATATTTGCAACCAGTTGGTTTCATAAGAACATTGCTATCCCATGCGTCGAGATATTTTCCAAGCCATCGCCGACCCAACCCGGCGGGCGATCATCGCTTTGCTGGCCTTGCAGGCGATGACCCCCAACGCTCTGGCCGAAAACTTCGATACCACCCGGCAAGCCGTGTCCAAACACCTGCGCGTGTTAACGGAATGCGAGCTGGTCAAACAAGAGCAACACGGCCGGGAAATCTACTATTCCCTGCAGCTGGAAAGACTAAAAGAAATCGACCAGTGGCTCAGCCACTACCGCACGCTGTGGGAAACGCGCTTCACGCAATTGGACCAAGTATTATCCACCCTCAAACAACAGGAAAAATGAGCAGCACCTTAGCCTTTGATTTTACGGTGGATAAAGCCGCCCGAACCGTCCACATCACCCGCGAATTTGACGCCGACCTTTCCTTGGTCTGGGAGGCGTTTACCCAAGCTGACCTCTTGGACCAATGGTTGCCCCCGCACCCGATGCGAGCCAAAACCAAGTACCAGGACTTCTGCGTGGGGGGCAAACGCTTCTATGCCATGATCAGCCCCGCCGGCGAGGAGCGCTGGGCCTTGCAGGAATACACGGCCATTACGCCCAAGACCAATTTCCAATTCTACAATGCGTTTGCCGACCCGGAGGGAAATCCCGAACTGCCCGGCTCGGCATGGGATCATACATTTAGCGAGCAAAACGGGACCACCACCGTGCGCATCTCGATCTACAATGAATCCTTCGAACGGATGGAAAGAATACTCGAAGGCTTCACCACGGGCATGAAGCTATCTTTGCGCAACCTAGAGAATCTGTTGGCAGCCTTATCAGGCAGATAAGGTTGGAAGTTTTCTCCTGTTGATGTAACACCCTACACTGGGCTACCTAATGCTCAGTGTAGGGTGTTACACAGAAGTCGGTAGCAACTTGGCTGATGACCAAGTAAAAGCACTAGAACAGCGGCTACAGGCGTTGAAAAGGCGATTGAACGAACAACCCCAATGACCATCCGCGTTTGCTTCAACGAAAAAGCCACTTCTCGACAGGAAATGGCTTTTTTGCTGTGGAGCTAGATACTCCTACTCTTCCGTAGTAGTATCTGTTTGCATTTCATCCATGGGTAGTTGTACTGCCGCGAGCTTCCAGGATAGTCCTTTCCGCCGCCTAGTCAAAGTAACAGCTGCTCTGCCTCCGGTTACCTTCCACTAGGTTGTAGCATAAACGAGCAACGAACCGGTTGCTC
>NZ_MTSE01000037.1 GCF_002154225.1 Hymenobacter crusticola
GTGAAACAGGCTAGAAAACCTGTTTATGGCAACTATTATCCGTGAACAAGGGGTTAAATATAGCTTCTTGGGAATACAGATAGGGTTCTGCAACAGCCACCCTGCTTACAAGACAGTTATAGAAAAAGTAAAGGTTACGCCTCTCCGTTAGGATTGCTGCTAATAGAATTTTCCTGAGTAGATTCTCTTTTCCGCTGCTCCCACTGCTTGCTTTCAGAGAAGTAACCACAGATGCGGTAGTTTTCGCTTATGGGGGGAATACGACGCCATACCGTGTAATTTCTCGTGGCGCCAACGCCCGCACAAGTACTGACGCAAGTAGAAGCTCTAACGGGCTTGTCCCTGCTGGTGGAAGGCCAAACTGCTTCGTTCCTGGTCGTCTCTCACCCGCTAGATCCTGCGCGCTCCATTGACTTGAATTGGTCACTCGACCGGCTGCCCAAGGAAAGACAAATCGCAGAGGCACTTGCGGGAACCTATAGTATATCCCTTTCCTGATCACCCGAACAGCATTAGCCTAGAAGTAGCCCATATAGCCAAGCGCAGCTATATCTACGTAAAATGCTCTTTGCTGCTCGCCTTGCAGCAGTTAGGCGGTCAAGTAGAGCCTTCCCTGACATTGCCGGTTTGGGTTGGCAGCACACGGGATGTGTTCCAATCGACACCGCGTTGGACCGCCCTTCGACAGTATGTGAAACAGGTGCTGACGAAACTTTGACCGAGCGCTACTAGAGGTACAGCTACAATGAGTCGCATTGGACTGCTCCATGCTTTGCTCTTGCATATCTATTTCTGTCATGTTCTTCAACCGTTGCTTAGAAGGCATTACACCCTATAGTTGCCTTCATAACGTCCTGTAAAGTCTCCTCTGCAGTACGTTATCAGCGCAACAAGCGTAAAGCTGGCTCCAGGCAAGCTTCCGAGCGATAAAACCCACTAGCGCCGCGACTTTTGTCGCTGGTAAGAGCGCTTAAGGGCATTGGATGCTTATTCGTTCATGCGGCCGCGAAGCATAGGCTTGCGCGCGCTGACCGGCCAGTAGGTGAATGAGCCGCACACCGGTTACGGTACCTTCCTGGGAGAAGATCCACGAGAAGCTCCCCTCAGCGAGCGCCTCGACGAAGATATACGTCGAGCTGGCTTGCAATACCTGCAAAAAGCCGCCGATAGTCAGCGCCCCGTCGCTCACTAGCGCAGCAATAGGTGCTGGAATCGTCTGTATACTGGGCAAGTCAACAGTAGGTAGTTCTTCGGATTTCGTAGAAACAAGCGCATGCATAGCCTAGAAGACCCTGCTTCCCGCTCGTAACCGCCAGGGCTCACACGGTCACGAGCACCACGAAAAGATTCCGTTGCGATCAAAAGTAAGACGCTGACGGTAGAAAAGCACACCTAGTGACAGGTAAACCACTGGTAATCAAAACCAAAAACACTAACGTGTGGAACAGCGGAGATCGATGCTGCCAATTCAGTTGCCTAACCCTAGCCCCACTACCTGCCAGCGGTTCTTCATCCGCTTCCGCCCGCGCCGGTTGCAGCCTAGTACCCTGCGCTACGCGAAGCAGCAGGTGGAAGGTACCTGAGGGATATGCAAGTCCGCTTGTATCATCGCTCTGTTTTACTGCAGACAGGCACCAGCAAGTAGGAGAACGGCGCCGGTTGCTTTCCCCTTAGTGACTACCCTAAGAACGTAAAACGCTCTGGTAGAATCCTATCAGAGCGTTTTACCTAGGCAAGATTAGTAAGCAGGCAAGCTAATCCAAAATATAGCGCAGGCCAAGCTGAGCACGCCACCGGCTGTTCAGGTCGGTGTTATTGATAAAGGTTTGGTTGCCGCCGCGGAATTGGTAAGCTGGCGTGTTGGCCGTAGCGGTTGGGTAACTGGTCTCAATGAAGCGGTTGTTGGCGTATACCCGCCGCACACCCCAATCGGAGCTAAGTAGGTTGCCGAGGTTCTGAATGTCCAAGCTCAGCTGTAGCGTGTTCTTGCGGCCAAATGCCTGCACCGAAAAATCCTGAATCACCTTGGCATCCAGCTGCGTGTACCACGGGCTGATGGCCCCGTTGCGCTCTGTATACTGCCCGCGGCGTCCAGCTAGGTACTTGTCTTGGCTGATGTACGCGTTGAGCTGCTCCCACTGCTGTGCGGCAGTCGTGAGCACAGTGCCCTGCCCATCGCGGATGTCTACCAAGTTAATCTGGTTGCGGCTGGCCGGTACGAACAGCAAGTCGTTGCCCACGATGCCGTCGCGGTTCAGATCGCCGGCGTAGGTGTAGGAGAAACGGTTGCCCTGTGCCGCTTCGAAGAAAAAGCTTACCGTCGTAGCTAGCTTAGCATCGGCGTAGGCGAAGCGTTTGCCGGCTGCCGCAATCACGCGGTGCTGCAAGCCGAAGTCGCTGTAGGCTAGGCGCGGATCGTTAGTGTTGCCGAGCACGGGGTTACGCTGGAAGGCGTCGGCCGCAATTTCGCCCGGGTTCGATGTCACGTCCTTGGCCTGGGCGTAGGTGTAGGCCGCCTGCACATACAGGCCGTTGGCGAAGTCTTTCTTCAGCTGCCCAGTGAGGCTATACTGATAGCCTTTGTTGGTGTTTTCCAGCACGATCACGCCGGCATCCAAGAAGCTAGGTTGCCCGTCGGGGCCCGTGAAGCTGGAGATGAGGCGCGGGCCCGTCGCTGGATAAATCAGCCGGTTATCAGCTCCCGTCAGCCGCTCGGTGGGCGCCACAAAGTCGTAGTTGCGGTGAATAGCGGCGTTCCGGTCTTTGGAATAAATAGCTTCCACGGTGGCCACGATGCCGCCAGGCAGCGTCTGGTCAATCGCGAGGTTAGACCGCCACACCTGCGGAAACTTGAAGTCGCGGGCCGTGCCGTTGATCTGGAAGGTGTAGCCGGCGTCGAACTGCGAGTTGGAGGCTTGGTTGCTGATCCACACAAACGGGATGCGGCCCGTGAAAATTCCCGTCCCGCCGCGCACTTGCGTGGTGTAGGTGGTCTCGTCGAAGGCATAGTTGAAACCTAGGCGCGGCGACCACAGGGGCGTCGTTTTCGGAAACCGGGTCACGTCGACCGACGCGGGTCGGCCTTGCGGGTCTTGTAGCGCGGCACCCGCAATTTGCGGATTCGGGTTCACGTTGGTGTTGTAGATGGGCAGATCGGCGCGCACCCCGAGGGTCAGCTTGAAGGCCGGCGTTACGTTCCACTCATCCTGGGCATACAGCCCGAGCTGGGCCACATTGACGTCGACCGATTTAATGGGCTTGAGTGCCCCGGCGGCAGCAATGGCGTTCAGATCCACGAAGGCTGGATTGTTGCGGTCCGTAATCTGATAGAACCGATCTAGGTCCAAGCCCCCAAAGTAGGGGTAGCCGTAGCGTTGCAGGTTGAAGGCATTGACAAACCGAAACTGCTCGTACGTCGCCCCTACCGTCAGGACGTGGGCGCCGGCGAAGTAGCTTAGGTTGTCGGTGAGTTGTAAGATATTCTGGTCGAGGGTATTGTTGGCCGAAAATTGCTCAGTGCCCACGCTCACGTAGGTTGTGCCGTTTCGGGTGATATCAACTTGGGGAAAGAAAGGCGCATCGGGCAGCTCGCGGAAGTCACGGAAGGCCGAGAAACTCACTTGCGCCTTGTTGCTGAACTTCTCCCCAATGCGCGAATTCAGCTCACCGACCAGCGAGTTGAGATTGTTGTTAATTGTGTAGCCCGAGTTAGCGTATTGCAGCGTGTTCACGCTCGGCACCCGGGACGAAGGCGCCAGGGCAATGGGATGTGGACCCTGCTCGCGGTAGCTCTTCAGGTAGTTGTAGCGCAACGAGAAAGTGTTCTTAGGATTGATGTTCCAGTCGAACTTCACTAGAAACTTGTCGCTGGCGGTGCGGTAAGTGAAATCCTGGAACGCGCCGGGGTCATAGCCGTAGACGCTCGTCAGGCGCTGCCGGATGGCGAGCAGGTCGCTTTCCAGCACCCGGCTCACCCCATCGGCGGTACCATTAAGGGCCGCTTGCGCTTCGGCGGCGCTGCTGGCCGGACGGAAGGTCAGGCCGGGATCGTCGCGCCGCGTGAGCTCGGCATTGGCAAAAAAGAAGAGCTTGTCTTTTATGATAGGGCCACCCAGGGCAAACCCCGTCTGGTTGAACTTCAAGTCAGGATTCGCAATCTTCACGTCCCCCACCTTTTCACCAATCAGGCTTTCGTTACGCAGGTACGTATACACCGTGCCTTTGAAGGCGTTCGTGCCGCTTTTGGTGACGGCATTCACCCCGGCGCCCGTGAAACCTCCCTGCCGCACGTCGTAGGGGGCGATACTCACCTCTAGCTGATCAATGGCGTCCAAGGACACGGGCTGAGAGTTGGTCTGGCCGCCTGGGGTAGGAGCGTCCAGGCCAAAGGAGTTGTTGAAGATGGAGCCGTCGAGCGAGAAGTTGTTGTAGAGCGGGTTGCGCCCCCCGAAGCTCAGGCCGCTGCTCTGGGGCGTCAGGCGCGTGAAGTCTTCCTGCGAGCGGCTAATGGTTGGGAGCGTACGGATGGTCGCGCTGCTGATGTTGGTCGAGGCCCCGGTGCGGTCCTTATTGATCTGCCCATCTCGGTCGCCTTTCACGACCACTTCGCCCAGGGTTTGGCTGCCATCGGTCAGGGTAATCTTGCTCTCAAACGTTTTGCCGAGGGCCAGTTGAATGTCCCTATTCGTGTAAGTCTGAGAGCCGACGAAGGAGACTTGCAGCTCGTAAGGGCCACCCACGCGCAGGTTCAGCAAATCATACTGGCCGTTGTCGCGGGTGGCGGTGCCGTACTTGGTGCCCGTGGGCACGTGCGTGGCCACAACTGTCGCGCCCGGTAAAGGTTGGCCCTTGCTATCGAGCACCAAACCCTTCATGGCCGAAGTAGTAACCCCCTGCGCTAAAGTAAGATGGCCACTACTGAGTAGCGCCAGGGTGAGCAGTAGAAACGGTAGAAGTTTGTTCTTCATCCTAAGTGGCATTGGTGGTATCAGGAGTCTGTCCCCCGATTTGCGCGTTCAAGGTAGATGAAGAATAAATGAGATCTAACTTTCGTAATAATTTGGTAATCATTACATAATAAGCCCCCTTTGATACCTCCTATTGCAATTTACCGTATGCAATGCTCGTATACCGTCCTACTGCGCGAGGGCGCTCATTCTGCCACGCTGGAATAGTTCTTGAGTAGCCTGGTTAGACGAGGAAGGTTTGGATAATATTTTTAAATTGTTGTAGGGAAGAGACTTGCAAGGTTTAATAAGCGAGTGTAACGGGACCCTATTCGTAGTTGTGGTCCTCAACACAAGTAGCCCCGCTGAGCCGGGCGTTAGCCAAATTGCGAAAGACAGGTCAGTCGCGTTGCTCAAGCTCCTCTGCTTTAAGGCGCGCCCAAAAACTTTCGGTTTGAGCGTCGTCGAGGCATTTATCGCCGCAGCTTTGCGAACGCAAGCAACCGTGCTCGTGGAGCTGGTTGCCCACAACACGGCGCCAGCAGCGCGGGCACTACGCGCTTAGGACAAAGCCACCCCTACCTGCCGCCAGAAGCCTAGTAGCAGGCAGCATAAGGCAACGTGCTTTCCCCAGGTCACGGCGTTGTTGATCGAGGCCGCATGACGCTTCCTGTTTGCAGGGGGCAGGCTCGCACGGGAAGCACGCTTCTTCTTGTGCCTGTTGCTTTTTCCCACGTGGGTTGGCCCACCTACGATGCGTTGAGCGGCAGCCGCCATGGTTTATCGTTTGATGAAGATTAAGTAAAGTAAAAGCAGCATGTATATATGGAGCGGAAACGTATGGCACCTAGCGTTGGGAGCAGTCTCCTATCACCAACTTTAATTGTCTGGTTTTCGTGAATAAGACACCTTTCACATAATGCGAGACGCCTATTCTAACCTGCCTAGCAGTTAGAGAGTTGTTCAGCGAAAAGAGATTTTTGCTTTGCTTCCTAGCACGGCCGCCTACTTCACCATCCCAATGCCCGCTGGCTTAGCGTATAAATACGCCCTTTGGGAAGAAGAACCTCACAAGTGCCTGACTGAGGAGAAGATAAGACCCTGCCGTAAACGCACTTTTCGGCGCCGCACTAGGCAACTAGCCGGGCAGAAACACCAGCCGAAAACCGCAGGTAGATTGTACCTTTACCGCTTATTATTCTCTGTATGCGTGCTGATTATCTGCTGCTATTTCGTTCGTTTCTCGCTCAGAGCGACTCGGTCTACTTTTCTTATCAGGTTGCCTCCAGGCAGCTCGTGTACGTGAGCCCAGCCTACGCACAGATTTTCGGCGCAGAGGCCCACGTGATGCCCGACCTATCCACCTGGCGCACGCGCGTGCACCCCGAGGATCACGCGTTGCTGCAGGCATGCTGGCAGCAGGTGCTCGCTGGTGAGCCGGTGACTGGTGTGGAAGTGCGGCTGGCACGGGCTGACGGAACCGAGCAGTGGCTAGGGCTGGCGGCGAGCCGGGAGCAGCTGCCCGCTGGTGAGCGCTACGTGAGCGGCACGGTGCAGGACATCACCCGCGTCAAGCAGAATCAGCTCAACTCGGAGAAGTTCAATACTAAGAAGAACGCCACCTTGGAAATCCTTTCCCATGACTTGGCCGCCCCGCTGGTGCTTTTGCAGCAGCTCACCGAGCACTTGCGAGCCGAGTCGTCTGCGGCCACCGAGCCGGCGCTCCAGTTGCTGACACTTATGGAGCGCACCTGCACCGAAGGCGTGAACCTGATCCGTGACTTTGTGGATGGCGAGTTCCTGGACTCGGTCAACGTGGAGCTCAAGCGCGAGCGGGCCGATCTGGTGGCTTGGCTAGCCACTATTATGCAGGAATATGAGCAATCGGAGCGGCACACGCACCTAGAGTTCGAGTTCCGGGCGGCCGAGCGGCCGCTGCATGTAAGCTTCGATATTAACAAATTCCAGCAGGTGATCAACAACCTGCTCAGCAACGCCATTAAGTTCACTCCCGATGGTGGTCGCATCACGGTGTCCGTCGCACGCCAAGGGAACCAAGCGATGGTTACGGTAGCTGACACAGGCGTGGGCATTCCCCAGCAGTGGCAGCCCGTGCTTTTTGAGCGCTTCACCAAAGCCCGCCGCCCAGGTATCCGAGGCGAGAAGACCAATGGGCTAGGCATGTCCATCATCCAGACGATCATCGCCCTACACCAGGGTAGCATCACCTGCCAGAGCCAGGAGGGCGTAGGCTCCACCTTTGTCATTATGCTGCCCGCGCTGGTCGGCTAGCTGGGCCAAAGCCGCCGGGCAGGATGGTACCAGGAGCCGACAGACCAGTCTCCACTGCGCAGTCAGCCGCTGACGTAGGCTGCCTGTGCCCTACGCATTCGGGGATACCAGTTCGTTCTTCCTCGCCCTCGTTTTTACTACGACGAAAGCGCAGGATTAAACACATCCCCGCGCAGCCGCACGACTTACTGGCGCAGGCACGCCACGACAATGCGGCTCATCAGATCACTGGGCTGTTGCTTTACAGGGCGGACCGCTAGCAGGTGCTGGAAGTCCGCCCGTAGCTCCCGGCGACTGGAGTACGCCGGCAAGGCCCCGGAATATGCGGGCGCAAGCAGTCACCAGAGGAAGGCTAGTGCCTTCTTTCTGCCGATGAGATCTTAACGACTGGTTGGCTAGCAGCGCACCCCCTAGTGCTCCGCTTCATCGAATGCAGGCTAAGCGCTAGCGTTTAACGCAACCTTTAGCAACGAGAAGAACCAGAAGCAGTCGGTTCCCCTAAATGAGTAACAGCCCCGCTCATAATAGCGCCATTTCACTTACAATGCAGTTGAGCAACCTACTTAGCAAGAAGTAATTGTACAAACGAATGAGGCATTTGAAGTGGGCAATAGGAGACTATTTCCGTTCCGTACACATGCCACTTTTACGTTGGTTAATTGCAGCTGGTAAGCAGCTTTCCGCACCCGATAGAAATAGGAACATAGCGTAGGCCTCTTTCACGCGAACTCTTCACCGGTTTCGCTACGCACACGTACAGCCATTAGGTCTCCTTTCTTCTCTGGTCATGGATACGTCGTCTGCTCCTCTTTCCTATCAATGCCCGGAACAGGTAGTTCAGGCCCGCCTAGCCCAGTGGCTGCAGCACGCGCCAGAACCCGTCTGCGTGCTGGCCGGTCCGGCTTTCGTCTACACGCTGGTCAACCCAGCTTACCAGCGGCTTTTTCCTGGTCGCACCTTGTTAGGCTTGCCGCTGTTGCACGCCTTGCCGGAGTTGGCTACACACCCCATTCCCCAGCTCTTGCAGCACGTATATAGCACGGGTGAACCCGCCGAGCGGCGCGAGCTGCTGGTGCCCATCGCGCGGCACGCGGAAGGGCCGGTCGAGGATTGCTATTTCAACTTTACCTACCAAGCGCGCTTAGACGAGCAGGGGCACGTCGACGGGGTCATTGTCTTTGCCCACGAGGTGACCGAACACGTGCGCACGCGCGAGCGTCTGGAGGCAGTCAACCAGCACTTGGAGGCGCAGGTGGCGCAGCGCACCCGCGAGTTGGAGCAGCAACGCGCGTTCTTACGCCTGGTGGTCGATACGTTGCCCAACGTGATCTATGTGGTGCAGGAGGACGGGGAACTGGTGTTTACCAACGCTGCCTGTCAGCACGGTGGGCCCTGTGCCGCACCCGTTGCCGCCCTTTCCTCGCAATCGCAACCGCTCGAATTGGTAAATCAGTTGCGCGGCTGGCGCCAACAGGTGCTCCGCAGCCAGCAACCGCTCACCCAGGAGCTCGCCGTGGCGCTGCCCAGCGGCGAGACGCGGCACTGGCAGGTGCACCTGCGGCCGTTTCAGGGCGAGCACGAGCGTGCCCAGGTGCTAGTCATCAGTACCGATGTGACGGCCCTCAAACAAGCGCAGCAACAAGCCGAGGAAAGCGCGCGCGTACAGGAAGCCTTTCTGGCGCGCATGAGTCACGAGATTCGCACGCCGCTCAACGGCGTGCTCGGGCTCACGGCGCTGCTGGAGAAGACGAACCTCTCGGCCACCCAGCAGCGCTACGTGCATACGATGCAGCGTGCCGGCCAGCAGTTGCTCGCGCTGGTGAATGACGTACTAGACCTGACCAAACTGTCTAACGCACCGCTACCGCTCGAGCAGCTTCCGCTGGACGTCGAGGAACTGGTGCAGGGGGTGGCACAAACCCTCGGCGCCGTGGCCGAGCAGCAAGGCCTTTCTCTACAGGTCGTGTGGAACATCGCTGGTTCCTTGCGCGTGCGCAGCGACGCGAATCGGCTGCGTCAGGTGCTACTGAATTTGCTCAGCAACGCCTTGAAGTTTACGCAGTATGGGCAGGTGCAGCTAGGCGCGACCGTGCTGCGGAATACTCCGTCGGAAGTGACGATGCGCTTCTGGGTGCAGGACACCGGGATTGGTATTGCTCCTGAGCAACAGGAGCACATTTTCGAGGCCTTCGTCCAAGCCAGCACGGACACGAGCCAGCACTACGGGGGCACGGGCCTAGGCCTGGCCATCAGTGCGCAACTCGTACAACAACTCGGCGGTTGGCTACATGTAGGAAGTGCCCTAGGCGAAGGTACGACCTTCTCCTTTACCCTGCCGCTGGCCCGCGCGGACCAGGAAACCGTCGCAGAAGCAGGCTCCACCCCGCACAGCACGTACGCGTCGTTGCAAGGCTTACGGGTGCTGTTAGCGGAAGACAACCTGGTCAACCAATGGATTGCCACAGTCATGCTGGAACAGTGGGGCGTGCACGTGCACGCGGTCACTAACGGCACGGAGGCGCTGGCGCAACTGCAAATGCAGGCCTATGACGCGGCGTTATTAGATATCCAGATGCCTGGGCTCACCGGGGTCGAGGTTACCCAGGCCGTGCGACAGCTAGGCGACCCCACGCGCGCGGCGGTACCCATCATTGCCCTCACAGCCAATGCCTTTGCTTCCGACCAGCAGCACTACTTGGCCGCGGGCATGAGTGCGTGCCTGAGTAAGCCATTCGCGGAGGAGGCCCTGGCGCACATGTTGTTGCAGCTCACTGGCTCTGGAAGAGCCACAGCGGCTGGCCCAGATAGGAGGTGAGCGTTTCACGAACGGAGACCATGCCTGACAACAAGTAGGCAATCGGGGTGGAACGCGAGCGGCTTCATTCATCTACACCAGCGTGACTGTTGCAGAAGGCGGAGCCACAGCTAGGATGCGAGCAGACTACTCGCACATTTTAGCGGCAGAACCCGGACCTATACTCTGGAACGGTCCATCGGAACTGGTATCAGCTGTAAGAAAGCGCTATTCGGGTAGATTAATTAGGCTGTCGTTGAGCAGCGGCACCCGATCAAACAGACAGCGAGCGTTCTGCAACAGCCACTAGGAAGCTTGCGTATCCACAGGCCATTCACAAAGCTGATGGGCGTCTACTAGCCACCGCTGATAGGTACAGCCCTGCCAGTATCCTGCTGGCAGGGCTGTACCTTTACGCATTCTTGTTGCTGTTGTCCCCGCTTATGCCTGCCGTTCCGCTTCCGTTTTACGCCGATGCTGCTGCCCTGGAACCCTTTGGTGCTGCACCGGAGATCCTGGGCGAGTTACTAGCTGTTTCGCTTACTGGAATCATCTTTTACACCCCGATCTACGACCGGGCGGGCGAAATCGATGATTTTACCTTTGTGTATCTGAATCCTACGGCCCAGCGCATGATGCAGATGCCCGAGCGCCCCACGCTCACGCACAATCAGCAGTGGCCCCATAGCCGTCAGCAGGGCACGTTCGCGTTTCACATCGACGCGTTTGAGTCGGGCGAGCCCCGGGAGCTCAACATCAACTACCAGCTCGATGGCTACGACAACTACTACCGCTTGGCGGCCCGGCGCTCCGGGCAGGGCCTGCTCGTCAGTTTCACCGATACCGCCGACCAGCCCCGCTCCCCGGTCGAAATTGCGCTCCGTGAAAGCCAGGCCGCTGAAAAGGCCGCGCGCGCCGACGCCGAGGCCCAGCGGCAGCGCTTTTACGAGGTGCTGATGCAGCTGCCCGCCAGCGTGGCCACGCACCACGGGCCGGCCCTCGTTTACGAGCTAGCCAATGCCCGTTATCAACAACTCTTTCCGTCGCGCCAGATCCTAGGCTTGCCGATCCGGGAGGCTCTGCCCGAACTGCACGGACAAGGAATCATCGAAAAGTTAAACCACGTGTACCAGACTGGCCAAGCGTATTACGACCTAGAGCAGGAAACGTGGGTAGATTTCAGCGGCAGCGGCCAGCTGGAGCAACGCTACTTCAACGTCTTTTTTCAGGCCCTGCGCGACGCGCAAGGAAACGTGGACGGCTTACTCAATTTTACCTACGACGTGACCGAGCAGGTGCGGGCCCGCCAGCAGGTGCAGCAGCTCAACCAGGAGCTCGAAGCCCGCGTGCAAGAGCGCACCGAGCAGCTTCAGGTCACGAACCAGGCGCTCAACGACCGCAACGATCAGTTGCGCCGCACTAACGTAGACCTCGACAACTTCATCTACACGGCCTCCCACGACCTGAAAGCGCCCATCAGCAACATTGAAGGTTTGCTCTACCTGCTCGAGGAAGAACTACCCGCTGAGCTAGCCGCTAGCGAGTCGCTCGAACCCATTTTGACGCGCATGCACGGCGCGGTGGAGCGCTTCAAGCGCACCATCGGCCACCTAACCGACGTCACGAAGCTTCAGAAAGAGCACGCCCCCGCACCCACCGCCCTGAACCTAGCCGCGGTAGTGGAGGAGGTTCGGCAAGATTTGCTCCCCGTCATTGAGCAAGTGGGAGCCCGCTTGTGGGTGGAGGTTGCCGCCGCGCCGCCTATCCTATTCTCGGAGAAGAACCTGCGCTCGGTGGTCTACAACCTGCTCAGCAACGCGCTCAAGTATCACGCGCCGGACCGCACGCCCCACATCGATGTGCGCGCTCATGTGCGAACCGGCTACACCGTGCTAGAGGTGCATGACAACGGGCTAGGAATTGAGGCGGCGCACCAGGCCAAGCTGTTCACCATGTTTCAACGCTTCTACACGCACGTGGAGGGCTCCGGCATTGGCCTCTACATGGTGAAGCGCATGGTGGAAAACGCCGGAGGCCGCATTGAAGTACACAGCCAGCTTGGCGCGGGCACCACGTTTTTTGTGTTCCTGCCGCAAGCGGCCACCCGCTAGTTTCTTTGATTTTGCTTACTGCTTTTTTATGGCGGCTATTTCCTGCACCCTGCTCGTGGACGATGACGAAACCACGAATTTTCTGAATCAAATGCTGCTGCGGCGCATGGCCGTCACGGATACCATCTTGGTGGCCCAAGATGGCCGGCAGGCCCTGGAGTTGCTGCACACCCACTGTGCCGCTGGCGCCTCCCCCACTTGTCCGGCGCTTATTCTGCTGGATATGAAAATGCCGGGCATGAACGGCGTGGAGTTTCTGCAAGCCTACTCGCAGCGGCCCGCCGAGCAAAATCCGGCCGTGGTCATCATTATGCTTACCACGTCGCTGAACCCCCAGGATGTGGTGAAGATGCAGGGGCTGCCCATTGCCGGCTACCTGACCAAGCCGCTGACCCGGGAAAAGGTGACGACCTTGATCCAAGAGCACTTCGTCTAGCGCTACGGCTGCCTAGCTACCAAGGAACAGTGCCCGTAGAGGAGAGTACGAGCTGGTCAGAGGTGAGGCAGCGGTCTTTTCGCCAAATGCACGTTGCTGACTGTGTTGTCCACCCCGAGCCGCTAGCCGAGCGGCTCGGGGTGGACAACACTTCCGTCCGTACTTGCCCAAGTCACGGTCGCCTAGGTGAGCCGTTCGCCTAAAGGGCGGGCCACAGCCCGCGTTGGGCGAATCGACTAGCACATGTGTAGCCAAGCCAAGGCCTCGGGCTCCTCGGTAAAGAAGCGATAGGTCAGCGGCAGCGTCTGGGCCTGCGTGCGGATCGTGTCCATGGCCAAGCGCGCAAATACATCCTGGGCCATCACGACTGCCCCCCAGCGATAATGGCCCTCCACGATGGTGCGCGGCAGCCATTGCTGTAGCACGTAGGCTTGTTCCGGAGGCGAGTAGGGCGCCATCGCGCGCTGGTCGATGAGCAGTTTGCCCGCGCCATGCCGGGCTAATGCGCGGGTGACGTGCCCGAGCAAGGCCTGGAATTCTACCGCTTGCCGCTGCCCGGCGTGGTAGCGCAGGCGCACATAGTCGGAGTGCTCCTGCACTAGACCAACGGCATTGCCATAATAGAAGGACGTCGGGACTAGGCTCATCAGGCCCGCAAAGGTAGAAGGGGCCTTAGAATCAGGCAAGCGCTTTCCCGGTAGGCCCAGAGCCTACGCTACGGGTCGTTGCTTGCTACGTAGGGCTATGCGCGTGAAGAAGTGCTTCGCTTCCGTTAGCAGAACCCTACTAAGGCTGGACCAGTTGCGTTGCCGCCCTAAATCCTGTGCAGCATTGCTCAAGTTGTACGTCTTCCAGCGGGGGAAGCCCTCCGTAGCGGATAAAACCAGAAAAGGAGAAAATCGACTAGCGCCGCCGGGGGCAGGGCACGAGATTCGTCTCCTCCTAGGGCTACGCAGTAGGGTGGCCAAGCGGGAGTTGATCAGCCGACTCTCAGTAAAAGGACTGCTCCTACCAGAAAGCGAGTGTACCGCGGTACCGTAGCTCTTCCGTAGAAACTTGCTGTTTTTCAGTGCGTACAGAAAACAGAATGCCTGCTTAGCGTAGGTTCTTCTTGTTGATTTTGGTAGTAAAAGCCTGCTGGTTCTGCGAGCGGGTTTTTTACGTTACTCCCTATCCCTGCGCCCGCATCGTACCCTCGAACTTACCATCCCCGACACCAAACGATTCGGGCGCCTGGGGAGTAGCCTGAAACCACACAGCTCCTATCTGCAGGCCCTGCCGCTGCTGGTCCGACGCAGGATGCTACCCTATGCCAGGCACCGGAGTTGCCTAGCGAACGAATTTCTCTTCTGGCTCGTAGGGGAGGAGCTGTTTCCTCCCCCGACCCGTGTCAGCTGCTCCTACCCCCATTGCCTTACGGCTGGTTCTCCAGGCCTTACGCCAGCACTTGCTGGTCTTCGACGCGCCCGCGCCCTACGCGCCAGCGCGTCTGCGGCGCATCGCCGATCAGCTCGAGTACGTGGTGCAGGCGTGGCCCGCTGAGCAGTGGCCGGCTAGGCCCATTCCCACTACACCTCCCCAACGGCTGCGGCACGCCCAGCGCAGCACCCCCGAGCGCCTCGCCTTTCAGAAGCACTTACGCCTGCTCCAGGCTAGCTTGCGGGCGCCGGGCGCTAGTCCCGGGTGGGCAGGCGTGCACTCGCAATTACTCGCCTTGGTGCTGGCCTTGTTGTAGGATTCGCGGCTGGGGCACTGGCTGGCGCCCCTGGCCGGGTGCCGAGGCGTTCGGTCGCTGAAGTTCCTACTCGTTGCCGGTTGCTGGCCCGCAGCAGGCGGGACTTACCGGCAACGAACTGCAACCCCGGCGGCCTAACGCCTGGGTCCGTGCGAATAGCATAGGGAACACCTCTCATGTGCGAAAGTGCTACGGGGCAAAGTACTGTTCCAAGAGAGCGGCGACCTTTTCTTTGGTCAGGGGCTTGTTGAGAAAGCCGGCAATGGGCAACTGCTGGGCCTGAGCTAGGTCGCGCTCGTGCAAAGACGTGGTGAGCATAACAATCACAATCGCTTGGCGCTGGGCTAGCGGTAGCTGCACGTAGGCCTCCAGAAAGGCCAGCCCGTTCATGACGGGCATGTTCATGTCCAGCAAAATTAACTGCGGGCAGGCCATGGCCGACGGATCGAGGCAGGCTTGCACGATCGTGCGCAAAGCCTGCTCGCCGTTCTCGGCCACGAGCACCTGCTCGGCTACTTCCAAGCGCGTGAGCAGGAGCTTATTGAGGAAATTGGTCGTGGCGTCGTCATCCACGAGGAGCACCGTCGTAAGAGGCGGCATAGGGAGAGAGAAGAAAGGTGCTTAGGCCGGGAACGTAACGGTAAAGGTAGTGCCTTGCTCGGGCTGACTCTGCACGGCAATCGTGCCGCCCGCATTTTCAATCAGGCGTTTGGTAATGTACAGACCAACACCCGTGCCCTCGACGTGGGTGTGCAAGCGCTGAAACAAGCCAAACAGCTGCCGCTGCTGTACCTGGGTCATGCCCAGCCCATTGTCCTGCACGGTGAGTACGACTCTACCGGGCTCCTGCGTAGCACGCACCTGCACCACGTTGGGGCGGTTGGGGCCCCGATACTTGACGGCGTTGCTTAAGAGGTTATAGATAACGCTGCGCAGGTTGGCCGGCGAGAAGGACACGACCAGCGCCGGCGCTACGTCGACCGTGAGTTGCGTGCTCGCGGCCTGGAGCAGCGGGGCTAGGTCGAGCCGGACATCCGCTACGACGCGGGCCAATTCAACAGGTTCCAAGGGCCCCGTATGCGCAAGTTGTAGGCGGGTAATATCGGTGAGCTGGCCGATGGTGAACTGAAAGCGCGCCACGGTCTTGCCCAGCAAGTCGAGCAGGTGGGCCACCATCGCATCTTCTAGCACCGGCGCGGGCAGCGTGTCGCGTAGAGCCAGCAGGATGCTCTCGATGTTGGTGATGGGCGCTTTCAGATCGTGCGAGGCCGTGTAGACGAACGTGTCCAAATCCACGTTGGTGCGCGTCAGGCGGGTATTGCTCTCGTGCAGCTCCTCGTTGGTGACCGTCAGTTCTTCGTTGAGGGCGGCTAGTTCCTCGTTGAGGTCTTGCACTTGCTGACGCGCCCGCACTTGTTCGGTCACGTCGAACGCAAACACGACAGCCCCATCAACTTGCCCCTGCTCGTTGAAGCGGGCTTGCTGAATGTAGTTGAAGTAGAAGTCTTCCAGGGCCCCGCCCTCGGTGCGGGCTACCGGAATATGGATGCCCAGCTCTAGGTGGGTCTGGCCCGTGCGGTAGACCTGCTGCAAGGTGTGCCACACGGGCTGGTCGCGCAGTTCGGGCAGGGCCTCGAGCAGCGGTAAGTCCCGGAGCGTCCGGCCAGGAAAGAGTTGCTGATAGGCGGGGTTGACCAGCTCATACACCAGCGCGGGCCCGTCCAGGATGCAGATGGCCGCCGGGGCCTGCAAGAAGAGCTGCTCCAAGCGCTGCTTCTGCACCTCGGCTAGTAGACGAGCCGTCTGCGCCTCCTGGGTGCGCTCCTGTACCCGCTGCTCCAACTCCTGATTGAGTTGTCGTAGCTGCTGCTGCGTGTGCGCGAGCTCCGTGTTGGCCCGCAGGTACTCCTCGTTGGTGGCGCGCAGTTCTTCATTCAGGGCCGCTAACTCTTCGTTTAAGTCTTGCACCTGCGCGCGCGCTTGCACTTGCGGGGTCACCTCATAGGCAAAGACCAGGATGCCATCTACCTGGCCAGCAGCCGAGTAGCGGGCCTTGTAAATGAAGTTGTAGTAGCGCTGCTCCAAGTGGGGGCGGCCGTCGTTGGCGTGGTCGAGCTGCACCAGCATCTCGTGGGCGTGGAAGATCTCGCCCGTGCGGTACACGCGATCCAGCAACGCGAAGATCGGCTGGCCGGCCAGCTCCGGCATGGCTTGGGCGATAGGCTTGCCCACCAGCAGGCGCTCGCCGACCAGGGCTTGGTAAGGCGGATTGACAAACTCGAACACGTGCTCGGGTCCCTGCAAGATGCAAATCATAGCCGGCGCCTGCTCAAACACGCGGTAAAGCAGCGCCCGCTGTCGCTCCGCCTCCGCCAGGGCGGCCTGTTCGGTGGCCTGGCGGAGGCGCAGGGACTCTTCCACGGCCGAACGGGGCTGGTCGCTGGTGTCGGTAAAGCTGACCAGCAGGTGCTCGCCGCTGCGCCGGGCCTGGAAGCGCAGGTAGTTGTCGAGCCCGTCGGCTTGGTAGTTCACCTCGTAGGCCAGCGGCTCGTCCGCGGCGAAGGCCCGCTGGTAGTAGGCCAGCACGCCGGCCGCGTGGGTATGCGGGAAGTTCTCGAGTAAAGTGCCGCGCAGGGGCTCCGTGACGCGGGAGATGCGCAGCCCAGCCGGGTTGGTATAGACGAAGGCGAAGTCCACCGGGGTCTGCTCCTCCGCAGCGTAGACGGGGCGCAGCAACTGGATGCCGGTGAGCGAGACATCCAGCACGTGGAGCAACAGGGTATCGGTGCTGACCTCGTCGGGCAGCACCGCAGCAGGGGTAGGCATGGGCAGGTAATGGCAAAAACAGCCTACAAGGTACGACCGGCACCTCGTCCGTACTAGTACATTCCGGCAAGGGCGACGTCGTTACACCCGCCTGCAACAGCTTTTGCCCAAGGCCTGAGAACGGTAGGAAGTACCTGGTCGTTCGTGTATCGCTTGCTATCGTTTATGCCCGTTCCTACGCTATCCGTATCCCAGCCCCTAGCCCCCTCGCTAGAACGCCAACTTCGGCATTTTCTGGCCGGCAACCCCGTGGTCGCGCACGTTTCCAGTCTCGTAGGCGACTTGCAGCGCCTGGTGCAGCAGCAACGCTGGGTCGAGGACCTGGGCTCGGTGCTGCTGGTGTACACGCCCCAGGGCGAGCACGTGGGCTACATTGCCGCCGAGTAGCAGTCTTCCAGAGAAACGTAGCAGAACACTGACCGAGCCAACGCTCGTGCTTATCCGGTAACTTTCCGCACTCAGCGAAACGGTTGATCGTAGCTTCAGCGTGGTGCGTAGCAGCATGATGTCTGTTATCTTACTGATCCACACCAACGACGCCACCTCCTTCCTGTTGCAACGCATCCTGCGCCGAGCGCAGGTGGCTGCCCAGACGTGCGTGGTGGCCAGTACCGCCGAGGCCCTCGCCTTGCTGGCCCCGCCACCAGGGGGCATTGCACTTGCCCCTGTTTGATCTTGGTGGAACTTCCCCACACCCCGGAACGAGCCACGTTCGCTCAGGTCTACCAGCAGCTCTTTCCCCTGCAGGCCAAAGCTCCCGTGGTCTACACGGCTGTTGAAATTCCACCCCTGGCGACCCTGCAGCAACTCCAGCAGCAGCCAATCGCGGGTCTAGTAGAGCTGCCGCTTATTCAGCACAGCTTGGCCTTCTTACGGCAACTCTGCTCACCCTAAAGCTCCCGTTAACGGAACAGATCAGGGCGTGCGCTAGGTTAGTTGCCACCGGAGCGCCTTCGTTTTCCAGCTTTCTGTATGTTTACCTGCCATGACCGAGTACGCCCATCTGATTCCCGCGAATGATCCGCAACGCCTGGCCGCCTTGCAGGCCTACCGGCTCCTGGGTACCACGCCCGATGCCGTCTTTGATGAGCTGACGCGTCTGGTAGCGCAGCTTTTCGCCATGCCCATTGCCTTGATTTCGCTCGTGGCCGAGGGCACCGTCGAGTTCACGGGCAACTTTGGCCTGTCCGAGGTGCGCGCTGTGGACCGGCCGGACAGCATCTGCTCCGTGGCTGTACTCCAGGATACGACCACCATATTTGAGGACCTGCACGCCAATCCCTGTGCCCTAACCAACCCCATGGCCGCCCAGCAGCTCAACCTGGGCTTCTACGCGGGTCATCCGCTGCACACCCCCGCAGGTTATAACATCGGCGCGCTCTGCCTGATCGACCACCAGCCTCGCTCGCTATCGGAGGCCGAACGGCAGCGGCTAGAAGCCCTGGCCGGTATCGTGCTTGAACTGTTTGATCTGCGCCTGGCCGTGCTGGAGCAGCCTGCCGTCGCCGTCGCGCTATGGGAGACTATTTACCAGCGCATCAGCACCTCGCTCACGCGCCTGGAAACGCTCCGCTCCCTGAGCACCTGGGAGGAATCGGCTGCCACGCCGGCCGCCCAACTGTACCAGCGCTCCATCGACGAGGAGGCCCAGCTGGTCTTGCAGGCCCTGCAAGGCGAGGTTCGCGCCGCCCTGCGGCAAGTAGCGGCTAGCTAAGCGGCGCCGTAGGCTAATAGAGAGGCACCTCGGTAAAAAGCCTAGTCGCGCACCGTATATGGCCCCTCCCCATTCTGTTTAACGAAAGCCACCGAAGCGCGTAGGTATTTCCCTGCGCTCCTCTCTGGTCATGCCTTATTCTTGTTATCTGTATGCCTACTATAGTCCCTATCGCCGATTTATTTACGCCGGACGACTGGCAGATTGTACTCGAGGTATCACTGACCGGCATCCACCTAGCGCAGCCGGTCTATGCGGCAGCGAGCACCGACATTGTGGATTTCCTGCTGGAGTATGTTAATCCGGCCGGGCAGCACATGACCGGCCTGCCGGAGCGGCCGGATGCTACGTTGCTCCAGCGCTTTCCCCACGCCGTGGCTAGTGGCATTTTTCAGTATTACCGGCGCGTGTTTGAGACGGGCGAGTCAGCCCCCTATCAGACCAACTACCAGGCCGACGGGCTCGACAACTACTTTAAAATCACCGCTCGGCGCAGCGGCGAGCGACTGGTGGTGAGCTTTACCGATACCAGCGACCAGGACCGCAGTGCCGTCGAACAAGCCCTGCGCCAGACCCAGGCGACCGAGCAGGATGCCCGCGCCGAAGTTGAAGTACAGCGCCAGCGCTTCCACGAGGTGCTCCTGCAACTGCCCGCTTACGTAGCCGCCTACCACGGCCCCGACCACCGCTACCAGTTCGTCAACCCACCCTACCAAGGTATGTTTCCGCACCGCTCCTTCGCGGGCCGGCCGTTTCGCGAAGCCATTCCCGAATCGGAAGGGTTGGGAGTAGCGGCCTTGTTCGACCAAGTATACCAGACCGGCGAGCCGCATTACCTACCCGAAATGGAAGGCTGGTTCGACTTCCACGGCACCGGCCAGCCGGAGCAGGTATTCGTCAAGCTCTCGCTGCATCCCTTGCGTAACGCGCAGGGGCAGGTCGATGGCATCCTCGACTTTTCCTACAACATAACCGAGCAGGTTTTAGCCCGCCGGCAGCTCGAGCAGCTCAACCAAGAACTGGAGACGCGGGTGCAGGAGCGTACCCGCCAGCTCAGCGAGCAGCAAGCGCTACTGCGCCAGTTGCTCAGCCACCTGCCGGCGGCCATTGCCACCCTGAGCGGCCCGGAACACCGCTTCTCGTTCGCCAACGCCCGCTACCAGTACCTGGTGGGTGACCGGGCTCAAGTGGGCCTCACTGTCGCCGAGGCCCTGCCGGAAGTGGTCGAGCAGGGCGTCATTGAGCTGCTGGACCGCGTGTATGAGACGGGCGAGCCGTACCTGGGGCGCAACGTAATGATTATGCTGGAGCAACCCCCCGGCCCGCCCCACCAGTTTTATTACGACCTGACCTACCTGCCCCTGCGCGACGAACAAGGTAAGATGCAGGGCCAGTTGATCTTTGCCGTAGAGGTGACTGAGCAGGTGCGTGCTCGCCGCCAGACGGCGCTGCTGCAGGCCCAGGTGCTGGCGGCGGCTCAGCGTCGGGCCCAGGAGCGGCAGGACATCCTACGCGTGTTTGCCAACGCCCCACTGGCCGTGGCCCTGCTGCGCGAGCCCGACCACCAACTCGACTATTGGAACGTGCTGTTCGACCAGTACTTTCCGGGCGCTGAGCGCGGGGTGGCGGTCGAAAAAATGCTGCCGGCCCTGGCCACGCCGGAAGTAGTCGCGCAGCTCGACCGCCTCTATCAAAGCGGCGCGACCTACCAGAGCGCGCCCACGCTGCTGCCCGGCGCGACGCTGGGGTCGGCCCCGCGCTACGTGCTTTTCACCTACCAGGCCTACCAGGAAAGCGGGCGGGTGGCCGGCGTGGCCCTGTTTCTGCAAGACGTGACCGAGCAGGTGCTTGGCCGCCAGCAGGTGCAGCACCTCAACGAAGAGCTCACCGCCACCAACCAGGAACTGCAGCTCAGCAACGCTCGCCTCACGCGCACCAACGCCGACCTGGATACCTTCGTCTATACAGTCAGCCACGACCTCAAATCCCCGATTACCAACCTGGAAGGGTTGCTAACCGCGCTGCGCGACACCCTGCCCCTGGACGAGCAGCAGCAACCGCTGATGGCGCCGCTGCTGGAGCTGCTTGATAGCACGGTGAGCCGCTTGCGCCTCACTATCGACCAGCTCACCGAACTGATTCAACTGCAACAAACGCCCGCAGGTCCCATGCAGCCAGTGCTGCTGGGGCCGCTGGTAACCGCCGTGCTGGAAGATTTAGAGGCGGAAGTGACGGGGGGGGCTCAAGCGCAACTGGAGGTAGCCATCCCGGCAGGCCTGTCGGTCCGCTTCGCGCCGGCTAACCTGCGCTCGATTGTCTACAACCTGCTCAGCAATGCCCTCAAGTACCGCCACCCGGCTCGCCCGGCTCAGGTCCGGGTGCACGCCGAGCGCCAACCGGCGGCGGTCGTGCTGACCGTGGCGGATAATGGGTTAGGAATAAGTGAAAGTCAGCAACAACGCCTGTTTCAGGTCTTTCAGCGCCTGCACACGCACGTCGAGGGCACGGGCGTGGGCCTGTACATGATTAAGCGCTTGGTCGAGAACGGCGGCGGCACTATTGCGGTTAAGAGCCAGCCCAACGTGGGCACCACCTTCACCGTTACCTTTCCTGCTCAAGCGCACTAAAAAGCGAGCCGATGGGTACCCGTGGGGAGCTGCTGTGGGGAATTACTGCTAGGACACTGGCTAGCTAAGCCGGCCTACTTGGCATTAAGAGCGGCGCAACGCCTGCTCCAGCGACTCCAACAGGTTTTAGCACGTTACTGCGCGGGCTAGGCCACCGTTTTCTCGGCATAGTGCTACGTCGCTAGGCGGCCTATGATGTTAGCCGAGGTAGGCAACTACTTAGTAGCCCACCTGCCGCAGACGCACCTAGTAACCTTGCCCATCGCCGGGCACTGCCCCAACTCATTGCCTCATTAACTATGCTGGCTGCCCTGTGCCCGTTCCTCCCCTTTTTCATCGACCAGCGCGGCTAGGTGTCCGCTCAGCGTCTACTAGCGGCGTCTGTCTCGGACGGCGGCTCAACTCCCACCCGAGGTAGACGCCAAGCAGTACTTTTTTCTGTCCCTACCCCCAAGCTGAGCCATAACCTTTGGGCCCGTTATTGAGGTATAAGGCGCATGGACTACCCCTTAGAACAACACGACGTACGGACTAATGGCCTGCGGCTGCACGTGGTACAGTGCGGTCCGGCCGACGGCCCGCTGGTCATTCTGCTCCATGGTTTTCCTGAGTATTAGGAAACCTGGCATAAGCAACTACCAGTTCTGGCGGCCGCCGGCTACCGAGTGTGGGCTCCCGACCAACGGGGCTATAACCTGAGTGATAAGCTGCGGGGCATTCGTCCCTATACCATCCCGGTGCTAGCCGCGGATGTCATCGGGTTGCTTGATGCCGCCGGCCGAGCGCAGGCGCACCTCATCAGCCACGATTGGGGCGCCATTGTGAGTTGATACCTGGCGGCGCAGTTCCCCGAGCGGTTGGCCAGCACCACTATTATTAACGTGCCGCACCCGGCGGCCGAGGCCAAAAACCTGTGGCGCGTGCCCAGCCAGATGCTCCACAGTTGGTATATGGTGTTTTTCCAATTGCCGTGGCTACCCGAACAGTTGTTTCGGCGGCGTAATTGGCGCTTCGGTCGTCGGTTTCTGGCGGGTACGGCCCACCCCGGTACGTTTAGTCCCGAGGAGGTGGAGCGCTACGTAGCCGTTTGGGCCAAGCCCCGCGCGCTCACCAGCATGATCAACTGGTACCGGAGCCTGCGCTATGCTAGTCGCCTAGGATGGCCGCGCATCAAAGGGCCGCTACAGGTCATCTGGGGCAAAAAAGATACCTTTTTGAAGGCGCGTATGGCGGAAATCAGCATGACGCAGTGCGCGAACTGGCAGCTGCCACTTCTTCCCCAACGCGACGCATTGGGTGCAGTTGGAGGAGCCAGAAGCCGTGAACGATTTGCTGTTGAAGTTTATGGCCGCCTCGCAAGCGACCACTTAGCCGGTTCCCACTACTGACTGGAATTGCCTGATTCCCCTAGGCCTACGGCTAATCCGACGCCTCCGGGCTGTATGGAGTTGGGGCAGAAAGCGGCGTAAGATGGGCAAGTCGCACCTGACTGTACTCTGGCCGAGGCCCTGGCTCTAGGTGGCCATTGGCTGCTTACGCACAGTAATCGTCGAGTAATTGCTTCAAGTCGCGTCAGGAAGGTAGCTGGTACCGGCACTATCGTGCCATAACGAGCGGCCAGGTAGCCCACCAGCGCGTTGAGGGCTTGTACTTCTTCCAGGAGTTCGGCCCTAAAACGCTCCCATGGTAGCGTATTGGCTTTGGGGTGGGGCTAGCAGCGATGGCGCACGACAATGGTTTGACTAACTAGGGCGGCGAGTAATTCCAAAAGGTGCTGCTCCTGGGCCGTAAAGGTGCGGGGCCGGTGGTCAATGAGGTATAGCGTACCCAGCGGGTGCTGATCGGGCAAGAGCACCAAGGCGCCGGCGTAAAAGCGCGCTGCACTGCGCTGGCACTATCATATTTCAGATAGATCTACAAACCATCGGGTGCCGCTAAAGGGCAATGTGGTTCGCTGTATGCTATGTCAAGCGACAGCCGACTTCCTTTCTCGTTGGCCTTCCGAAGAAACAGGCTATCGTAGACCCCGGACTCGCGCGTTTTAGGAGAGGGTTCGCAAGGCTTCCACAATGGTGGCAATGATTAGCCATTTGCCTAC
>NZ_MTSE01000038.1 GCF_002154225.1 Hymenobacter crusticola
CCACCAGCTTCCAGTTCAGGTCCCACAACGTGGCCGCCCAAACTTCACCCGTGGCGTGCACTTCGGAGTAAGCCGTAGTACCAATCAAGGCATAAGTCAGGTTGTTTACCGCAAAGTCCGTCGAATACGGCTTGGTACGGATACCTGCACCGTCAATGGGACGTGAAGTAGCGAAGTTGCCAACAGGACGAGGCGTTTGGCCAACGTCGCCGGGCTTAGTGGTCATCCACAAGCCGAAGAAGTCACTCCAGCCCTCGCCCATTTGCTCGGCGTTGTTTAAGCAGCTAGAGTTAGCTGGGCCGCCCGTCAGGCGGGTAGAAATGCCGTGGCCGTATTCGTGGGCAATGATGCCGTTGTCGAAGTCGCCGTCGCGTGGGATACCACCGGTTATGCTACCGCTGGGGGTTCCACCTGCAGCGAGGTTTGCCTTCAGGTTTGTACCATCAGCTAGCGAAATCATAACGGAGGGGATGCCCGTGTTCGTGGTGTCAGCACCAGCGCCCATGGTGATGGGGTCGCCAGCTACGTTGTTCACCACTACTACACCTTTGGCACCAGCTAGCTTGGCGTTGCGCACTTTAGCGGAGAAGTCGCACGTACCGCGGTCGAGTACGGCAATCTTGCCGGCGATGGCCGCCGCGTTGAGGAACGGAGCCGTACAGCCTAGGCTAGTCGAGCTGGCGTCATTTACCAGTACAAATTGCCCCGTGAATGGAACGCCCGGCGCCAGCTTTTTGCCGAAGCCAGCAGGTATTGCCTTATAAGTGCCTGCAACGGGCGAAGGCGAATTGATGACTAGCGAGGATGGCGCCGACCACAGATACATCTGCATGCGGGGGCGAGAGCCGTCGTTAGGCGTACCGAAGTTGGCGTTATCAGTACCGCCGCCATCTTGGGCTTCGGCGCGCACGTCGTCATTGCCGAGGCCAGCGCCGGTATAGTTTTTCACCTGGAAGTTGCCGCTCACTTCGTCGAAGCCTTTGTAGGCCATCACGTCGTGCATCATGTTGTTCCAGTAGAACAAGTTTGTGATGGCGGCGTCCTGGTTGGCTTGGGGCACCTGGGCGAAGTTGACGGGGAAGTCAAACACCAAGTCAGCGCCGCCATCTGGGCTGTAACCAGGGGCATTCGCATTTGCCCGGTCTTCGTAGGCGTGCACGTTGTTGCCGCGCGTGATGGTATATTCAGGACCGGCTACCCCGTTGGTGTCGTGCCAGCCGAAAGGCGAGTACGTGGGGTCAGCAGGATTTACCACCAGCTGACGGCTGCCCGATAAGGGACTATCCACCGTGAGGGGGTATACGTTGTAGCTGTTGGGCGTAGCGGCTACGGCGCTAGTAAGCGGCGCAGGCCAAGCGGAAGTGGCTAGGCTACGCTGCGTAAGCTCAACAAAGCTAATCGGCTCGTGAACCGTAAGATCCGTTTTGTCTACTAATTGGCCAGTGGCGGCATCTACGCGCACGTTCCAGTAGTGGTCACCTTTTTTAGGAACGATGGTCACGTCCCACACCAGCACTAGCTCGCCGCTAGTACGGGCTTGGTACATGAGCTTCACCGGAATCTTCTCCAGCGAGATACCACCTTCATCGAAGGTAAGACCTTCGGCTGGGGCACCCGCTTTCACAACGTTTAGGCTGCTCGGCGCACCTAGGTTGAGGACTTTGGCAGCGGCAGCCACACCCTGCACCGCCGTCAGGGAAGGCTGCGTGATAGCAGCCCGGCCCGCGTTAGCTAGGTTAGCCACAAAGTTGCTGTGCAAGCTCACGACCTTCTGGCTTTTGTCGACGTGCACATCGGCTTCGGCCCCGTAGATTTCGATGCCTTGGTAGCGCTGGCGCAGGTAAATGTGCGTTAGCTCGCCGGTTGCGTCCGTGTAAGAGCTCGTCACGGCCGGATCAGCTACATCACCTGAGCTCAGACCGAACTTGGCCCGCTGGCTGCTGAATTGTTGTAGGGCGCTTTGAACAGGCGCAGTTTGGGCCATAACCAAGCCGGGTAGGGCTAGGCAAGCAGCTAACGCTAAAGGCCGAATAGTTGGAGTAAAAGGTATTTTCATAGAAGGTTGTAAGAGGGGAAAGAGTAGGGGCACGCCAAGTGATAGGCTGCTGTCCAAATCTATATATGAATCGTGACACCAAGAAACTTATTTCTGAACATAATTCAGTTATTTATTAATATATTATAAATAAAATACTACTATTTTATTAACAAGTTCTCCATTTCATTGCACCCTCTTTGTTTCTGAGCATCTACTTAATATCCTATAGCCTCTAGTATTACTATCAGATTATCTGTGCGATAACAAAACCAATTTCTAGTATTCAAAACAAAACGCCCCACCTAGCTTGTGACAGCTAAGTGGGGCGTTTTCCTTTGGTAGTAAGGCGGCATCTATAACGCCGCGAGCTCTGATTTTTTAGTGCTGCACCAAAATTTTCTTTGTGACAATGCCATCCGAAGTGCTGATTTTTACCAGATAAAGACCTGCTGCTAACGAGGTAGTGTTCAGCTGCATGCCCTCCTGCTGCATGATAGCAGCTGGCACTTCGGTTTTTTGAAGCACCGTGCCGAGTACCGTGAGCAGGGAAACCTGCACGGGCGTGCGGCTACTGATCAGGGTGCGCACGGTGAGCTGGCTGTTGGCGGGGTTCGGATATACGGCCAAGACGTCTTCGCTGAGCTGCTTCTGCGTAGCAAGTACGCCGGCCGGCAAGTCGAAGGAAGCCGTGTTGTCGTTCACGCTTTTGCTGGAGCCTTGCACGGCGCTGTAGCCTAGCCCCCGGCGAGCAAACACTTGCCAGATCAAAGAAGCATTAGCAGCGTTGTTGTAGAGGGAGTCTGCTTTCAGAATAGCATTGCGCCCATCCACGAAGCCCGGTGTACAAGGCTGCAGCTTGCAACCATCGAGTACCAGCTTCAGGGCGATGTTGTTGCCCCCGGTGACTCCTTTCAGATCCGTATTGTAGCCGTATTTCCTAACTAAAGCCCAGTTGAGGTCCCAGAGCATGGCGCACCACACCTCGCCTACTGCGTGGGTTTCGCTGAACTTGTCTCCGGTGGTACCTAGCTGCGCATAGGTGTAGTTATTAACCGCAAAGTCGGTGGAGTAAGGCTTACTGCGAATACCTAGGTCTGTGGGAGATTCAAAGGAGAGATACGTCCCGACGCCGCGCGCTGTCTCGCCTTTGTCGCCAGGCTTGGTGGTCATCCACAAGCCGAAGAAGTCGCTCCACCCCTCGCCCATGGTCTCGTAGCCAGTGTTGTTGGGCAGGCAGCTAGAGTTGGCCGGGCCGCCGGTTAGGCGGGTAGAGATGCCGTGACCGTATTCGTGGGCAATCACGCCGTTGTCGTAGTCGCCGTCACGGTCGGGTGGCGGGATGCTGCCCAGCAACGACACCGCTACCGACGCGCCCGTGCTTAAGCCAGTCTTTAGCTTGTTGCCGTCGGCCAGCGAAATCATCAGGGAAGGAATCTTGACTCCGATGGTGTCGGTGCCGCCCATGGCGTAAGGGTCGCCGGCAATATTATTAATGACGATAACGGCTTTGGCGCCCGCTGTTTGGGCGTTACGCACTTTCAGCGAAAAGTCGCAAGTGCCCCGGTCGACCACGGCGATGCTGCCGCTGACGGCTGCGACATTTATAAAAGGAGCCGTACACCCTAGGGTGGACGTAGCGCCGTCGTTTACTAATACTAAGTTGCCGGTGAGCGGCGTAGTCGCCGAAAGCTTGCGACCGAAGCTTGCGTTGATGCCCGCGTACGTACCGGCCACCGAAGCCGGAGAACTTACCGTGAGTGTTGCGCGCACAATGCCCGGCCACAAAAACATTTGCATGCGCGGGCGGGAGCCATCGACGGGCGTGGAGAAGTTGGCGTTGTTAACGTCGCTACCGTCCTGGGCTTCGGCCTGCACGTAATCTTGCGGGGTACCGGCTCCGGTGTAATTCCTCGACTGGAAGTTGCCGCTCGCCTCGTCGAAGCCTTTGTAGGCCATCACGTCGTGCATGAGGTTATTCCAGTAAAACAGGTTCGTGATGGCCGCATCCTGGTTTGTGGGAGCCGCCAGGGTTTGATCGAAGGGAAAATCAAAGATCAAATCGGTGCCTCCGTTGGGGCTGTAACCGGGCGTATCCCGCTTCGAGCGGTCTTCGTAGGCATACACATTGTTGCCGCGCGTGATGGTGTACTCGGCCCCAGCTACGCCGTTGGTGTCGTGCCAGCCAAAGGGCGAATAGGTAGCATCGGCCGGGTTCGTGACCACGGCGCGGGCCCCGTGGCTTGGGCTTTCGACGGTAATCGGCCATACTCCATAGCTGTTTGGCGTCGCGGCTTTGGCTGAGGCAACAGGCGCAGGCCAAGCAGCAGTAGCTAGGCTTCGCCGCGCAAGGTCGGCAAAACTTACCGGCTCCGAGACCGTGTAGTCGGTTTTGTCGACCAGCTGGCCAGTGGCGGCATCCACGCGCACATTCCAGTAATGATTGCCCTGCTTGGGCGCAATAGTCACGTCCCACACCAGTACTAGCTCGCCGCTGGGCCTAGCTTGATACATAAGCTTCACCGGAATTTTCTCCAGCGAAACACCACCTTCGTTGAAGACCAAACCCGTTGCTGGCTGGCCGTTCTGCTCGATTGCCAGGCCACTTGGCGAGCCTAGGTTTAGAGCAGTGGCGGCAGCTGCCACCGCTTGCACTGCCGACAGTGCGGGCACTGTCGCAGCACGTGCCTGCGCCGCCACGCCCGCCACAAAGTTACTGTGCATGCTTACCAGCTTGTTAGCCTGGTTCAGATGCACATCGGCTTCGGCGCCATACACTTCAATGCCTTGGTAGCGCTGCCGCAAGTACACGTGCGTTATGCCCGAGGCAGGCTCCGTGTAAGAAGAAGTAACTGCCGGATTACTCAAGTCGGATTCGCTGAGACCTAGCTTGTTGCGCTGGCTACCAAACTGACTTAGCGCGCTACTAAGCGGAGTCGTTTGGGCGCTAGCCAGTCCGGGTGCGGCCAGCAAGCAGGCAAAAGCTAGCACACGACAAGCGGGCTTGGTAAAGGATTTATGCATACAATAAGACAAGCAGTAGAGTAGAAGGGTAGTGCTAGATCGATAAAGGGAGCTTACTTCCAAAGCTACACAGTAACCGGGGAAGAATCATGCGGCCATCCTTTTTTACAATTGATTTAATATCAGCTTAAAAAGGCCATGACTAGCACCGCCACATGCAGCAAGAAGTAGGCGCTGTGGTGCAGAAGCTTTTTGAAAGGAGCTTAGCTCCAATGCTTCTTTTAGACCTAGGCAGTCAGCGGTTCTTCGTGAGGAGCTAGGTGGTGGCCAAGCCCATCTTGGTTAGGAAGTCCCACAGCACCACCCCGGCGGCCACCGATACGTTCAGTGAATGCTTGGTCCCGAACTGCGGAATCTCGACGGCAGCATCACACAAGGCCAATACCTCGTCTTCTACGCCGAATACTTCGTTGCCCATCACCAAGGCATACGGTCGCGCTGGCTCGGGCAAGAAGGTAGTCAGCGCCTGGCTTTGATCGGTTTGCTCTACTGCCACCACTACGTAGCCGGCCGCTTTTAGCTGTTGAATGGCTTCGGCAGTGGTTGGGGCATACTCCCAAGTTACAGACTCGGTGCTACCAAGGGCCGTTTTAGTAATCTCGCGTTGGGGCGGCCGGCCGGTGATGCCACACAGCCAGATTTTCTCGATGGCAAACGCATCGGCGGTGCGGAACGCAGCACCCACATTATGTAGGCTCCGGACGTTATCGAGCACGAGGGTAAGGGGGAATTTTTGCGTATTTTTGAAGTCTGTCACCGTCAGTCGGTTCAGCTCTTCCATAGTGAGTTTGCGCATATGCAAAGGTAGGAAGGCGCTCCGGTGTGGCTGCCATCGACAAATTAGAACCTAGCTTACTGGATTCGGTGCACTGGCCCTCCTCGCCCTTTCGCCGTTCCACTTCCGTCTTTCCTGCTCGTGAAAACCAGTACGACCCCTAAGAAGCCTATTCCCATGCACGGCACACTCGGTCCCGCCCCGGTGATTGATACGCCGCTCATGAAGCAATATTATGCCCTCAAGCAGCAGCACCCTGGCGCGCTCATCCTGTTCCGCGTAGGTGACTTCTACGAAACCTTCGGCGAAGATGCGGTAACGACGAGCCGCATTCTGGATATTATACTGACTAAGCGCGGCGCTGGCACCCCGTCCGAAACGCCCCTAGCTGGCTTCCCGCACCACTCCCTCGATACACACCTACCTAAGTTGGTGCGGGCTGGGCAGCGGGTGGCCATCTGCGACCAGCTCGAAGATCCGAAGCTCGCCAAGGGCTTGGTGAAGCGTGGCATCACGGAGCTAGTCACGCCGGGAGTGTCATTCAACGATAACGTGCTGGAACGCAAGAGCAACAACTACTTGTGTGCCATTCACTTCGGCAAGCAGGAAGCTGGCATTTCCTTCTTGGATATCAGCACCGGTGAGTTCTTAGTGGCACAGGGCGACCGAGAATACCTAGGTAAGCTTCTGCAAAACTTTGCCCCGGCGGAGGTGCTATTTTGCAAGAAGAGCCGCGGCGAGTTTGAGCAACACTTCGGCCCCGATTATTGCCACTACGCCCTCGATGAGTGGGTTTTTGGCTTCGATTACGCCCACGATACACTCACGCGTCATTTCAAAACCACGTCGCTCAAGGGGTTTGGTATCGACGGCCTGCGCGAAGGCATTACGGCGGCCGGCTGCATCTTGCACTACCTCGCCGAAACCAAGCACACCGACGTCGGTCACATTGCTGGCATTGGGCGTTTAGAAGAGGATAAATACGTGTGGCTCGACCGCTTCACGGTACGCAACTTGGAGCTCGTGATGCCGCAACACGTAGGCGGCGTGCCCCTTATCGACATTCTCGACCAAACGGTAACGCCCATGGGCGCCCGCCTCCTGCGCAAGTGGATCGTATTACCGCTCAAAGAGCCCGCCCAGATTCAGCGCCGCCTCGATACGGTGGATGCGCTTTTGCAAGACGACGAACTGCTGGGCCAGCTCACGCAGCATTTGCGCCAAATCAATGATTTGGAGCGCCTTATCTCTAAGGTAGCCGTGCGCCGCGTGAACCCGCGGGAGCTGTTGCAACTGAGCCGCGCCCTGGATGCTATTGAGCCAATGCGGGCCTTATTGGCTGGCTCAGGCATTCGAGCGCTCCAAAAAGCTGCCGACCAGCTAAACCCATGTGCCACGTTGCGCGAAGAAATCAAGGCGAAGATCAAGCCGGATGCGCCCTTGCTTACCAACCAAGGCAACGTATTAAATGATGGCGTTGATAAAGAGCTAGACGAGCTGCGCAGTATGGCCTTCTCAGGCAAGGACTATCTGCTAAAAATTCAGCAACGCGAACAGCAGAACACGGGTATTTCTTCGCTTAAAGTAGCTTATAATAAGGTATTTGGCTATTACTTGGAGGTATCGAATGCACACAAGAACAAGGTACCTAGCTCCTGGATCCGGAAGCAGACTTTGGTAAATGCGGAGCGCTACATCACCGAAGAGCTAAAGACCTACGAGGAAAAGATCCTTCACGCAGAGGAGCGCCTGTTTGTGCTGGAGCAGCAGATTTACAACGATTTGGTGCTGCTGGCTATAGACTTTGTACCTCAGATTCAGCAGAATGCTCGTGCCATTGGGGTTACCGACTGCCTAGCTAGCTTCGCCACCACGGCGCGCCAATACAACTACGTGAAGCCCATAGTCGACGATACCACCCTCCTAGACATCAAACAGGGCCGCCACCCGGTTATTGAACGCCAGCTGCCCCCAGGCGAAACCTATATCCCCAACGACATTCGCCTCGACCAAGAAGAGCAGCAAATCGTCGTGATTACGGGGCCGAACATGGCCGGCAAATCTGCGTTGCTGCGCCAGACTGCACTTATCGTGCTGCTGGCCCAGATTGGGTCCTTCGTGCCTGCCGAATCGGCCACCATTGGTGTGATCGACAAGATTTTTACGCGCGTGGGAGCTTCTGACAACCTAAGCAAGGGTGAAAGCACCTTTATGGTGGAAATGACCGAAACGGCCAGCATCCTCAACAACCTCTCCGACCGTAGCCTCGTGCTGATGGACGAAATCGGGCGTGGCACCAGTACCTACGACGGAATCAGCATTGCCTGGGCCATCGTGGAGCACTTGCACAACAACCCGAAAGCTAAAGCCAAGACGCTCTTCGCCACGCACTACCACGAGCTGAATCAGCTTGCCGAAGACTGTCCACGAGTGCGCAACTTTAATGTGGCCGTTAAGGAAGCCGATGGCCGCATCCTATTTATGCGCAAGCTAGTAGAAGGCGGCTCCGAGCACAGCTTTGGCATCCACGTAGCGCGCATGGCTGGTATGCCAACGGCCGTGGTGCTACGGGCTAATGAAATCATGCACCACCTAGAGCAGGAGCGCGCTACCAGTAGTTTCGAAGATGGGCCAACCGAATTTGATGATGTTCTGGCTGGCTTAGAGGCTCAACCTGCCGAAATTGGAGGCAAAGTAGTACCCCTGAACGGCCAAGCGACGGAGGCCCAAGTAGCACGCCCCCCCCGCCCGCAGCCTGCCGCGGCGGTAGCTACGGCACCACGTGCTAGCTTGCAACTCAGCATGTTCGAACCCGCGGACCCAGCCATGGAGCGCGTGCGTGACTTGCTCCAGCATCTCGACGTGAATACCCTCACGCCCATTGACGCCTTGCTCAAACTAAATGAGCTCAAGCTAGCGCTTGGCGGCAAGTAAGCTTGCTTCCATGCGGCAGGTAACAGAAGCCTAAGGGCGCATTTCTGCGACCTGCCGCACAGCAGGAGAGTAAAAAAAGCCCCTGATTATGAGCTAGAAGCGATTTTTAAGAAAATTTTCCTGCGTTTTTTTAGCGCCACCTCTTGACAGAAAGAAAAAGCGTTGTACCTTTGTCACACCATTCGCCACCGCAGTAACGCGGACGATAAGCGAGAGTAGCTCAGTTGGTAGAGCGCGACCTTGCCAAGGTCGAGGTCGCGAGTTCGAACCTCGTCTCCCGCTCCAATAAAAAGACGTTGCTTTTTGGCAACGTCTTTTTATTTTTGTGACAGCCCAGTACTGCCGGAGTGGTGGAACAGGTAGACACGAGGGACTTAAAATCCCTTGCCGAATAGGCGTACGGGTTCGATTCCCGTCTCTGGTACTAAGAGGTCACAAAACCTTTTAAATGCGGAAGGGAACCTTGATTCTGACATCAGAATCAAGGTTCCCTTCCGCATTTTCTGTTTATCCGTTTACCAACTGTTTACCACGTGAGCTACTCGGCAACCATCAGCCTACGCCGGCCTGCGCAGAAAAACGGGCTCAATACCTTGCGGCTGCAAGTCATCATCAACCGGAAAGTAGTACCCATCCCGCTGAAGGTGGCGTGGCCCGAGGCGCTGTTTGACGAAGAAGCCGGCAAGTGCCTGGCATCCCTGCCAAAAAATAAACAGGAAGCTTCCTATAAGGAATTATTGCAGCGCACGGAAGCCGCGGTGGGTGGCCCGCTCGAGAAGCAAGCCAGCGATATCAACCTGATCCTCGGCAAGGCCCGCGGCAAAGCCAACGATATCTTCGTCAAGTATCGGCTGCAAGACGACTTGGTGCTGACGGTCGATGAGTTTTTGCGCCAGTACAACAGCGGCGCCAGCAACACCGACTTCCTGACCTACATGGAAGCGCGCATTGCCGAGCGGTTTCGCCGCGGGCAGATATCGGAGAACACCCGCAAGGGGCACACCTCGACCCTGAGAAAGCTGCGGGAGTTCGCCGGCACGCTCCCCTTCAGCAGCCTAACCCATAAGTTCAGTGGCGACTTCGATGCCTGGCTCAAAAAACGCCACAAAAGCTGCCTGAACACCCGCTCCGGCCGGCACCGCAACGTGAAGGCGTACCTCGAGCTAGCTCGGCGCGACAAAATTACCTTCGAAGATCCCTACCAGTATTTCGTCAACAGCACGGTGCAAGGTCAGTGGCGCGCCCTGACCCCGGCAGAGTTGGGGCTGCTCGAGGACTACTACGCCCAAACCAAACCAGGCACTACCCACCGGCGCATGCTGCAAAAGTTCTTGTTTAGCTGTGAGTCGGGCCTGCGCCTGGGCGACTTAAAAGCGGCTGGCCAGGCGAAGTTCACCGACCGCGTAATGCAGCTCAAGCCGCACAAGACGTACCGCTATGACGAAAAAGACCTACTGCTGCCGCTCACACGCAAAGCGATGCGCTACCTAGAAGACAGCCAGCGCGAGAATGATATCGAGGGTTTCTTCCTCTATACCGACCAGTACACCAACCGGCAGCTGCAAGCTATTGGTGGCCTCCTCGGTATCGAGACGAAGATCCACCACCACATCGGTCGCGAGACCTTCGCCACGAACTTCATCCGGAGAGGCGGCAAAGTTGAAGTACTCCAAAAGCTTCTTGGCCACAAGAAGCTAAGCATGACGATGAAGTATGTTCATGTAGATGAACAGATGAAACAAGATGAAATTAATAGAATAGACTTACTCGATGCTTGTGGATAAGCGCACAAGATCATTAATACTGATACATATATGTAAAATAAGCTTAGTTTATAGATGCTCGTTTGAAACATAATTATAAAATATCAACAATATACTAACTCAAAAGCAGTATTATCGATGATTATTCATAAGTTCATTTACATTTAAGGCAATCAATTTCTGTGAAATAAAGGCCATATTTTATTACAGTATATTAAATATAAATATTTAACGGATATCATAAAATTCTTCAGCATTTTCAACATTTAAGTAGAGTTATGACACTTAAACAGAATTTATCTGATCTCCAGCAAAAAGCGAGAGAGAGGACGGTAAAAACTCAAAATATTGAGTATGATCTAGAAACTTTAGTGAAGAAAATAGACAAAGGTACGATCAAACTAGATCCTGATTATCAGAGACGACATAGATGGGACCCTATAACATCATCACGTTTAATTGAAAGTTTGATACTAAATATTCCTATTCCTATTATCTATTTATCTCAAGACATAGATGTAGATACTGAAGTTGATGAAGAATCAAGGTATTCAGTCATTGATGGTCAACAAAGACTCACTGCTATAGTAAATTTTTTCACCAATAATATAACTCTAACAGGACTTGAAGCTCTAAAGGAACTAGAGGGGCTAACATATAAACAGTTACCACCATTCTTAATACGCAGACTAGAAGAAAGAACAATTAAGTGTTTGAGAATAGATTCAACGGTAGACGATCAAGTTAAGTATGATATCTTCGAGAGGCTGAATTCTGGATCTGTTAAGTTGGAAGCTCAGGAATTGAGAAATGCTGTAGCAAGGGGACCTTTCAATGAAATAATTAAAAATTTAGCAAAGAATGAGACATTTAGAATCTTAATTCAAGTCAGAAATCCAGATTCAGATAAAAAGGTCCAAAAGATGGAGGACGTTGAGTTGGTCTTGAGATTCTTCGCTCTTAGCAGCGGAAATTATATTAATTTAAAAAAAGGATTTAAGCAATTTTTAGATGATGAAATGAAGAGGTTTAATTCTCTTGACAACAACGCATTTAAAAAGATGCAAATAAAATTCATTAGTACCATGGATTTTATTTATAAGAATTTCGGAGATGAGCCGTTTGCCAAATTTAGGTACACAGGAAATGCTTACAAAAGAATGTCAAAATTCAACGCTGCAGTATTTGATTCACTTGCCGTCTCTATCGCAGACAACATTATAAAAGATAAAAAACCAGAATTATCATTTGATAAGGTACAAGGATTTAAAGAGCTATTCAAGGACCCAGAGTTTTTTGATGCTACTGAGGGAAGTGTTAATGACAGGGAAAAGGTTATCAGAAGAATCGAAGCAGCTATAAATCTATTCAAAAAATGAGCACGTTTATAAATGAGCTAAACAGTAATATAGAAGAAAGATGGAAAGACGTTAACCTTCTTATGAAATTAGCCTCAAGTAATAAAAATAACCCAGAAATGTATGATGTACTATGCAGATCAACAGTTTTATTTATATCTGCACACTTAGAATCTTTCATAAAAGACTTAATAAAAGCAATAATTAATGATATCAATCAGTTTTCAAACTTTAAATCTGCGCCTGAAACATTAAAAAAAATATATTGTAGAGATTTTACTTATCCTAACAATAATTCAAATATAAAAGGAGAATTAAATAAAGATTCAGAAGAGAGAATGAATAAACTCCTAAAATCCATAGAAGATTTTGATATAAAATTTCCTGTGGATATTTTTCTAATAAACAATAGCTACGGGAACGATCAAAAAAATCCAGCCCCGAAAGTTATTGCCAAAGCATTCTCTAATTTTGGAATAAAGAACCCGTTCTTATGGTTAGATAATTGCTATTTTGAAGCTGTTTTCTCCGGAGTATCTGTAAGATCAATAACAGTAAAGAGAAAATTATTAAAATTAAAGAAACATATTCACGCTCAAACTTTATCATATCCCTATAATGTAGACATAAGTATTATTGCTATCAAAGATCCCACACAACAAACACCTGGTACTCAAAACAATCAGGCTGCTCAAAGATCGTTCTGGGAAACATTTGTTGATAATCTTTTAGCTGTAAGACATAGGATAGCCCATGGATCTGCTACAGATGATCCATTAACTTTATCTAAACTAATTGAGTTTCAGAAAAAAGTAAAAATCATAGAACACAGTTTATTATTGATAATGTGTCACAAAGTCAGTATTTTGCAATAATAAAACTTACAACTATTATGACTATAAAATTTTAATGTAATATTATACAGATAGCAAACCACAAGTCGTCTAAACAATATATAGTAAGCATCACGAAGCATATTTTTTCACACTAGCAGCGGCTATGCCCAGTGCTTTACCAATAGCCCGATCGGAAATACCAGCAGCCTTCAGACGTTTCATCTGCTCTACTATTTCCGGATCAACTACAGGCCGCCCCAACTTAGTCCCTTTAGCAAGCGTCTTAGCAAGCCCTGCTTTAGTCCGTTCTCCTAGACGAACACGCTCTTGTTTAGCAATAGCGGCGATGATCCCAATGATGGCTTCCTTGAAAATACCGGTGCTATCTAGGTATTGCTCGGTGTAGCTTTTGAACTGCACGCCAGCAGAAGCTAGCTTTTGTAAGTGATTCAGCGTCTCAGTGACGCCCTCGCGGCTGAAGCGGTCGAGGGCCCAAAACAGCACCACGTTGAAACGACGCTGGTGCGCATCTTGGAAAAGCTTCTGAAACTGCGGTCGGTCCGCCTTACCGCCAGACTCCTGGTCGGTATACTCTTTATAAATGGAGTAGCCTAGTCGCTCGGCAAACGTGCGCAACTCGCGCAACTGATTCTCGGTATCCTGGCCTTTGTCGCGGGTACTCACCCGGGCGTAAATGGCTGCCTTCATTAAAACTATTCTCAAGGTCTAGGGACTATGATAGCAGATTACCATCGTAGTCCGTTACCCGACCATCAGCGAAATAAAAAATTCTACCTATGAGGTGGTCTGTTTTCATATCCCTGCACTGAGAACTCCAGACCTCATAGAGCTTTTCATAGTCAAAAAGCTCTAGCTCAATTTTACCGGCAGGAAGCTTATCCCTGTAGCTTACCCAAGCAATAACCCATTGCAAAAAGGGGATTGTGTTGCCAGGTAATCGAAGATAGGTTAACGCCTTTTCTCGTGAGCTAGGTGTCAAAGAAAAGATAAAATGGAATAAGAGAGGTGTTCCTTTCTCCTGCCTAAGTCGAACGCGGTGCTCCTCTCTCAACTCAACGATATTTAAAAAGGCCGAATCAAAAGTCCAGTCGTCAGTTCCTAGTTGTGTGAATTTGTAAGAAGAATTCATTGGAGGTAAGAATTTGGTCTATGAAACTATAAAGACATGCTTGTAAATCGACCGTATTGTGAGCAGTTTTTCAGGCTGCGAATGCGCGCTGGAAACGCAGTTTTTGAGCCCCGTTTTTTACACCCTTTTTTGAGCACCCAAAAGACGCCCCAACAGGTGAGGTTGGGGCGGTTGCAAATAGGCAGATAGCGTAGATAGTGATTACCCGTTGAACGGCTGCGGCATGATGCGAATACTGTCGACAGCCGTCGCTAGGCCATTGACAATATTGAGCATGCGCCGCAGCCGTTTAGCTGAGTCGTCCGTCGTCTCCACGGTTTGCAGATAGGACACCAGCTCGTGCAACTGATCAACTAGATAATCTTTGTCACCCTGATACTCCTGGTGGATGAGCATAATCACTGGCCGGATGTTGACTAGCATGTGACTGACGGGATCGATCACCACAACTGGTTCACTGGGAAAGGTGTGGCTTTGGACTGAATTAGAGGACATAAAATAGGTATAGTGGTGAAGTTCAACCAACGAACATCCTTCCAAATTAATCTCTAAATCTTACTGTTCGCTACCTGCGCAAAAAAAAGAAGCCCCGTTTTGTTGGCGGGGCTTCTTTCGGTCGCGCTTAGCGAATTGCGTTGTCGAATTCAACTTGTTTCTGAAGCGACTGCGTTTCATCTAGTTCACGCGTGTTCAGGTGCACCTTCAAGTTGCGTTGCCAATCTTCGACACTGGCCAGCCGCGAGTCGAGCCGGTCTAGTACGGAAAGCATCCGTTCCTGCACCACGGCATCTGTCGTACCTGGCAGAGCATCGCCCGCAGTAGCTTGCCGGTCACCATCGCTGGTGGCGCCCCCTTCAGCGTAGCCGCGCAGGCGCCGGGCCTCCAGCCAGTTCTCGACCTGCATCACTTTGGGGTCGGCCCTCATCCACTTCGGGATGACGTACTCGTCCTCGTGCACGACGCCCGCTACGGCGAAGCCCGTATCATCGACCACCTTGCCGTTGGCTCCCACCGACATGCCCGAGAGCTCCATCAGGTTACCCAGCGGGCCGATGGCCATCGAACCAATTCCTCCGGAAGGCATCGGCATGCCACTCCCTGTCGCACCACCTTTGGCAAACTGCTGCGACTTCACCTGGCTCAGCGCGAACCCGGTCCGCACCGCAGCCAGCGCCGTCTGCGCAATGGCCAGCGCCGTGCCGGCACCTGGAATCAGGATGTTCAGTGGGTTGGAGTTCGAGTTTTTCCAGATAGCGGCCACTTCTTCCACCCCATCGATGAGGATTTTAGACGCTGTAAACGCCTTAATCAGGCTGGCATTCTTCTTCCGCGCATTTTCGTCGCGGCCGAGAATATCGATGGTCACTTGCAGGGCACTGCTTGCTGACTGCAATCCTAGCTTGGTGAATTGTGCTTTGGCCTCCTCCCGCTTTTTGGTGTTTTCCTCTAGTTGCTTGTTGTGGTCCTTGTCCAGCTTTTCCAACTCCTTATTGGTTCGCAGGTACGCCGTGCTGGTTTTGCCGGCGTACATCTCCTCCAGCTGCAGCTTAGCTTCCAAGGAGGCATGCTTGGCCTCATAGAGTAACTGGTCGCGGGTGCCTTCCGAAATGAGTGCCGCTTCGAACCTAGTCTGGATCTCAGCTTCACGCCCCTGCTCAGCCGCATCCTCCTCGGCCAAACGGGTATCCATTCGGGCTTTGTTTTTCGCCTCCCCTTCTTTGATATACTTATCGGCTAGCTCCTGCAGCTTCCGCTCGCGCTCCTCATTGATAGCGAGCTGCTGCGCCGCAATTTCCTGTTCGGAACCGGTGACGAGTGCAGCCTTACGGCGGGCGTCCTCGTTGATGCGGGCGATTTCGCGCTGCCGCTTGTCGGAGATGGCAGCGATGCGCAGATCCTCTACATCCTCCTCGTGTTTGACTTGGGCCTTGATGGAGTCCAGGCGTGCCTGATCGGCCTTATTCTGCAAATCTTGCAGTTTCTTGGCCGCTGAAACGGCATCCTTCACGGTTTTTTGCTCCGCTTTGGCGCGGTCCGCATCGGTCACGCCGTCGCCACCAGCCGCCCGTAGCTCTGGCGTTGGGGCGGCACCCCCGCTTTTCACGTTGGCGCTCATTTCCACAACCGTCTTTTTGGCGGCTGCCGCGGCAAATGCCTTGTTGAACTCGTCGGCCGCGTTCTTCCCGAACGATCCGAATTCTGCTTTGGCCCCGCTGAAGTCGCCTGTCAGCGCCTTTTTGATGGCCCGACTGACGACGGAGAAGCTGCTATCTGCCGATGCCGTGAAGCCAGCGAAGTAAGCCGGGCCATTTTTCAGGAGGTCGAAAAAGGCCTGCACCGGCGAAATTAGCAGCTTCAGGTACCCTTTCGCGGAGTCGGACTGCTTAGCCCACTCCACCGTGGCCTTCACCACGTCGGCGATGGCACCCCACAGCAGCTTCGTTGGCGCAAAAATAAAGCGGATCACGTCGCCTATCGCCTGCCCAACATCTTTGGCCGTCAACCCTTTTTCCGAGAAGATACCTAGCTCCCGACCTAGGTCGATGAACGCGCCCCACACCTCCTTCACCGGCTGCATGAGTTCGCTGAAGGTGGCCCCGAGCGACACTAATAAAGTGTAGAGCACCGTCATGGCCTCATTCGTGAGCGTAGTCATCGCCTGGCTGCCCCCCTCAAACGACTTGGCTAGCTCGTTCTGCGCCGCGGCCAACTCCTTCTCCGATTCGAGCTGAGCGATTTGGCGGGCCGTGTAAACGTTGGTTTTGTCGACCAGTTCATCAATGCCCTTGCCGGCATTTTTCAGTGACTTCAGGTACTCGATGCCGGCATCCTCACCCGGGCCACCGAACACGTCGGCGATAACGGTTTGCAGCTGCGATGCCGGCACTTTCGTGTCGTTCATCTCCTGGGCTACCATCTGCAAGGCCTGCGCTGAGCTGATGCTGCCAGCGTTGATGCCGTCGAAGATCTTCTTGGTAAACTCCGACCCGAAAGCAGCCTGCATGGCATCCCCAGTGGCTTTGGTTTGCTCGCGAATGCGCAGGCCGAATTCTTTCACCACGTCGGCACCTTTGTCGCTAAACACGCCGGTGGTAACGGACTGCGAAATGTGCCCGATGAACTCATTGGCCGAGTAGCCCGCATTCTTAAACTGCGGGGCGTACTCCTTAACCTGGTCGAGAAACTCACCGCTGGCGTCGGCGCCCGCTTCGAAGCCCTGCTCAATCAGCTTCATGGCATCTTGCTGGCTGATGCCCATTTGCTTGCTCAGCGTGTTGGCCGCTTGCAGCACCTCGTTGAATTCCTTGCCGAAGGTGCGCGACACGGCCATCACCGACGTGGTGAGCTGGTCGAGATCGGCCCCAGTGGCGCCGGTCAGGCCGTTGATGTTGCTGCGCAGGTTTCCGACTTCCTTGGTGGTTTCGATCACCGTGCTCACCAGTTCCTTCACCCCGTCGACGGCCGCTTCCACGCCCACCTCGATGCCGGCAAACTGCATGGCCTTGCTCAGGAAGCTGCTGCTTTCGGCGGCACCCTTCAACTCCGTGCGTACATCGTTAACCTTGTCTTTTAGCTCCAGGAAATCCTGCTTCAGCTTCTCCCGGTTCGGATCGTCGGACGCCATTTTGCGCAACTGATTGTACATCAGCGCCACGGCGGCATCCATTTCTTTTAAGCTAGCATTGGCCTTCTGGCCGTTGATAATGATCTCGACTTCGCGCTTTTCTTTCGGCTCTGCCATAGCGACTTCACTTATAAGTTAATTTCTATTGTTTTCGGGGCGGCATCCGCAATAGCGGCAATCAAGATGCGGCCGGTGGATTCGCTCATGAGTTCGGCCAGCGCCTTTTGCTCGCGGCTCATCTGGCGGCTGTACCACACCTTGGCCTTGCGCACGTGGCGGTGCAGCTTGCCCTTGTCGTTGCGAAAGCGCCGGTAATCGGCATCCTGCTTTTTCACGCCGGCTCCCATGCCGCGGCCCACACCCATGTCGACGTACATCCCCCACAGGGCGTAGCTCAGGCGCGCCTTCAGCTCCGTGTCGGCCGCGCTAATAACCTCACCCTGAAAGGACTGGTATAACTCCTGCGTCGAGCCGATCTTGAGCTTTTTGAGGTTGGCCCGCCAGCGTTCGATGGTGATGGCCAACCATTGCACCGCAATCTGGTGCTGCTCCTGGCCATAAATTTTGGTCAGCTCACTCATAGGATTTCTTGGTAAGTGATGCGGGCCTTGGCCAGCTTCCGCTGCGCATCAATGGTGAGCGATACTTTCTGCCACAGCTGCAAGTGGCGGTCGATCATTTCGGGCATGCTGGGCTCCAGCGCGAGTAAGTCTCCTAGGCTGAAGGTTACCTCGTACTCGGTCTCCACCGCGCGACTGCGGAAGTCCAGCCAAGCTTGGTAACTGCGCAGGTACAGGCCCTGCGGTCCGTCCCACAGCAGCGAGGACTCGCCCACGCTGGCCCCGTTATAGTTCACGGTGCCGCTGGTCCCCAGCGGGTACTGACCACCGGCTGAGTCCGGCTGCAAGCCGCGGTCGTAGAACAGCCGCAGCCCGCAGCGGCTTTCTTCCCCTAGCCCATAAGCCAGGCTGGCGCCTTTGGCTTCGATAGCCGGCACCAGCCAGGACCGGCTACCATGCGGGTCCTGCTCCTGCACCATGTGCAAGGTGCCGGCTTTGGTTTCGATGGTTTCGGCGCCGGCCCCTACGCGCATCTGTCGCCCACCCGTATCGAGCGTTTTATCTAGCTCATCGTCGCCCTCCGGCGACTGCTGCAAGGTGAAGCCGTTGGTCGTATTAGGCTTTGATTTCAGCTTGAAACCCGAGCGGTCGATGTACGTGGCGGGAAAGCTCACCACTGGCCCCAGCGGCTGCAGACGCATCTCCTTGCGCTTGGAATCGAACACGTAGCCGATGCAAAACAGCTTTTGCAAGGCAATGAGCAACTCCCCCACCGTCATAGACGGCAGGTAGCTAGCTAGCTTGAACTCCGAATCTACTCCCCCACCGGCCAGCTCGGCCGCCCGGTCGCTGTAGATTACCAGCTGCTGCACTTCTTCCTGCTCCAGCCAGGCCCCCGTCAGCGTGTAGCCGAAGTAGCCCATGATTTTGCGCAGCGCCGGCACTAGGCGCGGCTGCGGGCAAATGGCAAAGGCCGCTCCGGTGGAGTAACCCCCATTACGGTAGTGGTTCACGATGCCTTTGAAGCTCGTGTTCTTGTCCCCGTAGAAGGCGCTGTTGCGCACCGGCAGCAGGGCATAATCGGCCGCAGTGGGCGTGAGCACCAGCGGCACCGAACCTAGGTTCAGGTCGCGGATGTTCACCCCGCTGATCTGCGTTTGCAGGTCGGTGGCCGCAGCCGCGAAGTTGTAAGTCAGCTTCTGCCGCTGCTCATCACACTCGCGGTACACCAGCGCGCCGCGCTGCCACAGCGGGCCGTCCAGGTACAGATAAGCGGGCACGGCAGGTGGCCCACCGGCGCCGCGGTAACGGTGCGGGAAGTTCAGCAGCCGCAGGTTCTCGCGAGTCCAGGAAAGCGCGAATGCCTGCGTGCTGATGCCGGGGATGGCATCCGCTTCGAAGTACGGGTTCAGCACATCGATGCTCAGCGAGTCGGCCGGCAGTTGGAGTTGACCATCGTCGGTCGTTAGGCGGATCATGGCTGCCCTCCATCCCCAGCCGTGATGGGCTGCGTTTGGCCCGCAGCCATACGGGGCGTAAAGCGGCGCTGGGCCGGCAACTCAAAGTCGAAGTCCAGCGTGGGCACCGTTTCCAACTCATCGAAAATGGTGGTAGCCTTTGACTTGATTTTACCAGGCCAGTAGAAGCCGTCCCGCTGCAGCGTAACCCGGCGCGAAAGCAGTAGCTCCTGCACCCCAATAGCGGTGGCAGTGGACAGCGCGCCAGAGCCCACGGTGAGCGTCGGCGTGAGCGACCGATCCAGCACCAACGTATCGCCCTGCAAGGGGTCGTAGTGCGGATCGGGGTTGCGGGCTGCTTCGTCCTGCGCCGGCATTACGGCATACTTGCCATCCCCAACGACTTGCAACGTGTCGACGCCGCCCAGGCTGTTGGTGTACAGGAAAAAGCGAGGATTAGGAAAGTAGCGTGCGTCCACTAGGTAGCGGCGCACCTCGCTCAGCACTTCGCCCGCGGGCCCGGTGACGTACACTTCCCAGCTGAGGATGGCTTTGGCGTAACGACCTAGGTTGAGCTGCTGACAGCCGGCCGGCAGATAGTATACCTCATAGCGTTTCACGTTGTCGTGCACGCCAAGTAAGGCAACCTCCTGGGTGCCGTCTGCAAAGTGGGTGCGCACCCAGGCGTTGATTTCCGTGACCTCGAACGAGTTGTGCAGGTAGTACAGGTACTGCGGAGCCTCGGGCAGCGTGAGCAGATTATTAGGCTGCCACGTCAGGAAGGGCTTGGCCGCAGCCTGGTAGGAAGTAAACCAGGTGTTGGCCGCATACTCGTAAAAATCGAGTCCCCCGAGCACGACATATTGCTGCTTCTGCACCTGAAATGGCGCGTTTTCGGGGGGCGTGCCGTACCGCTCGCACGATTGCAAATAGAAGCGTTTGAACAGCGAATCGGCCCGTGAAAAACTACTTTCCTGCACGGCAGGAAGATGCTCCTGCAAATACACCTGCAGCAGCGTTTGCACTTCAAACTCGGTGCGGCCGTCCCGGTCGGCGGGTTGCTCAATCGGTGCACCGATGCGCACGAAAACGTCACTCAAGTACTCTAGCTCAATCCAGACTTCACACAAGAAGCTCAGGTTGGGTTTGGTCGTTTTGTCGGCGCGGTACTCGTCGCCGGCATCGAGCGGAAGCAGGATCGGATTTTCGCTGAAGTAAAAACGATACGGGTCGATAACGACTTCGACCGTTTCAGCCGCGCAATTAAGCGAGTCGGTAACAACGCAGTAGTACTTACCAGGCGCTAAGTCTTTCCGAATAGCCGTGGTGGGGCCATCATCCCAGGTATAGGCGTACGGGCCAACGCCCCCACTGGCCACCAGTTCGATGGAGTTGTCGCTTTTCTTCAGCAGCACCTGCAGGCGCGAGTTCTGCGTGAGCGTGCGGGTTAGCTCTGCGAACTTGCCGGTGGGCACATCCGTCACTTTCACCTTATAGGTGCCAACCTTCAGCGCATACCGATCCTTGCCAGTCTCACCGTCACTCCAGAGGTAAGAATAGGGTCCCGGTAAGCCGCTGGGCGTTAGCTGAATGGCACCTGTAGTTTGCCCGAAACAGTTGATGTTCGTAACAGCCGCGTCGACCTTCAGCTGCCCAATGGTCGTGGGTACCATGTTGGCGTGCCCGTTGCCATCGTGGTAGTAATCGTAGCGGGTGGCCGCGTCTTCGT
>NZ_MTSE01000039.1 GCF_002154225.1 Hymenobacter crusticola
ATACGGTAGTCCCTTTGGAAAATGTCCAAGGACTCAAGCAGGTCGCTCCCTCTTGTTTTAGCATGCTGCTTAAGGGAGCGTAGCAGCTAACTTCTTCGGCGCTTGTTGCCCACTAGTAAGACCAGCCGGCTTATCTTGCCTACTCTTATTCTACACTAGCCCTTCATATGCTGCTGCGCCCTCGCTTTCTTATTTCTGTGCTGCTGGTAGCTCTGGGGTGGCGTCCTGCTGCTTGCCCGGCTGGGGCGCAGCAACCAGCTACTGCTTCCACTGCGCCCGGTCCCCATTTCACGCCTGAGTTGGACCAGTATCTGACCCTACTGGCGGCGCAGATCACCCAGCGCGAGCAGGCCCTAACCGGGCTCACGAACCACGAGCGACGCGCGCGTTTAGCAGAGATCGAGCAACTCCAACACCAACCAGCTACCCCCACGCAGGCCCACCGCTTGGCGCAGTTGCACGGCTTTGCCAGTGTCGCCGCGCAGCAGCACTGGCAGCGGCAGCAGCTGCACCAAATGCGGACCGTGCAACGCGCCTGGCGGCAAGCCGATCCCAGCTTCTTTACGCTCTCGGCGGCTGAGCAGAAAGCGATCTATGGTGTGGCCATCCGGCGCAAACAAGCCCACGGCACTTATCCAGTCCGCGCAGAGGCCATGCGGACCCCTTGGGGAAAAAAGGCCCCTTACGATCTATTCTAAGCCTACCCGGCGGCAAGTGTGCCTGTGTCGCCTACCTGCAAATGGTCGCACCCAAGGAGCAACCCCACACGGCCGCATTTGCTCCAGCGAGAGGCACCGATAGTCCCGTTATGTTGCGGCTCATACTGTCTTTCAAGCAATAGCTATAAAATAGTGTAAGCTCAACCGTATTATGCAGGCTGTCGTTGCGTGCCTGGCGCTCGTTACTTTGCTGTTGCAACAATAGGTGCCCCCGCGGGCGCTACAACAGTAGGTCCTCCATGCAGGGAGTTATAGGCGCAAATTGTTTTCCGTAAAGCGATTTTTTCTTGGAAGCTTTTTTCGAAGTAACTAGGATCTTCTTGCTTGAGGAGCTGATATTCCTGGTAACGGGGGGCGCTAAATAGTCGTCGATACTCTGCTGCATTTTGATACCCGAGTAGGTGCATCAAGGGCTCAACCTGAGCGGTTGTAAGGCCTTGCTGGCCCCAACTTTTGAATTGGGCCAGATAAGTACGCCGCTGCGCTTCACCGGCTGCGTTTAATACCCGCATGCGCCGATTCGTATTAGCAATATCAAGATTGATCAGATTGACTAAATGCACGTTAATGGGTTGACCATTCGCCTGCACGAGTGTTGTCTTCGTCAGCAAGGGAACAGAGCCTTCCAGTTCTTGCTCCGAGAAAGCGCTTTTACTACAGGCCGCCGTAAGCTGTAGAACGAAGATTGCGCAGCCAACCAGTGGAACATGCGATAGCTTCCAGGGCACTAGTGTATTCAGCATAAAAAAGAGCAATGAGCACGAAGGAAATGGAGCTAAACTATAATAGGAGAGGAAGCCTGAAAACAAAGAATAAAGCAGCCATCCTTGTAGGAGAAGGAGGGTTGGCAATCGATTCCTCTGCTGGGCAGAGAAGCAACGGCGTTTCTACTGTGAGCCTGGTGACCAAGTATGCTTGATTAGTGGTAAGGAAGCAAATGAAAGGCGAATTAATTTGCTAGATCCACTTCTGTAACCCCTAAAACTAGTATACCTGAACATTAAAATAAGTAGACTAAAAAGCTGGGTCATTTAGCAGCCGGGCTCTACCTACTAGAAGCCCGCTCTCCAACAGGAACGCAGCGCCTAAAGGTGCTGAAGCAGTAAGCCGCCCGTCGGTATCGCGTCCCAGGCACTCGCCCTGGGTATACTTCGTCTCCTGGCCCCCGACTGCTGGCGGCCATGGCTTACCCGCTGGCCAAACGCCGGCACTACTCACCCAGGTCTTTACGATCCGGTAGCCGCTGTCGGAAGAAGTGCTGCCGCCGCTAACGCGCTGGGGGAAGGGCACGCAGCTGATAGCTGAGTTGCGCCTGCCACGTACGCTGGCGTGCCTGCGCCAGCGGGCTAAGAGGTTCGTAGCGCGCCAGCACACCGGTCGGCGGTTTGTAAAACGCGGTCACCCCCGCGGCGTAGCGTACCTCTAGGGCCAGGCATGCCCCGAGCATATACCCAAGGCCGGCCGTATAGCCCAGCTCCCAGCGGCGAAACGCGTCGGGGTCACGGCTGGTTTCCGTGGCAGGATAGGGAAAGGCCGGATGAGCCTGAGTCGGCTGCAACACATACTGCGTCTGGGCCCGTTGCCGGGCGGCCAACAAATAGCTCACGTGGGGACCTATCAGGCCAACGAAGTGACCGACCTGTGCCCGCATGAGCAGGGGGAGGCTCAGATAGTGGAGGCGGGTGCGGGCCTGACGCGTGTACGAGCCGATGGCTCCTTCCCACCCTAATTGCTCGTGCTGGGTGGTCTTCACCCCCCGTTGCTCATAGCCTAGCTCCACTTGCAGGCCGACCCTTTTGGTGCCGGGGTAGCGTAGCCACCCCCCGGCCACCCCACCCACGCGCGCCGTGCTGACGGAGCGGGTAATCGCCGTACTGGCCAGTAGTCCTGCTTTCAGGCCCAGCTGCAGCTGTTGCGCCCGGCCGGGGCCGGTGGCAACCAGCACGAATAAGCTAACCAATGGCGTAACGTAGCGCATACACAGTCCAAGAGAATAGCGTGGAAGAATAGGAGCCGGCGCACACGCGAAAGGTTGCATGAGGACGGTCTGGTCCTAAAAAAGGGCCTAATCCGCTTAAATTACCATGTTAAATACCTGGTACTGAGTAAGCTAAACTATCCTTATTCCAAGAATGTCCGTATAATAGATAATATATTAATCAACTTTTTTAAGGTAAGATAAATGGCTTAGCAACTTCTTCGGCTTGGAGATATTCAACTACGGCAGATACAACTAGATACTATTCAAGAAGAAGGTTTATAAGTGTAAGGTGAAGAACACACTGCCAGCAAAGGCCCCTACTAGGTGCACAATCAACGAGAGCTTCAACACACGCAAAGGCTCTGACCAGTTTTTCGCTCGGGTCCAGAATTTGACCACTACACTGAGTAAGACGATTCCGAGTGTCAGCACACTACCTAGTAAGGCAAAGCCCAGAAAGCGCAACAGACAAATAGTTACTACTCCTTGTTCTTGCATCATGCGGTGCGCGGACTCCTCGGACCCCAGGTAAAACACACTGGCGCAGAAGAGCGTGAAGAGCCCGCTCAGACTGAAAAGCAGCCAATACACCGAGTCCAGGTCTGGTTTGTTCGTCTCGCTCATCTGGGAAAGGCTCCTTGTAAGCTGTCGTATAAGTCTTTTTTATGTTCAATAAAGCTCTGGGTAGGGCTTCTATTGGCATGGAGACTTCACAATGGTATAAGGCACCCGCACCGTATAGGTTCTATCGCCGCTACTGGTCAGAGTGGTAATGGAGCCGGTCCAGTAAGTGCTCACACTGTCTGCGTTACCCAGTACAGTGGGGGGAACCACAAAGGAGACGACGCCACGGCTCTGCGCGTCCACGGGTACGGGATGCTTGTTGACCGTCATGGCCCGGATAAAGTCAGGGTGGTAAAGGTGCGTCAAAAACAGCTTCGCCTGATACTGGCCCCCAGGAAGCACCGTCCGCGTTTCCGCGACGGCATGGGCGACCGTACTGTAATAGGCGTCGAAGGTGGTTCCTGATTTTGCCAGGTACTGGGCAAGTGCTGCGTGAGTGAGCAGAAGGACTTCTGTTTCTTGGCGGGTCAACTGGGCCAAGGCAGCCACGACCGGGGTATGGGTATACTCCTGTTCGAGTCTGGTCGGCGTTACCCGTAAAGCATCCGTGCCCTTTTCTGCGGGGTTCATGGTCTGCAGGAAAGCGGCATACTTATGCAAGCGCCGCTGTAAGGCCAAGGCGGCTCCGGCTTCTCCCACCATGACTTGCTGCACTTGGCGGTTTGCGTCCAAGTGTACGAGCTTCGGGGTGTTACCCGTCGCGTTTAAGAGCACACGGCGGACCGAATCCAGGGTCGATAACACATTTGCCGTGTGGGTGTACAAACCTTTCGCCCTATAGAATAAGACCGAGTCGCCCGGTTGCTTCCGATTATACTGGTAATAATATTCAATGCGTTGGACTGGTTGCGCCGTTTCTTGCCAAAGGTATTGGTTGGCAGACCGCATGGACGCTTCCAATTGTTGCAAGCGCTTCAGCTCCACGTCGGAAGAAGAGCAACTTGCCAGGGTTATAACGGAGAAAGAAAGCCAGGTAAACCAGGAGTGTGACATACAGACGTCTTCAGCAGGGAGTACGGTACGAAAGCAAGAAATAGACCTAAGCTGACACGCTGGCGGCTTTCTGGGAAAAGCTGATTTACATAATGCTGCTTATAGCCCCACTCTTGGAATTAGTGCATTTTTGGTTCGTTTGCCCGCTGCGCTCGGCATGGTACTTTGGCAGGAAATAGGCCCCGATTTGGGCATTTGCCAAACTCCTTCCTGCGGGTCATTTCGTAAACTTTGACTGGTAGACAAGTTTCGTACACTCACCCCGCGCTACAACGACCAACCGACCACCGAGTGTCAAGCTGATTCCTGCCGTTCACCGAAAGGAGCGTAATTTGTGCAGCTCCCTAGATCTGCCCCCTTACATTTTCTACTGGCCGATGCGAACGTTCCTCCTGCGGTTGCGGAAACTGCTCCTGGTTGTCTTAGGCTTGGTGCTGGGGGCTGTGGCCCTGCTTGCTGCCTCCATTCTCACGGAGGACCCGCCCAAGGCAGGCTTGTGTATGGCTGCCTCCCGCGAAGCATCGGTGGGGGGTGTGTGGCTAGGCCTCTACCAGGACGGTACGTTTGCCTTCGGCCACTTCGAACGCGACATCCACGCACGCGGGACTTATCGATTCCAAGGCGACACCTTGCTGCTGAGCGCTGACCCCGGCACCACCATCAGCCGCCAGCAGCCCCGCTGCCGGTTCGTGCTTCGCGGGCGCCGCTTGGTCCAGTTGCCGGCACCTAATGGGGAGGCGTACATCGGCTACGTGGTCGTCCGGCGCGGGGCGCGCGGGGCTTGTGCCGGGGGCTGAGGTTAAGCCCTTTTACATGCTGCAAACGACCGTGGCTGTTGCAGAACTCCCAATAGTGAATCGGATGAATAGCACCAACGAGTGGAACAGGCTAAAAAGCCTGTTTATAGCAGCTATTTTCCGTAAACGAGGGGTCAAACATAGCTTATCCGGAATACAAATAGGGTTCTGCAACAGCCACGACCCTTTGCAGCTTGTATAAGGCCATAACAACGTATTTAAATCACCGTTTCAGTGAACCTAAGCGAGCAAGCCCATCTGCACGGCACTAGGCCATAATTCATCCGTGTCTTCTTAGCGCGGACTGTCTGGGTTGCCCTTTTGTTTTTTATACATAACGGAGGCGAAGACGAGCAAGATGCCCCCCCAGCACAGCCCCCACCCCAGCTTCGCCAAGGAGTCGTTGCGGCCAGAATAGTAGCCCACCATGAAGATTCCGGCCAAGGCCAAGAGCAGGCTTAAGGTGGCAACAAAGGAGAAGAAGCGGGATGGGTTTTTCATGAGGATTCGCAGTCGGTAGTATCGTAGGAACAAAAAGGGGCCGAGGCCGTGGGTCTTTTCCAGCAAATTTGGCATTCGGACGAGCCGTACAAGCTACCTAGTTTCGGGTATTTTTTGAAGCGCTGTCGGTCAGCCAAAGGTCAACTAAACACTCGTGGCTGTTGCAGAACCCAATCTATAGCATAGAAAAGGTATACTCAGCCCTTTATGTGCCCAAAATAACAGCGTTACCGAGGCATTTTAGCCAGTTTCAAATCTCGCTACTATCGATCCAATGCCTAGCCAGGAGTTCTGCAACAGCCACACTCGTTTTATTGAACAACTTATTCCACCTGAGGAAGGGCAATTAGGAAGAGGAAAATGGGTAAAAACCGTTCAGAAAAGTTGTTCAGCAATCAACGTACAAGCTTATTCTCGCTTCAATGAGAAAGCTGTACTTTCTGCCAAGAACATGGGCGATGCGTCCAGCGCTAGCAGCATCCTTCTCCTGCTTCGATGTGATGACGTAGCCGCTGCCCACCGGAGATCCTGCCGATAATCGCCTAATAGATCTGGTCACTCAGGTTCGGGTGGCGAATCAGCTGCGGGCTCCGGGGCGGCGGGGCGGCTACGCAGCGTTTGTTCCAGCGCCGCAATGCTGGGCAAGGAGGCTTGTAGCCCTTCCGGCAGTGCTTCGGTAAGCCGGTACTCGGCAATGCCAATGGGTTTGTGTACGTCCCGGAGGGCATACTCCGCCACGATGTTATTGCGGCTTTTGCACAAAAGTAACCCGATGGTGGGCGCATCCTGGGGGTGCCGCCGCTGATCATCCACCGCCGCCAAATAGAAGTTGAGCTTGCCCGTGTACTCGGGCTTGAACTCGGTGGTCTTGAGTTCGACCACCACATAGGCGCGTAGCTGCAGGTGATAGAAGAGCAAGTCCAAATAGTAGTCCTGCCCGCCGACTTGTAATGGTACTTGCTGGCCCACGTAGGCAAAACCACTGCCGAGTTCGAGTAGGAACTTGGTAATGTGCTCGATCAAGCCACGTTGCAGATCCCGCTCCTTGAAGTTGTCCGTTAAGGTCAGAAAGTCGAAGAGGTAAGGATCCTTCAGGGTTTGCTGCGCCAGCTCCGAGTCCGCTGGAGGCAAGATACGAGCAAAGTTGGTGACGGCTTTGCCCTGGCGCAGGTGATATCCACTTTCGATCTGATGCACCAACACGTCCCGCGACCAGCCATGGCGCGCCGTGGCCTCCACGTAGAGCAGGCGCATGGCGGCGTCTTTGACTTTCTCCAGCAGGGTCAGGTGATGGTACCAGGGAATTTGTGCAAGCGTCGCTTGCACAAACGTTTCATCGGCATAGGCCTGGGCAAAGCGCCGCATGTACTTGAGATTACGCGCCGAGAGTCCCTGCATGGCGGGGAACTCGCGCTGCAGTTCAGCCGCGAGTTGGTCAATGACCTTGGCCCCCCAACCTTGTTGCGCCTGTTGGTCCAAAATCAAGCGGCCAATGCGCCAATAAAGCACGAGCAATTCCCGGTTGGCTGCCCGCACGGCTTGCAGCTGGGTTTGGCGAATCGCTTGTTTTACGTGCGCCAGCAGCGTGGCAAAGGCGGGTAGATCAGTAGAAAGCGACATAGAGACAAAAGCAGGTCCGAAGTGACAGAACCGCCACGAAGCTACGAGGCAACTAGCTAGTTCGAATAAGGGTTGTGGCTGTTGCAGAACTCTCCGTAGTGAATCGAATGGATAGCACCAACGAGTGAAACAGGCTAAAAGGACTACTTATAGCAGCTATTCTCTCCAGTGGTGTAGGCGGGAGTTGCGGTTCATTGTTGCCCAGAGGATCTCTACGCATTAAGCGTAGTTTCAAAGATCCGGTAGGTACAGATAGAATATTGAGTATTAGAAAAGAAATCATGAACGCCAAAGACATTGGCATTCATGACTACTAAATAAATGTAAACTAAATACCTTAGTAGTCGTACTTACTCTTATATTTGTGGCTACATTTTTAGCCAAATCCACTCGGCGCCATGAATCCTAATTCAGACCAGAGCTCTCAAGACCGCCTCCTAGCCGAGATATTTCAACTGCTAGCGACAGACGAGACTAAAGGTCTTCCTGTTTTATTAGAAGAACGCCGGCAAAAGCTCAACCTTACACAACGGCAACTAAGCTCTTTGCTGAACATGGAACGCCTGTCCTTGCAACGCCTACTAAAAGGCGAAATGCAGAAAATAGACATCGTTACTATGCTGAAGATAAAGCAGTTTCTCGGCATGAATATGGAGGAGCTAGTGAAGATATATGTCTCTAACCTAGACGCACAAACAGTTGGTCAGATAGAACGCGTCACTAAGGCGAACTATATTATTAACAACTTTGACATAGATGCTCTTAAGCGTGCTAGCATCATTGATACCTGTGATGATTTCGATGCCATCGAGCAACAGTTAGTAGCTTTCTTTGGCTTCGATAGCATCTATGACTACACTCGCGGGATGAATGGCGTACTTTTTAGCCGTACTCGTCGTGACTCAAACGACAAGAACAGAGAGATGTGGGTGAAAGCGGCCTTTCTACAATTCGAGAAGATTGCCAACCCTAATCGTTTCTCTATGCATGCACTGGAAGAAATGGTTAGCAAGATTCGCCCTTACTCTACTCACGAAACCAATGGATTACTAACCGTAGCTAGAGCTCTTTATAACATTGGCATTACGGTCATTGTGCAGTCTTCGCTACCCACGCTGCAAACCCGTGGCGCAACGTTCATTGTCGACAATAAGCCATGTATTGTCTTAGCCTGCCAAATGGATGGTAAAACCAAGACCAAATACAGCACTATGTGGTTTGCGTTGCTACACGAAATTCATCATATCCTCTTCGATTACACGAAGGTGAAGGAAATGGTGTACCACATCAGCGATGATCAAGACTTGTTCTTGATGGAGGAACAAGCTAATAAATTCGCGCGGGACTATTTATTCAGCGCCGAAAAAATGGAGAAAGTACGTCCTTTCATCCAGATCGAGTCGGTAGTGCGTGATTACGCTAAGAAGCACGGTGTTCACCCGAGTATTATTTATGACTTCTACTCCTACGATGAAGCTATTAAAGGCAATAAGTTGGGCTACCAGCGCTTCAATCAGTTCATTCCGACTGCTGACGTTGCCATCACTCGTCTGAAGAGTCATCCGTGGGGCAAAAAGACGCTCACCTCGGATGTGGATACCATCAAAGCTGCTTTATCAAACCAATAAGTTTCCTCACCCTTATATCTATGTCAGAAGACGACGAATTACCAGACCTTTTAGGCGGGCTTGGCCAGGATGAGCCAAGCCGTCCATCAGATGATGCGACAAGCAAGGGTCCTGGCCAAGAAGCCGACGAGGAAAAACGCAGGCTAGATGAGGAACGGCGAGCTCGCATTCTACGCGATGCTGACCGCTCCCGGTCTCTTAACCCTGAACTTGACTTTGGCATAGGAGAAGAGTCAGAAGACTTAGATTCTCTACCACAGATTCAAGATGAGCAGAAGCCTGATACCTCGCACAAGCTTTATTATTCTCTGCGCAGGATATTGATGGATAACCTTCCTTCTGGTTCTAAAAATAAGGAAGCTCGTCAGATGGTCTACGACCAGAAGAATCTGTTTTTGAATCGTGGCAAGGACAAAGACGGGCGTGGTATTCGTGGCAGTGATGGACGTCAAGCCTATATCCATTACTTGGAAGTAGCGCTAGCTACTGCGCAACAATGGGTACGGGAAGGAGCTAACACTTACGACATCTACGTCTACTTCGAGAAGCTAAACAAGAAGTATCACTCTGGTGATTTGGGCGAAGACGAAGGCCCAGAGGTAGAGGTAGAACCCCTAGTATAAAGTAGAGATTATTCTAGGTAGCCTGTGACAACATGGCTGTTATCACAGGTGCCTTTCACTCACTAAATCCAAAAACTAGACATAAAAAGACAGTCATTACATGGCCGTAACGACTGTCTTAGAAGAAGTTGTAAAAAAACGTGTGGTAGCGTGGCTTACAGGTCTGGGAATAGTCTCCCCAGATGGTACTCCTTCTTTTTCAAGTGAGGGTGCAAAGGTAACTGATTTCAGTTGCACAACATGACTTTGCCCTGTTGCGAGGCCCGGCGATTTGTCTTTTCTCCGCAATGAGAAGCAATTTCTATTACCCTTTCAACATTTTTGCCATGAGCAAGAAAAACATCCATGTAGTCCCAAGCGGTAACGCCTGGGCAGTTAGAACGGAGGGCAACAAGCGTGTGACTGTCACGGCCCCAACGCAAGCGGCGGCTACAGAGGCCGCTCGCCAGATCGCTATTCAGCGTCAGGGCGAAGTATTTATCCACCGCCCGAATGGCCAGATCCGTGACCGGAACAGTTACGGAAATGATCCAGAGTCCAGCCAGGGCTAATCTATGAACGCTTGATTCAACGGAAACTGCTAGCTCATCAGAGTTGGTAGTTTCTATTGGGTTGAGTTATCCATCTATTTCGATATTTCACTGATGATTTCTAAAGAAGATTTCGACCCAAGAACGAAAAGCTTTATTCCTAAAGATTATCTTCCTCAGGATAAAGGCATATTAGTAAAAGACGCCTTAAAGCTTATAGAACATAGTCCATTTGCGGACAAGTTGTGTGAGCTACTAGGTATTGATAGCATTAAAGATGACTTCATTAATATCCCAGGAGCTACCATGCTCGTTAATTCAGTGGATACTGAAAGCAAGCATTATCTCAAACTGGATATCACTTCTGATTATCTGGATTTAGGCTTTAATAAAAGTTACGACGAAAAGTCTATTGAGATTAAGTTCTCTAACCTAAAAGATGTATCGTTCCCCAATAGTACCCTTGAAGCTCACAGTGAGCTATTAGAAGAAGGTAGTATTACGGCGGCTCCTGTCTATTCTTCAAAATCTGCTTTATTTGCTAGACTACACAGCCTGAGCAACTACGCGAACGAATTATTTAAGAATGGGCATGGCTCGTTAGTCATCAAGAATCTCGAGCTCTTGCGTGATATCTTCAGCAAAGAAGACAGCAGGCTTGTACAAAAGTATAGACTCCTAAAGGACAAGGAAGATAAATACTTTCTTAGAGGCATTGTATCAAACAAATATGTTGACTACAATATTGGCGTCTCTGTTTTCATTGCTCTTATTTCCTTACATAAGAACATATTAGGTTCAAAGGATAGCTATATAATTAGCTTGTGCGAATACAGTGAATCGCACATACGGGTATTTTTTGAGAAGGTGGGCTTCGAGAAAGTTGGCAATACTTGTCAAGTAAAACATATGATTCAGTTATCTAATGACGAGCTTAAACGAGAAGCACTTAAGTTCTCAGGGATTGCCTCTATTCTATATAAAAGTGGTTCTGAAACCCGTGAGATATATCTTGCCCCACGTGAAATAGATTATGAAATAGCTTCTATTCATCATAGCTATAAACCCAAGAAGGCAATAGAAAAACTAGAGCTTGCGAATGATATCAAAGGGATTGAAAAGAAACTCTACAATGATATCTCATTCATAGAGAATATTAAAGAGCCTGACCAAATAAGACATTTATTACAGAAAAGAGTGAATGGCGACACGAACTTGAAGCCATTTATTGTTGGCGATATTGCGAAAACATTAGATGAAGAGATTCGTACTATTCACCAGCTTTTTGATATCATGTATAAGCTAGACATCGTAATATCAGATATTGATTCAAAAGAATATCTCCGTTACTTACTTTATAATATGTTGAAAGAGGAAAAGAACAGAAGAGATAATATAAAATCAAAGAAGTAATCTATTCTAAATTCTGTAAACTCCTGTAACCGTTGTGATTACAGGAGTTTATTTTTTTTAAGTTCAAATCAGAAGCATGTGTGTTATTAAACAAATGGAGGTAAATCACCAACTCAGTTGTACAGCTGCATGATTTCTATAGTCAATAATCTGATTGGTAGAACATTAACATTATTTTTCGCTACTGTTTTCCTATTACCTCTTTTGTTAGAGAAGGCATTAGTGCAACGCAATAGTAATGTCTTTAATTAAGTCACTAAAGGTCGAAGGTTTACGCCTTATGAAAGCATGTGACAATCTTACTTTGCTAGCGGTGATGTCCGGAACATCTAGCCATACATCATTACTTTGCTGCTGGAGTCGTTCTAATTCAGTTATTTCTTGTACAATAGGATAAAGATGGATCGCTAGCCCTTTCACATACAGCAAATTGGCTTCTATATCTTCGATAGAGACATGGTCTGAACTTCCCTCGCGTCCCACCACGCATAAGGCAAAGGGCACAGTTCCGGTTGCCGCTTCCCGGGCTTGGGAAACAGCCATACGGATGGGTTGAGGGTTATCCATCTTTAAGTACGACTTCAACTCAATGTAAAAGCGTTTTTGCGGTTCGCTGGAATTGACAATGGCAAAGTCATACGACCCAATTCCTTTGTATCGGATCTCTGCTTTTGCCTCATCCTTTTCTCGGTCCACCTCGGCAGTAACCCCCGCCTGTTCCAGTGCTGCTCTGAAGACTTTTTCCATCGCAGCACCGATCCGTTGCATATGCCGGAAGTTTGCGAAATCGTCTTTACGTTGCTTATCCAAGGATAAGAATCGCTCCATCAAGGCCGTGTCATCGGCGGCCAAGTGTGCAATGGCTAGCAACTGATCCATATTCACCCCGGTTTTGGAAATGGCCACCAACTGGTCTACATCTACTCCAGAATCAACAATTTCCATCAGCCCCGGAAGAGCATCAGGCTTCTTAGCTAATTCCATGATATAGCCTGTTCCGCCATTGAGCTCCATGAGCATATAGCTCACCCGGTGGTTGATGCCTGCGTCTAGGAGATCGCGTAGATAGGCTTTGGCTAGCTCAGGCTTTTTGCTACACCATTTTACAAAGTCAGAAAGGGATGTTGTGTGGTCTCGGTAAGTCCCTTTTCTTTGAACCTCTTCCAACAGAGGTATAAATTCTTTTCCAAGCTGCTCAAACGTATACACGTAGGGATCTCCTCGCTTGATTGCGATTCCATCGCCCACTAAGACAGGCAATTTGTTCTTCGACGGGTCTAAAGCAGCAAGAATATGCAGCAGCTCTAAATCAAGCGGTTGGGTTACACTGCCGTAATCCAAAAGTGTATTCCATGGCTTGAGCTCATCTAATCGATTTGGTACCAGAGCGCCTTCATTCAGAAGGTCGCCATACTCTTTGCTCCCGGCCAGCAAGGTTAGATAGGTGTCCAGCCAGCGTACCGCTTGTTGCTTTCCCTCGTATCCTAGTTCCGTGGTTAAGCCCTTGAGGGTCGCTGCAGCGGACAGGTTTTGATTAATTAGCAACACCATCAAATAGGTTGCCGGTTTGAAATCAAACTCTCCTAAGCGCACTACGGGTTGCGCCGGTTGGTCCAACTTTAACAATACTTGGGCTAGCGGCAGCAATTGCGACTTAAAAGATTTCGCATCGGATCCGGGGCCCTCCAACCGCAGGATAGCAGCTAAGATCTGCTGTGCAACTTGACGCCCCCAATGCCTAAAAAACCCCGGGCTCAACACCCCGTGCACCCGGGCCGTAAGATCCTTATTCAGCACTTCCCGGAGTTCATCCGAGGCTTTTTTCAACCCCCGCACTTGGTCCTGCGGAAGTAGCGGCAGCATGATTTGCGCGTGAATTTGAGTCGGCCGCCAGTCTCTCCCAGCGAGAGCTAGAATGTCAAGCACGGGAGACGGCACTTGATCATCTTTGTCCTCTTGGCGCAACTTGGATAGAAGGCAAAAATCACCTTGATGGTTGGGAATTACGGCATGCTTGTTCAGCAATTCGAGGCCCTTGTGCTCGATTACCAACGCATATAGTTGGTTCAACCACGCTAACCGGTCTTCCATCGTTTCTGCGACCAACAGCCCTTCCAGATTCGTTGCCTTGGCTACTTCCTCCAATAAGTCACTTTGACTGACCCACAGGTTCATTTGCCATGACTTGGCTTCTTCCCCACTGCCTAATACATCCAGCCACTTCTTGAGCAAATCCCGACGAGGCACCACGCCAAGCCCCAGCAAAGGTGCCGCTAAATTCCACAGTGCCTCATGGTCTTTTCGTGTGGCATGCGCAGCATCTAAGCGTGGAATACGCGCTTTACGGAGCTGCACTGATTCTCCCACTTCAGTTTCGACGAGCTTCAGATCCAATAGTTTGGCCCTCCACTGTTCTTGCAAGGCTCTATACCATTCCCGCGCGTTCTGGGCATCTTTGCCTGCAAGCAAGGGGGCTGGGAGGTGCGTAGTAGCGAGAAAGTACGTGTTGCGTGTCTTCTTCTCTAACAGCCATTCAGAAAAGGCCAAGGCGGCTTGCTGTGCTTCTTCCAAGAGCCGTCGGTTATGGATAACTGTATGTTCTTCCGCAGCGTTCAGCTCAAGTCCGTCGCGGGGCTGAGTAGGATGAAAGGGCTGTCCATTGAGTACAAAAGGAAAGTAGAAGTCTTCTGTCCCAATCAGGGGAAAATCCCAGTACAGCAGAGGCATCGGGGCAGTGGCCTCTTTTAAAGCATAGGTTCCTTCCTCCGTTTCTTCTACTTCCGCTAACAATTTAATTGCCCCCGCATCATACTGAAGGATAGTCCGTACCAAATTCCGCGTAGGATCCGAATCCGTAATTGTGACCTGGTAAGCTTTAACAAGTCCTGCAGATAACTCAAGTAACGTGCACTGATATACCTTTTCAATTCCATTGAGGGAATCTCGGATTTCCACCTGTCCAATCTGATTGTACAAATTGACAAGCGTATAAGGCAGGGTATGTACTAGGTCCTTCAACCCATATTCAGCAGCTTCCTGCTGCCGCTCTGATTCCAAAATATAGGAAAAGGTTGTGTCGTGGGGCAACCGTCCGAGGGTATAGTTTTCTAACACCGTGAACCCAGAGGTATGCGGAAGAGCCTTCGCCTCCGCTTCTAATGCCAGCATCTTCTGCACCAGTTCTTTTGGGGTCTCGCCCGTACGATCTAGGGTAAGCTTGAATTGGCCATATGCTCCTTTATGAGCTACAATGCCCCCTACTTCTACCTGCTTAGATAGGATGTGCGTGCTGATGAAACCCGTACCAAATTTGCCGGTGATTCCCTGATCCGGTGTCCCAACGGATTTGCTACTGCTGCCTTTAATCAGGCTGATCTGATGCTTGAGCTGAAAAGGGCGGCCATTATGGGCAAAGGTTAATCGGTCCGTTGTGCGTTCGACCCGAATTAAAACGCCGGTATCAGGGCGTTCATCCTTGGCGTTTTGCATCAACTCCCAAATCCATCGGCGCTGGGATTGCTCTGGTTTTTCACGCGCTTCCTTGATGATTTGAATAATTCGTTTCGCTGCCGCAACGGCTTGTTGCTCCTTATCTTCTTGTTCAAAATCTTCCTCAAAGCCTTCAAAAGCCATAAAATTTTCAGAAAGGTAGCGAGTATAATAAGTGCGTTAACGCGCTACTAAACTACGCCTTCGAACCTAGTCAATCTAGAACAAGGCTGTTTCGTTTGACACACGACACGTACATCAGATCAGTATTTCTTCCGAGTTCCACTCTATAGGGGTAGGATAAGAGTAAGAACTGAAATATTCCGTTAGGACAGTTAGTTAGGCTAGTCCCTACCGGCTGCCACGTAGCCACGCAGGTATAGGCTCTAGATACAACGCATGCTGGGCCAGCAGGTCAGTACTTGCCAGCCGGGCAGTTTGTCATTTAGCCATTTTCTGGAGCAGACGGTTGCTGGGGCGGCTCTGAGGTCCTTGCTAGCGGGTCCGCCCCCGGAAACTGTAGACGGGAGCCACGCGGCGCTAGAAAAATCCGCTTCACCTCGCTTGGATCGAAGACCGCCGGGGCCGGCTCGCCCGTTGTCAAATCCAGTGCTACTGTACTAGTGATGGCATCAGGAGGCATTTGGATCTGCATGATTTCCTCTTCACGCACCACCTCGTGCGACGCCAGATACAGAGGCTCCATCCGAGAGCGGTCCGCCGAGTCTCCGGGCGGTTCGAAGAGCAGGGGCGGGCACCAGCGCTGCTTCAACTCCTCTCCGTCGAAAAGGCCCCGCGCAATGTCCTCGTCGTGCAACGGCAGCGGCACGCAAAAGACGTGATGTTGGTAGCGCAGGTAGAACTGGTGGGTCAGCTGCCGGGCCTGCGGATCTTTTTTGCGGAACATAAAGCAATGGGGGTGTAGCAGGGCGTACTGGCTGGGCAGTACATGATGCACCACCGGGGCCGGCTTTAAGGCCTCGTCCGACAAAGTTCCGTCGAGTACACGCAGCAGGCGCTCGTACTGGCTGATGTGGGCAGCATCCAACACCGATAACGCCATTTTCAGAAAAGCTTTATAAACCTTGATGGGCACGTAGGGGTTTTTGACCACCTTCACCTCCGTTAGGCCTTGCTCATCGCGGATATCGAAGGCATCGTTATCCAGGCTGGTGCGCTCGATCAGGATGCCGCCCGTGACGCCCATGAAAGGGCCGGGCCGGGCCGTCACCTGTTTATTGCTGGATTTGAAGGTGGGCACCTTATCCTTGCCTTTGCCCCCGCGCACCGTGCGGAAAATGCCCAGGTAGTTCGCCAAATCGTTCTCGAATGCCGAAAACTTTAGGTTGCACGCGTCGCACTCGAAATCCGAGACCAGATGCTCGTTGCCCAGCAGGTGAGGAATCAGGTGGGCTTCATTCTTGAACTTCGTTTCCAGGCCGCTGCGACCACAGAAGCGGCACCGCCGCTCAGCTTTGGGCTTGCGCGGCGGCTTTGGATAGGGATAGTTCAAAAGAAAAGTTTCCTTTTCGTACACAGACAAGAATTTGTCCAAGACGGGCAGCAGAATATCGAACGTGTAGATGGGCTTCTGAATCATGGGGTAGTAAGGGGATGTAACTTTCGCGCGCCGCCGATGGCGGCCTCCTGGTGATTAGTCGTGGTACTCGTCTTCCTGTGAGATAGTACTGATATATTACTTCAGAAACCCATCCTCCTATTGGAAGGTCTCGGCAAAGGCGCGTTCTTCGGACACCCAGCCTTGGGCGTTGCAGTACAGCGCGTCGACGGAATGAATGGCCACCCTGCTGCCCGCATTAAGGGAAACACCGATGTGTGGTCCAAGTCATCGAAGAACGTCAGCTTCACCACCTGGCAATAAGCCAGCAGAACGGCATATGGTTTCGCGCCACCTTGATTCAGGTTAGCCAATGCCATAGGTACCTAGACACCGCCGTTGATGTGCCTTGTATAGAGCCCAGTCTGCTTCGAGTTCGGGGTACTGGTTGAATTTCTCGTCCGCCCACTGCCAGGCTTGCAGCTCTCGGTCACGCTGTAGAATTGAGTCAATTGGCTGCCCGATGGGCAACCTCACCGGGTCGTGAAAATGGCCCAACTCGTGCAGGATATCAAACAAGAGCATCCTGTCGTGGCCCGGTTCTCCAGTAGCGCGAATGAAGATGCGGTAACTTTCTTTACCGGTGGTTGCCTCCTGGGTGGTTCTGTGTCGGGAGGGGTTAGGGGACTGATAATCGACCGAAATTTCCTCGATAGGTAAAGCAAACACTTCCGTAATCAGGGCGGCAATGACGCTGTTGTATTTCGGCACGCCGATTAGGTGCTGAAATTCTTTGATGCGTTGGGCAAGTCGCGTTGAATTATCCATGTTGAGAGTGAAACATTCGCCGTTTTTGTGACTCTTGGTGCCGATGGCGCTAGAGAGGAGTAACAATTTACCAAGTTCAGTCCTATTTACCGTGAGAGGGGTTAGGCCCACTGGCATCTAGTTTCTTCTGCAAGGAAATGAACCACGGATCGAGTGAAGTAGTCTAGAACTGAAGTACACAAGTCAGACGTATATTTCGTCTGGTGCAGCAACCAAAGCACGCGGGGTGTCGTCCGATAAACAGCACAACACTATCTGGACGCGCTAGACTACCTGCTTCAACCTCGACCGTCGCCACTTCGCCTTAGGTTATCGCTGACCTCACTAGTTAGAAGCTGACCGGCTGAATTATCTACCTTAACTCTGTGTCCGATCCAATTAGAATTCATCAATAATTGCAAAATTACTTTAGCTAAATAATTCAGCAGTAGACCAGAAAAGTACTGCATGATATAATTGAAGTCTGCGCATTATAAATCAACCAGTAACCTTCATGCAAACGCACAATACTATTCTATTTGAAATAGGACGAACATATAACCGACGACAGGAGATTCATCAACCGTACGGTGGGCAACAACAAGGAGGCATCTCTACTCCGAGCCGGTTTGCGGCCATTTTTCTCTTTACTAGCGATTCTGGCCACGTCCACGGCTATCGCGATGCCTATCGTAAGGATGGCGTGTTTTGTTATACGGGCGAAGGGCAGCAAGGAGATATGACCATGATAGGCAGCAACAAAGCGCTTCGGGACCATGAGCTGTTGGGTAAGGCTGTTTACTTATTTGAAGCGTCAAAAACCATCGGCAAAGGCAAGGTCCGCTATGTGGGAGAAGCCTCCTACTTAGGCCATCATGTCGAGGAAAGACTCGATACCAGTGGGGTTTCCCGCCTAGCCATAATATTTGAGCTGGCGGTGGATAGCACAGGTCCTACCCCGGCCAACTCGCAAAGTGACGCGGAAGGAATGTATTCCGCTACCACCGCTACACAAATCGATCGTATGTCACTGGAAGAGCTTCGTCAGCTGGCGAAAGCGAAGGCGAGTCAAGGCAGTACCCCCTCACAACGGGTAACACTCGTGCGCAAAAGGTCCCAAGCAATTCGCATGTATGTACTGAAACGGGCGAACGGCCAGTGCGAAGGTTGTGCAGAACAGGCTCCGTTCCTAACCAAAACCAAAGCACCCTACTTGGAGCCTCATCATACCTTACGATTGGCAGACGGCGGACCGGACGCCCCTGAGCACGTAATCGCCTTGTGCCCGAACTGCCACCGACGGGCACATTATGCGGACAACAGCATAGAATTCAACCTTTCATTAATTGAAAAATTAGCGGTGTTAGAGGCGTGACTCACACAGGCCTTGACTCATCACTAATTTGGTCTATACTATTCTTTTCTTGTGCTAGTGCAGAAATAGTCCCGTCAGGTAATAGCCGTCTCACGCCTATAGGGTGAAAGGTCTTGCCCCTTCTTGTCAGATACCCCGATTCATTGAGCCGAGCCGCTATCTCCTGCAAACTCACACCTGTTGCTCGCACTAGGATTGCCAGCTGCTTGGCCTGCCGGTTGTTAATATTGGTTTGGGCATTGCGTTGCAGTGAGACCCACGACTTCTCCCACGACTCCGCTGTCAGATTGGCCGGGGTGCTGAGTTGGAACCTTATCGCTTTTTTGACGGCGAGCGCATCTTTGGTCCGGGTCGAGATGGCGGTGGCTTCCTTCTGCTCCACGCCGCTAGGATATGCAGGGTAAATTCGTCGGCGACAAGTAGGTCCACCGCTTTGAAGCGCACGTGGCTTTTCAGCAGGGCTGTGAGGAAGGCGACGTTACGAGTCAATCGGTCGAGCTTGGCCACGAGTATCCCCGCTCCCTCATGCTTGGCGCGGTTGATGGTGGCCTGCAGTTAGGGCTGGCTGTTCTTGCGCCCACTCTCCACTTCGGTAAACTCGGCCACGATGCTCGCCTTGGGTTCCACGAAGTTCCGTGCGACCGCCTGTTGCGCTTCCAAGTCTAAACCGGATTGCCCTTGACAGGCGGTACTCACGCGGAAGTAGGCGACGTAGCACGGCATCGTTTCGATAGAAATAAGAGGAAAGCGGAGCAATGACCCTTTATGATGTAGTACGATGGCTGCCAAGCAGGTCGCAGAAGATTACGGCCGAGTTTGTATCATTACATAAACGCCCGTTCAAGTAAGGATACACTAGCTAACTAGCGAAGTAATCGTAGCACTAGTC
>NZ_MTSE01000004.1 GCF_002154225.1 Hymenobacter crusticola
ACCCCCCGGGGCTGCTCGCGTTTTAGCCCCCCTACCCTTTGGGGACGCGCCATCGGCAGACACCCTAGGGAGATAAGTAGGCCAAATTACAGTAGCTAGTACAGCTTTGTTTTTGTTGTTTATCTAACTTCTTCTAGCATATAGACTACATGCTTGTTGAGTGAAAGCGAAAAGCTCAAAGTTAGAACAAGCCTTTCGAAACTGTCATTGAATAGCTATCATAAGAGATCGACGTATTCGAAGAAACATTCTTGTCGATTGTTGCTATTATTTCAAGTTTTGTTGCGTTATAGAACTGCGGCAACAGACCTAAGTAATGAGTATGTCCTTTACGTATCCATGGTTTTTGTACGGATTGTTGGCTTTAGCAATCCCTGTCATCATTCACTTATTTGAATTACGAAGACCTAAGCGAGTCTTCTTTAGTAATACTAGTTTTATTCAAGAGATAAAGCTAGTGACAGCTCGTCAGCAGAAAATTAAACACTTACTTGTTCTGTTGGCTCGATTGGGGTTTGTCTTATTTTTAGTGTTGATGTTTTGTCAACCCTTTTTACCCGCTCCACAACAGAGTAGGAGCAAAGACATAGTTAAGGTTTTAGTAGATACTTCGCCTAGCATGCAAGTGCAGGCAAAAGAAGAGCAGACAGCTTTTGATAAGGCTGTAGAAGAGGCACGGGGTTTAACCTCGGCGTACCCTGCCTCCACATACTTTGAGTTACTTGATAAGCCACATCAAAAATTAACAGGGAAGGCTTACCAAGCTATGGTGGAGCAGCTAGGTGTATCAGGCCATTCTACATCCCTGATAAAGTCAGCATCTCGTTTGTTTGCTAACGACAGAAAGGAACAAGCACAAGTTTATTTATTCTCTGATTTCCAGAAAAACGATTTTTCTCCGCAGTTACTGGCTACACTAGATACTACACAACAAGTATTTCTAGTACCTACCGCTGATGAAGTAGGGAAGAATGTTTACGTAGATAGCGTCACGTTGGATGACGCTTTTGTACGAGCAGACGCTGATATAGTAATTCGTATTCGGCTGCGTAACGGAGGCAACGTCGATGCAAATAACTGTCAGGTAAAGCTATTTATCGGCGAAAGGCAGGCTGCGGCTTTTCAAGCGTCAGTGAAAGCAGGGAGAAATAGCATCAGTGTAGTGCGCACCCGTTTGCATAGTAGAGAATTACAGAAGTGCCGAGTAGAAGTAGATGACTTTCCAGTAACATTCGATAATACTTACTACTTCACTCTACAGCCAGCACCAAAGATCAAGATAGAGGAGCTAGCCGCAAATAGCGCAGTAACCCAGCAACTATATGCGAACGAGCCTTTATTCGATTATACCTTAAGTAAGCCGTATGGAGTGAATTACAGTACCTTAGGTACTGCCAACCTGATAGTACTGCAAGAGGTACCGCGCATGGAAGCTACCTTACGCGAAAACCTGCGCCAAGCAGTACAAAAAGGTGCTACGTTGGTTATCGTGCCACCATCAGAGCTTGCGGCACGACAGTCGTATAACGCTTTCTTCCATGACCTAGGATTGACGCCTATTCAATGGGAGTCTATTCCCACAGGTAAACCGGTGCTCCGAGATTTAGCTGCACCAAGCTTACAAAATCCATTTTTTAAAGATGTATTTGCCCAGCAGAGTCGACCTACTGTAATGCCTAAGGCAGCGCCAGTATTACGTTGGTCACGGTCGGGGACAGAAGTGTTGCAAATGCGCGACGGAGAAGGCTACTTAGCAGGCTTCCCAAGCGGAGAAGGAATGGTGTATTTATTTTCAGCCCCACTCAGTGGGGGGTACTCGGATTTTGCTAACCAAGCATTATTTGTCCCGGTGATGTATCGCTTAGCTATCCAGAGCTACCGCAATAATCAGCAACCAGCGTACCGGCTTGATGAACATACTATCGCGTTAACGTTGGAAGGCAAAGGAAGCGGCGCAGAACGTGTTTTCAAGCTCAAAAAAGACAGTTTGACCTTTATTCCAGCACAACGAGAGAAAGCAGGTGAATTAAGTTTTGATGTACCATCGAGTATGCAAACGCCAGGATTCTACCAACTTTCTCGCAATGGACAGCCTATAACTACCCTTGCATTTAACTTCGACAAACGCGAATCAGACCTAGCACACTACTCTACGCAAGAGTTACGCGCGATGATTGGCCCTGATCGGCCTAACGTACGGGTGTATGACGCGAATGCCGGTGAGTCGGTAGCGGCGCAGTATAAGGCAGAGCGGGTAGGCACACCGCTGTGGCGCTATTGTTTGGGATTGGCATTGGCCTGTCTGTTGGCAGAAGTGCTACTCTTGCGCTTTGGGAAAAAGCGCGAACCAGCTTTGCGGACGCCTATCGCCACCGCCGCTTAAACCAAGCATCAGCATAGTTGGCGCAAATCATTTAACTTGCTGCCTCAGTTTAATCACGTGAAATTGACTAATGCTCCCGCGCAGCCTGTGCTTCGAACCGCCTTGTTATTTGGTACTGTCCTAGGTATTCTGGCTTTGGTCTGGGTGGTACTATTGATGGTAACGGGCAGCAACCCTTATGGCCCGCGCCGCTTAATGACGACTCCACTGGTTCCCTTCGTTGTTATCGGAAGTCAGTGGTTTGTGCGTCGCTATTACCCAACAGGGCCAGGAATAGGCAAGGCAATTTTGACGGGGCTACTCACGGCGGTATTTGCTTCAGTTGTTTCGGCGGTTACACTGTACGGTTTTGCTCGTAGCGCTGATCCTAGATTATTGGAACGAAATGCTGAAGAGGCTACGAAAATATTACAGAGCGCACGCTCTTATTACTTGAAACAGCCAGGAGGGGTAGAGCGGTACAAGTTAGACCAGCAGAATATAGCACGTACGCCACAGGAGCTAGCTCAAGATGAACTCAGCAAAAAGCTGATCCTCGGATTGCTGTTTGCTATACCTGGTGGAATTTTTCTGCGAAAGTAACCTTAGTTTAATCTTTGTCTTCACACGATTAACCTAGTTCACACATGGAAAATACCGTTACTGCTACTGGTGCTGTCACCCCTACTTCAGTTGCCATCCGCTATGGACTTCTCACGGGGATGGTGTGGCTTATTGTCGACTTTGTAATGCGAGTCACAGAGCTTTCCTTCAAGTTTTCAGTGTACTTGAGTGCTGCAATAGTCGTTTATATCATTGGAGCCGTTCTAGCACATCGTTTCTTCAAGCAGAACAACAATGGCTTTATGACCTACAAGCAGGGCCTAGTAATCGTGCTTATCCTTTCCTTGATATCAGGGTTGCTGTCGGGATTGTTCAACTATATCTATGTCAATTTTATTGATCCTGACTATATCGGTAGGATGCGTACGGATATGGAGGCTTGGTTAAGTTCATTGCCAAACGTAACCGAGGCTCAAATTGACAAGAGTTTGGAAGACTTGAGCGAAGAAAAGCTAACATCGCCCTTGCAGATTGGGAAGGGTCTGATGAGCAGCGCTATCACTGGTTTTATTATAGGGCTAATTGTTACGGCCTTCACGAAGCATAATCGCCCTGAGTTTGAGTAAGCGTTCATCGCAGCATTTTCCCGTTGAGCTTTCTATTGTTATTCCGCTGCTCAACGAAGCCGAGTCATTACCTGAATTGACGCGCTGGATCAACCGTGTGCTCACGCAACATGGTCTCACCTACGAGATTATTTTGGTAGATGACGGCAGTACGGATAACTCGTGGGATGTTATAGAGGAGCTAGCCCAGACCGATACACACTTGCGAGGCATTCGCTTCAACCGCAACTATGGCAAGTCAGCGGCGCTGAATACCGCTTTCGAAGCTGCGACAGGGCGCGTTGTGTGCACAATGGATGCGGACTTGCAGGATTCGCCTGAGGAGTTGCCGGAGCTGTACCGCATGATTGTGGAGGACCGCTATGACTTAGTTAGCGGTTGGAAGAAGAAGCGCTACGACCCCCTCAGCAAAACCATCCCAACAAAATTATTCAACGGCGTAACCCGTTGGATATCGGGGATTAACCTGCACGACTTTAATTGTGGTCTCAAATCCTACGACCAGCGTGTGGTGAAAGGAATAGAGGTATACGGCGAGATGCACCGCTACATTCCGGTGATTGCCAAGTGGAACGGCTTTGGTCGCATTGGCGAGAAAGCTGTGCAACATCAGGAGCGCAAGTACGGTGTCACCAAATTTGGCTTAGAACGCTTCGTGTATGGCTTCCTAGATTTGCTTTCCATCACATTTGTGAGCCGGTTTCGTCGCCGCCCGATGCACTTTTTCGGCACAATGGGCACCCTATCCTTCTTGCTAGGTATGTTAATTACGTTGTGGCTGGTAGGAGAGAAGATCTATCTGGCAATGCAAAATCTGCGCGCCCGCGACGTGACGGCGCAGCCACTATTCTTTCTGGCGCTGGTGGCGGTCGTTGTTGGAGTCCAACTCTTCTTAGCGGGCTTTTTGGCCGAAATGACGCAACTCAATGGACCCCGCCGCAACCAGTATCTAATTCGAGATAAGCTGAATATCAGTTAACAGTTGGCATCTATCAATTTTTATTGATCTTTTAGCCTCGCTAGGGCAAAAATAGCGAGCTATTAACTGGTAACTATTGAATGAAAAAGGTTGTCATCATTGGGCCGGCTTATCCGTTGCGGGGCGGTTTAGCTACCTACAACGAACGATTGGCGCGGGCTTTCCGCGAAGCCGGTGATGAAGTGCGCATTATTACCTTCAGCCTACAATACCCTAACTTTCTATTTCCGGGGCAAACGCAGTTTAGCACGGAGCCTGGCCCAACTGACCTCGACATAGAAGTTAGCATCAACTCCGTAAATCCGCTAACCTGGTGGAGCGTCGGAGAGAAGCTGCGCCGTGAAAAACCAGACTTGGTGGTGTTTCGCTTTTGGCTGCCCCTCATGGGGCCTGCCTTGGGCAGCATTGCCCGTCGGGTTCGACGTAATGGGCACACGCGCGTAGTGGCCATTACCGATAATGTAATTCCGCACGAAAAACGGCCCGGCGACCGGCCTTTTACCCGTTACTTCCTAGCAGCTTGCCATGGCTTCGTGACGATGTCGCGGGCAGTGCTGGCCGATTTGCGCCGTTTGCGCTTTAAACAACCTGCGCGCTATCAACCCCACCCGCTCTACGACAACTTTGGCCCGCTCAAACCCAAGGCTGTGGCCTTGCACGCTTTAAACCTAGATCCAGCCTTTAGGTACCTACTCTTTTTCGGGTTCATCCGGGCGTATAAAGGGTTAGATATTCTGCTGGAGGCTTTTGCAGATGAGCGGTTAGCAAAATTGCCCGTGAAGCTCATCATTGCCGGCGAGTATTATGAAGATGCGGCGCCTTATGAAGCCCTCATACAGAAGTACAACCTGGAAAATCGGCTGGTGCGAGCCACCGACTTTATCCCGAATGAGCAAGTAGCGGACTATTTCTGCGCGGCCGATATGGTAGTGCAACCTTACAAAAACGCAACGCAAAGCGGCGTTTCGCAGATTGCCTATCACTTTGAGCGCCCCATGCTCGTGACTGATGTGGGCGGCTTGGCCGAGCTAATTCCGGCGGGTGAAGTAGGCTACGTCACCAAAGCACAGCCAAAAGCCATTGCCGATGCCTTAGTCGATTTCTACGAAAACGAACGAGAAGCAGAGTTTGCTGCCGGCGTATGGGCGCGTAAAAAGCAGTTTTCTTGGGCCGAAATGGTGGCAGCCTTAAAAGCAGTAGCCGAATAAAAAAACCTAGGTTCTGGTGGTGCGTACTACGCGCAGCCAGAACCTAGGCTCGTTGGTGGAGCAAGCAAAGTGGCTATGCGTTTACGCTAGCTTGAACTGCACGGAAGACTTTATCAGCCGGTAAATCTTCCATGCAACTGGTACCTAGCTTACAAGTACCGCGGTAAAAGCACACGCATTGCCGATCAGGCTGCACGATCTGACCGCGGCCGTAGAGGTCAAATTCGTAGGCGTTGAAGATGTTGTTCATCAGCACCGTTGGCTTCTGTAGAGCAATACTGATGTGCATGGCCATGGTCACCTGCGTTACGATGACATCCATTTGGTAGAGCAAATTGATGAATTGCTCTAAGGGAAAATGCCCTAAGTAAGTGGCACCGGTAGCGGCGTTCAGGCGTAGATTGCGCTCGTCTTCGGCCGCCCCGCCGAGCAGCACGGGCGCATACCCGGCTTGCTGAAGTTGCTCAATCAACGAAATCCACTTTTCATCAGACCACAGGCGGGTTGTCCACCGGTCGCCACAGCCGGTGTTCAGGCCCACGCGCGGCTTACCGATGGGCAGTGCATTCCAGCTATAACCTTTGTCTTGGTGGGTATCGAACACGTATTCTTCGCCCTGGAATTCGTAGCCACAGAGCTCAAAGATTTCCTGAGGATAGGGTTTTTGGTTCTGTAGGCTCAACTGATCGAAAACCCCCGTCAGAAACTTGTGATTCGCTAAGTCGTTCCCAGGCCAGGCTACGCCATATTCTGGATGCAGCGTATAGCCAAACTTCTGCTTGGCCCGGATGGTGTCGTGCAGGGCACAAGCTTCCTTGTCCTTGTCGAGGTTGAAGAGCAAGTCGAACTCGCGGGCTTGCAAATGCAAGGTGGAAGCTAGGTCTAGCTTCAGAATTTCATCGACAGCGTCGGCCGGCAGGATAGCGGGTGTAAGCGTGAGCCAAGTAATTTTTGCCGCCGGATATTCTCGGCGCAAACGACGTAGCAAAGGAGTTGTGCGGATAACGTCGCCGATGGCCCCTAGCTTAATAAGAAGAATGCGCTCCTGAACGGGAGCATATACCGGACAATCGGCGCATAAATAGCCATTTTCCTTATTAGGGCGGCACGGAATATCACCGCGAAAATGGCGGCAGTCGGGATGGACAAGGATGCCGTTGAGCTCAGGCATGGAAGTTCTTAGAAACAGCGTTAAAGCGAAGATAAGGAAGCCGGAGCCCGACTAGCGCTTGCCGCTAAGCAGCGGCAAGCAAGCAGCCTTGCCCGTAGGTAGACCCAAAGCTAGGGGCCTAAATACCTAGGTAATTCAGCGGCGAAATAGCGCGCAACTCTGCTTTCACTGCTTCACTCACCTCAAGCGTTTCCACGAACTCGCGGATGGTTTCGGCTGAGATGGACGTGCCCGTGCGCGTTAGGGCCTTCAACGCGTTGTACGGATCAGGGTAGTTTTCGCGGCGCAGAATTGTTTGGATAGCTTCGGCTACGACCGGCCAGTTGGCTTCCAAGTCGCGGCGTAGAGTTTCTTCATCGAGAGCTAGCTTATTCAGGCCACGCTGCAGCGAAGTCAGGGCGATGAGCGTGTGGCCAAGGGGGACGCCTAGGTTGCGCAGCACCGTCGAGTCAGTGAGGTCGCGCTGGAGGCGGGAGATGGGGAGCTTCGTGGCTAGGTGCTCCAGCAGCGCATTGGCGACACCTAGGTTGCCTTCCGCATTTTCGAAATCAATGGGGTTGACTTTGTGCGGCATGGCCGACGAACCAACCTCGCCTGCCTTGATTGTTTGCCGGAAATAACCCATCGAAATATACTGCCACACATCGCGGGCTAGGTCGATGAGAATGGTATTGAGCCGTTTCAATCCGTCGCAAGTAGCGGCGAGGTGGTCGTAGTGCTCAATCTGCGTGGTGGGGTAGCTGCGGTGTAGCTGGAGAGTGTCGTTTACAAACGTATTGGCAAACGCATGCCAGTCAATCTGCGGGTAGGCAACGTGGTGGGCATTGAAGTTGCCCGTGGCCCCGCCAAACTTGGCCCCGAAAGGTACCTGCCCCAGTAATTCCACTTGCGCATCGAGCCGCGCCACAAACACTGCTATTTCTTTGCCCAAGCGCGTAGGGGAAGCAGGTTGCCCGTGCGTGCGGGCAAGCATGGGTACCGCTTGCCACTCTTCAGCCCGATTAGCGAGCTGGTTGCGGACCTGGGCGTAAGCCGGCAGCAGTACTTGCAGCAGCGCTTCCTTCAGGCTCAGCGGAATAGCTGTATTGTTGACGTCTTGGGAAGTAAGTCCGAAGTGGATGAACTCCAAGTACTGACCTAGGTCGAGCGCCGTGAACTGGTCACGCAGAAAGTACTCCACCGCTTTCACGTCGTGATTGGTCACGCGCTCATAGGCTTTCACTGCTTCCGCTTGCTGGGCGCCGAAGGTGTGGTAAATGTTGCGCAACGACGGAAAAAGGTCGGGGTTGACGCCCGTCAGCTGCGGCAACGGCAATTGGCAGAGCGCAATAAAGTATTCCACTTCTACCAGCACGCGGTAGCGAATCAGGGCTAGCTCCGAGAAATAAGGCGCTAGCGGCGCTGTTTGGCGGTGATAACGCCCATCGAGGGGCGAAACGGCGGTGAGAGGTGTCAGAGTTGTGGGGAATGACATAGCGTTGAAAATGGCCGACGTGCCAAAGGTAGCGAAAGCCGTCACGCTTGGCGAAGCGGGTCGTACTGGTTTTCGCTACCTTTGTGCTCTATGCGGCGTTGGGCCCGATGCTGTCTTCACCGGACCCGCCCGCAATTCTCTCCCCTTGCTACTACGCGTGAATTCTGCTGTAAAGAAAAAAATAGGTATTGGCTTCGGCATTGTCGTCGTGCTTTTGGGCTTGGCACTGGCTGCATTTCTGCTCAAGCGCCAGCAATTACTAGAGTATGCGTTGGCACAAGTGAAAGCCAAAGTAGAGCGCAAATATCCGGCGCAGCTCACCCTAGGGCCTGCTCGCTTCACCGACCTGAACTCGGTTCGGATTAACGGTGTCGCGCTGGTGCCTACGGGGCGCGACACGCTGTTGCGTGCTTCCAGCATTGATGCTTCCCTAAGCGTGCGGTCATTATTTGCGGGGCGGCCTGTCTTCAGCAACCTGCAAATTGATAACGCCCGCCTCACAGCTCGCAAAACCGCTGCCACGGATAACTACTCCTTTCTCTACCGGAAGAAGAAAACGCAGCCGGTAGCCCCGCGTGATACCACGAAAGGCACCAACTATGGCCTCTTACTAAACGATTTATTAGAAGCCGGCTTCGATAACATTCCAGGCGAGGCGGCCTTCAAGAACTTCCTCGTCACCTATGAGAGCCCGCGGCACCAAGTGCGAATCGCTATGCCTGGGCTCACCATTGAAGACGGAAACATTACGGGCCAGCTATCGGCTACTATCGACTCGGTTTCCAACAACCTAGGTATCAGCGGGCACGTGGAAGCCGGCGACTACGAGTTAGCGGCGCAGGTGTACGGCCTAAATCGGCAGCCGGTCACGTTGCCGTATCTGCAACGGCGCCTCAATGCGCGGGTGCAGTTCGATACGCTGCGCATGAGCCTAGATGGAAAAGAGTTCGAGGATGAGCAGCTAACGCTGCGCGGCTCGGCTTCGGCCACACACTTTGTGCTCAACCAGCCCAAGCTAGCTGCGCGCGACATTGTGGTAAAACACGGCGGCATCAACTTCGTTACGAAGCTCGGACAAGCCTCGATGGCGCTCGAAAAGGGGACCAAAGTGCGCCTCAATCGCATCGAGTTTTACCCTACATTCAGCATCCGCAAGCTACCGGTGCCCCAGCGGGTCATTGGGCGTAAAATAAACGGGATCCGGAAGCGCAGCGACTTATTGGCAGGCCTGCAAGTCTCGGCGGACATTACCTCGGCGGAAACTCCTGCGAACGACTTTTTTGCTTCGCTGCCAGAAGGCATGTTTGAGGAGGTAGAAGGCATGCAGGGAGAAGGTACCCTCACCTACAGCCTGCACACCGCCTTGGATATGAATCAGGTGGATAGCTTGAAGTTTGATTCATCGCTGCGAGGCAAGAATTTTCGCATCACCCGCTTTGGGCGGGAAAACCTAAACAAGCTCAACGAAGATTTCCCCTATACCGCTTACAACGACAAAGGCGACTCTATCAAAACGTTTTTGGTAGGACCTAGCAACAAGAATTTTGTGCCGTACGATGAGGTGTCGCGTTACCTTAAGAGCGCAATTCAAACGGCGGAGGACCCACGCTTTTTCACCCACAAAGGCTTCATGGAAAAGGCCTTCGTGAAGTCAGCTATTCAAAACCTAAAGGAGCGGCGCTTTGCCCGCGGGGGAAGTACCATTTCGATGCAGCTGGTGAAGAATGTGTTTCTGACGCGGCAGAAGACGGTGGCCCGCAAGGTGGAAGAAATGCTTATCGTCTGGTTGATCGAAAATACGCGGCTAGTGAGCAAAGAGCGGATGTTTGAGGTGTACCTGAACATCATCGAGTGGGGACCAAAAATCTATGGTGTGAAGGACGCCGCCCGCTTCTACTTCGACAAGCAGCCCGCCAACCTCAATCTGTCGGAAAGCTTGTACCTAGCTAGCATCATTCCCAAGCCCAAGTTTTACCGCTATTCCTTCGATAGCTACGGCAATTTGCGTGGGAGTGCGCGCTACTTCTACCGTCTCATCGCCGACATTATGGTGGAGCGTGGCATGATTACGCCCGCCGACCGCGAAAATATGGCACTTGGTGTAGCACTCAATGGGCCAGCCCGCAAGTATATCGTAACGGCCCGCGACACCACCCGAACGGCCGCCGCTGATTCTTCTCAGTTTGAGCCACTTAACCTGATTGATTTGCTAGGCGGCAATGCCGCTCCAGATGCCGGGGTGAACAGTAATACGCCAGAAGAGCAGCCAGCAGTGCCGCCGCGCCCCTAAGTTAAGAGTCGCAAGTACCTGCGCACTTATTACGAAAAAAGCCTCACTGAAGCAGATCAGTGAGGCTTTTTTCGTAATAAGTGCGCAGTGAAAGGAAAATGAGCCTTTGCCAGAAGCTAGGATTCGATTTCTTCCCTTTCTTCCTTCTTAGGCAGTAAGACCGACAGCAAGACGGAGCCAGCCAGAATGAGCCCAACCAGTCCAAGCGAAATACTCATCGGAATCTCATAGCCACGGGTAGCTAAGTAATCAGTAGTCAGCAGCTTGAAACCGATAAAAACGAGGATAAGCGCCAACCCATAGTGCAAGTAATGAAAGAGCTTCATCAGGCCTGCCAAGGCAAAATACATAGCCCGCAAACCTAGCAAAGCAAACACGTTGGACGTGTACACAACGAAAGTGTCACGCGAAACGGCGAGGATGGCTGGAATAGAATCGGCGGCAAAAACTACGTCGGTTGTTTCAACCATTAAGAGCACCACAAACAGCGGAGTGGCAAACAGAAGCTTATCCTTGCGCACGAAAAACTTGTCGCCTTCTAGCTTGCTGGTCACGGGCATGTAGCGACTCAGAAACTTTACGACGGGGTTATTGTCCGGGTCGATTTCTGGTTCGCCGGCGCTGATAGCCATTCGCACGCCTGTGTACACCAGAAAAGCCCCAAGTACATAAAGCAAGATGTGAAATTTGGCCAGCAACGCTGCCCCCGCCAGAATAAAGACTGCCCGCAAAACCAAAGCCCCAATGATTCCCCAAAAGAGAATCTTGTGCTGATATTGCTGAGGTATCTTGAAGTAGCTGAAAATGAGCAGAAAGACGAACAAGTTGTCGACGCTCAACGACTTTTCAATGAGGTAGCCCGTGAGAAACTCCAAGCCGGCTTGCCGGCCCATCGTGCGATACACGAGGAAGTTGAAGCATAGTGACAAGACTATCCAAAAACAGCTCCACCCTAGGGCCTCCCGCATTCTCACCACGTGAGCTTTACGGTTGAACACAAGAAGGTCGAGCATCAGCATTCCCAGAACGAAAATGTTGAATCCGACCCAAAAGATAGGAGTGTTTTCCATACGCAGCGCCAGACTAGGCCTAGCTCCGTTTCCGACACGGAGCAGAACTATACCAAGGCTTACCGCGATTTTGGGGTCGAGGTTGCGGCCGTCACCGAAATAGCGTCGGAGGTATTGTGGCTGCTATCGGCTGTGGCTCGCTTGAAGCGGTGAAACCAACTGTACACCTTCATTTGCACCACACCGAAGAAAGCCTCTTTGAAGATGCCCTTCGACATTTTGGAAGCGCCGCGAGTCCGATCTGTGAAGATGATGGGCACCTCCTTAATGCGAAAACCGTACTTATAGGCCAGCCACTTCATTTCAATCTGGAAGGCGTAGCCCACAAAGCGAATACGGTGACGCAACACCGTGCGCAGTACCCGGGCCGTGTAGCATTTGAAGCCTGCCGTTGCGTCCATAATCGGCATACCCGTGACAAAGCGTACGTACGCCGACGCGAACCACGACATCAGTACGCGGTCCATGGGCCAGTTCACCACGTTCACGCCCTGGATGTAGCGTGAGCCAATAGCTAGGTCGTAGCCATCTACGGCACAAGCATTATGAAGCTTCAATAAATCGTCGGGGTTGTGGGAGAAGTCGGCGTCCATCTCAAACACGTACTCGTAATCCCGCATCAATGCCCACCGAAATCCGTGGATATACGCGGTGCCAAGCCCCATCTTACCTTTGCGCTCTTCCAGAAAAAGTCGTCCTGGAAACTCCTGCATCAGACTCCGCACAATGTCGGCGGTGCCATCGGGTGAGCCATCGTCGATAACAAGCAAATCAAAAGGTTTGGGCAACGAAAAGACTTTACGGATGATCAGTTCCGCATTTTCGCGCTCATTGTACGTCGGAATTAGAACCAGCCCACTGTTCATTGTGCCAAAGATAAGAAGTGGGGGACGCTGCGAATAATTTTTTCCGCTAGCTGCTGGGCGTGACGCACGCAATCGGGCACGCCCACGCCCGCCCGCCAATTGGCCGCCGCGTAGATGTTCTCAGTTGCCAAAGCATCGGTGGCGGCGTGTGCCCCGACAATACGGCTGTCGAACTGCGGAATGGCACGCTCCCAATAATAGCGAGTTTGCCAGAGCGGGGCAGTAGCCTTGATGCCGTAGTAGCGAGCAAGCTCCGTGTGCACGGCTTGCTGCTGCTCGGCCGCCGATTGTTGAGCCTGTTCCTGATATTGACTTCCACCAACAAAGGTGGTAAATAGTACCTGATCGGCTGGGCTGCGTTTTGGGTAGATAGAGCTGCTCCAGATGCTGCCGGCGGCGTAGGGCTGCTCTACTTTGGGGTGAAGTGCGCCAAAACCATCGAGCGGGTGAGTTACATCGGCGCGGTGGTAGGCAGTGTAGATAGCGGCCATAGCCGGATAATACACAGCCGCTAAAGCCGTAGCCGCCTCTGGAAACAAATCTTCGAGCAACGGAGCAGCGGCGTACGTAGGCAATGCTAGCACAACACTAGTGTACGCCTGCGGTGCGGGCCCACTGGCGAGTTGAAGATGGTAGTGCCCATCTGAGGCGCGCGTAAGTGCCGTAACGGTTTGCCCCCCATGGTAATGGGTAAGCTGAGCTGCCAACGTGGCTGGCAATTGCTGAAGGCCTTGCCGCAGCGAGACGATACGCCGGCGCCCACCCGCGCCACCGCTTTTCGCTAGGCCCCGCAGCACCGAGCCGTAGGTTTGCTCCAATTCCGCTAGCTTCGGAAACGTTTTGTGCACAAGTAGCTTCTCAGGGTCGCCGGCATAAATGCCCGAGATGAATGGGTTAAGTGCATAGTCTACAATTTCAGCTCCAAACCGGCGTCGGAAAAACGCTGCGAGAGTTTCATCGGGGTTGGTTGGGAGCGGCGAGCGGCTCAGCTCGCGTAACATGTTCAGCTTTGCTTTAAAGCTGAAAAAACGATTAGCAAGCAGCGCCGGTGGCGAGCTAGGAAGCTTTTGATAGCGACCATCACGCAATACATAGCGGTTGGCGCTTACGGCCGCCGTGTCTTCAATTTCATCCACCAAACCTAGGTCGGTGAACAGATCCAGCAGTTCCGGGCTAAGCTGGAGCGAATTCGGACCTGTTTCGAGCAGATAGTCATCTACTTGGGCTGTGCGCAGGTTGCCGCCCGGTGTCGAGCTAGCCTCGAACAGATCGTAGCTAATACCTGCTTTCTGCAGGTAATAGGCCAGCGTAAGGCCTGAAATGCCGCCACCCAAAATAGCTACCATGATAGATCTCTACGAAAAAGATAGGTTGAATAAGCAGAAGCATCAGCCACATTCTGCCCAGCGACAAAGGTAACCATCACGCTAACCTTGGGCGCTTGTACTACTAGGAGTAACAATCATTTTTTCGGGTAATTCACTAGCTAGGTTAATTTTTTAGGCATGTCGGCTAGCTAGCATACCTTTGGCTTGATGACGAACACAAATTCTTCCGTGCCAGTAGCACCTCAGTTGCATAAGGCCGTTTTCCTAGACCGCGACGGTGTACTAAACGAGGAAATGGGCGACTATGTGTGGCGCCCCGAAGATTTTACGGTGCTACACGGGGTTCCTGAAAGCCTAGCCCAGTTGAAGGCAGCGGGCTATTACCTGATTGTGGTGACGAACCAAGCCGGAATCGCGAAAGGGTTGTACACCGCCTCCCAAATGCGTCTCTGCCACGATAAGCTGCAGCAGGCCTGCGGAAACCTGATCGATGCGTTTTACTTCGCGCCCTCGCATCCATCGGTGAGTGAATCGCTAGCGCGCAAGCCGGGGTCGCTGATGCTGGAAAAAGCTATTGCCCGCTTTCATCTGGACCCTAGCCAGTGCTGGCTTGTGGGAGACCGGATGCGGGACCTAGAGGCCGGTGCCCGGGTTGGGATAAAAGGAATTCTGGTGGGCCACTCCGAAGAAACCACGCATCAACCCCAAGTAACCAACCTAGCAGCAGCAACAGCTATTATCCTAGCCCAAGAAAGTACGCGCTAGTTTTGCGCGCCAAAAAAAGCGAGTAGCTAATGCACAATTAATTGTGCATTAGCTACTCGCTTCTGTAAGAAACTTATTTTACAAGCCTAGCTCGCTACAAGGTTCTTTTCATTAATAAAAAGGCTGATTTTTTTGAAGAATCCGGTTGGCGCCATGTACTCTTCCCAAATACCACGCAATTTCTTTTGGAGATTCTTGTAATCCTCTTCGGAAATGTTGTTATGAAAGTCGGCGACAATATCTCCGATTCTGTCGATATCTTTTTCCTCTACCCACACGCACAAGCTTCTCCAATCAATTATTTCCTCGAAAGGCAATGTGCTGTCAGTATTTAGGAAAATAGGAATACGTCCGCAGCACAGTGTTTCAAAGAAGCGGACAGAGTTATTGCCGTATCCTCGAATACAAAGCGTGTAGTCGCTCTCCATAATATTCTCCACATATTTCTTCCGAAATTCTTCCGGACTTTCAGCCGCAGCACCTGTGTTGAGGCCATCAGGCCCGAAAGCAAAGTTGCTCTTGAGCCTGAAGTTATTGACGACTTTCTTCGACTTCTGCAGACCTATGATGGCCCGGGCTCTGTAGGAGTGAGCTACTTTGACCGGGAATTTCTGCATGATTCCCATATAATTACCAATTAGCCGGACCATGCCCAAGATTTTCTCCTTTCCCATCGTGGTGTTCAAGGGAGGAGCATAACCACAAAAGCCGACAACAGGCTTGCTGCCTTTAGGGCGTATTTCTAATACCCCGCTGCTGTATTTTTCTAGGAAGTCCTCAAAGAAATGCGGCCAAGGAAATACATTTTTAGGCTGCTTGGATTTACTGATAGCACTGTTGAAAATGATAGCGTTCTTAATCTTAATATTTAGGTCCAGCGTATCGTGACCAACAAAAACTAATACCTTCTTATTGCTGCTCTCTACGCGTTTAACAAACGATTCGATATTCTTTTCGAACGCCGCTTGGTTTTCGATAACATCATAGAATATCGGTAACAAGCAAGCGTCGCACTCTTCCAGCGTAGTTAACTCTAAGAAGTTTTTGCCTTCCTGCAAAAATTTATCGAACCTTCCATAAGTAACGGAGCCAGGCTTTTCTTCGAAATTACCGATGAAAGGTATTAATAACTCAACGGGCTTCCCCTTATCAAGGAGGCTTAAGTCCGTATAAAGCTTCAGTTTCATATTATCTTCTGTTAGAAATTATGAGAAGTCATGTTTCAAAAACAAGTGGCGCTGGCTAAACAAAGCGACGTTGAGGACTAGCCAATTCTGCAAGAAACCCATTGTGTTGGCGTCAGGAATGGCGCAGCGTATAGGCGCAACTTGGTTGTGGTCGAGGGCGAGATAAGTTGATGATCGAGTGCTTCTATGATGATAACCAGGCGCTGCGTTGCAGCTTTTGTCGTTGCCAAGCCTGCATCTATCTAGGTATAATAGGGTCTAGTGAGAAGTACGCAACGAGGCTTTCTCTTTCGAGTGCTTTTTTTACCAATGGCAAAAAAACAATATAAAATCCAGATATGGACTTTATGTAGTAATAAAATAGATTTTTCGGAGAGTTTATCGGCACAAAGGTAGTGCATTAGTGCCTTAATGGAGTGGTAAGAAGCTGCTGCCAGCACTGAACTGGTTGTTCAGGCGAGCTGGTCATATGAGCTGAGCGTTATTAGCTTGGTGTGCCTAGGTCCTTAAGTTCGCTTTTTACCACAGTGTCTTACCGCCGCCCTAATAGAACTCAAAAACAAAAGCCCTAGCTGTCTGGCCAGGGCTTTGTGTCGCGCAACAGAAGTCGCGAGTATGCTATATTTTATTGGCAAGAAACGAGCAAAACGTTCTGCCTACGAGATCCTACTTCAGGGGTAAGTCTACTGCCGGGCTGCTGGAGCAGCGGCGCTAGCCGTAATAGGCGAAGAAACGTGCGTAGCCGGCTTTGTGGTAGAGTATGCGGGGCATTTGGTACGGCAAGAACTTAAGCCTCCGAAGCCAATCAGGACGATGAATAGGAGCTTTTTCATGTAAAAGTGCAAGAGATTATAAAAGACAATGCTGGGCTTCTAAAACGAATGTCCAACCAGTTAATTGCGTAGATCGTTCCTAGCGCAAAGATTCTGCCTAAAATAGAAAAGCAGCTTCTCCTAGCTATGATAGGAGAAGCTGCCACTTGCGTACATATCGCTCCGTGAGTATCCGGATATAGTACTATTGATGAGCTACAGGGACTGACACACTAGCAGAGAGGCTCGGCGTTGCTGAATGTGGGGTTCGAGCGTTGCTGTAGGCTGGGCAAACACTCTTGTTGCAGGAGCTAAGACCAGTGACGGCTACTACAGCTACGAAAAGTAATTTTTTAATCATGATGAGGGGTGAGGATTAGTTGAAATGGTTCAGGTTGAAGTACAAGGATCGGGCCGGCTCATAGACGAGCCGGCCCGGTATACCTAGCACCTTAGTTCTGGTACCCTAAGATGCGCATCATCGATTCACTGTCTTGCTCGTCGGCAAAAACCCAGTCGGTCAGGGTGCCATCCTCGGCGCGGTCGAGGATAACGTGTTTGGGCGCCGGAATCAGGCAGTGCTTAATGCCGCCGTAGCCGGAGAGGCTTTCCTGGTAAGCGCCCGTGTGGAAGAACCCGACGTAAAGCTTTTGCTCGTCGGTGTTTTTACGCTCGGGCAAGAATACTTGGTAGATGTGCTTCTCCGCGTTGTAGTAGTCTTGCGAGTCGCAGGTGAGGCCGCCGAGTTGGATTTTCTTGTACGACTTCTGCCAACCATTGATAGCTAGCATGATAAAGCGCTGGTTCAGAGCCCAGGTATCTGGTAGGTTCGTGATGAACGAACCGTCAATCATGTACCACAACTCCTTATCGTTCTGGAGTTTTTCGTCCAGGATGGAGTAGAGCGTTACGCCACTTTCGCCCACGGTGAATATGCCAAACTCGGTGAAGATGTTCGGCTCCGGTACGCCTTCCTCAGCGCAGATGCGCTTGATGGTACGCAGGATTTCCTCGATCATGTAGGCATAATCGTACTCCGGCTGAATGCTGGTTTGGATGGGCAAGCCGCCGCCAATGTCGATGGTGGTGAGGGTGGGGCACACTTTGCGCAACTCGCAGTACTTGTGCACGAAGCGGCTCAGCTCCGACCAATAATAGCTCGTGTCCTTGATGCCCGTGTTGATGAAGTAGTGCAGCATCGTGAGCTCGAAGCGCGGATCTTCCTTGATCTTCTGCTCGTAGAGCGGAATGGCATCGGCGTAGCGCACGCCCAGGCGCGAGGTGTAAAACTGAAACCTAGGTTCTTCGTCGGAGGCCAGGCGCATCCCTAGGTTGCACTTCTCGCGCACGTTTTCGTGGTAGTACTCAATCTCTTCTAAGTTGTCGAGAATGGGCATGCAGTTCACAAAACCCTCGTTGATGAGTTCGGTAAGGTGGCGCTTGTACCGCTCGCGCTTGAAGCCATTGGCGACGATGTAGGTCTGCTTGCTGATCTTGCCCTTGGTGTAGAGCGCCCGCACGATGTTGATATCGAAGCCTGAAGAAGTTTCGATCTGAATATCGTTTTTCAAGGCCTCTTCCAGCACAAAGCTGAAATGCGACGATTTGGTGCAGTAGCAGTAAGTATAGCTGCCTTGGTAGCCGGTTTTCTGGATGCCATCAGCAAACCACTTCTTAGCCCGCTGAATTTGGGAGCTGATCTTAGGTAAGTAGCTGAGACGCAGCGGCGTGCCATGCTTCTTAATGATATCCATCAGCGGAATATCATGGAAGCGCAACTCGTTGTTTTGTACGGTAAAGTCTTGGGTAGGAAAGTCGAACGTCTGAGAAATCAGGTCGTGATAGGTATCCATTGAAGGGAGATGGGTCTGTTGCTTGTGGGATGAAACGCTAGAAAGCGCATGCCGAAACACCTAACAGGTCCTGGAAATTCCATCGATTATGGAAGATTAGCCAAGACGGGTAAGATGCCAAAACACGTGCATGCTAGCCTATAGATGAGTGAAAACAACCTAGCCTTTGTGCGGGCTTTTGCGCACCTTTAAGGGCCGGCAAAGATAGGTGGTAGCGGGTACTCCTACGGGGGTGTCCGGGACGAGAGCGGTGAGACGTGGTCCTGCTCCGACTGGTATTCGGCTGGGTCTTTGGCTGCCCGTCGTTGCCGCGCATGGTTTTTTATGAAACGCATTAAGCTCATTGAAGTCCGCTCCGAGCTCGGGGCGGGCACACGTGGGGCGAGTCTGGGAATAGACGCTCTGCGCATTGCTTGTCTGAACAAAGGTTCTGATTATTTCCGGCGCTTCAACGCCGTTGCCGTGCCCGATCTGAACCACGTGCTGTTCGACAAAAACCACTTCCCTTACGCCAAGCACATCGATTCGGTGTACACGGTGCTGAAGGGCATTGCTAATACGGTAGAACAGACCCTTCGTTTCGGTGAGTTTCCGTTGGTGCTGGCCGGCGACCACAGCAACGCCGCCGGCACCATTGCCGGCATCAAAGCGGCTTACCCACAGAAAACGCTCGGCGTGGTCTGGATCGACGCCCACGCCGACATCCACTCGCCCTACACCACACCCTCCGGCAACATGCACGGCATGCCGCTGGCCATGGCCCTGAACGAAGATAACCGTGCCTTGCAGCGCAACGAGCCGGAGCCCGAAACCGAATTTTTCTGGCGTCGTCTGCAAAACCTAGGGGAGCCCGGCCCCAAACTCACGCCCGAACACCTTGTGTACGTGATGGTGCGCGACACCCAACAGGAGGAAGATGAACTGATAGCAAGGCTGGGTATCAAAAATTATGTGCTCGACGAGTTCCGCGCCAAAGGCCCCAAACTGGTAGCCCGCGAAATCTACGAGCGCCTGCGCTTCTGCGACTTGGTGTACGTGTCGTTCGATGTGGATTCGCTGGATTCGCGCTTCAGCAAAGGCACCGGCACGCCCGTGGAAGCGGGCCTGAACGTGCAAGAAGCCATTAGCCTGTGCCACCATTTGCTGGAAAACGAGCGAGTGGTGTGCTTCGAGATGGTAGAAATAAATCCCACGCTCGACTCCGAAAACACGATGGCCCAGAATGCCTTTGATATTCTCGAAGCCGCTACCGATGCCATTCAGGAGCGGCTGCGGCTGGAAGCAGCCACTTCGCGCGGACCTAGGGGCGAGGTGGCGAATGGTTGAGGAAGATTGTCACTCCGAGCGAAGCGAGGAATCTGGGTTAACCTTTAAAGAGGGAAACCAAATTCTTTGCTTCGCTCGGCATGACAACCATGTCGTAGTGAGTTATTTCAATAAGTTGTCAATGTCGGCTAGCAAGGGTGGGTTGCTCGGGCGGGCGGCGTCTAAGGAAGCAGCTTGGCCTTGCTTATCGATCAGGACGTAGCGCGGAATCGGCGGCGCATTCAAGAACTTCGCTAGTTTCGAATCGGGGGCGAGCAGATAATGCTGCGTGCCTGGTTGGGCTAGTTGTTCTTTCTCCAACGATTTGAGCCACTTGCCTTTGTCTCGATCTACGGAAAAATAGACGAACTGCACCTCTTTGCCAGTTAGCTTGGTTTGGAGTTTAGCTGATGCGGGCATTTCGGCCAGACAGGGGCCGCACCAGCTCGCCCACAAGTCAAGATAAAGCACTTTGCCTCGGTTGCGTGCTAGCATTTGCGCCCAAGTAGAAGTTTCGCCAGTGGTACTGAGCAGAGGCGTGTTCAGCAAATCTGGCTCTAGCTGGAGTATCCTAGGTCGGTTACTTACGCTGTCTATATACTGCACGTAGTCGGGAGTAGCGCAGTCCCGGCGAAACCGCTCTAGGTACGAGTTGAAGCTAGGCAGGTGCTTACCTAGGTTTTGTTTAAGCAAGTAAAACAAGGCGTAGTCGCGGGTTCTTCCGCGCAGTGCCGAGCTAGCCTGTTGGTACATCGTCTCTAGCTCCTGTGGGGTGCCGTGAGCGGCGCGGCTCAGGTAACGGACATAATCGTACGCAAGCACCCGGTAGTCCTGGGTAGTAAATAAGAGTGTGTCGTTCGTCAAAAAATGTTCTACCCCGATGGCGTCGAGCGTTTGCATGTAAGAAGCAGGGAACTGGTCAAAGACACGCTCCTTGCCATAATAGGGGGAGAAAAGTGCCGTTAGGTACTGAGCCCGAATTCGATGGCAGGCAAAGGTGACGAAAGCAGGCGCTAAGTGGAGCGAATCGTTGTAGCGCTTCAGCAAGGCCATGCGGCGGTCAAACTTCTCGCAAAGACCTGCCATTTGGAAAGGGTAGCGAGCATTGAAAAACAGCCCCGCAGCGTCTGGCAATCCTATTCCAATATGCCGCGTATTCAGCTCGGTGAAGAAGTTGAGTTCTGCTAAGCGGACTTTGCTGGATTTCGAACCACGGAAGGTGTAATAGGGCCACTTGTTGAGGTGCGTCTGAACATAAATCGTGTCTCCTGGCTGCGCATAGATCGTAGCTTGCTCCATATCGTTACTAAGGCGGAAGCACAAGGGCACTTTCGTAGCTATCTGCAAAGGCTGCCAGCGACCGGCCACGGTATCGAGGCGAAAGAATGGGGTAATATTATCCTGAAATTGATCCTGGTAGTAGACAAACGGTCGGCGCTCGTTTGAACTTTCACTAATGAAGGTGATAAACTGCGATGGCTGTGCATTAACGAGGTCTACGCGCAAGAGCAGCAAAAGCAGCCCAAGAAGTTTGGTTGTTGGATGCATACGTATGGATAGATAAAGGTGGAATAGCTAGGGTATCTGCCGAAAAAGCACCTCTCGGCTTATTTCGTAGCACGGCGGCAAGCCACCGGGTAAGTTGGGTCCTGTTTACATGTAAAGCGCTGAACGTAAGAGGTTTTATTGCTGAACGATAACTAGGAAATAACTAGTGTCTCTGGTTGAGGAAATTCTTATGGCTAGGAAATTATGGGGTGGCTAGGGTCGTGAAATAGCCTGCTCATAGGCTAGCATTAGAGCTGAACAGCCAGGAGGAAGCGCATGGCTAGGAAGCCAAAAAGCCAAAATCTCGCTCCTGCTCTGCCGCAAACAATTGCCCGCTGCGAGGCCTTATGCAAGTACCACAACCAACACCACCTCCCTCATGAAATACAACCTGTTAGGCAATACCGGCCTGAAAGTATCGGAGCTCTGCCTCGGCACCATGACCTTTGGCGGCCGCGGCTGGGCGCAAGCCATCGGCTCGCTCGGGCAAGAGCAAGTAGATGAAATTATGAAGCGCTCCATCGACGCGGGCATCAACTTCATCGACACGGCCAACGTGTACTCCGAAGGCTTATCGGAGGAACTGACCGGCCAATCCTTCCGCAACCTAGGTATCGACCGCCACGACCTAGTGCTGGCCACCAAAGTGCGCGGCAAAATGGGTGAAGGCCCCAACCAAGTCGGCCTCACCCGCAAGCACATCATGGACCAGGCCGAGGCTAGCCTCAAGCGCCTGAACACCGACTACATCGACCTGTATCAAATTCATAGCTACGACCCGCTCACGCCGCTGGAAGAAACCCTGCGCGCCCTCGACGACCTTGTGCGCAGTGGCAAAGTGCGCTACATCGGGGCCAGCAACCTAGCGGCTTGGCAGCTGATGAAGGCGCTGTCGTACTCGACCTATAACCACGTCGAGAAGTTTGTGTCGCTGCAAGCCTACTACACCATTGCAGGCCGCGACCTGGAGCGCGAATTGGTGCCGTTGCTGCAAGATCAGAAAGTGGGCCTGATGGTATGGAGCCCGCTGGCGGGCGGTTTCCTGAGCGGCAAATACACCCGCCAGAACCAGGGCGAAGAAGGCTCGCGCCGCACTGGCTTCGACTTCCCGCCCGTGGATAAAGAAAAAGCCTACGACATCATCGACGCTTTGCAGCCGCTGGCCGAAGCCAAGGGCGCTACCGTGGCGCAAGTGGCCCTAGCTTGGCTCCTGCATCAGCCCGTCGTGACGAGCGTAATTATCGGGGCTAAAAAAATGGACCAACTGGAAGACAACCTGAAAGCTGTAGACGTACAGCTCACGCCCGAAGACCTGCAAAAGCTGGATGAGGTCAGCAAGCTGGCGCCCGAGTATCCGGGCTGGATGCTGGACTTTACGGTAGGCGACCGGCAGATATAAGCAATCCAAAAGCTGGCTCAACGAAAAGGCTCCTACCTAGTAGGAGCCTTTTTCGTGTCTGTTGTCTTATAAGGGATGCACATCTGCGTCGTTGCTGACGCCAGTATCTGTATCATCGTAGCCGCCAGTGTCTGCGTCTGATGCTTGCGGATCAGCTAGAGTATCTTCTTGCGTGGTCGCTTCCTCGGAGCTTGGCGTGCTAGGGGGCGACGCTGCTGTAGCTTGGGCTTGCGGTGTGGCTTCTGGTACTTCCTCAGTTAGCGGCAACGCATTCGTCGTAGCGGGTTGGCTATCCGTGGTATTTTGTGCAGCGGTATCCTTGAGGGCAGGGTTAGCTGGGTTCTTGGGATCAAGGGAGGCGAGCGTCATGGCGTGAGCAGGTAAAGGGTCCTAGGTTTTCTGTACGTGGTCAACTGAGTGGTAGTTTGAACTCAACCGTGTCTCTTGTTTTATTTATCTGCTTGAGCACTGCCGACTTGTGCACCGTGGGGAATAAATAAAGCCCTGAAAAATAATAAAGGATAAATTTGTCCTTTATAAAATGCGCTTCTATCTTGCATCAAAATTCGAAACAGATGTTTTCCAAGGCGTGCGAATACGGGATACGGGCCATGATATACATTGGCCAGCAGTCGGCCGACTTCGGACGCCGCGTAGGCCTGAAAGACATAGCCGCTGAAATCGACTCGCCCGAGGCCTTCACGGCCAAGGTGCTACAGGGCCTGGTGCGTCAGCAATTGGTGACGTCGGTGAAGGGGCCCACCGGGGGCTTTGAGCTAACGCCGGAACAGCTACGCACCGTAACACTCAAGCAAATTGTAGTAGCCATCGATGGGCCCGATATCCTGCAAGGCTGTGCGTTGGGGCTGCCACAGTGTTCGGCCAAACAGCCGTGTCCTATGCATTTTCAATTCTTGCCTATTCGCGACCAACTCAATGAATTGCTGCGCACGCACACTATTGGCGAGCTAGCAGGGAAGGTGCACGATGGCCTAGCCTTTTTAAAGCGATAACTTTTTATTTCCCCAAATACCGGACAAAAATGTCCGGTAATAAAAATCAAATTTTATGACTCCTGAGCAGAAGAGTTTGGTGACGGCAACTGTGGGCACCCTGAAAGAGCACGGCGTAGCACTGACCACGTATTTCTATCGGCGCATGTTCACGCACCATCCTGAGTTGAAGAATGTCTTCAACATGGGAAATCAACAGAATGGCAAGCAGCAAACCGCGCTGGCTATGGCGGTGCTAGCGTATGCTGAGCACATCGAAGACCCGTCGGTGCTCGTGGGGGCCCTCACCAAAATCGGGCACAAGCACGTTAGCCTCGACATCCGGCCGGAGCACTACGCCATTGTGGGTAAGCACCTGCTCGCCTCCATTGGTGAGGTGCTGGGCGAAGCAGCAACGCCGGCTTTACTCGATGCTTGGGGAGCGGCTTACCAACAGCTAGCCGCTTTAATGAGCAGCTTGGAAAGCGGCCTGTATCGCAACGCAGTGGCGCAGGAAGGGGGCTGGACGGGGTGGCGTCCCTTCACTGTGTGTCGTAAGGTGGCGGAATCGGCAGAAATTACTTCCTTCTATCTATACCCCAGGGATGGGGGCAACGTAGCACCCTTTGTGCCCGGACAGTATGTAAGCCTGCGCTTGTTTTTGCCGGAGCTGAATCTGTTTCAACCGCGCCAATACAGCCTCTCCAATGCTCCTAACCAAGTATACTACCGCATTTCGGTGAAGCGAGAAGCTGGTAGCCCTCAACACCCGAGCGGTATGATTAGCAACCGCTTGCACGAATTTGTGCAGGAGGGCGATATGGTGGAGCTAGCTTCACCGGCCGGCGATTTTGTATTGGCGGTCGACAAACCAACGCCCGTGGTGTTTGTTAGCGGTGGGGTGGGGCAAACGCCACTGCTGAGCATGCTGGAACACTTAGTAACGACTGGCAGCCAACGCGAAATTATGTGGGTGCATGGCAGCCGCAACGCCACGGTACACGCCTTCCGCCAACCTGTAGCACAACTGGCCAGCGACTACGACAATGTGCACCAGCACTTCTTCTACGACTCGCTGGAGCCCCACCTGAAAGCAGAGGGGCATTATGAAGGCATTGTGGATCTGCGCAGGCTTAACGGCGGTGCCCTGCTGCGGGAAGCGGATTATTATCTGTGCGGGCCGACGCCTTTTATTCGCAAACAGGTACAAGATCTAAGCGCCATGGGTATTCCGCGCGAGGCTATTCATTACGAGGAGTTCGGGCCAGCCACGCTGACCTTGTGATATAGAGGCTAGGTGCCCCAACAACTTTTCCCCTAGGTTCCCCTAGCCTTTCTACCTTTGCACTAGAAATCGGAAGCAGACTTTGAGTCGGCTGGCTGCCCAAGCTTCGGCTTGTGGCAGTAGCCGCTTCGCGGTGCCGGCTCGCATCTGCTGTTATCCTAGCCTCTCTTCTGTGCAACAACTCGAAAATAGCATCAAAGCGGCGCTCAGCGCGGCCATCCAGCAAGCATTCGGCGCGCAGGTGCCGGCCGAGCAGCTCACCTTGCAGCCCACCCGCAAAGACTTCGCGGGCTCGTTTACCCTCGTTACGTTTCCGCTGACCAAGACGTTAGGCAAAGGCCCCGAGCAAATTGGGCAAGCCTTGGGCGAGTGGCTCGTGGCCAACGAAGCCCGCGTGAGTGGCTTCAACGTGGTGAAAGGTTTCTTGAACCTGGAAATTGCCGACCGCGAGTGGGTGCGCCTCTTCACCGAACTCAGCCAGCGCCCCGACAATGCTCCGGTGCCCACCGGCGGGCCGCAGCACGTGGTGGTGGAGTATTCCTCGCCCAACACCAACAAGCCCCTGCACCTAGGCCACCTGCGCAACAACTTCTTGGGCTACTCGGTGGCCGAGATTCTGAAGGCAACTGGGGCTACCGTGACGAAGGCAAACCTAGTGAACGACCGCGGCATCCACATCTGCAAGTCGATGCTGGCGTACCAGGAGTTTGGTCACAATGAGACGCCGGAGGAAGCGGGCATCAAAGGCGACCACCTCATTGGCAAGTACTACGTGCTGTTTGAGAAGCACTACCGCGAGCAGGTGCGCCAGCTCGAAACGGAAGGCGTGGCCTCCGACATCGCCAAGCGTCAGGCGCCCATGATGCTGGAAGCCCAAGACATGCTGCGTGCCTGGGAAGCCGGCGACGAGGAAGTGGTCAGCCTCTGGCGCCAAATGAACGGTTGGGTGTACGAAGGCTTCGACGAAACCTACGCCACCATCGGCGTCGATTTCGACAAGATGTACTACGAGTCGGAAACGTACCTGCTAGGCAAGGAACGGGTGGAAGAAGGCCTGCAAAAAGGCGTTTTCTTCCGCAAAGACGACGGCTCCGTGTGGGTAGATCTGAAGGAAGAAGGCCTTGACGAGAAGCTACTGCTCCGCGCCGATGGCACCAGCGTGTACATCACCCAGGACCTAGGTACGGCCGAGCTGAAGTACCAGGATTTTGGCTACGACCTCTCGGTCTATGTCATTGCCGACGAGCAGAACTACCACATGCAGGTGTTGAAGGCGGTGCTCAAAAAGCTAGGCAAGCCCTACGCCGACGCCATTTACCACCTCAGCTACGGCATGGTCGATCTGCCCTCCGGCAAAATGAAAAGCCGCGAAGGTACCGTAGTCGATGCCGATGAACTGGTGCAGGAAGTGACCGATGCAGCCCGCCAAGCTACCAACGAGCTAGGCAAGATCGAAGGCCTAAGCGAGCAGGAAGCCGAGCATCTCTACCGCATGCTGGGCCTAGGTGCCCTGAAATACTACCTGCTAAAAGTAGACCCCAAGAAGCGCATGCTCTTCAACCCGGAAGAGTCGGTGCAGCTGCAAGGACATACAGGACCGTTCATCCAGTATTCGCACGCCCGTATTGCCGCTATTCGTCGCAAAGCGGCTGAGCTAGGTCTAAGTGAAACCGCTGACCTAGCTAGCCTGCCTGCCTTGCACGAAACCGAAGTAGGTATGGTGCAGGAACTGGCCCGCTATTCCAGCGTAGTGACGGAAGCTGCCAACACGATGTCGCCGGCCATCATTGCGCAGTACGCCTACGATCTAGCCAAAGCGTACAACCGCTTCTATACCGAAGTGCCCGTGTTTGGCGAAGTTGACGAGACCAAGCGCAATTTCCGTGTGGCGCTATCGGCGCAAACCGGTCGCATGATCAAAGCATCAATGCGGCTGCTGGGTATCGACGTACCCGAGCGGATGTAAACCGGCTGTTGAAATCCTGCTGTCATCCTGACGAAGGAAGGACCTTGTTCTGCCCGAACGAATCGTAGCAACGATTATCGTTCGAACGGAATAAGGTCCTTCCTTCGTCAGGATGACAGAGACCTTTTGAGCGGCAGCAAATTTTAGATGATAAGAAGTAGCGTAATTAGAGTAAAATTCAATCAATGAAAAGTGTAGCAGTGTACTGCGGTGCCAGCATAGGCAACAATGATATCTACCGACAGCAGGCCGATGCCATGGGTCGAGCCCTGGCCGAGCGCGGCATGACACTCGTCTTCGGTGGTGGCCACGTGGGCCTGATGGGTGCCGTTGCCGACGGCGTACTGCGCCACGGTGGCAAGGCCATTGGCGTTATTCCTGATTTTCTTGCTAACAAAGAGCTGGCCCACCTAGGTCTGACGGAGCTGCACGTCGTTAAATCCATGCATGAGCGCAAGCTGATGATGGCCGACCTGGCCGAGGGCTTCGTGGCGATGCCCGGCGGCTATGGCACCTTAGAAGAGCTGTTTGAAGTGCTGACTTGGGGCCAACTCGGCTTGCACCCCAAACCCGTGGCCGTACTCAACGTGAATGGCTACTATAACCACCTGCTCGCCGCGCTGGATACCATGCAGCAGGAAGGCTTGCTCAAAATAGAAAACCGCCGCCAATTGTTGGAAGATGAAACCCCCAACGGCTTGCTCGATAAGATGCTGGCGTACCGGCCCGTTACCGTCGAGAAGTGGCTTACGCCGCCCACGACCTAAGCTAGCCGCTGGTTGTCGTTCCGGGCGCGGGGAGAAAGCTAAGTCGCCGTAACAATGGCCTACCTAGGTTCCGCCCGGCATCGAGCGTGACCGGCGTTCTGTGGAATGACAATCCAATTCAGGCTAGGAAATCGTACCTTCAGGCTGCTGAAACATTCGGCTGCCAATTGTGGTTAGCTGGGTATAAAACTCCCCCTTTTTATGAAAGCTTCTTTCCTCTTTTTGCTGGGTACGCTAGGTGCCATCAGCTTATCATCCAGCACCTTTGTCACTCAGCCTGCTATGGCCACCACCGAGACTGCACCCCGTCCTGCCACCGGCACCGTGTACGACTACACCGTGAAAACCATCGACGGCAAAGACGTGAAGCTGAGCAAGTACAAAGGCAAGAAGCTGCTCATCGTGAATACGGCTTCGAAGTGCGGTTTCACGCCGCAGTACAAAGAGCTGGAGGAGCTATCCAAGAAGTACGGCGATAAAGTAACGGTGCTAGGTTTTCCTTCCAACAGCTTCAACCAGGAGCTAGCTTCCAACATGGAAGTTGCCTCGTTTTGCGAGAAAAACTACGGCGTAACGTTCCCACTGTTCAGCACCATTCCAGTGAAAGGCGATGATGCTGATCCGCTCTACAAATTTTTAGCTGACAAGCAGAAGAATGGTGCCGTAGCCGACGCTCCCACCTGGAACTTCTGCAAGTACCTCGTGGATGAGAAAGGCCATGTTGTAGCGTTTTACCCTTCGAAGGTGAAGCCGTTGAGCGACGAGCTAGTAGCAGCTATCACGAAGTAAGACTGCTCCGATTTTTTTCAGGCTATTTTGCTAGAACGTCATGCTGAGCTGGCCGAAGCATCTCTACCGCAATGCTAATCCTCGCTAAAGGATATGCCATTATAGTGGAAATGCTTCGGCCAGCTTAGCATGACGTTCTTTCGTTTTTTAGGGCTGTGTTCTTATTCTGCCTTTTATGTCGTCTACTGTAACTCCCGCTCCTAGTCCGGTAAAGGCTTGGATTTCAGCTTTTCGGCCGCGCACACTGCCGCTGGCCTTAGCTAGCATCTTCACCGGTGGTTTCCTAGCAGCTGCTGCTGGCCGCTTCAACGGCCTAGTGCTAGGTCTTGCCGTGCTGACCACCATCTTGCTTCAAATCTTGAGCAACCTCGCCAACGACTACGGCGACTCCCAAAACGGCGCCGATAGTGTACACCGCGAAGGCCCGCAGCGCGCTGTGCAAAGCGGCGCTATCACGCCAGCGCAGATGAAGCGTGGCATGAGCATTTTTGGGCTGCTAGCTTTGGTGGCCGGTTTGGCACTGCTATGGGTGGCCCTAGGTACGGCTGGCGCCTGGATCTTCGGAGCGTTCTTCGTACTCGGCTTATCAGCCATTTGGGCGGCCGTCAACTACACAGCCGGCTCTAAGCCCTATGGCTACGCAGGCCTAGGCGACGTATCCGTGTTTATCTTCTTTGGTATGGTGGGCGTCTGCGGTACGTATTTTCTTCAAACGCGTGAGCTACCCCTGGCCGTGCTATTACCTGCCGCTGCGCTCGGCTGCTTCGCCACGGCAGTGCTAAACGTCAATAACATTCGCGACATCCGTTCCGATGAGCTAGCCGGCAAAATCACCATTCCGGTGCGGTTGGGGCCAAGCCATGCGCGGCGTTACCACTGGCTACTGTTGGTGCTAGGTTTCGGCTGCGCTGTAGTGTACGTGGCCCTCACGTATCATTCGCCCTGGCAGTGGCTGTTTGTACTTGCAACGCCGCTATTACTGCGTAATGGCTTACAGGTGTGGCAGCGCCAAGAATCCATGCAACTCGACCCGCTGCTGAAGCAAATGGCCCTGACGACGCTAGTGTTTACGGTGCTATTTGGGGTAGGGCAGGTGGTAGGTTAAACTTTGCAACCTGTAACCAAGAAGTGATTGATACTAGTACAAGCGGTAAGTACATTGCTTCCCTGCATTATCATTATCTACGAACTTACTCGTTTAATAGGAAGCAAAACCTGTCAGATCTTTATTTGACAGATGACAATGGGGTGTTTCATGCTTCAGCAGTTTCAATAAAGAAATTGCAAGCAACATCAGCAGAAGTATTGTGGTTGCGCAAGGTTCTTGAGACTCCTGTTAAAGATGCAATCTATTGGATGTGTAAACCTATCTATCGAGATGCCATTGTTTTCTATAATGAAGAAGATAAAATCATTTCTATTTTAAACGTCTGTCTGGAGTGTAGTTTCATGCAAACTGAGCAGCAAGAAATTATTGAAGGTGATGACAGTATGTATCCAAGACTAAAAGAGTTCTTCAAAAGTATCGGGCATGAAGTAGAGAAATAGCTATAATAAGAACAAAAGCCCCCGCTGCTCTCGCAGCGGGGGCTTTTGTTTTGTTTCTGTCAGACTTACTCCGCACTCGGTGCTACTGGTGCAGCACTCACCGCGTCGGGTGCGCCGCCTTCCCCGTGCGGTCGACGGCCGTTGCGGTTGCGGCCGCCCCGCTTACGACGGCGCTGGCCTTCCGTTTGTTCGCCTCCTTCGGCGCGCGGCTCACGCGGCGCTTCGCCTTCTGGGCGGGGTGCGCGTGGTGGGCGAGGGGCCCGTGGCTCCTTCACTACGGGAGTGGCGTCTGCTTCGGCGGGCGCTGTCCCATTTTCAGGGGCTGCAACTACCGGACGCTCTTCACGGCGCGGGCCACGACCACCGTCGCGCCGACGCTCGCCGCCTTCACCGCGGGGCTTGTCGCCTTCGCGCCGTGGGCCACGACCGTTGCGGTCGGAGCTACCACCGCGCCCGTCGCGTCCCCCAATTTTGCCACGCAAGCCGCTGAAGCGCTTCGGATCAAACTCAGGGGCCGGACCTAGGCCTAGCTCTTCGGTGATGTTAATCTTTTCTATCTCGCGCTCAATCAGCTTCTCGATCTTCACCACGCGGTCCTGATCTTGGTCGCTGATGAAGGTGATGGCCGTGCCGGTAGTCGCGGCGCGGGCCGTGCGGCCGATACGGTGCACATAATCCTCGGCGGCGCGGGGAATGTCGTAGTTCACCACGTGGCTCAGTGAGTCGATATCAATGCCGCGGCTCAGCACGTCAGTGGCGACCAAAATCGGAAACTGCTTGTTCTTGAACTCCCGCATGATCTTCTCCCGCTCTTCCTGCGTCCGGTCGGAGGAGATGCCCTGGGCTACGTAGCCTAGCTTGTTGATTGCCCGCACAATACCGCCCACGGCCGCTTTCTGCGAGGTAAACAGCACCATGCTTTGCACATTCTGGCTCTTGAGCAAGTGCTCCAACAAGTAGATCTTCTGGCGGTCGAAAGCCATATAGAACTGCTGGTTGATGCCCTCCGCCGGCTTCGATACAGCCAAGCGAATTTCCTCCGGCTGGTTTAGCAGCTGCTTCGAGAATTCTTTGATCTTGTTGGGCATGGTGGCCGAAAACAGCAGCGTCTGGCGCTCTTTCGGCAAGTGACGCACGATGCTCAGGATGTCATCTGAGAAGCCCATGTCCATCATCTTATCCGCCTCGTCGAGCACTAGGTAGTTGAGCTTGTCGAAGTTAACATAGCCCATTTGCATGTGCGCAATCAGGCGGCCCGGCGTGGCGATAATGATGTCGGCGCCGCCGGTGAGGGCGCGCTTCTGCTGTTCCCACCCTTCGCTTTTACCGCCGCCATAGATGGCAATGCTGCTCGCTTCCACGAAGTAGCCGAAGCCAGTCACTTGCTCGTCGATCTGGGTGGCTAGCTCGCGCGTAGGCACCAAGATGAGCGTGCTGGTGTGGTCGTGGTTAGCGTGGGAAATTTTATCGAGCAGCGGGATAAGATAAGCTGCAGTCTTACCAGTGCCGGTTTGGGCGCAAGCAATCAGGTCTTTGCCTTCGATAATCTTGGGAATGGCCTGCTCCTGAATGGGCGTGGCCTGTAAATAATTCATGGCGTCCACGCCGGCCAACAGGTCGTCGTGGAGATTAAAGTCGTGAAACGTCAAAGTTCAGCGAATTACTAGTGAAGAATGGCTGACCCTGCGTTTCCGGTCAGCAAACCGCTTAATGATGGAGTGTAGTAAAGGTAACTATTTTCAGACGGTAGGGCGGAGGTGCCAATAGCTAGGTTTTGAGCATACTGTCGAGACGGGTACTTGCGTCTCGTCGTTGCGGATGTTGTTCGCCTCGGTGTTGCTCCAGTAGCAATCAGTCAACAACGAGACACCACTAAGTTCTCTCCAACGCCCTGCCAAGTCTATCCTAAGAACGCCCAATCACCTGGGTTTTGTTCAAGAAGTGCCATTTGCCATAAAATATGTTCTTCCCGGATGGGGTACGCAACCTCATTGCGCAGTGTCTGATACACGGCCTCGAATAACCCTGTGTAGTCGCCTTTCAATGACGGTACTTTCGTTGTCGTTTTCTCATCCCCGGCGCCTACTACCGTCAGCGTGCCTTCGCTATCAGGGGCTTCCTGTCCGTACTCCGACGCTAGTGGCGATATACTTTGCTGAAGCTGGGTTTCCTGCACATCAACGCGGCCTTTCTGAAAACTGCCAGTGGTGCCGTGTAACACAAACGCAGGTAAGGGGTTGGCAATGAGTAAGCCGCTGGTCACGAACACGTTTAGCCCGTCGGGGTACTGCAAGTGCATCGTGAAGTAGTCGTCTACCTGTGTGTTGGCGCGGTAGCGGCCGGTGGTTTTGTGGCTGCGCAAGGGCTTGCCAAACAAGCTAATGACCTGATCTAGCAAGTGCGGGCCTAGGTCGTACACGATGCCGCTGGCGGGCACCGCCGTTTCCTTGAAGGGCTTGGGGTTCAGGGTAGTTTTGTAGCGGTCGTAGCGGAAATGCACTTCGATGAGCTGCCCCAGCTGCCCACTGCTAATGACTTGCTGCACGGCCTGAAAGTCGCTGTCCCAGCGGCGATTCTGATACACGAAAACGTGCTTGCCCACCTGCCGACCTAGGTCGAACAAGGTTTGCACTTCGGCCAAAGAGGCCGCCATCGGTTTTTCTACCAGCACGTGTTTGCCTGCTTGCAGAACTTGCTGCGTCAGCTCGAAGTGCGTGTTGCTGGGCGTGTTTACAATGACTAACTCAAGCTCAGGGTCGGCGAGCAATGCTTCCACGCTATCGTAGCTGATAACGCCGGGGTAGTCTTGGGACGCTTGCTTGTGGTGGCGCTCCACAATAGCGCGGAAGTCAAAGCCAGGGTGAGTGGCGACAAAAGGTGCATGAAATACCTTGCCCGACATGCCATAAGCGAGCAGGCCAGTTTTGATTGCGTTGGTCATAAGGAGAGAATGGGTGTTCGAATGAATAGCAAGGAAAGATGGTAGATAGCTAGCAACACGATAGTAGCGTATCACACTAGCCATGAAGCGCACGCGCACTCATAGTTCGTTACAAAATGATGACAAATCAAGTGCTATTCTCTGGACCACGGATTCGGCGGATTCCTTGAGTTTTGTGAATGGCTTCTTCTAATTCGTTTCGATAAAAAAAGCCTTCCTAGGTTTGGGAAGGCTTTCTGTTTTAGGAAGTACGGCTTGCATCTACAAAATCCTTGAAATTCGAAGGATCCGTAGTTTAAAGAATTAGCGTCGTTGGTAGCCTACCTTTTCGCGCACTTTATTCAGTACTTCCGAGCCATATGCTTGTGCTTTGCGGGCGCCTTCGGCAAGGCGGGCATCAATCTCGGCGGGGTTGTTTATGAAGAAGTTGAATTGCTCTCGCTCCGTGGCGAAGCGGGTCATAATCACATCGTACAGTTCCTTTTTGGCGTGGCCATAGCCGTAGCCACCGGCTAGGTAGCGCTGGCGCATTTCCTCCGTTTGGGCCGGCGTAGCGAGCAGCGAGTATAGCTTGAAGGTAGTGTCTGTATCGGGGTTTTTGGGTTCTTCCAGCGGGGTGCTGTCTGACACGATACTGCGGATAGTCTTGAGCAGGGCTTTTTCCTCGGCAAAGATGTCGATGATGTTGCCGTAGCTTTTACTCATCTTCTGCCCGTCGAGGCCAGGGATGGTCATTAGTTCGGCATCCACGCGGGCCTGGGGCAACACAAACGTTTCGCCGTAGCGGTTGTTGAAAGCCGAGGCAATGTCGCGCGCTATTTCCAGGTGCTGAATCTGGTCTTTGCCCACGGGCACTACCTCCGCATCGTAGAGCAGAATATCGGCAGCCATGAGCACCGGATAAGTGAAAAGGCCTGCATTGACGTCGGATAGCCGGTCGCTCTTGTCTTTGAACGAGTGCGCATTCGCCAGCATCGGATACGGCGTAAAGCACGATAGATACCAGGTCAGCTCCGTTACCTGCGGCACATCCGACTGGCGGTAGAATAGGTTCTTCTCCGTGTCGAAGCCGCATGCCAACCACGAGGCGGCTACCGCGTAGGTGTTCTGGCGCAGGGTTTCAGCATCACGAACTTGCGTGAGCGAGTGCAGGTCGGCAATAAACAGCAACGACTCGTTGGTGCTGCTTTTCGATAGTTCGACGGCGGGCACAATGGCGCCGAGCAAGTTACCGAGGTGCGGGCGGCCGGTGCTTTGGATGCCGGTGAGAATGCGGGACATAGAAGCGAAGCTAGAAAGTAGACGTCTCGGCCGTAGCTGTAACGAAAGGCTGGCCTGTGTTGAGAGCGTGAATAAAGTCGGCTAAGTTATTAGTTGAAATACGCTTGTCAGCTAACAATTGAACTAGATCAGGGCGGGCTCCAACATAAGGCGCTAGAGCTTCGCGAAATTTCTTACTGCTAGCCATACCTGCTGATGGAAGCGCAGTTGGTTCTGATGCATCAGCCAATTGTAGCAGGTACACACTTTGTGCTGATCTGCCGCCATAAGAAACCATATTGCCACTAGCACCCATCATGGGGGCCATCGTTGTGACGTGCTCATAACGCATCAGCATTACACTTCCACTGTCAAGTACTTCGACCAAAGATGAATTAATTTGCTTCCCAGAAAGGAGAAAACCAGCAGATGGCAAAAAACGCGTACGATCAGCTAACTTGATGTAGTACACCTCTTCAGGTTTAAAGCGCGTTACTTTACCTTGGTTATCCTTCACTACTAGTTCGTTTGAGTGAACTTTCAATTGACCTTCGTAATGTACTCGCCGACTATCTGCTAAGTAATACGTGCCAGGTTTGAATGATTCAAATAGGTTTTGAGCCTGAAGCAGTTGAGGTAACAATAGAGTTAGGCAAGCGAGCAAAAATTTGTGCATAACAGTTAGAGTGGTAGTAGACATTGCTACACACTCAAATCTTCTGCCGCTTCCTGCTGCAGTTCCAGCGTATCATCTTTACCTAGGTATCGGTCGATAATGGCGTGGGCTAGGTACAGCACAGGCGTCAGCAGAATGGCGGCCGCAAATTTATACCAGTAGTTGAAAGTTGCGACGCTGATAACCTGCGCTAGTGGCCAATTGCCGAATAAGTGGAAGGCCACGAACAGCACCACAAAGCTATCCACGAGCTGCGAGATAAGTGTGGAGCCCGTGGCGCGCAGCCAAATGTAGCGTCCACCCGTGACGCGCCGCAACCCCTGAAATACAGAAGCGTCCAGAATCTGCCCAATGATGAAAGCCGTTATTGAGCCGACAATAATACCTAGACCCTGACGGAAGATACTTTGGTAGGCAAACTCAATGTTGAAAGGACGGCCCTGCGGGTCCGTCTTGTTCACATCCAGCCAGAACGCGGCCGGCGGCAGCTTCGTGGTAGCTAGGATAACGAGGAAGGCATACAGAATAAGCGCCACCGTGAGGTAGCTTACGCGCAGCACGCCGGCCCGACCAAAATACTCGTTGATGATGTCGGTGGTGATAAAAACGACCGGCCAAATGATAACGCCTGCGGTAAGGTCGCCGGGCAACCCGACCAGCGCCGTGACGGAGAAAATCTTGACGCCAATGATTTCGGCGAGCAGGGCATTCACCAAGAATATCCCGCTTAATACGAGATACAGCTGTTGCTTTTTGTGGGCAAAGGTCTTTTGCAAAGACATGAGTACAAGGACATGAGAAGTGCGCTTCGGACAACGAGCCAAAGAAAAAGGGAGAAGTGGGTTTCACTTCACGTTCCTGTCCTTGTGTCCAAAAGCTTATTCCGGCAAACTTACCGTTTTGCCCTCAGTAGCTAGCTCCACATTATCAAATACTGCTTTGGCCTCGCGCAAGAGCGGCTCTAGGTCGCGGTAGCGCGACGAGAAATGACCAATGAGTAAGTGGCGCACCTCGGCTTTGCGCGCGAACAAAGCAGCTTGCCGAGCCGTGGAGTGGTGGGTGGTGGCGGCTCGCTCACGCATGTCGTCCAGGAAGGTCGCTTCGTGGTAGAGCAGGTCGACGCCGTGTACTAGCTCAGCGTTACTCTCCGTGTAGAGCGTATCAGCGCAATAAGCGTAACTACGGGAGTGATTGGGTGCGGTGGTTACGTCGGCATTGCGAATGAGCACATTGCCGGCCGCGTCGGTTATATCTTCGCCGTGTGTCAGTGCCGCAAGTTGGGCGGGCATCAGGCCGGCGGGAAGTTGCTCCTTAACCAAATGGCGTCGTTTGGGCTTTTCCCTGAACAAGTACCCGCAGCAGGCAATGCGATGCCGCATGGGTATGGTATGCACCGTCACATAACGGTCTTCGTACACCTGCGCAAAAGCCGTCGTGTCAACAACCGTAAACTCTAGGTTGAAGGTAAGCTGCGTGTTCGATACGCGAAATTGGGTGGTCAGAACCTCATCGAGGCCGGCGGGCCCAAAAAGTTGGAGTGGCTCGGTGCGGCCGTGCAAGTGCATGGTCGAGAGTAACCCAAACAGCCCAAAGAAATGGTCGCCGTGTAGGTGCGAGATGAAGATGGAGCCGATGCGCTGGTGACGGATTTTGTACTCCATCAGGCGATGCTGGGTGCCTTCACCGCAGTCAATCAGGTACGCCTGATTATCGACGGTAAGAATCTGCGCTGTGTGGTGGCGGTTCAGATAAGGCGTAGCCGAGGCGCTACCCAGTATTTTCAGCTCGAACTCCAAGGGTTGATAGGGTGAAAGGTTAGATGGCTGCTTGTTGAACGGCTAAACAGAAGAAGGGTTAACGACTGGTTGCTGAATGGTTGATGGCTAAACCACCTTGCGTCATTTGAAAAACCGTCTGGCACGAGATGGATAACCATCAACCCGTTCATAAGTAGGTATTCAGCAAGCAACCTTTAACCATTTGACATAAAAAAGCTGCTGACCGTGGGTTGTCGGCTGAAAGGCCTAACAACGAACAGTCAACAGCTAACAGCTCTTAAAAAACCTTATTCCTTGCTTGTAAGGTCACGCTCGATGGCGTGCAGAAAAATGCGGTCGATGCCTTCCTCTACCGTGGGTAGAATGTGCAATACCGACTCGAGCTTGGAAATGGTAATGAGCTTCATCACGTGATCTTGCAGGCCGGTGAGTACCAACAGGCCACCCGTCGAATTGCACAACCGGTTGGCAATGAGGATGGAGCTAAGGCCCGAAGAATCCGTGTACTTCACATTGGCTAGGTCCAGGATCAGGTTATTGATTCCTTCGGCGTTCAGCTTCACAAACTCCGATTTCAGATCAGGCGCGACCGTCGTGTCGAGCTTCTTTTCGTCAATCGTGATGATGGTGTAGGTGTCCTTTTTATCAATCGAGTACTTCATGCCGGCGAAATTCGGTGGTTAAGAGAGTTGCGAAGGTAACAAAAAAAGTAATGGCGTGCAGCGATCCGCAGACTACCTAGGCTGGTGGCGAGGGGCCCACTCAACGCGAAGTGCGACTAGCAAAACCAAAGGTAAGTGACGACCACGTGCTCTGCCAATCAGCTACTTGAGGGTTAGCGGATGGAGTCATCCGCATCGTACTAATTAGATAGGTGCCGGGCGTGGATAATCTGAACAACGCACGACCATTTTGGTTAGTACGAATTTCGATTTTTTCTACATTTTTTTTCACATCTCGACACCAGACTTTCAACAACGCGCCTGCTACGGGCTGCCCATCCGCAAGTAGGCGTACCGTAAGCGAAGCGCCTACCCGTAGCCCGTAGGGGTCTTGCTCGGGAATGAGTTCCAACGGCAAACCTGCAACCCGGTTGAACGTGCTACCAGGCGAAGAGCCCGTACCTACTTGGACGAGTGCCTTCGCGCAACGGCGGTATGCCTCCCGTGCGGGCTGCGCGAGCTGTTCTCGTTGTTTTCTGATTAACAAGATATTATCCAGCCTTTCGGCGCGCAAGTACGCGTTGAAAGAATCGGCTGCAAACGTGAGAAAAGCGTTGTTGGTGGCAAGCGCCAACTGGTGGGTGCCAGGCTGCGCCAAGGTGACGGTAGCTAGGCTGGTATCGTGCTGCGTGACCAGCGGGAGTAGGTTGGTAGAGTCGCTGGGAGCATAATGCACATAGCGCGTGAGGCGGCTGTTTTTGCCGCGCCACCGCACACCTGTGAAATTATTTCCGGCTAGCATAGGCACTAATATTCGTCCGTGAAGGGGTAAAAAGAAGCGTGGTGCCAGCCAGAACTCCTGGGCTCTGGCTGCGGCGATACCGCAAAACAAGAGGAGCCAAGAGAACTTTAGGCTGGCACGCACGCTACGAAATTGTCGAAAGTAGTATTAAGAAAAGATGAAGCTAGATAGGACGAAGAATCCGTATTTAACACATCAAAAATTAGTAGTTATCTCAGATGCTTTTGTCAGCAACCTAGCTCCGCTCCAAGGCTAGCTCGTAAGCGCGGTCGTAGTACTGGCGCAGGTTTTTCCAGTCGAACAATTCGGAGGAACTTTCTACCCGATTGCGCTGCGCAATCCGTTCGCGGCGACTGAGCAGCACGAAGTCCCAAAGCATGTTGGTCAGCTCTTCGGCTGCTTCGTCGAAGTTCTTTTCCTGGCGTTGTACCACGAAGATGCCTTTGTCGTCGTGGTCTTGCACATGCTGCATTACGTAGTCGCCGAAGCCGGAGAGGTCGGAGGTGATGGCCGGTACGCCCCGTGCCACGCACTCCAGCGGCGTGTAGCCCCACGGCTCATAGTAGCTCGGGAAGATACCTAGGTGACAGCCACGCACAAATTGCCCGTACTCCATCCCAAACAACGGCGAAGTAGGTGACACGAAATCAGGGTGATACACAATTTTTACCCGATCGTGCTGATGGTTGATCATGTTAGAGCGTCGCAGGAAATTCAAAATATCGTCCTTCTGGTCGTCGATCAGGTTGTGGGTGATAACGGAAGGAAGTTGCGACGTCTTCCAGCTTTGCAGGGTCCGGCGGTAGCGCAGTTTCCAATAATCGTCCACCATGGCGCTCAGGTCGGGGAGGCGGTGGTCGGTGCTGGATGCGGCCGCATACATGAGCCGCTCGCCCACTTGGCGCTCGATGGCGTTGCAGGTTTCGTGCACCTCGTCGAGGATGGCGCGGCTTTGCAGTACCAGCGGGTTGATGCTGGTGAACGGCCGCTTCGTGATGAAAAACATCACCACTTGCCCTTCTAGGCCACTCTGCTGCAAGCGGTAATTTAGGCGGGCTAGGGCCTCTAGCGTCAGGTCGAAACCTTTGTTATGGTATTCGTAGCGACCCGAGGTGAACATGTAGATGGTCTTGTCCAGATCGAAGGAATAGCTCTGGAAAAAGTGCGCCATCACAAACTCGTGAATCTTATCCTTGTACTGCTTGTGTAGGTTCTGGAACTCGTGCAAGGCTACAAATCGCTCGATGTTCAGGCCATTCGGCAACACGCAGTCCGGAATCCGGTCGAGCAGGTAAATGCACTCGCGCACCGTCAGCTCGCTCACCGTGGTGAACACGTGAGAGCCGTGCGCCGCCGCCCGCTCGATGCGCACGGCCGTTTCGATATTGAAGTGCACCGCTTCCGCCGCCCAATCGACCTGCATCAGGTGGTCGTAGAAGTTGGGGTCGTTCATGGCTAGGTAGCGGCCCAGCAATGTGGCGTGCGTCGTGAAAACGATGTGGGCCGGCACTTGCTCGCGGCGCATATCAGGAATAGCCACGCCCGTCATCCACTCGTGAAAGTGTGCAATGACGCGCTGCGGTGGCACCACTTCGTCGGTCAGGACCTTCATGAAGATCTTCACCAAGTGTCCAAAGGCTTCTACTTGGTGCAGCAGGTCGTCGTTGTCGGGGGTTGGGATGCCATGCCGTAGCCAAAGGTCGGTTTTGATCTGCCCTAGCTGCCCGTACGCTTGGAAGGGGTTGATCAGCACAACGCGGGGCCGGCCCGTTATGAGCCACGTGCCGATGCACACGTCGTAGCCCATTTGCCGCATCTGGCGCACCGCGCCCGCAAAAGGATCGTTGAGCAGCTGAAGCTGATAGTCGTCGAAAGCCTCGAACTCGCCCTGGGCCTGCTGTGGGAAATAAGGACCTATTAAACAATAGCGCTCATCCCAGCCCTGCACAGTAGCGGGCACTTTGGAGCGAATAACGGTGTAGATACCGCCGACCTGATTACAGACTTCCCAGGCTACTTCCACAAGCAGCGCATCGGGGGCAACAATTTCGGGGGTAGAAGCAGGTGGTTGCATACGAGAGGGTATGGTAGGAGAGAAGGCAAGGAGGCCGTTAGGACAGCAACGTAAGAGGTTTTACGGAATTCTTCGGCGTAAGCTAGCGTATGAGCACGTCTCTGCAACCGTTTGCGGCAAGATACAAGCTATTATGAGCTGATAGCCAAGGCTCAGCAACTATAAGCCCCCTACGGAAAAGTTATCTGACGAGGTTGGGCACAGTGAGCATAAACGTTCGAAACACAGCGAACCAGCAGACGATAGGGTAAGAGATAAAGGCCTAGCTCGCCCAACGCTCACCCGCGACAACCGGTCGGGTACCTAGGGCGCCGGGCTGGCCGGCGGTGCGGGAAGGCACGCAGGACGAATGCGCGGAACGACTCCTCGTTCACTAAGAAGCCCCGCCACTGGCCAAAAGGACGAGTGACGGGGCTAGCTTGATGGAGAAAGCGAGGCTGCTTATCCTTCCTGCGAAATAACCAGCACAGAATAAGGAGCTAAGCCAAACGAGCCGTGCCAGGGCTTACCGTCATACTCGCCTTCTTCAGCATCGGCGTCGAAGCTTTCGAAGTTGCCAAACTCGTGGTCGTAGCCTTGCCAGTCGCTATTGAAGCGCACGGTCCACTTGCCAGGTGCTGGCAGCCCAATGGTGTAAGCTTCGCGGGTTTGGTCGGCGAAGTTGGCTATAACGATGGTCGTGTCGGTGGGACCACCGTCGCCATCTGCCCAGCGCGCAAACGCAATAACTTTCTCTTGGTCGTTGACGTGGAACACATCGGTGCGCTGGCCCGTGAGGCCGCGGGTATGGCCGTCGAGGTTGCGACGCAACCGGATCAGGTCGCGGTAGAGCTGCACTAGGCCGCCCATCTGATCGTGGCGCGACCAGTCGAGAGGCTGGTCGTCGGAGAAGTAGCCGTCGGCCAGCGTTGGCTGCCCTTGAAAAATCATCGGGATGCCGGGCGCGGTAAAGACGATGGCCGCCCCTAGGGTAGCGCGCTTCTTTGGGTACCAGCTTGCCGCGTCGCCGGGCATGATTTCTTCTGGCACCCGCGACTTGCCATTCGCCACTTCGTCGTGCGACTCGGTGTAAATGACGCGCTGGAAAGCGTCGCCGTTGTAGGTCGTGCTGATGATATCTGCTATGGAAGCCATCGAGCGGTCAGCATCGTTCGGCGTCACGAGGGCCTCACGCATGATGTTCACAAAAGCGGCATCCCACTGAGTAGCAAATCCTTCGCCCTCCTGGTCGGTAGGGCGGGTGATGTACTCGTTGCCTTGCAGATCTTCCGCAATGGTGATTTTCCAAGGGGTGCGGGCCTGAATCTCCTCATTTACCCACCGCATGAGCGTCCAGCCCTCGGGTAAGTCGCCCACGGGGCCGTTGCTGCCATTCACGTTGCGAATGTGCGAGATAGAGTCGCAGCGCAGCCCATCGACGCGGTAATCTTCAAGCCACATCAACGCGTTGTCGCGGATGTAGTTACGCACGGCGGGGTTGCCGTAGTCGGGGCGGTTGTGGCCCCAGGGCGTTTCGGCGCGCCAGTCGTTGTAGAAGTAGATGCCACCGCCGTCGTTTTCAGTCCAGCCATCAAACTGCCATAAGTCTAGGTCGCCGGGGCCGAAGTGGTTGTACACTACATCCAAGATAACGGCAATGCCATGGCGGTGGGCTTGTTTTACAAGCTCTTTGAAGGCTTTTGGGCCGCCGTACGCCGTTTCGAGGGCGAAGGGGTGCGCCGGGTTGTAGCCCCACGATAAGCTGCCGGGGAACTCGGTTGCTGGCATCACCTCAATGGCATTGATACCTAGGTCGCGCAGGTAAGGAAGCTTCTCAATGACGTCGTAAAACGTGCCCGGCTCGCCTTCCACGGAGCGGTTGAACGTGCCCACGTGCAGCTCGTAGATTACCAGCTCATTCCAGGCGGGCATACCAAAGTGGTCATCCTCCCAGTCGAAGCTGGCATCCGGCACGATGGAGTTGCCGGCCGAGTGCGTCACCTCGCGGGCATAAGGGTCGTTGCGGGTAAATTCGTTTTCTCCGTTGCGCAGCCAGAATTTGTACTCTGTGCCCGCAGGCAAATCAGGGAAATCGGCAGCCCAGTAGCCGTCGGCTTCGTGGTCGAGGGGGTGGCTTTCGTGGTTCCAGTCGTTGAAAGGACCTACGACGGCAGCCGCGTCGGCGTGAGGGGCCCACACACGAAACGTGGTGCCTTTTTGGTGTGGAATGGCGCCCATGCCGGCTTGAAGCTCGGGGGCAGAAGGAACAGAAGAAGTAGGGTTAGGTGCTAGGGTAGAGGAGGCTGGGGGCATAGGAAAGAGAGACAAAAAAAGAGCTGCAAGCTCAGCAGCATTTGTCCTCTAACTGAATTAGTACGATTTAGGTTTTGCCCGGCCGTTTGCAGACGAAGCGAGGCCAGATCAACGCGGGTATTACTAAGTACACTGGAAGTTAGCGCTACTTGCTACGCCTCCGAGGTTACGGCTGTCGTCCACACGGTTTTACCGCAGCGGGAGCAAGGAGCCTGTTTATCTTGAGCTAGGTTGCCACAGCCTTGACAGGCAAACGTGCCGGGTACCTTGCGTTGCTCACGCAGGAAATCTTGATCCCAATTGGGTAAGATGCTCAGGCCTGGTTGCGGTTTGGGCTGCTTAAGAATAGTGAAAGAGCCATTCGCTTCCATATACACCCGCTTCACGGCCCCTAGGTTGTCGATAGCCTCTGAGCGTAGCTGCGCAAATAGGCGCTCCTGCGGCAACACTGCTTCTTGCATCGCGCTGAGTTGCAAGCAGCCATCTTCCAACAAAATGCCAATGTCACCCTGAGAGATTTTTTCAAACTTCTGGCTCCGAGTGCTCCACACCGCAGAGAGGCGTTGGATGCTGATAATGACCACAGCCATAACCAGTGGCGGCAGTAGCCCACGGTCGGGCACTTGCATCGGGACCCCGATGGCGGCAGCCAACGACGACATAGCGGCCAACTCATTGCGACTCAGCTGCGAAGCCATCCGCTTGCCCATGAGCCGCATCGACACAATCAGCAGCACGAAAATGAAAAGGATACGAATAACGACTTCGAGCAGAAAGCTCCAAGGTGCTTCCCCCAGAAAAATGCGCAGAAAATCGAACGGATGAATATCTTCGGGCTTCATCAGGAGCTAGCTTGGTATAGTACAATAATAAGGGGCGAGTAGCGCGAGGCTACTGCACAGCATACGTCCAATTTTGCTCGCCACAAAGGGGACAAGTAGTGCGCGCCTGTTCCGGCGGCACGACGGTAGCACAATTGGTACACGCGCATAGGTTATCCGCGTGCTCTTCCTGGCGTTGCAGGGCCTCGTCGCGCGACGGTAACACACTTAATCCTGGCTTGGGCTGGGAGCTAGGATAGATGCTGAAATCGCCGTTGCCTTCCACGTACATCCGCTTAACAGCACCTAGCTGCAACAGCTCTTTCGCCCGAATCTGCGCGTAGATTTGCGCGTGGGAAATGGCCGTTTTGCGCATCTCGTCTAGCTGCAAAATGCCATCTTTCACCAGCATCGATACGTCGCCCTGCGTGGTAATTTCCACCCGGCGGTCTTTAAAGGCAAAATAATTCAGCCCACGCTGCAACAGCAACACGCACACTAAAATTAGTACGCCCGGCAGGATGCCCCGGTCGGGAGCCTGCATCGGCAACGACACAATGGCACCTAGGGTAATGAATACTGCCATCTCGGTGATGGTCAGCTGCGCGCTCATCCGTTTGCCCAGCAGCCGAATCACGACCAGCAAAATCAGGTAAACGACAATCGTACGCAGAAACACTTCGAGCATAAACTCGCCCGGCACGTTGCCGAGCAAAATTCGCTTCCAGTCTCCGAAGTGAATTTCTTCCTTTTTCATCGCAACCTCTTACGCCTAATCGTGGTGGTATCCAGGCTTTGAACGGCACTCTACCCCGACAGAGTTACGAGAAGTGATAAAAAAATAGTTATATAAGTCGAGCTTACTCAGTAAGATAAAGCAGAACGGTAACGTTCAAAAAAGAGCTCCGAAATCGTTGGAGTAGGGAATAAATCGCCGATTTTTGTTGTTGATCGCTGAAAGGCAATACGCTAATACTGCTGCCTGTTTTTTTAAGTAAATTTTGCTCCTTTATTCCCCCTTCTGCTTACATGCCCCGACCTAAACCTGTTCGTTACGGCCTTTACCCCTGGACGCCCGAATACGGCTTGCGTTATATTCACCCCGCCAACCGGCGCTCCTTCGAGTGGCTGGAACCTTTGGGTAAAGTCTTCGAAAAAATTGACGAAACCGACGATTGGATCCTGCTTCGCTACGACGAGCAGCAGTTCAAAGTGAGCCCAGAGTTATTCACGGAGTTACACCAAAAACCGCCTTTCAGCTTCGGCGACGTAGTAGAGGAGAAAAGCCCTGAACCCGGCCGCTCCGCGCACCACGGCCTGATTTCCGATGTATTCTGGGACGAAGGCGCCGACCGAGCTAGGTTTCAATTGGTAGAAAAGAAACGCAAAGTGAAACGAGTTTTCGAGGCGGAAGAACTCCGTTTTGCGTAGTGACTGAGTGACTGAGAAATGTAGCGCAGCAAGGTATGAGAACAATCACTCAGTTACCCAGTGCCAAGTCACTCAGGCACTCCATAGAAGCTACTTTAAGTGAAGCATAATTCCTGCTACCACGGCTGCGGCGCCAAGTGCTAGCAGACCTAGGTAGAGGGGCAGCACGAACTTCCACCAAGCATCAAAGCGCACACCACATGCCGCGACGATGGCCATGAGGGCGCCGTTGGTGGGCGTGATGAGTTCGCACAAGCCGGCGCCGTACTGGTAAGCTAGCACCGTTACTTGGCGGGGCAAACCGATGAGGTCGGAGAGGGGCGTGAGAATGGGCATGGTGAGCACCGCCTGCCCGCTCACGCTCGGTACGGGCAAATGCAAAGCCGTGTGTACCCCAATCATGCCTAGTGCCGATAGCGCCACGGGCAGCCCTGCAAGCGGCGCGGAGAGGCCATTCACAATTGTATCGACGATGTGGCCTTGCTCTAGCACGATGAAAATAGCGCGGGCAAAGCCAATAAGCAGGGCCGAAAAAGCTAGGTCCCGAAAGCCGGCGATGAACGCCTCAGCGGTGCCATTCAGGCCTAGCCCGCCTAGCAGGCCTGCTACCACACCTAGTACAAAGAACAGCGCCCCCATCTGCTCGAAACCCCACCCGAGTTTCAGGATGCCGTAGGTGAACCCGCCAAACGTAGCTAGCAGCAGTAGCAGGACCAGCCCGTGCCGCCCCACGCCAGCCACTGAGTCGCTGGCGGAGTCCTCAAAGATGGGGGCTACTTGGTAGCGTTTGGCGTAGCGCATGGTGCCACCAATCCAGAGGAGCAAGGCCAGAGCGAGCACCACCAACCGGAACCCCCCGCCGGAAAGTAGCGGTAGCTGGGTAAGCTTCTGCGCAATACCTACTTGGAAAGGATTAATGGGACTAAACGCTGCGCCGACGGCCGCCGCACCTAGGCTCACGGCCGCCGCCGTAAGCGACGGGTAGCCGAGTCGGCGCATGAGCACTAGTAAGATAGGCACCAGCGGAATAATCTCTTCCTGCATATTCTCGAGGGCACCCATGGTGGCAAAGAGTAGGGAGATAAGAGGAATTACCAGCGCTTCCCGCCCCCGGAAGCGCATCACCAACCAGTCGACGCCGCGGCGGAGGGCACCGGTTTGGTCGACCACGGTGAACGCGCCGCCGGTTAGAAAAACAAAGAAGATAACGTCGGCGGCGCCTGCCATACCTTGGGGCACGGCTACCAACGCGCCCAACACGCTTACGGGGGTGGCTGCTACGCGGTGGTAGGAGCCCGACACCACCACTTCGCGCTGGGTGGCCGGGTCCGTGTGGCGGACGAATTCGCCGGCCGGCAGCAGGTAGCTCAGCAGCATCGCTAGCAAGATAAACCCGACGAGCAGCACGAGCGGGTGAGGAAAGCGCATGGTTTTCATGCTGGCGAAAGTAGCGGAAACTGCCGCACTACGCACGCCGCTGTGCGGTTTCGGAACCGAACAGCCGTACCTTTCGGTTTTCGGTGCGACTATGAATCTCGTCGACTTCAAACTGCTGCCTATGGGTCAACAGGCTAAGCTCCTGCTTCAGCACGGCCACTTTTTGGCCGAGCGTGCCGAAGACAGCTGCCGCCTGCGCCTGTACGCCCTTGGCGACTTTTACGCCGAGGAGTGGCGCCTACACGATGAGGAGCGTATCCTGTTTATCCACCTCTTCCAGCACCCAGCCGGGCTAACGGCATACCTGGAAAAGATCCGGCTGCCGGAGGTGTAGGCTAGGTTGAGGCTGAACACTATTCTTTGACCTAGGTGCTAGGCCAGCCTGTCTATCAGAGGTTCTGTTTTAATAGCTGCGAAGAAGTAGGGCGCAAGTGCCCAAACGCTCAGGCGTTTTTCTATTTTCAGCTCATGAAACGCGCTATCCCGCTGTTATTTGCCGTCCTCAAATTCGTTTCCGGCTTCGTGCTGGCGAGTAGTGCCTACGAACTGCACCGCGACGAGTACCTCTACCTGGATGAAGGCCGGCACCTAGCTTGGGGCTACTTGGAAGTGCCGCCGCTCATTGCCGCGCAGGCCTGGGTCACGCAAGCCCTAGGGGGCGACTATTTCTGGGTGAAGTTCTGGCCGTTTCTGTGGGGCGCCCTAACGGTGTACGTGGTGGGGCGTGCAGTGCAGAAGCTTGGGGGCGGATGGTTTGCGCAGGTGCTTGCCTGCTTATGCTACTGCGTAGCCGGTTACGCGCGGCTTAATTTTCTATTTCAGCCTAATTCGTTTGAGGTCTTTGGCTTCACCATCTGTTGCTATTGGCTGCTCTCGTATGTGCAGAACGCCCAACCCAAGTACTTGTATTACATTGGGTTGGGGCTAGGCTTTAGCTTGCTGAACAAGTACACCACGTTCTTCTTCATTGCCGCGCTAGTAGCGGCGCTGTTGCTCACGCCCCAGCGTCGCGTGTTGGCTACAAAGCATTTCTGGCTGGCGGCTGGCCTTACGCTGCTACTGTTTTCACCTAGCCTCCTGTGGCAGCTGGCGCACGGCGTGCCGTTTCTACGACACATGAGCGAGCTACACGACACACAGCTCGTGAATGTATCGGCGACCAGCTTTTGGAAAGATCAGCTGGTGATGTGTTTTCCGGCGTTGTGGGTGTGGATGCCGGGTCTGCTGGCTTTGTTTGCGTATGCCCCTTTTCGGCCGTACCGAAGCCTGGGTTTAGTGTACGCAGTGGGGCTGCTGATTCTGACGGTGCTGCACGGGAAGAGCTACTACGGCCTAGGCTACTATCCGGTGTTATTCGCCTTCGGGGCTGTATGGTGGGAGCAAGTGCTGCACCGCTTCCGCTACGGCGCATTAATGCGCCCGGTGCTCGTGCTGGTTCCCGTGCTGATTATTCTGCCTTTGGTGCCGTTCATCTTCACCCTGTATCCGCCGGCCTACATGCAGCGCATTAGTGCCAAGTACCAGGACCTAGGTCTTACACGCTGGGAGGATGGCCAGGTTCACCCCCTGCCGCAGGACTATGCCGATATGATTGGCTGGCAGGAATTAGCCGATAAAGTTTACCAAGCCTACCAAGCGTTGCCTGATTCTACGCGGGCCTTCACGCTGATTAAGTGCGACAACTACGGTCAGGCTAGTGCCATCAACTACTATAACCGCCGCCGGGCGCTGCCTCTAGCCAACAGCTTCAATGGAAGCTACTTATTTTGGTTTCCGGCCCGGCCAGCGCAGCCCTATCGGCACTTGTTGCTGGTGGGTGAGGGACACCCCGAAGAGCTGGTGCCGCATTTTCGGGAACTGCGGCAGGTCGGAGAAATTACCAACCCTTACGCCCGCGAAAAAGGAACGACCATCTTGCTCGGCACCGGCCCCGATGCGGCTATCATCGAGCAGGCGTATCGGGAGCATCAAGAGGCCCTGGCCGTGTGGGTCAAACAAAAGTGACCTAGGTTAGTCGTTTTCGGGGCGCTCTACGTCCACGATTTGCTCTTTTTGCTTCATAATTTGCAAGTCGTAGCGCGTCAGGTCGAAGGCGTCGTGGTCGTAATTTTCGGGTTTGTTCAGATCCGCCACTTCGGAGCTGCTGCTAGTCTGGTACGTGTTGGCTTGCAGTTGCACGCTGTTGCCATCCACTGCCACCACTTTGAGCAGCGAGAAGTTGCCCTCCTGCGTCCGGACGTGGTACAAGTCGCCGGTGTGCGGCTTCTCCAAATACGCTAGGTCTTGTTTGCCGTTGAGCCCGCTCGTTAGCAAGGAACTCAAAGCCAGCAGTGCGATTAGAAGCAACCCGGCATAGTGCCAGATGGGAGCTGTAGCCTGCTGCTTCAAGGCCATAAAAGGCTCTTTCAATGCGGGTGGCAACTGTTTGTGTAGCAGCACAGTACCACAGTTATGGCATTCGGCTCCCCCTAGCTTACCTGCTGGGAACAGCGGAATCCAATAAATATGGGCGTAGCGCCCAGATACGCTTAGCCGTAACGAGTCAGCAGTGCCACACGCATGACACGGGGTATCAGGCAAGGGTTCTGTGAGCAAACGCGAAGAGTTGCTGCCGTAAATAAGCATGAGGGGAAATATAACGGGACTGCGCTGGCTAAAATAATACTTTTTAAATATGATATAATACTCTTCTATGCATTTTGTAAAATTGTTAAGAAATAAATCGTAGCCAACGATTGGGCTCATGTAGAACCACGCCTAGGCTTGACAGGTGCTAGCGGTTATCACTGCGCCCATCTTTTAAATGTCTCGCAAGGAGAAGTCAACTTAGCCACCTTCTCGAAGCAAGAAGAGCTACCTAAAAAGCCAGAACCCTAGGTGCCCTCCTGAAATGCTGACTACAAATGTTCTCGCACGCAAGTGACCCGCGACGACGCTAGATGAAGGGTCGAGGTTTTGGTCCTGCTGAGCCTGGCGAAGCACCTCTACCGCAGTCGTAGTCATCTACTTTGGTGGTAGAAATACTTCGCCAGGCTCAGCACGACGAGCCAAGCTAGGGAGGTATTTTCGTGGTTTTTCTGGCTATTAATGCGTGTTGGCAGCTCCAGTGTGTTATCGGGCGCCAACCTTATCCAGCACCGCCACCACATCCTTGGTCGATACCTTTTGGCCGCTGTCGGCGGCTTGGTAGATGGCTTTGAGCAGCTGCACATCGCGCAGGCCCATTTCGCCGGGCACGCGGGTGGGCTTGTTGTTGAGGATGCAGTCGGCGAAGTCGTCCATCTGAAGGGCCTGCTGACTCACGTCGCGGGCCGGCATGTTGGGCAAGGGGCCTTTGCTGGTTTCGCCTTTTAAGCCGTTATAAGCGTAAGCCGGCTGCAACTCTAACCAGCCGTTGGCGGCTTCCATGCGCAGGCGGCCTACGTTTTCTACGTAGCTGGTGCGGCAATCGGCCACCGAGCCATCGGCAAACTGAAACTGCCAATTGATGGCTTCTTCGACTTCGTTGAACTGTTGGGGACGTTGTTTCGGCGGGTACTTCGCCGTGACGGATACTGGCAATTGGCCTTTGGTATAAATCACGCCCTGTACGCAGTAAATACCCATGTCCATAAGCGGACCGCCGCCAGAAAGCTTTTTCTGAATGCGCCACGGGCGGTTGTTGCCCATCGTAAAGCCGTTCTCGCCTATGAGCTTCTTTACCGGGCCATACTGCTGGTTTTGCCCAATGCGCATGGCTGCTAGGTTGTAGGGGTCGAAGTGGAGGCGGTAACCGATGCTGAGCTTTTTGCCCGCTTTCTTGCAGGCTTCAATCATGCGGCGGCAGTCTTCCACCGACGTGGCCATGGGCTTCTCGCAGATGACGTGCTTGCCTGCCCGTGCGGCACGCTCCACAAATTCGGCGTGCAAGGCGTTGGGCAGCACTACGTATACGATATCGATGTCGGGGTTATCCTTGATCGAGTCGAAGTTTTGGTAGTTGTAAATGTTCTTATCAGGAATGTTGTACTGCTGCTTCCACTTCTGCGCTTTTTCCGGCGTGCCCGTCACAATGCCGGTTAGGCGGCAGAGCTGGGTTTGCTGCAAGGCCGGCGCTAGCTGTCCCGAGCTATAGCCTCCTAGCCCCACCAGCGCCACCCCCAGCTTCCGCCCCGCTTGCAGAGCCGCCAAGCTAGCTAGGCCATACTCGGCCTCAGGCGTAGCGACGAAAGCATCGGCCAGCATTGGCAGACCAACCAAGCCGGCGCCAACCCCGAGGGAAAGACGACGGAGAAAATCGCGGCGGGAAGAAGCAGAGAAGTCGGGAGGAGAGGTGGGTGTTTTCATAACCTAGTAGCTAGCGTACAGCAGCATGTACCGTAGAAAGCTAGCTAGGGTTATAACGAGCTACGGCTTACGCCGCCTGGCGCTGTTCCAGCGCCTGCAGAAGCGAGGTAATCTGGTTGGAGTACATTTCAATCTGATCGAGGCCTGCGCGCGACTGCTCAAGCTGGCCGCTTTTGTAGCGTCGCACGAGGTCCTGGCCCGTATCCAGCATGCGTTGCAACACCCGCTCGATTTCGCGCACTTCGGGATAGTTGCTGTACTTGGGCTTCACAATGGTGTTAAGCCATTCGCCCAGCGGATTTTTCTGCAAGGAAAACAGCGCATCGTCGGTCTCGCGCACGCCGTAGAGAATAGAGCGTAACCGGGACTTAAACAGCACCTGCTTGATCCGCGCTTGTTGGAAATCCAGGTTGGTTAAGTCCATGAGAACAGAAAAGTTGCACGAAGGTAGGAGAGAGGCAGCAGAATCCTACGCATTAGGGGCATGAGGGCGGTTTTCCAACGCTTTGCGCGCCGCTACCAAATCGGTCACATCGAAGGCAAAGACCGTGATACCCGCTTTCTCCTCGTTTTCCTGGAAAAGCTGATATGTAAAGTTGAAATAGCGTTGGTGCAGCTGCCCGTCGCCGTCCTGATCGAGCATAATGCTCATTTCGTTGCCGATGAAGGGCTCGCCACTTGTATACACGTTGTCGAGCAAATCAATAAAGCCCTGCTCGACTACCTCCGGCAAAGCTTCCGCTACCGTTTTGCCAATAAGCTCGCGGTGCGGAAATAGTTTCTGGTATTCTGGGTTGACAAACTCAAACCGATGTTCGGGACTCCGTAGAATGCAAATCATGGCTGGCGTCTGCACAAACAGGTTGTAGAACGTGGAGCGTTGCTGCTCAGCCAGTTGATATGCCCCGTAAGCCTGGTCGGAAAGGGCGGCTTGCTCTTCGTTGGTTGTCAGCAGCTCTTGCACCAGTTGTTTCTGCTCGTGGATATCGGTGCCACCCCCCACCCACAGGGTAGGCTGGCCGTCGTCGCCGAGGCGTGGTACGGCCCGCACCAGAATCCAGCGGTACTGGCCATCGTGGCGCCGTAGGCGGTACTCTACTTGGTATTCGGTGGCACCCTGCGAAGCAGCTTGCCAGGCGGCTTCCACAGCGGGCCGGTCGTCGGGGTGCAGGTCATTGAGCCAGCCCCAGCCGACCGACTCTGCCAGCGTGCGGCCCGTGAAGTCGAGCCAGCGCTGATTGAAGTAATCGGCTTCGCCCCCAGGTTGTAGTGTGGCAATCAGCACGGGCAACGATTGCAGAATAAAAGCTGTGCGGGCCTGCGCCTCGTCGAGCTCCCGCTGTAGCAACAGCCGCTGCTGCTCGGCTATATACTGCTCGGTAACGTCCTGGGTGCGTTGCAGAATGTGCAGGAGCTGGCCTTGCTCGTCGAGAACGGGGTAGTGCGTGGCTTGCCAGTAGCGCTGCTCGAAGCCACCGCCCTGCTCGGCCGGTCGCTCTAAGTCGTAGCGAATCAAGGGCATGGTGTGCGGCTCGTGGTGGCGCCGCACGTGCTCATGCGATTCCGCAATGATGTCGCTCTCGTTTTGGTCGGCAGCGGGGTATGCTTCGAAGAACGGTTTGCCGATGACTTCCTCCCGGCTCTTTAACGAAACAGCCACGTGGCTGTCGGTATTATCGACGATGGTGGCGGTAGCGTCGGGCGCAATAAGTAAAAAGTTCTCGGGCAAGGCCCGAAAGAGTTTCTGATAATCAACCATGGTCACGAGATAGGACCCTTATACGGGAAAAAGCGCGCAGTAAGCTAGGTTATCCGACGGCAGCAGTAATAAACAACTAGGAAAGTGTGAAGCTAATGAATTAGGAGCAGGAAAAGCCCTACCGGTTTGCTAGCTCGACTATATCCCAATAAGCCGGGGTTCGTAAGCTGCAACGTATGCCTAGGGCAGTGCTGATGCTACGCCATTGGTTGCCAGCCGGTCAGCCCTGCTTCTCCTTTTTACTTTTAAGTCTACTGCATGAATTCTATTCCCCGCGACAAAAGCCTCGATAGTACCCTTGCTGTGGTGCGTGAAGGCTTTCCGTTTATCTACAAGCGTAGCCAGCGTTATCAATCCGATATTTTTGAAATCCGGCTGCTCGGGATGAAAACAATTTGCCTGCACGGGCAAGAGGGCACCAAGCTATTCTACGATACGGAGCGGTTTATGCGCACCGGTGCCATTCCGCGGCGTATCCAAACCACGCTTATGGGCCTGCACGGCATTCAGACCTTGGATGGGGAGAAGCACCATCAGCGCAAGGCTCTGTTTATGTCGGTGATGACGCCCGGCAGCTTGCACAAGCTCATGGAGTACATGGCTGCCGATTGGCGCTACTCTATTAAGCAGTGGGCGAACCAGGAGCAGGTCGTGCTATTCCCGGAAGTGCAGGAGTTGCTGTGCCGGGCCGCCTGCACGTGGGCCGGCGTGCCTCTAGAGGAGCAGGACGTAACGCGCCGGACCCGCGACTTCCGTCTGATGGTGGATGCTTTTGGGGGCGTGGGGCCGCGGCACTGGCGCGGCAAGCGGGCTAGGTCGCGGGCCGAGAAGTGGATTCAGGGCATCATCAAGCAGATTCGAGAGGAGAAGCTGCACGTGCCCGAAGAGTCGGCAGCTTATCGCATGGCCTGGCACCGGGAACCCGACGGCAAGTTGATGAGCCTGGAAATGGCGGCCATTGAGCTGATTAACATCATTCGGCCTATTACGGCCATCGGGTGGTACATCACCTTTGCTGCTTTGGCCCTGCACGAGCACCCCGAGAGCCGCGCCCGCCTGCGGGCCGGCGACGAGGAATACCTAGAGTGGTTTATGCACGAGGTGCGCCGCTATTACCCGTTTGCGCCTTTCCTGGGCAATATTGTGCGCAAAGACTTTGAATGGCACGGCTACCAGTTTCCAAAAGGCCGCCTGGTGCTGCTGGACGTGTACGGCACCAACCGCGACGCGCGGCAGTGGCACCAGCCGGAGTCGTTCCGCCCCGAGCGGTTCAGGTCGTGGAACGGCAGCGCCTACAACTTTATTCCGCAAGGTGGCGGCGACTATTCCTTCGGCCACCGCTGCGCCGGCGAATGGCTGACCATCGAAACGGTGAAGCTAGCCGTCACCTACCTCACCCGCGGCATGACCTACGACGTGCCCCCGCAAGACCTACGCTTTCCCCTCGACCGAATGCCTACGTTGCCTAAGAGCGGCTTCATTATCGAAAACGTGCGTAGCGCAAATAAAGTAGATGCGGTACCTAGCTTGCTCGGCTGCCCATTTCATCGGCAAATGGCATAAAGGAAGCTAGCTTATAGCGCCGCACTCCGTTCTGCAACGAGCCCCGCGCCAAGTGTTAGCGCTTGGCGCGGGGCTTTATTGCGCGAAAAAAGTAGCTGATTTCAAGGCGCTTGTCAGCTAGCATACGTCTGGCTGCTATATTGAGGAGGTAAACCAGACCTAGGCTTCCGATGGCGACACCTCCTGAATCTGCTGGGCTGAAGAAAGCCTTGAAGCCGCTACACCTGTGGGCTATAGCTGTGGGGCTGGTGATTTCGGGCGAATATTTCGGCTGGAACTACGGCTGGGCAGTGGCCGGGCCAGTCGGCTTCCTAGTAGCCACGCTGCTGATTACGGTGCTTTACGTGGCCTTCATCTTCAGCTTCACCGAGCTGACCACGGCCATTCCGCACGCTGGCGGGCCATTCGCTTACTCGTATCGGGCCTTCGGGCCGATTGGGGGCTTTATCGCCGGCTACGCGACGTTGGTGGAGTTTCTGTTCGCGCCGCCAGCCATTGCGTTTGCCCTCGGGAGCTACGTGCACTTTCTATATCCTAGCTTGCCGGTGCTCTACACAGCGCTGGGCTGTTACCTGGTTTTTACGTTTATCAATCTGCTCGGTATCAAAGAGTCAGCGAACTTCTCGTTGATTGTGACGCTGCTGGCGGTGGCCGAGTTACTGCTGTATATGGGGCTGGTTGCGCCAAGTTTCCAGACCAGTACCTTCCTCGCTAATCCGATTCCGCTGAGTGCGGCGGGCGTGTTTGCTGCTCTGCCATTTGCCATCTGGTTTTACCTAGCTATTGAGGGCGTGGCGATGGTGGCCGAAGAAGTGGAGCACCCGCGCCGCACCATCCCAAAGGGGTACGGCTACGGCTTGTTCACGCTGGTCGTGTTAGCCTTGGGCGTGATGGTGCTCACCGGCGGCGTTGCTGACTGGCGGCAGCTGAGCCGCATCGATTATCCGTTGCCGGAAGCCCTTGGTGTTGTGCTTGGCAGAGGCAGCCGTTGGACGAAGTTCTTCGCTAGCATTGGTTTGTTTGGGTTGGTGGCTTCTTTTCACGGCACTATCATCGGCTACTCGCGGCAGATTTTTGCATTAGCCCGCAGCGGCTATCTACCTAGCTCACTCGCCAAGCTGAACGGTCGGCAAACGCCCCACTGGGCGCTGGTAGCTGGTGGCCTCGTAGGCTGCCTGGCCCTGCTCACCGGCACCACCGATCAGGTCATTATCCTCTCCGTATTCGGAGCTGTGGTGATGTACATTATGAGCCTGCTGAGCTTGTTTGTGCTGCGCCGCAAGGAGCCAGATCTGGTGCGGCCCTTCACGGCGCCGTTGTATCCGTTGGCGCCGCTGGTCGCCCTGGCGCTGTCGCTGCTAAGCCTCGGAGCCATCGTATATTACAACCTATTACTAAGCGTTATCTTCTTTGCTGGCTTGCTGCTGATGCTTGGCCTGTACGTGCTGCTAGGTCGACATCGGCAACCACAAGAACCACACGCCGAACCCGTAGCGCATTGAATAACCAACCAGAACGTCATGCTTCGACTAGTTCAGCATGATGTGCATTTAACTGCTAATTGATACCCGTTAACTGGTAATTGAAAAATGTACCGCTACACTATCCGCCAGCACACCTACGCCTTCGATGACCTGAAAACCTTGCTGGCGCGGGCCACGCCCCTGCGTTCTGGCGACGTGCTAGCCGGCGTAGCGGCCGAAACCTACGAGGAGCGCATAGCCGCCCAACTCGCCCTAGCCGATGTGCCCCTGCGCACTTTCCTCCACGAAGCCCTCGTGCCCTACGAGCAGGACGAAGTCACGCGCCTTATCCTCGACACGCACGACGCCCTGGCTTTTGCGAGTATCAGTCATTTCACCGTAGGCCAACTGCGCGACTGGCTTCTCTCGGATGCGGCCGACGCGCTAACGCTACAAAACCTAGCTCCTGGCCTCACGCCCGAAATGGTGGCCGCCGTGTCGAAACTCATGCGCAACCAGGAGTTGATTGCCGTGGCCCGCAAGTGCGAAGTCGTCACGCAGTTTCGCAACACCCTAGGTCTGCGCGGACACCTGGCTACGCGCCTGCAACCCAATCATCCCACCGACGACGCCCGCGGCATTGCGGCCAGCCTCGTCGATGGCTTGCTCTACGGCAGCGGCGATGCCGTCATTGGCATTAATCCGGCCACTGATAATCCGCAGGTAGTCAGCAACCTGCTACACATGCTGGATGCGGTGCGCGAAAAGTACGCCATTCCGACTCAGTCGTGCGTGCTCTGCCACGTCACGACGGCCTTGCAGCTGATCGAACAAAAGGCGCCGGTAGATCTCACGTTTCAATCCATCGGTGGCACCGAGGCCACGAATGCTAGCTTCGGCGTGAACCTAGGTTTGTTGCAGGAAGCTTGGGAAGCCACGCTGAGCCTTAACCGCGGCACCCTAGGTCAGCACGTCATGTACTTCGAAACGGGGCAGGGCAGCGCCCTCTCGGCCAACGCCCACCACGGCCTTGACCAGCAAACCTGCGAGGCCCGCGCCTACGCCGTGGCCCGACGTTTTCAGCCGCTGCTGGTCAACTCCGTCGTCGGCTTCATCGGTCCTGAATACCTCTACGACGGCAAGCAAATCACGCGGGCGGCGCTAGAAGACCACTTCTGCGGCAAGCTGCTGGGCCTCCCCATGGGTATGGACGTCTGCTACACCAACCACGCCGAAGCCGACCAAGACGACATGGACAATCTGCTCACGCTCCTAGGCGTGGCCGGCTGCAACTACATCATGGGCATCCCCGGCGCCGACGACATCATGCTGAACTACCAGTCCACGTCCTTCCACGATGCACTCTACGTGCGCCAGGTGCTAGGTCTGCGCCCCGCACCGGAGTTTGAGGCGTGGCTGTTGCAGCAAGGAATTTTTGATGAGCGAGGGAAGCTGCTTCCGGCGTCGGCTGGGCATCGGCTGTTGGAAGTAGGGGCGAGAAGGTAAGAGAGTTGTTATCTCACTTTTAATAATTATAGTAAACTAAGCAAGCTCATGATAAGTAAACTAAAGTACACGGGGTCAAATAGATTAAAATTGATTTTGTGGTGGGTAGTTATTTTTATAGTAGTTAAAGTACTAGAGGCAATAGTGATTAACTCAGCATTTATATTTCTTCACGTAGTTATATCGCTTGTAGGGTACCTAGGCCTATTTATAATGATTGTCTCGTCAGCAGTTTATTGGTTTCGAGAAAGAGGAAGAATAGAAAATGCTTTCATTCCTTTTGCCTTTAGCTTTCTTTCTTTATGCTTCATGCTGTTCTTTCCTTCTACAGCTCTGATCCTGAAAGCAGACTTCTTATTAAAGCGGGAGGAAAGAGAAGAAGTTGTGAAAATGCTTGCAAACAAGCAGATAGATTATAGCTTAACTAAAACATCTCATGTTGATATTCCTGAAGAATATGCAAATCTATCAGCAGGATTCCCTAATGTAGTTGTGGAACAAGTAGATGGAGAAATGTGTGTTCTGTTTTATACTTACAGAGGACTGACAGATAACTCTTCAGGGTTTGTTTATGTGCCAAACGAAAAGGTTATGACTCAGTTTAAGCTTAGGGAATATGGTAATAGCATTTTCTATGATCCGATAGAAATAACAAAGATTACAGATCATTGGTACTTCGTAGCTAATACTTAAAAGTTATCACCTTCCGCCGAATTTTGAATTTAGCGGAGCATAAGCCTGGCTGTTAGGAGTAGAGCGTTGGAATCAGCTTGAAGCGTATTATCTCAGGCCTACTTTCTGTAATTGCATGAATATGAATGTTGTTCGTAACTTGGTTTACCAAAAAAGCGATGAACATGAGAAACAAAGAACAAAGCAAGCAGCTCCAGGCGGCTCTCGTAATTCTTCTCTTACTCCTTGCACCGTGCGTTTATGCGCAAATTCCGCCTCCCAATAAATATAATACGTCGTCTTATCCCGAAGATCGAAAAGCAATCGAGCTATTAAGCAGGGCAAATGAGAATACGAGGTTTAATAACGACGATTATATTGCTGTTGGGCCAGAAGGAAGAATATCGTATGGCTTCGAAGAATGGAAAAAAGGATTTGAAGAGGAAGGCGCTACTTTCAAATCTGCCCGCCCTGTTCCGGGTACCTCTATCCTACGCATATACAATGGAGACGCTGCTGTTAAAAACTTTGTCCTAGATGTAGTTTTCGCTACGACAAAGGGCGACTTTCCCATAAAAGTTGTTCGGACGGAAACCTATATCAAACAAAACGGGAAATGGTATTTTGTTGCAGGGCAGGGTACCAGAGTTTTGTCCAAGGAGGAATACGACGAGCATATGAAAAAGTGAAGAAATATCTCTTGTTTCCCTCGGTTATCTGAATTCACAATTCGGTTGTAGGAATTACGGATTTGTAATCCGCACGCGCGCCGTCAGAAGCCAAAGGCCGAATTGCAGAGGTTCTTACCAACTTAATTGGCTCATCACAAAGTAGCTTCTGCGTCAGGAGGATTCTAAATTTAGCGGAGCAAGAAGTGCATCGGTGCGGTAATCGTTTTTAGTAGCAATACGTTAGCCTCAATACTGCACCAAGCTTTAGTGAACATGAGTACAAGTACTAGCGTAACCCGTTTCCTCGACGCTCAACAAACTGACTATCAAACTGCCCTCTCCGAAATCAAAAACGGTCGAAAACGCAGCCATTGGATGTGGTATATCTTTCCGCAGATCCAGGGGCTAGGTTTTAGCGAAACATCCAAGTATTACGCTATAAAAGGCGCGGCTGAAGCCGAGCAATACCTAGCTCATCCGGTGCTGGGCAGTCGGTTGGTGGAGATTTCCAGCGAGTTGCTGAAGCAGCCCGGTAACGATGCGTACCGGATATTCGGCAGCCCGGATGATATGAAGCTGAAGTCGTCGATGACGCTGTTTGCCGCTTTGCCCAGTACAAATCCGGTATTTCAACAAGTGCTGGATAAGTTTTATGGTGGCGCAAAGGACGACAAAACGTTGCGGCTGCTTTAGCCTAGGTGCCGCGTAGCGCAGACTTTAGCGTCCGTGCTTGTATGCTACTTTAGGCGCAAACGACAAAGTCCGCGCTACCTGTATAGCTACCCTAGCCATGCCCGATAACTTGCCCGCGTTGCCTTCCCTCGATCCTGCCGATGACCCTTGGGCGGGGTTGCGTGCTTTTACGGGAGCTCGCATTGCACTAGGGCGCACGGGTACGAGCGTGCCGCTGCGGGAGTCATTAGCGTTTCGGCTGGCGCACGCGCACGCCCGGGATGCAGTGTACTCGGTGCTGGCCGTGGAGCAACTGTTGGGAGAGCTAGGTTCGTTGGGAGTAGCCGTGTGCGAGGTGAAAAGCCAGGCGCAAAACCGGCAGGAGTATTTGCAGCGCCCCGACCTGGGCCGTAAGCTGCATGAAGCATCTACAGCACTGCTGGCAGAGCAAGCTGCCGCCCATGATATTGCCATCATCCTGGCCGATGGCTTATCGGCCACGGCTATCAATGAGCACGCGGTGCCGCTGCTACGGCTATTGCTGCCCCGGTTGCAGCAGGCGGGCTTTCAGCTAGCGCCTATCATCTTGGCGGAGCAAGCTAGGGTCGCGCTTGGTGATGAAGTGGGGGAGCTACTAAAAGCTAGGTTGACCCTGGTGCTGATCGGAGAGCGGCCGGGGCTCAGCTCGCCCAATAGCTTGGGGGCTTATTTCACCTACGGGCCCCGGCCGGGCCTGACAGACGAAGCGCGCAACTGCGTTTCCAATATCCGGCCCGAGGGACTGGCGTATCCGTTAGCGGCCGATAAGCTGTTCTTTCTCTTGCAAGAGTCGTTGCGAAAGAGCCTATCGGGGGTGGGGCTGAAGGATGAAAGCGGCTTGCTGAATTGATTGCGGGGCTGAGCCGTACCTAGGTTTGCGCCGAAGGTGAAGAGGTCTGCTCAATGACTAAGCGCCGGGCTGCGGGAAACTGGTATCCAACCTTAACTCATGTGGTTTTGTACAGGTACCAGCCGTTGCCGATGGGCTTGATAACGATGATGCTATCTGGGCTCATGGCAGGAACAGCCTTCTCATCAGGCTGATACAGCAGGCCAACCGTGTTTTCCACTAGGCCGCCGATGAGGAACTCCAGGCAAGTGCCGCAACCAGTGTCGCGGCGGGTAATGCGGCTGATAAAGAGCGACTGTAGCAGCTCACTAACGGCGGGGTCGGCGTTGGCGGCTTGCTCGCCGAGAGCTAGCACGTCGGCGCGCGGGGGGAAGTATTGGCGCGCTTGCACCAGCTCGACCACCTTCTTGAAATCGGCCTGGCGACGGTTGAAATGGTCGATAATGGTGGCATCGGCCCCGATCCACAGCTTCAGGTTGCCGACGGTGAAGGCGTGCGGCGCGTCGGGGTGGCGCTGGTCGTACTGGGCAACTTCCGAGGCAGGCATGGTGGTGAGCACCTCCAGCATCTGCTGCCCCACACCCGTCATGGCGAGGCCGCGCACGGCCCGCAACTTCCAGGTGCTTTCTTCTTTGGCAAAGTACAGGTAAAAGTCGTTGCGGCTCACGGTGTCGCGCAGCTCCACGGACACTACGGCTGCCGCCGAGTCTTGCCGGAGCAGCTGGCAGCGGCGCTGCAAGTGCACAGGTATCTGCTGACCTAGGCTTTGCTGTTTGGCTTGCTGCAATACTTCGCCGCTCAGGTAGCTTCTCATCTCCGGCCACTGCTCTTTGGCCACAAATCGCTCAGCAATTTGCAGCGGCTCTTTCAGCGGCAGCGCGAGCAGAACTTGGGGCAAGCAGCACCAAAGCAGGAAAAGAAAATATTTCATCAGAGAAAAGGCCAAAAAAGCGTTTTGCGAGAGCGCAGACGGATATTCCTAACCTCCAAGATAAGCAGAAAATTACAGCTCTACGCTCCCCTTCTTGCCGTCGCAGAGCATGGCTACAGAAAACGCAAAACCGTCATGCTGAGCTGGCCAAAGCATGACGGTCTTTCCAACAAACCCACCTGCCTACTGCCGACGTGCCCCCGACCTAGGTGCCGTGGCTTTCGGGGCGGGCGCCTGGCCTGGTGCCGGCTGAGGCGCAGGCGAACTGCCGCCACTTTGGTAGGTGAGCTCCAGCAAGCAGCCTTTGCAGCTGGTGCCCTGCGGATCTTCCTTCGAAGGCCCTGAGGTGACGGAGGAGCTATCCGTGGCCAGGTAGATTTTGGTGCCGTCGGGGGAGAAAGCTAGGTCGCGGTAGCGCACGGGCGCCCGGAAGTAGGTGAGTGTGTCGCCCGTGACGCCGGTGCCGGCGGCGTTCAGTTGCAACCGAATGATCTTGCCGTGCTTAAGCGTGGGCAGCAGCAGCGAGTTTTGCCAGCCGGGAATGGCAGCGGCAGTATACACGGCTATGTTGCTGGGCGCCTCCGACGGCCACTCTGGCGCATCATGGTCGCCGTTGCGGGTCTTCACAAAAAGCTTATTCAGGAAGGCATTCGAGTTCGGGTACAGCGTCTTAATCGGGTCGCGGTAGTTGGCGCCGATGGCTTTCGCATTTTCGTTTTCGCTTTTGATAAACGGGTACGCCGTGTGCCACACGCCCGGCAAGCTCGCGTGATCTGAAACGCCGGCGGCTAGGCCATTGTAGTTGTTATCATTATAACCAATGACCAGCGGGTGGCCGTAGTTTTTGCCGCGCTCAATGATATTTACTTCGTCGTCGGAGAAAGGGCCGTGCTCGGAGGAGTACAAATGGCCTACACCACCAATAACAGCATACGCTAGCCCCTGCGGATTGCGGTTGCCGTACGCCCACACGGCGTTTTTGCGGGCAGCGGTAGAGAACGGATTGTCGTTGGGCACCCACTGGTCGGCGGCGTTGGCATCAGCGTCGGGCTCTAGGTTGAAGCGCAAGATTTTGCCCTCGTAGTGGTTCGGCTGCTGGGCGTGGTTGGGGCGGCCGCCGTTGTCGAACTGGCCCGCACCTAGGTCGCCGATGCCGTAGAAGAGGTAGTCTTTGCCCTCGACGGGCGCAATAGCGAGGCGGCCGCCGTTGTGGTCGCTGCTGCCCGGAATGGTGTCGCACAGCGTGACGGGGTTACCTAGCTTTTGGGCCTGCGGGTTATACTCGTAACGCACAAGGCGCGTGGTAAAAATATAGCCGCCGTAGTTGGGTTTGCCTCCTTTGCCAGGCTGGTTAGCACCGGCAAAGCGGTAGAGATACACCAAGTACACGTAGGGCTTGCCTTGCAACAACTGCGGGTGCAGAGCCATGCCCATTAGGCCGCCCTGAGGCCAGGGTTTGCCGCCGTCGAGGCTGTCCGAAACTTTGTCGTAGCGCGGGAATTGCCGCTCCTTGGTAAGGTCGAGCAGTACCTGTTTGCTGCCATCGGCGGGGTTGATGCGGCTGACCCGGAAGCCTTTCGCTTCCGTAATCCAGAGGTAGTTGTCGGGGCCATAGGTGACTTCCCACGGGTCGCTGAGCTGCCGCGCAATGATGCGGCGGCTGAAGACTTCCCCGCGCGGACCAGTTACCTGTTGGGCCGAGGCGCTTTGTAAAAGAAGAGCAAGTAAACCAACGAGGAGAATAAGCTTCTGAGGCATAAATTGAGTAAGTGAAATCCTGCACCGGTATCATTGAGCAAGCGACCAGCGCAACCTGCGTCCGTCGGTCGGGCGCCCTAGGCACCCAACCGGTTGCCGATAGAACGAAACGCAAGAAAGACAAGCGGGCACCTCGCTCGCCCCACCGCGCGCCGCCGACAACCAGACCGGCAGCGTCCCAACCTAGGGCCGGAGTAGGAGCGAGTCGCGTCATTGTACCCCAAAAGGGCCCTATGTGTTGTTAGCGCTGAGCTTCAATTCGTCCAACAACCAAGTGCCTAAGCAGCCGTACTGCTAGGCAGTTAGCCTGACCGGCAGATCGGATAGGTGTGGCCTTATAAAAGCCGGAAAGTCAAAGCATATGTGGGTTCTATTTTCCTTGTCGGCCGCGTTTCTGGCAGCTGTAGTGGTCACGTTGTCGAAAGCGGGCATCAAAAACGTTGATTCGAGCCTCGCTTTCGCTATCCAATCGGTCCTGATCCTGATTGTATCCTGGTCGGTGGTGATTTTCCAGGGAAATTTGCCCGACGTAACCCGCATCGAGCGCAAAGCCTGGATCTATCTGGTCATAGCGGGCGTCATTACGTGCTTGTCGTCGCTGTGCTCGTTTTACGCGCTGAAGCTAGGTGCCGCTTCTCGTACGTCGTCGCTGGACAAAGTGTCGCTGGTTTTCTCCATCACACTGGCCGTCATTTTTCTGAAAGACAAAGTGAACTGGCAGCTCATTGTGGGCGCCTTGTTGATGGCTGCAGGTGCTATTTTCGTTGTTTTCTCCAGCGACATAACCAAAAAGGAGGAGAAGGCTCCGGCAAGCAACCAAGCACAATAACACTGCCCCGCAGGAAAACATCAGGCTTGGTCGGGGAGTTGAATAGGTTCGAATCAGCTTCAACCCTCATGAAAGCCTACAAACTGCACGCGCCCAAAAGCCTGGATAACTTCCAGCTAGGTGACTACGACGAACCCACCATCCACGACAAACAAGTTAAGATTCAGGTAAAAGCCGTGTCGCTCAACTACCGCGATTGGGCCCTGGCTAATGGCTGGTTTGGCTACCCCGGCGAAAAGCTGCCGTTCATTCCCTTCAGCGACGCCGCCGGCTTAGTGACGGAAGTTGGCGCGGCCGTTACGAAGATTAAAGTAGGCGACCGAGTGGCCGTCAACTTCTTTCCCGAGTGGCACGCTGGACCTTTCTCCCTCCAAAAAACGCGCTTCTCCCTAGGTGGCAGCACCGACGGCGTGCTAGCCGAATACGTAGCCTTCGACGAAGAATCGGTGGTGAAAGTGCCCGATTCATTTTCCTACGAAGAGGCCGCGTGTTTCCCCTGCGCGGGTGTTACGGCGTGGCACGCCCTCGCTATTCAGGCCCAACTCAAGCCCGGCGACACGGTGTTGCTGCAAGGCACGGGTGGCGTATCCATCTTTGGTTTGCAAATCGCTAAGCTGTTTGGTGCACAAGCCATTATCACCTCCAGCAGCAACGAAAAGCTAGGTCGAGCCAAGAGCCTTGGCGCCGACCAAACCATTAACTACCAAGAGATACCCGATTGGGCCACCAAGACCCGCGAGCTGACTCAAGGTGAAGGAGCAGACTATGTGGTAGAAGTAGCCGGGAAGCTAGCCGACTCGCTGAAGGCGGTGAAGGCCGGCGGCAGCATCTTCCTGATCGGTGCCGTGGGCGGCCCTGCCTCCCCCGACGATGCGAAGAGCCTGCAAATGGCGCCCATTTTTATGAACCGGCTCCAAGCCATTTACGTGGGCAGCACCGAAATGCTAGCTGACCTGTTCAAGGCCTTCGACCAGAATAACATCAAGCCTATCATCGGCAAAACCTTCGGTTTCGACGAAGTGAAAGAAGCCCTGCAGTTTATGGGCAATGGCTCGCATTTCGGCAAAATCGTGGTGCAGTTCTAATTAAAGAAGACAAGTAGAGAAGTTAACTCATGGCTGAAACGCAAAAGAATTGGTTTATTACCGGCGCCTCCACTGGCTTAGGTGAAGCCTTGGCAACACTGCTTTTGAAGAAAGGCGACCGGGTTGTGGCAACCTTCCGCAAGCCCGAGCAAGTGGAGGCTTTCTCCCAAAAAGTGCCCGGCCAAAGCCTAGGGGTGCTGGCTGACATGACGAACGCTGAGCAAGTAGCCACCGCCGTGCAGCAGGCTATCGATGCCTTCGGCCGCCTCGATGTGGTGGTGAATAACGCAGGCTATGGCTCGCTGGGCAGCCTTGAGGAGATTCCAGAGGAAGAAGTGCAGCGGCAGTTTGACGTGAATGTATATGGGCCGCTGCGGCTTGTGCGGGCGGTGTTGCCCCACTTACGAGCGCAGAAATCGGGACACATTCTCAACGTCACCTCGGTGGGCGGGCTCATTGGCATGGCGCACGCGGGCATCTACAACGGGTCGAAGTTCGCGCTGGAAGGCCTAGGGGAGTCAATGGCCGCGCAGCTCAAGCCGCTGGGTATTCACGTCACCAACGTAGAGCCGGGGCCGTTCCGCACGAAGTGGGCGGGCGCTTCGGCCACCTACACTGAAAACAAGATTGCCGACTACGCCAGCACCGTGGGCGAGGGCCTGAAAGCCTCGCTAGGTCGGGACGGCAACCAAGCTGGCGACCCAGTGAAAGCCGCCGAAGCCATGTACCAGCTCGTGCGCCTGCCTAACCCACCGGTGCACCTGCTGCTCGGCGGTTTCGCTTACCAGATGACCCGCCAGAAATTGCAGGCCATGCTGAAGGAAATCGATGATTTCGCCTACCTCGGCGAGCCAACCGATTTTTAACCAAACTAGGGTACTGTAAAAGAGGCAGCCGGTGTACCGGTTGCCTCTTTTGTGTTTTTGGATAAAGCTTGTTTTAGCGGGGTGCCTTACCCTCCTAGAACGAGTACCTACTTACCTTTCATCTCCTCCGGCAATGCCGGAAAAAGTGCGGGCGCTTTGCGGTTCTTGGTGGCTTGCTCGTAGGCGTAGGTGTACTTGATGAGTGTTGGCTCGTCGAAGGGGCGACCTAGGAATTGAAGGCCGGCCGGCAGGTTGTCGTAGGTGAAACCCATGGGTACGGTGAAGGCTGGCTGTCCGGTGTGCGGGGCAATGAGCTGGCTGTTGTCACCCTTGTAGCCCTTGAAATCGCCGACTTTAGCGGGCGGGTTGTTCCAAGTGGGATAGATGAGGGCGCCGAGCTGGTAGCGGTCCATCACGTCGGTCACGGCTTTGCGGAAGGCGATGCGCCTGGGGTCGGTGTACGGGTCGGCGCAGGTGGAGCCTGCGGGCGTCGCGGCGTTCTTCTGATGGTACGTGAGGTTCTGGGCGATGTAGGGGGCGAATTTGCCAGAGGCAATAATCTCGCTGAGGTTCTTCACCGGCGCCTGCGGACCTAGGCCCGCGAGGTACTCGTTGATGTCGTGCTCGAATACAGAGCACCACTGATCCTTGCTCACGTTGGCAAAGTCGGGAATCTCGACGGGGTCAACGATGATGGCGCCTGCTTTCTTCAAGTCGGCTACGGCTTGCTCAAACAGGGCCTTTACCTGCGGGTCGGGGCTCCGTTCGCTCAGCGTTCGGAGCACACCAATGCGGGCGCCTTTCAGGCCATTTTTGTCGAGGGACTGCTGGTAGCTTTTCGGGATGTTGCCTTCGCTGTACTTGGTCAACGGGTCGGCGGGGTCAGCGCCGGCCATCACTTCGAGTAGGCGTGTCGCATCCGCGACGGTGCGAGTCATGGGGCCGCCGGTGTCGTTGCGCAAGTACAGCGGCGCGATACCGGCCCGGCTCACCAGACCTAGGGTCGGCCGGAAACCCACCAGCGCATTGTGCGACGAGGGTCCACGGATGGAATTGCCTGTGTCAGAACCTAGGCCCGCCGTGCCAAAATTGGCCGCGACGGCCGCGGCCGTACCACCGCTTGATCCGGCTGGTACGTGCAGCAAATTGTACGGGTTCAGCGTTTCACCCGCAATGGAGCTGATCGAGACCATGGGACTAAAGGCCCATTCCGCCATGTTCGACTTCGCCAGCACAATGGCCCCAGCTGCCTTCAACGACTTCACCGTAGTAGCATCCTCCGTCGGCATAAAGCCTTTCATGGCTAGCGAACCAGCGGTAGTCTGCAAGCCGGCCGTGTTATAATTGTCCTTGACAATAAGCGGAATGCAGTGCAGCGGCCGCAGCTTCTTGGTTTTCTGGTACTCAGCGTCGAGTTGCCGAGCTGTTTCAAGCGCCTGCGGATTGGTGAGGATAATGGCGTTCAGCTTGGTAGGCTGGTCATAGGCTTCAATGCGCCGCAGGTACGCCATTACGAGCTGCTCGCAGTTGCAGTCGCCTTTTTTGAGTGCTTGGTGCACGTCGCTAATCGTTGTTTCCTCCAGCTGAAACTTCGCCTTAGGCGGACGCGAATGCACAGGTGGTCGGCTGTAGCTGTGCAGCACAAAGGCGCTGAGCAACAGCAGGCAGCAGACGAAGAATAGTCGAATTCTATTCATGCGGGAAAGCTAGGGTTGACATAATGTAGTACGTGGAAACAGACGCACTGCCAAGTACGGCGTTGCAGCAATGGGTTGAACCTAGCCTTCCTTTAACCCGCTACTAGCGACGTTCAGTAGGTGTGCGCTTCGCAATTTCCCGTTCTACGCTACGGCGCCCTATTTGCCTGCGCAGTCTTTGCACTCTTGCAATGTGTTGAAGGGGACAGTGCCTCCGCAACCGCCCCAGGTAAACGGCATACACTTCTGCTCTTTGGGGTCATAGTAATACCGAACGAAAGCGGCATTGCACGGCCCCGCATCAGGGGCAAGTTGGCATTGCTCCGGTACGGCCGCTTCTGACTCTTTCTGGCAATTGGTGAGCAGCAGCATAAAAGCTAAGCTAGCTGAATACAGGTAAGTAGCATAATGTCTCATGCCAGGAAGAGGCCGCGAGAGACGCAATGGTTGCAAGTATGCCCGAGTATATAGTTAGGTTAGGTAATAACCTAAGTTGCAGCGCAAGACCAGCGCTAGATGTTAGCGCTAGTTCCTCTCCTTTTTTCAGGGAGAGCTAGGGGTGATCCGCAACTTGCGTTGAGGAACTACGCCTTCTGCAGACTAAAAAATGTTACTGCCGTTTGGTGCCCACAGAGGGCGCAGTGCTCTTATTTACTCACTTACTACCTGCCACATAAAACACGAACCGTCTTTGCGGTCGGGGCGGGTGCCGGGGGCGTCGGCGGCGCAGAGGCTGCCGCTACGCGGAATAGAGAGCAGGTAGCGGTGGTTGCTCAGGTTCATCAGCATCAGGTCGCCGCGCAGCATGTCTTGCCACTGGAACGTGTTGGCATCACTAGGCTGGCCTTTGACGATGCGCACTTCGCCCATGCCGGCTAGGCCCACCACCGTCACGAGTCCGCCGTCCGACTCTGCGCCGCCAGCCGATTCGAGCGAAACGCGGCCTTGCCCCCGGTCTACCACGCGGAAGCGCGCCGCATTGCCTTTAGCCAGTGGGCTATTAAGCGGTACCGGCCGCAACCAGCCGCGCCAGTTGATGAGCACGGTGCTGTCGGCTAGGCTCGTAAGCGTGATGGTTTTGCTTACCGGAATTGGTTGGGTCAAGCCCTTGGCGCGGGGCTGGTCCACCACGAATCGGTCGAAATCTGCGTAACCGCCGGCTGTGCCTTGGGTGTTGAAGTTGAACAGCGTGTAGCGAATCCCCTGGAACGTGCGGAGCTGATACGGCAGCTTGATCTGGCCGCCCATGGCCTGAAACGTGGTGCCATCGGTGCTGTAGTGCAGGGTAGCTAGGTCAGTGTCGAAGTTGCAGTGCGCCCGCAGCCACACTTTGGAGGCTTTGATGGGCTGACGTTCCAGCTTCTCGGTTTGCTGGTCGTATTGCTGCACCTCGAAGCCCTCCGTTGTGCGCGCCACGCCGATCCAGGTGTACGGGAAGTTGAGTAGGGCTAGGCCAGCCACGTCGCCCACTTTCAAGCCTTTCAACTCCAACTCCGTCGTGGGCGTCGACTCGGGACCGATGGCGCGCTGGGTAAGCGAGTTGCGCGCCGAGAAGAAGTCCTTAGCCGGCAGAGCGTGTAGGCGCAGGAACCCCTTGCGCTCCGTGAGCGACCACTTGGTATCATCCGGCAGGTGGTTCCATTGCCAAAGCGGGTTAAGCTTAGTGGTGCTGAATTCGTCATTGCGCTTGAAGGGCGCCATCGGGGGCGAGCTAGCTCCCGTGTTGGGCTTTACCCAGGTGCGGGGCGAGCGTTTCAGGTTGCCAGGCAAGCCGAAATAAGGCCAGCCGTTGGTCCACGTGACGGGCGAAATGGTCAGCAGGCGACCCACGGCGTTGTAGTCCATCATCGAGAATCCCCACCACTCGCCGGTCGCCGTTTGCACAATACCGCCTTGGTGCATCGGGATGGCCGAGGCAAAATCGTTGGTGGGCTGCGTGAGCTTGAAAGGAGGCGTGCGGCCTGGCTGCAAGCGCCAGTTTACGCCAATACCTAGGGCCTCTTCGGCGCTGATTACCGTTACCTCATAAGGGCCGGTAGCTTTGTCGGCGCGGGCGCATACCATCATCCCAATCGGGTCGTAGATGGTATTAGTGATGTAATACTTGCCGTTAATCTTGTAGAAGTGGGACCCTTCGCCTACGCCGCTGCCTTTCGGAATGAGCACTTGCTCGGTGCCAGGCTTGGTGTCGGTGAGGTCGTCGGTGAGCTCGGCAATCTTCAGCTCATCGTAACCCCAGATAACGTAGGTCTTGCCGTCGTCATCAAACAGCACCGACAGGTCGTGGAAGGACTTTTTGAGTTCCGTGTGCGTCCAGGGGCCGGCCGGGTTGGTGGCGGTGTAGAGCTGCGTGGTGCGCCCGTTCACGTTGGTGAAAATGTGAAACTTACCCCGCGCGTAGCGAAACGACGGCGCCCAAATGCCTTGGCCGTACACGCTTTTGCCATCTTCGAGGCGGTACGCTGGGCCAAAGTCTAGCTTCTCGGCGGCGTAGCTCATCAGCTCCCAGTTAACGAGGTCTTTGGAGTGCAGCACCGGTAAGCCCGGCATGGTGTGCATGGTGGTGCCCGTCAGATAGAAATCATTGCCAACGCGGATGAGGTCAGGGTCGGAAAACTCCTCGTAGAAAAGCGGATTGGTGAAGGTGCCATTGCCATTGTCGGCCACCCAGGTGCGTTCGGTGGAGGCCGCCGTTTTAGGTGCTTTGGCGCGGCGTTGGGCGTGAGCAGAGCTAGGTAAGAAGCTAGCCGCTATGGTGAAACCAAGCAGTAAAGCCGAGCGGCTCAGAAAAGAAAACGGGACAAAATGAGGCATGCGTGAGAAGAAAGAACAAGCTAGGCCACCTGTCATTCCGAGCAGCGTGAGGAATCTGAGTAAGTCGCTACCGTATTCGTTCAGATTCTCCGCGTCGCTCGGAATGACAAGTGGCCTAGCTATTGATGATTAGTTTGGTAGTGGTGACTCAAAAAAGGACGACCGATTGGTCGTCCTTTTTAGCGTTAACAAAATGACTCGTTTCCGATCAGAACTCTATTTTCTGTACTGGCGAGTAGAATAACTCTGCCACGCCTTGGGTTTTTACCCCGACACGAGCATAACAGTAGCCCTTTAAGGAACCAGGTACAATGTAAGTTAGATTCAAGTCCTTATTCAGATCGGCTAATGCTGAACCGGCCAGTACGTTGCGTATGTTCAATTTCGTTTCGGCTTCTGTCTGTACCGCGCCATTGTTGGTGTCTACAAATTGCGTGGAGCTTACAAAGAGGGTGACAGATTCTATGTTCCGACCAGTAGCAACTCGGCTCACGCGGCAAGTGGCGTTAATGTTGTTGCCAGATTTCTCGAAACGAGAATTACTCACTACGTAGTAAGGCTGTACTGGCACGTCGACTACCGTATTGCCTTTCACTTGCACGTCGATACTGTCGGTGTTGTTTACCCAAGGGCCACTGTCGCGGAGGCGTACGAGCTTGTAGTTTCCATCAAACAAGGTGGCCGAATAAGTACCATCCTGGTTGACGTACACTGGAATCTTGGTGAATAGCTGATAGCCACGCTGCCAAAGCTCCAGTTGCACACCGTTGGTACGCACGCCCACGGGCTGGTCCTGGTAGAGCACTCGTCCACTGAGGGTCGAGCTAGGTGGGTCCACGCTGTCGAGTTCACAACCGGTCAACAAGAAGGCGCCGACCAAGAAGAGGTTGAATAGTGCTTTCATGAGAAGACCTTATTGGAAAGGATTGCGAACAATCTTGGGGTTGTTGTTGATGACCGATTGGTCGATGAAGGAGTAGTAGTTGAGCACCTGGAAGTTGCGCGGCGTGCGGAAACGCGGGGCCACTTTCCGGTCGAACACGTACTTGCCGTCGAGGGGGCTACCAGGGCGCACCACGCGGTAGGGGAATAGTACGTAGGCCACGGCGCTATACGTATTGGCGTTACCGTTCCACACTTGGTGAGCAATGCGCCACCGCTTCAAATCCCATACGCGGTGGTCTTCGAAGGCTAGCTCCACCCGGCGCTCGTTCTGAAGGCGCGCGATGTTTAGCGTGCTTGCAGTAAGGCTATTAGCGGGGAAGCCAGCCCGCTCCCGTACGCGGTTCACGTAGGTCAGCGCATCGCTGGTCTGTCCTAGCTCGAGAGCTGCTTCAGAGGCGTTGAGCAATACTTCGCCGAGGCGGAAGCGTACCCACCACACGTCGCTCAAGATACCGCGGGTACTGGTTTTAGGCACCGGATCGATGTACTTGCGCAGGTAGAAGCCCGTGTTTGAAACTTCTACCTGGGTAGCCTGGGGCCCCGAGCTACCCGTCAGCAGCTTGCCGTCGCCAGTCGGGAAGGCCGTACCGCCGTAGTTGCTTGATAAACCGCCTTCAATGGTTTGGTAGTCGTTCGTGGTAGCGTTCCAAACTTTTACGCCAGCTTGGATCTGCACCTCCTGCCCCCGGAACGTAGTGCCAGGGTAGATAACCGTGCCGTAAAGGCGGGCGTCCTTATTGGCAAAAGGTGCGCTGAGGTTATCATAGTAGATATAATCGGTATCGGCGGCGTTGCGCGTCCGGATCTGCCCTGAGGTACCATCTAGGTACTCGTAGGCTTCTACCAGGTTCAGGATGGGCGAGATGATGGACGACGACAAGTTATCCTCCCGAATACCGCGGGGAATGTTGTCGTAGGTGAAGCCGTGGCGGCGGCTTTTGGCCGTCAGGAAGTCCTTGGCAAAAATCACCTCGGAGTTCGGCGCCTTCTTGGTAATGGCATCAAAGAAGTTCTCCCCTAGGTTGGGGTTCGTCTTGTACAAGGCATAAGGCCCGGCAATAACTTCTTTGGAAGCATCCAATGACTTCTGGTAGTACTCCGTTGCCCGCGACGAAGGAATGCCAACTTCCCCACCCGCCGTCTGAATGTTGAGGCCCGACAAGGAGTTGTACTTGGCAATGGAAGCCGCATAGAGCATAGCTCGGCTCTTCAGCGCCATGGCCGTGTAGCGGTTGGCGCGAGTGTTGCTGCCGTCGTTGCCAATGGTGCCCTTAATCGCATCTAGCTCGCTGGCGATGAAGTCGTATACTTCCGACTCTTTGTTGCGTGGATTCTGCAGGGCAGAAGCATCGCCGCTGAAGTCGTAGATCAGCTGATTGGTGATGATAGGCACGCCGCCCATCCGTTTCACCATTTCGAAGTACACGTAAGCCCGCAGAAAACGTAACTCCGATTTGAACTGCGTTTTCTGCGTATCCGACAGCGTCGTGCTAAACTTGTCGAGGTTATCCAGGGCTAGATTAATGTCGCGGATCAGACCATAATCCCAGTACGTCCAGCGGTTGGTGCCAAAGGTGAAGAGGTCATTGGGCCCGTTGCCGTTGCCCGCCCACAGCGCCTCGTCGTAGGCGGTGAACTGTTCCCAGCCAGCGTCAATCTGCGAGTGGGAAGGCAGGCGGTCGTAGTAGTTAGCCAGCAAGCTGGTAATCAGGTTAGGGTCGTTCCAGATCTGGTCTTCCTTAACGATGGTAGGCGATTCGCGGTCGAGGAAATCCTTCTCGCAAGCCGACAAACCCGTCAGCAGACCTAGGCTCAGGATAAAGGTTTTATAAGAGAGCTTCATGAGTCAGGCGGGAAGAATTAAAAGCTGATAGCAAAACCGGCGTTGAACAAGCGCTGGGGGGGATAAACTAGACCACCGTTAGAAGAAATTTCGGGGTCAGTATCGAGGTCTTTGATGTTCGTCAGCACGTACAGGTTAGTGGCATTTACGTACACGCGGCAGGCCGAAACGCCAACTTTGCTCAGGACGGGTTTCGGGAGGTTGTAACCTACCTCCAAGTTGCGTAAGCGCAGGTAGCGGACGTTGGTGACCCAGAAGTCATTGCGGTTGTTGTAGTTCGCATGACCAGCTGCATCGCGCCGGATGGGTGGGTACTTGCCGGGTATCCAGGGGCTATCCGAATTGTAAGGGTCGGCGTGGTGCCAGCGGTCCTCGAAGATGTAATCGGGTGAGGTGCCATTGTTCTGGAACGGAATACGCATTTCTACCTCGCGGCGGAAGGTTTGCATGCTAGCCCCCACAATATCGAAGCTCAGCGTAAAGCCTTTGTAGCCTAAGGTCGTATTGAAGGCATAGTTGAACAAGGGTGGTGCCCCTTCAATGTAGCCAATAGGACGCTCATCGAGGCCATTGATCAGACCATCGTTGTTTACGTCCTTATAGATGAAGTCACCTGGCAACTGAGTGCGGTTACCCTGCCCATCGTTGTTAACCGTGTAGTCAGCAATCTGCTGCTCCGATTGGAACTGCCCAATCACCTGGTAGCCCCAGTTAATGTCTCCCCAGCGATTTACAAAGGAGTTACGGTACTCATTTATAGAGTTGCCGAAGCGAGGCTTGTACTGTTGCAGGTCACGGCGGCGGGCCAAAGTAGCGTTAGCGCTTACCGTGTAGGTGAGGCCTCCAGCTTGGTTGGAATAGGTTATCAGACCTTCTAAGCCGCGAGTGGCATCGGAGTTGAGGTTAGCTTGTGGCAATCCGTATCCTACTTCGCTGGGCAGCAGGATATCGTACTGCGCGGCAGGCAAGCCTTTGCGACGACGCTCAAATACGTCGAATTGGCCCGAAATCTTGCCATTCAAGAAGCCGAAATCCACGCCGACGTTCGAGGAGATGTTTGTTACCCACGAAAGCGTCGTAATAGGTAAGCCGCGGGGACGCACGCCAAACACGTAGTTACCGTTGAAAATAGCACTTCCCGAGGGGAAGTCGTAACCTGGTACGTAGCTGTAGGGCGCTACCACGAAGTTGTTGTTGCCGTAGTCATCTAGGCCGGTGCGGCCGTAGCTGCCACGAAGCTTCAACTCGCTTAGTACGCTGCTTCCCTTGAGGAAGGGCTCTTCCGTTAAGCGCCAGCCAACAGATGCTGCGGGGAAAAAGCCATAACGTTTGCCGGGCGCAAACAGCCAGGAACCGTCGTAACGACCCAAAACTTCCAGCAGGTACTTCTGCTTGTAGTTGTAGTTTACCCGGCCAATGTAGCCTGCTCTGGCCCGTTCCGAGCGATCATCAGCTAGGTAATCTTGGCTGGCAAACAGCTGAATTGGGATGGTATTGTTGGGCGGTACGGTGTGAATAACGCTGTTACGGTCATCTGTGTCGTAGCGCTCGTAAGCCGCTACGGCCGCAACGCCATGGTCGCCAAACTGCTTGTTATACGTTAGCTGTAGCTGGCCGAAGCGGTCGAGAATATTGCGACGACGCGTCTCACGCCAAGGGTTCTGGTTGCCCCAACCCGGCTGGGTGAAGTAGGTATCCTTCGCCGCATCGTACTGGTAAGCGTTGTAGGTGTACTCGAAGCCGTCGAAGTTGAAGTTGGTGTAGTTGTACGAGCCCGTAGCGCGAGCCGTCAAACCAAAATCAAAGCTGTACTCCGCGAAAAGGTTGGCCTTCGCCGCGCGCCAGTCTTCCTGAATCGGACCCGTAATGTCCTTATCGTAGGTTGCCGGATTGACGTTGACGTTGTGGGTTTGGTTGATGTATTTGGGGTTGTCATTCGCATACGGCCGCTCGGTAGGCCACATGCTGAAAATGCTCAGGAAGGGGTTGAAGTAGTCATCCAATCCTGGTACGCCCGCCTGAAAACGATCCTCGTAGCGTGCGCTGATCTGCGTACCAATCTTCAAGCGAGGAGTTACTCGCGCTTCGATGTTGGACTGCAAGTTGGTGCGCTTGAAGTGGAAGTCTTTGATAAGTGCTTCCTGGCTTAAGTGCGTGCCCGACAAATAGTACGTTACGTTGTCGGTGCCGCCGGAGAGGCTAGCATTTGCGTAGTATTGCGGCACGTTAGGCCGCATCACCATCTTATAGTAGTCGTAGCTCTTATAGCCGTTTTCAGTGCCAGCACGCCACTTCTCCAATTCGGCAGCTGTTAGCGGAGCACCGGAAACAGGATCGTTTACTACATTGGGCGCGCGACGTGCTTGCTGGGCTAGGTTCTGCTCCGACTCCACGAGGGCACGCTGGTGCTGGTACGCATTAGCGGGGTGCGGATACTTCGTGAAGTTCTGCAAACCGTAGTAGCCCGAGATGCTGATGGTCGGTTTCTGACCCGTTTTACCACGTTTCGTAGTTACCAGCACAACACCGTTAGCGGCCCGCAGACCATAAATAGCGGCCGAGGCATCCTTCAGAATCGAAACGTTCTCAATGTCGGCGATACCTAGGTTGTTGAACTGCCCTACGTCGGACACAATGCCGTCGATAACATACAGCGGGTCACCTAGGTTACGAATCTGGATGGTCGAGCCAGCACCAGGGCGCGCATCGGGCTGACGGGCCGTGATGCCGGGCACGCGGCCTACCAGCGCACTGGTGGCAGCTACCGCCGGCGTACGCAGAATGTCCTCGGATTTAACACTGCTCACAGCGCCCGTCACCGTTGCCCGCGACTGGGTGCCGTAGCCTACGACTACTACTTCGTCTAGGGCTTTCTCATCGGCGGCAAGCTTGATGCTCATGCGGGCCGTGCTCGAGGCGGGGAGCTCCTGCGTCTGGAAACCAATAAAGGAAAAGACGAGCGTGCTACCTTCCTCTGGCACGTTCAGTGTGAATTGGCCTTGGGCATCGGTGGTTACGCCCCGGGTGGTGCCTTTTAGCACCACGTTTACGCCGGGTAGCGCCTCCCCTTTGGTGTCGGTTACAACGCCCCGAACGGTAACGTCGGCGCGGAGCGTAGGCGAAGTAGAAGCTGCTGTTGTAAGTGATTTCGTGGCTGGGGCATAACGTGCATGATCGTCGTCGGGCGCACCGGATGCAACGCTCACAGTAGCGCACAGAGCCAATGGCACGAGGGAGCCGCGAACGGCGCTACGAACGAAAGCAGTTCGTATTCTTCTTTTCATAAGCTTGTATGAATTATGGTGAGAAAGGGAGGGAAATGGTGAGAAAGCTCAAGGCCAATGTGTAGGAGCGGCATGTGGGAGCAGTGGGCAACTATTTATTTTTGGCCTTGAGAGAAACAGGTGAAGAATTTATGAAGGAAACAGCTCAATCGTTTGTCGCAATCGATTGCATTGGTGCTATCACAATCGATTGTGCATCTATGTTTTGGATTTATATCTAGTTGATTAATAGGCGCATAAAGATGAAAAAATGCGCCAATGATTGCTCGGAAGCGAATTGGATGTGTAATACTAGAAAAATAAAAGATTTATACCAACACGGCCTCCGATTTTATTGTGCTCAGGCAATCTGAAATTGGATGGAATTGGGGGTAGAGCCGAAGCCACGGACTTAGGGGCGGGAGCTAGGTCAGGTGTGCTATTTGTAGTGAGTATTGCTGATCGAATAAAAGGTTTTAATGGCATGAGTCCGAAACTCCACCACGACCTCCCGTCGAAGCTAGGCGTATACAACAGCTCCAAACCAACACCCCCTCATGGACTATATCCGCTTAGGTCAAACTGGCCTGAAAGTTTCTAAAATCTGCCTGGGCACAATGACCTACGGCACCCCCACCGACCGCTGGCCCTGGGCTCTGAACGAGGAGCAAAGCCGTCCCTTCATCCAGAAAGCCTTGGAGCTAGGTATCAACTTCTTCGATACCGCCGACGTGTACTCCAACGGGGCCAGCGAGGAGGTAGTGGGCCGCGCCCTGCGCGACTTCGCCAAGCGCGACGAAATCGTACTGGCCACCAAAGTGTATAACCCCATGGGCCCCGGTCCCAACAACAAAGGCCTGTCGCGCAAGCATATCATGAGCGCCATCGATGCTAGCCTCCAGCGCCTAGGCACCGACTACGTCGACCTCTACCAGATTCACCGCTGGGACTACGAAACGCCCATTGAGGAGACGCTGGAAGCGCTGCATGACGTGGTGAAGGCTGGCAAAGCGCGCTACATCGGCGCCTCGTCGATGTACGCGTGGCAGTTTGCGCAGGCGCTGTACGTGGCCGATTTGCACGGCTGGACGCGCTTCGTGAGCATGCAGCCGCACTACAACCTGGTGTACCGCGAGGAAGAACGCGAGATGCTGCCGCTGTGCGCCGACCAGAAGATCGGCGTGATTCCATGGTCGCCGCTGGCGCGTGGGTTGCTCACGGGGGGCCGCAGCAAGGAGCGCAACGAAACCGAGCGCGCCAAAACCGACAACTTCGGCAAGTCACTCTACGGCCGCGACGATGACTTCGACGTGGCCGACCGCGTAACGGAAATTGCCCAAGAACACGGCCTGCCCAACGCACAGATTGCGCTGGCCTGGATGCTGTCAAAGCCCGTCATTACGTCGCCTATCGTGGGTGCTAGCAAGCCGGGGCACCTCGAAGACGCCGTCGCTGCCGTGTCGGTGAAGCTCTCAGACGAGGAAATCAAGCGGTTAGAGGAGCTCTACCAGCCGCACCCAGTGCTAGGTTTTTCGTGAGGTAGGTGGGAGGCTAGGCTTGTTAAAAAGAAGTCTTGGTCTTAAAGCTTACCTTCTTACAAAAAGGTCGTCATGCTGAGTTGCGAGCATGACGACCTTTTTGATTGTTGATCCGGATCCTGGGAACCTAGCTTTTCTGAAGATATTATCTGAATAAGTAGATGGATTATTAGAAATGTTATTTTTGGCTCAAAGCAAACCTTCTGCGGATCATTCCCGCTGACTAAACCTTGCTTCCGCTGAGCATTATGAGCAACATGATTCAGTTTGTCGCCAACCACGACGATCTGTCCACTGACAAAGGCTTCCAATTCAAGTTCTACTGCGACAAGTGCCGCAACGGCCATATGTCGCGGTTTCAGCCTAATGGTGTTGGTATTGCAGGTGAATTAATGCGCGCCGCTGGCAGCTTATTTGGCGGGCTCTTCTCTGATGCTGGTAATGCCGCTTACCACGTACAGCGGGCTATTGGCGGCAAAGCCCACGACGATGCCTTGGAAAAGGCGGTGCTGGAAGGCAAGCAATATTTCAAGCAATGCACGCGCTGTGGCCATTGGGTGTGCCCGGATGTGTGCTGGAACGGCAAAGCCGGCCTCTGCGAAGACTGTGCCCCCGACGAGCACGAGGAGCTAGCTGCCCAGCAAGCCCAGGCTAGCCGGGAGCAGATTTACACCAAAACGCGCCAGCAGGATTACACCAAAGAACTCGATTTCCTGAACCGCGGCGGCATTGCGCAGTGCCCAAAGTGTAGCGCCAAACTCAACCCCGGTCAGAAGTTCTGCCCCGAGTGCGGCACGTCGAATACGGCGGCGCAAGGCAAGGAGAAGTTCTGCGTGGATTGCGGCACGAGCATGAAAGCCGAACAGCGCTTTTGCGCCGAGTGCGGGACGAAGCAATAGGTGCCGTGCGCTTCCAAGTGACGCGAGGGATCTGAGGTACTCTTAGAGAGGAAAACTGGAAAGAACCGATCAGAACCCTGGTATCATTGCTGGGTGCTCGGCCGAATCTATAATCCGGCCGAGCACCTAGTTACTTTTCACTGCGGTTGCTAAAGGTGTAAGCTATTTTGTAAAACGTAAGCTAGAGACAACGGAAAGCGCAGCACCAAGAGTTAATAACTCAACGAAGTTTGTGCATAGAAGCGCTCAATCTGGATCATTACGCAGCAGAGTAGCGTGAAAACAAGAATGGCGCGGCAGTAAAAGTCCGAGAGCTAGATTACGCGAGAAGCAAGTAATCCTCTACCATCAAGTTACTTAGTACTAAGTAAGCTACGGGCGCAGCATGTGAATATGCTCAATGTCGTCCTCGAGGTAAATATCGTCTTGCTGCTCGAAGCCGAAGCTCTGGTAGAATGCTCGCAAGTAGTACTGCGCCCCAATCTTAATCGGCTGTGGGCCAAACAATGTGTCGCACTGTGCGATGGCTTGCTGCATCAGCTCCCGACCTAGGCCGTAACGCCGATACTTAGGCGATACCACCACCCGGCCAATACTCACCTGCTCGTAGGACTTGCCCGCGTCGAACAGGCGTGCGTAGGCAGCTAAGTCGCCGTTTTCGGCTAAGCCTAACAAATGGTAGGCGGGCTCGTCTTGGCCGTCAATATCCTGGAAGACGCAGGTTTGCTCCACTACAAATACTTCGCTGCGGAGCTGTAATAAGGCGTAGAGCTCCGTGAGAGCTAGGTCGTGGAAGGGCTTGGTGATCCAGCGCAGGGTCATAAGAGTAACAGAGTAGCGGAAAGGAGGACCAAAGGTAAGAGCGCCTCACAAACTCCGCACGAAAGCGGCCATCTTCTCCCGCGTAGCTTCGTCGGGCAGCTCGCCTGCGCCGGCTTTCAGATTATCGGCGAGGTGCTGCGGGTCGCGGGTGCCGGGTATCACGCACGTCACAGCGGGGTGGGAGATGATGAATTTGAGTAGGAACTGCGGCCAGCTGCTGATACCTAGCTCGTTGGCCCATTCCGGTAGCGGCTTGCCTTGCACGCGGCTCAGCAAGTTGCCTTCGGTGAAGGGCCGGTTGATGAGCGTGGCAACCCCGTGCTCGGCGGCCGTGGGCAGCAGACGTTGCTCGGCGTGGCGGTCGAGAATGGAGTAGTTGAACTGCACAAAATCGACGCGCTCCGTCGTCAGGAGGCGCGCTAGTTCGGCGTGCATGCCGTCGGTGTAGTGCGTGATACCTAGGTACTTCACCTTGCCCGCGGCCTGCCACTCGCGCAAGGTAGTTAGGTGCGTTTTCCAATCGACTAGGTTGTGCACTTGTATCAGGTCGAGGCTAGTGCGCTGCATGTTGCGCAGCGAGGCTTCCATCTGCTGAATGCCAGCTTGCCGCCCTTGGGTCCAGACTTTGGTGGCGTAAAAAAACTCGTCTCGCGCCGCTGACTGCGCCGTGAGGTTGCCAATAACTTCCTCCGAGCGCCCGTACATCGGCGACGAATCAATGACGGTGCCGCCGCCGGCGTGCAGTGTCTCAAGGGTTTGCTGCAACGGCGGATAAGCGGCTTTGTTGGAAGTATCAAACGTCTGCCAGGTACCTAGGCCGATGACGGGTAGCGGCTGTTGGGTGGATGGAATAAGACGGGTGAGCATATGGGTGAGAGGATGGCGAGTACCATAGAACAACGCGCGCCTGCCGATCCGATGCCCTCGGCGCGCGAATGGCAGGCGCAAGTTGTTTAGCTCTTTGGTGTACACAAGCACGGTGATGAGGCGCGCAGCCGAGGAACGCACCACGGTGCATTTCTACGGAATGATTTTCTCTGTTTTTAGGTGCTCAAACTGATTGCGGAAGGACGTGAAGCTGTCGAGGTGCATTTCATGAAAACCGAAGCGGCGCAGCTTGTTCACATCGAAGAAGGCGTCGGCTTCCACGTTGAAGATGAAGTCGCCGAAAGGCCACTGGGCCAGCTCGGCTAGGGTATGTTGCTTCAGACCGTGCTTCTCCACCATTTGCTGCCACAGCTCGGCTTTGTCTTCCATGTACTCGTGTAGCGGGAAGGTGATGGGCTCGGCGTATTCCACCCCAAAATACTCGGCGAACCTAGGCCACAGCTGACTCCAGCGGAAGACGTCGCCGTTCGTGACGTTGAAGATTTCCTCGTTGCATTCGTCGTGGGTCGACACCCAATCCATGGCCTTGGCCAGAATGTTGGCGTCGGTTACGTTCACCAGCACCTCGTAGGCTTTCAGGCTGCCGGGGAAGCGGAAGGGCACGTTCAGCTCTTTGCACAAGCTGGCGTACACGGCAATAAGGTTGGCGAGATTCATGGGGTTGCCCACGGCAAAACCCACGACAATGTCGGGCCGCACGGCCGTCCAGCTCCACGCTTTGCCCGCCGAGTGCTCGCGCAGAAAGTCTTCCTGGCTGTAGTAGAAGTTAGGCGGGAAGTGGCGCGGATCGGTTTCTAAGGCCGGTGTTTTGTAGCGACCTAGGTGCGCGCCGTATGCCTTGCCGCCTTGAATGAAGGTGAGGTGCTTGAAGTTAGGCGCCACCTGTTCCAAGCCAACCACAAGATTGCGGAGCAATGCTAGGTTCACGTGCGTTTGGGCAGCTAGGGTCTTGCCCTCGATGTAGGCGGCGTAAAACACGTGCGTCACTTCGCGCAGTTGCTCGGCCTGCTGGGCCACGGCTTCGGGGTCGAGCAAGTCCAGCTGTACGTACTGGGCCGGGGTTTCATAATCCAACGGCGAGGCCGAGGTAACCAGAGTGTTCCAGGTGCCGGCTGCAAGCAGATGGCTGACGGCATTGCGGCCGATAATGCCGTTGCCACCGACGACGAGAACAGTGTTCGTAGGCATGAAGTCTTGGTTGAGTAGGTAAGAGTAAAGCAGTAGAGGTGCTTCGACCAGCTTAGCGTGATACGGGGCTAGTGGTCGTCGTCATCATCGAACTTGCCCATGCTGCCGCTTTCAAAATCGGCCATGGCTTGAATCAGTTCTTTGTTGGTGTTCATCACGAAGGGGCCGTACGTCGCTAGCGGCTCTTCGATGGGCTCCCCAGCTAGCACCAGCAGAATGCTGTCTTCGGCGCAGGTAACGGAAATAGCCGGTGAATCCCAGCCAAACACCACGAGCTGCTTGGTGTGCGCGGGGCGGTTGCCGTTGAAGGTCACGTCGCCCGTTACCACGTAAATGCCCACGTTGTACTCGGCGGGCAGTTCCAGCGTTACGTCGGCGCCCTGAGCTAGGTGCACGTCCAGCATGGTGATGGGGGAGAAGGTTTCGGCGGGGCCACTGGTGCCCTCGTAGCTACCGGCAATCACGCGGATGGTACCTAGGCCATCGGGCGTTTGGAGGCTTGGGATGACCGTGGCGGGCAACTCCTGGTAGCGGGGCGGGGCCATTTTGTCCTTCTTCGGCACATTCACCCACAGTTGCGCTAGCTCCAGTGTGCCGCCTTCCTTGGCAAACTCCCGCTCGTGCCGTTCCTCGTGCAGGAGGCCCGAGCCGGCCGTCATCCATTGCACGTCACCGGGGCCGATTTTACCGCTGTAGCCGGCCGTATCGCGGTGAGCTAGGTAGCCCTGGTACACAACGGTCACGGTTTCGAAGCCGCGGTGCGGGTGTGGGGGCGTGCCAAGGGGAGCCTCGGTTGGCGCAACGGGCATGGGGCCCGTGTGGTCGATGAGCAGGAAAGGGCTGAGTTGCCGGATGCGCGGCCCTGGCATGGGGCTGGTCACGTCGAACCCGTCGCCAACGAATTTCTTGTTGCCGTCGATAACCTGAAATATTCTTCTAGGGATGGTTGCGGTTTCCATGAGGAGAAAAGGTGTTTGTTAAAAGGTCGGGTCAGGCTGTTGTTTCGAGCTACGCACGCTAATCTAAATCTTCCGTAAGATCGAGTTCTAGGGGTTCGGGCTGCACGTGAAAAGCTTCCTTCAGCGCCATGCGCATCATGTTCCAGGCCTGCTCGGCGGCTTCTTTGGGGCCTGAGTGCGTAAACGCATGATCGACGCCCTGGAACTCCCGGTGCGTGACGGGCACGCCGAACTGGCGCAGCTTCTCGGCGTAGGCGCTGCCATCGTCGCGGAGCAGATCATACTCGGCCGTGATAATGAGGGCGGGCGCTAGGCCGGTCAGATTGTCGGCGAGCAGGGGCGAGGCCAGCGGATTCGTCCAGTCGGTGGGGCAGGGCGCATACACATGCTTAAAGAAGGCCGTTAGCTCGACGGAAAGTACCTGCTTGCGACGCGACAAAACATGTTTGTGCCGGGTACGCTCGGCAATGTTGAGCGACGGATAATCAAGAATCTGCAGAGCCAGCGGAAAGTCCTGGCGCTCTTTCACCAGCAGCGCCACGGCCGCCGCGATGCTGCCGCCCGCGCTGTGCCCACCAATAGCTAGCCGGCCGCCGTCGTAGCCGAGGGTAGCAGCTTGGTCAGACACCCATTTCACCACCTCGTAGCTCTGAAAGATAGCTGCCGGGAAGGGGTGCTCTGGCGCCAAGACGTAATCAACATTCACTACCAAGCACTGCGCATGGTGAGCTAGGTAGCGGCACAGCAGATCATCTTGCTGCGGGTAGCCGATCATGAAGCCGCCCCCGTGAAAGTTGATGTACACCGGCAGCGGGTCGTGGGTGACGGCTGCGGGCCAATAAAAAGTGACGTTGGCGGGTCCATAGGCGGTAGGGGCTACCCGCTGCTCAATCGCGCGCATGGCGACTTCCGGCAGGCCTAGCTGCTTGGTTCTGAGCCGCATTCCTCGGATAAGCTGACGCAGCAAAGCCAGTCGGATACGACCGGCGGTTGTGATAGTGGCGCACTTATCTTCTTGAATGGTGAAAGGTTTACTGCGAAAAGCCCAGGTGATCAGGCCGGCGCCAAGCGCAGGGGCGAGTAGGAGGGCGGCTGTTTTCTTTTGCATGGTTGGTTGTGGTGGCGCTAGCAGGAGCAAGGCCAAAAAGCTAGGTCAGATGCTTTCATACGGACCCACGGGCAAAAGGAAGGTGCCTGCCCTTGTCATTCTAAGGCATTCCGAAAGGAGTAGAGTGACTACGCTGGAGCTAGAGCCGAACACGAAAGCTAGGGTCAGGACTAAAAAGCGCTACGCCTGAAAAAGGAGAGCTAGGGCTAGCGTGTCTTTATTGCGCTTACAGTTCGTCGGCGAAAGCCGCACCACATCCATCGGATTCGACGCTTCGGTAACCTTTAGTTTCGTTGGCCTCGGCAGTCGGCCACTTTTGGGTCATTACAACGCCCCGACGTCATGAAACGACTGCTACTCTCCCTGCTGCTCCTGTTGCTTGCTACCTACCACCTAGCTGCCCAAACCCACACGACCACGCTCAGCGGCACCATCCGCGACGCGGCCGGTCAGCCCTTGCCCGGCGTGAATGTGTTCCTGAAAACAACCTTCGACGGGGCCAGCACCGATACCCTAGGGCACTTCCGCTTCACTACGCAGCAGACCGGCACGCTGCCGCTGCTGGCCACGATGCTAGGGTATCAGCCCCAGGAGCAACCCGTTGCGCTCGATGGTAGCGCCAAGCGCTTTGCGTTCGTACTGAAGCCTGTACGCAATCAGCTTGGCGACGTAGTGATTAGCTCCGGCACTTTCGAAACAGGAGAAAGCAAGCACAACACCGTCTTCACCTCGCGCGATGTGGTGACAACGGCCGGTGCCTCCGCCGACGTGGCAGGCGCGTTCAATACCATGCCTGGCACTACCCGCAACGGGGAAGAAGGCAAGCTGTTTGTGCGCGGTGGAGCAGCCGGCGAAACCCGGCAATACCTAGATGGTGTGCCGCTGCAAAGCCCCTACAACGCTAGCGTGGCCGGCCTACCAGCGCGCGGGCGGTTTTCGCCGACGCTATTCAAAGGCATGGCTTTCAGCACGGGCGGCTACTCAGCCGAGTACGGGCAGGCGTTGTCGGCCATCGTGGCGTTGAACTCCGAAGACCTAGCTTCGGAAACCCAGACGGGCATCTCGCTTATCTCGCTGGGCAGTTTGAGCTTGTCGCACCAACAGCGCTATGAACGGTCGTCGGTGGCCGTCACGGGAGATTACATGAACATGCGGCCGTATTTCGGACTCATGCCCCAGCGCACGCTCAGAGCTTATCAGTCGAGCGGCGGCTCGGTGGCGCTGCGGCAGAAAACCGGCGACGCAGGCATGCTGAAAGCGTACGGTGCCTTCAACCAGCAGAACATCGGTGCGCTTACTTCTGATGCTCAGTGGGCTAGCGGCCGGCCTATCAGCTTGCGGGCTAATAATGTGTACGCCAACACGACTTTCCGCAGCCCGCTCACCCGGGGCTGGTCAGTACAGACCGGCGTAGCGGCCACGCGTGACAACCAGACGGCCAGCATCGCTACCCGCCCGGCTTCGACCCAGGAAACATACAACCAGACCATGAATGAATTGGATCAGTCGGTTGTGGGCCGGTTGGTATTCACCAACGACTCGGCCAGCACCTATTGGAACCTGAAGCTAGGTGCTGAAGGCCTGCTCCAGCGCCACGAGCAGCGCTTCGAAGCGGCACCGCGCGACACCACATTCGGCTTCGACGAGCGGCGCATAAGCGGCTTTGCCGAATCCGATATTGCTTTCAGCAACAAGCTCGTAGGCCGCGTCGGCGGACGGGCCGAGTACTCTGCTGTGCTAGGTCGCTGGAACGCCGCGCCGCGCCTCGCCTTGGCGTACCAAGTGAATGAGAAAACGCAGGTTTCTGGCGCTTGGGGTTACTTCTACCAAAATCCTGGCAACGACCTCTTGCTCCGCGCCGCACAGCCCACCCGTCTGCGCTTCGAGCGGGCCCAGCACGTGCAACTCACGTACTTCCGCAGCTTCCAGAATCGCACGCTGCGCGTGGAAGCCTACGCCAAAAACTACGCGCACTTGGTTCGCTACCATGTGTACAATCTGAACATCCCCGCGTATTCGCTTTCGCCCGCCGATCCTGCTTCGTACCAGAGTACTGGCACCGGGTATGCCCGCGGCATAGATGTGCTGTGGCGCGACCGAAAAACTATCAAAAACGGTGACTACTGGATCAGCTACGGCTTCCTGGATACCAAACGGCAGCAGCGCTTCGACCCTGTGGTAGCGGTGCCTACCTTCGCCGCGCGCCACAACGTGTCTTTGGTCGGCAAGTACTGGGTCAGCAAGCTACACACGCAGGTAGGCGCTACCTACACTTACAACAGCCCCCGCACCTACTACAATCCCAACGACCAAGACGGCTACAACCGCGGCCGTCTGCCTAGCTTCCAAGACGTTAGCCTGAATGCTAGCTACCTCACCACGTTGTGGAAGAACTTCACCATTGTGCACGTTTCCTGCACCAATGTGTTAGGTCGGCAGAACGTGTATGGCTACCGCTACGCTGCCACCAAGGACGCCAATGGCCAATACGCCAGCACAGCTGTGCTGCCTTCTGCGCCTCGCATGGTATTCGTCGCCTTGTTGATTTCCATTAACAAGAAGCGCCCCGCCGACACTGAAACAGCACCCGAGTAGCCGTTAAGTTTGTTAGGGAAGAGAGGGGGTGCGCGGCACTCTCTTCAAGTCTAGAAGGCAAACGCAGTGGCAGCGTAGTTCATAGCTGCTTGCCTTGCAACGGCTCTAAATGCGAAACCAACGGCAAGACGCGATGAGCGCGAGGAGCTGCTACCTAGTCTTTCCTGCCTCTGCGTTCCTGCCTACATGTGCCTGCGCCCCAGCTTTGTCTGGTCAAACGGCGCTTGCAACGATGGCAAGAACCCTCCTTGTTCCCAATGCTGCTTGAGGCGTGGAAGAAGCAAGAGCCGTAAGTAGGAGCTAGCGCAAAAAGCAGATCAGGTAGCTAGGTCTTGCTTTTTGCTCTTTCTGTAATCGGAGGGCAGTATATTGAACTTGGCTTTGAAGGATTTGGTGAAGTAGTGAGGAGTCGCAAACCCAACCTGATAGGCAATTTCAGAGATAGTCAAGTCGCTTTCGCCTAGTAGTACGGCTGCCCGCTCTAGTTTGAAAGACCGTATAAACTCGACAGGAGGCATGCCCGTCAATTCTAGTAGTTTGTTGTACATCGAGCCGCGGCTCATGCCAAAATGCTCACTTAGTTCCTCCACCGAAAAGTTTGAGTTCGTGAGGTTCTTCTCGATATGCAGCACCACATTGTTGAGAAACTTCTCACTGCTTGATGCTATATCTACGTGGTTCAGTACTACTTTCAGTTGCTTGGTGTACGTGGTTTTCAACGATCGATTCAACTCAAGTAGGTTTCTGATTTTAGCGTTCAGAATCTCGAAGTTGAATGGTTTGGTCAAATAGTCGTTGGCGCCTGACTCTAGGCCTTTCAGCTGCTCCTCCTCCCGCGTTAGGCCGGTCAGCAGAATAATCGGGATATGGCTAGTGCGTTTATCGGATTTTAGCTTACGGCTCAAGGCAACGCCATCCATATACGGCATGGTGATATCGCTGACAATCAGATCGGGGTGGCAAGCTAGGGCCTTATACCACCCATCCTTGCCGTTCAATACGTCCGTGACTTTATAATGCTCTTTTAGGTTGTCTTTCAAATAGTACCGAAACTCGTCGTCGTCTTCCACAATCAGTAGATGCGGCAACTCGCTAGCGGCTTGTCTCTTAGGAAGTTTCTCCAGCGGTTTTGGCTCTCGGCTAGGTTCCGGTATCTCCAGGTTTTCTGTGCTGTCGGGTAGGAGGGGAGAGGTTGTTAAAGGAAGTACCACCGTGAAGGTTGTGCCTTCGCCGACTGTGCTTTCAACGGAAATTTGACCGCCGTGTAGCTGCACAAATTCCTTGGTGATGGAAAGGCCAATACCGCTACTCTGGCCCACCACGGAAGCTACTTGATGCCCCTGAAAGAAGCGTTGAAAAATAAGCTCTTGTTTATCTGGCGGAATGCCTACACCAGTGTCAGCGACCTGAATACAGATCGTTTTTCCCTGCGTGTCATCGTGGCTGGCCTGCACTGCTAGCTCCACGCTGATTTTTCCGCCTTCTGGGGTGAATTTGAAAGCATTCGAGAGAAGATTAACCAGGATGCGCTCCACTTTGTCGTAATCAAATTGCACGAACAGCTTCTTGGAGGGCAAGCGCAACGACAGATCAATCTTCTTCACTTCCGCTAGGTCCTGAAAAGAGTCGGTTACTTCCCTGACGAAGGCCGTAATCTCGCCAGCCGAGAGGTTCAGGCTGAGCTCGTGCTCTTCCATCTTCCGGAAGTCTAATAACTGGTTGACCAAGTGCAAGAGTCGACGTGCGTTGCGCCGGATCACGTGCAGCTGTCCGGCACTGTGGGGATCCTGCTGCTGCGCCAGCAACTTATCAGTAGGCGCCAGAATCAACGAAATAGGAGTGCGAAACTCGTGACTTAGATTAGTCAAAAACTTGATTTTCAGCATGTCCAGTTCGCGGACCCGCTCCCTCTCGTTTTGTTCCTGTTGCTGCTCAAACTCTGCCTTTAATTTTTTGATGCCCCGATAACGGATATATAAAAGGGTAAACCCAAATAAAGCTACGTAGAAGATATAGGCATAAATCGTTCTCCAAAAGGGAGGGCTGATTATAATCTTGATAGAAGTGCCGGTTTTATTCCAAACGCCATCGTTGTTGCTAGCTTTTACAATAAATTCGTACTCGCCCGGATCTAGGTTGGTGTAATAAGCAGTGGTTGTAGCACCTACATAATTCCAACCGTCATCAAACCCTTTTAGCTGATAGGCATACTGATTCTTTTTGGGTAGAGTATAATTTAGCGCTGCGTAAACGATCGAAAAATTGTGTTTATAGTTTAAATGAATCTCTTTGGCTACGGCTATTTGCTGCTGCAACGGAGAACTAGCGCTAGGTTCGACAATCTTATTATTGACTCTTAACTCCGTGAAAATGACGGAGGGAACATTTTGATTGAATTTTATGCTTGATGGGTTGAAATAATTTAAACCTTCGATGTTGCCGAAGAATAATAACCCATTGGATAACTTGATGCCTGCGCCATTCAGGAAGGCATTGTTTAGAAGACCATTGTCTTGCGAGTAATTAACAAACTTTTTCCTTTCAATATCTAGTCGGCTTATTCCTTGGTTTGTGCTCACCCATAGGCTACCGTTATTATCTTCTAACGTTTTGTGAATAACGCCGTTCGGTAACCCTTCTTTACTAGAAAATAGAATAAACTTATTCTTGTACGTATCAAAAAGATACAGTCCGTTGCCGCCCGTTCCAATCCATAGATTGCCACGATGATCTTTCTGAATAGACGTAATATCATCTAGCGCTAGTCCTGTTTGTGCCGATTTGTACGCGGTAAATTGCCGCGTGCTTGGATGATAAACGGCAATACCGCTTCCAAGCGACCCGATCCAAATATTACCGTTCGCGTCTTCCTCTATAGCTCTGATGTAATTGTTAATCGGGAATTGTTGATTCCTCGCGCCCCTAGGGTCTGACTTGAACTTGGTAATCTGATTCGTTTCTGGGCTATATATATTTACCCCGCCGCCATTCGTGCCAATCCATATATTCCCATTGCTATCTTCCTTCAAACAAAAAATGTGATTGTCACTTAAATCTGACGCACCTGCACCCCGAAGGAACTGCTTGTAGGAACCGGTTTGGGTATCATAGCAGAATAAGCCATGGTTATACGTGCCTATCCACAAGTGCTTACGACGGTCGAGCACCATACTCAGGATAGGCAAACCAGCTAGGTCAATCCTTTCTTTGCTCTGGATGGAAATACGGCTAAATAAGCCTGTCTTGGGGTGATATACATTGAGCCCACCCCCATCTGTGCCGACAAATACATCCCCAGTAGGGCTCTCCGCAAAGGAAGTAACCAACGGAGCATTCAGCCCGAACGGGTCAAGTTCGCTACCGCGCTTCCCATTGAATAAGGTGAGGTTCCGGTCGAATTTATTAATCCCTCCCTTATACGTTCCGACCCAATGAATGCCTTGTGAGTCAATTAATATACTTTGTATCGATTTGCTGTTTAAGCTAAAGTTTTCCCGGCTGTTGTGCACATACCGAGTAACTTTTCCCGATACAATATCCATCACGCCTAATCCACCATCGGTACCAATCCAAATCGTGTTGTTTTGGTCAGCTGCTATGCAATTAATATAATTATTGCTGATAGTGTGATTGTCTCTGTAGTCGAATTTGAAATTTCGAAAACTTCTCTCATCCACACTAAGTTGGCTTAGACCGTTACCTGTGCCTAGCCACAACTGTCCATTTTGATCTTCTGCTATGGTGCGGACTGTATCGCTTACTAAGCTATAGGCATTAACTCGGTCATGCGTGAATCTCTGAAGTGAATATGATTTCTCTTTTTGCAGATATAAGCCATGCTCAGTTCCGATCCACACCCTGTTTTTACGGTCTTTGTAAACACATAAAGGATTAGATGCTTTTGAAGATTTGAGCGGCTGATTAAACGAAATCTGGCTAAGCGTAGATGTTCTGAGATCTAAAACATATACTCCCGTAATTGTAACAAACCAGAGATTACCGAAGGAATCGCTGCATAGATATTTTACGTATTTACTATCTGACCGATTGTTGTTGTTATTGAAAGGGTAAGGAATGAATGTATCCAGCAACCGGTCGTAGCTATACAGTGAGCTACCCATTGTTCCTACCCACAAACGACCCGCTTTATCCTCATATAGAGCGGAAATATCTACCTTCTGAAAGCCAGAAGTTTTAGATGTGCCTAGATGGTATACTTTAAAATTACGGCCATCATATCTATTCAATCCTTCCTCCGTAGCAATCCAGAGTAAACCGTTTTTGTCTTTTAAAATACGGTTTATCGTATTAGAAGATAAGCCATCTTTCGCGGTTAGCGTAGTAAATTTTATATCATCAGGTTGAGCCGAAGCAGGGTGCACTAATAACCCTAATGCTAGGTATAGTAGCAATATGAATACCCAACTAGAAGTTGCGTAGCCGAAGCAATTTACTATCTGCCTCATATCATATTTACCTTTTCTATCCCTTACCAAATTAGAAGTATTCGACACAAAGCTGTCCAATTAAGAATGAATAGTGGAGCAAACCCATTTTCCATAGTGCGTTCGTTATTGCTCACTGCCAACTGCAATAAAAGCTTATACAAAGATAACATTCGCCTACTAGCCAGAGGAGTTAGGCTGCCTATCGCCTATTCAGACTAGCAAACGACGGCGGAAACGATTGCGCTGCTGAAATCAATTGATCAGCACTGAGAAGTGAAATGTGTTGTGTAGAGAGCGATTTTACGATATGGCTTATCTGTTATTAGTCCAATTAAGTTGATCGATTGATCATCAGTTACTCAAGGCTTTGTGTAGGTACGCTGTTGTAGCTCAAATCACCTTCAGTTAAGATGGCTCTCTTTAGTACAGGCAGATAGGATACCTAATGCTGATAGTCTTGTTGACCGAATGAATAGCCACAACAAGATATGGCTGAAGCAAGCGATGCTGGCGTAGAATCTTATGTAATGTGCATTTCTAACTATACAAATTCGTGTTGTTTTTGCATTAAGTGGAGAACAATAAATGTACAATAAGATAACACAATAGTTCAAAATATGCTCTCAGTTGCTTTGGAAGCATGTTTTCTATTTATCAATTACTGCAAAACAGTTGAACATCTATTGTAAGAATATAAGCATATCTGCGCTAACAAAGCGAATACCTTTGAATTACTACACAGGTAGCTTTAGCACAGGGTACATCTAGTCCTTTTAGGTTGATCTGGTGCCTATAAGAGAGTAGTGGCTGCTATTTCATATGATATGAATAGTAATAACAACCCTTGCATTGCTCGTCCATACTACCTGTCCTACTTGTAGTACAAGGGCTAGATTGGCAAGGATATATTCTTGGGTGTGAATTGATTTTATCCTACTTATAGAACGTGAATGAAGATGCATGTCAGTCGGCCTAGTTTATAGTAAAGTGTTGCTGCCTATCTCCCGGAGTTCAAGTTCTACAGTTGCATGAGTCGCTTTTTTTAATTTATGCTACCACAATCGATTGCGCAATCGATTACGGATAAGATAGCTCAGCTCCTCAGGGAGTGACTAGCTTTTATAAATTCTTTCTTCCAACAATTTCCCACCTATCATGAAAGCACCTTTATACGCTGCGATGCTACGTTTCGGGCAACCAGTAGCGCGCGGGGCAGTAGTCCTGTCCTTGCTTGGTCTAACGCCCACGCTGGTAATGGCGCAAGCCACACAAACAGTTTCCGGCCAAGTTGTCGGCGCAGACAGTGGCGAAGGACTGCCCGGCGTCACTGTTCTACAAAAAGGTACCACCAACGGGGTTTCTACCAATAGTGCCGGAGAATTTACGTTGTCGGTCCCAACTGGGAGCACGCTGGTATTCAGTGCTATCGGTTTTGTAAGCCAAGAGGTAGTCGTTTCCGGAGCTAGCATAAACATCAAGCTGGCTACCAATTCCAAGGCGCTGGACGAAGTAGTGGTCGTAGGTTATGGCACGCAGCGAGCAGAAGCGGTAACCGGGTCAGTGGCTTCTATTAGTGGCGAGAACTTGCGCGAAGTGCCCGCAGCTAACATTTCACAGGCTCTGCAAGGCCGGTTACCCGGTGTGCAATTTTCGCAAACCTCCTCCCAGCCGGGCGCTGCCACGCAGATTCGGATCCGTGGGGTACGGTCACTCACTGCCAGTAATGATCCGCTGATCGTACTGGATGGCATTCCTTTTCCGGGCTCTATCGGCGACATCAACCCCAACGACATCCAGAGTGTTGACATTCTGAAAGATGCCTCGGCCACCGCTATTTACGGGTCGCGTGGGGCGAACGGCGTTGTGTTGGTAACCACTAAAGGCGGGAAAGTAGGGCAGAAACCGCAAATAACGTATGATGGGTTCGTTGGCGCGAAAACACTCTTCTCCCGATACCCCATGATGAATGGGCCCGAGTTTGTTGAGCTTCGCCGAGCAGCAGGCCTGTACTCCAACCTCAACACCGGCGTTGTTCAATACGGCCTAGATGAGGCGCCTGACGTGAATACCGATTGGCAGGATAAACTCTACAAAACGGGTATGCAGGTCAACCAGAACGTAGGGGTCTCTGGCGGCACGCAGAACGGGCGTTATAATTTCAACGCGGGTTATTACCAGGAAGAAGGTGTCATTCCAACCCAGCAGTACACCCGTTATTCCGTGCGCGGAACGCTCGACCAAGGCGTTGGCAAGTACGTTCGTGTGGGCTTCACGGCAAACAACAGCTATAGCTTAACCGAAGGCGGCAACGTAGGTATATACGGCACGTTGGCTTCAACACCTATTGCCAATCCATACAACGCGGATGGCTCTTTGAAAAGAGTTATCAGCATGGTACAGGATAATCAGTGGGTGTATAACAAAGATGTCGTAGAGGCTAACAAGGACAAATGGTTAAGCCAATCAAGAAGCTTTGCCAGCTACAACTCCATCTTCGGAGAGTTTAAAATTCCGGGAGTAGAGGGGTTGAAGTATCGCCTCAATCTGGGCGTAAACTATCGGCAGAGCCAGGGTGGTTCTTACACCGGGCGGGGCATCGGTTCTGACAATCCGGATAACCTTTCTACGGGCTCGGTTAACAACTCCGTTACGACCGATTATACCGTTGAGAACATCCTGTCGTACGACCGCACTTTTGCCGGGAAGCATAATATAAATGCAATAGCCCTGTACTCGGCTTCCAATAACGTGTTCAACCGGTCGCAGATTAATGCCCGGGATATTCCTTCTGACGCCTTCCAGTTCTACAACCTAGGACTAGCCGCCGGCGAAATCACCGTACCGACTCAGAATGGCGAACAAGGATATACAAAATATGGTCTGTTGTCTTACATGGGCCGCGTGATGTACTCCTACGACGACCGGTACCTGCTGTCAGCTACGGTCCGTTCGGATGGCTCCTCGCGCCTCTCGCCGGGCTATCAATGGAATACCTACCCCGCTGTGTCGGTAGGCTGGAACGTAGCCAAAGAATCGTTCATGCAAGATGTTTCGGCTGTGAACATGCTGAAGTTTCGGGCTGGCTATGGCATTACGTCGAACCAATCTGTTAACCCGTACGCTACCCTAGGCCGGTTAACGACCCGTCCCTACAATTTTGGTCCGACTGGCTACCAGACCGGCTTGTATGTGAGCGAACTGCCTAACCCGAAATTGGGTTGGGAGTACTCGAAAACGTGGAACTACGGGGTAGATTTCGCGGTCCTAGATAACCGTCTTTCCGGTACGGTCGAGTATTATGTCACCAAAACTGAAAACCTGCTGCTCAGCGTAGGCTTGCCAGCCACTTCGGGCGTAGGGAGCTACACGGCCAACGTTGGCGCTACCCAGAACAAAGGCATTGAGCTTTCATTGAACGGGGTAATCCTGAACAACCTCAACGGCTGGACTTGGGAAGCGGGCGTTAACATGTATGCCAACCGCAACAAGATTACGTCGCTTGCGGGGAACCAGCCCAGGGATGAAAACAACTGGTGGTTCGTTGGAAAACCGATCAACGTAGTTTTTGACTACGAGAAAACAGGGCTTTGGCAAGAAGGAGACCCATACCTGAGCATTCTGGAGCCCGGCGGCCAAGTAGGCATGATTAAGGTGAAATACACCGGCGACTACAATGCAGATGGTACCCCTACCCGAGCCATTGGCGCAGCAGACCGGCAAATTCTGGATACCAACCCCAAATTCCAGGGCGGATTCAATACCCGGGTGGCGTATAAAGGCTTTGATTTGAGCACGGTAGGTATCTTCCAAAACGGCGGCTTGCTCAATAGCACCATCTACGGCTCGGCCGGCTATCTCAACATGCTGACCGGTCGTCGTGGGAACGTGAAAGTGGATTACTGGACTCCTACTAACACGGATGCCAAATATCCTAACCCAGCTGGTCCCAGAACCGGCGACAATCCGAAGTATGGCAGCACGCTTGGGTACTTCGATGCTTCTTATCTGAAAATACGCACCATCACACTCGGCTATAATTTCGACAACATCACCTGGTTGAAAAATAAGGGCGTGAGCAGAATGCGCCTTTACGCGACGGCCCAGAACCCGTTTGTGTTCTTCTCGCCTTATAAGAAAGAGTCGGGCATGGATCCGGAAACCAACTCGCGCGGCAACGAAAATGCGGCCGTAGCATATGGCGCCAACCTCAGCCGCATCCTGACGCTGGGAACTAATGCCCCGGCCACCCGCACGTATCTCGCAGGCCTTACCCTTACCTTCTAAGGAAATCAGACATGAAACGTTCTAACATAACCTTTTTAATTGGGGCAGCGGTAATCTCGATGGCCGCGCCTGGCTGCTCAGATTTGCTGGAGGAACAGCCCAGAAGTTTTTACGAGCCGGGCTTTTTTCAAACCGAAAGAGGTGTTAACGGAGGGTTGACATCTATGTATGCTCACCTGCGCTCCATCTACGGAGAGGCTTACTATTATAATACCACCGAAACCGGTACAGACGAAGTAACCTACGGCCAAAGTGCCGACGAGAACTTCCTGGCCGCAGACCTCTCAGGCAGAGCGGCGCTTAACGGCAACAACAGCCGCGCCGATAGAGTGTGGTTCGGGGCGTTCCCCAACATCAATACGGCTAATGGCGTTATTAAAAATGCCTCTGCCGTAGGTACCGTTTCGCCGGCCTTGGTTGCTGAAGCGCGGTTCTTCCGGGCCTTCGACTACTTCTTGTTGGTCCAAACCTTTGGGGGCGTGCCGCTGGATTTGGGGTCTGGAGAACTGCAGTTCAACACCAACCCGATTAGAACTTCTACCCGCAACACGGTACCCGAGGTCTATACCAAAGCCGTTTTCCCGGATCTGCTAACCGCAATCAACGACTTGCCGGCGACTCCGCGCGTTATCGGTGGTGTCACCAAAACACTTGCCCGCTTGTATCTGGCAAAAGCCTACCTGACCTATGCTTGGTGGCTTGAAAACCCGAATAACATTCCGACCTATCCAGAGGCTCAACGCACAGATCCTGATGGCCACAACGCCCAATGGTATTATCAAAAGGCGTATGACATAGCAGCTGATGGTATCGACAATCCGGGGCAGTACCGCTTGCAGCCCACGTACTACGATGTGAACGTGGGTACAAATGACCGCAACGCGGAAGCGATGTTGTACGCTGACCATACCGAATCCAGCCAGTTGTATAACGGAGGTGACTTGAGCAATGGTAGTGGCGGCGCCCCTGATAACTTCGCCGGCTGGATGCTGACCTGGAACTATACCGCCATCCGGACCACGGGGGTATATACAGGTAAGCCAAATGCTGCTTTTTCTTCTGTGCAGCGAGAAGCCGTGCAGCCGTTGGGCCGTCCTTGGGTACGTATGGCGCCTACCATTGGCGCCATTACGACCACCTTTGCCGACAAAACCAACGACTCGCGCTACGACGGCACCTTTACTACCGTATACCGGGGTAATTGGCCGAAAGCGGGTGGTGAGCAACCAACAACTGCTCTTAATGCCAACAATTTGCCAGTAAACCCGGGAGATGCCATCCTGACGTTCCTGAACACAGAACCGGCTACTGCCATTACCTATCCTAGCGGAGCAGGCGCAAGTGGCGTAGGCGGAGGCGTGCTGCCCGGCAGAGCGGATTGGGTAATTTCCCCGAGTGGTATCAGCCGAATTACATATCCAGGTCTGTGGAAGCTTGGTCCGTACCGTACGGATAGTGGTACGGGCTTAGGTTCCCCCAATGCTGGCAGCACGCGCCCGTACTACATTGCCAAATTCTCTGAGCTATATTTTATAGCAGCCGAAGCAGCCGTGAAAGGAGCAACCACCAAAGGAGGCAAAAGCGCACGGGAATTGATTAACGTTATTCGGGCCCGGGCCGGCAAATGGCGCTTTGACAACAGTGGCAACGTAGCTAAGGTGCAGGATAACAGCGCGGCTATGGTGGCGGCCACTCCGGCTACGATAGATATCAACTACATCTTGGCAGAACGTTCGCGCGAATACTATGGTGAAGGTTACCGCTGGTATGATCTGGTGCGCACCCAAAAGTGGAATGAGTTGGCTGGTACCTACCGTATTGGCGGCATCAACTTCGGCGACCATACGCCTGCTACCGTAACGCGTACCATTCAGCCGTATCATTACTTGCGTCCCATTCCGCAGGCTCAGCTTGATGCAATGGATGTAGCGTCTGATGTAAAAGCTGCTTATCAGAACCCAGGTTATTAATAGCATGCTGAAAAGGAGTGAAAAATATGGTTGCTCCTATTGAACAGCCACGCTTTTCACTCCTTTTTCTTGAATACATTTTCTACTAGGCAGAAAGTACATACCACACTAGTATGTACCGGCAAGCTGATAGAGCATGTGAAGAAGTGCGTGCCCGCCTTTGTAGCGTCAGAACTATTGCTTACTCTCAGTAACACTGGGAGCTATGGCTCAGATGCGGCCAGGAGCGACCAACGATTTCACGTGTTACGCCCCGTTCCGAAGCAGGAAATTGACTGTACGAGTGGTCAACTGAGCGGTAGCGTTACGCAGGACCCTAGGTGCTAGAGCATTGCGGTAAGTCTAGGAAGGTTAGGGATGGAGCGACTTCTACCAAAAAGTAGCTCCTTCCCTACTCTGGCCTGTTCGCCGGGTGTAACACGGGCATGGCCCACATTGACGGTATGGACACCTTCGTTCGGACGCTGGTGGCGGCCAATGACATCCTGAAGAAGGCGCCCTACAAGCAGTTTCGCCAGCAGCACTATGCTTCGTTCGACAGCGGCCAAGGCAAGGCCTTCGAAGACGGTCAGCTCACGCTGGAAGACCTGGGTATCTATGCCCTGAGCAACGGCGAGTCGGAGCAGAAGAGCGACAAGCAGAAGCAGTTGGAGGGAACCATCAATCAGTACATCTAAACAGTAACAACCGACTTTGCTGAGCTTTCAATAGGAGTGGGAACCTAGAGGAAGATCAGTAGTTACCGACCTGGCTGGCCTTCTACTAGGCGTGGGAACCTAATGGAGGTCAGTCAGGAAGGTTATTGTTCAAAGGGGGTATTCCTGCCATGTTCGTTAACAGGTCATTATCCTACAAAATGGCTACCAGCGTAGCGTTTAGAAGGAGCCAAGGGCGACCTGCTACCCGTGCAAGCTTACCTAGCCCCAACGCTGGAGTACACCAACACGACCGGCTTGCGTTAGGCTAGTTCACTTGATGAGGCGGCCGCTCAACTGGTAAGTCTGCACGCCAATGGTAAGCCTGACAACGGCAACCGACCTTGGCAGCAAGCTGTGGCAGAAAACGTTATTAGTAAAGCTTCCCAACACACTGACCAAGCCTAGCAAGCATGTGCTGAAATTCTGGTTAATAGATCCTGGTATAGTGTTGAAAAAGCTCGTAGTTGGCACTGGTGGCGTAAAGTTTAACACCCTAGCCCCCCGGAAAGGGCGGCGAGTGCTGCGGCTAAAAACGACAAGGACAATAATGACCAGCGCTAGGTCTTCAGTAGGTGTTTCATTCAGAATATGTTGATGCGTAAAGAAAAATTTCTGCTTTGGGTTATGTGTTTGGCTCCTGCACTAAGTTCGGGTCAATCGACGGGGCTGCAAAGCTTTCCTGTGTCGGCGGTGCGCCTACTAGATAGCCCCTTTCGGGAGGCCCAGCAGACGGACCTAGCCTATATGTTGGCACTTAACCCCGACCGGCTGTTGGCGCCCTACCTAGCTGCTGCGGGCTTGCCGCCCAAGGCCGAAAACTACGGCAACTGGGAAAACACGGGGCTGGATGGTCATACGGGTGGGCACTATCTCTCGGCCCTGGCGTATATGTACGCCGCAACCGGGAACGAGCAAGTACACCAGCGGCTCACATACTTTATTGACCAACTGGAAATCTGCCAGCAAAAAAGCGGCAACGGGTACCTAGGTGGCGTGCCAGGTGGCCCTGCTATGTGGGAGCAGGTGAAAGCCGGCAACATCAAGGCCAACAGCTTCGGGTTAAACCAAAAGTGGGTGCCCCTCTACAACCTGCACAAAACCTACGCGGGCCTGCGCGACGCCTACGTGGTAGCTGGCAACGCGAAAGCCCGCGGCATGCTGGTTAAGGTGACAGACTGGTTCTTGGACCTAACGGCCAACCTCACCGATGCGCAGCTGCAAGACATGATGCGCAGTGAGCACGGCGGCCTAAACGAGATATTTGCCGACGTGTCCAGCATTACCGGCGAGCGGAAGTACCTGACGCTAGCCCAACGCTTCTCGCACCGGGCGGTGCTGGAGCCCCTGCTGGCTGGCCAAGACGTGCTCAACGGCATGCACGCCAACACCCAAATTCCGAAGGTGATTGGCTTTGAGCGGATAGCAGAAGCCGGCGGTGACCCAGCCTGGGGCGGAGCGGCGGCCTTTTTCTGGAAAACGGTGGTGGAAAACCGGACGGTTTCCATTGGGGGCAATAGCGTGAGCGAGCACTTCAACCCGGCCACTAGCTTTGCCTCCATGCTGGAAAGCACAGAAGGGCCGGAGACGTGCAACACGTACAACATGCTTAAGCTGAGCAAGGAACTATACCTGACCAGCGGCTCGACCAAGTACTTGGATTACTACGAGCGAGCGACTTACAACCACATTCTCTCCTCGCAACACCCGGGGCAGGGCGGCTTTGTGTACTTCACTCCCATGCGCCCCCGGCACTACCGCGTGTATTCGCAACCCCAGGAAGGCTTCTGGTGCTGCGTGGGCTCGGGCCTAGAAAATCACGGCAAATACGGCGAGCTGGTGTACGCGCACCGCGGGCAGCAAGAAGTGCTGGTGAATCTGTTCATCCCCTCCACGCTCACCTGGGCCGAACAAGGGCTGACCCTGGCTCAGCAAACGACTTTCCCTATGGAGGAGCGTACGCAGCTGAAGCTGAGCCTGAAAAAGCCCCGCACTTTTGCCCTCAGCATTCGGCAGCCGCGCTGGGTGCCTGCGGGCCAGTTGCTGGTGCAAGTGAACGGCCAGCCGGTAACTACTAGCGCTACCTCGCCGGGCTACGTCACGCTGAACCGCAAGTGGCGCTCTGGCGACGTAGTAACCGTGGCGCTGCCCATGACTACCACGGCTGAATACCTGCCGGACCATTCTTCTTGGGTGTCGTTTGTGCACGGCCCGGTGGTGCTGGCAGCCGTCACCGACACCACTGATTTGACGGGCTTACGGGCCAACGGCGCCCGCATGGCCCACGTTCCCAATGGCCGGCTCTATCCGGTGGAAGAAGCCCCCGTGCTCGTGTCGACCAATCCGAACGTGGCTGAGGGTATCAAGCCCGTAGCAGGCCAGCCGCTCACCTTCACGGCCGCTAGCCTGATCGACTCGGACAAGTACCGCAACGTGCAGTTGGTGCCGTTTTATCAGATTCACGACGCACGTTACATGCTGTACTGGCCCGTGACGACGCCAGCCGGTTTGGTAGCCCGCAAAGAAGAGCTGCGACGCAAAGACGAGGAAAAGCGGGCGCTCGAAGCTCGAACCATAGACCAGGTAACTCCCGGCGAACAACAGCCGGAGTCGGACCACGGCTTCCAGGGTGAGCAAACCGAAACGGGCACCTTCCGCAACCGGCACTGGCGGCACGCTACCGGTTGGTTTAGCTACAACCTGCGCAACCCCAAGCGGGCCGCCCGCACGCTGCGGATAACGTACGCGAGCGGCGACAAGAACCGGCAGTTCAGCATTTTGGTAAATGGGCTGCCACTGGCCAAAGTACGGCTGGAGGGCAATCCGCAGGGTGACTTCTACGACGTGGATTATGTGCTGCCGGAAGCACTTCGCAAACCCACTGCGCCAACGGAGCTAACTGTGAAGTTCATAGCGGAAGCATCCTCTACGGCGGGTAGCGTGTACGACGTGCGCCTGCTCCAGTAGGCCGCCAATCGTGTGAGGCTAGGTCGCCACATAACCAAGCTAGGTTGGGTTTGCGGCAACTTACTGCTAGCGCTGGCAAGCTTAAAAAATCAAATCACATTTATCAAAGTACCTTCATTCCAGTAGCATGAAAAGTAAGCACTTGAGAGTACAGATAGCAGCCGCAGCTGCTTTGCTGCTGCAAACCACCGGGCTATTTGCACAATCAATTGAGCTGGTCAATCCCATCATGACCGGCTTCTATCCTGACCCTAGCATTGTGAAAGTAGGGCCGGATTATTACCTGGTCAACTCCACCTTTTCCTACTTCCCCGGCATCCCCGTGATGCACAGCCGGGACCTCAAGAACTGGAAGCAAGTCGGCAACGTCATTAGTCGGCCTTCGCAGATGAACTTCCTCGGTGACCGGATGACGCGGGGCTTGTTCGCGCCAGCCATTGAGTATCACAACGGTACCTACTATGTCACCTGCACGCTCATCGACCATAAAGGCAACTTCGTGGTGACAGCCAAAAATCCCGCTGGGCCCTGGAGCGACCCCACTTTCTTGCCCGAGGTACGGGGCATTGACCCCTCGCTGTACTTTGAGGGCGACAAGGCCTACGTTATCTACAACAGCGACCCGCCCGGCACCCCGCTTTACGACGGCCACCGCTCTATCAAGATGATCGAGCTAAACCCGCAGACGTTGCAAACCGTGGGTGAAGCCAAAATCGTGGTGAACGGGGGGGTAGACATCAGTAAGAAGCCCGTCTGGATTGAGGGCCCGCATTTGATGAAGCGGGGCAACTGGTACTACCTCTACGCGGCTGAAGGTGGCACATCGGTCAACCATACGGAGGTAGTGTTCCGCAGCAAGGAACCCCTAGGTCCGTTTGTTCCCTACGAGAAGAACCCCATTCTTTCGCAGCGCGAGTTGCCCAAGGACCGCAAAGACCCCATCACCTCGGCCGGCCACGCGCAGTTTGTGGAAGGCCCAGATGGCAAGACCTACGCCATTTTCCTGGCCGTGCGGCCTTACGAGGGTAACTACTATAATACGGGCCGCGAGACGTTTATCGTGCCCGTGGAGTGGAAGGACGAGTGGCCTGTAACAGTGCCTGGCCCTAACGGCGTGCAGTACGCCTACAAGGCCAACTTCCCCGAGGTGAAGCAACCCGGCGCCCGGCCCCAGAGCGGCAACTTCCGCTACACGCTCACCTTTGAAAAGCAGCTCGACCCGGCCTTGCTGTTTCTGCGCACGGTCGATAGCACCAACTTTTCATTGAGCAAAGCCAAAGGGCTCACCCTAAAGCTGAAGCCCGAGACGGTGGCCGAAACCAGCAACCCGGCCTTCATCGGCAAGCGACAGCAGCACATGTACTGCACCGCCGAAACGGAGCTGACGTTCGTCCCGAAAGCGGCTAACGAAAAGGCAGGTTTGGTCATCTTCCAAGACGAGAAGCACTTCTATTACCTCTGCAAGTCGGTGGACAATGGCAAGCCGCTGCTGCAGCTATTCAAAAGCACCGCCGATGCCAAGCAGCCAGAACTGCTGGCGCAGGCGCCGCTCAAGTCGGCCGCGGGTAGCGTGCAGCTGCGCATTCAGGCGCAGGGCGATGCCTACAACTTCGGCTTCTCGGAGAATGGCAAGACGTGGACGGTTCTCAAAGACAAGGTCGATGGCAAGTTCCTGAGCACGCAGGTTGCGGGCGGCTTCATTGGCTGCTTGTTCGGCATGTATGCCACGTCCTCGGGCCAGCCTACTACTAACACGGCCGCTTTCAAATGGCTCAAGTACGAGGGCAACGATCCCATGTATAAGAAGTAGGACCCTAGCCGCTCGCGGCACGGCGCACCCGTTTTTCGCCTTTTCCTACCCTATGTGCTGCTTTATATCCCGCCGGCTACGGCGGGGGATAAAGCACTCCTTCATCAGCTATGAAAAAGCTTACACGCCTACTGGCCCTAGCGGCGACTGTGGCCCTGGCAACCCCCGTGGTAGCCCAAACTGCGGCCGGCGGCAAGCCCATCAGCCCCGATTTGTTTGGTATTTTCTTTGAAGACATCAACTACGCGGCCGATGGGGGACTCTACGCCGAGCTGGTGCAGAACCGCTCCTTTGAGTACGCTCCCGGCGACCACGACGGCTGGAACCCGCTCACCAGCTGGGAGTTTCTGCGGGAGGGCTTCGCCACGGGCAGCCTGTCGGTGGAAAGCGCGGCGCCCTTGCACGCTGACAATCCGCACTACGTGCAGCTGCGGGTAGAAACGCCGTTTCAGAAGGGAGCAGGGCTCCGAAACGTGGGGTTCGATGGTATTCCGTTGAAGGCGGGAGAGAAGTACGACTTTTCGGTGTGGGCGCGGCTGAAATCGTCGGCGGCCGTGCCATTGCTGGTGCAATTGCGCGACCCGAAAGGTGCGGTGCTGGCCGAAACCACCTTGTCGGCTCAGGCTGGCGAGTGGCAGCAGCTCCGCGCTACGCTGGCCCCCAGCGCTACAGAAGCCGCCGCTAGCCTAGCGGTATTAGCCACTGGCAAGGGGGTAGTGGACCTGGACATGCTGTCGTTGTTTCCGCAAAAAACGTTTCGCAACCGACCCAACGGCTTGCGCGCCGATTTGGCCCAGACCATTGCTGACCTCCATCCGAAGTTTATCCGGTTTCCGGGGGGCTGCCTAGCCCACGGCGATGGCCTGGACAACCTCTACGACTGGAAGAAAACCGTGGGCCCCGTGGAGCAGCGGAAGGGCCAGCGCAACATCTGGAATTACCACCAAACGGCGGGCCTCGGGTACTTCGAGTACTTCCAGTTCTGCGAAGACATCGGGGCCAAGCCGCTGCCGGTGGTGGCCGCGGGCGTGAGCTGCCAGAACTCGGGCGGTACTTGGAAGATCGGGGGCACCGGCCAGCAGTGCGTGCCTATAGCTGACATGCAGGCCTACACGCAAGACGTGCTAGACCTAGTGGAGTACGCCAATGGCCCAGTCAGTTCGCCCTGGGGTGCTAAGCGGGCCGCCGCGGGCCATCCCAAACCCTTTGGCCTCACCTACATCGGCATCGGCAACGAAGACAAGCAGACACCCGAGTTTCGGGAGCGGTTCAAACTGCTTTATGACGCCATGCGCCGCCAGCATCCCGAAATCACCATCATTGGTACTGTCGGGCCAGGTCCGAAAGGGGAGGACTACGATCAGGGTTGGGCCTTTGCCAACCAGCTGAACGTGCCGATGGTCGACGAGCACTACTACGAAACGCCCCGCTGGTTTATGACCAACAACAAGCGCTACGACCGCTACGACCGGAGCAAGGCCAAGGTGTACGTGGGCGAATATGCCTCTTGGGGCAACACGCTGTACCACGCCCTGGCCGAGGCCGCCTACATGACGGCGCTGGAGCGCAACGGCGATGTAGTTCAGCTAGCCTCTTACGCCCCCCTGTTGGCCAAAGAAGGGCACACGCAGTGGAAAACCGACCTTATTTACTTCACCAATACCACCGTAGCCCCTTCCGTTAACTACCAGGTGCAGCAGCTCTTCGGCCAAAACCAGGGCGACACCTACCACGCTGGCGTGGTAACGTTGCCTACGGGCGCCACCGCCGACACCACCGTGGCGGCATCGTGCGTGCGCGACGCTAAGTCCGGCGACATCATCCTGAAGCTGGTGAATACAGTGGCTACCCCCCAGCTTTTCAGCATTGACTTGACACGCTTTGCCGGACTGAAAACCGCCGCCGCTCGCACGGTTCTGACAGGGCCGAAGGACGCCACCAACACCTTTACTAGTCCGCGAACGGTGATGCCAAAGGCCACTGCCTACAAAGCGGCCAAGCGCTTCACCTACACCGCCGCGCCATACTCACTCACCGTGCTTCGGGTTCCAGGTCGGCGGTAGCGCCTGCCTTTAGTGTGTGGACGTAGTGCCGCACTTTCCTTGTTTACCTACTTGACTATGCTTTTCTCTTTTCTTGTTGGCGCGGCTATGTTGGCGGCCGCTACTGCTCAGGCCGCGGGGCCCGTTCTTATCAGCAGTCCCGACGGGGCCGTGCTGGTGACAGTAGATGTTACTGCTCAGGGGCAACCCACTTACGCCGTGCGCTACCGCCAGGCCGAGCTGCTGCGGCCCTCGCACCTAGGTCTGCGCCTCGCCAGCGCCGACCTCACGCAGGGCCTCAAACTGACGAAAGCCGACAAACAAACCGCCGTGGCCGACGACTACCAGCTGGCTACCGACAAGCGGGCCAACTGCCGCTACCGGGCCAATCGGCGCGTGCTGCACTTTGTGGGGGCGGCCGGGACGCCGCAGCTCAGCGTGGTGTTTCAGGTGTCGAACGATGGGGTAGCGTTTCAGTACGTGCTGGAAGGCCCGAGCCAGGAGGTGCAGCGCATCACGGCCGAGAGCACCACGTTTCACTTGCCGGCCGGGGCCAAGGGCTGGCTGCACCCGCACGCCAAAGCGCAGACTGGCTTTGCTAACACGCAGCCTAGCTACGAGGAGAATTATCAGCGCGGCATCGCGGCGGGCACCCCGTCTACCATCGGGCAGGGGTGGTCATTTCCGGCCTTGTTTCAGACCAACGGGCACTGGGTGCTGCTGACAGAGGCCGGCATGGGCCGCACCTATGCCGGCACCCACCTGGCCCACGAGTCGCCCGATGCCGAGTACGCGGTGGCCTTCCCGCAGCCACCCGAAAAAACGACGCCCGACGCGGCCCTGCTACCCGAAAGCCGCCTGCCGTGGAGCACGCCCTGGCGCGTAGTGGTGGTAGGTAATTCGCTGGCGCCCATCGTGGAGTCAACGCTGACAACGGACCTAAGCGCGCCCGCCAAAACGCCACTGCTCACCGACGCGCCCGGCAAATCGTCGTGGTCGTGGGTGCTGCTCGGCGACCAGAACACCACCTACGATGTGCAGCGCCGCTTCATCGACTACTCGGCCACCATGGGCTGGCGCTACTGCCTGGTCGATGCCTTGTGGGACAAGCAGATAGGCTACGACAAAACGCAGGAGCTAGCCCAGTATGCGCGCTCCAAAAACGTGGGCCTGCTGGTGTGGTACAATTCAAACGGCCACTGGAACCAGGCCCCGCAAACGCCCACAAACGTGCTTTTTGAAGCCGAAAGCCGGCGCAAAGAGTTTGCCCGCATCAGGCAAATGGGCATAGCGGGCGTGAAAATTGACTTCTTCGGCGGCGATGGGCAGTCGTTTATGAATTACTACCAGGACATCCTGACGGATGCCGCCCAGGCTGGCCTGCTGGTGAACTTCCACGGCGCTACCCTCCCTAGGGGCTGGAACCGCACCTACCCCAACCTGATGACGATGGAAGCCGTGAAGGGCTTCGAGTTCCTGACCTTCGACCAGCGCAACACCGACCAGGAGCCGACCCACTGCGCTACGCTGCCCTTCACCCGCAACGCGGTGGGCCCGATGGACTTCACGCCGATGGCCTTTTCAGAGATTCGCGGGAAGGAGCGCCGCACGTCTAATGCGTTTGAACTGGCCTTATCGGTGGTGTTTCAATCGGGTATTCAGCACTACGCCGAGGTGCCCGAGGGCATGGCCGCGCAGCCGGCCTACGTGCAAGACTTTGTGAAAAAGCTACCCCCGCGCTGGGCCGACGTGAAGCTGGTGGACGGCTTCCCCGGCGAGTACGCGGTGCTGGCCCGCCAAGCGCCCGGCGGCGGGTGGTACGTGGCCGGCATCAACGCCACCGACGCGCCCAAAACGATTCAAGTGGACCTAGGAAAACTAGGGTTGAAAAACGGCACGCTCATCACCGACGGGGATACCAACCGCAGCTTCAGCACGCGGGCCGTGGCGGGCAACACCGTCAGCGTGACGTTGCCCGCGCGGGGCGGCTTCGTGGTGCAGCCCTAGGTCCTCGCTAGGCTGTCTTTGAGGATATAGCTTTAATATGTTAGTGATGTTGCGGTTAGCTTCTTGTTGTGCTGGTATCTTATTCGCGGTAGGCGGGCTCACCACCTGCGTGCAGCCGCGGCCCCACGTCGACTTTGCGCGGGCCGAGGGGGTAGGGGCTGCGCCCCTGGCGGCGGGCCAGCACACGTTTAGCTACACCAACCCCATCACCCGCGACACGGCCATTTCCATGCGCGACCATTTCATTATCAAGGTCGGCAAGCAGTGGTTTTGCACGGGTACGTCGATGCCGGTGTGGTCGGGGCACAACCCTGGCGTGCGCCTGCTGGTGTCGGACGACCTGATTCACTGGCGGCAGCATTCCTGGCTGATTGACGGCAAAAAGCTGTCTGCCGACTGCCCGTACAACGGCCGTTTTTGGGCCCCCGAAATCCACTATATCAAAAACAAATACTGGCTGACGGTGAACAGCGGCCAGGTGACGGCCCAAGACCCTAAGGGCATGCGCACGCACAGCATCTGGCTGTTTTCCAGCGACAAAGTGACTGGCCCTTACAAGCTGGTGAACGGCCCCCTGACCCCGCAGTACAACAACGACGCCACCTTGTTTGAGGACGAGGACGGCCAAACCTACCTCTACTGTAGCGGCAACGGCTTGTGGCAGGCCAAGATAGACTTGAATACCGGCAAGCTGGTGGGCAAGATTCAGCAGTTCCGGGGTGCCAAAGATGCCAACAATCCCGGCTGGATGGTGGGCGGCATTGAGGGGCCATTCGTGCTGAAGCGCGCCGGCACCTACTTCATGTTTTTCTCGACCTGGACGCGCGGCTACGAGGTAGGATTGCTGCGCTCCCAAAGCCCGCTGGGGCCGTGGGAGCTAGCTGCGCCCGAACCAATTTTTGGTACCCGCAAGCGAGAATACCGTGCCGAGATGGCCCGCGGGGGCGGCTACGCCGACCTCCAGTTTGCCGACACGCCCGACCCGTACCAGGAAACTGGCCACAACGCCATTTTTGAGGGCCCCGACGGGCAGTTATGGAGCTCCTGCCACTACTTTTTCGACCAGCGCATCACGCCCCTGGCCGACTGGCAGAAGGTGCCCCAACTGGGCATTGAGCCCCTGCACTTCCGCAACGGCATTTTCGCCATCGACGGCCCTACCTCGACGCCGCAAACGGTAAAATATTAGTTAAGTTTTTGATAATGAATAATTCCTTAAGCCGAGTAAAGCCTGCGTTGGCGCTGCTGCTAGCCCTAGGTAGCTTGACGGCTCGCGCGCAAGGCTATGTATCGTTTGAACCTAAAGCCACTTATTTGCCCCTTGCGGCGAGCGGAAAATCCCTGCCTCTACTGGTGAGCCCCACCGACGACAAAGGCGTATTGCGCGCTGCAGCCGACTTGCAGCACGACCTAGGCAGCGTGACGGGCCAGCAGCCGGCCCTGCTCCAAAAACCGGCCCTGGCCAAAGGGTCGGCCGTGGTTATCATTGGCACTATTGGCCACAATCCAGTGGTGGATGCCCTTATTCGGGCTAAGAAACTAGATGTGAGTGGGGTGCGCGGCAAGTGGGAAGCCTCGGTGACGCAGGTGGTGCTAAACCCGCTGCCGGGCGTGAAGCAGGCCCTGGTGATAGCGGGCAGCGACCGGCGCGGTACCATCTACGGCATTTATGAGCTGTCGAAGCAGGCGGGCGTGTCGCCCTGGTACTGGTGGGCCGATGTGCCGGTGGCCCACCACGCGGCCCTTTACGCGCGGCCCGGGCGCTACCTCATCCACGAGCCAGCGGTGAAGTACCGGGGCATCTTCATCAACGATGAGGCGCCGGCGTTTTCGGGCTGGGCCAAGGCCAAATTCGGCGGGGCCAACCACCAGGTGTACGAGCACATGTTTGAGCTGATTTTGCGGTTGCGGGGCAACTACTTGTGGCCCGCTATGTGGGGCAACGCCTTCAACGACGACGATAAGCTCAACCCAGTGAAGGCCGATGAGTATGGCATCGTGATGGGCACCTCGCACCACGAGCCCATGGACCGCGCCCAGAAGGAGTGGGAGCGCTACGGCAAGGGCCCCTGGAACTACGAAACCAACGCGCCGGCCCTACAAGAATTTTGGCGCCAGGGCATTAAGAACATGGGCACCAAGGAAATCCTGGTGACCATGGGCATGCGCGGCGACGGCGACGTGCCGATGTCGGCTAGCACCAACATCAAGCTGCTGGAAAGCATTGTGCACGACCAGCGCCAGATTCTGACTGAGGTGACCGGCAAGCCCGCTACCCAGATTCCGCAGCTCTGGGCCCTCTATACCGAGGTGCAGCAGTACTACGACCAAGGTATGCGCGTGCCCGACGACGTGACCCTGCTGCTCTGCGACGACAACTATGGCAACATCCGGCGCCTACCCCGCCCCGACGCCCCCAAGCGCAGCGGGGGCTACGGCCTCTACTACCACTACGATTTCAACGGCGGTCCCTGGAGCTATAAATGGATAAATACCAACCAGCTAGCTAAGGTGTGGGAGCAGTTGCGCCAAGCCTACACGCACGGCGTAGACCGCATCTGGATTATGAACGTGGGCGACCTCAAGCCGATGGAGTTCCCCATTAGCTTCTACTTCGAGTACGCCTGGGACCCTAGCCAGCTGCCGGCCGAGAAGCTGCCCGCCTATGCCCGCCAGTGGGCCAGCCGCCAGTTTGGCCCGGGGCTCGCCCAGCCGATTGGCGACCTGCTCACCACTTATAGCGACTACAACGGCATCCGCAAGCCCGAGCTGCTGTCATCCAACACGTTTAGCCTAACCAATTACCAGGAGTTTGAGCAGCTGACTGCCCGCTACCACGCCCTGCGCGACGAGGCGCTGCGCGTGCAAGCCCAGGTGCCGGCTGCTAGCCAGGATGCGTACTTCCAGCTCGTGCAGTACCCCATTCAGGCCCTCACCAACCTGCTCGACCTACACTTGGCGTTGGCCAAAAACAAGTGGTACGCCGCCCAAGGCCGCGCCGCCACCGCCTCCCAGGCCGCCGAGGTAAAGCAGCGCTACGTGCAGGATTCGCTGCTCTCGTACCAGTACAACCACACCCTGGCCAGCGGCAAGTGGGACCACATGATGGACCAACCCCACGTGTTTTACCACAGTTGGCGCGGCCCCGACCACCACGACGACCTTCCTAAAACCTTGAGCGTGGCGCTACCCGCTAGCCCCGAAATGGCCGTGGCCGTGGAGGGAAGCGCCGACTGGTGGCCCCAGGCCACTGCCCCGGCCGTACTGCCCCAGCTCACGGGCTGGCAGCGCCAGCCGCACTACCTAGAGGTGTTCAATCGTGGGCAGGGCACGTTTGCCTACACCGCCACCAGCCCGGTGCCGTGGCTGAAAATCGACAAGCCCAGCGGCCAGGTGGCGCAGCAAGAGCGCCTCTGGGTATCGGTAGATTGGAGCCAGGCGCCCACTGGCCGCCAGCAGGTGCCCCTCACGCTCACCGGGCCCGCTGGCCAGCGCCTCACGGTGCAAGTGCCGGTGGATAACAGCCTAACGGCAAAGCAGATGCAGAGCGTTGGCTACGTGGCGGGCGATGGCTACGTTTCCATCGACGCCGCCCACTACGCGCGGGCCGTGCACCCTGGCACTACTTCTTGGCAGGTGCTCGACCACTACGGGCGCACCACCACGGGCGTGGCGCTGCTGCCCACCACCGCCGGGCGGCAGCAGGCCACAGCCGCCGCGCCCCATCTTGAGTACCAGGTGTATCTGCCCGAAGCCGGCCCGGTAAATCTGCTGGCTTACGTGGCCCCGACCATTGATTTCAACAACGCTGGGGGCCTCACTTACGCCGTGGCCTTCGACGACGAGGCGCCCCAACTCGTGAATGTCAGTGCCAAAAAGCCGGGCGAGTCCTGGGTCAACGACAACTCGGAAAAGGCCATGAAGGACAACATCAACCTCAATCAGACTACGCACCAGTTGGCTACTAAAGGCGCGCACACCCTGCGGTACTGGGTCATCACGCCCGGCGTGGTGCTGCAAAAGCTGGTGATTGATGCCGGTGGCCTACGCCCCAGCTACCTAGGTCCGCCCGAGAGCTACCGCGCCCAATAGGCGCCTCCGCTGGCCGCTCGCTAGAACCATCTCATTCTTATCCACTCCTCTTTCATATGAATTCCTACCGCACTTTTTTCCTTCGAACGGGCCGGCTGCTAGCCTGTGGGGGAGGGATACTATGGGCCGGCCTAGGTAGCGCAACTGCCCAGCGCGCGCCTAAACCCAAACCGGCGCCCACTACGCAAAAAGGCGCTTTTTACACGGGCAAGTACCCTAGCTTGCTGCGGGAAGCTGGCTATAGCCAAGTCGCTATTGACCAGAAGGTAACGCAGGCCTACCACGACGTGTTTGAAGGCCCCAATAAAGTGTACTTCGAGGTAGGCGACTCGATGGCTTACGTGTCGGACGTAAAAAACCACGACGCGCGCACCGAAGGCATGTCGTACGGGATGATGGTGGCCGTGCAGCTCAACAAGAAGCAGGTGTTTGACCGCCTCTGGCGCTGGTCGAAGAAGAACTTGCAGCATCAAAGCGGGCCGCTGGAAGGCTACTTCGCCTGGAGTTTCAGCACCACTACAATGAAGCTCAATTCGGAGGGGCCCGCTTCAGATGGGGAGCTGTATTTCGTTACGAGCCTGCTGTTTGCGGCCAACCGCTGGGGTAACGCTACTGGCATTAATTACTATAAGGAGGCCCGCCGCATCCTGGATGCCTCTTGGAAAAAAGACGGCACTGGCGGTGTGCGCAACTTGCTGAATACCGAACACAAGCAGATAACCTTCGTGCCAGTGGGCGACGGCTATAACTGGACTGACCCCTCGTACCACCTGCCGGCTTTTCTGGAGGTGTGGGCCACCTACGCCAAGGACGGGCACGAGCAGTTTTACCGGACCTGCGCCGATACGTCGCGGGCGTTTCTGCACCGCGCGTGCGCCGCGCCCACCGGCCTCAACTACGACTACACCGAGTTCAGCGGCAAGCCCCACGCTACCAAGTGGGCGCCGCCGGCTTTCCGCTACGATTCGTGGCGGGTGCCCATGAACATTGCCATGGACTACGTGTGGTTTGGCAAGGACAAAGCTTGGCAGGAACAGTATGCGCGGCGGTTTCAAGGGTTTCTGCGCGGCAAGGGCCTGAACACGTTTGAGGACCAATTTAACGTGGACGGCTCGCGGCCCGAGTTTATTCTGCCGGCCGGCGACGTCAAGAAGCTGCGGCATTCGCTGGGGCTGGTAGCCACCAGCGCGGCGGCCTCGCTCATGCACCAAGACCAGAACCTAGCCTTCGTGCACGCCCTCTGGAACGCCAAGCTAGCGCCCTACGAAGATGGCTACTTCGACCCCTACTACGACGGCCTACTGTACCTGTTCAGCCTGATGCACTTGAGCGGCAAGTACCAGGCTATCAAGCCCGCGCAACCCTAATCCCACCTTTGCACTGGTTTTTCCTTATCCATGAAGTACTTACTGAAGCAGAGCGTCTTACTTGCCGGCCTGGCCCTTGTCTCTGCCGTTACCTCGCCGCTACTGGCGCAGGTGAAGCAGGCGCAAAACCCCATCATTTTCGCCGACGTGCCGGATTTGTCGATAATTCGGGTGGGGGATACCTATTACATGAGCAGCACGAGCATGCATATGGCGCCGGGCGTGCCCATCATGAAGTCGAAGGACTTGGTGAACTGGCACTTGGTTAGTTACGCCTCCGATACGCTGGGGAGCCAGGATGAGCTAACGCTTCGCAACGGCAAGAGCACCTACGGCCGCGGCTCGTGGGCGAGCAGCTTGCGGTTTCACCAAGGCACGTACTACGTCTCGACCTTCGCCCAAACGACGGGCAAAACGTACATCTATTCCACCAAGAACATCGAGAAAGGGCCTTGGAAAGTCGTGTCGTTCAAGCCGAGCTACCACGACCATTCCTTGTTTTTTGACGACGATGGCCGCGTGTATCTGGTATTTGGTGCCGGCAAGCTGCGCCTGATAGAGCTCACGGCCGACGCCTCTGGCGTGAAACCCGGCGCCACGGAGCAAGTGCTAATCGAAAATGCGAGTGCCCCAGCCGGTCCTAACCTCGGCCTGCCCGCCGAAGGCTCGCAGCTGTTCAAAATCAAGGGCAAGTACTACCTCTTCAACATCACGTGGCCGAAGGGCGGCATGCGCACCGTGGTGGTGCACCGGGCCGACAAACTCACTGGGCCTTACGAAGGCCACGTAGCGCTGCAAGACCTAGGGGTAGCGCAGGGCGGCCTCATCGACACGCCCGATGGTCGGTGGTTTTCCTACCTGTTCCGCGACTATGGGGCCGTGGGCCGCATTCCGTACCTAGTGCCCGTGACGTGGACCGAGGGCTGGCCGGTGCTGGGCACCGCCGGCAAGGTGCCCCAAACGTTGGCCCTACCCCCCAGCAAGGGCCTAATTCCGGGCATAGTAGCGTCGGATGAGTTTGCCCGACGCAAGGGTGAGCCCGCCCTGCCGCTGGTATGGCAGTGGAACCACAATCCCGAAAACTCCCTGTGGTCGCTCACCGACCGACCCGGCTACCTGCGCCTCAAAACCGACCGGGTAGACACCACTTTCCTGCTAGCCCGCAACACCTTGACCCAGCGCACCATCGGGCCAACTAGCGCTGGCACTACAGCGCTGGATGTATCGCACCTCAAAGACGGTGATTTTGCGGGCCTAGCCCTCTTGCAAAAGCGCTACGGCCTAGTGGGGGTTGACTACCGCAACGGCGCCAAATCCATCGTCATGATTAGCGCAGAATCAGAGAAACCCGTGGAGCTGCAACGCCTACCCCTGACGCAGTCCACCGTCTATTTTAAGGCGGAATGTGACTTTACGGAGCGTAAAGACGTGGCGACTTTCTTCTACAGCCTCGATGGCAAAACGTGGAAAGCCATCGGCGGGCCGCTCAAGATGGCGTACACGCTGCCCCACTTTATGGGCTATCGATTTGGGCTGTTCAACTACGCCACCAAAAACCCCTGCGGTTACGCTGATTTCGATTACTTCCGCATTGTAGACAAGACTACCGGGGCTAAGTAAGTGCATGACAGTCTTCTAAACTCCTAAACCTATCCGAAATTCCTACCCCTCATGCTGAATCATAGACTGCCTTATGTTCTGGCTGGGCTAGCCTGCCTAATGGGCGGCGCTGCTCAAGCGCAGAACCCGTTTATTACCAATCAATTCACGGCCGACCCCACGGCGCGGGTGTTTAATGGCCGGGTGTACGTGTACCCGTCGCACGATATTAAGGCTACGCCCGGGCACGGGCGAGCGGGCTGGTTTGTGATGGAAGACTACCACGTGTTTTCCTCCGCCAACCTCACCGAGTGGACCGACCACGGCGTGATTGTGACCCAGAACAAAGTGCCGTGGGTGAAGCCCGACAGCTACAGCATGTGGGCGCCCGACTGCATGTACCGCAACGGCAAGTACTACTTCTACTTCCCGACTACCCCCCGCGATACGACCATCAGCAAGGGCTTTACGGTGGGGGTAGCCGTGTCCGACAAGCCCACCGGCCCGTTTGTGCCGCAGCCGCTGCCCATCAAGGGCGTGCGTGGCATCGACCCCAACGTGTTCATCGACAAGGACGGGCAGGCCTATCTGTACTGGTCGCAGGGCAACATCTACGGGGCCAAGCTGAAGGAAAACATGTTGGAGCTAGCTTCCGAGCCCAAGACGCTGGGCGAACTGCCCACCAAAGGGTTGAAGGAAGGCCCGTATCTATTTGAGCGCAAAGGGATTTATTACCTGACGTACCCGCACGTCGAGAACAAAACCGAGCGCCTCGAATACGCCACCAGCACCAGTCCCCTAGGTCCGTTCACGGTGAAGGGCGTAATTATGGACGAGTCGCCGACGGGTTGTTGGACCAACCACCATTCCCTGCTGGACTTTAAGAACCAGTGGTACTTGTTTTACCACCACAACGACTTGTCGCCCAACTTCGACAAAAACCGGTCTGTCCGCGTCGATAGCCTGTTTTTTGAGCCCGATGGCGCCATCCGGAAAGTGGTGCCCACCCTGCGCGGCGTGGGCCTGACCGACGCCAAGCAGAAAATTCAGCTCGACCGCTACAGCCGCCTGAGCAGCAGCGGCGCAACCATCGCTTTTCTGGATACTGCGAACAAGTTTCAGGGCTGGAAAACCGTGTTTGCCAACAACCAGGGCTGGGTGCAATACAACGGGGTAGCCTTCGGCAAACAGGCGCTCAAGACCGTGACGCTTCGCACGATGGCCGCGGCCGGCGCCACGGTGCAGCTGCGGGCAGATGGCGCCACCGGCCCGGTGCTGGCCCAGGTAACCGTGCCGAAGGGCAGCCAGTGGCAGGAGGTAAAAGCGCCTTTGTCAGCCTTTAAGCCCGGTACGCATACACTGGTCGTTTCCTCCAAAACGAATAGCCCTGTTGAAATTGACTGGGTCAAGTTCGAGTAAGCGGGGTAGGAGCCCTTTGCTTGCCAATCATCTGATTTTCCCACCCGCTGCCTAGGTCTGCTAGGCCTCTTTTTGAGTTATGAGAAACGTATTTCCTGTCGTTTTGGGCGTTGTCTTGCTGAGCGTAAGCAGCGCTTTTGCCCAAAAAATAGCGCCGTTGGAAGCGCCCAAGGGCTTCGACCAGCCCGTCGCGGGCATTGCCACGGGCAAGCTGGATAGCATCAGCTACACCTCGAAAACCGTGGGCACGGTGCGCAAGGCACTGGTGTACATGCCGCCGGGCTATTCTGAAAAGAAGAAGTACCCGGTGCTGTATTTGCTGCACGGCATCGGCGGCGACGAAAAGGAATGGCTCAAGGGCGGGCACCCGCAGGTAATTTTGGATAACCTGTACGCGGCCGGCAAGCTCAAGCCCATGCTGGTGGTAATGCCCAACGGCCGGGCCATGAAAGACGACCGGCCCATCGGCAATATCTACGGCCCCGACAAGGTGGCCGCGTTTGCCAACTTCGAAAAAGACCTGCTGACCGACCTCATTCCCTACGTCGAGAAGCACTACCCGGCCCTCACCACCCGCGAGAACCGGGCCATTGCCGGCCTGTCGATGGGCGGCGGCCAGTCGCTTGATTTTGGCCTGGGCAACCTCGATAAATTTGCTTGGGTAGGGGGCTTCTCGTCGGCCCCCAACACCAAGATGCCCGAGCAACTGGTGCCCGACCCCGCCAAAGCCAAAAAGCTCTTGAAGCTGCTCTGGATTTCGTGCGGCGACGCCGATGGCCTGCTGCCCATCAGCCAGCGCACGCACGACTACCTCTACGAGCACAACGTGCCGCACGTGTACTACATCGAAGCCGGTGGGCACGACTTTAAGGTCTGGAAAAATGGGCTGTACATGTTCTCGCAGTTCTTGTTCAAGCCCGTCGATGTGGCGGTGCTGCCCACCTACACGGTGCTAGGCGCCCAGGCCACCACCAACGTGCGCAACGCCAAGTACCCCCAGATTTTGCCCGACAACCGCGCCGTGTTTCACCTCAAAGCCCCCGGCGTGCAGAAAGCGCAGCTGGACCTAGGCCGCAAATACGACATGGTGAAAGACAGCAGCGGCACCTGGACCGTAACCACCGACACCCTCAGCCGGGGCCTGCACTACTACTCGCTGCTGCTCGACGGCCTGCCCATCGCCGACCCCGCCAGCGACACCTTCTACGGCATGGGGCGCATGGCCAGTGGCATTGAGATTCCGGGCCGCGGCACCAGCTTCTACGCCCAGCGCGACGTGCCCCACGGCGAAATACGCGAGCGGAAGTTCTTCTCCAAAGTCACCAATTCGTGGCGCCGGTTTTTCGTGTACACCCCGGCCGGCTACGACGCCAACACCTCTGCCAAGTACCCGGTGCTGTACCTGCTGCACGGCGGCGGCGAAGACGAAACCGGCTGGGCCAAACAAGGCAAAACCGATGTAATTCTAGATAACCTGATTGCCGACAAAAAGGCCAAACCCATGCTCATCGTGATGATGGACGGCAACATGGGTGGCCCCGGCGGCCTAGCCGGTTTCGGCGAGCCGACACTGAAGCGTTTCGAGGACGAGCTCAAGCAAACCGTGATGCCCGTAGTGGAAAGCAACTACCGGGTAGCCCCTGGCGCCCAGAACCGGGCGCTGGCGGGCTTGTCGCTCGGGGGCCTGCAAACACTCTACGCCGGCATAAAGAACACCGACATGTTTCAGTACCTGGGGGTATTCAGCTCAGGCTTTTTTGCCAACAACGCGGCCTTGTCTGACCCGCAGTATGCCTTCATGAAAGCCAATGCCAGCACCATTAACACCAACCTCAAGCAGCTATGGCTCTCGATGGGCGGGCCCGAGGACATTGCCTACGCCAACAACAAGGTGATGCGCGCCAAGATGGACGAGCTCGGCATCAAGTACGCATACAGCGAGTATCCCGGCGGCCACACCTGGCCCGTCTGGCGCCACGACTTGTATCTGTTTGCGCAGAAGCTGTTTTAGGCAGATAGGAGGGAGGAGTGCAGGCAGAAAAAGCAATTAAAAATGCCTGTCATGCTGAGCTTGCCGAAGCATCTCTATCGCATCGTTGAACGGCTTGGATGAAGCGGTAGAGATGCTTCGGCAAGCTCAGCATGACGGTCTAGTAATACTTTGAATACATTCTAACGCTCCGCTCTTTCAAGCGTCAGCGTCCATCCCACCCACGTATGAGCAAACCTCACTGGTCAGCTAAAGCCTCTTTGCTGCTGCTTTGCTGGGCCACCACCCTAGGGGCCGCGGCGGCCAAGCCGAAGCCTACCCCCCTGCGGCTGTGGTACGATAAGCCGGCCGCCAACTGGAACGAAGCCCTACCCCTCGGCAACGGCCGCCTGGGCGCTATGGTGTTTGGCGCCCCCCAGCGCGAGCGGCTCCAGCTAAACGAGGAAACTATCTGGGCCGGCGGCCCCAACAACAACGTGAAGGCCGACGCGCTGCCCGTGGTGCGGCAGCTTCGCGAGCAGCTGCTGGCCGGGCAATTGGTAGAGGCGCAGGCCCTGGCGCAAGCCAAGATGCAGCCCGCCGGCAACAGCGGCATGCCCTACCAAATGGCGTCGAACGTGTACCTCGACTTTCCGGGCCACGACAACGCTACCCACTACCAGCGCGACCTAGACATCAGCCGGGCCGTGGCCTCGGTTAGCTATGAGGTGAGCGGCGTGACCTACCGCCGCGAAATGTTCAGCTCTCTGCCCGACCAAGTGGTAGTGGTGCGCCTCACGGCCAGCAAGCCGGGCCAAATCAGCTGCCAGCTCAGCGAGGAAAGCCTGATGCAGTACACCCGGCACGCCGAAAAAGACCAACTGGTGCTCGATGGCCGCGGCAGTGAGCACGAAGGCCAGGAAGGCCAGATTCGCTTCCAGACGCGCGTACAAGCTGTGGCCGAAGGCGGCAGCGTGCAAACCACCGACGGGGGCATCCGCGTGGAGCACGCCAACAGCGCCACGCTCTACATTTCTATCGGCACCAACTTCAAGAACTACCACGACGTGAGCGGCGACCCGGCTGCGCGGGCCACGTCCTACCTAGCTGCCGCCGTGCGCAAGCCCTACAAGCAGGCGCTGGCCGACCACGTAGCAGCCTACCAGCGCTACTTCAACCGCATGACCCTGAACCTAGGCGTGACGCCCGCCGCGCAGCTTCCTACCCCCGAGCGTATCGCTGGCTTTGCCCAGGGCCACGACCCGGCGCTAGCAGCCTTGTATTTTCAGTACGGGCGCTACCTGCTCATCAGCTCGTCGCAGCCGGGTGGGCAGCCGGCCAACCTGCAAGGCATCTGGAACGACCAGCTCAAGGGCCCCTGGGACAGCAAGTACACGGTGAACATCAACACCGAAATGAATTACTGGCCAGCCGAAGTCACCAACCTAACCGAGTTGCACGAGCCGCTGTTCGGCATGATTAAAGACCTGAGCGTGACCGGGCAGCAGAGCGCCCGCCAGATGTACGGCGCCCGCGGTTGGGCCCTGCACCACAACACCGACATTTGGCGCATCACAGGGCAAGTCGACCCGCCGCAATACGGCCTCTGGCCCATGGGCGGCGCCTGGCTAAGCCAGCATCTCTGGGACCATTACCAGTTCACCGGCGACCAGCAGTTTCTGCGCACCTACTACCCCGTGCTCAAGGGCGCGGCCACCTACTTCGTCGATGCCTTGCAGGAAGAGCCTACCCACCACTGGCTGGTGGTGGCGCCCTCGGTATCGCCCGAAAACACCTACCCCCTTCAAGGCAAGCAAATTGCGCTAGTGGCCGGCACCACCATGGACAACCAGTTGGTGTTCGACCTGTTCTCGAAGACCATTCGGGCCGCCGAGCTGCTCCAGCTTGATAAGCCTTTTGCTGACAGCCTGCGCACCCTGCGTGAGCGGCTACCTCCCATGCAGATTGGCCAGTACGGGCAGCTGCAGGAGTGGCTGCAAGACGTGGACAACCCCAAGGACCAGCACCGCCACATTTCGCACCTCTACGGGCTGTACCCGAGCGGGCAACTGTCGCCGTACCGCACGCCCGCGCTGTTTGAGGCCGCCCGCGTGACGCTCACCCAACGCGGCGACGTGTCCACGGGCTGGTCGATGGGCTGGAAGGTGAACTTCTGGGCCCGCATGCAGGACGGCAACCACGCCTACAAGCTGCTCACCGAGCAACTGCGGCTGCGGAGCAGCCAACCCGGCGGCGTGAGCGAGGGCGGCGGCACCTACCCCAACTTGCTCGACGCGCACCCCCCGTTCCAGATTGACGGCAACTTTGGCTGCACCGCTGGCCTCGCCGAGCTATTCGTGCAGAGCTACGACGGCACCCTCGACCTGCTGCCCGCCCTGCCCGACGCCTGGCCCACGGGCGAGGTCACCGGCCTCGTAGCCCGCGGCGGCTACGTAGTAGACCTAGCCTGGGACAAGGGCAAAGTGACGCGCGTGCGCATCACCTCGCGCCTCGGTGGCAACTGCCGCGTGCGGGTGCACAGCGCTGTAGCGGCTACCAGCGGCTTGAAGCTGCAAGAAGCGCAGGGCGAAAACCCCAACCCGTTTTACCAGACTCTACCCGTCAAGTCGCCGCTGGTATCTACCAAAACCACGGCTAAGCAGCCCACCGTAGCGCCGTCGGTCGTGTACGATTTTCCCACTGAAGCCGGCCAAACTTATTCCTTAAAAGCTCGCTAGCTCGGCGGCTCTTTCCTACCCCGCCTCTCTAGCTACAACCTAGTCCTATGAAAAATACCCTGCTCGTCGCCTTGCTGGCCTTCGGAACCTACCTGCCTTCGCAGGCGCAAAACCCGATTATTAGGGACGTATTCACGGCCGACCCAGCGCCGTTGGTGTACCGCGATACACTGTTCCTGTACACCGGCCACGACACAGCTTCGGTGAAGGAAACGAACTACAAGATGCCCGACTGGCGCATCTACTCCACCACCGACATGGTGCATTGGAAGGACTACGGCACGCGCCTTTCGCCCCGCACCTTCGCCTGGGCCACCGGCGATGCCTACGCGTCGCAGTGCGTGTATCACAAGGGCAAGTTCTACTGGTTTGTGGCCACCTTTCACAAGAAGGACGACAACAGCCAGGGCGGCGCGGCCATCGGCGTAGCCGTGTCGGACCGCCCCACGGGGCCGTTCAAGGATGCCATTGGCAAGGCGCTTATCGTCAATGAGATGACCAAGGACAAGCCGCACGCCTGGGACGACATCGACCCCACCGTGTTCATCGATGATGACAAGCAGGCCTACCTGTATTGGGGCAACTTAAGCTGCCGCTGGGTGAAGCTCAAAGACAACCTGACGGAGCTGGCTGGCCCCATCACGGTGGTGAATATCAAGAACTACATCGAAGGGCCCTGGGTGTACAAGCGCAAAAAGCTCTACTACCTCGTGTACGCTAGTGCCGGCACCAAGCCCGAGATGATAGAGTATTGCACCGCCCCGAGCGCTACCGGCCCTTGGACGTACCGCGGCATCATTCAGGAAAACGTGCCGAACAGCTTCACGACGCATCCCGGCATCATCGACTACAAGGGTAAGAGCTACTTCTTCTACCACAACGGCTCCTTGCCCACCGGCGGCAGCTACCGCCGCTCCATCTGCGTGGACGATATGTATTATAATCCGGATGGCACCATCAAGCCCATTGTGCAGACGACGAAGGGGGTAGCGCCGGTGAAGTAGCCTTGCGTTTACTAAACAGCATGGTTACCAAGTTGATAGATAACGCACTACATACTAGCAAGCTGCTAGCAGTGCTGCTAGCCTTGGGTGTGCCCCTAGGTAGCTTTGGGCAGCGCGTACAACGCTATACCCAAGCCGCTGACCGGGTTACGCTTACTCTGGCCGATGGACAGCTGGTGCTGCGCCCGCTGGCGGAAAACGCCATCCGGGTGCAGTTTACCAAGGACGCTCAGCCCAAGTTGCCCGAGTTGGTGCTGACGAGTCCGGCGATGGTACCTGCGTTTAGGGTGACGGAAACCAGCGCGGCAGTGCAGCTAGCTACCAAGCAAGTGAAAGTGCTAGTAGATAAGGCCACCGGCACCTTGCGCTACGCCGATAACACTGGCCGCATGTTCTTGCAAGAGCAACCTACTACCCGCCTGCGGGCCGCTGAGCCCGTGTTGGGTGAAGCCTGCGTCGTGGCCGAGCAACAATTTCAAACTGCGCCCGATGAGCTGCTGTTGGGGCTAGGGCAATTCCAGGACGGGCACTTCAACCTGCGCGGCATCACCCGGCAACTCACGCAGGTGAACACGCAGACTGCCCTACCATTCATTTATTCCAGCAAAGGGTACGGCTTGCTCTGGCACCAATACGGTTTGACCGACTTTAACCCGGCGGACTCGCCTATTCCGCTGGAAAAGCAGGCGCTGGCCGTAACGCAAGCCGGCCAAGCAGTAGATGCCACCACCGCCACGGGCACCCAAAAAGTAGCGCAGGACCAGGCCACTTATACTGGCACGTTTACGCTGCCGGCAGCGGGGGAATATTCCCTCATGCTCGACCTAGGTGCCATGGGCAATCGGCACTACCTAGCCATTGATGGCGTGGCCTGCCTCGACCACAGCAACTTCTGGCTGCCCCCCACAGCGAGTGCCAAAGTGACCCTGGCCGCAGGGCCGCATCGCATCCAGGTGGTGTGCAAGGCCAACAACACGCCGCACGTCACCTACAAACGGGTGGATGGCCTCACCACGTTTCGCTCGCCCAACGCGCAGCTGCTGGACTACGTGGTGTTTTATGGCCCGCAGGCCGACGCCGTTATTCAGACGTACCGCAACCTGTCGGGGCAGGTGCCGCTGCTGCCGCAGTGGGCCTATGGCTTTTGGCAATGCCGCGAGCGGTACACTTCCAGCGCCCACCTTCAGGAGACGGTGCAGGAATTTCGGCGGCGCAACATCCCGATGGACGTGATTGTGCAGGATTGGCAGTACTGGGGCAAATACGGCTGGGGCGTGATGCAGTTCGACGAGGCCAAGTACCCCGACCCGGCCGCGCTCATGCAGAACCTACACGCCCAGCACGCGCGCTTCAATATTTCGGTGTGGGAGAATCTGAACAAGGAGTCAGCCATTGGCAAAAGCCACGTAGCCAACAACTTCTACATCCCCAATAGCCCCTGGCTGGACCTCACGAACCCGGCGGCCCGCACGGCGCACTGGGCGGCCATGAACCAGCACCTGTTCCGCTACGGGGTAGACTCGTGGTGGCTAGATGCCACCGAGCCCGAAAACGACGCCCTGCACGGCAAAAAGCTGTTTGCGGGACCAGGCGACTTTTACCGGCTCACGTATCCGCTGTTCGTCAACCAGGCCGTATACGAGGGCCAGCGCCAAACCACCGCTGATAAGCGCGTGTGCATTCTCACGCGCTCGGCTTTCTTGGGTCAGCAGCGCTACGGCACCATCAACTGGTCGGGCGACATTGGCGGCACCTGGGACTCATTCAAGCGCCAGATTCCGGCTGGGCTGAACTTCACCATCACGGGCCAGCCGTACTGGACCACCGACATCGGCGGCTTTTTCCGGCCCGGCGCCGGGCAATACACCGACCCGCAGTACAACGAGTTGCTGATGCGCTGGTACCAGTGGGGCACGTTCACGCCCATCTTTCGGGTACACGGCTACCAGACCGAAACCGAGCCCTGGAAAAACGGCCCAGTGGTGGAAGCCAACATCCGGCAACTGCTGGACGTGCGCTACCGCCTGTTGCCCTACCTCTACTCTGAAGCCTGGCAAGTGCACCAACACGGCTCAACGCTCATGCGGCCGCTGGTGATGGATTTCCCGGCCGATACCACGGCCGCGCACCAAGCCTACGAGTACACGTTTGGTCCCGCTTTCCTGGTGGCGCCTGTCATTAAGCCGGGCGTGACGGCGTGGCCGGTGTATTTGCCGAAGGCGGCGGGATGGTACAACTTCTGGACGGGCCAGCGCCACGCGGGCGGGCAAACCGTGACTGCGCCCGCACCCGCGGCCACCACTCCGGTATTTGTGAAAGCCGGCGCCATCGTGCCCCTAGGCAAACGCCTGCAATACACCGGTCAGAAGACAGCTGATACGTTGGAAATCAGAGTGTACGCCGGTGCCGATGGCCGTTTCGCTTTGTACGAGGACGAAGGTGATAGTTACCGCTATGAGCAGGGCCAACACACGCTCATCACCTTCGCCTGGGATGAAAAGCGCCAAACGCTCACCATTGGCCCGCGCCAAGGCACGTATCCTGGCGCGTTGCCGCGGCGGGTGTTCAACCTCGTGTGGCCCAGTGAGGCCACCGGGCTAGGTGCCGCGTTTGGTAAGCCCCAAAAGCAAGTAGTGTACACAGGCAAACGATTGACGATAAAACGGTAGCATCAATTACTTTTCAACGAGTAGTACGCCACTCATCTCCGGCGCTAACTGCTAATTAAGTGTTAAGCATCAGGTATATGAAAAAGCTTCTTTTTGCCCTTTTGCTGCTAAGCCCCGCCCTAGGGCTGCGCGCCGAGGACGGTCACCAGCTTTGGCTGCGCCCGCACGCGGCGGTGCCGGTCACGGTGGTGGTGCCCGCCAAAAACTCAGCCTTGCTTGCCACGGCGAAGCAGGAATTGCAGCAGGGCTGGCAGGGTAGGGCAGGGGCCACCGTGACGCTGACGCTCAAGAAGGACAAAGCCTTCAAGTATGATGGGTTTCGCCTGAGCGCGCAAGGCGTGCAGGCTGCCACCGAGGCGGGCCTCCTGTATGGGGCTTTCGAATTGCTACGGCGCCAGCAAACTGGCCAATCGGTGGCTGAGGAAGTTTCTAACCCTTCGTACGAGCTTCGCCTACTCAACCACTGGGACAACCCCGATGGGTCGGTGGAGCGCGGGTACGCTGGCAAGTCGATCTTCTGGCGCAAGGACAGCGCCCTGGTGGTGACCAACCGCGACAAGAAACTGTGGCAGGAATACGCCCGGGCTAACGCGTCTATTGGCATCAACAGCAGCGTGCTCAACAACGTGAATGCTTCCCCAATGATTCTCTCGGCCGAGTACCTAGGTCGGGTGAAAGCCATTGCCGACGTGTTGCGGCCGTACGGGGTGAAGACGTATCTCTCGGTGAAATTCTCGTCGCCGGTACTGCTGGGCGGCCTCAAAACCGCCGACCCGCTGGACCCGGCCGTTGTCAAGTGGTGGCGCGGTAAGGTGAAGGAGATTTACCAGCAGGTGCCGGACTTTGGTGGCTTCCTAGTGAAGGCCAGCAGTGAAGGCCAACCCGGTCCGCAAGATTACGGCCGCACCCACGCCGACGGCGCCAACATGCTGGCCGACGTGCTGAAGCCCTACAAAGGCTTGGTGATGTGGCGCGCCTTCGTGTATAGCCCCAACGATAAGGACCGCGCCAAGCAGGCCTACAACGAATTTGTGCCGCTGGATGGCAAATTTCGGGACAATGTTATCGTTCAGGTGAAGAACGGCCCGGTTGATTTTCAGCCCCGTGAGCCATTCAGTCCGCTGTTTGGGGCGCTGAAAAAGACGGCCGTGATGCCCGAGTTTCAGATTACCCAGGAATACTTAGGGCACGAGATTGACCTAGCCTATTTGGCGCCCATGTGGGAAGAGTGCCTGCAAAGCGACACTTACCAGGCCGGCCCCGGCAGCACGGTGGCCCGCTGCACCAACGGCAGCGTGTACCGCCAGGCGCACTCGTCCATGGCCGGGGTATCCAATGTGGGACTGGATACCAACTGGACCGGCCACGACTTCGCCCAAGCCAACTGGTACGCCTTTGGGCGGCTAGCCTGGAACAGCAGCGCCAAAAGCGCCCAAATAGCCGAAGAGTGGCTCAAGCTGACTTTCCAAAATGCCGCCGGGGCTAACCAACTGGCTGCCTCCGCGGCCGACTGGAACGCTAAGTTCCTGACGCCCGTAGCTCAACTGATGCTGGCGAGTCGCGAGGCTATTGTCGATTACTCGATGCCGCTGGGCTTGCACCACATCATGTCGGCCACGCATGAGCACTACGGCCCCGGCCCGTGGTGGGCGCCGCCTAAAATGCGCGCCGACTGGACTCCGCCTTACTACCACCAGGCTGCGGCCAACGGTGTAGGCTTCGACCGCACCAAGAAAGGCAGCGACGCGGTGAGCCAGTACCACGAGCCGCTGGCTTCGCAGTTCAACGACCCCGCCACCTGCCCCGACGAGTACCTGCTGTGGTTTCACCACCTGCCCTGGGATTTTAAGATGAAAAGCGGCCGCACGCTCTGGGACGAGCTAGCCCTGCACTACGACCATGGCGTGCAGCAGGTGCGGCAGTTTCAGCGCACCTGGGACCAGGCCCAACCCTACGTGGATGCCGAGCGATTTGCAGTGGTGCAAAACAAGCTACGCAGCCAAAGCGGCAACGCCGTGCTCTGGAAAGACGCCTGCTTGCTCTACTTCCAGCAGTTCAGTCATATGCCCATTCCGGCTGCTATCGAACCACCGATGCATACGCTGGAGGCCGCCATTGCCAACGATATGCCGCCGCGGCCACCGCGCCAACCCCGTCAGCCTTAGTACCTTGTACTTACTTGGTCGGCCGCTTGTGGGCGGCTCGCCTTGCTGTTGCCTAGCCTCTCCTTATGCGTAAATCTTGCCTTCCTATTACCCTGCTCGCAGCAGTGGGGCTAGCCTTCACCGCGCTGCACAGCTACGGCCAGACGGCCCCCAAGCCGGGCGAAAATCCCATCCTGCGCGACGTATTTACCGCCGACCCGGCTCCGCTGGTGTACAAAGACAAGGTGTACCTCTACGTGGGTCACGACGAGGCCAAGGAGGGCCAGATGTTCAACATGAACGACTGGCGCTGCTATTCCTCCACCGACATGAAGCACTGGACCCCGCACGGCTCAGTGATGAACGTGCGGGACTTTACATGGGCTACGAAGGACGCTTGGGCCTCGCAAGTAGTAGCTCGCAATGGCAAATTTTACTTCTACGCGGCGGTGCAGGAAGGCGCCCCAGCCAACGCCAAGGCCATCGGGGTGGCCGTATCCGATAGCCCCACCGGCCCCTTTGTGGACGCCCGCGGCTCGGCCCTCATTTCCGACAAAACCACGCCTGGCCCCAACGGCTGGGACGACATCGACCCCACCGTATTCGTAGACGATGATGGCACGGCCTGGCTAGCTTGGGGTAACCCCAACTGCTACCTAGCCAAGCTCAAGCCCAACATGACGGAGCTGGACGGGCCCATTCAGCGCATCGAAGTACCTAATTACACGGAAGGCCCGTGGCTCCACAAGCGGGGCAACTTGTACTACTTCACCTACGCGGCCTTCGCACACCAAGGCATGTCGGAGAAAATGTGCTATGCCACGGCTCCCAAAGTAACCGGTCCGTGGACCTACCAGGGCATCCTCACCGACCAGGCCAAGAACAGCTATACCATTCACCCGGGCGTTATTGAGTTTAAAAAGCAATGGTACTTCTTCTACCACAACGCGACGCTTACCCTACCTAGTGGGGAAAGCGGGGCCCTAGGTCGTCGCAGCGTGTGCGTAGAATACTTGTATTATAATCCAGACGGCACCATCCAGCCCATCACCCAAACGGTGGCCGGCGTGAGCGTGCCACCCAAGCCTAGCGCCAGCCGAGCCGCAGCGTCGGCTACGCCTGTACCTACCGCCACCGGCCTTTCCGTAGTCCAAAATATCCAGCCCCGCCCCGCACAATGGCCCGGCGCGCCCTTGCTGAGCACCATGGCCGACCCGGCAACTACGGCCCTCGACAACATCAGCTTCAACCACGACAAGGGCGCTGCTAGCTTTGGCCAGACCTTTCAGGTGAAGACGGACTGCAAGCTGACGCGCATCGACCTGTTTGGGGGCGACGGGTTTGGCACCGACGCCAAGCAGCCCGTCACCCTGGCGCTCTACGACCTAGGTTCGCAGGCCAACCCCGCTTACACACCGGGTACCAACCTTTTCGGGGCTGGCAAGGGATTATCTGTTGCTTACACCCCGCAACCCGCCGGGCTGCTACAGTTCGATTTTGCGGGGAGCAATCAAGTGGCTCTACAAGCCGGGCACACCTACGCCTTTGAGCTGCAAGGCATTGAGAAGGCGGCCCCCCTTTTCTGGCGCGTGAGCCGCCAAGAGGCGTATCCGGCCGGCGGCGCCTATTTCAACCGGCAGCCTTTGCTACTAGGTGATAAACGGGGCTATGACTTTGCCCTAGCGGTATACGCTACGGCCGGGCTGAAATAATTGGCACAAGTGTGCATAAGCTTTGTGGTAGGTGAGTTTGCCTCCAGGCAGCGCAACCGCGCACTATCGCTCGGATCATACCACCGTGGCAGGCATTACAGGCAGGCATTACATTGCCATCAAACAAAACTTGTCTGCGCAGAAGGAGGAAACTGCTGCAGGCCGCCAGCGCTGGAGTAGTAGAGGAGTAGGTATCAAAATCCGCTGCGTTAGCCTAGCGCCTGATCGGCTGCATGAAGGAAGCTAGCCTAGCCTTAGTGGCCGCTGCCTCAGCGTGAAAGTCAAACAGCAGCCCTGGTACCAGGGCTGCTGTTTGACTTTCACGCTGAGGCGAAAATAAGAAGTGCAAAGAACGTCCTGCTCTAGCGAGCAGCTGCCGGCTGGGCAGGACGTTGCGCGAACCTAGGGGCTACGACTGGATAAAGGCCAGCAAGTCGGCGTTGATGGTAGCAGATTCAGTGGCAGGCATGCCGTGCGGGAAGCCAGGGTACGAAATCAGCTTGCCGTGCTTTAGGAGCTTTATGGATTTTGCCGCACTCACGTGGAAGGGCACGATCTGGTCGTCTTCGCCGTGCAGCACCAGCACCGGAATATCCACGCTTTTCAGGTCGTCGGAGAAATCGGTTTCTGAGAAGGCCGCAATGCCGTAGTAGTGCGCATTGGCCCCGCCGGTCATGCCCTGGCGGAACCAGTTGTCGCGCAAGCCTTGCTTTACTGTTGCGCCCTCTCGGTTGAAGCCATAGAAGGGCAGGGTAAAGTCCTGGTAGTACTGGGCGCGGTTGGTAGCTGTACCCTCACGGATTTCATCAAATATAGCCATCGGCACACCGTCCGGGTTGCTAGGGCCTTGCACCATCACGGGCGTTACGGCGCTGACGAGTACCACTTTGGCTACGCGGCCCTGCTCGGCGCGGGCGGCGTAGTGGATAGCCTCGCCGCCGCCCGTGGAGTGGCCAATGTGAACGGCATCCTTCAGGTCGAGGTGAGCCGTCAGCTCGGCTACGTCGGCCACGTAGGTGTCCATGTCGTGACCCGTGGCGGCCTGGGTTGAGCGGCCGTGTCCGCGCCGGTCGTGGGCGATTACCCGGTAGCCTTTAGCGAGAAAAAACAGGAGTTGGGCATCCCAGTCGTCGCTCGACAAAGGCCAACCATGATGGAAGAACAGCGGCTGGCCCGTACCCCAGTCCTTGTAGAAGATTTCGGTGCCGTCTTTTACGGTGATGGTAGGCATAACGCAGGTAGTAAGAAAGATGAAAAAATAGCTAGGTCGCCCGAAAGCAAAAGGCTGACGAGCGGCGTCGACGTGGCAAAAGTATTCGGACCTGGGGTCAGTTTAGCGGTAAAAAACCTGGCTTTCGCGGTACATTCATAGGAAACCATTGGGGCTTTTATGCAGCCGTTGTTTCTGGCCGGCGCCTCGCCGAACGCCGGCCAGGTAGCGCGGCCGGTAGGGGAAGGCGCTACGGGCTAGGTACCAGCCGCCGCCGCATACGAGCACCGGGAGCATCCAAAGAGGCATCGAATTCGCGCCGTTGATCTAGCCTTCAAGCAGGGCAGGAACCAGCCAATGCGGCACGCTCGCAAGCTCGTCTGGCATTGGCTGGCTATCTAACTTCCTTCTTTCCAATACGAAAGCTGTACATTCCCCTGGATTAGTCCCTTCTCTTATGCCCGATGCCTCTCCGTCCGCTATTCCGCCAGCGTCTCTGGCCGCTGAAAATCAAGCTCTGCGCGAGGAGATTCGGCACTTACGGGCCCAACAGCTAATTACCGCCGTGCACCAAGAGGCAGAAGACCGCTATAGCCAAAGCCAAGCCCGCTTCCGGACGGTATTTGAGAACTCACCCCTAGGCAATAAAATCATTGATGCCGATCTGCGCATTCGGCAAGTAAACCCGGCCGTTGTAGCCATGCTAGGCTTTACCGAGCCTAGCGAGCTACTCGGGCACCGAATTCTGGAGTTTGCCCACCCACACTTTCGCGCCGATTGGCATGAGTTGCAGCAGCAGCTTTGGGAGCACAAGCGGCCTTATTTCTCTTTGGAAACGTGCCTGGTGCGCGCCAATGGTTCTTCCTTTTGGTGTCAGGTCACCTCCGTGCTATTTCCCGACGAAGGGCACGAGCTAGGTTATACCATCTTGGAGGATATTTCCGCGCGGAAAGGGTTAGAAACCAAACTTCAACGGCTCTACGACGCGCAGGAAACCATCTTGCACCTCGCCACGCACGATGTGAAGGCGCCCATTGTCCAGATTCAGCTGCTGGGCGACCTGCTTCAGCGCGAGGTTGCCAGCCACCACGGTGAGGGCCCGCCACCTCCGGAGATGCTGCACTACCTTGCCCTGATCCAGCAGGCGTGTGGCCACGCCAACGGGCTGCTGCAGGACATCCTGTTTGTGGGCGACTTGGACGCGCATAGCTTGCAGAAAGTGCCTACGGAGATGAATACCTATCTCACCGAGCGGCTGCCCGTACACCGCCTCGTGGCGCAGGAAAAGGGCATCACCTTGGCGCTCGACCTGCCGCCAGAAAGCGTGTACGCGGCCTTGCAGCCCGAGAAGTTTGGCCGGGCACTGGACAACTTGCTCGGCAACGCGCTGAAGTTTACCCCCGCGGGCGGCACCATTACCCTTGGCCTGCAGGTGCACGACGGCCGAACCCAGGTGCGGCTACAGGACACCGGTATCGGGATTCCCAGCAAGCTACACGCGCAGTTATTCGACAAGTTTAACCCCAGTCGCCGTACCGGCCTGCGGGGGGAGCCTACCACAGGCCTAGGGCTGTTCATTGCCAAGCAGGTTGTAGAGTTGCACGGGGGGCATATCTGGCTGGAAAGCCGCGAGCAGCAGGGCACCACCTTCTTCATCGAGCTAGCTTGAGCGCCAAATACGAGCCGCTGTAGCTATTGAACCACCCAGTCGCCCTAGGTCACTAACCTAGGCGTATTAGCTCGGCTAAAGGCTAAGTGTCTTTCCTTTCTGCGACGCACCTGCTGTACTAGCTCTTCGAATCGTTCTATTCGCAAGAGGAGTAAATTCCTGTAGCCTGATGAAGTAGAATACCTGCTGCATACCCGGCTTTTTAGCATTCGGAAAAGAAATTAGTACTCAGAAAAGAGGGGGAGAACCTAGGTCTGCAACCATACAGGTAGCTAGCAGCTACACCCGCAAGAGAGAGGCAGGGGCGTACATGATTTTGGCATCGGGCGGTGGCTAGGTGTACGAGGTATGCTACAGGAATAGAAAAATAGGGCGTTTGCTTTCCGCCTGGTGTTTTTCCAAGAAGCTCGACTAAAGGGCCTAAGCTCTTAACGTTACCAAGGCGTACAATCCATGCTTAGGGTGCGTAAGTAAGCACGCTATTGTTCAAAAATACTCGTAGCAGTAGGCGAGAAATCACAGAACTGAACGGGAACGAAAAATATTTTTTGGCACTTAGCCAAACTTTTTTTGCATAAAACCGATATTAGTAGCTCGACATGCTACTTTGAAAGTTGCTCAACGTTTTTGCTGCTCCTATCACGCCCACGCTGCCCACTCCCACCCATTTCCCGGTGATAGGTCAAAAAGCTGACATAATACCCGCGGTGTGTGCCTACGCGCGGCCACGTGCCAGCACACAGACGACCCGCTCATCTCACCCCTAACCTAATCACCGCCATTTTGGCCCGCGCGGGGCACGCGCATACTGCTTATGAGAATTTTACTATCGGCTTACGCCTGCGATCCGGGGCTTGGGAGTGAGGAAGGCAACGGGTTCAATTGGCTTTGGGAAACCGCTTCCTTGGGCCATCAGGTGTGGGTGCTGACTACGCCACGCGGCAAGGACAACCTAGAAAAGGCTTTGGCTGCGCGCGCCGCCGAGCCAGCCGCAGCGCGCATCAAACCCGTGTACATCACGGTGCCTAGGTTTGTTGAGTACCTCTACCGCTGGCAGTTCGGCGTGTACACGCACTACATTGTATGGCAGTATTGCGCGTGGCGCATAGCGCGGCAGCTTGATCAGCAGGTGGACTTCGACCTAGTGCACCACGTTACCTACAACAGCCTGCAAATGGCCTCGTGGCTGTGGCGCCTCAAAAAGCCGTTGCTACTCGGTCCCCTCGGTGGGGGCATGCAAGCGCCGGCCTCGTTGCGCCGCTACCTGCCCGATTGGTTCAAGACCGAAACCATGCGCAACGTTATTGCTTGGCTGCTCACCACTTTCGACCCCAACGTGCGGCAGTCGTTGCGCCACGCGGCACTGGTGCTGGCCGCCAACCGCGACACGGCCGAACTCGCTCAGCGTCTTGGGGCCCGCAAAGTAGAGCTCGCCATGAGCGCCGGACAGCCCTTGAGCCTATACACGCCCGAATACGTGCCGCGGCCGGCGCTGGAAGGGCGGGAGCTACGCATCATGTGGCTGGCGCGCATCTATCCGCGCAAAGGGCTGCACCTCGTGCTGGAAGCGCTGGGCAAAGTTGACCCGCGCGTAAAGTTTCACCTCGACATCCTCGGTGACGGGCCCGTAGGCTCCATGGTGCCTGGCTGGATTGCCGACGCCGGCCTGCAAGACCGCGTAACGTGGCATGGCAAAGTGCCCTACGACACTATTCGGGAGCAATACCTACGCCACGACCTGTTCATGCTGTGCACGTTGCGCGATACGTACGCGGTGCAGTTCACCGAAGCCATGGCCCTCGGCTGCCCCATCCTCACGCTCGACCTGCACGCCAACACCGACTTCGTGCCCGACACGGCGGGCATCAAGGTACCCGTCTCGACGCCCGAGGAAACCAGCGCCGCCCTAGCGCGTGCCGTAGAACACCTCTACGACAATCCGGCCGAGCTGGAGCGCCTCGGGCGAGGTGGCTTTGCCTACGCGGCCCAGCAATCCTGGCCGGCCTTGGTCTCGCGCCTCCTGCATCGCGCTGCCCTCGCCTCGCACGAGCTAGCAGGCCTGACCGCCAACGTGGATACATCCTTCCAGAAGCTAGGTCGACCTGCCTTCGGCACCGAGTAGCAACCGGCGCTTTACGCTTTATCACGTGCACCCAAGGCTGAGTAGGCCTTGGGTGCAGTTGTTTTCGGGGCCCTGGGTGCTCCGTCGGGCGCTATGCGGAGCCCCGCAAAGCTTCTCGACTGTGGTAGCTATTGCTGCAAGGAGAGAGGCTCTGCGGGGCTCCGTATGCCCTCCGGTTTACTATTCCCAACCTATCGCTAAAAACGCTGGGTCTCAAAATCGACGGTTCGTCTGGCTGATCCGACGCTTCGGTAACTCAAAATTTCAGTACGCGGCGGCAGGCAGCACCTTTGGTTCAACAAAACGCCACTAACCAACCAAACTTGTTGAACGCCATGAAAAAGTCCATCCTCCTGCTCGCCCTAGCCGCCGTTTCGTTTTCCGCTGCTGCCCAAAAAACGCCGGCCCCTACCGCAGCCAGCACCCAGGCCGCGCCAGCCGGCTACACCGACCTGATGGCCGCTACCATCAAAGACCTGATGGGCACCGGTGACCCAGCCCAGTTGCGGGAAATCAGCGGCAAGATGGAGCGCGCCGCTGCCGTGGCCCCCGCCGACTGGCTACCCCGCTACTACCAATCTTATGCTTTGCTCATCAATGTGTTCCAGAGCAAAGAAGATGGTGAGGTGAAGGACAAAACCCTCGACCAGGCCGAAGAAGCGCTGGGAAAGGCTCGCAAGCTAGGTGGCGACGAATCGGAACTGCTGGTGCTGCAAGCCTACATCTACCAGGCTAGACTGGGCGTTGCACCCATGATGCGCGCCATGACCTACCCCCGCATGGTAGACGAGGCAGTGGCCAAAGCCAAAACGCTCAACCCCGCCAACCCCCGCATCTACCTCGTGCAGGCCAACAACAAGTACTTCACGCCTAAGATGTTCGGCGGTGGGGCTGAGGCAGCCAAGCCGCTCTTCGAGGAAGCAAAGGCTAAATACGCCGCCTTCCAGCCTAAATCGGCGCTGGCGCCTAACTGGGGTGAGCGGCAGGTACTAGGTCGGCTGAAAAGCTACGAAACGGCTTCGACAACGAAGAACTAAAAGCGTTCTGCGTTTGATTTCGCAAGCGCTTCGGCCGTCGTGCTGCGCCCAGCTCGGCACGACGGCCTAGTGGATTTCGCGAACCCAAATAGGCGCGAAAAGCCAACAAGCATCGGCCGTCAATTCTAGTTACCTTGTACCCCTACTGGCTTCGTGTTATGTCTACGGCCTTATCCTCTGGTTTCGAAATGAAAGAGTCGGTGCTGCTTGGGAAGAGCTACCCCAATGAGTCGCGGTGGTGGCGAAAGTTTGGCGCGATGGTGCTGTTTTCCATTGTGTTAAGCTTCTTCTTTTGTCCGAGATGCAGCATTTTCAGCGAAGATTACCTTGTTACGCTCGCTTACAATCTATTTTATACCAATGGCTTGTGGCTAGCTAATGATTATCCCAACCGCTGGCTCAATCGTAAATCTGACTGGACGCAGCAGCCACTGCGTCGCTTCCTGATTACGTTGGCGGGCTCCCTAGTCGCCTCGTTGCTGGTCATTACGCTGGTCAACGTTGGGTTCATGGTGGGGTACCACCACGGAAAGCTAAGCTCCATCCGTTGGGAAAACTTCGTTTTCCCGCTGCTGATTACGGTGGTCGTGTCCTTGTTCATGCACAGCCGGTCGTTTCTGCTAAGCTGGCGCAACGTGGCGATTCGGGCCGAGCGCATGGAGAAGGAGTCGGCCGTGGCGCGCCTCGACTCGCTGCGCCGGCAAGTAGACCCGCACTTTCTGTTTAACTCGCTGAATGCCTTGACATCCCTGGTGGAGGAAGACCCCACGCGGGCCGTACGCTTCATCCGGCAGCTTTCGCAGGTGTATCGCTATGTGCTCGACAGCCAGGACCACGAAGTTGTGACGCTGGCCGAGGAGTTGCGCTTCGCCGAGGCGTATCTATACTTGCAGCGCACGCGCCTGGGCAATAGCCTAGAGGTGGAGTTGGCCCTGCCGCCCACCGACGACCTGGAGAACTTCATGGTGCCGCCGCTGGCCTTGCAGCTATTGCTCGAAAACGCCATTAAGCACAATGCGGCGCTGCAAAACCAACCCTTGCACATCCGCATCAGCCTCGATGAAGCAAGCCACCAACTGGTAGTGCGCAACACGCTACGCCCGCGCCGGGTAGCGCCAGAAGAGTCGACGGGCCTAGGTCTGAAGAACCTGGAGGCGCGCTACGGTTTCCTAACCCAGCAACCTGTGTTGGTAGAAAAGACCGAGCAAGAGTTTATTGTGACGCTGCCGGTGCTGGAGCTAGTGTAAAAGTCAAAACCAGGGCGAGAAGCCAGGACGCAAACCTAGGTCCCTGCCTTGAAAAAGGAAGAAAGCTTCTAGCCCTAGCTTTTCACTGTCGCCTTAGGTTATAGTTTTAAGGCTGAATAGATCTTCAGCACGCATAGGCAAGCTGCCTACCCTTTGTTTCATTCTGTTGCTATGCCCCCAACCTTACGCGCTCTTATTGTGGAAGATGAGCCGCTGGCCGCGCGCCGCCTCACGGAGCTTCTGCGCAAGCAGGAGCCGCCGGTGGAAGTTGTCGGCACGGCCGAGTCGGTGGCGGCGGCGGAGGCTTTCCTGCAAACCATGCAGCCCGGTCCGGATGTATTATTCTTGGATATTCACCTAGCCGATGGCCTGAGCTTTGAGCTGTTTGAGCGCCTGGAGGTGAAATGCCCCGTCATTTTTACTACCGCCTACGACCGGTACGCCCTGCGCGCTTTCAAGGTAAATAGCATCGATTATCTGCTCAAACCCATTGACCCCGAGGAGCTAACGGCGGCCCTTGCCAAACTACGCAGCCTGCGGACCACAACGGTTGCGCCCGCCTTCGATGCGGCTATGCTAGCGGAGATATTGCGGCAGTCGCAACCGAGTACCAGCTACAAAACCCGCTTCGTAGTGCGCGTGGGCGAGCACCTGAAAGCCATTCCGACCGAGCAGATTGCTTACTTTTTCAGCCTCGAAAAAGCCACTCTGCTTCAAACCAAGGAAAACCGCCGCTTTGTAGTGGATTATACTCTGGAGCAGCTTGAAAACCTGCTCGACCCGAGTCACTTTTTCCGCCTCAACCGGGCCTACCTCGTCCACGCCGATGCTATTCAGGACATCATCCACTACACCAACAGCCGCCTCCAAACCGTGCTGCGCCCACCTAGCTCCGATGAAGCCGTGCTCGTCAGCCGCGAGCGAGTAGCCGCGTTCAAGGCGTGGCTGGATCGGTAGAGCGCAACTAAGTAGCTGAGTAGTTGGGTACTGCTAAATGACTTCACTCAGTTACTCCCCCTACTCAATCACGCCAGAGAAGCTAGCCTTCCAGCCAGCTCTTGAGCGCGCTGGCTTTCTCCCGGCTCACGACCACTTCCTCGCTCGGCGTGGGGGCTAGGTCTAGCTTGAGCTTGCCGTTGAAGTAAGGATGCAGGCGCTGCACGGCTTGCAGGTGCGCCAAAAACTGGCGGTTGAGGCGGAAAAAATGCTGCGGATCGAGCAGGTTTTCGAGTTGTTCCAAGGTATAGTCCACTACAAAGCGGCGGCCATCGGTGGCGGCTAGGGTGGTGACTTCGTTGCGGCTCTGGCACCAGGCCACTTGTGCGGCGGGCAGGGGCAAGAGCTGCTCCCCGCTGCGCACCAGAAAGCGAGTTTTGTACGACTGGTTTTGCCGGGGCAGGCTCTCGATCAGCCGCTCCAAACGCTGAGCTGAATCATCGGTAGGCGCGGCGGGTGTGCGCCACTGGCGAAGCTTCGTGAGGGCTGTTTGCAGCTCGGCTAGCTTCACGGGCTTCAGCAGATAGTCGACACTGTTGGCTTTGAAGGCCTGAATAGCATAGGCGTCGTAGGCCGTGGTGAAAATAACCGGGCTGCTCACCACCGTGCGCTCGAACACTTCCAGGCTCAGGCCATCGGCTAGCTGAATATCGGATAGGATTAGGTTGGGAGTGGGGTGCGCGGCCAGCCAAGCTAGGGTGGTGCTCACGCTGTCGAGCACGGCTACCACCTGCGTGTCGGGGGCTGCTTGCTGCAACAGGCGTTGCAGGCGTTCGGCGGCGGGATATTCGTCTTCCAGCAACAGGACGGTCATCATATAAGCGTAACGGAGTAGCTGAGTGACTGAGCAATTAAAGAATAAGTACGTGTACGGGCCACGAAATAGCCTGTGCGGGAAAGCTTCAGCTAGAAAAACCAAAAAACCACACCCAGGCAATAAACAGCAGTTGCAGCGGCACGCGAAACCATAGGTACCGCGGGCCTGGCCCGTCGGCAGTACCCTTCTGGTAGTCGATATGGTGCATGGCTGCGTAGATATTGGCCGGTAACAGCACGATGAAAAAGACAATCAACGGCCACGCAACCCAATGGCGCGTGCTTGGGAGCAGTAAGCCAGCCGCCGCCGCCAGCTCAACGACACCTGTAAAGTAAACCCACGCTTTGCGAGCTGGGAGCCAGCTTGGCAGCATACGCATCATGCCGTTGGTAAGCGTGAAATGCGCTAAGCCCGTGAAAAACAACATCACGGCCATTGCTAGGTTGCCGGCTAGCACGTAGTTGGCGGCGCCGCCCAGCAAACGCGTTGCGGCCAACGTCAGCACGAAAGTGCCGATCAAAACAAACAGAGGCTTCATGTTGGTAATGAGTTAATTACCCTGTGACTCGCCTGAGCAGGGGCAGGCGCACCCGAAACCAACCCTCGTCCTTGCTGACTTCCACGGGCAGCGGCGCTTGCAGCAGCTCGTAGCGGTGAATGATGTTTTGCAGACCGATGCCGGTGTTCGAACCGAGTCCGGCCGTGCGAGGGCGCAATACATTTTCCACCACCAAAAACGGCCCACTCAGCTCGTAGCGAACAGCTAGGTGCAGCGGGTGCTCCCGCGACGCTACGTTGTGCTTCAAGGCATTCTCCACTAAAAGCTGCACGCTTAGTGGGGCTACGTGCTGCATGAGGGCTTCCGGCGGCACGTCTTGGGTCACCTGCAAGTTGTCTCGAAACCTAGCTTTTTGCAGCGCCACGTAGGTATCTACGAAGGCTAGCTCCTCGGCCAGCGGCACGGTGGCTTTGTCGCGGCTGAGCAGCACGTAACGGTACACGTCGGCGAGCTGCTCCACGAAGTCTTGAGCGGGCAGGTTGTGCTCGTCGATAAGCGCCGAGAGCGTATTAAGGCTGTTGAAGAGAAAATGCGGGTCGAGCTGGCTTTGCAGGGCTTCTAGCTGACTCTGCACCCCGGCGCGGGTGAGCTGCTCGGTGCGGCGCACGTTCTGCTCCCACTGCTGAAAAAAATACACGGCCTCGTAGACCGTGAGCACCACCACCGTAGGAATCAGGTTGAAGATGGAAGCCCGCAGGTGATCGGGCCAAAAGGTGGTGCTCGGTAGCAACAGCTGCAAGGGCAGCCGCAGCAGCACCGTGGCCACGGTCGTGTAGAGCACCGACAAGGCCGCCAGCGTCCAGAGCCGTTTGGTGGTTTGCGCTACATCCGGAAAGCGGCCGAGGACCCATACCCACAGCGTTCGGTTGCCGATCCACAGAAAAAAGGTGAAATAAAAAGAGATGCTCCAATCGATAAAAAACCACAGCACGGATAATGACCTAAGCTCCGGAACCGTGAACAGCGTAATAAGCAAGCTCAGGATGGGAATGCCAATAAGCCGAAGCCGACGGTCGTGCATGGGGTAGTGGAGCAGGGAGGGAACCTAGGTCAGGAAGGGCGGAGGGTATTCAGTGGGGGCGCAGAAATAAGTCTACAAAATGAACGGCAGGCTGCGTTAGGCAACCATTTTATCGCGCGAAGCCCCCTTGAGAAAGACCCAAAGCTCGGCAAAACTAGCCCCTAGCTCCAGTGCGAACCAGGTGAAGTGACCAATCGGGGAGGTGAAGCGGCAGGAGCGACAGGGCGAGCCGAAACAGCCCACGCCGCCAACATGCTGGCATACCAGCAGCGCACCTGCAAAAGCTAGAGTACTACTGTTTCGCTAGCGGCTCCAATGCTTTCGAGCCCCGGACCAGAAAGGCATATTGGGCATAATCGGTAGCAACAGCATCTGGCTTGGTCGCGCTCATGTTCTGCCCAAACAGCGGCGCTTTGATATCGAGCAGCTGGCGGGAGTGCCGGTAGGGCGAATCGGCCGCGTCAAGTTTGAACAACGTAACGGCATGCTCCGGCGCTACTTTCGCTAGGTCCTTCAATCCCTTCACGAACACCAGCGGCCCTTGCTGATTCACCCAGTCGACGGCGACGTACGGCGTGGCTGGCCGCACCGACGCTGGCAGAGCGCCCGTTGGCAGTAGCGTTTCGCTTTCCAGCGAGAAAATAGGCATCGACACCACTTTATCGTGAAAAGGAAGAGGCGATTTCTTGAGCAAGGCCGCGAAAGGGAGCGTTTTGTTGATGGGGCCCTGCAAAACGTGGTACACGCCCCACAAACCGTACATTTTCTCCCGACCTAGGTGCTTGGCGTGGTACTCGGCTTGCAGGTTCAGCAGCAGCACACTGTCGCGCCGCACCCGGGGCTGCAGGTAGGTGAGGTTGCGCACAAGGTGCGCGAAGTCGGCGTACTGGGTGCCGAGCTGGCGCTGGTAAGTTTGGGTGGTACCTAGGTTCTGCTCGAGGCGGCGGGCGCAAGCGCTGAGGGCTTCTTCCGACGCCGGCTCGGCGGCCAGCAACTGCTGAAGCGTATCGAGCTGGGCAGCGGCGCCCGCTTTATACTGCGCAGCCTGCAGCAGCGCCTGCACCCGCTGCCGCGTGACACCTAGGTCCTGAAGCCGATCGAGGCCGATAAAGCGAATCTTGGCCGAATCGGGCAGTGACTCATTTAGCGCGTAAATGCGCTTGAGCTTGTTGTAAAAACCTACGTTGCCCCACTGGGCCGTATTTAGCCACGGCTGAAATGCCACGCGCAGGTTGCGCTCATCGCCCGTTTGCAAATACTGGTTGAAGTAGTACGCTTGGCTCGGGTCAATCTCGGCGATGTAGTTGCGCAAGCCAACCTTGGCATTCAGGTGCTTAAGCAGCGCAAAATCTAGGTCCTGGGGCGCGGCTGTGCCGTGCGACTCCCCCAGCAGAAAAATCTGATTTTGGTAAAACGTCTCATCGAGTAGGGCGAAGGTTTCCGGCGTGGCCGTCGTGAGTACCTCCTTGTGCTGCGCTAGGTATTGAATATTCTCCGTGCTTTCACTGCCCCGCGCCGCTAGTCCATACAGCGCATAACCACCTAGCGCTAGCAGCGGCACTCCCACAATCAGCAGAAGAAAAAGTATCAATAAGGCTTTTAAAAATTTCTTCATAGGTTACTGATTATGAAAGATGTATTACCTGTGGTAAGCCAACTGAGCTTTGCCAAAAACCCGTTGCAATGAGCCGCAACAGCCACGCAAACGCCGTGTCGCCCGACGTGAGGCGTCTCGCGTGCCACGCTAGCTTCAGGCACCAAGGTAGCCCCGGCACGTGTCATGTGTTGGTCGTCATCACGCAGAAAAGCTAGCGCATAAGAAATGCCCGGTGCTGGGTTTGGTGTGGGCTAACGGCTGTGGCGGCGTTAAGGTACTCAAGGTAGCCTTGCAAAAATCGGCCGGGAAGAAAGCCAGTCAGTTTTGTTCTTGTTGCGTAATTTATTTACTCCTACTGAAAACCAGAACCCCTACTTCCACTCATGTCCTTTTATTCTGCCCGACCTGAAGATCTGCTTTTTGATGCGGCCCGCAAGGGTGATGTTGCCTACCTCCAACACCTGCTAGATGGGGGCATTGACGTGAACGTGCAGGATGGCCGCGGCTTCACAGCTCTCATTCTCGCTAGCTACGACGGCCACCTAGACGCCACCAAGCTCCTGCTAGCGGCCAACGCTGACCCCAACATTCAGGATGTGAGCGGCAACTCGGCGCTGATGGGCGTGTCGTTCAAGGGCTACCCCGAAATCGCCAATTTGCTCATTCAGCACGGCGCCGACCTAGATCTGCGCAACGGCAACGAGGGCACGGCCCTCATGTTTGCCACGTTATTTGGCCGCAACAACTTGGTAAAAATCTTGGTGGAAGCGGGGGCCGACCAAACCCTGCGCGACCGGCGCGGCCTTTCTGCCTACGACCTAGCTATTCAGCAGGGCAACGAAGAAGCCCTGCAATACCTCCACGTTGGATAACGTGCTGCTGGCCTAGCTAGTAAGCTGGCCTTCATGCTCCGTTAATCTTGTTCGTGCCTATTTCTCCGCCCAAAGAGAAACACTGAAGGTCGTTGCGGGGCTTGTCCGGCAACGACCTTTTTCCTTCGCCCTTCACCCACCCTTTATGGTACCCCACTTCCTCTTTGCCACCGGCATCGAAAACAGCTACCCGACCATCCAAGGCGGCAAAGTCCGCATGGATGAAATGGACAAATGCGGCCACTACAAGCACTGGAAAAAGGATTTTGACCTGGTGCAGGAGCTAGGTATTTGCTTTCTGCGCTACGGGCCGCCCATTCATACCACCTGGCTCGGGCCGGGGCGCTACGATTGGTCGTTTGCCGACGAAACCTTCCAGGACCTGCGGCGCCGCGACATTGTGCCCATCGTCGATCTGTGCCACTTTGGAGTACCCGATTGGCTGGGAAACTTCCAGAATCCGGATTTTCCGGAGCAGTTTGCCCGCTACGCCCGCGACTTTGCCAAGCGCTTTCCGTGGGTGCAGCTCTACACGCCGGTGAATGAGATGTACATCTGCGCCGAGTTTTCGGCGCTGTATGGCTGGTGGAACGAGCAGTTGCAGTCCGATCAGGCCTTCGTGACGGCGCTCAAGTACATTGTAAAGGCCAACGTGCTGGCCATGCAAACCATTGCCGAAGTGCGCCCCGATGCCCTGTTCGTGCAAAGTGAATCGTCGGAGTACTTCCACGCCGAAAACCCGGCCGCCATCAAGCCCGCCGAGCTGATGAACGCCAAGCGGTTCTTGTCTTTGGACCTGAATTACGGTCGGCGCGTGGATTCGGAGATGTATGAGTACTTGCTCGATAACGGCATGACCCGCGAGGAGTACCACTTCTTCTTGGAAAACAAGATGAAGCACCAGTGCATCATGGGCAACGACTACTACAAAACCAACGAGCACCGCGTGATGGCCGACGGCAGCACCCGCGCCTCGGGCGAAATATTTGGCTACTACGCCATTACGCGCCAGTACCACGACCGCTACCATCTGCCCGTGATGCACACCGAAACCAACCTGTGGCAGGGGCCCTGCGGCGACGAAGCCGTGAATTGGCTCTGGAAGGAGTGGGCCAACGTGCTGCGCGTGCGCAACGACGGCGTACCGATTGTGGGCTTCACCTGGTATTCGCTCACCGACCAAGTCGATTGGGACTCGGCCCTGCGCGAGAACAACGGCAACGTGAACCCCCTAGGTCTCTACGACCTCGACCGCAACATCCGGCCCGTGGGCGCGGCCTACAAGCAGCTGATCCAGGATTGGCGCGAGGTACTGCCGGCCCAGAGCGTATGCTTGCAGGTGCCTATTGTGGTGCCCAGCGAAACCGACCAGCCCTGGGCCAAAATCCAGCGCGACCGGGCCCGGCGAACCCACACAAGCCGAAAATCGGTGGAGGCCAACCAAACCACGGTATAGGAAAGCGGAACGGGGCGTTCGTTGGGGCGCCCCGGCAGCGCTGTTTTAAAACCAAGCTCAACAAGAGCACGTAACACGCCCGGCGCGCCCTCACAACCCCGCCGCACACCTGCATGAGATTTCAAGACAAAGTTGCCCTTGTAACGGGCGGCGCCAGTGGCATTGGCTTGGCTACCGCCAAACGCTTCGCCTCGGAAGGTGCCCGCGTGGTTATCGTTGATTTAAAGCAGGAAAACCTAGACAAGGCGCTGCCGGAAATCAAAGCGGCCGGTGCCCCCGATGTGTGGGGCTGCGCCTGCGACGTATCAGACGAGAAGCACGTGGAAACTGCCGTGCAAGGCGCCCTAGCTAGGTTTGAGCGCCTCGATGTGGTGGTGAACAACGCCGGCCTAATGCAATTTAAGCCCCTGGAAGAACTAACCGGCGAGGATTGGCTGCGCGTGCTCAACGTGGATTTGCTCGGTACGTTCTACTTCACTAAGCAAGCCTTCTTGCACATGAAGCCCGGCGGCACCATCGTCAACGTATCCAGCATTCACGCCATCGAAACGAGCCCGCTGGTAGCGCCCTACGCCGCCGCCAAAGCAGCGGTGCTGTCGCTCACCCGCTCAGCTTCTTTGGAAGGCAAGCCCAAAGGCATTCGGGTAAACGCTGTGCTGCCCGGCGCCATCGACACCCCCATGCTCTGGGAAAACCCCAACATTAAAAGCGGCGTGGAAAAGATCGACCGCGCCGATGTGGGCAAAGCCGAAGACATTGCCGCCACCATCGTCTACCTAGCTTCCACCGATGCGGCCTTCGTGCAAGGCGCCGAGCTGCGCGTAGATGGCGGCCGATTGGACCAATTGTAACCACCTGATTGAAAACGACAAGCGGGCGCTACTACCTAGGTAGTAGCGCCCGCTTGTCGTTGTAGAAAAATGTTACGGAGCTGCTACCAGCGGAATACCGTGCATGGCTTCCCAGAAAATAGCGCCCGTCAACGCCGCGTAGCTTAGGGCAAAAGCCCACGTACCTAGCACTGCCCGCCGCGGCAGGTAGCGGCTCAGCAGCCAGCCGGCCAGGGGCACAAATTGCAAGGCGTGCAGCCCCAGGAAGTGCGCAATGCGTAAGTCGCCGGCGCGGGTGCTCCACCCTAGGCCCAGCAAGCCAGGGCCTCCGTCGGCAGCTCCCACGGTGTGGCTGGCCTGATGAATCATAATGCCGCCTAGCAGACTGCCAATTAAGAAGAAGAGGATACCTAGTCGCACGCCCCACACGTACGCCGCCGGGCCGTGCGGCCGATGCCGAAACACCAGCACCAAGGCCCAAATAATAAGGGCCGTATTCAGCATGATGAAGATGCCCATCAGGTTGAACAGGATGATGTTGAGGGGTGTGCTAATGTTGTAGTGCGACGTGGTGCCGCGAAGCGCTTGCGCGTAGATAATGATGATTTCGACCATGATGGCCACCGCTACGCCCCAACTGATGCGCTGCACTGCCCGCTGTGCCGCCGCCGGCAGATCGGCCAGCAGCCAACCTAGCGTCCACAAGTACAGGATGTTTGAAACGGCAAACTTGATGGGCTTGATCCACGCAGCTACGCCCGTAATGATGCGGTGGTCGAAGGGCAGCAAAAGGACCGCCGCTCCCAGCAACCCAACGTGAATCCAAGCGGGCCACGACAACACTGGGTTGGCGCGGTGCAGTACGATGAGCATCTCGCGCAGCCTCTTCCCGAAAGAAAAGCTAGGTTGGGCGGGAGCACTAGACGAGGCTTTGGAGATGGTGAACGTAGTTTCCATAATAGGTAGAGGCAGAAGAGTGGAAGCGGAAAAGGCAGCGTTAAAGAGCAGGCGCTGTGCTAGGAGTAGCATACCGGCGCCGTACCACGCTGTAGAGCAAGAAGCCGACGGGCCCAAACAGAAACGTAAGCAGGAGCGTGGGCACGAGCAACAGGTGCGGCACCCCGCGCCGCTGGGCGTCGCGGCTGGCCCAGGCGCCCACGGCTAGGTCGAAGCAGAGGTAGTGCACCCAGCCGGCCAGCAGCGCCCACGGGTCGCGAAACAGGGCCGCTACTGCCGATAGGGAGCTAAACCCACCTTCGCCCGCGTGCCCCCCTAGGTAGTGGCCCAGAATCACGACGGTATACACCACTGCCAGCCCCAGCGACCAGGCGCCGCTACTGATCAGGCGCTGGGTAACGCGCCAGCGCGGCGCCACAATCAACAAGACCCAGCCGAGCAGGGCGGCATTGCTGGCGTACTGAAAAAGCGTGTCGGGTGTAAGGAGCATAGCCGGAAGGATTTGATGGGTCTAAAGTACTGTCATTGATGCAGCTAGGTATCCTGAATCGGGGTGAACCGGCGGACAAGCAGGGGCGAAGCCGCGGGAAGTAGCAGGTGAACCGTCGCCGTTTCTGGCTAAACTTGCCTAGGTTGCCGTGCGTAATGGAGCCATTATCCTTTTCCACACCGTGCGTTATTCGCTGACCAAACTGCTGGTGCCCGGTTTACTGGCGGGTTCGTTTTCCGTTGCGGCACAAACAACGACGCCGGTGGAAACCTTGGCTTTGCGCCCCGATTCTACGCACGTGCGCACTCCGCACCGGCGAGTCGTAGCGCAGTTCGATCAGCGTTTTTCGCCTCTCAATGGCAAACTCGTTGGCATCAACGGCGTGAAGCTTGGTATCGAATGGCGCGGCCGCCTGCGCACGGGCCTAGGGGTGTACTTGCTCAGCGGAGGCGTGCCCACGCGCGAGCCTGCCCCGCTGACGCTGCCCGCGAATACGCGCACCGAGTTGCGGTTTCGCTACCTAGCTGCCTACGGCGAGTACGTGCTCATCGGCACGCCGCGCTGGGAGCTGAGCACACCCACGCAGATTGGGTTTGGCCGGGTACTGGGCCGCTACCATCTTCCCGACGGCAGTCGGCAGCAGTCACCCATCGACCATATCTGGCTAGTCGAGCCCTCACTCGTGGGGCATATGCGCATCTTTCGCTGGGTGGGCGTGGGCGCGGGCGCGGGCTACCGGCAGATGCTTTTTCTCAACAGCAAACAGGAGCGCGAACTCAGCGGCTTCATTCTGGTAGGGCGGGTGAAGCTGTTTTTGGGTGACTTGTACAAGATTGCCCGGGGCCGCGAGCGGCTATTGTCGCAGAAAGGGCTGCACCGCCGAAACAGGCGTGAGAAGCCAACCGACCGGTAGCGCTAGGCTCAGCAACGCCACAAACGCGGCCACGCGGCGGTGGCTAATGGGCTAGCTACGCGGTATCGGGTAGCCAATATGACAAACCAAATTTTATAGCATATTGTTGATTTTCACATATTTATGTGATTGACAGCTCTGTTCTAAACGCAGATATTTGAACACTGATTAGCTGGTCAAGTGCTCTACTGATCACAGAGCAAGCTAGGTAATGCCGGCAGTGCTAGTAGGTTACGCTATATCCTTATCGCTATTGCTATTATGGTTCATTATTACATCTGGTCAGGCTAGGATCAGCGCTTACGAGCCCCGACGAACACTAGCCAAACTCCCACTCTCAAACCAGTAAAAATCAATGGATACCCTTCTGCAAGACAAAGAACCCGTCACAATTCCGAGTGTAAGCAAGCCTACAAATGGCCACATGCCCGTCTCCAATTTGTCGGAAGACGCCGAACCGGAGGCCATGCAGGCCCAGAACGGCCGGGCGCTGCCTTCTAGCCCACCCGCCGAAGGCACTAACCCCCAAACAGTACAGCCCGGTAAGGATGGCGTGGAAGCCGTGAAAGGCTTTAAGCTGCGCGAATCACAAGTCCTTAGCGAGAGTGAGCTAGGCAAGCTCTACAAGGCCCCCGATACGAGTAAGCTGCGCGATATTGGCGAGGCTTCGTACGGAATACTTGCGCCCGACACGGATGACACATTGCCGCCAAAAGCCGCCACCGTGCACGGCCCCGACGACCGGGTGCAGATTACCAACACGACTATTTACCCGTGGCGAGCTATTGCCTCCCTGCTCATTACGGCCCGCGACGGTTCGCAGTGGATTGGCACTGGCTGGTTTATCGGGCCCCACACACTCATGACGGCGGGCCACGTCGTGTTCATCAAGAACAGCGGTGTGCCCGGCCGGGATGGATGGGTGCGCAGCATTCAGGTGATGCCTGGCCGCAACGGCAGCTCGCTGCCCTTCGGCTCCGTGACGAGCACCAACTTCCGCTCCGTAACCAACTGGACCAACAACGGCGACCAAAACTTTGATTATGGCGCTATCATCATCCCCACGAACCTAGGCAACACCACGGGCTGGTTTGGGTTTGGTGTCTACTCCGACGCAGATTTGCTGAACACCGTGGGCAACATTTCGGGCTACCCCGGCGATAAGCCCGGCGGCACGCAGTGGTTTGATGCCCGGCGTATTGCCGCCGTCAACAGCCGCAAAGTGTACTACGACATCGACACGGCCGGCGGGCAAAGCGGCAGCGCCGTATACCGGATTGTGAACGGTGCCCGTTACGCTTTTGCGATTCATGCGTACGGCGGCGCTACGACCAACTCCGGTACGCGCATTGTGCAGGATGTCTACAACAACATGGTTAGCTGGAAAGCGTAGGAAGCACTGGCGAGTTCTCCTGGCCGGCGGCAGCTTAGTTGCCGCCGGCCTAGGGCTCTGGCTACTACCAACGATGACCCGCAAGCCACACATCATCTCTGGGCACGTGCACGAGCCCAATGGTCGACCAGCTGTTGGCGCACGCATCTACTTCTTGGCGGCGCCGGTAGCCGTAGCCGATATGGCTCTCGTTACCGACCAGCACGGCCAGTTTACGTTGCCTGCGCCAGCCTCCGGCACCTACCAGTTGGGCTGCACCGCCGACGGCTTCGCGCCTGCTACCGTCACGGTCGATGTTGCGGAGGAGGATGCACGCGTAGAGATTGAACTACGACGCTAGCAGCGCGGGCGTTCTAAATAGAAATAGGCCTCACCGTATCGGTGGGCCGCAAGGGGTAGCGCCCGCCTAGCCATAGCTGGGCGGGCGCTACCCCTTTAGCGCGGTTAGCGTCGCGAAGCCTAGCTAGGCGGAGTTCTTTCTGAGGAAGTTGCGTTAGCTAAATACCCGATAGTACCTAGCCGGTCTACCTTGCCCGAAGCAGTAGCCTGAAACTGCGGCGCGTACACGAAGGCCCGCGGCTGCTCATAGCGGGTAAGGCGCTGGGTGAGTAGTTGTTGTAGCTGTTGTAATTGCGCGTCCGTTAGTGCTTCGCCTTCCAGAAAAGCCGTCACTTGCTCGCCTAGGCGCGCATCTGGCTGGCCCGCCACAAAAGCTCGGCGGATGGGCAAACCTAGCTCCGCCAGGGCCACTTCCAACACTTGCTCTACCTTTTCGGCCTGCACTTTCACGCCGCCCGAGTTGATCACAAAGTCGGCCCGGCCGAGCCACTCAAAGGTGTGCTCATCCACGAGGCGCCCCCGGTCGTTGGTCGTAACTAGTTGATCGGCCGTTACATCACCCCGAATTGCTAGGCAACCGCGGGCGTCCAGCTCCACATGAATGCCCGGCAGCACCCGGTAGTACGGCGACGCCTCGGGCCCGTTGATGCGGCGCAGGGCAATGTGGGAGGCGGTTTCCGTCATGCCATAAGTATGATATACGGGTACGGTTAGCGTCTGAATAGCGCGTTCCAGCGCGCTTTCCACCGTAGCGCCTCCCACCAAGATAACCTTCATCCGGTTGAGTTGGGCCTCGAAGCCGCGGTCGAGGAGGGTGCGGAGCTGCAGCGGAACAAAGGAAGCAAAGTCGAACTCAGCGTCGGGTGCTACTGCTACCAGCGGGTTGGCGTTCGGCTCCACAATGGTTAGGTGCATCTGGTGCTCCAGGCCGCGCACCAGCATCATCAGGCCACCCACCGATTCGCAGTTCAGGCATACCAACTCTCGGTCGCCGGCACCTAGGTCAAAGTATTCACACGTTCGCCGCGCACTAGCTTCCAATTGTCGCCGCTGCATTTGGATGAGCTGCGGCGTGCCCGTCGAGCCCGACGTGTGCAAATCAAAGGTAAGAGTGCCATTAAGCCACTGCCGGCAGAAGTCCAGCACTTTCGCCTCATAGCCATTCAGGTCGGCGGGAGTGTTTAGCGGATACTGCTGGATATCGGCATAGCGAAACACGCGGCCATTCAGTAGCAGCGAATCGGGGACGAGGGAAGCGGACATAGAATGTAGGAGAAAAATAAGATGGCATAATACAACAACAAAACTGCTTAATTCTCACGCTGGTAGCTAGCTTCAGCAAACGTTTGCATAAATTTCAAACGTTTGCGCTTGCTTTTTTGAAATTGCCCTCGTACATTTGGATCAGGATTTAATCATACTCGCTATGACTACTGCCCAGCATTTCCCAACCGAAACAGTAGAAACTGCTCCTGCCCGTGTTGCTAGCACGCCTGCTAGCTTCTCCCCAGAAGCTGAGCAAAAAGCGCAAGCGAAAGCCATGAAGAAATGGCGAAAAAACGAGCGGCTTCGGTTCTTCTTCGGCTGGTGCTCTGGCTGTCAGGCATACGGTTCGATATTCTAGTTCTAATTACTGCACGCAAAACCCACCCAGAAAAGCCTCGCCGAAAAGCGAGGCTTTTTGCTTTGCGGGAGACTTACCCAACAATCAGCGCAACAACCACTGCCGATACTTGGGCTCGGTAGGCGCAGTCAGCAGGCACAAAAAAAGCAGCAACATACCAAAGAACACCAGATCAAGCCAATGGCGCGTGATGTGGTAAATCATCAGGGGTGGCAGCCCCAAGATACCTAGGAAGCTATTTCGCAGAATGATGCCACTGAGGTACAAGCGGCGGTTTTGCTCCTCGGGGCGCCGCAGGTTTGGCCGGATCCGCTTGGAAACCAAGTAAAGACATGCTCCCACCACCAGCAACAGCAGCGCCAGCGCCAAGAGAGCGGGCACCGGCGCTGGTGTGGCCGTGGTGCTCCGCAGGCGGTGCCCAGCTGATAAGGTAAGGAGTAGCATGAGGGTGGCCTGCACAGGAAACTGCACAAAGTGAACTCTCCGAATCCGTTGAATGGCATGCATGTGTTTATCTACGCACCGGCGCGTTTCGTGGTCAGGTGCCCCGCAAACCGCGCCATGAGTACTCTTGCCAACCTAGCTTTCCCGGTCAATTTCCCTGGAGCATCCGCGCCGCTCACGGAGCCCAACCGGTACTTTTCAGGTAGTCGATCAGCTGCGGGTTAGTGGCAGAAAGCGCCGGAATCCACAGGCTGATTCGTTCCCGGTGCCACCAAACGCCCTGCGGATTGTTTGGCTCGGCAAACGTGTAGCGATATAACACTGCACGGATATAGCGTGGCGGCTTGTTGGGAAAAGGGTTGCCGGCAAACAGGCTTAGCGTTTTGGGGTCATTGTGCAGCAATTTCCAGACAAGGTTCAGCGTCCAGGGGTATTCATTGACCGACGCCATGGAGGCAAACCACATCTGCCAGTCGAGGCGCAGCTGATAAGGTGCTACCTGCGGAGGGCGCTTGTCGAGCAGCACCGGTAGGCCTTTGTAGAGGTAAGGCTTCCAAGTGGCTTGGGCACTGGGGGCCTCGTCCATTGTGCCTTCAAACACCACATTCAGCCGCTCCCGGCCCACCGAGCCGAAAGCCCCGTAGGTGTTCACGAGGTCCAGCGGGTCGAAGGAAGTGTTCATAATTTGCCCCGGCGATATAATGTTCAAGGCTGGCTGGATGCTGAGCGCCGTAATGAGCGCCGTCACGACCCACGCCGTTACCAGCATGGGCTTAGATTCCTCCGCATTGGCCGCCGCCGCTTGCGCTTTCTGTACGAGCCAGCGCGGGAGCACCCTAGCCCAAAAGCCATCATCCAAGCAAGCCAGTGCCGGGACAATCGTCAGCCAGTTCAGAAACGAAAGGTTGCCGCTGAGAATAATGTTGAGCTGAAACAAGATCATCACCCCGCCCGCAACATGCCGCGCTACCCTAGGTCCGAACGCGAACAGGGGCGCGACAATTTCGGCCAGCCAGTTGAACCACACCCCCATCTTCAGCGCAGTACGGGGCAGAAAGTGAAACCACCGGCTCAGCGGCCCCGGAATCGGCTGCGTTTCAAAGTGATAGTAAAGCGCCGTGCTGTTACGCCACACTTCATCCCCGCGCACTTTAATCAGGCCTGCCCCTAGCATGATGCGAAAAACCAGCCACCGGAATAGCACGATGATGGGCATAGGCGGCGCGTACTTTGGAAAGGGCCGCATATCGAGCAGCGGGCAGAGGAAAATGGCCAGGAAACCGGTTTCAAGCAGCTGAATCTCCCAGCCGTAGCCGTACCATTCCTGCCCCACGTGCACGAAGGACATATACAGAAACCACAGCACCGTCAGTAGCAGCGCATTAGCGAAGCCCGCCGCCACCACGCAGGAAAGCCCAAACCCAATCCAGGCCACTGTAAGCAGCGCCGCATCTGAATGCTCCAGCCAAAACACCGATGGTAACCGCAGAAAGCCCGCGCCATCCGACCCTAGAGCGGCGCTTATTTGCTTGAGATACAGCCCAACGGGCAATAGCCCATCGGCGCCAATTAGTGGTACGATCTGGTTGATGGCCACCAGAAAGGCCACCGCGTAGAGGGCACCCAGCAAGCGCAACAGCACAAAGCGGGTGAGCCAGTAAGTGGGAGGGGTGCTTAGCGTTTGGGCAGGGTTTTGCCGTGCTTGAGCGGAGGTGTTGGTGACTTCCATCGACTTTCATCCTGATGGAAGTGCATACGAGTGTCGCTTGGCAGTAGGTGCCCGCTGGACGGGTAAAATGCCGATAAGTTGCTACTGATCAACTACAATGGTGGAGCTTGCCTGCCTAGCTAACACGTTACTCGCTGGGCTGCTCATAAGTTGCCATGGCAGAGAGACCAGCGCCAGTACGCCACCACATTACGATTGGATAGTTCACTTAACCGCCACCCTTCCGCTGTTCGTGTGGCTACCGCCGACAACACGCCGCCGGCCACAAAGTACGTTTGTAGAGAGTTAGGGTCGTGCGCATCAGCCGCCCACAAATGCATAGCTGTTAAGTTGGGTCTCAGCTTGGCCTAGTCACCGGCTAGCTCAATCACCTAGTCAGTCGTAACATGGTGCGTGGCCTGAAAGCGCGCAAAGCTCCTTTGCTGGCCTTCCAGAATATTCTCCTATCCCGTGAGAGCGGAGCCGTTAGGCCGCATGATGCGCCCGTCGGGCGTGAACGTCGCTTGCACAATAGCTAGGTCAAGATGTTTGTCCTCAACGGCCCCAAAATAGCGACTCAGCAACTGGCTTATGCTTAGACGGTTGACCTACTCCGTACTCATAAGTGTCTTGTCTTGCAGTGCGTTGAAGTTACGAATTCAGTAACAGTCTTTCCCGTTGCCGCACATCTCTGTGCTTCTCACACGTAGCCTGAAGCGTAGGCTGCGTCAACGCTAGCAGCAATAGGTGCGCTTAAGAGGGGCGCGCTATTCGAGGTTGCCGATGCGGGTACGCTTGGCCATTTTGTGGTGCGATAATGGGTTTTTCCAGATCACATCAAGCGCTGCATAATGCACATAAATCGGCGAGGTAGTGCCGAGCCGGTTGGCCATATAGCCTAGGTCGAAAATAAAAGGCAACGATTTTGGCGCGAATGAATAATATCCCACAAATCGGCTTTCGCGATAAGCTAGCTTTTCCCACTGGCTCGGAGCATACAGCTTACTCGCCGAAAATAGCTGTTCCGAGCTTAGGATGATTTGATGGGTTTTTGCGGCATCCAGGTTTATCGACAACTGTAGGCGTACTCTGGAGCGCAGCTGAAAATTTTCGGCTTCTCTGGCGAAGGTCGGCGTGTAGAACTTTCTGAATTCCTGTCGGAAAGTGGGGATGAATTTGAAGCGGCGTGTTTCTAGGACGTAGGAGAAGCGACTGTAAAATCTGAACTCCTGTTCGAAAGCTGGGTTTTCGCGCTCGTAAGGGTAGCTGTCGAAATACTCGTTTTGCCGGCGGTAGCTCAGGGCGAAGGAGCTTTGCCAGTGCTTGTGAAAGCGGTAGTAGAATTCCTGGTTGAGCACCAAAATGGCCGACTTGTCAAAAGGGTTGTAGTCGGTAGGGTTGCTGATCCGGCCTAGGCCGATGTAGGACATGGATTGCCATCTTTTAAGCGAGTCCAGATCCTGGCGTACGCCAAACGCAACCCAATCAGCTGTATGCGCCTTCCCCAGGCCGGGTGGACTAATTTGCGCAAAGGCTTGCTTGCCTAAAATGCAGAGAAAGAAAAAGCTAGCCCTTCTTAGATTCATTCAATAGCTCTCTAGGTAGAGCATCGCGCTCCTACAGTAAACAGTCTGTTTCGTTGACGGTTATCTCATCAGGCCTAAGCCAAATGAGTACTATCAATCTTACAAACTGATGAACTGGCTGCTGAAGATTAGATGAAGGCGCTGTCGGCTGCCGTTAGCAAAAACGTCCGATACACCTGCCAAAAAGCGAGGTGCATCGGACGCTCAATGGTAGCTAAGCAGCACATACTTGCCTGAGTACTTATTACCAGCCGGCGACTCATTTCTTCTTCTCCGTCAGATGATATTCTTGGATTCTAGGTACTTGATCCGGGGTGAGTGTGAAACTCACTTCTAGGTTTTCCTTTTCGCCTTCAAGCAGGAAAGAGCCGCGGAGCCCGTTCTCCGGCACTAGTTCGCCTACCCGCACAATCTTACCGGCTCGCTCGAAAAGCGCGGTGGCTTCTTTGCGCAACGAAGTAGTGAAATAGTCGAGAAAGAAGTTTTCGGCGAAGATGCCGCTTGCTTCCGCGCCGTTCCAGGAGGGCAGTAGCTTCACGAGTTGCGCCTTGCGCTCATTCAGCACGCTGGAGGGGCGGAGTTGGCGGGGCTTGAGGTCGGCTAGGGTAATCAGGGTGTCGATCATCCGGATCATGATGCGCGAGGTGGGCGCGTACGTGACGTTGGCAAAGCAGGCCACTCCAATGCCATAGTCGGGCAGAATGGCCCAGTTGCTACCGAAGCCGGGCAGGCCGCCACTGTGCCCCACCGTCACGCGGTTTTCGCAGTCCTTGCTCCAGCGCATGCCGTAGCCGTAGGCCGTCACCTGCGGGCAAGCGCGCCCCGACGGGTACTTATACTGCGCATTCAAGGCGTTGAGATTCCACGGGTGCTGCATTTCCCGCACCGAGCTTCTTTTCACCGGTCCTTTCTCTGGCGCGCTAGAAGGCGGCCACGCCGACTGGTGGAAGGCCATGTACTTGCCAAAATCTTCCATGGTGGTGATCAGGCCACCCATGGCTCCGCCGGCGCCGTCGTGCAGCATCGGTTGCTCCACCCACTGCTCGTTCAGCCACCGATAGCCATGCGCGAGTTGGGCCGCCGGCACCTTGGCGTACTCCCAATAGGTGTGGGTCATGCCCAAAGGCTTCAGGATGTTGTCGTTGATGTACTGCTGATACGGCTGCCCCGATACTTTTTGGATGATGTAGCCGAGGGTCACAAAACCTAGGTTGCTGTACTCGTAAGTGATGCCCGGATCGTTTGAGTAACTGAGGCCATTGTTGATAAAAGCCAGCAGCTGCGCATCGCTAATGGCCAGCTGCCGGTCGCCCCACGGGTTGTCTTCCGGCAGGCCGGCCGCGTGCGTGAGCAGGTGTCGAATGGTTACGTCTGGCGCGTCGGTGGTGGGGAAATGCTGCTTTTTAAAGCTAGGTATGTACTGCGATACTGGGTCATCGAGGCGGAGCTTGCCGGCATCCCGCAGCTTCAGGATGGCCATAGCGGTGAAGCTCTTGCTCATCGACGCAATCCGGAAGGCTGATTGGGGCGTGGCGGGCGCTTTTTGCTCCAGGTTGGTGTAGCCAGTGCCGCCGGCGTTCAAGAGCTGCCCATCCACCATCACCCCATACACAAAACCCGGCGCGTGCACGGCGGTAGCATATTCCTGGTACATCCGCTCGAGCACGGGCAAGGCCTTGCGGATCTTCGCCATCCGGGCCGTATCGGCGAAAATAGGCGCCGAGTAGGTGATGGGGGCGGGCTTGAGTTGGGCAAAGGCACGCAACGAAAACAGCACCAGCAGGAGTACAGAAGAAAGGCGCATAGCAGGGAGTTAGGGAATCAATATAGCTAGGCATAGCTAATTCATTCGTTTTCCATTCTTCGACCCTAGGTTATTTCGCTACGCTAGGTGCTGCGCTGCGGCGTGGAACGCTATACTTAGCTCACTTTTGTTCTATAAGCCAGCCAGCAAATTAGAGCCTAGGTGTGGCACACACTCGGCAAGCCTGGCTGGGCTTCGGTTCTACGAACGGCTACTGCGCTTCTTGCTGCGTCCGCAGTTCTTTGCGGAATTTTTCTTCTCCTTTGGCGATGTAGCTGAGGTAGCCAGCCCGGTCGATAAACGGGGCTACTGGGTCCGCGGCAGTGGTGCTTTCGCGAAATTTGCGGTACCGGTCAAACTGCCTTGCGTGCGCTGTCAGGAAGATGTCGGCGGGGAGGCTGCGCAGCACCCGAAAGCTGCGCTCGAAGTCGGCTCGAATGCCGGGATACCGCTCCGGCTCCACTAGCGACATGCCGGGTAGCAGCGTCAGGCTGCCGGCGCTTACCACCTGCAACTCCCGGTTGCCGGCCCGGACGGGGAAGGCCCACGTGGTGCAGCCGCGCGTGTGTCCCGGCGTGATGTGCGCGGTGAGCTTGATTGGCCCGAGGCGGATCGTTGCGCCGTCCTTGAACCGGTGGTCTACGCGCGCGGCCGGGTACCTCGCCAGCCCAGACCATACCAGCAGCTTCATGGGCCAAAAGGTAGCGCCCGCATCATCCAATCCGCCGGAAGCAATGGCATCGGCGCTGGCTTCGCTCGCCCACAGCTCAGCCCCGGAGGCCGTTTGCAGCGCCGCCAACCCGCCCGCATGATCGAAGTGCGGCTCCGAGTTCAGGAGCACCTTTACGTCCCGGATGTTGAAGCCAAGTTTGGTAATACTGGCCATGATCATCGGGGCAGTGCCAGGATAGCCGCCGTCGATCAAAACGTGACCCGCGGGCCCCGTGAGCAAAAAGGAAGTTGCATCGTTGGCGCCCACGTAATAGAGGTTGCCGGCAATGCGAAAGGGCTCGGCCGGTTGCTGCCCACCACGGTCTGAGGCTGCTTTCCACTTCGTAATGCCAACTACCGCTAATATGGCAAGAACGGCGGCAACCCCTAGCCATCGTTGCCGCTTGCGGCGTCTGCTGTTTCCGGAAGTTGTCGAGTTGACCATCGCTGCTAATCCACCTAGGTTCTTGAGTAACTATTTGCTTAATCGCCGCCGCTGTACCAGCTGTGAGCAAAGGAGAAAACGGGTAACAGGAAAGAAACCCCAGGCTCATTTAATCCCACATGGTGCCAACTAACCCCAGCACAGTACCAACCCACAGCCCAACGAGGTACACAAGCAAGCTGGCCAGGATAGCTACTGCCTTTTTCCAGCCGCCCTGGTAGCGCAGATAGTCCATGAAATAGTAAAAGATGCCGCCTACCGCGCCGGCTGCCGGCACTACCAGCAGTGGTCTGATCATCCAGAACTTGGGCCACCTTGGGTCGGGCGCCCCGGCATTAAGCAGAAAAACGGCTATAAGTACCAAGGCAATGGCGGCACCTTGCAGTGCGCGTTTGCCCAAGGATGCCGCGTGCAGCGGCTGCTGAAATTGGTTTGGTGCGTGCATGGGTTTAAGGCTTTAGTGAGATGATAGAAGTATTCGTTCCTGCTGTGAGGCCTGCACTAGCTCCTCCATCCAGAAGAACAGGTGCTTGTAAAGTACTTTGTAATTCAAAGTAAATGGTTGTTTGCGTAACTCCCAAATAAATGCTTAGAAATGTGCTGTATATGTGCTAGCAGATTGCCTCCTGAGTGAGCGTCAGCCGTTCAACACTAGGCCTCTGAAGGCTGCTTCAGGTAAAAGGGGCTTTTGCCGAACCTAGCTGCTCATTTCTCGGCATACACTTCCCGTAGCTGCTTCGTCAGGTAAGTAAAGGAAAGCGGGATGTCGGCGGTAGGGTTGCTGGTAGTACCCTCAATAAAGATATTGCCTTGGTAGTTCGCCTTTTTTAGCGCTCTTAGATACGGCTTGAAATCTTCGCCTTGCACGCCCGGGAAAGAGCGTTTTTCCTTCTCGGCGATTTCGCAGTGAACTAATATATCCTTGGCATCGACAATACTCTGCGGCGACTCACTTTCGCGCAGCATGTGAAAAATATCGGCGTTGAGCTTGAAATTAGGATGATTAACCGCGCGTACAACTTCCGCCGCCGAGCGCACTGTATTCAGAAAATTGGTTTCAGAAGAATTAAGGTTTTCGATGGCAATCATGATGCCGTGCCGCTGCGCCGCAACCGCCATCTTGCGGCATAAAAGGACGAAATCGGCTTGGGCTTTCTGGGCATCATAGCCTTCCGGAATTCTACGTGCGCCACCGCTGCCCAAAACGATAAAGGGGATGCCCGCCTGCTGAGCCCTCGCAAATACACTGTCGACGTAGGCTACCACTCGGGCGTTATCCACCGTAGGCCCCGCAATTTTTATTTTACCGGTAAAGAGAATATTGCAGAGGTACACTTTGCACTTCGCCTTTTTGATCCGAGCTAGGTTTTGCCTGAACTGCTCTTCCGATAAAGCGGGCGAAACCATGCGGCTCACTGTTTCACCTAGCATCCGAAAACCGGCCGCGTGTAGCAGGCTGTCCTGGTCAATGGGGGCTACTAAGCCAATCTGCGGAACGGGCGCTTTGCTCGGGCCGAAGCTGAGCAAAGCCGTAAGCGCTGCGGAGAGTGCCAATAAGGGTAGAAATTTCATAGAACAGCATCGGTTATGGGAGTGGTGGGATGGGGTGGATAAGAGTCGAGCCTTGGCGCTACCTAGGTAATCAAGCGCAGAAGCTAGGAGCCTTTCACACCCGTATTACGCCGCCGTGTGCTACCAATGAAAAAAGGCTCTATATCCTGTCTACCAGGAGTATAGAGCCTTTTGAGTTCTTATGCAACTATTGGCCGGTTACGAGAATTTCTTGTGCTTAGAGTAGCCCGGCCCTAACAGCAATCCTAAATGAATAGCTGCTTTAAAATCGTTTGACACCAGCTGTTTATTTCACTAAATTTTTAAAAGCTGATCCAAAAATTAAATAACCAGTATTGCCCGCAATTGTGCCCTCGTTTTCTCCCCACAGAAATGGCCAGTCGTCGTAGTTTTCGAAGTGGTCGGGTTTTCTGAATAATACACCGGGCGCAACGTTGCCTGGAATAGCGGAGAAATCGGCCCTGTTATTTCCATAAAAAACTGCCTTAGGACGAGTAGCGCCCACCGTTGCTACAAACGAATAATTATGATACGGATGGCAGCCAAATAACCAGTTAGCGACCTTGAAAGCATGGCTGGCGTCGACAATATCCGGGAAGTATTTGTTGGCAAAGCAAACGGTAGTGCCAAAACTCTGAATACCTCCGTTACCGGCCCAGTTACTAAGGCCGATAGGTACTCCGTATGGGTTGTCCTTCTCAAGCCCTTTTATGTAGTCATTGTATTTGACAACATATGGCCGCAGCTTCTCTTTGTAGGCCGCGTCCATGTGCGGTATGGCATTTAAGGCCGTGAGCAGGTTGAAGTTGAGGTTACGCTCAAGCCCAGGCCATAAAAGCTCCTGAAATTTATTGATATACTGTTGCTCCCCGGTTGAGACGTACAGTTGAAGGTTGGTGGAAATATCTGCTGACGAACCTTCCCTACGTGCCTCATTCTGCGGCTTGTTAGCGAGCAGTTCCGTTGCCTCTTTCAGAAGCCGTTTCGACTGTTGTAAGGCTCTGGCCGAAAGATCGTCGTTATACCCCTTCAAGGCCCGGCTGGCGGCGGCAAACATCGTTGCTGCACTAAGGTCGAGGCCGGGGTTACGGCTTGTAAACGCCCACATATCATCCTTCACCCCGCTCGACCGGCCGTCAGGAGCTACTTCGTAAGGCCGAAGGTTAGGATTGTACGGTAGGCCGTCGGTTAGCGAAGCGGCGTCGCCAAGGTGATGGTAATTATCCAGAACGGAGTTAGTGAGCGTTTGTGACATGTGGCCGATATTCTCGGCCTGCGCTACTAGGTTCAAGGTTCCGTGCTCAATAAACTGCAATACGTCGGGCGTTCCATCCGGGCGGTGAAGATCAACATACCGTTGCTTCTGACTGACAAACGTCTCATCGCGTAAGGGTTTGAAATACTCCCATGTCTGGACGAAGTTCTGCACCACGCTGATATTCGATCCGGTTTCGATATCGAAATCGCCGGCATCAAAAAAACCGCCTACGTTTAGCCCAGGAATTAATTCCAGTGCTTTATACTTGGTATCGGTTGTCAGCCCCTGGCTATGCAAGTCGAAGTGATCAGTGTTTGGCGGAGCCTGTCGATATCCTTCCTTGAAAGGCTCGCCGTGCCATACCCTATACGCCTCATTTACGAACATATGATCCATATGAATTGGGATCCATACATCGCTCGTGGCATCGGTGATTTTATCGTAAACGTTATTTTCTATTAGAAAATTATTTGTTTTGACCTTGCCGTACTGAATATAATATATACCGGGAGTTTTAACGGAAGAAAAATCAAATTTCACATAGTTGTATTTATAATAATTACCCCAGGGTGCGATTTTGCTGCTAAATATTTCGGTAGCATTCCCATCGTCTCCTATTTTATATAAAGATGCTTTTGTAAGTGGTTTGTCTTTTTTGTCGAGTTCAATGACGGCAATTTTGGGCTGCGCAGGAATATAGCCCACTTGGGAGAAACCAATATTTGGCTCTCTTACCCAACTTTTAATAGCATTTGGTTCAACTGTCCAGGTTAAAACCTTGCCTGTTTTGCCTGCTGGTAGTAAACTGCGCACTACAAACCAGCCATTTTGTGCCAGCATCCGGCCGTCGAAGAGCATCAGATCGGCATCAGGCGAAGTGATTTTTACCAAACGTCCGGGTTCATCGGGTGCCAGCAGAAAAGTACGGCCAGTTTCGAGAGGAAGAGGATCAATGAATTTACCGGTTCCGCGGTCATCGGAAGTTACATACCCTTTAAACTGTTTAATTTTTTCACTGTTAGGCTTTGTAACTGTATTACTTACCGCATAACGTGGAAATCGGTTAGGGCGCCCATCCATCAAATAGGCCTTTCCCCAATATTGCGAGGGTAGAAATTCAAGATTAAATCCAGCTTTTCCTTCAAGTGCCTTGGGAACGGGTTTATCAAGGTAAACAGCTATTTCAACGCCTTTGCCCTTCGCGGTAACTACCACTCGCGAATCAAAATCGTACTCTTTATAGCCTAACGTAGTCTCAATGGTTTGAGACGCACGATCTACCTTGCGGTTTGACATTGCCGGCACAAGATCCCACTGCTCTGGAGTATTAGAAAGTCTCACAGCACCACCTTGCGCTGTTCTTACGCCGTGGTGAATCAATTCTATACCGGCGTTTTTTTCATCGTTAAAACCTCCCGTAAAAAGGTTACTATATACAAGGATATTGACGCCTTGCCTCTCAAAATACTCAAGATCGTTGAGTTTTAAATCTTGGCCCGAAGCATAATTGAATGCCGCAAGTAGTAGTACTGCAAATGAGAAAAGTGTTCTTTTCATGTTAGTAAAAACAGCCCTATATTTAAGGATTTATACTATTCGTTAGTTTGCTAACTTACAGGGTAAGTCGCAGCGATTACTATTTAGAGGTTTATTGTAATAGTATACTAAATAGCACTACAATCATAGGACGCTTGTACCAGAATTATTTACGTTTCTCTAATTCAATTCATAGTAGTCTAGCCTTATGAACAATAGCTTGTAGAGCTACCAACAAAAAAGCCTCATCCGCAAAGGCGAACGAGGCTTGATGAGTCAGATAACCCCTCAGTTGTTACGGGAACTTCGGATACTTCGAGAAGTCGGGCTGGCGCTTTTCGATGAAGGCGTTTTTGCCCTCTTTGGCTTCTTCGGAGAGGTAATACAGCAGCGTCGCATTGCCAGCTAGCTCCTGAATACCGGCTTGTCCGTCGAGCTCCGCGTTGAACGATGATTTGAGCATGCGCAACGCCAGCGGACTCTTCTCCAGAATCTTGTGGCACCAGGCTACGGTGGTTTCTTCCAGCTTATCAAGCGGCACTACTTTGTTCACAAGGCCCATGTCGAGGGCTTCTTGAGCGTCGTACTGGTCGCAGAGGAACCAGATTTCGCGGGCTTTCTTCTGGCCCACGATGCGGGCTAGGTAGCTAGCCCCGAAGCCCCCATCGAACGAGCCGACTTTCGGGCCGGTCTGGCCGAAACGGGCGTTTTCGGCAGCAATGGTTAGGTCGCAGACCACGTGCAGCACGTGGCCGCCTCCGATGGCCCAACCGGCCACCATGGCAATAACGGGCTTGGGGATGGAGCGAATCTGCTTTTGTAGGTCGAGCACGTTCAGGCGCGGTACGGTGTCTTCGCCCACGTAGCCGCCGTGGCCCCGCACGCTCTGGTCGCCGCCCGAGCAGAAGGCGCGGCCACCTTCGCCGGTCAGGATGATGACGCCGATGTCGGTACGGTCGCGGCAGATGTTCATGGCCTCAATCATTTCCTGCACCGTGAGGGGCGTGAAAGCATTGTGCACCTGCGGGCGGTTGATACTGATTTTGGCGATGCCTCCGTGCTGGGTGAAGAGGATTTCGCGGAACTCTTTGATCGGGGTCCAGGTAAGTTGTTCTGCCATGAGTGTGAGTGGAATCAGTTAAGTAAGGCCGTCATGCGGAGCTTATCGAAGCATCTCTACTGCAATGGCAATCATCTACTTGGGCAGTAGAGATGCTTCGGTAAGCTTCGCATGACGGGCAAGGGAGGGTTCTGGAGAAATGGTTAGACAACGGCTGCCTTCACAGCCCTACGGTATTCTTCAAAAAACTCGGCGTTGGTGGGGCTGTCGGTGGTGATTTCCAACAGCGCCGCGCCGCCTTCGGCTGCAAAGAAAACAGGTAGCGCTGATTCAAGTTCTTCGAAAGACGAAACTGCAAAATACCGCAGTCCAAAGTCGCGGGCGGTGTTCTCAGCGGTGAGCGGCTGGCGCGTCTCGAAAAACTCTTCTAGCTCCGGCTGCTGCCGCGGCCCGTCGATGATGCGGAAGATGCCACCGCCGTGGTTGTTGAACAGCACCACGCGCAGGTTGGGCGTCGGGTAGTTGTGCCAGAAGCCGTTGCGGTCGTAGAAAAACGCGACGTCGCCGGTGAACAGCACCACGGGCCGCTCCGGTTGGGCCAGGGCCGAGCCTACGGCCGTGCTGTTGCAGCCATCGATGCCGCTGGTGCCACGGTTGGCAAACACCTCCGTGTCGGGCTTGTTGGCCAGACCTAGGATGTTGGCGTAGCGCACCGCCATGCTGTTCGCCAAGTGAATAGCGGTACGGCCAGGCACAAATTGTAAGGCTAGGTGGAAGGCGCTGAACTCGTTGAAGGGCTGCGTGGAAGCGTTGAAGAAGGTCGCCAAAAAGTCGTCGGCCCAGCTTTCGGCGCGCTGCCAGGAAGCTAGGTAGGCCGGTGCGCCCTCGTGCGCCGTAGCGTCGGGCGGCGTCAGAAGCACCCGAGGGATGGGCACGGTGCGCTGCTGGGCCGAGCGCACGGCCGGGTTTGCCACCACCACCCTAGGTTCGCGGGCGGCGGGCTCGGCCAGCATGGCTTCGAAGAACGCCGCTGGCTCCATCCGGATGATGCGCGTGAGCGACTTGAACGTATCCGCTACCGGCCCGGCAGCCTGAATGTGCCAGTGTTGCTTCGGGGCGTACTCGCGCAAATACAGCTTGAGCGCCTTCGAAATGAGCGACTGCCCAAACGTAATCAGCAGCTCCGGCCGCAAGGCTGCTTTCTGGTCCTTGTCGGGCACGGCCAGAAACACGTCCTGCCGCCCGATGGGGGCAAACGGTGTCTTTGCCTCGGGCGCAGCCGACAGGTAAACGTTGGCAATAACGTCGCCCACAACCGGCACTTGGTAATCACTACCAAAGTGCCGCAACGCCGTCAGGAGTGCCGCGTCGTGGTGGTGCTGCCCGGTAACTACCAACGCCCGCGACGTTTGACCTAGCTCCTGGCGCAGGGCGGCTAGCTCCGTGGTGGGGAGCGAAGGCGCGCCGGGTTGCTCGCGGATTACTTTGACTTCCTCAAAGTGGAAGGCTTCACCGCTTTTCGGGTAGAAAGGCTCCCGCAGCGGAATATTCACCTGCACGGGACCAGCCGGGAACTGCTGGGCTAGGTTGATGGCCTCCGACACAATGCGCGCCGAGTGCCACTTAGCATCGTGGTGGGTGGTGTCGGCGGGGAAAGTGGCCGCGCCCTTCACGTGGTTGCCGTAAATATCGGTCTGGCGGATGGTTTGGCCGTCGAGCTGGTCGATCCACTCCGGGGGGCGGTCGGCGGTGAAAATGATGAGGGGAATCTGTTGGAAAAAGGCTTCGGCTACGGCGGGTGCGTAGTTCAGGGCCGCCGTGCCGGAGGTGCACACCAGCGCCACCGCCCGCCGCTGGGCCTGCGCCAGACCTAGGCCGATAAAGGCGGCAGCCCGCTCATCAGGCACCGTGCGCACGTGCAGCTCAGGGTGGCGCGCAAAGGCAATGGTGAGTGGCGCGCACCGGGAGCCGGGCGACAACACCACATCCGTAATGCCGTGCTGCGCGCAGATTTCCGCAATATTATAAACAGCCTGCATTTTCAGTTACCAATTATCATATTACCAACTAACAGATGAGAACTGCGGTTGGATAAAGAATAAACAAGAACGTCACGCTCCTAGAAAGTCACTACGAGAACGTCATGTCGACCAACGGGAGACATCTCGCGTGCAGTCGTTGCCCTGGTAAACCTACCGATCGACGTTAGCATGGCACGCGAGATGTCTCCCGCTGGTCAACATGACCGTTTTGGGTGGTTCTTACGAAATACTCAGCCATTCAGTCACTCGCTTGGAGCCTGGTCAATCCACCTTACCGCCTAGCACGGCCCCGGCGGTGGCTAGCTTTAGCTCCGTTTCAGTCCATTCGCGCAAGGGGTCGGAGAAGGCCGTGAGGCCCGTGCCGGCGTAGAGAATGGCCTCGTCTTCGCGCAGTTGTAGGCAGCGCAGATTGACGAACACCCGCGCTATACCTGGGTTTGGCATGTTCACCGGACCTAGGAAACCGCTGTAGTACGCCCGGTCGTAGCCCTCGTAGGCTTGCAAGAAATCCAGGGCGGCTTGGCGGGGCATGCCGCCCACGGCCGAGGTCGGGTGCAGCAGGCGCAGCATGTCGGTGGCTAGGGTAGGGTGGGGCACTTGGCGCAGGGGCACGGCAAAATCGGTGCGCAGGTGCAGCAGCTGACCCGCCGCAGCCGTGCGCGGCCCAATTTCGTCGTAGTCGCGCAGACGCAACTGCTTGAAACAACTCACGATATAGCGTGCCACTAGGGCTTGCTCCTCGATTTCCTTGCCCGTCCACATGGCGGTTTGGGGCGTGAGGTCGGGCGTAAGCGGCTGGGTGCCGGCTAGCGCCATCGTGCGAAACACGCCGTCCTCGTCTACCTCCACAAGCTTCTCGGGCGTAGCCCCGAGCCAAGTACCGGCCGACGGCGTGCTGACCAGTGACACAAACGCCGTCGGGTAGCGGCGGTGCAGTTCCCCGAAAGCTACCAACACATCGAACCCCACCGGCAATAACTGCCGCGCCGCCCTCGACGATACTACTTTGCGCAAATGCCCCTGCTCGATGGTCGCTACGGCTTTGCGCACCAAGGCCGCGTATTCGGCCCGGGTGGCGGTGTGCGGCACCGGCTGCGGACTCACGTGCCAGGTCAGCGGCGTGGAAGAGGAGGGAGGCGCGGTGCCTAGAAAGGCAAGCAGCTCCTGCATGTGGGCCTCGTCCTCTTCCTCCAAAGCGGTGCTTATTTGCAGTTCGGTGGGGTTGGCCGTGTCAAAAAAGACGTTGGCGGGCAGAAACTGGGCTGGGTTGTGGTCGGAGTCGCGGAAGGGGAAGAAAGCAAAGCCAGCGGGAGCTTTAGGCTCTAGCACGGGCGTGAGCCCCACAAAGGCGGCTTCATCGGAAAAGCTGAGGCAAAGCTGAGCCTGCTGCATGTTAGGCAAGCGCCAGAGGGCCACGGGCAAGCCTTGCTGAAAGGCAAAAGCTAGGATCTGGCGCAGCTGAATCCGAAAGTCGGGCGCTTCTCCCGGCCAGGCCACTGCGCGAAACGACGGCTTTTTCATGCCGCGGAGCTAGGTTTGGCGGGCAAGTCGATAACGGCCATCGTAATGCGGCTGAGGCACACCAAAGCGCCTGTTTCCTCGTGCGTGATGCGAATCTCCCACACTTGTGTGCTGCGTCCCACGTGGATGGCCGTGGCCCGCCCCACTACGTAGCCCGAGTGTACTCCTTTGATATGGTTCGCATTGATTTCCAGTCCCACACATGCTTTCTTCGTTGGGTCGACTTGCAGGGCCGCGCCGATGCTACCTAGGGTTTCGGCCAGGGCCACCGAGGCGCCGCCGTGCAGTAGGCCCATGGGCTGGTGGGTGCGGCGGTCGACGGGCATGCGGCCTACCAGGTACTTGTCGCCTACCTCGGTAAGCTCAATACCTAGGTGCTCACTCAATGTATTGCGCGACCACTCATTGAGTTGGGCAAGATCGGGGGTGGGAAAATTCATGCGAAAAAAACAAGGCCAATAAGACTTTTCCAGCGTAAAACCGCTAGTTTGGGACCTTGTTCAGCAAAGCTAGCGGGAAAGTGAGCGTCAAAAAAATCTACCTTATCCGGCACGGACAAACGGACTTCAACGTGCGCGGCATTGTGCAGGGCAGCGGCGTCGACTCCAGCCTGAACGAAACCGGCCACCGGCAAGCCGCTCGTTTTTTCGCGGCTTACAAGCACGTGAAGTTCGACAAAGTCTACACCTCCACGTTGCAGCGCACCCACCAATCGGTGCAGGGCTTCTTGGACCTAGGTTTGCCCCACGAGCAGCACGCCGGCCTCAACGAGATTAGCTGGGGCGCCCGCGAAGGCACGCGCATCACGGCGGAGGAAGACGCGCAGTACCACGCCGTGCTGGAAGGCTGGAAGCAGGGCATTACCAACATCGGACTGCCCGGCGGCGAAAGTCCCGACCAAGTAGCGGCCCGCCAGCGCCCTGTCATCGACCTGATTGTTTCGCGCCCCGAGGAAGAGACCATCTTGGTGTGCATGCACGGGCGCGCCATGCGCGTGCTGCTCTGCCAACTGCTCAATTACCCGCTCAGCTGCATGGATTCGTTTGAGCACCGCAACTTGTGCCTATACAAAGTGCATTACACCGGCTCCATGTTCTCCGTGCGCAGCTTTATGGATGTTGTGCATTTGCAACCAACCTAAGCACATACCTAGGTGCTTTTGTCTTCTGTGCGGCCTGCGTCGTGGTGGGTTGTGAGCAGGCGCTTTGGTAGTAAAATAACGACTTAGGTCGGGCAGCTTGTATTTCGCCGGGGCGCCACCAAATGGTGCTGCCAACGAACGCGGCCTGGCACGTTCCTGCGGGTTGGGTTGTATTTGACCCCTATCTAGGTGTACTTTGGTTTGCTTGCCCGGAATTTCGGGCTAATTTTGACGCCTCAACTCCAACCCAAGAAGCAAATGGCCGAAATCATAAAAATGCCCAAAATGAGCGACACGATGACGGAAGGTGTCATCGCCGCGTGGCTCAAGAAGGTAGGTGACAAAGTGAAATCTGGTGACATCCTAGCCGAAGTCGAAACCGACAAAGCCACGATGGAGCTGGAAAATTATGAGGATGGCACCTTGCTTTATATTGGTCCGAAAGAAAAAGACTCGGTTCCGGTAGATGGCGTACTCGCCATCGTGGGCAAAGAGGGAGAAGATATTTCCGGCTTGCTCGGTCAAGTAAACGGTGGTGCTGCTCCAGCGGCGGCTCCGGCCCCGGCTCCTGAAGCTGCTGCCCCTGCGCCCGCTCCGGCGGCGCCTGCCCCAGCCCCGGCTGCTGCGCCCGCGCCGGCTCCGGCTCCGGCCGCTGCTCCCAGCAACGGCAAAAAAGCCACGGTTATTCGGATGCCCAAAATGAGCGATACGATGACGGAGGGCACCATTGCGTCGTGGCTCAAGAAAGTAGGCGACAAAGTGAAATCGGGTGACGTGTTGGCCGAAGTTGAGACCGACAAAGCCACAATGGAACTGGAGAACTACGAAGACGGCACCCTGCTCTACATCGGACCAAAAGATGGCGAAGCCGTAGCGGTAGATGGTGTGCTAGCCGTAATCGGGGAAGAAGGCGCCGACGTGCAGGCGTTGCTAGGTGGTGGTCAGTCGGGCGGTGCTGCGCCGCAAGAAGCTGCTCCGGCGGCTGATGCGCAAGCTGCACCTGCTGCCGCTGCTCCTGAAGCAGCTACTACGACTCAGTCGGGTGGCCGTTTGTTGGCCTCGCCGCTTGCCAAGAGCATTGCCAAAGAAAAGGGTATTGACCTCAATCAGGTAAAGGGCACCGGCGAAAACGGCCGCATCGTGCAGCGCGACGTAGAGGGCTTCCAGCCTTCGGCTGCTCCGGCCGCCGCGCCGCAAGCAACTACCGCTGCTACCGAAGCTCAATCAGAATACATCAAAGCCGCTCTGCCTGAGCAGGCTAAAGCCGAAGCGCCCAAAGCTGCGCCGGCTCCTGCCGCTGCCGAAGGTACCTACACCGACACGCCCGTGTCGCAGATGCGTAAGGTTATTGCCCGCCGTCTGTCGGAGAGCTTGTTCACGGCCCCGCATTTCTATCTGACGATGGAAATCCTGATGGACAAGGCGATGGAAGTGCGCACGCAGCTGAATGCACTGTCGCCGGTGAAGCTGTCCTTCAACGACTTGGTTATCAAAGCGTCGGCTGTTGCCCTGAAGCAGCACCCCGCCATCAACTCGTCGTGGCTCGGCGACAAGATCCGCCAGAACAAAGTGGTGAACATCGGCGTGGCCGTGGCCATCGAAGATGGTCTGCTCGTGCCAGTTATCCGCAACGCCGATGGCAAAGGTCTCTCGGCCATTGCTACGGAGGTGAAAGACCTAGCGGGCAAAGCGAAGTTGAAGAAGCTACAGCCCTCGGAGTGGGAAGGCAGCACCTTCACCATCTCGAACCTAGGTATGTTCGGCATCGAAGAGTTCACCGCCATCATCAACCCGCCGGATGCTTGCATCTTGGCCGTGGGCGGCATCAAGCAAACTGCCGTGGTGAAAAACGGTGAGCTAGCTATCGGCAATGTGATGAAAGTGACGCTCAGCTGCGACCACCGCGTGGTGGACGGCGCTACTGGCTCGGCCTTCCTCCAAACGCTGAAAGCGCTGCTGGAAGACCCCATGCGTATGCTCATCTGAGCCTAGCTTCAAGAGTTGTTTTACCAAGAAAGCCAGCCTGCAAAGGCTGGCTTTCTTGTTTGTATAAGCTGTCGTATTCGGCTACGTCCGCCGGTCTGACGCCGTGGGCACCTGACTAGTTACTGTCTGCTTCCGCCTAAAAAGCTAGATGCAGGGTCTTCGTTCTAGAAGCCGTTCAACAACAAACAAGCGGGCGTCGAAGGCGTCGGACTAGCAGGCGAATTAGCCAGGGTTCGTAACGACACTACGCTTTTATTGCTTTATTGTGAAAGAATAGAGCTTTTGCCTAATAATCTTTCGATACCATACCTCACCATTCTTTCCCTCATTATGAATAAAAGTCTACTGTTAGCGCCAGTGTGTTGCGTGATTAGTGTTGCTGCTTTCGGGCAGGGGCAAGCGTTGACGGGGCAAGTGCTCGACCCGACGGGCCGGCCGCTGGTCGGCGCCACGGTGGTGGAGAAGGGCACCAACAACGGCACCGGTACGGGCGGCGATGGCCGCTTCACGTTGAAGGCCCGCACGGCGCAACCTAGGTTGGTGGTGAGCTCCATCGGCTTTGCGCCGCAAGAGGTAAGCGCCGATGGGGGCTCCATCACGGTGCGGCTGGCGGAAGCTAGCACTAGCTTGGGCGGCGTGGAAGTGGTAGGCTCGCGTAGCCAGAACCGCTCCATTACCGATTCGCCTTCGCCCGTTGATATTATCGACGTGCGCAACGTGACCACCAAAACCGGCCAGCTCGACGTGAACCAGTTGCTGCAATTCGTGGCGCCCTCGTTCAACTCCAACCGCCAAACCGGCTCCGATGGCGCCGACCACGTCGACCCCGCCACGCTGCGCGGCCTAGGTCCCGACCAAACGCTGGTGCTCATCAACGGTAAGCGCCAGCACCAATCGGCGCTAGTGAACCTGTTTGGCACCCGCGGCCGCGGCAATACGGGCACCGACCTGAACGTCATTCCGGCGGCGGCCATCGAGCGGATTGAGGTGTTGCGTGATGGTGCCTCGGCGCAGTACGGTTCCGATGCCATTGCGGGCGTCATCAACATTGTGCTGAAGCGTTCGACCAAGGAACTGACTGCCAACGTGAACTACGGCGCCTACGACGCCAAATACCGCTTCGACGACCGTGACTTCGATGGCGGCAACTTCAACGCCAACGTGAACTACGGCGGCGCGATAGGGGAGAAGGGCAGTTTCATCAACGCCACGCTCGACTACAACCGCCGCGAGCATACCCAACGCGCCAACGTGCCGGCGCCCGACGGTCGGCTCCGTCGCGAGTACGGCGACCCGCGCGTGACCAACACCTCCGCGTATGTGAACTCCAAGTTTGCGCTCAGCGACAAAGCGCACATCTACGTGTTTGGGGGCGGTAACAAGCGCCGGGGCGACAGCTACGCCTGGACGCGCTTCGCCGACGACGACCGCAACGTGCCGGCCATCTACCCCAATGGCTTCGACCCCATCATTACCAGCGACATTTGGGACGTGTCGGCGGTGGCGGGCGTGCGGGCCACGGTGGGCGGCTGGGACCTGGATCTGAGCAACGATTTCGGCTCCAACCGCTTCGAGTACGGCGTGCGCAACTCCTTGAACAGTTCGCTCGGCGCGAGCCCTCGAATCACCGAGTTCGACGCTGGTGGTTTTCAATTGCAGCAGAACGTAGTCAACCTAGGTCTGACGCGTAACTACAAAACCGTACTGGAAGGCCTAAACCTAGCCGCTGGGGCCGAGTGGCGCCGCGAGCGGTATTCATTGTTTGCGGGCGAAGAAACCTCTTACGCCAACTACGACCCCGCCGGCACGCCCGACTCCCTGCGCCGCGCGGCTGGGGCGCAGGGCTTCCCCGGCTATCAACCCAGCGACGCCATCAAAGCCACGCGCGACAACATCGGCATCTACGCCGACGCGGAGTTGAACGTGACGGTGCGCTGGCTCTTGGAGGCGGCCCTGCGCTACGAAAACTACAGTGACTTTGGCGGCACGCTCAACTACAAAGCGGCTACGCGCTACAACCTGACCGACTTTCTAACCGTGCGCGGCACGTACAGCACCGGTTTCCGGGCGCCGTCGTTGGCGCAGATCAATTTTAATTCTACCGTCACCAACTTCATCGGTGGCCAGCCAGTGGAAGTGCTCTTGGCGCGCAACAACAGCCCCGTAACGCAAAAGCTAGGTATTCCGAGCCTGAAGCAAGAAACGTCGAACAACGCCAACATTGGCCTGACCAGCCGTATCGGCTCCAACTTGAGTCTGACCTTGGACGGGTACTACATCAAGGTGAAAGACCGGGTGGTGCTCACAACGCAATTCTCCGCCGATGATCCGGTTATTGGGGCCGATTTGCGGGCGCTGAACGTAGGACAGGCGCAGTTTTTTGCGAATGCCGCCGATACTCGTTCCTTGGGCTTGGATGTGGTGCTGAGCCACACCGCGACCCTAGGTACTGGCCGCCTCAACTCGACGCTGGCTGCTAACTTCAACCACCTCAAAATCGATCGGGTGCGGACATCGGGCCGACTCGCTGGCCGGGAAGAGGAGTTCTTCGGGGCCCGCGAGCAAGCTTTCGTGAAAGCCTCGGCGCCGCCCTCCAAGATCAACCTGACGTTCGACTACCAAGTAGGGCGCTTCGGGGCGTTGGCGCGCTTTGTTCGCTTCGATAAAATTACCCTGATCAACTGGGACGGGCAGCCGGACAACTACGAAGCCCGCGTGACCACCGACCTCACCCTGAACTACGCCGTAACCAACAACTTACAGTTCATTGTAGGTGGCTCCAACCTGTTCAACCGCTACCCGACGCTGTTCAATCCCCAGCTCACGGAAAGCGGCGGCGCCTGGGACCCGGTGCAGATGGGGTCGAACGGCCGATTTTACTTTGCTAAATTGCAGGCCCGATTCTGATTGTAGTTTTGCTCAGGAGATGGAAGTCAGCTGTCGGTTTTGGAAACCGGCAGCTGACTTCCTTTTTCACGGCGGTGTAGAGACGCGATACTTCGCGTCTCCTCGTTGAACGACCAGCCTAGAACACCCTCGCTAAACAACATTCGCAACGGGGAGACGCAAGTATGCGTCTCTACAGGTTCATACATAGCTATTTAACAAATGAAAATACGTTCCACAACCGTTCTTGGCGTGCGCCACAACGGTGAAATTGCCCTTGGCGCCGACGGCCAGGCTACCATGGATAAGCACGTGGCCAAGAGCAACGTGCGCAAAGTGCGAAAGCTGCACAATGGCAAAGTTGTGACGGGTTTTGCCGGCTCCACGGCCGATGCCTTTATGCTGCTCGATAAGTTTGAGGAAAAGCTTTCCGGCTACAACGGTCAGCTCCGTCGTGCGGCCATTGAGCTAGCCAAGGAATGGCGCAAAGACCAATACCTGCGCAAGTTGGAAGCCATGATGGTCGTCTGCGACAAAGACGAGCTGCTCATCATTGCCGGCTCCGGCGACGTGCTCGAACCCGACTCCGACGTAGCCGCTATCGGCTCGGGCGCCATGTACGCGCAGGCTGCGGCCCTCGCTCTTAAGAAGCACGCACCGCACCTCACCGCCCGCCAGATGGTGGAAGATGCCCTGCACATCGCCGCCGATATCTGTATCTACACCAACCACAACCTGATGATCGAGCAGCCGGTATAGCTAGCTGTTTGGTAAGCAACCTAGCTCGAGTTGTTTATTCTTCATAATCTTTTAACCTAGAGCACGAAGAATGAACGATTTAAGGTTGCTAATTGATTGTAAACCGCAACCCATTCATTGAATAACGAGTCGATGCAAATCACGAACTTCCTTAAGCACCACTACCGCCACTTCAACGCCGCTGCGCTTATCGACGCGGCCGAAGGCTACAACAAGCACCTCGCGGAAGGTGGTAAAATGATGATTACCCTCGCCGGTGCCATGAGCACGGCCGAAATGGGTATTCAGCTAGCCGAGCTAATTCGTCAAGATAAAGTACATATCATTAGCTGCACCGGCGCTAACTTGGAAGAAGACATATTCAACTTAGTGGCGCACGACTTCTACGAGCGAGTACCGAACTACCGCGACCTGACGCCTGCCGACGAGCACGCCCTGCTGAAGCGCCACATGAACCGCGTAACGGATACTTGTATTCCGGAAGAGGAAGCCATGCGCCGCATCGAGCACACGGTGCTGAAGTTTTGGGAGAAAGCTGACCAAGCGGGCGAAGCCTACTTCCCCCACGAGTTCTTCTACCAGATCCTGAAGTCGGGCGAGCTGGAGCAGTACTACCAGATTGACCCCAAGGACTCTTGGATGCTAGCTGCCGCCGAGAAAAACCTGCCGATCATCTGCCCCGGCTGGGAAGACTCTACGCTGGGCAACATCTACGCCGGCCACGTCATTTCGGGCGACATCAAGAACGTGCACACCATGAAGACCGGCATTCAGTACATGATGTATCTGGCTGATTGGTACACGGAGCAAGCCACCGACGAAAGCACCGTGGGCTTCTTCCAGATCGGCGGCGGTATTGCCGGTGACTTCCCGATCTGCGTCGTGCCCATGCTGCACCAAGACCTAGGTCGCCATGGCGTGCCACTGTGGGGCTACTTCGCCCAGATTTCGGACTCGACCACCAGCTACGGTAGCTACTCTGGCGCCGTGCCCAACGAGAAAATCACGTGGGGTAAGCTCGGCGAGAACACGCCCAAGTTTATCATCGAATCGGACGCTACGATTGTCGCGCCGCTGATTTTTGCGATAGTGCTAGGGCAGTAAGTACATGACTAATCCGCGCCAAGCGCCGGACTTTGCCGCCTCGGCTCCTAACTCCCATATTCCTCATCGAGGATGGGAGTGGGCAGCCGGGGCGGCATTGTTATTAGTAGTCTGTGGGGCACTGCTAATATACGCTCTCATTCCCTATGCCATCCTGCGTGACTGGTATTTACGTCGCACGCCTTATTTATACCGTTCAGCTAGTTGGGCTACTAACTTTTTTACGCCTACTGTAAAGGCGCACGGTACAGCATTGGCACTGGTGACACTCATTGGCCTAATCGTAACCAGCTACTGGTTGCTGCGATTGCGCCGCAATAATGCCGTTCCGGCTAAGCTGCCGCGCCTATTTGTGCGGGCCGATTGGCCTTGGCTGATTGGGGTAACGCTGCTAGGCACTGGCTTGTGGACCTGGGGCGCGCTGTATACTCCACCAACCCACGACGAAGTGTTTTCGGCCCTGTACTGCGCTGGCAATGAATCACTCTTCGTTACTTGGAGCTACTACATGCTCCCTAACAACCATGTGCTATTCAATCTACTGAATGGCAGTATGTTTGGATGGCTGCACCACCTGCCTTGGTTGGTGACTACGGGCAGGATTCTATCGGGGCTAGCTTACTTAGGTACATTGGCTGTTGTCTATTGGCTAATGGGGCGTTTTACTGGTCGGCGCTGGGCAGGCGCGGGGGCAGCAACACTGGCCAGTTTGCAGTATTCGTTGTGGGGCTTTGGGTTTCAGGCGCGAGGCTACGCCTTGTACGCACTACTGCACTGGATAGCACTAGCGGCGCTGTTGGGCTACTGGCGGCAACCCCGGCGGGCTTGGTTAATGCTCAATGCCGGAGCAATAGTAGCTGGCTATGCCACAGTGCCGACGTTCTTATTCTACCACGCGGCGCAACTAGCAGCAGCTGTGATAGTGCAAGTGCGGCTACGTCGCTACGACGGACGCTTCTGGTTGGCGCAGGGGGGAGCCCTGGTTCTCGCGGGGGGCTTTTACCTACCTGCTGTTGGCTTCTCAGGCTTAGCGGCAATCTCCGCAAACCCTTACGTGCGTCCTTTTCAAGGTAGCCTGGCAGAATTTATCACTCAAACGTGGCCTGACTTCAAAAGCTACGCTTCCTACTGCTTCGGCGAAATGGACTTAGGTCCTTGGCCGGCCTACGTGCTAGCGCTGGTACCACTTTCTTTACTAGCTCACCGCCGCTTCTGGCAGCTTGGCTTAGTGTACGCAGCCTGGTTGCTGGTGTTGGTGGGTGGTATTCTGGGGCTGCGACACATTATATTCCACCGCAACTTACTGGGTCTCTTTAGTGTGGCGTTGGTGCTGGCACCGTTCACCGTAGGAGTGTGGCTAGCGCGTTGGCGCTCTTGGGCAGGCTTGGGTGGAGTGCTATTGATCGTAGGTGGGCTAGGAGTAGGGTTGGTGCGTCATAATCCAGTAAGTGAGCCTACGGCACTCTACTTCTATGACTTAGAAGGAGGCTACGCAGCCGTGCAGCAGCGCCTGAGTGCCCTGCCCGATCGTTGGGCATCGGTCGCATTCTTAGAGGAAAGCTTTTACCCATACTGGATGTATGTGCGCGATGGAGGCGTAGCTCCTCATCCTGCGCAACGCCCCACACCAGCCGCCGATTACTTCATAACAGCGCCCAATGACCGATTGCCAGGTGGTTTTATTCAACAGTATGCCCCAGTAGATACCGTAAATGGGTACCGACTTTTTCGCAGGCGCACGCTTAACCAGTAAGACTTCTAGAACTTAGACCCTCATGACGTACCATTGTGAGGTTACTCCAGCGCCGTGCCTAACGAGAAAACCGCTGGGGTAAACTAGGAGAGGACACGCCCAAGTTTATCATCGAATCGGACGCCACCATTGTTGCGCCGCTGATTTTTGCGGTAGTGCTGGGGCAATAAGTAGCCTAGGTTATATAACGAAAAAGCCCGCCGCTGATTTTCAGCGGCGGGCTTTTTTGTCACTGCTTAAATTGGTAGGTGAGCTTTACGCCTGCACAAACCCCGTCGCTGTAGCGGCTCCCTGCCACTGCTGCATGTCGTGGTGTACCGTCTCAATTTTGCGTTCAGCCATTTGGTAGGCGTCTTCTCCTAGAAGCAGATGCACGGGTGGATTTTCACTCTCGCTCACCTGAATCAGAAGTTCAGCGGCTTTTTGGGGGTCGCCGGGCTGGTTGCCGTTGATTTGTTGCTCGTGTGCCGTTTGCGAGTCGCGCACAGATTGGTAGGCGTCGATAGGCGCTTGGGGCTTGCCCATGGAGCCAGCTGACAGAAAATCTGTGCGGAAGTAGCCGGGGTATACCACTGTGGCATGGACTCCAAACGGCTTCACTTCAGCGGCGTACGATTCGGTGAGGCCCGCCACGGCAAACTTGGTCGCGCAGTAAATACCCCAGCCGGGAAAATCGCCCATGAACCCACCAATGGAGGAGATGTTGAACACGTGCCCCGCGCCTTGCTGACGCAGGTGCGGTGTAGCATAGCGAATCACGTTCAGCATGCCGAACACGTTCACTTCAAAGTTGTTGCGCGCTTCCTGGTCAGAGAGTTCTTCTAGCGCACCAACTTGGCCGTAGCCAGCATTATTGACCACTACATCCAAGCCCCCTAGGGTGCTAATGGTAGTTTCTAGGGCTTGCCGCACGCTGTCCTCGCTGCTGAGGTCCATTTGCAGGGGCAAGAACTGATCGGTATTAAGCGGCACGGCGCGCTTCAGTTCCTCCACATTGCGAGAGGTGGCCGCTACTGCGTAACCGGCGGTTAGGAGTTGTTGAACGAGTGTCAGACCTAGGCCTTTCGAGGCGCCGGTCACGAACCATATTTTCTTGGTAGTCATCGTGGTAAGTAAGAGAGTCGCTTAGCGCTAGTTGGGCAAATAAATAGAGCATAGTATGGAAGGAAGAAGGTTAACAGATCGGGACGCAAGCAGACATTCCTGCTGAGCTTGCTATTCGTTCAACGACTGCCGAAACACAATATTTTATGCCTCGCTATTGCAATAGACGAATAACATCGGCTTTTGCTTGATGCCGCCACATGATTTTTTTGTTACCTGTGCCGATACCCTCGACCTCCAACTCCGATGCTCTCTTGACCTTTAGGCGTCGAAGCTGGTGGAAATGGTGAGGGGTTGCCAGGTTTGGAATTCTTGTTGTAGGGTGTCGAGTTTGCGCAAGGCGCGTTGGTAGGCGTCTTGACCGAGGAGTAAGTTGAGGGGCGGGTTTTCTTCGGCCGCCAGTTGTATAATGGCCCCGGCCGCTTTTTCCGGGTCGCCCGCTTGGTTACCGTTCAGTTGGAGGTATTTCTCGTGCGAAGCGCGCACGGCTTGGTACGTCTCGATGGGCTGCTGCGGCAAGCGTAGCGACTCGGCGGTGAGGAAGTTGGTGCGGAAGGCGCCCGGCTCCACAACAGTAACCTTGATGCCGAAGCTTTCCACGTCTTGGGCTAGTACTTCCGTAAAGCCGACCATGGCAGCCTTGGTGGCGGCGTAAATAGCCCACCCTGTTGCGCTTGAAATACCCGCAATCGAGGAAATGTTGATGATGTGCCCGGCGCCGGCTGCGCGCAGGTGCGGCATGACTTTCCGAATGACGTTCAACGCCCCGAACACATTCACGTCGAAGGCCTGGCGGGTTTCGGCGTCGGTTAGCTCCTCAATGCTGCCGCCGATGCCGTATCCGGCGTTGTTTACGACCACATCCAAGCGGCCGAAGGCGTTGATAGTCTGTTCGATGCTTTGCTGCACGCTGACTTCGTTACCTAGGTCAACTTGTAGTGGTAAGAAGGCGGGAGAGTTATTAGCAACAGCTTGCACGAGGCTAGCTAGGTTGCGGGAAGTGGCAGCTACTTGGTGGCCTTCGTGCAAAAGCCGTTTGACTAAGCTAAGACCTAGGCCTTGGGAAGCGCCCGTGATAAACCAGGTTTTGGGGTTGTTCATCGTTGCTCTGTTTGTACAGTGCAAAACTAGAGCCCATGGGAGCCTAGGTGCTTACCCGGTTCAAACAGATACTTGCAAAAATCAAACAGTGCGTACGGCGGAGGGGGTAGCGCCTGCTCGTTTCTTGAAGAAGTTGCTGAAATGGGCCGGTTCCTCAAAGCCCAGGGAGTAGCTGATTTCCGACACGTTCCAGGCGGTGTGTTTCAGCAGGGCATGCGCTTCTTGCACCAAGCGCTCCGCAATAAGTTGGGAGGTGGTTTTACCGGTCACTTCCTTTAGGGCCCGATTCAGGTGGTTGACGTGCACGGCGAGTTGGACGGCAAAGGCGTTGGCGTTGCGTAGCTTCACCTGCTGCCCCGGCAGCTCAATGGGAAATTGCCGCTCCAGCAGCTCCGTAAACAGCGAAGCAATGCGCGTAGCGGCGTTGCTGTCGTGGTAGAGCGTGGAGGCAGGTTGCAGCTTCATGGCCCCGTGCACGAGCTCAAACACGTAGGCGCGCAGCAAGTCGTACTTGAAAGAGTAATCCGAATCAATCTCGGCAAAGATCTTCTCGAACAGTTGCTTGGTGGTAGCTAGCTGCTCGTTATTCAGGAAGTAAACAGGCTGACCGCCAGGCTTGAAGACCGGTAGCTCCTGCGCCAATACCGTCATGTGGCGTTGCAGGAAAGCTTCGGTGAAGATGCAGAAATAGCCGGTTTGGTTGTCGTCGAGCGGCTCCCAATGGTAGGGCACCAAGGGGTTGGCAAACAGCAGCGCATTGCCGTTTATCTCCACGGTTTTGTCAGCGTAGTGGTACCGGTTGTGCCCCGTGACGAGCGTTATCTTGTAGAAGTCTTTGCGGCTGTAAGGCAGCGCGCACGCATTCGGCCCCACATAGTCATCTAGCCGAAACACATTGAAGTGGCCGATGTCCTGCTGAAGGTTTTCGGGCATCCAGTGAATCTTGTGCTTGTAGAAGTCTTCGAGGGTCTGGGTCTTCGGCATAAGTCGAAGTTACGTAAATCAAACGATACTGAAATAATAGTACCTTAGCTGTTGTACTAATTAGTCTGAAGCATTCCGTCTTGCTTATTGCTGATCCTACTTATGCCCGCAACCCTCATCCCCAAGAAAATCCTAGCTCGCCAGCACGAGATAACCGCTGATTTTACCCGTCTCGTGCATGCGCACGTGGATGATTTAGTGGCTGGCCGCGCCACGGAAGCCTTAGAAATCCGTGACTTTGCCAGCCAACTCTGCATCCATCCTACGCACTTGAGCAACACGCTGAAGCTCACCACGGGCGAAGCGGCCTGCGCCATCTACGAGCGTAAGCTGGTGGCCGTTTCCAAGGAATTGCTGCTCGACCCGCGCCTGACAATAGCCGAGGTAGCGGCACGGCTCACCTACGATCCGTCTAACTTCACCAAGTTCTTTAAGCATTTCGTGGGCAGCACGCCCAAGCAGTTTCGGGAAGAGACGTGGGCCGAGCAGCGGGCGGCCGCAGCAGAACTACTCACCATTAATTCTTAACTACTCACCAGAACCTAGGCTAGCGTATACGCCATCTTTGCAGTGTTAATCTTAACAAGCAAAACGATGAGCACAAATAAAATAGCCTTGGTAACTGGCGGTAGCCGTGGCCTTGGCAAAAACATGGCCTTGAACCTAGCGCAAAAAGGCATCAGCGTTATTCTGACCTACCACACGCAGCAAGGGGAGGCCGAAGGCGTCGTGGCCGAAATCAAGAACCTAGGTCAGCAAGCCGTAGCCCTGCAACTCGACGCTTCCGACATCAAAACGTTCGATGGGTTCTTTGAGCAGGTACAAACTGCCTTGCGCGATACTTTCAGCGCCGATAAATTCGACTTCCTCATCAATAACGCCGGCACTGGCCTGTACGCGGCCTTTGCCGATACCACTGAGGAACAGTTTGACCAGGCGCTGAACATCCATTTCAAAGGACCCTTCTTCCTGACCCAGAAAGCCTTGCCCCTGCTCAACGACGGCGGTGGCATCATCAACATCTCGTCGGGCCTGACGCGCATTGTCTATCCTGGCTCCTCCACCTACGCTAGCATAAAAACCGCCATGGAAACCCTGACGAAGTACCAGGCCAAGGAGCTAGCTAGCCGTCGCATTCGGGTAAATATTGTAGCGCCCGGTGCCATCGAAACCGACTTCGGTGGTGGCCGCACGCGCGACAACAAGGAAATTAACAGTCATATTGCCTCCCTCACGGCCATGGGACGCGTGGGTTTGCCCGATGATATTGGGCCGGTCGTCGCCTTCCTCTGCACCGATGAAGCCCGCTGGATTGACGCGCAGCGCCTCGAAGCCTCGGGTGGGCAGGCCATCTAAACAGTAAAACCCAAAAGCACGGGGCCGACGTTAATGCGTCGGCCCCGTGCTTTTTTCAGGAAAGCCTTATGCTACTTCTTCCAATGCGTGCTGTGGAATATGGAGTCGGTACAAGGTGCCGGAAGCATTGCACAGCTCCAAATGGCCGCCTACTTGTTCGCTAAGGGAGCTAATCAGACGCTTGCCGAACGAACCACTCGATTGCTGCCACTGGTATTGGCTTAGGCCCGGCCCATTATCCTGCACTTCTAGCAGCAGCCCACCGTCTTGCGCCTCCGCATCATGACCTAGGTAGATGTGCAAGGCGGGGTAAGCTACTGCCTGATAAGCATGTTTAAAGGCATTCGTCAGTAATTCATTCAAAATCAACCCCAACGGAAGGGCTAGGTCTACGTCCAACATGGGCTGCTCGACTCGAACTGTCAAATCGAATCCATCTTTCTCGTAGCCATAAGCGGTCAGTAGGCTCTCTGCCAAGTCGGTGATGTAGCGGCGCATGTCCACGGTCGTCACGTTATCAGTCTGGTAAAGACGCTGATGAATCAACGACATTGCCTCCACGCGCTGCTGCCCTTCGCGGACGGCCTTGGTGGCTGTTTCATCGGTCAACCTATTGGATTGCAACCGCAACAAGCTCGACACGATGGCTAGGTTATTCTTGACCCGGTGATGAAGTTCTTTCATGAGGGTCTTTTGCCGGACAGCCTGCTCGCGCATGTGGAGGTTGTTTTCCAGAACGGTCTTGTTGGTGGCTTTCAGCTGCGCATTGGTGCGCTGAATGGTGCGGTACTGCCAAAGCGTGAGGCCGAGCAGTAGGCTCACCCCAACGCCCCCAAGGGTAACCAGCAGAAGCTCCTGGGCTTTCTGCGCGTTGGCGCCATGCAACCGAGTAATTTCAGCCTCTTTCTTCTCGGCCGCGTATGCGGCCTCTAGCTTGGCTACCACTTGGGTCTTTTCGAGGCTTACCAAGGAATCTTCGCGTGTTTTCCACTCGGCTAGGTAGTCAAGCGCTTGCTTGAAGTTGCCGGCTTCTTTGTGCGCCACATAGGCTACTTCCAGGGAGTTGAAAAGCCGATGCGGATCGTGCAGCGTGCGCGCTAAGGCTAGCGACTGATTGGCGGCAGCTAGGGCTTGTTGGCGTTTGCCCTGCTTCAGGTAAGTGCAGCTCAAGTTGCGGTAAGCATGCTCAAGGCCGGTTGCATTGTGCTCCTGCTTGTACAACGCAACGGCTTGGTTGAGGTACCTTACTGCCTTCGGCAACTGCTGCCCGGCATCCATAAATAGCTGCGCGTAGTCGGCGTAGCAAATAGCTAGGGTGGTGGCAGAGAGGCCGTATTGGCGTTCGAGGGCCATGACGCGCAAGTAGCAAGCCGCCGCCGAATCAGGCTGTTGCAAATCGCGGTAGATGATGCCGGCGTTGATATAGGCTTTGCCTAGTTCCTTTAAGTAGGGTCCTTTGCGAGCGTGCAGCAGCGCTAGGTGGGCAAACCCGAGCGCCTTGCGCGAAAGAAGCGCTACGTGTTGCGCATCGGCAATCCGCTTGTAGGTGAGGGCCATGGTGTTGTAGGCAATCGACTGCCCCATGCTGCTATGCTGAGTCTCGAATAACGTCAGGGCTTTCTGGCTGCACGACAAGCTACCCGAAAAATCAGCTTTGTTGCGCAAGGCACACGCCCGTAGGTTGTAACCGAGGGCCTCGCCGTAGGCGTAGTGGATCTGGCGAGATACCCGAATGATTTCCCGGCTGCGTACCTCCGCCGAATCGTTGTTGCTGGATAATAGGCCTTGCGTGGTTTTGCACCACTGCTGTACTTGGCTGGTGTCGGGTGGGCTGGCGCCAATGGCATTTGGGGTAGCACCTAGGTTCTGCGGGTCGGCGTAAGCAAAAAGCAGAACAAGAAAGCGAAGAGCGCGAAGGAGATGGCGCATAAAAAGCCGGGCCGTATGCTGAACTTTTGAGAGTAGAGTAGGGGCAATAAGTTGTTCTGTTCGTTGGGGCAGAAAATGGAGAAGAAAGCCGGCAGCGTATCAGTGGAACTGAAAGTGCCGCAGAAAGGCGTCTTTGTATTGACGGCCGAGCGGAACTGCTTGTCCGGCTAGGGTCGTCTCGTTTTCGTTGAACGACTGGATATGCTGAATGTTAACAGCATACGAGCGGTGGGTTCGTACTAGCTGCGTGTAATTCAACCGTTCGAGCACCGTGCTCAGCGTCAGCCGAAGGGCATACTTGCGGGCCGGCGTCACGAGCGTTGTGTAGGTGTTATTGGCCTCCAGCAATAAAATATCCTTGACCGGGATGCGTACAAACTGATAGTTGTCTTTGATAAAGACGTACTCACCTAGCTGCAAAATCGTCTCACGGGAAAGCGCATCTTTGCTGATGCTCGGCGGCTCTGGGGCAGAGCTAGGTCCGGCTGGAGCTACCGCCTCCGGTGTAGCCTGACGGACGAAGGCCCGTAAGGCCACTTCGATGGCCGCCCGCAGGCCAGCCGTGGTGGCAGGTTTGGTGAGGTAGGCGGCGGGAGCCGTGCCCAAGGCCCGATCGAGCGTTTCTTTATCTGCCAGCGCCGTCAGGTAAATAACCGGAACCAAGCGAAGCGCGAGTAGTCGGGCCGCCGTTTCAATTCCATCCCATTCTCCCTTGATGTTGACATCGCACAAGAGCAGATCGACCTGGTTTTTCTGGAATAGCTCCAGTGCCCGGCGCCCGTTGCTGGCCGTGCCAACCACCACATAGCCCTCCGCTTCCAAGGTGTCGCACAAATCCATGGCTAGCACGGCTTCGTCTTCCACAATCAGGATATGAACCCGATGGTCAACCATACGATTTATAAGTAGATAGCTGCTTCAACATCCTAAAGTATACCATTTGAGGCACAACTACCAGCACGCAAGGTCAACTTTAGTTTGCGTGAAATTTCTCAAGGTTATTAGCGGCCACATACCAAATACGGGCGTCTACTTACCAAAAATAGTTCTTGAAGAACTTTGATTGGTGCTATTCGAGGCAGTGCCGCACTTTTACTCAGTAGCCCCGTGGCTACGGTACACACCCACTTGCCCGGCTTGGCTTTGCCAGCGAAGCCAAGCTCGGCAGGGTGATGCAAAAGCTACTCTAATCGGAGTGGTAGAAGGGCCTTTTCCTCACTAGCTATTATGAAGCACACGCTACTCGTACTTATGGGCCTAGTTGGTTCTCACGCTGCCGTCAGCCAAACCAGCCAGCCACTTGTCGTGCTGGGGGCGGCCGGCCAGCCTTTCCAAGCGCTTGGCGGGGCTAGCCTCGACTGGACGCTGGGCGAAGTTGCCATTGCTGCCTATGAGAACCCGAAAGAAGGCCAGGTGCTGCTGGAGGGCTTTCATCGCAGCGACCTGAACCCCCTGCTGAGCCCCAAAATGGGCCCCGCGCTGACCAAAACCGAAGCATTTCCTAACCCGTTTCGCTCTACCCTCACCCTAAATCTGCCCGTGAGTCCGGCGGCCACACTCGTCCAGCTTTTTGATGTGCAAGGTCGCTTGGTGCGCAGTTTCACGCTGGCGCCTGGCACGGCCTCCACCAACCTAGATCTTGCTGATTTGCCGCTGGCGAATTACGTACTGAGCCTCCGCAACACCGTCACGCAGGAGCGCTGGACCCAGCTAGTCCAAAAAAATAAATAGCCCTTCGTCCCATCTTCTTTCTGTCCTTACTATGAAAAAAATACTACTCGCGCTTGGGCTAATGCTCGGCACCTCTTGGGCGGCCATGGCGCAGGTGCCGCAGGCTATGAACTACCAGGGCATCGCCCGCGATGAAGCCGGCAAACTGCTGCAAAGCAAAGTTATTTCCTTGCGCATCAGCGTATTGGCCGGCGGAGCACAGGGCGCGGCGGTTTACACCGAAACGCATAAGGCTTTCACGAATGCCTATGGCTCTTTCTCGCTGCCCGTTGGGCGGGGGCAAGCGGTGAAAGGCGCTTTTACGGACATCAATTGGGGTAGCGGCAATCAGTACCTGCAAGTAGAAATGGATGCTGCTGGGGGTACTAACTACAAGCTGATGGGCGCCTCGGAGCTGCTGTCGGTGCCCTACGCTTTCTTTGCCGGCACGGCCGCGCGCCTCTCGGGCGAAACGTCGGCCAAGGGCGGGCCAACGATCGGGCTGCAAGGCGCCAACGGGGTTCCTTCTCAAAACTGGTCGTTGTTCGGTAACTCGAAATCCGACCCTACTACCGACAAGCTAGGCACTACGGATTTGGCTGACTTGGTGATTGTGACGAACGATCTGGAGCGCCTGCGTATCACCAGCGCCGGCGACGTAAACATCAAGACGAACCTAAATGTGGGCAATGACTTTCGCGTGGGTCGCGATGCTGCCATCGACCGCAACGCGCTTATCGGCAACGATTTGACGGTGAAGCAAAATGCGTATTTCAATACCGTAGGTGGCTCCACTACGAGCAACGGCCCTTTCACCGTAGCCCGGACCAGCGCCACCTCTTTGACGGGTACGCTCACGGTAGATCAGGCAACGACCCTGAAAAATACCCTCAGCGTTAACGGGGCCACCACGCTGGGCAGCACCCTAGGGGTAGCGGGCAATACCACCATCACGGGTAATACGGTCATCAACGGCACGACCAAGTTGCAGAACCTAGCCGAGGCCACCAACGTCAGCAGCGGGGCCTTGGTCGTGTCGGGCGGTACGGGCATCGGAGGGGCACTGTACGTGGGTAAATCTCTGAGTGTGTACGGTAATACGGCCTTGACCGGCAACTTAAGCGTAGCGGGCTCTTCGGAGTTCGTCGATATTGTTGCCAAAAACAACGGCACTATCGGTAACAACCTAACGGTCAAAAACGCGCTGACGGTCAATAAGAACCTCAACGTGACGGCACCGTCTGATGCTTCTGTAGCGCCCCTGAGCGTGCAGGTTGGCGACGGTTCTGCCAGCAAGTTTTCGGTAGGAACGAACGGCCGCGTGACGGTAAAAAGTACCGTGGATGGCGCCGACAACGACTCGAACAATTACCCAGTTTACGTAGATGCTGCCCGCAACGGCATGGCCATCAAAGTGAACAGTAGCGGCCAAAGCACTAACAGCGATAAGAACTTCATTGGCTTCTTCGATAATGGAGGGCTGCGCGGGGCCGTGGAAGGCCAGAACTCTGCCGATTATGCCTCTGATCCGGAGTTCATTGCGGAGCTGGTTTATCAGGGTGTGAAAGTGGCCTCACTCGGCGTAGCCATTGCCGCCACGCCGTTTGAGGTGGCAGATATTGTCTGGATTACGGCAGATATTGCCTATTACGCGGCTGTGCAAGGTATTCGCGGCGCCAACATTGGCGTGAGTTACTCTTCGGGCTCCGGTGACTACGCCGAGTGGCTGACCCGCCTAGACCCGAAGGAGGAAATAAACGCTGGCGACATTGTAGGGGTGCAAGGTGGCAAAATCACGAAAGACACGCGCAACGCCCAGCAACTGCTCGCCGTCTCGACCGCCCCGATTGTGCTAGGGAATATGCCCAAGCCGGGCCAAGAGCACCTGAGCGAGAAAGTAGCCTTTATGGGGCAGATTCCGGTGAAGGTGCGGGGTGCCGTGCGCGATGGGGATTATATTATTCCTTCTGGCCTCTACGACGGCGTGGGTATTGCCGTAGCACCTAGCTCTATGACGGCCGATGAATACGCCAAAGTAATCGGGCGGGCTTGGGCCAGCGCCGATGGCGCCGAAGAAAAGCTCGTGAACGTGGTGGTGGGTTTGAATGCCGGCGACGTAGCCAAACTATTGCAGCAAGAAGTGCGCGAGCGGGATAACCTAAAGGCCATGTTGTCGCAAAACCGCGCCCTGCAAGAGAAAAACAGCCAAGAACTAACGCAGCTCCGCAAAGAAGTAGGACATCTGCAAGGATTGGCCAGTAAGCTCTCCGAATTGCAGCAGGCTACCGCTAAACAGCCCACTAAGCGCCGCGCCACCAAGCTAGCTCGCACCAAAGCCCCAGCCGGCGCCGTTACGCTGGTGCGCTAGTAAGCAACTCACGTTCAGTCAACTACTAACTTCATTTTTTCTCGGTATAGCATGTTCCGGATCGTAAACGTTACGTGGTTAGCGCGCTTTATAGGAGCTTGTCTGTTGCTAAGCTTCCTCAGCACCCATGAGGCGAGTGCCCAAGGCGGACCAAAAAAGCCTAAGAACGACCGCAAGACGGCATTGAACGGCAAGAAAAATAAGGTCAAGGCCGCTAAGATTAAGAGCGAGGCCGTGACGGTATATGATGCCCCGAATGGTATAGTATCCGAAACAGGGGTGAAGCAAGTGGAACGATCCTACGACCCCGAAGGCAACTTGCTGGAGGAAACCAAGTTCAAGCGGGATGGCAGCGTAGATCGGAAGCTGAAGAACCAGTACAACGCCAAAGGCAACATCGAGAAGACGGATGCCTCGCAAGGCAATGGTGGGGGCATAGACCATAAGAACCCCGCTCAAATCAGCTACAGCTACGATGAGCAAGATAATTTGGTCGAATCGACTAGTCTTAACGAGGACGGCTCGCTGCTGGTGAAAACCAAGAATAACTACGACGCCAATGGCAAGCTGACCGAAATGCTAACCCAGAACAACGAGACTGATCCGAAGCGCAAGCTCTATATCAAGCTAGAAATGTCTTATAACGAAGCCGGTGATGTGGTGAAGGCCGTTTCCCGGCAGGCCGATGGCTCCATTTTATCCGCCATCGACTACGTGTACGACAGCAACGGAAACATCATTGAACAGGTGAACCAGGTGCAAAACAAGAAGTTGCGCTTGCTTAATGCCTACGATGCCAAAGGCAACATGACGGAGACAACCCAGCTCAACGAGAACGGGGAGGTAAAGTCCAAAACCACGAATACCTACGATGACAATGGTAACAACACCGGCGTAGAAGTAGATTACCCAGCTGCTAATGTGAAGGTGAAAGCCGTCAACACGTTCGACGCAAAAGGCAATTTAACGGAGCAGCGGACTTACAACAAGCTAGGTGCTTTGGTTAGCAAATCTAAATACGAGTATCAATATTATGAATAGCCTGTGTTACTACTGAAGTGATAAGATAAGCTAGATAGATAATGCGATAACTATTTGTGAAACAGCCTTCTGTGTTAAGCGGGAGGCTGTTTCTTTTGCTTTTTGTTCAGCTACGCAAACACAGACTAGTAACCAACCGCTATTAGCGGTTCACAACCATCTTTGTCTTCTTATAATCTTCTAGATTCTGGCGGAGTGCCTCTAATACGCTACCGTACTGAGGCTGCGTATCCAAGCAGGTCTCTAGCTTTTGCAAATGCAAATCGATAAGATGACAAAACTCGTCGGGAGATAAGCGGGATTTGGTTACTGACTTTTGCACGTTACGTAGATGTGTTGCCGGTTAGAACTCAGAGTAAGTGTTGTGCTTGGTAGTAATACGAGCGGGAATACTAATAGTTATAGTTGAGTATTAGTATTATTTTATATAGTAAGCAATAATGTTGCGCTGATTCATAAAATACAAGTAAGCGCTAAATAAAGCTGGATAAAGATAATCGCATACTCTTAAAGTGCAAGAGCTGCGCCGTTTCTAGGAACGACGCAGCTCTTGAAATATTATAACCGGAACAAGGGGCGGGCCGGATTCCAAATGCCCCACGGAATCATGAGTAGTACTAGGACTAGGGCGATGGTAAACCAGACGAAAGCAAGTTTGTGCTTGCGTACAGGGTCTGTCGCCTTCTTAGAGAGCGTGCGGCCGACCTGGGCAAAGATGACGGCCAAAATCATGGCGGTGATGTGCTCTACACCCCAGAACCGTGTCACGGGGTTTTTCATGGCAGCGCCCCCCATGGCTTGCATCGTATGCAAGCCTAACGGACTCAGACCTAGGTATAAAATTAGCCCGAGTAGCAGCTGCAAGTGCATAGAGCCCACGAAAGCCGCCCCCATACCGTTGTCGGCGCCTAGGTAGGCCCGCCGGCCCTGCCAGCCGCCCAAGGCTCGAAACACGGCAATCAGGCCAAAAACGATAACCAGCCAGCGAGACCAGGAGTGCAAGGCGAGTACGATACTGTACATAAAAGAAGAAGGATTGGTTTGTGAGGGACCAAAGGTCGGGCACGGGCGCGAGAAAATCACCGCGCTCCGCTCAGGAGCTAGGGCGCAACGCCTTCACCGGTCAGGGTAAAGCATTCTTCGCGCACAAACTGGGTGCCCTCCTGGCGTAGAATGGTGATGTTGTTGATGACGATCTTTAGGTTGTAAGTTTCTCGGTTAAGAAACTGTAGTACAGGGCCCAGCAGATCGGGGGTTGTATCGTGGAGGGCCAGGGAAATATGCGGCAGCCAGCACTCTGGGTTGCTAAACTTATCGGTGCGGAGGCAGAGCGGGGCGGTAGCCGTCAGGATGCGGTGGTGGAGCTGGTTGAGTGCATCGGAGCGCAGCACCGGGATATAGATAACGGGATTAGGGCCCGGAAATACCCCTAGGCCCGTCGTGTGCACCGGAAAGGGCTTGGTGGTTGCGGCAATATCGTGCAACACATCTTTCAGGGCTTGTAGTTTGCTGACCCCGGCTAGCTGGTAGGTGATGTGCGGATCGGGGGTGGCTTGCACGTCGTCGAGACCAAAGTCAGTTTCCAGCCGTTTGATAATCTTGTTGATACGTCGGGCGTGCGGAGGGCTGAGCAGCGAAGTTATAGCGAGCATAGAGTGGTGTACTCTGAAAGACTAGTTGTTGTTGACTTGGCGCTGAACTTCGCGCGTAAACTGCTCGCTCTGACCCCGCGGAATGCTGAGCGTTTGCCACGCCCGGCCGCGTAAGTGTTTGGCAAGCTGTACTAATTGCCCCGTATGATACGCGTAGTGTGCTACTTGCCGTTGCAAGGCTGCCAAAGCCGTGTGGGCCTCGCCGCGGATTGTGACCGTGCGAAGTAAATCGTCGGGCTGAAGCGTATCAAACAAGGTGAGTAAAATGGCCCAGGCGGCCTCCCACTGCTGCTGCAGTTCCGGCACCACCGTTGGCGCAACTGGCTCCTCAAATTCCTGGTCGCGCCGACGATCGGGCTTTTCCCCGTCGCTGGTTAGAAAATCGGTGAAGCGGGAGCGAAGATTTCCCACCATGTGCTGCACAATCACGGCAGCACTATTAGCCCCCGGCGCCGGACAAAACAGCCACTCGGCGGGCGTGAGCTGGGCCAAAGCACGGTCGCAGAGACTCTTATAACTCGTGAAACTGTGGCGAAATGAGGCGAGCAGCGCCTGCGCTAGCGGATCGGAATCGGACATAGGAGCAGCAAGGTAGAGCTAGGTTATTCCGGATGAGGTGGTAAACATGGAAAGAAATAGCGAAAGTTTGGCCAGGGCGACCTTCGCTAGCTAGCATGGGGCGACGAACCTGGCCGGAGCTATGCAAAAGAAGCCATCCTGCTAAATTACAAACCCGAATAGCTAGCTTTATCGTTTAGGGAGTTTGTCTCTTACCAAAGTATAGTTCATCTTGTCTACGCTGCCAGTCACTCCCTCTGCCGCAAACGCAATGACTGTCCGCTCACGTAGCCACGGGCTGAAGTGGTTGCTAGTTGGCTTGCTCATCCTGGGCGGTTTGCTCACAGCTGCCTCGCTGTTGCTCGATCCGTGGTTGCGCCGAAAGCTGGAAGAACAAGTCACGGAACGCTCGGCGGGGCGTTATCAACTGCACGTAGCGGAACTACACACGAGCTGGTGGCGGCGCTCAGTACGCCTGCGCGGCGTGCGCTTAGAGCCCGGTTCGGCAGCTCGGTTTCGAGGAGCCGGGGCGCAATGGCCGCGAGCTACGCTTGAGCTCAAAGAACTGTTCATTACGGGCATCGGGGTGGGGGCGCTGCTCCGGCACGGGGTATTGCCCGTAGAACGCTTGCTGCTAGATGCCCCTCGCGTACACGTGCTGGCCTTGCCGGGCGCTGCATCCTCAAAAAATAACAAGCCCTTGTATGAGCAGCTGCCTTTTCAGCTAGCTGGCATACGGGTGCGCTCGTTGGAAGTGCGTGGCCTGGAAGCTAGGTATGGTCCGGGGCGGCAGCCGCTTGCCTTGTTACGCCGCGGCGACGTTCACGCCCGAGACATTCTGCTCAGTGCTGCTGGGGCAGCTGATACGCAGCGCATTGGGTACGCGGCAAGCCTAGAAGTTCGGGCGGCTGGTGTGGTCGCTGCCGTGCAAGCGCACCGGTTGGCCCTCGCCGCCGTGCGGTTTTCTTCCGAGGCTCACCGGCTTACCCTGGATTCGTTGCGGGTAGTACCGGCACGTACCGGCGGGGCAAAGGGAGCGATGCAGGTGGCGCTCGTGCTACCCCACCTAGCCCTAACGGGGCTGCAAACGGCTGATTTGCAACGCCGGCAGTTCCGCGCCGACTCCTTGCTGTTTGAGCGGCCCCGTATCACGTTTAAGCCGCCGGCCGTGCCACCGCCCGCCCTGCATAAGCTGCTAGCGCCTTACTTCGACCAGGTGCAACTCGCCCATGCGGTGATAAACCACGGCCAGGGGCGCATAACGGGCAACCGGCGCAGTCCGCAAGTGTACGACGTAGTACTGAGCGGGCGTAACCTGCGGATTGACGCCGTGGGCGCACGCGATGTCAGCCGCGTTTACTACGGCCAAGCGTGGGCCGGACAAACGGGGGCGGGCGCCGTGCTGCTGGACGCGCCTAACTACCGGCTGGCGTATCAGCGCATGCGCCTAGCCACCGAGCCTGGCCTGTTGCAGCTAGAGGAAGTAACGCTAGTGCCAACTCTTTCCCCGGCCGCCCTGAACCGGCGGAAACACCACCAGTCTCCGCACCTCACGGTGCGGCTGCCGTACCTGCGCCTGCTCGGGTTTAATTACGCCGCCCTAGCCAATCGGAAAACGCTGGCGGTGCAGCAGGTAGAAGCTAGGCACCCGCGCATCAAGGTGGCGGGCGACGGACGGTTTGCGCTCAACCCGGAAAAGTCGGTGGCCACGCCGGATGCCATCGGTAGGCTGCCTTTTCGGGTCGACATACGCCAGTTGCGCGTTACGGACTGCAACATGTATTTCACCTACTTGTCGCCACAAAGTGAGCGCGCGGGCTCCATGAGTCTGAACCGTTTGCAAGGCACCATCACCAACATCACCAACGACCCGCGCCGCATGACGAACACGCACCCCGTTGTGGCGCGTGTATCGGGGTGGATACAGAACCAGTGCCACGTGCGGGCCACGTTCTGGCTGCCCCTGCTCGACCCGCAAGGACGGCACCGGGTGGAAGGAATGTTTGGCGCGGCGCCCATCACCATGCTCAACTCCATCACGCAGCCTTGCCGCCTAGTAGGGTTCAAGAGCGGGCAAATAAAGCACGTGTTCGTACAGATGCGGGCCGACCGGCGCCACATCGAAGGCATTATGCGGGCGCAATACGCTGACTTGCAGCTTACCTTCCTGGCGAAAGACGGCGGCGCCGACCACAAAAACCTGCTTTCAAGAGTGAAGTCGAAATTGGTGAACGTAGTAGTAATTCGCGATGAGAACCCGCGCCGCCGCGGCACGCTCAAGCCTGGTTACATTCAGAGCCGCCGCGACCTGCGTTTATCGGTGTTTTCGTTGTGGCGCCAAGGCTTGGTGAGTGGCATGCTCAACAGCATCGGGGTGCCCCAAAAAATGGCGCAAACGTTTAGCGAGGCAGAGTAAACTAGCCTAGGCTAGAACCGTACTTTTTGAATCGTGAACTTGACAACTGGCGGCTGCTGGTTGCTCTGCAAAGCATTCAGGTGCGAGTACAGCACGTAGGGTTCCTGGTCCGTGCGCCGGGCTAGGGTAGTGGGGTACGCGTCGGGGGTAGTAAAGGTGCCCGTGGTGGTTGCCGTGGCCCAGTTGTCGGTGCTATGGAGCCGTACGACTTTGTTTTGCTTGTTGAGTACCACTAGCAGCGTGGAGTCGCCCTGGAAAAGCAGCCCGTCGCCGCCGGTCAGGTCTTGGTCGGTAGTGACTTTGGTGACGTCGCCGCCTGTGCCGTTGGTGTTAACCGGAATCTTGAACAGCACACCCGTGTCCGACTTAACCGTGACCACGTAGCCTTTAGCATTATACGCAATGCCGTTGAGCCCAATTATTCCTGGGCCGGACGGTGCGAATAGCGTATCCTGCTTGAAAAGGCTAAAAGCACTCTGGGTATTTATTCTATAAATGACTGGCGAATAGCTGTCGGTGACGTATGCGTTGCCCGAGCCGTCCAGGGCTATGTCGTTGGCAAAATGCGGCTGGCCTGGGCGAAAAATCTTGTCCAGAGCTAGGTAGTTGGTGCGTACGCCGGTAGTACTGTTGAAAATAACCACCCGAGCCGTCTTCCGCAGGGTGCGCGGCGTGGAGCGGGCGGTGTTGTAGCCGGGGTCCGAAACGGCTACCAGCAGTCGGGGGCGGGTTCTGTCTATGCTCAGGCCGACGCTAGATATCAGGCTAGTATCATTGATAAATGGTTCGTACGTGCCGTAGTCAGTCACGCGCCCAATCGTGCCAAAGCTTTCGGAGCTCACAACGAAGTAATTGTTTTGCGCGTCGAATTGTACGCCTTCGGGGTATAGCGCCTGCTTCGTTTCGGTGTTAGGAAACGTAATGGTTTCCTGGTTCTTCAATGATAAGTCGTCGGTGTCGTCGGTGCAGCTAGGGGCCAATACCAGCAGCGTGCTGCCGAGGAGCGACAGGGTAAGAGAAGAGCGGAGGAAACGCGAGATAAGCATTCAGGAACTGCGATAACTGGACGGAGAAGGGCTTGCAGCACAAGCAGACGGCAGCATAGCACCCACGCTTTTCCGACAAATGACGGGACTAGCTAGGTACAACACGAGCATAACGTTGGCCACCGTAAATCGGTATGTCCGCGTCGGCAACGTGCTGCTTGGTAAAAGTAATACCTGGAGCGGCAACCGCACCACCAGCGTCATGCTGCCGTCGAGTAAGCTAGGGCTGGCGGAAAGAAGTTGAGCGTCGAAAAAGCCAATGGCGGGTTAGCGGCGCACGGCCCTAGCGCCTATCTTACGAACAAAAACGCTGCATGGACCGAAGAATATTTCTGCGCACTAGTGGCCTCACTGGCCTTGCCCTATCCACTCTTTCCTTGAGTGCGTGCACCTCGGCGCCAGAACAGGGCAAGCAGCCGGACGGCGCGGGCCCACCCGAGGCTGCTGATTCGTTTGAGCTCAACGAGGCCACCGTTAACGACTTACAGACCAAAATGAGCGGCGGCCAACTGACGTCCCGCGCCATTACCGAGCTATACCTGAAGCGCATAGAGGCCATCGACCAGAAGGGACCTAGGTTGCGAGCCGTCATCGAGGTTAATCCTGACGCCCTATCCATTGCTGATGCCCTCGACAAGGAGCGCAAAGCCGGCAAGGTGCGCGGGCCCTTGCACGGCATTCCGGTGCTCATCAAAGACAACATCGACAGCGGCGACAAGATGCAGACCACGGCGGGTTCCTTGGCGCTGGCTGGACACAAAGCGGCGCAGGACGCCTTCATTGTAAAGAAGTTACGCGAAGCAGGCGCCGTGCTGCTCGGCAAAACGAACCTGAGCGAGTGGGCCAACTTCCGCTCCTCGCGCAGCACCAGCGGCTGGAGCAGCCGCGGCGGCCAAACTAGGAATGCCTACATCACCGACCGCACGCCCAGCGGGTCTAGCTCGGGCTCAGGCGTGGCCGTGTCGGCGAGCATGTGTGCGGTAGCCATCGGCACCGAAACCGACGGCTCGGTGGTGTCGCCGTCGTCGTGCTCAGGCATTGTGGGCGTAAAGCCGACGGTTGGGCTGCTGAGCCGCGCGGGTATCATCCCGATTTCAGCCACCCAGGATACGGCCGGCCCCATGGCGCGTACCGTGCGCGACGCCGCTATTTTGCTCGCCGCCCTCGCCGGCGTCGATTCTGCTGATGCTGTCACGCAGGAAAGCACCGGCAAAGCGCAGCCTGACTACACCAAGTTTTTGGATACTAATGGCTTGAAAGGCAAGCGCATTGGGGTAGAAAAAGGCCACCTGAAAGGCGAGTCGGATGCGGTGCCTCTGTTTCAGCAGGCCGTGGCGCTGTTGAAAGCGCAAGGCGCAACCATCGTGGAAGTTGACGTGGAAAAGCAAACCGACTCGCTCGGCGAAGCCGAGTACAACGTGCTGCTCTACGAGTTTAAAGATGGGGTGAACAAGTACCTAGCTACGGCTGGCGCGCCGGTGAAAACCCTGCAAGACGTTATTGCTTTCAACACCCAAAACAAGGCCAAGGCCATGCCGTTCTTTCAGCAGGAAACGCTGGAATCGTCGCAGAAGCTCGACGGCCTTGCCAGCCCGAAGTACAAGGAAGCGGTGAGCAAATCGCGCAACGGCGCCCGCCACGCCCTGGATTCGACGTTGCAGAAAGACAAGCTCGACGCCATCGTGGCCATCACCAATGGACCTTCGCCCTGCATTGATCTGGTGAATGGCGACTCATGGAAAGGGCCCGGCTTTTCATCGCCGGCGGCCATGGCGGGCTACCCGCACATCACCGTGCCGATGGGCCTAGCGCATGGGCTGCCGGTGGGCCTGTCTTTTGTAGGATCAGCCTACAGCGAAGCTAGCTTGTTCACGTTGGCTTACGCCTACGAGCAAGCCTCGAAGCTGCGCGTGGCACCCAAGTTTCAGGGCCCGCTCGTAGGTTAGGAACGAAGCCCAGCGTGTGTGCCTAGTCGGGCGCACCTGCGTCCGACCGGTTGTCGGCTGCGGGCGTCCGCAAAAGTTAGGTGCACGTACTTTCAAAACCCTGACCGGGGCTTCAAGTCCTGTCAGGGTTCCAACGGCAGCACGAAGCTCGTTCTAATGACAACCGGTCCGACGGCCTCAACCGTCGGACCGGGAAAGTCCATCTTATATTTAAGCAAAATGCTAGCCCCTACTTCCCTAAGCCTTCCGCGCTGCCCCTGGGCTGAACGCAGCGAACTGCTGCGCGACTTCCACGATCATGAATGGGGCGAGCCAGTGGCTGAGGCGAGCATCTTGTTTGAATACCTCGTGTTGCACACGTTCCAGCTAGGCTTCGACTTTCCGGTGGTGCTCAAGCGGCGCGAGGCGTTTCGGGAGCTGCTGGCCGGCTTCGACCCAGTGCGACTAGCGCGCTTTGGGGAAGATGACATCGCCGAACTGATGCAGGACGCGCGCATCATTCGGAATCGGCGTAAGCTGGAAGGCACCGTGCAAAACGCCCAGGCATGGCTGAAGTTGGAACAAGAGCTAGGGGGCGAAACGGGCCTGCTGCCGTTCTTCTATGAGTACGTGGGCGGCAAAACTGTTGACAACCAGCGGAGTGAACTAAACCCCGTACCGCTCTCCTCGCCCGAGAGTGAGGCCATGAGCAAGGATCTGAAACGGCGCGGCTTCGTGATGACCGGACCCATGACGTGCTACAACATCCTGCAAACGGCCGGCATCGTGAACGACCACTTGCTCACCTGTCCCTGGCACGCCACCTGCCATAACCTAGCTATAGCTGAGGGGCGTACCTAGGTTGCGCGTCTGTGCATCAGGGTTTTATTGCAGCTGCAACCAAGCCCGTGCCTCGGGCTCCGTGTCGAAAGAACGGTAGGGGAGATGCAGATGCTGCGCTTGGGCAATGACCGGCACGGCAGAGAGTCGGGCGAATACATTCGTGGCGACCACGCAAGCCACGGATTGGAAGCCACCTAAGCTAGGTAGGCGCGGCAGCCATTCGTTCACCATCCAGCTTTTGGCCGCTTCTGCGTAAGGCGCTGCCTCGTGCTCATCGAGGAGCAGCTTCGGGTAATGGGTAAGGTGCTGCGCCTGCAAGAGTTGGCGCAACAGCGGCTGGAGGCCGCTCACGTCGCGTAGCACGGGGTGCCAACATAAACAGATGAGCTGATGGTCAGGCTCTTGTGTTATGTGGCCAAGGGAGTTCTCAAACAAGAGAACGGAAGACGTGAGCTGCTGAGCAAGCATAAGAAACCCAATAAGACCGAGGAAAGAAAAGTGTGCCCGTTTAAGCATCAGGTATGCGGGTGCCGTAACGAAGATCGAGGTGAGAGGTGAGCTCCTGCTGAGCTTACTAGCAAACCTAGGTTCAGCTTCAGCGCTAAAGCTGAACCTACGCTTGGGGCAGTTTTGGCGAGCGAATAAACCTAGGTAGTTCAAACCGCTGGGCTTCCTTGCTCCGCAGTCTGAGCTTCTCGGGCTAGGTTCTTACTGGCTGTCTCGCGGCGGCGCATGCCCGTCTTTGGGCGGCCGCGGGCGGTCTTTTTTCTTGGCTTGGTACTTCGCGTACTGCTCGCTGGTTAGCGTCGCTTTCAACTGGGCATCGGCCTGACTTTCCAGCTTGCGCATGCTGCTCATTATTTTGTCGTGGTCGTGGTCGTTGCCGGTGCTGCTGCGCAGGTCTTCCATTTCCTGCTGTTGATTCTTGAAAATAGCATCGACGCGCTCCTGCTGATCGGCCGATAAGTTCAGATCCTTCAGTAGCTCGGCCGACATTGGACCGGGGCCACCCGGCGGGCGACGACCAGGCGTTTCCTGCTCAAGACCTTGCCGCAGGCTAGAGGCAACATGGTGCGCGGGCTTACCAAGCACGCTAGCTAGGCACAAGCCCAGAAATAAAAGCTTCATAAAATAGAGATGGAAAGATGAATAGCCGCCGGGTGAGGCACTCGCGGTAGGGATGATGCCCCCAAGCTACCGGGAAGGCTGGCGCAAAAGGAGGGAAGTCGGCCGAGGGGATGATTTTCCCGATCAAAGCCGCTTTTTATCATTGCTGGCGGCAGAGGCAAATGCTGCGCTAGCGCCGCGGCGGCCGGCGCCCCGACATGCCATTATACTTATGTTTGCCCGCGGCTTGCTGGCTCTGGTATTTGGCGTACTGATCGGCGGAGAGTACGGCCTGAAGCTGCATTTCATCCTCGTCTTTGGGGCGCTGCTGGCTGTTTTTCATGACGAAAACCGTTTAGTTGTTAGTAAGTAGAGGCAAGCAGGTAGAAAGGACGAGAACCACCATGAAGTAAGGGTGAACTTCCTTGCTGACCTGGCCAAAGCTAAAGAGCAGCTTGGCTGCGCTCCACGCTAACTCGGCTATATAACCACTTCGCTCGACCGAAAGCCGCTTTTTATCCTTGAAGCGGCTGCGGCTTGCGGCGCTTTTTCTAGGTCAGTTGCGGCTCTTAACCACCGACATTTTGACCGAGAAAATCCGTGTAGAGACGCAATACTTTGCGTCTCCGCGTTGAAAGACTCACTGAGAACAACCTAGGCAAACAACAGCTGCAACGACGAGACGCAAAGGGTTGCGTCCCTACACGGTTCCGGCATTCCTAATCGGTGTGGTGGGCTGCTCGGAGGCTAGGTGCTTCACCGCTCGGGTCCGTATCCTGCGGGTTCAGCTCCCGAAAAACGCCATTCGGCATGATTGATTTTAGGAGCCAGTAGCGCGCTGGTAGTTTCGTGCCGTCATCCTTCTGCTCGACATAAGCTGGATGATCCTTTCTATGAAAAAAGCGCTCCTCTACCTAGCCCTGGCTAGTTCTCCACTCGTAACCGAAGCCCAAACGGCCGCCCCCGGTGGCGCCCCGCCCGCCGGCGTCACCCCGCCCACGGGTGCCCCCGCTGCACCAAAAGGCAGTGGCAAAGTCACGGGGACCGTGCTGGATGCGGCCACCAAGAAGCCCGTGCCGTTTGCCACGGTCGCGCTCCTGAATATCGCCACCGGCAAAGCCGTGGACGGCACCGTGTGCGACGACAACGGCAAATTCATCATCAATAGCATCGGCGCGGGTAGCTACACGCTGCAAGTCAGCTTTTTGGGATACAAGCAGACGGATAAAACGGGCTTGGTATTCACGGAGAAAGGCGAGTCAGTGAACCTAGGTCAGCTCACGCTGGCTAGCTCTACTACGCAGCTCGGGGAGGTGCGCGTGGAAGGCCAGCGGGCTTTGATTGAGGAGAAAGTCGACCGCACCGTCTACAACGCCGAGAAGGACGAAACCACCCGCGGCGGCGACGCCACCGACGTGCTCAAGCGCGTGCCCCTGCTCAGCGTCGACCTCGACGGCAACGTGTCGTTACGGGGCTCTAGCAATATCAAAGTGCTGATTAACAACAAGCCCAGCACCATTGCGGCCAGCAACCTAGCTGACGCACTGAAGCAGATTCCGGCCGACCAAATCAAGTCGGTGGAGGTCATTACTTCGCCCTCGGCCAAGTACGACGCAGAAGGCTCGGGTGGCATTATCAACATCATCACCAAGAAAGACAATCTGCAAGGCAAAACCCTGGATATGCGCCTAAGCGGCGGCCTGCGCGGCTCCGACCTAGGGTTAAACGCCAGCTACAAGGTGGGCAAGATGGGTTTCTCGCTCGGTGGCGGCGGCCGCACCGGCTACAACACGCCTGGTCACTTCAGCAACACCCAGCTCACTACCAACCCCCTCGACGGTAGCCAGCTGCGCACCACGCAGGAGGCCGACACCCGCTCACGCTACACCTTTGGGCGCTACAACTTCGGCTGGGATTATGACATCGACAAGCAGAATTCGTTGTCGCTGGGCGCGCAGGTGGGGGTGCGCAACTTCAACTCGTACCAAACCGGCCTGCTGACCCAAACCTACGCCGAGGACGTGCTGCGCTCAAGCAGCTTGCGCAACGTGCGCGTGGCCGACGAAACGAACAACCTGGACGTGAACCTCACCTACACCCACTTGTTCGAAAAGCCCCAGCACGAGTTCAGCTTCCTGACGCTGTATAGCCGCACCAATGCCACGAATAACTTCACCAACAACATCCTAGGTGCAAGCAGCGAAACGGCGCAGCGCCTCAAAAACGAGAACGACAGCTACAACCAAGAGGTCACGGTGCAGGCCGATTACCAGGCGCCCATCGGGAAAAACCAACTGCTGGAGCTAGGGGGCAAGGACATCATGCGCCGCGTGCGCAGCGAGTACGCGTATCTAGCGGCTGCGGGCGATAATGGCGAGTTCCTGCCAATTGTGAGCAGCAACCTCTCCAACATATTCACTTACAACCAGAATGTGGCCGCCGCTTACGTGTCGTACACGCTCAACTTCCTGAAGAACTACACCCTGAAGGCCGGCACGCGCTACGAACACACCACCATCGACGCCGACTTCCAGACGAACGAAACCGTGAGTTTGCCCTCTTATGGCGTGCTGGTGCCGAGTGTGAACTTGTCGCGCAAACTCAAGAACGGCAACCTGGTGAAAGTGGCCTATAACCGCCGTATTCAGCGCCCCTCGTTGCAGTTTCTAAACCCGAACTTGCAGGCTTCCAACCCACTAAACGTCACGCAGGGTAATCCGCTGCTGCGTCCCGAGTATACCAACAACGTGGAGGTGTCGTACAGCACGTTCCTGAAGGGCACCATGCTGAACTTCAGCGCCTTTGCCCGCAACACCACGGGCTCTATTCAGGCGGTGCGCAACGTGCTGGGCGGCGACACCATCCAGACGACCTACGCTAACATCGGGGAGGAAAAGGCGTACGGCCTGAGCGCTTTTGCCAACGTGAACCTCAACAACAAGCTCACGCTCAACGGCGGCCCCGACCTCTACTACGCCGTGTTGAACAACAACGTGAGCGACCCGCTTTACAACGCCAAAAACCGCGGTTGGGTAGTCAGCGCCCGTCTGTTTGGTAACTATACCTTCGCCAAAAACTGGGGCCTGCAATTCTTCGGCTTCTACCGCGGGCGGCAGGTGCAGCTGCAAGGCTACCAGAGCGGCTTCGGCATCTATAGCCTGAACATCAAGCGCGACCTGTGGGATAAGAAAGGCAGCATTGGCTTCGGCGCCGAAAACTTCCTGACCCCTAGGTTCAAGATGCGCAACGAGGTGGTGTCGCCGCTCATCACCCAAAACAGCGTGAACGAAATGCGCATGCTCAGCTTCCGCGTCAACTTCAGCTACCGCATCGGCAAGCTGACCGTCGACCAAGCCCCACGCCGTAAGAAGTCCGTAAACAACGACGACCTGAAAGGCGGCGGTGGTAACCAAAGCACCACGCAGCCCGGCGGTGCTGGGCAGTAGCAGAAGAACGTCATTCCGACCCTAGGAGGAATCTCGCTTGAAGTCGTTGTGGTGGTAAATTCCTGCCGACTGAAGCTAGCCCGGCACGCAAGATTCCTCCTAGGGTCGGAATGACGTTCTGAGGGAGCACACGAGGTTCCTCATATTGTCGGCAAAATCGTAATTAGCTGAAAACCTAGTACTTTCTTGGGTAGCTTTCAGCTGATGCTACTCTTCTTTTCGCCCGAATGCCCTTACCCACCGAAACCTACCACCTGAGCAGCCGCCAGAAATGGAAGCTAGCCCTGAGCCTAATCGTCATCTACTATCCCATTCTGACCTACGTCAACTTTCCGGAGTGGGACCGGAGCTGGACTGGCGTGCAACGCGGCCTGCCGCTGTTTTTCATCGGTAGCGTGGTCATGGTGCTATTTTATTTTGTGTGGCTCAGCCTAGTTGAATGGATTCAGCACCGGTTGTTCGGGTGGTTTGGGGAAGACTTCTTGCTGGAACTGCGGTTGCCGGCGCAGCTGATTACCCTGCTTACTTCCACGGCGCTAGCGGCTGCTTTTTTGATGGCTTATGGCAGTGTTATGTACTTGCTCACCAGGTTCTTGCCACACGCAGAGCACCGGTCACCCCGCATAGCGCTCAGTCCCGAACACATATCGTTGTTTCGCCGCGCCAACGAAGGCTTCTTCCTAATGCTGATGTTGTCGGCGTTTTATCTGATTGCCAATAGCCGGGCCTTGCTGCGGGTGCGTGCCTTCCACCGGCGCACCGAGCAGCTGGAAAACGAAAACCTGCAAGCACAGTTTGCGGCGCTCAAAAACCAGGTCAACCCGCACTTTTTGTTCAACAGCCTTAGCATTTTGTCGTCGCTGGTGTACGTGGACGCGGAGCTATCGGAGAAGTTCATCGACCAGCTTTCCCGCTCGTACCGCTACACGCTAGAGCAAAAAGACAACGACCTAGTACCACTCAGCACCGAGCTAGACTTCATCAAGTCGTACACGTTTCTGCTCAAAATTCGCTTCGAGGAGAAGTTCGACGTGGTGCTCGACATACCCGAAGCCGACCGGCAGCACTACCGCGTGGCGCCGCTGACCTTGCAGCTGCTCGTCGAAAATGCCGTGAAACACAACCAGATGTCGGTCGAGAACCCGCTGCACGTGTGCATCGGCCTCGAGGAGCAGGAGCTGGTGGTGCGCAACAGCCTCCAACGCCGCCCGACGGTGACGGCCTCGACGGGGCTAGGCTTGCAAAATATCCTGAACCGCTACCGCCTCCTCACGCCGCGCCCCGTGCGGGTTGAGGAAACCGACGACACCTTTGTGGTCCGCATTCCGCTTTTGTTATGAGAGTACTCATCGTTGAAGACGAAAACCTAACGGCCCGCCGGCTCGAAGGCCAATTGCTCAAGTACGACCCTAGCATTGAGGTATTGGCCAAGCTGCCCTCCGTAGCAAAGGCCGTGGACTGGCTGCGCACCCACCCGGCCCCCGACCTGCTGTTCCTCGACATTCACCTGGAAGACGACCTAGGTTTCCGCATTTTCGAGCAAGTGCAGGTGAGCACGCCCGTCATTTTCACCACGGCCTACGACGAATACATGATCCAGGCCTTCAAGGTGAACAGCATCGACTACCTGCTCAAGCCCGTTAATTACGACGACCTCGTGGCCGCCATTGAGAAGTACAAGGCGCTGCGCCAGCACTTCGCCGCCCCCGATTTGTCGGCGCTGTTGCAGCTGGTAACGAAGCCCAGTGAGCAAGCCTACCGCGACCGGTTCATGGTTAGCATTGGCCCCAAGCTGCGCAGCGTGGAAGTATCCGATATTGCTTACTTCTTCCTCGAAGAGAAAGTCGTTTTCCTGACCACGCAGCAGGGCTCCATGCTGCCCCTTGAATACAGCCTCGATAAGCTCACCCAACTGCTCAACCCGCGGCAGTTTTTCCGCGTGAGCCGCCAATACCTCGTGAGCCTAGGTTCCATCGATTCCATTCACACCTACTCAGCTGGCAAGCTCCGGCTAGAGCTGCGCCCCACGCCCCGCCACGAGGTATTCGTGAGCGGCGACCGGGTGACGGATTTTAAGGATTGGCTGGGACGGTAGCTAGGTTTGCTATTAGGTAACGTGCCCACTTGTAAATAAAGAAGCCCGTACTGAGTATTCAGCACGGGCTTCTTTGTTAGAACCTAGCTCTTGATTAAATAGCCGGGTCGGGAGGCGTATTGGTATTGTTCACGCGCTCCTGCTGCGGGTACGGGTAGAAATTGCGCGTGCGCTCGGTGAGGTTAGCAGGCGGCGTGGGTCGGCCGAACCGGCGGCTGTCTTCCAAGCGCTGCCCGCTGAGGTACAGCTCGGCGCAACGCTGCTTGTACACTTCTGTGAGTAAAGCGCTGGCAGTCACCGCACCGGCATACGCTGGCAAATTCGCATTCACCCCAAAAGGGTCGCCGCTGGCTTGCGTGCGCACCGCATTGATGTCCGTGAGGGCTGCGGTAAGGTTGGGAGTAGAAGAGCGAAGGTTGCACTCCGCACGAATAAGGCGCATTTCGTCGGGCAGGTAGGCCGGAATAGGGCTGTCTATTCTGTTGAAGAAGCCTGCCAGCGTGCGGATATTGTCGGTGCTGCCGTTGTTAGCATCCGATACCACAGCGCCAGCGAGGTAAAATGCTAGGCGCCCGTCGTTAGCTTCTACCAAGCTAGTGGGTAGTCCGAACCGGTCGCGCGGGCGGAAGTTGGTGCCGGCTAAGGCCGTGAATTGGTAAACAGGATTTGGGTTTTGCGTCGAGTAAGTGAAGATCGAAGTCTTCGTCAGGTCGACTAGGTTTGCGGCAGCTAGAGCCGCGGCATAGTTGCCCGCTACTAGGTTGATGCGCGCCCGGTAAGCTTGCACCGTGTTGGGTAAGTCGAAAGTAGAACTCAGCACCTGCGTGTTAAAGTCAGTCGACGCGGGCGTGGTGGTCAAACTTTGAGCCGCTAGGTCGAGCAGGCGAATAGCCTCTTGCAGCAACTGCTGACGTGGTACAAAAGTAGGAGCAGGGCCAGTTGCCAAGGGGCCCTGCTCAAACCCGAGGGCTACCCCGGCCAGCGCTGCCGCCTTGAACAAATAGGAGTGCGCAAGGACGCCGCTCTGAGTCGCTGCATCGGCGGCAAGTACCGCTGGAGCCGCTGTAATCAGCTGGTCGGCAACCTGGATTACACGATAGTTGCGAGCAAACAAGGCCGAGGTATTCGCGTTGCTCGGAGAGAGTTGCGCTCCACCTTGCTCCAATTCGGTGATATTGAAGAAGGTGGTAATGCCTTTTAACTCGCGGCTAGTGGTGCCAGTAGTGAGAATAATAGGCTCTAGCGCCGATGTAGAATACAGTTGACGCAAGCCAACACTTAGAGCCAACACGCCTTCCCGAGTGGTTAGGGTTTGCTCGTCGGTGGCAGCATTCGGGTTTGGTAAATCTATGTTGCAAGCCGTACTGCCTAGCAGCAAACTGCTCAGCAGCAGCGTAGCTAGCCGGCGCGGCCAAGTAAGTAGCAGATTCATATCAAGAGAGAAGAAAAAGCGGGAGAAAAATTAAAACGACGCATTGAAGCCCACCGAAACGGAGCGCGGAATCGGAACCTCTACAAAGTCGAAGCCGCGTACCGCGTTGCTTTGTCCGGCGGCATTTACTTCGGGGTCGTAGCCGCTATAATCCGTAATAACCCACAGGTTGCGAGCGGCTACGGAGAAGCGCAAGTCGCGCATTCCCAAAAACTTAGGCCGGATCTGGTAGCTTATCGAGGCTTCGCGCATTTTGATGAAGGAACCATCCTCAATCCAGCGGTCAAACGTGTTGTAAATGGCCGTGCTAGTACCCTTCGGTACTTCCCCGCGTAGCTCTCCTTCGTAGCGAGCTAGGCCGCCGAATATGTCGCGAGACCCCACCCGCTGAGTGAAGTTGAAGACGTCGAAATCCTGCTGGGTGTCAAACTGAACCCGGAACGACAGACGCCCGTTGAGCAGGCTCACTTCGTTGATGAGCGAGGCAATGTAGCGTGGGTTTGGGTCACCCAAAACGCCATTCACGAGGTTGCCCGAGGGCTGGCCATCGGCGGCGCGCTGGGGCGTATTGTCCGCGCCAAAAGTACCCTGGATGCCTCGCTCGCGCTGCGGCAAACCGGCGCTGGTAAGAAGCAGAGAGCCATCGGGGTTGCGAGCCGAGTAAGTGCCGTAGTAGGTGCCAAGGGGCTTACCCTCAACGGCTGCCACCAAGCCAAACCCATTCGGGAAGGTCACAAGGCCGTTCGGAATGTTGGTGATGCGGTTCTTGTAATGAGTGAAAGTGCCTGTAATGTTCCAGCGTACGTTGTCCGTCTGCACGGGCGTGCCTCGCACCAGCAACTCCACCCCACGGTTGCGCATATTCCCTACGTTATCAAAGCGGGTGCTAAACCCCGAACTGAAGTTAAGGTCACGGTTCAGAAGCAGATCCTGCACGCGCTTGTCAAAGTAGGAAAACTCGATGCCGATGCGGTCTTTGAACAGGCTCAAGTCGGTGCCAACTTCAAACTCCTTTTGCCGCTCTGGCTTCAGGGTGTTATTGCCCTGTAGCGTGGACGTAATTAAACCGGGCAGCGTACCTACCGTCACCGGGTCGAAGTTGGTGAATCGGTCGTAAGGGCCAATAGCCGTTAGGTTGCCGGCCTGACCATACGAAGCACGCAGCTTCAGTTGTGGTGCTATCGTACCTAGGGCGCCGTTCTTCCAGAAATTCTCATCGGATATCACGTACGACCCGCTTAGCTTGGGGTAGTATTGGCTGCGGTTGCTAGCCCCGTACACCGAGGCTTCATCGACGCGCAGAGCACCAGTAATAAATAGGCGGTTGTAGAGGCCAAAGGTTTGTTGTACGAAAGCGCCCCGAATGGTGCGCTCCGTGCGGTAATCGCCCAAGTAGCGCGGATTCTGAGACACGATAGTGCCGCTAGCCGTCGTCTGAATTACTGGCGACAACGTGATGCTCTGCTGAACCGTGCTAAAGGATTGTTGATACTGTAAGGTGCCGCCCACGGTGGTCGTGCTAGCAAGCCACTCCGTGAAATCATGACGGTAATTGGCCGTCACGTCGTTGTTCACCAAAATGCTGGTTTGGTCGGCGCGGCGCGCTAGGCCGGTGCTATACGTGGGGGCTGTGCTATTTGTCGGAATGAAGCCGGTAGCTAGCTGTGTGCTAGCATCATAGCCGAGCACGTAATCGAAGGTGAAGCCAGTAAAAGGAGTGAAGTTGAGCTGAGCGTCGCCAATGAACCGAGACGTGCGCTGTTGAAACTTGAAACGGTTGATGGCTTCAAGCGGATTGGTGCGGGCAATGTTAAGTGCTGTGCTCGGGTAACGCCCCGTTACGGGGTCAGGGCTTGGGTCAATGAAGTTGTTGGAGAAGATAAGCCCCGTTAGCGCTCCGTAAGCCTCATTGATACCACCGTTCGGTACTTCGCGGCTGCGACTCAAGGTGTAGTTAGCGCCAGCACTCAAGCTTACTTTCGAACCTAGGTTTTGCTGCAAGCGGAGGCGGCCACCGCCCCGGTTGAAGTCGGTGTTGTCGACAATGCCTTGGTTACGGAAGTAGTTGCCCGAAGCAAAATACTTGGTTGTGCTGTTGCCGCCCGTTAAGGACACATAGTTGTCGGTGCCTACCGCCGTGCGGAAAATACGGTCTTGGTAATCATAGCGCTGTACGGGTTCTTGCGTTAGATCGGCATTGTTAGCGGTGTTGGTAAAACGAAACGGATAGTCGTTGTAGTCCAGCTTTTTGCGGATCTGCGAGGTTAGAAACTGCGACGATACCGTTACCTGCGGGGCGCCGTCGCGGCCGCGCTTGGTGAAGATCTGCACCACGCCGTTGGAAGCCCGCGACCCATAGATGGCCGCTGCCGCCGCGCCTTTAATGACCTCAATGCGCTCCACGTCGTTGGGGCTGATGTCGACGAGGCGGTTTTGGGCGTAGCCACCTAGGTCGAGGAGCTGGGGCGAGTCGTTATTCACAATCACGCCGTCGATGATGTAGAGCGGATCGGAAGAGCCGGCCACGGTGCTAGGTCCGCGCAGGCGCACCGAGATACCACCGGCGGGATTGCCCGAGTTTTGGGTGATCTGCACGCCCGCGAACTTGCCCTGCAAGGCTTGGTCGATCTGGGTGGGAACGGTGGTGCGCAGCTGGTCGCCGCTTACCGTGGCAATGGTGTTGCCGAGTTGGCGCTTGCTGGTGGCTACCGACGTGCCCGTGACGACTACTTCGTTCAGGCCTACTTGGTCTTCGCGCAAGGCTAGGTCGGGTACGGCCACGGTGGTTTCGGCGCCGAGCGTGAGCGTGGTGCGCTGGGGCCGGGAGCCGATGGAGCTAGCTTCGAGCTGGTAGGTGCCGGGGGCTAGGTTGGCAGTCAGCTCAAAGCGCCCTTCGGCGTTAGTGCTGGCGCCGAGCACGGTGTTGAGCACGCGCACGGTGGCGCCAGGCAGCGGGTCGTTGTTGGCGTTGGTGACGCGGCCGCGGAGCAAATAGCGTGTGTTTTGGCCTATCGCTGGCTTGACCACCAAGGTCAGCAGCAATAGTAGGGGGCCGATTAGCCAGCTTCGCCGGCTCAAAACGGGGTACAGGTACGGCATAGAGTGAGAGAAGGGGTATAGTGAAAAAGAAAAGAGGAGACGTTTCGCCCTGGTGAAGGCCTTGGCTTGAAGGCCATTAACGCAAAGTAATCAGCGGCGCAGTTGAAACCTAGCCTGCGGTGGGGCTGGATAAGCTATATTCTTCCCCAGAATACTGCTACCCCGGAATAGACACCTAGCTTCCACAAGCCAACGAACCCAAACAAAAGCAAAGCGCCCGGCGAGCAAAGCTCACCGGGCGCCGGCCGTGTAGAAAAGTTAAGTTACTTCTTCGCGCTATACTGTACCTCAATGGCCACTGGGTAGTGGTCGGAGGGTGTTTTGCCGCCGCCGTAGGTGTCCGTCAGGATGCCGTAGCGAGTAGGAGTGAAGGCAGAAGTCAGGAAGATGTGGTCGATGCGGGAGTCGGTTTTGGTCTTCGTGTTGAAGTTGTTGAAGGTGCCGTTGGGGGCGTACACTACCTTGGCCGTGGTAAAGGCATCCTTCATCACGCCCGACGTGTTGAGCAGCGTATAGCTTTCGTTGCGCTGGTCCACGTTGAAGTCCCCGCTCAGGATGGCGGGCGTGGTGCCGGCCATCTGCTTCACTTTCGCCAAGATCAGCTTGGCGCTTTCGCGCCGCGCTTCCACGCCCACGTGGTCGAAGTGGGTATTGAACATGTAGAACGTGAAGCCCGTCTTGGTGTCCTGAAACTGCCCCCAGGTGCAGATGCGGGGCAGGGCGGCATCCCAACCTTTCACGGGAGCCGTGGTGTTCGGGGCGAGCCAGAAAGTGCCCTGTTTCAGCAGCTTGTACTTGTCTTTCTTGTAGAAAATGGCTGAAAACTCGCCCGCTTGCTTGCCATCGTCGCGGCCCACCCCAATGTGCGCGTAGCCGGGAAGCTTGCCGGCCATATCCTGGAGTTGGTTGTAGAGTACCTCTTGGGTGCCAAACAGGTCAAAATCCTGAAACTTAATCAAGTCCGTGAGGTAGGGGAGGCGCTTGCCCCAGGCATTGGTGGTGTCCTGCTTGTTGTCGTAGCGGATGTTGTAGGTGGCCAGCCGCATGGTTTGGGCCGATACGTTTGCCGCGCCACAAAGCAGCAACAGCGCGACGAAAAAGAGCTTTTTGAGCATGATGAGGAAAGAAGAGTGATTCAGGTTGGGGTAAAGATACCGGCTAGGTTCGTTCTGGCGGGGCGCTTCACCCCCGGCCCCCTCTCCGAAAAGAAGAAGGGGAGCCAAACGACAGTTATCAATTACTCATTACCGTTCGGCTCCCTCTCCTTTTCAGAGAGGGGCCGGGGGTGAGGCTCCTGCCAGAACGATTCACAAAGGAGCGGCACAAGGATAAGCGTTTCCGCTACCAGCCGGGGTTCTGACCTAGCTTGGGATTAATCAGGCGGTCGGCCTCGGGAATGGGGTAGAGGTAGTACTTGTCTTCCCAGCGGCGCGGCACGTTGTTCAGCCAAGTGAGCTCGCCGGAGGTACCGTTGCTGAGCTGCTGCGGATTGGTGCCGCCGCTGATGGTGGGCGCTACGTTCACGTAGGTTACGCCGGCGGGGCGGTTGGCGGGCAGCGTGGTGTAGAAGGCCACATCGGCGGTGCCGTCCTCGTTCAGGTCGAGGGGCTGGTTGAGGGCGGGCACGTAGAAGCCGTTCCAGGGCATGTTCATCAGCTCACCCCGGCGCCAGCGCACCAGATCATAAAAGCGGAAGCCTTCCAAGGCTAGCTCGATGCCCCGCTCGCGGCGCACTTCCAGCAGCGTAGGGTCGGAGAGGTTGGGGAAATACTTGCTTTGCAGGTACGGGTCAACCACGGTGGGCTTGGTGGCGAGGCCACCCGTGATGCCGGCGCGTTGGCGTAGCGCACCCACGGTTTTAGCCCAATCGGCGTCGGTGAGGGTACCTAGCTCGGCTTTGGCCTCGGCATAGTTGAGCAGCACTTCGGCGTAGCGGATGGTGGAGATGGAGTTGATGTTGCGGCTGCCGCCGTCATAATACGTGTCGTCCAGGGTCCACTTGATGGGCTGGTAGCCGGTGTAGGTGTAGGAGAAAACCGGCGGAGCCGCTTCCCGTGCGCCACCGTTCAGGCGCTTGTAGTCGCCCATCCGAATGGTTTGTTGCAGGCGCTTATCCCGGCCTTTCACCTCCTGGGCAAACGTCATGGTCTGGTAGCCCGGCTTGTTGGTGAACGGCGTGCCGTCCTCATTCAAATAAGTATTCACGAACGTGCGAATTAGGCTCACGCGCGAGCCGTAGGTGGCGCTGGTCCACCACCAGTTGGCGTCGTTATAGATGCTCAGCGCGGGGTCCGACACGGCCGCCAGAATGATTTCGGAAGCTACTGGCGCTTGGCTTGTGAATAATTGGCGGTACGACTGGGTATTGCCGCCCGCCGTATTCAGGCTGAAGCCGCCCGTCGTCATCACCGTATTAGCCGCCGAAACGGCTTCGTTTAGCCACGTGTTAGCACTGCTGCCTAGGTTGTAGCTGGTCTGATACTTCCGAAACGTGCCTTCAAATAAGCACACCCGCGACTTGAACGCGTAGGCCGTTTGCTTGGTGATGAGGCTGCGGCTGTTGTCGGCGGCGGTGGTGATGTTGCGGCAGGCAAAGTTCAGGTCGGCCAGCACCGAATCCATCACAGTGGCGCGCGGGTCGCGGCCGTTGTAGAGCGCCTGGTCGTTTACGACCATGGGCTTGTTGATCCACGGCACATCCCCAAAGCGCTGTACCTTATTGAAGTAAAACCAAGCCCGGAAGAACCTAGCTATACCTAGGTAGTTGTTGCGCACGGCGGGCGCAATAGCAGGGTTGTTGCAATTGGCAATGAAGTAGTTGATGTTGCGCAGCTGCCCCCAATCCCAACCGCTGCTCTGGCGGGCGCTGAAAGCCCCGGGCGTCAGAAAATCGGGTACTTGGGTGCGGGCGGCGTAGTCGGCCATGGCGTCGCCGCGGTGGATGTCGTTGGCCGTGGGCAGCACGTCGTAGAAGGAGTTGGCGTAGAGCTGCAAGCCCGTTTCGCTGCTGAATACGGCCTCGTTCGTGACGGTAGCCTGCGGCTCCTGATCGAGCTTTTCGCAGCTGGCAAAGGCTATGCTAAGGAAAACGAGCCAACCTAGGTGTCGCTTCATGATAGTGTAAGTCAAGGTGTAGCGCGGACTGCAAAGTCCACGCTTAGACAAGCTGTTGTTCAAGTTTGGCTGGCACGGACTGCAAAGTCCGCGCTACCCGTTAGAAAGTCACCGACAACCCGAGCGTGAAGCTTTTCAGGATGGGGTAGTTGTTGGCGTTGCCGCTGTTGCCGCTGTTGGGGTTCGAGGCGGTAGCATCGGGCGGGGTCAGCAAGACGTCGGAGCGACCAATGTTCTCCACATCGATGTCCTTCGTGATTTTGTAGAAAGGCGACCACGCCCACAGATTTTCACCTGAGAGGTACACCCGCGCCGCGTTCATCTTGATGCGGTTGATAAAGGCCACGGGCAGGTTATAGCCGATTTGCAGGTTTTTGAGGCGGATGTACGCCACGTTTTGCAGGTACTTCGTCTGAATCTGGGTCAGTTCACCAGCGCCGTTCTGCGACACGTAGCCGCGGTAGCGCGGGAAGTAAGCGTCGGGGTTATCCTCCGACCAGATATTGCCGAGCTGCGACTTCGGAATCTTGTTGTAGGGGCGGTTGTACTGGCCCCAGAACGTGCCCGCCTCGGCGCCAGGGTACCAATCTTGGTGGCCCACGCCTTGGAAGAAGATGGATACAAAGAAGTTGTTCCAGCTCGCGTCGGCCATGGCGCCGTAAGTGTAGCGGGGCAGCGTGTTGCCAATCACGCGCCGGTCGCCGGGGTTGGCCACCGTGTTGTCGCCGGGGTTGATGACCCCGTCCCCGTTCACGTCCTTAAACTTGATGTCGCCGGGCAGCAGCTTGCCGCTAGTCGAGGCGCGGAACAGTGCCTGCGAAGGCGAACCGGCAATCTGGTCTTGCGAGGTGAAGAAACCATCCGTCGTGTAGCCCCAGATTTCGCCTAGCTTTTGGCCTTCGTAGTAGCTCAGGTTGGCGGGGTTGCTGTTGGGGTCGTTCAGGCGGCGCTCGGGGTTGTTGTACTTCGTTACGCGGGCCGTGTAGTCGGCTAGCGTTAGGCGCACGCCGTAGTTCAGTGGCTTAGCCCCTAGGTTCAGGTTGTCGCGCCAGTTCAGGGCTACTTCCCAGCCTTTGGTTTTCAGGTCGGCGTAGTTGCCTTTCGGCACGTCGGTACCAAATACGGCCGGCAGCGTCATGCCCACCGTGAACATGTCGGTAGTGTTGCGGATGTAACCGTCGGCGTTCAGCGTCAGACGGTTATTGAGCATGCTCAGGTCCAGACCTAGATCTTGGGTAGTCGACTTCTCCCAGGTCAGCCCGTCCGGAATAACGCCCGGCTGGCTGGTGTACTGGGGACGCACGCCGTTCAGCACGCGCCCCGACTGTGCAATTCTAAACTGCTCCTGGAAGGCATAGGAACTGATGTTACCGTTGCCGAGCGCTCCGTACGAACCCCGAATCTTCAGCTCCGAAATTAGGTTGGGCGACACATGCCAAAACGATTCGTTGGAGAGGCGCCAGCCCGCCGAGAAGGAGGGGAAGAAGGCAAAGCGCTCATTCGAGGGAAACTTCGACGAGCCGTCGTAGCGGCCGCTGGCTTCCAAAAGGTAGCGGTCCTTAAAGGAGTAGTTCAGGCGATAAAAGCCGCCCATGATGTTCCACCGCTCCCAGCCGCCGGATGTCGAAATCGACTGCCCGAGAGCTAGGTTGATATCCTTGGCATCGGGGTAGATGAGGCCGTTGCGCTGGGTTTGGAGGCCGCGGAAGGTCGACTGCTCGTAGTTGTAGCCCACCATCGCCTTGAAGTAATGATCCTCCCGGAAACGGTTTTCGTACTCGCCGTAGAGGTTGGCAGCTAGGTAGCGCGTTTGGCCGAAGTTGCGGAGCAGGTCGTTGGTGTTGGTGCCTACGTACTCAATCACGCCGGGCTTGCGGCTGTAAGGCACCGGCACGCGCGTTTGGGTACGGTCGTTGTCGGTGTTGCGGAACGTGAAGTTGCCGTTGATGCGGAATTTATCCTGGAAGAAGTGCGCCAGGAAAGCCGACGTGTTGCGCGTCACCCGCTCATCCAGGTCGATGCCGTTCTTGCCGTACCACATGTCGCCCACGGTGTAGGCCGCCGAGTAGGTGAGCGTGCCGTCGGGGTTAAACATGGGTGCTACCGTGTGGCCTTCGTCGGCGATGTTGCGCCAGATGCCGCCGCCCTCGCCCACGTTCAGCGGGTTGTGGTAGCGCATGCTGGAGTAGTCGGTGTTGTTGTCGATGTGCAACCACGGGAACAGGTCGATAGCGCCCTTCGCCCGGAAGTTATACATGCGGTAGTCGTCGGAGTTATAGCGAAACAAGCCGTCTTGCCCAAAGTAGCGCCCCGTCACGTAGAAACTAGCTTTGCCGCTGCTCCCCGACAGGGAAAGGTTGTGTTCCGTGGAGCTCGTGCGCTTTTTGTAAAGCTCTTTGTACCAGTCGGTATTGCCGTAGTATACATATTCGCCGGCGGCATTCACGTCGACTTTCGGGAGGCTAGGGTCTTCGGAACGGCGCTTCAGCTCAGCCAGGTATTCGGGCGAGAACTTCACCGTTTTGTTGATGTTCTGGGGCGTCTGCGAGTAGTCGTTCCACGCCGACCAGCCCTCGTTGAACATGTTGGCAAACTGGTAGCCGTCCGTGACGAAGTCCGGCACTGTGGTCGGGCTCTTGATGGATTGGTTGAAGGAGTACGTGACGCTGGTTTTCTCCTTCGAGGGGTTCTTGGTCGTAATGAGCACCACGCCGAACGCGCCCCGCGCCCCGTAGATGGCGGCAGCCGAGGCATCCTTCAGCACCGTCACGGTGGCCACGTCGTTGGGGTTGATGCGGCTCGGGTCGCCCTCCACGCCATCAATCAGCACCAGCGCGTTGCCGCCCTGCCCGATAGACGTGGTGCCCCGGATGTTATAGGCTGGCGACTGGGTCGGCTTGCCGTCGCCGGGCACCAGGTTCAGGTTGGGCAATACGCCCTGCAAGCCCTGCGTGAGGTTGGGTACCGAGCGGTTTTCCAGCACCTGCGAGGTCACTTGATCGACGGCGCCCGTCAGGTTCACTTTCTTTTGGGTGCCGTAGCCCACCACCACTACCTCGTCCAGCGCTTTCGTATCCTGCTCCAGCGTCACGTTGATGGCCGTGCGATTGCTGATGGCTACTTCCTGCGGCTTATAGCCTAGGTACGTCACCACGAGCGTCGTAGCTCCGGCGGGTGCTTGCAGCGTGTAGGTGCCCGTGCCGTCGGTGGTGGCGCCCGCCGAGGTGCCCTTCACGAGCACCGTGACGCCCGGTAGTCCTTCGCCCTTCTTATCCGCGACCCGCCCGCTGATCGTTTGGGCTTGCTGTGCTAAGGCTGCGACGCTGTAGCACAGGGCTACCGGGGTCAGCAATCTTCGCTTCCAATTAAAAGCGCCAGTAAATGTTTCCATGCAGTTGCTAGGTTATTTGACAAAAAGCAAGAGGATATAGTAAGCACACGGTGCTTCTAGCGCTAAGTATATACTGCGCTCGTAAGGTGCTCTTCGTAAATCGGGTGGGAAAGCAAATGGGATTTGCTCAGCAGAACGAGAGGCGGTAAAATGACGCACACTGCTATAGGGCCTCTCGACGGCGCAAATATAGAAGCAGGGGGTATGGTTTATTTGATATAAAATAGACTTTACAAATTGGTAATACTAACGCTGTGATTCCTTCTTATTTTGGTAATACTTAGATAACAATCGGTTGCATAAGTTTGCTGAAAGAAATGCCAGCGTCGTGCTACGCCGTGTTAAGCATTTTTTGCACGATACACCTAGCTTATAGTAGGCCTTAGCCATTACAGTAAAAATGTTTCGTGGGAATTTGTATGGTGTTTATGTAATTCCAAAAAGCCTTTGTTTATTTTAAATGATTCTGTGTTAATTGTTGCTAAGTTGTGTAGTGGTTATTTGATAATACGGCTGTAATATTTAATTAATGGTAATGCTATAATTTTGATGCGCTGAAGATATTTATTGCAATGCCTAGTAAAGTATAGTAGCTACGCTGTTTTTAATTATGCTATAGAAGACTAATGAGCGAGCTAGCGATATTTCGTGATGGCTCGCTCATTTTATTTGACGCTCATTTAAATCGCATGCGCAACATTTCACCTGAGCACCCGGCGCAATTACTTCCTGATGCATCCGGGATACTACCGGCATCGCAACCTAGCATTAGCAGACGGCTGATGAGTATCCGTATTGCCTTGCAGCTAAGCGGAACGCCGCCACTCTCGACCGTGGGGCACATTCTGCTAGCGCGTTACGTGGCGGGGCACATTTCCCTCGCCGATCTTATTCCGCGGCTCTTGTAAGTGTCTTGCTGGCGAAGCGTGGCATGCTAGGCGAGGAGGCCGTCGGCTCTTTCTAATAATAGAGTAGTTGGCGCTAGCTGATTGGAAGGCGGCACGTGCTTGCGACGCTCAGAAAAAGTGGGGGCAGATAGCCGCTTTTTGCTAGGCTAGCTAGAGCGTAGTTACACGTGCTAAAGCGCGCTAACGGTCTTTCGTAGCTAGTTAACAATTCGATAATCTTTCTTGATATATAAAAAATTGGTTTAAAGCAACTTATGTATAAGCTGCGAAAACATGAAGTAACAATTAGATAAAGAACGCGGCACATTGAGGTAACGCAGGGGCTCTAGTTTTGCCCCCACTATGCAGAACACACCTACCAAGATTCTCCTCGTTTTTCTGCTGAGCTGCGGCACCGTCGTGGCGGCAGTGGCCCAAGGCACTGGCAGCATAAAAGGCATTATCAAGGACGCCAAAACTGAAGAAACTGTCGTGGGCGGCACCGTCCGGCTAGAAGGCACGACGCTCGGCGAGCAAACCGACGCCGATGGTAACTTCACCATCAAGCAAATACCCGCCGGCAAGTACACGGTGATTATTTCCTCGGTGTCGTACAAAAACCGCACGATACCAGACGTAGTGGTGAAAGCCAATGAAACCACCGTGCTGAACTCCACGCTGCAATCGGACAGCAAGCAGCTCAGCGACGTGGTGGTAACGGGCGTGCGCCGCACCAACACGGAGGTGTCGGTGATTAACGAAATCCGGCAGGCCAACGTGGTCGTGAGCGGCGTTTCGTCGGAGCAGATTGTAAAAACCCAAGACCGCGACGCGGGCGAAGTGGTACGCCGCATCCCCGGCGTGACCATCGTGGATAACCGCTTTATCCAGGTGCGCGGCCTCAGCGACCGATACAACAACGTGTGGCTGAACGACGTGACGGCCCCTAGCTCCGAAACCGACCGTAAGTCGTTCTCTTTCGACGTGGTACCTAGCTCCCTGCTCGACCGGGTGCTGGTGTTCAAGGACCCCTCGCCGGAACTGCCCGGCGACTTCGCCGGTGGTCTGGTAAAAGTGTACCTGCGTAAGCCCGTGTTCAATGAGCGCGTGCTGAACATCAACTACGTAGCTGGCTACCGCGACGGTACCACCGGCAACGACTTCTTCACTGATAAATCGCAGGCGGGTGACGCCTTCGGCTTCGGGGCCCGCAAGCGCGAGTACCCCGGCGGCTTCCCGCCCCTGACGACGGCTTACCAGCAGTACGAGCGTGACTTCTACGCCAAGCAGCTAGAGAATACCTTCGGGATGTACCGGATGAAGGCCATGCCCGACATGCGCTTCAACCTGTCGTACTTCGACCAGATCAAGATTGGCGGCCGGGAAATCGGAAGCGTGTCGTCGCTGAACTATACCAACACGTTCACCCGCTTCAACATCGACCGCAACCTGTTCGAATCGTCGGGTGCCCGCACCGACCAGTTCAAGGACGACCAGTCGACCCAGAATATTCGCCTCGGCGCCATCCAAAACTTCAGCTACGTGCTGGACAACGGCGACCGGCTGGAGTTCCGCAACTTGTTTAACCAACAGTCGCGCAACCAGCAGGTAACGCGCCAAGGGTACGACAACGATGGCGTGCTGAACCGCCGCAGCTACTTGCTAGGCTACCAAGGCCGCACCACGTACTCTGGTCAGCTTGCCGGCACGCACAGCTTCAACAAAGAGAAAACGCACTTTGAGTGGGTAGGCGGCTACGGCTACTCCAACCGGAATGAGCCCGATTTGCGCCGCGTTTCGTACGCTATTACCCCGGCTAGCGCCGATGGCACGCCCGAAACGCAAACCGTACTGACCCCAGCCGCGGGTGGCGTCGACGTGAACAACGCGGGCCGCCTGTACCAAAAGCTCGACGAGCACATTTACACCCTCAATGCCAACCTGAAGCATAAGGTGACTGTGGCCGAGCGGGACGTAGAAATCGGGGCTGGCACGTACCTAGAGTACCGCCGCCGTCATTTCAACGCTCGGGCTTTCGGCTACTCCTTGAACGCCGGTAGCGACCCTCGTTTGCTCAACGAAGAAGTGGGCAACATCTTCGCTCCCGACAATATTGCCAAGAACGGTTTCCGCGTCGACGAAGACGTGAACTCGACCTACCGCTACGGAGCTTCGAACGAACTGGAAGCTGGTTACCTGAGCTTCAACATTCCGTTCACGAGCAAGCTGAAGCTGCTCACCGGCGCCCGCTACGAGCGCAACGTGCAAAACATCAAAACGGGCATCAACGGCCAGCCGATCGACCAAGATGTGACGACCAACTTCGTGCTGCCCTCAGCTAACCTGAGCTACAACTTCACGGAGCGCAGCCTGGTGCGCGCCTCGTACGGTCGCAGCCTCAACCGCCCCGAATTCCGCGAATCGGCGCCGTTTTACTACTACGACTTCGACTTCAACGTGCTAAACTTCGGTTCGCTGTACCTCAATCCGAACACGCCGCTGAAGGTTGCCACCATCGACAACTACGACCTGCGCTACGAGTTCTATCCGTCTGCCGGCGAGTTGATCCACGTTGGGGCGTTCTACAAGAACTTTAAAAACCCGATCGAAAACTCGGTAGTACTGACTACCAACCTAGCCTACACTTTCCTGAACGCGCCTAGCGCCTACGCTTACGGGGTAGAGGTAGACGTGAAGAAGAGCCTAAGTTTCCTGGATGATGCGTTCGGCACGGGTGCTTTCAAAAACCTCTCGGCCGTGTTCAACGGTGCGTTGATCAAGAGCCAAGTGAAGCTCGGCGACAACTTCGTGTCGTGGAATGGCAACCGCGCCCTGCAAGGCCAGTCGCCCTACACCTTCAACGCCGGTCTTTACTTCCAGACGCCCGAGAATACCTGGCAGGTGACGGCGCTCTACAACGTGTTCGGCCCGCGCATTGTGTTTGCCGGTAGCAACGACTACCCCGACGTGGTAGAGCTGCCCCGCCACACCGTCGACCTGTCGCTGACCAAAACGGTATCGAGCCGCGTGTCGATCAATGCGGGTATCCAAGACTTGCTGAATCAGAAAGTGAACCTGGTGCAAGACTACAACCGCGACGGCAAGTACCAGTCGAGCGACCCATCGCTGCAGGGTTACCGCCGTGGCACTTACTACACCCTAGGTCTGCGCTTCAACATTGAGCCCCGCAGCACGCCTAGCATCCCCGTGCCATAATCGGCTAGGGCCACTTTCCTCCAACTCTCGCCTATTTCACTCACTCTTGTATGAAAAAGAATACCCTTTCCCTGGCTTTCGTTGCTTCGCTGATGCTAGGCCTCGGCGCGTGCCAAAAGGACGCTGTGACGCCCGCCCCCAATGTGGTAGGCAGTGGCACAAACGAGCCCTCGACACCAATTAGCCAACTGCCCACCACCACGGTGCAGGGAGACATCACCACCAACACCACGTGGTCGGCGAGCAACCGCTACTTGATGAAAGGCTTCGTGTACGTACGTTCGGGAGCTACGCTGACGATCGAAGCCGGTACGGTTATCAAAGGCGACAAAGACACCAAAGGCACGCTGATCATTGAGCCCGGCGCCAAAATTATGGCGGCAGGCACGGCAAGCAAGCCGATTATCTTCACCTCCAACCAAGCTAAAGGCTCGCGCAACTACGGCGACTGGGGTGGGGTAGTAATTGCGGGTAATGCGCCTGTGAACTCCATCGACGGTGCCAACCTGCCACAAGCCGAAGGCGGTATCACAACCAAATACGGCGGTAGCAATGCCGCAGATAACTCGGGTACGCTCCAATACGTGCGCATCGAGTTTGCTGGGGTGGCCCTCACGCCCAACAACGAGCTGAATGGCCTGACCTTCGACGGCGTAGGCAGCGGCACAACGGTCGACCACATCCAGATTTCGTACAGCGGCGACGATGCCATCGAGTGGTTTGGCGGCACCGTGAACGCGAAGTACTTGGTAACGCACCGCACTTTCGACGACGACTTCGACACCGATAACGGCTTTTCGGGCAAGGTGCAGTTTGCGGTAGCTTTGCGCGACCCGTTGCAAGCTGACCAATCGGGCTCGAAGGCGTTTGAGTCGGACAACGACGCGAACGGCTCGACCCGGACGCCACTTACCTCGGCCGTTTTCTCTAACGTAACGACCATCGGGCCGATCCTGAACCCGAGTGCTGGCGCCTACAGCCCGCAGTACACGGCCGGCGCGCACATTCGCCGCAACTCCTCTCAGACCATCATGAACTCGGTTGTGATGGGCTTCCCCACAAACATCCTGATTGATAATGCCACGACTGCGGGCAATGTGGTGAAAGGCGACTTGCGCTTCAAAAACAACATCACGGCCGGTAGCCTGGCGGGTTCTAACTCGAAAGGTGGACAGCGGGCTATCATCTACGTAGGGCCCAATGGTGGCGCGGGTAGCTTGACGGCCAACAGCGTGATGAGCACCGACACCGCCGCTTGGAGCACTACAATCGGTCCGCTGACCTGGTTTGGCTCGAACACCAACCGCCGCTACACGACTTCCGACGAAGTACGCCTCGCCAACCCGTTCAACCTGACGGCTCCTAGCTTCGTGCCGCTGTCTACGTCGCCGATTGTGTACACTGGCACGGCTGCGCCTACTACACCCGTCGTAGCGCCTAACTTCACAGATAGCAAGACTTCGGATAGCTTCTTCACCAAGGTAGCGTATATCGGCGCCTTTGCTGGCTCGGGCACATCGGCCGACAACTGGCTGGCTACCTGGACGAACTTCGATCCGCAGAATACAGATTATTAATTTCTATCGAATAATAACGCCTACAGAAGCCGGGGCTGCGTCACAGTCCCGGTTTTCTGTTTCTGACCAGTTCGGGTAGTCTGCCTACAGACTGCCAGCTCCGCCACTGGCTCGGCACAAACCTAGCTACTACCGTTGTCTGCCTCTAGCTTCTTTCATCCTACCACGTTGTTCGAGCAGGTGCGCAAGCGCTTGCAGACGATCCTGGCGACGAACATTACGGCCTCGCCTACTGGCTCCGAGCCGACGGGGGCCGATACGCAAGTGTGGCAGATCGGGTCCGTTATTCGGTTTCTGGCCACGGTACCTAGCCCCGGCGCCGCCGAAAACCTGGTGCTACCTAGCTGGCGCGCCTCCGCCGAGTGGCCCCTGCTGGTCATCTACGATTACGTGTCCAATGAGCTAGGCAAGCAGCTGCGGGCCCGCGGCCTGTGCTACGCCGACGCCGTTGGCAACGCCTGGGTGAAGCACCCGGCCACCGAGCTGATGGTCGTGATCCAAGGGTGCGCCCGCCCCAAAGAGGAACTGCGGCTGCCAAGCGCCAACCTGCCCGCCGACCACATGCGGCTGCTGTACCAGCTACTGGTCGAGCCGACGATTGCCAAGTGTTCGGCGCTGGAGCTGGCCGCCATCACTAACATGGCCCCGGCCGTGGTGGCGCGCGTGCTGCGCACCTTGGTGGCGCAAGGCTTGTGGCTCGACGACGCAACGCCGTCCCCGGATAAGCTCCGCGACCTAGCCACGTATTGGCTGGAGCATTACGGCAAAACCCTGCGTAACCGCCTGAACGTGCATCGCTACCGTTGGCGCGACGCGGCCGCGCAGACCAGTTGGCACCGCCTCTCCTTGCCCGCCGACTGCCTGTGGAGCGGCGAAGCCGCTGCGCACCAGCTGCTCAACAAGCCTGAGGTGCCCAACTGCTTTACGCTGTACAGCCGCATGCCCCGCGCCAAGCTCGCCCACTACCTAGGGTTGGTGCCCCACAAGCACGGCAACGTGGAGCTGTTGAATACCTTTTTCTCCGTCCATCCTACGCCACCTCCTACGCCTGGTTTGCAGCGGTGCGCGCATCCCTTCTTGGTGTACGCCGATTTGCTGGAAAGCCAGAACGCCAGCAGTCAGGCCCTAGCCCAGCAGATGCACGCGAAGTATCTACTAAACCTGTTGCCGCAGTAGCATTGTTGTTCCGCGCCTGACACTCTATTCTTCAAAACAGTAAGAGCCTCCACATGGAGGCTCTTGCTGTTTCGGGCACTGGCGCTTTAAGAAAGCAGCCTAGCTTGGTGGGCGGCATTGATGAGGGCTGGGGCATTTTTGAGGGTGGCCAGCACGACTTCTTTGGCGGCTTGCTTTAGCTCGTCTTGGCTGATGTCACGGGTTTCTTCCTTCACCAGTTCACCTAGGGCGTGGAAGGCATGGGTTAGAGCCTGGCGCTTGGGGCGTTCCTGCTTCAGCTCCTCGTATACCTCGGCAAAGTGCGCCTGAATCTTCTTGCGGCGCGTGTGAAACACCGATTCGCTGGCTACCTGCGGCTGGATAGCTTCCACCAACTTTACCAGGGGCAGCAACTGGGCCGTTTTGTTTAGCACAGCCCCGCTCAATCGCTCGCGGCGGCCCTGAGACGCGTTGGGGGAGGGTGGACTAAATGGCTCACCGAGTGGCTCAAGCGGGCTGAAATCCATGCAAAGCGGTAGTTAGGAAGAAGGGCGTACGTTTCTCTAATATACAGACAAAGCTGGCAAAATACCTAGCCGCGAATATAGCGGTAAGCCGAACTAACAAGTTAAGCAAGTACACGAACGAGTACGGTAGCGCGCGAAGGGCGTAACAGCTGTTGAAGTATGCTGCTAAATTTTATTGCTTTTTAAAGCCGAGTTTCTAAAACAAGCTTGATTCTAACTTAGTTAGCAATTACCTATCACCTTGGGCAATAGTGAAGTGATTTGCTCGTGTCCCTACTGATTCTATGCTGGCAATAGCTCATTACCTGCGCAGTAGTGAGGTGTGGCTACCGCTTTATTGTAACCTGTTTAACTAATACATATGTATGAGAATTCTACTGTTTTTAGGCAGATATAATCCGTCTGCTCGCTGGGCTACTGTGCTGGTTTCGGGGCTAAGTTTGAGCCAAGCTAGCTTGCTTACCGCCCAAGCCGCGCCAAGCTGGCAACAGCAAGCACCCCAAACCGGCACCCCCGTTACGGGCCGCGTGGTGGATGAGAAGGGCGAGGCGTTGCCCGGCGTGAACGTGGTGGTGAAAAACACGAGCATCGGCACGGCCACCAACGTGGAGGGGCAGTACTCGCTCAACGTACCCGCGGGCGCGACATTGGTGTTTTCCTTTATCGGCTACTCGCCCCAGGAGCTGGTAGTAAATGGCCGCAGCACCCTCGACGTGCGGTTTGCTTCGCCGCAAGCGCGCAGCCTCGACGAAGTGGTGGTGGTGGGCTACGGTACCCAAACCAAGCGCGAAGTGACAGGCGCCATTGCCTCGGTGAAGGGCACGGAACTGGTGAATCAGGCGTCGCAGAACCCCGTCAGCTCACTGCAAGGCAAAGTGGCGGGCGTGCAGATCACCAACGCTGGCGTGCCCGGCACTGCCCCCCAGATTCGGGTGCGCGGCACGGGGTCGTTGGCGGGCGTGTCGCCGCTCTACGTGGTGGACGGCACGCTGCTGCCGGCCGGCTCCGACCTAGCTTTTCTGAACCAAGATGATATTGCCTCGGTGGAAATCCTCAAGGATGCAGCCAGCGCTTCCATCTACGGCATTCAGGCGGCCAACGGCGTGGTGCTCGTGACCACCAAGCGCGGGCAGGCCGGCAAAACGCGGGTGAACTACAACGGCTTCGGCGGGGTGCAAACCGTGACCAACCGCATCAAAATGGCCAACGCCCGGCAGTACGCCGAACTGCTCAACGAGAAATACGTCCTCACCGGCATCGACCCTAGCAACAAGCTAAGCCCTGAGCTACCCTCCACCGATTGGCTCAAAGAAGTGACCCGCACGGCGGCCACCCAAAACCACCAACTGAGCTTAAGCGGAGGCAGTGAAAAAGCTTCTTACACCTTCAGTGGCTCGTATCTGCGACAAGAAGGCGTTTTGCAAAAGAATGATTTCGAGCGGATTACGGCGCGCCTGCAAACGGATTTTGCTCTCAACGACCACATCAAAGTCGGCTACTCGGCTAGCTTCGCCAACCTCGACGCGCACGACGCGCCGGGCCTCGCTTCCAGCATTTTTCCTAGCTACAGTGGGCTAGGGGGAGCGGCCACGGGTACCTCGTCCAACTTCGCGCTGGGCGGCTCCAACGTGTTTGCGCAAGCCTACGTGGCGCCGCCGGTGCTACCCGTCTTTCAAGCCAACGGCCGCTACGGCGACCCGGGCCTGATTGGGTCGGGCCTCGGCAATTTCGGCAACCCGCGCGGCACGCTTGATTACTTCGTGCAACGCTCGCAGGGGCAGACGCTCGTGAGCAACGCGTTTGCCTCATTCAACTTCCTGCAATACCTTACCCTGCGCACTAGCGTGGGTATCAGTTACAACGCGGCCAAGTTTTACAACTACCAGAAGGCCGATTCGCTCACCACGTTTCAAGTGTACCGGGGCAATACGCTGCGCAAAGGCACGAGCCAGGGCAACCAGTTGCAGTGGGAAAACACGCTCACCTTCGACCGTACCTTCGGCACCGACCACCACCTGACGGCCTTGCTCGGCACCACGGCCCTGCGCTACCGCACCGAGCAAATCATTGGTGCCGTCAACGGGGTGCAGGCTGGAAGTAGCGACAGTTACTACTTCAACCTAGGTACGGTGGGCACCGCCACGCTCGCCAACCCAGTCGATTTGTACACCATCTTCTCGCTATTTGCCCGCGTAAACTACGCCTATAAGGAGCGTTACCTGCTCACGGCTAGCTTCCGCCGCGACGGTGCCAGTAAGTACACCGGCTCCGACCGCTACGGCAACTTCCCGTCGGTGGGCCTAGGGTGGGTGGTTTCGGAGGAGGATTTTCTGAAGGAAAGCTCGGTGTTCAACTTCCTGAAGCTGCGGGCTAGCTACGGTTTGCTCGGCAACAGTCAGGTGCCCAACAACATTGCCGTGTCGGTGGTCGATTTTTACCCAACGTACGCCGGGTTCTTCGGCATTCCCAGCACGCCGATTACGGGCGCCAACATTAGTACCCTAGCCGCCGGGCGCGTGCGGTGGGAGAAAGTGCGCGAAGCGGATGCGGGCCTGGAAATGGGCTTCATCAACAACCAGTTATCGGTGGAGTTGGACTACTACAACCGCCGCACCATCGACGCGGTTTTTCCGGTGCCCATCCTCTCGGGGCCGGGCTACGCCAACAGTATCGGCTACCTCGACAACAACGCCACCTTCCAAAACCAGGGCGTAGAAGCGGCCGTGCGCTGGAACTCGGCCAGCACCGGCGACTTCTCGTACTCGGTGGGCCTCGTGGGCGCTTACAACCAGAACAAGGTGATTTCCACGGCTAGCGGCGCCCCGCTCTTTTCCGGCGCCTTGCCGCTGGGCGACTACCGCACCACCATTTCGCAGATTGGCGCACCTATTGGGGCATTCTACGGCTACCAGGCCGTGGGCGTATTTCAGAACATGCAGCAAGTAGCGGAGTCGGCGCAGAGCAGCACGGCCAAGCCCGGCGACCTGCGCTACCAGGACCAGAACGGCGACGGTCTGCTCGACGCCCGCGACTACGTGGTGCTCGGCAACCCCAACCCGCGCTTCACCTATGGCCTGAACACCAACTTCCGCTACAAAGCCTTTGACTTACAACTTGATGTGCAGGGCGTGGGTGGGGTGGAGCTGTTCAACGCCCTGCGTTTGCTGCGCGTGGGCAACGAGAACTACACCCAGGATTTCTACAATAACCGCTGGCGCGGCGCGGGCACCTCGAACAGCTACCCCTCGGCCGACCTCTCGGGGCGCAACCTCGACCCTAGCTCGTACTATGTGGAGAAAGGCGACTACATCCGCCTGCGCAACGTACAGCTCGGGTTCAACTTCCCGAAGGGCTTGGTCAATACGCTGCGCTTGCAAACCCTGCGCCTCTACGCCAACGCCCAGAACCCCCTGACGCTGACCAAATACAAAGGCTTCACGCCCGAAGTGGGCGGCACGCCCACCTACGCCGGCCTCGACCAGAACGTGTACCCGTTGGCGGCCACCTACAATCTCGGTATCAATATCGGCTTCTAACGACCTAGCCTCTATCCGCTATGAACAAGATTACACCTGCGTACCCGGCCCGGCGCCGGCTATGGCCCACGCTGGCCGTGCTAGGTCTTACGCTCGGCTTGAGCGTGTCGTGCAGCGACTTCCTCAATGTGCAGCCCCAAGGGCAGCCCGTGGTGGCCGAATTTTTCAAAAACCAAAGCGACGCCGCGGCCGCCGTTAGCTCCTGCTACGCCAAGCTGCGCGAATACAACCTAGTCGCTTTCAACTGGCTATCCGTCACAACATTGCCCTCCGACGACGCTGATAAAGGCAGCGTACCCGGCGACGGCGACTACCTTAACGATTACTCTTTCTTCCGCTTCACGGCCACGGCAGGCTCGGCCGAGGGCTACTGGCTCGGGCAATACCAGCAAGTGCTGCTCTGCAACCAAGTTATCCTGAACGTGCCCAACATCGACATGGAGGCTAGCTTGCGCAGTCGCTACGTGGCCGAAGTGCAGTTTCTGCGGGCGCTGGCGTACTTCAACCTAGTTCGGGCTTACGGGGGCGTGCCGCTCTACACCAAGCCGGCTGTTACGATAGAGGAGCAGAACATTCCGCGCGCCAGTCGCGAGGAAGTGTATGCGCTTATTATCAGCGACCTGACCGCCGCCGCTGGTGTTCTGCCCGTGTCGTACCCCAACAGCGACGTGGGGCGGGTGACCAAAGGTGCGGCCTTGTCGTTGCTGGCGAAGGCGCAGCTCTACCAGAAAAACTACACCGCCTCGCTAGCCGCCTCCGACCAAGTGCTGACCCTAGGCTACTCGCTGGTGCCAGATTTTTACCGCATGTTCCGCATCGAGGGCGAGAACGGGCCGGAGTCGATTTTTGAAGTGCAGTGCACCTCCTTGCCCGGCAACTGCGACGTGGCCAACTCCTACTGGGCCGAAGCCCAGATGGCGCGGCCCCAACTCGGCTGGGGTTTCTGCACGCCTTCGGCCGACCTAGCCGCCGCCTTCGAGCCCGGCGACAAACGCAAGCTAGGCACCATCATGGAGCGCGGCACCACCACCCCCGACGGCGACTCTATCTATACGAGCAACTCCAACGAGCGCTACAACATGAAGGCTTACGTGCCCAACTCGGTGGATAAATCGTGCGGCTACGGCCGCGACCAGAACATCCGGGTGCTACGGTTTGGGGAAGTTCTGCTGCTCAACGCCGAAGCCGCCAACGAGCTAGGCCAGACTGCCAAAGCCCTAGCCACCGTGAACCGCGTGCGCGCCCGCGCTGGCCTCACGGCTCTCAGCAGCAGCCTCTCGCAAGAACAGCTGCGCCAAGCCATCTGGCAAGAGCGCCGCGTGGAGCTAGCCCTCGAATACGGCGACCGATATTTTGACCTTGTGCGCCAAGGCCGCGCCGCCACCGTGCTGAAAAGCCGCGGCTTCGTAGCCGGTAAAAGTGAAGTTTTCCCCATTCCGCTCAGCCAAATCCAACTCAGCGGCGGTAAGCTGACCCAAAATCCAGGGTATTAAGTCACTGACCAGTTAGCAGCTTTTCAGTTATTAGTTAAGGAACGTCATGTCGACCAACGGGAGACATGACGTTCCTTAACTAATAACTGAAAAGCTGCTTATTCGTGGCCCATTTTTGCGCGGATCTTGCTTAGGAACTCGGGTGTGAAACCTAGGTAGGAGGCGAGCATATATTGCGGTACGCGTTGCACAAACTCCGGCTGGGCTTTCGTGAAAGCTTGGTAACGTGCCTCGCCTGATAAGCCGAACAGAAACTTGAACCGAAACTGCGCCGCGGTCATGGCGCGTTGGAAAATGATGCGGAAGTAGCGTTCCAGTTGCGGCAAACGCCGCAAGACCTCCTCCTGGGCTTGTGGGTCGAGGGCGGCCACCTCCACGTCCTCTACGGCCTGAAGGTAGAAATCGGAAGGAGAGTGGGCGCTAAGGCTAGCGTAGTCGGCTACCCACCAGTTCTCGATGCTGAAGTAGGTGGTGTGCTCCTTGCCGGCTTCGGTGAGAAAGTAGGTGCGCACGCAGCCCTTCAGCACAAAATAATTGGCCGGGCACACCTGCCCGGCAGTCAGCAGAAAGTCTTTGCGGGCAATAGCCTGGTGGCGTAGGTAGCTGAGCAACAAGTCGATTTCGGCGGGTGCGAGCGTTACGTACCGGGCAATGTGGGCAAGCAGCGGAGCATACATGGCGGTAAAATAGCGGAAAGCTTCGCCGAACAGTAACCTAGCTCGGAAGCAAAGCGGGTAGATGCATTGTATAAAAAAAGCCCGTCGCAACACACGTTGCGACGGGCTTTTTAGTGGGTGAGCCTAGAAGCTAGCTTACTGACAAGCAGCTTTGTTGAACGTTTTGGAAGCATCGTCTAGCTGCTTTTACCAGTCAGGATTGAAGCCGGCGGTGATGCTTCTAAACTTCGGATACGGAATCACAATGGGGGGTTTGCTCCAGTGGCCACCGCCAATCGAGTGGGATGAGGATGCCGTTGGGGTACACTTCGCCGTTATATAAGTAGGTGTTCGTGCTACCTAGCCCCGAAACTTCGTACACGTACAGGTCATAGGAGCTGCCGTTATCGTGAATTTCTTGCAGGAAAATGCTGCTAGCCGTCAGGTTATAGGTCACGAGTACGTCGCCACCACTCCAAACCGGCGCGCAACCGCCTGTCTCTACAATCTTGTGTACTTTCAGCCGCGCTTGGCTCCGGCCAAGTTCAGAATCTATTACTGTTTATCATCGCTACCTATGGCTACTACTTCGATGAAGGGTGAGCACGTGAAAAATATTGGCCTAGTAGTGCTAGGTATTCTTTGTGCTGCCACGGGGCTGAAAAGCTTTTTGCTGTCGAGCCACTTCATTGATGGGGGCGTGACGGGCATTTCGATGCTTTTAGCCCAAATCATGGGTGTGCCGCTGGCGTTGCTGCTCCTGGTCATCAACCTGCCTTTTCTAGCCCTAGGCTACCGGCAGATCGGGCGCGGCTTTGCCCTAAAGAGTGCCGCAGCTATTGGAGGGCTCTCGATAACAGTAGCCCTGGTGCCCTTTCCCGATATCACGCCCGATTTGCTGCTCACGGCTGTGTTTGGCGGCTTGTTTATTGGGGCAGGTATCGGCTTGGCTATGCGCGGGGGAGCGGTATTAGACGGCACCGAAATTGCCGCGCTACTCATCAGCAAGCACAGCCCGCTGCTAAAAGTCAGCGACGTGATTTTGCTGCTCAACGTCTTTATTTTCGGAGCGGCCGCTTTCTTCCTAGGTACGCAAGCGGCTCTGTATTCTATTCTGACCTACGTGGCGGCCTCCAAGGCTCTGGATTTTTTGCTCAATGGACTTGAGCAGTACACTGGCGTCACCATTGTGTCTGAGCACAGCGAAGCCATTCGCCAGACTATCACGCAAGAGCTAGGTCGGGGCGTCACTATTTACCAAGGCAAGCGCGGGTATGGTAAGCGAGGGGAGCAGCAGGAGGCGCGCGACATCGTGTTTACGGTTGTCACGCGGCTGGAACTGCCGCAACTGCGCACAACTGTGCGGCGCATTGATCCCCATGCCTTCCTAATCCAACAGAGTATTGACGATGCCGAAGGTGGGATGGTCAAAAAACGCCCTCTGCACTAAACCACGGTGCTACTACAGCACGCGTCTTACGCTAGTTCTTCCTGCTTCTCATAGCACTGCTCTTGGGGCTGACTGTGCCGTTCGTAGAAGTTAGAGCTAGGTTGCTCAAGCAGGTAAAAAAGGGCTGATTGTCCCAAAATACGTGAGCGTGAGCTGGTGCATGGCCCGGGTGCAGGCTACGTAGAGCATACTTTTATCTACCTCCGTTTGGTAAGTACGGACGGAGGCGAAGGGCACAATCACCTCATCGAATTCCAGGCCTTTTGCTAAGTGGGCCGTGGTAATAATAATCCCTTCTTTGAAGGACGTAGACTCAGCCGTGAGCAGCTGCACACCGGCTGTTTGAAGCGCCTGATGCGTATTCTCGGCTTGCCGCTGGGTTTTGCAGATGATGCCCAGTGAGCGGTAGCCTGAAAGGGTAAAGGTCGCCAGCAGTTGCTTGATTCCTATCAGCTCCTCTTCTTTGCTCGTAAAGCGAACTACCTGGGGCTCCCGTCCATGCCGTTCGAGCGGGATAATGTCGGGGTTGGGAATGATCCGTTGCGCGAAGGCCGTAATCTCGACGGTCGAGCGGTAGCTGCGGTACAGCTTGACCACATCCGCCTGCGGGAAGACGCGCTCGATGGTTTCGGCGGAGGAGGCGCTGTACGGATTCACCGCCTGGCTGACATCCCCTAGGATGGTCTTTCGGCACCGAAACAACCGCGACAACACGGCGTAGTGCACGGGGGTATAATCCTGCATCTCATCCACCAGCAAATGCTTGACCTGCTCGTAGGCCGTAAGGCCTTCTAGGCGTAGGCGCAGATAAATCAAAGCAAAGACATCCGCGTATTCCAGCCGCAGGTGGTGGTCAAGCTTTAGCAGTTCGGGCCGGCCGATCCAGCGGTAAAAGTCCCGGTAAAGGTCGAGTACCTGGTGAAACTTAAACATGCGGGGAATGGCTTCCCCAATCTTGCCTTTCTCCGCCCCCGTGAGCTTGCGGTCAGCCGCGCTCCGCACGTGGTCTCGAACATCTTGTGCGACCAGCGCAAACCGTTTTAAGAGCGGAATGCGATGGTAGGCCTTGAACCTGCTCTCTATGAAAGAACCAGGAACCAGGGTTTTGCCAACCCGAAGTTCGGTAACGGTGAAGTAATGGTTCTCAACGTGAAGCAAGTATTGGTTCAGCTGGCTGAGGAAGTCAAACGAAGATTTGAACCGGATGCGCTCAACGAAAGCGAGGTCGTTTGTTTCCAGTAGCGCGGATACCTGCTCAAAGAAGGTCTGAAACGTGTATCGGTTGTCGAGCAGATCAGCCGCCAGCTCTTCCATGCCCAGCTCGGGAATGTTTTCTTCCCCTAGTTCGGGCAAAACGTTCGAGATGTAATCCGCAAAGACTTTGTTGGGCGAAAGAATAAGAATGTCTTTGGCCGCGATGGTTTCCCGGTAGCGGTACAGCAAAAACGCAATGCGGTGCAAGGCAATAGACGTTTTGCCCGAGCCGGCCACGCCCTGGATGACCATCACCGGTGCGGTTTCGTTGCGAATCACCGCGTTCTGGTCCCGTTGGATAGTCGCGACGATGTTTTTCATCTTGTCGTCGGAAGACCTAGCTAGCTCTTGCTGCAAAACGTCATCGTGGATGTTCACGTCGTTTTCGAGCATGAACTCCAGACGACCGTCCCGAATCTTGTATTGCCGTTTTAGCTCGATGCGCCCCTGAATTGTGCCGGAAGGAGTCGTGTAGGCGGCTTCCCCTAGCTCGAAGTCATAGAACAAGGAGGAAATGGGGGCCCGCCAATCGTAAATCAGGTTTTGGCGCTGCCGCTCATCGAAGAAGGAATGCACCCCAATATAAACCGGGGATTTGCCCTGGGTTGGAGAAACAAAATCGAGACGGCCAAAGTACGGGGATTGCAGTAGCTTGAAGAGGTTGCGTTTCCGGGCCACGGCGGCTTCGCCCGTAAAGGCCATGCGGTCAATGGATTGACCAGCGGCAACCATATCGGCTTCGTCCATGCCAGATTGGTGCTCGTGGATATAGCTTTTCTTTTGCCGGAGCTCGTCGGAAAACTGCTTAACGGCATCATCGACCCGGCGGATCGCCAACGTAAGCTTCTCCTTCACCTCTTCTAGGTATTCTCGCTCTTCTTGTTCAGTAATATTCATCCCGCGCGGCGCATGTAAAAGAACCCCAAAGGTGGCATCAAATTCTGGTTGAGAGAAGCAGATGGCTTTGATCGGCCATTTGATTGTAAGGTAGCAACCCTGTACGGCTTGTACTCCATTACGGCCGCTGATTGCTGTTACAACAAGGTGATGCGTTTTACAATCCTGCCTACCGGCGTTTCGATGACTGCTAGGTAAAGGCCGGCTCGGCAATGTGTTAGGGCTACGGTAAGCTCATCGGAAGTAGCAGCGGGTACTAATTCAGTGGCAATCAGATCACCGATAGGAGTATAGATGTGCACTCGCTCGACCACAAAGTCCGCGTGCCGCCAGCTAATCGTGACCTTATCCTGGGTGGGATTAGGGTAAACCGTAACTGCTTCATTTAGCGGTAAGGTACTAACGCTGAACGTCTCTGCCGACTTTCCTGTGCCACCAGCGCCCGCCGCAAACAATGCGCCCGTGCTAGCTCCACGAGGTACTACTACGTCCACGCTCGTGGCAGTGGCTCGCAGAATGTGGGCAGCTAGCCTCCCAAACAGAATCGTGTCATTCAGCCCTTCCTCGCGAAAGTTGCGCCCAGTGATGGTAACCGTCGTGCCAACGGGGCCGTGAGTAGGGCTAAAACTCGTGATAAGTGGCGCCGGAATAATAAGCAAGTCCGTAGCCGTCGTGGCCTGCCCACCGGGCGTCTGCACCTGGATAGGCCCAGTTTGAGCTGTTGCTGGCACCTTCACGGCTACGTGCGTTGCCGATGCTTGTAGCACTTGGCCGACTTGCCCCCCACCGAACGTAACCACGTTTCGCGAAGCAACAGGGGCAAAATTGGTCCCCGTCAAGGTAACAATGGCGCCGGTACGTGCCCGACCCGGCAGGGCACTAGTGATAGTAGGGGGATACCATACCTGAAAAGGCTGCGCGCTTTCTACCGACCCGCCTAGGGTCCGCACGCTGATGGTACCGAGAGTGGCACCCATTGGCACTACTACTTGCAAACTGTTGGCGGTAGCCGCAAGCACCCGGGCCGGAATGCCGTTGAAGGCAACGGTGTCTTGCGCCGTCACTGCTGAGAAGTGCGTACCACTCAAGATAACTGTAGAACCAGGTTGCCCCTCTCCCGGAGTAACGCTGGTGAGCGTGGGCGGTTGGAACACGGTGAATGGGATGCTATGCGCTCCGCCGTCTGCTGTGGTCAGCGTAACCGCGCCGGTGGCGGCCCCGGTAGGTACCCGCACCGTGAGGGTCGTGCTGGTAGCGCTTTGCACTTGGGCCACTACCCCATTGAATGCTACCCGATTACCCGTTGTAGTTGGAGAAAAGTTGCGGCCGGTGAGCGTAACCAAAGTGCCAAAACGGCCTTGGGCCGGCGCAATAGCAGTAATAGTAGGCGAGGCTAGCACCTCTGAGTACTGAAGGGCTATGGCCGGCACTACATTCAGCGGCAGGTCATAAATTCGATTAGTCGTTGTGTCCGTCCGGACAGGTTCGTTGTAATCGAAGAAGATGTCAGCGAAGTTGTCGATACGCGTACGGGCTGGCAAGGCCGCTTTTGGCTTGATGCTAAACTGCACAAAACCATGGCTGCCCGCCAGATTGTGGGTGCTATCTGGCAGCATGATATTGTCGAACGTAAACGTGAGCACCGGGCGCTGATGGCCAGTAATGGTCAGCAGATACGGGTGCGACACTGCGCCTACCTGTAGGGTGCGCAGGTCCAAGTTGGCGGCTAGCGTATCTACTACAGCCACTCGGTACGCGACGTCGTTGCCTGTATTCTGGAACCGGATTTGATACCGCAAGGCCTCCGTGGTGGGCGTATAGTGTTGGGCCGTGACCCCCTGTGGTACCACTTGTTTATCATTAGGATCGTACGAGTCGAGAATCGGTTGGCAGTCTTCTGCTACTTCCGGGTACGGGTCGTTTGGCGACATCGACAGCATGGCCGCACTGGGCAACGTAGTGGTACGTAGGGCGGGCAATTCTACGGTAGCACTCGCTTTTTGCCCGTAAGGATGGTTGGTAGGCTGATCTACTTCCACCCGCACGACTGGCCCAGTAGCGCTCCAGCGCAAAACCAGACTGTCGCCAGCAGCCCGGGAAATATTGCGAATCATAGCTAGCTGTGCATCCTGGTAAATTCGGAGCGTTAGGCTATCGGAGGTCGCACGGCTACCACGGTTGCTTACCGCAAAGCGCACCTGATTGCTCCCCACGACTTGGCCAGTGACAGCCATAGACGCTTGGTTCCAACCCGAAGGGGGCGCGTAGGTGGTTACGGGGGTAATCCAGGCGCGGGTGCACACGGTCAGACCGCGGATTGCAGGGTTGCCGCACGACACCGAGTCTTGAATGTGGATCGTTCCGTGCTGGTTCGGTGGCAGCGCCCCTACCTGAAATACGTAGTGGCCCGCCGCATCTCGGGTATGCGGTACATCGGCCCGCACAAAGATAACTTCTGGTGGCAACGCTACCGTGACGGTGGCATTCGGTGCGGCCGCGAAGCCGGTATTGGCGTAGCTTACGGCCGTGTTGTTGCGAAAGCAACGTCGTCGCCGATCCGAGGCTACGCTCACCGTCAGGTGCGGAGCAGTGGTGACCTGATTGCCAAAGTTGGGGCCACCGACAGCGTTGCCATACGAGCGGAAGAAAATCGCAGCCGTGCTGGCGCAGCGTTGCTGCACTACCCGGCCGGGCTGCGGGGCCGGCAGTAGTTGTTGTACAGTGTATGCACCCGTATCCACAGCTACCGTGTAGTTGCCGTTTTCATCGGTCAGCCCGTAAAAACTTCCTGGCTCGGCTACCACAACCATATTCGGCAGCGCTGGCTCGTTGGCTTGCTGCACGCAATCGTTGTTCAGATCCTGAAACACCTTCCCGCTAATGAGATTCTCGAGGGGCTGCGTGGTAGCCCCGTAAAACTCCAGCTTATTCTGTCCTTGGTAAGCACAAGTCAGTCGGGTTCCACGTTGATTGACGGTGATAATACCCGCACCCCCTTCCAGTTTCACCTGTCGAGTGCTGTTGCCTTCAAACATGGTGATATAATTGTTGCGGCCGATACTGGCGTAGACGTTGCCGGCCCCGTCCACGGCTAAGCCGGCGTCTCCTGGCGACAAGTAGGGCGAGCCTTGAAAAGAAGGAGGAAAAATTGAGCGAAACTCGCGTAATACTTGACCGCCAGGGCTGAACTTCTGCACCCGGTGACCGGCGCCATCCGATACGTAGATGTTGCCTCGGTAATCCAGCACCACCCCGCGCGGCGCGTAGAACTGCCCAGGGCCGGGCACGCTGCCACCTCCAACGCCAGCACCGATCATCTGCAGCAGTTGTCCTTGCGCATTGTACTTGCGGACCCCGCTCCAATAGTCAAGCACGAATAAGTTGCCGCCAGTGTCCACAGCTAGGTCGGTGGGCCAGTAGCCGTTGCGATTGGTTAGAGGGTCGGGTAGCAGGATTTTGCTAATGAATCGCCCTTGCGAATCAAACTTCTGTATGCGTGGCGGAAAGCTTTGGCCTTCCAATCCGAATATGTTTCCCTGCAAGTCGACGGCAAGGCTGGTGAGTACACCGAACTGCCCATCTGCCAGCCCAGGCGCGCCGATAGAAGCCAGTTGCTGTCCAGCGGCGTTAATCTTGATGATGCGCGGCTGGTTTTGGTCGATATAATAGAGGTTGCCCGCCTCATCCTGCCGCATGTGAGGGCCATATATCCCTGGCGTGCCCAGCGTGCGTTCGAACCGGAAGTCGCGTAGTTGGGCGAAAGCAGGAGTAGCTATTATCAGCAAACAGGCTGAAAGAAAAAGTCTTGCCCTTTGTGCCTTCCAATAACCGACAAGAGGTATGCGGGATTGCGCGCACGTTACCTGTCCCAAGAAGCTCAACAACAAGCCGAATACATGTAAAGGAATCGCCATAAATTAAGATAGCGCTGCTGATAGTTTTTGAGATAAAACACGATAGCAAGCAAAGATTAGACGAGCTTTCATCAGCTTATCAGCGCAGCGCCACATTCTTTTTTAGCATTGCTTCCCAATGAACTGATAGAGATAATAGTTGAGAAGTACTTGTAGATAAAACCTGGGAAATGCCTCAGAACTGCCTACGTAGAAATTGTATTAATTATAGGGGCTACAGTCCTCAATTTGACCGTGTGCTAGTGGAAATATCTGCTACGCCTGTGAGTACCCACCCAACTTAGTAGAAAAATAGGGCATCAGAAGTAAGCTGTTGAGCACTTGCGCCTGCGTACTAGGCTGATAAACACATTATTCGCCGTCACGCCGTTACTAAATAAGCACAGCAGGACATCCTATACTGTGCTTATTTGGTAACGGCGTGACGGCGAATGATAACTAACTATCTATTGGATTGAAGGCGGCGGAGTCTTCGTGCCCCAGGTCTTGTTTGGCTGGCCGCCCATCGTGAACACCAGCTTGCCGCCTTGCATCAACTCGTCGCGGTAGAGCCAGCAGTTGGCGAGGGGCTTGCCGTTCAGCTCGGCACCCTGCACGTACACGTTCTCCTTGGAGGTGTTTTTCGCCTCGATTACCAGCTTTTTCTGATTACCGAGCTGAATAGTCGATTTGCTGAAAATGGGGCTGCCTAGCTCCACGATAGGCCGGCCATCCGTGAAACCCTTCACGTCGAACAAACCTAGGGCCGTGATGACGTACCAGGAGCCGAGCTGGCCTTGGTCCTCATCCTGGCCGTAGCCGTAGCCGTGGATGGGCTCGGTACCGTAAAACTCGTCGCAAATCTGGCGGGTCCATTTTTGTGTGAGCCAGGGCTGGCCCGAGAAGTTGAATAGCCAGCTGATATGCAAGCAAGGTTGGTTGCCGTGGTTGTAGATGGCCTTGATGCCGGCAAACGCGTCGATTTCCTTGCCGCCGCCAAAGCCCGTCTTGGCCGAAGCGGTGAAGAGGCTGTCGAGGCGGTTGTTGAACTTCTCGCGCCCTAGGGCCGCAACGAGCCCGGCAGGGTTTTGGGGCACGTAAAAGGTGTACTGCATGGCATTGCCCTCCTGGTAGCCGCGCCAGGGCTCAAACGGGTTGAAATTGCCGGCGAAAGTGCCGTCAGCTAGCTTGGGCTGCATGAGCTTGTTCTGCGGATTCAGAATCTTTTTCCAGCCGTCAGAAAGCTTGATGAGCTGATCGTAATCGGCTTTTTTGCCCAAGCCCTTCGCCATCTGCGCGGCTGCAAAAGCGCTGAAGCTGTACTCTAGGGTGTGCGAATTGGAGAAGTACGCGGCCGTGGAATCCGTTTTGAACCAGACGCCTTTTTCTTCTTTGTAGCTGTCTTTGAAGGGCACGTAGCCGTACTGCGTGAAGGCCTTTACGTCCATTTTGCCCGAGCCAAAGGGGCGGTTGCGCCAGTTCAGCTCGTTGGCGCGCACGGCTTGGTAGGCTAGGTTCACGTCGTAGTTGCGGATGCCGGCCTGGTAGGCGCCCGCAATGGCGAGTCCCACGAAGTTGGTACCCACCCCCGACACGTACTCGCTGTTGGCTAGGCCGTCGCCGAACCAGCCCCGGTCGCGGTACACTTGCAGTTGGGTGTTCACGAAGTTGCCGTACCACTCGGGATACGACAGCGCCCAGAGTTGCGTCAGATTCCAATAGCCGCCCCAGATGGCGTCGGTGTTGATGAACTCGGGCTTAGGGCCCGGGCCGCTGGCCACTAGTTTACCGGTTTGGCCGCCATGTTTGGGGTAGTCGCCGTTTACGTCGCTGGCAATGCCGCGCCCTAGCAAGGCGTGAAACAGGCCGGTGTAAAACTTGGTTTTGTTCTGCTCGTCGGGGCCTTCTACCGCGATTTTACTTAGCTCACGCTGCCAAGTAGCTTGCGCGGCAGTGCGGGCTTGGTCGAAGGTCAGGGTGCGGGCCTCGGCCAGCAAGTTGGCTTTTGCATTGGCAATGGACGTGTACGAGAGGCCCACTTTCAGATCAATCTTTTCCTGCGCAGCAGTTTGGTAATTAAGCACTAAGCCCGCACCCTTGCCCGTAGCCGAGTTCTTATTCTCCTGCGTACCGGCCGCCGTGAAGGCACCCACACTCGCTGGCTTCTTGCTGATTTCGCCGAAGAAGTACATGTTCACCTTGCCTTGGGGGTCGTAGGTTTGCACGTACTTCGGGTAGGTGCTCACGAAGCCTTCCACGTGCGTCGCGTCTACCATCCGGATGCTGGCATCGGTCACTTCCCCGCTCTCGCCCTGCTTGTTGCCGATGTCGAGAATGACATGCGCCTGGTCGTTTTTGGGGAAGGTATAGCGGTGAAAGCCTACCCGCTTGGTGGCTGTGAGTTCGGCCGTGATGCCGTAGTCATCGAGCAACACTTTATAATAGCCAGGCTCGGCGACTTGGTTTTTGCGGTCGAAGCGCGAGCGGTAGCCGGAGTTTGGCTTGTCGAGGTCGCCGGGCTTCACGCGCAGCTCGCCCGTGGTGGGCATGAAGCTTACGCCGCCCACTTGCCACTCGTGAAAGTGTACAAACCCTTCGATGGAGTTCTGGCGCGTATCGTAGCCCACAGCTTCCCAACCCGAAGCGTTGCCGTAGTGGCCGTTGGTGGAGGGCGCTAGCTTGGCCATGCCATAGGGCACCGCCGCCGGAGTGTAGAAAAACCACCGGCTGTGCGCCGTCCCGATGTTGGGGTTGACGTACTTCAGCACGCTCTGCGCACTGGCTTCGCCCACGGCCAAAAGCAGTACCAAGGGCAACACGCCGGCAGGGAATGACAGCTTCATAAAACGGTTTTAAATAATGTGGTAAAGTAGCAGGGTGTTAGAAAGTCAACATCTCTTTAGCTCGTCATGCTGACCTTATTCGATATGGCGCTTATTCGTTACCGCCAACTCCGCTCGATTTCTTCCAGGCTGCGGCCCTTGGTTTCGGGTACGGCCCGCCACACAAATAGGAAGGTGAAAGCCGAAAGCGCAGCGTAGAGGCCAAAGGCGCCGGCCAGACCGGCGGCTTTTACCAATGACAAGAAGGTGTAAGAAATAAGTGTGCAGGCTATCCACAGGGCTACCGTGGCCAGCGAGGCCGCCCGACCCCGCACGGCGTTCGGGAAAATCTCGGTAATCACGACCCACACGCCGGGCCCTAGCCCTACCGCGAAACAGGCTACATAAAGCATGATGAGCCCGAGCAACAACGGCCCCGGTGCGTGCAATTGCAACGCCACTACTAGCGCGCCCAACGCCAGGGCCATGCCACCCGACGCAAACAGCAGCAGCGGCTTGCGCCCTACCCGGTCGATGATGAACAGCGCTACAATAGTGCCCGCGAAGTTGATGCCCCCGATAAGCGCATTAGCGCCAATGGCTGACGAGGCACTTTGTCCGTTGTACTCAGTGAAAATAATGGAGCCGTAGTACAGGATTGTGTTGATGCCCGTGATTTGCTGCAACACCGCCAATATTACCGCGATGCGCAAGGGACGGCGCAAGCGTGGCTGGCGTAAGCTAGCTTCTTCGCCGCGCTCAGCGGCCAAGGCCGCTTGGATTTCTTCGGCTTCGGCGGCCGCAGCAACTGGGCCGTTGAGGCGAGTGAGCGTACCGAGAGCTTCGGCTTCGCGGCCCCGACCCAGCAACCAACGCGGGCTTTCAGGCACGAGCAGCAGCGTGAGCATAAACAGCAGCGAAGGCAAAGCAGCTGACGCAAACATCCAGCGCCACGACGCCAGCCCTAGCCCGGCTAAGTAATAGCTAGCCACGTAAGCCAGCAGAATACCCGTCACGATAGCTAGCTGATTGAGCGTCACGAGCTTGCCACGGATACGGGCCGGCGCGATTTCGGCGATGTAAAGCGGTACTAGCAGCGAAGCCACCCCAATAGCAAGGCCGCCCGCCAGCCGCGCCACCACAAATTCGGTGAGTGTGCGGGGCACTGCCGCCGCCAGCGCCGAAAGCGTGAACAGCATTGCGGCCGCAAATAGCAAGCGGCGCCGTCCGTAGCGGTCGGTGAGCCAGCCGGCAATGGCCGCGCCGGCCACTGCGCCAAATAGGATGCTACTAGCCGCTAGCTCGGTTTGCGAATCGGTCAGGCCGAAGTCCTTTTTCAGAAAGACCAAAGCCCCGTTGATGATAGCCGTGTCGAACCCGAAAAGCAACCCGCCGAGCGCTGCCACGGCCGCAATCAGGTACACGTAGCTGGCACTACCCGTTGGGCCGGCAACAGCAGCGGGACGGGTGGAATTAGGAGCAGCTTGGGGAAGCATGGCAGGGTGGGATGAGAAAGCGTTAAGGATCAGAAGGAAAGCAGCGATTGGTAGTATTTCGGCAAGCGGGCGCACCTCAATGTGCGGGCTTCACACCAGCAGCACCTCAATACCTAGCTCACGGAAAGGTGCTACTTGGTCTTCGGTAGCGCCCGTGTCGGTGATGAGCTGGTGCACCTCGGCGGCGGGGCAGATAAGCGACGTAGCGACCGTGCCGAGCTTGGTGTGGTCGGCCACCACGATGCGGCGCTTCGCCTGCCGTACCATCACTTGAATCACGGCGGCTTCTTCGGGGTGCAGCGATGTTAGGCCCCTCTGGGCATCGATGCCATTGACGCCGATAAAAATCTTATCCACAAAGAATTGGCTGAGGGCCTGGGTCGTGGCCGGGCCTACCAGCGAGAACCACCCGCCCGTCAGGAAGCCGCCCGTTACGAACACGCGCACGTCGTTGCGGTGACTCAGTTCCATGGCCACGTTTACGGTGTTCGTGACGACCGTCACGTTGGCGCCGGGTCGTAGGCTGCGGGTCACCTGCGTGGTGGTGGTGCCGGCCGTGAGGGATATCATTTCGCCTGGCTGAATGAGGGCCGCTGCCGCGAGCCCGATGCGGCGCTTCTCGGATAGGTTGCGGTCGATCTGCTCATGAAAGCTAGAGTCGTAGCGAAAGGGCTCGTACAGCAGGGGCTCCCGCGGCACGGCGCCGCCGTGCGTGCGCCGCAGCCAGCCGCGCTGCTCCAGCTCCATGAGGTCGCGCCGCACGGTAGCCACCGACACGCCAAACAGCGTGGCTAGCTCGTCGACGGCGACGGTGCCGGTATGCAGCAGCTTTTCAACAATGGTTTGAGCGCGGACTGTCGCGGCATTGTCGGAAGTTAGTAAGTCAGACACGGTAGGAAGCTAGTTTTCAGGATAATCTATAAGGGTGGCCACAGGACGAAGTCGGGCTGCCTAGGCCTAGGTGCGCACGTAGGCTTTCATCGTAGCGCATTCCGTACCGGCACCTAGGCCGTGGGGCCGGATGGTATAGGCCCCGACCGCCGCGGGCACGATAAACGTTTCGGCGTAGTGCACCACGAAGGGCTCGAATGCGCCACTCGGGCTTTCGACAACAGCTTCCGCGCCTTGCACCAGGTTCAGTACTTGCACGCCGCCGTGGGTGTGGTGCGGCACCACATCCGTAAACCAGTGGCGGCGCGTCTCGATGAACTCGCGCTCGTGCAGGCCAGTGCGCTCCTCTCGCCAGCCGGGGCCGGAGGCTACAAGTTCCACTTGGTTCACGAGGTTCTGCTCTACCCAAGCTGTGGTGCGGTCGGGCTGAATGTTGGCCGCGCCGTGGGCTAGGTGGATCGGCCGGGGCCGCCCGTCGAGGCCTAGGCGGTTCCAATCCCAGAGCTTGAAGGTGAAAATGTAAGGAGTAGCCGAAATTTCCAGCACCATGCCGTTGGCGCCCGAACAGTGGATGGTGCCCGCCGGAATCAGGAAATGGTCGTGTGGGCGCGCCGGAAACTCGTTGATGTACTTAGTGGCGGGAAAAGGAGCGTTGGGGTCGTCTTGGGCGAGTTGCAAATCGGCCAGCATGGCAGGAAAATCGGCGTCTTCCTTCATCCCTAGGTACACCACGGCTCCCGGCTCGGCGTCCAGCATGTAGTAGCTTTCGTCCTGGGTATAGGCTAGGCCAAATTTATCGTAGGCGTATTCCGTGAGCGGGTGCACTTGCAAGGAGAGGTTGCCGCCGCCCATGGTGTCAAGAAAGTCGAAGCGGATGGGAAACTCGGTGCCGAAGCGCCCATGCACGGCCTCTCCGAGCAGCTCGTGGGGGTGAAAAAAGACCAGGTCGATGCTCGGGATTTCTACGCGCGCTTCACCGAAGCCCAGCAGCAGGGAATTTTCTTCGGGTACGCAGTCGAAGCCCCAGGCGTAGTTGGGCGGGCCGTCGGGCAGGTCGCAAACCTCGCGCAGCCACTGCCCGCCCCAAACACCAGGGTCGAAGAATGGCACAACTCGGAATGGCCGCCGCACGGTAGCCGCTAACCCGGCTCGCAAGTCGGCCCCGCGGATGAGCTTAGGCACGGCGGGGTCGTTCGTATCGAGCAAAAAGTCGGCGCGGGGCAGTACTTGCTTTTTCAAGCGGTCGGCCGCCCGCCAATCCACGAAAAAGGCACGCTTGTACTTAAGGCTAGCTTTTTCGGTGAAGTTGTCGCTGCCGAGGTTGGCAATTTCGCCGCGCCGCTGCCGCCGCTGAATCTCCCAGCGAGCTAGGTCGGCATACACGACCACGGCAGGGTTCGGGCACACCAAGGCGGCCCCGGTACCCACAACTACGACTAGCTGCCCCATGGCCTGCGCCAAGGTCGCTTGCGCCTTCTGGAGCTTCTGGGGGGCAAAAAAATCGGCTACCGTCAGCCCATTGAGCCGGCCGAAGACAGGGTCGTCGGTGAGCGGACCAGCCACCATTTCGTCAATTTCGGCAGGCGTGCGATAGAGGTCGTCGGCTACTAGGTACTGGCCGGGCTGCAGGGTTTGTGCTAGCTCTTGGCGTAGCTGCCCTAGGTCGGTGCCAGGGTAACATTCCACGGCTAGCACCTGGGGCTGGTCGGGGGCAGTTGGGTTCGCGCGGAGTGCTGCCTGCAACGCCCCGATGATGGCCGGCCATCCGGTTTGGCAAGCACCTGCCTCCGCTGCTACTGGCACGCAGGGAAACTTGTCGTAGTTCGAGGAGCGCATGGAACTAACAGATTGGTAAAGAGAAAGATATGGCTGCGTTGTCGGCAGGTACATTCGTCTTGTTGACAACGCAGGTGGCCAAATCAACGGCGGGCTTGGCTGTGGAGCAACACAAGCAGCAGGGTTGATGCCGATGAGTAGTGGTTGTAAATATTGCTAATAAAATGTTCTTTTAGGTATCAAACGATCAAAATAACTTTTACTTCGTCATTCTAGCCGTTGCTTCGCCAAAGCAGATAAGGTCAAAAAATCACCAGTATCATCTTTCTGCTACGAGGTTGTCTGTATTGTATAGATTAGCTGCTACGCTCAATAACATACAGTAGGAGAGAGGATAAGACTAAAGCAATTCAAAACAGCTGCCCATTATTTTGAAGATAATTCCTGTGTAAAAAGAACAAGTACCTAGCCTAGCACCTCTTGGCTCTTTGCTTACCACTATTTCTGCCCGGCTCTTGGATACGATACGCATGACAAAGATTCTTTTCTGGCTGGTGTTGCTTCTTGGCGGAGTAGGCGCTGCCCGCGCCCAAGCAACTCAAAACGTTATCTGGCAAGTAGGCAGGGCGGATCAGTCTGGGGCGGAGTTTGCCCTAGCTCCAAATGGCTTTCGAAAGTTTGTGGGCCAAGACTTTGGCTATGAAGACAAATGCTTCTTCATTGGCACTTCAAAAGAGCAGCGGGATTTCCCGTATGTGCTGCCTGGCCCGGTAGACACCTGGGGCGGGACCTGGAGTACGGCAGGATGGCGAACAAATCAAGTAAACCTGCTTTTTGCTCTCCCAAAACTACCTGCCGCCGGTACGTACAAGCTTGTCATTCGCTTAGCAGACTACGCCAAAACGTTTCTGCCGCTTCTCAGCGTGAGCATCAACGACCAAAATACCAAGGTGCAGTTGAGCGCGGCCGGGCACGATATCCGCCAGCAGCGCCGCCCCACGATGACCGAGAGCCCCGTTGATACAGCTGCTATCAGCGGCAACCTAGCTGCGGCCACTCCCCAAGTCATCGAAATTCCGCTTGATAACGGGGTGCTCAAGCAAGGTGGCAACAGCGTTGTCATCACCGTAACGGAGGGCTCTTGGATCCTGTTTGACCAAGTGAGCTTAGTTGGTCCGGCGGGCGTAGCTGTCCAAGCGCCCCAGCAGTTGTTTGTGCGCAACGCAGCCCCCGCCCCGTATGAACTTACGGCCCAGGGGCAGCGCCAGCAACCGTTGCTGGTTGCCGTGCAGCACGTAGCGGGCACACCTACCCTAAGTGTGCAGCTGGACCATAAAACCGTTTTCAGCGAAAAGGTAGAAACAGGAGCGTACGAGTTTGAAGCGCCAATGTCGGCCGTGACGACGCCTAAGCAAAGCCACTATGCCATCCTGGAAAACGGGAAAATTATTCAGGAGGGCGTCGTGAACCGGGCCCGGCAGAGAGTACAAACCCTTGCAGACTACGTGGATACCCGCATGGGAACGGCGCACTCTCGGTGGATGATTGCGCCGGGACCGTGGATGCCCTTTAGCATGGTGAAGATGAGCCCCGACAATCAAAACGGGGGCTGGCAAGCGGGGTACCAGCCCACTTATGAGAGCGTGGGCACCTTCAGCCACATCCACGAATGGACCATGGCTGGCCTCGGTGTGTTCGCTACGAACGGCAAGCTGCAAACCACCATGGGCGATGAGCTGCGGCCGGAATCGGGCTACCGCTCGCGCATTGATAAGAAAACCGAGGAGGCTCCTATTGGCTACTATAAGGTACAGCTAGCCGACTACGGAATTAAAGCGGAAGTCACGGCAACCACCCGGTGCGGATTTGAGCGGTTTACCTTCCCCCGCGACCGGGACAGTGCCCGCGTGCTGCTCGATTTCCACATCCCATCCGAGTACGACTACCAACTCAAAGAAGTGAAAGTCACTCAGGTAAATGCGTATCGCTTGGAAGGCGCCATTCACCAGTTTTCGCCCGGTGTGTGGAGCAACGACGCCTCGCAAGATTATACCCTGCACTTCGTCGTGGAGTTCGACCAACCCATCAAGCGCCTTGGCGGCTGGTTAAACAACCAAATTCAGTACGGCACCACCTTCGCCGCGAAAGACTTGAAAGAAGCGGGCTTGTTTGCTGAGTTTGACGCCGCACAACACCCAGTAGTACAGGTGCGGTCGGGCCTTTCGCTGGTCAGCATTGCCAACGCCAAGCAAAACCTGCAAACCGAAGTAACCGGACCGTTTGGCTGGCGCTTTGAGGCTGTCCGCCAACACCAGCTCACTACTTGGAACGAACTATTCAATCGGGTGCGCATTAGTACCACCAACCGGCTGGAAAAGACGCGTTTTTACAATGCCCTATACCGGTCCATTTGCAGCCGCAACACCTGGAGCGATACCAACGGAGAATGGCGCGGCACCGATGGCCAAGTACACCGCCTGCCGCAGCCCGACGACGTAGCGCTGGGATGTGATGCCTTTTGGAACACCTTCTGGAACCTAAATCAAGTGTGGAACCTCGTTACGCCGGAGTGGAGCAGCCGGTGGGTCCGGTCGCAGCTGGCGCTTTACGACGCGTACGGCTGGTTGGCCAAGGGGCCGGCCGGCATGAATTACATTCCGGTGATGGTAGCCGAGCACGAAATCCCACAGATGGTGGCCGCCTACCAAATGGGCATCCGAGATTTCGACGCGAACAAGGTGCTAGCTGCCGCCGTCAAGATGCAGACAACTCCGGCGCAGAAAGTATTTACGGGCTTTGCCGGCAACCGGGACCTAGTAGCCTACGAGCGTTACCACTACGTGCCTTCGGACCTAGGCCGGTTTTCTAACTCCCTGGAATATTCGTTTGATGACTGGACGGTGGGGCAGCTGGCCAAAGCGCTTCGTAAGCCTGCCATATACCAGCAATTTAACGCGCGCGGGTACTGGTGGCAGAACACCCTAGATAGTGCGGGCTATAGCCACACCCGCCTACGCACCGGGAAGTGGACCAAAAACTTTGATCCTTTTCGCAGTGGGGCCAACGAAGAGTACGTGGAGGGCAACGCCTGGCAGCTCACGTTTTTTGTGCCGCAAGACGTGCCCGCGTTGATCAACCGAGTCGGTAGGCAGGCCTTTCTTGACCGGTTAGAATGGGGCTTCCGGGAAAGTGAGCCGTGGCGCTACAACGGCCTGAACGACCAGTATTGGAACTATCCCGTGGTGCAGGGCAACCAGCAATCGATGCACTTTGCCTTCTTATTTAACTGGGCCGGCAAGCCCTGGTCTACCCAAAAATGGAGTCGCTCGATTCTGCAACGCTACTACGGTTATGGTGTGGGCAACGCCTACCTAGGTGATGAAGACCAAGGGCAGATGAGCGCGTGGCTGGTGATGGCAGCTCTCGGCTTGTTTCAAACCGACGGGGGCAGCAGTGCTACGCCAGTATATGAGATTGGCAGTCCGCTGTATCCCAAAGTGGAAATTGACCTAGGTCAGCGGTTCGGGCGGGGCAGGAAGTTTACGATTGAGGCGAAAGGAGCCTCCCGCCATAATCTGTACGTGCAGGCTGCCACACTCAATGGCAAGCCGCTGCGCTCCTTCCATTTCCCGGCGGTTGAGTTACTACAAGGCGGCTCACTTGTGCTTACCATGGGCCCCCAACCGAATGAGCAGTGGGGTGTAACACCCGGCAAGTAGGGGAAGCGTCAACATGCCTTTCGTAGTAAAGGCAAATTCAAGACGAAAGACGAGGAAGACCGCACGATGAACGCCAGCGATGTCGCAACAGGAACCCGCTGGCCTAGCTTGTGCTGAAGCTCAGCCACAGAGCCCCACCTAGGTCACTAGGTGGGGCTCTGTGGCTGGGCGCAGTGTTAATGAAATCGTTTGGCGGTGGCTCAATGGCTCCCGTATGTGCGCTGCCAGAAACGATACCAATTCTTGTTGGCCGGGTACTGGCGGGTGGGCGTTAGGTTATTGATAACCACGGCGACTAGTAGCAGCAAGAGTACTCCCGTCAGCACGGGCATCAATACGTACCAGTAGCCCAGGGCCTTTAGTTGAGGCGAACCAATGATGGCAATCAGCGCGGTGGCCCCGCCGGGTGGGTGCAGCGTTTTGGTGATTTGCATGCCCACAATAGCGAGCGACACAGCCAGTGCTGCTGCCAGCCACAGTTCTTGCGGAATGAGGTGGTGTATCGTCACGCCGATAAAGGCACTAAGTACGTGTCCGCCCACTAAGTTGCGAGGCTGCGCCAGCGGGCTGTTGATGACGCCATAAATCAGGACTGAAGAGGCCCCAAACGAACCGATGAGTAAGGGCGCATCCGCCGGGGCAAGCTGGTATTGACTAAGCAAGCCCACCAGCCCAATGCCAACGAAGGCACCAAGAAAGGTCCAGAGATGCTCTTTATAGTCAAATAAAGTTTCCTGGTAAACAACCACCTTAATTCGGCGTGCGTGGCGCCGCAGTCGGGTTCGCATAGGGTAAAAGGTAAAATGATTCTTCCCTCATTTGGTAAGTGAGTGCGGGCCGATGAGCACGGGGGAACATGCGCATCGGCTCGGAAAATTCCTGTAGGGTGCTGGCGGGAAAAGTTCATCGGCCAATACCCAGCAAGTGATTTCGCTACGGGACGGCTAAAATAGTGGGTTGTCTTTTTCTTTTGCCCAAGGGAGAAGACAGGAGGCGCACACCTCGAAGCGGTTGAAAAAGCGCCTCGCATCGACTGGAAACAGCGGCAGGTAGTCGCATATGGCTCTGCTATTTGTCTTGATTTCCCCTGCTGCGTGTGCGCCATCCGTCGTAACCTTGTGCACACCGTAATCGACGAGCACACAAGATGAGAAAACTAGAGGTTGTTGAGGCTTGCTCATGCGCAATGAAACCTAGGTATAGAAGTGGCTCGGCAGACTACTTCCTGAATAACCTCCTGCAAAGAAAAGAGCTACCACAAGTGCTTGTAGTAGCTCCCAAAACCTGGCGTGCTATGCGGACTTATTCAGCGTTCGGCTCGGCACCTAGGGTGCGAGTGCCGGCGTAGTAATACAGTTCGGCCAGCGTCTTTTCGTAGCTAGCGCGCATGCTTTCCTGTTTAAGCCGCAAGTCGATCAGTTTGGTTTCCCGACTGTTAACCAGGAAGATAGTGCTTTCACCTAGCTCAAACTTCTGTAGCTCGGCTTGCAGCAGCGTGCGTTGGCTGGCAATCGTTTGGGCCTGTAGCGTAAGCTGACGCTCGTATGCTTTAAGCGTGTTATACACCGCGTTGACTTGGTTCAGAATTGTGCGGCGGCTTTGCTGCTGTTCCAGGGTAGCGTCCTGGACCTTGAGGCGCGTTTGCTGGAGCTTGCCACGCTCTTTGCGTAGAAACAGCGGAAACGCAAAATCGACCCCTAGCTTGTAGTTGTTCCAGCCGATGTCGTAGTAAGCGGGCATCTCGGGACGGTAGAAGTCGCCGCGGCTGAGCAGGCTGCCGCTCACGTTGATGACCGGCTTGAGCATTTCCCGCTGGTAACGCTCCTCAATGCCGAGCTGCCGAATCTTGGCGTCGAGCTTAATGAGGGTCGGGTGGCGGTTGGCAGCTAGGTCGCGCAGCTGCGCAAACTGTGTGGTATCCACCGCGTTCAGGCGCGGTACCTGGGGCACGGCGTAGGTGGGTAACTCCGCGGGCTGGGCCTCTTTGTTCCATAAGTGGTTCGACAGCACGAGGCGGGCGTTTTGCAGCTCTACCTGTAGCTGTTCCGACTGCACTTGGCGGTCTTGCACCGTGATGCGCGCTTCTACCGAATCGATGGGGGCCTGGTCGCCGAGGATGGCACGCCGGCTAGTGGCCTGAAAGCGCGTGTCGGCTAGCTCCACACCTTCCTGAATGAGCACCGCCTGTTGGTAGGCGTAGTACCAATTCCAGTAGTCTTTCACGGCTTGCAGCCACACCTCGTTGATCTGTTTCACCTTATCGGCCTCGGCCGCCGTCACCAGGATGCGGGCCTGGCGCAAGGTGCTGCGGCGCGCATCAATCAGCAAGCCTTGGCCGAGCGGCACCGATATGCCCACCGCGGCTAAGCCGTTGAGTGGCGTGCGGTGCTCGGGGTTGACGTAGGTGCCCACCATGCGGTCGTAGCCGGCCTTCAGGTCGATGCCGCCGGGCAACAGTGGTACTTTCAATTCATTGGCCCACAGGTTATAGTAATCGGTACCGCCAAATAGCTTCCGGTCGAAGCCAGAAGCTAGCTTGGGGTCGAAGCCGCCGCGGGCCTGCTGCACTTGCGCTTGGGCGTCGGCGCTGAGCAGGGCAGCTTGCTTCACCACGGGGTGGTTGGCGAAGACCAAATCTGCGAGATCTTGCAGCGAAAATACCCGCGCGGTGTCGGTGGGCAACCGGTCGGCGGCGAGCTGGTGCGATTCCAGCGGCGCCGGCGCACCCGTGCCGGGCGGACTCACCGGCAGGGCCTTTTGCTGGGAGTGGGCGCTAAAAACCAGGGCGATGGGACTGAGTAAAAGCAACCACCGTCGAAAGAAGCCCCTAACTAGAAAGCGCTTCATCATGCCTGTTTTTTATCAGCTTTGTCTTTAACGGGAGCATCATCGGGGGCCGCTTGCAGGCTAGGAGGGAAGCCGTTGAGCTGACGCCAGATTTCGTACCATACCGGCACGGAGTCTAGAATCACCCAGCCGTACACGCCCGAGCCTAGGCGCAGCTGCGCTGGCCAAGCGCCGTCTTTATTTTTGCTATCGAGCTTGGGGCGCACCAGCAGGCGGTATTTGCCACTGGTGGTGCTCACCACATCAATCACCGTGACGGTGCCGCCGAATGTGCCCACGGCGACCGAAGGCCACCCCGAAAACTGCACTGCCGGCCAGCCGTCGAACTGCAAGCGCACCGTGCGCCCGCGCTGGATAAGCGGCACATCCATGGCGCGCACGTATAACTCGGCCGCCAACACGGGCGCATCGGGTTGCAGCGTAGCAATGGACTCACCTTCTTTAATTGTTTCGCCAATACCGGCTTTGAGCGTCCGGACTACAAAGCCCGCCTGCGGTGCCCGCACTACATACAGGCCTCGGCGCACATCTACGTTGCTGATCTTATTGCGCAACGACGCTACTTCTCCCTCCGAACCCGCTAGGCTCGATACGGCCGAACTGCGGTCGGATAGGGTTTTGGCGATGTCCTGCTCGTACTTGGCGCGTAGGTTGGCTAGCTCAATGGTGGCGTTGGCAAGCGACTGCCGCGAGTTCAGTAGCTTGTTGCGTTGGGCCGTCACCTTCGCTAGGTCTTCCTGCAACTTCAGGCGCCGCGTTTCGATGTCCGTTAGCGAGAACAAGCCGTTCTTGTAGCCGGCTTCGTAGCGGGCCAGTCGCGCCTGCGCAATCTGAAAGGAGTTGTTTACCGCTACCAAGTCGGCACTGTCGATCGAGACGGTGTTGCGAGCTTGGGTCACGCGGTTGCGCGCCGCCGATAGTTGCACATTCAGGGTAGTGCGCAAAGCCGTGAGCTGCTGATCTGTCGCCCTGATTTTGGCGGCGTATGCGGAGGTCGCACCGCGCTTTGCGGTTAGCTGCTCGCGCAGGCGCAGCGGCAAGTTGGGGTCGAAGTATTCATCCTTGATTTCGGAGATAATCAGTAGCGTATCCCCTTTCTGTACCAGCTGCCCTTCGCGCACATTCCATTGTTCGATACGACCCGCAATGGCGTTTTGTACGGTTTGGGGGCGGTCTTGGGGGCTAAGGGTGGTTAGGCTGCCAGTGCCTTCAATGGTTTGGCGCCAGGGCAAAAACAAAATGATGAGAAACACGATACCTACCACCGTCATTACGCGGCCAATGCGGCGGCCGCCCTTCGGGTCGAGGAGTTCTTTCTGGGAACGACCAAGCTCCTTGTCCCAGATAGCGTCGTCTACGTTCTGGTTCGATAAGTTAAGCATGCGCTTCCGTTGTCTTTTTTTCGTCGAGGGGTAAATCCGTTACCACGGCTAGCTTTTCTACGCCGGTCAGGATATCAAATACAGTACTAACGCCCGTAACCAGCTTCTCGATGGAGTTGCTAATCTGCACGATAAGTACCTCAGCGGCTACAAACTGACCTAGGGTCATTTGGCGCGACACCACGAACAAGGTACCCGCAATCAGTAGTCCACCCGTGAGCACGGTGCGCAGCGCCACCGACCAGCCGAAGTATTGCTTCAGCACCCGGAAGTGGTCGTTGCGCGCGTGCAAGTAATCGGCGGTCAGCTCGTCGGTGCGCTGCATGGCACGGTGTTGCTGTTCAGCACTGTTGCGGTACTCGGGCAACGCGTTGGCCACCTGTTCCAGCCAATCCACAGTTTTGTACTTGTACGACGATTCTTCCAAACTCGTGCGGAGCGCCCGGCGATAATTCAGCAGGTAGATCAGCATGATCATCGTTAGGGTGAACAAGCCAAAACCAATGAAAACAGGATGATAGAACGAGAGAACGATGACGCCAAAGAGAATCTGAATGGCCGCGAACATCAAGTCAATCAGGATCTTCGTTAGGCTTTTCTGCACCGTCAGGATGTCGAAGAAGCGGTTGACCAGTTCTGGTGGGTTCTCTCCGTCCAGTGCGGCGGGCTGAATGCGTGGAAAGCGGTAGGCAAACTCAACTGCTGCTTTGGCAAATAGCCGCTGCTCAATGGCTTCCACCAAAGTCATCTGCCCAATAAGCAAGAAGCCTCCTAGCAGCACACCGAGCACCACTACCCCAATTAGAATGTAGGTGGAGGCAAACACAGCACCCGTCGACACTAGGTTGAACACCGCCTGCGTGCCCAGGGGCAGCGTCAGGCTGATTAGGCCCATCAGGATGGCGTAGAAGATGATGTAACGAATGGAGCGACGTTCGGTATCGAGCATGCGCGTGAGGCGCTGCCAGGGAGAAGGCGGTGGTAAATGTAAGTTCTTAGAAGCCATGTAATTCGGGTAATAAAATACGCGTAGCGTGCGGCCTGCGCCACGCCCTATACGCTAAGAAAGCTGCCGGGATAAGCTGCTCCGTAGGAAAAAACGGGAGCAGTGAGAAAAAAGAAATCGAACAGCATTTCTGGCTGTAAACCCTTAGGGCCTGACGCTAGCTTTTTCGAACGCAAAGGTAATGCCGAAGGAGAATAATAGGATTAAAACTAAATTAATTGTAATTAATAAAACTTTTTGCCTATAAAATTGTATTGTCACGTTCAATTATAACAATGCTAATACGTGAGCAAAACCAGCAAGAGCTTACGACAAGTTGAGGCATACCTAGCCTAAGGCGCACGAGGCAACCTCATCTGCCTCGTGGAGCACCTTTGCAATACTACACGCCTATTGGTACTGGCCGGTGAGTGCTGGTAAGAGGCTAGGTTTTGCGGGCGGTGTGCTAGCTACGGACGACGGTTAAGCGAGTCGCGGCGACCTACGGCGTCAAGGACTTGGGTAGTCGTGAAGTCTTTATTTACGTTGATGTAGCCAACGGGTGCAATATGGCGCCCACCGGCCGTGACAAAGGTAGGCCGCAGGCGTAGCGTCAAGCGCATGGCTTGCTGGTCGCGGTCAGCTAAGCCCAGCACAAAGTTGGTTAGGCTCTCGCCCGATTGCTTCCCTAACGTTTCGCGCAGGTTGCTTTCCAGCGTGACGGGCACTGTAGCGAGGCCACCATTCGGCGCGACTTCGATGCGCTCGGTGGTGTGCCCCGTAGCTACCTGCTTGCCATCAATAAGGGCAATATAATCTAGCTCGTTGAGTGCAGCGGTTTCGGTATTTGGGTTTCGCACTTCCAGGTTCACGCGCATGCGCAGAGGCAGGTTGCCGGAGGCATACGAAGTGGCAAGGCGCGCTTGGTCGAGGATACTTAGGTCGCTCGGCTTACGGATGTGCAATACATCGACGCCCGAAACGGTGGCTTGCTCAATAGAGGCGAGGCGAAAGTCCGCATCTTTGAAGGCCTTCGCCTGTTGTACCTGTTCTCCTATGCCGCAGCAACTCAAGCCTAGCATTAGAAATAAACTGGCAGTAGCTAGCGCAAGGCGGTGCTGCTCGCGGTAAAAGGATCGGAGCATAAGGTGGTGGGTTAGGGGGAGAGGAGGCAGAGATTATCCTCCTACTCGCTTACCCAAAAATAGTTGTGTAGCCGTGCCACATGGTTCCGCCAGTTGCTAGCTATACTTATGTAGTTCGGTGAAAAATGTCATTGCTTGTTCCCTAGGTGCTCGGCTTTCCACTGCATGGCAGTGCGCACGCGGGTATGGCCACTAGGATGGTCGAAAAAAATGATTTCCTCCCAGGGCCCCGGCGAAATCTTGCGGTACTCGGAGAGTTTCATAGCCACAGAGGCGAAACCATCGGGTTGCCGGGCTGCATTCAGACCAAATTGATCGGCCTCTATCTCACTCACCCGAACGATGGTGTTCGTGGCCGGCGTAATCAGGAAGCTATACACCGAAAACAATACCAGCAGCAACGGCAACCCGCCAATGTCGGCTAGCCCAGCAATGCCCCAGCGCGCACCATAACGAGCGACTAACCGCTGAAAAGCCCAGTTGACTAGTACAAAACCGAGCAGCACCAGTAGACTGAAGAAGATCAAGCCTTTCACAATATGATTCAGCACATAATGACCTAGCTCGTGCCCCATCACGCCCTGGATTTCGGCGGGGGTACTGCGTTTCAGGAGGTTGTCGTTCAAAGAAATTCGAATGGTGCTGCCAAGGCCACTCACGTTGGCACTGATGCGCTTGCTTTGCCGCGAGGCATCTACCAGGTACACGTTGGTGGCCGGCACTAAGTTGGCCCGCGCCATCGACAGGATACTCTCTTGAATGGGGCTAGGTGGTAGGGGGGTGTACTTGTTGAATAGAGGACTAATAAAGATTGGGGCGAGAAATACACCGATAATTAAAAAGATAACCGTTAGGCCCGTACCCCATAGCCACCAATTCTTTCCCACTCTCCGGATGGCTAGGTAGAGCAACATAATAAGCAGGCTGCCAATGACTACTGATAAAGCTAGCCCAATAAGCGCCTCAGAAAACCAGGCACCGAAGGTCTGGTTTGACAAACCGTATTGGTGCTCCCGAAAGAAGCCCGTATACACCGTCCACGGAAAGCTCAGCACCGCGGCCAATAGCAAGTACACGGCCGCGTAGAGCAAATTGCGTAGGTTTTCGCTTCGGATTCCTCGCAGCCACCCGCGAATCCGCGCCGAGAGTCCTAGGCCTAGAAACACGCCAGCTACTGCTATATCGTAGAGCACGCCCCAGAGCAGCAGCCAGTAGCCCCCTTCAAAGTAAGCATCTGATTTTGCTTTCTGCGCCGGCGATAAGGTATCGAGGTAGCGCTGGGTGGCCGCCTCGACGTCGAAAGCGGGGGGCGCAGCTAGAACAGCCGCGGGCGCTGCCAGAGCGGGCGACGCCAAAGCCGTTGTGCCCCATAGGCCTAGCAAGAAGAAGAGGAGCAGGCGAAATGACAGAGCCATAAGTCAGCAGAGGGGAAAAGCGAGAAGATGGGTTTGGAGCTGGTGGTAAGCTACTAGTTTTCAGCCTAATATTAAGTAGCTAGTGCGCCTACCGCTACCCGCGATACAAGAAATGAAAAATGGTAGGAACGTTGCTTGTTGTGTAGCTAGGTCTTGTTCCTAGCGGGGTGGCACTTAGGCAGTAGTGCTTTTGTTATACCTAAGCTTGCACTAGCTAGGTAAGCGCTTAAGAAAGAAGATACCTAGCGCAACTGCTTGAGCCCAACAACAATTTGCTGGCGCCCTGCCTCATTGGAACTCGTAGTTCTTACCCTAGCACAACTGATAGATAGTATCTTTGTATCCTCATAGCAAAGCAGGATGATTTCTATTACCGATCTAGACTTCCATTTTGGCTCGCGTACGCTCTACGACAAAGCCAACCTTCACATAAAGCCCAAAGACAAAATTGGCCTGATTGGCCTGAATGGCCGGGGCAAATCAACGCTGCTGCGCATCTTGGTGGGCGAGTACAAGCCCGACGGGGGCAGCATCAGCATGGGTAAAGAGGTGTCCCTCGGCTTCCTGAACCAGGACTTGCTCAGCTACGACTCGCATGAGTCGATCTTGGTTGTGGCTATGCAGGCGTTTGAGGAAGCTTTGCGCCTGCAAAAGCAGATTGATGAGATCCTGCTGAAGTTTGAAACCGACTACACCGACGACCTCGTCGATAAGCTCGCCGACTTACAGGAACGCTTCGAGGCACTGGGCGGCTACACCATGCAGGCCCGCGCCGAAGAAATTCTGGAAGGCCTAGGTTTCACGACCGAGGAGCTACAGAAGCCGCTGAAGCAGTTTTCGGGTGGGTGGCGCATGCGCGTGATGCTGGCCAAAATCCTGTTGCAGCAACCCTCACTGCTGCTGCTCGACGAACCAACCAACCACTTGGACTTGCCCAGTATCAAGTGGATTGAGAACTACCTAGCTGGTTACGAAGGCGCCGTTATTATCGTGAGCCACGACCGGGAATTCCTGGACCGCACCACTAACACGACGGTGGAGGTGACGGGCGGCAAGCTGGTGCCCTATGCTGGTAACTACAGCTTTTATCTGGAAGAGAAAGAGGAGCGTAACCTGATTCAGAAAGGCGCTTTCGAAAACCAGCAGGCGCAGATCAAGCAGGCGGAGCGTTTTATTGAGCGCTTCAAAGCTAAAGCTAGCAAAGCCAAGCAGGCCCAGAGTCGCATGAAAATGCTGGACAAGCTGGAGCGCATCGACGACGTCGCCGGCGACGATGCTCGCGTGAATATCAAGTTCAACTTCACGGTGCAGCCGGGGCGCCACATCTTGCGCATGGAGCACGTGGGCAAGAAATACGGCGAAAAAATCATCTTCCGTGACACGCACGTGCACATTGAGCGCGGCGACAAAATCGCGCTGATCGGAGCCAACGGCAAAGGCAAATCGACGCTCATGCGCTTAGTAGCTGGGCAAGAATCGCCTTCCAACGGCAACCACCAGCTTGGCCACAACGTGATTATGGCCTTCTACGCCCAGCACCAGCTCGAGTCGCTGAACGTAGACAACGAGATTATTCAGGAGATGAACGAGGCTGGCTCGCGCCGTAACGAGATGGAACTGCGCTCAGTGCTAGGTTCCTTCCTGTTCACCGGCGAAGAGGTTTATAAGAAAATCAAGGTGCTATCGGGGGGCGAGAAAAGCCGCGTAGCGCTGGCAAAGACCCTGATTTCAGAAGCCAACTTCCTGCTGCTCGACGAACCGACCAACCACTTGGATATGCAGTCGGTGAACATCCTGATCCAGGCCCTAGAGCAGTACGAAGGCACGTACATCGTGATTAGTCACGACCGGTTCTTTGTGGAAAACGTGGCCAACAAGATCTGGTTTATCGAAGATTATCAGCTCAAGGAGTATCCCGGCACCTACGAGGAATATGAGCTGTGGCAGGAAGACCGGGAGAAGGCAGCCAAAAAAGCTGCTCTAACCGTGCCTGCCCCAGCCAAAGCCGCGCCGAAACCCGAGCCGGCCAAATCAGCTAGCACGAACAGCAGCTCCAAAAATAACCGGGAACTGGCGGAGGTAGAAGCTCGCATTACCAAGCTGGAAAAAGAACTGGCCCAGTACGAAGCCCAACTGGCCGACCCTAGCACCTATAACAACGCTGCGCAGCTCAAAGACGCGACGTTGAAGTTTGAGCAAGTTAAAAAAGAGCTAGCCGCGCAGACAAAGCGTTGGGAAGAGTTGGTGTAAAAGCTAGCTTGATTTAGTTAAAAACCCCTCGTCAGACGAAAGCGTTGCTGCTTTTGTTCGGTGAGGGGCTTTCTATGTTAATCCGGAGTTGATGAAGACATGTCATCATCTGCTCTTTGCTGTTGTAATTAAGTATTTTGTATGAAATAGCAGGCAACTTTTGAAGTTGGTTCAAAAAATACTTTTAAATCTCCGTCGCACCAGAAATTTAGATTTGTAAAAAGCTCTTCATAATAATCGTTGTGCCCTGTAACGTTTTTCTCTTTTGCTTTTAGAGGCCCATTACTCATTAGCTGGCAAACAAATTTCATTTTTTTTTGCGACTTTGGGCAAGTAGGGGCTTTGGAGGATTGCGTCCAAGAAGGTTTGCCCGCAATAGCTACGACCTCAAACTCATTATCACCGTTTATTCCTTTAAATGATTTTAGTGAGAAGTTTTTCTCATTATAAATGATATAGGAGTCTTTCGTTAGCTCATTATAAGCAGTACTGATTTCAGCGGTATTTAGTGGATGAATTAACCTAGGTGCCATTGGATTTTCATAATCTAGAAACAAATATTCGAAGTCTGTGAAAATAGGGCATATTAGGTGAAGAGGAAACAGTAGCCAATTGAAAGCGATATCCATATTATTAATAAACCCTAGGTATTGGAATCCGCCTAAAAACTCATTTTCTGGTATTTTGAAGTTGAATGGAATGTCACCACCGAGTTGGTGTAAACCTTGGTTATCCTGTACGAATTCAAACTGGTGTTTCATTTTAGAAAAATCTTAGTAAATATATCTTTGGTGGCTGTTATTAGTAAGTGATAGAAGCAAGTCGTTCAATATTGCGCGAAGCTAGAGCTTTGCGGCTCGTTGAACGACGTCGTATGGTGACAGCCACAATAATGCCGTTCTGATGCTGTCGTTCTATGAGGCGCGAAGCGGGAGCTTCGCGCTATGATGTTTTAGAGTTGTCGTTCTAACGATGCGTGAAGCAGGAGCTTCGCGCTACATTTGTCTATGCACCACCTCCGCTACCTAGCTCTGTTCTTTCTAGCCACGGCCTGCGTACCGCTCGGCACGCCCATTACTGACCCTAACGCAGCCCGCCAGCCTGGCCAGCAAAAGCCCCCGGAGTACTACGCCGACCGTGCCTTGCGCTACCAGGATTACACCTACGACCCCAACGTGCGCTCGGTGCAGTGCTACGTGTACACGGGCGTGAACACCGAAATTTTCCAACCGCCCGTCGTGCCGCTTTCCCAAGAGCAGCCAATTCAGCTAGAGTTTGATCTAGTAAATACTGGCTCGCAACGCCTTACCGCCAAGCTTATCCATTGCGACATCGATTGGAAACCTTCGGTATTGACGGATATGCAGTTTCTCAGCGAGATAAACGAATTTCTGCTGACGAATTATCGCACTTCCATCAACACTAAGGTGCCGTACTACCACTACAAGCTGCAAGTGCCGCGCGTAAAGCTGAGCGGCAACTATCTACTGGTAGTGCAAGGGCAAGGTGGCACGCCGCTGCTGAGCCGCCGCTTGCTCGTGTATCAAAATAACGTGGAAGTAAACCTAGCTCAAGGCATTCCGGTGGCAGGCTCCGAGCGCTACACCTTGCAGCAAGTTGATTTCGGCATTCGCTACAACGGCATGGAGCTGGTAAACCCCACCCAGGAAGTGAAGGTGATTCTGCGCCAGAACTTTCGGTGGGACAACGCCAAGATAGGTTTACAACCTACGTTCGTGCGCGACGCCGAGCGTCGATTAGATTACCAATATTTCAATTTCGAGAATGCCTTCCCCGCCAGCAGCGAGTTCCGGTTTTTTGATACCCGCTCGTTGCGGCAGCTAGGGGTCGGCATGGCCCATTTAGATCAGGCTGCCACGCCCCGCGAAGTTATCCTGACGCCCGAAGCCACACGCAACGGCCAGAACTACACCCAGTACCAAGACATCAACGGCCAACGCGTATTCGATAATCGCGAGTACGGCAATGGCGAAACCAACGGAGACTACGCTAATGTTACCTTCCAACTCCACGCTGAGCAGGCTGCGCCTGGCCCCGTCTATGTCTTCGGCGCCCTCACCGATTGGCAAATAAAGGACGAGTTTCGCCTGACCTACAATGCTGAAGCGCAGCAGTACACCTGCAAAGCGCTGCTGAAGCAAGGCTACTACAATTATTACTACGTGGTAGGCAAGCAAGGCGCCGCCCCCGACGACGTGTACTTCGAAGGTAGCCACCAAGAAACCGAAAACCAGTACGACCTACTCGTCTACTACCGCCCACCCGGCACCCGCGCCGACTTATTGATCGGCTACAAGGCTATTGACTTTAATGCTAGACCGTAATAAGGGAGTCCTAAAATTCAGCTTTAGGACTCCCTTTACTTGAATAGCTACACTACCCATATAATCTTAAGAAAGCTGAACAATAAGAAGCTGACCAGTATCGTAGTAGAGCAGATAGTGCATTACTACTCATCCCAAGAGAAAGAACTCTTCGGTACGTTTTCAGCCAGTCACTTTGGGCGTGCATCCTCAACTATAGTGCATATCGCTAAAACAAAAACGCCCCGACCAACTGGCCAGGGCGCATAAGCTATAAGATATCGTCTACAAAATCCGTGGAATCCGATTAATCCGGACGAATCCGTGGTTCAGACGTTAAAGCGGAAGTGCATAATGTCGCCATCCTGCACCACGTATTCTTTGCCTTCCACGGCCATTTTGCCGGCTTCCTTGATCTTCGCTTCTGTCTTGTACTCTTGGTAGTCAGCTAGCTTGATTACCTCGGCGCGGATAAAGCCTTTCTCAAAGTCGGAGTGGATGACGCCGGCCGCAGCGGGGGCTTTATCGCCGCGGTGCACGGTCCAGGCGCGGACTTCTTGCTCACCGGCGGTGAAGTAGGTGATGAGGTTGAGGAGGTCGTAAGAGGCCCGGATGAGGCGGTTCAGACCTGACTCTTTCAAGCCGTATTCGCCGAGGAACATTTCCTTCTCGTCGGGGTCTTCCATCTCGGCAATCTGCGACTCAATGGCGGCGGATACCACCACGATCTGCGCATTTTCGCTTTTCACGTGCTCCCGCAGCGCATCCACGAACTTGTTGCCGTTGCTCTGAATGCTGGCTTCGTCCACGTTGGCCACGTAGATAACGGGCTTAATGGTGAGCAGCTGCAAGTCTTCTACTGCCTCTAGGTCGTCTTCAGTGGCGGCAAGGGAACGGGCATTGTTGCCAGCTTCCAAGTGATCTTTGAAGCGCGTCAGCGACACCACTTCCTTCTTGGCTTTCGCGTCGCCGCTCTTGGCTGAGCGCTCCGACTTCGCTAGCTTTTTGTCGATGCTCTCGAGGTCTTTGAGTTGCAACTCATTGTCAATAACATCTTTGTCGAACGCAGGATCGACGCCGCCCGCCACGTGCACAATGTTAGGGTCATCGAAGCAGCGTACCACGTGAATGATGGCATCTACCTCGCGGATGTTAGCCAGAAATTTATTGCCTAGCCCTTCGCCTTTGCTGGCGCCTTTCACCAGACCGGCAATATCGACGAACTCCACGATAGTGGGCACCACGCGCTTCGGCTTCACGATTCCTTCCAGAATCTGGAGACGCTCGTCGGGCACGGTGATGACGCCCACGTTGGGCTCGATGGTACAGAAAGGATAGTTGGCCGATTCGGCCTTGGCATTCGAAAGGGCGTTGAACAAGGTGGATTTGCCCACGTTTGGCAAGCCCACAATTCCGCAGCGGAGACCCATAATAGAGTGACTGAGTAACTGAGTGACTGAGTGAATAAACCAAGGCGATGGGCCTGATTTGGGGGCAAAGGTACGGCTGTTTTTCGGGGAAAGCACGGTGGCCGACATCAATGCCCCTAGGTTCAGCCTTTTCGGTAAGCGATCCTGGCCGCTGCGAGAGGCTAGAATGCAAACAGCGCGCACCTACCTAGGTAAGTGCGCGCTGCGAAAGCGAAGGCGTAAGTGTTTGCTTCGATAGGCAGAGGAGGCTAGAAGTTGTCGTCGCGACCGTTGTACTGGTCGTCGTTGTACTGGCGCGGGCGGTCAAGCTCCGCTACTTCCTCGGGCGAGAGAAGTTCTTCGCGCACATAATCAACGGCGTCCTGCAACGCATCTACGAACTTAGCGAAGTCCTCTTTATACAGGAAGATCTTGTGCTTCTCGTACGAGAAAGTATCGTCGTCGCGGAGCTTACGCTTGCTTTCCGTGATGGTGAGATAGTAGTCCTGGCCGCGCGTTGCCTTCACGTCGAAGAAGTACGTGCGCTTGCCAGCTTTAATGCGTTGAGAGTAGATTTCTTCCTGATCTTGACGGTCTTCCACGGTTCCTACAGTCGGTTGGTTTTTGCTGAAAGGGTTGAATTTCAGGGCAAAATACAACGGTGGATCGGGATATAAAAATTCAGGAGTTTAGTTTTTTGTAACCAGATTTGCGTTGGCTTTGTTGAGCATCAACAAGAAAGGCGCAACTAGCCCGTTGTTGGTGTGTCTTTACCGGAATAGCTACGCCAGCTGAACCGTAACACGCCCGAGCGCGAGGCGAATTAGTAGGAGGGGGGAAGGAAGTAGCTTGCCGAAAAATATAGCGGTGTAGTGGCCGTTGCTAGGTCGCTATGTTGCTAGGTCGCTATCTTAAAGCACCCGAAACCGTTGCTTATTCTTCGTACACCATGGCCCAACCACTTGATTTAGCTGCCGTCCGTCCGTTTGAGAATCTGGAGTTTCTGGCGCGCCAGCTCGTTGAGGGCTTTATTACGGGTTTGCACCAGTCGCCTTACCACGGTTTCTCGGTGGAGTTTTCGGAACACCGGCTTTATAACCCTGGCGAAAGCACCCGCCACCTCGACTGGAAAGTGCTAGCTCGCACCGACAAGCTCTTTGTGAAGCGCTATGAGGAGGAAACGAACCTGCGCTGCCACTTGCTGCTGGATGTGTCGCCGAGCATGTACTACCCCGAGCCTAGCCACGATAAGTTGCGCTTTGCGGTGCTATGCGCGGCGGCCATCACTACCCTCCTGCAAAAGCAGCGCGACGCGGTAGGCTTGGTTACTTTCTCCGACCAGATTGAGTTGCAAACGCCAGTGCGCTCCACCAGCACCCACCGCCACACGCTGCTACTCACGCTCCAACAGCAGTTGGAGCGCCCCGTTACGCGGCGCCCCACGGACGTAGCCAAGGTGATTCACCAGATTGCCCAGCAAATTCCGAAACGCTCGTTGGTGGTGCTGTTCAGCGACATGCTAGGTCGTGGGCGCGAAGAGCAAACTGAAGCCTTGGCCGCGCTGCAACACCTGCGCCACCAGCAACATGAAGTACTGCTTTTCCATATTATGGACCGTGCTACCGAAGCCGATTTCGACTTTGCTGATCGTCCTTACCTGTTCGAAGACATGGAAACTGGTCAGCAGGTGAAGCTCCAACCCTCGCAAGTGCGTGACCAGTATCGGGCTGCCATGCGTCAGTACGAGCAGGAGCTAGCTTTGCGCTGCGGTCAATATAAGATCGATTTTGTGCCCGTCGATACCCGCGAGCCATTCGATAAAGTTCTGTACGCTTACTTGGTGAAACGTGGGAAAGTGAAGTAACAGTCATTCACGCCTCCGACGATTAGAATGAACGCTAGGCTGGCATGTTATCCAACGACCGCCACAAGTACTTTGATGCCAAGGTGCGGTAAGGCCGCCACGTTTCCGCAATTTGAGTCATGCGGGTGAGCAAGGCGCGGCCGGTTTCTTCTAGGCCGTAGAGGCGACGCATGGCATTTTGGATACCTAGGTCTCCTTCGGGGAAAACGTCGGGCTGGTCGAGGGCGAACATCTGAATCATCTGGGCCGTCCAGCGACCCACGCCCCGGATGCTGGTGAGGTGACGGGTAAGACCTTCCTCATCGAGGCTACTGATATGTTGAAAATCGAGTTGGTCGCGTTGCGCAAAATCGGCGATGGCGCGCAGGTAGCTCGCCTTCTGCCGTGATAAGCCCACAGCGCGCAGTTCCTCGTCCGACAACACCAGCACGGCCAGCGGCTCGGGGTAGCCATCGGGCGCAAACAAGCTCTCGAATTTGCGCCAAATAGCTGCTGCTGCCTTGGTAGAAATCTGCTGGCTTACAATAGAGCGCAGCAACGCTAGGTAGATGTCTTCGTGCGGGCTAGGCTGCACGGGCGGGCAACGGTCGAACACGGCGCCCAGAACAGGGTCGGCTTGGCGCAGATAAAGCAGAGCAGCTTCGGCGGAAGTAGACATGCCGCAAGCTAGAGAAATCAGCTGATATCGTTGGGGTCAACCGGAACGGCCACAATCTGCAGGATATCACCCTGCGGATTAAGTTTCACACCCGTGAGCGTGCGACCTAGGTAAGCACCCGTATCAATACTGAGGGTGTGCGAAAGCCGGTCGAACAGGGGAAGGCCGTTGGGCGTAGGCGTGTGCCCAATGACTTGCAGCTTGCCCACATTGCGCAGAGGGCCACGTCGCCATAATACACCATCCAAGTTGTCTTCATCATACGGCTCGGGCGTATCGGCCAGGCCCGCATGGCTCGCCACAACGTGGTCGTTTTCCCAAATCAGCGGTCGTTGCTCGAGCCAACGCAAATGCAGCTGAAGCAGCGCAGGCTGTACGGCATACTGCTGTACCGTGGTGCGCCCTCCCCAGTTAAGCCACTCGGGGAAAGGACCATCGGGGCCGTAGTGCCGAATCATGCCAGCCTCGTGGTTGCCGCGTAGGAACACCGTTTGGCTAGGATACGTCGCGTTCAACTCCATGGCAAGCCCCACGGTTTCGGGCGCAAAATTGCCGCGGTCCACTAGGTCACCTACTTGAATAAGAAGCTCCTCTTGTGGCTGCCAGTAACGAAGCAGGGTTTGAAAAGTGTGGCAGCAGCCGTGGACGTCGCCGATAAGAAAAAGATTCATGAATACGAAAAATAGGCAGCGCACTGACCGAATCACTACTTAGCTCGGCTGACTACGGATAATTTAGTTTAGAAGAGGTAGTTAGACCTTCCGGTGCGGTGCTCAGCGCCAATCGTTTGATGAAAGGCCTGTAAACCCCGGACAACAATAGAAAAAATAACCACCACCTAGGTAATGACACGATCAGGTCGCGTGCATGGCTTGGAGGCAAAGACAAGGCCAACGCTACAGCGATGCCGCCACATAAGTGTTGCTACCACCAAGCTAGCAACTGGCGGAAAGCTCCATGAGCCATACAGGCAAACAATTAACTAAGCTGCAACTTTAATAACCTTCTCGCGCCGCAATGAAGTGCTTCCCTGAATTAAGTAGCTGACATAAGCTGCCTTGCGGAAGCTTGTTATTGCCTTCTCTTCGGATGTTAGTACGAGAAATTATAAACTCCATCCGAAGTTTAGCCGAATTAAGCAATTTACCAGTTCGATTTACTACCGCTAGCTTTCAATATGGCTTGTCGATAAAGCCATATCGAAAGCTAATTAACTCGGTGGTAGATGTGCGGCTTCCTAGGCAGGCACTGGCATGGCGGCTAGCGCAGCTTCCACGCGTTGCAGCATGGCATCGTCGAAGTCTAGGTGAGTTACAAAGCGGACCATCTGCGGGCCGAAAGAAGAAGCCCGGATTCCTTGTTCGTCCAAATGCCGCAGAAACGCCGTTTCAGGAACCTCATCCGCCAGGCGAAAAATAACGAGGTTGGTTTCGGCGGGCAGCACCTTTGCTACGTACGGTTGCGCCGCTAGCGTAGCACTAAGCTGTTGGGCCCGGCGGTGGTCGTCGGCTAGGCGGTTTACATTGTGCTCTAGCGCGTACAGCCCGGCGGCCGCTAGGTAGCCCGCCTGGCGCATACCGCCACCTAGGGCCTTACGAATGCGCCTTGATTTCTGGATCAATTCTTTGCTGCCGAGTAGCACGGAGCCGACTGGGGTACCTAGGCCCTTGGACAGGCAGACCGAAATAGAGTCAAAATACTGACCGTATTCCTCCGCTTTTTGTCCGGTGGCTACCAAGGCGTTGAACACACGAGCCCCGTCGAGGTGCAGTTTCAAGCCGTGGCGGCGCGTTACTTCTGCAATTTCCTGGATGCTTTCGAGCGAGTAGCAGCTACCCCCGCCACGGTTACTGGTATTTTCTAGGCATACAAGGCGGGTAGGCGGGTAGTGAACGTTATTCTTGTCACGAATGGCTGCTTCTACCTGAGCAGCTGAGAGACGCCCCCGGTCGCCGGGCAGCAAAGCCACCGAGGCGCCAGAGTTGAAGGCAATACCGCCCACTTCCCACAAGTAGATATGAGCCGTTTGGTCGCAGATAACCTCTGTCATGGGTTCCGTTTGAGCCTTAATGGCAATTTGGTTGGTCATGGTGCCAGAAGGACAAAACAGGCCGGCCTCCAGGCCAAAGCGAGCCGCGGCCGTTTCTTCGAGCTCTCGCACGGTGGGGTCTTCCTCATATACGTCGTCGCCAACGCGGGCGTGAAACATAGCTTCCAGCATGGCTGGCGTAGGGCGCGTAACGGTATCGGAACGCAGATCAATAATTGGAGCAGGCATAGTGGCTGAGGGTAAGGCCGAAAGAAGTGACAGGCAGATGTTTTCGCGATTCAAAAATAAGACTTACTTTTGCCCTCCAATTTACAAATCGACTTTAACCGACCCGGATATGAGCACTACTCGCCTCAAGCGGAAGCACCGCAAGAACATTGCGCGTGCCAACAACAAGCAGCGTATCATCAAGCAACTACTCCTGACGCCCGTTCTGAAGAACGTGGACCTCGAAGAACTCAAGTCGCGTTTCACCACGACGGGCACTACTCCTGCAGTTGCAAGTGCACCGGCTGCTACCGGCGTAGTTGCTTCCGTTAAAGAAGCTGCTACCTCGGCAATCGATAAGGTGAAAGAAGTTGCTTCAGACGTGGTTGACACAGTAGCTCACGCTGACGTGGTAGAAAAAGCCAAGGAAGTAGTAAGCGACCTAGTAGAGAAAGTAACGCCTGCTGCCACTCAGCCGGAGCCTAACGAAGAAGCAAAAGTAAACCAAACTGGTACTGAAGGCTTCGACGAGGCTGAAGCCATCACCAAGCCTGTGAACGAAGACGGCCAGGAAGGCGAGCACCCCAAGCCCGAAATCGCTCTGTAGAGCGGCCTGCCACCGGTGTCGGTCGGCTATAAAAATTCAGAAAGCGCTTTTCTTGCAAAAGGAAAGCGCTTTTTATTTGTCTTACGCTGTACTCACCCTGCCCGCAAACCTAGCTCCACGGCTTGCAGCTGCTGTACCTTACCTGCTTCCACCTCGAAGCGAAGGAGTGTGCGCACTGTATGAAAGCCGTGCCGGCCAGCCGCCCCCGGATTTAAATGCAACAGGTGCAGCTTCGGATCGGGCATCACCTTCAGAATGTGCGAGTGCCCGCTGATAAATAAACCTGGTCGCTCGTGCGTCACTAAGGGGCGTGCCGCGGGGCTGTAATGCCCCGGATACCCACCAATGTGCGTCATGAGTACGTGCAGGCCTTCTACTTCGAAGCGCTGCACCAAAGGTTGGGTTCGGCGTACATCTTGCCCATCAATATTGCCATAGACGCCGCGCAACGGAGCTAGCGCCTCCAGGGCTTCTATAACGGCGGCCGTGCCAAAGTCGCCAGCGTGCCATATCTCGTCGCAGTCGGCTAGGTGGTGCAAGATGCGTTCGTCGAGGTAGCTGTGCGTGTCGGATAGCAAGCCTATTTTTTTCATTAGGGCAAAGTAGGGTGAAAGGCAGAGTTACTCTAAACGGCAACCTAGGTTCGAGGGATGCTATTCGGGCCTTTCCGGCGGGGGTACTTTCCTGTTCAGCTTCTACGATCTATTTTCATTTCCCACTGCTAGCTGCACAACTGAACCGGGCACATCACGTATCTTGCCCGACCTAGGCGAATTTCCGTTTGCCAATATTTATGCTGTGTTTTGTGGCATAAATCGTCTCATTTCCCCATTTGCCCTCATATCATCCTGCGCGATGAATGTTTTTATTAATGATATCCCGCTGATTATCAAGAAGAACAGCGAGAAAGTGTACAAGCACCGCTACGACCTGATCTTGAATCCGGAGGACGAGTTTACGTCCAAAGATCTGATTGGCGATGTACTGATGCGGGACGTGACCGATGGCTTCATCGACCGGCTGCTGCGCCTGATGGAAGTGAAAAAGCTTAAAAAGCTGAAGTCGCTGACCTTGCTGGCGCGCAAAAAAAAGCGGTTGATTTTACACCTGAAAGATCAATTCCGCATTGTAAAAGCGGCTGGTGGTCTGGTCGTAAAAGACGGGATGCTTCTGATGATTTATCGCCTAGGCATGTGGGATTTGCCGAAGGGAAAACTCAAGAAAGAAGAAGATTCTGGGGTAGGTGCCTTGCGCGAAGTAGAGGAAGAGTGCAGTATCACAGTCGTTTTAGGCGAAAAGCTGCCTAGTACCTGGCACTCCTACGCCTACAACGGCAACAAAATTCTAAAGAAGACGAGCTGGTTTATCATGCAGTGTCTCGACGATTCGCTGATGAAACCCCAAGCTGAAGAATCCATTGAAGAAGTACGTTGGATGACTCCCCAAGAAGCCCTAGCAGTGCTCGACGAGTCGTATGCTTCCATTGCGTTGGTGGTGCGTCACTACCTCAGCGAACAAGCTGGCACTGATTCTGCCAAGGAAGGAGCAAAATAAACTTAGGCGAGTTGCCTATGCGTCGACTCTACCACTCTGCTCTTGTACTAATACTTATTGGAATGGCGGCTTGTACAGGCCGCTCTACCGTTTCGGAGAAGCGTGTATCGACGGTGGAACCCCCTCCCGCCGAACACGCCCCCTTCGATGTGACTGCTTTGGTGGGCCGGAACATCGACCAACTGCGGCGAAAGCTAGGTCCGCCTCGTGAAGCAGCGAAGCAAAACCTAGGTCTCGAGCCAACGCCGGCGCAGAAGCAAACGGCCGCGGGCGAAAACTGGAACAATACGTTTGAGAAAGACGGCACTACACTCATTGTCAGCTTCAACGCTCGCACCCGCAAGGTGCACGATATCATTGTGGTAGGCGACGATGAGGAGGAGCTGATGCGTCGCGGCAAGCTGACCCTCACGGCGCTGAACTACATCGTGCTGCCGGTGCTTAATCCGGAGAACACCAGTCGGGTGCTAGGTCTGCGCGTGGTACCACTCCGCTAGGAGCTAGCTGGCGGTGGTAAAGTAAAAGGCACAAAATCGGCGACGGGGCCCCCAAAGCGATGAATCTCCCGAATAATGGTGCTGCTAATTGCCGCCAAGGCTGGGGAGGTAATCAGAAACACGGTTTCCAATTCTGGATTCACGTGCCGATTGGCCTGCGCAATGGTGTTTTCGTATTCGAAGTCGGTGGTATTGCGCAGCCCACGCAGCAGAAACCGGGCCCCAACTTGCTTAGCAAAATCGGCTGTAAGGCCTCGGTAAGCTTGAACTGACACCCGCGGCTCGTCCTGAAAAACAGATTCAATAAGTGTAATCATCTGTTCCACTGGCAGGTAGCGTGTCTTGCTGCTGTTGTTGCCAATGGCAATGATTACTTGGTCGAATAAGGCCGTGCCGCGGCGCACTACATCGAGGTGCCCATTTGTAAACGGATCAAAAGAGCCAGGGAATAGTGCGATGCGCATACGAGAGTGACTGAGTGAGGAATATAGCCCAGCAAGGTACGAGAACAATCACTCAGTTACTCAGTGCGAAGCCACTCAGTCACTCTACCGAGGTTACTTACAAAGATGCAGGCTATATAGCTCGAAGTAACGGTAGTCGAAGGTATCGTTGAGGCGGTAGCTATAAGCTAGGTCGAACGGGCGCGTGCCGAAGCGGACGTGCCGAACATACTTACGCAGAATGGTGAACAGCTCGGAATCAGGCAGCAAGTCGCCCCACACGACCAAGTTATCTTGGTCGGGGTTCAGTTGCAGCTCCTGCATAACTAAGATGGTATAATAGATAAAGTCTTCGGGGCTGCTGAAGGGAAATACGTTGCAATATTCCAGGCGCTTGCCGTGTACAGCTACCAGGGTCAGCTCCTGTGGATTAACGTGCAGATACAGCTGCCTAGGTGCTGATTGCTTGCTCTGGTGAACTACTCCTTCAATCAGGGCGCTGGTTTGGTGCAGCAAGCGTCCGGTAGGATAAGCCGTTTGCAGCCAGGTCGAAACGGATTGCTCCGCAGCAAACACGCTCACCATATCGAGCCCAATGTGCTCGTAATAATGGGGGCTCTCCTGGGCTAGGTCGAGCTGGTGATGCAAGCGCAGGTACGTGGCTTCGTCGCCGAGTCGGAACAGTGGCGCCGGTAGCAGGGTGAAATAACGGTTTTGCACCGCAAGCCGCACGTGCTGCCAACCCGATTGGTTTAGAAACTCATGCTGCGTAGCAAGGGCCTGTAGCTGACTTGCCAACGGGGAAGTAGCCGTCACGGCGTAGTCTTCCAGCAAGACAAACTTGTTGCGTTGTACCTCCACCAGACCTAGGCGTATGCCCGCCGCGCCCGCCGTGAGGTAAAGATTATAGGCACTCGGGTTGGCGGGGTCCAGCGTTTCGTCGCGGAAGCGGTGTTGGGCAACAGGTACGGAAGCAGCGGGAGCAGATGCAAACACGGAACGATCGAGAAAGAGGCAACACGAAATAGGAGCCCAAAGGTACGAAGTTCGTTCCTAGGTGATTGGTTGTTGGTCTTGCGTTATTGTTTTTGTACCTGGTAGAGATGGTCAAGAATTGTCGCAGCAGCGGTGCATGGAAGCTAAACTGCTAGCCAGCATGCGATAATGGCTAGCTACCGAAAGCGGATTTGCGGGATGTAGAGGTCGTCGGGGCTGATGATGTGGCGCAGTACCGGGTGCACTTGCTGGGGCGGCAGCTTCACCAGTTGGCGCGGCAGCTTGAACGCAAGTTTGGTGAGTAGCTGGGCATCGGCGGCGTGCTCGGGGTCGGAGCCCAGCACGGGGAGAGCGTTGGGGTCGGTAGGCGTAACGGCGAAAAATAGCTCTAGTGCCTGGAGTTGGCTGCCCCCAAACTCATGCAGGTGCAAAAAGCGGCCGGGCGTAATGGCGAGGCCTGTTTCTTCCAGAAACTCCCGCTGCAAACACTCCTGCACCGATTCGCCAAATTGCCAGCCCCCGCCCGGCGGCGACCAGAACAGTGCCTCGTCGGGGAGCAAGCCACGGTGAGCGGTGAGCAGAATCGCGCCTTCGTGCACGAGCAATCCGCACACACGCACGCGGACCTGGTTGGTGTAAGCACCTAGGATGTTAGGAGTAAAGGGAGTTGACATCGGTGTGGAAAGGTTGGTGGGGCGCGGCAAAGGGGGTACTTTTGATAACTACTAGCCTGATCGAAGGATAAGTTAGTAGCCAAATTTTTTGCTAATCAACAGCCGCATTAGCACATTAAAAAATAGTGCATAGCTTCTGATAAATGCCTCCTACGCAAAACGCCGCCTCCACGCTAGATTTAGCCACCCGAATTCGGCAGAAGCTCATCACCCAGCGTTTCATGCACCTTATCGGCGCCGACCTAACCACTATCGAACCTGGCCGAGTAGAAGCGGAGCTAGCCTTGGAGCAAAAGCACCAGCAGCACCGTGGCTTCGCCCACGGCGGCCTGGTAGCCACCATGGCCGACCTAGTAGCCGGCTTTGCCGCCGTCACACTCGTACCCGATGACTACGGGGTAGTAACGGCCGATCTGCGGGTTTCTTATCTGCACCCCGGCGTAGGGGCGAAGCTACGTGCCGTGGGCTGGGTGCTGAAAGCCGGCCGCCGCCTACACTTCTGCGAAGCCGAAGTATGGTGCGACGATAAGATGATTGCGAAGGCATCGGCTACGATGGCCGTTGTTGAGCCTGCTGTATAATGTTTAAAAACGAGCAGCTAGATAAAAGCCTTATTCGCTTATGTGCTTGACAAAGAATCTATTAATGATAATACTTAGTAAGAGGCAAAAGCAAGAGCAAACTCCTCGAAATGGGATGTGATTGGGAGGGAATGAAACACGATATGCCTTTGTTAGCTGTTGATGCGCCCCCAAGCAGCGACTATGGCATTGTCAGAGACTATCTGGACGGCGGAAGACGCGCAGGCTTATGGGATTACCGGGAAGCTTACCTAGGTTGGAAATAGCTGCCTGCGGCATAGGGTATGATGTATCTTTGTGATCTATGTTAACAGTTCGGACTCCCTCTTTAAGAGATTACTTTCCTTTTGAGCCTACCCAGGACCAAGCGGCGCTTTTTCAGCAGCTCGATGTGTTTCTGCGCGATGAGTTGCCGGGTCGCAAGGCCTTTGTGTTGCGGGGTTACGCGGGTACGGGCAAAACGACTGTGGTGAGTGCTTTGGTGCAGTGGCTGCACCGCATGGGCCGCAAGTACACGCTGATGGCGCCCACCGGCCGGGCCGCCAAGGTGATGAGTGCTTATTCAGGGGTGCCGGCCAGCACCATCCACAAGAAAATCTACCGCCAAACCTCTGGCTCAACTTCCGAAAAGCTGTCGTTTCAGCGCCAGCCCAACCGCACAGCCGACATGTTCTACATCGTAGACGAGGCTTCCATGATTTCGGATGAGAAGGCTTTCGGCGAAAACGGCTTGCTCGACGACTTGATGGGCTACGTGTTTGAGAAGCCTACCAACCGCCTCTTGCTGATTGGCGACACGGCCCAGCTACCGCCGGTGGGGCAGCTGCTTAGTCCGGCCCTTGATCCTAGCTTGTTGGCACACCGGTTCCGCGCCAAAGTGGATTCGGTGGAGTTGCGTCAGGTGATGCGTCAGGCGGAGGAATCGGGCATTCTGATGAACGCCACCGTGTTGCGCGACGAACTGCGAGAGGAGAAGCCGGCCATTCAATTTTTCACCAAAGGCTACCACGACATCTTCAAAATGGGTGGTGACAAGCTAGAGGACGGCTTGCGCTGGGCTTACAAAAACTTCGGTTACGAGAACACGACCATCATCTGCCGCTCCAATAAGAACGCCAATCAGTACAATCAGTACATCCGGCGGGTGCTTTTTGATGCGGAAGACGAAATTCAGGCAGGCGACTACCTGATGGTGGTGCGCAATAACTATTTCTGGCTGCCGAAAGACTCGGAAATGGGTTTCCTCGCCAACGGCGACTTTGTTCAGGTGATGAAGATTGTGCGGCGAACCGAAGAGTTCGGCTTCAACTTCGCCGATGCCCGCGTTCGACTCGTGGATTACCCCGACGAGCCCGAACTGGAAGTAAAGCTGTTGCTCGATACGTTGCACACAGAAAGTCCCGCCCTGCCCGCCGACCGCAGCAATGCGCTTTACACAGCTGTGAGCGAAGATTACGCCCACCTAGGTACCAAGCGCGAGCGAAGCGCGGCCCTGCGCCAAGATACATTTCTGAACGCCTTGCAGGTGAAGTTTGCTTACGCCCTTACCTGCCACAAAGCGCAGGGTGGTCAGTGGCAAGCGGTGTTCGTCGACCACGGTTTTCTGAAGGAGGACATGGTAAACTCCGAGTTTGCGCGCTGGCTGTACACGGCCATCACCCGTGCGGCCGATCGATTGTTCTTGTTGAATTTCAACGACAAACTACTCGGCGAGGAGTAAAAGAGCCGAGCACAACGAACAAACCCAGGAAAGCTAGGTTGTGCAACAAAGTCAAATTGTTGGATGCTAAGGAATTTAAAAATCCGTTAGTACCTTACTACCTCCGAAACTGGAACCGAAGCCTAAAAGCTCTCACGCTGCTAGTTGCTACAAACACGTATTTTTGTCAAACATACTTTTCTAACGTCTTCACCCATGAAAAAAGCACTTGTTCTGGCCATGGCCCTCTCGCTGGCTGGCTTTGCTTCACAAGCCCAGACGGCAGCCGTTAAGCCTGCTAACGCTACTACCAAAGTAGCTGGTCCCCAGATTCAGTTTGAGACCGATAAGTTTGATTTCGGCACCATCAAGCAGGGCGACATCGTTGATCACACATTCAAGTTCAAAAATACTGGCACGCAGCCGCTCGTGATTTCGAACATCGGTGTAAGCTGCGGCTGCACCACGCCCGATTGGACGAAAGAGCCTGTAATGCCCGGCAAAACCGGTACCGTAACGGCTAAATTCAACAGCGCCGGCAAAATGGGCATGCAGAACAAAGTGCTGACCATTGAGTCGAATTCGGCTGGTGGCAACGCCATGGTTTCGCTGGTAGGCACCGTAGCTGATGCTACGACGGCTTCAGCTTCCGTGGCCCCGGCCAGCGATGCTTCGACTGCTGATGCCAAGCAGAAGGTGAAAGCCACCGACAACAAAATCAAAGCGAAGAAGAAGTCGTAATTGATTGCTTCGTCAGCGATAAACAGAAAGAGCGACCTCGCGAGGTCGCTCTTTCTGTTTGTTGGGAGTAAGGCGATTATAGCTGGCGTGCTGCCCACAGCAGCGCTATCCAGCCGGCAATCAGGGAAAGGCCACCAATAGGAGCAACAGCACCTAGCTTGGTGATGCCGGTGAAACACAGCGTGTAAAGGGAGCCACTGAATATCACCACGCCCACCAGCCAAAACCAGCTCACGGTACCTAGCCCGCGCAGATCAGGGCGGACTTGAAACAGTACGCCTACGGCCAACAAGGCCAGCGTGTGATAAAACTGATAGCGAACGGCCGTTTCAAAGGTGTCGAAGCGGCCGGTGGCTTCTAGCATGGCGCGCAAACCGTGAGCCCCAAAGGCACCAATAGCCACACCTAGGCCTCCGAGCAATGCGGCAATTTGAATGATAACGCGAGCAGTCATAGGTAAGAAAATGAAGTACAATACAACGCTAAGATGCTGAAGTAGCGTAGTTGCGGTGCCCAAAAATAGCGCTGCCAACCCGGATGAGCGTGCTCCCTTCCTCGATAGCCAAGCGATAGTCGGCGCTCATGCCCATCGAGATTTCACGGAAGGCCTCGCTATCAGGGAAGTAGCTAGCTTTCAGCTTTTCAAAGTAACTGCGTAGCTCCTGAAACTCGCGGCGGAGTTGGGCTTCGTCGTCGGTGTTGGTGGCAATGCCCATCACGCCAGTGAGGCGCACGTGGCGCATGGCGCGGTACGCCTCCGACTGCAAAATTTCTTCCGCTTCAAGAATCGAAAGGCCCGTTTTAGTTTCTTCGTCGGCAATATGGAACTGAAAGAAACAGTTGATGAGGCGCCCGTTTTTGGCGCCTTGCTTCTCAATTTCTTGCAGCAGCTTCACGCTATCGACGCTCTGAATAGTATGCACGAAAGGCGCGATGTACTTGACCTTATTTGTCTGCAAGTGGCCGATGAGGTGCCATTCAATATCGACGGGTAGCTCAGGTTGCTTGGCGGCCATTTCCTGCACTTTGTTTTCGCCAAAGAGCCTAGCTCCGGCGTTATACGCTTCTTGGAGCAGCGCTACGGGGTGCGTTTTGGTGACGGCGACGAGGCGACAATTGGTGCCTTGCAACTGCGCTTCGAAGTGGTGAATGTTTTCAGCAATAGACATTTTCAATTATCAATTAACAATTAATAGTTACCAATTCCTGTAGCGTGTACGGGTAGTCCGCGCCTACTCAGGCAACCAGTTTGGCAACTGGCAATGGATAACTGTTAACCGGATTCAGTCTTCCAGCGCGTTTGTGAGGAAGGTGTTCTTCAGGGCCAGCCACGCGAGCCACAAACCTACACACCAAAACAAGTAAAGCCGGTAATAGTCTTTCGTGTTGCGGAAGCGGGTTTGCTTGATTTCCGATTTCTCGTATTTGTCGATCTGGCGGAATACCTGACGTAGGGCAGAGTTGTCGGTGGCACGGAAGAATTGGCCGTCGCCGGCTTGGGCGAGTTGGCGCATGGTGGTTTCGTCGAGGCGGGTTTCTACGAAGCGAGGGCGGCCGTTTTCGTCGGTGCCGTAGGGTACGATGCCATCCTTGCCTAGGCCAATGGTATAAAGCTTCAGGCCATAGGCGTGGGCGAGCTGGGCCGCCGTGAGCGGGTCGAGACTGCCAGCGGTGTTCTCGCCATCTGAAATAAGAATGCAGATCTTAGAGCGGCTCCGCGAATCGCGTAGGCGGTTGGTGGCTACGCCTAGGGCCGAACCAATGGCGGTACCGTCGTTCGGAATCATGCCCAGCTTGAGGCCCGCGATACTTTCGCGCAGCAACTCATAGTCAGTGGTGAGCGGCACGACGGAATACGCGTCGCCGGCAAAAACCACTAAGCCTAGCCGGTCGCCCACCCGGCCATTGGTAAACTCTTGCGCTACCCGTTTAGCGGCCTCCAAGCGGTTGGGGCGCAAGTCTTGCAGTTCCATCGACCCTGATACGTCGAGCACCAATAGGATGTCTACGCCTTCTCCCGTTTGCACTACCCGCTCATCGGTGCGCTGCGGACGGGCCAGGGCCACGATGCCAAAAGCTAGGCTCAGGAACAGTACCACGTCGGGTATGAAGCGGAGCAGCGCGCTCCAGTCGCGGCGCACCTGCCCGGCCACGAAGGCCACACCCAGCCGCGCCCGACGCCGGTGATTCAGCGCCCAGCGGGCCAGGAAGAGCAAGGGCAGCAGCGGCACGAGCAACAATAGCCGCGGCTCCTGCCAGGAGTAGCTAGCAAGCGTCGCGTACCGCAAGCTATCCACCAATGGACCCAGGAAATGCTGCCAAAGCTGTTCGAACATGCGCGCGGAAGTGACGGGTAAAGAATGACTGTTAAGTACCGGACGGTAACTGGTAGTTAGTAATTGTTGACTGATACCGCCGGTCGGCGAAGTTGCGGAGCATAGTGAAAGCTAGGTCCGTTTCGGCTTCATCTTCCATGAACTGGTTGGCGTAAATCACTTTGTCGGCTAAGCGCAGGGCGTGTCTTACGTCGGGGTCATTCTGGTAAAGCGCTACTATCTCCTTCGTCGTTAGGCTATTGATGCCATTATCTTCGAGGCCGGTGAGGTAGTTTTTCCAGAGCGTAATAGCGCGTTCCATGTTCGTAAGTGAACGGGAAAGCGTAAAACGCTCTACGTGGCGCGCATACTGAGCCAAGAAGTACACGTGGTTTTTGCGCAGCTTATAGCGTAGATAACGCTGCTGCAACCGACGACCGAACCCTAGGCCTAGCACGGCCACGGCCAACGCTAACACGCCCACGGCCGCTAGCACATACGGGTAGTTGAACTCGGAAGCTACCGGCAGCAGGGCCGTATCTTGGCGCAACACCGGCGGCGCCTCCGCTTGCGCAATAGGAGCGGTGCGCGCTAACCGCACCACGGCCGGCGGCGTGGCCACCGTCAAGGTATCGTTGCCGCGCAGGATGGTGACGGGCACGCTGAGCTGCTGCACCGAATCGAGACTAAAGGTACGCAGATGATAAATGGTGCGGTCGAGGCTGCGGCCTTGGCGGGTGCGGGTTGGCCGGTAGGTTTTGCCCACATACTCGAAGGGCTTGAACGCGGCCGTGGAGTCAGGGAAGATAACGTCTAGGCTTGGGGCGTGCGCAAAGCTGAGCTCGTAGTCAATGATTTCGCCCACCTGCACCTTGGGCCGCAGAAAGCGTCCTTGAGGCTCGTTGGCGCGCGCAGGCGCTTGCGCTAGGGTAGGCATGGCCGTGAGCAGGAATAAGCTAAGCGCACCAGCCCAGCTCCGTCTTCTTCGGGTAGGCTTAGCCACGGCCACCCCGCTGATTGCGCCGCCGAAACAAACTCACCAGCTGAGGTACGTAATCGGTGTCGGTGGCAATGGATAGGAATTCGGTGCGGTGACGGCGGCAGATCTGTCCAATTTGCTCTCGGTTCTGCTCATAGGTGGCGCGGTAACGTGTCCGAAACTTCTCAGACGAAGTATTTACCCACACTGTGCGCCCCGATTCCTGGTCGAACAGTGGAATGATACCAAGCGGCGGAAATTCCCGCTCGCGCTGGTCCAGGAGCTGTACCACAATCAGGTCGTGCTTGCGGGCGAGCATCGTCAGCTCCCGCTCATAATTGACGTCGATAAAATCGGAAATCAGCAGCACAATGCTGCGGCGTTTGAGCAAGCCAAGGGCCTGCTTGATGCCAGCGCCCACTGCCGTCCGCGGCGACCTAGGTTGTAGCTCAAATAGCTGTTTGATAAGCGCATACGCATGGCGAATGCCTTTGCCGGGCGCCATATACAGCTCCTTCTGGTCGGAAAAAGCCACGATACCTAGGCTGGCATCCTGGCGAGCGGCGGTGAGAGCAAGTAGCCCGCAAATTTCGCGGCCGACATCTAGCTTTTGGCGCCCCGCCGCCCCAATATTTTGAGAGGCACTCACATCGAGAAGCAGCATCACAGATTGTTCGCGCTCCTCTTTATAGGTTTTCACAAACGTGCCGTGGCCCTTGCTAGACACGGCCCAGTCGATGGCGCGCACTTCGTCGCCGTACTGGTAGAGGCGCACATCGTCGAACTCCAGCCCGGTGCCTTTGAACACTGAGTGAAAATCACCCTGTAGCTGCGCATCCACCGTTTTGATAATGCGTATCTCTAGTTGCCGCAGCTTGCGAACAAGTTGTTGAAGTGGTGAGCCAGGTTGCGGATTCATTAGGACTAAGCTACGGCTTCTGGCTAACTTTGCGACTGTGAAAAACCTCCCCACCCGTTTGTGTTTGTTTTTGAGCGTGCTGCTCACCTTGGCTTTCACGCAGTGTCAGCGTCCGGATGAGCCCATGCGCCCGCAGCTACTGCTGCCCAAAGACAAGATGACCAGCTTATTAACGAACCTACACCTAGCTGAGGCGCGGGTGGAAGCTTCGCGTCTGGCACCCGATTCGGCACGGGCTATGTTCAATCAGTTGCGGCGCGACCTTTTTTGGCGCTACGAAACCACCGACTCGGCTTTTTACCAAAGCTACCGCTACTACGCCGTGCACGATAAAGACCTAGATAAGATCTATGGCGACGTTATCGACAGCCTGTCGATGCGGGAAATGAAGATGGAAGAGAAGAAGTAGCCAAGCCGGTAGCACCTAGGCCAGACGACTGCCATTGGGCACGGCTGCGGCCAGCGTGGCCAGCACAATGTGCCCAGCGGCGTCGGGGGCGCCGGTTACGAGTACTTCAGAACGGAAAGGGCCAATCTGCTTAACCGGGAAGTTGACGACGCAGAGCACCTGGCGCCCGACCAAATCGGCGGGCTGGTAGTGGTGCGTAATCTGGGCGCTGGAGCGCTTTGTGCCCAGCTCAGGACCTAGGTCGATGAGTAGTTGGTAGGCAGGCTTGCGGGCCTGCGGAAACTCGCGTGCTTCTAGGATGGTGCCTACGCGTAGATCAATGCGTTCAAAATCAGCCCAGGAAATCAGCTCGGAAGATGCGTTCATGTGGAGTAGGAAGACGTCTCGGCGCGTTCATCGTTGGTGTAGAGGAGCCAAACATACAGCTTCTCCCGCGCAACGACGAACGCGCCGAGGCGCCTTCTTACTTGAGTTAGCTATTATTTGGCCGCAAACTGTGCGAACTGGGTGAGCTGATTTTGAATGTTTATTTCCCAACTTTTCTGGCGGTCGGCGGCAAGGCCGTGGTTGGTTTCTTGGTCGTAGCGCGCCTCTTCTTTTTGCCACTCGGCAAACACAGCGTTCGTCGTATTCTTGAAGCGCGGTTGCAGGTGTTGGCAGTCGAACTTAGCTAGACTGATCTTCTGGCGGAGCTTGCGGGCGTAAAGCTCCGTGATATCGAAGTGAAGCTGCTCGTGGCGTAACAGATTCGGGGTGGCCTTGGTGGCCTCGCGCACCCACGACTCCGTCGGGATAAAGACGGCGCGCACGGTAGAGGCAAATTTGAAGTCTTGGCAAGCGGCCTGCACATCGATATTAGCCGAGGTAAGAGCGGCTAGTCTATCAGAAGGGGTGGGCTTGCTCTTGAAATCATCCCAGGTCAGCGGTCGGGTTGGTGACCACACGAAGGTGCCTGGCGCCGCACCAGGGGGAGTGGTCTGCGTGCCTTGGCCGGGGCCTTGCAGCAAATGGCTAACAACAAGTATCGGGGCTAGAAAAGAAAAGAAGAACATGGAAAAGGGCGTGTGAGAGGCCGTTGATGCGAAAAGGAACAAGGGCCTTTTAGCAAGAATAACGCCTTAACGCACTACCACAGGTGCTTCGTTCATCAGCGGCACAACAGCGCTGTGCTGGCGGAAGCGCCACAAGAGCACGACCGCCACTGTGGTAAGCCCCGCCAGCAAGCCAATCCAGACGCCCAGGCTACCTAGCTTCAGGCCAAACCCTAGGCCGTAGCCAAGCGGCAAGGCAACGACCCAGTAGGCGAGTAACGCAACGAGGGAAGGTACTTTTACATCTTGCAAGCCCCGGAGCGCCCCTAAGCCCACTACTTGCAAGCCATCGGAGATTTGAAATAAAGCAGCAATCAGAAGTAGGGTGGCAGCCTGGGCCACCACGGTCGGATCCTGATGAGGATTGTAGAAATAGGGAATCAGCTGGCGGCAGCTAATCAATACTAAGCCCATCATGGCCATAAAGACGAACGTAAGCGCGTACGCTGTAAAGCCTGCCTGCCGAGCACCTTCGGCATCACCTAGCCCCCGCAAGTTGCCAACCCGAATGGTAGCGGCAGCGGCCACACCTCCCGCCGCCATGTACGTAACCGACGACACGTTGATGGCAATCTGGTGCGCTGCCATGGCGGCAGCTCCGAGCCAGCCAATCATAATACCCGAGAAGCTAAAAGCGCCTACTTCACACATCATTTGCAGGCCGATAGGGAGACCTAGGCCTAGTAGGTGCCGTAACGTGGTACCCCGCAGGTGAAACCAACTTGTAATAGTTTCGCGGTAGGGCCGCAGCCGCTCGGCTCGCAGCACGTAGGCTCCCATGAGCACCGCCATAATGATGCGGGCCGTGAGGGTGGCCCAGGCGGCGCCCATCATGCCCATTGCTGGTGCGCCGAAGTGCCCAAAGATCAATACGTAGCAAAGCAAGGCATTGATAACATTGGCCAGAATAGAAAGCTGCATGGCTTGGCGCGTCAACCCTAGGCCTTCGGCAAACTGGCGGAAGCCCTGAAATACCATCAACGGGAAAAACGACAGAAAAATAACTCGTATAAAAGGAGTGGTAAGCGCTACTACGGCAGCGGGTTGGTGAAAATAAGGTAGCAGCGGCGTGACTAGGAACCCTAGGGCACTCAGCAGTAAGCCACCTAGGCCGCTCAGTAACACCCCATTCACGAGCAACTCGCCGAGTCGCCGTACGTTGCCCTCGCCATTGGCGGCTGCCACGAGCGGCGTAATTCCCATGGACAAGCCCATGCCCAACACCATCACCACCGTACTGACGTTGATGTTCAGCGAAACGGCGGCCAACGGCAACGATCCGCCTAGGCGACCTACCATGACACTATTGCATACGTTGACCATCACGTGGCCCAACTGACTTAATACAACTGGGTACGCCAAGAGCAGCGTCGGCTTTATATGCTGGCGAATAGTGGCAAGGGGCATCGTAAGAGGAAAGGGTGGAAGGCAAAGGTACGACAGCCAGAAGAAGCCGCTTGTGCTAGCTCGTAGCGCGAGTGCCCGGTACAGCTGGGCGCAACACTACCACGCGGACGTTGCCGGTGCAGAGCTAGGTTCGTTGGTGGGGCAATGGGTTACTGCAATTCGTTGCGCAGACGGTACAAGGCTTCCTGCAAATCACCTGTAGGCACGGCGTAAGACAGCCGGGCAAACCCAGGCGCGCCGCAGGTAGCCCCATCTACGACGCCCACGCCTGCCGCTTGCAGTCGCGCCACAAACGCAGCTGAGGCTGCCTCGGGCGATAAGCTGGGGTCGATGTAGGCTGTGAAGTCAGGGAAGGCGTAGTACGTTGCCTCGGGTGCTGAACAGGATACCTGGGGCAACGATGCGAGGCCATTGAGCAAAAGAGTGCGGTTAGCGGCTAGCTGAGCCAGCAATTGGCTGGCAATAGCAGATGCGCTTTCTGTTGCAGCTAGGGCCGCTAGCTGGTTGGGGACGGGCACGGCCGCGGCCGTGCTGAACTGCCACGCCGCACAAGCCCGAGCCAAAGTGGCGGGCGCTACTAGGTAGCCTACCCCCCAACCAATTAAGGCCAACGACTTCGAGAAGCCATTTACGACCAGATGTTGGCCGAGCGGATCGGCCCAGTCGAGCAGTGACGGAACGGGCTCGGCGCCGAACGTGATGAAGTTGTAGATTTCGTCTGACAGGACGAACAAACCCGGGTGCTGGCGCGTGACACCCAGCACGGCGTCGAGCTCGGTGCGGTGATACACACGGCCCGTCGGGTTGTTGGGGTTGGAAAGCAGCAACACGCGGGTGCGCGGCGTGAGGGCAGCTTCCAGCGTGGCAGGGTGCAGCGCATAATTGTCGGCGGCAGCGAGGGACAATGGCCGCACAATGCCACCTGCTTGCTCAATGAGTTTCCAAAACCCAAACCAGTTGGGTGTAGGCAACAACACTTCGTCACCAGGACGGAGCACCGCCTTCAACAAAGCAAAAAGCGCCGGCTTCGTGCCCGCCGTAACCACAATTTGGTCCGCAGAAACCGATGAGGCAGCATAGCGAGCAGCTAGCGCAGCGCGCAGCGCCGGTAAGCCTTCAATAGAAGAAATCGGCAACTGCCCACTCCGGAGAACCGCCGTGGCCCGCTCGATAGCCGCTGGCGGCGGGGCGAAATTTCCATAACCGGAAGCAAGGCTAATTACTTCGCTATTTGCCATTCATTAGTTGCCAGCGGCGTAAGAAGCACAGATAATCTCTGTCCAAAAGGTACCTAGGTAGTTGGGGTCAGGATTACATCCGCGAAATATTCTTGGGCGTCCGTGAAGAAGTTGGAGACTTGAAAACCAGCTTCCTTAGCGAGATTTTGTATTTGCGTCGCCGTGAACTTGTAAGAGTTTTCGGTATGAATAATTTCCCAAGCGGCAAAGTCGAAGCTAGCATCCAGCGCCGCGATGGGCACCGTTTGAGCACGCGTGCTGACAAGGAACGAGCGTACCACGCCCGCGAGCGGGTCGTAATCGGTGTAATGACGCCAGTGCGCTAGGTCGAACTCGGCCCCAAGCTCGCGGTTGAGCCGCGTGAGTAGGTTGAGGTTGAAGGCCGCCGTCACGCCCTGCGCATCATCATAAGCGGCCCGAATCAGGCGCGGGTCCTTCTGCAAATCAAACCCAATGAGCAGGCGGTCATCGGGCGAGAGTGGCTGCGCGAGCTGCCGCAGAAAATCCAACCGTTCGTCGGGGAAGAAGTTACCGATGTTGGAGCCCAAGAATAGCACGGCCTTGCGGCCGGGTTTGGTAGCCATCAGTTGCAGCGCCGACACGTAGTCGGTTATCACGGGCTCTACCCGCAAGTTAGGTAACTCAACCCGTAAGCTTGCTTCCAACCCTTCAATAGCAGCCGGTGAAATATCGACGGGCACGTAGCTAAAGTCGATACCTGCCGTGAGCAGATATCGAAGTAAAATTTTGGTTTTCAGTCCGTCGCCGGCACCTAGCTCAATCAGATAGAACGGCGTGTCGTCGGCGGCACGCAAGGCATCGGCAATGGCTGTGCTATGCGTGCTCAGCAACTGGTACTCGGTGCGCGTCGGGTAGTATTCCGGCAGCGCCATGATCTGTTGAAAGAGCCGACTTCCCTCGTCGTCGTAGAAGTACATCGACGACAGGGTTTTAGGGGAGCGGTTCAGGCCCTGCGCAACATGACGGGCTAGCTCTTCAGTTTGTTGATGGGTTGCGGTGCTACTATCCAGAGAAGGCAAGGAGGACATAAGGGGGCGAGGGGCAGAAGGAGCGCGTAACTTACGTAGTTGACGATAAGTTGTTTGCGTCTCTAGGTAGAAGTAATTTCAAGGACTCAGCACAGCAGCCAACCAGCACAATCGAAGTGTTACCTAGCTAGGCGAATACCAGTGAATTGCCAGCGTTTGTCGGCGTGGAAAAAGTTGCGGTAGGTCGGACGAATATGGCTCTCGGGCGTCGCGCAAGAGCCACCACGCAACACGAGCTGATTGATCATAAACTTGCCATTGTACTCCCCTAAAGGCCCCGCCGCGCGCTCATAGCCTGGGTACGCATGGTAGGCCGAATAGGTCCATTCCCAACAATCTCCGAGCAACTGGTGGCATTGGGTCGGGTCTGCGTCAGGCGCGAGGGGCTGCGGGTCGTATAGTTCGCTTTCCACAAATGTGCCCTCGGAGGTGTCCGGATTAAACCGGCGAGCAGCTATTTCCCACTCCTGTTCGGTGGGCAAACGCAGGCCGGCCCAGTTGGCGTACGCATCGGCTTCGTAAAAGCTAATGTGCGTGACGGGAGCGGCCATGTTCACGGGCTGCAAGCCGTGGTGCGTAAAGCGAAACCATGTTCCCTCTTTTTGCATCCAGTACAGGGGCGCTTGCCAGTGCTCCCGCTGTACCAAGTCCCAGCCTTCACCGAGCCAGTAGCGGAAGTCGTGGTAGCCGCCCGCCTCGACAAATTGCAGGAACTCGCCATTGGTCACCAAGCGGTTTTGCAGTTCAAAATCGGCCACGTACGTTTCATGTGGAGCCTGCTCGTTGTCGAAGCAAAATCCATCGCCTTCGTACCCAATGCGGTACACGCCGCCGGGCACCGTCAGCCAGGCAGCAGGGGGCGCAGGCTGCGTAGCAGGTGGTGTGGTGGGGGCGGGCAAATAAGCCGGCGTGAGCGGACTGGTGCTCAGAATGTATTTAATATCCGTAACCAACAATTCCTGGTGCTGTTGCTCGTGCTGCAGGCCTAGCTCACAAACGGTGGCGAAGGACTCCGGCAATTCGGCGGCGCGACCTAGGAGCCGCTGCATGTGTTCGTCCACGTATGCCCGGTAACGATACACGTCGGCTAGTGCTGGTCGGGAGAGCGTGCCCCGGTCGGCGCGGTTTACGCGGCTGCCAAGCGAGTTGTAGTAAGAGTTGAACAGATAAGCGTAATCGGGGTGAAAGACGCTGTAGTCGGGTTGGTACTCGCGCAGCAGCATAGTTTCGAAGAACCAGGTGGTGTGCGCTAGGTGCCACTTCGGCGGACTCACATCAATCATCGGCTGCACTACGGTGTCCTCGGGTAGCAAAGGCTGACACAGCCGGGCGGTTTGCTGGCGCACAGCCTGATAGCGTTCTAACAGAGAGGCAGCCGATACCATAGCGGATGCTGGAGTAGGAGCAAGAGAAACAGCCATATAGCGAGCAATAAGGTGCGTGAATATGTAACCCTAAAAATAAGGCTGAGTTTTGAGTAGCCCGGTAAAAATGCTGAGCAGAACCTGCGTATTAACTACAAGCGACTAGAAAACAAAGAGATAAGTGATTTCTTCTGTTGAGCCTGAGTATTTAACGCAGAAAACTAAGCTCAACTACGGAGAGCGTGCTAAGTACTATGTGGTATTTTAGGGATGATACCGGTTTAAATAGGCAATCTGCTCGGCCAAGGCTCTATCTTGACCGTTAGAAAGATTAAGCACTCTGCTCCATATTCCACAACTAAGAACCAAGCTATGGCCATGAACGGACAAAATCAGCGCGGAGGAACCTCAACGCAACAAGTAGATGCCGGTCGCAAAGGCGGTCAGACAAATAGCAAGAACGGCCAGACGAGCCCCGCCGGTAAGAGCTTACGCGGCTTTGCTGCAATGGATCCTGCTGAGCAGCGACGCATTGCTAGCGAGGGCGGAAAGGCTTCGCACGAAAGCGGCCGAGGCCACCGTTTTACATCAGAAGAAGCCCGCGCTGCCGGCCGTAAGGGGGGCCAGGCAAGCCGCGGACGGAGCAACCAGGGCGGTGCTAACCAGTAGCGACTTCTGATGCAACGGCGGTGCCTTGGCGGCGCTGCTGACATAAACAAGCCTCTGCGCGCTGCGCAGGGGCTTGTTTATTTTTAACTCCTAGCTTGCAGCTACGTTACGGTAAATCTGCTGCTTTCTCGTTTTCCTTGTTGCCTTCGCATGCTTGTGCTTTCCTACTCTAAGCGCACTTTGCGCTTCAACTTTCCCGCTCGCACTTCGCGCGGGGCTCTCACCGAACACACCGCTTACTACCTGTGCCTTCAAGATGATCGGGAGGCCGTGTGGGTGGGCTACGGCGAGGCGGCACCCTTGGCTGGCCTTAGCCCCGACGACCGCCCCGACTTTGAAGCGTTGGTAGCTGGCTTGTGCCAACGAGTGACGCAAGCTAGGTATGCTCGCTTATCGCTTGAAACTGTGCAAATGCTGGTGCCCGCCACCCTGCCCGCACTGCGCTTCGCCCTCGAAACTGCGCTATTGGACTGGACAAATGGCGGGCGGCGGCGTCTGTATGATACCGCCTTTAGCCGGGGGGAAGCGGGTATTCCCATCAACGGACTTGTATGGATGGGCGATGCCGCCTTCATGCGACAGCAAATTGAGAGCAAGCTCGCTGAGGGCTACTCGTGCCTGAAGTTGAAAATTGGTAGCTTAGACTTTGCCACGGAGCTACAACTGCTAGCTGAAATTCGGGCAGTAGCAGGTCCGGAACGCCTAGCATTGCGCGTAGATGCCAACGGTGCTTTCTCGCCGGCCGAGGCGCCCGCCAAGCTAGCTGCCCTAGCGCCTTTCGAATTACATTCCATTGAACAACCGATTCGGGCTGGCCAATTGCCTGAAATGGCTGCGCTGTGTCGCACTTCACCTATTCCCATTGCCCTCGACGAGGAGCTAATTGGTGTAACCGATGCCGATGCACAAACCCGCTTGCTCGACGTGGTTATGCCACCTTACATTATTCTGAAACCTACGTTGCTGGGGGGCTTAGCGGCGGCGCGGCGGTGGATGACGCTCGCGGAAGAGCGGGGTATTGGCTGGTGGCTTACCTCCGCGTTGGAGTCGAACATCGGGTTGAATGCCGTGAGCCAACTGGCCAGTGCCTACATGCAATCCGGCTTTCCGCAGGGCCTAGGTACGGGGCAGCTCTACCATAACAACCTAGCCGCTCCACTCGCTATTCAGGCCGGGAAGTTGTATTACCGCCCGCAGGAAAATTGGGAATTACCCGCTTGATTTTGAGTGGGAACTGAGCGTGCGTTGTGGTGGTTTTTTAGCTAACTTCCCCGCCCTACTCCACCCTCAGTATGCGTTCTTGTTGGTCGTTTGTGCTATCAGCGCCTGGCCTCCGCTGGCGCAGTTGGCTACTCAGCACCTGTGTTGCGCTGAGTGGGTGGCTGCTGTGTCATAGCGTGCAAGCGCAGCCACCTGCCTTCCGCTTTCTGAAGGCCAAGACCCGGCATAGTACAGTGCCGTTTGAATTGCAGCGTAACCTGATCATCGTTCAGGTGATGCTGAATGGGCGCGGGCCTTACAATTTCTTGCTGGATACCGGTGTCAATATTTCCCTCATCACGGAGCCTCGGCTGCGCGATGAGCTAGGGCTACGGCGGAAAGAGCGGTTTCGGGTGATGGGCGCCGGCAACGAAGGAGGCTTAGAGGCCTACCAAGTGGATAGTGTACGCGTGACCCTCGGTAGGGTGGAAGCCCCCATTCTATCGTTTTTGGTGCTTTCCGATGATGTGCTTGACCTTTCCGGCTACGTGGGCATGCCTATGCACGGTATTATTGGCAGCGACTTATTTCAGAGCTTTGTACTGCGCATTCATCCGCAGAGTGGAGAACTAGAGCTGCACGACCCGCTTCATTACAAAACGCCCCGCAGCAAACGCTGGTCTTCCATCCCGCTTATTTTGGAAGGAGGCAAGGCTTACCTTACTACTACGGTAGCCCTGGAGGACACCCTGAAGCTACCCTTGAAGTTTGTACTCGACACGGGGGCGGGCCATGCCCTGTCGCTCGAAGTCAAGTCGGATCCGCGCCTGACCGTGCCCGCCAAACGGCTTCGCTCTCAGTTGGGCCGGGGGCTGAATGGTTTCATTAATGGCTACATAGGTCGGGTAGCCAACCTGCAATTAGGCAAATACCAAGTAACGTCGTTGCTTACTTCTTTCCCCGATGCCGATCAAGTTCGCTCCGACGTGCCGCGCAACGGTAATATTGGGTTTGAGCTGCTTAAGCGCTTTGAGCTAATCATCGACTATCCGCATAACCGCTTGATGCTTCAACCGAATAGCCTGTTTCGTGACCCGTTCGAACACGATATGTGCGGCATCGAACTGCTGGCCGCAGGCCCCAACTTTCGGCGCTACTTTATCTTACGCGTAGAACCTAGCTCCCCCGCCGATCAAGCCGGTTTGCAAGCGCAGGACGAAATCCTCTCAGTGAACTTGTTGCCAACGGCTGGGCTCACCCTCACCCAAATGAGTCGCCTGTTTCATTCCGCCGACGGCCGGCAGCTGCTCCTTATTATTCGGCGTCCTGATGGGGAACTGGTCACAACGGCCGTGCGGTTGAAGCGGCAGATTTGAGGCGCACGTGCTCAGAACATAATCCCCAAATCGAGGCGCAGTGAGTTGTGATAGGTCGTCGATAACGAACCAAAGCTATCTAGCATCCGGTCGAAACGTAACTCAACGCTTACCACGGGAAGAGCGGGCTGGTATACTAGCAGACCGGCACCGGCAACTAGCCCTGCGCTCCGGGTATCTGGAGTCATAATGGGGCGGCTATCATCTGCGGGTGCAGGAGCCTGCTTGTTATCGGCGGTGTAGTGAAAATTACGGACGGAACGATTGCTGAAGTTTAAGCCATAGCTTATGCCCCCATTCACGAACGGCCGTAGGCTGCTGTGCCCCGTGGTGTAGCGGAAGAGTAACGGAATTTGAACTTGTGAGTAGTGAATAGAAGCGCGCTGGTTTGTGGTGTAATACGCATAGCCGTTGTACAGAGAGGCTGGGCCGTATCCACTCCGTAGTGCTAGGTAAGTAGGTTCAATCAGCACCGAGAATTTTGATTGGCTATAAAATCTGAAGAAGACACCGGCTTGATAGCCAATAAAATCTTGGTGTTTGCCAACGAAAGGATCCGTATCTGTCGTAAAGCTCGAGGCATTAAGTCCTGCCTTTAGGCCAAAAGCAGTATGCAGACCATACGGATGGTGAGTTGGAATGCTAGGCTGCTGCGGCTGACGACAAGCATTATAGTCCATTACCAGCTTCGTCATACCAGAAGGCGTATAAGGATACACCCGCGATGTTTCGGAATATTCAAGCCGGAGGGCTGGGCAGCTAGGCATCAGTGGCAGCAAGACAAGTGGACTAAAAACGGGAGGTAGCTCCGCAATGTAGGTTGAGTCAGCGGGCTGTAGGTAGAAGCGCCGCGCCCCATCTGCGTTTGGGCCACTATAAAGACTCACATACCCCCTAACAAGTGACGTCACAAACAGAGGGCTGCTGGATGCACTTACCCGCTTGCTTACGCCGACAGGGCCAGCAGCATCACCATAGCTGGTCGCATCGGTTGCTGTAAAACGAACAGGTTCCTGATTGGGGCGGTAAAGGACAACGATCTGATTGTTCTTTCCGGTCAACTGAACCTGACCACGTAGGGTGTCTCCTTTGGCTGTTACAACATAGTCCTTGGCAGTACGCTGCGCATGAGCACCTACTGCGGTCAGCCAGAGAGTTAATGCTAAAAGGTAAGATTTCATCAATAAGGAATAGAGAAAGTAAATAAGCTTATCTGAAGTGCTGAGTTGCAGCTGTATCAATCCTGATGCCACTAGAAGGAGTAGTACTTTATTGAATCAGAAAAGAAGGTCGATTGGACTTGCAAGTTCAGTTTGTCGTACGCATTCAGAATTGGGCACAAAAAAGAGCTAGGTTCCGCAGAACCTAGCTCCTAAAAATGAAAGATGTGGCTGCTTCTTATTTCAGTTGCATGTCTTCAATGATGGCTCCAATACGGTCGGTGAGCTTCTTGTCAATCATGTCGAAGTCGACGGCCGACGCGAGTGGGTGTTTTACACTGAAGTAAAACTTGATTTTCGGCTCAGTGCCGGAGGGGCGGGCCGAAATCTTGCTGCCGTCTTCGGTGATGAATTGCAACACGTTCGACTTTTCCAGACCGGTCGGAAACTCTTCGCCCGTACGCACATTGCGGATACGACCTAGTTGGTAGTCACGAACTTCGACTACTGGTGAGCCGGCAATAGTAGCGGGTGGATTGGCGCGCAGGTCGCGCATCATCTCTTGGATTTCCTCGGCGCCGCGCTGACCTTTTTTAGTTAAGGAAATCAGGCTTTCTTGGTACAGGCCATACGTGGCATACATCTGCACGAGTGCTTCGTAGAGAGTCTGCCCTTTGTCTTTCGCAACGGCCGCCATTTCGGCAATCATGGCGCAGGCCGAAATAGCATCTTTGTCGCGCACGAAGTCACCGATCATGTAGCCGTAGCTTTCCTCGCCGCCGCCAATGTAGGTTGCATTGCCTTCTAGCTCGCGAATAACACCCGCAATGTACTTGAAGCCCGTGAGCGTCTGGTACGACTTCACGCCGTGGGCCCGACCAATATCACCGAGTACGTCGCTGGTCACGATGGTGTACACGATGTAATCCTGATCGGTCATCTTACCGGCCTGCGCGCGGGCCGAGAGTAGGTAATGGGTGAGTAGCGCCGCCGTCTGGTTGCCGTTTACTAGCACCCATTCGTTCTTGTGGTTTTTCACGCCAATGCCCACACGGTCGGAATCTGGGTCGGTGGCAATTACCAAGTCGGCGTCGAGCTGCTTGGCCTGGTCAAGCGCTATTTGCATAGCCGCCTTCTCCTCAGGGTTTGGCGACTGCACCGTGGGGAAGTTGCCATCGGGCGTAGCCTGCTCCTGCACGATGTGCACGTTGGTGAAGCCAAAGCGTTGCAAAGCTTTAGGTACTAGCGTAATACCCGTGCCGTGCAGCGGCGTGTACACAATCTTCAGGTCGTGCTGGCGCTGAATAGCGGCCGGATTGATGCTGAGTTTCTGCACTTCGTTGAGATACGCCTCGTCGATGTCGGCACCAACCATGTGGATGCGCGACTCATTCGGGGCAAATTTTACCTCATCTACCGAGTGAATGGCATTCACCTCTTGGATGATATTCTTATCGTGGGGCGATACTACCTGGGCGCCATCTTGCCAATACACTTTATAGCCGTTGTATTCCTTGGGGTTGTGCGAAGCCGTGATAACCACACCGCTCTGGCACTCTAGGTGGCGGATCGTGTAGGACAGCTCTGGAGTAGGCCGCAGGTCTTCGAACAGGTAGACCGTAATGCCGTTGGCCGAGAAAATGCCGGCGGCAATACGCGCAAACAGCTTGCTGTTATTACGCGAGTCGTGAGCAATAGCGACTTTGATTTCTTGATTCGGGAACGACTTGAGTAGGTAATTGCTCAGGCCTTGCGTGGCCATACCTAGGGTGTAGCGGTTCATGCGGTTGGAACCGACGCCCATCACACCGCGCAGGCCGCCAGTCCCAAACTCTAGGTCGCGGTAGAAAGCATCGTTGAGTGTGTCTTCCTGATTATCGGCGAGCATCTGCCGAACTTCGGCTTGGGTATCGGCGTCGTAGCTGCCAGTGAGCCAGGTATTTACTTTCTGCTGGATTTCAGGGGTGAGAGCCATTGTACAGTAATCAAGGATTGGTTGTGAGGGTAAAGAAAACAAATAATGCCAGCAAACCATGTTGGCCAGTATTTGTGCTTACGTGTCCGAGGGAAAAGTGCCTTCCGAGCTGAAAAGCGCGCTGCAACATTAGCGATAATTTCACATTATATCACGATTGCCGAATATTATACATTTGTTGCGCGCTCTGAAAAGCTAGCCTTTTAAAGCCGGAATGAAGCACTATATACGCACAGCATGGCACGGCTACTGAGGCAAGCAGAAGAGCAACCGACCGTCTGTGAAGCCTAGGGCGTTTTGCTGAAAAATGTACTGGTAGATACTGCACTCGGCTTATCATCACATACATATGCGATTGAACTGAGTGGAATTTTTGGCGCACTTGCAGCCGCAAAAGCTGCTTGACCTCCTGCGTAGACCTAGGTACGCAGCAGACTACCTATTCACGCCATGCTGCCATGAACATCACACCTCGTTTTGCTGCTTTTCTGTTCGCTTTTATCACGTTGTTATTCACTGCCCCGTTATCCGGATCGGAGGCACTGGCGTGCGAGGCCGCCGTGTGCTTTCCCGCTTCCGTGCGGGTGATGCTGCCCGACGGGCGGCAGGTGCACATCAGCAAGATTCGTCCTGGTGATGAGGTGCTAGGGTACGATGCCGCTACAGGGCAAGTGCGTGCTACCCGCGTGCGCCGCCTCGATATTCATAGCGACCATGACTACAACCTAGTGCAGCTGACCATTGGTACTCCTGCCGTGTACGCCGGCTTATCTGTTGCAGCTGCGCCTACCGCACGCGTTGCCAAAGTACTCGTTACGCCCAATCATCCTTTCGTTACGGCCGGTCGTCAGGCATTGCGAGCCGATAAGCTAGCCTCTTTCGACGACTTATTCCGCATCAGTGGGCAAGGCGTTGAAACCACGCATCTCGTTGACCGGCAGCCCGCCGGCACCGCGTGGGAAGTGTATAATCTGCGCACCGATACCGGCAACTATTTCGTCAACGGCGTGCTGGTGAGTAGTAACCAATAGCTAGGTACGTACTTATAAAAGCCGTCCTAGCTAAACTTTAGCTAGGACGGCTTCGGAGGTAGAAATCATAAGTTACCGCGTAATGCTTGTTCTCGCTCAATCGACTCAAACAACGCTTTGAAGTTGCCCTTCCCGAAGCTCTTGGCGCCTTTGCGCTGAATAATTTCATAGAATACCGTGGGGCGGTCTTCCACAGGCTTCGTGAAAATTTGAAGTAGATAGCCTTCCTCGTCGCGGTCTACGAGCAGGTTCAGGGCTTTGAGCGAAGCTAGGTCTTCGTCGATGGCGCCTACCCGGTCGAGCACGTCTTCGTAGTACGTGGCGGGTACGCTCAAAAATTCTACGCCGCGGCGCCGCAACTCGTCCACTGTCGTGCGAATGTCGTGCGTGATGACGGCAATGTGCTGCACGCCCGCTTCATGGTAGTAGTCGAGGTACTCTTCAATCTGGGACTTCTTCTTGCCCTCGGCTGGCTCATTGATGGGGAATTTGACGTAGCCGTTGCCATTCGACACGACCTTCGACATCAGGGCGGAGTACTCAGTACTGATGTCTTCGTCGTCGAAGGTGATGAGCAGCTTGAAGCCCATGACATCTTCGTAGAACTTCACCCATTGGTTCATCTGCCCCCAACCCACGTTGCCGACGCAGTGGTCGATGTAGTGCAGCCCCACTGGGTTGCCCTGGGGCACTAAGCTGGTGCGCGCCACGAAACCCGGCATAAAGGGCCCAGTATAGTTAGTGCGCTCCACGAAGGTGTGGATGGTTTCGCCGTAGGTATAAATGCCAGCCAGCGTGACCTCCCCGTGCTCATCGGAAAGGGTGTAAGGCTCAAAAGCTGCCCGGGCGCCGCGCTTGGTTGTTTCCTCAAACGACTTGCGGGCATCGTCCACCCACAGCGCCATTACCTTCACGCCGTCGCCGTGGCGGCGCACGTGTTCCGAAATATCGGAGTCGGGGAGGAGGGAAGTGGTGAGCACCAGCCGGATTTTGTTTTGCTGAAGCACGTAGCTAGCTCGGTCGCGCAGGCCAGTTTCCGGACCGGCGTAGGCTACTAGCTCGAAGCCAAACGCGGCTTGGTAGTAGTACGCCGACTGTTTGGCGTTACCCACATAAAACTCAAGGTAATCAGTGCCTTTTAAGGGCAGGAAATCAGCCTCGGGCTGCGACGCCGTTGCTACGGAAGAAGATAGGGTCTCCATGGGTGGTAGGAGTTTGGGTGGAAAAGAGGTGGAGTAGTAAAAGTAACGCTTTGCTTGTAACTGCCACAGTGCTAGCTGCAAGCCTTTATCAGACATTGTGCAAGCCGGGCATGCCGTAGATTTGCAGAATCCTACGCAACTTTGTGCATCAAACTTTATTGAACTGTGGCTATGAACAAGGAGGATCTGAACCGCGCCCTCGTTACGCTGATTGAGAAAAAGCAGGAGCTGCTAAAGCTGCCCTACAACCACGACAGCTACGATGACATTGAGGAGGAACTACACGATCTAGAAGACGATTTTAACGAAGAATACGGCCCTTATCTGGAGGAAGTGCTGGAAAAAGTACACGCGCAGCTCTGCCCCGATACCGATGTGCTGCTCCCAACAGCTTACTTGCCCAATGACCTAGGGGGTGGTTCCGGTGATACGCTCTCGCACAAGGAAGGCGTGTGGGTCGATTCCGATGAATTCCCTGGTAAAGAAGCTCGCCTCGTGCTCATCCCCAATCCGACGCGCTTAATCCTGTCGGTAGGTAAAAGCGTACGCAAAGAGGTGTGGAAAGCCTAGGTGAAAAACGTTGAGTTATCATATATGATATTCAATGTGTATTCTGTTGGCAGAGTATAATTGAAATTTTGTATGCGTAATTCACTAGTTCACCCTTGCTTTACCGTCGGACGTCAGCAGCAGATTGGAAACAAACTTAGCGGCTCAGCTTTTTTGCTAGCCCTGACCTGCTAGCTGCGGGCTACATCCACAGCTCGACTTTGGCGCAAGTAGCCGATACAGCCAACTTATTCTATGCTGGGCAAGAAGATGTGCTTGCCTTGGAAATAGACGAAGCGCTGCTAAGAGCCCAAGGCATAGCAACAGTACAGCAGTGGGCCGCCGAGCGGGGGCAGGTGTTCTCGCTTATCGCCAGGCTCATTCCCGTAAGTGCCATTGTTCGGGTGTTGTCTGTGCACAAGGACCTAGCAGGATAATTTTGTTTACCGCAGGAGCTAGCATAAGAGGCGGTAATCGGGGATCAACAAAAAAGGCCCCTGCCAGCAACGGCAGGGGCCTTTTTTGTTGATCCCCGAGGATTATATAAACTCAGCTAGTTCGAGCCACCGCTCGCCTTTGGCGTCTAGCTCCGCGTCGGTGCGCTTGAGTTGAGCAGCCCAATCGGCAAGCTGTTGGTGTGTGCCTTGGCCAGTGTTGAGGTGCTCAATAAGCTGCTGCTTGCTGACCTCAAGCCGCTCAATGTCCGCTTCTATCTGCTCATATTCTTTTTTCTCGGCGAAGGTCGCCTTCCGCTTAGCAGGAGCCGGCACCGTAGGGCTAGGTGCAGGAGCCGCCGATGGCGCTACGCCCGCAGCAGCTTTGGCCGTACGGGCAGCTTCTTGCGCGTATTCGGCCGCATTATGCTCTTTCTGCCACTCGCGGTAGTCGGTATAGTTGCCGGGGAAGTTGCGCAGATTGCCACCGGGCTCCAACACAAATACATGCTCTACCAACGCATCCATGAAGTACCGATCGTGCGACACAATAAGCAGACAGCCCGCAAAGTTGAGTAGGAAATCCTCTAGAATATTGAGGGTGATGATATCTAGGTCGTTGGTCGGCTCGTCAAGAATCAAGAAGTTTGGATTCTTAATGAGCACACGCAACAACTGCAAACGTCGCTTCTCCCCGCCACTTAGCTTGCTCACCAAGGTATACTGCTGCGCAGGCGGGAATTGGAAGTGCTGCAAAAACTGCGAAGCCGTCACTACATCGCCATTGGCCATTTCCACGACCTCGGCTACTTCCTTCACAATATCAATAACACGCTGGCTCTCATCAAAAGCTAGCTCGTTTTGCGTGTAATAGCCAAATACGGTGTTCTGCCCCTTATCAACATTGCCGCTATCAGGCGTTAGCTGGCCAGTGAGCATATTCAGCAGCGTTGACTTGCCCGCGCCATTCGGCCCGATCAAGCCGATGCGATCTTTCTTCTTGAACACGTAGCTAAAGTCTTGCAACACTACTTTGTCGCCGAACTGCTTGTGCAGATGCTCTACCTCAATGATTTTGCCGCCCTGGCGTGTCGTCTTTACCGACAGTTCTAGCTGTGGCCCACCGATCTTCGTCTTGGCTTTCTCCTGCGTTTCGTAGAAAGCATCAATGCGCGCTTTCTGCTTAGTGCCCCGCGCCTGTGGTTGGCGGCGCATCCATTCCAGTTCTTTCCGCAACAGGTTGCGCGCTTTTTCTACCTCGGCTACTTCCATTTGCTCGCGCTCCGCTTTCTTCTCTACGAAGTAAGAGTAATTGCCTTGGTAGCGGTGCACTCGTCCCTGATCAAGTTCCACAATTTCATTAGCTACTTTATCCAGGAAGTAGCGGTCGTGGGTTACCATGAGTAGGGTAAGAGAAGGAGAAGCCAGCCGGTTCTCCAGCCACTCAATGGTATCCAGGTCCAAGTGGTTGGTTGGCTCGTCCAGAATCAAAATCTCTGGCTCTTCGATCAGAACACGAGCCAAGGCTACTCGCTTCCGCTGCCCGCCGGAAAGCTTGCTTACCTGCCGGTCGAGCAACTCTCCCAGGATGCCCAGACGACCTAGGATCTGTTTAACTTGTGAGTCATAGTCCCACGCGTTGAGCGCGTCCATGCGCTCCAGCACGCGTTGCAGCTCATCGGGCTTGTGGTTGGGGTCGTTTACTACATGCTCGTAGTCGCGAATAGCAGCTAGCGTATCATTCTGGCTGGCAAAGATGGTTTGCTCAACTGTTAATGATTCGTCAAAAACCGGCTGTTGACCCAAAAAGGCCACGCGAATGTCTTTGCGCACGCTCACCGAACCGGTGTCAGGTTGCTCCTGGCCAGCCAGAATGCGTAGCAGCGTCGTTTTGCCAGCGCCGTTAATGCCTACCAGTGCCACGCGTTGGCCTTGGCTTAAGCCAAAAGCTAGTTCGCGAAACAACCAGCGGTCGGCGTAATTTTTGGATATATTTTCAGCAGAAAGAAGATTCATAAGACAAAGGTAGGCGCTAGGAAACAGAAGCTACGAGCTAGTCCCAAATACTGTAGTAGCAATGGTGCTGAGCCTAGGTAGGTTCCTTGGCGGCTAATTTCTTCTCAGATCACGCGCACTTGATCTACGTTTATGTCATCGCGCAGAATTTCCAGCCCTCGGTAGGCGAGGGGGCGGCCGGTGTTCGTAGTCAGCTCGCCACCGGCTGCGTGTAAGTGCGCTACGTCGAGCACGAGCTGCGTGTATTTACGCTCGCCAAGCTCAATAGCTACGGGCCGGCCACGGCTTACATCGTACGCCGCCAGCGCATAGTCGATTTCTTCCAGGATTTTGCTCATTATGCAAAGAGGATAGATTGGGAGCTAAGATAGAATTTGTTGGCTTATTGTTGCTGTTTGAGAGTTTAGCAAGCAAAAATTGGCGTAGTTGGTGCGCAACTTAAAGTCATGTGCTGATCCACGGCGAAAACTTGCGCCCTCTGTCGCAAATGATGTCAACTGGCTCCTGATCCTAGTACCTTCGCCCGCGTATGGCTCTTTCTTCTTCCGACCTAGCTACCCGACCTATTGGTGTATTCGACAGCGGCATTGGTGGTCTGACCGTCGCGCGGGCCGTCAACCGTGTGTTACCGCACGAACGGTTGATTTATTTTGGAGATACGGCCCACCTTCCCTATGGTGATAAGTCGCAAGCTGCTATTCAAGCCTATAGCATTAAAATATGTGACTTACTGCTGCGCCAGCAATGCAAGGTTATTCTAATTGCCTGCAACTCCGCCTCCGCCGCTGCTTATGAGCTAGTGCGCGAATACGTAGGTAGTAAGGCACGGGTACTAAACGTTATTGATCCAATTGTCGCCCACATTGGCGAAACGTATGCTGGCCGTAGAGTTGGGCTGATTGGAACGAAGCAAACGGTTAACTCCAACGTTTACAAGAAAAAGATCGACGACCTCGATGCTAATGTGCAGCTTCAGTCATTGGCTACCCCGTTGCTGGTGCCTATGATTGAAGAAGGCTTTTTTGAGAATAATATCAGCGACAATATCATCCGGACTTACCTAGCTAATTCGCACCTCGATGGCATTGAGGCTTTAGTGTTAGGCTGCACACATTATCCGCTTATCCAAGAAGAGATAAAAGCCTACTATCAAGGCCAAGTAGCAGTTCTGGATGCTTCTGATGTAGTTGCTCAGCACGTGAAATCGTATGTACAAGCTCATCATATTGCAGCGCCTGTTGCTGCACATCTGCCAGAGCATCTTTTCTACGTCTCAGACTTCACGCGCTCTTTTGAAGAAAGTACCCGAATCTTCTTTGGACAGCAAGTTCGATTGGAACATTACCCGCTTTGGGAGTAGGTACATAGGTACAATAATAAAAGGCTATTGGAGATGACATACAAAACCATGGCTTGTGCTAGGCTGTGAGGCACGTGTGTGCTTTAGCCTAGAGTAGCCTGGTTGTTAACAAATTGGTATGGTTCTTATAAGAGCAAAAACGATGTTGGCTCTACGTTCAATTAATATTACACAATGATTATAATTTTTTTTAATGGAACCAGGTAGTGCTTAGTGTATTTTTAATAAAACATAACTAAATAATTATAAAATAGCACTTGTGTTGTGGCGTTTATATGAAGTGATTTTTCCACTATTGAATGTGTGATAATACTATTTAGGTGAAAAATAGATTTGTCGAGTATATATAATAATTGGCTACAGAGAGCCCTATAATCAACGATATAGAGTAAAAGGTAGATGCCATTTGGCACGAATTGTGGTTGTGTTATGAGAGCTAATGGGCCTCATGTAATTTATTTATATAAAAAAAATTATATTTTGCGCTTGGGGTTGATAATCTTATTTAAACGCCTTGCCATATTGTGTTTCGTTACTAATAGCAATCTGTGATTGTATCTTTAATAAGTAAGATTATTGCATTTTCCCAGTAACTATTCCATTCGTCATCCTCATCCATACCATGAAAAACTCTTACTTAGACGCTGTAGTACGTTGCTTGCGACCTCCTTTGTGGATGAGGACGTTAGTAGTGCCTCTTTTATTTATTTCTCCTCTAGCGTTCGGACAGTCCTTTACCGAAAATATGGGCAGTACCCCTGGTACAGGTGGTTCTGCAGCTAATCCAAACGGGTATAATGCAGGCGGTATAGGCTCGCGTGAAAGCATCAAGCATGCTAGTGACCGTGGTGCCTTTAAGAATAACCGTTATGTTAATGGAGATCCTAAATTGAGTTATTCTGGCTCGGCTGTTGGGGCAGGAACGGCACCAGCAGCGGGTACAAACCCTCCTGCGCTACCGGGTATTTTCTTTGGGCCCCAGGTTGGTGCAGTAGACAACAATGCCTATACATTTCAGATTGAGAAGATAAACACATCTTATCTAACAGACATGCAGCTATCATATAAGCTGTATGCCGCCGCTTCAAACTCAACTATCGCTACTACTCCGTTTATTGTCGAATATAGCGTAGACAATGGTAGTACTTACGCTGTGCTGAGCAACAGTGCAACCGCTAGTACTACTTGGTTGCCTAAGAGTGTTAGTCTTCCGCCAGCTGCAATTTCTAATAGTCTCTACATTCGTTTTCGTAAGCCTGCAGGAACGAACACTGCACGCGAGTTCCGGCTTGACGATGTGGAACTAATGGGCACGTCTGTATTATTAGTGGACCAAGCTAGCCTTGACTTTGGCCCGCTTCCCACAGGACAGACGGCGACGAAGTCTTTTATAGTAAATAGTGGCGAATTAACGGATGACGTAACCGTTACTTTGCCTGCTGGGTCTGCTTATACTGTTAGTAATAATGCTAGCTCTGGATTCTCTAACAGCATTACCTTGTCACCAACTAGTGGTAATATCAATACTACCATTTATGTCCGGTTTGCTCCCACACAAGCACTCAGCTATTCCGAAACAGTAACACTTGAATCTACTGGCGCAAACAGCACCTCCGTTGCGCTCACTGGTTCTGGTACTCCATCAGCCCCGACCCTTGTTGCAGATCCTACGACGTTGAATTTTGGAACCGTTGCAGCTAATGGTTCTGGTCAGACATTGTCGTTCAATGTAACAGGTTACAACCTGACGGCTCCCGTTGCACTTACGGCTAGCAATGCATTCATTCAATTCCGTGACCCAGCTACTAACGCTAACTTTGGCTCAACGCTGACGTTGACTCCCAACTCTTCGAATGGAGGCATATCGAAAACCATTGAGGTACGCACTACCTCTGGCGCACCAGTCGGCGCATTCACAGGTTTTGTAAATTTAGAGAACCTTGCTGACGGCGTATCGGCTAAAGTAACGATCAATGCCACTAACAATGGAGCTGATGCTGAAATTAACCCAGCTGGTACCTCACCAATTAAGTTCTCTACGGTTGCAAATGTAGCTTCTAGCTATCAGTCGTATACAGTAGGTGGTACCAACCTGCAGAGCGATATTACGGTAACTGCCCCTGACTTTTTTCAGGTGTCGCTATCTTCAGATTTCTCTGATATAACAGCCGGTGCCACAGGCAACTCTATCCTGATTCTTCGTCCGCGCGATGGTAGCGGTAATATAACCAGCTCTACTATTACTGGTGTACCGATCTACTTCCGGTATCTACCGAACGATGCGCGTGATATTAACAACGTGAACATCTTCATCACTAGCCAACCTGCTACCACCAAAACCATCCAGGTATCCGGCACCAGCGTCCCCTCAGTGGAGCTGACGAACGCCTTCGCCCCAGCGGCTAATGTGATACTAGGATCTGGACCAACTAGCGGACAAGCGATGACGATTAGTGCTAAACGTGTGCTCAAGCCTATCTCGCTATCAATTGCCACTGACCAAAATCAGTTCAACCCAGGAAAAACGCCTCAGTACGAAGTGTCAGAAGATAACAGCAATTGGGGTAGTACGGTTGTCGTAACCCCTGATGCAAGTAACTATACTGCCACGAAGACGATCTACGTACGCTACAATCCAACATATCTAGGTAAGTCGACTACTTCACTGCTGTACCAGACGAACGATTCTAATATCAAAATTGCACAAACGTTTAGCAGCAACACAGACGGTACCAATAACGGCACTTTGGCTGGGAATGCGCTTGCTACTCAACCAGTTAATGATGTTACATCAGGTATCAGCGTTCAGCGTGACTTATCAGCAGGGTCTGCGGTCGTAAACTTCAACCTCCCAGCTGGTTATAACAGCCAGAGTAATACACAAGGGTACGGTGAAAGTCGCTTGTTAGTAGTAAGTCTGAATTCTAGCATGCCCGCTAGCGCACAACCAGAAGATGGCAAATCTTACGATATCAACAGCGGCGTGTACGGTGGAATGGCCTCGAATCAGCAAGTAGCTTCTGGTTATTATGTCGTATATGGAGGCTCGGCTGCTACCGCTACTGTTACCGGTTTGGATAAAACCAAAACCTATTATTTCTACTCATACGAATTCAACAATCTATTCACATATGTAAGTGGTGGACAACAGTTGACGGTAGGGGTACAAAATGCCGAAAACTACAAAACGCCTTCTATTCCTGTTGCCGGTATTGTATCGCCAGGAGCGCCACTACCAGTTGAACTTATGGCTTTCGGGGCAAAGCTGCAGAAAGGTCGTGTATATGTAACGTGGTCTACCGCTTCCGAAAAAGACAATGAAGGCTTCAACATAGAGCGTAGCCAAGATGGTAAAACGTTCACGAGCATTGCCTATCAAAAAGGACAGGGTACGACAGCCAACAAGACTTCTTATGAGGCTATTGATAATCAACCGCTAATAGGGACTTCCTACTACCGCCTCAAGCAAACTGATTCTGATGGTACTATTTCTTATTCTCCGGTAGCAACCATCCTGAACGGAGCAGGTTCGATGAACGTGAGTGTGTATCCGAACCCAACGCAGGATGTGGTGACGATTAGCCTAGGGCAGTTAGTAGTAGAAGGTGCACAAGCACAAGTAACAAATATGATGGGCCAGGCAATTCGGACTCAGCAGCTAGGTGCTACCGGCGAACTGAATATGCGCGATCTCAAGCCTGGTACTTACTTTATCACAATCAGCGTAGGCGATCAGCGCTTTATGAGCAAGGTGGTAAAAAATTAGCCAGCGTTCTACTTCATAAAAAAGCCTTCTCTATATGAGAAGGCTTTTTTATGAAGTAGAACTATAATATAGAGACATTAATATAATATACTATAATCAGCATGTATTCGCTCAAGACATTTAGTATTCGTCAACACATCAAAGCGATTCGGATACTCTCATCCGTAGTAGCACTAATGTGCTGCACGTATGTTGGGAAAGCTCAGACAGGTGTTACTTGTAGATGGGATGGAGGCGCTAACACAAACAACTACCTAGATGCGGCAAACTGGGAAAATGATCAAGTGCCTACCAGTATTGATAATGCGGTTTTTGATCATTCCTATATCTCCGGAGATTACACTGTATTGTTAAGTACTACGTCGACCAGAGTAGCTGTAAACTCTATTACTATTGCCCCAGGTTATGGTGATAGTATTAGGGTAGAGGTACCTAGTACAAATACCTTAATTGCCACTACATCTCCTGTGCAACCTGCGGCTTTAACCATGACAGGGAATGGCGGAGTAGCACTTGCTATTCACGACAAAGGGGTATTTACAAATGCCTCTGGTGCGAACAATGGAACTGCCGTCGAAATAGCTGGTACTGGGGCGACGCTATTTATTTATAACGGTGGAACCTATCGTCACTACAGTGCAACGGGACATGCTACCACCGTCCAAAACCTTTCAACTATTGCTGGTACCGAAAATGGTAACTGGGTTTTTCGCCGGGGTAGTGGGACCTTATCGTTGTCGAATCGTAGTTATCCAAATCTGATTCTACGCTGCCCATCTACTCAAACAGCAACTAATTATGGTGGCTCTGGGTCAGGTGTCTTAACCGTCCGCGGTAACCTGATCGTAGGGCCGAAAGCAACGTTCGGCCCTACAATGACGGGAGAAATTCGTGTGGCGGGCAATGTTGTTGTGCAAGGTGCCATGCGCTTTGTCCCAGATAATAGTGGTGCTTCCGGTACGGGAACATTAACATTGAACGGGCAAACGGCCCAAGCAATCAATGGTCTGGCTTTCGGTGCGACAACAACTAGCCCTAACTACCTAGGTCCGGGAGTAACATTGAGAATCAATAACACTAGTGCCAGCGGTGTCATATTGCAAGCACCAATGATGGTAAATGGTACACTGGAACTACTTAAAGGATCATTGAATACGGACGGTGTCAACTTACTGACGCTAGCTAACAATGTCCAAGGCGCATCTAGTGCCAGCTTTGTGAATGGGCCGATGGCCCGTACTGTAAGCATACCAGGAAGCGTTGTTTTTCCAGTGGGACGCGCAGCTGCATCAGGTGTAGCATATCGACCAGTAAAGTTAGATATCACCACCCTCGCCGTACCCACTACATTCACGGTAGTGCAGCAGGAAGGAGCTTTCGATGCAACAAACTTAAATGGAGATTTGAAGCGCGTAAGTAAGGTGCGCTCCTTTCAAGTGACACCTACTCCTGTTCCAGCTACTGGCCAATTTGAGGGTACCATCACCCTAAGCTTTGGCTCGGATGATATGGTGACGAATCCAGAATCTAGTTCACTAGTAGTTGCCAAGAACAGCGGAAGCGGCTGGATCAATATTGGACGTTCTACTTATACAGGTGTAGCAAGTAACAACATGAGTGTAGCAGGGACACTTACCTCAGCCCCATTTACCTCATTTAGTCAGTTTACATTGGCTAACACCGAGATAAGTGCTAGTCGCAACCCGCTTCCTGTTACCCTCACTAGCTTCTCTGCTACACAAAAGGCAACGCGTGTACATCTACGCTGGGCGACAGCAACAGAAAAGGACAACAGCTACTTCGATGTACAGCGTAGTATTGATGGTCGCAACTTCGAAACAATAGAGAGAGTACCAGGACAACAGCAGAGTACTCAAGCTACTAGCTATAATAGCTTCGATTCCAGCATTCCGGCTATCACAGGGCCAATCTATTATCGCTTGTGTCAAGTGGATGAGGACAATACGAAAAATTACTCGTCAGTAGTAACTGTGCAGTATAGGAGTAGTGAGATTTCTATCTATCCTAATCCAGCTTGTTCTCAGTTGGCCATAGAGCTGCCAAATAAGGGGAAAGTAACGTACAGCATTACAGATGCCCTAGGGCAGGTAATGGTATCCGGAGAGCTCTTGAATAGCGGTATTCTGAATCTGCAAGATGTACCAGATGGTATTTACTATATAAAACTAAAAACAGATGGTAGCTCTGTAATCCGTAGATTCGTCAAGCGGCAATGATGAGCCATTAGGTGACCTTTAAGTATATCAAAAAAAGCCTCCCCTGTATGATAGGAGAGGCTTTTTTGTAAAAGATAATAGCAGTAATTAAACGGAGAAGCTTTCACCGCAGCCACAAGTGCGGGATGCATTGGGATTGTCAAAGAAGAATCCTTTGCCGTTTAGGCCGTCAGAGAAGTCGAGTTGCGTACCTGCTAGGTACAGGAAGCTTTTCATATCAACAACTACTCGAACGCCTTTGTCCTCGAACTCTTGGTCCATAGGCTTTACTTCGTTGTCGAAATCTAGCTTATAGGAAAGCCCCGAACAGCCACCGCCCGCTACGGACGCCCGCAAACGATACGTAGGATCAAGGTCAGCTTCTCGCATGAGGTGTTCAACCTTCGTCTTGGCTTTGTCAGAAACGGTAATCATGGTTCGTAGAATGAAGGCGACCTTAACTAAAACTTGCCGTCAGGTCGTTGAACAAAGTTATTGAGATTCCTTCTAATTAACCTTGTAGCAAGCAAAAATGTTCAGCGTCGGCTATGTAAAAAACACAATAAACGGAGAAGCCAGCTCAACTCTAGGTACTAGAGCTGAGCTGGCTTCTTTTCGTAATCGCAGCTTAGTGGTGCGATTTAGCTTCTTCGAGAGCAGGCAAACCGTTCTTTACGCGGTAGTCGCTAATAGCCGACTTGATGGCATCCTCAGCTAGTACCGAGCAGTGAATTTTAACAGGAGGAAGAGCTAACTCTTCTACAATCTCCATGTTATCGATGCTTAGAGCTTCGTCGATGGTTTTACCTTTCAACCATTCAGTTGCCAAGGATGATGAGGCGATTGCCGAACCGCAACCGAACGTTTTGAATTTAGCGTCGGTGATAGTATTGGTCGACTCGTCTACCTCAATTTGCAGACGCATTACGTCGCCGCACTCAGGAGCACCTACCAAACCAGTACCTACGTTCTTTTTGCTTTTGTCCAGCGTACCTACGTTACGTGGGTTGCTGTAGTGGTCGATTACTTTATCGGAGTAAGCCATCTTATGGAGTGTTGAAATTTAAATATTGATTTCTGAGTGTCGATGGATGTTGAGTCGAAGAATGCAATAAACGGAAGTGCCTCCTTGAGCACTCAACTATCAACACTCAACGTTTCTTAGTGCTCAGCCCACTCAATAGAGTTAAGGTCGATGCCTTCTTTGAACATCTCCCACAGAGGAGACATCTCGCGAAGCTTTGTTACAGCTTCTTTTACGTGGTTGATGGCGTAATCGATTTGCTCATCAGTAGTGAAGCGGCTTAAACCGAAACGTAAAGAAGAGTGTGCTAGGTCGTCGCTTAGGCCTAAGGCTTTGAGCACGTACGAAGGCTCTAAAGAAGCCGAAGTACAAGCTGAGCCGGACGATACAGCGAGATCTTTCACGCCCATCATTAAGCCTTCGCCTTCAACGTACTTAAAAGAAATGTTTGCAACGTGGGGCAGACGATGCTCCCGCGAGCCGTTCACATAGCTTTCTTCAAGCTCTAATAGCGCAGCTTCCAAACGGTCGCGCATTACTGAGAGGCGTGCCGTATCGGCGGCCATTTCTAGGCGGCACAATTCGCAAGCTTTGCCGAGACCAACGATACCCGGTACGTTCAACGTGCCCGAACGCATGCCGCGCTCGTGACCACCGCCATCCATCTGGGCTGTTACTTTTACACGTGGGCTCTTACGACGTACGTACAATGCACCTATGCCTTTTGGGCCGTACATTTTATGGGCAGTGAAGGCCATCAGGTCAATGCCATCGGCAATTACATCCACAGGGATTTTACCTACGGCTTGCGTACCATCTGTCATAAACAACGCACCATATTTGTGCGCGATAGCTGCGATTTCACGAACCGGCTGCAGGACACCAGTCTCATTGTTGCCGTACATGATGGTGACCAGAATAGTCTCGGGTGTCATGGCGGCTTCCAAGTCAGCTAGGTTGATGAGGCCTTCACCGTCGACAGGTAGGTAAGTTACGCGGCCACCTAGCTTTTCAATGTGCTTGCAAGTGTCAAGCACCGCTTTATGCTCGGTGGTAGCAGTGATGATATGGTTACCCTTCTGCGAGTACATCTCGAACACACCTTTAATACCTAGGTTGTCCGACTCGGTAGCACCCGAGGTAAAGATGATTTCTTTAGGGTCGCAGTTGATCAATTGAGCGATTTGCTCACGGGCATAGTCAACTGCTTCTTCAGCAGCCCAACCAAAAGGGTGATTACGGGAAGCAGCATTGCCGAATACCTCGGTCAGGTACGGCATCATAGCCTCTAATACCCGCGGGTCGAGAGGGGTAGTGGCGTTGTTGTCGAGGTAGATAGGTAGCTTGAGCATGGCTCGGAGTCAGTAAGTCGACGTAAGAATGATTCGAAAGTAGAACACAGAAAGAGCAGAACTGGTTTTACTTTGCTGCTACAAAAGTAGATATATTACAAATAAGCTGCACTACTCTTCTCGCGTCCATCTCACATGTTGACTAACTTAGAACACCTAGGTATTGCCGTTCAAGATCTGAAAGCAGCAACAGCACTATATACTAGCTTATTAGGGATAGCTCCTTATAAGCAGGAACACGTGGCCAGCGAAACGGTAGATACTGTCTTCTTTCGCGTGGGCGGTTCTAAAATAGAGCTGCTGGCCGGCACCGCACCCGAGAGCGCTATTACGAAGTACCTCGAAAAAAAGGGGGAGGGCATTCACCACGTGGCGTTCGAGGTAAACGATATTCGAGCGGAGATGGCGCGGCTGCGGGCGGAAGGGTTTGTGCTGCTAAACGAGGAGCCCAAGCGAGGAGCCGACAATAAATTAGTGTGCTTCGTACATCCTAAAAGCGCCGCAGGCGTGTTAGTAGAGCTGTGTCAGGAAATAATTAACGCTTAGTTTGCCTGCGATTATTTCGGAACATACCACTCCTTTCCACATACCACCTACTATGAGTTCTTTTTTTCGTCAGGAAGTTGATGCTGCCGTTGACGCATTGCTTTTGCAGCAGGTCATTCTGTACCCTACCGATACGGTGTGGGGGCTAGGTTGCGACGCGGAGGTACCCAAGGCTGTCGAGAACCTTTATAAAATAAAAGGTCGCCCAGAAGGTAAGCCTAGCATCGTGCTAGTTGCTGATCTGAAGATGTTGACGCGTTACGTAACAGAAGTGCCGGCAGGGTTAGAAGATGCCATTGCGGCCCAGACGCGGCCTACAACCTACATTCTGCCGGCTGCCCGTTCCCTAGCTCCGCAGCTTGTGGGGCCTGATGGCACCGTTGGATTACGCATCTCGCAGGATGAATTCTGCCATAAACTGGTGTTGCGCTTGGGGCATGGTTTGGTTTCAACCTCGGCTAATTTAAGCGGTGAGCCAACTCCGGCCACGTATGCTGACGTTGATCCGCGTGTTATGCGCAGTGTTGACTATGTAGTGAACTGGCGCCAAGATGATACGACTACGGTAGCGCCTTCGCGCGTAGTTCGCCTGGGGCCTGACGGGCAGTTAGAGGTGGTCCGGGACTAGTTGAGGGTACATTTCTGAATTGGTAGCCCAAAGCGGAAAGGGGAGTTACTACCTTTGCGGGAAGTTTCGACCCTGATCTGCCCATGAAGTCTCCACAACTCCCCGATCTGCCTTTGTTTCAAACCATTGCTGCCGCAGCTGGCGAGCTAGGCTACCCAGCCTACGTAATCGGCGGATTTGTGCGCGACCTAGCTTTGGAAAGGCCCAGCAAAGATGTGGATGTGGTGTGCGTAGGCGATGGAATCGAGCTGGCGCAGGCCGTCGGAAAAAAATTGCCGGGGCGGCCACGCGTCACCGTGTTCAAGAATTTCGGTACGGCCATGTTACCCACGCCGGAGATAGAAATCGAGTTTGTGGGGGCCCGCAAGGAGAGTTACCGCGCCGATTCGCGCAAGCCAGAGGTAGAAGCCGGCACGCTGGAAGAAGACCTAGCTCGCCGCGATTTTACGATCAATGCCCTAGGGCTGAGCTTGAATCCAGAAGATTTTGGGGCTTTGGTCGACCGCTACGATGGGGTAGGAGACCTGAAGCGCAAAACCATTCGTACGCCGCTCGATCCGGATATCACTTTCTCCGACGATCCATTGCGCATGATGCGGGCTGTGCGTTTCGCCACCCAGCTTGACTTTGACATTGAGCCGGACACCTACGACGCTATTGCGCGCAACAAGGACCGCATCAAAATTGTGTCGCAGGAGCGGATTACGGTAGAACTGAACAAGATCATTGAGGCCCCCAAACCTAGCTATGGGTTTAAGCTACTATTTCAAAGTGGTTTGTTGCAACTGATATTCCCCAAAATGGCCCAGCTTCACGGCGTGGAGCGTGTGGGGCAGCATGCTCACAAGGACAACTTCTACCACACGTTGCAAGTGCTCGACAACGTAGCGGCGGCAGGTGGCGACTTATGGCTGCGCTGGGCGGCTATCCTCCACGATATTGCGAAGCCCGCAACGAAGCGCCTTGATCCGAAAGTTGGCTGGACGTTTCATGGCCACGAGGACAAAGGCGCGCGCTGGGTACCGCAGATTTTTGCCGATCTAAAATTATCTCTAGGGGAAGAAATGCGCCAAGTGCAAAAGCTGGTTCGCTTACACTTGCGCCCGATAGCGTTGGTGAAAGAGACCGTCACGGACTCGGCCGTACGTCGCTTACTCTTCGAGGCGGGCGACGACATCGACCGTCTCATGACACTGTGTCGAGCTGATATCACCAGCAAAGACCACCAGCGGGTAGCGCGCTACCTCCGTAACTTTGAGGTAGTGGAGCAGAAGCTGAAGGATGTAGAAGAGAAAGACCACTTGCGCAACTTCCGACCCGTCATCACGGGGGAAGTGATCATGCAGACGTTTGGCTTGAAACCTTCGCGCGAAGTGGGCGAGCTGAAGGATGCCGTGCTGGAAGCTATCCTAGATGGCAAAATCCGAAACGAAATGGAGGAAGCCTTTGCCTTCCTGTTGCAGCTCGGAAAGACGAAAGGACTTCCTCCGGGAGACAGCTCACCACTTGCCTCCCCTGTTTCAGAAGAATAACTAATTGACTAGATAGCTGAGTAATAATTTCATCCTTACTCAGCTACCCAGCCATGCACTTACTCGGTTATGTGTCGTACTCGTGAGGAGCCGGACGTTTCGTTTTTAACTTCGGTGGGGTTGCCAGCATAGTCTACATGGCAGGCGCCGCTCAAGTCGGTACGTAGCTCATTTGCTACTCGCACCCGTGCCCGGCTTACGCCGCTTAGCTCCAGGTTGGCCTTCTCGACTTGTAAATCGAGGGCTTGGATCTGGCAAGCGCCAGAACCTTCGGCGTGAAGTTCACTGGCTTGGCCGCGCAAGTCGGTGCGGCAAGCGCCGCTTAGGTCGAGGTCGAGGCGCGGTACATTGACATCCAAAATAGCGGCGCTAGCACCTGACTGGCCAACACTCAATCCTTCGCTTGTAAAGCCGGCTACATCGGCGCGGCAGGCGCCGCTCAGGTCCAGCGAACGAAGAGTAGGCACCTGAACGCGAATCAGGACAGGGCTGTGCGTGTTTTTGGAGAAGTTGAACCAGGAGCCAGAGTTCCGGTTGCGGATCATCAGCTTGCTGCCGTCCGTATCTACGCGCAGGTCGCGCAGGTCGCGCTCATCACCGGCGGCTTCTACTTTAAACTCGTTGCCCTGCCGCACATATACACGGTAAGCGCCACTCGCTTCGATACGCTCAAAGCCATCTTCGTTGAAAGTCCGGCGCCCTGATCCATAATCGCTCAGCTCGGTGGGGAAGCTAGCCCGGTCGACGTCTACTTTCACGTTTACGTCACCATCCTTATCATCGTCGGTGTCGACACGAACGTGGAAGTCGTCGCCGTTGCCTATATCCACGTGCACATCGTCGCTATTGTTTTCGCCATCCTGCGCAACTCCTAGGTCCTCCGGCGTGCACAGAATACACTCCAGTTGGTTGCCACGCAGGCGGAAACGACGCTTTTCTACATCGCCGGGGCGGTGGTCATTAACGAAGGCTTCATTATCCAGTAGGTCGGCAAAGCCGTTGGACAAACGGTACGTTTTGTCTTTGGGCAGGTGTAGCACCAGCGAGATTTTCTGGTCGCGGAACTTAGCACCAGGAAGGAACCGAACACTCTCATCAAAAGTGAGTACAGAGTCGCGTTGCTGTACGCCGTAGGTTACGCTGTTAGCGGCTGTTTCGATGGCAGCTGTTTCGTTCATGCCATGTGCCGAAACCTCTTGCTCCATTCGAATCACCTCGCCGCTATCGGCGCTGACCACCGTAATGCGGGGCCTAACCATCGTATTATCGAAGTCATGCCTCTGCAGTACGACGGTAGGATAAGCGACAGGCGCAAACTTACGGGCAGTTGTGTAAGAGCCTTCATCCTGGAAGTCGCGGCTAATGCGCACTCCCGCAATACTGGTTCCTACTACACTTAGCAGCCACAAACCTAGCAGCGATAAGCCTGTTGTACGCGTCATTACGGAGCGGCGCAGCAGCAACCCAAGACCGAGCAAAAGCATCGCTAGCGAAGGAATAGCGGCAATAAGATAGAACGCTAAGAGAGACCAAGCCGGTACGCCGTTCGTAAAGAGATAAGCTGGAAAAGGACCCGTGTGAATGAAGCCTTGCGATTCTGGGAGCAACCCTAGCGCTACGCCTAGGGCAATAGTAAAGCCGAGTAGCAGCGAGAAGCCCGTGATGGTAAGCAGGATGCCCACAAGCCACCGGATGGCAGTACCGACGAAAGCAAATAGGGGACCTAGGTTGCGAAACAACTCCTCCAGAAAAGTGCCTACGGGCCGGCTAGAACTAGCTGCGTCGCCGTCGAGGGCATTGTTGCGCAAAGAATTGTCGATGCTGGACAACGTAACAGCGTCACCACGCATGCGCATTTTGTCGGACACCGTTTTCGCTTCGGGCAGCAAGATCCAAAGGATGATGTAGAGCGGGATAGCAAAACCACCGGCGAAGACGAAGGCCACAAACAGGACGCGGATGAGTACCACATCGGTTTTGAAGTAAGCGGCTAAGCCGGCCGAAACCCCACCTACTTTCCCATTATCTGTGTCGCGATAGAGCTTCTTAAAGGTTGGGTCTTCGTTCGTAGGCGGCGTGTCGTAGCGCTTAGGCAGCGCAATCCAGAGCACGATGTAGCTGATGAAGCCTAGTCCCGAAAACTTCTCTCCTAGGTCTTCCAGACGAGTATCATCGAACAGAATAGGAATAGCGACTAACAGCGCCAGGAAGCCCAACCGGAACCATAAGGGGTTGGTGGAGAAGTAACGAGCCAAACCCGCAGCCACCCCGGCAATCTTCCGGTTAGCCATGTCCCGGTACAGCCGTTTCGGCTCAGTAGCTGTAGTAGCAGTCGCGCCGGCCGTAGCCGTGCCGTTCGCCGTGTATTCTGAGTATGTAGCTGCCCCACCCGCCAACGCTTCTTCTTCTTCCTCCGCCTCATCAGCCGATTGGAAGTCACTTACCCGCCCCATTTTAGCTACCATCTCCTGCACATCGTCGAAGGTGATGACCTGCTTGCTAGTGGATACTCGCGCCGAGAATAGCTCGGCAATGCGGCTCTCGATATCGGCCACAATTTCTTCGTGGCCACGGTAGCTGCTGAAGTGCGATCTTACCTCGGCCAGATAGCGGCTGAGCACTTCGTAGCCGTCTTCTTCAATGTGGAAGATCAGGCCTTGGAGGTTGATGCTGATGTTCTTTTTCATCTCAGTGCTGCAATTCAAGATTAACTCGAAAAAAACTGGACCGGGGCACTCAGGCCTGCGGCGGGGCGGAGCCGTTGGCGTGCGGCTTCTGACGAATGATGCGGATGGAGTCTGATACTTCTTCCCACGTCAGGCGGAGTTCGTGCAGAAATTCCTGACCAGTGGGCGTGAGCGTGTAGTACTTGCGGGGCGGGCCGCTCGTGGACTCCTTCCACGTGTAGTCGAGCAGGCCGGCGTTTTTAAGGCGGGTCAACAGCGGGTAGAGGGTGCCCTCTACCACGATCATGCGGGCGGCGGTGAGCTCCTCCAGCATGTCCGACGCATAGACCTCGCCGCGGGCAATGATTTCCAGGATGCAGAACTCCAGAATGCCCTTCCGCATCTGCACTTGGGTGTTCTCTACTTTCATGGCTGAGGCAGAAATCGGTGAAGAATGAGACAAAGATATCAAAAGGTACTATGCAACGCAAGGTACTAAAGCAAAAAAAGTACTGTATGAAATTAGTGTCCTTGTCATGAGTGATGCTAAAGCAAGTCAAATGTCTGATTAATAATAAATTGTGTGCTTGCTGTGATTTTATCTAAATCGCAGCTCAGGCACTTTAATTCTTCTTGCAAAGGGAAAATCTGAAAAATCTAATGGTCTGATTTGTGTTACAGAGGCTACCGTTAAGAACCTAGGACGCACTATAATTAAGTATCTTGCGTTCGACTGCGGATTAACCGTTCGTCTCTTTTCTTATTCTATGCTGCACTTCTCTACTATTGCCAGACTACTTCTAGGAACTAGCTTCACACTTGGCTTGGTAGCTTCCGCTGCTGGGCAGTCGAAGGACGTCACGCCTAAATACAGTAATGAGTTCTTAAACATTGGTGTAGGTGGCCGGGCCCTAGGTATGGGCAAAGTGCAGGCTAGCCTAGCTGCCGACGCAACAGCCGGTTACTGGAATCCGGCTGGTTTGGTCAACCTGAAGAATAAGTATGATGCCGTGCTCATGCACTCCGAGCTGTTTTCCGGCATCGTTAAAAACGACTATGCGGGCTTCGCTATGCCCCTAGATGACAAGACCGCTATTGGAGCAAGCATCGTACGGATAGGTGTCGACGACATTGCCAATACGTTGGAACTCGTCAACTCCTATGGCTATATCGATTACAATAAAATCACCTATTTCTCTGTTGCCGACTACGCCTTGCTGCTTTCTTATGCTCGCAAAATCGGTAATGTAGAAGGGCTATCGATTGGGGTAAATGGCAAGATCATCTACCGCAACGTTGGCGATTTTGCCAATGCGTATGGGTTCGGCATTGATGCCGGTGTGCAATACAACAAAGGCAACTGGCGCCTAGGCTTGCTTGCGCGTGATATCACAACTACGTTCAACGCTTGGCAAATCAATACAGAGGCCTTTAAAAGCTCTGCTAACGTAGGCGTGCCAACTCCTAAAAGCGGTAACGAAATTACGCTGCCCCGCTTCATCTTGGGGGTAGGACGTAGCTTTCAACTCCCTGGACAGTTCACGGCTCTTGCCGCCGCCGATTTCGACATCACCACTGATGGCAAGCGTAACACGTTGGTTTCTTCCAGTTTTGCCAGCATTGATCCGCACGCAGGGGTAGAGCTAGGGTATAATAACCTAGTTTTCTTGCGTGGCGGCGTGAGTAATATTCAGCAGATCGATGCGTCGATCTCCGGCCAAAAGGAGTGGACTGTGCAGCCTAGCCTCGGGGTGGGCGTGATGTTGAGCGACTTACGGCTCGATTTAGCGTTGTCGCGGTTGGCAGTTGAGAAGCTTGGTGGCACAAATGCTAACTCTATTATCGTTTCGCTCGGCTACGGATTCAAATAACGAGCAGCTAGGGTACAACTTTTGATAAGAACACTGCCGAGTTGGGCAGTTGTCTGACCTATCCGTGACCTTCCTATTTCTTACCGGATGCTACAACGTTACCGTTTTCACCACTTACTGAGTTGGTGCTTATTTTTGGGCTTATTTCTATGGTGTGATGGCTCCGCGGTGGCGCAGTCAGGCCCTTATGGCAACGAGTGGATTGTACCAGGTCAGCCATACTACAAAATTAAGGTTGCCCAAAACGGCTTGTATAAGCTTGACTATCAGTACCTGACGCAGGCAGGCTTAAGCAGCGCTGATCCGCGTCGGTTGCAGCTATGGCGACGAGGTAAAGAAGTTGCTATTTATGTTGGCGGTAACCAAACAGCGTTAGACCCAACCACCTTTGTTGAGTTCTACGGGCAGCGCAACGACGGTCAACTCGACCGAGGTATGTACAAAAATGCCAGCGACCAGCCCCACAACTTATACAGCCTTTACACCGACACTGCTGCGTACTTCCTGACTGTAGCGGCCACAGCGCAAGGTAAGCGCATGAGCGAGTCGAACCTAGCTGGTACAGGAACACCGCATCCGTATCGGATGCAGACAAGCCTTAAAATTCAAAAAGATAACTACTCCAATGTCAGTTTGAGTAGTCTCGTTTGGCAAAGCTGGGCTGATCCACAAGAAGGCTTTTTATCTGCGGAGTTAGCGTATGGCAATGTAGGTTATTCATCTGCTGATTCCGTACGTAGCGTGTCGCCTCTGGGTCCGCAACCAAGAGTAGAGATTCTATTGGCAGGGAGTTCAAATGCCAATCACGTGACCAAGGTTTCTACGTTTACTGTATCAGGAGGAACACCACAACTTGATGTGATACAATACTTTGGCTATGTACAAGTCAAACGTACTTACGAGCTACGACGCGATTATATAATAAATCAAAATGATCGGCGAATTGTAATGCGGTTTGATGCGGTTAATCCTACCCCTACTGGTGGCACTCCTGATAGGTATCGTATGGGATATACACGTTTTACTTACCCCCAAACAAACCGCTGGTTTTCTAATCGGCGTAGCATCGCTTTCTCCAATGATTCAACCTTAAGTGAGCAGCCGTACTTCGTTCTTGATACTATTCCAGCTACCACTCATGGGTACGATGTAACAGATGCTTACAACGTGCAGCGCATTGAGGGCCAATCCGTAACCAGTACGAAAAGGGGTTTTGTATTTCCAGCAGCGGTTGGGCGCACGCGTCAATTGCTAGTGGCTGATATGGCTCGGCCCCTGGTACCGCTGCCTGCGCAAAGGATACGCTTTCGAACTATCGCGCCTAGTGCGCACAACTTCCTGATCGTAAGTAATACGGCCTTGATGAAGCCCGTAGGCAGCGTTGCTAATCCAGTGCGTACGTACGCCGACTATCGTGCGTCAGTCGCTGGTGGTCGCTATGATACTTTGGTTGTTACGACGGAGCAGCTCTACAATCAGTTTCACTACGGCGAGAAATCAGCTTTAGCTATCCGGCAGTTTGCCCAATGGATGCTGACAGATAGCCGAGCCAAGAATTTATTATTGCTCGGCAAAGGTTTAATTACGGGAGAGTCGCTTGGTTTATATCATCGCCAAGCTCCTAATACGTGGGCTGTAAAAGACTTAGTGCCAACGAGTACGCGTAGTGCTTCCGACGCCTTCTTCACCGCCGATTGGCAGAAAGATGATTATGTGGCAAAAATGGCTACTGGGCGAATTTCGGCGCAAACGCCCACTGAAGTATTGAATTATTTAAACAAGTTGAAAGAGCACGAAGCTACGGGTATTGCGCCGTGGCGCAAAAATGTGCTACACCTAGCTGGCGGCGAAGATCCTGCTCAGTTTGCTCAGTTTCAGGGCTACTTAAACAATTATAGGTTGCACGTAGAACGGCCACTTTTCGGAGGAAAGGTTGTCAAAACGTACACCCGCTCTACAGTAGGCAGCTACGACAGCTTCCCGGTTAATATCAACATTGCTTCGGAGCTGAACAAGGGGTTGTCATTGATGACGTACTTTGGGCACGGCTCCCTCAACACCTTTGATCTAAACCTAGGTAACGTAAACGACCCGACCAACAACTATAATAACAAGGGCAAGTATCCAATCATGTTCTTTTATGGCTGTGCTGCGGGCAACGCTTTTACCATTGGTGATTCCAATATTTCATTTGGTACGCAATGGACCCTAGCTGCTGACAGAGGCTTAATCGGATTCATGGCTGAATCTAGCTTTGGCTTCGACGGCAACCTAGATACCTACGCCGATTTACTATATAAACTGCTGTTCAACGAACCAGATTGGTACGGCAAGCCAGTTGCTGTTGTGCAAAATGAAGTAGCGCGCCGACTCATGCCGATCTACGTAAGTAGCACTCCTGGTGTCAGCAATGCGGCGGGTATTAACATGCTGATGAGCACCATCTGGCAGGGTGATCCTGCATTGAAACTATATGCACCCGCGAAACCTGATTTAGCAACTGCCGATAGCCTATTGCAAATCAAGCCGATCGGTACGGGGCCCGTGCAGGCTTCGTCAGACAGGTTCAATTTGCTAGTGAAGGTGAAGAATACCGGCAAAGTGACCTATGATTCGGTGCGAATTTCAGTTTCACGCCAAATCACGGGACAAGCACCTCGTTTGATTACACCAAAAGCCTTCCGACAAGCTTGGCGTGATACGACGTATGCTATTGAAATCCCTAATACGGGTGTTGTCTTCGGCGATAATCGATTCGTTGTCAATGTAGATTACAAAAATGAAGTGGATGAACTGGATGAGTCAAACAACCAAGCTAGCATCAACTTCAGCTTTTTGCAGGGGGGCGTAACGGCGCTGAACCCACCCGAGTTCGGAATTGTGGCTTCTAATACTGTGCACTTAGTTGGACAAACTAATGACCTGAAAGGGGGGGCGCGCAAGTTTGATATGGAGCTAGATACAGTGCCAACATTTAACAGTCCATTAGCGCGTCGCACGCAAGTGGATGGCACGTTGCTGGCCGAGTGGCGCCCTACGCTCCCTTCCATTGCTGGGCGCGATAGTGTAGTGTGGTATTGGCGCTTGCGCTTCCAATCACCACAAACTGGCGAAAATCCAGATTGGGCTACCAGTTCTTTCCGGGTGATTACGGGTAGCACTGGTGGTTGGTCGCAGAGCCATCACGGACAGTTTCAGCGCGATGCGCTCACGGATGGGCTTAATGTGGCGGCACCATCAGGCAAGTGGGCCTTCAGTGAAATAACGCAAGGATTGACGTTGCGCACGCAGGGGGGAAGTACTGGAGCAGGGTCCACTTTTCAGAATTCGTATGGCATTACAGTACTCAATAGTAGCAGCCCCTTCGTGAATAACTGCTCGACAGGCTTACCCAATATCTTGGTAGCCGTGTTTAACGGTCGTTCTTTCAAACGAGTGCCGAAATTTGGCAACCGCTACTATATATGTGGGCAGGAAGACCAATTTTTCTACCACTTCGCCAGCAGCAGCTCCGACAATATCAATACATCCGCCGAGCAGAACCAGCTATTAGCATTGCTCAACGAAGTGCCTGAAGGAGCTTACGTAGCCATGGTTTCTATGAACCGGGTAAACTTCTCAACGTTTACGCCCGCGCTGAAAGCTAAACTAGCTAGCCTTGGCTCGCGCCTCATCAATCAGTTGCAGGACGGTGACCCCTTCGCGTTGGTAGGCCAAGTGGGCGCGGGCGCTAACCCCGTACAGGAACTTAGCTACGACGCCAGCAGCACAGTGCCGCGGGCTGAACAGGTGGTTGCACTAAATGCCACCATGCGCACCCAAACCGGAAAAGCAACTATCACCTCCACGCGTATTGGTCCGGCTCAGCAGTGGAACACGCTCTATCACACCGTTCGAACGGAGCCCTCAGATAGCTATACGCTAAGCCTAGTAGGAATTAATGCAGCCGGTACCGAAACGGTGCTAAACGCTAGCGTAACCGATCGAACCTTTGCGCTCAGCAGCATATCAGCCAAAGAATATCCCTACTTGCAACTCGTACTAGAGATGCGCGACACTCTCAACCGGACAGCGCCGCAACTAGAGCAGTGGCTGGTGGCATACCAAGGTGTGCCTGAAGGCGTCGTGCGGCGTGACCTAGTGACGCCAGCAACAGCTTACGACGCTGCCACGCTATTGCAGCAAGCTACCTCCACCGGCTACATTACGCTGCCAGTTACCTTCCAGAACGTGTCCGCCGTGGATTTTGGCACCCCGCTGAAAGCTAGGATTACAGTCCGCGACGGCAAGAATGTGGTACGCACGGATGATGTTACCGCTCCTGCCACGCTCAAGGCCGATGGCTCGTTGGTATTCCCAGTAAAGCTCAATGTGATTGGACTCTCGGGCACCATCACGGGCGAGGTGGACGTAAATCCGCGCTTGCTACCCGAATTAAACTACTTCAACAATCAACTTCCGCTGCCTGCCTTTACAGTACCTGACAACAACGTACCGCCAGTATTGGACGTGGCTTTCGATGGCTTACACATTCTGAACGGGGACATCGTCTCGCCGACGCCCACAATTGTGGTGCAGTTGAAAGACGAAAACCGACTTCAACCAGTCACCAAAGCAAGAAACTTCAACTTGTACCTCACGCGCCCTGGACAGGCTACGCCGGTGCAAGTTGACATGGCAAACTCCAACATTGTTTTCAGCGCCGACTCAGCGAAGGGGATTGCTCGGGTGGAGTACCAGCCGGGAAAAGCAACGCCACTGCTTGACGGGGTGTATACCCTAGAAGCACAAGCCCGCGATGCCAATAACTCAGCAGCTGGCACAGAAAACTACAAGATATCTTTCGAAGTAATCAGTGCTTCGACTATCACAAACGTTTTCCCGTACCCAAACCCTGTTACCAGCAAAGCGAAGTTCGTCTTCACCCTCACGGGCTCCGAACTGCCACGCAACATGAAGATTCAGATCATGACGCTGACGGGCAAAGTAGTGCGCGAGATTCTGATGAATGAGCTAGGTCCTTTGCACATTGGCAACAACATCACTGAGTACGCCTGGAACGGCACTGATGAGTTTGGCGACCAACTCGCTAATGGTACCTACCTCTACCGCGTGGTGATGGATGACCCCACCAGCCAGTTTGGCCACCGCCGCACCGCTGCCGATAAAGCCTTTAAAAAGGATTGGGGCAAACTCGTGCTGCTGCGCTAAAGCATAACGGAGTACGGGAGGAACTGAGTGAAGACGTTTAAGGACGGACTCAGTTTCTCCCGTACTCCATTATGCTTACCTCTTTTGCAGCGTTACAAAGCTGAAGGCGTAAGCGTGTTTTTCGTCGGGCTCGTGGCGCTCACGGGTTGTTTCGCGCCATTCGTTGGAGTTGATTTCAGGGAAGGAGACGTCACCTGCAAACGAGTGATGCACTTCGGTTAGGTAGATTGTGTCGGCGGCAGCTAGGGCCTGGCGGTAGATCTCAGCTCCGCCAATAATAAATACCTGCTCATCCTGCTGGCGCGCGAGCTCTAGCGCCATCGGGACGGAGTAAGCTACCGTGCAGCCTTCGGCTTGCCATTCTGGGTGCCGGGTCACAACAATATTCGTGCGTTTGGGCAGCGGGCGACCAATCGACTCGAATGTACGCCGGCCCATGACAATCGGATGGCCTAGGGTTAGTTCCTTGAAATGGCGTAAGTCAGCGGGCAGGTGCCAGATGAGTTGGTTGTCACGACCAATCACGCCATTGTCAGCAACGGCTACTACAAAAGCAATCATGCAGTGGGAATTTGAAGTGCCGCAGCATTGAAACCGCGCAGAAAATCAGCAACCAGCATCCGCTTTTTGCCTTCTACTTGAACATCGAGTAAGTCTAGTTGGCCAGCCGCCGTTTGCACGCGCAAATACGTGCGACCGTCGGAGTGCCACGTGCCCACTGGACCCGCGCTAGCCTCAGATAGAGCCGCCGCCTTGAACACCTTGAGTGCGCGCCCATCTGGTAGCTGAGTGAAAGCTGTGGGAATAGGCGACAGGCCACGGACCAAGTTAACGAGCGCCGATGCTGGTTGAGCGAAATCCAAGCGGCCAGTTTCTTTTTGAATCTTGGGGGCAGTGCGCAGATCACTGCTGGTAGCTTGCGGTAGGCTAGGGGCAACGCCGGCGGCAATAGCCTGCACTGTGCGCAAAGCTAGGTCTGCACCAGTGGTTTTGAGTTTCTCGTAGAGAGAACCAAAATCGTCATCAGGAGCAATGGGCACCACATCCTGAAAGATTAGATTGCCCGTGTCGATTTCATGTTGTAGAAAGAAGGACGTGACTCCCGTTTCCATTTCGCCGTGAATAAGCGCCCAGTTGATGGGGGCCGCACCTCGGTATTGGGGGAGCAGCGACGCGTGGATATTAATAGAACCTAGCTGTGGCATGTTCCAGACGGCCTCGGGCAGCATGCGAAAGGCTACGACCACCTGCAGATCGGCCGCATAGCTTCTAAGTTCGGCTTGAAACTCGGGAGATTTTAAGTTGGTCGGTTGCAATACTGGCAAGCCGTGCGCTACTGCCGCCTGCTTCACTGCTGAAGCCGCGAGCTGCCGGCCGCGGCCCGCAGGCTTGTCGGGCGCCGTCACGACAGCTGCCACTTGACAGCCCGACCACCTGAGCAAAGATTCCAAAGTAGGCACCGCAAATTCAGGTGTGCCCATAAAAACGATTCGGAGCATAGAAAAGAAGGAATGGCTAGGTGGTTGACTAATTAGTTGCTGCTCAACCATCAAAAATCAGTGTATAGCAAGTATTTCTTACGGGCCTGTTTGAACTGGCTCAACCCTGGTTCCCACGATTGGCGGATTTCCTGTTCTGACTTACCGGCTTCAATCTGTCCGCGTAGGGCCTTGGTACCTGCTAGCCTCTCAAAAAAGTTATTGAAAAACTTGTCTTTAGCCGTCGATTGCTGGTAGTAATTTAGCACGTAGGCTAGGGTGAAACCAGGCTTTTCACCTGCTTGCGGCTTGGTTAAATCCTGGCCATAGCACGGCACATTTACGTGCATCGGTTTGGCTGCTCCCGCTGTGGGCTGAGGCGTAAACCGATAAGGACGTGTGCTAGGTTGGGTGGGGCTGCCAAGCAACTGAAAAGGTGTGTCAGTGCCCCGCCCGACACTTACATCGGTGCCTTCAAACAAGCATAGTGATGGGTAAAGCGCTATAGCACGGTCGTTCGGCAGGTTAGGAGAGGGGCGCACCGGTAGTGAATAACGCGTGGCGTGTGTGTAGCCTTGCATCGGAATTACCGTCAAAGGGCATTGAGCGCCATTAGGCAGCCACTTCTCGCCGTTGATCATGCGAGCAAGCTCCCCCACAGTTAGGCCGTGCACAATCGGCAACGGATCAAGACCGACGAACGACTCTAACCCTGCTTCCCGGATGGGGCCATCCACGTACCACCCATTGGGGTTGGGGCGGTCAAGGACGAGAAGCGGCTTGCGGTTTTCGGCGCAAGCTTCCATCACGTAGTGCAGCGTGCTGATGTACGTATAGAAGCGCGTACCAACATCTTGAATATCGAACACCACGATGTCTACCGCAGCAAGCTGCTCCTTGGATGGTTTTTTGTTGGCGCCGTACAGCGAAAGAACCGGCAGTTTCGTGCGGGCATCAAGCCCATCGTGGATGGTGGCTCCGGCATCGGCGTCGCCGCGGAAGCCGTGTTCGGGCGCAAAAATAGTTTTGACCTGAATGCCTTGCGTAAGCAGCGTATCTACGAGGTGAGAGCGACCTAAGCGTGACGTTTGGTTGACAACCAAGCCTGCCCGTCTGCCCTTTAGCTGAGGTAAATAACGTTCGAGTTGCTCGGCGCCGGTCTGCAAGCTAGGCTTCGGAACGGAAGTTGACGTGGTAGCTAAACGAGCCGTTTGCGGCAGGCGCGTAACCGATGAGGCGCAACGACCGTCGGTAAAAAGTAAGGACAGGCCAAATAGGCCGGTTAAAAGCGGTAAAGACATCTGAAAAGTGAACTGGAAAACTGATTACAGACGTGTAGCTTTACGGCAGTGAATATTGCGCGCTACATATCCCACAAAATTGATGGGGCCGACTCAGGTTCTTTTACCTCGTCGGTCACAAAAATAGCCATAATCAGCGTTGCCCTTGGCGTGGCCGTTATGATTGTGTCGTTTGCCATTCTGGAAGGCTTTCGAAATGAGATACAAAGCAAGATTTTCTCTTTCGGGTCGCACTTGCAAATCAGTAAGTACGACACCAACAACTCGCTCGAAGTAGAGCCCATCGGCGAGCCCCGCCTGGTGTCGGAGCTGCGGCGCTTCCCGCAGGTGAAGGCCATCCAGCCATTTGCGCGCAAAACGGCCATCATTAAAACCCGCGATGAAGTGCTGGGGGTAGTGCTCAAAGGCATCGACGAGAAAACCTCGCCTTCTACGATGCGGCAGAACCTGGTCGCGGGCAAGTTTCTGACTTTCCCTGACACGGCGGCCAGCACCGATGTGCTACTCAGCCGCAAAATTGCGGATAAGCTGCGCCTAAAAATTGGGGATGAGGCGCTGTTCTATTTTATCCAAAATCCACCGAGGGTTCGCAAGTTCCAAGTAAAAGGCATCTACCAAACGGGGCTCGATGAGTTCGACGACGTGTTTGTGTTGGGTGATATCCGGCAGATTCGGCAGTTGAACGCCTGGCCCGATTCGCTGGTGGGCGGGGTAGAGGTGGTGCTGCGTAATTTCAAGCAGCTCGATCCCGTGGCGGAGAGTATGTACGAAAATCTACCTTACGACCTAAAGCTCGACAAGATTACGGAGCAGTACGCCCAGCTTTTCGACTGGCTTCAACTGCTCAATCGCAACGTGGTTATCTTCCTGTTGCTCATCATCTTTGTGGCAACCTTCAACATGGTGGCCACCATTTTTATCATGATCCTGGAGCGCACCAACATGATTGGGGTACTCAAAGCCATCGGTGCCACCGACAATCAGATCCGGAGCATGTTTTTCTTCCGGGGGCTGAGCCTTACGTTACGCGGCATGCTCTATGGCAATTTGGTAGGGCTAGGTTTTTGTGCGATGCAGTACTTCTTTCACCTCATTCCGCTCGACCCCGAGAATTATTATATGGACCGGGTGCCGATCCACTGGGACCCCTTTATCATTGTGGTGCTTAACGTGGCTACGTTCTGCACGTCGCTGCTCGCGGTACTGATTCCAACGTACCTGATTTCGCGCATCAGACCTGTAACGGCCATTAAGTTTGATTAAATCTAAACCACGGATTCGAGCTGATTTTTCGGATGTCACGGATTTTGCGGACGACTTGTCCTTGTTCGCTCCCGTAAGAAATCGTCCGCAAAATCTGTGACATCCGAAAAATCCGTCGAATCCGTGGTTTAGACGAGCCAACGGCTTTGCAAGACTAGGTTCGGATCGGGGCACAGGGCTGCCCACTGCTCTCGCTCGGATGGCAAAGCGACTCCTGGGAAGTCGCCGGAACGGCCTTGCATATCGGTAATGAGCTGGAAGTGCAAGTGGGGCGGCCAATCGCCGTTTTCTGGATAAGGACCAACCGTAGCAAATGCAGCGCCTTTCTCTAGCACCTGGCCGGGGTGCAGCCTGCTATACTCGCGGCGACCTAGGTGCCCATAAAGAGTATAAAATGTTGTGCCTTCTAGGTCGTGTTGTAGAATAACGGTAGGCCCGTAGTCGCCGAAGTGCGCGTTATCGGCTAGGCTATGCACGGTGGCGGCGTAAGGCGCTAGAACGGGCGTGCCAGCAGGCAGCCACACATCTACTCCTAGGTGCAGCGAGCGGGCAGGCACGGTGGGGTCGCCGAACAGTCCAGGACTACGCCGATAGATAACACGGTCCTCCAGATATCCGCCCACGCCGATCTGGGCGTTTTGGGCCGCCAGCATAGCTTGTACCACTTGCTCAAACGAAGCACTATCGCGCAAGTCGGCGGTGGCCAGATCTGGGTTAGTAGCCGAAAAATCAAGACGGCACACGTCGGCGGCGTTCAAATCAACGGGGAGCACAGGACCGAAAACAGCATGGTGCTGTTGGAGCAAAGTAGAAAGCATAAGATCGAGGGCCCAGCGTAAAGCTAGGTCTTGCCCGGAGATGGACGGTAAGTAAACAAAGACGCAAGCTAAGTCGTCCGCAACAAAAGTCCGTACTTTGCTGCTGTGCCGAACCAGCGGCACCCCATCTCGGTTATTCTACTCAACCTAGCTTTTTTGCTTACATGAGCAGCCCTTACCTTACGCTCAACGTCGTCGAGCTTACTCACGAAACCAACGACGCTGTAACTATTCACCTCGAACACCCCGATCGTCAGCCGATTGCCAGCGAGCCGGGGCAGTTTTTAACCCTGATTCTGCCCTGCGGCCCAGGCGGTAAAAAGGAACGCCGGGCCTACTCGCTCAGCAGCACTCCTCACGAAGCGCCGCGCCTATCGGTGACGGTAAAGCGGGTACATGGGGGCTTAGTGAGCAATTATTTGCTTGATACAGTAAAAGTAGGTCAGCAAATGGAAGTGATGGCGCCGCTCGGCAACTTCACTGTGAAGCCTAGCCCTAAAGCAGCGCGTTCGTTGGTGTTAGTAGGAGCAGGGAGCGGTATTACTCCTCTGATGAGCATTCTGAAAGCTGTGTTGCACGAAGAGCCCAATAGCCATGTGCTGCTCGTGTATGGCAACCGTAACGAGCAAGCCGTTATCTTCCGCAGCCAGCTCCAAAAGCTGCAAGAGCAATATCCTAATCGATTTCAGGTAGAGCACGTGTACAGCCAGCCTACCGGCAAAACGGAAAGCAAAAGCACATCTTTCTTTAGCCGCTTCACCTCGTCTAAGCCAGCTACGCCCGACCCGCACCAGCATACAGGGCGGCTCAACCGGACCATGCTGTTGCGTGTTTTGGAGCAGAAACACCAGTTTCCTGCCGAGCAAGCAGAGTACTATCTGTGCGGACCGGAAGGCATGATGACTGAGGCTCGTGCTGCTCTCGATTTGCTGGGCGTGCCAGCCAACCAGATCCGGCGGGAGAGTTTTGTAGCGGCAGCCGAAACCATGGAAGCCGCAGCAGCTCAACCTAATGGCCACGGCGACGTATCAGCAGCGGCGGATGACGGAAAAGTGGTAGCGCGTACCGTGACCATTCAGTACGAAGGCAGCGAGTATGAGATAGAAGTAGGACCTTCCCAAACGATTCTGGAGGCGGCACTCGACCTAGATATTGATTTACCATACTCCTGCCAAGCCGGCTTGTGCACCGCCTGCCGGGGCAAATGCTTGTCGGGAAAGGTGCATTTGGATGAACGTGAGGGTCTTTCTGACTCCGAGTTGAAACAAGGATATGTACTCGTTTGCGTGGGCCACCCCCTAACCGACGACGTTGTAATTGAAATTGATTAGCGTGGCCGCCAGCGCCTAACCAGGCGTGCGGCTGTCGTTTTTGAACCTACGATCCTCTTGTTGTGACCTAGGTTAGTTCCGCGGGAAATTATAGCCGCGCCATCAAAAAGTCCTGACAGGAAAGAAACGTTAGCGTATCTTGTACCCATGATAAATGCCGCCCCTGAACCTCAATTAGCCTCGGCCACGGAAACTCGGCGTCCACCGCGCCAGTATTTGCCCGAGGATTTTACCGTTACTGATTGGGCTACCCTTGAACCTTATTTTCTGGAGCTTCGCGACCGTAACGTCCACTCCTCGGAAGAGCTGGAAAGGTGGCTGCTTGATCGTAGCGAGCTGGAAAGCGTGCTGAGTGAGAACCTAGCTTGGCGCTACATCCAAATGACGTGCGACACCCAAGATGCCGTTCGTGCGGAGGCCTTCCAGTACTTTGTGAGTGAGATAGAGCCCAATGTTGCCCCCTACGACCACGCGCTCAACGAGAAGATGATGAGCTCGGATTACCTAGGGGGGCTGGATCCGGCACGTTACCGTGTGTTTATCCGCTCCGTGCGGCAAGCCCTGGAAATCTACCGGCCCGAGAACATTCCCCTCAAAACGGATATCAGTACCAAACAGCAGCAGTATGCTGCTACGGTAGGCGCCATGACGGTGACCCTCGACGGCGAGGAAATGACTCTGCCTCGGGCGGCCGACCGGCTCAAAAACCCGGACCGGGCGGTGCGGGAAGAAGCGTGGTATGCCGTGCAAAGCCGCCGTCAACAGGATGCGTTGCCTCTCGATCAACTCTTTACCGAACTGATTCAGCTGCGGCACCAAATGGCCTTAAATGCGGACTTTTCTAATTTCCGCGATTATATGTTTGCCGCACTCGGTCGGTTTGACTACACGCCCGAAGATTGCTTCGCTTTTCACCGGGCCATCCGCGAAACGGTGGTACCACTCATCGATGAGCTGGACCTAGAGCGGCGCCAGGACCTAGCATTGCTAGAGCTGCGTCCCTGGGACCTTGATGTGGACGTATCGGGGAAGGCACCGCTGCGGCCCTTCGATACGGGAGAGGAACTGCTGGAGAAAACCATTACCGTTTTCCAGCGTCTCGATCCTTACCTAGGTGATTGCCTCCGCACGATGCGGCAAATGGGTCACCTCGACTTAGAGTCGCGCAAGGGCAAGGCTCCTGGTGGCTACAACTATCCGCTCGACGAAACGGGCGTGCCGTTCATTTTTATGAATGCTACCTCGTCGTTGCGCGATGTGGTAACCATGCTGCACGAAGGTGGCCATGCTGTGCACAGCTTCCTGACGCGTTCTTTGCCGCTTTCTGCCGATAAGCACCCACCGTCAGAAGTTGCCGAGCTAGCTTCCATGAGTATGGAGCTAATGAGCATGGACCATTGGGACCTGTTTTTCAACGACGAAGACGAGTTGCGTCGAGCAAAGAAAACGCACTTGGAAAGCGTGTTAGAAACTTTCCCTTGGGTAGCTACCATCGACAAATTTCAGCATTGGATTTACGAAAATCCGAACCACAGCGTGGAACAGCGCCACAACTGCTGGGTGAAAATTTTTGATGAGTTCAACCAGCGTACAGTAAGCTGGAAAGGCCTAGAGCGCTTCAAACCCTACATGTGGCAAAAGCAGCTTCATCTTTACGAGGTGCCATTCTATTACATTGAGTATGCCATGGCGCAGCTCGGTGCCATTGCCGTATGGCGCAATTTCCGCCAGAATCCGCAGGAAGGTCTTGCAGCTTATAAGCGGGCGTTGGCGCTAGGCTACACGGCTCCAATTGGCGACATCTATGCCGCTGCCGGTATTCGCTTTGATTTCAGCACTAGCTACTTACGTGCCTTGGCTGATTTTGTGCGCGAGGAAATGGCGAAGCTATAAAGCGGACTACAGCCTCAAAACCAAAAGCGGCCCGGAATACTCCGGGCCGCTTTTGGTTTTGAGGCTAGCATACTTGTTAGTATTGCCCCGACGTAGGTTGGATTTCAGTGATGCAGGAGATGTGCACCGGTCGGCCCACTTGGCAGGTAGTAGAGCGGTTTATCTCCTGAAACCGAATCATCACTTGCTGACCTTCGTAGGGTGTGAAACCTTCCCAAACCTGTGCATCCGGCGACAAGCGTACGCCGTTAGGCAGTTCGAGTACAAAACCGCAGCCGTCTAATGCTGTCAGGTCGCGCACGGTGGCGCGTACGTTGCACTCCGGGCCTACAGTGAGCATGCGTGCATCGCGGCAAGCGGGCGCAACTACCATAATCAATCCCAAAACAAGTGCCGTAAGAATTCTTGACGGACGTAAAAAATGCGTTTGGGATGACATAGTGAGGGGAAGGGTAAGCAGCACGGAGGCAACTGGTAATTTGATGGTGCAAAAATGTAGGAATTAAATCAGTTTGTAATTGATTCTGTCCTTGGTAATAGCGCTTTCTTTAGAAGATATAAGTAATGGATGAAAGGTAACACTTTGTCTACCAAAGCACAACAATGGTTTGGTACGGGAGGAGTTACCGGCACGAAGCTATGAAGTAGGCTATTGCTGAAGCTCAAAGAGCGGAAGCGGCTGTAGCTTGCTGTACTTGCCTCCTAGCTTGGAAAGCTGATCTTGGTGCACTTGCAAGTAGTTATTGAACTGCTTAGCCGCCTGGTCGTAGCGCAAACGGTAGCCGACCACTTCACCATCCGAAGACTGGATACCCTCCGTTAGATTGCGTATCAATTCGTTTTGCTGACCACCAGTCGGCTGCGCTATTGGGTAAAGCACATGCAGCAGAGAGTCCTGGGCGGCATCGTAGGCATCGATTTGTGCTGAGCTTGCCATAGTTTGCTGGTTGTAGCGTACATTTTTGAGCCGGTCGTTGGCGCGAGTCAGCTGCTGAAGCTGGGTGCGGTCGATGCCGGGTTGGTTGGCAAGCTCGCGCAGTACTTGCCGTGTTGCGCTGATCTTGGCGTCGTCGCTGGCAATCATTTGTGTCCAACGGGCATCCACAGAGTCGCGTAACACCTCAAGCTGCGCTTTGGCCGCTGCCGGTGACGCTAAATCTACGGTCTTGGGCGACCGATCGGTTTTGCAGGCATCAAGGCTAGCAAGCGCAATAAGGAAGGCAAAGGGAAGAATATTTTTCATGGGAGTAATAACGCGTAAACAAAGTTAATTATTCGAGTAGCGCGAAGCCTCAGCTTCGCGTATCGTTGAGCGATAATTATTGCAGTGGAGCTAGCGCACGTGGTTTAATCACCCAAGAAGCCGAAGCTACGTGCGACACTCTGCGTTGCAACGCCATTGCCCTTACCTTTGTCCCACGCTAATCCGCATTCTCTCATGAGCGACGTAACTCCTTTGGAAACCTTAGGCGAATTTGGTTTGATTCGCCGCCTGCAAAATACCGTTACCCTTCGCCAACCGAGTACTACCCTCGGTATTGGCGACGACGCGGCCATCATCACGCCTGCTCCCGACAACAACATGGTCGTGAGCACCGACTTACTCGTGGAAGGCGTGCACTTCGACCTAACGTTTGCTCCGCTCAAGCACGTGGGCTATAAAGCGGTGGCTGTCAACGTATCAGATATTGCCGCCATGAACGCCCTGCCCACCCAGATTGTAGTGGGCCTAGCCATTGGAGCACGCTACTCAGTAGAGGCTATCGAGGAGCTCTACGAAGGCATGCGCCTAGCGTGCGAAGCTTATAATGTAGACCTTGTGGGGGGCGATACCACCGCCAGCCGAGGTGGTCTCACCATTAGCATCACGGCTATGGGACAAGTACCTAACGGGCAAGCGGTGCGCCGCAGCGGAGCTCAACCCAACGACCTCATCTGCGTGACCGGCGACCTAGGAGGTGCGTTCATGGGGTTGCAAGTGCTAGAGCGCGAAAAGCAAGCCTTCCTCGCCGACCCCGACATGCAGCCCGAACTCGGCAACTACGGCTATGTGGTGCAGCGCCAGCTCCGCCCCGAAGCCCGCATGGATATCGTGCACGAACTGAAGGACCTAGGTATCACGCCTACCAGCATGATCGATATTTCCGATGGGCTAGCTTCCGAGCTGTTGCATCTGTGCGCTGCTTCGGGCGCGGGTGCCCGCATTTTTTCCGAGAACCTGCCCATCGCTAATCCCACGTTGGAAGCAGCTAGCGAGTTTAATCTCGACCCCATCATGTGCATGCTCAATGGTGGCGAAGATTACGAACTGCTCTTCACGGTGCCACTTTCTGACTACGACAAGCTCAAGCACCACCCTGATATTACCATCATCGGCAACATGATGGTGAAGAGCGAAGGGGCGAACCTAGTAACCAAAGCTGGCCAGCCGGTGCCGCTGCAAGCGCAAGGCTTCACTCATTTCTAGACCACGGATTCGAGCGGATTTTTCGGATGCCACGGATTTTGTGGATGGCTTGTTTCTGCACCTACTCTTACCCAGAAGTTATTCTTCAAAAAATAGAAAGCCTTCCCAGCAGTGGGAAGGCTTTCTATTGACTAAAACCTAGGTTATTGATCGTCCACAAAATCCGTGGCATCCGAAAAATCCGCTCGAATCCGTGGTTCAGTCTTCCGGGTAGGGGATGTACACGAAGTTGGTGAACTCCTCATCCAGCACGAAGAGGCAGCAGTACTCATTCGGCTCTTTGTAGGTCTGCTCGAAGGCTTCCACATTTTCCGGTGAAATGATCTGTTGCTGCACGAAGAGCTCGAGGTACGAGGCAAATACATGCCACTCCAGATTTAGCTCATCAGCATTCACCAGCAAGCCACCAAGCGGCACTTCCTGGCGAGCAAACACGAAAATTGGGTACTTGGAAATGTCGCGCTTCCGAATTTGCGACGACGCTTCCATCAGCGTATCAGAAACCGTAGCGAAATCCTTGGTGATGGTACCTAGGTATTTGCCGTTCAATTCGGGGTCGTTGGCGTAGTCCATAGAGGGTAATAAAGAAGAATTAGTTGAATAAATGGGATACCCAATTAATGAATCGGTTCGATAAACGCTTTGTACCCCATAACCCATACTTGTATGGAATTAATTCTTTCAGCCGTTCCACAACTCTAAAATCTTCACAACTAGTCAACAAGGAAGAGTTAAGCTCTTTTGCACAAGCGTCTTCAGTAAGTCCATTCTTGATGAGGTACAAGTTCTGTAAAGCATTATCAATCAAAAAGCAATCTTCATCTTGCAGCAGGCAAGATGTTTCGGCTTTAAGAGTCTGTATCCCTTCGCGACTACGAAGCCAGTTTTCCCAGTTGCCTTTATAGTGCACGTAAAAATCTAGCTTTTCGTGGGTCAGCATGATATATAGGTGTGGACCTTACCGCAACTCTAGCAGTACCACGTTCTCCACATGGTGTGTATGCGGGAACATATCCACCGGCTGCACGCGCGTCACTTGGTACGCTTCATCTAGCAGCTCAAGGTCGCGGGCTTGGGTAGCGGGGTTGCAGCTCACGTACACGATGCGCGGAGCCCGCATTTCGAGCAGGCGTTGCACCACATCCACGTGCATGCCGGCGCGGGGCGGATCGGTAATGACGACGTCGGGGTGGCCATGCGCGGCGATGAACTCGGCCGACAGTACGTCCTTCATATCGCCAGCGTGGAATTCGGTGTTAGTGACGTTGTTGATTTCCGAGTTAACGCGGGCGTCAGCCACGGCTTGCTCCACGTACTCCACGCCTACTACATGCCTAGCTTGGCGGGCCACAAAGTTGGCGATGGTGCCGGCGCCGGTGTACAGGTCATACACCAACTCATTGCCGGTGAGGCCAGCAAAGTCGCGGGCAATTTTGTAGAGCCCGTAAGCGCCTTCCGAGTTGGTTTGGTAGAACGACTTCGGCCCGACGCGGAAGCGCAAGCCTTCCATCTCCTCGTGTATGTACGGCTCGCCTTTGTAGCACACCACCTCTAGGTCGTGGAAGGTTTCGTTGCCCTTGTCGTTGAGCACGTAGTTCAGCGAGGTGATCTGCGGAAACTTCTCATAGATGTAATCGAGTAGCGGCTCAATGGCTTGGTGCTGACGGTAGCATTGCAGTATCACCATCAGGTCGCCGGTGTTGGCGGTGCGGATAATTAGGTTGCGCAGCAACCCCGTTTGCTTTACCAAGTTGCCGAAACGCAGCTCATGCTCACGGGCGTACTCCCGGATGGCTAGCCGGATCCCATTGCTAGGTTCTGGCTGAAGCCAGCAGTGCTCAATGTCAATAATCTTATCGAAGCGGGAGGGCGTGTGGAAACCTAGCACGCGACGGTCGTATTCCTGCGTCTCGTCCTGAATTTGCTCAGCGGTAAGCCAACCCATAAAGCTGAATGTATATTCGAGCTTGTTGCGGTAATAGGTAAGCGCGGGCGAGTGTTTGATCGGCAACACCTCGGGAAGCGCTACTTTACCAATGCGCTCCAACGTGTCTTCCACCTGCTGCTGCTTGTAGTGTAGCTGGGTATCGTAGCCGATATGCTGCCACTTGCAGCCGCCACACACACCAAAGTGTTGGCAGAACGGCTCCACCCGCAGATCAGAGTACTTATGGAAGTGGGTGGGAACGGCTTCTAGGAAGCTCTTCTTGGATTTTGTAATACGCAGGTCGACCACATCGCCAGGCGCGACGCCCGTCACGAAGATGACCATGTTGTTGTGGCGCACGAGGCATTTGCCCTCGGCCACCATGTCGGTTATTTCGACTTCGCGGAGTGCCTCCGCCGGAATTTTTGCTGCTTTGCTCACGAGGCAAAGTTACATCTGAACCACGGATTCGAGCGGATTTTTCGGATGCCACGGATTTTGTGGACAATTCTTTTTCAGTGTTCAGTAGTACTTCGGAAAATAGAAAGGCCTTCCTGGCTATGGAAAGGCTTTTCTATTTTCCGAAGTACGGCTTGCAACTACAAAATCCGTGAAATCCGAAAAATCCGCTCGAATCCGTGGTTCAGGAAGGGCTACCGCACAATCTCGAACCAGCCCTTTTTCTTGGTGCCGTCGGCTAGCTTAAACACGTAGTAGTACACACCCGCCGAAGCTCCCTCGCCGCCCCAAGTGTTGCGGTAGTTGGAAGTCGAGTAAATCTCTTTCCCCCAGCGGTTGAATATGGTGAAGGTGTTGCCGGGATAAAGTTGCACGTTGTCGATGTACACCACGTCGTTCACTCCATCGCCGTTGGGTGTGATGATATTATAGAACGCCAATGGGTTCTCAAATTCCACGCACGCCTCGTTAGAGAGCGAAGGACCTAGGTTCGCGACTGACGAAACAGCCCGGATGCGAAAACATTGGTTGAAGCCTTGCGCGCCGGTGATCAACTCCTGCGTGTACTGCGTGCCGCTAGTCGCAGGCACGGTTTGTACTAATTCTTCCGCGCCTCCATCTACGCGGCGGTAGATAGCATATTGCGTGATGCTAAGACCTAGGTAGGCGTTCCAGCGTAGCGTTACGCGGCCCTCGTCACGCCCGCCTTGGCCTGGCGTAGCTACTGCTTCGAGGCGGACGGTGGTGTGTTCGGTACTGCTGAGTACCGTGCCGCAAGCATTGGTTAGTTGCAGCTGATACTGGTAAGCCTGGGCATCGGCATCAGCGTTGGTATCGGAGAAGGTAGCGGCAGTGTTGGCCACGTTGCCGACGTTCATATAAGCACCGGTGCTGCCTGCATCACGCCGCAGAATGTTGATGCGGTTGCCATTACCAGCGTTGCTAATAGCTGCTAGGTTCAGGTTAATCTTGGTGTCGCTCTGCGCATCTACGGAAGCTAGCTGTAGGTTGAGGCTAACGTTGTCGGGGGTGACGGTAAGCGTGTTAATGGCGCTGTTGCAGCCGAAGCTAGAGGTTTCGGTCACGCTGATCGTCTTAGCTGCTGTGCCGGCAGTGAAGTTTACCACGATGCCGTTAGTGCCTTGGCCGCTTACAACGGTGCCCCCTCCAATGGTCCACTGGAAGGAAGAGCCGGCGAGACCCGTTACGGAGTAGCGCAAGCCGCTCAGGTTTTCCGGGCATACACTGCGCGGACCATTGATGGTCACCGGCGCAGGCGTCGGATCGACAATGAACTGCTTCGTGTAAACTGGTCCCGCACAGCCACTGGCGTTGGTTTCGCGAGCTGTAAGCGTATAAGTTCCTGCCGCAGGCGTCGTGAATATAGCCGTGCTGGTTGTGCTGGCAAGGGCTGTACCGTTCAGCGCAAACTGATACTTGGAGCTAGCTGCGCCGGGCAATGAGAAGCTGATGGTGCCACTGCTCGCGCACACTCGATCTGGACCGCTAAGCGCCAAGTTAGCCGATGGCGAGGGCAACACGTTTACATATAAGGTATCTGACTGCCCTAGGCACCGAATAGCAGCGCTTGGGTTGCTGGTCTCGGTTACGACGATTTTGCCCACGCCTACTTGGTTCCAGCGCACCTGCACCGAAGCTAGGTTAGTGCTCACTTGCGTACCCCCAATAACTTGCCAAGCGTAAGCAGAGCCATTAGTATAGAGCGTTTGGTAAGTAAAGAGCCCATCGGCCTGGCATACGCTAAGCGGGCCGGTTGGCCGTGCGGTAGCAAGCTGCCGATTGATGCGTACCGGCAAAGCAATGGTATCGGAGGAACAACCGAAGGAGTTCAGCGTGAAGGCTTTGACACTAGCGTTAGCATTTGTGTCGCCCCAATTCACCGTGATGGTATTGGTGCCCTGGCCGCTGGCAATACTACCACCCGCTACCACCCACTGATACGCCGTGTTGCGCGGATTGCGGATGCTATACGTTACGCCTTGCACCGTTGGGCACACGGAAGCTGTGCCGTTGATGCTATCCGTCGCCGGCCGCGGATTCACGGTAATACGCACCGTGCTGATAGCGGTGCAGCCACCTGCGGCGGTAGCCGTCACGGTATAAGTTAGCGTAAGGGGGCTGGCTGTGGTGTTTATGGCAGTGAGCAGAGGCTGGGCATCCGTGGCACTGTTCAAGTTGGCAACAGGGCTCCATTGATAGCTTAGTCCTGGTAACGCAGGGGTACCTAGCCTGATGCGCTTATCGGCGCATAATGTAGCGTCGGGCCCGGCATTGGCCACCGCTGCTGCATTCACCGTCACGACTACCTGCCGGGTACCCGTGCATTGGCCGTTCGTAGAGGTTACTGTGTAGGTGGTGGTTTGGGTTGGGCTAACCGTAATGGAGGAGCCGCTAAACGTCTGGCCGCCACCCGTCCATGTGTAGTTGAGCCCGCCCGCAACGGTCAGCGTCGCATCGCTTCCCAAGCAAATAGAAGATGCGCTTGGCGTGATCGTCAACTCAACGGGCCGTACCTCCACCATCCGCGAAACGGAGTCGGAAAGGCACCCTTGCGAGGAGAGGCTACGAACCGTAATGCGCCCGGTCCCGATAGTATTCCAGCGCACCTGCACGGTGTTGCCGGTGCTAGCGCCCTGAATTGCGCCGCCGTATACGCGCCACTGATACGTACCAGCCGAGGCGCCCCCCGCAGTATACGTGTACGCAGCGCTCCGGTCGCAGATGGTGTTATCGCCGGTTAAGCTGGCTGGACTCGCCGCTTTTACTACGGTAACCTGAAACACTTCCGACACACTCTTGGCCCCGCAGGTGACGTCGGTGGCCGTCACGACTACGTCGTAGGGAGCCAAGCGCGCATTTCCGCATTTGGAGTTGAACACGAACTGCCCGTTGACACTGCCGCCCGTTCCAGTGACGGAGGCCGTGCCCGTCACGTTGCCCGGCTGCACGACGCCGGGCTGACCGGCAAAACTCGCATCAAAGCCTCCCGCACCATCCAGCAACACGCTGTTCACGCGCAGAGTTATCGGATTGCCATCAGCATCGGTGGAAGCTAGGTTGAAGTTGACGGATTGTCCTTCTTCAATAGTAAAGGAGCGTGTAGCGAGCGTAGGCGCAGTAAACTTCGGCGTTTGGTTGGGCTGGCACTGCCGGGATACCAGCTGTACCTCGCGGCGTGTGGAGCCGATCAGAACTTCAACACCGTTGATGGTGCGGTATTCTTTCACCTCTACGGCGACTACAAAACGCCCGATAACCGCAGCCTGGTAGCGGCTTAGGCCAGTACTCGCGTTCAGCGAAGCGTAGTTGCCGGGGCCCGATCCAAACGGCGTGGTAGCGCTGTAGCCAGCATTATAGGTCACGGTGTTTGGTAGCGAAAAATTGGTCGGCGAACCAGTTGAGCCGCTGTAAGGTGTGCTAAAAGAATAAATTAGCCGGTCGCCGTCGGGGTCAACCGCGTTGTTTAGGAGCAGGCTCGTATCGCCCTGGCAAATCACCACCACGGCCGTGTCGGAGAAAGTAGGCGAGGAGTTCGGCAGCAGGGGTGGGGCCATCTCCACATAGATGGTCTGATTTTGCTGATCGGGATTTCGCAGGTTTGCAATGTCAGCGTTGCGGGTGCCGTCGCTATACACAGCGTAGTAGCCCTGAAAGGACAGGGGCAAATCGATGTCTGCTTCGTAGCGGCACAGACGTACCTTAGGTTGAGCGCTGCCTGAGGTAGTACAGCCGCCGGGCGTGGGGGGCGTGATAGCAGGGTTGGCTACGCGTGGCAGCCGGAAAGTACCGTTCGGTTGCAGCTCGTTTTGGGTAATGCTTACGCCGCAGCCCGTTTGTATTGACGTGTACACGGGATTGCCTTGGCCGCTGTTGATGCGGTTGCCGGAGGCTTTGTCGTAGAGGCTAACGAAAATATTGCTCCGTCCGTCAGGCACGTTGGAGAGGTTCGTGCCCGGCGTACAATCCGAATTGATATAGATTAAAGCCGTAATCCGATAGCGGTACAGTGTATTATTTGCCGGGCTAACCCCTAGGTAGCGGTAGCTGATGTCGCCCCCGATAAGATGAGAAGCGGCAGCGGGTACCACTTGCACAATCAGTAAGACCAACCACGCCACCAAACTGCGCAGTAGAAGTTTTTGCATAGAAATAAACAAGTAAGAAACTAAGAAGAGCACAGACCGCGTCGCAGGATGAGTCTGGGCGTAAGCAAAGAAATGGTTAATCGCGCATTATGCGGCGCACGGCCGTGTGCCCGCGGCTGTCCTGCAGGTGAATCAGGTAAAGGCCCCGCGGCAAAGCAGAAAGATCTAGTTCCGCGTCGCGGGCGGGGGTAAGCTGAAGAGTTGTGTTGAGTACGCGGGCACCTAGCACATTTTTCACCGTGGTAGTGTAGAAACCGGCAGCACTCGCCTCGGCTAGGTGCAAGTGCAGCATTCCGTCGGTGCTAGGGTTGGGGAAAAGCGTGAGAGCAGGTAAGCTGCTCGCTTCCGTAGTGGCCGTGGTGGTACTAAGCACCACTGAGTAGTCTTCGGTTTCCGCGTTGGGCTGGCTGGTCAAGCACGCATTCGGCGCATTTGTATTGAGCCGGGCCACCACGCGCATGCGTAGTAGGTTGCCAGTAAGGTTTGGTACGGTGAACGTGCCGCTGAAAGCTCCCGTGGTGTTAACGTCGGCGATGCGCTCAGCGTTAGAAAAGATGCCATCCTGGTCCCAGTCAATCCACACGGAGGTAGTGTGAAAATTGGTGAGGTTTGTGGCAACGGTTAGCGTGTAGCTCTGGTTACGCACTAAGGTAATTGTGCGGTTGAGGTAATTACCGTAGCCGCCAGCATCGGCACCCGAGATGCTGGTAAACGGCAAGGGCAAAGCAGCGCCTGCTAGGCTCACGCTAGTTATCCAAAATGCATTGTTTGTACCATTAGAAGCACAATACGACACACACGGAACACTGATTACTATATAATTAGCAGTCTGAGTGGTGTTGGTGCCGTAGGCATTCGTGGCCTTCAACGATACCGTATAGCTACCCGAAGCGGTGTACGTGTGCGAGGGATTTTGCTGGGTGCTGGTGGTGCCATCCCCAAAAGACCACAGCCAAGCAGTGGGTACGTTCTGGCTCTGGTCGGTGAACTGGACTGGGTTTTGGCAACCTCCTAGCACGTAGTTAGAAGTAAAAGCGGCTGTCGGCGGTTGCGTGCTAGGCAGTACAGTTACGGTGTAATCTTCTGCTTGCCCGTATTGTAAGTTGGTGCAAGGCCCAAAGTTGGCGTTTACATAATCCGACGACACGCGCAGGCGCAACGGCTGATTTTTCACGGCCGTGCTCGGTATAGTGTACGTGCCAGTTGGGTTTGCGCGGTTTAGTGCTTGAAAGATTAGCTCCGTCACCGGATCGAAGCTGCCGTCATTGTTTAGGTCTAGCCATACACGGGTATCCTGGGCATTGCCGGTACCCGTTGTGATGCTAAGTGGGTATGATCGACCTTCGGTAAGCTGCACTTTGCCCGAGCAGGTAAAGTCCTCGTACCCCGCTTGCCCAGTCGCGGAGGCTTTGGTCAGCGAACCTAGGGTAAACTGGGTGATGCCGTAGTTGCAGCAATAATCGGTGGTGATAGGCGTGCAGCTAGCCGCTTTGGGCAGCACGTTGTCGTAGGAGATGTAGTTGCTGCGCGTGCGCGTGTTTGCACCGATGGCATTAGTTGCCGTGAGCGTAACGGTGAACGTGCCCGGCGTGGTGTAGCAGTGCTGAGGGTTTTGCTGGGTGCTAGTGGTGCCATCGCCGAAGTCCCATAGCCAAGCAGTAGGCCCGTTTAGGCTCTGGTCAGTAAACTGCACGCACCCTGAGCAGGTAAGAGGTTGAGCTGCCATGAACTCAGCCGTGGGAGCTAGGGGACTGGCGCTTAATGTTACGCTGTAATCTTCCGTTTGGGAGTATTGCGGGGTAGAGCAAGGCGTGGGTACTGGCGAATAGACATAATCGGCTGCTACCCGCAGCCGCAGCCGGACACCGGTAACGGCGGTGGCGGGTAGCGTAATGGTGCCGGTGTGCTGGCCTGTCCCGGTATTACTGTAAATGAGCTCCGAAGTAGCGTTGAGGCTCCCGTCGTTATTTAGATCGAGCCACGCCTGCACGGTTTCGGGGGCGGAGGCGTTGGTTTGTACCGTAAAGGGGACGGTGGTACCTAGGGTCAAGTTGGCGTTCTGCGTACAAGCGTAGTCCTTATAGCCATCGGCCACGCCGGTTGTCGTATTATTAATAGTACCTAGCGTAACGTTGAAGATTCCCATACCAACTGGGTAGTTGGTGCTCGGCGCCGAGCCAGGCGTGCAGGTACTAGTAGCAGGAGGGCACGTTTGCGCCTGGCTTACGAAGGATACAACTAGTAATAGCAACGAGAATGAATAAGCTGACGCACTGCGCCCAATGCGTAAAAATGGAAGCATAGAAACTGCGGTAGGTGTGTAGAAATAACTGCCTAAATGTACTCACTTAATTGTATACTGTAAGAGGTATATACTTCATTTAACTGCTTATCTACTTGCAGCAAAGTGCTGCTCTACCACAGAAAAGCGGCTACTTTTGTCAGTAAAAGGAGAGTAGCTTTTTCTCCTACAAAGGCATTTATGAAAGGGAAAGTAGTACTAATAACCGGCGGAACTTCGGGCATAGGCCGGGCGAGTGCTGTCGCGTTTGGGCAGGCCGGGGCGCAAGTAGTTATCACGGGTCGGGATGCCGCACGCCTGCGTGAAACTGCCCAGCAGCTCACCGACCTAGGTATTCAGCACCATACCGTGCGCGCCGATGTGGGCCTGGTGACCGACTCCGAGCGGGCTGTTGCCGAAACCATTGCCACTTTCGGCCGCCTCGACGTGCTGATCAATAACGCGGGTATTTCGATGCGGGCGTTGTTTCAGGACGCCGACCTCGATGTAATTCAGCGGCTCATGCAGACCAACTTCTTCGGGACGGTATACACCACCAAGTTTGCGTTGCCCTACATCCAAGCCAGCAAAGGCTCTATTGTGGGCATCTCTAGTATTGCAGGCTATCGTGGTTTGCCAGGACGTACGGGCTACTCTGCTTCCAAATTCGCCATGAATGGCTTCCTAGAAGCGTTGCGCACTGAGCTATTGCCCCAAGGCGTGCATGTGCTAGTTGCCTGCCCTGGCTTCACGGCTTCCAACATCCGCCAAACGGCCCTTGCCGCCGATGGCTCCGCGCAAGGAGAGTCGCCGCGCGACGAGGGGCAGATGATGAGCAGCGAAGAGGTAGCGCAGCATCTGGTGAGTGCCGTGCAGCAGCGCCGCCGCGACTTAGTACTCACCAGTCAAGGCAAGCTGACCGTATTTCTGAATAAACTGCTGCCTGGTCTCACGGATAAGCTGGTCCTGAATCACTTCCGCAAAGAAGAGAAAGACTTTAAAGTGTAGATACGACAAAAGAATAGCTACTAGCAACGGCTCCGGGCCCGCACTTCTGTGTGTGGACCTGGAGCTGTTGCACTTTCATGAGCTAGGCTAGCTACTGTTGCTACAAGCAGTTAGCTTACTTAATAAGTAGTAAGTCGGAGCGGCGGATATAAGCAGCCTGCCCACGCCATTCTACTTGGTACCAGATATCCTGGCGTCCGCGCACAATTAGCCGGTCGCCGGCGGCGGCAGTGGTCAGCCACGCGGCGCCAGCACCAGGCCCCGTCATCAGCGCTGCGTGAGAGCTAGCCACAATTCCGGTCTGGTTTGGGCTCAGTACATTCAGAAACGCCATGACCAGACCTAGGTAGCAAGCATAGGCAAGCCACCAGCCCCGCGTTACTGAGCGCCGCCGGATCAGCAAGAGCGTGCCGCTAATAACCGCCGCTATCAGTAACAGCTGCAACAAACGGTAATAATACCGTCGGAACGTAATAATCAGGCTCTGTCGCCACGAATCCGGGTAGCCGGTTACGCGCTGGTTTTGGGCTAGCTCGGCTATCTTATGCCAAGTAGCGTGGCGTGGCTGACGTGTCTGGGCTAGGTTTAAGTAGTACAGGGCTGCCGGGTAATGTCCCAGCCCTTCCTGTACGTATGCCATGCGGAGCAAAAGTTGAGGCGAAGCCTGTCGCTCCTGCCGAAAAATTTGCCGGTAGAGAGGATAAGCTTGTTCATAAGCACCCGCTTTGAACAAAGAATCTGCTCGAAAAAGTATTTTGCTAACTTTTTGAGCTAGAATGATTTGGTGAGAAAACGTCCAAAACAATAGAAAAAAACACGTTTTTTTTATCAAGATGCTTGCAGGTTAAATGATGACCCCCTACTTTTGTGCCCACAATAAAGGAACACGCTTCCACAACACAAATAAACGATTCTGTAGCTCAGCTGGTAGAGCAATACACTTTTAATGTATGGGTCCTGGGTTCGAATCCCAGCGGGATCACAAAGGGTAGTCAGTAATGACTACCCTTTTTAGTTTTTCAGGGGTAGGTAAGCTGTGGGCACGGTGAATGAAAGCGAGTTTGGTGCTAGGTTCAGCACAGAAACGCCAGAGTTCTGATAATTTACGGCTGCGAAGAGCACCCCTTAGCCGTATTGTTGAGTCTTTCAGGGAAGTTGCGCTTGCATGTGGTTCATGCCTGGTGCACCGTTGGGCTGCATCTTTACCTATACTCTTCTTCCATGGTTGCTCGTCGTTTTGGGTTTGCTGTTAGGTTATCCCCCTCGTTTCGCCGTGTCGGCCTAGGTTCTAGCTTGCTGCTGGGCAGCTTGGGAGCTTATGCGGACGCCCCCAGCGCCGTCGATCTGCGTTGCGAATACCTAGTGAACCCACTAGGCTTGGATGCTGCCCACCCCCGATTGACATGGCGGCTGCAGGATACAAGCCGCGGTGCTAGCCAGAAAGCCTACCAAATAGTGGTAGGCACCGATTCGCTACGTGTTAGCCAAGGCAAAGGAACTGTGTGGAACCCTGGGAAAACGGCTTCCGACCAGCAACGGATTACCTATGCTGGTGCGGCGCTACGTCCGTTTACCAAGTATTTCTGGCGGGTGCAAGTATGGGATGGTGCCAGCGCGCCAGTAAGCCGGGTAGCTAGCTTCGAGACAGGACTGATGACCATGAAGAACTGGCAGGGCACTTGGATCAGCGATACGCGTGACGTAGCGCTGCGGCCCGCGCCTTACTTCCGCAAAGGGTTTGGGGTAGCCAAAAAGATCAAGTCGGCGCGAGCGTACATCGCCGCAGCAGGCTTATATGAGCTGTTTTTGAATGGCCAACGCATCGGCAACCATCGCCTCGACCCGTTGTACACGCGCTTCGACCGGCGGACGTTGTACGTGACCTACGACGTGACTTCCTACCTGAAAGCTGGCCAGAATGCCGTTGGGGTGCTCTTGGGCAATGGGTGGTACAATCACCAGTCGACGGCGGTCTGGTACTTTCACGAAGCTCCCTGGCGCAACCGGCCCACGTTCTGCCTCGACTTGCGCGTAACCTACACCGATGGCTCGGTGGAAACCATCACGTCGGGTAGTGACTGGAAAACGAGTTTAGGCCCTATCGTATTCAACAGTATCTACACGGCCGAGCACTACGATGCCCGCTTGGAGCAGCCTGGCTGGAGCACCGCTGCCTTTAATGATGCTCAGTGGAAGCCTGTGATGAACCGGGCGGCACCGTCGCAAAATATTGTGGCGCAAGCCGTGCATCCCATTCGGAACGTTGAAACGATACCTGCTAAAACGATTAAGAAGCTCAATGACACAACGTATGTGTTCGACCTAGGTCGTAACATTGCCGGAGTGAGTCAGATTCGAGTGCAGGGCACTGGTGGCACGGTGCTGCGGTTGAAGCATGGTGAGCGGGTATATCCCGACGGCCACGTGGATCAATCCAATATCGACGTGCACTACCGCCCCACCGACAAACGTGACCCGTTTCAGACGGACGTTTTTACGCTCAGCGGTAAAGGGGAAGAAACCTTTAAGCCAGCCTTCAACTACAAAGGTTTTCAATACGTGGAAGTGACGAGTAGCCGACCAGTAGTGCTAACGACCACTAGTTTGACCGGTTATTTCATGCACAACGATGTGCCAGCCGTGGGGGCGGTAACTTCTTCTAACCCGACGCTGAACAAAATCTGGCAGGCCACTAACAACTCGTATCTGTCGAACTTCTTCGGCTACCCTACCGACTGTCCGCAACGGGAGAAAAACGGCTGGACTGGCGACGCCCACATTGCCGTAGAAACCGGCTTATACAACTTCGACGGCATCACCGTGTACGAAAAGTGGCTGGCTGACCACCGCGACGAGCAACAGCCCAACGGGGTACTGCCCTCCATTATTCCCTCCAACGGCTGGGGCTACGAATGGGGCAACGGCCCTGACTGGACTAGCACAATTGCGCTCATTCCCTGGAATATTTACCTGTTCTACGGTGACACCAAGCTGCTGGCCGACTGCTACGGCAATATCAAGCGCTACGTCGACCACATCAACGAGCAAAGTCCGTCGGGCCTCACTAGCTGGGGGCTAGGTGACTGGGTGCCAGTGAAATCGAAGTCGCCAGTGGAGCTGACTTCGTCTACCTACTACTACACCGATGCGCTTATTCTGGCCAAAGCCGCGAAGTTGTTGGGCAAGTCCGCGGACCACACTTACTACGCTGCCTTAGCCGAGAAAATCAGGAATGCCATTAATGCCAAGTACCTGAACCGTGAAACGGCGCAGTACGGCAATGGCGTGCAAACTGAATTAAGTGTGCCGCTGTACTGGGGTGTGGTGCCGCCCGAACTGAAAAGCAGAGTAGCCGATAACCTAGCCCGCCGCGTGGCCGCCGACAACTACCACCTTGATGTCGGGCTGCTCGGTACCAAAGCCATCCTGAATGCGCTCAGCGAAAATGGTCACGCGGACCTAGCTTACCGGGTGGCTTCCCAAGAAACGTTTCCCTCGTGGGGTTGGTGGATTGTTAATGGGGCCACAACGCTCTATGAAAACTGGCCCATTGATGCCAAGAGCGACATTTCCATGAACCACATCATGTTCGGTGAAATCGGGGCCTGGCTGTACAAAGGCCTTGGTGGCATTCGGCCCGATCCACTCCAGCCCGGTTTCAAAAACACTTTGCTGGCACCGCACTTTGTGGCGGGGCTCGACCATTTTGAGGCAAGCCACGCTAGCCCGTACGGGCTTATCAAATCGGCGTGGCAGAAAACCGCGACGGGCATTTCCTACGCCGTGACTGTACCGCCCAACGCCACGGCAACTTTAGTTTTGCCGCTTAGCCAAGGGCAGCGAGTGTACGAAGGTGGTAAGCAGCTAGACCTAGGTTCGCCCTACATTCACCTCGTCAAATCGACGCCAGGCTTCAAGGAATATCACCTTGCCGCTGGCACCTACCAACTCGCCATTCGGTGAGCAATAGGTCAACTTAGCCGAAGGCTTATCCTGAAAGCGGTTGCCATTTCTTCGAACAGTCGAAATGACGTATTCTTTATTAGCACAGCCTAACCAGATAGGCGCTTAGCGGTTAGCCGCAGACGTACCACCCAGTTTACGCTTATACTTCATGGAATACATCGAGTCTCACTACCCAGCTCAGTTTAAGCGTTATTGCAAGACGCTGACGTTGCAAGACGATGCCGCACTAGTTGAGCAATACAAGCAGGCGCACGGACCAAAGGCCGTTTGGCCGGAAATAAACCAAGGCATGCGCGAAGTAGGTATCCTGAAAATGGAAATCTACTTGTTGGGTCGGCAACTCTTCATGATTATGGATACTACAGCTGACTTCGACCACGACCAAGCCATGGCGGAGCTAGCATCCAAACCCCGGCAGTCCGAGTGGGAAACGTACGTTTCGCAGTTTCAGAAAACGACGGCCTCGAGCACAGCCAACGAAAAGTGGCAGCTTATGGAGCGCATCTACGAGCTCAGCTGACCTAGCTATCTTCTTGCTTTCTTCCTGCTTTCTTCCTACGCTGCCTTTGGATTCTACCACGTGGCATATTTGTACTTTTGTATGAGTGTTGCCGCACACATCAGGTGAGTTGGCGCGCACATTTTTGAATTTTCTAATTGATTCTTTAAATACTTTAGTACTTTAGGCCCACGTCTCCACCGGAGTTGCAGCGGGTAAAGGCCGGGCAACGGGTACAAGCTGCTAGCTCCTCAGCAGCTCGAAAGGCACTTGTCTTTGCGCGCCTATTTCGCCTGTCAGCGCCACTTCTGGCCAAGTCCGAATTGCTACGAAGAAGGACGCCGGTACTGTCCGTAGTTGATTTGGGCTAAGTCAGCGCCAACGAATTCACCTAACGTTTTGAAGTAGAGTGAAAGAGTACACAACTAACTATCTGAGCAAGGGAAAAGGGAAGAGCTTCGTATCGCTTCTGGTAACCAGCATCCTGCTAACAACGCCGCTGCTGAGTATTGCTCAGATCTATACCGACAAGAACTACGTGAGGATTGCTGCCGGTAGTTCCGAAGCCGCTATCGTCCGCAAAGCCGCTGCTGTAACGCCTTCGCCCCGGCAGCTACGGTGGCAGCAGCTAGAGCTCACGGGCTTCATTCACTTCGGAATGAACACCTTTACCAACAAAGAGTGGGGTGATGGCACCGAAAGCCCGCAGTTGTTCAACCCTACGGCGCTCGATGCGAAGCAATGGGTGCAGGCCTGCAAGGAAGGTGGAATCAAGCAGGTAATCATCACGGCCAAGCACCACGATGGCTTTTGCTTGTGGCCTTCCGCCTACACGGAGCACTCGGTGAAGAACAGCCCATGGAAAAAAGGCAAAGGCGACGTGGTAAAGGAAGTGGCCGACGCCTGCCACGCCTACGGCCTAGGTTTCGGCGTATACCTGTCGCCCTGGGATAGAAACTCCAAGTTCTTCGGCGATTCCGCCAAGTACAATACCTATTTCGTGAATCAACTCACGGAGCTGCTTTCCAACTATGGCCGCGTTGATGAGGTGTGGTTCGACGGCGCTAACGGCGAAGGCCCCACTGGCAAGAAACAAGTGTACGACTTCAACCGCTGGTACACGCTCATCCGCAAGCTGCAGCCCACGGCTACTATTTCCGTGATGGGCCCCGACGTGCGGTGGGTGGGTACCGAATCGGGCTACGGCCGCGAAACGGAGTGGAGCGTGGTGCCGATGGAGGCGCAAAGCCAGGATAAGGTGGCCGCCAACTCCCAGCAAGAAGCAGCCTTCGCGCCCAAAAACATGATGGAAGACGACCTAGGTAGTCGGGCCAAAATTAAGAATGCGCAGAGCTTGGTCTGGTATCCGGCGGAAATCGATGTGTCCATCCGGCCGGGCTGGTTCCACCACCCAGCCGAGGATGACAAAGTCAAAACCCCGGCGCAGCTGCTGGATATTTACAACAGTTCGGTGGGCCGGAACGGCGTGTTGCTCCTAAACATTCCGCCCGACAAAAGGGGCTTGATCAGCCAACAGGATATTGCCAGCCTGAAAGCATGGAAAGCTGCCATCGACAAAACGTACGCGAAGAACCTGCTGAAAACGGCCAAGGTAAGCGGCGCCAATGCTAGCCAGACCAAAGCCCTGCTGGACGACAAATACACTACCTACTGGAGTACCGGCGGCAACGACACAACGGCCACCATCGATTTCACGCTTTCCTCCCCCCAGGATTTTGACGTGCTCCAATTGCAGGAAAATATTGCTGTTGGGCAGCGCATCGAAAAGTTTGTGTTCGAATACAAAAGCGGTGAGGAGTGGCGAACGGTCGTGGCCGGTACCACGGTAGGCTTCAAGCGCATACTGAAGTTTGAGCCGCTTCAGGCACAGTACCTCCGCCTTCGCATCACCTCGTCTAGGCTGAACCCTACGCTTTCGTCAATGGGGCTGTACAAGCAGGCGGAACCGGCTGGCAATAAGTAACAGGCTGTATTTCAGGAAATAGAATATGGATTTGAAGAAGGTTACGCTCGCATTATTACTGCTCACTGCGGCTAGCTCCCTCCCGTTGCGGGCGCAGGAGCAGGGCATTCACCAGCAATCAACCGAATACGAAGCGCCCACGGACCCACTTGTGCAAAAGAAGCTGGACAAATGGCGCGACCAAAAGTTCGGGTTGATTCTGCACTGGGGCTTGTACGCGGTGCCAGGCATCATCGAGTCGTGGCAGATCTGCTCCGAAGACTGGATTGAGCGGGACAGCACCATTGCCTACGAGGACTACAAAAAGTGGTATTGGGGCCTGAGCAAAGACTTCAATCCGGTGAAATTCAACCCAGAGCAGTGGGCGAGCGTGGCAAAAAAAGCGGGCATGCGCTATTTGGTGTTCACCACCAAGCACCACGACGGCTTCAACATGTTCGACACGAAGCAGACGGATTTCAAAATCACCAACGGCCCCTTTAAGAACAACCCCAAGGCGGACGTAGCCAAGTACGTGTTTGATGCTTTTCGCAAGGAAGGCTTCATGATTGGGGCGTATTTCTCGAAGCCCGACTGGCACTCGCAGAACTTCTGGTGGTCGAAGTATGCCACGCCCAACCGCAACGTCAACTACGACATCAAAAAGTACCCGTGGCGGTGGAATCAGTACAAAGAGTTTACCTACAACCAGATCAGTGAGTTGATGCACAACTACGGGTCCATGGATATTCTGTGGCTCGACGGCGGCTGGGTGCGGCCCAAAGAAACCGTGAATGATGAAGTGCGCTCTTGGGGCGCCGCCATTCCCGAGTTCAGCCAGGATGTGAACATGCCCCGCATTGCTACCATGGCGCGGCAGGCCCAGCCCGGCCTTATCATGGTAGACCGCACCGTGCACGGCCCTTACGAAAACTACCAGACTCCCGAGCAGAAGGTACCCGACCACAAACTCGACAACCCCTGGGAAAGCTGCCTGACCCTAGCTAATAACTGGGGCTACGTGCCAAACGACAAGTATAAGTCGCCCACGAAGGTGATTCATTCGCTGGTGGAAGTGGTGGCGAAAGGTGGCAGCTTGTTGCTAGGTGTTGGCCCCAAGCCGGATGGCACCCTCGACAACGAAGCCGTAACGCGCCTCACGGCTATTGGGAAGTGGCTGGAGGTGAACGGCGACGCCATTTATAACACCCGCGCCACCGACCGCTTCCAGGATGGCAGTACGTACTTTACGCAGGGTAAAAAGGGTACGCGCTACGCCATTGCCTGCTTGCCCGAAGACAAAGCCGCCCCAACCACGGTAGAATGGACCGGGAACACCCCGAGAAAAGGCAGCAAAATGACGTTGCTCCAAACCGGCAAAACGGTGCAGTGGACCAAGGAAGGCGACAAAGTAAAAGTGACCTTGCCATCGTCGCTGGCCAAACAAGCGGGTGCGTATCCGGCCTTGGCTTTTGCCTTTGCAGCTGAGTAAAAAAGCAGTCTGAATCAATAACGGACAAACAACATGACCTTTCGACCAGCGGGAGAAAGGACCATCCAAGATTACTATCGTTCATGGTACACCCTACACTGGGCCGTTGGCTGACGTGTCTGCTGCTGGTAGCTAGCTTGTCGGCCCAGGCGCAGAAGAAGCACACGTTTGAAATAAAAGACGGGCAGTTTCTCTACGACGGGAAGGCCACCCAGCTTCATTCCGGCGAGATGCACTACGCCCGCATTCCAAGGGAGTACTGGCGGCACCGGTTGAAGATGCTAAAGGCCATGGGCTTGAATACGGTAGCGACCTACGTGTTCTGGAACTACCACAACACGGCGCCGGGCGTGTGGGATTTCAAAACCGGTAACCGCAACCTAGCCGAATACCTGAAGACTGCCCAGGAAGAAGGGCTGTTCGTCATCCTGCGGCCGGGACCTTACGCCTGTGCAGAGTGGGAATTTGGCGGTTATCCGTGGTGGTTGCAGAAAAACAAAAACCTTGTGATTCGAGCCAACAACCAACCCTTTCTCGACTCCTGCAAAGTATACATCGATAAGCTAGCTCAGCAGGTGAAGGGTATGCAGGTGAGTAAGGGCGGCCCCATTATTATGACGCAGGTAGAAAACGAGTTTGGCTCGTACGTAGACCAGCGCAAAGACATTCCACTGGAGGAGCACCGCAAGTACAACGCTGCTATCAAGCGGCTACTGACGGAAGCCGGTTTCGAAGGACCATTTTTCACCTCCGACGCTGCGGTGTTCTTTGAAGGCGGTGCCACGGCCGGAGCGCTGCCAACGGCCAACGGGGAGGGCAACGTGGAAAACCTGAAAAAAGCCGTAAACCAATATAACGGTGGCAAAGGCCCTTACATGGTGGCCGAATACTACCCCGGCTGGCTTGACCATTGGGCCGAGCCCTTCACCCGCGTACCTACTGAGCAGGTGACGAAGCAGATTGAAATGTATTTGCAAAACGGTGTCAACTTCAACTTCTACATGGTGCACGGCGGCACCAACTTCGGTTTCACCTCCGGCGCCAACTACAACGAAGAGCACGAAATTCAGCCTGACATCACGAGCTACGACTACGACGCGCCCATCAGCGAGCCGGGCTGGGCGACGCCCAAGTACACCGCCGTGCGGGAGCTGATGAAGAAGTACGTCAAATACCCCATGCCGGCAGTACCGGCCCAGATACCAGTTATTACGTTGCCGGCCATTGCGCTCAGCAAAACCGTTGATCTGTTTGACTTAAAGAAAGACATCAAGCCAGTGGCGAACGATACGCCGCTTTCCTTTGAGGACTTAAATCAAGGGCACGGCTATGTACTCTACAGCAAGCGCTTCACCCAGCCGACTCAGGGTAAGTTGCAGGTGAAAGGCTTGCGCGACTTTGCCACGGTATATGTGAACGGCAAGAAGGCAGGGGAGCTGAACCGGCAGGACAACAAGTATGAAATGGACATCACCATTCCATTCAACGCGACGCTGGAGCTGCTAGTGGAAAACATGGGCCGCATCAACTACGGCGCCGACATTGTGCACAACACCAAAGGCATCATCTCGCCGGTGCTCATCAATGGCTCCGAGGTGGTGGGTGATTGGAACATGTATAAGCTGCCCTTCGACAAAGTGCCCGACCTAGCTAAGTACACTGCCAAGAACAAAGAAGGCAAGCCTACGCTGTACGCCGGCTCTTTCGAGGCGAAACAAACGGGCGACGTCTTCCTCGACATGCGCGGCTGGGGCAAAGGCATCGTGTTCGTGAATGGGCACCACCTAGGGCGGTACTGGAAAGCCGGTCCGCAGCAGACGTTGTACTTGCCCGGTTGCTGGCTGAACAAAGGCAAAAATGACGTAGTGATTTTGGAGCAGCAAAACGACGTGCTGCAAAAAGAGCTTAAAACGACGGATAAGCCGATTTTGGAAGAAGTTCAGTAACCTGGTGTCGTGCATGAGGCGCCGCCAAAACGCGCCGTACGACACGTCCCTTGCCATTTGCCGCCAACGAACGAGTCGTTCAGCTACGAATGTACCGTGGCATATTCCCACATTCTATATTCCGCATGATTAAGCATTTTACGCTCAGCTTGTGTTTGTTAGGCGCCACTGCCACCTACGCCCAAAAAGCCAAACCCGTCTACAAAGACAGCAAAGTCCCAACCGACGCGAGGGTGAAGGACCTACTCGGACGCATGACGGTGGAAGAAAAGGTAGGCCAACTCTCGACTATCCTAGGGTGGGAGATGTACCAGAAAGACGGCCAGAAAGTAGGTATTAGCGCCGCGTACAAAAAAGCCGTAGACGAGCGCCACATCGGCGGGCTGTGGGCCACCCTCCGTGCCGACCCCTGGACGAAGAAGACCCTGGCCAACGGACTTAATCCTGCCCAAGCGGCCGAGGCTTCAAACGCCTTGCAGAAGTATGCCGTGGAGCATACCCGGCTCGGGATTCCAATGTTTCTGGCGGAAGAATGCCCGCACGGCCACATGGCCATCGGCGCCACGGTGTTCCCCACGTCTATCGGGCAGAGTAGCACCTGGGACCCAGCTTTGCTTCAGCGCATGGCTTCGGCTATTGCCACCGAAGTCAGGGTGCAAGGCGGCCACATCGGCTACGGCCCCGTGCTAGACCTAGCCCGCGAGCCGCGCTGGTCGCGGGTAGAAGAAACATACGGCGAAGACCCCGTGCTCACCAGCCAAATGGGCGTAGCGATGGTGAAAGGCTTGCAGGGCGCTAGCTTGAAAAGTGGCGTCAATGTCATTTCCACCCTGAAGCACTTTGCCGCTTACGGCGTGCCCGAAGGTGGCCACAACGGCGGCAGCATCAGCACCGGGTACCGGGAGTTGTACCAAAGCTTTTTGCCGCCCGTACATGCTGCCGTAAAGGCTGGGATTTTGTCCATCATGACCTCCTATAACTCCATTGATGGCGTGCCGTGTTCTTCCAACGAGTTCCTGCTCACCGATTTGCTGCGCAAGCAATGGGGCTTTCAGGGCTTCACCGTGTCCGACCTAGGTAGCATCAGCGGCATCCTGACCAGTCACCACGTAGCGGCCACCCCGCCCGAAGCCGCTGCCCTGGCTATCAACGCCGGCCTCGATGACGACCTAAGCGGCTACGGTTACGACAAGGAACTACTCGCGGCGTTCAACCAAAAGCTCGTTTCCACCGAAATCCTGGACCGCGCCGTGGGTCGTGTGTTGCGTCTGAAGTTCGAAATGGGACTGTTTGAAAACCCGTACGTTGACACCAAGAAAGCCGCAAAACAGGTGAAGAGCCCGGCTAACGTAGAGCTAGCTCGCCAGGTAGCGCGGGAGTCGGTGGTGCTGCTGAAGAACGAGAAAGACGTGCTGCCGCTTTCTAAGTCATTAAAAAGCATTGCCGTAATCGGACCAAACGCCGATAACATTTACAACCAGCTCGGTGATTACACCGCGCCCCAGCCCGAAAGCAACATCGTGACGGTGCTGGAAGGCATCAAGGGCAAAGTGGCGGCGGGTACGAAGGTGACCTACGTGAAGGGCTGCGCCATTCGAGATACCACGCAGGTGGACCTTGCCGCCGCGGTAGCGGCTGCCCGCAGTGCTGAAGTCGCGGTAATAGTGCTCGGCGGCTCCAGCGCCCGCGATTTTAAAACGGAATACCAAAGCACTGGCGCCGCTAATGTGACAGCTAGCAACACCCAAGCCATCAGCGACATGGAGAGTGGCGAAGGCTACGACCGCGCCACCCTCGACTTGCTGGGCAAGCAGCAAGAGCTACTGCAAGCCGTCGTAAAAACCGGTACGCCGGTAGTGGTAGTGCTCATCAAAGGCCGGCCGCTAAACCTGAATTGGATGGCCGCCCACGTGCCCGCCGTGCTCGACGCGTGGTACCCCGGCCAGGAAGGCGGCAATGCCATTGCCGATGTGCTATTTGGTGACTACAACCCCGCCGGCCGCTTAACGATTTCAATCCCGAAATCGGTCGGGCAGCTGCCCGTATACTACAATGCCAAGCGCCCCGAACGGCGCGACTACGTGGAAATGGATGCCAAGCCGCTCTATAGTTTTGGTTATGGCTTGAGCTACAGTAAGTTTGAGTACACAGACTTGCAGGTGAACACCACTGAAAGCAACGGCGCCGTGCAAGCTAGCGTGCGGTTCAAGGTGAAGAACACCAGCGCACGCGACGGCGACGAGGTGGCCCAACTCTACCTCAGCGACGATGCTAGCTCGGTGGTGACGCCCGTGAAGCAGTTGAAGAAGTTTCAGCGACTCATGCTCAAAGCCGGCGAGCAGAAGGAGGTGGCTTTCGAATTGACAGCCGAAGACCTAATGCTGCTCAACCAGAAGATGGAGTGGGTGGTTGAGCCGGGCGTTTTCACAGTGATGGTAGGCGGCGCGTCGGATGATATTAAGCTGAAAACGCAGTTCAACGTGGCCAAGGCGATTAAGCTGGCAGTGGCTGAGCACTAAGGGTATCCCTGCGGCGCGGCCGATACTTAACCTAGCATTGGCTGTATTACCGATTCCCGTCCGACTATGAAAAAGCACTTTTTGCTTGCGTCCACTTTCCTGCTAGGTTTTCAGATGAGCGCAGCCGCCCAAACGACTTGGGTGAAAGCCAAGGAAGAGTTGCTGTTCACGACGCCGCCTTTCCAGCAGTGCCACGCGTCGACGCTCGTGGAAGACGCCGGAGGAAATTTGCTAGTGGCTTGCTTCGGTGGCTCATACGAGGGAAGTAAAGACGTAGCTATCTGGCTTACCGGTATTAGCAAAACAGGTAGTGTTTCGCAACCTAGGTCGGTGGCCAATGGGGTAGTGAGCGATACGCTGCGCTACCCAACCTGGAACCCCGTGCTGTTCAAGGCGCGCGCGGGCAAGCTGTTCTTATTCTACAAAGTAGGGCCGAACCCGCGGGAATGGTGGGGCATGGTCAAAACTTCCACGGATGAAGGCAAAACGTGGTCGGCACCACGCCAGCTGCCTCCAGGTATCCTAGGGCCGATCAAGAACAAACCAGTGCAGCTCGCTAATAGGACCATTCTAGCGCCGTCGAGCATCGAGGAAAAGACGGAGCGCTGGAAAGTTCACCTAGAAAAATCGACTGACCAGGGACAAACGTGGCAAGTTATTCCGGTGGACAATGCGTCGGCGTTCGATGTTATTCAACCTAGCATTCTGGTATATCCTGGCAATCGGCTACAGATTTTGTGTCGCAGCAAGCAAGGCAGCGTGGTGCAGGCCTGGTCGACGGACGGGGGCAACAGCTGGAGTACTTTATCCAAAACTACTTTGCTTAACCCAAACTCTGGCACCGACGCTGTAACCCTAAAAGACGGGTCGCAGCTACTGGTATACAACCCTGATGTGCCTGGCAAAGAATGGTTTAATGGCCGTAGCAAGCTCCGGGTAGCGCAATCGAAAGACGGGCAAACGTGGCACGATGTAGCAGAGCTAGAAAATGGCACCAAGGAGGAATTCAGCTACCCCGCTGTCATCCAGACTCATGATGGCCGCGTGCACATCACATACACCTACGACCGCAAGAATATCAAACACGTGGTGTTACAGGCTAAGTAGCCTGCGTTGGTATAGCTACATGTTCTCTAATTCTTTCATGGTTCTAGCATAACTTTTATAAAAATTTTACAGAAGTATTTTGACTTGAAGAAAAGTTTAGGTTCATTTATAGAAACATAAGCACAGCTTCAGGATGGACTCTTTACTAGCATTAGAGGAGACTTACCTAGCTCGGCTCAACAACGTTGAGCGCAGAAAATACATACATAAGCTAAAGATTGTCAAGCACTTGTATGTGAAAGGTGCGAAGACCAACGCTGATATTTGCAGTCGGTTTAACATCAGCTCACCCACTTCCATTGCCATGCTCAATGAGCTGATTGCGGAGGGGCTCGTTGAGAAACAGGGTAGGGGCAAATCGATAGGGGGCCGGAAGCCAGAGCTATATGGGCTTTGCGACCGGTCGCTGTTTGTGCTAAGCATTCAAGTCGAGAAGTTCAAGACGCGAATGGCCATCTTTGATAACAACAATCAGATTATTACCGGGGTACAAACGTTCAGCATTGAGCTGACCAAGGATCTAGGTGCCCTAGAGCAAGTGTATGCGCACGCCAACGAACTGATTCAAGCATCAGGCATCGACTTGAAGAAGCTCGTCGGAGTTGGGATTAGCATGCCGGGCTTAGTTTCTTCGAAAGAGGGAAACAACCAAACCTACCTGCTCACCACGCAGACGCCTGAATCGTTGCAACAGTTGCTGGAGCATCGCTTCGGCAAGCCGGTGTTCATTCAGAACGACGCCAAAAGCGCTACCCTAGCCGAATACCGCTTCGGGTTAGCGCACGGCCGCCGCGACGTACTGGTGCTTTCCATGGATTGGGGCATTGGCATGGGCGTAATACTGGATGGCAAGCTCCGCAGCGGAGCGTCAGGCTTTGCCGGCGAATTTGGGCACATTCCGCTCGTGGAGGGCGGCGCGCTCTGTCATTGCGGCAAGCGGGGCTGCCTTGAAACGGTAGCGTCTGGCAGTGCCATTGTCCGCAACGCACGAGAAGGGATTAAGGCGGGGCAGAACACTTTGCTCAGCAAGTTGTCGGACGACCAAATAGAGCAGCTAGAGCCTGAGCAGGTCCTTAGCGCGGCCAACGACGGCGACCAGTTTGCCATCAGCCTCTTGGCCGAAGTAGGTACTAACCTAGGCAAGGGCATCGCTATTCTGATCCAGCTTTTCAACCCTGAGCTGATCATCCTAGGGGGCGAAATAGCGCAAGCCAAACAGTTTCTGATGCCAGCTATTCAGCAGGCCATCAACACGTACTGCATGACCCAGCTCCGGGAAAAGACCAGCATCGTGGTGTCGGAGCTAGGCAACAACGCTGTGATCCTAGGATCCGTCGCTACGGTGATGGAAAACATCTTTGAAAGCTACATGGAGCTAGCATGAGCCTGAAACCCAACTTCGCTTTCTGCCTCAATGCTCGGTTGCTGACTTAGCTCCGTTGGCATTTCCTTTTGCATCAAAACAAAACATAAGCATTTCCGCTAACTCCCAAGCCTCGCAACAATGCAGAACGTCGCGCTACCGATCAAAACCCGATTAAACCTGCTGGAAGAAACTCGCTTCGAGAAGCTTCCCGTGACCGTTTATCCCAACAAGGATATTGCCTCCGTGAAAGTAGCGGAGCGCATTGCCGAACTGATCAGAAGCAAGCAGGGAACAGGAGAGAAGGCCGTACTGGGCCTAGCTACCGGCGCTACACCAGTAGGCGTGTACGAGGAGCTGGTGCGCCTGCATCGCGAAGAAGGCCTGAGCTTCCGCAACGTGGTGACCTTCAACTTGGACGAGTACTACCCCATGCCGCCCACGGCGCCGCAGAGCTACGTGACGTTCATGAACGAGAACCTGTTCAACCACATCGATATTGAGCGGGAAAACATTCACATTCCGGATGGCACCCTAGCTCTGGAAGACGTAGCCGCGTTCTGCCTCAACTACGAGCGACTGATTGAGGAATACGGCGGGCTTGATTTTCAGATCCTAGGTATCGGCCGGACGGGCCACGTGGGCTTCAACGAACCCGGCTCGGCACCGAACTCCGGTACGCGCCTGGTCACGCTCGACGACCTTACCCGCCGCGACGCCTCGCGCGACTTCGGCGGTAAGGAAAACGTGCCCACCAAGGCCATTACCATGGGCATCGGTACCATCTTCAAGGCCCGTGAGATTATTCTGATGGCGTGGAGCGGCAAAAAGGCGCCCATCATCAAGAAGGCCGTGGAAGGCGAAGTATCGGGCGAAGTGCCCGCTACGTACTTGCAACTAGCCGACAACGTGGAGTTTGTGCTCGACGAGGCAGCTGCCTCTGAGCTCACGCGCTTCGACACGCCCTGGCTCGTTAAGGACTGCGTGTGGGACGAAATGCTGATCAAGAAGGCCGTTATCTGGCTGTCCAACACGCTCGGCAAGCCCATCCTGAAGCTCACCGAGGAAGACTACAACAACAACGGCATGGCCCAACTCGCCACGGAGCGCGGCCCGGCTTACAACATCAACATCCACATTTTCAACAAGCTTCAGCACACCATCACGGGTTGGCCCGGTGGCAAGCCCGGCGCCGACGACTCGCAGCGCCCCGAGCGCGCCCTGCCGGAGAAGAAGCGCAGCATCGTTTTCTCGCCCCACCCCGACGACGACGTGATTTCGATGGGTGGCACGTTCATCCGCCTCATCGACCAGGGGCACGACGTGCACGTGGCTTACCAAACTTCCGGCAACACGGCCGTGTGGGACGACGACGTGCTGCGCTACATGGAGTTTGCCATCGACTTCGACGCGAGCCTCGGCAAAGACACGAGCAACTTGCAGTCGATTTACGAAGCTATGCGTGCGTTCATTCAGCAGAAGCAGCCCAACCAGGTGGATACGCAGGAGATTCGCAATGTGAAGAGCTTTATTCGCAAGAGCGAAGCCATTGCGGGCGCCCGCTACGCTGGCTTGAAGGACGACCACATTCACTTCCAGGCGCTGCCCTTCTACGAGTCGGGCAAAACGCAGAAGTACCCCGTGACCGACAAGGACATCGAGCTGACGATGGAGTTGTTGCAGCAGGTGAAGCCCCACCAAGTGTTCGTGGCCGGCGACTTTGCCGACCCCAACGGTACTCACATTGTGTGCTTCAACATCGTGACGGAATCGTTGCGGCGCCTGAAAAAGACCGAAGCGTGGGTGGAAGACTGCTGGATGTGGATGTACCGCGGTGCGTGGCACGAGTTCAAGCCCTACGAAATCGAAATGGCCGTGCCGTTGTCGCCGCAGGAAGTGATTCGCAAGCGCAACGCTATCTTCAAGCACCAGTCGCAGAAGGATACGCCCGTATTCCCCGGCGACGACTCGCGCGAGTTCTGGGTGAGGGCCGAGCACCGCAACCGCGAAACGGCCCAGCAATATGATAAGCTAGGTTTGGCCAACTACGAAGCCATGGAAGCCTTCGTGCGCTGGCAGTTTTAAGGCCGAGGTGATGAAGTGGTGGGTTAGTGAGTTTTCTCTTGCAAGCAGTGCATTCACTAACTCACCACTTCAGAACTTCACCATTATGAAAAGTATGTGTGTTGAAATTGCATGAATAATAACAAGTACATCGGAATAGATATTGGCGGGACGAAGATTCAGGTCGGCGTTGTGCAGCACGGGGAAATAATTCAAGAAGCGAAGTTTGAAACCTCCGCCACCGCGCCCAAGGAGCAGATTTTGGCTGAGCTGGTGCGCAACCTAGCGCCCTTCGTGGATGCCGGCGTGGTGGGCATTGGCATCGGGGTGCCGGGGCTGGTGGATGAGGAAAACGGCATTGTGCACAACGTGCAGAATATTCCTTCCTGGCAGGAAGTTCACCTGAAGGATTATCTGGTAAACCACTTCGACAAACCCGTATACCTTACCAACGACGCCAACGCGTTTGCGGTGGGGGAGAAGATGTACGGCAAGGGCAAGCCCTACGCAAACCTAGTGGGCATTGCGCTGGGCACGGGCCTAGGGGCGGGCATTATCATCAACCACGATGTGTACTCGGGTACGCTGTCGAGTGCCGGCGAATTTGGCTGCATCCCGTACCGCGACAAAACCATCGAGGACTATTGTAGCGGCAAGTTTTTCACGCAGCATACCAGCCGGTCGGGGGCCGAGTGGCACGCGCTGGCCAAAGTCGGTGACGCTGACGCCTTAAACGTTTTTGCAGAGTACGGCCGGCACCTTGGCAATGCCATCAAGATCATCCTGTACACCCTCTCGCCGGAAGCCATTTTCTTGGGCGGTTCGGTGAGTAAGTGCTTCGCGTATTTCCAGGGCGGCCTATACGAAAGCCTACGGGAGTTCCCGTTCAAGGTCGTAGCCGAACGGCTGATCGTTGAGCCCTCGGCCATCGACAACGCGGCCGTTTTGGGCGCTGCTGCCCTTTGCAAAATGAAGCAGGAGCATACTTCCCATCCCCATAAAGAGCTTTCCCTATGACCAGAAAAACCGTGGTGTCACTGGCGGCTGCGCTTAGCCTCGGAAACAGCTTCTGTTTCGTGACGGCGCCCGTCTACGGCCAACAAGCGCCCGTAAGCCAGCAGACACTTTCCATCATTCCGCAGCCGGTGCAGCTCACGCCCCAGAGCGGCAGCTTCGCCATTACTCCTAGCACCAAGATTTACGTCGACCCCAAGAACGAGGAGCTGCGAAACATTGGTCTGTCGCTAAGCCAGGAGATAAAGCGCGCTACCGGCGTGCAGCCGCAGGTGGTGCAGGCCGCACCTAGCAAGCAAAGCACTGGCGGCATTTACTTGACGCTCGCACAACCCGCTCAAGACCTAGGTCCCGAAGGCTACAAGCTCACGGTGCAGCCTGCGCAAGTGGTATTGGCCGCGAGCAAGCCCCAAGGCTTGTTCTTCGGCACGCAAACGATTCGGCAACTGTTACCCGCGCAGCCCTCTACTGCAGCGGTGAGCATTCCGGCCGTCGAGGTCATGGACAAACCTAGGTACGATTGGCGCGGCATGCACCTGGATGTGTCCCGCCATTTCTTCTCGACTGAGTTCGTGAAGAAATACATCGACTTCCTGGCGATGCATAAGATGAACACCTTCCACTGGCACCTCACGGACGACCAGGGCTGGCGCATCGAGATTAAGAAGTACCCCAAGCTGACCTCCGTCGGCGGGTGGCGCGACGGCACGCTGATCGGTCACTACACCGACCAGCCGCACAAGTTTGATAACATTCGCTACGGCGGCTTCTACACGCAAGAGCAAATAAAAGAGGTCGTGAAGTACGCCCAGGACCGCTACATCACGGTAGTGCCGGAGATTGAAATGCCCGGCCATGCCGTAGCCGCCCTCACGGCGTATCCGGAGCTGTCGTGCACCGGTGGCCCTTTCAAAGTAGAGGGATTGTGGGGCGTATTCGACGACATCTTCTGCGCCGGCAACGAGCAGACGTTCACCTTCCTGCAAGATGTGCTGACGGAAGTAATGCCGCTGTTCCCGAGCAAGATCGTGCACATCGGCGGCGACGAAGCCCCCAAAACGCGTTGGCACGAGTGCCCCAAGTGCCAGGCCCGCATGAAGGCCGAAAACCTGAAGGATGAGCACGAATTGCAAAGCTACTTCGTGCAGCGCATGGAGAAGTTTGTGAACTCCAAGGGCAAAACCATCATGGGTTGGGATGAAATCCTGGAAGGTGGCCTCGCGCCGAACGCGGCCGTGATGTCGTGGCGCGGAATGGAAGGCGGCACGGCCGCTGCCAAGCAGAAGCACAACGTGGTGATGACGCCTGGCTCGCACGTCTACTTCGACCACGCTCAGGGCGAAGCTAGCCTAGAACCGCTATCCATTGGCGGCTACTTGCCGCTGGAAACGGTGTATTCCTTCGAGCCCACGCCGAAAGAGCTGACTGCGGAAGAGCAGAAGTACATCCTAGGTGCCCAAGCCAACCTCTGGACTGAGTACATCCCGACGGAGCAACAGGTGGAGTATATGGTGCTGCCGCGCATGTCGGCGCTGTCGGAAGTGCTCTGGACGCCTGCTAGCCAGAAGAATTGGCCTAGCTTCAAAGAGCGCATGCAGAAGCAGTACCAGCGCTACGAAGCCCTCGGTGCCAACTACGCGAAAAGCGCCTTCAACGTGCGTCAGCAGCTTGCTATCGACACCACGCAGCGCGCGGCCGTCGTGACGATGCAGACGGACGCCACCGGTCCGCAGATCTACTACACCTTGGATGGCGCGGCCCCAACCGCCTCGGCGCAAACGTACACCAAGCCCTTTGCCGTTTCGAACTCGGCCGTAATCAAGGCCGGCTCTTTCGAGAATGGTAAGCTAGTGGGTAAAGTCACGACGAAGGAAGTGACCACGCATAAGGCATTTGCCATGCCCACCAAGCTCGCTACGGAACCGAACAAGAGCTACAAAGGACAAGGCGGCTTGACGTTGGTCGACGGCATAAAAGGCTCTACCAACCACACCGACGGGCAGTGGCTAGGTTTCCAAAGCAGCGACTTGGTAGCCACGCTTGATTTGAAAAAGGAAACAGAGATCAGCTCCATCAAGAGCACCTTCTTGCAGCATTCGGGCTCCAAAATCCTGCTGCCGACGAACGTAGAAATAGCCGTGTCGAAGGACGGCAAGAAGTACAAAACGGTGTATTCGGCACCCGTAGCAGCCATGGCCGAGCAGCCCAAGCCCGCCATCAGCGAGGTGAAAGCCGACCTGAAGAAGACCAAAGCTCGGTTCGTCAAAGTCACGGCGAAAAACGCGCAGCCGCAAGCAGCAGAAAAGGGCTCGAAAGATGCCGGCATCTGGCTGTTTGCCGATGAGATTGTCGTGCAATAATGCGCGGCTACGTGGTGTAGAGACGCGACCCTGCGCGTCGCGTCGTTGGACGAGTCCATCTAGGAAGACCTAGGTAAATAGTAGCAGCAACGAGGAGACGCGCAGGGTCACGTCTCTACACCCAATAACGGGACAGACGCTTCTGTTCAACTTATCAAGCGTACCCTAGCTCCATTTTAACTTACACAGAATGACCAAAGTAGCTACCACGGCTAACGCTACCTCGCCCGCGCCAACGGCCACGACGCAAACGGGCCGATCGATTGTGATCATCGGAGCGCTGTTCTTCATCTTCGGCTTTGTAACCTGGCTGAACTCCGTTCTGATTCCTTACCTCCGAATTGCGTGCGAGCTCAACAACTTCGAGTCGTACTTGGTGGCGTTTGCCTTCTACATCAGCTACTTGGTGATGGCCATTCCGTCGGCGTGGGTGCTGAAAGCTACGGGGTTCAAGAACGGCATGTCGTTGGGACTGCTGGTTATGGCCGTGGGGGCGCTCATCTTTATTCCGGCCGCGCTGACCCGCACGTACGGGTTGTTTCTGCTAGGTCTGTTTGTGCAAGGCACCGGCCTAGCGGTATTGCAAACGGCCGCTAACCCCTACATCACCATCCTAGGTCCGCGCGAAAGTGCCGCCAAGCGCATCAGCGTGATGGGCATTTGCAACAAGGTAGCTGGCGCGCTGGCGCCGATTGCCCTCGGTGCTATTGCGTTGAAAGATGCTGATGCCCTCATCAAGCGCCTCGGCACCATGGATGCTGCCGCGAAGGCCGCCGAGCTAGATGCCCTTGCTTCGCGCGTCGTGACGCCCTACCTGATTATGCTTGGGGTGCTGGTGCTGCTGGCCGTGCTGATCTACTTCTCCTCGCTGCCCGAAATCGACACCGACCACGAAGACGAGGCGGTAGCCGCTGCTAACACCGGCAAGACCAGCGTGCTTCAGTTTCCGCACTTGCTGCTCGGGGCGCTGGCCATGTTCTTCTACGTGGGCGTGGAAGTAATTGCCGGCGACACCATCATCAGCTACGGGGCCGCGCAAGGCATTGCGCTATCTACGGCTAAGTTCTTTACGGCCTGCACCATGGGCGCCATGATCCTAGGGTACCTGATTGGTATTGTGGCCATTCCGAAGCTCATTTCTCAGGAAAAGGCGCTACAAGTATTTGCCGTAGCGGGGGTGCTTTTTGCCCTAGGCGCCCTGTTCACCAACGGGTACACATCGGTGCTATTCATTTCGCTGCTGGGACTCGCCAACTCGCTCATTTTCCCTGCTATCTGGCCGCTTGCTATTGAAGGCCTAGGTCGCTTCACCAAGATTGGCTCGTCCTTTCTCATCATGGCTATTGCGGGGGGCGCGGTGCTGCCGCCGATGTACGGCTGGCTGGCCGACCAGTTCACGCCGCAACAAGCTTATTGGCTGGTCATTCCCTGCTACCTGTTCATCCTGTATTACGGTATGGCGGGGCACAAAGCACGGAGCTAGGTTCCTGTAGCGCGGACTCGGTAGTCCGCGCTTTCTATTAAACATGCACTAATCACCAAGCCGGCGCGGACTACAAAGTCTGCGCTACTTTAAACTGTTCCTGAGTTCTTTCGAATGAAGAAGTATCGACTCCTGCTGCTGGCTTTAGGGCTCGCTAGTCCGTTGGCGGCGCAGCAACGCTACGAGCTTAACTCCGGCTGGAAGGCCACACCTATTGCGAACGTAAAAGCCGACGGCCAAGCCATTTCGCAGTCGTCTTTTGCTACCACCGATTGGGCGCCCGCCGTCGTGCCCGGCACGGTGCTCACCACGCAGCTCGAAAACAAGCAGGTGCCCGATCCTTTCTTCGGGATGAACAACAACCGCATCCCTGACATCTACAAAACCGGCCGCGACTACTACACTTACTGGTTTGTCAAAGATTTCAAGGAGGCGAAAGCCGCCGGCGACGACCAAGTGTGGCTGCACCTGCGGGGCGTAAACTACAGTTGTGAGGTATTCTTGAACGGGCAAAAGCTTAACAAGAAAACGCACCACGGCATGTTCTTGCGCCAGACCTACAACATCACGCCCTACCTAGCCAAGGACGGCAACAACCGCCTGGCCGTGGTGGTGTATCCGCCCGACCCCGTGGGCAACCCTAACGGCGGCCAGGGTGGCGACGGTACCATCGCAAGGGGCGTGTCGCACCAATACGTGGCCGGCTGGGACTGGATTCGGCCCATCCGCGACCGGAACACCGGCATCTGGGACAAGGTGACCATTGAGAAGACCAAGCAGGTCAATGTGAAGAACCCGCACGTGGTAACCCGCGTGCCCGGCGTGCGCAAGCCCGAAGGTCCGCAAGCACCGGCCACCATCGAGGTAACCGCCGAGCTCGAAAACCCAACTGCCAAGAAGGTATCGGGCGTGCTGCAATACACCCTCGACGGCCAGAAAGTCTCGCAGAAAGTAACGCTGCCAGCCAACTCTACCCAGCAGGTAAGCCTGGAAAAGCTAGCCTTGCAAAACCCGAAGCTGTGGTGGCCGAACGGCTACGGTCCGCAGAACCTGTACCAGCTGAAAATGCAGTTTTTGGTGGGCAAAACGGTGTCGGATGAGGAAGACGTGCAGGTGGGCGTGCGGGAAATCCAGACCAAGTGGAACGCCACCACCCAGAGCATGCAGGTGCATTTGAACGGGCAGAAGATCTTCATCAAGGGCGGCAACTGGATTATTTCGGATGCCATGCTGCGCTTCACAGACGCGCGCTACGACGCCGAAATCCGCTTCCACCGCGACATGAACCTGAACCTGATTCGGGTGTGGGGCGGCGCCCTCGTCGAGCGGCCCGAGTTCTACCAAGCCTGCGACAAGTACGGCATGCTGGTAATGCAAGACTTCTGGATGTCGGGCGACGCCAACGGCCGCTGGGTGGACCCTATGAAGCTGGAAGACCAGTGGACCCGCCGCCAGTATCCCAACGACCACCGCTTGTTTATCGAGTCGGCCGCCGACCAAGTGAAGATGGTGCGCAATTACGCTTCCCTCGGTATGTGGTGCGGTGGCAACGAAATCACGCCCCCGAAAGACATTCTGACGGCGCTGCAAGATTCCATTCTGCCCAAGCTCGACGGCACGCGGTGGTTTGTGCCCTACTCCAACTCCGACAGCATGTCCTACAACAACCAGGGCGGCAACGGCGACGGACCGTATGGCATCCAGCCAATTAGCCGCTTCTGGGCGCACCGCACGTACCCCTTCAACTCGGAGGTGGGCTCAGTGGGCGTGGGCGACTACGAGTCGCTGGAGCGCTTTCTGCCGGCCGCCAACATGGTGCCCCCGAAGTACCTAGGTCCGAAAAGCAAGCCCACCGAGAAGGTGGATTCGGTGTGGGATTATCACACTTACATCGGCTACGAGCAGTACCTGCTGCCCTACGGCGCCCCCAAAGACGCCCGCGACTTTGGCCTGAAAGCCCAACTCGTGAACTACGACCAGTACCGCGCGCTCATGGAAGGCTTCAGCTCGCACATGTGGGAGTGGTACACGGGCAGCATCATCTGGAAAACCCAAAACCCCTGGACAGCCATGCGCGGCCAGATGTACGACTACTACCTCGACCCCAACGCCTGCCTCTACGGCCTGCGCAACGGCAGCGAACCGCTCCACGTGATGTACAACCCCGTGGATACGATGGTGATGATTACCAACAACACCTTTGAGGTGAAGCGCGACATGATGCTAGTAGTCGACGCCTACGACATGGCCGGCAAGAAGACCAACGTGACGCAGGTAATCGTGGAAATCAACCCGTCGATGTCGAAGAAATACTTACCCGTGAATGCCGTGGTGCGGCAGATGGCTAAAGAAAAAGGCATGTTCCTCTCGCTGCAATTGCAGGACTTCAACAAGAAGGTTATCAGCAACAACTTCTACTGGCTTTCTGACGCAAAAGGCGAGTACTCGGGGCTGAAAGGCATGGCAAAGACGGCGGTGAAAGTAACCACCAAGCAAACCGCCAAAGACAAGATCGAAGTGACGTTGACCAATCCGGCCAACGCCCCTGTGGCTTTCTTCAACCGCCTCGCCCTGGTGAACCCCAAAACGCAGAAGCGCATCCTGCCCGTGTTCTACACCGACAATTACGTGTCGGTGCTGCCCGGTGAGAGCAAAACGGTGGTGATGGACTACACGCCCACCTCCGACGTGACGGCGCCCGTGGTTTCGGTGGAAGGCTGGAACGTGGAGAAACAGTTGCTGCCCGTAGCAAGCAGCAACTAGAATACCTAGATAGGAAGAATCAAGAACGTCCTACTGCGCTGGTCGAACCGGAGGAAAGCGTAAGCCAAGCGTCTCTCCCGCTTTGTTGCAGACACTAGAACGATGTAGAGACGCAATACTTCGCGTCTCCTCGTTGAACGACTGATGCTAGAACAACCTAGGCAAACAACATCAGCAACGCGGAGACGCAAAGTGTTGCGTCTCTACACTGAACACGAAGCAGGAGAGAGGCTGCGACAGCACAGCAGGACGGTTCCTTCTGTAGAATCAAATACTTAGTTTCTTCACCGCTTAACGAAGCTAACGTTGCCAACCAAAACGCTTTTCTGCTTACTCCTTGCTCTGCTCTTTACTCGCGTATCAGTGGCGCAAACTGCCCCCGAGCGGTACGCGCTGATTCCGTATCCTGCGTCCTTGGTGCCGGCGAGTGGGAGCTTCCCCATCACGAATGCCACCAAGCTAGCTTTGCCTGGCGAGGCCAAGCTGTTTGAACGGGAGGCTGAGCAGTTGCAAGCGCTGTTGACGAATGGCCTAGGGCAGCCCCTGAAGAAAGCTCCGCAAGCGGCGGCCAACACAATCGTGTTCGTCTACGATAAGTCGATAACCGCCCCGGAAGCCTACCGCCTAACCATTACGCCCCAGCAGGTAACCCTAACCGCAAAGGAGCCAGCGGGCATGTTCCGGGCCGTGCAGACGGTGCGGCAACTACTGCCCGCCACTATTGAGAAAGCGCGGAAAGGCACGGCGTCGCTTAGTCTGCCGGCCTTGCAGATTCAGGATCAGCCCGCCTACTCTTGGCGCGGTATGCACCTGGATGTGGCCCGCCACTTCTTCTCGACCGACTACCTGAAGAAGTACCTCGACCTGCTCGCCCTCTACAAGTTCAACAAGCTGCACCTGCACCTCACCGACGACCAGGGCTGGCGCCTCGAAGTCAAGAAGTACCCCGACCTGACGGCCAAAGGCGCGTGGCGCACTTTCAACAACCAGGATTCTAGCTGCATCCGAAAGTCGAAGGACAACCCCGACCTAGCGTTGGACCCGAAGCACCTGCGGCAGCGCAACGGTCACACGGAGTATGGCGGCTTCTACACCCAGCAGCAGATGAAGGACATCATTGCCTTCGCCGCGGCTCGGCACATCGAAATCATTCCGGAGGTCGATATGCCCGGCCACATGATGGCGGCCATCAACGCGTATCCGTTTCTGAGCTGCACGGGTAGCGCGAGTTGGGGCAAGGAGTTTTCCGTGCCGCTGTGCCCCTGCAACGAAAGCACCTACGAGTTTGCTCAAAACGTGCTGAGCGAAGTAGCGGCCTTGTTTCCAAGCAAGTACATCCACATCGGGGCCGATGAGGTGGAGAAAACCACCTGGGCCCAAGCCGGCGCCTGCACCGAACTGATGCAGAAGGAAGGACCCAAGAACGTCAATGAGTTGCAGAGCTATTTCGTCCGCCGGATTGAGAAGTTTCTGCAATCGAAGGGCAAGAAGATGATCGGGTGGGATGAGGTGCTTGAAGGCGGCGTGGATGCTTCGGCCACTGTAATGTACTGGCGCAGCTGGGTGCCCGATGCGCCCGCCCGCGCCGCTCGCAACGGTAACCAGGTCATTATGACCACGAACAACCCGTTGTACTTCGACTACCTGCCCGACAAGAACTCGATTGACAAAGTCTACCACTTCGAGCCCACGCCCAAGGGCCTAGGTCCGGAAGCGGGCAAGGCCATCCTAGGGGCACAGGCCAACCTCTGGACTGAGCAAGTCCCCTCCGAAAACCGCGCCGACTACATGGTGATGCCCCGCATGACCGCCCTGGCCGAAGTAGTCTGGACGAACAAGCCCAGTTACGCTTCTTACCTGCAACGGCTCAAGCAGCACTACCCTAGGTTGGCCCAGCTCAACGTGCTCTACCGCGTGCCCGACCTAGCGGGTTTTGCGGAAGAAAGCGTGTTCGCCACCAGCACCAATCTGACGGTAGAGAAACCACTGAATAACCTGATCATCCACTACACCACCGACGGCAGCAACCCCACGGCCGCGTCGCCGGTGCTGGCGAAGTCGCTGCCGATCAATCAGCCTACGAAGGTGAAGCTAGCCGCCTTCACGCCGGAAGGATTGAAAGGCGACACCTACGCCATCAACTACAAGCAGCAGAGCTACGCCGAGCCGGCCCGCGCCACCGCAACGGAGGCCGGCCTGAAAGCCACCTACTTTGATGGCTACTTCAAAACGGCCGCCCGCATACAGGAGGCTACGGCCAAAGGCAGCGCCATTGTGCAGACAGTGGCCGTGCCCGAGCAAGCCAAGGCCGATAAGTTTGGCGTGCAGTTCCGCGGCTACCTAGCTATTCCCGAAACCGGCATTTACACCTTCTACCTAACTTGCGACGACGGCGGCACGCTGCGCATTGCCGACCGCATGGTGGTCGACAACGACGGCCTGCATTCGGCCATCGAAAAGAACGGGCAGGTGGCCCTAGCCAAAGGCCTTCAGCCGATAGCCCTCGATTTTGTGGAGGGTGGGGGAGGCTACACCCTCCTGCTCCAATACAGCAAAGATGGTAGCGCCCCCCAACCCGTGCCCGCTAGTTGGCTGAAGCACTAGCAGCGTTTCTGCAACTACCTAGCTTTCATTTCGACAACGCCAGTTCCCCACCCATTTTATTGCTTAAGGAAGCCATCTTCATGAAGCCTCACCTTTCCAAGTTTATTATTCCTGCAACCGCGCTGGTCGGTAGCCTTACCGCGTCAATGACCTGTTCGGCTCAAAAAGTTGCTGCCCCGAGCAAAGCGCCTAGCCTTACCCAATACGTTGATCCGTACATCGGTACGGGCTTTCACGGGCACGTTTTTCTGGGTGCCAACGTCCCCTTTGGGGCGGTGCAGCTAGGGCCGATGAATATCTCGGAAGGGTGGGACTGGTGCTCCGGCTACCACTACTCCGATTCTACAATTATCGGCTTCTCACACACGCACTTGAGTGGGACTGGTATCGGTGACCTAGGCGATATTTCGGTTATGCCCACGACGGGCCCAGTCAAGGTTATTAAAGGCACGTTGAAGAACCCGGATAAAGGCTTTTTCTCGTTTTTCTCCCACAAGGAAGAACAAGTAAAGCCGGGTTATTACGCCGTGCGGTTGAAGCGCTACGACATCAAGGCCGAACTGACTACTACCGAGCGCGTTGGCTTTCATCAATATACTTTTCCTAAGTCCGACGAAGCGCACCTCATCGTCGATTTGCAAGAAGGTATCGGCTGGGACCTAGCCACGAACACCCACCTAGAGAAACTGAACGACAGCACCCTGGTGGGCTACCGCTATTCCAAGGGGTGGGCTGTGGATCAGCGCCTGTACTTTGCGGCGGTATTTTCGAAGCCTATCCGCAACTTCACCAGCGTGCAGGTGACGGATTCGTTGGGCAACACCACGCCCGCCGCTACGGGCAACCGCATACGGGGCGTAGTCACCTTCGCCACCAAAGCGGGCGAGAAGGTGAAGCTGAAGGTGGGTATTTCCCCCGTGAGCACCGACAATGCCCTTGCTAACATCAAGGCCGAGGTTCCGCACTGGAACTTCAACAAGACCGTGGCGCAAGCTGATGCTTCCTGGAACAAGGAGCTGCAAAAAGTGCGCATTCAAGCCAACGATAAAGCTCGCTTAACGACCTTCTACACGGCCCTCTACCACACCATGATTGCGCCGTCGGTCTTCAACGACCACAACGGCGACTACTGGGGCACCGACAAGCAAGTGCACAAAAACGCAGGCTTTACTAACCTGACTACGTTCTCCCTCTGGGATACCTATCGGGCAGCACACCCGCTGTTTACGATCCTACAGCCCGAGCGCGTCAACGATATGGTGAGCACCATGCTCGCTATTTACCAGCAGCAAGGCAAGCTCCCGGTGTGGCACCTGATGGGCAACGAAACCAACTGCATGGTGGGCTACAGCGCCGTGCCGGTGGTGGCCGATGCCTACTTGAAAGGCTTTAAGGGTTTCGACGCTAACCTAGCCTATGAGGCTATGAAGACTACTGCGATGCGCGACGAGCCAGGCCTGAAAGCAGTGAGAGAGCTAGGTTTTATCCCGGCTAATAGCGAAGTCGAGAGCGTGTCGAAGGGCTTAGAATACGCCATCGACGATTGGTGCATTGCCCAAATGGCCAAGAAGATGGGCAAGACGGAAGATTACGCCTACTTCAGCAAGCGCGCTAAAAACTACGAAAACTACTTCGACAAAAAGGTGGGCTTTATGCGCGGCCGCGTTTCGCAGACGGAGTGGCGTACGCCCTTCAACCCGTTCTTCTCCAAGCACATGAAGAGCGACTTCACAGAGGGCAACCCCTGGCAATACACCTGGCTCGTGCCGCAAGACGTAGAAGGCCTGATTGGGTTGCTTGGGGGCGAGAAGCGTTTCAGCCAAAAGCTGGATTCACTCTTTGTGGTGAAGGGCGACATGGGCGAGGAAGCTTCCAACGACATTTCGGGCCTCATCGGCATGTACGCCCACGGCAACGAGCCAAGCCACCACATCAGCTATATGTATAGCTACGTGGGCCAGCCCTGGAAAACGGCCGACCAGGTGCGCTTCATCACCGAGAACTTCTACACCACCAAGCCCGACGGCATCATCGGCAACGAAGACGTGGGGCAGATGTCGGCCTGGCACGTCTTCTCGACCCTAGGTTTCTACCCGCTCAACCCCGCCAACGGCGCTTACGTGTTCGGTAGCCCATCCGTCACCCAAGCCACAGTAGCCCTAGGTGGTGGGAAAACGCTTGCCATTGAAGCCAAGAACAACAGCGCAACGAACAAGTACATTCAGAAAATTACGCTGAATGGCAAGCCCTACACCAAGTCGTACATCACGCACCAAGAGCTGCTGCGCGGTGGCAAACTTGTGTTCGACATGGGCAGCAAACCTAGCTCCACCTGGGGCGTTGCGCCAGCCGACCGGCCCAAGTCGGTGATGCAATAAGTCGGCAGCAAGAACCTAGGTACACGTTCTGTAACCAACATTAACAAAGCCGGCAGGCTAGCTCTAAAAGCTAGCCTGCCGGCTTTACTTTTCTACGTAGTAGTGTAGATTTTCCTTTGCGATAATATCGAGGGGTAAGTACTTCAGGGAGGACACTTCTTTCTTGAAGATCAATTGATCGGCCAAGGCGTACAAGCCATAATAGCCCTGCTCTTTCGGGTTCTGATTGATCAAGAAGTCAATGGTTCCTTCTTGCAAGAAGTGGATGTTTTCTTCCAGCAAGTCGTAACCAACCAAACGGATGTGGTGGGGATACTTCTTCAGGTAAGGCGCTATTTCGTACGCCTTGGAGGTGCTGACGAAAATGCCGCGTAGCTGCTCTTGCTCCTGATCCAGCAGTTGCGTGAGCTTATGCGCAAACGATTGCTCCGTTGGGTAAGGAAGATCGATGCTAATAACCGTGTAAGGTTCAGGGCTGCCCTGCGCCGCCGTGCTAGGTTGAGCGGAGGCAAGCTGGGCGAAATAATCCCGAAACCCACGTTCCTTTTGCGTGACGTGGACGGAGTTGGCAATGTCCTCGGCGATGTGCGCAATGAGAAACGTACCTGGTTGTGATTGCCCGAACTGCAACAGTTTGCCAGCCAGAAAACCGCTCTGGTAGGAATCTTGGCCTACGTAGCTTAGCGGTTTAATCTCGGCTATATCGGTGTTGAATAGCACGTACGGAATCTGCAACTGATGCCACTGCTCGAAGAACGGCAACGACTCCCGGTAAAACAGTGGCGCAATCAGAATGCCATGGGGCCGCGACTGGGTAGCTAGCTCAGCTTGCTCCAGAAACGATCCTACTTGGGCCATATCGTACGAGTAGATAGTCAGTTCAACGCCATATTGCTGTAATTCCCGGGCCGCTTTGTTGATGCCGTCCCACGGCGCCTGCCAATAGGGGTCCAGCGTGTGGTTGGGTTGAAGGGCAGCTAGCCGGTAAGTGCGGTTAGAGCCTAGGGTGCGGGCAATCATGTTGGGCTCGTAATCAAGCTCCTTCATCATGGAGAGCACCTTTTGGCGGACATCCTCCGCTACGCGGCCGCGGTTATGAATGACCCGATCTACCGTTCCGACCGAAACGTTTGCTTTGGCTGCTATATCTTTAATACGTACCGCGTTTTTTCCCATAGCTGTACTCAATCTTAATGAAAGGATGACCATCCGGAGAGTTGCGCAAGACAGATGGCCGTGGGTGGAAGAGATACTGTGATAAGTTGGATCGTAAGATGTGAGACCACGACGGGCAGGTAGAGCAAGTTCAGCACGGGTTCTGGTGTAAAATCTGGGCAACGCCGCCCTACGTGCCAAAGGAAAGCTAGGTCTTCCCTTTGGTGGCGCAAACGAAGGTTGCTTCAGGCAGAACCTATTTGGTAGAATAGTCGGCTAGCCGCAGTCCAAGTTGCATTTTAGCGGTCATAATCCTTATTCTTTATCAGCGTTGGCGACAGACCTTATAGTTTGGTAGTAAGCTAGCGTGCACTGAATGGCGAGTAGTGAATGAGTAAGTAGTAACAATAGGTGAGCTACTAAGCACCTTTTCGAGGCTAGAGTCACGCGTAATTTACGCGTTGTGCTAGCTATTCTGCTGACAAACGGCTGCTCCTATCGAGTAGATTATTCTGCGTTTTATTATAAAAACTTTGTAAAAGTACAACGATAGAATACATAGATACTAAATATTTGCGTGTGCGCACACTTACGGGAAATTTATTTGCGTGTGCACACACACTTTTTATTTTATTTATTTGGTTTGTAACTAAAGGGTGATTACGTTTGAATTAACTCATTGATAACTGCTTCTTAAAGTACAGTTAAACCAAGTAGCAGAAATCAACGTCGTCTTGCGCGTGCCACAGAAGCTGAGTCAAGTAGCGTTTTCTTTAATAAACAATCCGTCAGCCGTGAGGCAGAGTGGTTTGGTAGAGCGTAGTTGCGTGTTGATACTTGAAAAAGTTTAGTTTCTAAAGAAGATCAACAGGCACATGAAAACCCTTCTTGATAGGTGAAAACAGATAGTCAGCAGCGGTGAAAGTCTAGTGATGTTTTGCGTGTACGCACACATTCGTTTTCATACTTTATTTGTTTTACCAAACGTCACTCGGTATGTTTAAAAACATCTACTCAGCTAGGTATTGGAAAAATCTTACTTTGTTTTTGTAGTGAGATTAAACGACTTCTTGTTTAAACGTTTTAACAACGTGGCAAAAGCAGCAATTCTGCGCAAGTCTGTACCTCCTCATTCATTTCCGGTCTTTGTGTAGGCTAGCCCTATGACAAGGGATAAATCCTACTTGCCCCACCAAGTAGGATTTCTACTTAACAAGGTTCGCCTTGTTCCAAGCCTCAGGGCTTGCGATCCGATTAACTCATCTTCATCCCCTTATATCAACTCACCATGGTAAGAAGAACTGTACAGTTAATTGTTTTACTCTTGCTGCTTTGTCAAGGCTACAGCTACGCGCAGGCCAGCAAGGTGTCGGGCAAAATAACCGGCTCGGATAATGAGCCGCTCATCGGCGTAAGCATCCAGGTTAGCGGCACCACGCAAGGCACCACTTCCGACGTAGACGGTAATTACGCCCTGGAAGCCCCCAGCAATGCCTCGCTGGTGTTTTCCTACATTGGCTATGTAAGCCAAACCGTCTCGGTTAACGGTCGCTCTTCCATCAACGTGATTATGGCCACCGATACCAAGCAGCTCGGTGAGGTAGTCGTGACGGCCCTAGGTATCAAAAAGGACGAGCGCAAGCTAGGCTACGCCGTTACGAAAGTAGAGGGCTCAGCCCTAAACGTAGCGCGCGAAACCAACGTGGCCAACTCGCTGACGGGCCGCGTAGCGGGTCTGAACGTGGGTGGTACCAGCGGTGGCCCGGGTTCCTCCGCTCGCCTGAACATCCGGGGGGTTACGTCTTTCTCCGGTACGTCTTCGCCGCTGATCGTTATCAACGGTGTGCCCATGGATAACACGGTACGCGGCAGCGCCGGCGAATGGGGCGGCGCTGATCTAGGTGACGGCTTAAGTAACATCAACCCCGATGATATCGAAACCATGACGGTACTGAAAGGCTCTACGGCCTCGGCGCTGTATGGTGCTCGTGCCGCCAACGGCGTAATTCAGATCACGACCAAAAGCGGTATCAAGGGCAAAACCACGATTGAGTACAACACCAACTTGCAGTTCGACCGCCCGGTTGATAACACTGATTTCCAGTACGTTTATGGCCAAGGTAGCCAAGGCGGACGGCCCACAGACGCCGCTTCAGCTATCATTTCGGGCAACACTGCCTGGGGCGAAAAAATGGATGGTACCCCAACGGTAGGCATCGATGGCCAACTGCACCCGTACTCGCCGGTGAAGAACAACATCGAGAAGTTCTATCGCACAGCGCCTTCCTGGACCAACACGCTCGCTATTTCGGGCGGTGGCGACAAAGGCACCTACCGTTTATCGGTGTCGAACCTGGACAGCAAATCTATTCTGCGCAACAGCGGCCTTGATCGGCGGACCGTTAACTTCAACACGGGCTACGACCTGACCAAGAAGCTCAGCTTCAACCTGACCGCTAGCTACATCGACCAGAAAGACCAGAACCGGCCGTACTTGAGCGACTCGCCCTTGAACGCCAACAACATCGTCTTCCTGGCCCCCAACATTGACCAGGCTACGCTGAAGCCAGGTTACAACCCTGACAACAACGGTCTGGAAACGGCTTGGAACTCGGATAGCTACGCCACCAACCCTTGGTTTGTAGTGAACCAGTTCAAAAATGACATCTCACGTAAGCGTCTGATCAGCTCGCTTTCAGCCAAGTACGCGTTTACGGATTGGCTGTCGCTGATGGGCCGCGTAGGCTATGATTACTCCAGCGACCGGCGCTTCAACGTGACGCCTTACGGCACGCTGTATTCGGCTAACGGCGAAGGCGGCTTAGAAAACCTGACCCTAGGTTCGCGCCTAGAACTGAACACCGACGCCTTGCTGTCGTTCAGTAAAAACCTGAACGAAGACTTCTCTATCGATGCTAGCGTAGGAGCCAACTACCGCCGCAACAACTTCGAGAGCAGCCGTTTGTATGGTGGTCAGTTTATCGTGCCTTACCTGTACTCGCCTTCCAACTTGCGTACTCGCAACTCCGAATACCAGTACACCCGATTGGAAACGCCATCGGCTTACTACACCGCCGATTTCACCTACAAGTTCCTGACGCTGAGCACTACGGGGCGCTACGACCAGTTCTCGACGCTGCCGCGCAACAACCGCAGCATCTTCACGCCATCGGTATCGGGTAGCTTCATCTTCTCCGATCTACTCCAGTCGCCAGTACTGAGCTATGGTAAGTTGCGGGCTTCGTACGCCGAAACTAGCGGTGAGCCAGCTCAGCCGTACCAAACGGCCTTCTACTATAACATCAACAACAACATCAACGGGATTGCTCGCAGCTCCTTCGACAGCCAGTTGCCCAACGCGAACCTGAAGCCGTACAGCCTGAATGAGTACGAAATCGGTACGGAACTGCGTTTCCTCAATGGCCGAATTGGCTTAGACCTAGCTTACTTCAACCGGAAAACCAACGGGGAGATTGTGAAGGCCAGCCTTTCTTCTTCCACTGGCTTTGATAGCCGCTCGGTCAACCTAGGTTCGACCCAGAACAAGGGGATAGAGGCAATGCTGACGGTAACGCCGGTGAAGACGGGTAGTTTCAACTGGACTTCGTCGTTCAACATCACCAAGCTGCGCAACAAGGTGCTGGATATCGACAAAACGGACAATCCTCCTCCCTTGCAAACTGGAACTTACCGCCCGATGAACGCATTTATCGACGTGGTAAAAGGGCAAGCCATTGCCCAGATCATGGCCTACGATTACAAGCGTGATGCGAACGGCAATATTGTTGTGGGCGCTAACGGTGTACCGGTGCGCGGCGACTTGAAGCCGATGGGCTCGGGTATTGCTAACTTGTACGGCGGCTGGAACAACGATTTGACCTTCAAGAACTTCAACTTGTCCTTCCTGATCGACTATAAGTTCAACAACAAGGTGTTGTCGGCTACCGAGTACTACTCCATTTCGCGCGGCCTGAACAAAGCGACGCTGGAAGGCCGCGAAACTGGCATTCTGGTTCAAGGTGTGAAAGAAAACGGCGAAGTCAACAACATCACGGTGCCGGCTTATACCTATTATCCGCAGCTAGCTACCAACATTTCGTCGCTATCTGTACTAGATGGCAGCTTCATCAAGTTCCGGCAGCTCACGTTCGGGTACACGCTCAACCAAGCAGTGCTAGCCAGAACGCCTTTCCAAGCCGTGACGCTCTCGTTGGTTGGTCGTAACCTGTTCACGATCATGAAGCACACCGACAACATCGACCCAGAGAATACAATTTCTCCCTTGGTTACGTACGCCGGCGTGGAAGGTGGCTCACTGCCCTTCACCAGAACGTACGGCTTTACTCTCAACGTCAAATTCAAGTAATCGGAGCAATGAAAAAGCCGATCTTCTATATAGCCTTTGCTGCCGTCCTGTTCAGTACTTCCTGTTCGGAGGACCATTTGGATGAGGTGAACACCAACCCCAATGCCGCGTCGGTCGACAACCTCAACCCCAACTACCTGCTGACGGACGGACAGCTGACGTTTGCCAACACTGGGTACTCGCAGCTCTTGTATCCGGGGCCAGCCATCCAAGTCATAGCTAGCACGTTCAACTACTACGGCAACGGCGACAAGTACGTCAACGCTGGTGGGTTTACGGGCTATCAGGCCCTGATCTTCAACGATGGCTACCGGGCGCTTAGCCGGTTGCAGCAGGCCATTGACGTAGCCAATACGCAAGGTGCTGCCCGCTTCACCAACGTGATTGCCATCAGCAATATCATGAGGGTCATGATATTCCAGCGCATCACCGATACTTACGGCGATATTCCGTTCTCCCAAGCCTTGCAAGCTCCGCAGGGCGTTGTGACGCCCCAGTATGATAAGCAGCAGGATATCTATCCTGCCCTGCTGACGCAGTTGGAAGCGGCAATCAATAGCCTCGACGCTGCCGGAGCCAAAGCCTCCGGTGACTTGATGTATGCAGGCGATGTGGCCCAGTGGAAAAAGCTAGGTTACTCGCTGATGGTACGGGTGGCGATGCGCCTCACCAAGGTTGATCCGGCCACGGCCAGAACTTGGACCGAGAAAGCCGCCAAGGCTGGTACCTTAGCTAGCACCGCCGACAACGCCATCGTGAAAACCGATGCTGCGAACGGCGACACGCAGAACGCCACCAGCGGAGCCCTGTTAACGACCGACGACTTCCGGGAATTGAAGTGGAGCAAGACGTTGATTGACTACCTCCGCGCCAACAATGACCCACGCCTAGGCGCCATTGCTGAGATTCCGCTGGCAGGCAAAGCAAACAATGCAAACCAATCACTAAACGGCAACACGGACCCCGCCATTCAGCGTGGTTTGCCTAATGGCTACGACCTCACAGGTACGGGTGCTTTTGATATCCGCAAGCGCGCTGACTATCCGGGGCCAACGGGTACCGGCGATGATATTGCGCCGCTCGGCAACTACTCCCGCCCGCGCGTGAACGTCTACTTCAAAAGGAACGCCCCGAACTTCGTGCTGACCTACGCCGAAACGGAATTTTTGCTGGCCGAAGCTGCTTCCCGGGGCTGGAGCGTGGGTGGTACGGCTGCCACGCACTATGCCAATGGGTTGCGCGGCGCTATGCAATCTTTAGCACAAATGGATGCCGCCGCTACCATCGATGCGGCTGCTATCGAAACCTACGTGACGACCCATCCGCTGCTGGCCACGACTGCTCTGAAGCAAATCAATGAACAATACTGGCTGGAAACGGCTACGACCTTCAGCTTCATCGAAGGCTGGTTTAACTGGCGTCGCTCGGGCTACCCGGAGCTTGTGCCCGTGAACTACCCCGGCAACGTGACCAACGGCACCATTCCACGCCGCATCGTTTATCCTTCAACGGAAATCTCCAACAACCCCAGCGGCTACGCCTCAGGTGTAGCGAGCCTGAGCGGCGGCGACCTGCTGACCTCGCGCGTGTGGTGGGATAAGTAACAGCGAAGGTTCTCATCAAGGCAATGAGGCTTTATTCTAGGCAAGCCTAGGGTAAAGCCTCATTTGCTTTATAGGGCTGGTCGGTACGAGACCATTTAAAAGACAGGCATCAAGCATAAACCAGAAGTGTGTTCTCACTTCACAGATTAAAATAGCGTACATGAAAAAACCTTTCCCTTTTTTCCGGCTGCCGCCAATGTTGCACGCCGTGCGCCCTGATTTGGCGCAAGGAGTAGTGGCTGGTCGGGGGAAGCAGAGGCACCCTAGGTCGGCTAAGAGTTGGGGAAGCCTACTTTGCTTGGTGGGGCTAGCCTTGCCGCTCCACGCCCAAAATCAAACTGCATTTCAGGGCTTGGAGGCACTCTTTACGCCACCTAAAGGCTATGTGGTGCAGCACACAAGTCAGCCTCTGACTATGGACGGCAACCTGCGGGAAAGCGACTGGCAGAAAGCTGCTTGGACCACAGATTTCGTTGATATCGAGGGGGCGGCCAAGCCGCTACCTAGCTTGCAGACACGGGTGAAGATGCTGTGGAACGACTCTACGCTGTTCATTGCCGCTACCATGCAGGAGCCGCAAATCTGGGCTACGCAAACGCACCACGACGACATCATCTACAAAGACAATGATTTCGAGGTGTTTATTGACCCCGATAATAACACGCACCAGTACTTTGAAGTCGAGGTCAATGCTATCAACAAAATCTTTGACCTCTACCTACCCAAACCGTATCGCAATAAAGGAGACGCCCTGATCAGCTGGGACGTGGCCGGCCTGCAATCGGGGGTGAGCATCGACGGCACGCTTAATCAGCCGCGGGACCAAGACAAGGGCTGGACCGTGGAAATGGCGATTCCGCTGAAAGCGGTGCGCATGGGCTTCCCTTTGCAAACCCCCACGGAAGGCACTTTGTGGCGCATCAACTTTTCGCGGGTGGAGTGGGATACGAAGGTGGTGGGCGATAAAAATCCGAAGCTCCGAGATGCGGCGGGCAAAGACCTACCCGAGCACAACTGGGTTTGGTCGCCGCAGGGCGTCATCAACATGCACTATCCGGAACGCTGGGGCTACTTGCAGTTCACCCGCCAGGCCAACACCACGTTTCAGCTACCGCCGGCCGAACTGCGCAAGCGTTACCTCTGGCTGGTGTACTATCGCCAGCAGCAGTACCGGGAGAAGAACGGCCGGTATGCCACCTCACTCGCCGAATTGAAGATTACGCCGCAAGTTGACGTCGACAAACAAGCTAACCAGCTCCAGCTAGCCGCCACGCCTCTTCAGTTCACTGCCTCCATTACGGCCACGGGCAAGGCCACTATTCGCATCAACGACGAAGGACTACTTGAAACGCTAACACCATGACCAGCCGCCGCCGATTTGTTAAGAACAGTTTGCTAACGGGGCTTTCGGCCTCGGTACTGCCTGCCGTAGCTCAGGTTGCCCTCCCTGCCGCAGCTCCCAAAACGGGCTGGAAACATTGGGTATGGATCAACCCGGACCAAAAGGATACAGCGCAACAGCTAGCGGAGCGCTACCGAAAGTATTACGAAGCGGGCATCCGCGGAATCTTCTTTGAGCAGGATAGTGAAAAGCATTTCCGGGCGGCAAAGGCCCAAAAGCTAGAAGCGCACCGCTGGATCTGGACGATGAACCGCGGCGAAAAGACCCTGCTACAAGCACACCCCGAGTGGTACGCCGTCAGCCGCAAGGGCGATTCTTGTGCTACTAACCCACCGTACGTCAACTATTACCGCTGGCTGTGCCCTTCCCGGGAGGAAGTGAAAAAGTACTTGGAGCAGGATTATGCCGCCGCCCTGAAGAAGGATTACATCGACGGTATCCACCTCGACTACGTGCGCTTCTGCGACGTTATTCTGCCCGTGAACCTGTGGGACAAGTATAAGATCGTGCAAACCAGCGAGCTGCCGGAGTATGACTTCTGCTACTGCCCGGTGTGCAAAGCCGCCTACAAAGCTGAACACGGCATCGACATTGATACCGTACAGTACCCGGAGGCTAGCCCTTCGTGGCGGATATTCCGTTATCAGCGCGTAAACGAAGTGGTGCGCCGGCTTACAGCTGTGGCCAAGTCATATAAGAAACCCATCACCGCTGCCGTTTTTCCCACCCCCGATATTGCCCATCGCAACGTGAAGCAAGACTGGGTCAACTGGAATATCAGCGCCGTGTGCCCCATGATCTACCACGGGTTCTACAAGGAAAACGTGGCCTGGATCGGGCAAGCCGTAGCGGAAGGCGTGAAGGCGCTGAACGGTAAGTTTCCACTGTATGCTGGGTTGTTCCTGCCCGATTTCAAGAACGATACGGAAGTACAGCAAGGCATCGAAAATGCTCTAAATAATGGCGCGGCAGGTGTTTCCTTGTTCGGCGACGTATCGGACGGAGCGCTAGCTGCCTTAAAAGCTGCGTCGGCAAAAGTGCAGAATAAAGCAGCCGGCTAGCAAAGGCGCCGTCCGCGTTTGAGGCTAAGCTAGCTGCTGCGTTTGCGGCAAATGGTGCACACTAATGGGCGCTTTTACGGGATTACTTACGCGTGCCCCTAGGTTTGGAACTAGGGGCACGCCTTTTTAAGTAGAGTTCTTCTCGGCTCTGAAGAGGCTGAGATACAAAGTGATACTTGATAACTGCCCTAGCCTTTGAAGGTGAGAGAGCGGCCTAAGCGGCCGTGCCGTTTGGGGCTATCAAAGCAGCTACTATACTTTGGATAGGAGCTAGGTCGACAGCCGGGCGCGAGCCTAGGTTGTCTGACCACACGAGTTGAGGCTCGACCAAGCCGAACAAGGCACGCGTAAAGCGAGGGTACAGCAGCTGACCCATTAGTTTCTGAGCTAGCTGTTGGCTTACTTCCGGGCTCGTTGATAACCGTTCGAGCAGGAACGATGCTATGCGAGCCTGCACGTTCTCAAAAAGCGCCTCGTGCAAACGTACGGCTCCCTGGGGGAAGCGCTCCGCCTCGGTGATGCTTAGTCGGCACAAACGCAGTGGTTTGCTGGATAACATCGTTTCGAGAAAACGAGCGCAGAACAAGACCAACGCCTGCTCAGTGTCATGCGCATAAGCCGCGGGCGATTTTAGGTGATCGAGCTGTAAGTCTAAGACCAGATCAAAGACCGCTAGAAATAAGTTGTCCTTATTAGTGAAATGAGCGTAGAGCGTGCGTTTGGTCGTGCCCGCGTGCTCAGCAATTTGATCCATCGAGGCCCGCTCGAAGCCGACTTTTAAGAAGACTGCTTTAGCCGCATGTAGCATCTGTTGCCGAAGCTCGGCACCGCGTTTGGCCATCTAGTTGGTTGAGTAATTCACTGGCCGCCTTCCGGCGCCCACACGTACAAATCGCAGATTAATCGGCTATCGGCCATGCCACTTAGCGCAAAACTTGCTGGTTAAGCACCACTAAGAATATAGGCTAGCCGGTGCAAAAATAAGTTCTTCTGCTGGTTCTGCTCTCCGCTAAGATGATTCCTAGACCTATAATGAGCAACTCCAACAAAATAGTTTACGGCCTGTTGTTGTAAGTATACTATACAGTATAGTATACTTGTGTACTCAAATCAGAATGCAACCTCATGAAAATTGTCGTAACAGGATCCTTGGGAAACATTAGCAAGCCGCTAGTTGAAAGCTTAGCACAAAAAGGCCACGCCATTACCGTCGTTAGTAGTAAGCCGGAAAAGCAGGAAGCCATTGAAGCACTGGGCGCTACCGCCGCTATTGGCTCGGTAGAAGATGCTGCTTTTCTAACCACCGCCTTTTCTGGTGCCGATGCTGTGTACCTGATGATACCGCCCAATTTCACGGAGGCCGACCAAATTGCGTACTACCGGCGTCTAGGCAGCAACTACGTTCATGCCATTCGCCAAACGGGAGTAAAGCGAGTAGTTGGGCTAAGCAGCTGGGGCGCGCACCTCGACAAGGGAACTGGTCCTATCCTAGGTTCGCACCACGTAGAAGGCCTGCTAAACGAGCTGACTGACGTAGCACTAACGCATTTGCGGCCCACTTCTTTCTACACCAACCTGTACGGCTTCGTCAGTATGATAAAAGGAGCGGGCTTCATCGGGGCTAATTACGGAGGTGATGACAAAGTAGCCATGGTTCATCCCCGAGATATAGCCGACGCCGCTGCTGAAGAGCTAACGACTGCCGCCGCTACTGGGCAGCGTATACGCTATGTTTCGAGCGACGAGTGCACCTGCAACGAAGCCGCACGCGCGCTAGGTGCTGCCATCGGCAAACCAGACCTAGCCTGGGTGCTTTTCACCGACCAGCAGATGCAGGAAAATCTGGAGAAGAATGGCGTGCCAGCGCCTGTCGCTACAGGCGTTGTAGAGCTGTACGCCAGCATTCATAATGGCCGCTTAGGGGAAGATTACGAGCTGCATAAGCCTGCGATGGGCAAGGTGAAGTTGGCTGATTTCGCAAAAGAATTTGCGGCGGCTTTTTAGGAAAGGGTTTGTGTTGCTAGAAGCTAGCAGTAACAAAAAGCAACCCCCTAGGTAAGAGTAATACCCACAAAAAAGCCCTTTCTCATGCGACGAGAAAGGGCTTTTTCGTAAGTACTGAATGAACGGCTTTAGAAGCTCTTATTCAGGCTATAGGGTTCGTTCTGAAGGTTGCTGAGGAAAGGCAGGTCGACGAACATCAGCGTCACGAGCAAGGCGCAAAACAAGAACACGTACAGCATGAACCACTTGCGCGTATAAAGTTTCTCGGAGCCCTGCACAGGCGAGTTCTCGAGCAAACCAATCTTGAGGTACCACGCGAACAGCAAGGCGAAGAAGGGGAAGCTGATCAGGAGCTCAATTCGGTTCTTAATCAGGAAGATACCCAGGAAGAAAGCCGAGGTAAGCGCGTAGAAGAACATCGAAATCAGCAGGCTGTGCTCGGTGTAGAACTTAAACGAGCGACGATACAAACCAGCTAGCTCGGGGTCTTTGATCAGGCGATATTCGGCAAAGCGCTTGGTCGCCATCAGGAAGGCACCACCCATCCAGTAGGCAATGATGATGCTGGAAGGAGGGAGGCTATTAAAGAAAGCTAGGCCGCTGAAAGTGCTCACCGATAGCGCAGGCGCCACAATGAACCAGCCAAGCGCAAAACGGATCGGGTTGTTAACGGACTCAGATAGTACGTCCAAATACACGCGCTCCTTGGTGCGGAATGGGCGCACATTGTACATCACGCCCATGAACAGCAAGAACACGGAGATCAGCAAAAACTGCATGCTGATTTGTGCCGCCAGAATAAAGCCGACGGCCGCCAGCGCAAACCACTCGGTGTACACGAGTGCTGGGCTAACCACGCGCACCACGGATGTCCGCTTCTTCTTGAGCGGGTGAAACTTGTCGAACTCGGCGTCGAGGTACTCGTTGATGACGTAATTCGCGGAAGCTACCAAGCAAGTACTTACCAAGCCCATCACCAGTTTCGTGAGCAGGGTGGCATCGATAGCCGGACTGTAGATGAGGAGGGCGAAGAGCACCCCAGGCATCATAAAGACGTTTTTAACCCAGTTATCGGGGCGAGCAATGGCAATGTAGTCTTTCAGACCCGCCGGAATGGTGGCAACCGCTGGTTCGGCCGCGGCATTTTCGGGTAATGCAGAAGATTGGCTCATATGGTCGTTTATACTGTGACGAAAGATGTAGTAGCTTGATCTTCAAGCTTTCGATAAAAATCAAATCGGTCGAAGGGCTGCTTATCCACGATGAGATAAGGCATCCCTGCTCGTTCGGCGCAAATGCCATCTAACTCGGGCCGGTCGCCAATGAATAGGCATTCGCTGGGCGCTAGGCCTAGCTTTTCGGCCACGTAAAGCAGACCGTCGGGGGCGGGTTTTAGGCGATTAATTTCCGGGTCGGTGGAGCTGACCACCACGTCGGCAGTTAGGCCCATGGCGGCTAGCTTGTCGTGGGCTTTGTAGTCGGAGTAGATGCCTATTTTGATGCCTTGGCGGCGGAGGGCGTCGAAAAAAGACTGCGTGCCGGGATATACACAGCTGAGCAAGTACTGGTTGGGGTGCTGGAACATCCAGCGGTTCACCACTTGCTTGATTTTCTCGACCGGAACGCGGCCGTTGTCGGTACACCAGGCGTATTGCGCATTCTCTAGGTCTGGCTCATCGGCGCCGGGCCGTTTTTCACGCTCGACCCGAAAACGTTGCAAAATCCGGAGTTCCTGAAGTTGCCAAGGTCGCAGAGCATAGTGCATCAGCAGGTCATAAAGCATGCGGCGCCGCAGCTTCGACTGGGTATACAAAGTGCCGTCTACATCGAATATGACGGCTTTGATCTTATGCCACTGAATGTCTGACTGTAAGCTCATACGTTAATAAGATTCTTACCAGTACAGCAACCTCCAAAATATAAACTTACCGGCGCTAGTATGGATTTCGTGTAATAATGTTCAAATGTATGTCGAAAAGATTAAAACAATTGCAATGGTAAAAATTTGATAACGAATTAGAACGTAACAAGACTGTTCAGCTTACCGCCATAAAATCGGCACCAGAATGCGTGGAAGATGATTTCTAGGTTGAAATGGGTTGCCTAGGTAGAGTGATAATTAATCAAAATTTTAGACAAACAAAGGAAGATAGTACTCCTCAAACTACTGCCAGTACTGCTGGAACTCTATGTGAAAGGAAGGTGCGTCAACTGAGCACGTTACGTTTTGGGCTAGGTCAAGAAAGCACTATAAGCATGCTTTAGCCAAGTAGAACGATTAGTAGTATAATGATTCGCAGTACCTAGCACCCTTCCACAAACCTACGCCGGGGCAAAGACGGGAAGGGCAGCGCTCGTGGAGGTAAGGCTACAGCCTTCGGCGCCGTAGCAAAGCAGTTAGATGCTTTTGCGTTTCAGCAAATGCCAGTTATCTACGTCTTTCACTTTGGTGAACGTATTCAAGGAATCCAGAATCCGCTGATGATTTGCCGGAATTTTGCCTCTTACCAGCAAGTAGTCAGCTTTCTGTAATAGTTTGCGCGGATTTTCATTGAAATACATGCGCTCCTGAGAAGGCAACCCGCCGCTTTCTTTTCTTCTGATCATGCCAAAGCGATAATCAATTATTTTACTTGTGGTGATGCCTTGGTGTTGGATGATATAAAAGCACTGGTAATGATCATACACCATTCGCCCGCGGTAGAAAGGATCATAATTCATGTAAGAGAGCACCTTGCTGTTATCCTGCGGGAAAACTTGCGCGAAGTTTTTGTTCTCTTGATTGAATTGATACAGATATTGAGCCCATAAACCTAGGTGCACTATTGCTACCAAAGTAGCTGCGTAAGCAAAAAACCTGGTATTAAATTCAGATATTTTGCTTCCAATAAAAATAAAGGCAAATAGAAGAATAGTAGAGAACCGTTCGTATAGTGGTTCTTGACCTGGAATACGCGATGGTAAAATGAAATAACAACCTAGGCTAACGAAAAAGAAAATAACGATATAAGTAAATTTATTATTTGGATCTAAGATAGAATTGAGAGGTATTGCTTTGTTGCGTTTAACCAGGTACTGGTAAAGTAGCACGGCGATGGGTACTACAATAATCAAAGTGAGCAGGAGCGCCACAATTTTTCCAACGATACCGCTAAAGAGTTGTGCATTATCAGCTACTAGGAATTTTACCCTATCCAGGTAAGTCGTCCAAAACTCTCGTGCGTAATACTCCTTCATAAAAGCCCCCGTAGATACTTCGCTGGGGGTGTACGCGGTAGTGCCTTCTGCTGATTTCTGAAGAAAAAACCACCAGTACGCTATTAAAGCTCCTAGGGGCAGAAGAACCAAAGAATTTAAAACGAGCTTTCCAAAGTTGCTTTTGTAGCGATACAGTAAAAAAGCGCCTACCATCATGAGGCCGAACAAGGCCACCATGGCGTGTGAGAAATAAACTAAAATTAGGAACGAGGCTATTCCTATCATATTCAGGAAATGGTTGCTCTTAGGATCAAGCGTACGTAACCACAGCCATAGGATAAGTAATATAACGTCATTCGCTAGGGCATTACCAGTAAAACCAAACGTGAGGTTGTAGCCATAGACTAAAACAAAACCAGTAAGCGCAAACCATCGGTTGCCATTTATTTCTTTTATAATTAAGTAAATTAGTGGTGGTAAGCTAATAACAATGAGTAGATGAAGGATCTTGTTTGCTATTTCTACACTCGAGAAAATAGGCAACGCGAAGAAAAATAAATGAAATGTGTTGGGGTAAAAGAAGTAATGTAGCGTATAGTATTCGTTGAATTTATTAGAAGCTTGATTATAGTATTTATAAATAGTTCCTTCTGCTAAATGGCTAGCTACGTCTGCGAAAGGAAAGTAGGTAACGCTTAGGATAACAACCGCGTGGATTAATAAAAGCAACAGAAAGACGATCCAGAAATTGCGTTTACTTTTCATGTTGTATAATGCTTAATGCGAGAATGCTTTGTGCGGAAGACTCAGCTTATGAATTACGGTCTATTTGCTAGGATTCAGTTTATCGTTGGCCCAGGCGGGTACCGAGTGGGAAAGTGCCTAGGGTGAGATAAAGCAATTGTGCTTGTCAGTAGCAAAGGGGCATCGCTTCAGGGAGCACAGACGTGGTTGGCAGTTCTACTTTCTATACGCTACCGTCTTTTCTGGCCTTATTCTCTAACTCCTACCGTGCTAAGCGCAGGAATAACACGTCCACTACGGGGCCGAATTGTTAGTAAAATGAGGCAAACAGGGCTGCTGTCGTCCGCAAGTTTAGAACAATAGTTGGTTAAAATGATATTTTATGGTGCCGTGTAGAGAGAAATCTTCACGCGAAGCGAAGGGTAGGCGCTTATTTAGCAGGCAATAGCACTGGTTACTATGTGTGTAAAGTGCTGATTGTTAGCATGATTTACTTAGATGTTACTGCGTAGTTTGAAAGTGAGTTGGCTGCTACGCAAAGCGCCCTGAACCTAGCTGAAAGGTTCAGGGCGCTTGAGGGTATGCGTAAAAGCAAAGAAGCTAGGTGACGCTTGTGCTACTTAGCAGAGGCCACACTCTTCTTAGCGAAGTCGGCAGCGGCGTCGTTCAGCTGTTTCGTCGTGGGGGTCTTGCCACCTTCGTCGATGAGGATGCGGTAACGGAACGTCACCGATTCGCCTTTTTTCAGTTGCAGATTCTTTGCTGACTTATCATTGGTAAAGATCTTCTCGCCCAAGGGGTTGGCGGCGAACAAGCCGTAGCCGCGGGCATGCCAGAAGGTGGGGTAGTTCACGTTCTTGGGATGGTCGATGATGGTGATGCTCACCGAGTCCTGGCCCATTTTGCCATACACTTTGCACCACGTAGCCCGCGTGCTCCAGGCATCGTTGCCGCGCTTGCCGGCACTGGTGATATAGTTACCATTCGGCGTCTTGTCGGTGCCGGCTTTCACTACCGTCACGATGCCTTTGCTGTCCGTGAACTTCTCGTCTTTGTCGGAGGGTATCTGCAACTCGTGAGCCAGGCGCAAACCTAGCAGGCCGTCTTTCGCGTCCGTAAAGGTCACCACGTCCATCACCGCTTTCAGCGTCGTGACGCGGTCGATGGTCCGCTCGCGCTCCGTGCCGCTGAACTCGAAGCGGGTGGTTTCCTCCAGCAGCACCTCGTTTTTCTGGTTCGTCCAGTTGGCGTGGTAAGCTAGGGTACCGGTCGGGCCGCTGGTAGTCGTCAGGATCTTATCCGTTTTGATCCAGCCGTACGTGCTTTTTTTCTCCTGCGGAATAGCGTAGGAGTTGTTCCAGAAATCGAGGCCGTTCACGTTCTCGAAGTTGAGCCACAACCCTAGGTGGTGGGGGTGGTCGGTGGGGTCGCCGGGCCGCGGATTAACCGGGAAGCCGCGCGTGACAACGGTGCCGTTGGCCGCGCGAATGGGGTAGAGCACCGGCTTTTCCAAGGTGTCGGGGTACATGAAGGTGGTGAACACCTGCTTGCCCACGTACACATCGATCTTCTTAGCTTTTGGATCTTTCACCACCCGCACCGCCTCCGATTTCTGGGCAGTAGCTTCCGAAAAGCTAGCTAGGGTCAGCAGCAGCGCTACGCCACTAGGTAAAGCTGTTTTTAGCATCATGCGTTGGGTTAACTAGTTAAGCAAGAAACGCTTTTCCACCGGCCATTACTTCCTGGCTCTTCTCGTCGAAGGTAGCTTTCTGGCCCGTGTGCACCGATGCGTTGGTCATGATGGTGGCGATGGAGTGGCTGTAGCCGGCTTCCACGGGCGCGTTGGGCGTCTTGCGGCTGCGCACGCATTCCATCCAGTTGCGGATGTGGTTGGAGGTCAGTCTGTCGCCGCCGGTATTAGCGGAAGCAATGACGGGCTCCACTTCCGATAGGCTCATTTCCGACAGTAGGTTAGCCTTCATTTTCATAGCATCAGCGGCTTTCTGAATCAGGCCGCCGGTGGGCGATACCTTGTTGGTGTTCAGGTTCAGCTCGCCGCCGTTGGAGTAGTAGATTTCGGCGGGGTGCTCGTCGCCGTTGTGCATGCGCGAGCCGAAGGTTACCTGGAAGCCGTTGGAGAGGTCGTTGGCTGGGCCATAATCGAAGACCGCCGTAATGGTGTCCCAGTTGCGGCGACCGTCTTTCCACATGTAAATGCCGCCATTAGCCACCACACTACGAGGGTGTTGCAAGCCGCTGAACCAGTGCACAGTATCAATCTGGTGCGACATCCACTGGCCGGGTAGGCCCGACGAATACGGCCAGAACAAGCGGAACTCTAGGTACTTGCGGGCGTCGAAGGCTTCCTTGGGGCGGTTCATGAGGTAGCGCTTCCAGTCAGTATCCTCTTCCTTCAGCAGCGGCACCACGTCGGGGCGGCGCCACCGGCCGGGCTGGTTCACGTTCCAAGTCAGTTCTACCATTGTGATGGGACCAAACTTGCCCGATTTGATGAAGGCTTCGGCGGCGTGGTAGTTGGAGCCGCTGCGGCGCTGGGAGCCGATCTGCACGATCTGCTTGGAGGCTTTCACGGCCTTCAGGGCGGCGCGGTTGTCTTCCATGGTTTCGGCGAAAGGCTTCTCCACGTAAGCATCGCAGCCGGCTTTCACCGCTTCAATGGTGTGCAGAGCGTGCTGGAAGTCGGCGGTGCTGATAAACACAGCATCCACGGCCTTCTTGTCGTACATCTCCTCGTTGTTGCGGTAGGCCACCACGTCGTGGCCCATCTTCTCTTTCCAAGTGGCGGCGCCTTGCTCCCGACGCATTTTCCAGATGTCCGATACGCCCACTATGTCGAAGTTCAACTCTTTATAGTGGTTCATGAAGCACGGAATGTGCGTGGCGCGGTGGCGGTCGGAGAAACCAACTACACCCACCCGCACCCGGTCATTGGCGCCGATGATGCGCTTGTAGCTGCTGGCCGACCAGGCTACTTGCGAGAACATAACGCCGGCGCTAGCGAGAGCCGCTTGCTTTATAAAATCGCGACGGGGATTCGATTCGTTTGACATGGGAATAATTTTTTAGAGTTAAGAGAGGATACCAGACGTGAGGCCTACAGCTTTAGAAGCATAGAACCCACGGTCCGGGTTACTTTAGTTCTTTGATCTTGATGCTGCGGAATGATACTTCGTTGCCGTGGTCTTGGAGCAGAAGGTGCCCGCTCGGTGCCTCGCCGAAGTTAGGCCATACCTTGTACTTGCTGATGGCTACTAAGTCCTTGAATTCCTTCGAGCCGCGCTTGTATTCCAGCACTTTCGAGCCGTTCAGGTAGTGTTCCACGCGGTTGTCGGGGTACACCACCACGCGGCCGACATTCCACTCGCCAATCTTGTGGATGAAGCGCGGGTTTTTGTCGGCTTTGATCAGGTCGTAGAGGGAAGAGAGGGTGCGGTTGCCGTCGCGACCTAGCTTGGCGTCGGGGTGCAACTCATCGTCGAGCACTTGGTACTCCAAGCCGATAGCCGAGGCGTCTGACTTTTCCTTCAGCGTCACGAAGTACTTCATGCCGCTGTTGGCGCCGGGCGTGAGCTTAAACTCAAACGACAGGTCAAATGCCTTGAACTCATCATTCGTCACGATGTCGCCACCGTTGGCCGACTCTTTCCCTTCCGAGGAGAGGACGGTCATGGTGCCGTCGTTTACGCGCCAGCCCGAGCCGGGGAATTTCGGCCCCTTAGCGCTGCGCCAGCCCTGCGACGTTTTGCCATCAAACAGCAACTTCCAGCCGTGCGACTTCTCGTAGGGCGTCAGGTAGTTCGGTACGAAGTTGACGACGTAAACATCGGTAGGGAAAGGGCTAGGTTTCAGGCCGGTCGTCTTGATCTTGATGTTCTTGAAGAAGACGTGCTTGCCTGCTTGCGCCTCCGTGGTGACGGCGTGCACTTGCAAGCCAATGAAGCCGGTCGGGTCAATGGGGTCAACCACGTAGGCCACGGGCGTGCCGTTGAGCCACGTCTTGGTTTCGTTGCCGATGCACTCGATCTTGAGGTGGTTGTACTGACCTAGCTTGAAGAGGTTTTTGGCCTTCGGGTTCAGGTCTAATGGGTACAGCCACTGCCGGCGCGCCTCGTCGTATATGCCACCCGACCAGGCCCGTTCCGAGGGGTCAAACTCCACTTGGCGGCCGTACACTTTATTCTCGAAGCCGGGCGTGTTGAAGTGGCTGCGTGTCTGCACGCCGGAGTTGCTCACGTTGCTTTCCAGCATGAAATCTAGCTCCAGCTGAAAGTCGCCGTATTCTTTCTCCGTGACCAGAAAAGTGTTGCCCGAGTTCATCACCGTGGTGCCCACGATGGCGCCGTTCTCCACTTTGTAGTCGGCGGTGCCCGCCACGCGTTTCCAACCGTTCAGAGTTTTGCCATCAAAAAGATTTTGCCAGCCGTCGCCGGTTTGGGCCAAAGTCGGCCTAGGCTGCCCGAAGGCTAGGGTCGCTAGAAGGCTGGCGGCTAGGTAGGTACGTTGTTTCAAGGTAGTTTGGGAAGTTTGGGTTGTTGTAAAAACTACAGACCGTCATGCTGAGTGGGCTCACCATGACGGTCTGAAAATACTTAGTAACCAGGATTCTGCGGGAAGGCGGTTATGCCACCCGCGGTTCGGTCAATCTGGTCTTGTGGAATGGGACGCAACTCATGCTTACCTGCCTTGATATTAGGGGCTGCGTCGGGGTTGTACTTTTGCACCCGAGAAATCAGCGCGCCCCAGCGCTTCAGGTCGAACCAGCGGAACATCTCACCCTGTAACTCTCGCTCGCGCTCTTCCATGATGAAGTCCATGGTGAGCTGGCCAGCCGTGATTTGCATCGCGGCTTCTTTGCCGGGGAAGGCAGCCCGGCGCCGTACCGCGTTGATGAAGGGAAGCGCATCAGCCGTTTTTCCTTGCTTGAGCAAGGCCTCGGCGGCAATCAGGTACGTCTCGGCGAGGCGGAACATGAGGAAGTCGCGGCTGCCGGGCTGGTATTGCAAGTCGGGGCGGAGGGGGTCCAAGAACTTGGTCAGCGTCGGAAACAGGTTGGGCCGGTACAAGCTAGGTGTCATCACTTGGTAGGGCTTCTTGGCGCGTTGGGCCAACGGCATTTCGTAGCCGGGCAAGTAGATGGCCGTATCACCGAGCTTAAGCGTCACCGAAGGCTTCGACGTGTCGAAGAGGTTGGTGAACGTACCGGGATTGTTGCAGTAATACACCGTGCGGTAGCTCTTGGCGTAGCGCGAATCGTTGACCCGGTAGCGGCGGGCAAACACCGTATCCAGCATGTACACTGTGGGCCGGAAGCGGCGGAAGGGGCGCCCGATGGATACGTCGCGCTTCATACCCGCCTGTGCGTCGTACTCCATCACGAAGTACAAGTGCGTCTCATTACCAACGCCGTTCGTTGTAGGGTCAGCCGTGTATTGCGTGGCAAAAATTACTTCGTCGTTGATTTCACCTGAGCCTTGCTGAAACACGCTAGCGTAGTCAGGTAGTAGCTTGTAGGTGTAGTTCTTGATGACATTTTGCGCGTAGGTGGCCGCCTTCGCGTAGTCATCAGGAGCAGCCGCTTCTGAGGTGGCTTTCGTGAGGTACACCCTAGCTAGCAGGTGCTCGCAGGCGCCTTTTGTAACCCGGCCGTAGTCGGGCGTTGTAGGTGTCAGATCCACTAGTGCAGATTCCAGGTCCGACACAATAGCAGCGTACACGTCTTTCACGGGCGTGCGGGTGGCTTCTTTGGTGGCCGCCTTAATCTGGTTCAGCACCAAGGGCACAGCACCATACAACTGCACCAGCACGAAGTAGTGGTGGGCGCGCAAAAACTTCACCTCTGCTACCCGACGCTTCTTCACGGCCTCATCCAGGCCCGTCACGTTGGGAGCCTGATCAACCACGGCATTGGCTGTATTGATACCCACATAAAGAGCATTCCAGATATCAACGATGGGCTGCGTGCGGCTATCCAACTGCGTGGTGTACTGGTTCATATACTTATAGGAGCCATCAGATCCAAATGTATAAGTATCCGTACCAAACACCGTCACGTCCATGCCGTTTTCGCGGCCATAAAAGTCGCGTAGGGAAGAGTATACTGCCTTTGTGCCCGCTTCGAAGCCCGCGGCCGTGGTGATGTAGTCGGAGCCTACCTGCGAAACTACTTTTTCGTCCAGCAGATCTTTGCAGGAAGAAGTAGCCACCATGAGTAGAGCCGCGGCCAGAGCTAGTTTAGAGTATTTTAAGGTCTTCATGTCTCAAGGATGTTATAAAGAGCTAGGCACGGGCCTTAAAACTTTGCGTTGACACCGAACGTGACCAAGCGGGCCGACGGAATCTGGTCACCATTCACCACATCCGACGTTTCGGGGTCGATGCCTTTGTACTTCGAGCGGAACGTGGCGAAGATGAACGGCTGCTGGATGCTAGTGTACAGGCGCAGCGAGGAAAGTTTCAGCGTTTGAGCCCAAGCAGGAGTGAAGTTGTACCCGAAGTTGATGTTGCGCACCTTCACGAAAGAGCCGTCGAAGTACTGGAGCGTTGCGCCATATACCGGATCTTCCTGATCCTTATTCGGCCGGGGAAACTCGTTGGTCGGATTGTTGGGCGTCCAGTAATTGACGTCTAGGTTGTTGTAGCGCCCAGCTAGGTGGTTGGTGGCAATGTGGAAGTCACTGCGGATCATGTTGCCGATGCGGGCGTAGATGAAGAACGACAAGTCGAACCCTTTGTAGGCGAAGCGGTTAGTGATGCCGCCGGCCCACTTGGGTATGGTAGAACCTAGGATAATCCGGTCGTTGACGGCGTCAATCTTTCCGTCGCCGTTCTGATCTTTGATCTTGATCTGCCCTACTCTTTGGCCGTAAGCCTTGGCGGCATCTTCTTCGCCTAGCTGCCAGATTCCGATTTTCTCGTAGTTGTAATACACTTGCAGCGGCTGCCCAATGAAGCGCTGGTTGCCCACGTCATCCGATTTGCCGTTGAACAGCTCGATGATGGCTTCCCGGTTGCGGGTGTACTGCAAGTCGGTTGACCAGGTGAAGCCGTTGGCCGAATTCACGTTGACGGTGGTAAGGGTTACCTCCACGCCGCGGTTGCGGGTATGGCCTACGTTTTGGAGCACCCGATCAAAACCGTTGGAGATAGGCAGCTGGTTGTAGAGCAGCAGGTTACGTGTATCGGCTTGGTAGGCTTCCACGGAACCAGAAACGCGGCCCTTCCACAAGCTGAAGTCCATGCCGACGTTGCCGGTGCTGGTGGTTTCCCACTTCAGGTCGTTGTTGCCGAGCGTGCCCACCCGGTAGCCATACGCGGGAGACGTGCCGAATGCGTAGCTCGTACGGGCTAGCAAGCTTTGGGTCTGGTAAGGCGCAATACCCGTGTTGCCGATGGAGCCGTAGCTGGCCCGCACTTTGAGCTGGTCGAGCCAAGTGAGGCCTTTGAAGAAGGTCTCATCGCCCGCGTTCCAGCCCACAGCCACGGAAGGGAAGAAGCCATACTTGTTGTTGGAGCCGAAGCGGGAAGAACCGTCGTAACGCCCCGTTACGGTCAGCAGGTATTTCTCTTTGAAGTCGTAGTTGATCCGGCCCATGAACGACTGCAACGTCCAGGTTTGCAAGTCGGTACCGGGCGCGTTGAAGGAACCCGCTTGCCCTAGGTTGTAGAACGACTGAGACTCCGCCGAGACGGCATTAACATCAATAAAGGACGTCTCGTAGTTGTCGCGCTGCACAGAGTGCAGGGCCGTAATACCTAGGTTGTGCACCCCGTTGAACTTCTTATTGTACGTCAGGATGTTCTCTACCGTGTAGTTGAAGCGCTGCCCATTCTCGACGCGTGCCGTAGGAGCCCCTAGGCGACGAGCGTTTGTAAACGTGCCCGTAAAGCGTCCGAAGCGCTGGTTTGTAAAGTCAGGTCCAAAGTTGACGCGGTACTTCAAACCATCGGCAATTTTCCACTCGCCGTAGATGCTGTTGAAGATGCGGACCGTTTTCGTTTGGGCGATGTTGGCGCCCGGTACCACTTCTGCCGCTGGGTTGGAGCGCAGGCCATCAGGCGTAGGCAGAAAGATCAGGCTGCCGTTGTCATCGTACGGCTTGCCGAGTGGGTTTTCCGACAAAGCCCCGCCAAATGGGTGAAAGCCGCGGGCCGTGTAGTTGGGGTTGGGGAAGCCATCAAAGCTAGGGTTGTTGATCGGGCTATCGGAGCCATTGTTGATGCTGTACACCCCAAACGTCGACGTGCCCACCCGGATACGGTCATTGATCTGGTGGTCGAGGTTGACACGGAAGGTGAAGCGGGTGAAGTCGGTTTGCTTCAGGATACCCTTCTCTTTGAAGTAGTTGCCGGAAACCGAGAACTGCGTTTTCTCGCTGCCGCCCTGCATGCCTACTTGGTGGCTTTGGATAGAGCCCGTGCGCAGCAGCATGGATTGGTAATCGGTGCTGCGGTTGTTGGCAATGCCATCTAGCTCAATAGCGGTGAAGGTTTTCTGGTCGGAGGTGGTGGGGTTGCTGTCGTCGTAGATGCCGGCCGTCCGGTAGGACTCGCGCTTGTACGCGGCAAATTCTTGCCCATTCATCACGTCGACTTTACCAAGTGCTTGTGAGAAGCCGCCATAGCCGTCGTAGCTCACCACGGTCTTGCCGGCCTTACCGCGCTTGGTGGTCACGAGCACTACCCCGTTGGCACCGCGCGAACCATAAATACCCGTAGCGGAGGCGTCTTTCAAAACTTCCAGAGACGCAATATCCTGGGGGTTGATGTCGTCGATGCCGCCCGCTACCGGGATGCCGTCTACTACATACAGCGGGTCGTTCGAGGCGTTGATGGAGCGCCGGCCGCGAATACGCACCGTTACGCCACCACCCGGCTCACTGCCCGACTGAATCACGTCGACGCCAGCGGCGCGGCCCTGCAACGCTTGGCGGGCGTTGGTGAGCGGCTGCTCCGCAATTTCCTTGGACGTAACCGAGGAAATGGCGCCCGTGGTTTGGCTTTTCTTTTGGGTACCGTAGCCTACCACGATTACATCACCGAGGGCTTTCACGTCCTCTTTCATGGAGACGTTGATCTGCTTGCGGCTGCCGATGCTAACGGTCTGCGCGGTCATGCCAATCGAAGAGAAAACCAGCGAGCTAGCGCCGGCGGGCACCTTCACCGTGTATTTGCCATCCCCGTCGGAACTGGTGCCGGAGGTGGTGCCTTTCACTTGTACCGTCACGCCGGGCAGGCCGCTGCCTTTCTCGTCGGTCACACGACCACTAATTTCGGTAGTGGCCTGCTGCGCCCATGCGCGAGGGAGGGCTAGGGTCAACAACAAGACCAACAAAAGTGTCACTTGCCGCAAGTGACCAGAGTAGAGTACCATCATATGCAGAGAAAAGAATTGGTGGGAAAAAGAGAACTATGTCGAAGGCTATGGGAGGCATAGCCCGTTTTTCAAAAGCCACTTAACTCTGGGACGGTGTTTCTCTGCTGAGTTCTGCATCAAGCGTGTGTAATAACACCAGGCTTGTGCGGCGAGAACCGTTCGTTTTGTATCAAAGGTAATTTTTAGTTTGACTTCGCAAACGTTTCCGCCAACGTTTGCAAGAAATTATTATAAATTTCGCATAATTAGTGTGAGTAGAGCTAAGATTCTACAACTCAATAGTATGATTCACTCGCTGCTGCTATTCCTGGGATTATGGCTTTTTTGGCCTGCGCCTGCGGCTAAGCGCGCGCATCACCTCCAAGGATATGCGCAAGGCACAACGTACGCTATTACTTACTACGCCCCCGATAGTACTATTACCAGTGAACTGATAACACAGAAGCTAGCCGAGATAGACGCTTCCTTATCGTTGTATGCGCCAGCCTCGCGGATCAACCAGTTCAACCATGCGGCAAGAGGAGTAGTGGCAGATAAACACTTGCAAGTTGTGGTGCGCAAGGCCTTGGAGGTGTACCACGATACCGATGGGCTCTTTGATGCTACTGTTGAGCCTTTGGTACGGGCTTGGGGCTTTGGGGCGCAGCAAGTGGAAGCACCGCCCGCGCCTGCTACCATCCAGGCGCTGCTGCAGCAAGTAGGCTCCGATAAGATTCACTTACGCGGCGACTCTCTGCTAAAAGACCAGTCAGGAGTACATCTCGACCTAAATGGTATTGCCCAAGGATATACCGTGGATGAGCTAGCTAAAATTCTGGAAGAAAATCATGTTCGCGACTACTTAGTAGAGCTAGGAGGGGAAATCAGAGTGCGTGGCCGCAAATGGCCTAGCGGTGAGCCCATGCGCATTGGCATTGAGCGCCCCGATACCACCGATTTACCCGGTGCCGGTATGCGGCAGATTATCCGATTGAACGCCGGCGGGGTAACCACCTCAGGCAACTACCGCAAGTTCAAGCAGTGGGGCGCCGTGAAGAGCGCGCACCTCATCGACCCTAAAACTGGTTATGCCTTTCAAAATGAAATGGTGAGCGTAACCGTCGTCGCCCGCGACGCTATGACGGCCGATGCTTATGATAACGCCTTGATGGGCATGGGCCTAGCTAATGCTCTCGCTTTTCTGCGCCGTCATCATAACTTACAGGCTTATCTTATTTATCAGCGGCCCGACGGCACCGTTGCTGATACTTCCACGCTAGGATTTCAAAAGCTAATCTTTCACGAATAATGGACTCTTTACGACGAGATTTTCTCAAGAAAACAGGCATCTTAACCAGCAGCCTTCTCCTGCCTGGCGGACTCATGGAGGCCGTGGCCGCGCCAGCCGCTGGCAAGCTGCGCATCGCCGTTATTGGCTGCGGCGACCGAGGCACGGGACTCCTGAAGATTTTGCAAGACTTGACGGATAAGTTTGAGGTAGCTGGCTTGTGCGACGATCTGCCGTTCCGTTTGCGCGACGCGCAAAAGATTGGGGGCACTGGCAAAGCCAAAACCTACACCGACTACCGCGCCCTGCTCGACAACAAAGCCATTGACGCGGTTATCATCTCGGTGCCGCTGAACATGCACTTTCAGGTTGCCAAGGATGCCTTGCTGGCCGGCAAGCAGGTGTATTTGGAAAAGACCATGACCTATAACATTCCGCAGGCTATGGAACTGGTGCAGCTGGCGCAGCAGCGTCCTAACCAAACCTTGCAAGTAGGCCACCAGTACCGCTACTCGCCGCTGTACTACCGGGTGAAGGAGATGATCAAGCAGGGGTACCTAGGCAAGGTGACGCAAATCGACTGCCGCTGGGACCGGAATGGCAGTTGGCGGCGCCCCGTGCCCGAACCTAGCTTGGAGCGGAAGATCAACTGGCGCATGTACCGGGAGTACTCGGGTGGGCTAGCGGCCGAATTGCTGTCGCACCAGATGGACTTCATCAATTGGGCTTTCGAAACACACGCGGATGAGGTGTTCGGTACCGGCGGCATCGACTTCTACAAGGACGGCCGCGAAACCTACGACAACGTGCAGGTGATGGTGCGCTACACCAACGAAGGCATGGTAGGCAACTTCGGCGCCACCTGCGGCAACGCCCGCGACGGCTATTTGTTCAAGCTCAAAGGCACCAAAGGCACCATTTCGCTGCTGGTCGATGAGGGCGTGTACTACCCTGAAAAAGAAACCTTGAAGCAGTACGGTACCGTGGATGGCGTGACCGGTGCCACCAAAATCACTTGGGATAAAAATGGCGGCTTGCCTATTACGACCGGCGTGGAGCCGCTGAAAGATGGTTCCTGGTACGCACTAAGCGACTTCTACCGGGCCGTGAATGAGAAGAAGCTGCCCGATTCGAATGTTTTCACCGGGGCACGCGCCGCTTGCACGGTGCACATGGCCAACCAAGCCATTTACAATCACTCCATCGAAAAGTGGCACCCGGAGTACAACTTTACCTAGGATAGAAACGCGAAAATCCGTTCCGCCACGGAGGCAGCGCATTCCGGTGTTTGGATACGCACTGCCCCCGTGGCGGAACGGATTTTCGCGTTACTGAATTACCTAGGCCTAAATATCAGAGTAAGTAGCAGGATGCAGCAAAAACACATCCATGTGCTGCATGTTGTTGGCGTACTCCGGCATGGCTTTCATTTTTGCCCACTCTGGGTCGGCGCCGAATGTCTTCCAATGCGCTTCCTGGTCCGCTTTGTTTTCGAAAGCAGATAGATACATCAGGTTCGGCATCTTGCTGCCGGACACTACTTGGCCGCAAAATACCGTATTGAAGTTCAGGCGTTTGAAGATGCCGATTTCGCCGTTGTTGAACTGCGCCACTTTATTTGCGTGGAGCTTTTCGGAGGCGCTTTCGTAGCTGCGCAACTCATACACGCGCTCCGCCGGTCCTGATTTCAAGGCAGGTAGGTGCAAGCTAGGCATGCTGGTGAAGGCGAGCATCGACACGCCTTCCATGCGGCTGTACACCGGCTTATCGAACGCCGTGTTCACGTAGTCTTGCGCGGCAGTTTGATACTGTTTGTCTTTCTCTAGGTCCGTATCGATCTTCAAGTATTGCTCCGCAGAAGTGCACGGGATAAAGACAAAAACGAGCTGTTCGGTTGGGGCAGGCGCGCTGGCGTCCGTGCTGGCAATGGGCTTGAACACGCCAACTTTGCCGATGCCCGCCCGGTGCAGCGCGGGCAAGTAAGCTTGTTGCAGATAAGTATCAAGGCGTTGTTCCTGCTCCTTGGTTTGCAGGTGATAGATTTTGAGCTGGTAAAACTCGCGCTTTGGTGCCGCCCCGCTGCTGCGCAAAGGACTGCCTAGCCCGAAGAGAATAAGCGAGAAAAGAAGCAAAGTAAATTTGAGGGACTTCATGAAACGAATGAGTTAGGTTGGGTGAGTTGGGTTATGATGTTTGGAAAAAGCGCGCGAGCTAGGAAGGTGAACCAGCGGTTCGCTGCCGAAAAGCTCATATCACAATCGATTGCATCGGTTTTTTCCGACTTAATAGCGCTAGTTTACTTCTAAAACGATTGCAGAAGCAAGGATGGCGGCTACTTTAGAGCAGTTCTTGGAGGTGCACTGCACTACTAACGGCCACGATAGAAGCTGCGCGGAGTAGCAATTTCTTGCCGCTATCCGCTTCAGCGTCGGAGGAGCTAGGTAGGCAAGCGCACCTACACTTTCACGATTACTAACAAATGAACAAACCCGTAATCGCCTTGGCGCTGTTTGCTCTCACAGGCGGAATTCAACAGCATAAGCAACCAGGTAAACCTAGCACGACGGCTTCCACTAAGAAAGCTAGCAGGCTAGAAGACTTACCGTTTCGTAACCCCGACCTCCCCCTCGACCAGCGAGTAGATGACCTAGTAGGCCGCCTGACGCTGCCGGAAAAGGTGTCGCAGATGCTGAACGCCTCCCCAGCCATCGACCGGCTCGGTATTCCGGCCTACAACTGGTGGAACGAAGCCCTGCACGGCGTGGCGCGCACGAGCATGAAAACCACTGTGTTTCCCCAAGCTATTGGCATGGCGGCTACCTTCGATAAGCAGGCTATGCTGAAGATGGCGACCATCACCTCCGATGAAGCGCGGGCCGTGCACCAAGAATATGTGCGTCGTGGGGAGCGAGGGATTTACCAAGGCCTTACGTTCTGGACGCCGAACATCAACATCTTCCGCGACCCGCGCTGGGGACGGGGCCAGGAAACGTACGGCGAAGACCCTTACCTGACGGGGCAGCTAGGTTCGGCACTGGTGAAAGGCTTTCAGGGCGACGACCCTAAGTATTTGAAGATTACGGCCTGCGCCAAGCACTTCGCCGTGCACAGCGGGCCCGAGCCCTCACGCCACGAGTTTAACGCCCAGATCAGCGACTATGACTTGTGGGACACGTACTTACCGGCCTTCCGCGACCTGATTGTGGATGCGAAAGTGGCCGGCGTGATGTGCGCCTATAACGCTTACGCTAGTCAGCCCTGCTGCGGCAGCGACAAGCTCATGAACGACATCCTCTATAGTAAATGGAAGTTCAAGGGCTACGTCACCTCCGACTGCGACGGCCTGAACGACTTCTGGCAGCACCACAAAACGGACCCCGATGCGGCCACGGCCGCGGCTAATGCCGTGCTACACGGCACCGATATTGAGTGCGCCACTGGCAAGCTGTTCACCTACAACTCACTGCTAGAATCCGTACAGAAGAACCTGATCACGGAGAAGCAACTCGATGTATCCGTGAAGCGGCTTTACAAGATTCGCTTCCAGCTTGGCATGTTCGACCCGGTGGAGCGCGTGAAGTATGCCCAGATTCCGATGAGCGTGGTGGAGAGCCAGCCGCACCAGGCGCACGCCCTCACGATGGCCCACGAATCTATCGTGCTGCTGAAGAACGAGAAAAACACGCTGCCCCTGCGCAAAGACATCAAAAAAGTTGCGGTGCTAGGTCCGAACGCCAACAACGAAAGCGTGCAGCTCGGCAACTACAACGGTTTCCCCACCGACATCGTTACGCCGCTCGAAGGCATCAAAGCCAAAGTAGGTAAGAACACGGAAGTGACGTACATCCAGGGGGTTGACTACGCGAGCAACACCGTGTATGAAGCTTTTGACATCAACAAAAACCTAGCGTACAACGGGCAGAAGGGTTTTCGAGCCGAGTACTTCAAGGGTACAAACCTGGAAGGGCAACCCGTAGCCACGGTGATGGAAGCCGGATTGGACCGCTACCTGGCCAACACGAAAATGGAAATCGTGAAAGGGCTTCCTTCCGAGAATGTATCGGCGCGTTACATCACTACGTTCACCCCAGATAAGTCGGAGGAGCTAGCCCTGCAAATTACCGGCGACGACGGCTACCGCTTGTACGTGGACAACCGCGTGGCGATTGATAATTGGAACAGCCGCGGGGTATCAACCAACCAATACGTTATTAAAGTGACGGCTGGTCAGAAGATCGACCTCAAGATCGAGTACTTCCAGGCGGTAAGCCGCTCCATTCTGAAATTCACCGGCGCGCACATCGTGCCCATGAACGCGCAGAACATCCTAGCCCAAGTGAAAGACGCCGACGCGATTGTATTTGTGGGCGGTATCTCACCTAGGTTGGAAGGCGAGGAAATGAAGGTGGACGTGGAAGGCTTCAGCGGTGGCGACCGCACGAGCATTGCCCTGCCGAAAGTGCAAACCGAGCTAATGAAGGTGTTGCAATCCTCGGGCAAGCCCGTAGTATTTGCCATGATGACGGGCAGCGCCATTGGCTGCCAATGGGAAGCGGCTAACCTGCCGGCCGTCCTCAACATTTGGTATGGTGGCCAAGCTGCCGGTACTGCGTTGGCCGATGTACTGTTCGGCGACTACAACCCCAGCGGTCGTCTGCCGGTCACGTTCTACAAGTCGGAAAGCCAACTGCCAGCCTTCGACAACTACAACATGGATGGGCGCACGTACCGTTACTTCAAGGATACGCCGCTGTATCCATTTGGCCACGGCCTGAGCTACACCAGCTTTAAGTACGGCAACCTGAAAGCGGCGCCGAAGCCGCAAACCGGTAAGCCCGTTAGCGTGAGTGTAGACGTGCAGAACACTGGCCAGCGCGCTGGCGACGAAGTGGTGCAGCTTTACGTGCGCCACCCCGACGCGAAAGGGCGCGTGGCGCTGCACGCTTTGGAAGGTTTTCAGCGTGTGTCGTTAAAGCCGGGCGAGAAGAAAACGGTGCAGTTCACACTTACGCCGCGGCAGCTATCCTTGCTCGATGCCAAGGCGCAACGCGTAGAGCAGCCCGGCCGCGTGCAGCTATTTGCCGGTGGCGGGCAGCCGCTCAGCCAAGACCTAGCAGCCGGCCGCGTGCTGAAAGCCGACATGACGCTCACGGGCACCGCCGTTGTGGTAGATAAGCCGTAGTGGTAGCCCAGGGTTAAAAGGAGCAGCGCTCCTCTGCAATTGCGGAGGGGCGCTGCTCCTTTTAACCCTGGGGTGTGTCGCTTTTACTGGCTTCTTGCATTTCAGCTACCAGCACCCGCATGAGTTCGGTGGCGGGCAAGGCGCGGGCTAGAGCTACACCTTGCCCAGCCCAGTGTGCTGCAAAATCGGTGGGCGCGCCGTGCTGCTTGGCGGCGGCTATCAGGAGCTTGCCGGCGTCGTAGGCTTGCGGATAAGGTGCTATTGCGGGGTGGCCAGGCTGGTCTATTTCGCGCACGAATCGGTTAATCAAGCCGCGCGCCGGCCGCCCGGAGATGGTAGCAGTAATGGCTGTGAGGGGCGGTGGGCTTTGCAGCAGCGCGGCGCGATATATCTCATCAGCCGCCGACTCCGGACAAACTACGAAAGCGGTACCCATCTGAGCCGCTACGGCACCTAGGCGCCGCACGGCCGCAATGCCAGCGCCGTCCATAATGCCGCCCGCTGCTACTACCGGAATGCGAAGCTGTTGCACTAGCAAACGCGTGAGAGCCAGGGTACCTAGGCCAGCATCGCCTTGCTCGGGCTCGAACAGGCCACGGTGCCCGCCTGCTTCCACGCCCTGAGCCACGACCACATCTATGCCTGCGGCTTCCACCGCTTGGCCCTCAGCTAGAGTTGTGGCGGAAGCTAGCAGTGTGGCCCCCGTAGCCCGGAGGGCAGCTAGCTGGTCGGCTGTAGGGAGGCCGAAGTGAAAACTAATAACGGGCGGACGCGTTTCGAGCAACAGCGCCAGCATAGCCTCGTTTTCGACGAAGCTTTGATACGGGGCGGGGAGACTCGTGGGCGGCGCGCTACCTAGCTCCATGAAAAAGGGACGCAGATAGTCCAACCAACGACTCTCGCGCGGCACGTCCGTTGAGCTAGGGCGGTGGCAAAACACATTAACGTTAAACGGCTTATCGGTAGCGGCGCGCGTTTCGGCTATCATCTGCCGCACTGCCTCTACCGACGAACCACCTACCGCAACGGAGCCTAGCCCACCCGCGTTGGATACCGCCGCCGCTAACCTAGGTGTAGCTGTGCCCGCCATGGGTGCTTGAATAATCGGGTAGGTAAGGGATAGAGTAGAAGAAAGCGAAATCATGATTCTGCGAAGAACAAAGAGGTACTACTGAACGAGGCGTTGCAAAATAAAGCTGGTAAAATGCAGCTGCCTTCTACATTCTTTTAAAGCTAAAAAACAGAGGCTGTTTTATACTCCAAGTTAGAATTAATATAAAATTAAAAAGATTATATTCTATTTGTAATCAGCGCTATAGGTCGTCGTTATTTCTTTTGCTAGGTTGGATAGGATTATTGTAAACGAGTCAAGTTCATGTCACTTATCGCACTATAGCAATCCGTATCTGAAGTAGCCCCGTAGGTTTCGGCTTTGCTGGCCTGATCTTAGCGGATATGCTTTTTCAGACGCAAACTCCATCCTTGGCTTAAGCCACAGTAAAGTTATTATCGTCCTATTTAGCGCTTTATCAAGTTGACTCCAGATCCCCTCCTGATCTATCGTACCCACGGGTACCGGGTAGAAGTGCTGCACCACATTGGGCATTGTCAGCTCACGCGCGCGCATCATGCGGCCGCCGAGGATGTCTATATTGCCACTTGGGGTGCCTACAAAGTGACGGCCAAAAGCGCTGATCTGGCACTGGCGCAGCTCCGTGAGTGGCGGCGCGTAGAACAATTATACGGCCGGTTCTGGCCCCGTGAGGATGGGCAGTGTTAATCGAATAGGTAGAACCTCGTAGCGTAGCGGCAGCCTACTACATAAAAAAGCCCCGCCTTAATGGCGAGGCTTTTTGTGCTATTGGGCGCTGATTAGAGCAGCTTGTCCAGCGTAATTGGAAAGTCGCGGACGCGCTTGCCCGTAGCGTGGTAAATGGCATTGCCAACGGCCGCCGCTACCCCCACGATTCCTATTTCGCCGAGGCCTTTGGCACCCAGTGGGTTCACGATATCGTCGTGCTCTTCTACGAAAATCACTTCAATATCATGGATGTCAGCGTTGACGGCTACGTGGTACTCGGCGAGGTTATGGTTCATGAAGCGACCTAGGTTGTGGTCGAGTACACTCTCCTCGTGCAAGGCCATACTAATGCCCCACACCACGCCGCCCAAAATCTGGCTGCGCGCCGTTTTGGGGCTAATTACGCGGCCACCCGCAATGGCACTTACCACCCGGCGCACGCAGATCTGCCCTAGGTCCTCGTCTACTTCCACCTCCACAAACACCGCTGAGTGCGAGTTGCGGGCGTATTTCATTTGCTTCAAGAAGTTGGGCAGTGCGGTAGTTTCTTCCTCAATGAAGTTTACCTCGCCTTGGCGCATGGCTTCAATGATAGAAACGCCAGAGGCATAATCGCCTTTCAGCTGCACTTTGCCTTCTACAAACTCCACATCCTCGAAGCTAGCGCCCGATAGGGGGGAGTTCTTCATTTTCTTGGCCATCTTAAGCAGCTTCTTGCCAACGGCTTCGCAAGCTTCTTGCACAGCCGTGCCCACCGAGGAAACCGTCCAGGAGCCGCCTTGTAAAGGCGCTTGAGGCAGGGTCGTATCACCAAGCTTGAAAGTGACATCCTCCAAAGGCAACCCTAGAGTCTCGGCCGCAATCATTGTCATGGCCGTGTAGGTGCCCGTGCCGATGTCGGCGGTGCCACTACCTACGACCAGTTTGCCATCAATCGATAGGTTAGCTTTAGCAGCGGCTTTCTGCTGCTGTGCATCCCACATACCAGTCGCCACACCCCAGCCGATGAGCTTGGTGCCCTCGCGAGTGGAGCGAGGTTGTGGTTTGCGCCTAGCCCAGCCAAACTTCTCAGCTCCTTGGTGATAACACTCACGCAAGGCTTTGCTAGAGAAGGGCTTGCCTTCAAATTCGTTTTCCTCAGCGTAGTTGATTAGGCGCAGTTCCAGCGGGTCGATGTTGAGCTTATAAGAAAGCTCATCGAGGGCGGTTTCCGTGGCAATGATGCCAGTGGCCGCACCCGGAGCGCGCATGTCTAGGGGCGTGTAGAGGTCGAGGTTACGTAAGTAGTACCCTAGCTTTACATTGTCGCAGTGGTAGAGCATACCCGACCAGTTTACCACGGTTTCGGTGTACTCCTCAAAGCGTGAAGTTTCGGCTAGGGCTTCGTGCTTAATAGATTGCAACGTGCCATCTTGGGCCGCGCCCAACGCCACTGTTTGTAGCGTGCCTGGGCGGTGCCCAAAGCTAAACATCTGCTGACGCGTGAGCACTACCCGCACCGACCGCTTCAGTTCCAGCGCCGCCATAACGGCCAGGTAAAGCTGGTACTGGGGCCGTAAGCCCGAGCCAAAGCCGCCACCGATGTATGGGTTAATCACACGGGCTTCTTCCTTACTCAAGCCAAACACCTTTGTTACGTAGGTTTGGCTGTTAAAAGCACCTTGCGTTTTATCGTAGATCTTCAACTTGCCATCTTCCTCCATGATCACGGTGGAGGCAAACATCTCCATCGGGTTATGGTGTTCGGGCATGTGGAAGTACTCGGCCTCAAACTGTACCTCTGCGTTTTTAAAGGCTTTATCTGCGTTGCCGCGGTCTTTAGGCGGCACGAAACCTGTTTTGCCCTTGGGCGCTTTGTGACCTTTCGGCTTGCGGCGCAAATTAGTGTCAGGCTGCTCAGCTTCGTATTCCACCTTCACCAGCGACGCAGCGTAGCGGGCTACTTCAAACGAATCGGCTACTACTAAGCCAATGGGCTGCTGGCTGAATTTGATCTCAGCGTCGTAGAGTGGCTTGAACGGAGAGCCAGCTACTGAGTCGTCGTCCTTAAACTTGCGGTCGAAGTACGCGGGCCTAGGTGCGTTTTCGTGGGTGAATATCTGTAGTACGCCATCGAGGCTCAACGCATCGGAGGCATCAATTTTCTTGATCTTGCCTTTAGCAATTGCGCTCGACAGTACGTAGCCATACGTTAGGCCAGGGGTGTTGAACTCGGCGGCGTATTTTGCTTCGCCCGTTACTTTGGCGCGACCATCCACGCGGCTGGTCGGCTTCCCAACATAGGTAGTTGCTGTCATTATTTCTTTTTCATTTCAGTGGCCATCACCAGCGCCCGCACGATGGCGCGGTGTGCTAGCTCAATCTTGAATGTGTTGGAGCCGAAGCCCTTCGCGCCTTGCAGCAGCGCATCAGCCACTTTGCGGAAGTTTTCCTTCGTGGCTTTCTGGCCTTTCAATAAGGCTTCTGCTTCGGGCTTGCGCCAAGGCTTGTGAGCTACCCCACCAAGCGCCACACGGGCTTCCCGAACCGTATCGCCATCCAAATCGAGGCCCACGGCAACGGATACCAGCGCAAAGGCATAGCTAGCTCGGTCGCGCAGCTTGAGGTAGGTGTAGTTTTTGGCAAATCCTTCCGCTGGTAAGTCAATGCTGGTCACGATTTCGCCGGTTTTCACGGTGTTGTCGTACTGCGGCTCGTTACCGGGGAGGCGGTGGAAATCCTCGAACTTGATTTGCCGCTCGCCCTCTGGGCCCTTCACATTCACTACAGCATCTAGGGCTGCCAAGGCCACGCACATATCACTGGGGTGCGTGGCAATGCATTGCTCACTGGTACCTAGGATGGCGTGAATGCGGTTGTAGCCGTTGATGGCGGAGCATCCTGAGCCAGGCTCGCGCTTGTTGCAGGGCGTAGCCGTGTCGTAGAAGTAGTAGCAGCGGGTGCGCTGAAACAAGTTGCCGCCGTCGGTGGCCATGTTGCGCAGCTGGGCCGAAGCACCCGCCAAAATCGTTTTGGAGAGCAGCGGATATCGCTCTATCACTTCGGGGTGGTAGGCCGTATCGGCGTTGCTCACGAGCGCACCTAGGCGTAGGCCACCTTCGGGGTTGCTTTCCACTTGCTGCAAAGGCAAACGCGTGATGTCCACTAGGCGGTCGGGACGCTCCACGTTCTCCTTCATCAAGTCCAGAATATTGGTGCCGCCAGCAATAAACTTAGCCGCTTTATCCTGCGTGACTTCGCGTACGGCGGTATCCACCTCTTGGGCGCGGGTATAGGAAAAACTGTTCATCGTTTATTGGTTAGGCTGGCACACTTTCAGGGCTTGCTCTACGGCAGCCACAATTCCGGGGTAAGCACCACAGCGGCAGATGTTTCCGCTCATCAGCTCGCGGATGTCGTCGGTGGTTTTGGCGTGGCCTTCGTTGATCAGACCCACGGCCGAGCAGATTTGGCCCGGCGTGCAGTAGCCACACTGGAAAGCATCGTGCTCAATGAACGCCTCCTGCACCGGGTGCAGCTGGTCGCCCTTGCTCAAACCTTCCACCGTAGTGATTTCGCAGCCGTCTTTCATCACGGCCAGCGTCAGGCAGGAGTTGATGCGTTTGCCATCCACTAGCACGGTACAAGCGCCGCACTGACCATGGTCGCAGCCTTTCTTAGTGCCGGTTAGGTCGAGGTATTCACGCAGAAGGTCGAGCAGAGAAGTCCAGGGTGCTACCTCTAGCTGTTTTTCGGCACCGTTGATAGTCAGCGTCACACGCTGGAGTGGGGGTAGGCCTACAGCCACATCGCCGATTGGTTCGGTTAAAACTTTGCTGCTCATAGAGCAATAGATTAAGTAGGTGGTTGGATATTGACAGATGCAATACTGTGCAGCAAAAGCTGGCTAACTTGCAGCTAGCCGCGACTGAATGACGTACACGCCAGCTGATTGCTAGCGGTGCTACTACACACGAATTGAACTCGGTTGTACGACCCCCTACACTACTTAGTTAACTAGATTAATTCTAATAAAGCAGGATGTATCTAGCTGATACACCGCTGTATGCATTATAATATAACGAATCCTACCACAGCGTGGCGTAACCGGACAATAGCCTAAGCGAATGGGGGCTAGCGGCTTACCTAAGCTCAGCGATGCTCCCTAGGCTATTCGGTGCGGCTGAAGAAGCCAAATAGGGTAGGTGTTGGTTAAAAGCTAGGGCGCTGCGTGGTTATTTTACCTGATTGGGAATGCTCTGAGCAGGAACTAACTAGGTTACGGGGCTGGGGTACCTAGGTAGCGTTGGGCCGGAAACCACTGCTCGCAGTAACGCAGCCATTGGTGCGCCCCGATTAGCTCGTCGAAAACAGCAGCTAAGGGCGTTTTCGTCAATCCTACTGCTTGGTCGGCATACAAACGGCACTCCAGCGAGGGTGATAATACCCAGGCAATATATTGTAGACCCGCTTCGGCTAGGCGCGGCATAGCGTCCTGCGCTACCCATTCGGAAAAGTACCAAGTAGCTCCTATAACGTTGGAATTGTCGTTCAAAATCTTGCGGCAAGGAGTCTGTTGCAAGCAAGTCAGAAGACGTTCAACGCCCTCCTTAATCTGCGTGTTACCTAGCTCACCTTGCCAATCAGCATACAGCCATTGATTTTCCTCGTCGTACGAAATGATCAGAGGATCTGACTCAATTAGGGTAGAAAGGCTCATTTCCGAAATCTGTGATGCGTGTTGAGAAACAATAGCCTGCCAAAAGCTTTGCTGCCCTAGGGCTGAATAGCCTTGCTCTTCACAAGCTATAGACGTAACTAGTTGTGTTCGGTTCTATTGTGAAAAACGTTTTATTGACTAAGAAGGCCTTTTCGTGGGCTCTAACTAGCAGAAATAAAGAAAGCGCTATTGGCTAAGCCGGCTCGATCTGATGAAACAAAGAATGCTTTTGACTATGAACATAAGGATCCGATTGCCGATCAAATTTCACTGAACTATGTCAATTGATCAGGTTTCGGGACGTTCTGTGGAAATATAAGAATGAAAAGTTGATTGTACATTTTTCCGATGGCTACTTAGCCTTGCAAAGTATAGGATGACCAGAACGACCCTAAGAGTGCAGGAAGGTTTGGCCAGCGCAAGCAGCATTCTTTGTAGCTTCAAGTCTGAACTTTTGGAAGCACTACGCAGTGCCTTGCGTTACGCTAGCTAGGTAGTAACTGAAAGAATCGAGCATTCTCAGACCAAGGCTAACGTGCGCGAAACCATGCACCAACAGGTAGCTGCACCAGAAAAAGTATTTGTAAAATGCTGACGCGCAGAGATTTTATAGCCAGTCTGACTTTAGCACCATTCGCCCGGGTTGCGACTGGCTTCGCCGGCAAGCGGCTGTTAGATTTTCCTAAAAGCAGCTTGTCGAAGTTCAGCAAGCACCTGCACCCAATTGGGCGAGTGTTGGAAATGCCCGACTGGTACGTGTGGTGCAACAGCCCCATCTACGGACCCGATGGTAAGGTGCACGTGTTTTTTTCGCGCTGGCTGGCCAAACGGGGCATGGGCGGCTGGATCAACAGCTCGGAAATTGCGCACGCCATCGGCGATTCTCCTGCGGGTCCTTTTCAGTACGTCGAAACCGTGCTGGCCCCACGTGGCCCTGGCTTTTGGGACGCTACTACGTGCCATAATCCGCATATCCAGTTTGTGGATGGCAAGTACTGCCTGTTTTTTATGGGCAACTCCAATGGCAAGACCGACACCAAGCGCATCGGCCTAGCTACCGCTGATTCGCTCAATGGACCTTGGAAACGCCCTGATCAGCCCTTGCTTCTGCCCGGCGAAACGGGCGCCTGGGATGATCATTGCACGACCAACCCCGCCTTCGTGAAGCACCCGAACGGGCAATACTGGCTGTACTACAAATCGTGGAACACCGCCGACTATGTGAATGCAACAGATCCAGTCATTCGAGGCAATCGCAAGTACGGTCTTGCGATTGCCGATCAACTTGAAGGACCCTACGTGAAATATGCGGGCAACCCGGTAATTGATTTCTCTAAGCAGGGCAATAACAAGCAGTTTGAGGATGCCTACGTCTGGCGCCAGCACAACAAGTTTCACATGCTGGCGCGCGACATGGGCGTGTATAACCAAGAGGTCGGCCTCTACCTAGAATCGGATGATGGCAAGAAATGGGATTATCCGCTGATTGCCTTTCTGCCCGTGCGCGATTACGTGCAGGAGCCACCCGCGCCCGCTAACCTAAAGCGATATGGCCGCTTAGAGCGTCCGCAGCTATTGATGCGCAATGGGAAGCCCGAGTATATGTTCTGCGCTTCGCAAGGTGGGAAAGCCATGACGGCTTCTTCGTTTGTGTTCAAGATCAGCTAAACGCTAGGTGTAGCGCTGTATGGCACAACAGCAAAAAACTCAGCAGCAGGAGAGTGCGGGAAGGATTAGCAAGGTGACTAGTTCAGCTTTGCGCTACGAGAAACAGCCTAGTCTCTCTACCAGTTAAGTTGCCAGGTTGTCAACGATTATGATTTTTGATGGACAAACGTTTGCATTGCAAACGTTTCCGTGAAATCTTCTTAAATTGTAGCCCGGTTTTTCTCTTTTGCAGACGTATGAAGCTTCTTCCTGCCTTTGTTATCTTCTTGCTCACGTGGGGCAGTTATCTGCTGCAGCCAGTTACTACGAACGTAACCAAAGTGACCCTAGCTGGATGCAGATCTGGAGCTGATGGAAGAGTACTGAACAAGCCCAAAGCACAAGCAGCCACTGCTGCCACGAAGAAAGACGGCACCAGCATAGGTGACGCCGCAGATAAAGAGGCTTTCGCCGTTCTGAGCAGCCCCAATGTAAAACAATAAAGCACTGCGTAGCCAGACGAGAAGTGAGGTCTGGCTCCTGCCCCCGAACCTAGCTACCGCTGCGCTAACCGAATGCTCGGGAACTTCTTACCCATGTGCAAAGAGGCCGCTGCAATCCACCTAACCGGCACTCTACAGGAGGGTTTGCCTAGGTTCGAAAGCTAGTTTAGAATTATCCCACCCAGTCTTCCTCACGCTCACCTATTATCCCCTTACCCCATGAAGAAAACCTATAACTGGCGACGTGGTCAGCCGGTAGCGCTTGCCGCGCTGCTACTGCTGGCTAATCCTGCAGTCAGCTCCCTACAAGCTCGCCCATTTGCCAAGGCCGTTGCCGAGTGGCAATTGACGGGCCGGGTCGTTTCGGCCAATAACGAGGGCTTGCCTGGCGTGACTGTAGTGGTAAAAGGTACCACCAATGGTACGACCACGGGCGCCGACGGCGGCTTTACGCTATCAGTACCGGAAACGGCTGGGTCGTTGGTTTTCAGCTACATCGGTTATCAAACGCAGGAACGCAAGTTCTCAGGTGCCGAAACGTTGACCATCAAGTTAGTAGAAGATACAAAAGCGTTGGACGAGGTAGTAGTGGTAGGCTACGGCACCCAGAAAAAGGGCGACGTGACCGGAGCTATAGCTTCCTTTAACGCTGAAAAGCTACAAGAGCGGCCACTTGCTCGCGTCGATCAAGCGCTAGTAGGGCAGCTAGCTGGCGTGCAGGTGAAGCAGACGACTGGCGTACCGGGCCGTGGCTTTAGCGTGCAGGTGCGTGGCGCTGGCTCTATCACAGCCAATAATGAGCCTTTGTACGTGATTGATGGCTTCCCGCTAGAGGCAGCTGCTCAAAATGCCTCTGGCCGTTTCGGCAGTGGCAGTCCGCTGGATAATATCAACCCCAATGACATCGAAAACATTGAGGTGTTGAAGGATGCTGCGGCCGCCGCTATTTACGGTTCGCGGGCAGCCAACGGCGTCGTGCTGATTACCACCAAACGGGGCAAATCGGGCAAGCCGAAGATCAACTTGAACACCTACGCAGGCTTCACCCAAGCCGTGCGAAAGCTCGATATGCTCAACGCCGATGAGTGGATTGACCGCTCCGTTGAGATTATCAATGCCAACTGGGTAAACTCTGGCCCTGGGCGCCTTGCTACCCAAACCACAACCGAACGGCAGGCTGCGTTGAAGGTAACGACCATCGACCCCAAGTATATGATTGATGACCGGTGGCTACAGCCTGGTCATCCAGGATTGGACTTCGTAGACTGGCAAAAGGAAGCCTTCCGCACTGGTTTCACGCAGGATGTGCAGCTCGCCGCCAGCGGAGCTAGTGATTTTGTAAACTATTACGTTTCTGGTGATTACCTGAAACAGGATGGCATGGTGATCGGCCTAGGGTACAAGCGATACTCGGCCCGGGCGAACGTAGAGGTGAAAGCCAGTGACAAGTTCAAGTTCGGCTTGAACATCTCGCCCTCGTACTCCATTACCAATGACCCTGGTGTGGAAGGCAAGGACAACCTGCTCCACTTGGTGGTAACTAGCTCGCCGGTAGTGGAAAGTACGGCTGGCCTGAACACCAATACGGGCAACTTCACTTATTATAACTGGGGCACAACGCGCAACAGCCCACTTCGGCTGCTGCAAAACTCGATTGGTGACACCCGAACCTTCCGGACCCTAGGTACTATTTACGGTGAATTCCAGATTGTTAAGGGGCTAGCTCTGCGCTCGACGGCCAACATCGACAACACCGATGCGGAGTCGAAATCGTATACGCCAGCTTTCGTAAATGGTAGCCTAGGTAGTCGCCAAGCGGCGGGCTCCTATAGCGGCTTCCGCAAGCAGACGTTCGTAAACGAAAACACGCTGACGTATAGCAAAACCTTGGGTGGCAAGCACGACATCACGGGCCTAGCTGGTTATTCCTACAACTTCACCAAGCTATACGCGCAAGCACTTTCTGCTACGGGTGGTTTCGTCAACCAAGCTGTGACCACGCTAAATGCGGCGACGAACATCAGCGGCACGGGCAGCAACTACACCACTGAGACGCAAAGTGCGCTGATTTCGTACTTCGGCCGTGTGCAATACGCCTACGCCGGCAAGTACCTGCTGTCGGCCAGCATCCGCCGCGACGGTTCTTCCCGCTTTGGCGAGAATACCAAGTTTGGCGTGTTCCCCGCCGCCTCGTTGGGCTGGCGCATTTCGCAGGAAAGCTTCATGCAGGGCATCACGCCCATCAGCGACTTGAAGCTGCGGGCTAGCCTAGGTTACTCCGGCAATAACGGCATCGGCGACTACAGCAGCATCGCGACCCTCGGTATCTACAACTATACCTTTGGCGGCGCTCAGGCAAGCGGGCAGGCGCCTAACCGGGTGAACAACCCTGATCTGAAGTGGGAAAGATCCCGCACATATGATGTTGGCTTTGACTTTGGCGTGCTCAAAAACCGTCTGACGGGCTCGTTTGACTACTACACCAAAACCAGCAAAGATCTGCTGCTCAACATTCCGGTGCTGTCAGCCGCTGGTTTCAGCACGCAGCTAACGAACATCGGCGAAGTAGTGAACCGCGGTCTGGAACTGGAGCTAACCAGCCACAACTTAGTGGGGGCGTTCCAATGGAATACTTCCGTGAACGTGAGCCACAACTCTAATAAAGTAGTGCACCTAGGCGTAGGCGACGCTCCAATTGAGATTGTGTCTGCGTACGACATTCCGAACAACATCCTGAAAGTCGGGCAGCCGCTCTACAGCATCTATGTGGTGAAGCAAAATGGCATCCTGTCGCAGAGTGATATTGACGGGGGCGCAGCGCTCTATGGCTCCGAAACGGTAGGTGACCCGAAATATGTGGACGCTAACGGAGACGGCAAAATTGATCCAAACGACCGCCAGATCGTTGGGCACCCAAACCCGAATTATATCTGGGGTGTTACCAACAGCTTCCGTTACAAAGGTTTTGACCTAAGCGTACTGGTGCAAGGACAGAATGGCGGTTCCATTTACTCGCTGTTTGGGCGGGCCGTAGACCGCACGGGCACTGGGCAAGTAGATAACGTGCTCGGTTTGTACCGCGACCGGTGGCGCTCCCCCGAAGATCCAGGTGCTGGCCAGCGCGGCAAGGCGTATTCAACCTTCGGCCGCATCAAGAACACCGACTGGCTATACTCTTCCGACTATTACCGGGTGCGCAACATCACGTTGGGCTACGACCTAGGTTTGATCATCAAAAAGAGCATCGCGCAAGGAGCGCGCGTCTACGTGACGGCTGAAAACTTCTTCGGTCACGACAAATACACAGGTGGCTTCAACCCCGAAGCCGTGAACACCGGCGGCGGCGACAACAACTTCCCGGTAGGCGTCGATTACGGCGGGCTGCCGCTTGCCAAATCGCTCATTCTAGGGTTGAACTTTACCTTCTAAGCCTAGCCTTCCCTTCTCATGAAAAAAATAGTTTTTCTTTTGTCCTCGGTCTGCTGGCTTTCCCTGAGTGGATGCGAGAAAGATCTGGATCAAACACCGCTTTCCAGCGGCTCAACGCCGACCTTCTACCAAACCCAGGCTGATTTTGACCAAGCGCTGTCGGCCGCCTATGCTCCGCTAGTTGCTTACCCCACGCGGGCGCTTAATCTCTCCGAAACCCGCTCCGATAACATCTATGGCGTCGATGACCTAGGGGTGCGCGACTGGGCACCGGTCAACAACTTCTCGACGGCGCTAGTGAACAACCCCTACGTGGCGGAAGCTTGGAGTGGTAACTACAACGGCATTTTCCGGGTGAACACGCTGCTAGACCAGCTGGCCAACAACGGAGGTGTGGTGGCCGATGCCGCACGCACCCGCTACGAAGGCGAGGCTAAGTTCCTGCGAGCTTTCTACTATTTCGATCTGGTTCGCTTCTTCGGCAAAGTGCCCCTGATTGACAAAGCTCTGGTGCCAGCGGAAGTAGCGAAAGTGCCCCGCACGCCCGTGGCCGACGTGTACAATCTGATTATCTCGGACTTACAAACGGCTATTGCCAACCTGCCGGCCTCCTACGACGGCAGCGTGACGGCCGATAAGCCCAACGTAGGTCGGGCTACATCCAACGCTGCCAAAAGCCTGCTGGCCCTGGTGTACCTGACCCGCTCGGGTCCTACCTACGGTATTGAAGGTCCGGGCCTAGCCACCAACGAGTACACCAAAGCCCTGCCGCTACTGAATGAAGTGCTCAATAGCGGAAAGTATTCCTTCCTAGCTTCCTACCCTGATATTTTCTCCTACACCAACGAGAATAATAAAGAGGTCATCTTCGACATCCAGTTTTTGAGCGGAGGCGCAGGGCTAGGTAGCGACTTCCCCGGTCTGCTGGTGCCCGATGCCTACTTCACGGCGTTGAAAATTCCTTTTGCTTCAGGTGGTTTGGAAATCCGGCCGATTGCTAACGATCTGTTGAATTCCTACCCGGCCGGCGACGTCCGCAAAACCTTCAACTTCGCTCAGGGCTACACCAGCACAACCGGCTTCAAGGAAACGCGCTGGTTGATGAAGAAGTACCTAAACGAAAGCGCCCGCGGCACGACCCGCACCGACTGGGGCATCAACTGGATTGTGTTGCGCTACACCGATGTGCTGCTGATGAAGGCTGAGTGCATTCTGCACGGCGCCGGTGGTAGCCAGGCCGAAGTAGACGATGCCGTGAACCGAGTACGCACCCGCGCTGGCGTTACAACCAAGCTCACCGGCGTTACGCTACCGCAGCTGATGGAAGAACGCCGCCGTGAGCTGGCCGGTGAAGGCTCGCGCTGGCACGACTTGGTGCGCGAAGGCTTGGTACTTACCACCATCAACGCCTGGATTCCCAAGGAAGACACGCGTAACCGCATGAGCCGCAACGTAGATGCCAACCAAATCATCTATCCCGTGCCACAAGCTGAACGGAGTGCCGCTCCTGGCTTATATGATCAAAACCTTGGCTATCAATAAGGTCAGGTAATAATTAGCAAGCCCGGTTTTCGCAGAGTATATACACTGCGAGGCCGGGCTTCTTTTTTAGAATACGTACCCGTTACTTATTTGATGAGCGTTTCAGCATCGACTTCGCAGTATGTAGACCTAGGCCAAAAAGGCCGTACGGTGGGTTGGTTGTTGCTGCTTGGAATTGGGTTAATTGGGGCGCATACTTCAGCGGGGCAAACCGCCTATAAGACCAGCTCTAGCCAACCTAGCCGCTGGCACGACCAGCAGCGCACGCTCCGCTACCACCCCGATGGCCAAGACTTCGTCATCAGTCATGGCAACAAGCGCTTCACCCGCGCCCTGTACGGCACCAATACTGCTTTTCGCGTCGAGGCGGGTGACTTGCCGGAATTTGCGCTGTACCTGCCCGGCATGGGCGGCAACCTCAAGTTTGGATTGCTTGATGCCACTGGCCAGAGTAAATGGTTGATTAAAGCCGAGAAGATCACCGCCCGCTACCGCCCCGGTGGCATGCTCTACGACATTGAAGACCCGCTGCTTGGCACAGGGCAGCTGCACTTGGAAGTACTGGCTATGGCCGACGCCGAGGGCATGCTAGTAAAAGCTAGGTTCGATAAAGTGCCAGCCGGACAAGTGCGCCTGCTCTGGGCCTACGGCGGTGCTACGGGTAAAAAGTTTAGCCGCGACGGTGACATCGGTGCTGATCCGGAATCTAGTTTTTACCTAAAGCCAGAGTACTGCCAAGGCAACACGTTTGTGCTGACGAATAATGCCTTCACGCTCCAATATGGCGCCGAAGCTAAAAGTACGGAAGCCGAGCGCTACGAAATTCAGCCGGTCGGTCAAACGAAGAAGCCTACGCCTATGGTGCGCAAGAGCTTGCTTGGCGTGGTGCCGCCAACTTCTGCCACGCACCTAGCCGACGCCGCCCAGCAAGACTCACCGCAGCAACTCCTGGCCTCTAAAGTTGCGGGTGCACCAGTGCTGACGGGCGTGGTGCCGGCCAAAGCAGGAGAGGAGCTGTATGTTGCGGTGCAAAAGGCGGAGGAGACTGTGCGCCTGCGCTATGCAGATTTACCTAGCGCTTTTAGCAAGGCGGAAGCAGCCCGCCAACAACTTGCTAATCGGGTGCAAGTCGTAACGCCCGACCCGTACATCAATACCCTAGGGGGCGCATTGAGCGTGGCCGCCGATGCTATCTGGGAATACCCCTCGTATATGCACGGCTCGGTGGCATGGCGCATGCGCCTCAACGGCTGGCGTGGGCCGTACGTGGCCGATCCGCTCGGTTGGCACGACCGTGCCCAAGCGCACTTCCGCGCCTATGCTAAGTCGCAGCTGACTATCCCGGCCGGACCAATCGTGATGGACACGACCCTGAACCTAGCGCGCAGCTTGGAAAAGCTAGGCACTAGTGTGTACAGCGACGGCTACATCAGCCGCAACCCCGGCGGCGACTTCCGCCCGCACCACTACGACATGAATCTGGTGTACATTGATGCCCTGCTGCGACACTTCTACTGGACCGGCGACCTAGTGTTTGCCAAGGAAATGTGGCCCGTGCTACAGCGGCACCTCGCCTGGGAAAAGCGCAACTTCGACGCCGACAACGACGGCCTGTACGACGCTTACGCCACCATTTGGGCCAGCGACGCCCTGCAGTACAGCGGTGGCGCCGTCACGCATTCATCAGCCTATACCTATTGGTCGAACTCGGTGGCGGCGGCCATTGCGGCGCAGATTGGCGAAAACCCGGAGCCGTACCGCCAGGAAGCCACACAAATTCGGCAGGCCCTGAACACACGGCTGTGGCAACCAGGCAAAGGCTGGTACGCAGAGTATCAAGATGCTCTGGGGTTGAAGCAGCTACACCCGAGTGCCGGCCTCTGGACCATTTACCACGCCCTCGACTCCGAGGTGCCCGATGCCTTTCAGGCCTACCAAGCGCTACGCTACGTAGAGGCGGAGATTCCGCATATCCCGGTGCGCGCCGCAGGCCTTCCCGATGATGGCTACTACCTGCTGTCGACTACCAACTGGCAACCCTACGACTGGTCGCTAAACAACGTGGCAATGGCTGAGGTGCTGCATACTACCCTCGCCAACTGGCAAGCCGGCCGCCCCGAAGAAGCCTTCAAACTGTGGAAGAGTGCGTTGTTGGAAAGCATGTACCTAGGTTCCAGCCCCGGTAATATCCAGCAGATTTCCTTCTACGACGCCAACCGCGGCGAGCTATACCGGGACTTCGCTGACCCCGTAGCCATGACGGCGCGCTCGTTGGTGGAGGGCTTATTTGGCATTGTGCCTAATGTGCTGGCCGGTACGCTCACGATCCGGCCGGGCTTGCCGATGGCCTGGAACTCAGCCACCCTGCAAGTGCCCGACCTAGGTTTCGACTTCAAGCGCCAAGGCAACCACGATACGTACACGCTCACGCCGCATTTTGCCAAGCCCTTGAAGCTCCAGCTGCAAGTGCAAGCCCGCACAACGACCATTAAGAGCCTGACGGTGAATGGACAAAAAGCAGCGTGGAAAAACGTGGATTCGGCCGTTGGGCAACCTAGCATCGAGGTTGACAGCGCCCCGGCGGCGCAGTACGTAGTCACTATTGAGTGGGAAGGTGCCGCGCCCGATGTACCAAGCCTAGCTTCCGAGTATGCTACGGGCGCCGCAATGACTGTCCGCTTGCCGCATGCCAGCATCACGAAGCTGTTCGATCCGCAACAAATACTGCAAGAAGCCACGGCGCAGGGCAACGAGCTGAAAGCTAGGGTAGCGGGCGAAATAGGTAGTCGCACCGCCTTTGCCCAACTCCGCCAGGGCGAGCTAACGTGGTGGGCGCCGTTGCCAGTGGAGGTGCATCAAGCGTTAACTGTTAACGAATTACCCGAAACGAATAGCCTGCAATTTCAACTGCAAAACCATACGGATGCGCCCGTGCAAGCCCGCGTGACGGTCGGTAGGGGCAAGAGGGCATCCGTTGATGCTATTCGTGTGCCGGCGCATGCCATGTCGGCGGCTATAGCCGTGCCAGCTGCTCAGCTTGTGCCTGGTAGCAACCCTGTCGTGGTAGAATGGGGCAAAAACCAGCGCGTGACCCAACACCTATTGGCCTGGGCGGCCCCGGCTCAGGCGAATACGCGCTACGAAACCGTGGACCTAGCTCCGTACTACAACGATAAGGTGACCAGTATTTTTCAGAATAAATACCTGTCGCCGCGGCCGAAGGGGCCTACGTTGCAGTTGCCTACGCAGGGCATCGGCAACTGGTGCTACCCGCTCACGCAAGCCATTATCAACGACATAGGGTTGCGCAAGCTAGCTGGCCTGCAGAACCAGATTCAGCTGCCATGGGGCGCGCCGCTGCGCACGCCAAGTGCGGCCGGGGAGAAGAACGTGCTGTTTGTGTCGCAGTGGGATAATTACAAAGCCGAGCAAACGGTGCCGCTCAAAGGCAAAGCCACCCACGCCTACCTGCTAATGGCGGGCTCCACAAACCCCATGCAAACCCGCCTGACCAACGGCGAAGTCATCGTGACCTACGCCGACGGCTCCCGCGAAACCCTCGCGTTGCGCAACCCCGAGAATTGGTGGCCCATTGAGCAAGACTACGCCCAAGATGGCTTTGCTTTCACCACCGACGCCCCCAAGCCATGGCGCGTGCACCTGCAAACCGGCCTCGTCACCCGCGACTTCAGTCAGTACACGACCATCAAAGGTTTCAGCACCCGTGCCATCGAGGGGGGGGCGGCTACCGTGCTCGATATGCCACTAAACCCCCAGAAAAAGCTGAAAAGCTTAACCGTGAAAGCGCTGGCCAACGACGTTGTCATTGGGCTGATGAGCGCGACCTTGGTCCGTGAGTAAACTCCCGTCTCTTCATCTCTCCACACAGAAAACAACCTAAGCATTGCCTATGCCTTACCCTTCCAGATTCTTAGCTAGCCTATTCTTAACCTCCGGAACCCTAGGTGCTTTGCCCCTCGCTGCCCAACAAACCCCCATCGACCGGAAGGCGCTGGTGGAGCGGCATAAAGTGGTGAACACCAAGACGGACTCATTGTCGTCGCTGACAGTTGGCAACGGTAAGTTTGCCTTCACCACCGACATCACAGGCCTGCAAACTTTTCCTGAATACTACCAAAAGGGCGTGCCTCTGGGTACAGAATCGGAGTGGGGCTGGCATAGCTTCCCGAATCCTAACAACTACAAGGTGGAGGAGGCCCAGCGCGAGTATCTGCTCAATGGGCGAAAAATCCCTTATACCGTGCAAGTTAAGACGCCGGAGCGAGCCAAGGTGGCGCAAGATTTTCTGCGGGCCAACCCGCACCGCTTGCAGCTCGGCAACCTAGGTTTTGTGCTGCTGAAGAAAAACGGCGCGAAAGCCACCATCAAAGACTTGCGCGACATTCGGCAAGTGCTGAACCCGTGGACGGGCGAAATCACGAGCCACTTCACCTTGGAAGGGACGCCGGTTGATGTCGTGACGGTAGGGCACCAGGCTGAGGATTTGGTAGCCGTGCGGGTGAAGTCGCCGCTCCTGAAACAACAGCGCCTGAAGGTAGCTTTGCGGTTCCCGTTTCCGACCGCCGAGTGGGACGATACGGGCGTGAACTACACCCACAATGACCAGCACACTTCTACAATTGAACGGCAGAAAGGCCACACTGCCACGGTGTCGCATAAGCTGGATGCGGATCAGTACTTCGTGGGGCTGATCTGGAACGACGACGCGGCGAAGCTAGCTGCGGGGCGGCCGCACGAGTTTGTGCTCACGCCCGGCAAAACGCAAGACACGTTTGAGGTAAGCTGCCGGTTTACCGCCGCCAACAAGACCGACACGGTGCCACCCTTCGCGGCTGCTCTTGCAAATAGCCAAACGCGCTGGGCGGGTTTCTGGAGCAGCGGCGGCGCCGTTGATTTCAGCGGCACCCCCGACCCTAGAGCTGCCGAGCTAGAGCGGCGCATCATCCTGTCGCAGTATCTTATCCGCACCCAGACGACCGGCCACTTTCCGCCCCAGGAAACCGGCCTGACCTACAACAGCTGGTTTGGCAAGCCCCACCTCGAAATGCACTGGTGGCACGACATGCACTACGGCCTCTGGGGCCGCACCGACTTGTTGGAAGAAAGCCTCGATTGGTACCTACGCCCCGAAATTCAGGCCGGTGCCAAAGCCATTGCCAAGCGCCAAGGCTTTGAGGGGTTGCGGTGGCAGAAAATGACCGACAACCAAGGCAAGGAGGCCCCGTCGTCGGTGGGTGCGTTTTTGATCTGGCAGCAGCCACACCCCATTTACATGGCCGAGCTGGTGTACCGGGCACACAAGAACCCGGCAACGCTGAAGAAATACCAGGACATGGTATTCGGCACGGCTGAGTTTATGGCGTCGTACCCGTTTTATGAAAAAGACAAAGACCGTTACATCCTAGGGAAGGGCGTGATTCCGGCGCAGGAGCGCTTCAAAGCGGAGGAGACGTTCAACCCAACCTACGAGCTGGTGTACTGGCACTGGGCCCTAAACGTGGCGCAGCAGTGGCGCGAGCGGGCCGGCCTAGGGCGCAACCCAAAGTGGGATGAGGTGATCAAAAAGCTCTCGAAGCTGCCCGAAGCCAACGGCGTGTACCTAGCTGCCGAAAGCGCCCCTGACTCCTACACCAACCCCGAGTACAAAACCGACCACCCGTCGGTGTTTGGGGCGCTCGGCATGATGCCCGCCACGGGGCAGCAAGACGCCGCCACGATGCGCCGCACCTTCGACCTGATTTGGAAAGATTGGAGCTGGGACAAAACCTGGGGCTGGGACTTCCCTATGACCGCCATGACCGCCACCCGCCTCGGCCTACCCGACAAAGCGGTGGACGCGCTCCTGATGAAGGTGCACACCAACACCTACCTGCCCAACGGCCACAACTTTCAGGACGACCGCCTGCGCATTTACTTGCCCGGCAACGGGGGCTTGCTGGCCGCCATCGCCCTTATGTGCGCCGGGTATGAGGGCAGCAACGAAGCGACTCCCGGCATCCCAAAGGACTGGAAAGTGAAGTGGGAAGGCCTGCAAAAAATGCCATAAGCCCGCGGCGCAAAGCAGCTGCCCGGTACTGGCGACAACCTAGCTCAACGCGAAACTTTAGCTTTATCCTTTTCTCCCCTATGAAGACCTACTTTCAATTCCTGCTCGGTTTGTTGCTGCTCAGTCAGGCTAGCTGGGCCCAAACGAAACCTAGCGCGTCGACGACTGCCACAAAGCCGCTTTCGCAGCGCATGGCCGATTCGTTTATTGCCGAATACCCCGATTCCTTGGGCATTGCCAAAAGCAAGGCGGCGCGCTGGGGCTACGAGCAAGGCGTGATGCTGACGGCGCTAGAGCGCGTGGGGCAGCGCTCCGGCGACCCGCGCTATTTCAACTACGTGCGTAAGATCGTAGATTACTCGGTGCAGCCCGATGGCACTATCACCGGCTACAAGCCCGACGACTACAGCGTAGATAACATTCCGACGGGCCGCTCGGTGCTCACGCTGGCGCAGCGCTTTCCCCAGGAAACCAAATACCGCAAGGCCGCCGACTTGCTGCGCCAACAGCTCACCACCCACCCGCGCACCAAGGAAGGCGGCTTCTGGCACAAGAAGCGCTACCCCAACCAAATGTGGCTCGATGGCCTCTACATGCTGGAGCCCTTTTATGCCGAGTACAGCAAGATCTACAACCAACCCGCCAACTTCGACGACATTGCCAAGCAGTTTGCACTGATTGAAAAATACTGCGTCGATCCAAAAACGGGCCTGCTCTACCACGCCTACGACGAGAGCAAGGAGCAGAAATGGGCCAACAAGCAGACCGGCCAGTCGCCGAACTTCTGGAGCCGCGGCATGGGCTGGTACGCCATGGCCCTGGTCGATGTGCTCGATTACTTTCCCAAAAGCCACCCGCAGCGCCAGCAGCTTGTTAAAGACTTGCAACGCCTAGCTCCGGTGCTAGTGAAGTTTCAAGACCCCAAAACCGGTGGCTGGTACCAGGTAACCGACCAAGGCACCCGCGCTGGCAACTACATCGAAACCTCCTCGTCGAGCATGTTTGTGTACGCCATAGCGAAGGGCGTGCGCCTAGGGTACCTGGATAAAAAGTACGCGGCTGTGGCCCAAAAAGGCTATCAAGGCTTGGTGAAGAACTTCATTGAAACAGCCCCCAGTGGTGCCCTGGCCATGAACGGTACCGTGAGCGTAGGCGGCCTAGGTGGCGACCCCTACCGCGACGGCAGCTACGAGTACTACCTCAGCGAGCCAATCAAAAAGAACGATTTTAAGGGAGTAGGGCCGTTCATTATGGCGAGCCTCGAAATGGAAATGGCTAAGAAAGGTTTGTAAGAACGCGCCAAGGTGCATTCTTGCGGCCGGGTTTCGGCAACCTTTGGTAGCAGGCGAAGGTTAGCTTGGTATGAGGCTTCAACTTCGTTTCATCATCCTAGGGTGCCTACTGGTGGCGCCGCTCTTGGCCATGACGCAATCCGCTCAGCACCCTTCTTTGGCCGAGACGTTGCGCGCTAGTCGGTGGCAAAAGCGTATCGTGCTGCTTTATGCTCCTACTTCCGACAACGCGGAGTTCAAGCAGCAAAAAAGCCTTTTGGCCCAGGAGCAAGGCGCGACCCGCAGCCGGGACATTCAGGTGCTAGAGCTAGTTGCCACTCAGCTATCGGCCGCCGATAAACAGTATTTGCAACAGCAGGTTAAAGTCGACCCAGCGCAATTCGCCGTGCTGCTGATTGGCAAAGACGGCGGCGTGAAGCTGCGCCAAAAGGAAGCATTAACCACGCAGGAGCTGTTCGGCACTATTGATAAAATGCCCATGCGGCGGCAAGAAATGACAAAGGAATGAGGCGAGCCTAGCTAGGCTCGCCTCATTCCTTTGTCGTGCCAAAGAGACCAGTCCGGCCGCCGCCAGCGCAGCCGGACTGGTCTCTTTTTAATTTCCTCCGCCTGTGCTAGCTGGTTTGCTTTTGCTCGTGCCAGCTAGCTGCGTAAGCAGCTCCCGCACGGCTGTGTCCAGTTGTACGTCGCGGTTGGCATAGCTCTCCCCAATAGGCCGAGCGACGGGCACATCTACCGGACGCGGGTTCATCTCCATCACTTGCCCGTCGCGGGTGGCGCGGATGGTGGTGTTGGGCAGGCGCAGGCTGGAGCCATCGAGCAAGGAAACGTTAGACGTGAAGATGATCCAGCCGCCCGTTGGCTCACCCACAATCTTCCCTAGGTTCAGGGCGCGGTAGCCTTCGGTAAAGTCTTCGGCGTCGGAAAGGGAGTGCTGGTTTGTGACGAGGATGGTGGGCAGTTCTACGGCGCGCTGCCCCAGCGAGCCCCGCACCGGAATGGCTTGCGGCAGATTGCGGTTGGTCATGGTCAGGTAGCTGCGGCGGGCTAGCACGTCGATGGCGTACACGTTCACGAAACCACCGTTGTTGTTACGCACGTCCACCACCACGCCTTCCCGACCTAGGTTCTCAGCGTCGAGGTCTAGGTAAAGCTGCGCCAGTGAGTTGGCCGACATGTCGTACATGTGCACGTAGCCGAGGCGGCCGCCGCTGGCTTTGGCTACATAAGCGCGGCGCTCTTCCACCCATTGGCGGTACGCTAGGCCTTTTTCCGTGTCGCGGCTCAAGGGGCGTACCGCTACATCGTGGGCGCTGGTGCCTTTGGCGTTCGAAGCCACGCGCAAGGTCACGCGGCGGTTTACTTTGTATTGTAGCAGTTCGTCAAGGTTAACGGGAGCTATAAGTTCTTGTCCATCGAGGGCCAGGAGGTAGTCGCCGGGCTTGAGGCCAGCCAAGTCGCCTGCGCTTAGCGGCAGCACCGAGGTAATTTGCAACCGACCGCGCTGCTCGTATTCTTCGCGGTTGAATTCAACTCCTAGTCGGCCAGTGGAAGGCGAAACCGTGCCAGCGGCCGGGGCGGCTGGGTTCAAGCCCGTGTGCGAAGCATTCAGCTCCCCAATCATTAAGTTCACTAAGCGGCGCGCTTCGTCCACGGTGCGGGCGCCGGCAATATACGGGGCATACTGATCGTGCAGGGCCACCCAGTTGGCGCCGTTAAAGCTAGGGTCGTTGAAATGGTCGCGCAGGTAGCTCCAAGCCTGCTCAAATACCGCTTGCTTTTCGCGCTCAAAATCCACGTCCATCTCTGCCGAAACGGTCAGCGCACGTGCCTTACCTTTCTCCGGATCTACCGAAATAAGTTGAATCTTGCCTTGGTCGAGGTAATAAATCTCTTTGCCGTCGGGCGAAAATTGGGCGTCGCGCTTCAGGCCTACCGTGGACGTGAGCTGCTTGACAACGGCCGTTTCCCGGCTCAGTTCATCGAGCGAGTAGAGGTAGAGATTCGACTGATTTGCTACGAAAGCTGTTAGCAGTAGCCACTTCCCATTGGGGCTGATTGTGTGCGAGTTCACGTTGACGCCAATAGGCAGCAAGCTCAGCCGGCGCCGAATGTCGTCGAACACAATGCTCACCGGCTGCTTGGGAGCAGCAGAATCGGCTGCTGCTGCGTTGGCCGTGTTCTTGCCGCCCCGCTTTTTCCCCCGACCAGCCGCATAGCTAGGGCTAGCTGCTCGCCCGGAGTCGGGCGCGGCGGTAGGCAGCGGGCCGGCCGGCTTTACCGTTGGGGCCGTATTTTTATCGGGTGCTGTTGGCGTGGGAGTTTGTTGCTCGCGAAACAAGTCGCGGAACTGGTCTTCGCGGAAGCGCGGCGTGCGCGGCAGCAAATCGATGCGGGCCACCTGGGCGTCCTCGGTGCGCTGGCCGGTGTCGAAGAGGAGAAACTTCCCATCAGGACTCCACGATACGCCGTTGCTGTTGGTATTGGCCACAAAGCTGACGGGCCTAGCTTCTTTCCCACCCACCGCGGGCACCACCGAAACGTTGGTGAAGCGCCGCGCGCCGCGGGGCAGAAACGCTAGCCACTTGCCGTCCGGCGACCAAGTGAAAGAGCGCTCGGCGTGCAGTGGTATCCGGTCGAAGCTGGCGGTGGCCACTACGCTTTCCCGCTTGCTACCTAGGTCGAGCACGCGCAACTCGCGGGCATTGCGCTCGAACGCCAGCAGCTTGCCATCTGGCGAAAGGCGCGGCGACGCGTCGTTGAGCTTGTCGTTGGTGAGGCGCGTTTCCTTGCCCGTGCCGAAGTCGTAACGGTAGATGTGCGTGGCCGCGTCGCGCTCCGAAAGGTAAAGAAGGCTACGACTGTCTGGCGACCAAGAAATCTCCATTTCGGCGGCGGGCGTGATGGTCAGGCGCGTGGCCTCGCCGCCGGCCGTTGCGCTAGTGGCAAATACTTCGCCGTGCACCACAAAGGCCACCTTCTTGCCATCGGGCGACAAGGCTAGCTCTTGCAAGCGGTCGGTGAAGCGCACCCGCTCCACGGGGCTACCGGCCGGCGCCCCGCGGCGCCGAATAGCAATTTCCTTCACCTGCCCATTATCGGCATCCAAGGTCCAGAGGCGAAAATTACGCTCGAACACGATCAGCTTGCCGTCGTAGGAAATGCTAGGCCAGAGCAGGCGGCCATCTTTGAAGCTGGTCACTTGCCGGGCCGGGGAGTGGTCAAGGCCGATGGTCCAAAGGTTTTCGTTGCCGCCGCGGTCGGAGACAAAAAAGAGCCGTTGCCCGCCCGCGGCCCACATCGGCCACAAGTCTTTAGCGCCGCTCGAGGTCAGGGATTCGTAGCTGGGTTTGCCATCCTTTTCGCGCCGCAGCCAGATTTCGGCTTCGTCTAAATGGCTGTGTCCGTGGCGCCACCAGTAATTGGAAGCCACCCCGCGCGCCGAAAAAGCTAGGTTCTTGCCGTCGGGCGCCGGGGCCGTAAAAAACTCGTTAGCGTAGCGGTCGGCACTCACGGGCATGGGCGTGCCCCCGCCCACCGACACCCGGTAGATGTCGTTCATGGAGGCAATGTCGTGGCTGGTGGAGGAGAAGTAGAGCCACTTGCCGTCGGGCGACCAAGCGTCGAGCTGATCGTTGGCATCGTCGAAAGTGAGGCGCCGCAGTTGCCCACTTTCTAGGTTGAGCACGTACACGTCGCCGGCGCCCGTGCGAGTTGAGGTGAAGGCCAGCGATTTACCATCTGGTGAGTACAGCGGACGAGATTCGGTAGCGGGGTGTGCTACCAAGAGCCTCGCTTCGCCACCACCCACCGGCACCGTCCAGATGTCCCCACCCGATACAAAGGCTAGCTCGGTGCGGTCGGGCGACACGGCCGGCTCGGTGAAGTAAGCGGCCGTCGGTGGGTCGGCAGCCAGGGCAGAAGCGAAAGGCACTGCAAGCAAGCTAGCCAGCAGTAAACGCTTAGGAAAGCGTTGCACGAAAGTAGAATTAGGCATAGGTAAGGAAACAGAGCAAGTAGACCAAGCTGACGGTGCTTGGCACAAGAAGCAGTACAAGTGAACGGCCCAACCAACGATGCTTGCCGACTAAAGGCTATTTCAATTATACAAGGTCGAATACTGTCGGCAGAAAATAGCACAGCCCCACCAAGTATTTGGTAGGGCTGTAGGGCAGCGAAAAGCGAGCTAACGTGGGTTATTTCTCGAAGTGGTAGAGAAACGTAATGACGCCGGTGTAAGCAGGTTTGGGCTGGTCCTGAATTTCCAGATTTACTTCGATTCTGGTCTTAGCTACACCGCGCAGGTTTTTGATCGAGAGTATCTTGGCGCGAAGTCGCACGTAGCTGTCCACTTTCACTGGCTGGTTGAAGCGTAAACTTTCAATCTCATAGTTTACCTGGAGCTTCAGATTGTTGATGGTTACAATCTGCGTCCACAGATACGGTAGCAACGACAGCGTCAGGTAGCCGTGGGCGATAGGCGCCTGGAAGGGCGACTCACGTTGGGCGCGCTCCGCGTCCACGTGTATCCACTGGTGGTCGAGGGTGGCTTCGGCAAACAAGTTGATTTGGGGCTGCGTGACTTGAAAGTAAGGCGAGACGCCTAGCTCCTGACCTTCGTAGCGGGAAAGCTCTTCTAAGCTGCTGATAGTTACGTGACTCATGCGGGCAAAAGTTGAAGAATAGTTCGTGGGGCACACGGACGGTAATGCGGCCGCAATATCGGGTAAAGGTGGTGAAGAGCGCATCACTACCCGCTAAGCATCGTGCGTAAAAACGCAGTGGCCTGGCCACCGACCTCTTCGCGAGCATCAGCAACCAGGCCGTTTGTGTTGTGTGGATAGTAACCTCCTGTTGGTACTGAGCTAGGTTACTTCGACGCTTGTGTCTCATCCGTGTTACCTTTCGGGTGACGAATAATAACAGGCTGTTGGGTTGTAACCGTACCTACCGTTAAGTGCAGGTTGTAGTCGCCGGTGGGCAGCGTCAGAAAATCAAGCGTCTGGTTGTGCGGGCCCGCAGTTTGTCGCCGATAATCGGAAACACGCACTACCACGCCACGTTGATCATAAAGTACCCAGCCCAGCGGCAACGACTCGGGCAGCTGATAGTTCATCTGCACCACGCCGTTCGACGGGTTGGGGTACACGCTCATGTTATTGGCGCCCACACCCGGTACGTTACTAGCTACCATGGTCGGCGGCTTCACGGTAGCGGGTTCCAGTTTCCACTGCTGGTCTTCGCGCCCGCTGTAGCGCCACTGCTGAAGGCCACCCTCCGCCGGAATTTTCGACGTCAGGGCTTTGCGGCTGTGCTTGGCAATGAGCTTATAATAGCCCTCGCCCACGGGCTCGATGCGCCAGAGCTGGTTATTACCGCTATAATAGGTCCACAGACTCAGAGGCGTGCCATTGGAGGTTTCGCTACCTAGCACTTCCAGCACTCTGTTGCTGCCCTGCACTACGATGCGGTAATAGCCTTCGCCTACGCTCTCAATCTTCCATTGTGGGTCGGTGGGCGTGGTGCTAGCTGCCGTTAAGCTTTCGCCAGTGTATGGGTGGCTAGGTTCGCTAACTTCGAGCGGGGTACCCGTCGTGCGGACTTTCAGTGTGAACACACCCGCCAGCACCTCTGCCTCCGGGGCCGGAGTAGCTACCGGTCTGGGGGCTCGCACCAGCTTAGGAGCCGAAGACGAAGGCTTTGCGGGCTTTGGTCCTTTCTCTTTTGGTTCAGCTGCTACGGGTTTTGGGGCCGGGGCTGGCTTGGGCGCAACGGGAGCCGCCGGTCGGGGTGCGGGGGGCGTCGGCTTGGCCTGCGGTGCCGGCATGGTGGGCATTGCCACCGCTACTGCCTCGGTAGTTACAACTGGTGCCGGCGCGGCGGGTGTCTTAGCCGTAGCGCTAGCATCCGTAGGCTTGGGGGCAGCGGCTACGGCTGGTTGGGCCGGCCCCGTTGGGTCGGGGGTAGTCGGCGAGCCCGCCGGATACAGGTACGACATCGGAATAATCTGAGGCGCTTTGCCGGGTGGCGTCCACATCAATTGCACGGTGGCGTCGCCTTCTTCCTCGTAGTATTCGAGCTTTAGGCTAGTTTTTTCTCCCGCAGCTAGGCTCACAGGTACTCCGATAATGCTGGTGGTGCCCTTTGTGCTCCACGTATCAATTACTTTTTTTCCATTGACCCACAGCCGCACGCCGCTGTCCGATGGGACGGCAAACGTGTAGCTGCCAGTGGTGGGCGCTGCTAGCAAGCCCTCCCAACGCACCGAGAAATAGTCAGCGGGTACGCTAGATGCCGGCGCCCCTTTGCCCCAGCGAAAATCAACGGTAGCATCCACGCGCTGGAGCGTTGGAGCGCCTGCCAACGTGCCATTATTAAAATAGAAAGCTGTAAGACCCGTGCCAGCACCTTGCGCTACGGCAGGATCAGCAACACCCGAGGTCGTTTTGGTGGAATCAGTATTCCCGGCTCCTGCCAGCAAACCAGCCAGCGCGGAGTGAGTTACACCGAGTCCAAGAATAGAACAGAAGAGTAGATGTCGCACGATTTAAAGAAGATATTGAACCAATCAAAGAAAGATAGCCGGAATTGCTAAGTACAAAAACGGCATACAAATTTCCGGCCGCATCTGTACCCGATTAGAGTATTGCCAAATTCTTATTTAGCATTAAATAAGGCCTTTCATGCCTTGAAGGCTGGTTTTATAGTCGAGCTAGCGAAGCTGCTAGATGCGCTGCATCTGCTCTCGCAGGTTATTGCTAGTGCCGATAAGTACCAAAACTAGACAAGCGATTAGGTGTGCATGCTTTTTGGACGAAAGAGGTAAGAAGCAGGAAAAAGCAAACCAAGCCCGACCCTCCAAACCTAGGGTGCGTAAGGAGCTATTTTGCGGTTTCTCTTGTTCTATTCCCGTGTCTGTACAACCCGAAAATTTCCGCCGCCCTGACTTATTGCGCCTGTCGTACGACGACTATCGGGCCGCGCCTGCTATTGCTAATTCCGATTTGTCGCGCCTGCGGGATGCACTTAATGGGCGGCCACCCCGGCCAATTTCTGCCCTCAACGCGTTGAGCTTGGGTACGGCTTTTCACACGGCCTTGCTAGAGCCCGAATTATATACGCCCGGCCAGCCTGGCATCAACGACACGCTCGTGTGGTGGCTGGTTGATGGCGTGAAGCTCAACCCCGAGTTGAACGCGTTGCTGCAAGCCGGTACGCCCGAGCCAAGCTGTATCTTCACGGAGCCGACGACCAATACCCTGTGTAAGCTACGAGCCGATCTGGTGGTTGATCAGCCAGGGCACCCCTACACAATTATCGACTTCAAGACGACGCTGGCCCGCGACTACAACCACTTCCTGGCTCAGTGCAGTGGCTATGACTACGACCGGCAAGCTGCGTTCTACTCCGATGCGTTGCATGCCGATCGTTTCCTGTTGGTAGGGGTGCAGAAGGTAGAGCCGTTTGACGTATTTACGGTGGAAGTATCTCCGCCAATGTTAACGGAAGGGCGGGCGAAGTACATGCGCTTGTTGAAGTTATTGCTCCCCAACGCGGAGGTACCTAGCTACCTGACCGAAACGGTGCGCGAAGTCGCCAATAATCTGGGGCAAACTCCCGCCGAGTCGTAGAGTCAACAGCACCTGACAAAGCCTATAGGTGAAGCTTAGCTCTTCGGCGGTAAGTTTGGGGTATTCATAGATAAAGTAGGAGAGAAGCATGCTGGCATGGGGTGCCTGGCATCGCACTTGCAATGGGGAAGACAAGCGCTTGATATTTTTTCACCGGATAATCCTAAGCTAGCTAATAGCTTGATTCTCCAAAATTTCAACCTTTTCAACCCTTTCCTGACTATGAAAACTGCCCTGCTTTCGTTTGCCGCTGCTGTTGCTATGCTGGCTATTACGCCTTCTTTCGCCGCTGCTCCCGCCTCCGACCACCGCGACAAAGACCGTCGCGAACGTAACTACAAAGAAGAACGCCGCTTAGCTGCCGAGCGTGCTCGGTTGGAAGCAGCCCGCCGCAAAATAGAGTTTGAGCGGCAGCGCAAAGAAGCCGCTGAGCGCGCCCGCTGGGAAGCTCAGCAGCGCCGCAACGACCGTGACTCCAACTACGGCTACGACCGCAACCATCGCGTAACTCCTGCTGAGCGGGCGCGTTGGGAAGCAGCGCACCGCAACGACTACGGCCGTCGTTAGGCCTGCTAAACGTACATAATGCAAAACGCCTCACCAACTCTGGTGGGGCGTTTTGCTGTGATATAATAGCTGCTAGCGGACTACTACTTGGCGGTGCCGCTTCGTTCGATAAAAGCTAGGGTGCAGGCTAGGAAGTAATCATCGAAGCGGCGGTATCTTTCCCGCTTTGTAAAGCTGCTTCCACAGTGCCCAAGGCTGGCCCGGTGTAGAGTCCTTCCCCGGCAAAAAACAGCGTCTGCTCAACGGGCTGCAGCAGCACGGGGCGGGCCGCAGCCGTATCAATGGTGGAATACGTGTAAGCGCCGCGGGCAAATGGATCGGCTGCCCAGTTAGCCACCTGGTGGCCGCGCAGCTTCGTGCGCAGATACTCAGGCGTTGTCGCAAAGATGTAGGCCAGCGAATCGAGGGCCTGATTCATTACGGTCTCATCCGAAGCGTCACAGAGAGCGGTGGCGGCCGGGCCGCCCAGCCAGCCCGTCAGGAGCGGGCGCGGGTCTGGCAACTGAGCCCACCAGGTTGGGATAGGAGCATCCGAAAAGAGGAAACCTAGGTCGGGGAGAGGCTGCGCTAACCCGGAGGAGTCATGTTCCCAAAATGCCTCGTCGAACTCGAGCAGCACTTTAATGATGGCGCCAAAGCCCATGGCCGCAGCTGCGTTGCGCTTTGTGGGCAGTTCGGGTACAAATGCCACATAACCGGGCTCACTTTCCGTGGCTTGCAGTACGCCGAGTGGTACCGTCACAACCACTTGTTGGGCTGCATAATATTGGTTTTCGTCGCAGCGCACTTCCACGTGGCCGCGCTGCCAATGTATTTCCCGCACGATGGCGCCTAGCTCCATTTTGCCGCCTGCTGCTGCTAGCTGTTGGGCCAGCAGCGTTAGCATACTGCCATAGCCACCTACGGGTCGGGGCGAGTCTTCGGCCCCGCCCGCCGACCACTCGTCGCGCAACGCAAAAACGCTGGCGCGCTCTGAATCGGCCGCATCGTAGCCTTCCGCAAAACGGATGGCTTGTTCGCGCAGCAGTTGGTAGCGGTCTTCGGGAAAGTATTGGTTTAGAAAAGCCACCAGCGGCATGTCGTGCGAAAGCGTGTGCAGCTTATCGAGCAGCAGGGGCAAGTCCTCCATATAATCGCCCGTTTCCTGCGCATGATCGGACCCGACCTCATAGTTTTTGCCGCCAGGGTCTTGGTAGGCAGTACCGGCCTCACGCAACAATTCCTTGGTGAGCGGCACGTCGCCATGCATAAACTCGGCACCTAGCTCTATGGGCTGGCTAAACGCAGGGCTACTGAAGGTGTGAATGCGCCCGCCAAGTCGGTGGCGTGCTTCCAAAATGATGACGGATTTGCCGGCGCGAGCTAGGTCACGGGCCGCCATGAGACCGGCGGCGCCCGCGCCAACAACTAAAATATCAGCTTGCTGATGAAGCATACGTGGGTGGAAAAGTATCCGGCAGGAGCCATGCTGCTACCAGATAGAAAACAACTGTGTGTGAGATAAATAAGCGCCTGACGAGCAGAACGGTTATGGCTTTAAACGCAGAACATCTACGGCGCAGCTATTGCTCAGCACGTCATAATTCTTTTAAACTAAGTGGTAGCGTGGTCGTAAAAATTTAGTAGATAACATCTTAGCTCGACAATAACATGGCAGACGCACCAAAATATGCTCTCATAACAGGCGCAACCAGTGGCATAGGTCTCGAATTGGCCAAACTGTTTGCCCAAGACAAATACAATCTCGTTATCGTAGCGCGTAGCGAAGAAGAGCTAGCCAGCACGGCTGCCCAACTCAGCCAGCAATACGGCGTGCAGGTAGAAACCATTGCCAAAGATCTGTTCCGGCGCGAAGCTCCCTTCGAAGTATACGAGGAGGTGAAAGCCAAAGGCATTCAGATTGATGCTCTAGTAAATGATGCCGGGCAGGGCCAATACGGCAAGTTCACGGAAACGGATATCAACCGGGAGTTGGACATCATTCAGCTCAACATAGGCGCGTACGTGGTCCTCACCAAGTTCTTCCTGAAAGAAATGGTGGCCCGCAACGAAGGTAAGATCCTGCAAGTGTCGTCTATTGGTGGCGAACTGCCGGGGCCGTTGCAATCGGTGTATCACGGTACAAAAGCCTTCATAACTTCTTTCACGGAAGCCATTCGCGCCGAGAACAAGGACACCAACATTGCGATTACTGCCTTGCTACCGGGTGTAACCGATACCGATTTCTTCGATAAAGCCGATATGGAAGATTCGAAATTGGTGCAGGAAGGCAGCAAAGCCGACCCCGCCAAAGTGGCCAAAGACGGCTACGAGGCTTTGCTTGCTAATAAGGATAAGATCATTTCGGGCTTCAAAAACAAAGCGCAAGTGGCCCTAAGCAACCTCATGCCCGATGACATAGTGGCCGAAAATATGCTCAAGCAAGGGGAGCCGGTTCAACCCAGTAAATAACTAGGTTCTGGGAGTAATGTGGCAGGAAGCCGACCAGGATTTTCGAACAAGGTTTTGCAGACAGCTCATAAAGACTAGTCGGCTGCCTGCCATGCCTCACCGGAGCCAAAATGCCCTAGCCTACTCAGTAGGCTAGGGCATTTTGCGCTTTGGAAACAGGCTGTGCTCCTATTTCTCGTCGGCAGAAGGGCCGTACACGCCGGGCACTGGTACATCGAGCAGACGCAAGTACACCATGATTTGGCCGCGGTGATGAATCATATGGCTGATAATGTGACGAACGACTTCTGCGCGCGGCTGGTTGATAACGGTTTGCCCGCCGTAGTGCATCTTCCAAATCTGCGCAAAACCTTCTTCATCAATAGCAGCTAAGGCGCTCCGGGCAGCGGCTCCGTTTGCTTCAAAGCGTTGCAGCAACTCGGTAGTGGTAGTGGCTGGCTGCCAGTCGCCTACGGCTTCCGAGATGTCTAGCTCAGGGGTTTCTAGTGCGGTAGCCATGTAGCTAGGCATGTCGGCGGTGTGGCTAGCCAAGTGCCCTAGAGCCATGGATTTGGGGTGGGGCTGCCAAGCAAAATGAGCTTCAGGGGCGCGCTCTAGTACGCGGCGTGTGAGGGCTAGCTCTTGGTCGAGTTCGGGCAGGATAATCTGCGCGAGTGGCGCGGTAGTGGCGGTTAGCATAGTAGCTAGGTTGTAGGTGAATGATGTCCCAAACCTAGCGGGCGGTAATGACAGCCCTATGTCAGCAGCGAAACGAGAAGCCTGTTTTTTTTAATGACAGTGTGTGCCATTGTCTGATACAAATTGCCCGGACCCTTTTAAGAGGAATAACAGCTGCCTTTTCTAACGGCTAGGCATTTGGCTTCGGAAGTGGGGTATTATAAAATGTTTTTCACAAACGATTGCGGTAGTTATCGTAATCGTTTGTGGTGGTTTATCTTCTTTTAGTAGTACTGGTTGTGCTGCTGATGGATAGTATATTCCGCCGATTACTAAAACGTTTGCGTACGCAACGTAACTCACGCACTCCATTCTTACTTACCCACTTACCATCCAAAGCCTATGAAGAATTCCATACTATTTACTTTCTGCTTAGGGTTGTGCCTAGGCAGCTTCACCCTACAAGCACAAAATGAACCCATTCCCCAACAAGCTGAATCCGGCGCCTTGGGGGGTGATTGGAATGTGCTCGACGAGACGGATGTGCGCTACGTAACCGTCAAGCCTACCAGCACGATCAACTCGCAGAACCCCGGCACGCCGGCGCGGGTCATTACGTACTCGGTGACCTTCCCGTCAGCGGGCACCTATAACCTCTACGCTCGGATTCGGGTAGGACCAGCTGGCGCCAATGACGACAGCTTTTACTATGGCAATGGTTTCGGCACCAAATCGCCCGCCAACGATGCCGACTGGATTACGGTGAATGGCCTCAACATTGCGGGCTTCACCGCGGCCACCGACGTAGTAACCGGCTCTGGCACGGCTCCAATTGGCGTCTGGAAGTGGATTAACTTATCGAGACTTAACCTGACAAATACGGGTAGCGAATCGCCCATCAAGTTTGAAGTAACGGCCGATGCCCTTACGCGGACGTTGCAGATTGGGGCGCGCGAAGACGGCTTGGAAATAGACAAGTTTGCTTTCGGCCGCGCCGCTGCCACGTACACCGTCGATAACTTGGACAAAGGGCAAACGGGCACGATACCGCCGCCGCCGCCACCCTACACGCCTACTGGGCCTCCGCTGGCTACGGGCAAATCGAAGTTCTTTGGTGGTATCTGGAGTCCGGCGCAACTCACCAACTTCACGGCCTATTGGAACATGGTCGTGCCGAGCAACGTCGGTAAGTGGGGCTCGGTGGAAGGCACCCGCGACGTAATGAACTGGACCAGTCTGGACGCGGCCTACAAGCTAGCCAAAGACAACGGCTTCCCTTTCCGTTTGCACGTGCTGATTTGGGGAGCCCAGCAGCCAACCTGGATTGCCAATCTGCCGCCGGCCGAACAGCTGGCGGAAATCAAAGAATGGTTTGCCGCCGTCGCGCAGCGTTATCCTGGAATTGACTATCTGGAAGTCGTGAACGAGCCGCTCCACAATGCGCCCGACGACTCCCCGACGACCAACGGCGACGGCGGAAACTACATCAACGCGCTGGGCGGTACCGGCACCACCGGCTGGGACTGGGTGATTACTGCCTTTATGCTTGCTAGGGAGTACTTTCCCAATGCCCGCCTGATGATCAATGATTACACCGTAGAGAACTCCGTAGAAAATGCCACGCGCTACCGGACGATCATCACGCTGCTGCAACAGCGGCAACTCATTGATGCCATCGGCATACAAGGTCACTCTTTCTCCACGCGCCCAACCACTGCCGCAGCCCTGAAAAGCAGTCTGGATGTGTTAGCTGCCAGTGGGCTGCCCCTGTATATCACGGAACTTGACATTAATGGCTCAGAGGATGAGACCCAACTGTCGGAGTACCAACGGGTCTTTCCCGTGTTCTGGGAGCACCCAGGTATTAAAGGGATTTCGCACTTTGGCTGGTTGCCAGGCGCAGATGCGGAAGCACATCTAGCTTACTCGAATGGGGCCGAGCGCCCGGCTTTGGTATGGCTGAAGGACTATGTACGCAACACGGTGCTGCCGTGTAACATCAGCGTAACTTCCCGGTTGAAGGTGCCTACTTCTTGCGCGGGAAAAGACGGCGTTATCAACTTAACAGCGCAGGGTGGGGGTACGGTCAATTATACCTACAACTGGACGGGCCCGAACGGCTTTACGGCCACCACAGAAGACTTGACAGGCCTTGCTCCCGGCACCTACAAGGTTACCGTAACCGCTCCCAACAGCAATTGCAGCACCACCGCCGAGATTATACTCCAATGCGGTGTGCTCTCGACGAACCAGCCGGCCGCAAGTCTTGCTGAATTCCAGGCATATCCAAACCCGGCTACCGAGCAAGCGGCAATCTCGTTCCGGCCCGAGAGAGCCGGTAAAGCTGAGGTGAAAGTTTACAATCAGCTAGGTGCCTTGGTTACTACGCTCTACGAGGGCCAAGTGCAAAGCAATAAGCGCTATAACTTGGTGCTGGATAGCCGTACCCTAACGAGCGGTGTATACAACTGTCGGCTTGTGCTTAATGGCGAGTCGCAGAGCCTGCGCCTGTTGATTACCAAGTAAGCCAGGACGAAAGTAAGGTTGTGTAAGGGCTGATCGGTACCGTGCCGATCAGCCCTTTTTGCCTTCAATTAGTAATGATAAACCAAGCAGTGCTGTTCGACTTGGTAGGAGTACAGCTGTTCTTAAGCCCGCGCAAAGCAAATGAAAAGCGTTGATCCGTTGCGCCCGTCGCTCGTTGGACTAGCTGTTGCCTAGCTAAAATGTGCACAGGCCGTTTGAGCCAACTCACGTGCGCGTTGCTGAAGCGCCGGCGGCGATACGATAGTAACCGCCGGCGCAAACACGAGCAGCCATTTCGCTAGCTGCTCCAGGCAGCCCACCAAAAATGTCATTTCCAGTGCCCCGTCCGCTGCAGCTTGCTCGTGTGCCCAGCCGAAATAATGCTTGTTTTCTTGCACCAAAGGCAAGACGGACGCCCCAAATCGTACCACGGCGGTGTGCACTTGCCACCGTTGAGCCTGCTCCCGCCAGTAGGATTGTAAGGTGTCGGGACGCGGGGCAAACTGTTCATCGCGCACGCGCAGGCCGGCAATGCGGTCCAGGCGGAAGTCGCGGTACTCCTGGCGCAAGCGGCAAAAAGCCACCACGTGCCAATACTGCCCGAAGTACACGCCGATGGGCTCAATATCGCGCTGGCTAGGGTCGCCGTGGTACCCCGCGCGGTAATCCAGCGTCACAACGTGTTGGTTGGCAATACTATCAAGGAGCTGCTGATGCGTATTGCCGGGGAGCACGCGCGCAGCGGCCAGGCGCTGGGGGCGAAACACCGTAATGTGGGGGCTGAGTGCTTCGAGGTAGTCGCGGTCGGGGCGGCGGAGCACGGCCCGCAACTTATCCATAGCGGCTTGGCTGACCTGGGCCGTGTGCGCATCCGTGAGCTGAGCTACTAGCTTTTCGGCCGTAATGAGGGCGGTGGCTTCTTCGCGGGTGAACATTACCGGCGGCAGCCGGTACCCGTCGGCCAGCGAGTAACCTACGCCGGCCTCTCCGCAAAGCGGAACCCCAGCTTCCTCCAGCGTGCGCAAGTCGCGGTAAATGGTGCGTAAACTAACACCGTAGCGAGTGGCTAGCTCCGGGCCTGTCACCACGCGCTTAGCTTGCAGCTGAATGAGAATAGCCGTGATGCGGTCGAAGCGGTTCATAAAGTGGGCACAGTAGAGATGACCGTTGCGGGAAAGTAAAGGCGGAAGGTGGTGCCCGTGCCTACCTCGCTATCGACCTGCAAGCGCCCCCCGGCCTGCTGCACGATACGGTTGACCAGATACAACCCAAGCCCCGAGCCCGACACGTGGTCGTGGAAGCGGCGAAACAGCTGAAACAGGTTGGCGCCGTGGCGCTCCAAATCAATACCTAGCCCATTGTCCTGCACGAGTAAGATGGGGGTGCCCTCGGCCGTCAGCTCCGTGCGAACAACCACCCGAGGCGGACGACCAGGATGCGCGTACTTCAGCGCGTTGCTCAGCAAGTTATACAGGATGCTTTGCAAGCTAAGCGGAGCAAAATGAATAACGGGTACCGTCGAAAAGTCTAGCTGAAACTCGGCGTGCAGAGCGGCCGACTGGCTCGACATACTCTGCAGTACCTTCTGGGTGAGGGGCAGCAAGGCCACGTGTTCGGCCGGAAGCCGCTCGCTGTGCCGCTGCACCTGTACTACTTCCGTCAGGCCTTGAATCGTGTTGTTGATCTGCTCCAGGGCAGTTTCAAACATTTCTACCAGCAAGGTGGCCTGGGGGTCGTGAAAGGTAGCTGTGCGCTTCAGCTCCTCAAATACGCCCGCCATGTTGTTAACTGGCTGCTTTAGGTCGTGCGAGGCCGTGTACACGAAGCTGTCGAGGTCGGCGTTGGTACGTGTGAGCTGTTGGTTTGCCAGACCTAGGTCGGCGTTGGCCGAGCGCAGCACTTCGTTGGTGTCAGCCAGTTGCTCCGTGAGTTTCTGTAGCTGCTGGCGCGCCCGTTCGCGTTCCGTCACGTCGGTGATGACTCCTGCCACGCGCAGGGGCTTGCCGGCGTTGTCGTTGAAAATGCGGCCACGCGCCTCCAGCCAGCGCATTTCTCCGTCGGCGCGACGGATGCGCGGATTGAGCCGGAGCACACCTGAGCTCATGGCCTGGGCTAGGTTCTCCTGAAATTCCGCCTGGTCTTCCGGCAGCATGTGGGAAAGGAGCATGGGCAGATTCCACTCGGGCAGCGGCGTGTCGTAGCCAAACAGGGTATGGTGGTTCTCGCTGCGCTCAATCTGGTTTGTATGCAGGTCGAGGTTAAAAGAAGCCATATTGCTGGCTTCAAGCGCAAGTTGCAGCCGCTCCTCATTCTGCTGGAGCTGCTGGCGCGCTAGCACATACTCCGTTACGTCCAGCGCATAATGAATGATGCCATCGATAGCGCCCTGGTCATTGTAGGTGGCCTGCAACACTAGGTCGAAGTAGTTGGCTTGCGCGTGGTCGGGGTCGGCAGCCGAACTCATCCAGGCGCGCATCTCTTTGGCAAAAAATAATTCGCCGGTCTGGTACACGTGGTCGAGCATACGCAGGTAGCCTTGCGCTACGAGCTCTGGCACTGCTTCTTGCAGAGGCAAGCCTACGAGCTTGCGACTACCAAACCGTTGTTGGTAATGCGAGTTGACCAGTTCATAGACATGATCTGGACCGCGGAAAACGCACATAGGCGTTGGCATCTGTAGCAGAAATGCCCGCAGCCGCTCCCGCTGAAGCTGCGCTTCCTGCAAGGCGCGCCGTAGCTTGTGCGTGCGGTCGGCCACGTGGGCTTCCAGCTCCTGATTGAGTTCTTGCAGGGCAAGTTGCGTTCGAAAAAGCTCCTGGTTGTTTGCCAAAATCTCCTCGTTGGCATTCTGAAGCTCTTCGTTCGCGCTAGCTAATTCCTCGTTGGCATTGGCTAGCGCCTCATTGAGCATGCGCAGCTTATGTTCTTGTAGCTCAATCTGCTGGCGGGCCCGCACCTGAGGCGTTACCTCATAGGCAAACACCAGGATGCCATCAATTGCACCCGTGGCATCGTGCGTGGGTTGGTAGATAAAATTGTAATAGTTGTCACCTAGCTTGCCCGAGTTAGTATGGTCGAGCTGCACCAGCATTTCGGTGGCATAAAATGGCTCGCCGGTTCGGTACACGCGGTCGAGCAGCCCAAAAATAGGTTGTCCTACCAGTTCGGGCATCGCCTCGCGGATAGGCTTGCCTAGGATGAGACGGGGCCCAACCAACTGCTGGTAAAGCGGATTCACGAGCTTAAACGTGTGCTCGGGCCCCTCAAAGATGGCAATCAGCGCCGGAGCATCCATGAACAGCGAGTGCAGCTGATTGCGCTGCGCTTCGGCATCAGCGCGGGCGGCTTTGGCCCGAGCTTGGCTTTCGCGTAGGGCTTCTTCTACGGCGCTGCGGTCTTGTTCGGCCGTGTCGGAGAAGCTAACGAGCAGCCCCTGGCCTATGCGGCGGGCGGAGAGGCGAAAGTAGTTGTCGAGGCCGTCGCCCTGATAGTTTACGTTGTAGCGCTCAACTTTATCCGAGGCAAACGCCCGGCAGTGAAAATCGAACACGCCGGTAGCGAGGGTGTGCGGAAAGAGTTGCAGGTAAGTTTCGGGCGGGCGAGCAGGCAAGCGTAGTATCTGCTGGGCAGCCGGATTGAGCAGCACAATTTCCAGGTCGATGATAGCTCCTTCGGCCGCCCGGATGGGCTTGTAGAGCGCCACCCCGGTCAGCGAAGCATCGAGCAATCCGTGTAGCAGGTCGTCGGTCGGAAACACGTCCTGCAAGGCGGAAAAACTGATGGAAGAAGCTGCAGCGGAATCAGGCATGAGAAAGCAAAGTGAAGAAGAAAAGGCGCAGACGAGCAGACGACAGCCTGTCTTTCAACAAGGTGAATAACTCGCAAGCGTGGAAACCAGGTTCCCGACAATTCGTTTTCCGACCCCAAAGCTCGGTTATGTGTAAGCTGCCAACCAGCAATTGGGGGTGTTCTGCCGGCTTGGCAAAGAGCATCAAAATTAAAAAAAAAATACGCTTAGGGCACGACGCGTGAAGCGCCAGGAAGGCATGCCGGGTTGTTGCACGGCCAGCAGAATTAGGCCACAAGCCAGGACTGGGAAGAAGCTATACCTGGCTTAGTCCCCGGCCGGCAGAAACTAGCAACTGGAAGCTTCAGAAGCGCACCTAGTAAGTGAGGCGGCGCCCTTCGAAAGAAGGCAAGCCGGCGCTATTTGTGCCACCGGTAAACGTGGGCGAAGTAGCCCGGCTGAGCGTTGAAGTCGAGCCGGTGCCCCGCCGGCACCTGGTGACGCAGTAGGGCTAGGGGAGGAGTAACCATGAAGAAAGAGTAGAGAAGCGTGAAGCAGGTGAGGAAACAGCGCCTCACCTGTAGTGGGAGGTAAGATACTTACCTCCCAGCCTATCCTCTCGCGTGCTTATTCCGAATTTATACGGATTTCGGGCCGGATAAATTCGGGTTTTAACTGCTCAGCGGCATAGACAGTAATTCTAGTTGCTGTCGAGCGCCTGGATCTGGGCTTTGTAGGCCGGGGGCAGCAATGCCGTTTTTACCCACTGGCTCAAGGAAAAATGCTGGGTGTGCCGGTAGATGGGCACCACGGGGCGTAGCCACGACCACGAGCCTAGCCCAAGCAGGGCGCGCACCCGCTCGGGCGCTACCAAGCGCTGGCCTTGCAGCAGCAGCCAGTACCGCAACGGACCTAGGTGCCGGCGGTATTGGTTGAACAAATCGGTGGTGAAGTGGCTGTGTATTAGGTCGTGGGTTAGATGTTGCTCCCGTGCCACCAGCCAAGTGGCGTAGCTGGTAGGAAGCCCGGGGATGCCCATGCGCTGACCCACCCGGTTGAACACCTCAAACACTTCTTCTTTTTCTGGGGTGGTCATGGGACGCTCCAACGCTTCAAACGACCGGATGGAGTAATCGATGAGCATGAACAGTACGTCGCGGTAGGCCCAGGCCGGAATAGCGGCGCCGCGCTTGGCTTCCACGGCTCCGTGGATGGCGGTGATGGTGTCGATGGCGCGCTCCGCCCCCGCACGAGGAGCAAATACAATCTGCCGGGCATAGTCGACGGTAGAAAACAAGCGCCCCAAAGGGTCGGCGGGTAGGCGGCCAGTAAAGTACAGCCAGTCGACGGCTTTGTTCAGCGCAAACTCCGCCGCGGCTCCGGCAAAGATGAACAGCACCGTATCGGCCTTGCTCCAAATAGTACGCACCACGGAGTGCTGTGCTACGAAATATTCCATGCCCCAAGAACCGGAAAACTCCGCAAAAGACTCCGTGGTTTTTGAGCAGAAGCAGCATTTTTGTCTCGGAACCTAGCCCAACTCCGCTAGCTTCAACTGCCCTACTACGGCTAACGAGAACTGGGCTGCGCGTGATCGGAAGCTGTAGGTAATCCTCATCAGCGGCGCTAAAACGCAGCCTAGGCCCCGCACTGCCTAACCGCAGCCGAGCTGTTTTACCAAATAAAAAGTCATCAGGCGCGGCGCTTTTCCGCGCCGCAATGCCGGGTTTTGACTCCTAGGTAGTGCTCAGCAGCTCTTGAAAGAAGTGTGCGCTACAGGTTGAGCTAGGTAGTACTCAGTGATTTACTAGGCCTAGGTGAAAACTTAACATGGAAAAGTGATGCTATGGGAAAGCGAGAGATGGGAAAATCTTACCTTTGCGGCAACTTTCAAACCCTATGGAACCTACCTCTACTTCATCCCGCGACGAACGTATCGTTGTCATCTTCATGGCCAGCTTAGTTGTGCTGGCCGCTGTGTACTACTTGCTCGCCTAACGGCCCACCCCCCTTACGAGGCGAGTAGCTCCTACTTACCACCTATCCCCTTAAAAAGCCGCCGCTTATCCGCTGCGGCTTTTTGCTTTCTAGGGCAGCGAGCCCATGGCCTAGCTCAGAAACAACGAGCCTGGCCTACCGTCTAGCGAAGCTCAACCAAAACAACCGTTACTGGTAAGCGTTGATAGAAAGGCAACCCTTTTCGCTGAAGGGACACGCCTCTAGCAAGACTTCCTATGGCTACATCTGCGCCGCAAACCGACCAGCTCGTCTCAATCGAGCAAGCTGATTTTCATAACTCCTTCGTCGACGAGCTTCACGGCGAAGCTTCTATGGACAAAAGCCCCCGCCAAGTGCCGGGCTATCATTATTCCCGCGTAGAGCCAACGGCCGTGCGCGCGCCGCGCCTGCTAGCTTGGTCCGATGACCTAGCCGCCTACCTAGGGGTGGTAAGGCCGCCGGAGCGTGGCCCCGCTGTTGCTATACTCGCGGGGAGTCAACTGAACCCCAGCATGAAGCCCTTTGCCGCTCGCTACGGCGGGCACCAGTTTGGCAACTGGGCAGGCCAGCTCGGCGACGGCCGGGCTATTTCCCTTGGTGAGCTGACAGCCGTGGATGGCAGCAGCTGGGAAATTCAGCTCAAAGGGGCTGGCCCTACGCCTTACTCGCGCCGGGCCGATGGGCGGGCGGTGTTGCGCTCATCGCTGCGAGAGTTTTTGTGCAGCGAGGCCATGCATTACCTAGGGGTGCCCACCACCCGGGCGCTGAGCCTGGTAGAAACCGGCGACGTAGTGATCCGCGACATGTTCTACAACGGCAACCCCCAGCCCGAGCCGGGTGCCATTGTGGCGCGGGTGGCGCCTACGTTTGTGCGGTTTGGTAACTTTCAACTGATGGCCGCTATGGGCGAGAAGGACAACCTCCGCGCCCTGGCCGATTACGTCATTCGCCACCAGTATCCCGAGCTAGGGGAGCCCTCGTCGGCGGTATACGTGCGCTGGTTTGAGGAAATCAGCCGCCGCACGGCCGTGATGATAGCGCACTGGATGTCAGTAGGTTTTGTGCACGGCGTGATGAACACCGACAACATGTCCATCCTCGGCCTGACCATTGACTACGGCCCCTACGGCTGGCTCGAACCCTACGACCCCGACTGGACCCCCAACACCACCGACTTCGGCTCGCGGCGCTACGCTTTTGGCCAGCAGCCGCAAGTGGCGCTCTGGAACCTCTACCAACTGGCCCGCGCGCTAGCCCATCTGGTGGAAACTCCCCAGGACTTGCAGCAAGGCCTGGAAACGTACCGAACCACCTTGGCCGAAACCCGGCATACCATGTTATTGCAAAAGCTAGGTCTGACGCCAATGGCACCGGAGGCAGAAGATCGGGCGTTTGTGGAAGAGCTCCTCGAAGCGCTAGCCGGCTCCGAAATCGACATGACGTTGTTCTTTCGCCAGCTTTCGCACACCGCGCCAGCCTTGCTGCAAAAGGCTGAGAGCGAGGAAACAGCCTGGCGCGAGTTGCTCGCCAACGCGGCTTACTCCATGTCGATAAGTGAGGAGCAAACGCTGCTGCAATGGCTCCAACGCTACTTGCAACGGCTACGGCAGGAACCCGCCAGCCCAGAAGCCATCCGGGAAAGCATGCTGAGTGTGAACCCAAAATATGTGTTGCGCAACTACCTAGCTCAGAAAGCAATAGAAGCCGCTGAGCTAGGTGACTTGTCTTTCCTAAACACGCTAATGGACGTGCTGAAAACGCCCTTCGCCGAGCAGCCCGAACACGAAGAGCTAGCTGCCAAACGCCCCGATTGGGCCCGCGAAAAGCCCGGCTGTGCGACGCTGTCGTGCAGCTCGTAATAGAGAATAACGAAAGAAAACCCTAGAACAGTCATGCCTCAACAAGCTCCGCATGACTGTTCTAGGGTTTTTGCATATTTTAAGTGTCGGGCCTTTGCGACCTTTGTCGCATGCATACCCTCGAACAACTACGCGCCGGCCAGCTAGCGGGCATTCAGCGCCTCGACTTATCGGCTGGTCTCACGGAGTTTCCAACCGAGATTTTTGAGCTAGCCGATTCGCTGGAAATCCTAAATCTTTCGGGCAACTCGCTGTCCACGTTGCCCGACGACCTAGGCCGTTTGCACAAGCTGCGCATCCTGTTCTGCTCAGATAATCAGTTCACAACGGTGCCCGAGGTGTTGGGGCAATGCGCGCAGCTGAGCATGATTGGGTTCAAAGCCAACCAGATCCACTCGTTGCCGGCCGCGTCGTTGCCGCCGTTGCTGCGCTGGCTGATCCTCACTGATAACCACTTAACGGCTCTGCCTCACGAGCTAGGTGCCTGCACGCACCTGCAAAAGCTCATGTTGGCTGGTAATCAGCTAACGCACCTGCCCGAGAGCATGGCCGCGTGCGCCAACCTAGAGTTGCTGCGCATTGCGGCAAATCGGTTTGAGGCGTTGCCGGAGTGGCTTCTGGCTCTGCCCCGGCTTTCGTGGCTGGCGTACGCTGGCAATCCTTTTTGCGAGGAAATAGAAGCGGCCCTAGTGCGGCAACACCCCATCACAAGCATCGACTGGCGCCAACTGACGCTGCAGCAAAAGCTAGGGGAGGGCGCGTCCGGCGTGATTTACCAGGCGCAATGGTGTCCAGCGGCGGCCTCGTCGCAGGCAGTGGCTGTGAAGCTGTTTAAGGGCGCCGTCACCAGTGATGGATTGCCGCACAGCGAAATGTCGGCGTGTATTAGCGCGGGCGTCCACCCAAACCTAATTGCCGTTGAGGGCAAAATAACCGAGCACCCAACCAACGCCGAAGGGCTGGTATTGGATCTGATTGATCCAGCGTTTCAGATTCTTGCGGGGCCACCTAGCTTCGCTTCCTGCACCCGCGACGTGTATGATGCCGGTACTGTGTTTAGCTTGGCTACTGTGCTGCGCCTAGCGCATGGCATTGCGGCGGCCGCAGCTCACTTGCACGCCCGCGGCATTCTGCACGGCGATTTATACGCCCACAACATCTTGACTACCAGTACCGGGCGCTGCTTGCTCGGCGACTTTGGCGCCGCCTGCTTTTTGGAGCCTAGCTCGGCGCTGTCCACGCAAGTGCAGCGCCTGGAAGCTAGGGCGTTTGCCTGCTTGCTGGAAGAACTCCTGGCGCACTGCGAACCGACAGCGTCGGAAAGCTTTCATGCGTTGGCAGAGTTGGAGCGTCGGTGTGCGCAGCCGAACGTGGCGGCCCGGCCGTTGTTTGCCGAGATCGAGCAGGTACTCACTGCGCTGCTAGGGGAAGCTAGCCGGTAAGAAAGACAGCACAAAGTCTGCGCGGCGTCTTACTTTCGCACTCACGCCGAATGATTAGGCCTATGAACCAACGTGAACCTCAACTGCGCACTGTCGACGTAACGCGGTACGTGAAGCCTTTGCGGGAGGGCGGCTCTTTGCCGGCCATCGTGGAAGCCAACGACGATTTTTTGTACGTCATCAAATTTCGGGGGGCGGGACAAGGCGTGAAAGCCCTGATTGCTGAACTGATTGCCGGCGAGCTAGCGCGGGCCCTCGGGCTGCGCATGCCCGAAATTGTGTTTGCCACCCTCGATGAAGCCTTTGGCCGTACCGAGCCCGACGAAGAAATTCAGGACTTGCTGCGCGCCAGCGAGGGGCTAAACCTAGCCCTGCATTACCTTTCCGGCGCCATCACCTTCGACTCGCTGGTGACGACCGTGGAGCCGAAGCTAGCTTCCCAAATTGTGTGGCTCGACTGCCTGATTATGAACGTCGACCGCACCGTGCGCAACACCAATATGCTGATGTGGCACAAGGAGCTGTGGCTCATCGACCACGGCGCGGCCTTCTACTTTCACCACTCCTGGCCGAATGTGGAGGAGCAAGCCCGCCGCCCGTTTGCGCAGGTAAAAGACCACGTATTGCTGCCCCAAGCCACCGAGCTAGCGCAAGTCGATGCGGAGTACCGCGCCATCCTGACGCCCGCTCTTATCCGCGCCATCGTGGGGCTCATCCCCGACCAGTGGCTTTTGGGCGATTCGCCGTTTACCACCGTGGAGGAGCACCGCCTCGCCTACATCCAGTTTTTAGAGGTCCGCCTCGCCTCGTCCGAAATCTTTGTCAAGGCCGCCGAGCATGCAAGAAAAGCACTTATTTGAGTACGCCGTCGTGCGCGTGATGCCCAAGGTAGAGCGCGAAGAGTTTCTGAACGTCGGCGTCATCCTGTATTGTGCCGGCCGCGGATTTCTGCAAACGCGCTATGAACTGAATGAGGCGCGACTTCAAGCCTTTGGGGGCGAGCTAGATATGCAGGAGTTGCAGGAACGGCTGCGGGTGTTTGAACGCATCTGTGCCGGACGGCGCGAAGGCGGCGCTATCGGCCAACTGCCGGTTGCCTCGCGCTTCCGGTGGCTTACGGCCGCCCGTAGCACGGTCGTGCAAACCTCGCCCGTGCACCCCGGCCTGTGCGCCGACCCAGTCGAAACGCTTGGGCGCTTGTATGCACAGCTGGTGCAATAAGCTAGGTTAGAGAAAACCCCGCTGGTGTGCCGTGCTTACGCCTGCCGGGCTAGCCAGTCGTAGCCAGAAGCTAGGTCGTCGAAGAGAATGACGACGGGTTTGGTGACAAACTGCATGGCAATTTCCATGGAGCGCCGCGCCGACCAATGGGGCGGGCAAACCCAGGCCACGAAGCGCATGCCGTGCTCAGCGAGTAACATGTAATATTGGCTGCCTACCCAGCGGGCCCCTTCTTCCCAATTGCTCGTTACCTGGCTGTTGTCGTTCAGCATTTTGTGGCATGGGCGCGCCCGAAGGTAGTGCAGCACTAGTTCGCCGCCGGTCTGCGCCGATTGCGCATCATGGTGCCCTTTCCATTCCACGTACAGCCACTCGTTGGCGGTGTCGTAGGATATGGAAAGGGAAGGCGTGCTGTAAAGTGACTCCATGCCTTGGGCAGAACGGAAAATAGAATAGACGCCAATCGTGCGTCTGAACCTCGGCAAGATACACGATGCCAATAGCTTTATTATGTTTTTTCTATACTGTTGGGCTTCGTTGTTTGAGTGATACCTAGGTTTAGCTAAGCAAGCGCTGAAAAGCTTCCAGAAATAGCCCAACGTGGTAGCCATCGGCAAGGCCGTGGTGCACGTTTACGGCCACCGCCATGCGCAGCGTAGCGCCCTCCTGGTAAGTCTGGCCAACCGAAATCTTCGGGCAACTGTCGGGGAACTGGAAGCTGCGGGCGTGCGTCAGGCCGGTGAAGCGCACCCACGGAATGGCCGAGAAATGAATCACATCGGGGCGGCCGGTGGTGTCGTTGAGGCGTAGGCCGGTGCTTTGTTGCACCGCTGCTATTTCGGCATTGGCGCCCGCCACGAAATCGGCTAGGTCGTCTTGCTGCTCAATAAAAGAAAACCCGAACGTGCGGTCGGGGCGGCCAATGGTGGCGGAGGCGTGAATGCGGTCGTAGCAGTACACCTGGCCGTCTTCGATGCGGTAGCGAAACTCCTCCACCTCGTTGGCGGCTTGCAGAGCTTTGTGCAGGTAATACAGAAAAAAGGGCACTCCGAGGCGCTTGGCTTCGGCATAAGCATGCGTGCACTCGACGTCGGCTACTAGGCCAAAGAACGGTTCGTCGAACTTGGAAAAGAAGGCGAAGTGTTCCCGACGGGGCCACGTCGAGAGGTCGATGAACTGTTTCATGGGGCGCAAGTTCGGTAACTTTGCCGGTACCGCGCCACCTAGGTTCGTCTGGCTGCTCTGCCAATGGGGCCGACGCGGCTAGTGTTAAACGTACTGTTCGTTGCTTATGCCAACTCCTCAACTGATTGCCTTCGACGCCGATGATACGCTGTGGCCCAACCAGCCCCACTTCGATTACGCCGAGGCCCAGCTTTTCACGCTGCTCACCCACTATGCCGATGCCGATACTCTCGGTAAGCGCTTTTACGAAGTATGGCGCTCCAACATGCACTTATTCGGCTACGGCGCTAAGTCGTTTATGCTCACCATGATCGAAACGGTCATTGAGCTCACCAACGGCACCGTGACAGGCACCGAAATCCAGCAGATCCTCGACCATGGTAAGCGCCTGCTCAACTTTCCCATTGAGCTGCTGCCTCACGTAGAAGAAGTGTTAGAGGAGCTGCGGCACCGCGGTGTACCGCTCATGCTGCTCACCAAAGGCGACCTGTTCGACCAGGAAAGCAAGCTCGCCCGCTCCGGCCTCGGCGACTACTTCGACCACGTCGAAATCGTGAGTGAAAAGAACGAGGCTACCTACCGTCGCATTCTGACGCGCTACGGCGTGCAGCCCCAAGATTTCGCCATGGTCGGCAATTCGCTGAAGTCGGATGTGCTGCCGGTGGCCAAGCTAGGTGGCGTAGCGATTCATGTGCCCTACCACGCCACCTGGATTCACGAGCAAGTGCCCGCCGATCAGCTAGCGGGCATTCCGTTTCACCATGCCGAGTCGTTGAAAGAAGCACTAGCCTATTTGATCTAGAGGCCCTTCGGCGGAGCCAGACAGTAAGGTTGAGCTAGGTTGCTTTTATGCTTCAGAGCAAGCTCAACGGCCATGCACAGATACTAGACCTTTTCATTCGGGCGTGCGTATCAGTTTGAAAATCAAATTGAATACTCCCCTCATGAATGATAATTCTAAACTAGAGCTGCCCTTCTACGCCAAGGCTCCGCTAGTGATGCTCGGCCTAGCTCTGCTAGTGCTGACGATTTACTTAGCCGGCGATATTCTGTTTCCGATTTTCTTCTCGGTCATCTTCGCTATTCTGCTGCTGCCAGTGGAGCAGTGGCTGCTGCGACGCCGGGTGCCCGAGCTGTTGGCTATTACCCTGACGGTATTGCTCGGAGTGGCGACCCTGCTCGGGGTTATGTACTTTATTTACCTGCAAGCCGGCGAGCTAGCTACGCAGCTGCCGATGTTCAAGACCAAGCTGCTGCAAGCTCAGCAGCAGCTCGTGGCTTGGCTCGATGCACGCTTTGGCATCACCAACCAGCGTTTGCTCGGCTGGTTGCAGCAAGCCACGAGTCGCGCTACCGCGCTGGCCGGTCAGGCTCTCTCAACGGTGTCGGGGTTGCTGGTGGTGGTTACGTTGGTGCCGGTGTATATCTTTCTGTTGCTGCTGTACCGCGAGCGGTTGGTCAATTTCCTCATTCAGGTGTTTTCGGGCCAGCGGCACGATCCGGAAGTGGAGGAAGTGCTGCACGAGAGCAAAGGCACCATCCAAAGCTACATGACGGGCCTGCTAATTGAAGGGGCCATCGTGGCGGTGATGAACGTAATTGGGCTGCTGATCCTAGGTATTCCGTATGCTTTGCTGCTCGGCGTGCTAGGGGCCTTGCTGAATTTTATTCCCTACGTTGGCGGCCTGGTTGCTATTCTGCTGCCGGTGCTTATGGCCTTCGTTACCAAGCCCGGCTACCTCTACCCGGTAGGCGTAGTGGGCGTGTACATGGTCATTCAGTTTATTGACAACAACCTGCTGGTACCCCGCATTGTGGCGGGCAAAGTGCAGGTGAATGCCCTGGCCGCCGTCGTTGGAGTGCTGGTTGGCAACTCCATTGGGGGTATTCCGGGTATGTTTCTGGCGCTGCCGGGCATGGCCATCCTCAAGATTATTTTCGACCGCATTGAGGCGTTGAAACCTTGGGGTCTGCTGCTCGGCGACGACGACCGCCCACGCAAGGTGAAAGACAACAACAGCGAAAAGGTGCTGACCTAAGTCCTATGAGCAGTGGCCAAAACAGCTGCCTTTCGTCTATGTAGAACGTCATGCTGAGCTGGGCGAAGCATCTCTCCCGCCGAAGTAACTTCGATTACTACTGCGGTGAAGATGCTTTGCCCAGCTCAGCATGACGTTCTTTTTGCACTCCACCCAGACACCTAGGTCTGAAGCAGGCGTTAGCGGATTATTTGCTCTTGTCCTTATACGTACGCTTCAGCCACGACTCCGGCACGGGCACAATGCAGATATTCATCGACTTGTTATCAGCTGATAGCATCGCCGACTGAATCTGAATGCGGGTGCCGTCGGGGCTGAACGTGGGGTGGGGGTGGTCGGCGGCGGTTTCCTTGTGGCCAGTCGTCAGCAGGAGCATCTCGTGCGTGTGGCGGTCGATGAGGTAAAGGCTGCGCGAGAAGTCGTCGCCCACGGCAAAGCGGCCGTCAGCTGAGCCGCTCACGTGCCACAGGCCGCTGCCACTGGGCGTTTGGCCGGCAATGGTCATCTCGCGGGTGCGCAGGTTCACAATACCTAGGCCCGTAGGTTTCTCGCGCGTGCCCGACTCGCCCCAGCCCGCTTCTTGGCCAGGGTTGCGCGGGTCGCTTGGTGAGTTGCTGGCCGTAGCGGCGTCTTTGTTGAAGTTGATTTTGCGGTGGCCCATGAGCGCAAAGGCTACTTCATCGCGCGTAATCACGGCTTCGTGCGTCACCCACTCGTAATCGGCTTCGGGGTAAAGCGGACGCAGGCCCGAGCCATCGGCCAACACCGTCCACGTGCGTTGAGGCGATTTGCCGCCGGTTTCCCAGCAAAACACAATCTCGCCCGGCACCCACGGGTTCGTCTGCACGTGCCCAATCTGGAATGGCACCGATACCACGTGTTTGAATTGGCCCGTTTTGAGGTTCATGCTAGCTAGCCCGGCTGGGCCCGCGCCCATGTTCCGCGGCCCAAAGTTCGTTTCAATTTTCGTGTTGGCGGCTAGGTGCTTGGCGGCCTCTGCCTTGCCCACTCGAAAATAGACCACGTCCTCGTTGGCATCCAGGGCCATGTCGCCGCCGGCGCCCATCTCGGGCGGGGTGGTGCCGCACACCCGTTGGTACACGCTGGGGGCCTGCATCTTACCGGCCTTGCTATCGGCAAACACCTTGGCTAGGTCCACTTCCACGATTTGCACACTCGTCGCCGGATTTTCCTTGGTGGTGCCGGCTGGGTTGCGCATAAAGTACAGCTTCATCGACTTGCGGCCGATGTTGAGCATGCCCGTGTAGCCGCCCTCCGTCACCTGCACCATCTCGCCGGTCTTCTCATTCACGGCCATAGCCTCGCCTGGCACGCGCCCCGAGCGGAAGACAAGCCACTGCCCATCGGAAGTCCATTGGTTGTGCGTCTGATAAATCTTGGAGTCGCCGGCGGGTGTGCTGGTCAGGAAGGTGAGCATGGTGCCCGTAACGGGGTCCTTCACCACCTTGCGCTCGGAGGGGAAGCGTTTGCCGATTTGGGCAGAAGCCGGGGCAACGAGCAGGCAGGCAGCGCTTAGCGCCGCAAAGAATAGGGTAGGTTTGCTTTTCATGGTGGGTTGGGTGAGGGCTAGCATCCAAGAGGAACTCCGCAAGTAGGTGCTTGCGAATCAGACCTCTAAAGACGCTGCCCCACACTACCGCTCCATCCTGCACCCTCCTGTTACTTCCCTACCTAGCTTGTGCTTCTCTAGGTCGGTTCTGCCTGGGCGTATTGGCCTGGCGCTTACTTAAAGTAACGGGTATACTCGGCGGGCATAGCATCCAGCGGCTTGATCATGATGTCTTTGTAAAAGACTTCGGCCGCTTCACTTTGCAGTTGGATCTTTCCGTGGGTCAGAGGTTGGCGTTGCCCATCGACTACGAACCCGGAGTTATTCACGGCCAGCACCATGTGGCCGTTCACCAAGTGTATGCTCTGGCCGTTCACGTTGATGAGCTCTAGCTCAGTCCACTGGCCGTTAGGCGATTCGTAGTTGGCGGCCGCCTGGCAAAAACCGGGGCCGCCCCTGCCCATTCTCAGCGGAGCCGCCGTAGGGTTGTATTTCAGCGTGTCTTTGGTGGAATTATAGGCCGCGTTTATATCCGCCGTTGAGTTGGCGATACACCAGAAATCACCCATAGCGTTGCCCTTCTCGTGTTCCGACACTTGAAACTCCTGCGCCAGCATCCAGCTGTGCCAGTAATCGACGCCGCACTCGCCCTGGCTGTTGTAGAGCACGCCACTGTCGCGGGGCTCATCTAGGCGCGGTACCCATTTTTTGGTGCCCCACTTCACTTTAAGCTTCAGGTGATAATTCTTGAAATCCTGCTTGGTGAAGACGCAGCCGTATATCTCGCCGCTAATGCGCAGCACCGGTTTGCCTTCCTGCATCACCACAGTAAACACTTGTGCCTCGTTTTTATCGTAGCCAATGGGTGGAATCGGTTTACCTTGAGCGTCGGTGGGGGTCTTGCCTTTGTAACCTAGCTGGTGGCGGTAGCTTTCGAAAGTTCGCCACTTGCTCAGGCTCTTATCGAGCAATGGCTGCCAGGTAGCAGGAGCTTTAGGCGGAGCAGTCTTAAAGGAAATAGCGGGTAACAGCAGCGTAGCGCCGAGCAGCAGAGTAGGCCATCTTTTCATAGCTGGAAGGGTGGTTTGGTGAGGTAGAAACCAAATCTAGTCATTTCAGGCTGCCGACTAAACAGTCGAGAAGTTAGCATTCCAGATAACCTTCACCAGCCGGCTTAGTATGAATACGTAAAGCTCTCCTTTACTCACCTCCCCACCACTACCTAATGACTACTTCCAACCAACCCGACGACCAAAACCAAGCGCCTGACCCGGCCCAGCTCGGTGGCGACCAAGCCCCTGCCACGCGCTCCGAAGATGACCCGCGTGATATGTCCACCGTCATGGCCGATGCCGATGCAGACCGTAGCAAAGCCCCCGGCGCGGCCTTCGGCAACAGCGACCCACAACCCGGCCAAGGTTCCAACTTCGACCAGCAGCGCCGGCAAGGAGCCGCCGGAACCGGCAACAACTCCGATGACGCCGTAGGGCAAGGCGACGGCATGGGCCGCGCCGGCTTCAACGGCGACGAAGACCGCGGCTACGACCAAAGCGGCCATCGTGGTGGCCTAGGTAGCAGCGGCGGCCGCGAAGACCTCACGGAGCGCAACGTTGATACCGAGCAAAACCCCTACACCGGCGGCGACTACAAGCAACCTGACAAATCGGAAGCCCAAAACCTAGGTCTGAACAGCCAAAACCCCACCAACGAGTAAGCCCCGACGCATATACTTGTCGTGCGGGCCGCTGCGAGTTACCTAGGTTTCGTGGCAAGCGGCCAAGCATTCGTGCTTTAGCAATAAATAAAACGTCCTGCTGAACTAAGCAGGACGTTTTTGATTTTATCGGCAGCACAGTCGGCGGTTGTCAGCAGAAAGTAAGCACTGTTTTGCTCGGCTGTTAGAAAGGCTATTATATTATTTAGAGGTGCTCACCGGATGGAGAAGCCGTAGCGCATTAAAAACAGCATGATGCGTAATGGTAGCATGGTTCTCCTGCGGTAGATAATCGAAGTTGACCTGCAAATTTTTGTTTTTCAGTAGCATTAATTTCTCTACCAATAAATTGGCGTCGACTTCCATCACGTGAGGTATATCGCTCGGGCCTAGCCCTTCTTTTCCAACGCCTATGTAAATTCCTTTTTTGGATTTAACCGTTTGAGTTAGAGCTTCGGTGTTTAATTTCAATAGCGAACCATCATCCCACCAAAGGCTTGGACTGATAATAATATACTGACTAAATAAGTCTGGTTTCTTAAGTAATATTTCAGTAGCCACTAATCCCGCTAACGATTGCCCGATCAACGTTGTGAATGGATTTGTTTTGTACTTGCTCTGAATATACGGTTGTAACTCCTTTTCTACAAAGGCAATAAACCTAGCAGAATGGCCGGCGGTCGGATAGCGTTTTTTGTCAGCTTCAATCGTTGTTGGATACGTAAAATCTCTTTTTCGGTCGACGTTAGCGATACCCACAATAATTGATTTTGGCACTCTATTTATCCAAGGAAAGCTGTTGAATTGATATAGGCCAACAATATGAATAAAATCTTCATCGGCGGAGCCATCGAGTAGATAAACTACCGGATACTTAATAGTGTCATTATTACTGTATCCTTCAGGAAGATAAATATTAATGGTTCTTTTCTCCGAAAGTTCTGTCGACTGTATTTCATCGATAGTGCCAAGAACGAAGGGCTTACTTTGCTCAGTATTTTTCTTTTTTCTAGTTTGGCCAAATGATGCCGTAGCTAAAAAGGCCAGCAGAATGATGTAAATTGTTTTCAACGGATATACTATTTAAAGGCGCTTGTCTAGTTTGTGCTAAGAAAATGTTGAAGCGAAAATTCTGCTCGATGTTGAAAGTGAAGGAAGGAGCTAGCTTTTTATAACCTTTGCCCGAGGCCAGGATGCCTAACTCAATATTCACTGGCCAGCCGTACTGCTTTTACTTAAACAGCTCCAGCAACTCCTGCTGCGTCAATGATTTGACTAATGCCGCATCCGTTTTGATTAGTTGGTGAGCTAGGTCGCGTTTGGCTTCCTGCAGGTGCATCATTTTCTCTTCCACCGTATCGGGGCAGATGAGACGCACGGCCACCACCTTTTTGGTCTGGCCGAGACGGTGGCTGCGGTCGATGGCCTGGTTCTCCACGGCCGGGTTCCACCACGGGTCCACGATGTAGACGTAGTCGGCTTCCGTCAGGTTCAGGCCGGTGCCGCCAGCCTTTAGACTGATGAGGAACACCCGCGCGCCCTCTTCCTGCTGAAACGCTTGGACGGGCGCGGCGCGGTCCTTCGTTTGGCCGGTGAGCTGCTCAAACGGGATGTCGTGGGCGCGGAGGGCGTGCCCGATCAGGTCGAGCATCTTCACAAACTGCGAGAAGATCAGGATCTTATGCTGCGGAGCTTTGTGGCGAATTTCCTCCACCAAGGCTTCTAGCTTGGCCGATTGGTGGCCGTAGCTTTCCTGGTCGGGGAGCAGGGCGGGGGAGTTGCAGATCTGGCGCAGCTTGGTGAGACCTTGCAGCACGTGGGCGCTGCTTTTCAGGCGCGTTTCCTCGTGCTTGCCTAGGAGCAAGTCGCGGAAGTCTTTTTTGCAGGCCTCGTACAAGCGGCGCTGTTCGTCGCCCATCTCGCAGTATATCACCATCTCGGTTTTGTCGGGCAGCTCGCGGGCTACTTGCGCCTTGGTGCGGCGCAGCACAAACGGACTGATTTTGCGCTGCAAGGCGCGCGTGGGCTTCAGCTCCTTGAACTTGTCGATGCGGGCGGCGAAGAGGTCTTGGAAATTTTGCTTGCTGCCCAGCAGGCCAGGACAGGCGAAGGAAAGCTGCCCGTACAAGTCGAAAGTATTATTCTCGACCGGTGTGCCGGTGAGCACCACCCGGTTGCGGGCTTGCAGCAGACAAGCGGCCTTGTAGCGCTGCGAATCGGGGTTTTTGATGGCCTGGGCTTCGTCGAGAATCGCGTAGTTGAACTGGTACTCGCGCAGCTGGCGAATGTCGGAAACCACGGTGTTGTAGGTGGTCAGCACGATGTCGGCGGCGTCGAACAGGGCCGCGTAGTGGCGGCGGGCGGGGCCGTGCAGCAGGTGCACGCGCAGGGAGGGCGCAAACTTTTCCACCTCGGCCTGCCAGTTGAACACCAACGAGGTCGGCACCACTACTAGGTTGGCGGCAGTGCGGCCCTTAGCGCGTTGGAGCAGGATAAAAGCTAGCATTTGCAGGGTCTTGCCCAGGCCCATATCGTCGGCGAGGCAGCCCCCGAAGCCGAACGTATCGAGGAAGTTCAGCCAGTTCAGGCCCTGCTGCTGGTAGTCGCGCAGGGTGGCGCGCAGGTCGGTGGGTACCGCCACCGGTTCGATGCCGGTGAAGTCGGCCACGGCAGTTTTATACAAAGCTAGCTTGGCTTGCGCCTCGGCGGCCAGCAACTCGGGGTCGTACAGCTCCTCGATGGCCGAAAAGTTGATGCTCGGTGTGCGAATCGTTTCCTCTACCACCGCGCCGGCCGCGAAGTAACGCGCAAACTTATCAACCCACTCCTGGGGCAGAATGCCGCGGGTGCCATCGTCGAGGCGCACGTAATGGCTGCGGTTGCGAATAGCCTGTTGGAGCTGCCGCAACGTGGCCTTTTGCTTGCCGAAGCGCACCCCTAGGTGCGTTTCAAACCAGTTGGTTTCGCCCGTCACGCGCACTGTGATGCGGGCGCGGTTGGGGTTCAGCGTGTTGTTCTTGAGCTGGTTGAAACCTAGGATGGTAATCTGCTCCCGCTGCCAATCCTCGAAGGCCGTCAGAAACCATTCTTCGTCCAGAAACACCGACTTGGGCACGTACAGGGTTGGCCGCTGAAGCTGCTCCTGGAAGTCGGGGTAGTGGCGGAGCAGGGCAGCGGTAAAGTGCAGCTCGGCCGCCATATCGCGCGCCAGGGCAAACGGATTGCCGCGCTCGTCAACGCCAAATAGCTGCTTGCGCGACAGAATCGACACCTCCCGCGTGCCATAGCGCATCACGGGCAGCACCTCCACGTGCGCACCCATATCGGTGAGGTAGAGCAGCTTCTCCGGCGCCTGATCGAAGCCGTGGCTGATGACCTGCTGCGGGGTGGCGGGCCGGGTGTAGGCGTAGTGCACGTGAAGCTGATCTTCGAGGTTGGCCAGCACATCGCGCCGAAACTCCACGAACTTGCTCCGGTGTATTAGCAAAGTATTGTTGCGCTTCGCGAAAAACTCAATTACGCGCCACACATCTTGGTTGTCAATCAGGTACAGCGCATCATTTGCCGCCACAAAATACTCAAATCGAATAGCTAGGTTCTTCAGTTCCACGGGCTGGTCGTGAAGCAGCAAGTGGCCGGCTATTTCGTAGAAGTCCTCGGTTTCGGTTACTGACAAGCGCAAATCCAGCGGGGCGTGGCGCAGTTGCAAAGGCGTGAGGGCCGGCGCCGTGAGCTTGTCCGATACGCTCGGGTTGTGGGCAAACACAGGCAACTTGACCGGGTTGTGCAGAATGGCGCGCAGTGCTTCCACCGCCGCCGCGGAGCGAGCATCGTCGTAGTTGTTCTGAAAACGGGCGAGGCCGCTGTAAAACTTTAGTTCGGCTACGTCGTTGGTTTGCCAGCTAGCATCCAAAGGGTTGAGCACCACTATGGGGTTCTTCACCTTGCCCGCCGCTGTGAAGGCCGCCTCCGCGAGCTGGATAGTGAGGTGGCTGTAGTACTTATGCCGGCCGAATACAATAAACCGCTGAGTGGCAACTAGCTTAGTGCTAGGTAGTGACAGCGGGCGCAGGAGTTGGCTGACTAGCTCCTGTTTTGTAGCCGTCGTTACGGGGCACAGCCCCGCTTCTCGCGGCGTGACCACCACCGAAGGGCGAGCATAGGTGAGTTGGAAGTAGGCGTCGAGGTCTGGGTCGTGCTCCAGGCCGTAGTCGCGGGCGGTGGCTTGCAGCAGCTCATGGCGCACCCTAGGGTCGAAGAACACGCGCAGCTCCCGGCGTTGTAAGATGCTGAGCAGCACCTGCGCCTGGTGTTCGCACAAGGTTGTTTTCGGCGCCGTGCAGGGGCAGGACAAAACCAAGCCATGCGCCTGCTGCTCCACCGTTACCGACGGAAAACCTAGCTCTGAGCTAGCAAACGTGCCACGGTCGAGCGTCAGGCTTTTGGGCTCAATAGCGGTCAGGGCGCGGTTGTCGGCAAAGAATCCGGGTGGGGAGTGCCGGGCAACGTCGGCCGGGCTCAGCGTGGCAACGGTAGCTGCCGCAAGCGTGTACTGGTGCGGGTCCGGTTCGTTATCGGAAAGAGGCTGAAATTCGGGCTGCTGCGACATACACCTAGGTTACGAACCTGAAAGGTACCTAAAATGTGCTGTTGAGTGAAGAGCCTGAAGCTAAAGTCCGGGGCAGCTTACAGCGGGCGGTTAAACTTGCCGTTGGTGATGGTTTTGGTGGTTGAGGGTGTGCTAAACTTGTCCGTACCTGTGAAGGTGAAGGTGCCCTTGAGTGTTGTTGCCGTGAGGGTCGTTACCGTAATAGTGCCGCTGGTCGCTGTATACAGCTTGTCAGACGCATAGGAGGCCTGCGCTCCGTTGCGGCTCGTTGCTAGGTCGTAGGTGCCTACACTCTTAGGTATCACGAGGTAGAGCCCATCTGATACGGGGCCATTACCTACCCCAGCTTGGTTGATTGACAGATCAATAGTCGAGGCGTTTACCTGTGTACTTCCACCTGGTATCTTGGTCTCCTTGCCATCAGCGGTCCAACTGGTACCAACATATTCGGGCTCAGCGTCTTTCTTCGAACAGGCAATCAAGGAAGTGAGCACCAGCAGAGAGGCCGCGGCGCGCATAGAAAATAAGCTCGAAATCATAGAATAGAAAGGTTCGTTAGACTGCTGGCAAGATAAGGGTTCCTCGTAGCAGCTTGGCTACTATTGTTGCTGCTAGGTCGGATTTACATTCCAGTATTAAGGAGCTCATAATTAGCTATCAGCTCGTGCGTATAGTTAGGAAATGGTTCTCTTTGGAGCCGGTAGAAATACTTCTATATTAAGTCCATCTTAGTTTATGTATACGCTTTAGTAATATCTTCTTGTTTGTATGTTTAAGTACACCGTGATTCTCGCTTCTATTGCGCTTCTGTCGCCTTTGAGCAGCTCGGCTTTTTCTGCTTATAATCCCGTCGATTCAGCTCGAACTAACCACACAAATCATTTGATTAAAGCAGGGCTGCGCAGTCTACTACCCGTAGATGTTGCTGCTACCTACGAACGGCAATTGTCGCCTCGTTTCGCAGTGTTAGGCAGTATCGGGTATTGGAATACTGGCTTCAAAGGCGGCTCCATTTACCATGACTACGACGGTAGCTTTATTGAAGATAGCTATACTTGGCATCAGCGTACTTTCACGACGGACGCACAACTCCGCTATTATTTTCGCCGTCGTCGTCCGCATCGGGCGCTGAGTGGCTGGTACACAGCCCTCAATCTGCACGGTTTCTATCAGGCTAGTTGGGAACGCCACACCCGCTACGTAGAACAAAATAGTGATCAAACTCGGCTGGTCATTCAACCTCAACTACTGCTAGGTCGCCAATGGTCTTTCGGAAAGCATTTGGTGGCAGATACGTTCATGGGAATGAATATCTATCGCCGTTCATCCGCTAATCGGCCCAACCCGCGTGCTTACCGCGGAGGATTAGGTTGGGGAGTACAAGTAGGGTGGCGAATAAATTAAATAAGCCGCTACCTCTATATGATACGCAGTAAGATGATCGTTGAAAAATCATTCTATACTTCGTTGCCTATTCCTCATCATTATGAAAAATCTTCTATGCCCCGGTTTGTTGCTAATCTGCAGTCTTTGGGGCGCAAATACGCAGGCGCAAGGGTTTCGCTTTGGCATCCGGGCGGGTGCTAACCTCTCAACGGCCGCCGGGCCTGACGCCAATAAGCCGGAAGCTATTTGGGGTCCCGCCGCGGGGCTGGTTGCGAATGTACCTCTCACGCCGTCCAACTTCTTTTCCTTTCAGCCTGAGTTGCTGTACTCCCGCAAAGGGTATTGGATGATCAACCCTTCTGTTAGCTCCCCAACCCGCGTGCTTTTGCACTATTTGAACCTGCCTTTGCTAGCCAAAATAAAGGTAGGCGGCTTGGTGCTAGAAGCAGGTCCACAGGTAGGATATCTTCTTGACCTCAGAGATTATAGTCCTATAGCCAGCAACCGTGATCCTAATAAGCTGGATCCTTACCGGCGATGGGAGCTAGGCTACCTAGCAGGCATTGGCTACGAACTGAAAAATGGCGTAGGGGTAGGGGTGCGCTACAATGCGGGCCTAACGCATGTGCGTCAAGTTCCGACTAATGTTACACCCCTTCGGTTTCACAATGCCGCTTTTCAGTTTCAGCTAAGCTATTTGGTTACTCGTCGCTAAAACAGCGCTAGACGAAATGGAGCGAAAACCTAGCTGTTCTCATAAACAAAAGAAGCCCTAGCTGCATCAGCAGCTAGGGCTTCTTTTTGTGAATTGCGTTAAGCCAGGCAATGACCTAGCTTTTCTTGCTAGCCGCTTTCTTCTCCGGTGCTTTGGTAGCTCCTTTCATCGGGAAGCCGCGCTCTTTCATCAGCGCGTCAATTTTCGGGTCGCGGCCGCGGAAGCTGCGGTAGGCGTCGGCGGGGTCCACGGTGTTGCCCACGGAGAGGATCTTCTCTTTCAAGCGCTTGGCTACGGCTTTGTCGTAGGGGCCGCTCGCCTCAGTGAAGGCACTGAAGGCATCGGAGGCTAGCACCACCGACCACAGGTAGCTATAGTAGCCGGCCGAGTAGCCGTCGGAGGAGAAGACGTGCGAGAATTGCGGAGTGCGGTGGCGCATCACAATCTCGCTGGGCATCCCGAGCTGGGTCAGGGTTTCGCGCTCAAACTTATCGGGGTCAATCTTCTGGTCGCCGGCTAGGTGCAGCTTCATGTCGATGAGGGCGCTGGCTAGGAACTCGGTGGTTTCGAAGCCTTGGTTGAAGGTCGATGCCTTTTCAATGCGGTCTACCAATGCCTGCGGAATGGGCTTGCCGGTTTGATAATGCACCGCGAAACGCTGAAGCACTTGCGGCGTGGGCAGCCAGTTCTCCATCACCTGCGACGGGAACTCCACGTAGTCGCGCACTACGCTCGTGCCCGAGAGCGTCGGGTACGTCACGTTGGACGAGAGACCGTGCAGGGCGTGGCCGAACTCGTGGAACAGCGTGGTGGCATCCGTCCAGGAAATAAGAACGGGCGCGCCATCTTTGCCCTTCACGAAGTTGGAGTTGTTCGACACGATAGTGGCTATTTCACTATCCATGCGCTCCTGCTTGCGGTAGGCGTTCATCCAAGCGCCGGAGCGCTTGCCCGGCCGGGCATACGGGTCGAAGTACCACAGACCTAGGTGCTTGCCGGTAGTTTTGTCCTTCACCTCCCACACCTTCACGTCCGGGTGATACACAGGCACATCCGTTACGGGCGTGAAGGCGAAGCCGTAGATTTCGCCAGCCACCCAGAACATGCCTTCGCGCATTTTATCAAGTTGCAGGTACTCTTTCACCTCGTTTTGGTCGAGGTCGTAGCGGGCTTTGCGCACCTTTTCGGCGTAGTAGCGGTAGTCCCAGGGCGCAATCTTGAAGGTAGCACCTTCTTTAGTAGCTAGGGTCTGCATGTCAGCTACTTCCTGTTTCACACGGGCTACGGCGGGCACCCACACTTCTTCCATGAGCGCCATGGCCGCTTCGGGCGTTTTGGCCATGGTGTTGTCGAGGCGCAAGTGAGCGTGCGTTTTGTAACCCAGCAGCTTGGCCCGCTCGGCGCGCAACTGTAGAATCTCAGTGATGAGGGCGTTGTTATCATGCTCGCCGCCATTGTCGCCGCGGTTGTAGAACATGCGCCACGCCTTTTCGCGTAGCTTGCGCTGGTCGGAGTACGTCAGGAAGGGCTCGATGGACGAGCGGGTGTTGGTAATGACGCCCGCGCCCGAAAGCTTACGCGAAGTGGCTGCGTTGGCCGCATCGTCGCGCAAGGACTGAGGAAGACCACCTAGGTCGGCGGCCGTTTTGAGCACCAGTACCGAGTCGTTCTCGTCGGCCAACACGTTCTGGCTGAACTTGGTAAATAGCCCCGCGAGCTGCTGGTTTATCTCCGACAGGCGCTTCTTGGCGTTGGCGTCCAGCTTGGCGCCCGACCGCACAAAGTTATTGTAATACACGTACGCCAGGCGCTGCTGCTCCGGCGTTAGCTTCTTTTTGTCGGGCGAATTGTAGACGGCTTCAATGCGCTTGAACAACGCTTCATTCTGCGTGATCTGGTCGCTGAACGCGGCCATGCGCGGGGCCATTTCGCGCTGCACCGCCTGCACCTCGGGGTTGCTCATGGTGCTCGACCAAATGCCGTACACCGTTTGTACCTGGTCGAGGGCGTTGCCGGCCCGTTCCATGGCGGCAATTGTATTCTCGAAGTTGGGCGCTTGCTTGTTGTTGGCAATGGCTTGCACCTCTGCTAGGTTTTGCGCCATGGCTGCTTCCAGCGCAGGCTTAAATTGGCTCACCTGCACTTTGTCGAAAGCTGGGTAGCCCCCGTACGAACCTGCCCACGAAGCGAGCAGCGGATTATCGACACGAACCGCGAAGCCAGTCGCGGGCTGAGTTTGGGCAAAGCTAGGAATAGACGTCACGGAAGCAGTAAGACTAACGGTGAGAAGGGCCGGTAAAAAGCGCCGTCTGCCGGAGGAGATGAAGAAAATAGACATAAGAAAAACAGGTCTTTGCAAGAATGCAGCCCTGAAGATAGTACAAAGCCAACTGCCTATAAACACAACTACCCCGACCTAGGCCGGGGCAGTTGTGGAATTTGGTGTAGTGGGAGTGGTGAAAACAGGCGCCGTTTAATGCGTAATCATTATTTTTTGGCTTGTGGCTGGTGTTGCAATAGGGGTAAGCGTGAGGTAATAAATTCCTGAAGACAAGGCTGCGCCCGAAAGCGAAAAGTGGTTGCGCCCCGCCGCCAACCGGACCGTTTGCTGGTAAACGCAGCGTCCGAGCGGATCGAGTAGCGTGAGGGTAGCAGGTTGGGCCGACGCGACAGTATACTCCACGACGAAGTCATCCTGCGCCGGATTGGGGTACACGTACGCGGGCTCCACGGGTTTGTCGGCTGCCGCTGCCAAGACGGCCGTTCCGTTAAAGAATACACGGGCTTTCTCAACCAACCGGCTGCGGGTCACTAGGTCGAGGTCCCCATCCCCGTCTAGGTCCGCGGCGAGCAGGCCCGAAGGGTGGGGGCCGGCTGCTAGGTCTGTGCTGCTACTGAAGTTGCCGTGTCCATCGTTGCGGCGTATGCTTAGGGTGCCGTCGCCGTCGTTGGTCGTGAGGAGGTCTAGGTCGCCGTCACCGTCCAGGTCCGCGGCGAGCAGGCCACTGGGAGTTTTACCAACCAGGATTGACGCCTCGTCGCTGAGTATGCCGGCGCCGTTGTTGCGTAGTAGCGTCACGGTGCCAGGCACTGCGGGGCTAGCATAGCTGGTTGTAAGAACATCTAGGTCGCCGTCGCCGTCGATATCAGCGGTGGCTAGGGCCGAGGGCGACGCGGGAAGATGCAGGGCATACGCGTAGCTGAACTGGCCTGCGCCATTGTTGAGCAGCACGTGCAGGCGGTGGGCAGAGGTTGTGGCCACGAGCAGGTCTAGGTCGCCGTCGTTGTCGAGGTCAGCGGTGTTCATATCGACGGCGGTAGTCTGCGTAACAGCAAGCTTCGGGCTAAGTGCGCCGAAGCGGCCCGTACCATTGTTAAGGCTCACAAAAATGCCCCCATCAGCGGCAATGAGCAGATCTTGGCTGCCATCCCCGTCTACATCGCCTACGGTGACGAGGCGGTCGGTGGTGGTGGTAAAGCCTACATCTACCGATGTGCGGCCCGGAAAGTGTCCCGTGCCGTCGTTTAACCCTACTGAGACGCTGGCCCCATTGCCACCCCCACTGATTACCACGAAGTCCAAGTCGCCGTCGTTGTCAAAATCTGCCATGCGCAGGCTTTTAGGGCTCCGGCCCACACCACTTTCCGTCCAGTCTTCGCTGAAGTTGCCTTTGCCATCGTTCAAGTGCACGCTCACCCAATTGGGGCTGCTGTTCGTGGCCAGCAGATCGAGGTCACCATCGCCGTCGATGTCGGCCACGGCGGTGCTGCTTGGGCTGAACCCTAGCGTGGCTTCGGCACTGGTCGCGAATGTGCCAGAGCTAGGTTTTACTTGAGTAGTAAACTGATATACCAGCGGCTTGCTGGGCGCTTCGCTGCTACTGAGCACCGAGGTGGGCGAAGTGACTAACACGGTTTCGCCCGCTTTGAAGTTGGTTGCCGGGTCAAAGGTGACCGTGCGGCCTGCCACGGTGGCCGTGCCTGCTTTGCGGCCTCCTGCCAACTGGCTAAACACGCCGACGTTGGCGGCGGTGCTGGCGTATAGGTCGTGGCTATACGTTAAGTGCACGGACGTCGCGCACGCAGCAGGCGCATAGCGAGCGGGAGCAAACTGCTGCGCCTGCATTTGGGCTTGCAGCGGTAAGGTGAGCACAAGAAAACCACTCAGCAGTAGGGGTATTCTCATAGATAAGGAATGAATAGCTAAGTAGTAGGTTAAAGTAGATTCTGCAGGTGGCCGGGCTAATAGCAAGACGTAAGGTGTTGTGCCCCTACAGCCCGGTTGACTAACGTACCTTTTTCTTTAAGCGGGAGATTTAGCCAACGCAATAGACTAAGCGAGCTAGTAGTAATTCTTGATTTGATTGATCTTTTTGAATATATGCCAAATGTAATGGCTTGTACGAGTAACTTCTAATTTTGATTCAAACAATTATATTTTTATATAAAAAGAAGACGAACGGCAGATAAGCAGCTAGGTGAAAAATATTTTTCGCGAATGCTGTAACGTTCGCAAAGTCGCGCAGTATCTCCGTCGAATTTTCTTCTATCCCTTTTCTCCGCACCTTCTGTCTAGCTAGGTAGATGTGTTTTCGCCTCTTGGTGAAGGCGCCTTTTTCATGCTGCTAGCTGGTTTCGAGCGCCGCTTTTTGCTGCTGCCAGGCACTGCTGTGTCCGAGAATTTGGGGCGGCTTGTGCTTCTTTTTTCGTCCTATTGCCCTTAAGCTTATTGAGGATATGCTACTTACCTCTACGCTGCGCTCTTGTTTGTTGCTGCTCGGCACCATCGGGGGGCTTCAGCTAGCCGCAGCCCAAACTCCTACCACACCTGTTCCGAGTACCGCCGCGGTGCCCGCCCCAAAGCGCCAACTGCAAGCCTTGCGCATTCGGGAGGCCATCAAGCTCGATGGCGTGCTCGACGAAGCCGTGTGGCAGCAGGCGCCCATTGCCACCGATTTCATTCAACAGCGCCCTAATCCTGGCGTGCCGGAGAAGAACAAAACGGAAGTGCGCGTGCTCTACGACGATGCCGCCCTGTACGTGGGGGCCATCATGCACGACTCGTCGCCGGATTCTATTCTGCGGGAAATAACCCAGCGTGACCAGTTTGGCAACACCGACATCTTCTCGGTATTTTTGGACACCTACCACGACCAGCTCAACGGCTACAACTTCACCGTGACGACCTCCGGCGTGCAGCTTGATGGTCGCTACTCGCCCGCCGGCGGGGAAGATTTCAACTGGAACGCCGTGTGGGACGCACGCACCAGCCAGCGCGGCACCGATTGGATTGCCGAAATGCGCATTCCGTACTCGGCCATCCGCTTCAGCAACGCGCCCGAGCAGCTGTGGGGCCTCAACTTTGCCCGCCAGCGCAAGCGCGACAACGCCCAGTTTTTCTGGAATGAAGTGAAGCCGGCCGTCAATGGCTTCGTGAACCAGTGGGGCGACTTGCGCGGCGTGCGCGACATTAAGCCACCGCTGCGCCTCTCGCTCACGCCCTACATATCGGCCTACGTGAATCACAACCCACTGAACGCCGCCGATACGCGCCGCACCACTACGTCGTTCAACGGCGGCGCCGATATCAAGTGGGGCATCAACGAAAGCTTCACGCTGGATGCCACACTGGTGCCGGATTTCGGGCAAGTGCAGAGCGACAACCAAGTGCTCAATCTGTCGCCTTTTGAAGTGCAATTCAACGAAAATCGCCAGTTTTTCACCGAAGGCACCGAGCTGTTCAACAAGGGCAACCTGTTCTACTCGCGGCGGGTGGGCGCCACACCGGTTGGCTTCTACAACGTGGGGCTAGGGGCCAAAGAAAAGGTAGTGCGCAACCCCGCCGAAACGCGCCTGCTGAATGCCACCAAAGTATCGGGGCGCACGAGCAAGGGGCTAGGTGTGGGGCTGTTTAATGCTGTATCGAGCGAGATGTACGCCACCGTGCGCCACGAAGAAACCGGCGCCGACCGCCGCGTGCTAACGCAGCCGCTGAGCAACTATAGCATTTTTGTGCTCGATCAGTCGCTGAAGAACAACTCCTACGTGAGCCTGATCAACACCAACGTGACGCGGGCCGGCAGTACCTACGACGCCAACGTGACCGGCGGCTTGTTTCGTTTTGCCAACAAGAAAAATGCCTACGCCGTCGATGGGAGCCTGATCTACTCGCGGCGGCGGGGCACGGCCTTTGGCACTGAAAAAAGTATTGACGACCGCGACGGCTACAAGTACACCCTCGGGGTGGGCAAAATCAGCGGCAACTTCACCTGGAGCGTGAACCACCGCATCGAGTCGGCTACCTATAACCCCAACGACCTAGGTATTCTGTTCGGCAACAACAACATCACCCAAACTGTGGACCTAGCGTATCGCAAATACAAACCCTTCTGGAAGGTCAATAACATGGCCTTCTTCTGGGAAATTGGCCATTCGCTGTTGTACCAGCCCACGCGCTACCAGAACTTCTACGTGTACCACGGCTTCAACACCACCTTTACCAAGAGCTTCCTACAAGTCGGCTACGACTTCGACACCAACCCGACTTCCTACGACTTCTACGAGCCACGCGTGGTGCCGCTGGGTCGGTACGTGGTGCGGGTGCCGGGCAATACGGGCATCGTGCTGTTTCTGAACTCCGACACCCGCAAAAAGCTGTCGTATGGCATCAACGCCGGCAACCGCACCTACGCCCTCGACGGACGGCTGCCGCGCCCGCGGCGCTTCAACTACAGCTTCGGCTTCTACCCGCGCTACCGCGTCAACGACCACCTCACGTTCCGCTACAGCCTGGATTGGAGCCTGGCCCAGAACCAGATCGGCTACGTCAACGGGGGGCTCAGTGACGACGAGCCGCTCGATCAGCCGTTCAAAGGGCAAATAGTGCTAGGTCGGCGCGACGTGGCCACGGTAGCCAACGTGGTGTCGGTGGCCTACACTTTCAACAACCGCATGTCGTTCACGCTGCGCACGCGCCATTACACCAGCAACGTGCGCTACGCCGACTTCTCCACCCTAGCTCCCAACGGCGACGAGCAACTCGCCGACTACCGCCGCAACCGCGACAACACCTACAACGCCTTCAACGTGGACGCAGTGTACGCGTGGTGGTTTGCACCCGGTTCTCAGGTAAGCGTGGTCTGGAAAAACGCTGGCTACACGTCCCTGCTCGCCGAAGAAGCTACGCCACAGTTCTTCAATAACTTCAACAACACCATCAATACGCCGCACAATAACTCGCTGTCGGTGAAGGTGCTGTATTACTTGGATTACCTAACGTTTAAGCGGCAGAAGTAAGGCATTTGACCCAGCCCTAGCCTAAACGAAAGAAGGCCTAGCTGCACCAGCAGCTAGGCCTTCTTTTTCCTGTTTGGGGATTTTAATAATCAGAATAAGCGGTTGGGTAAAGAAACTTCTGCTCATTTTTGGAGACGTTGTGCTGATACTCAGGCAACGCCGAAAGCTTTTTCCACTCGGGGTCGGCGCCGAAGGTCTTCCAGTGCTCGTCGCGGGCCGCTTGGTTTTCGAACGTGGTCAGGTACATCAGGTTGGGCATGTGGCTGCCCGCCATCACTCGCGCGTAGAACACCGCGTTGAACCCTAGGCGTTTGAACAGTCCCACTTCATCGCCTTTCACAAACATCTGAACCTTGTTCAGGTGCAGCTTTTCGTTGGGGCTTTCGTAGCTGCGCAACTCGTACACCCGCTCAGCGCGTGGTCCTTTGAGCGGGGGCGCTTGTAGCTGGATATTATCGGCGAAGGATTGCAGCTGAATGATTTCCAAACGCTGGTAAGGCGGGTTGTCGTAGGCGGCGGTCCAGTAGCCCTGGTTGCTGCCTAGGCTTGGGCTTTGCTCCAAACGTTCGGTGACGCTCTGCAACTGGTTGAAGGATTTGTACGGGATGAGCACTAGAATGCGCCGATCTGCCGCTGTGTCGTTGCCGATGGGCTTGAAGACCCCGATTTTCTGGATACCTAGCTTGTGTATTTCGGGCAGGAAGGCATCTTTCAGAAAGGCGTCGACGCGGTCTTCTTGCTGCTTGTCTTTCAAGTGGTAAATCTTGAGCTGGTATAACTCGCGGTCGGCAGCGGCGGCTTGGTGGGCGTGCCCGGCTAGCACTGCCACGAGCAGCCACAACAGCCCCGTCTTGCTCAGCCACGGGCGAGCTAGGTTTGCCTTCATCTTCATAAGTTTTTAGGGTAGGAGTTGGGAGCACGAAACCTAGCGAAAAATCTACACCCGTACAGCAGCTAAGCGAAGGTTGGGTAAAAATTGTCCGAAAGAAACCCCCGCTACAGCTCAACTAGAGGCATTTCTGTCCGAACTACCTGTTCCCGCGCCCGTAAACCTTAGCATGTCTTGCCCGGGGCAAGGCAAGCACAACCATAGAACCAAGCGGCTCTGTAGAGTCGCCTAAACAGTCCGGCGGCACTGCGAGCTAGCCGGGCAGGGAGAAGATAACCATGAATGGCAAATCAGTACTGTACGGCTTGGCTGCGGGCGTAGCCGGCGTGGCCGCCATGACGCTGGCCGAGAAGATCGAGCAGCGCTTCACCAAGCGCCCCAACTCGTACGTGCCCGCCCACGTGCTGGAAAAGCTGCTGAAGCTCCCGCACAAGCCCGATGAAGAGCGGCTAGGCCTCAACTGGGCGATGCACTGGGGGCAAGGTATTGTGCTCGGCATTGTGCGGAGTATCATGGCCGAGCGCGGCTTGCGTGGCCCCATGGGCTCGTTCCTCTTCATGAACCTGCGCCTGCTCAACGACCAAACCCTGGAGAATGCTACCGGCGTGGGCGCCCTGCCCTGGACGTGGCCCAAGGATGAGCAAGCCATTGATCTGCTGCACAAAGGCATTTACGCCTTTACCACCGGCTACGTCCTCGACCGACTCATTCCTGGCCCCGACCAAACGCCCGTACCCCGCGAAGGTTGGACGGTAGGGGAGAAGGCCTAAAGTACTACCTAGGTCCGCACGAAGAGCATCTGTTTTTTACTGGTGCAGCAACTTGCGGTCGGTGCTGGCGGCGTTGGAGAGGGCGCGTTCCAAATCCCGCAAGTTGCTGTAATTGGGGCGAATGAAGCCGAGCTCCGGATTATCTAGGTCACGAATTGCCTGAACAGTCAGCACGGAGATAACCACAAAGAGGATAGGCACGAAGTAGTGGCGCGTCTCCTGGGCACTGTTGGTGAAGCCCACCAAGATGCCAATGGCCCACGACGACACCAGCAGCAGCATGGTGATGGGGGAGGGCGTGCGTTCTTGGTAGGAATAATGAAGCCGCGAAGTGGCAACGTGGAGCTTGTGGAAGGCTGGCAGCAACTGCCGCAACTCCGCTGCCTGTGGCGAAGCGCCCCGAACGGAGCCGCGGAAGTACCGCCAAGCCTGGAAGTCAAGCGCTTCGATGTTGCGCAAGTGCGCCGAGTTGTGCGGTTTGCCAGGGCTGTGCTGGGCTAGCTCCAACGCCAGAAACTTCAGCAGAAACGCCCGCACCATTACGTGGGTAGCCTCTGGCAGCAGCTGGCTTTCCTGGTACAGCTCCACAATAGCCTCCGACGACTGATGGATGAGCGTGGTGCGTTCCTTGAGCGCATTGTTGGAGGAGAGCAGCGTGAAAGACAGCAGCAGGCCATAGATCGTAATCAGGGCGCTTTCGATGCCCGAGGGTTTCCACGTGCGGTGCCGTCGCCGGTAGTTTACTTCGGCCACTCCATAACCGATCAAGACGGCCAGCACCAGCGAAACCGGGTACGCGAGCGAAAACCAGAAAACATCCAATGCGCTATGCTCCATGAGCTAAGTGAACGAGAGAAGAACAATGCAAGTAACGAGCGAAAAGCTAGGCCAAGCTGCCCTGCTGCGCTGGTTGCTTAGTCCAAGTGGCGTAGGGTGGCCCGAGTAGCTGTTTACGCCGTTTTGGGGTAGAATCTGTGCGTAATTAAAAGTTTGATAGTCAGTGGTGAATTCTACAAATAAGAGTAAATTATAGGTGTTCCGAAAGAGCGAACAAGTAGGCTCGTTTTCGGTGGCCTAGCTAGTATAATCTCACGTATAAAAGTTGGGAGAAGCAAGTGGAGAAGCGAGGCAGAACGTGACCGGAAGGTCCCAGCGGTTGCTGGTGAGTTGCGGAGAGATGAGGGCCCCGAGGCTGCGTGCCGGCGCCTGATGAACAGAAGGAGACGTTGCTAAGCTACCACGCTATGACAAAACCTGTACATGATCTGAATATTCAGCTGCTTCTTTCTGCCTGCTTCTCCTGCGGCCCGTGGGGGTGGGTACGCTACTTAGGCTGCCTCACACTCGTGCTAGGTTGCACCAATGGGTTGCTGCTGAGTGCGGTATCTGCGGCCGAGTCGCCGGATGCGCAGGTAGCGGCGCTGCTCCGGCAGCAGGTTGTCCGCATCGGAAGCCCTGCCGCCAGTACCGCCGATGCGGCGCAGGTTGCCCACTTTTACGCGCTTACCAACTACGGCCCCGTCTGGACGCGCGGCGCCGCGCTCGTGCCCGATGCCTGGACCGGGTTGAACTTGCTGACGACAGCGGAGCAAGTCGGCTTAAAAGCCACCGACTATAAAGTGGAGCGGTTGCGTAGCATGCTAGATTCGGTGCAGCAGGGGCCTGCGCCGTCGGTGGCATTGCGCGTGCGCACCGAGCAGCAACTCACGGCGCAAGTCCTCCGGTTTGCGCGCCATTTGCGCAGCGGGCGCATCGGCGATACGCTCCTGCGCCCGCCCCTCTCGGAGCGTGAGCTAGCTTTCGACCCCGCACTGCACGTGCTGCAAGCGTTGCGCAGTGGGCAGTTCGCGGCCCACCTCTTGGCAGCGCAACCTACCTCCCGGAGCTACGTGCGCTTGCGCTGGGCCTGGCAGCGGCTGCTACACACCGACAGCGCCGCGGCCCGCCGCCTCACCTTGCCCGTCGCCTTGAACCTGGAGCGGCTGCGCTGGGAACCCCAGCAAGACTCTCTGTATATGGTGGTTAACATCCCAGCCTACAGCTTGCAGATAGTGCGCGGCGCGCAAGTAGTGGCCAGTCACCGCGTCATAGTGGGCAAGGCCGATACCCCAACGCCCGAGCTGTACAGTCAGCTAACCTACTTTCAGGCGGCTCCGGAGTGGCGCGTGCCGAACAGCATTGCCGTGGGAGAGATGCTACCTAGGTTAAAGCAAGCCCCCAACTACCTAGCCCGGCATGGCTACAAACTGTACACGGCCGCCGGCCAGCCCGCCAACCCATACCGGATCAATTGGAAACAGATAACGCCAGCCACTTTTGCGTACCAGGTGCGACAAGCTCCCTCTAGTAGCAACGCCCTCGGACGCGTGGTTTTTCGGTTTGCCAATTCGTACGCCATTTACCTGCACGACACGCCAGCCAAAGCGGCTTTTCGGGCTGATCGTCGGGCGCTAAGTCATGGCTGCGTGCGGGTGGAAAAGCCGCTGCTACTGGCGCAGTTTCTGTTGCAGCGCGATGATGCCCCGCAAGCTGCTAGGCGCATACGAGAGTTGCAAGCGAGCGTAAGCCGAAACCGCACAACGGTATTTTCCCTAAGGGCGCCGGTGCCCCTATACGTCCGCTACCTTACCTGCGAAGCCGACGGCAACCAGCTCCGCCAGCTCCCCGATATCTACCAGCGCGACAACGCGCTTGCGCAAGCCTGGCAAGCAGACGTTAGCCCGCTTGCCAGTGTCGGACAGTAAGGCACTGTCTAGTCTGCTTGGAATAAGTTATTTAACATGCAAAATCTGCTTACGAAGCTATTCGGTGGTGGATATTGGAAAATAGCGCGTTTGCAGTTCCGCGTCTGAGCAGGTTTCGAGGGCGAGCAGCGCCGCGTATGGGTCACCGGCAAGACCCAGGGCGGTGGCAAAAGCTGGCTCAGTTTTCAAGCCTGCGGCGCGCTGGGCGTGCACGCGCGCCCGAAAGGCCGCGCCACCTAGGGTCAGCAGGCGGTGTTCGATTAGCAGGTGCCGGTAGCCATGTTGCTGCGCGCTTGGCACGGGTTGCCCAAATAGCTCTATGGGCCACTCGCCCAAGGTGAAACCTACCACGATGCTCGGGTAACCCTGGCGCTCGGTGCGGCGCACAGCGAAATCTGGGTAATGACCAAACTGCGCCTGCACCAACGCCTCGAACGCACCTAGGTCGTACACTGCGCAGACAATATCAAGGTCGCTGCCTGGCTGCTGCAAGTCGATGGGCACCGTACCGACTAACAGCGGCTGATACGCTTGTAATAGGGGCAGCAAGTTGCTCGTGGTAAGCGCGTAGTAGGCGGTTTGCTGCGCTACCGTACCGTGTCGCAGGTACGCTACGTCTTGGAAAGGCAAAGGCATGCTAGGGTCGTTTGGCCGCAACTTACGGCGGGCGTCCGTTAGTTGACTAGTCATAGTCGCTTCGCGCTGCCGCTTTCCGGCCGGCCAGCAAAGCTTCTTTCTTTGACACTTGTCGTATACTGCGACATGAGCCTAGACCTAGAGACCTTCCTGCAACACACCCCTGCCGCCGAAAAAACCATTATTCACACCCAAAAACGAAACCAGCACCAACAATTTCCGGCGCTCCTCATTGCCCAGACGCCCAGCCAAAAGCTGTTCGTGACGCTGGAAGCCCAGCGCCGTTACGTCACCCATACCATTGCAGAAGACAATCCTGACGAGCTGGAGCTTGACTTTGTGGAAGACTACGCCGAAGTAGAAGCCATTCTGGAAGACGCGGGCCTGTATGGGGTACACGATGGCGAGGTAGGCATCGTTTACCACAACTTGCTGTTTTTGCTAATGAACCCGGAAAAGAGTGCGGAGTTTTAACTGTCGAGTGTTGACCGGAAGTGAGACAGCTCACAAAAGAATTTTAACTCAACATTCAAAAATCAACGCTTCCTAAATGTTGCGCTGGATCGACGTGCTGAAATTTGCCAAGTACAGCAACCCGGAGCCGCCGCGTCGGGTGGAGAAAACGGAGGTAGAATGGGCGGCGCAGCTCACGCCTGCCCAGTTTCAGGTGTTGCGGGAGAAAGGTACCGAGTCGCCGTACCGCAACGCATATTGCCGCTCCTACGAACCGGGCGTGTACGCCTGCGTGGGCTGCGGCAGCCTCCTATTCAACGCCACTGAGAAGTACCACGCCATATCGGGTTGGCCTAGCTTCACCCAGCCCGTGGCCAAAAACGCCATTAAGTATGCCTTCGACGACAGCTACCACATGCAGCGCATCGAGGCGCAGTGCAACGTGTGCGACGGGCACCTAGGGCACGTCTTCCCCGACGGCCCCGAGCCGAGCGGCTTGCGCTACTGTATGAACTCAGAAAGTATGGTGCGCTTAAAGCAGTAGGACGAAGCCGGCGCTTGGCGCTACTGCTTAGTGCCGGTTGCGATAGTCGGCAATAATTCCCTCGCAGATCCAGTTGGCCAACGCCTGGCGGTTATCAGGCACTACGAAGCGTCGCTGATCCTTGATGTTGCGGATGTTGCCTAGCTCCAAGAATACGGCGGGCGCGTGGCTGTTGCGCACTACAAACAGGGTATTGCGCGTCGAGACGGTGCCTTTGTAAGGGCGGTTGGGCTGGGCGCGCTTGTAGCGGCTAGTGAAGGTTTTATGGATTTGTTCGGCCAGGCGCTTGCCGGCAGCACTGGCCGAGTTGTGGTAAAAAAACACGTCGATGTTTTGGCCGACGCTGCGGCTGTCTACGTGCAGGCCGATGAAGCGCTGATAGCTATTCTTGTGGGCCGCCTTCAACTTATTGACTGCGTTGATGCGCAACCGGAGGCGGGCGAGCTGGTTCGCGGGCGTAACCTGGTGCGGATACGTCACTTCGTCGTAATCCATCTTCAGCACGGCTTGGTCGCGGATGCCGTCGTTGGGGTCCTGGATGATCATGTAGGCCGTGGCGCCGTGCTCCAGCAGCTGATGCACTAGGCGCAAACCCACGTCGTAGGCATATTCATCTTCGGCAAGCAAGTTGCCGCCGTACTTGCCAATAGCGCCCGGATCAGGCCCGCCGTGCCCGGTGGAAACGTACAACACGGCCCCGCGCAGTAGCTGGTCGCGCACCGTCACGTGGCTGTAGGCGGGCCCAAACAGCACGGGCAAGGGCACACTCACTTTCGACGGTTTCGCCGCTAGCTTCGGGACAACGGTTGACGCTGGTACGTCGCGCTTGCTGATGGGGCGCAGCATCGGGCGAGGCAGCGTGTATTTGCGGCCAGCAACCAGCGTGTTTTTCCGGCCTAGCTTGCCCCGGTTCAGGTTTAGAAATGCTCGCAGGTTGGAACGCGGGTCGAGCCGGTTGCGCCGTAGCAGCGTTACCACATTATCGCCGCGCCGTGCCACTACTTTCCGGTAGCCGCTTTGGCTAAAAGCTAGGATGGAGGCGAGAAGAAGTACTAGAAAAAGAGAAACGGTACGCAAAAGCAACGAGCAGTAGAAGGGACAGAAGCGTGATGTACGACGATGATACTAAAAAATGTTCGAGGGTAGGTGAGAATGTGTGATCACCACGCTTGGAGCCTAGGTAGGTTTAGCCAGCTCAACCCCTAAGCCGTACTGCCGAAAACGAGCACTTCGCCGCCCTGCAAGAAACGTTCCCTATACGGTCAGTTCGGCGAATTAAGCTAGGTCTGCGTATTTGAGCCTAGCAGCGCGTACTTGCAATGCTTTACTCCTATGGCGAAGAATTCACCACCTACTGATACCAAAGACTTTACTGGCTTTGTCCGCGTGCGCGGCGCGCGGGAGCACAACCTGAAGAATGTTGACCTGGAAATTCCGCGCGACGCGCTGGTGGTGTTCACGGGCGTGTCGGGTTCGGGCAAGTCGAGCCTCGCTTTCGGGACGCTGTACGCAGAGGCGCAGCGGCGCTATCTAGAGTCGGTGTCGCCGTACGCACGGCGGCTGTTTCACCAGATGGCGGTGCCCGAAGTAGATACCATCGACGGCTTGCCGCCGGCCGTGGCCTTGCAGCAGCAGCGCGGCACACCCACCACGCGCTCCTCAGTGGGCAGTGTCACGACGCTCTCGAACCTGGTGCGCATGCTTTATTCGCGAGCCGGCGACTACCCAGCAGGCCAAGGCATAATCTACGCCGAATCCTTTTCGCCTAACACCCCCGAGGGTGCCTGCCCGACTTGCCACGGCCTAGGTCGCATCTACGAAGTGACCGAAAAATCGATGGTGCCCGACGACTCGCTTACCATCCGGGAGCGGGCCATTGCGGCGTGGCCCCAGGCATGGGGTGGTCAGAATCAGCGTGATATCCTCGTCACGATGGGCTACGACGTAGATATTCCCTGGCGCGACCTGCCTCAAAAAGACCGCGACTGGATCCTGTTTACTGATGAGCAGCCTGTGGTGCCCGTGTACCCCGGCTACTCGCCTGCGGAAACCCAGCGCGCCCTCAAGCGCAAGGAACCGCCCAATTACATGGGCACCTTCACGAGTGCTAAGCGGCACGTGCTGCACACCTTCGCCAATACCCAAAGCCCGCTCATGAAAAAGCGGGCCTTGCAGTACATGCTCAGCACGGAGTGCCCCATGTGCCACGGCAAACGCCTACGACCTGAGTCGCTGTCGGTCACGTTTGCCGGGCTCGACATTGCCGATTTGTCGGGGCTGCCGCTGAAGCGAGTGGCGGGCCTGTTGCAGCCCTACGCCACTGGTGCGGTCGGCAGTCAGCCGGACCACGACGCGGCGCAGTTGATTGTAAAACAGCGCATTGCTGCTGACCTCGCGGCTCGTCTTGCCGTGCTGCTCGACCTAGGTTTGGGTTACCTATCCTTGGAACGCAGCACGCCCACCTTGTCGCCGGGTGAGTTGCAGCGGTTGCGGCTAGCTACTCAGTTGTATTCCAACTTGTTCGGCGTGGTGTACGTGCTCGATGAGCCTTCCGCTGGCCTGCACCCCTCCGATACAGAAGCCCTATTGAAAGCCTTGGCCGGTCTGAAGCAGGCTGGCAATTCGCTGTTTGTGGTGGAGCACAACCTTGATGTAATTCGGCAGGCCGATTGGCTCGTGGATGTTGGCCCAGCGGCCGGCGAGCAGGGCGGCGAGGTGCTCTACAGTGGTCCGCCCCAGGGCCTAGCCGACATAGAAACCTCGCAGACGCGCCGCTACCTGTTCACGGCCGATCATGAGCAGCTTGTGCGCACGCCCCGCACGCCCGCAGGCTGGCTACGGCTAAGCGGCGTCACGCGTAACAACTTGGAGCAGCTTGAGGTGGCCTTCCCGTTGGGCGTGCTTACCACCGTTACGGGTGTGTCGGGCTCAGGCAAATCGAGTTTAGTGAGCCAGGTGCTGGTAGAACTTGTGGCCGCGCAGCTAGGGCAGGAAGTGGAAGCTGAGGAGGAAGAAGCCGACCCCTTGGAGCGCGCCGAACCCGCCGAGCTAGGTGGCCAAATCGTGGCCGGTATGGAGCAGATCAAGCGGCTGGTGCGCGTCGATCAAAAGCCCATTGGCCGCACGCCGCGCTCCAACATGGCCACGTACACGGGTCTCTTCGACCACGTGCGCAAACTCTTTGCCGCCACCAAAATGGCCAAAGCACGCCGCTACGATGCGGGCCGTTTCTCTTTCAACGTAGCCAAAGGCCGCTGCGAAAACTGCCAGGGCGAAGGTTTTGTGATGGTGGAACTGTTGTTTTTGCCTAGCGTGTATGCGCCGTGCCCCGTTTGTCACGGTGCCCGCTACAACGCCAAAACCTTGGAAGTCACCTATCGCGACAAGAACATTGCGGAAGTACTTGGCTTGACTGTGGACGCCGCCTGGGAATTTTTCGCCGACGAGCCCACCATACTGCGCGCCCTTACCGTGCTGCGCGAAGTCGGCCTAGGATACTTGCGCCTCGGTCAGCCCGCCACCGAGCTGTCGGGGGGTGAGGCCCAGCGCATTAAGCTAGCTACCGAGCTGCAACGGGCCCAGCGGGGCAATTCCCTCTACGTGCTCGACGAGCCTACCACCGGCCTGCACCCCTCCGACGTGGAGAAGCTCATGGCCCAACTCGACGGCCTAGTGGATGCCGGCAACACCGTTATCGTGGTCGAGCACGACATGCGCGTAGTTGCTGGCTCCGATTGGGTTATTGACATGGGACCCGGCGCCGGCGACGAAGGCGGCCACGTTGTAGCCGCTGGCCCGCCTGCTGAGGTGGCGCGGGTCAAGGAAAGCCGCACAGCGCCGTACCTAGCTAGGTTTCAAGCCAATGTTCAGCAGCCTTGACCAAAGGCAAGCCGTATCGTACAAAGGTTCTTTTCCATACCCTGATTCACGCTTTTGCTGTACCATGGCATCGTTCGTAGAAGAATTCTTTCGCAATCCGGCCACAGTTGGTTCGCTCATACCTAGCTCCCGCGACCTGACCGACAAAGTGCTAGAGCCCATCTACTTTGCCGCTGCCCGCTGCATCGTGGAATACGGGCCGGGCACGGGCGTCTTCACTGACCTTCTGGTGACTCGACGCCGCGCGGAAACCACCCTTGTGCTGATCGAATCCAACCGCCGCTTCGCTACGCTCCTGCAAGAGCGCTACACCAGCCAGCCCAACGTGCACATCATCCACGGCTCGGCCGACAAAACCGGCGACTACCTGAAAGAGCTAGGTATCAGCGAAGTAGATTATGTGGTGTGCGGCCTGCCATTTTCCTCGTTGCCCCGAAAGCTAGGTTGGCGTATTCTGGAGCACACCCAGCAGCTGCTTTTGCCCCCCGGCAAGCTGATTCTGTTTCAGTATTCCTTGCAGAATCGGAAGCTGTTCGAGCGGTTCTTCCGCCTCACCGGCCACGCGCACGTGCTGTTGAACCTGCCGCCCGCCTATGTGCTGACCTACGAGCCGAAAGAGGCTGCTGACGCCGGCCAGTAGCTCGCAGCAGCGAGTAAATTCAGGGCCTTATGCGGAAGATGGAAGTTGTGTAACGCAATCTGTATCACATCATTATGTGAGCATTGTGTACTGTTGTTTGCTCTACCTTAGCAGAACAGGCAATGATTTACACACAGTAGAAGCAAGCTCAGCATGGCAAACTTGATAGGGGATTCTGCGGACGCAGCACTACCCGGCGTAAAAGGAGAAAACACGGCCGGCGACGGCGTAACAGGCACCAGCAACACGGGCTACGCCGTGCACGGCATTAGCCAAACAGGCTACGGCGTACTGGGCGAAAGCCAGGGCAGCGGCGTAGTAGGGAAGAGCACCGGCTGGTTCGGGGTAGTCGGCATGAGCGACACAGGCTCTGGGGTTTATGGCGAGGCGACGGGTTCCGGGGTGATTGGAAAAAGCAAAACCTGGCACGGTACGGCTGGCTTTAGCGACAGTACGACAGGCGGCGCCGGCTTGTACGGCGAAGCCACTGGGCCGGGCGTGATTGGGGTTAGCAAAACCTGGCACGGCATCTACGGCGAGACGCCGAGCACCACGGGCGGCGCCGGCGTGTGGGGCGAGCACAAAGGCGCGGGCAGTGGCGTGGTGGGCGTCAGCCAGGGCGGCGCGGGCGTGTACGGCAAGGGCGGGCGCGTAGCGGGCTTCTTTGAAGGAAAAGTGGAAGTGAAGGGTGACCTCGACGTGACCGGCGACATTCGCTTAGCTAACGCCGATTGCGCCGAAGACTTCGACATCGCCGATGCTAGCTCCGTGGAGCCGGGTACAGTGATGGTGCTAGGGCAGGAAGGCGCACTGCATGCCAGTCAGCAGCCCTACGACAAGCGCGTGGCGGGCGTCATTTCCGGTGCGGGCGCGTACAAACCGGGTATTGTATTGGATCAGCAGCCCGCGCGACCTGACCGCCTGCCTGTGGCGTTGCTGGGCAAGGTGTATTGCAAAGCCGACGCACAGAACGCCCCTATCGAAGTGGGCGACTTGCTCACGACTTCTTCTCTGCCTGGGCACGCCATGAAAGCCGCCGAGCCGCTGAAAGCGTTTGGGGCGGTGATTGGGAAGGCGCTGCGGCCTCTCCGAGAAGGCCAAGGCCTGATTCCGATTCTGATTGCTTTGCAGTAAAAGAGCTAGGCCATGAAAAGTGTACGGCAGGCAATTCAGAAATCGTGGTTCCCGGAGCTCCGCATCTTGCGAAGCGACCTAGGTACGTCGCTCCAACTCGGGGAGCCGTTGTCGCTCACGGCGCTCACGCGCCACCTCGACCAGCCAGAAGAACGCCGCTTCCAGGCGCCGCTCGATGCCGATGCGCTGCACGGCGAGGTGGAGTTCATCATCCGCAGCGACGGTACCTACACCTTTCGCGGGCACGTGCGCGCCACGGGCTTTCCTTCGTTTGCGTACCGGGTGCAAGCCACCATTCGCTCCCCATCCGCTGGCATCGTGGTGATGGCGCAAACCAGCGGGCGGGTTTTCGGCACCGATACGCCCGGCGACCGGCAGCGAAGCTGGGAGGAAAACAACAGCAGCCCGTCGTTGCGCCAGTTCTGGATGGGTTTGCGCGCCGACGCACGGCTCGAAACCAACCTGCAAAAAGACCTGTCGGGTGTAACTGGTGCGGTGGTCGATGTGGTGACGGTGATTATCGAAACCTACGTGGCGGCGCAATTTGCCGGGGCTGTAGGCGCCGTGCTTGTGCTAGGCGTGGAACTAGGAGCTGCTGCGGGCCAAACCTTTATCAACCCAAACGTGCTGGCCGGTATTACGGTCGGCGCGGGCATCTTACTCGTGTTCGGGCCCGGGGCCATCATCCCGGCCTTGGTGGCTGGCACCGGCACCGCCTTGCTAGCGGATATCCGCTCCCGGTCGATGAACGAGGCCGAAATTGCGTTAGCGCGCACGGTTTTCCGGGATACGTTGCCCTTCGAACGCATCAAAATCACCGACTTGTACACGCCCAGCCACAACGCGAGTGGGTTTGTGGCGCGCGAGTTTGTAGTGCCTGGCATCGATGGCTCCATTCTGGTGAATATGGGCAAGAACTTCGACCACACGTTGGAGGTCGATGCACAAAGAGGGGTGCGCGACGCCTATCCTAACGCCGGGGAGGTGTTCATTCACGAGCTGACGCACGCCTGGCAGATTCACCACTCTTCCTTCACGCCAGGTCTGTTGTGTGAGGCGCTCCTGAACCGCAACTATCACTACGACAAAGCGCGGGTAAGCGCACGGGCTCCTTGGTCAGACTTTGGCCCGGAAGAACAAGCTAGCATTGTGAATGAATGGTTTGGCGCAAACAATAATTCAAACCTGGAAAGCCCACAAGCCTTGAATGACGAGCGGTTCTTTTACGTGGCGCAGAACATTCGGGTGGGGCACACCTGAACCGAACCGCTAGCAAGAACGGGTGGGCGAACAACCTAGGCAATTGGTTGCGGGAAGGAGCGTACCTTCGTCTCCTCAACCGCCATCAATCCGCCACGGTAAACCGAGCAGTTAGTTCGCCGAAAAACCTTCTTTCTAATGAGTTTAATAAGTGTTTCAGGAATATCGCTACAGGAGAATAATAAATTCGCTTTAAAGGATATCAGCTTCACGCTAGAAAAATTTCAGAAGCTAGCTATTGCCGGCGAAACCGGCGCGGGCAAAAGCACCTTGTTGCAAATTATTGCGGGCTTACTTCAACCGGAAACGGGGGAAGTTCGCTTCGAGGACAAAATTGTGAGAGGGCCCGCGGATAAATTAGTGCCGGGTCATCCGGCTATTGCGTATTTGTCGCAGCAATTTGAGCTGCCGCAATTTTTGCGGGTCGAGCAAGTATTACGCTACGCCAATAAATTGTCGGCGGAGCAGGCGCGCACGCTGTACGATGTGTGCCGAATTAACCATTTGATTACGCGCAAGACCAACCAGCTTTCGGGTGGCGAGCGGCAGCGTATCGCGCTGGCTAAGTTGCTGTTGGCTTCGCCAACACTGTTGCTACTCGATGAGCCATATTCAAATCTAGACCGGGTTCACAAGAATATTCTGAAGGAGGTTATTAACGACCTTGGCGAAAAGCTAGGCATTACGTGCATTTTAATCTCGCACGACCCGCACGATACACTTTCCTGGGCCGACGAAATAATGGTGTTGAAAGCAGGTCAATTAATTCAGCGGGGAACTCCCGCGCAGATTTACCGGCAGCCCGTCGATGAATACACCACGTCGCTGTTCGGTGATTATAATTTAATAACGGGTGAACAGGTGGCTGTATTTGCGAAGCTAGCTGGCGCAGCCATAACAAGTGAAGCTGTAGTAATCAGACCCGAAGAATTTAGAATAGCTTCTTCGGACAACGGAGGAATTGTAGGAGAGGTAACGAAGGCTAGGTTTTTTGGCTCTTATTCAGAAATAGAAATACAGCTCGCGGGCACAACCATCACGGCCAAAACTGGCGCGCACGATATAGCGCCGGGCGCCACCGTCTACGTTGCGCTTGCCCCTGATAGCGTTTGGTTTCTGTAAGCTGCTCCCCTGATGGAGCGCCGCGCAGCAGCCTAGCCGATTGTCGTAACTATTGCGCCGGGCGCCGCCAGGTTGTTGAGCGATACCCTAGCTCACTAGGCTGACTGGCGACAAAGCTATTACCTTAGCAAGGCGGAGCGGCATCCCGTTGCTTCGCTTCTGACACACGTAGCGGGCTGGCCATGGATGTACTAAAGCGCAATAACGTTACCGTTTTCGGGGAGGGAAAACAGGCCATGGTGTTCGTGCATGGCTTTGGCTGCGACCAACGCATGTGGCGGCTGGTGGCCCCCGCTTTTGCGGCGCGCTACCAAGTGGTGCTGCTCGATCTGGTTGGGTCGGGCCAATCCGACCTAACGGCCTACGACCCCGCCCGGTATAGCTCACTCCAGGCCCACGCTGATGATGTGCTAGCGGTGCTACATGCGCTCAATCTGCGCGAGGTGGTCTTTGTGGGCCACTCGGTGAGCGCCATGATTGGCTTGCTGGCCGCCATCCAGGAGCCCGATTGCTTTGCTCAAATGATACTGGTGGCGCCTTCGCCGTGCTACATCAACGATGGCAACTACTTCGGGGGCTTCGAGAATGCTGACATTGAGGAGCTACTGGTGGCCATGGACGAAAACTACCTGGGTTGGTCGAGCATCATGGCGCCCGTAATTATGGGGCACCTCGACCGCCCGCAGCTTGCCGCCGAGCTCAATAATAGCTTTTGCCGGACCGACCCCACCATTGCCCGGCACTTCGCCCGGGTCACGTTCCTGTCCGACAACCGCCCCGACTTACCCAAGGTGCACACACCTTCGCTGATCCTGCAATGTGCCCACGATCTGATTGCGCCCACTACCGTCGGCACATATCTGCATCGACAGCTCGTCGGTAGCCAACTGCTTGTGTTAGAGACTTCCGGCCATTGTCCGCACCTAAGCGTGCCGCAGATAACGGTGGAGGCTATTAATCGTTTTCTAAACACTGGCGTATGTAGACAGTATGAGTGAAGCCGACGACGAGCTATTACCGGAGCTTGATTTGCGCCTAACCCAGGAAAACCTGGAGGACCTGTACGAGCACGCTCCTTGTGGCTATTGCTCCTGCCTGCCCGATGGCACGTTGGTAAAACTCAACCACACGCTGCTAAACTGGCTTGGTTATACGCGCGAAGAACTCGTGGCCCACTGGTGCTTGCAGGACCTATTTACTATCGGGGGGCGCCTGCACTACGAAACGCACTGCGCGCCTTTGCTGCTGCTGCAAGATCAGGTTCGAGAGATTAGCTACACGCTGCGACGCAAAGACGGCAGCACGCTGCCTGTGCTGATGAGCGCCGTGCTCGTGCGCGACCTCGACCAGCAGCCGTTGGTGGTGCGCATTACCCTGTTTGATATCACCGACCGGCGCCGCTACGAGCAGGAACTGTTGCGCGCCAAAGTGCAGGCCGAAGAGCAACGCGAACAGCTGGCCCAGGCCAACCAACTACTGGTCAGCAAGAATGAGCAGCTCACGCGCATCAACGCCGACCTCGACAGCTTCGTGTACACGGCCTCGCACGATCTGAAGCAGCCCGTAACGAACATGGCGGGGCTATTTCAGGAGCTAAAGCGCACGGCTTCCTTCCACGACCCCGAAGCCAACGGCATGATGAGCATGTTCGAGGAAGCTTTGCAGCAAATTCTGGTCACAATTCAGGGGCTGACGGAAGTGGTGCAGCAGCAGCGGGAGCCCGAGCAGGTGGCATCCGATGTAGTAGAGCTACAGCCCTTTGTCGAGGAAATCATCCGCAGCTTGCAGCCCGGCGAGCAAGCAGCCACCTTCACGCTCGACTTTGCGGCGGTACCTAGGTTGCGCATGTCGCGGGCTAGCCTGCACAGCATGTTGTACAACTTGCTCAGCAATGCGCTCAAGTACGCCGAGCCTGCCCGGACCCCGCACATTCGGGTCAGCACGGCCATGGTGAAAGACAAGGTGGTGCTCAGCGTGCAGGATAACGGCCGTGGCATCAACATGGAGCGGCACGGAGCGGAGCTGTTTCAGTTATTCCGGCGGTTTCACCCCGGCGTAGCGGGCTCGGGCGTCGGCCTGTATTTAGTTAACCGCCTCGTGCACCAGGCAGGCGGAAGAATAGAAGTTGATAGCCAAGTAGGGGAAGGTACCACATTCCATATTTACCTGCCCCAATAGCTAGGCGCAGGGAGGGTGCAAAGCATTGTGCAGCAGGCGCAGCCTCTTACCGAAAGGAAGTGCCACTGGCGATTTACCAGCGCACCATCCTGCTATAGCAGGCAGCCTACGACGCATTTTCAGCTGCTGGCTGGAACGAGGCTAGGTCATGCAGTTTGCCCCAAGGCTACTGAGAATCCATTGTTCCAACCAGCTGTAGAAAGCATCAGCTAAAATACAAACGGACTAGCCCACGGGCTCGGCCGCATAGGCGGGCGCTGCCGCACTGGCCTTCGTTTGCGCGAGCTGCCATTCGGGCTTCAGCATGCTCATCTCCACCAATGACCAGTACTCTTCGCCGTAGCGAACCACGTCGCGCAGCGTACCTTCTCGGTGGAGGCCAGCACGTTGGTAGCACCGGATGGCGCTGTGGTTGAAGTCGTACACGCCCAGGCTGATCCGATGCAAACCTAGGTCTTCAAAGCCAAGAGCCAGGATGGCTTTCACCATAGCCTGCCCGTATCCCTTGCCACGGGCACCCGTGTCGCCGACCAGCACGCGCGTGATGCGGCCCGCCCCGTGGTAGCGGCTGATACTGCCCAGGGAAATATGCCCGACGGTCTGGCCGGTGCTCGTGTCAACGGCTTTGTAGACAAAGGCTTCAGAACTGGCTAGGTCGTTGGTGTCTTCGATATACCAGTGCAAGCTGTCTGGGGTGAGGGGAAAAGAGAACAGGCCGCCCGACCACTCCTTCAGTAGTCGTTCGTTGTCAATCCAGGAAATAAGTTGAGAAAAATCGGCTTCTGTGAAAGGTTCTAGTATAATCATAACGCAAGATAAGCTGAACAGGAGCCAGCACAAAGCCACCTACGGCTGCGAGGGGCTTTACGTCCCTGCCGAGGCACTACAGGCTGGTTTGGATGGTAGGTGAGTTGCAGACCTAGGTAGTAGGTCTTCTTTCTATACTACAATTCTAACGCCTGGTCAGTGCCGACATCTCGCACTTTTGCGCGATTATTTTCGAGAGGCCTTTGCCGTCCTATTCGAAGCGGCTGGCCTAGCTTTCGGGACTGGTGCGCACGGCGTAACCCAACAGCATCCAGGCGCCGGTCGTGTAGCAAGCATCGAACAGCCTAGTGCTCCCGCTGTTGCCTAGGCCCCCATACACCAGTGCGACGCTGGGCAGCCAACACCCTACCAGCAACGGCGCATAGCGGCGCCACCCTAGTAGCCGCTGGGCACGCAGCGCTCCAATGCCGATAGCCAGCATCAGCAAGTTGCTAATCGGCCAGAACACGTCCAGCGCCCGGTAGAGCAGCGTCCAGGCGTTGGGGTAAATAGCGTAGTAAATATTCCACAGGTTGGCCAGAAGCAGGGTGCTAAAAATGACGTAGAGCACGCCGCGACCAAAGCCGTCGGTGCCCGTAGCGCGCAGCTGGGCGAGGCCGAGCAGGCTGCACATCCAGGCCGAAACGTACACCAGCCGGAGCACGCCATCGAGGTAGAAAGGGTGGAGCCAGTGGTTGTCCCAGATGCTTCCCCAGCCCATCGTCAGCGCCAGGAAAGGTGCCCCCAGCATGCCCATCGTGCCGAAGGTTTTGGCGCTGAAGTAGAAATCGAAAGAGGGGCGAGGAAGCCGCACGACAACGCCTCCGACCGGGTCTTGCATAGCTGCTGAATTGGTTGGCAAAGATGAAAGACAAAGGTACGCCGCACTCAAAGGCACAACAATCGCATGATAATGTGGGGGTTGCGGCTAGTGGCTTGCCGCACAGCCTAGTAGCATATTCTCCCTAGCCCTGGCTGCTTAGCGCAACAGGCGCAGCGTGGTATCTAGGCGTTGCGTGAGCAGGAGCTGCTGGTACTGTTTGCGGAGCGCGGCTTGCTGTTGGCGCTGTTCTCCCTTTTTGAAGAGGCGTACGCCATACTTGACGCCCGGCGAAGGGCGGTTCAGGTTGACGTAGGTGAGGGCACGGTTGGGGCGCCGTAGGGCTTCTCCGCTCTGGATGCGTTCGATGCGCTTTTCATTATTGCCAAACAGGGCCTGCAAAGGACTCAGACCCACGTACAGATTGGCGCGCCCATCTAGGCCGTAGCGGCCGCTCACGTGGAGGTCGGAGAGGTTGCTGTTCAGGTGCAGCGACGGAATCAGGAGCTGGCCCCGATCAAGGATAAAACGGGTGCTCACCGGCTCAAAATACAAGTGGTTGGTGCGCTCGTCTTTCAGAAAACGCAGCGCTTGCGTAAGCGCTTCCACGTCAATCAGCTCTAGGTTGCGCAGATCGGTGCGCAAGTACCCTAGGGTCTGGTCGAAGTTGGGAAGGAAGTCGGCGTTGAGGTCGGTGCGAACGTCGGCGGCGCAGTGCATAGAGCCACGCACATTTTCGCCCTTCATCACATTGAAGTGCATCGCCGTGGCCGCCGTGAACAGCTCCGGTAGCTGAATATTGTCGAGCAGCATCTGCACGTGTAGCGGATGGTGCTGCCGCCCGGCGTTGGTGCGCATAAAGCCGCGCAGCTGGATCGTGCCCTGAAAAGCGTCGAGTGAACAATCCTCCAGGCGGGCGGCGCCATCCCGCAAGCGCGACACCAGCCGGAAGTTGTGGCCCGTGACGGAAGCGTAGCGTACCTGGTCTGCCTGCACGCGCACCATGGCCGTCAGTACTCCGTTTGTCAGCATGGCCGCGGCACCCTGGCGGTTCTTCGAGGGCGCCGCTACTGGCTGCGCGGTGGACGCCTCGTTGTCATCGTCGGGGTTGATGCTGGCTAGCAGTTTCAGCAGTTCCTGCACATCGAGGGTGGCGTAGCGCAGATCTAGGTTAGCGTCGGCAGCTTTGAGATGGGTGCCGGTTACCTGCGCCGATGCCGTAGCGCGGCCCCACCCCCCACGGGTAGTGCCGAAGGTCAGGTAGGGCATGCGCAGAGTATTTTCCTGCTTATCGAAACGCACCTTCAGGCCCTGCAAGTTTTCCTGCCCTGGGAGCTGGACGTGGTCTATTTGGCACGTTATGCGACCGTTGGCGGCCAACAGCAGCTCCCGCAGCGCCGGGCTAGCTGGTGCCTTGGCCGAGCGCTGCGGCGGGCGCGCCATTTTCGCGACTAAGCGGCGGTAGTTAATGGTGTTGAAATGAACGCCCACCTGAAAGTCGACGGGTGCCACGCGGTTGGTGGTGTCAGTCGACCAGGCTACGAGGCCTGTCACTTGCCCACCCCACACTTGTCCGGCTAGGTTAGAGAGTTGCACGTGCTTGCCATCGTGACGCACCGTGACGGCTAGGTGGTGCAGCGTATCGGTGGGCAATACGAGCTGGTCGCAGCGCAGCGATACATTGAGCTGCATTCCCGGCGGGAAAAGGCTGGCGCCTAAGTTGGCCGTATTCGTGAGGGGCTTGGCTCTGGCTCGTTTGCGGGCTAGGCCCGATGTGCTAGCGGATTGTGAAGCACTATTCTGAGGCCGTAACAATTCACGCAAGCGCCCCACCAATAGCTTATCTATCGAAAAGCTGCCGCTGATTTTGGTAATGGGTTGCTGGCCGGTAAGGTATTCCAGCAAGTTGGTAGTGGTGGCGGTGGCCTTGAACCGCATGTGGTCGAGCACACCCGAAGCATCCGACAATTGCCAAACACTGTTATCGAGCCCAATGCGCACGTTTAGCCCCGACATATCCGCGTCGCGGTCGAGGAGCACGAACGAGGCATCGCGCAGGGCCACCAGCCCGCGCACCGACAAGTTTGAGCGGTGCGCTACCGGTGTGCGGCGGCCGGGCGGCGGGGGCAGCAGGCCGTGCAAGCGTACATCGAGCTGGGCCGTGCCGTGCCGAGCCCGCCACAAGCCCGGCGACACCACTGCCGCTAGCTCCGGCAGCTCGGTGCGGCCCATGATGTGGCCATCGACGAACGGACGGGCAAAGTCGTGCAGGTGCATGGCAATGTCGAGCTCCCCGGCCGAGGAGTAGATGCGGCAATGATCAAACGTGAGGCTGGTGGTGCGGGTGTTGTGGCCGGGGCCGTTGTCGTAGGTGCCAGCGAGGTCCCAGCGGTCGATGCGGCGGGTGGAGTCGGGCCACTGCAAGCTAGCGCCACGTAGCGCAAACTTCAATACGTTGCGGGTGCTGATGGTAGGGCCGTTTAGCCCCGAGATAGTATACACGATATGAGCCTTGCTCGGGCTGCTTGCGCCCGCCAAGTAGGTGTGCAAGCTAGGAGGCAGGGCTGTATATAGTACCTCCGTGAGGGGTTGTTTGCCCTCAAAACGCAGGTTCATGCGCGTACCGGCTTTCTCGTAGTCGGTACCGGTGTGGGTGCCACTGACGTGGATGGTGTCGTCGTTAAGCGTGGCCCACGTATTGGAAAAGGAGCCCTGCCGCTTTTTGAAATCGAAGCGGTAGTTAGCCCACGCGTTTACGGGCTCTTTTTCAAACAAGGTGGTGCTGCTGTTACGCAGGTAATCAATTTGCGCATCGAGGGCACCGCGAGCATCAAGGAAGCCCTCTTGCACGCGTACGCCGAGGCTGGCGCGGCGCACGCTCGCCCCAAACGAGCTTTGCGCGTACTCGTTGCGTGTCCGCATGCGAAACTGGTGCACAATGAGTGAGTCGAGCACCAGCGTGATTTCCGGGCCGTCGCCGCGCTTCTTGCTGCGGTGTTTGCTGTGTAGCCCCCAGCTGTGGCCCAGGGAGTCAACCCGTTCCTGAAAGAGTACGTCGCTCACTTCGAGGCGCGTAACGCGCACGCGGCCGCGCAACAGGCCGGCTAGTTCTAAGCGCAAATCAGCGCGGCCAACGCTAAGCACCACTTCCGGCTGCTGATAAGTGGTATCGGTCAGGCGCAGACTGTGCAGCGAGGCCGTGACGTGGGGAAAGTCGCGCCAAGGAGAGAACTCAATAGTAAACGGAGCTACCACCAAGCTGGAGTTACGGCTAATTCGTTCGCGCACAAGCCGCTCCAGGTAGCGTCGCCCATACGCCGAGCCGATCAGCCAAGCCGCTAAGCTCGACGCTAGTACTACCAGCAAAAACCCAACGACGAGCAAACGCCGGAAAGAAAACCATTTCATACAAGCAGGCTGTGGGCTCCGGCACCGGGGTGACGAACAGCAGCCTTCCTGCTACTTCCTGTCGAGCCAGAATCTGATGGCAATACGAGAAATAAGCGGAATTGGTCGAAGTTGAACGCACTCGTCAGCACGCAGCCTCGTCCGCGTTCGGCCGTTAAGCGAAGTAATCCCTGGGCTGTATTTTTAAATAGCTCACTTTCAAGATACTATGCTGGCGGCTGGCGGTGCGGCCTAAGTATTTAAGCGCGAAGCATATTCAGCCACGAAGCACAAGCTCCTTAGAACGTATCGTGGCCGGCGGCGCCTAGGTCTTTCAATGCGTCGCGCAAGCCTTCCGGTTCTGCAATGAGCTGTGCTACATGCGCCAAGTATTCGGCCTCGGCGCGCAGGTGGCGCTTAAGCTGGCGCAGCTCGGCTTCCTGCTTTTTGCCGGTGCTGCCCGCAAAGCCATTGGGGCCGTACTTCAGCTCGTTGAGCTGCTGTTTTAGCTCCGTTTGCTGCTGCTGCAAGGCCTGGGTGTAGCGTGTGAGCAGGTTGTCATCGGGCGACTCGGCGGAGTCTTCAGCTAGGAGTTGGAGCAATGTGTAGAGGTCGTTGGCCTCGTATGCCTCCGTGATGCGCTGCATACGGGTCGTTTTCACGGCGGCGCGTTCTGGGTCGCGCTCCAAGTCGGGGTGATTGACGCGGGCTAACTGCCGGTACACCGTTTTGGTGTTCGAGAGCAGCCGCTGCTGTTCTTCGCGCGCTTGTTGGGCCGCTACTTCGGCAGCGCGCTCGGCTTTGCTTTTGCGTTTGATGCGGGCTTGGCGGGCTGCTTCTTCCGGTGAGCTAGGTTCGGCGGCCGGCGCAGGCTCTTGGGGGTGCAGCGGCTTGGTGGAGGGGTCGTACTTCTGTAAAATCTCTGCTTCGTCTTCGCCAAAACGATCTTGCAGCGTGCGGGCGTTGCCTACAATTGCCTCCACAATCTGCCGCTCCTCGCCGCGGTTGAAATAACCGAGTAGCAGCGCTTCTTCTAGCGGGGCATAGAGTGCGCGCCGCGCCGCCACTACCGTTTGCGCCAGCGGCCCCACCTGCTGCCAATACCGGCGGCGCGCTTCGGCCTGCTCCGTTTGCAAGTCGCGCAGGCGTTGGCGTAAGCTCTCTACGTCCTGCACTGCTTGTTGGAAAGCTTGTTGAGCCGGAGACCTAGGTGCTTCCGCTGGCTGCTTAACGGGTACATGCTGCTCGGCAGGCAGATCGACGGCGGGGTTGTGCAGATTCATAGAGACAAAAATAGAAGAGAAAAAGCCGAAGGAGGGAAGCTAGGTTCTCGGTTACCCAAACAGCTCGTACGCCACCTGAAACGTGTTGCAGTGTGCGTCTACGATGTCGCCGATGCGCTCGGAGTAGCCGCCGCCCATGCTTACGGCCACCGGCAAGCGGTGTTGACGGCAGAGGCCTAACACGAACTCGTCGCGCTGCCGGCAGCCGTCTTTGGTGAGGGCCAGCTTGCCGAGCTTATCGGTGGCTAGCACATCGACGCCGGCTTGGAAGAAGATAAAATCGGGCTGCACGTGGTCGATTAGGCCCGGTAGCGTATCGCGTAGCAAAGCTAGGTAAGCCTCATCGGTCATCCCCAAAGGCAGCTCCACATCAAGGTCTGATTGCTCTTTGCGCAGCGGATAGTTGGCGCCGGCGTGCATGGAAAAGGTGAACACCCTAGGTTCGTGGCGGAAGAGGCTAGCCGTGCCGTCGCCCTGGTGCACATCGAGGTCAACGATTAATACTTGCTGGGCTAGGCCGTGGTGCAGCAAGTACATGGCGGCAATAGCAATGTCGTTGAACACGCAAAAACCTTCGCCCCGGTCCGCAAACGCGTGGTGGGTGCCGCCGGCTAGGTTCAGGGCCACGCCGTCGCGCAGGGCATGCCGCGCCGATTGTAGTGTGCCGGCACTACTACTCAAGGAACGAAGCACTAGCCGTTCGCTCTGCGGCAACCCGAGGCGACGTACTTCGGCGGCCGAAAGCTGCTGGTCGCGCACTTTGTGCCAGTATTCCACGGTATGCACGCGCAATAAGTCTTCCTCAGGGCACAGGCCAGGGTCATAGAAATCGGTGGGTGGCGCGATGCCTTGCCACAACAGTTGCTGATGAATCAGCTCGTATTTGGCAATGGGAAAGCGGTGGCCGGCGGGGAGGTCGAGAACGTACCGGTCGGAGGTGGCGAGGCAGGGCATGCGGTGAAAGAGCAAAGGGCAGGTGGCTCAGCGAGGAAGCTAGAGCTTGACTGCAAGACAGGTCTTCATACGCAACGGAGCTAGGTGGGGTAGGAGAGGCCGCGCGCATTGCTTTGCCGCATGGCGGAGATGGTTGGTCAAAACCGATGTAGAGACGCAACACTTTGCGTCTTGTCGGTGAACAAGCTACCTGCAACGACGGCCTATGTAAACAACATCAATAACGCGAGGAAACGCAAGTACGCGTCTCTACACCGTTCGGCTAGCCAAAATTGAACACCTTTTCATGAGCTGTCCAGAACCGGACAGTTACCGTTCACTTATGGACGAAGTTGAAAGTTGATTTTCAATGTATTATGCTGATTATGAGAAGCTTTAGCAGATGGCATGGCTATTGGGTTACGACCTATACACATTCATACTAAAACCCTATAAAATGAAATTTCTGTTCGCGCTGCTCGTGGTCTGCTTCCTGTTCCCACGCTCAGGATGGAGCCAGGGAAAACCCACCCAGATTATGCTGCTCGGCTGCGCCCATCTGCGACAGATGTACAACAAGGACAACCCCAATACCGATGTACTGACCGCCAAGCGCCAGCAGGAACTGGCCGACCTGATCAGCCGCATCCGCAAGTTTCAGCCCGACCTCATTGTGGTGGAGCGGGTACCTGAAGGACAAGCCTCCCTCGACAGCACTTACGCGCTGTACGTAAACAACAAGCTCCAACTCGCCGATATGGAAGATGGGCGGGGCGAGGAATACCAGATTGGTTTCGCGCTCGGTAAGCAGCTAGGGCTCAAACGAATTGTGTGCGTAAATGCACCTGGTGGTACTTCACAGAGCATCCTGAGCAACGGCCAGAACATCAAACTCTACCAAGAAGAAGGTGTGCAGATGCGTAAGCTATCCACGGACAAGCAAACCGAGCTAGACAATGGCAAGCTAAGCCTCGCTGACTATGTCACCTACATAAACCAGCCCGCTATTACGCAGAAACTTCATCACTTGCGCTATATCATGCCTGCCCGTGTCACCAATGGCCACTTTACCAACCCTGATGCCATGGTGGACACTGCCTTCGTGAACCCCCGCTACATCGGCGCTGAGCTGACGTCTATCTTTAAAAACCGCGACTATAAAATCTACTCCAATATCGTGACTACACAGATGGCGCAGCAGTCGAAGAAAGTGCTGGTCATCATCGGGGCGGCGCACATTGGCTCCTTACAAAGCATTTTCCGCGACGATCCGGCCTTTCAGCTGGTGCCCGCTACCAATTACCTAGGCAAGGTGCGAGTGGCAAGCAGCGCCGTGCAATAGCTCGCTCTGTTCTCGGAAAAGACTCTCTAGACCGTCATGCTGAGCTAGCCGAAGCATCTCTATCGCAGTGGTAATCAGATTTACTTCGGTGGGAGAGATGCTCCGGCTAGCTCAGCATAACTCAGAGAAGTGTGCATTAGCTTCAACAACCAGTTAATAGCTCGTGTTATTTTATGCGTAACAAACCTTTTGCTATGTGCTATTTCGAATTCAATTAATAAGAATTACTTGCAGTAAGATGATTAGTTTTATCTGCCTATAACTCGAATAATTGCCTCTAATAAAAAAAAGTAAAAATATTTTTCATGAGATATTGACTTTAAGAAAATAACCTTTCTATATTTGTCACGTTCAAAACACAAAACCTAACGCGACTCCAAAGTCAACCCTCGTCATGCGGCGCCACGAATCAAATTTTCAAACCATGCCCAGTCAGCTGAAGCGCGATATTCAGCCCGGGTTCGGCGCGTATGCAATGAGGTAGGTTTACCTGATAGAAACCAACCATATGAAACGCCCGAACCCACCCAGGTTCGGGCGTTTTTCTTTTTCTTCTATCCTTTATTATTACTCCCATGACGTCCTCTCATCACCTCCCCCTTTGCTTGGCAGCCGCACACCCAGCCCAAGTGCTAGGGCGTTGGTGTGGCGGCCTGGATCAGCTACGAAAGCCGAGTTGCGAGCGAAAACGTAGCTAAGCGTACCGATTTATTCACGACTTGTGAATTTATAATCGGGCTTTATTTATCGGGTTTTATTTTCTGTATTAATCATCAATAAATGATGATGCGGGAAAATATTGCCTAAAAATTTCGCTCAGATAATAATTAATTAACGGCAATTAATTCCGCTGGAATTGCCGAACGGATGGTTACACCCTTTTCCCAACGCTGCTATGTACGAAATCTTCAGATTGTCATTCAATAATTCGGCGCCCATGGCCCCTTCGTCTGATTTATCACTCGGTAATAAAACCCGCGCGGGAACGACCAACCGATGTCTAACCGAAACAAACCAATATCCCGCGAAGCCACCGAAACACAGCAAGCCGTAGCCGCACTAGCGCGACGCAACGACTGGCGTAAATGGTCGGCCTCGCGCCAACTCGAATACTTGTGCGCTTGTACAAGTGCACTTACGGAGCTAGCCCAACAGCTAGGTCCTGATTATGCCCTCGCCCGGCTCTACCATGCTTGCACTTACAATCAGCCGATTGCGGAGCGCAAACGGCGGGAGCGGGTGCTGCTCGATCTGGCGGCCAAGCGCGCAGCCGTGCTCCAACGCCCTGAAATGTGCGTTGCGGTGGCCGCGCTAGTGGAACACCACCCCTGGCGGCGGCGTGAGCTAGCCGACTGGATGCCGAAAAGCAAGAACGCCTATCGGCAGCTCGAAAGCCTCATTCGTCACCTCTTTGATGGCTATGGCGACCTACCCGGCTGGGTAATAAACGCTTGGCTGTCGGAGCGAATGTGGGACGGCGGGGTGAATATCGCCGATCTAACCATCCACTTAGGCCGTGGCAACGCGCTACGTTCCTTCCGCGGACTGCCAGTGTCTCTGACCAAACGGCTGGAGCACGAAATGCGCCAGGCTCCGGCCGGTTGCACCTTCATCGAGGCTTTGCGCTATGCCCAACTCGCCGCCCGCGACGCGTTGGAATGGCTAGGGCTGGTGCTGGAAACCCGCTTCGGACGAGAAATCGGCCCCGACGATGCGTTCTGGCTCGGCGTAGTAGACTTCTTCGCCGCCGCACCCATGGTCGACCCGCGGCAGTTTGGTCCCGTGTGCGACTGGATTCGCCAGAAGCGCAGCGTAGGCATTGGGCTGGAGCCACCTCAACCCGGCTTCTCGCTCAAGGGGCGCACTATGGCCAGCGTCATTGCCCAGATGGAACAATGGCACCGCAGCCTAGGTCGGGTGCGCCGCCATGGTGGGCACGAACGAGCCGCTACGTGGCCAACGCTGCCCGTTTCCGACTTCGTCAGCGGCGCCGATCAGCAAGTGACCATCACGCAGCTCCGCACTTATGGGGAGCTGGTGGAGGAAGGGCAGATGCTGCACCATTGTGTGGCTTCCTACCTAGCCTCCTGTCAGCGGGGCAAATGCGGCATCTTCTCCCTGAAGGTGAACGGGGCTCGCGCCCTGACGCTGGAAGTGCTGTGGAACCGCACCATCGTGCAGATCCGGGGCCGCTACAACCGGCGCATGGCCCTCGATGAGTGCTTCTGGGTAAGCCGGTGGGCTACGGAGGCTCAGCTGCAAGTCAGCAAACACGCTTAAGGCCGCAGGAGCCTCACACCTAGGTCGTTCTTCTCTCTCGCTCTATAGAATCTGAATTACACGTTACCCTTATGCGCTTCAACTTTAGCTTCCGCAAAAACCAACCGGCGCCAGTGCTCAACCACGAAGGCGCCGCTGCTTACCCGCTCACGCCTGCCCTTGAATTGTACGCTGCCGTGGCTACCGCCGCCCTTAGCGACCAGTTCTATGAGAAGGCTGATACACGGCTGGCGCGGTTGCGCGAGCTGATAGCGCAAAACGAGCCGTTGTTTGTGGCGCGCTTAGCGGTGTATGCCCGCGAAAAGCTCCATCTGCGCTCGGTGCCCTTGGTGCTGACCGTAGAGCTAGCCCGCCTGCACCGCGGCGACAACCTCGTGAGCCGCCTGGTGGCCCGCGTGGTGCAGCGCGCCGACGAAATCACAGAGTTGCTGGCCTTCTACGCCGTTGCCAACGAGCGCCAAGGCACCAACGGCAAAGCGCCCGCGAAAACGCTCAACCGCCTTTCTAAGCAGTTGCAAAAAGGCCTAGCCCTCAGCTTCAACCGCTTTGATGGCTACCAGCTCGCCAAGTACGACCGCGCCGGTCAAGTGCGCCTTCGCGACGCCCTGTTCTTGGTGCACCCTCAGGCTAAAGATGCGGCCCAGCAAGCCTTGTTCGACCAGTTGGTGCGCGGCGAGCTAGCCACACCCTACACTTGGGAAACAGAATTGTCGGCCCAAGGGCAGCAGGCATTTGCTAGCGCGGCGGAGCGCCAAGGGGCCTTCCAGGCCAAGTGGGAAGAGCTGATTGCTAGCGGCAAGCTAGGCTACATGGCCCTGCTGCGAAACTTGCGCAACATCCTCGAAGCCGACGTGTCGGCCGAGGCGATGCAGGCCGTGTGCGCTACGCTCGTCGACCGCTCGGCGGTGGCACGCAGCAAGCAGCTGCCGTTTCGCTTCCTGGCGGCCTACCGCGAGGTGCTGGAGCTGAAGTCGGGGCGCGTGCCAGCGGTGCTGGCGGCGTTGGAAACGGCCATCGGCCACTCCATCGCCAACCTGCGTGGCTTCGATGCGAACACCCGCGTGCTTCTGGCCTGCGACGTGTCGGGCTCCATGCAGCAACCCATCTCGGCGCGCAGCAAAGTGCTGCTCTACGACATTGGGTTGGTACTGGCGATGCTCCTGCAAAGCCGTTGCCAGCACGTCGTGACGGGCATGTTCGGCGACCGGTGGAAGCGCATCAGCTTGCCCGCTGGGCAGGTGCTGCGCAACGTGCAGGAGCTGTACCGCCGCGAAGGCGAAGTAGGCTACAGCACCAACGGCCACTTGGTCGTCTACGACTTGCGGCAGCGCCGTGAAGTGGTGGATAAGGTGATGCTCTTCACCGACTGCCAATTGTGGGACAGCACCGGCCGGGCCGGCTCGCTAGCCGCCGAGTGGCGCGAGTACCGCCGCACGGTAGCTCCGCAAGCGCAGCTCTACCTCTTCGACCTAGCTGGCCACGGCACCGTGCCGCTGCAAGTGCGTCGCGAAGATGGCGTAGCGCTCATCGCCGGCTGGTCGGATAAAGTGTTCGACGTGCTGGCCGCGCTGGAAGACGGCGGCTCCGCCCTCACGGAGATTGAAAAAATAGAATTATAGCTCACTCTTAGTTCCTGCGCATCAAGCAGATCGGGGCTAAAGGTGAAGCGAGCGACCCGGGAGCGGCAAACTAACAAAGCGGCGGCCGCTTCCGGCAAAAATCGAAGAAAACTCATGAACCGCGAACAAAGACAACAAGCGGCCATTCAAACCATAGAAGCACTAAAACAAGGCTATTACTGCCTAGGGTCGGGTGAAAAAGTAGACATCCGTACGTGGCAAACGGCCGCCGAACGAGCAAGTGCCCTGCACCGGCCCGCCGATGTACCGGAAGTCCTGCGCGTGTTCGAACAGCCAGCCGGCGAGCCTGCCGAGGTGCGCGTGTACAACGCCACGACGCTCGAAGCAACGACCAATTTGCGTCAGCAATTTGTGCGAGTGGCTTGCCTCAACTTCGCCTCGGCACGTAACCCCGGCGGCGGTTTCCTCGGTGGAAGTCAGGCGCAGGAAGAAAGCTTGACGCGGTCGTCGGGGCTGTATCAGTGCATTGCACCATTCAGTGAGATGTACTGGCATAACTCCCAGGCAGGCAGCACCGGCTTGTACAGTGACTACGCCATCTACTCGCCCAATGTGCCCGTGCTCCGCGATGATAGTGGCGCATGGCTTGAGCAGCCGTACCAAGTTGATTTCATTACCGCACCAGCCGTTAATGCCGGGGCGCTGCACCAAAACGCACCGCAGTTGTTGCCGCAACTAGCGCCCGTGATGAAGCAACGAATTCGGTTGGTGCTAGCCCTAGCAGCCCGCCACCGCTGCGAAGCCCTGGTGCTCGGCGCTTGGGGGTGCGGCGTTTTCGGCAACGATCCGCTGCAAATTGCCACGCTCTTTGCCGAGGCCTTGGCCGAACCTAGCATCCGCGGGCAGTTCCAGCGCATCGACTTTGCCGTGTTCGACTCTCGTCCCCCTTATCCGACGCTCCGAGCTTTCGAACAGGCGCTTGGTCCGCTTACCTGAACGCTTTTCTAAAAAGTACTCCCATGAAATTCACCCAAATAAATCGATAACAACATTTCCCAACTAGCCTACAAGGTGCCGTAAGTGGGCGCTACTTCGTGGTCCGTTTTCGACTTCACCACGTGGAGTCTCGCAGGTTCGAACCCTGCTCCCCGGCCTAAAGGCTTGGGGGATGAAAACATGTCGCCGGCTGCTTGTTGCCCTTGCTAGGTTGGTTGCGGAAAGGTACTCCGTCGGGTGTCGTAGCCACGCGTTACTTCGGGTCGCGAGTTCGAGTCTCGCCAGGACTGCTTGTTTATTCAAATACAGTCCTGTAGCTCAATTGGTAGAGCAGAAACGCAGGCGTTTTTTACCCCGATGGATTTCTTCTTATCTCAATGGGTGCCGTAGTTCAGCCATACTTCGCACGTTGATTGCCCGGGTCGCGGGTTCGAGCCCCGCCAATTGATCCTAGCTAGGATCGGTTGTAGCTCAGTTGGTTAGAGCAGGATATGGAGGCTGGGCGCTTGTTGCCCCAGTGAGAAAAGTACCTGACAGGTGCCGTAGCAAAGTCTTACTTCGCCTTGGACGCTGGGGTCGCGGGTTCGAGTCCCGCTCACCCTTCGGGGTGGTAGCTCAGTTGGTTAGAGCACAGAGACTTGCGATTGTCGCCCTGTCAATTTATTGGAACGCAAGAAGGTGCCGTAGGGTAGCCTTACTTCGACTGAAAATCTAACGTGACTACTCAGCCGTTGCCCTTCCCGCGTTCCACTCAACCTAGCCGGATGCCGTAGGCGAGCGTTCCTTCGACCTGTCACGTCGGCTTTTGCCAGCACGCTTGTCGCTCGTTGCTCCGGCTAGCTAGGGTTGTGTTTCGTCTAAACAGTCCATAACCACACTAGTATGGAACCAAGATTTACCCTTAGCCCATTCGGGAGGAAGATTTTGCGGCTTTTTGCCAAGCACCTGCACCGCTTCGCCGCGCTGAAGTGCTTGGATAGATAAACGAATCTGGCGCCCAAATTGACAATACGCCTTTGCACGCCTGCACCATCACCGTAAAGGATGGCAGGCACCTAGGTATCAACTAACAACTTCTGCCGAAAGCAGACGAGACCGTTAGATCAATAGAACCAACGGCTCAAAACAAAGAACCAAATCATGGCTCAACAACTACGTGGCAACGACCTCCGCCAACTCGGATTTCCGGAAGGGCGTGCCATTGGCTTAGCGCTAGCACAATTGCAGCGCAAGCACTTGAAAAAACTCTCCCACACCGAGCAGCTAGCTTTGCTCGAAACCTTACTAAACAACCCCAATGAGTACCTAACCGACCTCGACTGGAGCCACACGGCCGCCGCGCTGTTGCCGCCCCCAAGCCGTCACATTGCCCTCGCTGAGCGTAAAAACTACGCCGTATTCGGCCCCGAGTACATCGAACAGGGCGCCATCCACCAGATGGAAACGGCCATGAAGCTGCCTGTAACTGTTGCCGGGGCCCTCATGCCCGATGCTCACCACGGCTACGGTCTGCCCATCGGTGGCGTGCTGGCCACGGACAACGCTGTGATTCCCTACGCCGTGGGCGTCGACATTGGGTGCCGCATGGCCTTGTCGGTGTACGCACTGCCACCCAAGCACCTGGAGCAGCGCGTGCAGGAACTGCGCAAGATCCTGCTCGACAACACCAAGTTCGGCAACCGCGACGTGTTCCGTTACGGCCAAAAGCTAGACCACGCGGTATTAGAGCGCGACGAATTTCTGAGCATTCCGTTCCTGCGCAACAAGCAGGAGACGGCTGCCGCGCAAATCGGGACTTCGGGTGGCGGCAACCACTTCGTAGAGTTCGGCGTGGTCGATATCACCGATCCGCAGAATGAACTCGGGGTGCCGGTGGGCCAATACCTAGGTCTGCTTTCGCACTCCGGCTCCCGTGGCTTAGGCGCGAGCATCGCCAACCACTACACCAAGCTGGCGAAAGACGTGTGCCAGCTACCCGCCGAAGCCCAGCACCTAGCTTGGCTTTCGCTCGACACTGAAGCCGGCCAAGAGTACTGGGCTGCCATGAACCTGGCCGGTGACTACGCCTCCGCCTGTCACCACCAGATTCACCAGCGCATTGCCAAAGCCCTCGGCGAGCGTCCTGCGGGGAAAGTGGAAAACCACCACAACTTCGCCTGGAAAGAACGTCTGGCTGATGGTCGCAACGTGGTGGTGCACCGCAAAGGTGCTACGCCAGCCGGCGCGGGGGTACTCGGTATCATCCCCGGCTCGATGACGGCACCCGGCTTCATCGTGCGCGGACGGGGCGAGGCGGCTTCGCTAGCTTCAGCATCGCACGGCGCCGGGCGGGCCATGTCGCGGACGCGGGCCAAGCAGGAGCTAGGGGAGGCCGAAGTGCGCCAGTACCTCGCCGATGCGGGCGTGTCGCTCATTGGTGGCGGCGTGGACGAAGCGCCCCAAGCGTACAAGGACATCTTCGCCGTAATGCGCAGCCAACAGGAGCTGGTCGATGTGCTCGGCACGTTCACTCCGCGCATTGTGCGGATGGAAGGCGCTAGTACCTAGGTACATCGACTAGCGTTAGTCGTTTAAAAAAGGCAGCATGACCTAGGGTTGTGCTGCCTTTTTTGTGCTGATAGTCCTGAGAATAAAGGCTGCTCAAGTTACAGGAAGCTGCTAACATGATCCTGTCGTTATCGTTAGGTTACATTTTGAGAGGCGACTTGCGGCTATCTTCGCCGCCGTTCACCGTCTGCTTTTCCCCTCAAGCCTATCCGTTAATGACTAAATCGCTACTTATTGCGGCCTCTGCGCTGGTGTTGGTGAGCGCAAACAGCCCTGTGGCCCTCGCTCAATCGCCTGCTAACCCGCCCCAACGTTGGGGTAGTTGGCTGATCGGAACGTTTCTCTTGCCAGGTAGTCCCGAAAATAAATGGGGCGGCTTCGCAGAGGTGCAGGCCCGCACCGATGCTGTTTTTGCGAAATACTTCTACAACGAGTTGAAAGGCGGCGTGAGCTACGACCTCGACAAGAACTTCACCGCGATGATAGCTGGTGGCCGGTATGCTACGTCTGATTATAGAGCTTTAGAAGACGGACCGCTCAACGTGGAAAAGCGCCTCTGGCTGCAACTGGTGCTGAGCCAATACCTAGATCGGCTGAAGATCGAGCACCGCTACCGCATCGAGCAACGGTGGTTCGACTACCGCGGCGACAGCACGGGACGGCGCAACCGCATTCGCTACCGCCTGAACGCCTTTCTGCCGCTCAACTCGAAGACAATCAAGGATAAGACGGTTTTCTTATCGGTGTATGACGAAATATTTTTGAACCCAAAAGGTCCAGTGTTCGAGCGAAACCGGGTGTATGGCGGCGTTGGCTATCAGTTCAACAAGCACCTTCTTTTGCAAGTTGGCTGGGTAAACCAATCCAATTACAACTTGCCCGCGATTCAGCAGGGCCAGTTTATCCCGCAGATAACGTCTGCTAAAAACAACGTGGTGGTAAACGTCATCTACCGCATCGCGCACCGGAGCGCTACGTCTCCAACGGAGCACCTGCCCTCACAACAAGACTAACTGGGTAGCGCCAAGCCTGCGCTTTGCTTACTGTTGCCCAATTGCACGTGCAGCAACCTAGGTGTACGTTGCCCGACACACGGAGCGCAGACTTGGCTAACGCGTTCCTTCGGTTTGCGCTACCTTTAAGTCGCTTCATCCGGCGCCCCTTTTTCCTCGCTTCTTCCCCGCATGACTCGCTTTTTATCTGCTTCCGCGCTACTGCTGGCCCTAGGTGCTTCACCGGCTAGCTTCGCGCAGCGCGCCCCCGTTTCGGCGCAAGATTCGGCCTTCGTTCGCCAAAACTACCGTAAGATCGACCGCGAAATTCCGATGCGTGACGGGGTGAAGCTCTACACCGTCCTCTACGTGCCCACCGATGCGTCGGCGCAGCGGCAGTATCCGTTTCTGCTAGAGCGCACGCCGTATTCGGCCGCACCTTATGGGGAAAGCAACTACCGTAAGCGCGGGCCCGGACCTAGCCAAGAGCTATCGGCGGAGAAGTACATTTTCGTGTACCAAGATGTGCGCGGCCGCTACAAAAGCGAAGGGCAATTTGAGGAAATGACGCCCAACGTACCCGGCAACAACGGCAAGCAAATCGACGAAAGCGCCGACACATACGACACCATCGAGTGGTTGCTCAAGAACGTGGCCGGCAACAATGGCCGCGTCGGGTTGATGGGTATTTCGTACCCCGGCTTCTATGCCACGGCCGCCCTGCCCGACGCCCACCCGGCTCTTAAAGCCGTGTCGCCGCAAGCTCCCGTGACGGATGAGTTCATCGGCGACGATGCCAACCACAAAGGCGCCTTCTACCTGCTCGATAACTTCAGCTTTATGAGCTACTTCGACGCGCCCCGCCAAGGCCCGACGGAGAAGTACAGCCCACTTTTTGCGGCCGAGCCAAAGGATTTGTACAAGTTTTTCTTGGAGCTAGGTCCACTCAAAAACGCCAACGGCGCGCCGTATTTTAACAACCGTGCTAAGATCTGGAACGAGTACCTAGCTCACCCAACCTATGATGCGTACTGGCGAGCTCGCAATATCAGGCCAGCGTTGAAAAACGTACAACCTGCCGTGTTGGTGGTAGGTGGGTGGTTCGACGCCGAAGACTTATTTGGGGCGCTGAACACTTACAAGGCTATTGAAAAACAGAGCGTTGGTACCAACAATCGCCTCGTGATGGGCCCATGGACGCACGGCGCCTGGGCACGGCAGGAGTGGAGCAAGTTTGGTCCGCTGAGCTTCGGCCAGAACACCGCCAAGTACTTCCGCGACAACCTGGAAACCAAGTTCTTTAATTACTACCTCAAAGGCAAAGGCGACTTCAAACCTGCCGAGGCCACAGTATTTAACACCGGCACCAACGAGTGGAAAAGCTACGATGCGTGGCCGCCGAAAGCCGCGAAGTCGCAGACGTTCTATATGCAGGCAGGAGGAAAGCTAGCGCTGCATAAGCCGACCGCTGCCGAAAGCCCGAATGAGTACGTCAGCGACCCGGCCAATCCGGTGCCGTACACTAACGGCGTATACGCTCACCGCAACAACGAATACATGATTGAGGATCAGCGCTTCGCTGCGGCTCGTTCTGATGTCCTTACCTTCCAAACCGAGCCGCTCACCGAAGACCTGACCCTAGCCGGCCCGCTCACCGCCGACCTATTCGTTTCGACCACCGGCACCGACGCCGACTTCATCGTGAAGCTCATCGACGTGGCGCCCGCCGAGGCCTCCGCCCCGAAAGCTAGCTCCCCCAATGCGCCGGCAACGGGTTACCAACGACTGGTGCGCGCCGAGCCGATTCGGGGTAAGTTTCGCAACAGCTTTGAGAAGCCAGAGCCCTTCACGCCGGGCCAGGTAGCCGAAGTGAAATACGAACTGCCCGATGTGCTGCACACCTTCAAGAAAGGCCACCGCGTGATGGTGCAAGTGCAAAGCTCCTGGTTCCCGCTGGTCGACCGCAACCCGCAGACGTTCGTGGATATTCCCAAAGCCGACGCCAAGGATTTCCAGAAAGCCACGATCTGGCTGTACCACGACGCGACGCGGCCGTCGGGGCTAGGTATTGGGGCGCTGTAACGCGAAACACAGGCTTCGCGCTATAGTGTGCTCAGCACTGTTCCAGCAACTTCACCGAAGCCAATGCGCACGCCATCCTTCTCGGCATAGGCACACATCGTTATGGTGTCGCCGTCGAGGAGGAAGTCGCGTTGGGTGCCGTCGGCCAACGCAAAAGGGCGGGTGCCACCTAGGGTAAGCTCCAGGAGCGAACCAAGAGAATCGGGCGTGGGGCCGCTAATGGTACCGCTGGCGTACAGGTCGCCCACTTGCAGGTTGCAGCCATTGCTGGTTTGATGGGCAAGCTGCTGAGCCATGCTCCAATAGAGGTAGCGAGAATTGGAGCGGGTGATGGTAGTGGCAGGACCTTCGGCAGGAGTGAGGCTAACCTCTAGGTTGATGTCGAAGTGATGTGGGTCGACGGTGCGCAGGTACAGCAGGGGCTCGGGCTCCTGCACTGGGCCGGCTACGCGAAAGGGCTCTAGGGCATCCAGCGTAACGACCCATGGTGAGATGCTGCTGGCGAAGCTTTTGCCCAAGAAAGGCCCCAACGGAACTGTTTCCCAGCCTTGAATATCGCGGGCGCTCCAATCATTGAAGAGCACCAGTCCGAAAATGGCCTCCTCCGCGTGCTGAATCGGGATGGGGTGACCTAGCTCCGTAGCCCGGCCCGTGATGAAGGCCATTTCCAATTCGAAGTCGAGCTGCTGCGATGGGCCAAAGCTAGGGGCCACAGCGTCAGGCGCTTTGCGTTGGCCGTTTGGTCGCCGGATATCGGTGCCGGACGCCACAATGCTGCTGGCGCGGCCGTGGTAACCGATGGGGAGGTGGCGCCAGTTGGGCGGCAGCGGGTTCGTTGGGTCGCGGAACAGGCGGCCCACGTTGGCGGCGTGCTCCAGACTAGAGTAGAAATCGGTATAGTTGCCGGGCTTCACGGGGCGCAACATTTGCACGTCGCGCTGACGCACGAGGCAGGCCTGCATGGTTTCGTCGTCGCGCAGGGCGGGGTTGTCGTGGCGCAGCAGCTCGCTGGCGCGTTGGCGCACCGAGCGCCACACCGTCCGGCCCTGGGCAATGAAGCTGTTGAGGGAGCGGCGCCGAAACATTTTGGGTTCGTTCGGACCTAGGTCGAGGTCGTCGAAGAAGCCGCGCTGGCTCAGGGCGTACAAATCCAGCACGTAGTCGCCAATAGCCACGCCCACGCGCGGGCCCCGCTCCGGCGTTTCAAACACCCCAAACGGTAGGTTCTGAATGGGAAAATGGCTGGTGGCAGGAATGTCGATCCAGGCATGCAGGGCGGGGTTGTTGGCGGCGACCATAGCAGAAAAGGCAGCGTTTGGCAGAAAGGTAATGCGGAGAAAGGAATGTAATTCGATTACGTTCGTTCAGCTCGACCGTTGTTGCCAAGCCCAGATTCACTACCGCTATCCACCACCTAGGGCGTCGGACCGGTAGCTGACTGCGCTTGGCTCTGGTGCGCTTATCTACGGTATTGCCAGCTTCCGGTCAACGGCAATATGCTGCTAAAAAAGAAAGCCAGCTTTCTGGGAGGAAAGCTGGCTTTTGAAAAGGTAGATCAAACGCTAAAACTCCGGCGTTGGGACGGGAGTGGGTGGCAGCGGGTGGCCGGGCTGGCCAGCGGGTTGCTCCTGCATCGGAGTAGAATTGATGGCCTCTACCGCCCGAATTTCGGGAACGGCTTTTTTCACCGATTCCTCCACACCAGCCTTCAGCGTCATCGGCGACATGGGGCAGGTACCGCACGCGCCGAGCAGCTCTAGCTTCAGCACCATGTCATCCGTAATATCGAGCACGCGCACATTGCCTCCGTCTGCCGCTAGGTAGGGGCGAATGCTATCCAACGCCTGCTCGATGCGGGATAACAAAGGATGATCTTCTACGACTACGGAATACGACATGAGGTAATAGGTTGATGGGGGTAATGTGCTGGGTAGGGGCTGATCTGCTGTTGAGTAACTGATGAACAAACCAGAATGTTAAAATTTGCCGAAGGAATCAATCCACCAGTGTTTCAGAGTACGAGTTTAGGAATTTATTCCTGAACTGTTCTACTCCACCACTCGCTGGCACATCGAGGTTTCACCGAATTAGCTGGTCATTTCTACGATCTGCGTACGACCTTGCGTTGCGTTGCGAATGGAAACTTGGCGGGCTAGCTCCTCAGCCAATTGCTCAAATAACAGCGCTGGCCCGGTGCCGGGTTCCAGAATAGCAGGTGTGCCTAGGTCGCCATTTTCGCGGATGCTTTGTATCAACGGAATCTGACCCAGCAACGGCACTTCGTGCTTGTCGGCCAAGGCTTTACCACCGCCCTGTCCGAAAATGTAGTACTTGTTTTCGGGTAGCTCGGCGGGCGTAAACCACGCCATGTTCTCCACGACGCCGAGCACGGGCACGTTGATCTGGGGTTGACGGAACATCTGCAAGCCTTTCTGCGCGTCGGCCAGGGCCACTTTCTGCGGCGTAGTCACGATAACGGCACCGGTTACGGGCACGGTTTGTACCAGCGTCAGGTGAATATCGGAGGTGCCGGGCGGCAAATCGAGCAGCAGGTAATCGAGCTCGCCCCAATCCACTTCCGTGATAAACTGCTTTAGGGCCGACGAAGCCATCGGGCCGCGCCACACAATAGCACTTTCAGCGGGCGCCAAGAAGCCAATGCTCATCAGCTTCACGCCGTATTGCACTACGGGCTGGATCAGGTTTTTGCCTTCGGGCGTCTGAAAAACGTGCGGGCGAGCGTCTTCCACCCCGAACATGGTCGGCATGGAAGGGCCAGAAATATCAGCGTCTACGAGGCCCACTTTGGCGCCGGTGCGGGCCAAGGCCAACGCTAGGTTAGCCGTCACGGTGCTCTTGCCGACGCCACCTTTCCCGGAGGCAATAGCAATGATATTCTTCACGCCATTCAGCACGGCCGCATTGGCGGCACGCGCCGTGGTGACGCGCGAAGTGAGGTGTACGTTTACCTCTGCGTCTTTGTCGACCATCGTATGGATGGCGCGCACGCAGGCGTTGTGAATCAGCTCCTTCAGCGGACAAGCGGGCGTGGTCAGAATGACGGAAAACGACACGTTTAAGCCGTCAATTTTCACGTCCTCAATCATGTTGAGCGTCACTAGGTCCTTGCCTAGGTCGGGCTCTTCCACGTAGCTCAGCGCGCGCAGAACGTCTTCTTGGGTAATAGCCATAAGTCAGGGTTTCAAGCTGCAAAGATAACCCGGAAACGTGGGTAGAAGTTGCCTAGAGTTGAGACCTAGGTGAAAAAGGCTTCTCCCTTTCCAAAGACAGAACTTGCGCATGTAGGATGTCGCCTGCCGGTCCGACGCCCTAGGCGTCCGACCGGTTATCGACCGCATTGCTATTGCACAGCGTTGCGTGGGTCAAGCGTGGGCTTCATTTCGTAATCATGCGGGGGTTGAGCGCCGGCTAGGTTCTGCACGAAGTAGTCCCAGCGGCGGCGCGTCATGTAGGGCGAGTAGGCGCCGTAGCCGTGTTGGGCGTTCGGAAACACCACTAGGTCGTAGCTCTTATTCGCCTTCGTGAGGGCCTCGACTACTAGCATCGTATTGTAGGGCGGCACGTTGTCGTCCATCAGGCCGTGGGCTAGCATCAGTTTGCCTTTGAGGTTCTTGGCGAACGTGGCGTTGGCCTGGTTGTCGTAGTTGGTAGTACCGTCGGCGTTGGTTTTGAGTAGGCCAATGTAGCGCTCAGCCCAGTCGTCTTCGTAATTGCGGTTTTCGTGGTTGCCCGATTCCGAAATGCCTACTTTGAAAAAATCCGGGTAGCGGAACATGGCCGCCGCCGTAGCGTAGCCGCCACCCGAGTGCCCCCAGATGCCCACCCGTTCTAGATCAATGTACGGGTACTTTTGCGCCAGCTGCCGCATGCCGGTCACCTGGTCCGACAGCGTATTTTCGGCCATATTGCCGTAGCAGACGTCGTGGTAGCTCTTGGAACGCAGCGGGTTACAGCTGCCTTCAATCACCACCACTACGAAACCTAGCTCAGCTAGCGCCTGGTGGTCGCCCCGCGCCGCCGAAAACGACCAGCTGCCCACGCCGCCACCTTGCGGACCGGGGTAGATGTAGTTGATAATCGGGTACTTCTTGGCAGGGTCCAGCGTCGTGGGCGTGAACATCAGGCCGTAAAGGTCATTCTTGCCGTCCTGGTCTTTCACCATGATGGGCGTGGGGGCCTTCCAACCGGTAGCCGTAAGGCGCGAAATATCGGTTTTCTCTAAGGTCGAAATGAGCTTGCCGTCGGCCCCGCGCAGCACCGTCGCGCCTGGCTTGTCGGGCTGCGAATAGGTGTCGATAAAGTAGCGGCCCGAGGGCGCCAGCGTGACCTGATGGTTACCGGCTTCGGGCGTGAGCAAGGTTAGATTCTTGCCGTCCAGCCCGATGCGGTAAAGGTGAGTGAAGTAGGGGTTGCCCGCCTCGCGCCCATCGGCCAGGAAGTAGAGCTGGCGTTTCGCCTCATCCACTTTTAGCAGCTGCGTCACCACAAAGTTGCCCTTCGTGATCTGGTTTTTTACTTTGCCGGTGCCAGCGTCGTAGAGGTACAAGTGGCCCCAGTTATCGCGCTCCGAGTACCAAATAACCTCCTTGGTCTTGGGCAAATAGCGCCAGTTGATAGCATGCTGGCCCGATTCGTACTGCGTTGCCACGGTTTCTTCAAACACTTCGCGCACTGCGCCGGTGGTAGCATCAGCCACGCGCAGCTTCTCCTGCTTGTGGTCGCGCGAAGTGGACACGAAGGCTAGCTGCTTGGCGTCGGGGCTCCAATCTACGTCGTCGAAGGTGCCGCTGCTCGAAATGTCGTCCGACAGCGAGCCGCGGTGCGGGTCGGGCGCTACTTGCAGGCGCACCACTTTCGGGCTGTTTACTTCCACAATCACCCGCTCGATCATCGCAATATCCTTGTCGCCGGGCAGCGGGTACTTCCAGGCTTCCAGTTTGGGGTGGCCCACGTTGGTGGTCACCAGATACATGTCGCCTACGGCGCGCTGGTCTTGCCGGAAGGTGGCGATTTTGCGCGAATCGGGCGACCAGCGCAGCACCGGCGCGTCGCTGTGCGTCCAGCCGGCGTTATCGGTGGCGTAGCCGTAGTCCTTAATGCCGTCGGTGGTGAGCTGCGTGGTTTGGTCGGTTTTTGTGTTGCGCACCCACAGGTTGTAGTCCTTGATGTAGGCGGCAAACTGGCCATCGGGGGAAACTACCTCGTTGCGAGCGTTGGGGTTGGGCTTGGTGGCCGGCGTGGCATCAGGGCTCAGCTGCCCACTACCTAGGTCATACTTCCAGCTCTTGCCGCTGGCTACAAAGGAAATCGACTTTCCATCGGGCGAAAACGTGAGGTCCCGAAACGGCAACCGGTTGGCCTCGTAGGTTTTGCCGCTGGCCGTGGAAAGCGCGGCGGCTAGCTTGGTGTGGTCGAAGGCGGCGGTGCGAGTTTTGCGGGCTGGGTCCACCAGCACGTATTCGCTTCCCTTGGCCGTCATGACGCGGTACCAGAACCGATCATTGGCCAACCAGTGGGGCTGGCCGGCGCTACCGTCGATCAGCGGCTGGGTGTTGTAGCCCATAAACCGCTCGGCGCGGGCATAATCCTGCTCGGTGAGGACAGGGCGCTGCTGAGCCATCACGGCTTCTGAAACGGAAAAAGCCGCCGCCGTGAGGGCCAGTAAATACTTGTGCATAGGTTAGGTAAGAAACAGGCTAAAAGCTAGGATGACTGTGCCCGTAAGGTAGTAGGAAATGCGCAACGAGACGTCGTACTTGCGCAACCTAGGTGCTCAAGTAGCTGCTTCATAATAGAATAGAGTATCAGGAGGTCGGATCCTATTTGCTTCAATTCCCAAAAGGCTGTATTATCAGCTCTGCGCTTGATACTAAGCTAGGTACGGCGGGTTTTGACCGCCGCGGGTACACTGGTCTGATCACTATTTGAGTGTTTGCTATGCAGCTAGATAAGTTGCTCAGATACGTATTCATCCCGTTTTGTGAAGCCAGGCAACGGCTAGCCTTTTCCCTGCATCTTACTATCTGAACACCAACTCTAAACCCTTTCCGATGAAAACGACGACTGCTCTCCAACTCTGCGCCCTGACCTTGAGCCTAGGTCTGATTTCCTGCTCGGCTTCCGCCCAGGAAAAGCAAACGCGCCAAACCGGCGATTTTCGCGCAATTAAGGCGAGCGGCGCGGTCAACATTATCTTAAAGCAAGGGGCAACTACCTCGGTGGTGCTGGAGTCAGGAAGTGATGATGTGTTAAAATATATCCGCACGGAAGTGGAAAATGGGGTGCTGCGAATCTACCGCGACAAAGACGGTGGAGGGCTCCGCACTTGGCTGCCTACCAAAGACAATAAAATAGTGGCCTACATCACCACGCCCCAACTGACTGGCTTAGAGCTAAGTGGCGCTACTGATGTAAAAAGCGAATCGATTTTCTCCGCCAATACCTTTACCATCAAAGCCAGCGGCGCCAGCGACGTAACCCTCGGTGTGAAAGCTACTACCCTCAGCGTGGAAGCCAGCGGCGCCAGCGACATCCGCCTTAACGGCCAAGTAGAGAGCCAGCAGGTGCACATCAGCGGCAGCAGCGACTATCGCGCCTCCGAGTTGCTGAGCAAGCGCGCCACGGTAGAAGCCAGCGGCGCCAGCGACGCATACGTGTCGGCCGAAAGCCTGTCGTCGCACGCCTCTGGGGCGAGTGATGTGCATAATAAAAGCAAGTCGGTAGGAGTACGTTAAGTTGTTAGCTGCTTCAATCTAGGTTCATAAAAAAGCCTCATCCAGTTCTGGATGAGGCTTTTTGCTTAGTTGTCAACTAAAAGTTGGAAGACCGTCATGCTGCGCTGGTCGAAGCATCTCTCCCGCTTCGTTGTGTTAACATCAGAATTACCACTGCGGTAGAGATGCTTCGACAAGCTCAGCATGACGGTCTGGTGAGCTCACTAACAATGCTCACTAAGTTATTTCATCTCCATAGTAGCAGTTCCTACTTTTTTAAGCGTCACCGTTTTGGGGTCGACGGTGATTTCGCCTAGGCGCTTGGCAACAGCAGGTGTCATGCTTTCCTGGTAGCGACCATGCAAGTAGCCCGAAAGGAACTTCTCGGAGGCAGCAATCATAGCTAGGTTGTTTACGGGGCGGGCAAAGCCGTGGCCTTCGTCGGGGGCTAGGATGTATTGCACGGGGTAGTTCCGGTCGCGCAGGGCTACCACGATTTGGTCGGCTTCGACCTTGTTGACGCGCGGGTCGTTGGCGCCTTGCACCACCATCAGCGGCGTCTTAATCTTGTCGGCGGAGTTTAAGGGCGATTGGCGGAACATCTGCGCTTTGCCAGCTTCCGTATTGGGGTCGCCCATGCGGGCGTACATCTGCTTGCGGCCCGCTTCCCAGTAGGGCGGAATGGCGTTGAGCAGCGTGACTAGGTTGGAAGGCGCCACAATAGCCACCGCCGCCGCATACACGTCGGGCGTGAAGGCCACGCCGGCTAGGGTTGCGTAGCCACCGTACGAACCGCCCATGATACCCACGCGCTTGGGGTCGGCAATGCCCTGCTCTTCCAGATATTTTACGCCCCAGGTGAGGTCGTCCTGCATTTTCTGGCCCCACTCGTTGTTGCCCGCTTCCAGAAACTTCTTGCCGTAGCCCGTGGAGGCGCGGAAGTTCGGCGACAGTACAGCGTAGCCGCGGTTAGCTAGGAACTGATGGTAGGCATTGAAACCGTACATGTCGCGTGCCCACGGGCCGCCGTGCGGGAAAATAACCACCGGTAAGTTCTTCGGATCGACGCCTTTAGGCAAGGTCAGATACGCCGGGATTTCCAAGCCATCCGATGATTTGTAGCGCACCACCTGCATGGGAGCTAGGTCCGCGACGGGCAGCTTGGGGCGGGTTTCGTACTGTTTGGTAAGCTGTTTCGTTTGGCGGTCGAAGAGGTAAGCCACACTCGGGTGCGTAGCATCGGTAGCCGACAGTAGCCACAGGCGCTCATCGGTGGTGTGCGACACGGGGTACACATCGAGATTCGGCAGCTTGGCCGCGACGGTTTTGAAGTCCTGCTCAAACGTCTTGTCCAGCCACACGCGGCGCATCCGGTCGTCGTTGTAATCCACGAGAACGGGCTCGTGCGTTTTCTCCGAAATTTCCAGCGCCCCCACATCCACGCGGTGCTGCGGATCAGCGGCGAACAGTTTTTCCTGGCTCGTGGCGGGGGCCATCAGCACAATTTCCGAGAGGTTGCGGTCGGCGCCCTTGTTGGTGGTCAGGTAAACGTGCTGATTATCTTTGGCAAAGCCAACGACTTCGCTGTCCTCATCGAGAGAGGTTTTGTAGAATGGCGTCATCTGGTCGCCGTTCACGCGCAGCCACTCGTAGCTGCCGTCGGCGTTCGCGCGAGCGGCGAGGCGGAGTTGGTCGTTCCAGTCGAAAGTCCAGCTCGAAATGCGGTCGGTATTCTTGCGCACCAGCGTCTTCGCGCCGGTAGCTAGGTTCAGTTTGTAGAGGTCGTGCCACGCTTTGTCGCGGTCGTTGAGGCCGATGTAGAGCGTGTTGGGGTCGGTAAGGGGCACGTTATAAATTTCCACGCGCACGCCTTTGAGGCCCGTCAGGTCGCGGGCAGCAGGCACTTCTTGGCCGGCAGCCCGCTTTTCAGCGGGGTTCACGGCGTAGATATTAAAGTTTTCGTCGCCGCCTTTATCCTGCACATAAAGCAGATACTTGCCGTCGCGGCTCCAGAAGTAGTTGCGTACGGGCCGGCTCTGGTCGTTGGTCATGGGCCTAGCTTTGTCGAACGGCTCCTTCAGGCCTTTCACCCAAATGTTGCGGGTACCTTTGTAGGGCTTAATGAAGGACAGAAACTTGCCATCGGGCGAAAGCTGACCGCCCGAAATCTCTGGGTCGCCGAAGAGTAACTCCCGATCAATGAGTGGCGGCAAGCCCTTTTGGGCCGACACCACCAACGGTAGCAAGGCCAAAAGCAGGCAAAGAATAGTAGTTGATTTTTTCATCAGCGGGCTAGGTAAGCTTATGGTTTGAAGGAAGTTGTAAAGAGTGAATAAGTACAGGTATAACTAGGTTAAATTCAAATTTTTAGCTAAATATTTAAAAGCTAAAGCAGGACAATGCCGCACTTAGCTCCAGCTTAGCACTACTGGTACTTATGCGTTACTTCTGAGTGGCAGACGTACCTTTGTTGTATGGCCCGCATCCCCAAAGAAACCGTTGATCAAATCATACACCTCGCCGACATTGTGGAGGTGGTAGGCGACTTCGTGACGCTGAAGCGCAAAGGCCAGAATATGTGGGCTTGTTGCCCGTTTCACCACGAAAAGTCGCCGTCGTTTTCGGTGGCGCCGGCTAAGGGACTGTACAAGTGCTTTGGCTGCGGCAAGGCGGGCGGTGTGATTCAGTTCATTATGGACATCGAGGGCACCAGCTACGTGGAGGCCCTGAAGTACCTAGCCAAGAAGTACGGCGTTGAGATTCAAGAAGAAGAGAAAACGCCAGAGGAGCAGCTCATTCAGAACGATAAGGATTCGCAGTACATCGTTTCGAACTGGGCCAAAGACCACTACCACAAGCTGCTCACCGACACCGACGAAGGCCAGAGCATCGGCCTAAGCTATCTGCGCCAGCGCGGCCTGAACCAGCAGACCATCAAGACCTTCGAGCTAGGCTACTCGCTCGACCAGTGGGACGACCTATTGAAGTCGGCGGAGAAAGCCGGCTTTGAGCGCAAGTACCTGGAAAAGACGGGTCTGGCCATTGAGCGCAAAGACGACCAAGGCAAAGACACCGGCCGCCGCTACGACCGATTCCGGGGCCGGGTAATGTTCCCGATTCACAACATTTCGGGCCGCGTGATTGGCTTCGGGGCGCGCACGCTCAAGGCCAACGACAAGAGCGCCAAGTACCTAAACTCACCCGAATCGGACATCTACCACAAGTCCGACGTGCTGTATGGCTTGTACCAAGCTAGGCAGGCCATTCGCAACGAGGAAGTGTGCTACCTGGTGGAAGGCTACCTCGACGTGCTGAGCTTGCACCAGGGCGGCATTCGCAACGTGGTGGCTTCGTCGGGTACCTCGCTCACGGAGAGTCAGATCCGCCTAATCGGGCGCTACACCGACAACGTGACGGTGCTCTACGACGGCGACGCGGCGGGCATTCGGGCCTCGTTGCGCGGCATCGACTTGATTCTGGAAGGCGGCCTGAACGTGCGCGTCGTGCTGTTTCCCGACGGCGACGACCCCGACAGCTACATCCGCAAAGTCGGCGACCAGCGCTTTAAGGAGTATCTGGATAGCAGTAGCCAGGACTTTATTAGCTTCAAAACGAACCTGGTAGCCAAGGAAGCCGCCCACGACCCGGTGAAGAAGGCCGAGGCCATCCGTGAGGTGCTGCAAAGCATTGCCAAGGTGCCCGACCCGATCAAGCGGCAGGTGTTTTTGCAGCAAACCAGCGGCACCTTCGGCATTGATGAGCAAGTGCTCATTACGGAGTATAACAAGCTAGTAAAGAACTCGTCGGGCAAAGCAGCGGGCGGAACGCCGCCTAGCAGTAGCAATACGGCGGCAAGACCAGCATCGTCGCCAGCGCCTACCCGAGGCCCGCAGTTCCAACCCGAACTCAGCCCCGAGGATGAAGCCGCTATGTACGGCGCTACCGAGGAGCTGTTCGGTCCATCAGCGGCTGATGCTACAGCTGCCGACCCGGACGCCGAGCCGGTGCCCGACGTGCTGCAAGCCTGCGAACGGGAAGTAGTGCGCTTGCTGCTGCTCTACGCCGCGCAGCCCTTGGCCGAAGACATCAGCGTGGCGCAGTACCTGTTTAGCCAGCTAGATGAAACACCCATCCGCACGCCCATCTACGCCGACATGCTGCACTTGTGCCGCCAAGAAATGGAGCAAGGCCGCTGGCCCGAGGTGCGCACGTTCATCCAGCATGGCCGCGGCGACATTCGGAGCTTGGTCAGCGACCTAGCTACCGAAAAGTACGAGTTGAGCCCCAATTGGAGCACCCACCAGATCTACGTGCCGCGTGAGCTAGATCAGCTCCAGCAAGCCTGCGACAACGCCATCTTGCGCCTAAACAAAGTAAACGTGCAGCGTGAGCTATCGGCCCGCCTGGATTCTCTGCGCGAGCCCCTCGACGAGGAAACCCTCATGGAAACGCTGCACGCCGTGAAGCTGCTCAAGCAGATGGACGACCAACTCGGTAACATGCTGGGCACGGTGATTCCGAGAGGAGCCTAACGCCTCGTTCAAGCTAGCTTTGCTATTGAAAACTAGAGCTAAAGCTCACTCTGCTTTCATACCCCTCTAAACCCATGTGGAAGCGTGCTGCCGCTTTGAACCGCTTTATGGTGTCGTTGGTGCTGGCGTTGGCTAGCCTCACCATCGGTGTCATTGGCTTCATGCTGATTGAGCACTACAGCCTGCTCGACGCCTTTTACATGACCATTACCACCGTCTCGACGGTGGGGTATGGCGAGCTGCACCCGTTTTCGCCGGCGGGGCGGCTGTTCGTGTCGGTGTACATCTTCTTCAACCTGGTTTTTATTGCCTATTTGATTTCGCAGCTCACCACGTATATCTTCAACGGGGAGCTGCGCACGCTATTCAACATGTACCGAACCGACCAGGAAATCAGAAGCTTTAAAGACCACGTAATTGTGTGCGGCTTCGGTCGCAATGGCAGCAAAGCCTACGCTGAGCTGCTAGCCAACGGGGCGCGCGTAGTGGTGGTGGAGCAAAACCAGGAACTGCTGCGCGCAGCTACCGAAAACGGCGCCGGCCCGATTGCCGCTATTTTCGGCGATGCTACCGCCGACGAAACCCTGCTGCAAGCGGGCGTAGAGCGGGCCCGCGCCCTCATCACAGCCCTGCCCAAAGATGCCGACAACGTATTTGTGGCGCTTACCGCCCGCGGCCTCAACCCGGACCTGAAAATTATTGCCCGGGCTAGCCTCAAAACCAGCGAAAGCAAGCTGCTACGAGCTGGCGTCGATTCGGTGGTGATGCCGGACGAGATTGGGGGCTCGCACATGGCCAACCTAATTATGCGGCCCGAGGTAATCCGCTTCCTAGACATGATTAGTGGCCTAGGTCCGAACAAGCTGCGGCTGGAAGAGCTACGTTATCAGGAGTTTCGGCGCGAGTGGCAGGGCCGCAGCATTCGCGAGCTAGATGTGCGCTCCCGCACCGGCGCAACTATTATTGGGCTGCGTCTGCAAGACGGGGAAGTGCTCGTGAGCCCTAGCGCCGACACCCGCCCCGCACCCGGCGACGTGCTACTACTGCTCGGCACCGACGACCAAGTGCGGGCCGTGATGCAGCAGTTTCACGTATAGCCCATGCCAACTGAGTAACGGAGTAACTGAGTAAGTTTGCCACACGATAATTGCTCGTTACTCCGTTACTCTGTCACTCAGTTACTCTTTCGTGCATATTCTTCAGCTTTGCTTTCGCGTACCGTTTCCTCCCACCGATGGGGGAGCCATTGCCATGTATGATGTCACCGCGGGCCTCGTGCATGCGGGGCACCGCGTGACGGTGGTGGCACCTAACACGCACAAGCACTGGCAGGAAGCAAATGTGCTCGACCACCTAGGTCCCAACGTGCGGCTGGTGCCCGTGCCGGTTGATACGCGCCTGTCGCCGTGGAAAGCCCTGCGAAATTTGCTCGTTGGCAAGCTGCCTTACAACGTAGAGCGCTTTGTGAGTCCCGCTCTGGCTGACACCCTAGCCAACCTGTTGCAAACGGAAAACGTGGATGTGGTGCAGGTAGAAGGCACGTTTGTGGCCTGGTACCTCGATGTTATTAAACGCGTGAAGCCTAACCTGCCCGTGATATTGCGGGCGCATAATGTGGAGTACACCATCTGGCAGATGCTCGCCGAGCGGGCCCAGAACCCCTTGCGCCGTTTTTACTTGCAGCACCTAGCCAAGGGCGTTAAGCAGTTTGAAGAAAAATACTTGCCCCGCTTCGATGCCATTGCGGCCATCACCGAGCCCGACCAACGCCGCTTGCGCGCCCTCGGCTGCACGGAGCCGGTGGTCTTCATCCCCGCCGGCGTCGACCTAGCCCGTATTCACCCCGACCCAGCTCTTCAACCCCAGCCACAAACTTTGTTCATGATCGGCTCCCTGGATTGGCTGCCGAACCTAGAAGGGCTCGATTGGTTTTTGACGAATGTGTGGCCCGCCGTGCAGGAGAAATTGCCCGATATGGAGCTGCACATTGCCGGCAAAAATCCACCAGAGCGCCTGCAACGCTTGAAAGCCAAGAATGTGTTCATGCACGGCTTCGTCGCGTCGGCGGCGGAGTTTATGCAACGCTATGAGATGATGCTGGTGCCGTTGCTATCGGGTGGCGGCATGCGAATCAAGATTATTGAGGGCATGGCCATGGGCAAATGCATCCTTAGTACGGGCCTAGGTTCCGAGGGAATTCACGTTTCCAACAACGACGACATCATCGTGTGCGACGAGCCCAGCGAGTGGGTCGACCGCATCGTGCGCTATTCCCAGGGCGACATCAACTGTGCAAAAATTGGAGAGGCCGCCGCCGAAACTGTCGGCCGCCTCTACGACAACCGCCGCGTGGTAGAACGCTTCCTGGAACTCTACCACCGCTTTACGCCCGCTACGGTATGATAGATCTGGTGGCAATATTTGTGCTCTGGGGGAGCTTGCTACTGGTGGCGCACACGTACGCGCTGTTTCCGGTGCTGCTCGGTCGGTTAGCGAAAGGAAGGCAGCCCAATACCAACGTATTTGCCCCAAATGCCCCCGACTTGCCCGCCGTCGATATTCTTTTGGCGGTGCACAACGAGGAGCAGGTGATTGAGGAGAAAATTCGCAGCACCTTCCACACTACGTACCCGCTCGACCGGCTCACGCTCTATATCGGCTCTGATAACTCCCAGGACCAAACCAACGCGCTGGTAGAACGCCTCGCGGCCAAGTATCCCGGCGTGCGGTTCCGGCCTTTTTACCAGCGCACCGGCAAGCCCGGTGTCATTGAAGCCCTGGCCCAAGAGGCCACGGCCCCAGTGCTCGTGCTCACTGATGCCAACGTGTTTTTCGAGACAGATACGATTTATCAACTAGTCAAACACTTCCGGAATCCGGTTATCGGGCAGGTTGGTGGCAACATCATCAACCCGGAGCACCGGCGCGAAGGAATTTCGGGTCAAGAAAAGGCGTACCTGGAGCGCGAAAACATGATTAAGTACCAGGAAGGCGTGGTGTGGGGCGCCATGATTGGGGCCTTCGGGGGCTGCTTTGCCGTGCGCCGCCGTGCCTATCACCCGGCGCCGGCCTCGTTCCTAGTCGATGATTTTTATATCTCTATGGCCGTGTTGCGCGATGGGTACCAGGCCATCAACGAGCTAGAGGCCGTGTGCTACGAGGATGTATCGGACCGCGTGACGGAGGAGTTCCGCCGGAAGGCGCGCATCTCGGCGGGCAATTTTCAGAACCTGCGAGTGTTCCGCGGGCTGCTGCTGCCGCTTTGGAACGGCCGCGCTTTCGCGCTCTGGTCACACAAGGTGCTGCGCTGGTACACGCCGCAACTTTTGCTTCTGATGCTGCTGGCCAACGTGGTGCTGGTGGTGCGCGGCGCGGGCTGGTTTTATCAGCTTTCCTTGCTTGGGCAGGTGGGCATGCTGGCGCTGGTCGGGTTCGATTGGCTTATGCGCCGCGTGGGATTTCATTCGCGCATCTTGCGTTTTATTACGCACTTCTATAGCATGAACGCGGCCTTGCTACTCGGCTATTGGCGCTACTTGCGCGGTGTAAAAACGACCGTGTGGCAGCCCACGCAACGCTTCCAGCAGGCCAAATAAAAGCAGCTAGGCTAACAGCGCGCCGTTAGAACAGAGCGCCTTATTTCACCTCTAGGTCATCCTTGGATGGCAACGCGGGGAAAGGAGCGTGTGGCTCAGTTTGGTACCAGTACGCCACCGAGGCCACATCATCTTGCAGGGGCAAGTAGCGCCCATTGTAGCGCCACCCTAGGGCCTGAATCGTGACGCGCAGATCCTGAGTGAAGCGAATCGGATCGGGAATGTGCCAGCGGTACATGCCAAAGCGCTGCTGGGAGCGGTACAGCCCGTCGGGGCGGATGACTTGGTGTAAGCCCGCGTAGGGTGTGGAGTACTCCTGGTACTGGTGCGCTTTCTTGTTTTCGAAGTTGTAGGAACCTAGGAAGTAGTCTTCGGTGCCGGTGCCGTTGATGGTCGGGAACTGCCCGTCGCCGTCCAGGAAGAATTTTATTTCTCCTTCGCCCCACCAGTCGCTGCTGTTCACGCCCCAGGCTAGGTAGGTGCCTACGTACTGCCCGCGGCCCTTCACGCCGTCCAGAATAGTGTAGGGAACCTTATACGTAGTGGGGTTCTGGCGCCGAAATTGGGCGTGAAAATATGCCGCGTCGGAGGGCACATCGGTGAGGGTGTAATCGACCTGATAATACAGGTACATATCCTTTTCGTCGATATTTTCCAGCGTGATGCGGCACTTCTTGCGGAAGGGCATCTGCCAGTAAGAGTTGAAGGCGCTGCCCGGATTCACGGTCACCGGAATAGAGTTGAGCAGGGCCGTCTCACCCCAGCCTTGCCCAAAAAAGTCGCCCACGGGCACTTCCACCGAAGGCGTTTTTTCGTCGTCCCAGTAAATGCGCAGGATGGAAAAGCGCCACAAACCGGTCGGCGTCAGCCAAAAGTGTTGGATAGCCCCCGGGCCCTCAATGTCGGCGACCACCGCCGTTTGGCCCGCCTTGATGATAATGCTGGGGCTGACCTTCCAGCCTAAGCCTAGGTCGCGGGAGGCGTTTTGGCCGGTGCCAGTGGTGGCGCGCCCGCCTTGGCCTTTTGCCCCCGTAAAGTTCTCGGGGCTGATGGAGCGGCTCTTGGCATCGGAGAGGCGGTAAAGATTACCTAGGTCGGAGCCCAAGCCGTTGAAGGTAGTTCGCTGAGCCAAGCCTGGCAGGGTGCTCAACAACATACAACACAGCACGATACACAGGAAGTATTTCATGAGGGAGCGGGTGGGTAGTTTGGGAGAAATGAGAGCAGCAGTAAATCAAGGTGCGCAAACGCTCGCATAATTGAAAGTGCGAAGAAGCGTGCGTCGGTTGTAATGCGGCCAACGTGCCGAGCGCAGGCTTTGCGTTGTGGGCTTTTGGATTGCTAGGGGCGTCTCCTTAGGTTTAAGCAATCGGGGCGACCCACCGGCCGGCCCGACCTCGCTTTTTCCCCTTAGCACGTATGAATTTCTCGAAAACTGCGCTTCACCTGAGTCTGATCTGTACTGGGCTCGGCAGCTTCTCCTGTACGCAACAGAAGTCGGAGGCTACTGCCACGGCTGCCCCCGCTGCTTACTTCGCTGGCGACACAGCCCGGGTCAAAACCGGCGGTGTACAGGTAATCCCGATCACCACACCGAAAGGCAAATTCAACGTCTGGACGAAGCGCTTTGGCAACAACCCGCGCATCAAAGTGCTGCTGCTCAACGGCGGCCCCGGCGCCACGCACGAGTACTTCGAGTGCATGGAAAGCTTCCTGCCTCAGGAAGGTATCGAGTTCATCTACTACGACCAGCTCGGCTGCGGCAACTCCGACAACCCCCAGGATACGGCCATGTGGAGCTTGCCGCGCTACGTGGAGGAAGTGGAGCAGGTGCGCCAGGCTCTACACCTTGATAAGGACAACTTCTATCTGCTAGGTCACTCCTGGGGTGGCATCCTGGCGGCTGAGTATGCCTTTAAGTACCAGCAAAACCTCAAGGGCCTTATCATCTCGAACATGATGATGAGCTGCCCCGACTACGGCAAGTACGCCGACAACGTGCTAGCTAAGCAGATGAAGCCCGAAGTGCTGGCCGAAATCCGGCAAATCGAAGCCAAGAAGGATTTCAGCAATCCTCGGTACATGGGCCTGCTCGAACCTAATTTCTACGCGGAGCACCTGTGCCGTATTGTGCCTAACCCGGAGCCCGTTACCCGCGCCATGAGCAAAACCAATCAGTCACTCTACGTGACCATGCAAGGGCCCAGTGAATTCGGCATCTCCGGCAAACTCACCAACTGGGACCGGACCAAAGACCTGCCCAAGCTCAGCGTGCCGGTGCTCTCCATCGGCGGCAAATACGACACCATGGACCCTGAGCACATGCGCTGGATTGCCACGCAAGTACAAAACGGCACTGCGCTCACTTGCCCGCAGGGTAGTCACATGAGTATGTACGACGACCAGCAAACCTACATGAAGGGCCTGACCAAGTTTATCTTAGGCGTTGACAAGGGCGAGAAGAAGGTAGCGCTGTAACTCGCCCCTTACAAAGCCATGAAGCAACGGAGTGGCTAAGGGAAATCGTTAAAAAAGCCTGCTTGGCTGCTCTGCCACGCAGTTACTCGCCGAAGGCGTAACTTCGCGGTGCCGCTGTTGGTTATTCTGGCTGAGCAGGCCCTTATACTGCTCGCACATTATATGCTTGACTCAATTGAAGACGCTATTGCCGATATCCGCGCCGGCAAAGTAGTGATCGTGGTAGACGACGAAGACCGCGAAAACGAAGGTGATTTTATCTGCGCGGCGCGTTGCGCTACCCCCGAGGTAATCAACTTCATGGCCACCCACGGCCGGGGCCTCGTGTGCGCGCCGCTCACGGAAGAGCGCTGCGACGAGCTAGGGCTGGAACTGATGGTCGGGCGCAACACCGCCCTGCACGCCACGCCCTTCACCGTGTCGGTCGATTTGCTGAAGAACGGCGTAACGACCGGCATATCGGCCTCCGACCGCAGCAAGACCATCCTGGCCCTCATCGACCCCGAAACCAAACCCGCTGACCTAGGTCGGCCGGGCCACATTTTTCCGCTGAAAGCGCGAAAAGAAGGCGTGTTGCGCCGGGCCGGTCACACCGAAGCCGCCGTCGACCTAGCCCGGCTGGCGGGCTTTGAGCCAGCCGGAGTACTGGTCGAGATTCTGAAGGAAGATGGCGAGATGGCCCGCGTACCCGATTTAGAGGAGGTGGCCAAACGCTGGAATCTGAAGCTGATTTCGGTGCAGGACCTCATCAAATACCGCCTGAAAGCGGAAAGCTTGATTTCCCGCGACATCTCCGTGAAGATGCCCACCGAGTGGGGCGATTTTGACCTCTACTCGTTTACCCAGCGCTCCAACGGCGCCCAGCACCTAGCCTTGGTGAAAGGCGACGTTAGCGGTACCGAGCCGGTACTGGTGCGCGTGCATAGCTCCTGCGTGACGGGTGATATTTTTGGCTCCTGCCGCTGCGACTGTGGCCCGCAACTGCACCGCGCCATGCAGCAGATCGACCGGGAAGGCCGCGGCGTGGTGGTATACATGAACCAGGAGGGCCGCGGTATTGGCTTGCTCAACAAGCTCCGGGCCTACAAGCTGCAGGAGCAAGGCCGCGATACGGTAGAAGCCAACCTGGAGCTAGGCTTCGGCATGGATGAGCGCGACTACGGCGTGGGTGCTTCCATTCTGCGCGACCTAGGTATCACCCAGATGCGCCTGCTCACCAACAACCCGCGCAAGCGCACGGGCCTGATGGGTTACGGCCTCGAAATCGTGGAAACGGTGCCCATCGAGATTGAACCCAATCAGCATAACCAAAGTTACCTCACTACGAAGCGCGACAAGCTTGGTCACACAATTTTGACTAAAATGCGGCCGGTAGCGTCTGCGTCCGGCACGGTGACAAACGAGTCATAACCAGCGACGGGCGGGACGCGTTTTCGGCTTCTCTATACTTTGGCTATGAAACTCATGCGTACCGTTTTCAGCGCTGGCTTATTTGCCGTGGTAATCAACCTGTTGTTGGCTGGCACCGCATGGGCGCAGCGTACTAGTTCCTCGTTCGTGCAACAGTTTGCGGGCGGCACCGTGCTACTCGCCAATGGCGATACGATAGAGGGGCCGCTGGCGCTGCACCGCAACGAAGATGTAATTCTGGTATCGATGCCCAATAATACGGTGAGCACGCTTTCGGCGGTGGCGGTGCAAAGCTTTGCCGTGAAAGGCGAGCGGCTCGACCGCAACCGCAACCAGTTTGACGACTTCTACGACGCTCGGATGGGTTACTACTACGGTAGCCCCATCTACGGCTACACGCCGCGCGCACGCCGCACAACACCCGACACGAGCTTGGTGCGCGTGTTCCGGGTGTTCCGCTGGAACCACGACAACGACTACAGTGATTTTAAGTCACCGGCGTTTTTTGAGCAGCTTAGCAGCGGTCCTACGCTTTTGCTCCGGCGTGAGTCGCTGGTGCAACGGCCCGTTAGCTATGGTTCGCCTTATGGCTTTGGCGGGTACGGCGCCTATGGGTACCCCTACGGCGTGCCGCGTACCATGGGCTACTACACTGAAATCAAAGACAACTTCTACCTAGGTACGCCCAGTGGTACCATCATCTCACTACGCAATCCAAAGAAGGATCTGCTGGCTGCCTTCCGCCAACAGGCCAAGCAGATTGAGAAGTATGCCAAGGAAAACCAGTTAGATTATACGAACGCCCGGGAGTTGGCCTTCATCGTGAATTACGCTAATTCCCTGCAAAGCCAGCCTAGGCAATAGCGTTTAGCAGCGTGCTAGTTCTTACTGACTCCTTACCAAAAAGAGCCTCACATATGTGAGGCTCTTTTCTTTTACAGCTACGAAAATTTATGTGTTAACATTGGCGTAACATATGAGTAGAATAAGTATATTTCATGAGTGGCACAAGTATTTGTCGTCTTAAAAGCAACCTAGGTTATGTGGAAATATTGGAAGAATACTATCGCAATTATTTTTTGTATAGCAACAACCTACGCCGCCCAAGCACAAGCGCTCGGCTACGCGCAGCAGTACAACGACGGCGCCGTGGTGCTCGCCGATGGCAGTAAGTTGCGCGGCGTGGTGATGCTTTATCCGAGCAGGGGAGTGGTGCAAGTAAAAATGGCCAACGACTCGGTTTATACCTTTCAGGCGCAGGCGGTGCAGTGCGTGGCGGTGGAAGAGCATAAGGAGCGAATCACGGCCGACAAGCTGGTATCTCCGCGCCGCGTTTTTCGTCCGTACTACGTGATGAGTAAAAACCCTGGGGGACCTATTTGGGCCTTCTTTGAGCAGATCAGCGACGGACCCGTCAAGCTGTTGCGCTACCAGCGGTTTATGCCCTACGCGGCCATGAGCGCTTCGTATACCCCTAGCACTGACAACTTCTTTCTAGCGCTCGGGTCCAACGGCGTGGTACCGTTGCGCTACCCGCGCAAGGATGTGCTGTCCTTTTTCAAAAAACAGGCACCCCAAATTGAGCAATACGTGAAGGAAAATGACTTGCGCTACACCAACGCGCGCGAGTTGTCTTTCATCGTAAACTACGCCAATTCGTTGCAAAACGCTCCTGGGCAGTGAGCAGCCGGTAGTTTATTACTTTAAGGGTTACTGGTATTGAAAAAAGCCTCGTTTGCACGAGGCTTTTTGCTTTCTTAGCCACAAAATTTATGGCCTACCGTATAGCCGGTATCTACACCAGCTAGGTATCTTTAGTGAGTTAGTCTAAGCGTCTGTTTTCTTGTCCTACAACAATGCAGATTATGCGGAAGTCTTGGAAGGTTACGGTTATTGTTATCTTAAGCTTGCTGACGGATCAAGCGACGCAAGCGCAACTAGTTGGCTACCCGCAGCACTACAATGTGGGCGCCATCGTACTCTCCGACGGAACCCAGCTGCGGGGCACCATTATGCTTTATCCGGCGACGGGCGTGGTGCAGGTGGAAATGGCAAACGACACTGTCTACACTTATCCGGCGCACGTTGTGAACTGCGTAGCGGTAGAAGAAGAGCAGGAGCGAATCAGAGCCGACAAGTTGGTGTCGACGCTGCGTGTGTTTCGGCCTTACCACGTCGTGAGCAAGAGCACTTTGCAATCTACTTGGGCCTTCTTTGAGCAAATCAGTGACGGGCCAATTGTGCTGTTGCGTTATCAGCGGCCTTCCCCCATCTTCACTGGCAGCATGGTACGCATGTCTAGCCTAGACAACTTCTTTTTAGCATCTGGCACCAACAACGTGCTGCCGCTGAAATCTCCCCGGAAAGACTTACTCGCCTTTTTCAAGCACCAAGCTGCCCGAATTGAGCAGTACGTCAAGGAGAATGATCTGCGCTACACCAATGCGCGGGAGTTAGCTTTCATCGTGAACTACGCTAATTCTTTGGCCACGTTGCAGCCTTAACTCGTATAGCAACTAGGAAGAAATAACTACTGTTTGGGCGTATGCAAAACACGCGACGCATTGCGGCGGCACTCATTGGTTTGTTGCTGAGTGTCAGCGTACAGGCGCAAGTACAAACCCTGGTGCTAAACCCCAACGCGGGACAATTTGCGGAAGGTGCCGTGATGCTAACGAGCGGTGCCGTGGTGAAGGGAGAAATTAGCCTGGACTGGATGAGCAACAAGCTAGACTTGAGGGCAAACGATACCATCTACACGCTGCCTGCCCAAGCGGTACGGGTTTTCGCCATCCGCGGGGAGACGGCTCCGCAAAAGAAGGAACAGTACGTGGCGCTTACCCGCATCTTTCATTCGTATTCGTACCCCTGGTCGACCAAGCAAGCACCTGAGCTCAAGATGTGGGCCTTTTTCGAGCAGCTCAGCGAAGGTCCAGTTATCTTGTTACGCCGCAAGCAGCCAATTAGCTATACCTATGTAGTAGCTTCGAATAACAATCAGCGGCTGCGCCGCTATAGCAACAGCGAAATACAAACAACGTTTTACCTGACTACGGACGAGGGGAAACTTGTGACGCTGCGCAAGACCAAACGAGATTTGCTGGCCTATTTTTCCAAACAGGCACCAGAAATTAAGGCTTATGCGAAGGACAACGACCTAAGCTTCAAGAATGCCCGAGAGCTAGCTTTCCTGGTCAACTACGCCAATTCCCTGCAAGCGCCGCAGCTCCAACAAGAGCCCGCCTTACCCACCGAGTAAGCAAGTATCACTCTACGGGCAGTGCTCCACCTTGCCAGCGTACGACCGGATAGCGCAGGTGCGACTTCTCGTAATACGCAGAATGGCGGTACACAAAATCGAGTTGGGCGGCACCGCTCTTGGCAAACACCAGATCGGCTTGGCGGCGGGCGTCGAGCTGCTGCCGCAGCTGCGGGTCGCGCTTAAGTAGCTCAGCAGCTAGGTCCTCGAATACGTAATCGGAAAAGTATTCCTTTTGCTGCAAAATGCTGTCGAAGAACCCCCAAGCGAAAAAGGAGTCGGTGCCCTGCGGCTCTAGAGTTTCTACTAGGTAGCGCACGGCGGGCTGGTCGAGGTAGGCTACGTAGTCGCCGCGGCGGAAGGGCAGGGGTTGCTGCTCAGTGCGTAGCTTCACTTGGCTGTGCAGGTAGTGCCCCTCGTAGGGCCGCGGGGCAGTTTTGTAGTCTTCCACGTAGTACACTTCGGTCGTGAGGGTGGTATCGCGGCGTAGGCGCTGCAGGCGCACATTGCTGAGGCGCAGCCGATCGAGCACTTCCCCCCACGCCTGCGGAATCACATAAGCCACGGGACGCCGCACCGTAATGGTAGGGCGGTAGGTGTTGTAAAACGTAACGGGTCGGGTGAAAGGCGCTTTGCGGTCGTAGGACAAGCGCGGTTGCCCACTGACTTCGCTTGTTTTGGTGCGACCTTCGTAGCCCCGGAAGTTTACCTTGTCGGCGTTCGTAGTGTCGAGCTGCCAACCTAGGGGGAACTCCGTTTGCGTACGCAGCTGCTGTTCGGCAGTAGCGCGTGCCTGCGCCAGCTGGGCGGCGTCGCGGTGGGCTAGGTGAACCAACAGATCCAGAAAATCATACGTGGCCCGCACCCGCGGCGTGAAGGGCTTCCACATGTGCGTCTCGGTGATGAAGCCGATGGTGTTGAACAGCGTCGTATAGCCCGTGGAGTAACGCGGTGTTTCCAGGAAGCCGCGCAAACCGCTTTCGGGGGTACGGCCTTCAAAATCGACGTACGGCGTGAGAGGCCACTTTTTCTTGCCCATGCCACTGTACAAATCCGGCAGCATGGTTTTCTGTAAGTACTGGCTTAGTGCGGGGTGGAGCTTGTCTTTCTGCGTGTCAATCAGCGTCATCACGTACTGGTAATCAGCGCCGTTGGAGGTATGCGTATCCACAAACAGGTCGGGCTGCCAGCGCTGGAAGAGCTGCGCGAAGGAGCGGGCATTGCGCGAATCCTCCTTGATATAGTCGCGGTTCAGGTCGAGGTTGCGTGCGTTGCCCCGGAAGCCGTATTCCTGCGGACCGTTCTGGTTAGCGCGGCTCGTAGCCGAGCGGTTCAGCATGCCATCGACGTTGTATGCCGGAATAATTACCAGCGTGACGTTTTCGAGCTGCTGCCGCAGCTCCTTCCGTTGCACATAGTCGCGGGCCAGCATCATGGACGCATCAATGCCCTCTGGCTCGCCAGGGTGAATGCCATTCTGAACAAACACGACGCGCCGGTTTTTGCGCCGCACCGAAGCTGGATCAGCGTCGCCGTCGAGGGAAATAACTACTTCGTGCAGAGGCTGGCCAATATCAGTCAGGCCTGCTTCGCGCATGCTGACTTCGGGGTACGCTGCGTCGAGCTTTTGATAGTAGGCAATGCATTCGGTGTACGTGGTGGTCGTGTTGCCGTCGCCTTTTTCAAAGGGCGTGCGCCAATCGGGTTTGGGCGTCGGAGTAGCGGCGAGCAGCGTGGAGAGAAGAAGAGCGAGCATGAAGGAGATGAATGGCTAAGCTGCAAAGCTAGGCTAGCGCCGGAATTTGTAGCATAAGCTAGCTATTCCTCCCACTCAGGCTCCGCGGGAAACAAGAGTTGATCGACGCTGTACTTGCCAGGACCCGCGAAGAGCAGACCCAAGAACAAGAAAGCTGATTCCAGCGCGTGCGAATACGTGTTGAAGTCGTCGCCCTTTAGTAGGTGCATGGCCGTGGCGACGATCATTGTGCCTAGCAGCAGCACGCAGGCCAGGCGGAAAAATAATCCAAAGGCCAAGAGTTGACCGCCAATAGCTTCTGCTGCCGCCGCCAGAAAGCCCCACGCAACCGGCGAAGCGCTGATACCGAACATCCCCATTACGCCCCCGATTTCGGCCCATTTCTCCGGCCCGCCAATAAGCTTGGGGTACCCGTGGATGGAGAACATGATACCAATGCCAATACGCAGCAAAAGCAAACCTAGGTCGTGGGTGCGGTAACGGTTTTCGAATAAAGCCATTGTCGTTTACTGTGGGAGTTTGGTAGGAAAGCAGAAGGGAGTTAAACGTTGTAAGCCGTTGCTAGCTACAGCGGCAGATTCCTAAAAAAGAATGACGCCTTTGATGCGCGTGGCCGTGGGTATTTCGGCAGTAGCCATGTCGGTGGGGTGCTTGGCGGGCAGCGAGTTCTCGTCGAGCAGCCACGCCATGCGCGTCTGGCGCGATACTGCCGCGAAGCCTTCCGGCGTCATGCGCACGCGGGAGAGGCCAAACGTTTGGCGGGCCACCCCGAAAGGAGAACCAACGCCAATGCCTTCGCCCGTGCGGTACTGCGGATCGGTGATGATGATGCGACGCAGGCGAAAGCCTTTCTGGGCATTGCCGGCCATTTCGAGAATCGTGGGCGGGGCGCTGGGCTGCTGGGCATCGCGCATCTCATACGCCGGGTAGGTGCTGTCGCCAACGGTACGCGTGATTTTGTGCAGCTGCTCAGCCGATACCCGCGCCAGCAGAAGTTTCTCGGGCATTTTGATCAGCAAGCGGCCCGCCTGACCAGGGCTGAGCAGGTGCAGCGAATCGGCCACGTTTGGGTTGGCAGCAATGCGTTGCGCGGCAGCCGAGGGGTCGGTGGCGGTGGAGTTGCCCGCAAAAGGCGTATCGCCGCTGGAAGCAGTCGGCGTCCGGCTTTCGGGCGAATTGCAGGCAACCAGCGTGGCAGCGAGCAGCAAGGCGCCAGCAGTCGAGCCAAGGAAAGAAGCTAGGTGTTTCATGTTGTGCAGTACGGCGCAAGCTGGTCACTCGTTGAGGCGCAAGCCGGGTAATCAAAACTTTACGACCACAACGCGCCACCTTCCGTACGTTGCCCTAGGTTTTATCACTAACTATAGACGCTTGTGGCCGCTAAATCTCGTAAACCGCTGATTCTGATTTCTAACGATGATGGTATTACCGCGCCCGGTATTGCCGTGCTGGTGCGCGTGATGAAGCGCATCGGTGAAGTAGTGGTCGTCGCGCCCGATTCGCCACAGTCGGGCATGGGGCACGCCATTACCATCGGCAACCCCTTGCGCCTCGACCCTAGCACCATTTTCGATGGCATCGAGGCCTATGAGTGCAGTGGCACGCCTGCCGACTGCGTGAAGCTTGCCAAGCACTTTGTACTGCGCGACCGGCAGGCCGATCTGGTGGTATCGGGTATTAATCACGGCTCCAACTCATCGGTGAATGTACTGTACTCGGGTACGATGTCGGCGGCCATTGAGGCGGCTATTGAAGGGCTGCCGGCCATCGGTTTTTCTCTCTGTGACTACGGCCACCTAGCTGATTTTTCCCACGTTGAGGAGTGGGTGGAGCATCTCACGCGCCAGGCCCTGGAGCACGGCATTCCAACGGGTACTGCGCTGAATATCAACTTTCCCAAGAAATCAGAAAAGGCTATTGTCGGGGCGCGCATCTGCCGGCAGGCGCGGGCCAAGTGGCAGGAAGAGTTTGACCTGCGCTATGACCCCTACCAGCGTCCTTACTATTGGCTAATCGGCAATTTTGTGAACGAAGACCAGGGCGAAGACACCGACGAATGGGCCTTGGCGCACAACTACATTTCGGTGGTGCCCTGCCAATACGACCTAACGGCTCAGCACGGCTTACCGCAGCTTAACGAGCAGTGGACCCTAGCTCTAGACGGCCAGAAAGCGGAAATTAACCCCGTCCATGAAGCCACCGCTACGGATGCCGTGCTACCGGCAAAGGGCAAAAAAAAGTAGAAAAGCTAGGTATTGCTAACGCACCGTAGCAGCCTGAACAGGATGGGCTAGGATAAGCGCACAACAAAGCTGCCAACAGAAAAGGCCGGGAATACTCCCGGCCTTTTCTGTTGGCAGGCGTTATTACAGCCGGTCGTTAGCCGTAGGTTTTACAACCAACACGCGTTTGGGCCGGCGAGCAGAAGCTGATTTGTGAATCCGGCTATTCTGCTGAAGGCCGATAAAATGGGAAGTCGTGGGTGGCAGGTGCCGCAGAACGACGGCTGTGCGTTTGGCTGGCTTGAGCTGGGTAAGCAGCCCAATAAGCAACAGCAGTGCCGCCAGCAGCAGCGCCAAGTACGACCTGCGAGAAGAAAATACTAATCGGGTGGGCATAGCTCTAAAGTATGCCCGGCAACATGAATTCGGAGTGAAAATGCTTGTGCCCGCCTTGCAAATCAGCAGGTATCTAGCTGAACAATAGGGCAAACGTAGTGCCCTGCCCGACAGTAGATTCCACGGCTAGCTCGGCATGGTGAAACTCGGCAATCGTTTTGGCGATGGGCAAACCTAGGCCATAGCCCTCCGGCGAAGCGCCGCCCTTGTGAAAGCGCCGAAACCGGTCGAATAGATGCGGGATATTTTCGGGAGCAATACCCGGACCGGTGTCGGTAACGGCGAGGCGGTAGCCGCCCTCGGGGCGGAGCTTGCCCTGAATAATGATGTCGCCACCCCAGTTGTTGTACTTAATGGCGTTGCTGATCAAGTTGAATAGCAGCGTAAACAGCAGCGTGCGGTTGGCTGCCGGCAGCACGTAGTCGGGTTGCAGCTCTTCCAGCAGTCGGATTTCACGCTGGGCCAGCCGGTCTTCTAGCTCGTTGATCACATCGGCCAGCACGGCCGCCACCGACACGGATTCGTCGCGTAGGTACTGCTCGTTTTCGATGTTGGCGATGAGTAGCAGTGTCTTCACCGTGTTGCGTAGCCGGTAAAGCGTCTTCTGCGAGTCCACGATTTTAAGCGAATGCGCATCGTTGAGCTCCGGGTCTTGCAGCATGTTTTCGAAGCGCGACTGCAGGATGCTCACGGGCGTAAGCAGCTCGTGCGACACATTCGACATAAACTCCCGCTCTTTTTCAAAGGCCGATTGAATCTGGCGCATCATGCGCGAAAGGCTGGTGTCGAGGCGACGGAAGTCTGTGGTGTCCGTCGGGATGGGCTCGAAGGAGAAGGCCGAGGGGTGCTGCACGCCGCGGAGCTTACGCTGGATCAGCTCCCGCAAGGGGCGCAGCAGGTAATGCGTGAAGGCCGCATCGGTCAGAATGGTTAGCAATGCTCCTATCACGAGCACCCACAAAGCGGTGTGGCGCAGTGTGGTCGTGAGCAATTCCACAGTGGCGAGGCTGCTGCCAATTTCGAGGTGGTAGGTGCGCGCACCGCGGTTGGGCAGCGTGTAGCTCAGAATGCGAAAATCTTCTACCTCATTATCTACCTGGCGCATCTCGTCGAAGATGCGCACTACGCCGGGGTGGCTTGTCTTGGTAGCCACGGGCGTCAGGGTGATGTACTCCTGCTTGAGTAGATTGTAATCGGCGTACGTCTCGTCGTGTTCGGTGCGCACGAAGGCCGTGATTCCATCGCGCCGGATTAGGCTGAGCACTTCGCCCATCTTCTCGTGCAAGCGCTGATCTGTGTGCCCCACAGCCACCCGGCTCACCACGGGCGGAATCACTAGCGCGCCCGTCAGCAGCAGCAGCAGCTTCGACAACGCATTGAACAAGGCCAGCTTGGCCTCCAGGCGCATTTTCATTTCCTTTGGAGAGTAACTGAGTAATTGAGTAACTGAGCAGAAAGAAATGACATTGTTTGGCTACTCACTTATTCCGTTCCTCTCTGCTTTCCCGGATGCCGTTTTCCTTGCTTTTGTTAGAACAGCTGCTATCTCGGCGTATTCTTTTTCAAGTTCAGTAAGGCGGGTTCTAGGTAGAATGCCGGCATCACCGATCAATTCTGACCAAAGTTGTACTTCATCAGCTTCTTCGACACAAATACTAAGTTTCGCAAAGAACTCAGCTGCTGAGCGTCCTCGACATGCAGCTCGATAATTGGCGGCTACTGGAGTAGCGCTTGCTGCAGAAGAGTTGCTTGCCTAAAACCTCTGTCTCTCCGCTACGAGGGAGTAGCTGATATAAACGAATAACGCGCAACGCGGCTGCTTTCGTCCGCACTCGAAACGCCTCGTTCTGTTCCGCTTTCATCGGAATAACTGAGTAATCGGGTAACTAAAAAGTACATGCTTGCTAAGCTCTAAAACCAAGACGAAGCAACAGCCTCTAACTCAGGAAAAGATGAAACCCTAAGGTTACTCAGCCACTCAGTTACTCCAACGAAATTACTCAGTTGCTCAGTTGTTCACTGACTCGGTAGCCAATACCACGCACAGTTTCTAGGAAGTCGGCGGGGGCGAAGTGACCTAGCTTTTTGCGGATATTTTTGATGTGGACGTCGATGTAGTTTGAGTCAGAATCGTCTTCCAGCACGTTGCCCCACAGGTGCTCGCCGAGTTGCAGGCGCGTGAGCACGCGGTTTTTGTGCAGCAAGAGGTAGTGGAGCAGGTCAAATTCTTTCTTGGTGAGCGGCACTTCGGCGCCTTCGTAGCGCAGGGTGCGACCCGTGACATCGAGGTGGAAGCCGTTGCCGAATACCATTTCCTGGCGCTTCAGGCCAAACTTCAGACGCGTGATGGCCTGCATGCGGCTCAGCAGCTCAAGCAGCGAAAACGGCTTGGGCAGGTAGTCGTCGGCACCTAGGTCGAGGCCTTTGATGCGGTCGTCGATGGCACCGCGGGCCGTAAGAACAATAAAAGAAGCTTCCTGACGCTCGTTCTGCTTGGCCTCGCGCAGCAGCTGCAACCCGTCGCCGTCGGGCAGTCCTAGGTCGAGCAGCACGAAGTCGTAGCTGTTCACAAAGATCTTCTCTGAGGCTTCGGCAAAGGTGAAGGCGGAGTCGCAGAGGTACTGCGCCTGAAGTAGAAACTGCCGCACTTCCTGGTGCAGGCTTCTTTCGTCTTCTACAATGAGAACGTGCATGACAATGGCGGGATGAGCGGCGTAGAAATCGGGAATGAGACTAAACAGTGCAACAATACAAAACCCTGCCTGAAGAGTATATGAAGCCCTTCATTTACTGGTGCCCTAGCTGCTGTAGCACCGCAGGGTTCAGGGCGTGCTTGCCAGCAAAGCGAATGACCTCGGGCTCGATGCCATAGCGGCGCAAAAACGAAACCTGTTTTTCCAGCTCTTCCGCGCTGATAAACGGGTCTTCGTCGCCACAAACCAACGTAACCGGAAACTGGTGCAGCAAGTGCGTGGCCACCTCCACCGCCATATCGGGCGGGAAAGCGCCAGCCCACAAGATAAGATGGGCGGGCCGAAAGGATGCCCGCGCCAGCCACCGGCTCACCGTAGCGGCGCCCTGTGAGAAACCAAGTACGGTAATTTCAACTTCCGGCTGGCAATGAGCTAAAAGGCTGCCTGCTAGCTGATTTAGGAAGCCCACATAATCTTCAATTTCCGTGAGGCGGTCTTCCCGCGTCATCCAAGTGGCGCCGATGCGGCCACTTGTGCCGTTGAGGTAGAATTTCGACAAGCCTTCGGGCGCTACTACTACGAGCGTCGGGTCGGCTTGGGTCAGAAACGCGAAGTGGCGGATGAAGTAAGCCGCGAGCTGCCCGTAGCCGTGCGCCACAAACCACACGCGCCGCGTGGCCGCTGATAACTCGCCCAGCTGGTAGTAGCGGGCCGACCGGCTGATGGTAAGATGATTTTCCTGCGCTGCGGACATAGCGGAAAAGTATAGCGCAAAATTTTTGCAAAGAACCTCTTTGCCTAATCCGTGCCCGCCGGTCGGATATCCTAGGGCGTCGGACCGGCGCGCGAGTGTACAAGAGGAAGCCCGGAGACAGCAGACCTAGCTATTCGCGCGGGGGCAAATTCTCGCTGGTAAACTGAAAGGGCAACAAATCAGCTAGGGAGCGAAAACGATAAATCGTGTCGTCGGGGCCTAGTAGCAGCAGCGGAATCGGCTGACCCTGTCGCACTTCATAATCGGCCATTACCTGACGGCAGGCGCCGCAGGGCATGCCTACCACAAAGGCGCCGTTCTTGGGGCGCGCCGCCACGGCCATGCCCACAATGCGGCGCTCCGGCTGACTGACGGCTAGGCCAAACATAGCGGTGCGCTCGGCGCAAAGTCCGGATGGGTACGCGGGGTTTTCTTGGTTATTGCCCTGGAACACCGAGCCATTGTCGAGCAGCAGGGCGGCGCCCACGTGAAACTGCGAGAAGGGCGCGTAGGCGTTGTCGGTGGCGGCGCGGGCTTGCTGCCAAGTTAGGGCCTCGTCGGGGGTGAGTTCGGCGGAGGAAAGGACGTCGACCTGAATGGTGACATTAAGTAACTGAGCCATCGATGCGGATAAGAATAAAAAAGCTAGTCCAGGCACCTGATGGCGGCCCCGACAGCGTTAGGGGGCGGTGAATGTACGTTGCATTTATCATTTAACAATTACCCTTTACTAACATTTGGCCCAGAGGTGGCTTCACCAGCCTAAGACCAAGCAGAAGAAGGCCGCCAGCGCGGCGGGCGAGTAGATACTGCGTACGTTACGCTGTTTTTTACCGATTATTGACCGCTAGGCCCCTGCGACGCTCCACCGGGCAGCTTTGCTGTTGCTGATGCTAGACATTAACTGATAACTGGTAAGTGAAAATGACTCGTCTGTTGCTTCTTGGAGCGGGCCGCTCGGCGGCTTCGCTCCTGCAATACTTGCTGCGCTATGCCCCAACGGAGGGGTGGTTTCTAACCATTGCCGACGTGAACCCGGCGCACCTAGTGCCGGTGCTGGCCGCGCACAGCGAATACGCTCGCGCGGTGCCGTTCGACGTGCAGCAGGAAAGCCTGTTGGAAAGTTTGGTAGAGCAGGCCGATATCGTTATTTCGATGCTGCCGGCAAGCTTCCATCTGCGAGTAGCCGAAGCGTGCGTGCGGCACCGGCGCCACCTAGCTACGGCCAGCTACGCCACCGACGAGATTCGCCAGCTCCACGCGGAAGCAGAGGAGGCGGGCCTAACGATGCTGATGGAATGCGGCCTCGACCCCGGCCTCGACCATATGTCGGCTATGCACGTGCTGCAAGATATCCGGGCAAAAGGAGGGAAGCTAGCTTCCTTCAAGTCGTACTGCGGCGGGCTGCTGGCGCCCGAATCGGAGGGCGACAATCCGTGGAAGTACAAGTTTACCTGGAACCCGCGCAACGTGGTGCTGGCCGGTCAGAGCACGGCTAAGTACCTGGAAGATGGGCATCTGCGCTTTATTCCGTACCAGCAGCTGTTTGCTCGCTATGAAACGCTGGAGGTACCCGGCTACGGGCAGTTTGAAGGCTATGCCAACCGCGACTCACTCAGCTACCGCGCGCCCTATGGCCTTGAGCACATTCCCACCATGCTGCGCGGCACCTTGCGCCGGCCTGGCTACTGCGCCGCCTGGCACGCGCTGGTGCAGCTTGGTCTCACCGACGATTCTGTGCAGCTCGGCAACTCGTCGGGGCTCACGTGGCGCGAGCTGGTAGCCGCATATCTGCCGCGTGTGCCCGACGACTTTGACCTAGCTGCTCATCTGGCTACGTACCTAGGTTTGGCGCCGGAGGGTGAAGAAATGCAGCGCCTTACGTGGCTGGGGCTGTTCAGCGACAAACCCGTGGGCCACGCCAATGCCACGCCCGCCCAGCTACTGGAGCGCCTACTCGCGGAAAAGTGGCAGCTAGCGCCCCACGACCACGACATGATTGTGATGCAGCATTTGTTTACCTATGAGTTGGCTGGGAAGCAGTATACCCGAACCGCTTCTCTCCTTGTGCTTGGCGAAGATGCTACCCACACGGCCATGGCCAAAACGGTCGGTTTGCCGCTGGGCATGGCCGTGCGGCGCTTGGCGCGCGGCGAGGTAGCGCACCGCGGCGTGGTTATTCCCACTCACGCCGATCTGTACGAGCCCATCTTGGCGGAGCTGAAGCAAGACTATCAGATCGAATTCGTTGAGGAAGAAAAGCTAGCTGATCGCCGCGGTTTGGCTGATTAGCAATTCCTCATGCGAGAAATTCAGCACTACCTAGGACTGCGGGTGAAAGTACTGGCGCGGCAGCTCGCCGAAATGGGATGGCTGCGGCTCCTGCTGCTCAGCCCAATGCTGCTCGCCGCATCGGGGCAAGGCATGCGGCTGATTGGCCAGTACCCAGTTGGGCAATGGCTGCTACCGGTGCTGGGCGCTGGTATGTGCCTTTCCTCGCACCGGCAGCGCCGCGACCTAGCTTTTCTGCAGAGCGTAGCACCCAACTACCACCGGCTGTTGCTGGCCGAGTATGTGGTATGGCAGCTGCCTCTGTGGGGCGTGCTCCTCGTGTATAGTGCGTGGTTGCCGCTGCTGCTAGGGCTGGTTTTGATACCGCTTATTCCGTACGTGGCCAAGCTGCGAGCAGCACGCGGCGACCGGCGGCACCAGAGCCTGTTGCGCAGCGAGCTGTTCGAATGGGTAAGTGGCTACCGGCGGAGTGGCGCCTGGCTGGTGTGGGCAGTAGGAGTAGGCGTGGCGCTCTGGCAGCGGCACAACACCGTTGCGGCCTTGGTGCCGGTTCTCTGGGCCTTGCTGCTCACTTCGTTCTATTCGCTGCCCGAAGACTCGGTGATGCTACTCCAGTACCCGTTGCGGCTAAACGCGTTTTTGCGGCGCAAGCTAGGCTTGGCGCTAGTTGGCTATTGGATTACCAGCCTGCCGTTTGTGCTACTGCTCGGCACGGGTGCGGTTAGTTGGGGCGGCGCGCTGGCCGTGCTGCTGTGGGGCGCCGTGATCCTGACGATGGTCGTGTTGGCCAAGTACGCGTTTTACCCACATGCCGGTCCGGTGCAGGTGGGCGTAGTCGTGCTGGCGTTATTGGTGGTCGTAAATTCGGTGTACGTGGCGTTGCTGGCCGCGGCATTCGCGGGCTTGGTATGGAAGAGTCGGCGACATCTACTTCAGTATCGGTGGCATGATTAGCATTCGAGAACTCAGCCGGGCTTTTGGCGCGCAGCAAGTGCTCCGTGGGGTGACGATGGACCTAGCTCCCGGCACTATCCACGGGCTAGTAGGCGCCAATGGAGCCGGCAAAACGACCTTAATCAATTGCCTTTTCGGCCTGGATACGGGCTACACGGGCCATGTGCAGGAAACATCGGGCCAGGCTATTCGCCAGGTGACGGGGCTGCTGCCGTACGAGCCGTTTTTCTATCCCAAAATTACTGGCCGCGAGTACCTGGCGTTCTGCCTGCAAGCCCGTCGCCAGCCGGTCGTGGATTTTTCGGCCTGGAATCAGCTGTTGGAACTGCCCTTAGAGCAGTACGCGGAGGAATATTCGGCGGGCATGAAGAAGAAGCTAGCCCTGCTGGCGCTGCTCGTGCAAGACTTTCGCTACCTGATTCTCGATGAGCCATTCAACGGCCTCGACCTAGGTACCAACTTGCTGCTCAAGGAAATACTGCTGCGACTGCGCCAACGGGGCACCGGCATCTTGCTGACCTCGCACCTGCTAGGCACCCTCACCGAAACCTGCGATGAGATAACGCTACTGGCAGGCGGCATCGTGCAGCGCCACTACCTAGCCGCCGATTTTGGCAACCTAGCCACCGATCTGCTAGACACTTTGTACCAAGATAAGCTAGCACAAATTACGCGGCTGCTACCCTAACGTGCAGTCACTGGCCACGCAACCTTAGAGTTAACCTGGGGCTAGCTACTTGACAAGAATACCTTTCTGTTCTGTGAATGCCATTAACGAGCAGCTCGACGCTGTTTCGCAGAAGTACAATAGTCAGCGGCACTATCTAAATTCATGCTACCTCGCCCTTCGCTTTTCAGCACATGATGGATGCCGCCAACAATCAGTTGTACCAGCATGTGTGCACAGCACTGATTTCCGGTAGACTGTTCAGGAAGGAGGATGTTCTTAAATAAATGGGATAAAGCCTCCGACCTGTTCTTGACGGAGCCTGAACAAGTCGGAGGCTAGATTTTACTCGCCGAGCTTACCAGGGGCACGTAGCTGGAGCAGGGAAATACTCTTCGCTGAAATACTTACCAGTGGGGCCATCGGGGCCTAGCAATGCATACTTCACTAGGCGCTGCGCTGCTTCCTCGACCGTGCTGGTGCCTTGGTGACCCGTAAAGTCAGTTTTGGTATAGCCTGGGCATACTGCATTGATTTTGAAGGGCGTGTCGCGCAGTTCGTGAGCTAGGTTGAGGGTATACATATTCAGCGCTGCTTTCGAAGCCTGGTAGACCGGCAGCCGATACGCGGAATTGGCATTATCGAAGTCCGCGAACAGCGTGAGCGAAGCCATGGCCGTGCTCACGTTGACGATGCGCGGCTGCGGCGACTGCTCCAGCAGGTCGAGGAACGCCTGAGTGACCCCGGCCGCCCCAAATACATTGGTGGCAAATACGGCTTGGAACTGGTCGAACGTCGTGTGCCGGGCTGATTGGGAGGTGCCGCCAGAAATGCCGGCGTTGTTCACCAGCACATCCAGCACCGGCGTCTTTTCGCCAATTGCTGCCCGCGCCGCCCGGATGGAATCGGGACTGGTGACATCGAGTTGCACGGCCTCCAGAGCCGTGAGCCCCGCGCCGTGGAGCTGCTGGACTGCCGCCTGACCACTGGCTAGGTCACGGCTGCCGAGATATACGAAAAAATCCTGCTGGGCGAGTAGTTTGGCGACTTCCAGGCCAATGCCTTTGTTGGCGCCAGTGACGAGGGCAGACTTCATAAATGAAACTAGGAAACGGATGGGGTAAGGAAATGAGCTGCCGGAACCATTCCGGCAGCAAACAGCGGCTACGGGTGTAGTATAGCTAGTTAAAGCTCTAGTGTACAAGGTAGTACGCAGCTAGGTCGTCGGCTGGGCGCGTTGCTCTAGGGGCATGCCCGACCTCGCCACCAAGCTGGTGGTAGCTGCCTAGAGCCGGGTAGCCGGGCGAGTAGCGAGGAAAATACTAGCTGGTGAAGGGTACTCAGGAGCCTTGGTGCCCTAGCCTAGCTGGCTGATGGCCTAGGAGCAGCCCTGGTCCCGACCAGCGCGGTCGGGGGGTAGCCGAACTGCTTCTTGAAGGCGAACGAGAAATGGGCGAGATTCTCAAAGCCTACCTCCAAGTACAGCTCTACCGGCTTGCGGCTTTTTTCGGCGAGCTGGTAGTGCGCCAGCGTCAACCGTTTTTGCGTGAGCCAGCGCTGGGGGCTTAGGTGAAAGGCTTTTTGGAAGTCGCGCTTAAAGGTGGTTAGGCTGCGGCCCGTCAGGTAGCTGAACGTAGTCAAGGAGAGGTTGAACCGGTAGTTCGCTTCCATAAACTCGACTAAGTTCACTTTGCCGGGCTCAGCAAAGTTGGCCAGCACCCGGTCGATCTGCGGGTCGAGGCTGCGTAAGGTTTCTAGCGCCTCCGTTATCTTGCCAGCAAGGAGATTCGCGGGTAGGGGCTGTTGAAGTTCTAGATACGGCAGCAGGGAGGCAAAGAGGCTCTGCAGGAGAGGATTTCTGGGAAAGAGCAGGAGTTTGGGCGCCGCCGGCTGGGTGGGTGCCGGAGGGTGCTGCGTGTAGTAGGCCTGCACCAGGGGCGTGGGCAGCGTCAGAACCACGGCTTGATAAGCAACACCATCTTTCGGGACTTTCAGCAGGGTTGCCGGCTGGTTTCTAGGTAGGAGGAGCGTGTCACCTGCGGTGGCGCAACGCGTGCGGTCGGCCTGCACCACTTTTAGCTCGCCGGCGAGCACCCCAACCAAGACGTTATCGGTCAACGTTATTTCCCCGCCGTAGCGCTGGTCGCCGTTACACACCAACACCATATCTGCGTAGCGGTTCAGCTGCTTGCCGGTCATCGAGGAGGAGTAAGTGCCAGTGGGCTGGCGTGAGTGGGGTGCTTGTTTTACTCTACAAAGGTAGGCAGCCCTTACTCGACGTGCTTTGTTCAAAAGGCCGAAGTTGCTTTGCTCAGCGGCCCACTTACGCACCAGGCTACCCCGCCGGCTGGCTATTGTCCTTTGTTACTCCCAGTTGTCACTTCTCCGCCTGACCAACGAACACGCTTTTCACGTGCTTCCCATCAACTGCAAACCTGACTAATTCAGCCTAGCTAAATAGCGTAGTAGTTTCCGCCTAGGTATACGTGGAAGGGGAAATTCTGCCTCCGTGAGGGCTGAGTAGCCGCTTATTCAACCCAGAACCAAAAGGCATAGCGTTCTGGAGTTAGGAGGGAAACGAAGTATTCCTATAAGTGCAGGTAAAAAGGAGACATAAGATACTTAAAGTCTTCTGAGTAAGCCTCTGCACTATCCGCATAGATAGCCAGCGTACTTTGCGCGACGGCTTGCGGCTGGTGGCTGAACGCCGTGACATGGCGCAGCGGCTTGCTGCCTGCCCGATGGTGCACCACCAAGCGAGTGATGGGGTATAACTGCGCGTCTGCGGCCGCGCGCTCAAACTGCTGCATCTCGGGTGGCGGCAGAAGCACCGTGAGCTGCCCACCGGGCGTGAGGAACTGGTGGGCAAACATCGTAATGTCCTCAAAAGCTAGGGTATCGGGGGCGGTGTGGCGGGCCGTGGTGCGCGCAGCGTCGGGCGAGCGCAGGGCGTTGCGGAAGAACGGCGGATTGCACAACATCTGATCGAAGGGCGCGGGCTGGGTGGCGGCGAAAGCACGCAAGCTCTGGGCGTGCACGCGCAAGCGGCTCGCCCACGGACTCGCGACAAAGTTGGCGGCGGCTTGCGCGGCGGCAGCTTCGTCAATCTCCACCGCTTCAACATGCGCCCCTAGGTTGCGCTGCGCCGCCATCAGAGCCAGCAGGCCGGTGCCGGTACCAATATCGAGCAGGCGGGTGGCGCCCGCCACGTCGGCCACGGCGCCGAGCACGCAGGCGTCGGTGCACACCTTCATGGCGCAGCGGTCTTGCTCAATACGGAACTGCTTGAACTGGAAGTAGGTATTCGCCATCCGCGGGGGAAACCTAGCTTCGCTTGGCCTCGATTAGCTCATAGCCGTCGTCGATGAGCAGCGGGCCACGGGTGGCGCTGTACACGGCGAGCTGGTCGCATCGCTCGTTTTCGGGGTGGCCGTTGTGGCCCCGCACCCAGTGGAAGCGCACGTTGCGTTGCTTGTATACTTTCAGAAAGCGTCGCCACAAATCTTCGTTGGCTTTCTTGCCAAAGTCTGCTTTGGTGGCCCAGCCAAACACCCACTTTTTCTCCACGGCATCCACCACATACTTCGAGTCGGTGGTGATGGTAACGGGGATTTCTGGGCGCGTAATGGCTTCCAGGCCCACAATCACGGCCAGCAACTCCATACGGTTGTTGGTGGTGAGGCGGAAGCCTTGGGTAATTTCTTTTTCGTGCGGTCCGTAGCGCAAAATGGTGCCGTAGCCGCCCGGCCCCGGATTACCGCGCGACGAACCGTCGGTGAAGAGGTGAATCAATTAGTGATAAATTAAATGGTTGGTGGATAGATGGTTGCTTGTTGGACGGCTGAAGAATTAATCCTAGGTAAAAGGTGCGAGCACCACCAATAAGTTAACTCGTTAGCCATTTAACAAGCAACCATCCGACAACCAGTTCTACATTAAAAATTCTGTTTGAACAGCTTGATGGCAATGGCCAGCAGAATCACGCCAAACACGCGCCGCAGAATATCTTCGCCGGCCCTCCCTAGCTTGCCCTCAATCCAGGCGCTACTCTTGAGCACGACGTACACAAACACCAAGTTCACCGCGATGCCCACGAGTACGTTCGGCAGCGAATAGGCTGAGCGCAAGGAGAGCAAGGTGGTCATGGTGCCGGCCCCCACAATGAGCGGAAACGCCAGCGGCACAATAGAGCCACTGGTGGCCGCTGGGTCGTTTTTGAATAGCTCAATGCCAAGAATCATCTCCATGCCAATCAGGAAGATGATGATAGCGCCCGCCAAGGCAAACGACTGAAAGTCAACGCCGAAGAGAGCTAGGATGCTTTGCCCCAAAAACAGAAACACAACCATCAGCAAGCCCGCCACCAGCGTGGCCTTCTCGGAGTGAATCTTGCCCTCGCGTTGCCTAATTTGAATGATGATCGGGATGGAGCCCAGAATATCAATAACCGCGAAAAGGGTAAGCGTAACCGAGAAAATTTCTTTGATGCTGAACATGAAGGAACGAGTGGCTAAGTGACTGAGTAGCTGAGTAGTCGAATAAATGGCCAGTTCGCCAGATTTATGCAGTCACTCAACTACTCAGTCGCTCGATTTTAAGCAAACTCGCGGGCGAAGAACTGCACGAGCTGTTCGTAGGCCGCATCCGGGATGGCCGGGAAGTTGGCGACGCGTAGTGTGTTGGGTTTCCAGTTGCCGTAGCCGTTGCCGAGCTGTAGGCCTTGCTCTTTGGCGCGGCGTTTCACCTCGTCGATTAGGGCGGGCGGGCCCTGCAAGCCGATGACGGTGGTCGAGCGGGTTTCGGGGTTCGTTACTAGGGGCGTAAGCTGGGTGGCGTTGTCGAAGTAGTCGTAGAGCTTGGTGGCACGGTCGAGCAGGTGCTGGTGCACCGTTTTGATCGGCTGCCGATCTTGCAGTACGCGGCTCAACAAATAGATATCCAGCACGTTGGGCGTGTGGGTGGTCTGGTAGTTGAGCATCTTCTCGTACTGCGACACGAGGCTGTTGTAGTGGGCTCGCTCGTTGATCTGGCGGAACCTAGCTACCGCCCGCGGCGACAGAATCATCAATCCTAGGCCGGCGGGTAAGCCAAAGCATTTTTGCACCGAGGCAAACCAAATGTCGGCCTTGATCATCTTGAGCTGAATACCACCCAGCGATGAGGTAGCATCTACGGCCAGCAACGCGTTAGGACCTAGCTTGTTGTACAGGTTCAGTACGAACCCATCGCGCAACTGCGTGGCGTTGGAGGTTTCGTTCTGGGTGATGCACACCAGGTCAGCATCCTGCGGAATCTGGTCGAGGCTAGGTAGCTCATCAACGCCGAACGACTGGCCGGTGGTGGCAGGGCGCAGGGCTTTGGCGTACTCCATCCATTTCTCGCCGAAGGCGCCGCTGTAGAGGTGGAAGCTCTTATTTGGCGTTAGGCTTTGGGCCAGCACTTCCCAGCACTCGGTTGCCGAGTTGAGGAAGAAGATGGTATAATCCTGGGGAATGTTGAGCTTGGTTTTCATGTCGGCGATTACCTGCCGTACCAAACCCGTGAAACGCTCGCCACGGTGGGGAGCCGAGAGCCAGCCCTCGTCAAAAGCCGCCGTGAGATACGTGCGAACCTCGGGATAAACTTCTGAAGGACCGGGATTGAAAGTATACATAGGAGTCGAAAGTCAATTTGGAGCCGCAAAGGTAAGAGAGTGGCGGAGTGGCTGGGTGACTGAGTAAATAAATCGTTGAACAGCTATGTTCGTCACTCAGCCACTCAGCCACTCAGCCACTCCGCCACTCATACTTTAAAGCCTACGCGCTTGGGGCGCAGGCCTTCAAAGTAATGCAAAGCTAGGCGGTAGCTGTCGAGCTTGAAGCCGGTAATAGTGCCCACGCACACGCGACTGATGTAGCTGTGTTGCCGAAATTCTTCGCGGGCGGCTACGTTGGAAAGGTGCACTTCTACCACGGGCGTAGCAATGGCGGCAATAGCATCGGCCAGGGCGAGGCTGGTGTGCGTGAAAGCGCCGGCGTTCAGCACGATGCCGTGATACGTGAAGCCTACTTCGTGCAGCTTGTCGAGCAGTTCGCCTTCGTGGTTGCTCTGAAAGTATTCGAGTTGGATGTCGGGGAAGGTTTCCTGAAGTTCGGGAAAGTAAGCGTCGAAGGAGCGGGTGCCGTAGATGCCGGGCTCGCGGCGGCCGAGCAGGTTTAAATTGGGGCCGTTGATGATCAGAATCTGCATGGAGTAGGAGGAGCTAGGAGCTGGAGGCGAGGAGATAGTAGGCGGGCTACGCTCCCGAAGTAGATGAAACCTAGGTAGCAAAGGTCGGGGAACAAAAATTTCCGAGCTAGCTTTTCTGGCGCACTTGCAGAAGAAGCCGTTAGGTTCTAATAATGTTCAGCGACCTTTGCCACCTGTACTTTACCCCGGAACAAGGAAGAAAGCCGCTTCACTTCTCGGCTTCGACTTCCTAGCTCCCACCTCCTAGCTTCCCCAATAGTGAACTGGTCCGTTAGCATCAAGCAATTCGAAGGCTACCTGCAACTCGAAAAATCGTTGTCGCCTAACTCCGTAGAAGCCTACGTGCGCGACATTCACAAGCTGCGCCAGTACCTAGAAATCTCGAAGCTGCCCGCTGGACCGGAGAAAGTGACCACGCGCCTGCTGCGCGACTTTCTTGCCTGGCTCGGCGAGCTAGGGATGAGCGCCACCTCGCAGGCGCGCACGCTCTCGGGCATTAAGGCATTCTACAACTTCCTGATTATGGAAGATTTGCTACTGCTCGATCCCACCGACACGCTGGAAGCACCCAAGATCGGACGCAAGCTGCCCGACACGCTGAGCTACGAGGAAATCACGCAGTTGCTGGAGGCCATTGACATGAGCACCAACGAAGGCACTCGCAACCGCGCCATCATTGAGGTGCTGTACTCCTCGGGCCTGCGCGTGTCGGAGCTAACGGAGCTGCGCCTCTCCAACCTGTACGTTGAGCAAGGCTTCGTGCGCGTGACGGGCAAGGGCAACAAGGAGCGCCTCGTGCCCATCGGCCGCGACGCCCTCAAGCACCTAGGTTTTTACCTCTCGGGTGTCCGGACACACCTCGAAATCAAGCCGGGCAATGAAGATATTGTGTTCCTGAACAGACGTGGCGCGGGTTTGTCGCGCATCATGGTGTTCAACATCATCAAGGACCTAGCAGCCCGGGCCGGCATCCGCAAAACGATTAGCCCGCACACCTTTCGCCACTCATTTGCCACTCACCTCATCGAAGGCGGCGCCGACCTGCGGGCCGTGCAGGAGATGCTAGGTCATGAAAGCATCACCACCACCGAAATCTACACCCACCTCGACCGCGACTACCTCAAGCAAGTCATTACGGAGTTTCACCCGCGGAGCTAGGTGGACGCCTAACGAAGTAGCGGAGAATGAAGTAAGGAGTTGATTATTAGCGCGTAACTACTTTTTTTCCTGGCAGGACCTGAGCCATTCCTGAGCTTCTTCTACTTGACGGAAGATCTGGAGCTCAAAAGGAACTTGCTCCGGGTGACGCATAGCAACGGTCGTGATGTCGGCGTTGGCATCAGCGGGCATCACGTGCGCCACGTAGCGCAGGCCTAGGGTTGTGGCCTGCGGAACCCACTCCTGTTGCAGCCACTCGATGGAGTCAAACCACGGACCTACGAGCTGGCTGTTGTCGTTGAGCAGGTAAGGCGCGTGGGTGATGCGCAGTACTTCAAGCGTTTGGGTAGCACCGCGGGTAGCATCTTGGCTATTAATGAAACCCTTCCAGGTAGCTCGTAGCCAATGGTTAACCTCGTCGTATTCGTTTGTGCAAGTGTCCTGCGAACTGCTAAAAGTAAGGGTATGATGAAGCATGTTATAAATACAAAAAGCTACTGTGCAGCCTTTGGTATAGGCTGAAAAAGCAGAATAGATCCTTAGGCCGAATACATTGCTAGCTACAGACAAGACAAAGTGAACGGGGTTGCCGAAGTAGCACCGCCGGAAGGAAAATATAAAAATACTAGTTCGTGCATAAAGCAAAAGCTCGACAGGATAGAATGATTTCAATGAAGGGAGTCGCTAAAAGCTGGCTGCTACCTTTGTCGCAACCTGCCGAGTTATGTCTATTTCTTCTCGTTTTTCATCGCCACTGCTGCTAGCGCTGTTGGGGTTGCTGGTGTTTCTGTTGCCCTACTTGGTGCTAGGCCCCCGGAGCTACGCCATCATCGACGATAACCTAGATGCGGAAATCAGTATTCCGTACTTGCTCACGCACCATCATCTCACCCTCGACTACCGACCCAGTGCCATGGTGCAGCCCATCATGAACGGGTTGCCGCGCAACGCGTTACGCTCGGGGCTGAGCATCACCATGCCTTTGTTTGCCGCGTTGCCGCCGCTGTGGGCTTACCTAGGACATCAGGTGCTCGTGCGACTGCTGGGGCTGCTTGGCATGTACGCGCTGCTCCGCCGCCACTTCTTCTCTGGTGCCGAAGCACGCAGCCAATGGCTAGCGGCGGGAGTAGCGCTGGCCTGGGCCGTGCTACCGCTTTACGTCATCTACGGCCTCTCGGTAGCTGGGCAGCCGTGGCTGCTGCTAGCTCTGCTGAACTTGCGCCAAGGCCCCGGCCGCTGGACCGACTGGCTGCTGATTATTTTGTTCCCGCTTTGGTCAATGTTCGTGTTCGTGGGGCCGTTTGTGGTGGCCGGCATGGTAGGACTGCTGCTCTGGCATGCATGGCAGGGCAGGGGCGTAGCGTGGCGCGTAGTGGCTGGGCTAGTGCTGCTCACGGTCGTGTACGTGATAGTCGAGTACCCGCTGTTTTATTCCTTGCTGGTTGCCAAGCAGTTTGTGCCGCACCGCTTAGCGTTTAACCTAGCTCAGCTAGGTCCGCACGGCTGGCGAGCGGGGCTGAAGAGTGCCGCTCAGTACTTTTTAATGGGGCAGTACCATGCGAGCCTGTTCTTTCGCGGCGCGGCTTTGCTGGCAGTGGGTGCGGCACTCGTATCGGTGCCGGCCGCCGGGCGGCGCACGTTGGGCCGAGAGGTGTTGCCGCTGCTCACGGTGCTGGCCGGCGTGGCTTTGTTCTGCGGCTTCTACCCGCAACTCGTTGAGGTGGTGCAAGACCGCGTGCCGGCGCTTCGCACCTTCAACCTGAGCCGCTTCCATTTTCTGACGCCGCTGCTCTGGTTTGTGGTGTTGGTGCTCTGCCTGCGCCGACTGCCTAGCGCTAGGTTGCGGGGGGCATTGGTGGGCTTGCAACTGCTCATCGGGCTGGCCATGAATGCCGAATGGATGGCTAACCTACGCTCACTAGCTGGCCACGCCCGCCCAAGCGAACCTAGCTACCAAGCATTCATTGCGCCGCGGCTGTTTGCGGCTGTGCAACGCTCCATTCGGCAGCAAACGGGGCAAGAGCCAGCTCAATACCGCGTTGCCTGCCTGGGTCTGCCGCCCAGCGTGGCCCAACTCAACGGCTTCTACACACTGGACAGCTACCAGAACAATTACCCTCTTGCGTACAAGCGCCAGTTTCGGCCCCTCATTGCGGGGGAGCTAGCCAAGAGCCCCGTGCTGCGTATCTATTTCGACGACTGGGGCAACCGCTGCTACCTCCTATCGGCCGAGCTAGGCAAGAACTTTCGCGTGCCGGCGTTACCTACCCGCACCGTGCAAGATTTTGCTTTCGACGCGGCGGCTTTCCGGCGGCTAGGCGGGCGCTACGTGCTGTCGGCCGCGCGACTAGCTACACCGGAGCGGAGCGGCCTGCGTTTAGTAAGCCGGTTTCAAGACCCAACTAGTTACTGGCAGTTGTATCTTTATTCGGCGGAGCGTAACGGAGTAGCCGAGTAACTGCGTAAATTAACTTGCGCGGCTGCTTCAGCAGCCGGTGGTAGTATGGCCATAATTGGCTAGTATCGCTATGTTGCTGTTGGTAAACAAAGAAGGCTTCTGCTGGCTAAGTATACACCCGCAATTTGTACGGAGCATAGATTTTCTAGCTACTTACTCAGCTGACCTCTTACCCAGTTACTCCTTGGAAATAGCTAGATTTGGCTTTTTGGTGCGTGAGAATGGCTAAAAACACATATAAACAGAATACGACCCCGCCAAGCCGGAACAACGAAGCACGGCCCGCGCGCAGCACAGCGCGCCCGGCGGAGGAGCCCGTACGTGAGCCTCGGCGTAACGAGGCTAGCCCGCGGCCCACAGCAGCGAAATCAGCTGCGGCAAAGGCAACGAAACCGCCGCGGCGGCCCCTGAATTTGCCAACCGTGTCGTTCAACGGCCTGTTCGGCTTCCTGCGCGACCGGCGTTTTCAGCTCTTTTTGGGCTTCTTCTTTCTGCTCGGTTCCATCTACTTGACCATCGCCTTCGTGTCGTTTGTGTTCACCGGACACTCCGACCAGAGCGTGGTAGAGGGGGTGAGCAGTACGCAGGTAAAAGAAGCGGGGCAGGAATCCGGCAACTGGCTAGGGTTAGTCGGTGCGATCCTAGCGCAAGTATTGATTTACAAAGGCTTCGGGGTAGCGGCTTTCGCCGTGATTCCCGTCGTTTTCTTCCTGGGCTACAAGATCGTTTTCCGCCGGCCTAGCGTGTCGTTGAGCTACGTGCTAGCCCTGTGCCTCTTCTCGATGGTGTGGCTTAGTCTGTTGCTCGGCTACGTGGTGCTGAGCCTGGAAGCACCCGATTCCGATCCAGCACTAGCGCATAGCCTCGATTTTCTGAGTGGAGGCGTTGGCTACGAAACGGCCCTGTGGCTTGATAGCCTCATTGGGTGGGGCACAGTGCTGCTGCTGGCTTTCCTGCTAATTTCCTTTGTAGTATTCTTCTTTAACGTGACGAGCCTGAACCTACAGCGCTCCACGGTCGATGAAGAGGAAGACTCTGCCGACGCCCAAGATACCTACGAGCGGACAGGCCTAGGTGTAAACCACGCCGCCAACCCCACGGCTTCGCTCGAAAGCCTAGCGCCGGAAGAAGCGGAAGCACCCGCCGAAATGACGCTGCGCCGGGTAGGACCTGTCGCCTCATCGGCGCCAATTGCTCGTCCCCAACCGCAAGTCGAAGCTTTCGAGGAAGACGAGGAGGACCTAGACGAAGAGGAAGACGATGACGACATGCCCGTGGCTACTACCGGGCCGGTTAGCAAACCTGCTTTCAGCGTAGCGGCCGCTACCACGGCCCCCGTGGCAACGGCTACTGCGGTAGCCGCCGGTGCTGCCTCGGTGCCGCTGTCGGTAGCGCCAACTGCAACGGCGATTTCTACTATTGCTGCCGCTGCCCCTAGCGGGCCTAGTTTCTCCATCGAGGCGCCCGTCGTGGAGCCGCCCGTGGCTGTAGCGCCGCGTGTGCCCACGCCGTTGTCGCTGGCGGACCTAGCCGATTCGGATGCGCCGCTGCCCGCCCCCACCATGCGCGATACACCCACGCCCGCCTTGGAGATAGAGGTAACCCCCGGCGAGCTAGACCCCGCCGCTGGCGCCGACATGGCTGCTATTGCCGAAGCTGACGAGGAAGCGGAGGTGATGCCCACCGTCAACTACGACCCCACGCTGGACCTGCCGCGCTATCAGTTCCCGACCCTAGAGCTGCTGAATGACTATGGCGTTGCTAGGGCGCAGGTAACGAAAGAAGAGTTAGAGGCCAACAAAGACCGTATTGTAGAGACCCTAGGTCATTACAGTATTGCCATTGCTAGCATCAAGGCCACTATTGGCCCAACCGTGACACTCTACGAGATTGTGCCGGAAGCCGGTATTCGTATTTCGAAGATCAAGAGCCTGGAAGATGATATTGCCCTAAGCCTCGCGGCCCTAGGTATTCGTATTATCGCCCCGATTCCTGGCAAAGGCACCATCGGTATTGAGGTGCCGAACACGAAAAAGGAGATGGTGAGCATCCGCTCGGTGTTCAGCACCGACAAATTCGTGAACACCGAAATGGACCTGCCAGTGGCCTTCGGGCGCACCATCACGAACGAAGTGTTTGTGGCTGACCTGGCCAAGATGCCGCACTTGCTCATGGCTGGTGCTACGGGCCAAGGTAAATCGGTGGGCCTGAACGTGATTCTGGCGTCGCTGCTTTACAAGCGCCATCCTTCGCAGCTGAAGTTTGTGCTCGTCGACCCCAAAAAGGTGGAGCTGAGTATCTTCAACAAGATTGAGCGCCACTTCCTAGCCAAGCTGCCCGATACTGAGGAAGCCATCATCACCGACACCAAGAAGGTGGTGAACACATTGAATTCGCTGTGCATGGAGATGGACCGGCGCTATGATCTGTTAAAAGATGCGGGCTGCCGCAACCTCAAAGAGTACAACCGCAAGTTTGTGGAGCGTCGCTTGAACCCCAAGAAAGGTCACCGCTTCATGCCCTTCATCGTGCTGGTTATCGACGAGCTAGCCGATCTGATGATGACGGCCGGTAAGGAGGTAGAAACGCCGATTGCCCGCCTTGCCCAGCTAGCTCGTGCTATTGGTATTCACCTCATTGTGGCCACGCAGCGCCCGTCGGTGAACGTAATTACCGGTATCATCAAGGCTAACTTCCCGTGCCGGATCTCCTTTAAAGTGACCTCGAAAATTGACTCGCGTACAATCCTCGACACCGGCGGCGCCGACCAACTGGTAGGGCAGGGGGACATGCTGTTCTCAGCCGGCTCCGACCTGATCCGGGTGCAGTGCGCCTTTATCGACACGCCTGAGGTCGACCGCTTGTGCGACTATATCGGTGAGCAGCAAGGGTACCCCGACGCGTATGCCCTACCCGAAGTGGCCGGCGAAGACGGCGGCAATGGCGGTGGCGAAGACTTCGACCCGTCCGACCGCGACAGTATGTTTGAAGAGGCAGCCCGCGTGATTGTAACGCACCAACAGGGCAGCACCTCGCTGCTCCAGCGCCGCTTAAAGCTAGGATATAACCGCGCCGGTCGCCTCATCGACCAACTTGAGCACGCCGGAATCGTAGGACCTTTTGAGGGTAGCAAAGCCCGCGAAGTGCTCATTCCAGACGAGTATAGTTTGGAACAGTTATTGAACAATCTCCCGAAAAGTTAGAAGTAAGTACAGAACATACCGCTTGAGCCCGTAGTTTAGTACTGTTAGCTTAAACTAATGGCTCGTCACTTATGTCTTACTGCTTACTTAGCCAACACCACCCTTTTGTAATGAAGAAAACCATCGCCCTGCTCCTGCTCTCGGCTTCTCTCATCACTTCCGCCTCAGCTCAGCAGGACCCCAAAGCAGGTAAGATTTTAGATCAGATGAGCGCTAAATATCAGGCGCTGAATGCTTTTAAGGCTACTTTCACGCAAACGTTAGAAAACGACGCGGCGAAGGTAAAAGACAATATAACTGGCGACATTACCGTGAGCGGCCAGAAGTACCACCTTAAAATGAACGGGCAGGAGGTCATCAACAACGGCAAAACCGTGTGGACCTACATGAAGGCGGAAAACGAGGTAAACATCTCCGACTACGACCCTGACGAGCAAGATATTTCGCCTTCTCAGATCTATACGCTCTACAAAAAAGGATATAAGTATACCTACGTGCAGGAAACCAAAGAAGCTGGTGAGCCCTGCGACATCATTGAACTCTCTCCCGAAGACCGCACAAACCAAATCTATAAAGTGCGCATGACGGTGAGTAAAGCTGATAAATCGGTGAAAAGCTGGAAGATGTTCAAGAAAAATGGCAATCGTTACACGGTGGCTATCAAGAAGTTCCAACCCAACCCGCCTGTCGATGCCACGACCTTTGCCTTTGACAAAGCCAAGTACAAAGGCGTAAAGGTTATCGACCTCCGCTAAGTTGTCGCTGACGATTTGTCCGGCCCGCTTTCGCTTCGTGCGAGAGCGGGCCGGTTTTGTTTACACGAAACCTAGGTAGGGGAACTTGCCCTTCGTTAATACCCAAGAAAATTAGGCCCAAGCTTTGAAGCGTAGGCAGTTGAGGGGATGCATCATTGCCAACAGCAGGTTGTTGGGAGTGACAGGGCAACCTAGGTTGATTCAATAAGTGTTACGCTATCGTTCTATGCAAGAAGATTTTATCCACTATATCTGGCAGCATCAATACTTTGACAAAACTAGTTTACAAACCGAAGCCGGTGAGCCGGTAACGGTGCTGCGCCCTGGCAACCGCAACGCCGATGCTGGACCCGACTTCCTAGGCGCGCGCTTGCAGATAGGGGAAGTGGAGTGGAATGGCGCCGTCGAGATTCACTTGAGTGCGTCCGACTGGCCGCGTCATCAGCATCAAACCGACCCTAAGTACGACCAGGTGGTACTACACGTAGTGCACACCGCCGACCACGCCGTGCGCCGCACCAACGGCACGCTGGTGCCAACCCTGGCTTTGGCGTCGCGTATTGCACCAGAACTGCTACAGCGGTATCAAGCCTTGCTGACGGTTACGCCCGCCACGCTGCCTTGTGCGTCGTTTTTGCCTCAGGTTCCGACAATTACGCGCACTATGATGGTGGAACGAGCCTTGCTAGAGCGGGTGGAGCAAAAGGCTGCGAGCATCGAAGCCCTGCATCAGCAGCTAGGCGGCGACTGGGAAGCTACTACCTATCATGCGTTGATGGTGGCCTTTGGTTTTCAGAAGAATAGTGAGCCATTGGCCCGTCTGGCGAAGGCACTACCCCTGAGTATTGTACGGCGCCACCGCCACGATGCGCGCCAGCTTGAAGCCGTCGTTTTTGGACAGGCAGGCTTTTTAAGTGAAACCATCGAAACGGAGAATGACCACTACCTTGCGGGCTTGCGAAACGAGTATGCCTTTTTGGCTCACAAGTATAACTTAGCTGCCACCGCCTTGCCCACCCACGCTTGGAACTTCTTGCGCCTGCGCCCCGCCAACTTCCCGACGGTGCGCCTAGCCCAGCTGACCGCGCTACTGCACGCCCGTCCCGCCCTGTTCGACGCTTTGCTTACCGCCGCTGACGTGCTGACGCTAGAACAGTTTTTTGCAGCGCCGCTGCCGGAATACTGGCGCGAGCATTACCGACCGGGGCGTGCGGGCAAGGTAGCCATGCTAGGTCGGAGTAGCGCACAGCTGCTCATTATCAATGTAGTAGTGCCACTGCGGGTGGCGTATGCGCGCTACGTAGGTCAGCCGGAGCTCACGGAAAGCGCCGTGGCCTTGCTGAATCAGCTGCCCGCCGAGCGCAACCATCTCACGGAGCCCTACGAAGCCTTGCGCTTCAGCCACCGTAGCGCCGCTGACTCGCAAGGGTTGCTAGCCCTAGGTCGCAACTACTGCGAGCCACGCCAGTGTTTGCGCTGCGCCATCGGCAGCCACGTTTTGCGGCAAAACAAAGTGGTGCAGTGAGAGTAGCGCTGGCGCTTCTGCTAAACGCAGGTCTGGTGTTTGCCCTGGGCCGCTGGCTGCAGGCTCAATACCAGCAGCCTACGTTGCGCACCTGGATAGGGCCGTTGCTGCTGTTGAAGCTAGGTATCACCGTCATCACGTGGCTGCGGCTCACTGGCGACGCGGCGCTGTTTCAACATTGGTCGGGCTTGCTGACGGAGCAGTTGTGGACGGCGCCTAGCGCTTGGCTACAAACCCTAGGTAGCGATGCCTTTTCGTTCAGGGGGCGTAATCTGGTTTATCATGGCTTTTCCAATACGTTTTTTTTGATCAAGCTACTATCAGTCGTCAATTTGCTGTCGTTGGGCAATGCGCTGCTGAATTCCTTGTATCTCAGTTTGTTCTGTTTTGTAGGAGGATGGCAGTTGGTCAGAGCTGTAGAACAAACTTTGCCGGCCGCACCACGTGGCGCAGCAATTGTCGCTTTTTTCCTGTGGCCGACGGTAGTGTATTGGTCCTCAGGGCTAACGAAAGAGAGCCTGCTGGTGGGTAGCTCAGCGTGGTTGCTGGCGCTGGCGCTGCGTGGGTACTACGGTGCGGTACCCTTCCCGAAGCGTTCAGTACTCGGCGTAGTGGCTCTAGCAATTCTTTTTTTTAAGATGCGCTTTTTCTTTGCTGCGGTACTGCTAGGTGCCTTGGCAGCCCTTGGGATGGTGCGGCTAGTGCAACGGCTAGGGGGCGCCCGCTACCGTTGGAGCCAGGTAGTACTCATGGCAATGGTATTGAGCTCTGGGGTGTGGGCCGCAAGCGAAGTAAGCCCGGCGTTTCGGTTCAATAAATTCACCAATCAGCTTATTCGCAACTATTCCGACCTACGGGCTAACTCCCTGGCCCGGCCGCATATTGAGTTCGACAACCTAGCTCCCACGGGGGCTAGCATCGCGCAAAATGCTCCCTTCGCCATCGGCTACGCCCTCACCCGGCCTTGGCCCTGGGAGTTTCACAACGCTGCGTATGTGGCAGCGGGCCTAGAGAATATGGCCTTGCTGGTGCTGCTCGTGGTGGCTGGGGTAGCCCTGGTGCAAGGGCAGGGCAGAAGCGGCACGCTGCCCTTTGCGTTGGTGCTGGCCCTATTGTTCTACTGCGTGGTGCTGGCCGCCTTGCTCGGGCTGAGCACGCCTAACCTAGGTACGCTCAGCCGCTACCGTGTGGTGCTCTTGCCGTATTTGCTACTGTTGTTGCTCCAGAATAGGTACCTAGCAAGTTGGCTGAACCGATGGTTTCGCTGAAGTGTTACGAGACCCGATAGCACCTAGCTTGGCCTTGCCCGGCCTAGGGCGTATCTTTGCCGTTCATCACAACCAGCCGCCTCGCGGCTGCTCGCTTCTTCGCATGGAAAATCCCGTAATTATTTTGGGCGCTCAGAATGTAGGCGCTACCGCCCTCGACGCTTTTCTCAGCAACGACGTGGTGGTGTACTGCCTGCTCGACGACGATGCCAAGCTGCAAAATACCGAGCTTAACGACGTGCCCGTGATGGGCAACACCGACGACAAAGAGCTGCTGAAGTTGCTTGGTAAGAAGTGCGAAGTATTCGTGGCAACCGAAGATACTGCTAGCCGCCGCAGCCTCACCAGCATGCTTCATGATGAGTACCAGGTGGCGCCCGTCAACGCGATTCACGCCCGGGCGAGCGTATCTACGCACGCGTGGCTTGGGCACGGCATCCTAGTAGGTGCCAACGCGGTGGTATCGAGCAACACGAAGGTGGGCAATGGCTGTGCCATCGGTCCGAACGCCGTGGTAGATGTGCGCGCCGAGCTAGGGGAGTACGTGCAAATAGGAGCGGGGGCTATCCTGAATGCCGGCGTCACGGTCGGCGACCAGGCCTTCATCGGGGCTGGGGCCGTGGTGGTAGCTGGGGTGAAAATCGGTAACAAGGCCCGCATCGGAGCTGGTTCGGTTGTGGTGGCAGATGTGCCCGCCAACCAAACCGTGTTTGGCAATCCCGCCGCTAAAGTTTAAGAAGTATTAAATATTGGGTGTTGGGTAGTGAATAAAAGAAGTTGGGCTTCTCATTCAACCCCCAACCTGTAAAACTCAAAATTTCAGATGTACCGCGTTCTGCTTTATTACTGCTACACGCCCATTGAAGATGTAGAGGGGTTTCGTGAAGAACACCACCGCTTGTGCCTGCGCCTCAACCTGCTTGGACGCATCATTGTAGCGCCTGAAGGGTTGAACGGTACCGTATCGGGCCGCACGGCAGACTGTGAGGAATACATGCGCATCCTAAAGGCTGATCCTAGGTTCGCGGCGCTGGAGTTCAAGATTGAGCCTTCGGAAGCCCACACGTTTCAGAAGCTGCACGTGCGCGTGAAGCCCGAAATTGTGCATGTGGGTTTGCCGGAAATCAAACCCTACGAGCGCACCGGCATTCACCTGTCTCCTCAGGAATTCCGCGACATGAAGGACCAGGACGACGTGGTGATTCTGGACGTACGCTCCGACTACGAGCACGAGCTAGGTCGCTTCAAAAACGCCGTGACACTGGACATTGAAAACTTCCGCGAGTTTCCGGATAAAGTAGACGAGCTAGCCCAGTACAAGGATAAGAAGATCTTGACCTACTGCACCGGCGGCATCAAGTGCGAAAAAGCTAGTGCTTTCCTACTAGAAAAAGGCTTTGAGAACGTGTACCAGCTGCACGGCGGCATCATCAAGTATGGTCTAGAAGCAGGCGGTGAGGATTTTGAGGGCAAATGCTACGTGTTCGACGGCCGTGTAGCCGTGGACGTGAACAGCGTGAATCCCACAATTATTTCCACTTGCCACCACTGCCACACGCCCTCGGCGCGCATGATCAACTGCGCTAATCCGCACTGCAACGCCCACGTGCCGCTCTGCGAGACCTGCGGCGAGAAGCTAGATGGTGCCTGCTCCGAACCCTGCCAGCAGCACCCTGACAAGCGCCCCTACGACGGCACCGGCACCTACCCCAAGCTGAGCAACAACTACAACCCCGAGCAGGGCCTGCTTTCGTACCGCGCACCGAAGGTAACGTCGTAGTTACTTGGCAATGGTATAGCGCGCCTTACTTGTTCACTAGACTCCTGACACTAAAAATAATTTCACGGCATATTCTTCTTTTCGAAACGCCAATTGGGGTTTTGGGCAAGGCCAGCCGGCTCACCGGTAAATAGCTTGCCGGCCTTGGTGTCACCTTTTAATTGCCATTGATACCAGGCAGTAGCCACCTTCGCAAATTCGCCACCGTGTGGTTGGCTGTAAGTGCCAGCGTGCCCTACATCCATGTTCGCCATAAAGACGGGCACATGATTGATTCGGCTGTAATCATCCATGCCATTGGTATACGCAATATCTTTTTCGCCGCCTAGCATGTACAGCGTAGGCGTATGAATCTTAGTAAGGTTATCTTTCGTGAGGTTGGGCATGGCGCTTCTGCCGTTGCCAGGCGTAGTAAAGATGCCACTATTGCAAACTACCACGGTACTCACCCGCGGATCTGAGGCCACTTCCAGGGTTTGCAAACCGCCGCATGACATACCACTTACTGCTATCTTCGTTATGTCAAGCTTCTGGTAGTATGGGCTTTTTTTATCGGCGTTCTGCGCTACGGCCCAATTGAGGGCATCGGTGAGCTGCGACGAAGTTGATTTTTCGTTGCCTTTTTCTCCTGCCAACGGCATGGGACCAATGGCGACCACTAAAAACCCGTAGGAGGAAACCTCAGACAGAAAATTAACGTGTTCCCAGGGCGAATTAGCGCAGGCGCCATTACCCCAGGCAATGATTGGCAGTTTGGTCTTCCCCTTGAAAACGCTCAGATCTTTTGGCCTAAAAACAGTGTGAGTCGGTAACGTATTTTCGGTGAGCATAACCGCACGGTAGGGGCCGGTGCCACCATCTTCCACCACCTTGATCGTCGGTTGAGGGGAAGTAGCCGGTTGCTGAGCAGCTAGGGGTAATGCTATCGTGAATACTAGCCCAATAGAGGCCAATGTCTTACGTCCGAGTCCCTTTCTAAGCATACAAGGTTAGCGCGATTAAATATGAGCATTCTAAATGTCTTGTTGCCTAGGTTAGTTAAGGTAAGTCACTTGCTAGCAATAAGTTTCTTAGTTTGAGATTAATCAGTAGCTAGTATGACGAAGTGAAGAAGTGCTAGCTTGATTTAACTTATTGGGTGTTCATGAATCAAGTGCGCGTTTTTAGAAAGCAGCTGTCACTATAGTCTGGGCTTATTCCCGCATCAATTTCCTTCTCTTCCGGCGATTGCGCGCGGGCTAGCTGTCAGCCTTCGCACTCTAGGTGATGTCGTTAGAAAAATAGTTGTGAGGCTGTGGTAGTTAAAGGCACCAGGGGCTACCTAGCTGCCTTTTTACTTCGCAGCGTACTGAGCGGTCAGGAGCGCGACCTGTACTGTCCTGTTTAGCAAAGAAGTGCACATGATTTGTCCGGGCAGCTACGCGGGCAGATGGAAAGCGTATTATTTTTTCGCTGGCTAACCTGCCTACCCGCTGAACGTGGAGTTCAATTGACTGCAAGCTCTAGCCTAAGACCGGTACGTGGCCGGTTGCCAACCATAAAAGTGCAGGACAGTTCGAGTCTGGTCGGGGTGGTTCTTGCGCAGAAACCATCCCGACTTGCTTGCTCATGTCACGGCCCGCGTGGTCGATGCCAACGGCGTGGTCTGCCCCAATACCGACCAGCAACTCACCTTCA
>NZ_MTSE01000040.1 GCF_002154225.1 Hymenobacter crusticola
AGGCCACTTGCACCCGGCTTTTGAGCGTGGCCAGGTGAGCGTTGACACGCTGAATGCGCTCCTCAGTAAAAGCCAATTGACGCTTCTCGCGGTCGGCGGGTTTGCGCGCTCGTTGCTCCTGGGTGGACCAGTAGCCTTTGGGCAAGTAGATAGCCATAGCAAGTTCCTGGCGGACGCCTCGCAGGTAGAAAGCCCCGCGTAAGGGATGCAGCCAGTCATGCAGGGTCTCACGGGTATCCAGGGTGAACTCAAAACGAATGGCCCCAGTAGGTGTCTTCTTCTCGGTGCGCCGCGCCGGGCGATAATCAATCGGAGCTACTGCGGACGGTTGTGGCTCCTTGGCCACTCGACTTTGTTCCCGTTCCTGCTGACGCTGGGTTTGCTCCACGTGGTCCAGCAAGAGTTGCCCGATACGGGTAGCGAGTCTGATGGGCACCAGGATCTCACAGGGAGTATCGGGATTGACCATGGTGCGCAAGGTGACACCCGCGAGGAACCCGTTGCGAATTTGTTCGGTGGCAAAGTCCAGCGTAGGCTCTGCCGAGGCAGCCTCCACGGAGGCCACCGAGTGCGTGGTAGTGGTCATAAGGTAGGGAAGGTTAGAGGCGGAGCAGCTCCGCGTACGAAAGGCCGGTTTCGGCCGTGAAAGCCTGTTCTTCGCAAGCCGCCACTAATTCGGCGGCGTAGTCACTAGTGCGGCCGCGTTGCTCGCGCTGGGCAATGGCGTGGGCGAGTTGGCGCTCAGAAAGGACGCGCCCGACATTACGCTGCCAGACTTGCAGGCGCTTTGTGTCTTCCATCTGGTAGATGGCATCGTTGGCTCGCAGGCGTTCGTCTTCGGCAAAGACGGCATCACGGAGGAGCTCGGAAAGGTGCACCCGGAGGAGAGCGAGGCCGAGATGAACGGCGAGCGTTTGGACGCGAAAGGTCGGGGCAAGCGTTGGCGCGCTTGCCGGAGCAATCGATTTTTCCATTACTTTTGGAGTGAATAGTTAACTGGGTGAGAACTCGGTTAAAAAGGGGTTACTCGTTGGCGCGAGTAGCCCCTTTGTTTTAAAAACAATTAGTTCAGCTTGTCACTGATCTAGGCGTTAAGGCTTGCTAAATCTTTGGCGGTCTCTAACGCCCCAACTTCACGCGCAATGCGCATGGCTTCAACAACAGCCGGATGACCTGGCTTGCTCTTTTTGATAGCGGCGCTCACTGCTTGCTTTTTGATCCCGAGCTGATTGGCAATGCGCTGCATCGTACCACGGGGCAACAGATCAGCCAGTTTTTTCTGAGCAGGTGCTTCGATTGTTGCTTGACTTTTCATGTAGAGACTTTACTTTGTATCGACTTTGATTGTCTTTGATTGACGAATCAAATGTAGTAAACTCTAGAAGTAAAAGTCAAGCAAGTCATTTGATTTATTTTAAAGTCAAATGACTTGCTTGAACAAACGCGATAATGTCAAAAGCAAGTGATATCGGTGTATTGATTAAGAAGCTACGCACACAAGCTTCCCTGACTCAACAGCAGTTGGGAGATAAAGTAAGTGTGACAAAGGCTTCTATCTCTGCATATGAGAAGGGAAAGGCACAGCCGTCTGACCAAGTGCTTACTCTACTAGCAAAGGAATTTGACTTATCAATTGACGAGTTCAAGATTAGGTTGACTGACGTCACTTCTCAGCCTAATCATATCCGTAATGCAGACTTTTCGCCCAATATGGTGGCGGTGGAGCTACCGTTTGCCGCCTCCCATCTCCGCGCTTCTCTCCTTGAGCACGAAACATCTTTAGCTCACATTGGTGATCTAGACTCTGTACAACTATATGTAAACACGAAAGAGGAGGTAGCTAACTACATAGATGCTATTGTCATCGAAGCAGGAGAAGACAACATGGAACCCCTCCTCCACGCTGGTGATAAGGTCATCGCCTGGCCAGTCCCCGAAAGCGAGTGGGAGCAGGTCTACAATCAAGTGTGCGTCGTGGCCTATAAGGATACGGTTACCATTAAAGCCGTACGCGAGAACGAATTGCCTACACGCGGTCTTCTCACGCTCTATGCCCAGAATACCACTGCAGGCTTTCTATCAGTACAACGGCAGCAGATCAAAGCCATCTGGCGAGTGGAGGAATTCTTTGAAAGACCCAAAATCCGGCTATAAGAAGTAGTCGAGGAGTTCAGCAAAGGGCTAGTAGTTACTGATACTGCGACGTACGTGATGTATCATAGACAGCATGAGTAATAAACGAATAACACTCTTGGTTTACAAGTATCACTGTATTTATAACTAATATTACATGAAATATATATTTTATCCACAAATCATTGACTATAAATAACTTATATGTATTTATAATGTATAAAAAACTAATAAGTGCTATTGTTTTTAGCACCAGATTTGCGTACTTGCGTATCCTATAACAAGGATGCCACGCATCTTTCAAATAGTCACATTGCCAACTGCTTAGCTTATCAACGCCATGAAGAAGTGGAATATGTTCTCGTACTTGGTTACACAGCTTATCGCTTGGAGCGATGAGGTGAACTCTGTTGAGCAACGTAACTCACTTACTAAGCTTAAGTTAATCAAGCTGCTCTTTTTTGTATCTGCTGCGGATCAAAGCAATGGACCTAGTAACCTATTAGCTGTTTTTAACAATTTCTACGCAATGCCATATGGTCACGTAGAAAGTGATATTTACAACGAAATTGTTAACAGAGGTATACTTGATTACTCGTTTGCTAACTCGATGAAACTTGAAGCAAGTGAAGACGATAAACGTGTTATACAATCTGCTGTTGGGTATTTGCGAAAACAGAACAACGACCTCATCAAGTATACAGCTAATGAGTTAGTTGACTTAAGCCATGAGTGGCATTCTTGGAAGTCGGTTTATGGTATTGCTCGTACTTTAGGTAAATACAGCATGAAAATTCCGGTAGAAGTAATTGAGAAGGAAAGAAAATTCTATCACTTGTAAGAATATATAATGTCGGAGGTTGATCAAATCTTTCAAGATGAGATTATTCAAGCTATAGATACAATCAGAAAGAATCTAGATAACACAGATTATACTCTTGCATTAATATCTCAGTTATCTGAAGAAATTATAAACTATTATAATAGATTTGTTATAAGCGGAAGATATATAGAATCTAATTATGCAATCCCTCTCAAGGAAGTCAAGCAATCTATAGAAAGCCTATACTCATACATCTTCGGCTGTCCACATGAAATAGAGCATAGCATAAACTCAGTTAGAGAAATACTAGAAGAGGCTAATAACGCATTAAGTGTATTGCATACAAGAGCTAATTCTACTGATAGTGGCAAAAGTTATTTATCCGAGTATTCTTACTTCAATAAGCTAGGAAGCAATAATATATTCGCTTTTGGATTATCTAGTTATAGTTTATTTATCCAGAATATAAAACTTGCTTTCTTTGATCATTTCTTAGCAGTAAAGACAGAACAGCTTGAGGAATTATCTCAAATCAACGAAGAGCTATCCTCAACTAATCTGGCGCAAACTAAATATACATCAATAGTACTAGACAAGTGTAATTATTTGTTGTATAAAATATTATTTCGTTTGTCTAAGGATGAAAATAGCTACGTATACCTCTATAACAATAAAGATAATGAGATAGATATCGAAACAGTCAAAAGCAGAATAGTACATTTCAAACCTTTTCTTGAAGTTACTGAATCACATTATAGTGACCAAGCTAATGCACAGCAATCGTGGATCAACCCTGTGATAGCAAAAAAAGGCAGGTCTATTAAACAAAAACTCTCTCACAAGGAAAATATTAATGTAGAGGAATACCATACTTTAATAAAATTCTCTAAAGACATCAATCATAGCAAAGACGAGGTTAAAGGAATAAAAAATAGCTTTTTTGATATTGAAAAAGGCAATACTTTGACAGCAAAATTCGACACAAAAGCTTTCAATATTAACAAGAATTATATATACAACAACCTACTATCTAGCTCAATAGACAATAAAGAAAGTTTAGCTACTGTTAGGGAAATATTAAATGAAATAGTTGACTTACAAAATACTACTAGTATTAAAAATTACTTTCCTTTTTTTAAAACATCAGAGTACTTTAATGATACTATAGAGAAATATTTTTCTTCTCTTGCTATAACTAAGTATGAAAAATTAGAAGAAATAGAAGCAATAATTCATGATTACAGAAATATCATAAACCAATGTTATCAAACATTTAAATGGTGTAATGATAGGAACTACACAGCTTTTCAGCTTCCCTTTAATGAGTGCATTAAAACCACGAAGGTTGATGGCGAAGATCAAGCAATATTTCTTTCTTCTTCTTTTGTTCTACCTATTAACTATAGAGACATTGATACACAATTATCTAAATTGGACAGGGATTATAACAGAATAAAAACTCAAATTGCACTATACAAAACGGTTAAGCAAGAGAGAACAGAAATTGAAAGAATAAAAACTCTTTTAACTAGTGAAGTTGTAGAAAAAGACAGAAAACAAATAGAAATACTTGGCATTTTTGCTGCTATAGTTCTATTTTCTGTTTCCGAAGTGCAGCTTTTTTCTAAGGTAACTAGCATAGCTCAAGCAATGATGTTCTCCATATCATTTGCTTATAGCTTAGGAATCTTTATTATTCTACTATGGCTTATAACTAGGAATTACGACGTTAAAATCTCGACTGTACACTGGATTGTGATAAGTTTGTTTGTATGCATAACAATTATTTTATATATAACTTTAGTTGGCTGGGAGATACTAAATAGATTGTTGTAAATCATCCATGAATAGCGCTCAAATAAACAAGAAAGCCCCTGAATCAGGGGCTTTCTTGTTTGATACTACCTTAGAGATATAGTTCCGGAATGTTTATCCTTTGATAGTTCTTGAATAGCATCCTGCACCACATTGGCTAAAAGCAATCTACTAGATAGGAGCACTTACAAGAATTACCATCATGGTAATTATGGCTTGCCAAAATGGAAATATTTAACTTGCTATTAGGCTTAGCACAATACTATTAAAATTATTTTCTTTTGATTATCAGCATATTACGTTATAATCAAATCTGTAAGGCATAAAGTATGGCCTTGACTACACGCAGCCGATTCACATACCCGACTGCGAAAAGCCAATGCCAAACCGGATCACCCACATCCGCAAACCCAATGTTAACAGCACGGAAGAGCACATTACCCATGTCCGTGTGTACATCTCCACACCCCCTGTGCGTGTCACAGATTACACCGTGGAAGAAGTTATTAACTGGATTGATAAAGGCTATCAATTCCACGTGCTAGTCGGTGGCTTCCAAGTAGCGGTTACCCACCAACGAGCAGCTTCTGGTCGAGAGTACATCAAGACGCAGCCGGATGTTACTCGTCGAGATAACCTGCTTAGCTTACCCCAAATACCTAACTAGTACCTCATAACATGTGAGTAAAAGCCTTTCGTTAAGAGGGGCTTTTACCCTTGTAAATACATTCTATTTATTTTATGGAAACAACACTTTTAAATCCATTCACGGATAAGCCGATTGACCCGCGTTCGGTAGTCAGTAATATCAAACCTCGGGATGGCTTAACAGACACGACCGTTGCAATACAACTCGCCACCCCACTATCTAACCGAGACGAAGTATTCTTCATTGAGTGGGACTTTCTTCATCATCACCAAGAGGATAAGGAGTACCAGAAGATCAAGACCCTGATTCAAGGCTTATGGCAAAACAGCTATCCACTCATTGGTAGCCTAGAAGTCATCAGCTTGGAACTCCTACAAAAGAAACTAGCCACTGCTCCCATCCCACGCACGCCGAAAGAGAAGCTAGACAACCTCATTCTTTTTCTTGCCAAAAAGCAAACAGAAGATGGTGCTAGCGTCAAATTCCACTACCTGACGGAGTATAAACGGCTGTACTTTAAGAGTAAAAACGAAGCCTACTTCTACCAGCAAACGTTGGTTACGAACGGCTTTCTAAAACAACAGGGTGGACCCGATACAGATGGGAGTCTTGTTGTCGAACTCACCTACCGCGGTCTGGCGTACGTGATTGAGTTGGAAAGTGCTGGCCCAAGTTCGAACTACTGCTTCATTGCACTCTCCTTCGCCTCGCAAATGGAGGAGTACCGTGACACCATTGCCCGTGTAGTGGAGTATCATGGCTACCAGCCCATCATTGTCAACAGTGACTTTGTCGTCACCAGCGACACCCCAGTAATCGATGAAATCCTAGCCGGCATTAAGCGCTCAAAGTTCTGTATTGCGGACTTTACCATGCAACGGACGGGTGTGTACTTCGAAGCAGGCTATGCACTCGGTCTAGGTCGACCGGTTATCTATATCAGTGAGCGCAAAGATTTTGAAGCAAATGCTCACTTCGATTTGCGTCCTTTCCAGCACATCTTGTACTCCGACGCACAAGAGTTAGAGAAAGCGCTGAGCGTAAAGATTGCTGCGTGGATTGGCAGCTTGAATCCTGAGTATAAATCGTAATGCTCGTACAGAGCAACAGGCAGATAGACATACCATTCGTCATTTACCGAGTTAATTGTGCGTCAGCAATGTTCAGATTACCGGATTAGTCACGCCAACAGGCAAGTTGTAAAGTATGAAAGTTGGTAGAGCAACAATTTTGGCAGCCGTATTTGCTACGGCAGGTGGTATATGGGTATCCTACTACAATGCAAAAGAGCAAAGGGAGCTAGAGCGTGAGCAATTTCAATCTAATCTTATTCAGCAGTCAATTGATTTTAAAGACTATAAACAGAGTCGTGCTAACCTACAATTTCTTATCGATGTAGGCCTCATTGCTGAAGAGAATAGTAAGATCAACGCGTTCATTCGTGATACCAGTGTTCATCTACAAAGACCAATTGACCGGTTGCCTATTGCTCCTCCATCCCACAGCAAGCCATATAAAATAGGTTTATTCAGCGAGGCTTATCTAACAGGAACTATTGTGGACGCTTTAACCAAACGACCAGTAGTAGGCGCGGTGGTTATAGTGGAGGCATATCATCGAAGATATTTGGGCCGCCCAGAACCACCACCCCCAGAAGCTGAGAAGATGGTAACTGCGCGTGATGGTAAGTACCAAGTTCATAAACCCTGGGGTGAGTACTTCTTACACATACAAAGGCCAGGATACAAAAGCGTGAAGCTATCTAGTATAAGTCTAACAGATTTGACAGGAATACCAGATGGTCAGATAATTGAAATAGAGCGTGAGTAGCTACTCCAATGCAAGACAAAAAGCCCCTCAATACTGAGGGGCTTTTTGTTGCTCAGTCCCAGATCTAGCTTTCTGTTTGTTCGGGGATTCTATAAACGGCCACCAATTCTGGATTAGTTGCTTTTTGAATTAGTAGAGTTCCCGAGGCAGTGTGCAGGTGCTTAAAGCCGGGGGAAACAGTTGTCTGAGTAGCCAAGTAATCTAGTAAGGCTTGATAGGTATTGAATCTGCCTGGATGATAACCTAGCGCAACGGTGTTTGGCTGGTTGCCGTGCTTGGTAAGATAACTATAGGCGTCCACCTTGATCTTTTCTAAGATCTTGCTACCTATGAAGTGGTACAACTCTTTACTTGCCTCTACCCAAGTATCATACAGGAACGTGGGCATCAGACTTAAATCGTTCAGTACCCTGTCGGGAAAATTCTTTAAGTAAACAAAGCTATGCCCCTTGTAGGGGTGCGTGGCCAGTATGCCCGGTATCTCACTGTTTTTTATTGATTCAGGATCGCAGTTTTGAAAGGATGTATCCCAGTAGTTGCTCCGGAATAGCTGCTGCAACTGCACTTCGTAATCTTCCTGTTTTGGAATAGGCATGTTGTGGGGGATTGAGGTCGCAGAGTTATAATCTGAGCTAGGATATAGATGAGTCAAAAGGGTGCTTCAAAACCTCTAGGGTTTTGGCTTATTATCCTGTTCGAACTTCCTTACTGTTCCTGCTCATCCAGCGCAAGCTGTAGATCGCTGAAATATTGCTTCAAGGCATCGATAAAGACTTTAGCGTCTCTATTGCCCTCTAGCGTTTTCGCTATCTCCCACTCAGACAGACGAGTGAGCACATGGTTCATATCCTCTAGCGTCCAAGTAATCTCAACGGCCGTGATATTACGGTTAGCTAGTCCGCTACTTACCTTTTGAATGGCGGATATAAGCAAGTCTATATCCGCTCTTACCATGGGATAACCACTATGGTAGCCTTCGTATAATTTACTGATATGGTATTTATACGAGTCAGGCAATAGAATTTTCAGATTCCGATTAGTCATATCGTTAAGTAACGTTAGCAGTTAAAAGGTATCTGCAGGATCTATTACTTAGGTTCAGTAGGTGCTTGCGCTGTCGTAGGCGTAGCTGGGGCGCTGCCTGGATCAGGGATAGGAGGCGGCGGTGGATTGAGCATAGAGGGCGGCGGCACTAGGCCACCATGTACTTTCCCCCTTTGAGGGCGAGAATTTCCTGGCTTCCTCACGAGCTTATTTGCTTGGCTTGGCTTGCGTTTGCGGAGCTTGAGGCGGTGCAGCCGGCGTAGGCGGCAACGGCGGCGTGATAAAGTTTCCAGTGGCTTCCAATCCTCTAACTTGGTCTGCGCCGGGACCGGGCTTAGTCGAGTATGGAGTCGATTCGTTGGGCATAGTAGGAAAGATGAAGTTTAACGAAGCAAATGCGATAAAAGAGAAGACCCCGATTAATGAGCAGATCACGCAAGCCATGTTTAAATACTGAAGCCAAGTGGCTTTCCTATTAACGCGCTTGCTGTAAGAATCGACCTTGTTTTGGTCAACAGGCTCCTTTTTAAGGTAGCTATCCTTGTAGTACTGAAGTCGCTCTAGCATTAAGCCGAAGTTGCGATAGGAGGCTTTATGTGAGAGCAGATTCAAAATGAGTGTGATAGCAAACATGACCCAAGCAAACAGAAGTACGGGTAACCACTGTCTAGCTGTGACTGAGGAAATGTCTTTTACAAAGGTGAGGGTCAAGGCTAACCCTCCACCTGCTAGGTAGACAACCTGTTTGTCAAATTCTTGATTGGATAATTTATGTAGCTCCATCAAACGCTCGACGTCTTTATCTAACCCCTTTAGATACTCATCTTCCATTCGCCTGATAACAGCTTATGTATTTGTGAGGTTGCTATCTATTAACCACGTGGTGGATAGGGATCTGCTCCGTAAGTGTATTCCGTGCGAAACTGATTGTTAGTCCCCTGTACGAGTACTTGAGCATTGTGCGCTGGCCCAGACTGATGAGCGGCATCGATGGCACTCCGAATGGCTAGTGCCTGTGTTGTATAGGGCCCATAGTGCTGCTCACCAAGTTTAATTTTCCATTGATTGTTGTGGTAAACCACATAATAGATTGTGCGTGCCATAATCTAAAAGTTTAGAAATGTTTAGATCTACAACCCCGTCGCTTTTCGCCATTGACGGTAAGTTGTATAGGGCAGCTTACTTTTTGCTGCGAGTACTTTGCCAATAAAGACATCACACTCTGGCTCCTTCATATGTCCTCCTTTCACAGCCAAATGCAACACATCCATCGTAGTGTAGTAAGTGATCTGGTGCGTTTGGCAGTAACTTTTGATGTCCTTCAAATTACTGCTGGCAATAAAGTGTGCATGGTGCCGAGCTAATGCCATGCAGGCACTCTCCCCAGCTCCTAAGCCCTGACTGCGTAAAGAGGCGTATTCATGCAGTACATCGTCATCTTCTTCTGGCAACGCGAGGCGTTGTATCTGGCAGACTTGACAGAACATCTCCAGTGGTTGCCCGAAGCGCCAAACCCGTGAAAGCTCCTGCTCGACTACATCTAGCAGGGCTAATCTTCCGCCGAATACATCAGCTAGTATGCCTGGTCGCTCCCCGGTGATAAAGTGGCTTAAGACATCTGCGTCTAGTAGAACTTTGGGTACCGGTGTGTCTGATGACGACATGAATGTGAGGGGCTGGGTGATCTACTCGGGGGAAGCGGAATGCAGGGCATTCAAGGGCAGTCCTAAATCCAGTAACAACCCAGCATAATTCGTTTCAGAAATCAACTCGCGGTCATACAGACGATACGCTAGTTCTGCATAGTCCCCAATAGGGGTACGATTCGGAGTAGCCCGATACAAGTCAGCGGAGTACCCTAACCGTTGAGCCGATTCTGCTACTTGTTGCTTGAATTCCTCTTCCTCTGTTACCGTAATCAACTTCATGGCTTTGAGGCGTACTAGAAGGGCTGCACGCGAGCACTGCAGGTACTGCTCTAGCTTCACAATGGTAGGCAAAGACAAATGCGGATGAGGTTCGTACTCTTCCTCTGGAATTCGAGCTAAGATGCTATCGTAGGGCATCAACAAGTACGCGGCGAACCAATCGGCATTGCGCTCCTCTGCATCAGTTTGCTGATTGAACCGGCCTGTGTTACAGACTTGCGATTCAAAGCGCTCCTGAATGAACAGGTGATAGAGTTCATGGGCAATGGTGAAATTTTGCTTTCCCTTACTATGATCGGAATTAACTAAAATAAACCGGTTTTCGCCGCTCTTTAGCGCCATACCGGAAAAAGCAGAATCTAAAGGCCGAAACACAGTTAGGACGTTCAGGCGGCGTAACAGCACCTCAAAATCAATGCTTCGCGTCTGACCTAACTGATGAGCCGCTCGAAAGCGACTGGCTTTGGCCTCAATTACTTGGGCATCTAGTTCTCTACTCTTGCTCACGTTTCAGTAACTCTTGCATTTTCAGATAATTGGTCACAATGCGCCGAAAGTCTGCCACTTGTTCTAGTTGTGGGGCACCTAATTCGCCTGACGCACGAAAAGCAAATGCAGCAGCCAACTGCTGCTCTTGTGGATTATTTGACAGAAGATCAGCAAGGTTAATACCGAAGAGGTTAGCAAGCTTTTCCAGTAACAGGATAGAAGGCTTACGCGTGCCGTTCTCAAAATATGAAACCATTTCCCGCTTAACTCCCAGAAAATCTGCCAGTTGTTGCTGGCTCAACTCCATATTCGTTCTAAACGCCTTTATATTATTCCCTAAGCTTGATCCCTGCGCTTGCATTTCCATTCTTGACGCGTTCAAATAGCGTGATTTATACGTTCTTTTCTGTTACGAATTTACTGATATTTATGAAATATGTTATAAAATGTAACAGATAACCAGGAAAATATTTCCATTAAAATTAGCTTTATTACTTATAATATACTGATATTCAGCATAATTAATAGCTTTACTTCATTTACTAATTTAATTAGCTTCAGCATATATACACCATCAGTTTGTTACATGCCCTTCTGCCTACTTATACGGAAGCTAACTACTCTTCTTATCAATAAGCAATGGCTCCGCCAACGAGAACTAGAACGCATCAGCGCCTATAGTACCCAAGACGCCGCCACCAGTGCCAAAGGATCCCTCAAGTGGGCCAAGGTCAGCGGAATCGCGGCTGTCGTTGTCATCCTCGTCTCCCTCCTCTTCTTCCTAGTTCAACGAGCGGATAGTAATGCTACCGACGCCAAAGTAAAAGCACTAGAACAACGCATACAGACTCTTGAAAAACGCTTAAATGCCCAAGTCCAATAACCAGCTGCTTAGCTCCTAGTAAAAAAGCCATCTTCCGATAGGAAGTGGCTTTCCGGTTTTCAACCTACGCTCAAGGAAAGGTTGGTATACCCTTTATCGTTCGACACGGGTACTTGCTTCAGCGGCACTAGGTGTTGCCCAAGGCACGCCGCCAACCGTCGTCAGGGTACTCATTCCAACAGATCTTGGCGGATGCTTTCGCTCCGTTGTGACGAGTAGCTGCCTGGGCAAGCGATTAGTGATCGCTGCATCAAACCCCTGTTGTGGGCGTTCAGAGCCCCATGGGCGCGTTGGATACGGCCGTCCACACGTATAATGCAACTCAACATTTGCGCAATCGATCAGTTGCGTATACATTTGCAACCAAACGATTGCGCATTGATATGAGACGTGATATTTACCAGGCCATCGCCGATCCAACCCGCCGGGCGATCCTCACGCTACTGACCGTTGGCGCCCTAACGCCCAATGCCATTGCCGGGCATTTTGGCAGTAGCCGGCAAGCCGTATCCAAACACCTGCAGATCTTAACCGAATGCGGCGCTTTGGCACAGGACCAACGCGGGCGAGAGATCTATTACCAGATCAACAGTGCTAAGCTGAAAGAGATCGACCAATGGTTGGAATCTTTTCGCTCGTTGTGGCAGACGCGCTTTGACCAATTAGATTCCTTACTCAATGACTTGTAAACTAACCCATCATGACAACCAACTTTGTGTTCGAAACCGACCGGGGCGCTAAGCAGATTCACGTCGCACGCGAGTTTAATGCGCCAGTGGAGAAAGTATGGCGCGCCTGGACCGAGCCGGCTTTGCTCGAAAAGTGGATCGTGCTGAAACACTGGACGGCCGTCACGAAAGTGATGGATTTCACCGTCGGGGGTATCTGGCTGTATGCCATGGTTAGTCCAGAAGGAAAGGCCCACTGGGTCTATGCGCAGTTTACGGCTATTGAACAAGGCCGCGCCATTTCCTCCATCGGCAGGTTTTGTGATGAGGCGGGTAACCCGGTTCTGGAGGGGCCGAAATCTTACCGGGATACGACCTTCTCCGCTCTGGAGGGAAATAGAACTAAGATCGAGATGGTGCTTACCTTCGAAGAGGAGTCCACCCTCAACCTGTTCCTGGCAGGAGGCTTCCAAGAAGGTATTGCCACGACCCTTGCCTTGCTGGATGAAGTACTATCTGCGTAATAGCCCACATCCCAGTTCTGAGCGTACCGGGAAAGACTAGTTGCAGTAGAGACAACATCGGATTAAACCCTACAGTGTATTACCTAAGAAAAGCCCCTCTTATCAGGAGGGGCTTTTTGGTTTCAAATGAACGAAATCTTGTGTTTCCGTCGCCGGTCTTTAAAGATCCATGGTGTGTGGCGCTATACTCTATACAGATTGTCCCTAGTAAGGGCGCTTACGTCTTGCGTAAGAACTAATTGTCACTAGTCAGCGACGAGGTTTTATTTACTATTTTGCTGCAAATAGCTTTTATTCAACTAGATTCTTCCTCCTCTTCTATGCATTCAACCACTACCCCGTCCATTGTTCTGGACTCCCAACTGGCCCGCTCGGTGCATGAGGCCGCCTTGGGCCCCGCCGTCCATCACGTGCCAGCGGCCTGCCTGAACTGTAGCACGCTGGTCCCCGACCGGTTCTGTGGCCACTGCGGCCAGGATGCCCACCACACGCACCGCCTCACGATGGGGCATATGCTCCATGAGATTCCGCACAGCATCTGGCATGTCGATAAAGGTATTCTCTACTCGATCTGGAACATTCTGATCCGTCCCGGCTCCACCATTCGCAGCTATCTGGCCGGGCAACGCAAGTACCACTTTCCGCCCTTGTCGCTCTTGCTGCTGGTAACCGGCAGCTACGCCTTTATTTCCGCGGTCTTGCACATCGACATGCTGCCCCCCCGTGACCCGGCCATCCCCGAGGCCGTCTGGCAGGCCCAAAAGTCCAGTGTTGCCTTCGTAGCCAAATACATGAGCTGGGTGTACGTGGGGCTGGTACCGGTCATCGCCGCCGTTGCGCGGTTGTTTCTGCGCCGCGGGGGCTACAACTACGCGGAATGCCTTGTCATTGCCGCCTTTATCACGGCGGTTTGCAACGCGCTAACGCTGTTCTCGCTACCCGTTTCCTACTTGTATTCCGGCACTAGCTATATTACCAAAGTGGGGGCTCTCATGTCGCTGGTGAGCTTTGGCTACGCCACCTGGGCCTACAGCGCTATGCTGGCGCATACGGGCCTGAGCTTGGCGGGGCGCCTGATACGAGGCCTTTTCCCGTTTGTACTGGGCATCATCGTACCGTCCCTGCTGATTGGAATAGTTGGGGCGAGTTTGCAGTTAAACACCCTCAAAAAAGAGGCGGAGCAGCAACGGCTCCAAACCCAGCACGCCACCTCAGCACCAGCTCCCGCAGCAGCCCCCAAGCACTAAGTAGCCACCTACAGCCGAGCAGACCGAGGAAAGCCTCCCTGTCAGCGTCACCACTCGCGGCATACGGCGCACGCTGCCCAGGTGCCACTCCATGGGGAGGGTTCGTTGCTTGGCCTTTGTTCGTCCAGTCGTGGCTTAACGGCGCCTTGATTTATTGCACATGAAACCCTCTTCCTCCCTTGCCATTTGGCTCAGCTGTACTAGAACAACGGATACAGATATTGGAGAAACGCTTGAACGCGCAATCTCAATGATCAGCGCCACACAGACCTTAAGCAAAAAGCCACCTCCCCATAGGAAGTGGCTTTCTTGCTTCTACAACTTCTCTGCTCGTCATCCGCTATGACGAGCAAGGACGCCTAGAGATTACCGACACGGATCAGTAAGCCATCGAAACCAGAAAGCCCCTCCAGTACAAGGGGCTTTCTGCATCTTACTAAAAGACTTATCGACTTTCGAACCTTCTCAGGTGCCTGGTTCAGTAGTTCATTACCGACAACCAGGACCTAATCCGTTGAGGCAGCAGGAGGGGTCATACGACGTGGAGGCTCATTGGTCCGGTTTGCGTAGGTAGCAGTCGGAAATCGGACAGTACTGGCTTGGAATAACGCATTCACCGGCTGGTCCCCGAGCTGTGGCACTACAGCGGCCGTTGGCCCATAGCCTATTTCCGTAACTTCTTCCTGGAGTAGTTGAGGGAACACGGCGTCACAGAACTCATTCACGGGTACCCCGTGTGTGGCACCAGGGCCTGCCAGGGCCGTGCGCACCGCCGGCGGAATTAACTCGACTACACGACACGCCGTCCCGGTCAGCGCCTGCCGCAGCGTTAGCGTGTAGCTGTGCACGGCTGCTTTGCAGGCGCTATAGAGGGGCGCAAAGACCTGCGGAATATACGCGCCACCCGAGGTCACATTCACGACCAGACTAGCTTGGGGCTGCGTCAGCAGCAGCGGAACCAGCAGGTGGTTGAGGTGAACAGGAGCCGCCAGTAATAGATCCACTTCTTGTTGCCGCTCAGCCCACGGGGCTTGGTCCTGCGCCAGCCCCACCCGGCGTTGAATGCCCGCATTGTTTACGACAACGTTCAGCGAAGGCATCGTTCGCTGGATATGACGCGCCAAGTCCTCGCGCTGCGCTGGCTTACTTAGATCATTAACCAAGGTTTGTAGCCCGGGCCAAGCTGCTGCTGCTCGCATTAGTTTATCGGCGTCGCGGCCTGTGATGAGGACTTGGCTACCGGCTTGCAGAAAGCGCACTGCCAGTCCCAAACCAATGCCTTCGCTGCCTCCGGTAATGAGAACAGATGCTTGCTGAACATTCATGCGAGATAGAGTAAAAAGGAGATAACAAAAGTCTTGCATTCTTCTCGCTCTATGCTGGTGATGATTTCAGAAACTAGTCATCTCAGCCCTACCTAACAGCTCACGCAGTGCTTCCTCATGCCATCAGGTAGTAGTACTATACCTGTGCCATAATATGCACGGCGATTCGAAAGTCTTTCACCACGTTCTCGTGTACGCCGGCGTGGAATCGCCCTTCGTGCGCGAACTTCCGCAGGTAATCAGCTCGGTCTATTGCCCATAGTCGCCAGGTCTCATCTGGCTTATCCCATTCTTCCACGTTTACTAGCTAGTAAGATTGTTCTTCCTAGCAGCTGTCTAACTCTATACCAGTTACCAAGAGCTATTAGCTAGCTGAAGGCTGATCAACTACAGAATATATTCGGGATCTATCGCACTTGCCCTTACATTCGTAACAAGCTTATTTATCGCGATCGTCATCTTTATAGCGCCCATCCTCTTTGCTTCGTTCACTTCTCACGCGCATTAAGACCTTTCTTCGCCGTCATTCCTTACGAGAAGAAGTTAATGGTTTTGAACCAGGAGTAGAAAAGGCTTTTACCCTTGATCAATTACTGGTTGATGCATCGCTTTCAGGTGACGAGTTACTACGAAGCATAGAACGCCAAATCGTTCAATCACCAGTAGAAATTGGGGTGCTTTTTGACCAGGAAGGAAATCTCCTTGTGAGCAGAACTGGCACAACAAGCGGAATAAATTTTGTACATGGTGAATTAGTCCAGATGGAAGATGGTATCTTGACCCATAACCATCCGAGAGGCAGTTATTTCAGTGAACAAGACCTGTACTTTGCTTGTGACTACAATCTGGCTGAACTTCGAGCTGTAGCAGGCAAGAAAGTTCATCGGTTAATTCGCCCACCAGCGGGATGGGACTCAATAAAGCTGAGAAATCTTTGGAATAGTGAGTTGCGTAAACTCCAACATAACTATAAACAAAATAGAGCTAACCGATCTTATTTTGAAAAGCAGGCGCACGAACTGCCTCTCAAAGTCGTTAAACTCTTATCCTTGTACACTGAACCGCAGAAACTATGAATAAGATACCTGCCCACGACAGGTTGGTTTCTGAAAAGGAATCATCCAAACACATCACTGCCCTGTTTGACTCCTGGGATGAAGAAGCTAAACAAGAGGAAAGCAAGGTATTCCATAAGAAAGCGTCACATCCTAAGCAGAAAGGGAAACGGCTCCGCTTCAACCATGCTTAGAAGTAGCTTTACTTGACAAATCAAAGCCCATTCGTAGGAGTGGGCTTTTTCTTTTTTGATACAGTGTTCTGCTCACAGATGAAGCCCAGCTATACGGCCGGGCTTTTTGCTATCTTATGCGCAAGCCCGATCACTACCATGGCCAACCTGCCCATTTTTGGATCCTCCCGACCTGTGGTGCTGGTGCCCTACCAAGCCACCTGGGCCGATGAGTTTGCTACGTTGGCCCAGCGGATCCAAGTGCTCGTAGGAGCCGACCTCGTAAGTATTGATCATATTGGCTCCACGGCCGTACCGGGTCTGGTAGCCAAGGACGTACTGGATGTCCAACTCACCGTCACTAACCTAGAGTATGCACCAGCCCTCTTGGAGCCCTTAGCCCAGGCCGGATTTCGACTGCGCCCCGGGTTCGAATACGATATCTTTCACGGCTTGCCACCCCACGCGCTGGACCTACGCAAGTGCTACCTGCGTGAGCCGGCGGGTGAGCGGCGCGTGCACCTGCACGTGCGGGAAGCCGGCCGGTTCAATACCCGCTATGCTCTGCTGTTTCGCGATTATCTGCGTGCTAACCCCGCGGCCCGTCAGGAGTATGGTCTGATGAAAAGTCGCGCCGCAACCCTCTTTCCGAGCAGCATTGCCGGCTACTTGTACCTGAAAGAACCGGTATTTCACCTGGTTTATCAAGCCGCTATGTTATGGGCTGATCAAGTGAACTGGCCACTAGGGTAAGGAGGCTGTTTTCTGTAAGGTCAAGACCAGTCCACTCCAGCCTTCTGCTCCTTCCCGGTGAAGTATACAGTGCTTCTACCGTCAGTCCCTCAGCTACGACTACCTTCCCGAAAGCGGTTTGCTGAAAGTCCTCGGCAATGATCTCTAAGTCGCGAGTTAAGTCATAATCGTGGCTGCGACGTGCACCTACTTCTACTTGCTTGCTGCGAGTCTCTTCTTGCAGGATATACTCGGCTAACGTCTTGGCTGGGGTCATAACGAAAGATAAGAAAAGCCCAGCCATACGGGCCAGCTTTTTGCTATCCTACTCTGCACCTAGCTGTGCTGAATTAACCCAGGTGCTTGACGACGATGTATACACGCCTACCTGCCCTTTTGTTGCTGACGCTAGTAAGCGCCTGTGAGCCTTCTTCCACTCATTCGGAAGCGACGGCGACCTCCACAGAGTCTCCCTTCCCCAAGCCTGCCTTGGTGTATGACGTCACGCAGCTCGCTGGCAAGAGCCCGCAGCAAGTACAGCAACTCTTGGGCAAGCCTGATCAGGCACGCGCCGAAGCCGTTCGCACCGCCCCTTGTGGGCGTGTCCCCTGTGGGCGGCACACCTACCAACAAGGGCGCTTCGATATTGTCTTTATTCAGCATAAAGCCGACTGGATCACAATCAACGGTATTGCCGAACCCCTTACCGATGAGGCTATTCAAGCCCTAGGATTACCGGCTACAACCCCCTCGTTTCAGAGCCGAGACAATGTGATCCGTTGGCGTTCGGTGAAGAACCTGCAAGAGGTAAGCGCCTTCAGCAACGGCAGTGGGGGAATCAGCTACTTCTACGTTAAGTGCACGACGTTATAAAAGCAAGCATCTCCTGCCCTGACCCACTCCCACCTGCAGGAGAAACGACAATGAGCCACGCAGTGCGCGGCGCAGATTATTATAAAAGAGCAGGTAGGTGAGCAAGCTGCATGCTACTATTCTTATTTGCGGTCAGTTTCCAAGATCGCATAGAAGTAATTATCCACCCACTCCCCGCGAATGGGTAATATCTGCCGTTTACGCCCTTCCCGCTGCATTCCCACTTTTTCCAGTACTCGGATGGAGGCGCTATTCTCCACGGCACAGCCCGCTTCAATGCGGTGGAGCGACAAAGTGCTAAACCCAAAGTCCAGCAACGCAGTCAAGGCTTCGGTGGTGTACCCTTGCCGCCAGTGGGTGGGATGGATCTTGTACCAGACCTCGGCACTTCTAAAGTTGACTTTCCCCAAGTTGAGCGCCATCAGGCCGCCAAACGCCTGGGTGGTTCGCAGCCGCATCACAAACGTGTATGATGTGCGAGGCGTCGCATTCTGGTGGGCAACCCACTCGCCTACCAGCCGCTGGGTGGTCTCGAGACGATCGGGAATACCCAAGGTATTGAACTCGTCGGTTTCCGGCAGAGAGTGCAACTGGTGGATAGCGGCTACATCGGCTAAGGTTACTTCCTGTAAGGATAAGCGTGCTGTTTGAAGTTCCATAAGCCCAGTATAGCCGAAAATACGTCCCCACCCGGTGCTACTCGAAGCCAGTGACAGGACCAAGGCACGCTGGAAGATAGTAGAAAGCTCTTCCATCAGGTAGTGGTCCAGGACTTTATAGCATGCAAAAGCCCCTCGCGTGAGGGGCTTGCTGTTTTTCTACCACTTACACCGTGCGCCACGTTTTGCCGCGCACCACATACGAGATGGTGGGGCGGCTCACGCCGAACTGGACCGCTAGCGCTTGGTTACTGTAGCCTTGCGCCGCTAACGCCCGAATCTGCTGGATGCCCTGATCGGTCAGCTTACTATGCGGGCTGCGGGTGCCGCACGTATGGAACCGTTTCAGCACCGTGACGTCGTCG
>NZ_MTSE01000041.1 GCF_002154225.1 Hymenobacter crusticola
ATTTCTCTGCCTGTCACGTCCTTTTATTTTGCGCTATTGATCCGAGCAGCCACTAGTAATCAAAAGAAGGAATCGGACCGCCCTTTTATATCTTCCGTTGCTATAACGTTTTAGCAACCCCTGTCAGTATTCGCTAGGTTGCTGCCTGCCTAGGTTGCGACTCGTTCGTTTTCTTCTTGCTCGCTATGCGCCGCCTCTCCCCACCCCCGTACCCCGCCGACGTCGCGGCGCAACTTACTGCTTTCTGGCACGGCGTTGCCGCGCTCGAGGTAAAGTACGACACGTACTTTACCAGTACCCCGTCGCGGCGGAGCTCGTGGAGCGAGCCGCAACCGTCCACGCTGGCCGAGAACCTGGTGCTGCAATGCACGAAGACGCTGGTGCGCCTGAGTCTGCACCCGCACTTGCCCGAGGAGATTGCCCGGGACACGCGCGCCCTGTTTCAGCAGCTCTTCGGCCAATAAGCTGCGCCCTCACCAGATGTAGCGGTCCGCGGCGTGGCCAGTACGCTAGTGGTTGCCCTTACGTGACAATTGCCTACTGCTACTACGCCTAGCGCTTGCCTTCTACGGGCAGCGAGAAGTCACCTACCAGTACCCCGTCTACTAGCAGGGCCGTTCCCTGCATGGCCATGGCGCTTAAAAGCTTGCTGTACTATTCTTTGCCAAACCGGTTACCGGCTCTGGCGGAGGTAGCTATCGTCGCTGCCAAGCGTAATAGGTGGCGGGTGACACCTATTACGCTTGGCAGAGTTGGCGCACGGGCACGTGCTGCTGACGCTGAGCGAAAGCTGGTAAGTGTTCACCGGGTCGAATGGCTGAACCTGCGCCTACAGCAGGCAACTAACCAAGACAGCGTACTTCTTGCAACTGGAGCCGCATGCGAGTTCTCACTCATATACATACAGTGGAAAACCAAAATTCGTATTATCTGCTGTTAGCAAATCATCCTAGGCTGCAGTAGGATGATTTGCTCCTACTGCAGCCTAGGGTGCCTTACTCTGATTCTAAATCGAGCTTGATTTTCTTTATGACCATCTCCTCGCAAAGCTGGGGTCTTCCGGTAAAATAGGTGGGGATATTTCTTATGATCCTGGGAAGATCATGTGTTCTACTTGCCTCGCTTCTTATATCCCTTAATCTTGCCTTGATTAAGCACCTCCTGCAATACCTTTGGAGGTAGTGGAGTATTGGCACCCTCAAATTGGTCAAGGTAGTAGTTGAGGGCCTCATCTGTCAGGTCCTTGATCTTTACTCGGTCATAGAACTGGGCTTGTTTGATACGCAAATACGTTTGAAACCGAATTTGTGAGTTGAAAGGAACCTGCTCCGGAATTTCTTGCGTAGCATTTGCTGGCGTGGTCGTGTCTAGCTCCCCCACCCTATCGACGTTCTTACTGTCTTGTTCAGCCGCTTCATTCATCATTGGCGGCGTATCAAGAATACCTTCGATTACCGGTACGGGCGGGGGTATACCAGCTGGATTCTCGGACAAAGTGGGGCGTGGCTTGTCCTTGTAACGGGCTAAGGCAGGCCGTAGAGCAGCTTTGGGAGAGTTATTAGTTGCCATGCTGAAGGTGTTGCAGAATTTCGTCAGTTAATGCTTCATAATCCTCTGCACCGGTAGAATCCGGAGCGTAGTCAAACAAACTCGTTCCTGCCATCTGAGCATTTGGGATAGCCGTGCTTTGCCTAACCGTTGTGTTAAACACAGGGGCTTCCTTGCCGTAATGTTCCTTGATCAAATCCACGACATCATGGCGTAGTCGCGAGCGGTAAGCAGGAGAATACTTCGTAAAAAATATACCTCCGATGCGCAGCGAGGGATTGATACGTCGCCGCAATCGAGTGCAGGTATTGACTAGGTTCGTGAGTCCTTCAAATCCGTAAAACTCTGGATCCACGGGGATGTAAAGCAGATTAGCAGCGGCCAGGGCAATCCAAGTTAGCGTACCAATGCTTCCTTTGGTATCTATCACGCAATACTCATATTCCGGTCCTACCATTTCCAAAATGTCTGCCAATCGGGTGGAATGCTCGGCATCCCAGCCCGGTAGTTGCGCCTCGTTTGCTTCCATCTCTGCACTGGCTGGCAGCAAGTCGACGTTCTCGCCCACTGGGCGAATCACGGCGTGAATGTCGTCGAGGCTGAACTCCCCTTTACGCATGAGCAACATCCCTACATGCTCCGGGATGTCTGCGCCCTCGAATGAAATAGTTAAACTTCGTTGTGGATCACAGTCGCAGAACAGCACCCGGTGACCTCGTCGGGCTAGTGCTAGGCCCACATTTAAGGCAGAGGTAGTTTTACCTACCCCTCCCTTGTTATTGGAAAAGCAAAGTGTTTTCATGAGTAGCTAAGAGGTGTGAACCTACGCAAGTAACAACAATTTACGTCTAAGTGTACTAATGTAAGTGCATACTACTGTTTAGACGTTAAAACGTAAATACGTTTTAACGTCTAAACAGTAGTATGCACTTACATTTCATCTACTGATACAGGTTTTAGGGTCACATGATCAAATGATTGACTATAAACCAATTAATTCCGACATATAAGAAATAATACGCTTATATGTAAGAACGTTTTTACGTATAAACATATTAGCGTAAAAACACTCTTACGTTAGAACCTTCTGGCATTTTGGCGTACACAGCAGCTATTTTATAAGCGCAACTATAATTCAATTATAATTTTTTCTGTTTATACGTATTTACGTATAAAAGTTTGTATGTATAAATGTACAAACGTTTATACATAGATACGTATGACATTGGTAGGAGGGACAGTTCACCTGAGTGCTTGCTAGGCAATAGGAGGGGTGTTTCTGGTGAAAGACCTGCAGCTATGACCGCTCACCTGAGACCTATTGGGCTTGCAGTCAGAATAAAGCTGAGAATAGATACTATTACAGCTAGTGTCAGTACATCCACTAATGAAGTAAGCTATTTCTATCCTAAAGGATATATAGCCGCCAAATATGAGCTGTGTCGAGCCTCAGGAAGGGACTTGGTGGTTAGTTTACAGGAATAAAGCAAAGTACGACCTTGTGTTAGCAATGAACTAATTATTCGAATAGTTCTATAGGCAAGAAGTACTGCACATAGTCTTGGAAAGGGTGAAGGTACAGGGTAAGATAAAGAGGTGGACATACAAACTGGCAACCTTGCATTTACTTCTATAGCCAATTAGCAGTCTAAACCTAAGTACGATAACCGAGACATAGAAAGTGGTTTCTGTAGTCATTCATGCGGGCCGCTTGGTCCGATTTCTTGGCCTGCAAAGCAGTTTATGGTTTGCCTAGCCATTTTACTCCTTGCGAATTCGTTCCTTGCCGGAAACCAGTTGAAAGACCTGCCCAAGTTAAGTTTTTCGCTAACGAGCTACCAGTTTGCCTATGCTCCAGTATCGCTGATACTGGAGCATAGGCAGCCGACGCACAAATTCTTGTTTGTGGTAGCCACACGAAGCCCGAACTGATCAAGAATTATGAACCCGGATGCAGTGTCCGGTAGCTGATCGAACCAGCCCGGAGAGCTGCTCGCTGCTTAGGCGCATGTCCAGTAATGTCTACCCTAGAGGTGCTTGTTAGCAGGAGTAGCTATTACGAACAGATACTAAATCTTAAGTTTAGTGAAGGTGCTGCCGTCGAACCTGCATCACCTAGTGAGTCAAGACCTCCTTCACGTTACATCCGCCAAGACTGGCTAAGTAGTGCCATTTTTCACGTAGATAATTCACCTGAATCCGGTGTAGCGGGGTGCCATTTTTCACGCAAATGCTCTGAAAGATTCTAAGCGCTTGAACTATTGATGTTTTCCGCCCTGCTCGGGAGAACAAATCGATGCTACAATCCCAGATAAGCACTTTTTAGCTACTCACCTATTGAGTGTAAACTGCATGACGTGCTCTTTTCAAAAAACCAGAATCTCTTCTGTTTTCTAAAGCTATTCTTTATATTCTTTATTCAGGGACGCATAACTTATTTATAATCAGAATCTTAAAGAGGATTCCTGCGTGAAAAATGGCACCTTGTAGCGTGAAAAATGGCACTCTATCGCGTGAGAAACGGCACCATGTGCGTGAGAAATGGCACTCTATCGCGTGAGAAACGGCACCATGTGCGTGAGAAATGGCACTCCTGCGTGAGAAACGGCACCATGTGCGTGAGAAATGGCACTCCTGCGTGAGAAACGGCACTTCTTGGTCCGCGCCAAGTTTTTCTGCGTGAAAAATGGCACCTGAAATGTGCTGGAGATATCTGCGTGAAAAATGGCACCAGACTTTTATTTTGCGTGAAACACTATGCATTTTCACGCCGGTACGTATCTTAGGCTAAATTCCTCATCGTCGCTATGATGTCAACTGGTTCTACTCCCGATCCCGGTACTATCTACCCACGAGCCTATCAAGCCAATGCTTTGGTCAGAGCACCTCTGAAGCTAACGCACGTGGAAGCCCGAATCTTTGCCTTGGCTCTTGGCTGCATCCACCAAGACCAAACTGAGTTGCCGGGTATTTCCATTGCCTTGAGTCGGGTCATGACGCAGAAGAAGGGGGGAAGTGTGTACGAAACCATACGTGATGCCTGCAAAAGCCTTATGTCGAAGGTGGTCAGCATTGAGTCACAAATGGGCAATAAAAAGCGATTTACGGCTTATTCTATCATCAGCTACATCGATCTAAACGAGGGTACTGGGTTTTTGACGGGCAACTTCGCCCCGGAAATCAAGCCCTTCCTGCTGCAGTTGGCCGAGCAGTACACCCACGTGGAAATTGAAACCTTACTTACGCTCAAGTCGGCCCACGCTCACCGTTTATACTGGCTTCTGAAGTCGTGGGATGATGTAGGTTGGTGGGAGGTGGAATTTGATACGCTGCGTAAGCAGGTGCTCGGCGACGACAACGATGTGACTTATACGCTCTTTTACGATTTCAAACGTTACGTACTCGAACCCGCCCTGCGCGAACTTCACTCCCTTGGCTGGATGGTTGCCTATGATCCTATCAAGCTAGGCAAAAAGGTACACGCCGTGCGCTTCTCTATTCCCGCGCCTCTAGCTCAGCTCGACAAATCAGACCAGCCTTTGCTCACCAGTAAAACGACCAGCAAGATCCGGCCTGTGGAAAAGCAAATGAGTTTAGCCCTGTCTGCTGAACTGCCTACCCTGCAACAGCGCGTTGTCACGCGGTTGCAGAAGCTGAAGATGACAAGCAGCCAAATTCAGCACGTACTCAACTTCATGGGGGACGACGAAGTCAAAATTGCCAAGCTCATGAAAGTTAGTCATCCGCTGTTACGTGACCATGAAGTCGGCAACAAGATCTTTGACAACTTAGGAGGCGTGGCCATCAACCTGCTCAAGACAGAATTTCCTAGTTTGTACCCTACCCTGAAGTAACGGCTATGGATGAGTAGAGTAAAAAGTATTGCCACAGGTAGCATGATTTTCAGGGTTTAACAGGGTGCTAAGCCATGTACTAGGGGCTAATAGTATAAATTTTTCCTCTACGTCAGTAAAACACGATCAACACAAATTAGTATTTTTTGGTATAAAACCTATGAATATTTTGTACTGAAATATACTAACATGTGCAATTCCTGGGCTTCTTCTAGCACGAGATTTTGAGAGAAAGGATGAATTTGGCATTTTACAAACGGGCGTTTGTAAAATGCCAAATCAGGAGTACTTTGCTTGTATGAAGCAGTATGTCGCCTATTACCGGGTCAGTACGACCAAGCAAGGTACTTCCGGGTTAGGCCTAGAGGCCCAGCGATACGCCGTTCACCAATATGCTCGACCACCAGCTCAGCTGCTAGCCCACTATACAGAAGTGGAGAGCGGTAAAAGAGATCAGCGCCCGCAGTTGCTGGCGGCAATTGCACATGCGCGCAAAACGGGTGCAACACTACTTATTGCTAAGTTGGATCGACTCTCGCGTAACGCCGGCTTTATCTTTGCGCTCCGGGACAGTGGGGTGGACTTCGTCTGCTGTGACATGCCCGATGCCAATACCCTTACCGTCGGTATTTTTGCTGTCTTAGCCCAGCATGAACGCGAACTGATTAGTAAACGCACCAAAGAAGCACTAAACGCGCTTAAAGCCCGCGGTATAGCACTGGGCGTTCCTACCAACCTAACGAGCGCAGCGATTCGCCAGGGTCAAGAAGTACGTCAGCGCAATGCCCGCGAGAACAAGGAGAACCGGCAAGCCACACGCTTAGCCATGCTCCTACGGCAACAGGGGCAGACGCTGCAGCAAATTGCCGACGAGCTGAATAGGGGTGACTATCGTACCCGACGCGGGAAGACGTTTGATGCCACCGCCGTGCGTCGGCTGCTACTGCGAGTTCGTGCTGCTTTGTAAAGCGTTGCGATGCTTGCCGCTTGAACTAGTCCCTATGTAGGCCCTTTCGTATGATCACAGCCTCACCTGTTGCGAATTGCTTCGCACAGTGTCTAGCAACCGGGGGTGTGGTCGCACTAGAAGTAGAAGGTATTGGCTAGCATTCTCTTGCGCACCTTGGCTCCTTGCTGCCCACATCCATCTTGATTTCAATTTCTTTGTTGGACTGCTGTTGCTGCCTACTTTTCCGCTATGACCTCTCTTCCCGCTGATTACGCGCAACTACTCTCCGCCGTCAAGCAGCGCGTACGTGCTGCCCAGTACCGCGCTTTGCAACAGGTTAACAAAGAGCAGATGCAGCTCTACTGGGACTTGGGCCGGCTCATCGCCGAGCGCCAGCAGCAGCAGGGCAGGGGCAAAGCCGTCGTGGAAACGCTGGCTCGCGACCTGCAACAGGAATTTGCGGGCCTGAGTGGCTTCTTCGTGCAGAACTTGTGGTATATGCGCCAGTTCTACCTGGAGTACAGCGCCAACTGATTTCTCCAACCATTGGTTGGAGAAATCAGTTGGGCCAAGCACCTGCTGATCATGGCCCGCTGCAAAGATCCACAGGAACGCCTGTTCTACACGCAGCAAACGCGGCGCCAGGGCTGGACCAAAGCTGTACTCGCTCAGCAACTCAGTGCCCAGGCGTATCAGCGCACGGTGCTGGCCCAGCACAACTTTGCCCAGACCCTCTCCGCCGCCCAGCAAACGCAGGCCGCGCTGGCCCTTAAAGATGAGTACACCTTCGACTTTCTGGAGCTGACCGAGCCACACTCCGAGTACGAGTTGGAGCAGGCACTACTGGGCAACGTGCGCCGCTTCTTGCAGGAGATGGGCGGCGATTTCACCTTCATCGGCAACTAGTACCGCTTGGAGCTGGAAGGCAACGAGTACTTCATCGACCTTCTGCTCTACCACCGCGGGCTACAGTGTTTAATCGCCGTGGAGCTCAAGATCACCGAGTTCCGCCCCGAGTATGCTGGCAAGATGAACTTCTACTTGTCCTTAATCAACGAGCAGGAGCGCAAGCCCCACGAGCAGCCGAGCATCGGCATCATCATCTGTAGCAGCAAGCAGCGCACCATCGTGGAGTTTGCCTTGCGCGACATCAGCAAGCCCATTGGGGTGGCCACCTATACCTTAACCGATACCTTACCGACGGAGCTGCGGCCGTTCTTTCCCAGCAACGAAGAACTAGTCCGTCGCTTGGAGGCCGTTACGACTGCGTTACAAGGATCGACGAAGCCAGCTGCAGACGAATAGCGACGGGTGGCAGATCGTCCGTAGGCACCTAAGCAGTCACCTGCTCACGTAGTGGGCTGCGGCGCAGCTCCTTTTGGCTGGCTGTGAATAGGTACGCCGCGATGGCGCAAGTACTTGTAGAGCGTGACTTTGGAAATACGCAGTTGCCGGGCAATCTCGTTGACGCCGAGTTGTTGCTCTTTGTATAGGGTCTCGGCGACAATAGCCGTGCGTTCGGCTTCTTTACTGAGCCCGCGCCGGCGTCCCCCCACCCGGCCCCGAGCACGAGCCGCGGCTAGTCCCGCTTGGGTGCGCTCCCGAATGAGCTCGCGCTCGAACTCAGCCAGGGAGGCAAACAAGTTGAACACCAGCCGACCTTGGGGCGAAGCCGTGTTGATGGCATCGGTGAGCGAGACCAAGCCTACGCTGCGAAACTCAAACTCGGCCACCATGTCCAAGAGGTGCTTCAGCGAGCGCCCTAGCCGGTCCAGTTTGTAGATGTACACCGTGTCACCGGGCCGCAGAAGGGCCAGCAGGTGGTCCAACTCCGGCCGGTCCTTAGTCGCACCAGAGGCCTTCTCCTGAAAGATACGCTCACACCCCGCCTGGGTCAGGGCATCGAGTTGCAGGGCGAGATTCTGGTCGCGAGTGGATACGCGGGCGTAGCCGATCTTCATGCTCTAAAGTACAGCTTTCTGGTCGAATGAGGAAGAGGTTTGTACTTTGATTACTGTACAAGTTTTCTATACCGTTTTCAACTCATTTTCCCTCTCCTACAGCCCCTTTTGTCAGACGGCTAGTTGTACAGAAAAAGGAGCGTGGCTGTTGCAGAACTCGATGCGACACCCCAAGCAAAGGCTCTACGAGCTAAATCAAGCTAAAAAGGACGTTTGAACGTCTATTTTTAGCTATGCTAAGCAGTTAGTTTGCGCTGTTTGCTTGATGGGTGATAAGTTCTACAACAGCCACGAGCGTAAAACTTTGTGTTTTATGCTATAAATAAAGTTATTTTATCGAATAAGTCGGCCTCAGCACAACAACGAAATAGGGCGCTGCTGGCATCTTGCGATAGGCCTCATACTCTTGGGTGGTAGTCAGGTGTACCTGCTGTACGTAGCCCTCGCGTTGCCGCAGCTCTTTCGTGATGTTGCTGATCAGGAAAGAGGCAATGTCTGCGCGCTGATACCTTTTGGTCAGCGCTGGTCCCTGCAGCCATTTGCCCTCCGCCCACACCCGAAACTGGCGCGGGTTCTGCCAGGCTTTCCATTGCGCGGCGGTCGGCATACGGCGCAGCAATGGCTTGTTTTCCACCACCAGAACTCCCTGTTTCTCTTCCGCTGACAAGTCCGCGTACTTCTTTTCGTGCAGGCCTCTCCCAGCGATCTGCTCATCGTATAGCCGGGCCGTTCGTTCGGCCGCTGTTTCGAGGGGTTGGGCTGGCGCTGCGTTGGGCCGGCGTACGATCCCCCGGCGCTTTGCCGCGGCAGATAAGGCAGCCTCTTGCTGGGCATGGCCTTGTCCCTCCACGGGCTTCCCCCACCGGTCGCCGTGCTGCCGCACGACTTGCTCGGCTTCGGAGGCGATTTGTTGTCGTACCTTCGCGTTGCTATTTACGGGGTCTGCTCCAGCGGCTGGCTCCAGATCGGTGCCGAACAGGAACCCTAAAGCCCCGAGCAGCAAGGCGGCGCTTCCGCCCAGTAGCCAGGCGCGCAGGCGGGAAGTAGGTTTGGTCATCATGAGAAACCGTTTTTGGGTGGTGCGGAAGGCGAAAGCACTGGTCAGCGACCCGGTCAAGCCGCCGGCTACTTTGTCGAGCAGCAACTGTTGGTAGCGCGGCACGTTCTGATGCCGCTCATTGACGGCTTGGTCGGCCAGAAACTCGTGATTGAGCTGCATCGCCCGCTTCACCCCGTAGAGCACGGGATGAAACCACGCCACACAGAGGAGCACTTCCACCAGCAACACGTCGAGGGAATGCCGTTGCCGGATGTGGGTCAGTTCATGCGTGAAGAGCTCCTGCTCAATGGCGCGGCGCCGATACGCCGCTTCCGACACAAAGAGATAGTGCAGAAACGCGTAGGGGAGCGTATCGGTGGGGAGTAGCACCAGGGTGGCACCCCGAAACGGTTGGCGCGGATTCGCGCTCGTCTGGCGAAGCAACCGGCGTAAGTTGAGCGCGAACCGGCCCACGAACACGGCTGTCAAAAGGCCATACAGCCAGGGCCCATACGTCGCGCCGAAAGCGACCACGTCGAAGCCCACCGCCACGGACGCGGGTTCGGGTGGCCCCGTTGGCGGTGGAAAAGTAGGGGCCGCGGCCAGCGGCCAGCCGCGGACGGGTTGGTCGTCCCCCCATACCCTTAGTGGCTCGCGCTCAACCGACACCAAGGGGATCAGGGCCGCCGCTAGCAGGCTTCCCAGCAGATAGAACCGCTTGAACCGGTGCAGGGGCTGCTGTTCCAGCAGTACTTTGTAGAAGCCGAAGGTGAGCAGCAAACTAACACTGGCTTCCAGCAGGTACTGGCTCATGGCTTCTTCTGCTCGAGTTGCGCCTGGATGATCTGTTGCAACGCCTCCAGCTCCTGCGTGGTCAGGTTGGCTTGCGAAGTGAAAAACGAGGCAAACTGGGCTTTCGAATTGTTAAAGAAATTCTTGATCAGGCCCTCCACGTGGGTCGCGCAGTACGCTTGCTGGGCGATCAGGGGGTAGTACTCACGCGAACTACCCACCTCCCGATACCCGACGAGGCCTTTCGTGCTCATGCGCTTGAGCAGCGTCGCCACGGTGGTGGGGGCGGGCTTGGGGGCGGGGTAGGCCTCCAGCAAGTCCTTCATGAACGCCCGCTCACGGCGCCACAGATAATGCATGAGAACTTCTTCGGCTGCCGACAGTTTCATTCTACAAGAATAGAGGTTACTCTACAAGTGTAGAATATATTTTCATTGCCTGCAAGTTTTTGCCGGCTTCTTTCGCTATTTTTTCGGCTAGGCTGGATTCCGCGTACGCGCTACGCACGGCAACCTGCTGCTCGAAATACTATTCTATGTACCAAATGAACAGTTACTTACCTTTCTTCCTAGCTGGTAGGGTAATGTAAAGACGGTACTTCACTGAGTACGCCGCTACGGCCGGTGCCGGGCACGTTACAGGCCATAGCGCGTTAGCCCCAAGAGGATAAGAGGAACGCGTTTGCCTTTAACATTCTGTAGAAGAGCCTTTACAGAACGTTATAGGTTCCTTAGGCAACATCTAGTAGTCGTACTCCTGAAAGACTTCTACCTTTCGCCTTTCTTCGCTCCCACTGCTCCCGTGACCTACTCAATGACCTATCCACTGCCTTGTGGAAAGCACCAAATCGTGGACCTGGATGCCGATGAAGAAGGTAACTATCTTGCCCTGCTGAGCCACGGGGAAGTGTGGACTCCGACCTTCCAGGTACCGTTGCCCTACCAGTTCCGGTTTCCGCTGATTCGCGCTCTAGATAACACCCGCTTTCTTATCGTTGAAGCGCGGAGTCGCCTGGAGCCAAATGGGCACATCTTTGACTATGCGGGCACGAAGCTCCTGAGCTTTGAAGCAGGTGATGGCATTGCGGACGTCCTCGTGCAAGCACGTCAGATTGTGGTGTCCTACTTTGATGAGGGCGTGGCCAGTGACAAAAAACCGAGTAGTGATGGACTCGCGGTCTTTGACTTCACGGGTCAGCAACGCTACGGTCTCAATTCTAGTCAGTCGTACTTCCTACTGGATTGTTACGCGCTGTGCAAGCTCGGGCGGGATCGCGTCCTGGCGTATACCTATACGGGCTTCCCTTTGCTGGAACTGGGCTTAAACGACTGCCAACTTCGACGGCAACCCACCCCAGCGGACTTTGAAGGGGCGCAGGCGCTAACGACCAGTCACCAGAATGTTGTTTTCTATGGTTCTTACCAGGATAAGACCAGTTTCTTCTGGTGGGACCGGCAGAAGAAAGTGACGCGCTTTGGACAGTGGCCGGCAGCACCACTCCGCGGCATTGGGGACGGCAAGTTTCTGACCTTTGATGCCCAGAGCTTTACCATCATTGATGCCATGGAACTGATGCGAGAGGAGGTAGCCCTCAAACATAAGCGCCTCTAAGGAGCCGTATGAAGAACATGCAGGTGGCAAAAGTACTATAGCATGTAAGCACAAACAGGTGTATAAAATCTATTGTATTTCCAAGACTCGGGATATAAGCAACATTACGTTAATCAACTTTTTACAGAAAGCAGTTACCTTGTCAGATGAGGGTGTTTCTTGCTTTTATCTCCTTTGGCTTTCTGTGAGAAAAGCAACTAATTGTCTCATCTCAGCATGATTGACACTAATCCGAACCAGGGTCCTTTACAGCAGTTGGAAGCATACCTTCATCAACTAGCCGTCCCGATGACCTACCGTGGCGACCCCTACGGCCGCGGTTTAGACTGGTGCTACTTTGATTGCTTCTTTCACGAAGCAGCGGTCCGGGAACACTTCGGCTTCGGTCCAGACATTTGCTATGTGGCTTACGATGGGCGAGCAGCAGGGCAAGAAGCCGGCTTCTACCACGAAAGCAGTGGCTTCGGTATCATGGGGCATCATCCTCTCTATGGAAGAACGCAGCAAAAATGCGAGATTACAGGCGATGAGCGTAGGGCCTAATTTTACCTGAATACTCGTCTGATAAGCATAATTTTTACTTCTTGGACCCGTGATGCAGCCAGCCTAATGCATTAGTATCCTGAGGTGCTTCTAGCGGGTTGCCAGCACTTTGGCGACTTCCCGCTGGTAGAGTTTGCCGATGGGCAGCTCCGTGCCGGCCACCTGCACGTGGGTGGGGGAGTACGCGCGCAAGGAGGCGGTGGCAATGAGAAACGAGCGGTGGATCCGCACAAAGCCCGTGGCGGGCAGCATCGCCTCCAGCGCCGTCAGCGAGTGCTTGGTGACCACCGGCCCGTGGACGGTGACCAGCTTGACGTAATCCTTTAGGCTCTCGATATACAGGATCTCGTGCAAGAACACCTTCACCATTTTTCGCTCCACCCGGAAATAGAGGAACGCGGCGGGTGCCGCAGGCGCCGGGAGGCTAGCGGGCGCCAGCGGCGGGGCGAGCGGACCGGTAAGAGCCAGCGCGCCTAGGGCTTTGTGCACGGCCGTGACAAAGCGCTCAAAGCGAATGGGCTTGAGCAGGTAGTCCGTGGCGGCCACCTCGTAGCTTTCCAGCGCGTGCTCGCCGTAGGCGGTGGTAAAGATGATCTGCACCGGGTGCTGCAGCGTGCGTGCCAGGTCCAGGCCGCTGACTTGGGGCAGGTGAATGTCGAGAAAGAGGAGGTCCACCGGGTGGGCGTGCAGGAAGGGCAGCACCTGCAAGGCATTGGCGCACTCGCCCGCCAGCCGCAGCATCGGCATTTTCGCGAGGTAGCGCTTGAGCACTTCCCGGGCGGGGGGCTCGTCATCGACCAGCAGGCAGTTGTAGACCGGGAAGCTCATGGGCGGGGCGCGGCGGCCGGCAGCCCCAGTGCGGCCGGCGGATCCAATGCCAGGGTCAAGGTAACCAAATACAGCTCTTCTTCGGCGCGGGTCACGAGCTGATGCCGGCCAGGGTACAACAAGGCGAGCCGCCGCCGCACCGTGGCCAGGCCCAGGCCGCCGCTTGCGCCAACAGGGTGGCCGCCCGCCGTTCCGTTCACGACCTTCAGCTGCAGGGTGGTGCCCACCAGCCGCAGGTCCAGGCTCAGCCAGGGGTGCTCCAGCACGGTGCTGGTGCCGTGCTTGAAACAATTCTCGACGAAGGGCAACAGCAGCAAGGGGGCGATGCGCAGCTGCTGACAATCCGCGGGCGTGTGCACCACCATTTCCAACTGGTTGCCGTAGCGGGTCTGCTCCAGCTCAAGGTAGGCGCGGAGCATGCCTACCTCCTCGGCCAGCTCCACCAGCGGGGCCTGGGCCGAGTAGAGCATGTAGCGCAGCAGCCCGGCCAGGCCCAGCACCAATTCGGCGGCCACCGGCGCCGTGGGCTGGGCGTGGGCGTAGATGTTGTTGAGCGTGTTGAAGAGAAAGTGGGGATGCAGCTGGGCCTTCAGCGCCGTCAGTTCGGCCCGGGCCGCTTGCTGCTGCTGGACATAATAGTACTTCATCAGCTTAAGAGCGGCGGCCAGCCCGCCGATGGTGATGCTGCCGCGCAGCCCCCCCATCAGGGCCAGAAAGAACTGCAGCGATAGCGGCAGTGGGTTAGCGGCCACCGTCGCCGGCCCGAAATAGCGCGTCAGGTAGTGGGCCCGCACGGCGGCGAGCACCGTCAGCGAGAGCCCGGCCGAGAGCGCGCCCGTCAGCAGCAGCAGCAGCAAGACCCAGCCCGTGGCGCGCCCGTACTGGGCTGGTATAATCAAGCGCGGAATCACGCCGTAGAGCAGCGTGTAGGCCAGCAACAGCTGGGGCAGCAGAAACACCAGGCTCTCCAGGGCCGTCAGCCCCAGGCGGGCGCCGACCCCTAGGGCCGGTAGCAGCGGCGAGGGGGTGAAGGCGTACAGGTACACCTGGGACAGGTACCAGGCCGCCCAGAAGCTGCCGTGGCGGGCCACGACCCAGCGGGGCTGGGTGGAAAACAGGAAGGGCAGCTGGTCCATGGCGGGGCAATTGGGGCCAGCAAGATACGGGGACGGCCTCAGCCGGTACACCCGCGCGGTGCCTCCGGCGACGGAGGAACAGTTGTCGCGGCCAGACGCTGTTCGTCGTCGACCAACGGCGGTGCGCTTCGGCGGGGGCCCGTCTGCCGCCCAGCCCCCCCGATCGGGCGACGAGGCGAGCAGCCTATTCAAACGCCGCTGACTTTTGCGTCACTCCTATCTTGTTTTACCCGAAAACCCATGCAAAAACTCATCCTCCTGCTGGTGCCCCTGAGCTTCTTCGGGGGACACAGCCATGCGCAGTCCCGGCCGCCGGACGAGGCGGCCATCCAGCAAACCATTGCCCGCTTCGGGGCGAGTTGGGCCAAGGCCGACTTTAGCGATATGGGCGAGTACATGACCCCGGACTGCCACTGGATCAACGTGGTCGGCATGCATTGGCGCAACTTGCAGCAAGTGCAGTTTGCTCACCAGGCGTTTGCCACGAGCATGCTCAAGGGAGTCGCCGCGCAGCCCGTGGAATCCACTCTCAAGTTTGTGACCCCGGACGTGGCCATCGTGTACCTGCGCACCCACATCGGGGCCTTCTATCCGCCCGACGGGGTGGACCGGGGCAGCAACAAACAAGGCGACAAGGACAACCTGGCCACCTTCGTGCTGGTCAAGCAACAAAAGCAGTGGCGCATCACCTCTGCTCAGAACAACGACGTCATCAGCCAGGCCGCGGCCAGCGATCCGGTGCGGCGAATGCCGAAATAAATCCAGTGGCGGCCGAGCAGCGTAGCTCTCGCGGGGGCTACGCTGCTCAGCTAACGGCCTGGAAGGTACTGCCCAGTCAGCGAAGGGCATCGGTAGCTTCGCGCTGCGCAAAAGCTCCTATTGAACATAAAAACTGCTTATACGACAAAGAAGCAGGGTCAAGCAACTATCTAACAGCTATTTACTTAGCTTCTTTGAGAAATCAAAACCATACAAGTATTCGCTTTGGGCGGATGCCGTTGGATCAAGCACAAACGTAAAATCTGTGTTCTGTTTGGTTCTCACTAAGATTCCCACCATGCGTACAAAGCGTCTTGGTCCACTGGCCATCTTGTACTCCACAAATTCGAAGCCTTGCAACTTGAATTCTTTTACAGCCCCGTACTGCTGATCAACCGCCGTAAACATGGCGGTTGCTTTGTACCAATCCTGCCTAGATGCTGCTGATAGGTTGCCTTTCGCGAGTAGGGGGGCATAGTGGGCAGTCTGCATGTAGGTGACTGCCTGAGCAATCAACCTTGTTGCCTGGCCCACTTGTGCGAGATCTGCCGTTGCGAAATCGTAGGTAACGTTCGCGTTCGTCCCTTCGATAACAATGCGAACGAAAGCGTAAGCCTTCTTCTCTTCAGCAGTGAGCGCCTGGTAAAACAAGTATGCGCAGTTGGAAGCGGGTAACTGAGGGGAAGCCAAATAACGCTTGATCTTCTCTTCTAAGCCACTGATTTTAAGCTCATAAAAGCGGCCTTGAAGTTTATCGTCTGTGCGGGAGGTGAGCCCTTTTGAATACGTGACTTTTCCCCCGTAGAAGGCTAGAACAGCGTCGATCCCTTTTGATTCAGAAGGGGAGTTTGATTGAGCGATAGAATTACAGCTACTGAATAGGAAGGCTGTCAGGAGCCAAACCAAGAGAATTTTCACGTGCAAGAAAAGAAATAGCCGCTTATAACAAGTTATGCGCTGTTGATAGCGATCAAAGGTACTCATCAATGCTTTGAGTGTATAAGCGATCGGTTAATAGTAGTATTTTACAGGATCGCGACAAAAGCAAGCTCTTGAAAAAGTTGCTTAACATGAACTGTGTTAAAAGTCAAGGATTGAGGGCTAGTTTTGAGCTAAAATCCGCTTGATAGGGTACTCCAGACTTGACGATGGCAAAAGCTTGCTTGAGCAGCTTGTTGCAGACGGCAATCAGGGCCAGTTTTTTATTCTTGCCTTTGGCCACTAGCCGGTCGAAGAGTGCTTGGCAGGCCGCATTGGCCTTCTTCGCCGCGAAGCTGCACATGAAGAGTTTGGCCCGAATCAGCCCTCCTCCCATCTTGGTAATGCGGACCTTGCCCCGAATACTGGTGCCCGAACTATGTTCTCGGGGCGATAAGCCGGCCAGGGCAATGAGTTGACGGTAGTTGTCGAGGCGGGTGAAGCCACCAGCAAAGAGCAACAGCATCCCGGCTGTTTTCGGTCCAATGCCCGGGATCGAGCAGAGAAGCTTCATTTCCGAAGCAAAACGCTTGTGCAAGAGGACTAACAATTTTGCTTCGACTGCTTCCACTTGCTGAGTTAAGGCTTTTAAGGTTTGTTGCAGCAGCTTGACGGCTAGCTTGCTAACGAAGGGCTGCTGCTGTAAGGCTTCGAGGGCATTGTGGACCATGGTTTTCTGCTTGAGGAGTTGTTCATTGACTTGCTCCAGCTGCCGGCACTCCACCAACGTCGTTTCCTCGGGATGCCAGACTTTCACCGCTTGCTGCTGACCATAGCGCAGCAGCCATTGGGCATCTTTACGGTCGCTTTTGCCTTTGCTTAAATGCATCTGGATGAAGCGTTTGATGACCAGTGGATTGAGCACCGCTACTTGGCCGCCTTGCTCATGCAGGTAATAAGCTAAGGCCAAGTTATACGTGCCGGTGGCCTCCATTACAAACCGGCAGTGAGCGCCACAGGCTTTGATCAGGTGCTGGAAACCCGCTTTGCTATTGCTCACTTCTAGGTGCTTGACTTGGTCGGCCACGTGGTAACAGACGGCGAGCGTATCTTTGCTCACATCAATGCCGACAACAGGAAAAGGCAGTAGGGAATCCATAGCAGGCATAGAGGGAAAAGAAACAGGATCGGTAAAAAGGATTTCCAGGGAATCTTTTGCTATCCTACTACAGGCTCTTGGGCCTCACGGAACTGTTCAAAGTAGCCCCGGAAAAAGAAGGGGATTGTCATGTTAAATGAGCTCGAGCGCCCTATAAAATTAGAATCTTACTCCTCCCTTTTCCTTCTTAATAGCCTCAAGTTATGGCGGATAGGCGAACATAGGATAACGTTTGTTCTCGGACGTATCTTGCAATTATTCTATTCTCCTTACTGTATAAGAGAAGATAGTAACAGTACTTCTCTGCGATTATTGCTCTAGACCTTCAATGCATTTAAAATAGCTTATCAGAAGGCGCCTGGTATGGATTCAGACTTGAGATGGCATCTAGTAGGTGGCCGGGCTCGTCACACAACACACCTAGGCCACCTCGGATATATACTTCTTAAGCAAGTCCTGATGAACTACCTTCGTTTGCTACCGCTGCTGACGATTAGCTTAGTAGCTTGTGTCAGCCCCACCATCCTTAGACCTGGAGATTATCAGCAGACGGGTGATGCTGACCAAGCCTTGTTTTCCAGCCAGCAGTTGCGCCTCTATCCGGATCACACGTTTGAGTATTTTCGGCATGAAGACGTGATAGGGGCTGGTCAACAGGGTAGCGGGGTATACCACGTACAGGGAAAGCAGTTGCAGTTGCAGTTTGGGCCGCCGGTCACTAGCCGTTCTGCTACGGCTCAGAGCCGTTCGCTACCCCCTGTGAGCCAGGGAGAGGAGCTAAACGTGACCTTCTTGGTTACGGGAGCCATCGGCCGCGGTATTCCAGAGGTGGTGCCGGGCGCCACAATCCTGGCCTACAACAGGAGTGGGCAAGTCGTGGCAGGCACTGTCAGCGACAGCGTTGGGCAGGCCACGTTGCAGGTCAACCGGAGCCAACAGCCGCATACCCTCAGGATCACCAGCGGTGGGTTTCACGCGTGGGAGCAAGTCTGGCCGGACCAAGCGACCGCTTATCAGGTGCACCTACAAGCCAACGTTGGCACGTCGTATGGCGCTGAAAGCAGAATGCATTTTCGTATCCTACAACAAACGGCAAAGCAACTGATTGTGAAACAGGGTCGCGACACAACGAAATTACGTTGGGGGCCTCTGCGGTGACAAACACCTAATAACGTGCTATAGATGTGCACATCCATCGTACGTTGTGGACCTGACAAGCTTATAACACTTTCCGAACGTTGGACTGGAAGACGCTATACGCCCTACTGTTGTTATAAGGCTCCTGCACCAACCGGTATCAGCCGACCTCATGAGATGAAGAAGGAGTTGAACCGCTTGCTTTTGCCGAACTACCCGTTGCCTTTCTTCGCCTGCATGAAACGAGTCGGTGTGCTGCTGTTTTTTCTGGCTTTCCTCCAGCTGGTCAGGACCCAATCGCTTTCCGGACCGAGTGCCCTCTCGGTTCGGATCCAGGAGCAGAGGACGACCAAAAGAGCGGCATCGGATCTGGTACTGGCGCTGGAATTCCGCAACACAAGTCAAAAACCCATCCGAATCATGGCCGCTATTGGCGCCGTGACGGCTTCGACGCTGAATGTATTGAATATCTATCTGAAGCAGAAAGGGGAGAACATGATCCTGTTAGGACCTGCGGGCAAGGTTGATTATGAGGCTTCCGTGGTGTATGCGTATGAGACCATTTTACCAGGAAAGACCTACAAGAAGCTATTGAATATCAGTCAGCCATTGCGTGATAAATCTATCTTGTTGAAGCCGGGAGCTTGTAAAGTACAGCTGTACTATCATAACCAATATGGGGAGAACTGCCTCAAAGGCGTTTTCCCCAGCAATGCCCTCTACGTTCAGGTTGGTCCTACATCCTAGTAATTAGACTTTCTACCAAAGTTTCTCCAAGCAAGTCACGAAGGGAGCAGTGTACGTAGCCCGAAGCCTGCCTTCAACAGCCACCTTTTCGCAACGTGCTTCGACAAACGTTTTAGAAAGCCTTGGACATTTTCCAAAGGGACTACCGTAT
>NZ_MTSE01000042.1 GCF_002154225.1 Hymenobacter crusticola
TCGCTTGCGGGTTAGTATCGGGCTCGTAATTACTGAAAAGCCACTTTTTAAGGAGAAGATGGAGCATTATGCAGGCAGGAAGGCGTCGGGGTTGTAGGTTAATGCTTGCGTGGCAGAGCTGCGGAACATGAAGTTGAAGCGCGTGCCCACAAAGCCTCCAGCGATGGGGCCAACGGCCTCCTGCATCACGTCGGCCGGCGTGATGACTAGGCCGAGCTGCTCTAGCTCATAGATGAAGGCGCCCATCAACTCTTCGCCGATGCGCTCAGTAGCATCAATGGCCTTGTCGCGGGCATCGTAGTCGCTGGTGTCGATGTACTTCAGCACCAAAAAGGCCGAGTGGTGATACTTGGCGTAGAACTCGCCGTGGTTATCATCATAATCGGCTTGGTAGTTTTCCGAAATCATCGCGGCGCTGCCGTCGGATAGGTCGAGGCGGTTGCGCAGGCTGTTGTAAAACTCCGACAGATCGAGCTGCTTTTGCAGCGGGTCGCTGCTGATCAGGATGCGCAGGAAGCGCAGTTGTTCTTCCGAGTGGCGGATATCGGGGTGGCGCATGGCCAGCCCGCGGCTGATGGCCGTGTATTGACTGTGACGCATTAGGACTTGTTTTTAGTGGCTTCTGCTTGCTCGCGGAGGCGCTCGGCGAGTTCATTGTCATCCTGCATTTGCGCCAGGATGGTCAGCGTGAGTGTGCGGCCGGTTTCGACCATGGTGCCGAATTGCTTGCCGCTGAGGTCGCGCAGCACCCTGCCCCAGTCGCTGGTGCGGCCGTCCTGCGATTCGCCTGCTTGGAACACCAGCGGGTACTGCCGCTCCATCCACGTGCGGCAGCCGCGGTACCAGGTGAGTATGGCCAGCTTTTGGTCGTCATCGAGCGTGGCGAGTTTCTCGGCCCGCTCGGCAATCAGGTGCTCATTGAAGTCTTCCCGGATGTCGCCCCCGTAGCCGGGGCTCTTGGGTTTGTAGGGGTGGCGCTGTGGCCGGTATAGCACCGCCAGCATCTTGTGCAGGTAGATGCGGTCCTTCGTGGCCAAGTAGTGCAGGCAGTACGAGTCGGCAAACACGAACTCGGCGAAGGTCAGATTGCGCAGGTACTCGCGAGGGCCGTGGTACTCTTTCCAGGAAACGTGCACGCCCTGGCCACCGCGCACGCGCACAGTGGGCAGCAGTTGGGCCGTCAGGTCGTTGCTGGTCAGCAGGAAGTCGACCAGCATCGTGAGCTGCAGCTGCTGCACTACAGTAAAGCTGTTCACGTAGGAAAGACGCTCATCGAGTAGCACGCAGAGCAGGCGCAGGCGCTGGTGGTGCTGATCGTACGAGTCGGTATGGAGCACGGTAACGACCCGCTGCAGTTGGTGGGCACTAAGCTCATTCCAAGTAGCTGGCAGCTTGTAGTGCTTGCCGTCGATTAAAACGTGATTCATGAGGGTGCGGGAGGTTAGCTTTTCAAAGCTCCTGCCGCCAGCACCTAGGAAAAAGGACACAAAAAAGCCCCGACCGCAGGGTCGAGGCTTCGTGGTATGGTAAGGGAACTAGGATCGGCTAGTGCCGCGGCTTAAATCGTCAACCAGTTGCTCCAGCGCTACAATCACCGAGCAAAGCTTGTATTCGGTCATATTCGGCGGCGTGAAGGGGATGCTGTACCGTTCATAAAGCAGCCAAAGGTCGCTGTCAGAAATGTTGGCCACCGGCACCACCGGCAGATTTGGTTTGGGTTCCTGGGGTTGTTCGTCGGTAGGCATTAGGCAGCAGCGGCTAAAGGTGCGGAAGCTTCGGATAAGGTAGCCAGTCTGCGCAGGCTTACAATTAAATCGGCGTAGGCATCAGCCTCCCCATTATCAGGCCACTCGGGGCTGTGGCCTTCTTCGACTAATTGAATGGTGGCATCCTCCAGCGCGCAAATGATGCGGTGGGGCGGCACCTTGGCTAGAAGTTCCCGCAGGTCTTCTAGCGCGGGAGCAGGAATGATGCTGGTGAGGGCGAGGCGCGCAATGAGCGAAGCCGCTTCGTGGACCGGAGCGAGTACTGCGGTTGTGTGCTGCATTACCGGGCGGCTTTACGAATGGTGATACTTTCCCAGGCATCGTGCATGGCATTGACGATGCCGAGTACACGGCGCAGCTTGCGAGCCGAATCGCACTCCGTTTCCTCATGAATAAGGTAGCTGGCTACTTCTTGTAGGTCACCAGTTAGTTCATTCCGGTCGCCTTGGTAGCGGGTGTGCAACATCTTGAGTAGCGGCTGCATATCCAGCTCGTGGCCGGAGATAGGGTCCTTTACGAAGAGGGCTTCGCTAGGAAATTGGGTCTTGTCGTGACTGAGCATAGTCCACGGAAAAGAAAACACGGCATCGGCGGGAAAGAGGTGCTCAGTAAACACAGTGTGTTTGACAGTGCGGCCCTCACGGGTACCGCCCTCTTTCCAGCCTTTGCCGTGGTGTCTGGATTACCCTAAAAATAAAAACGCCACTCTACTACACCTCGACTGGGTTTAGAGTGGCAGTCTTCCACTGTATTTACTGAGCGTATCAAAGGAACGGCCCTCTCGCATAGAATGCAAGAGGGCCGTGATATTTTTTTGTAACAGCTTGAGACGAATGTGAAACAATTAATTCTTCTCCAGAACAAAGGTATTAGTTGTTCTAGATGATTGAGTTGAGGTAGCTTGGTAGACCTGTTTTACTACGAAGCCATCTTGCAACACTTCGTTAACTTCCTTTAGCCCAACGTTATCCTTCAGTGTTTGCTGAGTCATATCAATGTTCACAATGACTATTTTCTGTTGCATATGATGTATGATTGTTCACGTACACTATTGTTTTGGTTCCTCTTTCTTCTTCGTTCTAGCTACCCCTCTTTTAGGCCCCTTTTTCCCTTCATTGGCTTCATCTTTCCGAAACTTTCGAGCTAATGCTAGAGCTTCTTTCATTAACTGTTGAACTGAACGAAGAGGTAATGCAAATCCTTGTAATACTGTATCACTGATTTTACTCATAATCATACCTCTTGCAGTAGAGTAAGCTACGGCTATCAGTGCGTAACCTACCTGTGCATTAGGCATCATATGATCAGATTCAGGAATCTTTATCAATAAATCCTGCAAGTTCAGGACGCGAAATGCCAAGAAAATGGTGAATGACCCCTGTACGCCAACTGGCTTACTTTCAGAGTCTAACGCGGCAACTTTAACACTTATCTTGAAAGTTATTAATTGATTCTCTAAGTCGTATGATGGAAGAATTAGAATGTCAGGATTATCATACTCGGCTATATTATCAGGTGAGATATTCTTGTAAGGCGAGAAAGTCTCATGGCCAGTGTCTTGTATAACACATTCCATAAACAGTGCCTCAACAAGGTGTATCTGATCTAGGTCGAGAGAAGCGTTATTTTGTTCCATTGGCTACTATGCAAATGGCTCTGGTTTTGCTACTTGTGGAGGGGTCATAGCAAGATAATTCTCAAAAGCGCACCCACCGTAAAAAGCCAGCTGTTCTGCAAGATGGTTTATTGGCCAATTCAGTTTTGCCACTACTGGCCGATGCTGCTTCAGTTTTTTAACAATCTTCTCAGGCAACACATGCGCACGGTTTTTAAGGAACCAGGGCCACATAGTATGGTCGCAGAACTGTTGTAGCAGTATCATGTTAGATTCAGAAGGCAGCTCTCCTTTCTCATACTTCGAGAATTGATTAACTCCTAAACCTAATAACAAGCCGGCTTTTTTAGCGCTTAATCCTAGTTGTTGACGACGTGCAATCAGCTGCTCTGATGTGGGCACGCCATTGCGCTCACGCCACAAGCGATGTAATTCATCCAAATACACCTGATCCTGTTCATCTGTCGTGAACAACTCACCACTATCTACACACTTGTAGGCTGGGGCTTTTACCAAGAACTCTTGACCGCGGAAGGGATAGAGTGCCTCATCAAAAACAAGCTCAGTAGGACCACCTGTGAAAGGACTTTTCAACATGATATATAAGATCAAGAACGGAAGGGATAGGTCATGGTTCTTTCCGCTACGTGGAAAGAAAGACACACTGGAGGAGCACCGTAAGCTCCAATTTGAAGTTTGATATAGACCTCTAGGCCCTTGACAATGGTGCCAAAAACCCAAATAGGTCCTTCCCCCGGTGGAGGGTAATTAAAGGTGTCGGGATCTGGGCCAACATAATAGTCATACGCAGTAAGACGTAAAATGTATTTAGCACGATCCGCTGCTGCGATATCTAATTCACTTAACGCAGTACGGTTTTTTCTACGCTCGTCTCCCGATACCAACTTGTATGCGATGGGCTCCGGGCGCATACGCATCTTGGCATGTAATTCACGTAAAAAAGTAGCGACTTCATCGAATGAAGGTTGAGGCGGAGATGAGACCAAAGTTCAGATATATAAAGCGTAAATACAACGAAAAAGTTGCGAATTTTTATACACGCAAAAATTCACTGCAGTGTTGTATCTATGTTAAGGTGTTTGCAGATAGATGTTTACTTAAAGTGCGAGCACTTTACAGATAGTTTTTAGCACTCATTTCCTTATCACTCTCATTCAAATTGCCAATGCTTGCAAACGAGCAGCTTTTTGAAGGATTTTGACTGCTCTAATTACGAAAAAAGCCCAGCGATTGCCGAGCCTTTTTCGTACCATTTTGAGACAATTTTTAACCAGTTGTTTACTTGCTACTAGCAGCCCGCAGCTCCCGTACGAGTTGCAGGCGCTTGCGGTGCTCGGCGGCACCATCGCGCAGGTTTTGCCGGAGTTCCTTGCGCCGCTGTGCCCCCTCCTTCTTATGCTGCTTCAGGTTTTTCTTGCGAGCCTTCCGGTCAGAACGCTCCACTTGCTTGGCCACTTTGAAGTTGTAGTTGCGCGAGTGGGTAATAACCAGCTGACGTTGGGCCAGCACGGCAGGGCTTGCTAGGCAGAACAGCACGAAGGCGGCTACTCCCGCCAGCCAGCGGAGCTGACTGAAGAATTTAACCCCGATATACATGCCGGCAGCAAGACTAAGCACTGCAATCAGCGCCAAAACGTACCAGGGCGTGGTTTTGGTAATAGTCTTGGTGATGATTTTTCTAACGACCTTGGGCTTTTCCTTGGTTTTGAAGCCCCCGTTTTGCCCACGCAAATCGGCTTTTTTGTAGTCGCTGGCCTGCGCATTGCTGGTGGCTACGGTGCTGTTTTTCACGCCGGTGGGGGCGTTGTAGATGTTGACCGTAGTGCGGCTTTTATCGACCGTCTTGCCGGTGAGCTTGGCCTTCACCCGGGCCACCAAACCTAGCTTGGGCTGCGGCTGAGCGGAGTAGTCATAGCCCGAAGGAATACTTTGCGCATACGCCGGCCGTTTGAAGTTTACCGCGGGCTTCTGGGGGGCGCTCGTGACTAGGTGCGGCGTGGTAGGCTCCAAGGGTCCGGTTTTCAGTTGCTCGCTACGGCAACCGGTGCAGAGTAGAAAAGCGAAAATGGCCAAAAGGCCCGTGAGCAGCAGCCTGCTGAAGAAAGTGCGGGTATCGTTTTTCATCGACGTAGTAGGGTTAGGCAAGCTTGACACCGAGGGCCTTAGCAGCGCGCAGAAAGCGAGCCTCGCGGTCGGCGTAGCCATTGCGGCCACCGTTGATGCGCTTGGTGATGGTGAGAAAGAAGTTGCCGTCCGCCATTTCGTTGAGGCTGCGGCTGTTCCAATACCAGCCGGCCGAGAGGGCAGCGTATAGCGGCTGCTCCAGCAGCAAGGGGTTGGCCACGAAGTCGACGCCAAAAGCGCGGCTCAGGGCGTAGTAGTTGGCGCGGCCGGTAATTTGAATCAGACCGCGGCCACGGAAGCGCACACCATCACCTTTTTGGGTATTACCTAGGTCTGTACGGCCTTCGTAGGCCGCACCACTGGCAATCTCCCGAACGTAGTCTAAGCCAGCTGACTCGTGCCCGATTTGGGCCAAGAAGTGAGCAGCCCGTTGGGGCGTGTTGATCTGATACTTTTCTAGCGTCGTGTTGATCGGGCCTAGAAATAGGTCGGCTTCAGCAGCCGTGGTGCCAACTAAGGCAGCCATAAGGAGAGCTTTCGTAAGCTTCATAAAGATTATGGGGTAACTTCTAAGGGCGATTTGATAGGGTCAGCGCAGCCGGTAACCCGTTCAGTGGTAGCAGCTGGAGCAGGGCTGGGGATGGCTGCTAAGGTGCCGGCAATGCCTTCCTCGGCAATCACAGCTAGGCGCTGACGTAGTCCTTTGGGCACCATGCGCGGTTCGATCAGGGCGATGTGCTCCATGATGCTCAGTCCTTCTCGCGCCATCATGACCGAGTACATGAAATAGTCGAACCACTGAAACAGCACGTTCGGGTCGCCGCGCACGGTAAAGTGCGTCATCACGTGCGTGAGAATGAGCATGTTGGCGTACAAGCACAACTTGATGAATATGCGACTGAAGCCGCGGCTGCTTACCGTGCGCAGTTTCCAGTTGCGCTGCACGCCCATCACCGTGTCGACCAGGATCAGCACCAGCAGATACCCGAGGAAATCCCAATCGGAGAAGAAGTACTTCTCGATAAGCTGGCCGGCAATGAGTAGATAGGGCGACACCTGCAAGCTGATTTTGGCAGCCGCCTGCGTTTTCGGGCCAGTGGCCACGCTGATGAGGGTACTCAGTAGGACGCGCATTAGCCTAGCCAGCCGTAAATGGGTGAATCCTTGGGCGTCACCACGGTTGGGCGCGGCGTACCGGGTGCTTGGTAGCTAGCGGAGCCGAAATAAGTGGCGTACTTGGTGGCCGAAGCGTTGGCGTTGAGGTGGGTGCGCAGGCGCGTCAAGAACACGTCGGCATCGCTGAGGGCCTGCTGCACTTTCATGGCTAGCAGCGCGTCGATGCTGCCATCCGACTCTTTGCGGTTGCTGTCGTCCAGCCGGTACACGTTTAGCTCAATGGCATCGCCATTCAGGCCCAGCCCAAGTTCCGGCACGGCTTTGCCGACCGTCAGGTGCGCCAGGGCCGGCCGCACGTACAACTCCATCACCTGTTCGTTCTCGGCCGTCAGGCTGCGGTCGAGCACCTGCTGCTTCAGCTCCAGGTAGTAGGAAGGACCCAGCACCGGCTCGATGCTGAAGCGCTCCATCTTACGAAGCGTGGGCAGCATGGCCAGATACGTCAGGCGTGAATTGCCAATGTTGTAGTGCTCCGAGAATTGAACGGCCGTGTTCAGAAAGAACTTCAGCGAAGCCGTGCGCGCAGCCGACGTCGCCCAGGCTTCAAACTCCGGCGCCTCGATGTTTTCGTCGAGCAAGTCCAGGGCGCGCTCCAGCGCGTTGTAGCCCTTCTTCGTCCAGCCGGATAGCAGGCGGTCAATCTGCCACTGAAAGGCGGTTTTCTTGTCGCCGGTGGTCGTGATGTGCACGCCCATGTCGGAGATTTCCACCTGGTTCAGCGGCAAGTACTCCACCATGGATAGCGTGGCCACGGCGCACTGGAGCAGTGCCAGCACCTCCTGCTCAGCCGCCGTCAGCTCCGACTTGGCCTTCAGTTTGGCGTCGAGCTGATTGAAAAACGCCGGCCCAACCAGCGGCTTCACGCGGTACAGTTCCACCAGGCGCATGTCGGGCTGCACGCTGGCCAGCGTGAAGGTGCCCTTGTTAACGCCCACGTGGGCGCGAAACTCATCGAGAGTCGTGATTAGGCTCATTTGCTTTCTTGTTGCTTGGGCTTGCTTTCGGGCATGGCCATGACGTAGGGATTGAGGAAGCGCCACACGATGGGCAGGCCATCCACTTGCCAGCCGTTGTAGCGGCTGATCAGGTTGAGCGGCTCCAGCACCAGGTCCATGTGGAATTGGGCCGTGCTGACGAAATTGTTGAAGAGCACCCGCGGCTCTGAGCCACCCCCGGCGCCGTCGCCCATGCCCTTGCCTGGGCTCACGCCCATCAGCGACGGGGCTACGCCCACGGCGGTGTAGACGTGTGAGCTGGCCTCGGCCGAGTCTTCGATGTACAGGCCGTCTTTGAGCTTGTCATCGATGGCCGTGATTTTGAAAGCGGCCACTTCCATCCCGGTTTTCTTGTCGAGGATGGTCGTGGTCATCACCGTTTTGCCGGCACCGTTGGTACCGCTCATCACATCGTTAAACGCCTTGATTTCAGCTTCTAACAGTGTCTTCTTCTCGTCCCTACTCAGCCCATCCCAGTCGCCGTACTTCCATTCCCAATAGGCCGAATGCACCTCAATGAGGTACTTCACGCTCAGCTGGTTTTTGAACAGCGACTTCTTGAACTCGGGGATGGCTGCGGCAACGTCGAGCCAGCCTGAGCGGCGTACCGAGTTCCAACTAGCTAGCTGATAGAGGGCCTTGTCGGGCGCCGGCACGCCCAGTGGGTAGACGTACTTGAAGTCTTTACCGCGGCGGATGTTGCCTACGGCGTCGTAGTAAGGGTCGACCACCGGAATCGTGGTTGAGTTTTCATCGCCTACCCGGCCCCCGTTGTCCCAGTTGGCGTTGTACTCCACGGCGGGTATGACGCCCTTCTTCGGTTTCCAAAAGCGGCACCACGCGGCCTCCAGTTCGGCAATAGCGACGATTTTATTCCGCGACTTGCTCAGAATGAGTTCTGGAAAGCCCATCGCGTAGTAGTTCACGTCGTGCAGGGCCTCAAAACCGTAGCGGTTCAGGCAGGAACGAATGGCAAAATCATCGATTTCAGGCACTTGCTGCGCCTCAAATAGCTTGGTGCCGTCCTTGGCGACGCCACGAACGACGCCGTACACCAGGCCGGCGCCGTACATCATGCTCGTTTTGCGCTCTAAAACGCTGGGCAGGATGGTGTTTTTCTCCACGTCGGCCAGCACGGACTGCGGAAACTGGTTGTCATCGCCCCAGTAGACGATTTCCCCCCCGTTCGTTTCTTTCTTATCAGAGGCCGCAGGCAGCTCGCCCACCTCGTCGCCGGCGCCGGCGCCGCTGCCACTGGTGGCCGCGCCGATGTTGGTGCGCATCATCACGCCCGACTCGGACGAGTAGCCTAGGCTCAGGTCGTCTTTTACTACAACGCTCATGGCTACAGGACTTTTTGACCGTTGAGGGAGAGAATGAGCCAGATTTGGACTTTGCGCCGCTGGCCGCTGTTGCCCACCGTGATGTTGCGGGTGGCGTTGGTGTAGTGGCTGGGCTGCCGCGACGTGGCGGGCACCGGCACGCGCTTCTCAGGCTTGGCTTTGCCCTTCACGTGGCGGGGCCGGGAGAGCCGGCAGTTGTGCCACTCTTCTATTTTGCCGCCCGTTTTGCGGGTGCGGCTGGCCTTGACAAAGCGGAGTGTGAAGCCTTCCGTGGCTTCCTCCATCTGCTGCAGGGCGTCTCCTAAAAGAATACTGTTCGCAATCATGGAAGCGAAATTCCGCCCGACTGCACGCGCAAAAAAGGACACGAAAAGCCCTGCCGCGGGGTGCGAAAACCGCCTGAAAAAGCCAATCTCACAGCCAACCGCGCTGGCGGTACCGTGCGGGCCGTTTTTGGCCTTCCGCGGCGCGTTTTAGTCTCAAAATCTCACAGAAGACCCCAACGCGCACTGTTGCCGGTGGAAATTTCCAAAAACCCGCCCAGGGGATATACCAATAAAAAAACCGCGTTTGCAGCCTGCAAACGCGGTTTTCATTATTTCCAATCGAACTGAGCGACATCGATGTCGCTCAGTGGTCTGGTTAGCTACTAACCATGAGCAGCCCCGAGGTCTCGGGCGTCGAGCGGGCCACGTGCTTGTCGATGCTGAGAAAGTGCAGGTCCACAGTGTCGGTGAAGTGGGTGGCTTCCTCTCCTGGTATGGTCTTCTTCTTCTCGCTGCCCTTGTCCTTCTCAATCTCGCCCTTGCTATTCTCCTTCAGCGGGGCCATACTCATGGCCGTGAGTGTGTGCCGGCAGTTGACCTTGTTGAAGCGGATGCGTAACTGCCGAGCGTCCTGCTCACCGAGTAGGTCAATACCTAGCTTGTAGCGAATGGCATAGTTAGGTACGCGTCCCTGGTTGAAGAAGCGTACCCGCCACCCTCGCTTCTGTAGTTCCTCAGCAAATTGCTGGTTGTAGGTCAGCTTACTATCGGGCCTGCGGGCGTTACCCCACTCACTATCTTCAATGAAGTGGAACTCCTTTAGTAGGTGGTTCTCATAGTAGTCACAGAACAGCTTGGCTAGGTCCTCGATTAGCTTAGGGTGCTTGACGTGAAAGTCCTTCAGGAAGCGATACTCGCCTGCATCCTTGTGCACCTGAGCAACCGATAAGCAGCTAATCTTACTACCCCAGTCCACGGCCCCACGCAGGGGCAGGTGAGCCAAGCAGTCGGAATCGAGTAAACAGCCAGGCTCCTTTAGCTTGGCGATGTTGAAGTTCAGGCCCGCGATGTAGTCAGTGGCCATGCACTCCTCGGCGTGGTGGCTGATCTTCAACCTAGGGTAGAAGCCGGCTTCTACTGTGGCCGGCCGCTGGTTTAGAATCTCAATCAAGAAGACGAAATCCGATAACTCGCGGCGCTGCTCTTCGACGTAGGGGATGCCGATGTTGGCCAGGTTGTCGAAGATGTTGGCCTCCGAATACAGCAGGCCCTTCGGCGTTTCCTGGCGGTTACGCTTCATGGCCTTGGGGTTCGGGTAGAAACGCAGCTGACGGCTTAACTCCAGAATCTCCTCATAGAGCTGCATGCGCGTGGTCATGCTGCGGGCATCGACAAAGTCCAGCTGCAGCTTGATCATGTTGTTGCGCGTGGCCTCAAACGCGTTGCCGTCCCGCTCATAATAGAGCGAATCGTTGAGCAACCACTTGCCCTGGTCGCCCCACGGCATCGAGCTGAAGAGAAACTTGCCGTGGTGCAGGTCGCACCCCTTCCAGTAGTTCTTATTGCCCCGGTTGGAGGCAATGACGTCGGTACCGAGCTTCTCGCGGTCCAGTAGCAGCGCCTCGTCCCCGATGTAGCCGTCTAGGTTTAGACCACGTGAGCTAGAACCGTTGCCATCCTGCGAAATCAGGTGAAAGCCGGCTCCAGTGTAGAAAATGATGAAGTGCTTATAGCTCACGGGCCGCTGGAATGGCTCGGGCCAGTTCCAGTTTTCGGGCGGCTTGCGGCCGATGAAATAATGCACGTCCTTGATGTAGCCGAGCTTTTCTAGCTGGGCGATGGTCGAGGGCAGCGTGCGCGTGAGCAACTGGCCATAGGTCGAACCAACGATGCCCCAGCAGCTGCGGGGCATCTTGGTCACGATCATGTGAATCAGCCAGGCGATGATGGTCGACTTGCCAGTCGCGCGACTCCAGAGCGAAACGGCACTGGCTAGTTTCGACAGAATGAAGCGGAGCTGCGGCCGGTTGAACTTAATCGGTTTGACGTCCGGAGCACTAGTCATCGTCCTCGTCGCCTCCTTCCGATGACTCCAGTAGCAGCCCGCGCATCTCCTCCAGGCCCACGTCGCTCTGCTCCACGGCTTCGATCACCTGGGCATAGGTATCGGCGTCAATCTTGTTCAGATTGCCCAAATCGATGCTTTTTTCTTGTCCATCCTTGCCGTTCAGCGTGATGGAAAGCACGTAGGTGCGGTTAGCCAGCACCTCGGGCGTCAGCGCGTTGCCATCATCCTTATCCAGGCCCTTGAGCACGGCCATGTTCTTGATGGCCGTATTCATAGCCTTCAAATCCGGTGGTTTTGCACTAGCAGCTAGCTGGAAAACCTTCATTGCAAACTCGTACAGGATGTGACGAATGCCATCCTTGTAGGTGCGCGTCACGTCGCCGAACAGCCGGATGGCTTCGGTGCAGCGCCGGTACGCTGAGGCGCGGGAGATGCCAAAGCGGCCCACCAGTAGCGGCACTGCCTGCTCCAGCGAGTGATAGTTCACCAGCAAGCTGTGCGCGGCCTCCAGTTGCTCTTTGCGCAACTTATCGCTGGGACTGAGCCGTTCTTCGGCCCCTTCCATGACGTAGGAGGCACGAATCCGGTCCAGCGTCGTTTCGGTGGAGTTATTATAGTTCGGGTTCGTATCGAGCGCGCTCATTTGTAACGGCGACGGCTAGATGTGTACCCTCTGAACTGCTGCTTTCGTGAGGTATAGTGGCGGCCAAAACCTAGGTTGTTCAAGTCTACTTCGTCGTAAACAGGCTTCACTGGCATCGTTAGCGGCAGTACCTGCTTAGGTTCTGTTTCGCCTACAATGCCACGCTCACGCGCTTCATCGTAGGAGATGACCTCAGCACCGGCTTGTCGGGCCAAGGCCATATGGCAGGCGCTCAGGGCGCCTACAATGAGGATTGTGCTTTTCATTTGGAAAGTTTGGATTCGAGTAGTGCGATGTTGGCCACCACCTGTGCATGGTCCTCAGCGCGGTCGGGGCGGTCCTGCAGCTTGCTGCGCTGGGTGCGCAGCAGCTTCAGGTGATAGTGGATATCACCTAGGCTAGTGAGTGAGGCGAGCTCCGGAGCGGGTGCTGGCGCCGCGGGCGCGGCCGGCAGCACGCCGTGCTGCTGAAAGTGTGCTTCTGCGTCATAGCTGGCCGTAATGGAATCCGCTAAGTCCAGAATCTCCAGCGCTACCACGCGCCGCTCTTCGTCCGTGGGCATCCGCTCCAGTTGCGCCCGCAGATAGTCGCGGCGGGCGAAGTTGCCCCGGCGCGTCTCCTTGAGTCGCGCCAACGGGTCAGCGTTGGCCACCGAGGCAATTGGGGCCGCTGGGGCGGGTGCAGCAGCTGGCAGAGCAGCGGGCACTTCCTCCAGGAGCCGGCTCAACTCACGCGCCAGCACCTCCCGCGTGTAGGTAGTGCAGGCGCCAGCCAGCAGGCGCTTTACCACGCGACTAGTGCCATACTTTTCAAACAGTGCCACGCCGGCAGCGTAGTCGCCCGGAGAAGCTAGCCAGGTGGAAATTTCCAGTTTCATAGCCCAAAACTGCCTCCACTAGCACCGGCAGAAAAGGACGCAAAAAGGGCCTGATCATACGACCAGGCCCTTTAGCAGGAACGCTTATTTCTTTACTACCCTCTCCAGTAGTCGTTCCTGTTTTACTTAAACGCCAGGGGCAGCTACTACGGTACCATCCGCTTTGCGAAGGGAACCATCTGCCATCTGAATGTCGCCTTCGTAGAAAAGCAGACCATTGGCGTAGCCCTCTACTTTGAAGGTGAATCCGCGGCGACCTGAGTCAAGCGTGCCCGAGTCAAACTCACCCAGGATCTCAACGCCTAAGCCCTCCGAACCTAGCTGCAACCACACCTTCTCGGGGGTTTGCACCAGCAGGATGGCTTCTTGGTTTTTGATCTGGCGGTCGAACTCCGCTACTTCCTTGCTGTTGCCAGGATGGAAGAAGGTGAAGTCGATCTTCTTGCCGCGGCCGTCCCGGTCACCGGTGTTGCCTAGCTTCAACTGCGCCGTCTTCAGGGTCGTGTAGCACTTGAAGAAGCCCTTGTCGTCGTTGAAAACGTGCGAGCCATCAATGGTCACGGAATCACCACGGCCGGTAGTTTTCTTTACCCCCTTGATGGTTTTGAAATCCTGCATCGCCGCGACCATGATGTCGCTGAGCAAGCCAGGCTGGTTGTCTTTGCCCTGGGGGCCTTTTAATTCGAATAAGTCCATTATAGTGGCTATTGGTAGCTATTGGAAGCTGATAAAACCTTTCTTTTCTGACTACTAGAGCGCCTATTTGGCTTCGATCTCTTGCAGCAGACCTGAGCCAGAAGCGATGAGCTGCGCCAGCAATTCGGGGCTAGCAGCCAATTCATCTGCCTTCACCACTTTGTTGCCGATTTTCACCTGCTTCGCCAGCACGCGGTACTGCACATCCTCGTGCGTTACCACCAAGGGCGAGTTTTCGTCTTTGGCCGCTTCGGCGTTCGCGAGCTTCTTGGTTTGCTCGTTGATCAGCGATTCAGCTTTGTCGAGATCTTCACCGAGCGATGTATTTTCAGCCTTCAGTGCAGCATTTTCCGTTTGCAGCGCAGCATGCTGCGGCTTCAGCTCATCGAGCTTAGCAGCATACTGATTGCGCAGAGTTTGGGCTTCTAGCAAGTCCTTCTTCAGGGTTGCGTTTTCTTTATTGAGCGTTTCGATAGTGATTTGCTCGGGGGACTTATCAGCCATGATTTAGTGGCGTTTGAGACGATTTGAAACAAAAAATGATTGGTAACAGGAAGCACGAATAGCCAGCACCCTGAAGCGAGTGCCGGCTAACTCGGTTAACTAAGCGCCCGCAGGCACCACCAAATCCTGGTCGTTGGTGAAGATGATTTCGGGGATGATGAAGCCCACACCACGCCAGAAGTCGGTGAAGAACTTCACCAAACGGTCGATGCTCTCGACGTTGATGGTGCTCATGTTGCCGGTCTTCTTGCCCAGGTGGATAGCATTGGCTTTAGGCGTGCACCAGATTTTGTCGGAACCAATCATCGAAGGCAGACCTACCACCGTGATGTTAGTGTTGTTCACTTGGTTGTTGACGGCTGCGCCCTGGGTATTCTTGCCGTACTTACGCTCCTGGCCACGCAGGAACTTGCGAGCGAATTGCTCCGACGTACCTAGAATCATCGAAATGCTCCAGTAGCGGGTGTCGATGCCGTCCACGAATTGCTCGACCTGATCAACAGCATCCTGTGGATCTTCGGCCAAAGCACCGGTGATGATTGGCGTGGTGCGGCCCGACTGCACATGCTTGTTGATTTGCAGCTTCAGGCCGTTCATCGACGTACCAGCGGCACCTGGTGTGCCTTCTACTGGCGCCTTGAATACGCCGTTGTACACCTCATTCATCTCGTAATCCTCACGGATTTGCGGGATGAGGTACACTTCAACGTACCAGCGAATGAAAGGCCACGTCTTACGGTCGATGCCTTCGCCAGTTAAGAAGCCGAGCCACGAAGCCTCCAGTTCGTCTGGATACTCCTGCGCATCGACCTTCATCTTGAACTGTTCGATGGCTACAGGTTGGAACGTCGCGCCAGCTAAGGGCGTGAACTTCTTCTGGAAGGGCTGCAGCACCCGGGTCACAATGGCACGAGCAGCACGATACACGGTCTCATCGGTCAAGATGGGCGTGAGCAGCGTTTCGGTCACTGAAGGGCGAAGTAGCATCTTCACCAGGCGCTGCATGTTTTGCCCCTGGTTGATGTAATAGGCGCCGAACTCGGCGATAATAGCGGTAGTCTGGAGGCTCATAGCCTAGATAGGATTGAAAAAATGAATAATGATTTTACTTCTAGCTAGGGCAGCGCTTAGTTGAATAAGGGGTTGTTATCCAGCTCCTTATTGTGGGCTAATTCGGCGATGACCTTATTGTGATCGGCAGCACCTGACTCGCTCACGTCCGACTTCTCCTTAGAGCTGGTCGAGCCTAGAGCACCAGGCTGGTCGCCGTACTCTTCGGCTTTCTTCACGGCCTCGTCGCGAGCCGTTACCAGGTCTGCTACCGTTTCAACTCCGGCTGCCTGCAGGTCGGCTTTGAGGGTGGCTAGCTCGGTGGCGCTCGTCTCGAGTGCGTCTAGCTCAGTGCTGGAGATGATGCCGGCGCCTTTGATGCCCGCAGCTTCTAGCTCTGCGTTGGCCGCGTCGACGAGCGATGCCGAAACGGCATCACCGGTTAAGCCGGTCAGTGCAGCGACTGCCGGGAATCGTTTTAGAAAAGACATGGAGGTATTGGGGGAAGAATTAGTGGCTTTGTTAGCGCTGGCCGGCTTGGGCTCAGCATCGTTGGCAGCGGTGGCTAGTTCCAGCGCACGTTGCACGGCATAATCGAAGGTGCCGATACCATCGATCAGCCCTTCCTTTTTGGCATCTTCGGCGAAGTACATCCCGCCCTTCAGCACTTTATCGGCACTTTTGTCCGAGAGCTTATCGCCCCGACTGGCACGAACCCCGTCGTGAAACATCACGCGCAACGGGTTCAGCACCTTCTCTTTGTAAGGTTTGTAATCGCCGGCCAAGGCCGCGGTGAACTCGGCGTTCTTCTCCTCAGAGCCATCCGCCACCAGGTCGTGGAACTTCACACCTAGCTTCTCCAGCGCCGGCTTGATATCCTGAAAGCTGGCCATCACGCCGATGCTGCCCACGCGGCAGCTGGCGTTGTTGAGGATGATTTCGTTGCAGGCCGCTCCGAACCAGTAGCCGGCTGAGGCAACCATGCCATCCGAGTAAAGCACAATAGGCTTGGTCAGACCCGCGGCGATTTGCGCGAGTTCCATCGTACCATCCACAGCGCCGCCACCCGTATCAGCGTCAACCACATGGGCCACAATGTTAGGATGACGATCAGCTGCTAAAAGAGCGCGGCCAAATGAAGCAGTGCCAGGCGTATCAGAGCACAGACCAATGCGGTCCTGCTTCATCATCACCCCCTTAAGCGTGTGCACAGCTACTGAGCCATCAGGAGCGGCGTCGTAGTTGCGCACCTGGCTGCGGCCGGTACCACTCGTGCCGGCAATACCGAGCATCACTGGCTCTATCTTCGGCTCTTGTTCAACACCTTCGTAGGGCGAGCGGTTGAGCATGGCCGCAATGGACGGCAGATAGCCCTGGACCACTTCTGGCGAGATGGCCCAGGGCGAGAATAGAATAGCCGATAATAAATGATTGACTCGCATCGAATACAGGTAGTAAGCGATGCAAAACTGCCGGCACGCAGAGCCTAGAAAAAGGACACAAAAAAGCCCCTCTCATTAGGGAGAGGGGCTAGGGGTATCAAGCCGCAACGCGCAGGGTATTGACGCTCCACAGGCCTTGCCCCATGCCATCATCGAGCAAGTCATAGCCGCCGCCGATGACGGTGTGGCCTTTGATGTAGGTATTGTGGCACCAGCCCAGGCTCATCGCATTGTTGCAGTTGACCACCGTATTATCCTCGAAGATACTGCCAATGATGCCAGGCTTGTCGCCCACGAACGGGCGCCCATCGGGCTGCCATTCGTAGCGGTTGATGAAGGTATTGGGATAGCTCGTATCCACCTCCGCCACCACGTTCGGCATGCGGGCCGTGACTTTGTTGTTGCGGCAGACATAGCCCAGCACTAGGGCGCCCACACTGCGATCCTGGCGGCTTTGCACGGCGTGAATGCCGATGAAGTTGCCGTTGTGGGCGTCGGTTTCAGCCGTGATGACGTTATCCTCCACCTCCATATCCCACTGGTGGCAGAACAGCCACTGCTTCGGCAAGCCGGTCGATTGAAGGAAGGGCGTATTGTCGATGCTGCCGGCATTCGTCATCCGGTTGCCGATGATCGCCCCGCGCCGGGAAGGCGTCAGGTAGATGGTCGGGCCGCGCTTGCCTAGGTCGAAGTCGTTGTCCTCGATCAAGTAATCGCAGACGCCCTGCACACCAATGACGATGTTACTGGTGGCGTCGGGCACCACGTCCCAGGCCTCCTCCAACGTCACGCCGAGGCTCGTGCGTGACTTTACTTTCCGTTCCTGGCCTAAGCCCTTGCCGGCAATGATCGTGACCCAGTAGTGCTCATCGTCCGGCATATACATGGCCGTGTGGCTCACCGTGTAGGGGGTGGCCGACAACACGGGGCAGGCCCGCACCCGCTGCAACACCTCGCCCGTGAACTCCGCAATAATCTTTTCGCCATCGTTCGACGACTTGCCCGTGATCTTGAGGATCTTCATATCCTTCGTGGCCTCAAATGCCTGGTCCGAGGTGAAGCGGTTCTTGCCGAACACGCACCAGAAATTCGAGTGACCATGGATCAGCACGTGGTTGACCGGATCTTCCCGGTTACCTAGGCTCGCGTTCCAGAAGAAGGTGTTGGCGCTCCAAAAGGCGTGATTCGTGCCGATGGCATTCACGCCGTCCACGCAGTAGTCGAAGTAGTTGCCGTGACAAATCACGTAGCTGCTGCCATCCAGGCGCAACGGCCCGCGGGCATAGGGGCGCGAGTTGCGGTTGATGCCCTGGTTGAGCCGGTTGCCGATTAGGGCAATGCGCCGCCCTTCATACAGCTGCAACCAGTCGCTTTCGTTTTGGTCGAAGATGTTACCCTTGAGCAGAATATCGGTGCACCCTTGCCCGAGCATGTTGCCGTAGCCCTGGTAATCATCGAACCTGGCGCCGTTGTCATACAGGATATCCACCAGGCCCGAGCGGCTGGTGCCGCTGGGGAAGTAGAAGGCAAACCGTTCGGCCCCACCGGGCACGTTGCCCGTGATGCGGACTTTGCCCGGCCCCTTCAGGATGACATTGCTGGCCATCTGAATCGGGTTCTGAATCCAGTAGTCGCCGGCCGGGAAGGTGAGCACCGCCCCGCCCTTGCTGGCCAGGTACTGAATGTTGGCGTTGATGGCGGCCGCGTTATCGGCCGCCCCGGTGCTCACGGCCTGCGGCAGCACCGCATCAAACTGATTATTTTGCTTGGTAACGGCGTTGTAGGTGTTGGCGGCAAAGTCAAACTTGCCCGCCCACGGTACCACGTCCTTAATGCCGAACGAATCATTGCCGGCCCCGAGGATGGTGATGGTTTCATGAGCTGTTACGGCCGGACCGTAGCCGTTCTCGATGACGATTTTATAGGCCGTATCGACGTTGGGCCCGCCCGTGGGCAAGGTGAATTGCAAGCGCCGGGCGGTGCTCTGCTGCGTGTTCACGTTGCCCGTGATATCGATAGCTGCCCCGCCGTTTACCGGCGCTAGCTTCAGCTTCACCAGGCCCCGCGTAGGTTGCAGGTTGCGCC
>NZ_MTSE01000043.1 GCF_002154225.1 Hymenobacter crusticola
TCTATAACGTCTTCCAGTAGAACGATTGGAAGACGTTATAGACTTGACAATGATGCTTGGGCTCCAAATGGGAGGCCGTAGGTATGCCCTGGTACTTCTCGTGTATTGCTTAGCAGCCGTTTAGGCAATCCAAATTTGTTCCGCCTGCTTAATGTGCCAACGGCCGTTTACTTTTTCTACCCATAACACCTCGCCAAACCCACAACGCGGGCCGCACTGCCAGCCATAGGCGAGCAGCGCTTGGTCTTGGGGAGCATTGAACACCACGGAAGAGAGGGTGATCGTCCCCCCCGCCTCATGGGCCCGCTGAGTAGCAGGCAACGGCAGCAGCTTCGCGGTGCAAAGCTGGAACTCCTGCGCTGGCATGTGCCGCTGGACCGTGTTGAGACTATCTAACACTGCTTGCGGCGACTGCGGCGTCAGCGCCGTGATCCGGGCCGCCAGGCGAGCTAATATTTTCGGTCCAGCCTGTAAGGCAGTAAACTGAGTCGGCAAGCCGGCTAGTTGTGCTGTATAAGCCCCCACGGTCCGCAGGTAGAAGGTCTGAAAGCGGACGGTATCCTGATAGAGTTGCTGCTGGAAGTGGACTTTCTGCGCGTGGTGCCACTGCGAATCGGCCGCAGTGGGCTCCAAATGGTCGACCGTGGCAAAGTGTTGCCAGATGACCTGCTGGTCTTCACGCGGTAGATACGCATCATACAAGCGCTGTTCGATCAGTTCAATGACCACGTCATTGTAGAGCTGCTTAGTGGGATTCGTATGCGTGGTGGGACACGATCGAAAGTCGCTTGACCCGCAAGCAGCACAGAGCACCAGTAGAACAGAGAGGAAGTGACGCATCAACACTCGTACAGTAAGTAAGCTCGCAAATACCAGGGGAATACTATTTCTATAGACTAATAGCTGCTAGGCGTAAATAAGTTATTTCCAAGGCTGGTCCGAGAACACAAATTATGTACAGAAATTATTCTCAGATACAGTAGGAAATAGTTACCATTTCCTACTACCCCTAAAATTCTATTTACGTGTGTTCGTGAAAGTATTTAGTGTGGTGTCTGCGAAATGCATTCCTACGAGTGATTGCCGGAAAGCTGATTGGTAGAAGCATTTTTAACTTCGCCTCGCGCACGAAGAGCGCACTAGTCACCGCATGTAGAATTACTGGGTATCGTTTACTAAAAGAAGCCTTACTTATGCTTCCTTGGAAAAGAATTATACTAGGCAGCGCCATTCTGCTGCTGGATAGTGGGGCGTTGCTTCTCTTGATCGTGCTATCGATGAGCTACGGTGATGAAACTGACCTGTTGGAGGACGAAGCGTATCAACGGTTCGAGCACAGCGTAACGCTGGGCTGGTGGTTTTGGTGGGGGCTAAACGCAGCGCTGCTTGCCAGGCTACTATATCGATTATTGAAGCAGCGTGCGGCGGCTCCGTCCACAGTTACCGAAAGGTGATTAGGTAGTCTCCTAAAGTGCTGAACCCGCTTATTGAAGTTGTTACCGTCTTTGGAATAGGATCTGATAAGGTCGCGTTATCAGGCCTATGCCAAGTACTAAACTAATGCCGATAGGCTGCCAAATTAGACTTACTGCTGTCGTATAAGTAAATGTGGCTGTTGCAAAAGTCGATACCATTCAGGGTAGCCTCAGAAATAGCTACTATTTAGTTGCTCAGTTGCCAAAAAGTGGCTGCTTCAGTCAAGCTTTTTTCTACCTGTCAGACTTTTGCAACAGCCACTAAAGGTTATGTTAACCAAAGTACCCTTAGCCTAAAACGGTAGTACTCTTTTAGACATAACTCCTGGTCAACAACCGCTTTGTTTGCGGTTCTTCTTTTGCGAGTGTTCAGGTGGCGATCAACGGACCACTTGCACCCAACCTTTCTGCCTCACGGTCTGATCCGGCCCTTGCAACAGGTAGTAATAAACACCCGGCGGGGCCTCCGCACCCCAATCGTTGTGGTAGTCCGTTGCCCGGAACACGAGCTGGCCCCACCGCGAGTAGATCTCCAGTGCCCAGCGTCCACGGGTGAGCCCTTGCAAGCGAAACGCATCATTGAGCCCGTCGCCATTGGGCGTGATAATATTGGGCGCAAACAAGCACGAGCGATACGTAACCTGCCGCCCGACGGTCCGCTCCGTGCAGGGGGTAGTGATCCGCAGCGAGTAAAGGCCCGCTTCCTGCACGAGTAGGGTGTCCGCCGTGGAGCCATCTGACCATTGCAGCATCACGCCAGGCCCCTGTACAAGCGGGGCGCGCAAGACCAAGGGCGTTTCGGCGCAAAGAGTCGTATCAGCACCCAACGTGAAAGCCGGTAGCACCGCTGCGGCTTGCACGCGCAGGGAGTCCCGGCTCCGGCAGCCCCCTTCGTAGGTTAATTCCACCGTGTACAGGCCGGGGGTCGTGATGATCAGCTCGGGCGTGCGCGCGCCCGTATTCCAATGATAGGCGAGGGCATCTGGATTGCGCGCGGTGAGCAGCACCTGCGTACCAGGACACAACAGCGTATCTCCCGCCACATACGCTACTTGGGCACGGGGCGGCGTCACCACATGCTCTGTGCGGGCCTGGCAGCCATCGGCATACGTCGCGGTGACGCTATAGCGACCGGCTTGGGTAATGCGTAACGTGGGAGTAGTGGCCCCTGTATTCCAGCGGTAGCTGGTAATGGCGGCCCCCGTGCTTGTCGTACTCAACGTAGTGCCTTGTCCCGGGCACAGTTGACTACGCCCCGTAATGGTGAGCGTATTGCTCCGGATCGTCACCTGAGCCGTGGCGGCGCAACCACTCCCATACTCCGCCGTCACCGTGTAGGTCCCGGGCTGTGTGACCTCCAGCAAAGCCGTAGTTGCTCCCGTGTTCCAGTGTAGGCGTCGCGCACCAGGGGTCTGCGCCTGCAACACCAGGCGGCCACCCGGGCATAAGGGCGCCTCGTTGCCCGTGATGGTAACCGTGGGCGTCAGGACCTGTACGCGCTGGGAAGCCGTCAACGTCATGCCGCCCGCGAAGGTCACCGTGACGGTATAAAGGCCCGGCTGCGTCACCAGGATGCTGGGGGTGGTGGCGCCCGTACTCCAGCGGTAGCTTGTGGCGGTCGCGGTGGCCACGGCCGTCAGGCGTAGTTGCCCGCCGTTGCAGAGCAGCGAGTCGCCTTGCAGCTGCAGCGCCGGCGCGGGCAAGACACGCGCTACAAAGCCTTGCCCGGCGTACTGGCCTTGCAGGTTCAGGCCCGGGCCAAATGAGAGAGCGTTCCCGAACTTGCCCCCGATCACCGGGGCGCTGCCCGGCCCGATGGCGAGGGTACTACTTTCATTCGACGTATAGATACCAGGCCCCCCGGAGGTGGCTTGTAGTGCCCACCGCCACTGGCCCGTTGGCTCTAGCTTGGCCACAAACACCTGGTTGTTCGCGTTGGGGCTCCGCAGGACCGTCGCGCCCAATGTAATCTCGTTGCTGTAGGTCCCGGTCACGTACACGGAGCCCGTGGCGTCGGTGTCTACCCCACCCCCGCGATCATAACCGGTTCCGCCCATTTTGAAGGCCCAACGTACCTGGCCGCTGGTGTCGAGCTGCGCCACAAAGCCGTCCGTGAACGGCGCATTCGTGTTGGTCAGGGTAAAGGAGCCGAAACGTGTCGTCGCGTCGAAGAACGAACCGCTCAGGTACAGGTGCCCGGTCTGATCGGCCACCAAGCCCTGCCGGCGTCCATTATCGTAGCCGTAGGCGCCCCCATAGGCGTTGGAAAGATTCTGTCCGCCGACGGGCTGTACCCAGCGAAAGGCTCCCGCGGGCGTTAGGGCTGCCACAAAGGCACTAGGGCTCGTTAAGCGGTGTGCGCCAAACGTACTGGTCGCGCTGGCGCTGCCCCCCGCGATGTAGACGCCTCCTTGCCCGTCAACGGTTACCGCGTTTCCAGCGTCATTGGCCGAGCCGCCCGCGCTGACCGCCCACTGCCAGTGGCCGGCCGTACTGAGCTTGGCCACGAACAGTTGCTGCGCGAGGCCGGCACTCGGCAGCACCGTACTCCCAAAAGTAGCCTCGGCCCCGTAGCTGCCCGTGAGGTAGAGCGAACCCGTTGGATCGAGCACAAGCGCCGCTGGTAAGTCATCACTGGTTCCACCTGCTCGCGTCGCCCACTGCCACTGTCCCGTTGGACTTAGTTTGGCCACGAACAGATCCTGGATGTCGGCCCCGTTCGTGTTGGTTAACGCGAGCGAGCCAAACTGGGCGGTGCCACTGGTGAAAAAACCAGTGACGTACGAGTTGCCGGCCGCGTCTACGGAGATCCCGGTACCTGCCGAGCCGTTGCCGACACATTGGACTGCCCAGAGATACGTCCCACGGGCGTCGAGCTTGGCCACGTAGGCCGTTCCGATCCGGTTATTGATGGGTGCTTTCAGCGTAGTCGACCCGAAGCGGACGGTCCCCTCAAAAGCGCCCGTGACGTAGATGTTGCCGGCCGCATCCACGGCCACATCGTTGACGGATGTGCGATCCACCACGCTCGGCGGCAGGCCCGTCAACACGGCTAAGTCAAAGGCCGGCGTTTGGGCGTGACTAGCGGAGCTGGCAAGTCCGAACACGAGCCATAACAGGAGCGCCCACCCGCCGAAGCGAGCCTGGAACAGAGCAAGGAAGCAAGGGCACGGGTCGTTCTGGTCAGAAAGCTTCTGAGCGGTTGTGGGGAGGCGTCGCACACTACTATAAATAAGGGGTAGCAGCACGCAGCAGATTCTGCGTGAGTAGATGATAAAGGACTTAGGGGCCACCCCGGGGAGCCGATGGAGTTATCGATCCGTGTAGCGTCCTTGAGCGGGGAACGTTCAGCCGTAGTAGGTTGCGTGAGGGTACGCACACAGAGGCCAAGCAGTCCCACGCATGGGCCAATCAATAAGCTAGATTAGGTTCGGATAAGGGCTAAAAGGTGAGCAGGAGAACGTAAATATATTGAGGAGTCTTCTTCCTTTCGCATGCCCTTATAGCTGTTTATTAGCCCAGCAGTTGTTTTGGTATTAAACAGCGCTTAATCCGCTCTCGCCTATTTGCTTCTGTGCGCACATTTCGGCGCATCTGGCGTCTGTCTCCCTGTTCAGTAGGCGTGCCGCTTGCACGAGCAGGAGCCAAAAAGGCGGTGTGTGCCGGGTTTGTTCGGTCATTTCCGCTAATGTCTCCAGCGCTCACTCCCACGCCTCGTGCTCCCGAAATTCGTGTAAGTCCTGCACTGTGACGTGTGACACTTTGGGATTCAGGACGAGCGCTTCTGGTAACTGGTCGTAAGCCTGGCGTAATACCTGTTTCACTTGGGGCGTGAACAAGCACAGCATAACGTGAGAATAGACCGGGTAAGCTTGCTTTTCTGATGAAGCATCAACGTAGATAGAAGCCAGCATTGAGCTTGTTACCTTCTCCGTTATTTCCTGGAAAAAGTCGATTTACATAATGTTGCTTCTAAGACAAAGCGCATAGTAGTACTATTTTTGTCCGTTGCTCCGTGCGGCCCAGCGGGGTACTTTAGAAGGGTAAGACGCTTCGCAAGGCGTTGGCAAAACGCGTCTTGGCGGGCTAGTTCAGCTCCGTTGCCTAGTCGACAACCGCCTTTCCCCCTTGCCTCGCGCTCGGTCAGTAGGGCCCGTCTTTCCCCCGCAATGGGCCACTGCGTTTTGGTGGCGCTTACCGAAGCGATGCCCAGAGAAAAACGGCTGTTGCCAGCAGCCCCAGCATCGTTCGAACGGCATGTAATCTCCCCCATTGTTGCACGAGCGCCCGGCTCTCTGTTCCTGCAGTGCTTGGGGTCGTGGCCATCAGCTGTTTATTCACTGGCAGCATGCTGATCAGCGTGTAGGGCCAATTCAGGAGCAGGATGCTGGCGCCGAGCAGCCACCGCCAGTCGGTGGTCTGCCACCATGTGAGGAGCCCGAATAGGAAGCCCACCACGGCCAGGGAAGATTGCATGCGTAAGCCTTTCGCGTAAGCGGGCTGCCATTCGGCTAGCAACGCCGCTGGTTCGAGCGTTAAGCGTGCGGGCTGTTCGGCGAGGGTGATGTAGACGGCCGCGCCGGAAAAGAGCGTGGCCGCGATGAGGGCAAGTTGACCGTAGAGCATGGCGTGTGCTTTGTGTTATTGTGTGAAGGCGACTAAAGGCATCTGTTGATGGTCGCCTACCCGGTAACGGGTTGCGACGGCGCGCTACTGGTGCTGGCGTCGAAAGCGGTCCTGCACCCTTACACTCAGCAGCAAAAGGTTGGGCAAGCGAGGTGGCCGGAGAGCGCGCTGACCGCCGCGCTGAGATAAAGGTTCAAGGCTAGCAAACCGGCCAGGGGGTGTGCTCGGATTGTTGGTTCGCGCTTGATCATAGCAGATGGTTGACCTATCAAGTAATTAGATAAATGCGTTACTGGTTCAGGTTGTGCGTCATTTTCAAGACGAGATGGTTGAGCTGCGTTACTTCCTGGGGCGTCAGACCCGCCGTGGCGCGTTGTAGCCCGCGTTGGGCGCAGGCAATCAGGCGGGGCACCAACTCCTGCCCCGCCGGGGTCAAAGACAAGTAGCGATGGCGCCGGTCCGTCGCCACTTGGCGCCGTTGCAGGAGCTGTTTTCCTTCCAGCACCGCAACCGTGCGGGTCACGCTGCCATTGTCACGGGAGAGGGAGGCGGCGAGCTCTTGTTGGTTCAGGCTGCCGCGCTCGTGCAGGCGATACAGCAACGCCCACTGCTCGGCAAGCAGATCAATGCCGGCCCGCTGAAACTCCTCGTTCAATTCGCGTTTGAGCAAGGTCGCCACGATGTTCAGGGTATACCCCACCGACTGATCTAATACAAAGTCTTCCATTACTTTATGAAGATAGTTGACAGGTCAATCAATTCCAAGCAGTAGGTGAAAAAAAGAAGAAGCGGTGCGAGTCGCGTGCCCTTGCCGGAAGTAGACCTTGCATGAACACTGGCTCGCCGCTGGCTATTCCATTCCGCGGAATGGTAGTTTAGAGGAGGTGTAGGCCCGTTTACATGCTGCAAACGACCCTTTGCAGCTTGTAAAAGAGCTTCAACGCCGCTCAAATGATGATAGGACAGTTCCCGTTGCGCTGATAACGTTCTGTAAAGGCTCCGCTACAGAACGTTATAGCCTCTATAAAGGCGAGGGTAAGGTGACTTACTTTAGTACTGAGTACCTGTCGGTGGTCTATCTTAGGGCATGATGGAGCTGATCCCCTACCAACCCAAGCTAACGCAAGCCCAGTTCTTAGCGGATCTCCTGGAGCGCTTCCCGGCTGTGGCAGCGGACGTCTTAGAGGAGGAGGGCTTGATCCATCTGCAAGTCAGTGCCTGGGCACGCTATGCCAACACGTGTTTGGCCCACGGCCAGCTGGAGGAAGTAGCCCGTATTATCGAGTATTTCCAGCACACAGTAGAGCAGGTAGATAGCACGACCGAGAATGCCCTGTATGTGTCCTTTTTGGAGCACTTAGAGTTCAGCGGAGAGTCGGAGAACGCAAAGCAAGCACGGCAACTACTAGCTCCGCAGTACCTAGAAATCTGGCACCAGTTACGAGCCTGGCTTGGTCTCGCTTAAGGCATCTTGGTTCTGATGGAGCGGCCGTATTATAACGGCTCTTCCTCCAGTTTAAGCAGTTAGTAGTTTGCATTTTTCACATTTGGCTGAACGAATTACAGCTTGTAAGGAGGATTAAGAAACCTGCTTTCTCGTGAAAACAGAGCACTTTATGACTAAGTTGTTCACGAAAAAGACCGTTAGAGTTAACAGCAGCGGATTACTCCTGGCCTTACTGCTGTGTGGATCTTCCTCGCTCGGCCGTGGCGTACGGGTGCTCAGACAGGTGTGCCGGACCAGCAGGAGTTCGTAGTGTCCTGTGGGAGCAGTGGTGGGTCCTGTTCCCTTTCTGCGTTGCCGTCGACCAAGAGACGGAGCGTGATCGATGGTGGAAATACGTGCGGGAGCACCTGCGCACGGGCAAGAAAGGGTTGCCCGCAAGACGTCTGGGTGAAGCCCCTTGTTCTGCTACCCGTCCCGGTATCAGGCCGACAGGGCATGACGAACAGGTTGCTTCCCTGCCAAAGGCCACCGTCTTCGTTCCAACGGTTGTCCTTAGGATAGAGGGGGACACAACGATGTGAGTCGGCTCCTGGTCAGGAGTGATCAAGTATTAACTTATCAAGAATAACTAGGCTGCCAGGGAAACGAAGAGTACCTTGTTCTCATTCTACTGCCCTGATATTCTGCCACAACCACTTCTCTTCTTTCCGTACTGTATGCTTATAACTCGTACTGCTATCACCTGCCGAAGCCTGTTCCGCCGCCGGTTTGCGCGCCTCGTAGGCGCCGGGATCTGCTGCTGCCTAACCAGTGTCGCACAGGGGCAATCGCCGACCGTCACGGCCCTGTCGCCGGTGCGCAATGCCCGCTCCGCTCCGCGCACAACCAATGTCGCCGTGGGCTTCAACCAAGCCTTGAACAACAATGCCGCAACCCTAGGTGCCCTGAAGGTCTTCAGCCAGCAAGCCGGCGGCAAGAAAGTGGGCACCGCCACGGTTAGTGGCAACACGCTCACTTTCAACTCGAATACTGATTTTAAAGCGGGCGAAACGGTGTATGTCACTGCAACTTCGGAAGCCCAGAGTGCTGGTGGTACGGCAACTAGGCCCCACGTTTTTCAGTTCACCACGGCGGTTAGTCCGAGCGCGGGCGCTTTCGCTAATGGCTACGATCTTCCGATTTCGGGCAGCTCATCCGGCGGCAGCCGAGGCTATGCGACGGGCGACGTGAACGGAGATGGTCTGCTGGACATCATTAATCTTAACTCTTCTACCAGGCAAGCCAGCGTACGGTTCAGTGATGGCGCTGGCACCTTCAGCGGTAATCAGGAAGTACCGATAGGCCCAACGCCCTACAGTGTGCGCTTGGCCGACATCGACGGCGACCAGGACCTAGATATGCTGGTGGCCAACCAAGGAGCACAAGCCACCAACTTTGCCAGCACGGTAAGTGTCCGCTTCAATGATGGAGCAGGCATTTTCTCCGGCACGCAAGAAGTATCCGTCGGTCAGGCCGCTTTCGACGTGGCCGTGGGTGACGTGGATGGCGACGGTGACCTGGACTTCGTCGCGTCGAACGGCGGCAGCCAGACGGTGAGCGTGCGCCTCAATAACGGCGCCGGCAGCTTTTCCACTGGGCAAGAAGTATCGGTGGATATCACCGGCTTTGCCGTGGTGCTGGCCGACGTGGACAATGATGGCGACCTGGATATGATGGTCGCCTACTACTACGGCAGCGACGTAGTGATTCGCCTCAATAACGGTGACGGCACCTTCTCGAAGGGCCAAACGGTAGATGCTGGTGGGCTCCCCGCCGACCTAGCCATGGGCGATGTGGATGGCGACGGCGACCTAGATCTGCTCGTGTCGGCTTTTCTGGGCGGGGTAGACGTGCGGCGCAACGACGGTGCTGGTAACTTCAGCGGCACCCAACGGGTAGCCGCCCTCAACACCTTTAACCTTGGTGACGTGGATGGCGACGGCGACCTGGACATGGTTGGAAGCTACTCTGGGGCAGCATTTGCCCAGGTCCAGCTCAATGATGGGGCCGGCAATTTTGGTGGTGGCGCTTCCATCGCCGTTGGAGGAGGAACATTTAGATTAGCCGATATGGACGGCGACGGCGATCTCGACTTATTAAGTCGGAGCCCAAGTGCGGTTACGGTACGCCTCAACCAAGTAACGGCACCTCCGCAACTGGTTTCAGTTGCGCCCATCACCGGGCAGGTGCCTATTGCGCGCAACACCCCCGTGACGTTCAGCTTCAATCAGTCGCTGAGCACCGGTGCGCCCACGCAGCAAGCCGTAAAAGTGTTTAGCCAACAAGCCGGCGGCAAGAAAGCCGGCACAACGGCCGTCATCGGCGGCGCCTTGCGCTTTACACCCAGCACCGACTTCAAGCCGGGCGAAACGGTGTTTGCTACCGTGACGACGGCCGTGCAAAGCAGCACTGGCGCGAATTCCTTGAAGCCCTACATCTTTCAATTCACGACGGACGCTACCGCTGGCCCCGCCTCCTACATCACGCACTCGGACCTAGCCGTAGGAGCTAGCCCGTTGGCTATCGTCGCGGGCGACGTGGATGGCGACGGCGACCTAGACCTGCTCACAGCTAGCACCAATAACACCGTAAACGTGCGCCTGAACAGCGGCAATGGCACGTACAGCGGCAGCCAGAACGTGCCGGTGGGAGCCATAGCGCAAGACCTACGCCTTGGCGACGTCGACAACGACGGCGACCTGGACCTAGTCAGCGTCAGCGTGCAAACCAATGCCGTAAGTGTACGCCTCAATAACGGCCAGGGCATTTTCAGTGGCACGCAAGAAGTGCCGGTAGGCGGCAGCCCGCAGAGCCTGACCCTAGGCGACGTCGATGGCGATGGAGACTTCGACCTGGTGACGGCCAACAATGCCAGCACGGCCAGCGTGCGCTTGAACAACGGCAATGGCACGTTCAATCCCGTAGGCCAGCAAGTATCGGTTGGTACCAGCGCCATCGGTGTGGTGCTCGGCGACGTGGATGGCGACGGCGACCTAGATCTGCTCACGGGTCATACGAGCGTGAATACCGTCAGCCTGCGGCTGAATGATGGAACTGGTACGTTCGGCGGCACCACCGAAATTGGGGTGAGCGGCCCACCACGCAGCCTCACGCTCGGCGACGTGGACCTCGACGGCGACCTCGACCTGGTGACCGGCAACTACGCCGCTAATGGCAAAGTGAGCGTGCGCATCGGCAACGGCAGAGGCAACTTTGGCGGCGGCTCCGACACGAACATCAACGCCTATATCAGCGAGATACAGCTCGGCAACATCGGCGGCACGCGTCACCCTGACCTGATTGTGGGGCGCTTCAATAGCACGGCGGCGATTGTGTGCCGCAACAACGAAGTGGGCGAGTTTTACATCACTCAGGAAGTTCCCGTCGACCCAATCTCCGACCTAGCCCTCGGCGACTTGGATGGCGACGGCGACCTGGACTTTGCAACTTCCAGCAACGAGAAAGGCTTGGTGAACGTGCGGCTGAATCAGCGCGGCGGTCCGCCCGTCATCAATACCGTCAACCCTTCCGCTACGTGGGTTGGCAACAAGATCTACATCACTGGGCTGAACTTCATCGGGGACGTTAAAGTGAAGATCAGCGGCGTAGAAGCCACCAACGTGGAGGTACAGTCCGAAACGAATCTTACGGCCATCGTACCCGAAGGAGCTGTTTCCGGGGCGGTGATCGTTATCACGGCCCAAGGCACTAGTAGCCCGTACGGTTTCAGCGTGGTACCTAGGTTCGCCGTAACGGCGCTGGCACCGGCGCGCAACGCGCCCTCCGCTTCCCGCACGGCGCCGGTTACCGTCACCTTCACTCAGCAGCCCAACACCGATTCATTTACGCTACAATCCTTGCGCCTCTACAGCCAGCAAGCAGGCGGTCGGAAGGCGGGCACGACCACGGTCAGCGGCAACTCACTCCTTTTCACCCCAATCAGCGGCTTCAAGCCCGGTGAGACCATAACAGCCAGTTTGGCCCGCTCGGCGCGGAGCGTCAATACCGTTTATCTCGACCAAGCGCAGACCTTTCAGTTTACGGCTGCGACTAACCCCAGCGCGGGCTTGTTTGGGGGCACCACCGAAGTAAGTGTGAGTGCCAAGCCCCAAAGCGTTGTCGCGGCCGACGTGGATGGCGACGGCGACTTGGACCTACTCACCGCCAACTACCGCCCCGACTTAACGGCGAGCGGCACCGTGAGCATCCGCCTGAACAAGGGCAATGGCACTTACACAAACGGTCAGGAAGTAAGCGTTGGCGCCGGTCCTTACTGCGTGAAAGTAGCGGACACGGACGGCGACGGTGACCTAGATCTGCTCACGGCCAACGCCAACGCGGGCGAAGTAGGCACCGTGAGCGTACGCCTGAATAACGGTACCGGTACGTTCTCGAGGGGCCAAGACGTGCCCGTGGGCTACGCGCCCCACGACATTGCAATCGGGGATGTAAACCAGGACGGCTTACCGGACCTGCTGGCAGCCAACTACATTGCCGCAGGTTCTAACAGCGCGACCGTCAGCACGGTGAGTGTACGGCTACAAAATGGCCTCCGGGAGTTCCGTCTGACGGGACCAGAAGTACCCGTAGGCCCTCGCCCCACGAGCGTAGTGCTCGGCGATGTGAACAACGACGGCAACCTAGACCTACTCACCGCTAACTCCAGCAGCACGACGGTGAGCGTGCGGCTAAATGATGGCCTTGGCAACTTCAGCGGCACGCAAGAAGTCACAGTTGGCTTCAGTCCCCACCAGGTAGTGCTCGGCGACGTGAACAACGACGGCAACCTGGACCTGCTCACCGCCAACTACTTCGACTACACCAACCCCGCCGGCAACTTCACCAGCAGTACTGTAGGCATTAGCCTCAACCAAGGTGCGGGCACCTTCGGGGCGGCGCAACAAGTGCGCGTCGGTCAAGGCACCCGTAGCCTAGCCCTCGGCGACACCGACGGCGACGGTGACCTGGACGTAGTAGCGGCCAATGAACTCAGTAATACCGTGAGTGTGCGCCTGAACAACGGCGCGGGTAGCTTCAGCGGCACCCAGCAGGTAGCCGTCGGCGCTACCCCGACCAGCGTTACCTTGGCCGACCTCGACGGCGACGGCACCCTGGACCTAGCTACTACCAACAACGGCGCGGCCAGTGTCAGCGTGCGTTTGAACCCCGCCAGTACGGCGGCCGGCCGAGTACTGGCTACGGCCCCTGCTCAGCTAGTGGAGCAAGTGAGCTTGTATCCAAATCCGGCCCACGCCTCCGTGCAGCTCACATTACCCGCCGAGCTAGCCCAGCAGCGCCTACACGTGCAGGTAGTGAACAGCCTCGGGCAGGTAGTACTCACTCAAACACTCGCTGCGCAAGCCACCCCCGAGCTAGCCCTGCCGCACCTAGCCGCCGGCCTCTACAACCTCCAACTTCAGACCAGCAAAGGCTTGGTGACTAAGCGCTTGGCAATAGAATAGCACCAGTTCTACTGCTTCATCCTATTCTAACTCTGTTCCACAGCCATGTCCTTATTCTTTCCGCGTTCCTCCTGCCGGCTTCTAGCCGGGCAGGAGCTATGGCTTGTCCTAGAACAAGTTGACAGTTTTCACCTGTTATGTTGGTTTAGTCACCCTCCTTTTTCTGTACAACTAATCTCATTGAAGAAGGGGCCGTTGGAAGCGATAACAGCGTAGAGAGATGGTTCAGAAAACTTGTACAGTTAGCTGAGTACAAGCTTCTTCCTCGTTCCATGAGCAAGCTGTACTTTCTGTCAATAGGGCTTGCTCTTGTGACTACCCATGACTTAGAGTTACAAAGGCAGCTAGGAGCTGGTGACTGCGTTGTACTCCTCTTCACGCCACTCCTTGACCTTGGAGCACGGTCACCCGTGTGGGCATACGAGGCACATGGGGGCAGCTGAAAAATTATACGAACTTATTCGTACGTACCACTTGTACGAGCCGAAGACTAGCCTATCTTTGCCATATACGAATTAATTCGTATTTCCTGCTATCGTTTCGCTCCTGCCCCTGATGAAATCGCTCCTGCTCCTGCTGCTCTTGGTTTGTTCTTCAGCTGCGGGGCAGCCGGCGCCCGTTGCTCCTGCTCCGGGCAACACGCCCGAACCGCAAGTCTCTTTCGCCCGCGAGTCGAAGCCGCACGCCTACTATGTGCGGCAGGCTGAACTCTGGTGGCAACAGGTGCAGCACGACTTGCATTCGGAAACCAACTGGTACAACTACTACCGTGCCTGTCGCAACGCGCAAGGCACAGCTGATTGGAAAGAGGAGTTCGTGCGGGAGTCCCCGGCCCTGAAGCTCGGCGCGGACATCGTGCCGTTGCTCAAGCAGCACATCCCTGGCACGTTCACTTACTACTTTGTGGCCGGCTCTACCGGCGGCGTGGCCAGCGACGGCGGGCTCTTGCTGAAAGCCTACCAGCTCAACCCCGACTTTGAAGGCATTCACGCGACGCTAGTTACCTACGCTACCACCACGGGAAACGATACGCTCCGGCGCGCTGTGAACCAGCGTTGGTATACGCGCCAGGAGCTCTCCCCGGGCCTGCTCAGCTACGCCTACAACGTGTTGCACTCGCTCGCCCCCGGCGCCATCCTACTCACCGAGCACGACAACGACACCTATCCCTTGTGGCTACTGCAGGACGTGCTGCACGTGCGCCCGGACGTGCACGTGCTCAACATCGACTTTCTGCTGGACGAGTCTTTCCGCACCCGCACGTTTGCCCAACTGCACCTCGAGCCGCTCCCCTTAGGCCAGATTCACGTCAACGAATACGCCCGCAACTGGGAGAAAGTCGTGCACCATCTGGTGACGGGCTACCGGCTTACCCAGCCGCTCTATCTGGCCATGTCCATGGCCCCCGCCCGCTACGAAGGGCTCACGGCCGATCTGTATCCCACGGGCTTGGCTTGGCGCTATTCCAAAACGAAGATAGCGACGCAGGCGCTCAACTGTCAGTTGCTGGAAGAGCAGTTCTTGTGGGACGAGGTGCGGCAGCCCTTAGCGTACGACCGCAGTGCGCACTTCGTGCAGCAGCTGAACCGCAACTACCTGCCCCTGCTGCGCGAGTGCTACCACTTCTATCAGCGCACCAAGCAGCCCCAGCGCCAGCAGCAGGTGCGGCAACTGGTGGCAGCCATCCTGGCGGGGATCGAGCCCGCCGCCGAGCGGGAGCACGCGCGCCAGGCCTTCTTCTCGGCCGCCCCGGTTCAATCTCCGCAGCGCTAGTTAGGTTGTTCCCACAAGGGAAAACCATGGGATGTGCGGCTAGCGGGCACGGCTGGCTTACCTGCTACAGATGCGGGCTTTCCGTCAGCGACTGGCTGCGCCCAAACAAGTGGACTAACGCGTCGTTGATGTAGTAGTGGTCCCGCCCGGCTTTCACCACGCGCAACAAGCCGTGGTCGGCCAGGGTCTTGAGGTAGTCGGCGGCTGTCTGTCGGCGGGTGATGCCAATGCTCTCCAGGGTGCGGATCTTCAGGTAGGGGTAGGACACCATCAGATCCGATAGCTCGCGAGTCGGCGCCGTTTTCAAGAGTGTTTTTACCTGCGCATACGTGTGCTGGCGCAAGTGCTGCAACGCCGTTACCCGCGCCAGCGTGTCCTGCGCGGTGGACTCTACCGCCTGCAGCATGTAGAGGATCCATGCTTCCCAGCGGCCCTCCTCCGTCACGGCGCGCAACGAGCGGTAGTACGTCTCCTTGTGCTGCAGAATGTAGCCACTCAGGTAGAGCACCGGCAGGGTTAATAGGTCCTGCTGTACTAGATAGAGCACGTTCAGAATACGCCCAGTGCGGCCGTTGCCATCAGCAAAAGGGTGGATCGCCTCGAACTGGTAGTGCAGCAAGGCCATGCGCACCAATGGGTCGAGCTCGCTGTCGGCGTGCAGGAACACCTCCAGGGCGTGGAGCTTATCGCGGATAACAGCCTCGCCTTCCGGCGGCGTGTAGATGATCGCGCCCGTCTTCGCGTTGAGCAGCGCCGTGCCCGGTAGGCGGCGCACGCCTTCCTGCGTGTCCTTGAGTTGCTGCATAATGCGGATCATCGTGTTGCTGGTCAGCAAGCCCGTTTGCTGCAGCAGCTGCCAGCCCAAGCGCATGGCCTGGCGGTAGCGCAGCACCTCTTTGGCCGGCGGACTCGCCCCGCTGCTCCAGTCGTCCGGCACGGCCGCCGCCTGGTAGAGTTCATCTTGGGTGGTGACGATATTCTCAATCTCGGAGCTGTCCTTACTCTCCTGCAGGGCGACCGCCTGCAGCAGCAGTTCCGGTTCGGGCAAGGTTTGGCAATAGCCCTTCAATTCAGCTAGGGCACGCCCCGCGCGTAGGGTGGCTTTCAGCACCGGCGCTGTTTCCAGCAGCCCGGGTGGGGGCAGCGGCGGCAGGTCATTGTAGGGCGTATCACGTCGAAATAGCATCAGAGAGGCAACTAGAAGAGAAACTAGCCAGAAGCAGCACAAAGATAAGTGCGCAAACGAGTTGTTTACCGCACCTATTTTGAGAATAGGTGCGGCGAGCGCACCTATCCTATTTCGCTGCCTTAGCACCGCGGGTGGTTTCTACTTGTCTATCAGAGAGGCAACACACTCTTACGAGCGTTCCACAAAGGGTGCTTTGTTGAACGGTTTTAGCACCCGCCTCAACGGCGCTGAAAACGCGTTTTTCGAGGCCATTTTTTGTTAGCATGTTGAACACCGGCCGGCGCCCCACCTATGAAGCGCACGTGTGACGCCGAAGGGCAGGTACTGGCAGCACGGCTCAAAACTCACTACAGTAGAAACAGCGCATTGTAGGCGCGGCAAATCTGCTGCTCTGTCGTGGCGGCTATGCTTACGCTTACCTGTTCGGGGAAGATAGCCGTGACGAACTGCCCTTGATGATACAAGAAGTCATATCCCTGCGCTTCCAAGTCGAGAAAAGCCGCTTTGGCGGAGAGAACGCTGCTGAGCTGCTCGAACCAGCGCCGGATGCTAGGCGAGTGCTGGAACAGCCGGCTCATGGTGGAAGTCGGGGCGGTGAAGCTGACAAACACGTAGTCGCTTGCCGCTAGGGGCTGGAACGCTAGATCAATCCCGTGCAGCTGCCCTGTCGTGTCAGTCGGAAAGTAGTCCCGATAAGCACTTTTTCGAAAGCAGAATGCCCGCTTCCAACTCGCTCCGTCTCTCTTCCGGATGGCCTGCTTAAGATATTGCAGGAGCACCGGGTCCAAGGGGAAGGTGAGGGTAATACAAGTCCCAACGGGCGCGGGCAACGGCTCGATAGCTCCTACCTGCGAGAGGAACGTTCGTAGCCGCGACTCCTCGCCTCGCTGGATCAGCAGTACGTAACTATAGTTGAGTCCCATCAGTTGGAAGAGCAGAGAGTGCGTGTCTTACCGGAACGCTTCGTCGTACACGGTTAGTCGCCCGCACTACGGTGGGCTGGTGTTTTGCAAAGAGGCGAGGGGCGGCGATAACTGGCGCGCGATACGTGCGCAAAAAACCGCATTTCCACTCACATTTCGCAGTGTTCAAAAATGCACAAGAACCGTCGGTTTGCGACCGAGCATTTGCATCAGGCCCGGTGTCGATAACTGGACACGGTGTCCATTCATGGACACCATGGCGGTCGGGTAAACGTAGTTACGGTTAGGTAAGGTAGTATCCAGCAGAGGATTGCAAAGAAGGCATAGTACTTGGCCCTCTTTCCGGCAG
>NZ_MTSE01000044.1 GCF_002154225.1 Hymenobacter crusticola
GCCAGCAACGCGAAGCCCTCTTTGATCTGCTGAACCCGTAACGACACCCTTGAGTGGTGTCCGCGACATTTCTGTCTGAGCAGCAGAGGGCTCCCTGCACCTGTTGGAGCAGCGGCCCGTTAGCCCAGCGTGAGCTCTTGGCGATGGCGCTTACCACGGGTCCGGCTGATGCCGGTGCGGGTGACACGCTCGGCCACGGACAGGCCTGTTGCCAACGCCTTGGCCAGCTTCTTGGCATCCTGTCCCGCGGGCCGACCTAGGTGCTCCAAGACCCGTATGGATGTGAATTGTGATCGAAAACGGCTACTTAGTTCAGTGTCACTACTATGAAGCAGGGTGCGTATGCAGGGCCTATCTTACTTGCTCGGATTTTCGTCGTATCGGGTTCAGGGTGCATGGCGGGGGCGTCTTACACGATGTAAGACGCATAGTTAAGCAAGATTTCGGCTTTATACATGCTGTCTTACCGATACTCACAACCTACGCTTGGCTCGTATCCAGGCTGGCGGCTACCGTCCTACCTCCCGCAAAAGTGTATATCTGTCAGGTAACAGCGCCGGTCAAGGCCTGCTGCTCATCCGGTAGAGCTTGCAAGAGTGCAGGGGCAGCGTATAGGCTATTCCTATGCAGTGACGGGATCCAGCCTATCAAACATAAAGCGGTGCTCGATACAGACGGGGGAGGCCGCCAAGATAATCTCGGCGGCCTCCCCCGTCTGTATCGAGCACCGCTTTACATCTTAGTGGACCTGGTCCGTTAGGGTAAGCCCGTGCCCGCTCAGATAGCGGTCCAGTACGGCCGGGGAGCCAGTGGGGTCCGCCAGGGCCACATACGTATCGGGGCGCAGCAAGTAAGCTGCATGTTTAGCCAAACCAGCGTGTTCATGCGCTTGCTGCCAGTTGAATACGTGTAGCGAAACGCCGTGCCGGATGCACCACGCTGGCAGGTCGGCGCTTGCTTCGCCGTACACATGCACTTGCCAGCCAATGTCCGTGAGGGGGGCGTAGTTGTCCGCCGCCGGCAGGGGCACCCAGGGCAGCCGGTCGCCGCCTTGCACCTTCCCGGCCTTGCCGGCGCTCAACGGGCTTTCGTGGTAGTGGAGCGTGGTTTGGGAGATGGTGCGGAACAGGTATTCGCGCAAATGCTCGCTTTTGTAGGCGACGCTGATGAAAAGGGGAGCGATGTTGCCCCGCACGAAATCGGCAAAGCCGCCTTCGGCCGTGGCGAAGGTGAACAGGCGGTCCGTGGTTTCCACCAGCTTGCGGGCGAAGGCCTGGCGCTCGGCCTCGTAGCTATCGAGCAGGCTTTCCGACGCCTGCCCTTTCAGCACCGCCGCGAATTTCCAGGCTAGGTTGATGGCGTCCAGGATGCCCGTGTTCATGCCCTGGCCGCCGGCCGGGCTGTGCACATGGGCCGCGTCGCCGAGCAGGAAGGCCCGACCGCGCCGGAAATGATCCGTCACGCGGTGGTGGACCCGGTAAGTGGAGAACCAATTCACCTTTTCTACCTTGATGTTTAAGCCGTTGATGGCATCGTGGCCCACGTCTTCGAAACTCAGCTTCTCGGGGTGCTCGGCCCGCTCGTCCCGCACGGTGCCGATGAAGCGGTATTGGCCAGCCTGCCCGTAGTACATCACCAGCAGAAACTCGGACTGGTCGAAGGCAATGTGGGCTTGCTCAGGTGGGTTGACGCCGCTGGCCACCACGTCGGCCACGTAGAAAAGCTGGCGGTAGGTGCCGCCCTCGAAGCCGCTGCCCATCTGGTGACGCACTGGGGAGCGGGCCCCGTCGCAGCCGGCCAGATACGCGGCCGTGCAGGTTTCTTCCTGGCCATCGGGGCCTTTCAGTACCGCTTCGATGTGGTCGCCTTGGTCCTCGAACGAGAGCAGTTCGGTCCGGCGCTCCACTTCTACCCCAAGCTCCCGCAGACGCTCCACCAAAAACTTCTCGTGGCGGTCTTGGGGGAAGACCAGTACGAAGGGATAGGGCGAGATTTCCTGACCGGCGTCCACGAGTTGAAGCTGTGCTTTGTGCTTGCCCTGCGCCCACAGGTTCATGGCCGGCGTCTTGTAGCCGGTGGCCACCACCGCGTCGGTCATGCCGAGCTGTCGGTAGAATTCGAGCGTGCGGGCCTGCACGGCCATGGCGCGGGAGGTTTCCCCTGGGCCGCTACTCTTGTCGATAAGGCGGACCGTAACACCTTGTTTGGTCAGCCACAGGGCATGCACCAGGCCGGTCGGGCCGGCGCCAACGATTAAAACAGCTGACTTTGTCATGCGTGGTATTGAGAACGACAGCGAAGGACTTCGCTGCGGTGAGTGAATAGGAAAAACGGGTAGTTGCAGCGTTTAAGAAGCAGGATCAAGTGACGGACTGACAAATTAGTGCCGTGTCAACCAAGTTGTTTAACCATATGGTTAACTAATGGGCAAAAAAATTAGATCCCTAATTGTAGGCCGTTGATGACGAGGTCGGGTACTTCCGCCCGGCGACGCGCCATTTCGGCGGCAAACGCCTCCTCCGAGAAACCGGCCGCCACCTGGTACAACGGCTTGGCTAGAAACGGAAAGACGATGAGCGACACGATGTTGATGAGCAGTTGCAGGCCGCTAATGGGCCGGATGCGCCCGGCCGCCACGGCTTCTTCTACCTGCTGAAAAAAGCGCTGTAGGCGCGGCTGGTTGGTTTGCACCACTGAGGCGAAAAAGAACTGCGGATTGCGGTTAATGCCATCGACGATGAATAACGGCAGAAACGTATTGCGACTGATGAAGTCCAAATAGAAGCTACTCACCTGGTAGATTTTAGCAAATAGGTCCGCCTCCGATTCCAGCAATTCAAACAGTTGCGGCATGGCCCCACCGATGGCCCGGCTGACGACTACCTCAAATAGCTTTTCCTTGCTGCGGAAGTAGTAGTGCAGCATGGCTTTGTTAATGCCCGCACGGTCGGCTATTTCCTGCATCCGCGCCCCAGTCAGCCCGCGCTCCAGAAACACGGCTTGGGCGGCATCGAGAATGAGTACTTCGGAGGTGGGCTTGGCTTGGGCAGGCATTAAGCAATCTGGTTTAACTAACCATTTGGTTGAACCAACGCAAAGATAGTCGCTACTGTTTTACTTGGTGCCAAAAAATGGAAGAAACCTGACCATCCTACTTCCAATCAGGAGAAAGCACAAACTGAGCCCGTACGGCGCGAAACTGATTCAGCACTTCTTTCGCATTGCCGGTTGCTTTCGCAGGATCCGGAAAGTTATGATGCAGTCTCCGAGCGGTTTAGGCAAAATGCTCCTGCAGCAGCGTGTGGACCTTTTCCTTGGTCAGGGGCTTGTTGAGAAGGCCCGCAATGGGCAACTGCTGGGCGCGGGCTAGGTCTACCGGGTGCAGCGAGGAAGTGAGCAGGACGACGACAATGGCTTGCTGCTGAGTCAGCGGCAACTGCCCGTAGGCTTCCAAGAAACCTAAGCCGTTGAGCACGGGCATGTTCATGTCCAGCAAAATGAGCCGGGGACACGTCGTGGTTTCGGCCACACAGGTCTGCACGAGCGTGCGCAGGGCCTGCTCGCCGTTTTCGGCCACGAGCACCTGCTCGGCTGCCCCCATACGTGTAAGCAGGAGCTTGTTGAGGTAATTGGTAGTCGGGTCGTCATCGACCAGCAGCACACTAGCGAGCGTAGGCATGGTAACTGATTAGGGCGCTTAGGCAGGAAAAGTAACCGTGAAGGTGGTGCCGGCGCCGGGCTGGCTCTGCACCGCGATGCGGCCCCCGGCATTCTCTATAAGGCGCTTAGTGATGTAGAGGCCCACGCCCGTACCCTCGACGTGGGTATGCAGGCGTTGGAACAAGCCAAACAGCTGGCGCTGCTGCACCTCACTCATGCCCAGCCCATTGTCTTGCACCGTGAGCACCACCTCGGATGCCGTCTGCTCCGCGTGCACGCGCACCTGGGCGGGCCGGTCAGCGGCGCGGTACTTGACGGCGTTGCTGAGCAGGTTATACACGATGCTGCGTAGGTTAGCCGGCGAGAAGGACACGACCAGGTCGGGGGCTACTTCGACGCTCAGCCGCACGTCGGCAGCCCCGATAGCGGGGGCCAGGTCCAGGCGCACGTTCTCCACGACGGGGGCCAGCACGACCGGCTCGGCCGGGCCGGCGTGGACCAGTTGCAAGCGAGAGATATCCGTGAGCTGGCCGATGGTGAGTTGAAAGCGCCCTACCGTTTGATTGAGTAAGTCGAGCAAATGGGCCACCACCTCGTCCTGCTGCACAGAGGCGGGCAGCGTGTCGCGCAACGCCAGCACGATGCTTTCAATGTTGGTAATCGGGGCCTTGAGGTCGTGCGAGGCTGTGTAGACGAACGTGTCCAGGTCCACGTTGGTGCGCGAGAGCTGGGTATTGCTCTCGTGTAGCTCCTCGTTGGCGGCCATCAACTCCTCGTTGATGGCCGCAAGCTCTTGGTTGGCCTCATCCAGTTCCTCGTTCAGCTGGTGTACACGCTGGCGGGTGCGAACCTGCTCGGTAACGTCGTGGGCGAAGACCCGCACGCCGTCGATCACGCCGTGGGTGGTGCGGCGTGCTTGATAGGTGAACGTCCAGTAGATTTCCTCGGGGGCGTGCCCCTCGTAGCGGGCCATCCACAGGGGCAGCTCCTGCACCGTAATCGGTTCGCCGGTTTGGTACACGCGCTGGAACAGGTCGGGGATGGGGGTGCCCACTAGTTCGGGCAGGGCTTCCAGCAGCGGCTTGTCCGCTAGGGCGCGCCCCGGAAAGATGCGCTGATAGGCCGGGTTCACCAGTTGAAACACCAGGTCGGGGCCGTCGAGGATGACGATGGGCGTGGGCGCTTGCATAAACAGCTGCTCGAGCTGCTGGCGCTGGGTTTCGCGCTCTTGGCGGGCCAGCACCTGCTCCGTCACATCGAGGGCAAAGGTGGAAATGCCCACAATCTCGCCGTGCTCCCGATACGCCTGGTACGTGAAGTTGAAGTAGACTGTGTGGGGCGGGCTGTCGGGCTGCTCGGACACGAAGGGCACCTCGGCCCCAAAAAACGTTTCGCCCGTGTGGTACACGCCCTCGAGCATGGCTAAGTAGCCTTGCGCCGCCGCATCGGGCAAGACCTCGGCAAAGTCGTGCCCCACGAGCTGGCGGCCGGCAAAGACTTGCTGGTACACCGGGTTGACGTACTCGAAGCGATACGTCGGCCCGCGCAGCAGCGACACGGCCGCCGGGGTTTGCTCGAACACCTGGTAGAAGGACTCGCGCACTTGCACTTGGCGCTGAGCCGCGGCGAGCAGGTCGGCTTGTAGGGCCAGGGTTTCTTGGGTACGCGCCTGCACGCGGGTTCCCAGCTCCTGGTTGAGCTGCTCGACTTGCTGGCGGGCTTCCACCTGGGCCGTGATGTCCACGGCAACGTTAAGGACCTCCGTCACCTGCCCCTGCGCATTGCGGATGGGCTCGAAGGTGGTGCGGTAGTAGCGGCGTTGGGGCTCACCGGTGCCGGCAAAGTCGGCCCAGGCTTCGGTTTCGGCCTCGTAGAAGGGCTCGCCCGTCTCGTATACCCGGTCGAGTAACTCGTAAAAGCCTTGGCCTTCAATATCGGGAATCACCTCGCGGATGGTGCGGCCTAGGGTCGTACGCGCCGGAAACAGCCGCTCATATTCGGCGTTCACCAGGTCGTAGACGTGCTCCGGGCCGCGCAGCAGGGCAATGTTGGCGGGCATGCGCATGAGCACTTGGTACAGGCGCTGGCGCTCCGCTTCCGCTTCCGCGCGGGCGGCTTCCAGCTGTTGCTGGCTCAGGCTCAGGGCGGCGTTGGCCTGCTGGTACTCCTCGTTGCTGGCGCGTAGTTCTTCGTTCAGGGCGGCCAGCTCCTCATTCAGGAGCTGCACTTGTTGGCGGGCCAGCACCTGCTCCGTCACATCGCTGGCGTAGATCAGAATACCGGTCGGCTGGCCGCTGGCATCATACTCCGGTAGATACGTAATGTTTAAATAGGCTTTATAGCGCTGCTCGGGCTGGGCAATCAGGATCGGCTGCTCCCACTGTTCATAGGCCTGCCCCGTCGTGAGCACATCGCGCAACACCTGCTCAAAACCCTGCCCGGCTAAATCCGGGAGCGCCTCGAAATGCGGCTGGCCCAGCAGCTGCTCCGCTGGCCGTCCCCAGAGCTGGCTCATGCGGGTGTTGGCCAGCTCGATGAGAAAGTTCGGCCCCCGCAGCAGGCCCATGGCCACAGGCGCCCGGGCCACGACGTACGCCAATTCGCCCCGCTGCTGCTCGGCCTCGGCCCGGGCCTGCTGCTCGCGAGCCTGGCGCTCGCGCAGGGCGTTTTCCGCGGCGGTCCGGGGCTGGTCGGCCGTGTCGGTGAAGCTGACCCACAGCCACTGGCCACTGCGGCGGGCCGCGATGTAGAAGTAATTATCGAGGCCGTCGGCCTGATAATAGCGCTCCAATTGACCGGGCTCGCTGGTTTCAAACACCTGCCGGTAAAAGGCAAAGATGCCGTTGGTGAAGATGTCGGGAAACAGCGTGCGGGCCGTGCCGACAGGCCGTTCGGGCAGCCCGGTCATGCGCTGGGCGGCGGGGTTGAAATACGCCGGAGCAAAATCATCCAGCTCGCCGGTGGGGCTATAGCAGGGACGCAGCAGGTTGACCGCAGTCAGCGAGACGGCCAGCAGGTCCTGCAGCAGCGAGTCGGGTTCAAATGAAGGCGCAGACTCGGGGGAAGCAAAAGCAGCCATAAAGAGCGAAACAGCACCGCCACAGCCAGACTGAAAGCAACGGAATAAAACAGCAGATCGAGAAAGTGGGACGGTAGCAGCTCGTCCGCCTTCGCCCGCGTTATTGAGTTACTTACGTAGGAAACGTTGTTTTGTACTGAAATAGGTCGACCGTTTTAGAATCTCGCCCCGACGCTAAACTCCTCCTTTACATGAACAACTCGCCTCGGCATAGTGGCGTCAACAACCCCTGCTCCTGTGGAATAGGGGCGGTTTTCGGGTAGTATGTTCAGCGAAACGAGGGAACCTCATCGGCGGCCCTACGACTGAAAAGATTGTCTGAACGCGATAGGCGATAATTTGGTCTTGGCTTTGAATAGCTTACTAAACGAGGGCAGATGTTCAAATCCTAGCTTATAGGCAATTTCGCTGACCGTTAACGTAGTGGTGGACAACTCGGCTTTGGCCCGCTCGATCAGCTTTTCGTGAATCAGCTGCTGGGTGCTTTGCCCCGTCAGGGATTTGAGCAAGCCGCGCAAATAGCTAGGTGACACGTTGAGGCGGTCGGCAATGTAGTGCACCGTAGGTAGCCCGTTTGCCAGCAACTCATCGGAGCTAAAATAATCGGACAGCAAGCTTTCTAATCGGTCCAGCACCTGATGGCTGCTTTTCTTGCGGGTGATAAACTGCCGCTGATAAAACCGGTCGGCGTAGTTGAATAAGGTTTCTAGGTGCGAAACGATGATGTTTTGGCTAAAACCATCTAGGTTGGCTTCGTATTCCGTTTTGATCGTGCCCACGATGCCATGAAGCAGCGTTTGTTCTTTATCGGATAGGAAGAGGGCCTCGTGGGTAGCATACTCAAAGTACGCATACTGTTTGATCTTGGTGGCCAGACTGGTATTCCACAAAAAGTCCGGATGGATAAAGAGCATCCAGCCTTCTACCTGCTCGGGTAGCCCGTTTTCTTCGCCGTGCAGGATCTGCCCGGGCGCCAGGAAAGCTAGGACGCCTTCGTCAAAATCAAACGCCTGCTGCCCGTAGCGCAGCTTATCACAGCCTTTTTTGAGGATAACCACATACAGCTCAAAGAGCACGGAATGGACGCCTGTGTACGCTCGGGCTTCTGCTAAATCGACTAAGCCAATGAGGGGATGATGCGGTTTGGCAAAGCCCAGCAACCGATGAATTTCGGTGATGGACTTTATGCGATGAGGGATTGAGGGCGTCATGGTGTACCTACGCTTACTTGTGGAAAGGGTACTTCAGCCAAATCAGCAGCAACGGCAGCACTAAAAAGGGTATTTCTAGCTACACAATAGGCAGTTTACCGGCCCTAATGGCCAACGCCATGATCACGACAATGGACACAGCGTTCAGCACGTTTCCCCAGAAGAAGGTTTTGGGCAGTAGGAGCAGCATGCCCGTGACACCACTCCAACTACCGAGGATAGGAACCAGCGACTCGCCAATACCTAGCTCGCGCATCATGTGCAGGGCTTGCGGGTTGTCTTGGGCGGTAAACGCATCCCAGCCGTGTTTGAAGCTTAGCCCCACGGAAACGAGCAGCAGGGCCAGCGAAAGTAGGGACTTGATCATTTCGCGATGGCTTTGATTTTTTTGAATTCTCGGTGTCCAAATTGGAGCAGTAGATTCGGCATAAGGCGGCTAGCTAGTTTGATCACGCCAACCAGGGGTGGCCTAAGCTCGGGTTTGTCATTTAGCAGACCTTTGATCGCCACGGCCACCAGTTTATCCGCCTCCATCAGCATGCTGGGGTTGGGTTGCACGGCCCAGTCTTTTTGCAGATTGGTTTTGACCCCGGGCGGGATCAACTCAAACACTTTCACGCGGGTGTCTTCTAGTTGCAACCGTAAGGCTTGGGTGTAGGCCCGCACGCCGGCCTTGCTCGCACTATAAATAGGCGCCGAAGAATAGGCCATAAAGGCAATAGCGGAAGAGACATTGACAATAGCCGCGGCCGGCTGTTGAAGCAGGTGTGGCAAAAATTGGTGCACCATCTGGATGGTGCCCGACAGATTCGTCGCTATTTCGCGGGTGAGGTTAGCCAACGCCAGGCTACGGTCCTGCAAGTCGAGCAACCGCATTTGTCCGGCGTTGTTGATGAGCATATTAAGCTTCGGGAATTGCCGGGTTACTTCTTGGTAAAGCTGCTCAATGGCGGCCGGGCTGCTCACGTCACTTTGAAAGGTGTGCACGGTCGGAAACTGCCGTTTGGTTTCCTGTAATGCGTTGAGGTCACGGCCCGTCACCAGAACGGTGGCTCCTTGCTCAAGAAGTTGTTTGACCAATTTTAGACCGATGCCGCTAGTCCCGCCGGTTAGGAGGATAGTGCTGTTTTTCAGTTCCATAAGTTGCTGTTGTAGGTAGTGAGGCAAAGGTCAGGCACCCCACCAAAACAGCGTTAGCCAAAACGACTTTTGGTTTAGCCAAGACGCGCCAGCCAACAGGTCTTGGCGTGTGCGAGGATGGACATTGTTGCCCTATAGCAGTTTCGCGCGCAGTATAGCGCAGATATCTTATCCGGGAATAGATTGACAGTTTCTCCCTGGTTTCGCTGTACAACTCTGCGCCATTTAGGCCATTGAAAAGAGGTTCTTTGTACTGAGCAGAGGCCGTTTTTAGCCTGTATTGTTCACCCAAACCAACATTTTCTTGAACAACCTAGGTTAAAAACAACCCTTTCTACAAAGAAACGCTGTTTTACAGTGCTTATACAACAAAGCTTTTTGTTCAGTTAAAGCAGCGGTTTTCTATTACTTGCTTACCGTAGTGGAAGCGTTGCAACAACGCCTAAATGTGCTCTTGCATAAGGACAATTTTAAGAGTGAAAAACTGTCAACTTATTATAGGACAAGATACTTAGGTTTTGTGTTTACCGCTTATATTGGCCTGCTTGGTTACGTTTCGCCTGGATATTGGGACCAATAATCCCGCCTACGCGCTCTACCAAGCTACTTCAGAGCATAATCAGGGCAGTTTTTCAGCTAAGCTGCTCACGAAAATCGCATTTTTCCTTACTCTGCTGGCTCTTCCAATTCAATGCCACGGTGTTTCTTGGCGTATTCCTGGGGGGACATCTGGTGCATCTTCTGGAACGTGCTCCGGAAGCGCTTGAGGTTTTCGATTCCCACTTTATAGGCAACTTCGGAGATACGCAGGCTACTTTCGCGCAGCAACTGGGCCGCTCGCCGCATGCGCACATCCTGAATGAATTCGATGACCGTTTGGCCCGTGATGGTTTTAATGCGGCGATACAGCAACGATTGGCTAAGCCCAATTTCACGCACCAGCACTTGAACGTTGAACTCGGGCTCTTCCAGATGCTGCTCCACGATGGCCATGGCCTTTTCCAATAGGGCCCGATCTTCATCCGGCAGCGTAATGGCGGTAGGTTCCAGCAATATCTGCCGTTGGTAATACTCCTGCATTTGCTGACGGCGGTTAAGCATATTGGCCACTTTGGCTTGCAAAAGCTCGGGGTGGAACGGCTTGCTCACGTAGTCGTCGGCCCCAGTTTCCAGTCCTTCTAGCTGCTGCATGGCGGCCGTGCGGGCTGTAAGCAGCAGCACCGGGATGTGCATGGTTTGAGCGTGTTGCTTAACTTTTCGGCACAGCGCCAGCCCGTCGCTTTCGGGCATCATCACGTCGGAAATAAGTAAATCCGGGCTAAACGAACGCGCTATCGCCCAGCCCTCCAGCCCGTTGCGGGCCACCTGAACGTCGTACAACGGCTCGAAAAGCTGGCACAGGTAGCCTAATACTTCTTCGTTGTCTTCCACCAGCAACAGCTTGCGGGCTATCCGCGCCGGGCCGGTGCCCATGGGCCGTACTTCCGCAAGGGCGGTTGGCAGCTCAGCACCCAGCAGCGGCAGTTCGTCGTAGGCAACTGGGGTAGTGGCGGGCTGTATTTCCTCCGGTCGCAAATGCGCGAGGCCCAGTGGCAGCCTGATGCAGAAAAGGGTGCCCTCGCCGGGGCGGCTGTGCACGGCGATGTCGCCCCGGTGACTGCCGATGAGCTGCTTTACCAGTGCTAGCCCAATGCCGGTGCCCATTACCTGCATCGTGTCGGTGTGCGAGGCTTGGTAGTACACGTCGAATATGCGGTCCAGCTCTGTGGGCTGCATGCCGCTGCCCGAGTCGCGCACCTGGAGCTGCACGTAGTTATCCTGCAAACTACCATTCGCATACTGAGCCGGCTCGTTCGAGCTGCCTACTACCGTCAGCGACATGCGGATGCTGCCGCCAGGCGGGGTGTACTTCAAGGCGTTGGATAGCAGATTGCTGAGCACAATTTCCAGCTTGCTTCGGTCGAAGTACAAGGGTATGGCGGCGGGTACGGCCTCGAATTGGTAGTCAAGCTTGGTTTCGAGCGCCTTGGCCTGGAAAATCAGGAATACTTCCTGCGTGAAGGCGACTAGGTCGTCTTCCTGCGCGCGCAACGTGGGCTGGGTGGCCTCAGCTTTGCGGAAATCAAGCAGTTGGTTAACAAGGTTGAGCAACTTGCGGGTTTGCCGGTGCACCAGCAGGAGCTTGTCGCGCATGCCGCCGGGCTTGCCAGGCAGGGATACTAACTCTTCCATGGGCCCCATAATGAGGGTGAGGGGCGTGCGCAACTCGTGCGAAACATTGGTAAAGAAATGAAGCTTCAACTCATTGAGCTCTCGGTCTTTTTCATGGGCGAGCTGCTCCAGGGCTAGCTTGTTTTTCAGTTGCTGCTGGGCGGCGCTTACGCGCCGGAATGCCAGCAACGCGCCCACTACGGCCACACCGTATAGTGTATACGCCCCCCAGGTTTTCCACCAGGGCGGCAGCACCACAATGCGCAGTTCAGCGGGGTGCCGCGACCACCGCCCGTCGCCGTTGCTGGCCTTCACCCGGAAGGTGTAGTTTCCCGGCGCGAGGTTGGTAAAGTTGGCCGTGCGTTGGCCGGGCGGGGGCGTCACCCAGCCTGCGTGGTAGCCCACGAGCTGGTAGGCGTAGGTGTTCTTGCCTGGGTTGGCGTAGTGCAGCCCCACAAAGTCCAGCGAAAAGTCGTTTTCCTGGGCTTTGATGGTGATTTCCGGCGTGGTAAGTAAGCTCTGTGCCAGCAGCACCCGACCATTAAGGGTATCGCCGATGGCCACCGAACGGTTGAGCACCCGCAGGGCTGTAATTGCCACCGTGGGCGAATAAGGGTTGGGGCAAATGGCGCTCGGCTGGAAGTAGTTGATACCGTTGATGCCGCCAAAGTACAGGGTGCCATCCTGGGCCCGGTGCGCCGCTCCTACCTTGAACGAGTTGCTTTGCAAGCCGTCGGCGGCGTCGAACCGTAGGCATTGCCGAGTACGCGGGTCGAAGCGTAGTAGCCCACCGCCCCCGATCCAGAGGCGGCCTTGCTCGTCTTCCAACATGCTTTCCACGTCGCTTTCCGGCACCCAGCGCTGGTAGCGCCGCATGCTGTCTGTGCGGGGCTGGAACTGATGCAGCCCGCCCCCTATAGACCCTAGCCACAGATTACCCCGTTGGTCAGGTAGCAAAGGGCACACGTAATTGACCGACAAGCTGTTGAGGTTGCCGGGCTGCTTGGTGTAGTTGTTCAGCACCCGGAGTGAGTTCACGGCCGGCTGTAATTTCAGTAAGCCGGCATCGTGGGATGTGGCCCACAGGACGTTGGCCGCGCCGTCATAATAGAGCGTGCAAAACGAATTGGTGGGTAGGTGGTCGGCTTGCTGCGAGTAAGCTTTCACGAAGACCCCTTCCGGTGTAAACTGGCACAAGCCAGCATCGTAGGTTGATACCCAGATGAAGCCCGCCCGGTCCTCGGCAAAGCCCATCACCATGTTGCTGCTCAAGCCCTTCTGGCCGGGCCGGGCAGTAAGCCGGGTCAGCTGTTCCCGTCCCGCCCGGCGGCGCAGGCACACAATGCCATCATGCCAGGTCCCAAACCAGAGCGTGCCCCGTGAGTCCTGAAAGATGGTGCTGACGTCTACCTGCACGCCCTCGCCATCGGCCGCTTTGCTCAGGTAGTTTTGGTAGGTGTGCGTGACGGGGTTGTATTTGGAAAAACCGTTGCGGGTGCCAATCCAGAGGAGGTTGCGGGTTTCTTCCTTATAGATGGCATTCACATAGTTGCTGGGCAGGGAGGGTCGACCGTTGACTTGCCGGCTCAGGTGCCCGAACGGCTTGGCCAGCAAGTCAACCTTGTTGACGCCTCCAGCCGAAGTACCGATCCATACCACCTGAAAACGGTCTTCCAGCAGTTGATGTACGCGCCCGGACGTCAGGCTGGTGGGCACCCCATCCTCGGGTACTAGGTGCTCGACTTTCCCCCGCCGCAACCGTTCGATTACGCTATCCTTTGCCGGGGCGGCTGAATTCAACGCCTGGGTTGCGGACGGGTGAACAATGAAGATACCGAACTCGGTGCCAACCCAGAGCCGGCCAAATGAATCAAGCAGCAGGCTAGACAAACCAGGAAACACGTTGCCCAGCGGTTTAGTAGGCATCAGGGCTGCTTGCGCTGTTGCCGGTAGCGCTTGCCAGCAGAACACCTGGTTTTGCGCGCCAACCCAGAGGTTGTCCTGACGATCCAGGTGCAGCGTCTGGATAGCGTGAGTAGGCAACGCGGCAACGCGCAGAACAGGCTCTGCAACGGAGCCATTGGCGGAATACAGCCCCCGGCTGGTGCCCACCCAAATAATTCCAGCTTTCGAAGCCTGTACGTCGCTCACCTCATATTCTAGCGGGAGGCCCGCACCGCGTATCCGGCGCAACCCGGTGAAACGGCCTTGCAGGCCGCGCTCCACGACAAACAGCCCGGCCTTCTCAGTGCCCACCCAGAGCCGACCGAGCCGGTCGGTTGCCATACTGGTGATGTAGGCTTTCGCCAGCTGTCGCGCCGCTGCCCGGCAGCTAGGCGGAAATAGAACTTCCGTAAGATAGATGGCCTGTTCTTTTTGGCGGTCGAAGTAGTTGAGTCCCGCGTTTTCAGTGCCCACCCATAAGTCACCGCTGGGGGCCACGTACACCTTGCGAATGCGGTTGCTCGACAAACTCCCCGGCTTGTCGGGTTGCGCCAAGAAGTGCTGGATGTGCTGGCCGTCGTAGCGGTCTAACCCGCGGTTGGTGCCAACCCACATAAACCCGAGCCGGTCCTGCGCCACGGTCATGCCATCACTATGCGCCAGGCCTTCGCTCACAGTGAGGTGATCGAAGCGCCAGGCTACGGGCGGGGGTTGGGCGGCGGCACAGTGGGGAAGGAGGGCAAACAGCAGCCAACAAGCCACTGTGTAAAGGAATTTCATGAAAACCAGGGTGGGAAAGAGTAGCGACTGGGAAGGTACGAGTTATTGCTGTAACCAGGTATTTTGATGGGTTTGACTGAAAACAGGCCTTAGTTATATGAAAAACCGCCCCCTGCCACTTGGGCACAGGAAGTAATATTGTGCTTGTAAATCTACCTGTCGAAGCGCTAGCAATTGAACACAGTCAATCTCTTCACAAGACTGGGAGAGAGCCTGCTTTTAGCGGTTAGCAGCGGTACAAGTGAGCCTGGTTCGGTGGATGCTGCGTTGCTTGTTCGTGCCTCTTCCCTAACGAACATAGTAGTGCCCTAGACCTAGCTTTTTGTTAGCAATGAGCCACAGATATCGATTTCATGCTCCCGGCGAATAGTATTATACAGCTAAACCTCCCTTCGAAAACCCACTGCTTTTTCCATGTTCTCCTGCTTGTCTCTTTTTACCACTGGCCGCAATGTACTGCTGCTAGCTGCTACCCTTTCCTCTTTCGCCGCTCACGCGCAGACGCCCGTCCGCACGACCATACCCTTCGATACCGACTGGCGCTTTGTGCAGCAGGATGCCCCCGGCGCGGAACAAAATACCTTTAATGATGCCAGCTGGAAGACCGTCGTGGTACCCCACGACTGGAGCATTGCTGGGCCATACGACCGCGCCAATATCACGGAGCGCGGGGGCGGCTACCTGCCCGGCGGCATCGGGTGGTACCGCAAGCAGTTCACCGTACCGGCTGCCGAAGCTAAGCGCCAAGTGTGGGTGGAGTTTGATGGGGTTATGGCCAACAGCGAGGTGTGGCTAAATGGGCATAAGCTCGGGCAGCGGCCCTATGGCTACAGCAGCTTTGCCTACGACCTGACGCCCTACCTGGTACCGGGTAAGGCCAACGTGCTGGCCGTGCGCGCCGACAACTCGGTGCAGCCGGCCTCGCGCTACTACACCGGAGCCGGTATCTACCGCCACGTACGGCTGGTGAGCACGGCGCCTACACACTTCACCTACGGGGGCGTGTTCGTCAGCACGCCGCAAGCCACGGCCACCCAAGCCAAAGTGCAGGTGCAGGCCGAAGTGCAGAACCAGTCAGCTACGGCGGGTAGCTACACGTTGGAAACCACGCTGCTAGCCCCTAATGGCAAACCGGTGGGCACTACCCGCAGCAGCCAGCCCGTAGCGGCGGGCCAGACCGTAACGTTCACCCAGACCCTGCCGGTAGCCAAGCCCCAGCGTTGGAATTTGACCCAGCCCGTACTCTATCAAGCCACCACGCGCATACTAGCTGGTAAAACCGTACTCGACGAGTACACTACGCCCTTCGGGATTCGGGAGGCGAAGTTCGAGGCCGCTACTGGTTTTTGGCTGAACGGCGAGAACCTCAAAATCAAGGGCGTGTGCCTGCATCACGACGCGGGTGCCCTCGGTGCGGCCGTGCCGCTACGGGCCTGGGAGCGGCGCTTGGAGCTGCTCAAGCAAGTGGGCGTCAATGGCATTCGCACGGCGCACAACCCGGTGGCTCCCGAGTTCCTGGATCTTTGCGACCGGATGGGCTTTGTGGTGATGGACGAAACGTTTGATACTTGGACCGAGGCCAAAAACCACGCGGAACGAGGCTACAACCGCTTTTTCAAGGACTGGTGGCAGGCCGACACCCGCGACATGGTGCGTCGCGACCGTAACCACCCCAGCATTGTGCTCTACAGCGTGGGTAACGAGATTCACGACAACCTGAACAACCCTACCGGCTTCCAGCAATACAAAGACCAGCAGGATTTAGTACACCAAACCGACCCCACGCGCCCAGTAACCATGGCTTTGTTTCGGCCAGGCCAGAGCAAAGTATACGAGAACGGCTTTGTGGAAACCATGGACATCGTGGGCCAGAACTACCGCGAAAACGAGTTGGTAGCCGCCCACGAGGCCAAGCCCGCCCGCAAAGTCATTGGCACCGAGAACACCCACGTGCTGAGTGCTTGGCTCGCTCTGCGCGACAAGCCTTATATGGCCGGGCAATTCCTGTGGACGGGCTTCGACTACCTAGGCGAAGGCGACTGGCCGGAAATTGCCAACGGGCAGGGGTTGTTTGACCGCACCGGTGGCTGGCGGCCCGTCACCTACCAGCGCCAGAGCTGGTGGGGCGCGCAGCCCATGGTGCGCGTTGTGCGCAAAGAGGAAAACGCCGGCGCCGGCGCCTGGGTCGCCAACTGGACGCCCACCGACTTCGACACCTACGACGACGCTAAAGTGCAAGTGTACAGCAACTGTGACGAGGTCGAGCTGTTTCTCAATGGGAAGTCCTTGGGGACCAAACCCAAACCCGCCGACGACTCGCCCCGCGCCTGGGACGTGACGTTTGCCAAAGGCACTCTGCGGGCCGTGGCCCGCAACAAGGGCAAAGAAGTAGCCACCGACGAGTTGAAAACCGCTGGCCCGCCCGCCCGCATCGTGCTAAGCACCGACCGCCCCAAGCTAGCTAATGACTGGGACGATGTGGCCTACATCACGGCCCGCGTGGTGGATGCTAACGGCGTGCTGTGCCCCAATACCGACCAGCAACTCACCTTCA
>NZ_MTSE01000045.1 GCF_002154225.1 Hymenobacter crusticola
CTGAATAGTTCAACTGGCCAACCCCGCGTGTCGTAGGTTATGCTACCAAAATGAACCGCTCATCCCTTCCTTCCACCCGTTTTCTTTCCCTCATGTGTGATGAAAACTTACGTTGGTATTGATGTCTCCAAAGACACCTTGGCGGTCGCTTTGCCCACCTCAGAGGGCTCCTGGAAGCTGCGCAACATTCGCAATACGCCGGAAGGCATTCGCAAGTTGATCAGCTCGTTGCCCTCCCAGTCGCATGTAGTGCTCGAAGTTACGGGCTCGTACTCGGTACGGCTCACCTACCTGCTGTGCCAGGCGCAAGTAGCGGTGTCTGTCATCACTCCCAAACAAAGCCACCATTTCGCCAAGTTGCAGCTTTCGATAACCAAGACGGATGAGAGCGATGCCGTGCTGCTGGCCCGCTACGGCCAACTGGTGCAACCGCCGCTGTATACCATGGAGAGCGAAACCTTGCTGCGGCTCAAACAAAAACGTACGCTGTTGCGTCAGTACAAGCAGCAGCAGCGGGCACTGGCCAATCTGCTGCATTCTTTCTCATCCCTACCGGTAAGAGATGAACGAGTGCAAAGCAGCTGACAGCAGATGCTGGTCCACCTGCAGCAAGGCATTAGCGAGGCAATAAGCGAAATTGAGGAATTGATGCAGCACTTTCCGGACCAGTTGCGGCGGCTGACTTCCATCCGCGGCATCTCCACCACCATTGCCACCGCCCTACTTGAAGTTACCGGCGGCTTCCGTCAATTTCATTCCGCCAAAGCGCTAGCTAAATACATCGGAGTGGTCCCGGTCGTCTATCAGTCGGGCAAGACGCAGCTGACCAAGGGAATCTGCAAGACCGGCGATCCACAGCTACGCGCCTTGCTCTACGTCGCTTCCTGGGCCGCGATCCGCTACAACAAGCCTTGTCAGCTCCTGTATCAACGCCTGAAAGCGGCCGGTAAAGCCTCGAAAGTGGCGCTGATGGCGGTAGTCAACAAGCTGCTGCGCCAAGCTTTTGCCGTCGTAACCTACCAGCAGGATTTTGATCCCGACTACCAACCTATTTCACGCACTAAGCCTTGCTTTTGAACATAGTTCATACTGCTAGATAGAAGCTACCAGAGCTGCAAACACGTTGGATTGGCTTCCTTCGACAAGGGTATATAGATTGCCCAACGGAAGCGCACCAACAAGTAGTAACACTACAGCCTACTTTTATAGAACGATACTTTCTACTTTCCATGGACAAGCGCCTACTCCTTATTGACACCGACCCCGGCGTGGACGACGCCATGGCCCTTCAGTTTGCCTTGGGCCTGCCCCAGTTCGACGTGCGGGCGCTGACCACCGTATTCGGCAACGTGGCCGTGGAACTGGCTACCACTAACGCGCTGCGGCTGCTGCAGCTGGCTGGCCGCGCCGACATTCCCGTGGCCCAAGGCGCCGCCCACCCCTTGGCTGGGGAGTTCGACGGGGGCGCCCCCTTTGTACACGGCGACGACGGGCAGGGCAACACCAACTATCCCCCAGCGCCTACGCAGGCCGTCGCTCAGCCTGCGGCCGAGCTGCTGGCCGAGGTGGTCGGCCGCCACCCCGGGCAAGTCACGCTCGTCGCCATGGGCCCGCTCACCAACCTGGCGCATGCCCTGCGCTTACGGCCCAGTCTGGTGCACGAAGTGGCCGAAGTCGTTATGATGGGCGGCAATGCCTTTTGCGCGGGCAATGCGACCCCCGCGGCGGAAGCCAACGTGTTGTCCGACCCCGACGCGGCGGACGTGGTACTAGGAGCAGGTTGGCCTGTTACGCTGTTTGGACTCGACGTGACGCAGCAGGTCAATATGCCCGGCGCGGTGCTGGACGAGCTGGCCCGCCTCACCGGCCCGCTCAGCGCCTACGTGGGCCAAATGGTGCCGTTCTACCGCCGCTTTTGCGAGCGCGTGCGCCAGATTGACGGCATCTACGTCCACGACGCGACTCCCCTGGTTTACTTGATTGCGCCAGAGCTGTTCCGCTTCGTTCACCATCCGGTGCGCGTCGATACGTCCATGGGCATCGGCCGGGGCAAGACCTGGCCGGCCCCCGGCGGCCCCGAGCAGCTGCAACGCCCTGCCCTGCGGCCCTGGCACGGCCGTCCGGACGTCAAGATTGCCGTCGGGGTGCAGGGTAGCGCGGTAGTGAGCCGCTTGCGGGAAGAGTTAATGAAACGCAATCTGTGAGCCTTCCGTGTCGGCGACAATCACGCATGGCTGGGCGGCTGGCGTCGACTGCTGTCGGCAGACGCCCAGCAGGAGCAGACTCAGGCGGCCCAGCCAGCGGTTGGTAGCGCGCGGCTGCGGTGCTAGCCGAGGAGCTTTGGGAGGCGTGAGAGCGGGTAAGCCGCAGGAGGGTAGCAAGGGCATGGTCAGGTACTAGTAGCGGCTGGCGGAGACCTTAGTAAGTAACGAGCTAGGCCTGACGTAGCCGCCGCTAGCAGCCAACACGCGCTCCAGCTAGTAGTGCAGAAAGGTGCGGTGGCTGTTGCAGAACTCTCTGGCTGGCTCGACAACAGCGTAAGTGAGGTGCCAAGTAGGAGTAAAATGCCTATTTGCTAGCTTTTCTAGCCTAGTTGGAACCATCGTGGTCTCTTTTAAATCGTCGCGCCGAGTTCTGCAACAGCCACGTCGCTTCTCGGACACTTCCCGGAATCCGTGCAGTTATCGGCCTTCCTCCCGGGCGCAGCCGGCGTGATACTTTGCTGGGATGAGGCACCCTTTTGTGCGTCTACGAAACTCATCCCCTCGGCATGAATTGTAGACGAGTTGCGTAAACTCGCCCGGCGCTGCAGCGGCCTGCTGGTACCTGGTGCGGAACAACTGCTAGCAATTTGAGAAAGGGCGCTCTATATTGCAGGGAACCTTTCTTCTTACCCCCCTGTGCTTGTTATGTTTACTACGAGAGATTATGCCACTATGAGCCGGCAGGAATTGGCGTTGGAAGAGCAGAAACTGAACGCGCAGAAAACGACCACAGCGTTACTCATCGGCGTGGCCGTGGGCGTGGCGGTGTGGTCGGCGACCCACCACGGGGGCCTACTGACCTTCGGGTTGCTGGGGCTGGCACTGGTAGTGGGGTACCGGGCCTCCGACGCCCGCCAGCGCCTGCAGGCCGCAATACGCCACCAGGACAAGGCCCCCAAATAAGGACGGAGTCCCCTCCGAGCACCCGTTCACGAATTAAAACCGGTGGTTCGGTAGGGTAGGGACCAATGCTCCGACCGTCGTACGTTTGAGTGGCATCTCTCTTACCGCTTGTCCATGACGGTTACTCCTTCCCTTACTCCTTATCGGCCCGCGCTCTGGTTCGCGGCGCTGATCCTGCTCGTGCTGGGCGTCGAGTATACGATCACCACGTCCGCCCGTTTTCCCCAGCAAGTCCTGCTCCCGGTAGCCGTCACCCTGGACGTGTTGGTAGGAATCCCGGTCTTGTTCTATGCGCTGATCCTGCGGCGCTATCACCTGCCCCTGAGCAGCCTGGTGGGCGTCGTGGGCATTTGCTGGGCGCTGGTCTATTGGTTATTGCCGGTTGCCCAACAAGCGCCCTTACAGATCTTGCATTACCTGCCGGCCCTCTTAGAAAGCATCACCCTGCTGCTCCTCGTAGCCAGGGCGCGGCAGCTCGTACGCGCTTATCGAGCCGCCTATGCGCAGCAGCCGCAGTTCTGGCCCTGTGCCCAGCTCGCCCTGCAACACACTCTAGGCCTGGCGGGCGTATTGCTCGTCTCAGAACTACTGATGCTGCGCTATGCGCTGCTAGGCTGGTGGGCGCGGCCAGAACTTCCTGCAGAAGAGGCCACGGCCTTCAGTAGCCATCGCGAGTCCGGCTTCACCGCCTATGCTGTGATGGTCGGGGTGGCCTTAGCCATAGAAACGGCGGTCGTGCATCTGCTCGTCAGGCAGTGGAGTACCGCGGTTGCGGGGTGGCTCTTGTTGTTGGAGTGCTACACGCTGGTCGTGCTCCTAGCCCACATTCATGCGGTACGGCTGCGGCCGACACTGGTAAGCGCGGCTACGCTGCAGCTGCACGTGGGCTTCGTCTGGCAGCTAGAAGTGCCGTTGAGTGACTTGGTGGCCATCGAGCCCCTACGCGACCATCCCGCGCCTGCGGCGGACCTGTTACCGCTTACCAAGCTCCTGTTCACCTCACCCAACCTGCTGCTCACCTTTGCCCAGCCGGTGACGGTGCACGGGGCGTATGGCATCCAGCGCACGGCCCGCCGCGTGGCCCTGTACGTGGACCACCCCCACCGCTTTATCCAAGCCATTGAGCTCTCCTAGCTGCTACGCTTAGGGGCCAATCCCTATCGCCCCCCTTTTCCTAGGCTTATCCGGTGCTCTTACCCTGGGCCTTTTCTGATTGTTGCCCGCATTCATCCCCTATTATTTCTCTTGGTTGAGCTTTTCCGTGGCGAAGCTGTCAGAGGTAGGGTCCGTACGGGAGGTGGACGGCGATAAAACCTGCCCGCCTTTTCCCACGGTTCATCCCGCTTTTCCCCGACTTCATTAGAATCTGTGAGGCTTGGCCTAGCCGGTACGCTTGCTTTGTAGCGTCTTCTTACCCCGACGCCCTTATGAAAGTCCTTCTTACGCTGTGCCTCGCTTCTGCCCCAACCGTGCTGGCCTTCGCCCAGACGACGGGTACCGTGTCGGGCCGCTTGCTCCAGGAGCAGCAGCAACCCCTCCCCTTCGCCACGGTGCTGCTACGCCCGGTGCAGGACACCACCCAGCTGCAAGTAGCGCAGTCGGCGCCGGATGGCGGCTACCGTTTTGGGGGCGTAGCCAGCGGGCGTTACTTTATGACTGTGAGCCTGGTGGGTTACCAAACGCACCGCTCGGCGCCGTTTGAGTTGCCTGTTGGCCAGCGTAGCGTAACACTGCCGGCTATCCGGCTTGCCTTGTCGGCGCAGCAGCTGCAGGGTGTGGAAGTGGTGGGCCGCAAGCCGCTACTGGAGATGCAAGCGGGCAAGACGATTGTGAACGTGGCGGGCAGCCTGACCGCGGGCGCGACGGCGCTGGAAGCGCTGGAGCGCGTGCCCGGCCTGGTGGTGATGAACGACCGGCTGAGCATTGCCGGCCGCGAGGGCGTGATTATTCTACTCGACGGACGCACCACGCGCTACACCGACGTGGTGGCCGTGCTCAAGGACTTCCCGAGCAACAACATTGAGCGCATCGAGGTGATGACCCAGCCCGACGCCAGCTACGAGGCCGCCGGCAACGCGGGCATCATCAACATCATCCTGAAGAAAAACGTGGATCTAGGCACCAACGGCACGCTGACGGGCAGCGCCGGCTATGGCCGCTTCGGCAAGGCCACCGCCGGCCTCGACCTCAACCACCGCCGCCAGCAGCTGAACCTGTTCGGCAGCTACGGCTACTCCTGGCGCAAAACGTACACCCAGCTCAACACTGAGCGCGCTTCCGCCGAAGCGGATGCGCGTTTCCGCCAGCAGAGCTACCAGCCGCGCACGGCCGATGGGCACACCCTCCGCGTGGGCGCAGATTATTTTCTGACCAAGCGCCAGACCTTGGGCGTGCTCGTGAATGGCTACACAAACAGCACCGACTTGCGGGGCCAAAACGGCACCACGGCCGCCACCGGCACCCGCGTGGAAACCCGGAACCGCACCCGCCGCCGCACCGATACCTACGCCGCCAACTTCAACTACAAGCTGCAGCTCGACTCGCTGGGCCGCGAGCTGACCGCTGACGTCGACTACTCGCGCTTCGAGTCGGGTAGCTTCGGGCGGCTGGCCAATACCTACGTGGCCAACGGCCAGACCCAACCCGAAAACCTGCGTAACAACCAGCGCACCGGTATCGACCTGGCCTCGGCCCGCGTGGATTACCGCTGGCCCGTGCGTCCCACCCTCAAGCTCAGCTTCGGTACCAAAGCCAGCCAAGCCACTATCGGCAGCACCGTAGATTTGAGCGGCGGCCGCACCGAGCGCCACGACGATTTCCGCTACCAGGAAGCCATTCAGGCCGGCTACGCGCAGGCCGAGGGGCAGCACTTGGGTGTCAGCTGGCAGGCCGGCCTGCGCGGTGAGCTCACGCACAGCACCGCCCGCCTGCTCAATACTGGCCAGGAGGTGGACCGCCGTTACGGGCAGCTGTTTCCTACCCTCAGCGTCGATAAGCCCGTGTACAAGTCTATGGGCCTGAACTTGGTCTACAGCCGCCGCATCGACCGCCCCAGCTATCAGGATTTGAACCCCAGCATCGTGTATCTCGACCCCTACACCTCGCAACGGGGCAACTCCTTCTTAAAGCCGCAGTTCACCAACAACTACAAAGCGGCCTTGACCTACAACAAGCAGCCGTTCGTGGTGCTCGGCTACAGCCGCACCCGCGACGTCATCAGCCTCGTGACGGCCACCGAGGACAACGCCCTGTACTCGACCACCGAAAACCTGGACCACCTCCGCCGCTACAGCGCCACCTTCAATGCCCCGCTGAATTTTGGCAAGCTGCTGACGGGCTACGCCGGCGTGAACGTGTTCTACAACGAATACGTGAGCCAATACCTGGGCAGCACCTACCGCAATGGCCGCACCGCGGCCACGTTCTACGGCCAGGTCAACGTGCAGTTGCCGCAGCAGTTCAAGTTCGAAGCGTCGGGCTATTACCAAACGGCTGGCCTCAACGGCCTGATCAACTTCCGCTCGTTCGGCGTGCTGAACCTGGGCGTGCAGCGCAGCCTGCTGCAGGAACGCGCCACCCTGCGCTTGACCGTGAACGACGTCTTCTTTAGCAACAAGCAGCGCGGCACTATCCGCTACCAGGAGCTGGACGCCCGCTTCCTGACGTACGGCGAGTCGCGGCAGGCACGCTTAAGCTTCAGCTACCAGCTCGGCAACCAGCAGCTCAAAGCCGCCCGCAAGCGCACGACAAGTCTGGAAGAAGAGCGCGGCCGCGTAAAATCAGAGAAAGAGTAGCAACTTGGGTTTCACTCCCACCCGCCATGCCCCTGCAATTTCAACGCCCCAGCCGCTCCGACTTGCTCCTGCTGTTGCTGTACTGGTTGCTGGCCGCGCCCATCATCGGGTTCAGTTACTACCAGCGTTACGGCTTGCCGAAGGCGTTCTTCGGCATCAGCTATACCATCGTGCTCGATACGGCCGCCGTGTACCTGCTCGTGTTCTGCTTCCTGCCCCTAGCGTTGGCGCGCTGGAATCCCGCCCTCATCTTCGGGGCGTTAATTGGCTTCGTGCTGCTCGACGCGCAGCTGTACCAACTAGGCTACTGGCAGATCTTTAGCACCACCCCCTTTCACTGGGCTGCCCAAGGCTTGCTTTACGCCGTGATGCGCCACACGCAGAGCTACGGCATGCTGGGCATTCTGATGGCCGGCAAGCGGTATTTCGACCTTCAGCAGCGCCTATTGCTTACCCAGAAAGCCCAGACCGAAAGCGAGCTGCGCCACCTGAAGGCGCAACTCGACCCACACTTTCTCTTCAACAACCTCAACGTGTTGCGCGGCCTGATTCAGCACGACCCGCACGAGGCCAATGAATACGTAAACCGTTTCGCCGCGCTCTACCGCTTTCTGATTCGCCATAAGGATGAGGATGTGGTGACGCTGGCTGAGGAGTTACAGTTCATGAACGAGTACATCTACCTGCTGCGCCACCGTTTCGGTACGGCCTATTGCTTCCAACAGGAGCTGCTGCCCCCACCCGCCGACTTGAACCGGTTGCTAGTGCTGCCCGGCACGTTGCAGCTGCTGGTTGAAAATGCCATCAAGCACAATGCCGGCGACGAAGACGACCCGCTCGTCATCCGCATCGCCGCCACTAAGGCGACCTTAACCGTCAGCCACCACCGCCGCCCTAAGCTCACGCCCGTCGACTCCACCGGCACCGGCCTGCACAACCTGCGCGAGCGGTACCGGTTGCTGTTCGACCAGGAAATTCAGGTCACCGCTACGGCCACTACCTTCGCCGTAACGGTACCCGTGCTACGGCCGGCGCCGGCGTGGTCGGCAGCCTAGCTCTTGGCCTGGGGTGAGCACTTAACACAAAGCCCATGAACATCCTGATTCTCGAAGACGAAGAGCTGGCCGCGCGCCAAACGGTGCAGTTTCTGCAACGCGCCGGCCTGGCCAGCGAGGCGCCGCCCATTGTGCGCAGCGTGGAGAAGGCGCTGGCGTGGCTGCACACGCACCCCATGCCCGACTTGGTTTTCTCCGATATCGAGTTGCTCGACGGCAACGTGTTCACGCTCTACGAGCGGTTCCGCGTTACCTGCCCCGTTATCTTCACCACCGCATACGACCAGTTTCTGCTGCAGGCGTTTCGCGGCAATGGCATTGCCTACCTGTTGAAGCCCTTCGGCTACGAGCAGTTCAGTGAGGCGCTGTATAAGTACCAGTTCCTGCGCGGCAGCTTTGTTAATGCCTTGGCCCCTACCCCTACGCTGCCCGCGCCGCCCACCGCCCTCAGCCCCGACGTGCTACGCGAGCTGAGCCAGGCGCTGCGCCACACCACCCAGCCACAGTACAAGCAGCGCTTTTCGGTGCGGCTGCGCACGGGCATCTACGTGCTCCAGGTGGCCAATGTCGTGTACTTTCAGGCCGACGAAGGCGTGACGTTTGCCGTGGACGCAGCCGGCACGCGCTACCCGCTTACCGGCACCCTCACGGAACTGGAGCGCCAGCTGGATCCGGCGTGCTTCGGTCGGCTGAACCGCTCGGAGCTGGTCAATATTGCCTGCGTAGAAAAGGTAGAGCCGTACTTTAACAATCGCCTAGCCGTCAAACTCCGCTCCGCCACCGAGGTTATCCTGACCACCAGCGCGGCCCAAACGTCCGAATTTCGTCGCTGGCTGGAAGGCTGAAGCCGTGGCGTCCTGACGCACGAGCTATCCACCCTGTTTCTGTGCGCTGAGACTCGACCACCTCAAAGTACCTTTGCTTTCATGAGTAAGTACGTTGCCTCTTTTCGCGTGAGCTCCGCCCGCCAGGAACTGCCTTATGAGCGCTTGCTTCACTAGGCCGCCGATGGCGCTCAGCAAGCGCTGGCTCTTCGTCGGGGGCCTGCTGGGGGCCGCCTTGTCGGCAAAGAGCCAGAACACGGCCCCCTACCGCCACTCCAGTTACGGCGACGTCGGCGCGATTGCCTTTGACCCCATGCAAGACGACCCGCGCTTCCAGCTCTGTGACGAGCACCACCTGGCCCAGAGCTACCAGGTCAATCCAAAGTATCCGCTCGGCACTGCGGCGCTGCAACAGCGCTTGCGCACCGCCTTTGCCGCCCATTCTCCCTGCCGCCGCGCCACGGGCACGATCACGGTGCGTTTTTTGATCAGCTGCACCGGGGAAACGGGGCGGTTTCGCGTGTATGCCGTAGATACGGCCTACCGACCAACTGCTTTTCCGCCCGAAGTGGCGCAGTACCTACTCCAGGCGATTCGTAGTGTAGGCCGCTGGCAACCGGGCACGTACCAGCACCATGCGTACGACAGTTATAAGTTTCTTTCCTTTCGGCTCCAGGCCGGGCAGCTCGTTACTATCTTCCCATGAACACGCGCCGTATATATGGCCTCTTGGGGCTAGTAGTTGGGGTAACCGGCATTCTCTCTTGGCAGGCAAAGCCCGTGCGGCACTGGTTGGCGGAGACGTGTTTTACGGTCAAGAACCTCTGGCCGCAAGGCTCCCCGCCGAGCCAGCACCTGCTGGATGCGGCCCTCTGGTTCGACCCGTACTTAGCCAAAGCCTATTTAGAGAAGTCCGTCCCGTTCAACAAGCGCGGCGATTATGCCCAGGGCATGTACTACCTCAATCAAGCCGTGGCCTTACAACCCCGCGAGTACCTGGGGTATCGCGGCTGGGTACGGCTCTATATGCTCCGGGACTATACGGGGGCTATTCGTGATTTACGCCGCTATGACGCCTTTACCCCTCACTTCACCGATGCTGCGTGGGGTGAGAATCTCTACTTTCTGCTGGGGCTCAATTATTTACAGCTTCAGCAGCCCCGCCAGGCCCTTGCGTATTTTCGGCAGGCGAGTGCTGCCGAAAGCCGCCAGTCCGGGCCCTACTACGTCAATCCCTACAACTATTTGTACGCTGCCATCGCGCACGTATCCTTGCAGCAGTATCCGAGCGCGATTCAGCAGTTGGATAGTCTAACGCAGCGCCATTCGAAGTGCTCGGAAGCGGCCTACTATAAAGCCTGGGCGCTGTATCAGCTGCAGCAATGGGCAGCAGCAGCCCGCAGTATTGACCTAGCCGCCACCCAGTATCAGCAGGGGTATTGTCATTGGAACGCCTATTACGACTATCCCTATCAGCTAGAACAACCGGCCATCGAGACCCTCCGAAAAGCGATTCAACAACGCGTGCCGCCAGCAAGAGTAGCGCTACAGTAGCTAGTCGGTAGGTGAGCGTACCTACTTGCCCCAGAGGGAATAAAACCTACCTCCTTCTTTTGCTGGCGTACCTTTCCCAGTGGATAATTAAAACACTAGTCGTATCGTACGTATGGCCGCACTAGTAACTTCCTGCCCCCTAGTGGTCCTGGCCAGCGCTCGGCGAGGGGGAGATACCGAACAATTCGTCCACCACGTGCTGGCCCGGGTACCGCACCGTTTAGTGAATCTACTGGACTGGTCGGTAGCACCGTACAATTATGAGCAGCAGTATCCTGCCACCGACTGCTTCCTGCCCTTGGTAAACCTGGTCGTGCAGCACACGGCCCTAGTAGTTGCCACGCCAGTCTACTGGTACAGCATGAGTGGCTCTATGAAAGGTTTCTTCGACCGCTTTACCGATCTGCTTACCAGTCATAAACCTTTAGGACGGCAACTGGCCGGCAAGCCGCTGTTTATGCTGGCTAGTGGAGCGGACCCGGACTTACCGGAAGGCTTTACCGTACCCTTTCACCAAACAGCCGCCTACTTCGATATGCCCTTTGTGGCCAGTCTATATCGTTCTACCAAGAGAGGTTTCCCCCAAGAAGAAGCGCAGGTCTTTGCTGATAAGCTCTTAAGCCTTACGTAAATGGCTTGTTCAAACTAACTTACTAAAGCCTGTCGCTGGGCTCTACATAGTCGATGCAGGAGCTAAAAGGATGGTGGTGGTGGCAGAACTCCCACCAATGGATCCGCTGGATGATACCGCCGGCCATACGAACCGCTAACGCAAGGCGTAGCGCCGCTTTTTATTGGTGAGCGCCCCCGTAGAGAACCCGCGTTCACACTGCGGCTAGGATTCTGCCACCGCCACGATGGTTTATACTCTGTACACACCAAGCTGCTTCATTCCTCAATGGACAAGTATCGAATTTTGGCAGAGAATTGGCCTTGGTACGGAGCAATGTCTACCTCGAATTCATGTGCCAGCGCGTGCACCAACTCGCTTGGACTGGTCAGGACCACGACCCTCTTTTGCTCACCCTCGCGCACCGTCAGCGTGTGGTTGAAGAGTGTTTTGCGACCCTGCAAGGTAGGTTTGGTGCACACCACGTTGCGGACAAAGTAGGAACTGGCGCTGGTCTGTTTGAGGGCACACTGCACGTGAAACCGGTCCAGGGGCACGGCGGCCGTGTGGAACTCGTACTTTTCTTCAAACGTGGTGGCGTCGGGCGACATCCAGAGGCGGAACGTTTCCGGCGCTAGCTGCTGGATTCGGAAATACTGGAAGCCGTCGAATTGGATTACCTCTGGGATAATTTCGAGGGGCCGGCGGAACAAGTCACCGAACCCCACGTCGAGCAGCCAGTGGGTGTCGAGTTGCACGCACACGGCCATGTGGTCGTACGCTGGGCCCAACCCGCTGGGCGTGCAGATCCGGGCCGCGATAGTTGTGGCCCTATAGCCTATCCGTTGCAAGAAGTGGCAGAACAGCGCGTTAAGCTCGTAGCAGAAACCGCCCCGGCGACCAGCCACGATTTTGCGGTAGAGCGCGTCTAGCGCTAGCGTGATGGGAATACCCAAGTGAACATCCAAGGCTTCAAACGGCACGGCTAGGACGTGCGCCTGGTGTAGGTCGCCGAGCGTGAACGCGTTGGGGGCCAGGGCGCCGGTGTAGCCCAGCCGCTGCACATACAACGTCGTGTTCATAGGCAGTTCCATCCCCCTTGCGGGAGCCGTTCCGCGTCCAGAGGCTTGCTTCAGGTCTAGGAGAAAAGAGGGTACCCTCGCTAGCTTTTGGTGAAGGGGGCACTCACCTAAATGCACGCGCTCCCAAGATAGCGAGGGGGATCGAAGGAGGCAATGGGGAGGGAGGCTATGGTAAGCGGATAGAAGTAGGACGCCGATTCCTTCTTCTGTCCGCTTACCATAGCCTCCCTCCCGGTTGAGGTCGCAGTAGTTCGTACCAGTTATGCGGTTTCTCGTGGAAGTCAAACCGTTCCACGAAGGTGAAGCCCAGCTTCAATAGGACGTGATTGGACGCTTGGTTTTGCCCGTCCGCTAGGCTATACATAGCGATTAGGCCCAGTGTATCGAATCCATATTGTAGTACCGCTTGGGCGGCTTCGGTGGCGTACCCACGGCCCCAATAGGGCCGCGCAAAGTGGTAGCCCAACTCGTAAAAATGGGTCTGCTGGTTGAGGGGTTCCATTATCCACTTTAGGCCGGACCAGCCCACAAAATGCCCCGTCTGCTTGTCGATCACTGCCCAGCGCCCAATACCGTTTTCCCGATATTGCTGCTGGATGAACGTAATCTGTTCTTGGCTTTGCGTCAGACTCACCAACGGAGTATTGCCGAGGTAACGATGAACTTCGGGGTCTGAATCCATAGCGAACATGCCTAGGGCATCCTCGGCGAGGAGTTCACGGAGAACGAGACGTTCGGTTTCAACTAATAGGGCCATGGGCAGCAATGGCTGATCTCCAAGAGTAACCTCTCTTCTCGAATGAGTAGCTACTACCCTCGAGAGAGGAATACGAAGGAGTAATAACTGGATCGTGGGGCTATTATGGTTTCCCCAGCAAGTATTCGTCGGTGAAATGCACCTGCTGTTTGGGCTGGGCAAACTTGTTTGCGTTGTAGTCCTGAGAGGTGCCCCGGGGAATAGATAAGGACACCCACTGACTATCCTGCGCCATTTTGCCCAAGAACACAATCTGCCCAACATGGTAGGGGTAATGCGCCAGTTGACGGTTGATAGCTTCCGTAACTGAGTGCCCTTGGTTGCGGATGTAAATGGTCGCGCCCCACGTTGCTGGATTCAACGTCTCTAACGTGGTGAACAAACACTGCCAGCCCGCTTCCCACTTGTCAAGCAGTTCCGCTCTTGACTGGATGCTGTTGTCGAATTCCACTTCCCGCTGCCGCCATTCTTTTTCACCATCTGTAGTCAAAAAGTCAGTCCACCGCGAGAGCATATTGCCCCATAGATGTTTTACGATGATGGCAATACTGTTACTCTCTGCATTGTACTGCCAAAACAAGGCCTCATCGGGTAGTTGGGCAAAAGTTTTATCGCCTAGTAGTTTGTAATAGGCAAACTGCTTTCTAGTGCTGATGATAAAGTCTTCGGTCATGGCGAGAGTTGCGGGAAAGAAGGGGGAATGTACTAGAAGTTCTCTGATTCTGACTTACCCTGGGTAAGGATAGCATACTAGAGGTTGCTTTCGTCCAAATGCCGACTGTAAGCTTGAGGTGGTCTAGTAAAAACGGATAAGTTGAGAACTTCGTGACGGCTCAAATTCTCATGACTTCCTGAACCCAATCTCTGCACATGATTTCGCTTGTTCATCCAGCCTGAACCGTACTGCTCCTGCTGAGCACTGAAGCGACCATGCCATGAGTTCAAAATCGTACTGTTACATAAACGGGCGTGGCTGTTGCAGAACTCCCAGTAGTGAATCGGATAGATAGGACCAACGAGTGAAACAGGCTAAAAAGCCTGTTGATGAAAGCTATGCTCCATAAACAAGGGGGTAAACATCGCTTCTCCGGAATACAGATAGGGTTCTGCAACAGCCACGCTCGTTTAAATAATGTGACAAGTGGTCTCACCGCTGGGACTATACAGCGAGCGCTGTCAGGCTGGGCACTATTGCTGCCCCATGCCGTGCTCGCCCGTGCTGGCAACTGGGCGTAGCTCAGCCTTACTTCTTTTTTGCTTTTTGCTGCTGCTCTTTGATAAAGCGGTCCGTCATCTTTTCCAGGATTGCCAGGGTTACGGAGCCGTTGGACAGCACCATGTCGTGAAAGGCGCGCACGTCAAAGTCTTCCTTCAAGGCCGTTTCGGCCCGAATGCGCATTTCCTTGATTTTCAGCTCGCCCACTTTGTAGGCCAGCGCCTGCCCGGGCCACAGGATGTAGCGGTTTACTTCGGTATTTACTTCCAGCAGCGACAGCGCCGTGTGATCCGCCAGATACGTCACGGCCTGCTCTCGGGTCCAGCCTTTCGCGTGAATGCCCACATCAATGACCAGCCGGCAGGCCCGCCACATGTCATAGGTCAGGCGGCCAAACAGGCTGTACGGGTCCTGGTAGAAGCCCATCTCGTGCCCCAGATATTCGCTGTACAGGCCCCAGCCTTCCCCAAAAGCGTTGATGTACAACGTCCTGCGGAACTCGGGTAGCGTAGTGAGCTCCTGCGCCAGGGCGGTTTGCAAGTGGTGGCCCGGCACGGCCTCGTGCAGGGTCAACGATTCGAGCGTATACAAGGTCCGGCTTGGCAGGTTAAAGGTGTTCACCCAGTACTCACCGGCCCGTTTGCTGCCGATGGGTGCCCCCGAATAGCGGCCCCCCGTGTAATTCGGCGCCAGGTAGTCGGGCACCGGCACCACCGTAAACGGTTGGCGGGGCAGCTTGCCAAAAAGCGCTGGCAGCTTGCCCTCCACGGTCTTGGCGATAAAGGCCGCGTCCTTCACTAATTCAGCGGCGGATTTGGGTTGAAACTGCGGGTCGCGGCGCAAAAAGGCGATGAATTCCTGGAAGTTGCCCTTAAATTTTACGTCGCGTATCACCTGGTCCATCTCGCCACGGATGCGCGCCACCTCTTGTAGCCCCAGCTGGTACACCTGCTCCGAGGTGAGGGAGGTGGTGGTGAAGTGCCGCACCCGGTCCTCGTAATAGGCCCGGCCGTTAGGGAAACCCGAGGCGCCCAGCGTGGGCCGGGCCTTGGGCAGGTATTCCTGGTCAAAAAACGTCTTTATTTTCTGGTAGCTGCTCACTACGTCCCGCTGGATTGTTTCCCGGGCCCGGGCCTGGAGGGCGGCCCATTCCGGCTCGGCAATCGAAGCAGGTTTCTGGCTGAACGGCTTCCAGAAAGCCGACTGCTCGGCCGTGGCCACGAGGTGCTGGGTATAGCTCGTTTCGTAGCCGTTTAGCACTTCCCGGGGCTGCGTAATACCCAGGGCAATGCCCTGCCGCATCAGCTGCAAGTTCTCCTCGACGTAGCGCGGCACGTCCTGTAACTGCAACAGATACTGTTCCGCGTCTTTTGTAGAACGGATAACGGTACTTCCAAGCGTGACCAGCTGTGCGTGAAACCCCACATCCGTTTGAATAGGGTTGAAGTACGTTTTGAAGTGATATTCCGCGACGGAGTCCAGCACCAGATGCTGCAGTAATTCCAGGTTAATCTGGTCCTCAAATGAGAGGGCTTGCCTATTAATTGCGTTTAATTCGGTCTCGACTTGGCTATAAAATTTACCCTTGGTCAAAAAGGTGGCTTCGGTTTGCGAGCGCAGCACGTGGTTGCGAGTGCTGTCGCGCTGCCAGGTCTGCTTCTCAAACGCCTTCATTTCGGCCAGTACCGCAGCAATGTCCTTCTGCACAGGCTTTTGCTGTGCCTGAAGCCCACTCGTAACTACGAACAACGATGGGAGAAGTGCAGAGAATTTCATAGAGGCGGATTAGAGGCTATCCTACTATTTAGGGGAAAGTAAAGCGAACCAGCTGCTAGCTCATCGTCAGTGCTGGTAAGGTATAGCGGAAGGTTTGTTGCGCCAACTTAAGAAGGCCAGCAGTACGCCTTTCGTGAAAAACGGGACGTGATGCTTTTGTCCGAGAACCAATGTGGCTGTTGCAAAAGTAGAGTAGGAGCCAGCGAAATTGATCAGGTGCTGGGAGCGTAATGACTTGACCGCCTTGCTGCCGCGGGTTGAAGCGTAAATTCTTCCTCAGATTATAGGCCATCGCGGCGAGATACAGGACTTTCGTCGCGCCTGCTTGACGCTTTTTGCTGATGTGCCGCCAGCCATCGTAGGTAATCAAACTGCCCAGACACGACACCCACCATTGGCACTTCGATCGCTCAGTTCCTCCAGGATGGGCACGACTACCGCTTTCGTTTGATAAACGAAGCGGATCTGGCCTCCTCTCACCAAGGACTGCTTTCCTTGTTCCAGCAG
>NZ_MTSE01000046.1 GCF_002154225.1 Hymenobacter crusticola
GGGCAAGGCCTGTGGAGCGTCAATACCCTGCTCGTGGCAGCCTAACACCCCTAGCCCCTCTCCCGAACGAGAGGGGCTTTTTCGTGTCCTTTTTGTAGGCACCCGCTGCCGGCAGTTTTGCATCGATTCTTACCAGCTATCGATGCGTATCAATACTCTTCTATCTGCTATTCTGCACGGTGCGTTCCTCCTGGAGGCGACGGCCGTGCAGACCTTTATGCCGCTGGCTGCTCAGTTGCTTACGGGGCAAATCAGTGCCTCTAGCTGGGACGATGACGAGGAGAAGGAGCCGATTGCCGCTTGCTATGCGATCACGCCGCACGCGGCAGCTCTAGGTGTCATAGGCTACAACGCGCTCAGCGAAGTGCCAGCCGGTTCAGTGGCCGTCCATACCATCGCGGGGGTGATGCTGCCAGAAGATACGTGGTTCGGTATGGGCACGCGTACCATCGGCCAGCGCATCCAAGCGGCCGATGCGCATGAAAACATCGTTGCCCACGTGGGCGTGTGGCGTACGCCCGGTGGCTCCACCATGGGGCTGGAGTCGTTTGGCAGCGTCATCGCCAATACCCAAAAGCCTTTTGTAAGCTACGCGGAGCAGATGTGCTCAGCCGGTTACTGGGCCGGATCCGGCGCCAACGGTGGTATCGTCGTCGGTGGCCGCACGGCCATGATAGGCAGCATCGGCACCAAGGTCGAGTTCCTCGACTTCACGGGCTTCTTCGAGAAGATGGGCATTAAGCCCATATCTGTTACTGCCACGGCCAGTACCAACAAAAACGCTGCCTTCGACCAAGCTATTGCCGGCAACATCAAGCCCATCCAAAAGGAGCTGCTTGATCCCTTAAACGAAGTATTCCTGAGCACCGTGCGCACCAATCGCGACGGTAAGCTCGACGCTAAGCAGGAAAAGGAACTGCTTTCTGGCATGGTCTACATCGGGCAGGCCAATGTCGAGAACGGTCTTGGCGACGTGCTCGGCACGTTCGACGACGCCGTGGCCCTCGCCCTGCAGCTGGCTGAGGAAGCCGACACCGCTGGCACGAGCTCAGCCCAATCTGTCACCCCTTCAACTTTACATAACGTGTCACTTTTCGCTAAGAAAAACCTGACGCTGGGCGCCGCTATGCTCGCTCTCGTCAATAAAGAAACCGTGTCGGCTGAGGAAGCCACCGCGGCCAATGCTGAGCTAACCGCAGCTGGCATCAAAGGCGCAGCCATCATTACCGAGGCTGCCTACGATGACCTAACGGCTAAGGCTGAGCAGCTTACCACCGCCCAATCTACCATCCAAGCTACTGAGAATGCCCTGAAGGCTGCCGGCGTGACGTCGGTGGCCGAATTGGTCAAGCAGCGCGACGACTTCAAAGCAGATGCGGAGAAGTACGCTAAGCTGCCCGGTGCTGAGCAGACCGGCGCCATTCGCCGGGAAGGTGAGAGCGACGTGGAGGAGAGCGGCGACGCCGATGCCAACCAGAAGCTCATCGACGAGCTGCCCCACAACAAAGTTCTGGACGGTAACCCGCTCTTCAGCGGCAAGCAAGGCTAATCACCAGCAAGCACTACCAACAGCAATATCTATCTCTTCATTTTTATCTAACAACGACAATGACCATTGCGGCCATTATTGCCGAGTTCGGTGCCTACTACCTGAATAACGGCCAAAACGCTGCCCGCTTGGTGCAGCTGCTGTTCCGCCCAGCCGTGACGGAGCAACTCTTCTCGCCTCGCGTGACGGACGACACGTTGTACCAGGCTTCGCAGACGCGCCTCGGCCGGATCCTGCAGCCTTTCCATAAGAACTGGACCCCGCTGGGTGCGCTCGAGGCGCTGCCCATCGTGATCAAGAACTTCCGGATGAAGGCTGACCTAGAAGAGACGCCAGACGATTTGGAGGCCACGTGGCTCGGCTTCCTAGCCGGCGACAGCTTGGATCGGAAGGCATGGCCTTTCGTGCGCTGGTTCATCGAAGTGCACGCGTTGCCTCAGATCCAGGAAGATTACGAACTCAACGAAATCTACCTAGGTGTGCGTGCGGAGCCAAACGGCACTGTGCCTGGTGCTGCTGGTACGGCCATGGACGGCATCAAGGTGCAGGTAAACGGCTTCATCACTTCCGGCAAAACGGTGCCCATGGTGCTTGGTGCTATTCCGTCGGATCCCAAGGCATTCTGCGACTACGTGGAAGCCATGGCGCACACGACGCTGAAGCGTTACCGCAACGTGCCCATGTACATGAACATGAACGAAGACCTAGCCCTGCGCTACGCCATCGGTCGTGACGCCAAGTACAACCTGACCACGGCCTATGTGCAGGGTGCCCCCACGCCAGATGGCAACAACCCATTGGCCACCGCGGTGCCGATTCAGCACGCTCGTCAGCGCGTGATTGGTCTGCCTTCCATGGGCGACTCGACCAAGATCTGGATGTCGCCCGCCGACAACATGATCCGCCTGGAGAAGAAAACGCAGAACGCGGGTCAGTTCCAGATCGAGAACGTCGACCGCAAGGTGAAGCTCTACACGGACTTCCGCAAGGGCGTCGGCTTCCTGATGCCAGGAGCCATTTTCACCAACGACCAGGACCTAGCTGCCTAGTCCTTTTCAGCGTCGCACAAAGCCGGCTTTCTGCAGAGGGAGCCGGCTTTGTAGGTGCCAACTCATTGTATTTACATCAAAGCCCTACGACTGTGGCCGATAACAAACCAACTTCGACCGAGCAGCAAGCCTCGGCACCCAAAGAACTCACGCTGGAGCAGCAGCTGGAGCAACTCAAGCAGCAGCTTGCTGCCAAGGAACAAGAGTCTGCCGACAAGGATGCCATCATCGAAGGCCAGACCGAGCAGCTCAAAGCCGCTGAGGCGCAAGGCGCCGGTGCGCTGCCCGTGATTATCCACGAGAAGAAGCGCTACCAGGTGCTCGCCCGCAAGTTCATCATCCGCAACATCGAGGTTGACGCTGAGAAGCTCAAGACCGATAAGGACTTGGTGAAGGAGCTCGTGGAGAATGGTTCCGGCTTGCTTAAAGCGCTGGACTAATTCGCCTCGATAGTCAATTATACTTCAATAAGTTAGCTGCTAATCCCTCATGGATATCTCTAAATTATCCGACCTAGGTGGCCTGGATGGCGCCGACAACACCCCTGGCCTCTTAGGCTACGTGCTGTTTGCCCCCGAGACCTGGTTCGAAACGATCGCCAAGGCGCCCAAGTACTCGGCAGCCGCCGCACCGGGTACGTCGGCCATCATTGCCGCGAGCCACACCTTCAAGCCAGGCTTAGGTTTCCTGCGCATCTACATCACGCTGGATTCGAACCAGCTGAAAGCTGACATGGTTGGTGAGCGAGACGGCCGCGGCCTGAAGTTCAACTTCGAAGGCTTTCACCCCGGTTCGAAGCCTGAGTCGATGGAGTTCCTGAACATCGTCAAGAACATCGGCGGCATTATGCTGGTACCAGATGCGGACGGAACGTTGATCCAGGTTGGTGCCGAAGGTCTGCCTTGCGAGCTTGCTCCTAGCTGGGACTCGGCCAAGCTCTCCAGCGGTCGTCGCGGCTTCACCGTGAAAGGTGATTGCTACGCAGTAGGTATCAAAATCTACACCGGTGCCGTGGTTGAGAAGTCGAAGATCGGTGCACCAGCACCAGTGGTAACGACTCCTGAACCAGCCGGCGACGGCTCCTAACCTCCTCTCTAGCGACCAACCAGCCCACGGGCAAATATAGGCTACTGTAGCCACCAGCAGCGTTCGGAACGCTATCAGAGGGAAACGCCCCGTGCCATTGGCCGGGGCGTTTTTGCGTCCTTTTTATCCGAGGTCGCCATCGGCAGTTTTGGGTATGCATAAGATATTCAAGCCCCGAAAACTCATGGTGTGCCAGACTGCCACTGGCCACAAGATCCGCGTCATCTCAGTTAACGAGACTACTCGCGAGGCCAAGGTAAAGAGCCTAGCCACCGGCCTGCCTTTTACCACCACGGTCGACGATCTGCAGGAGCTACCAAAATGACGTCAGCCATCGTCGCCTGGCTGGCTCAGCCCAAAGACTTCGCCGCCGGCGTGGCGCTCTATGAAGCATATGGCCCCAGTGCCGTGTACCAGCACTTGTTCAGGCAGGGCGAGACAACCTTCGCCCGGACGTCGCTCGTGCGCGAGCTACACAAGCTCGTGGCCACGCCTGCGCCCGCAGTGCTACCAAAACAGCCTGAGCTGGTGCCGGAACGCCACGAAACCGTTCCAAAACCCGCCGACGTGGAACCAGAGCCGCCAGCAGTCGACCCGGCTGCCCTGGCGCACGTGAACGCTCAACTAAAGGCCCTGCGTGACGAACGCAGCCACAAGCATGCGCAGCTCACCGCGCCAGGCCTGCGGCAAAACGACCGGCGCAAGCTAGCCTTCCGGATCCTGGATATCGGCGACGAGGTGCTGGAGACGATGCAACTGCTCAAGCATGTGCTGGCGCACGGCAGCTTGCCGGCCGGCCCAGTGGCCACGGTCGACGTGACCGACGCCGGTGAGCTACGCCGGCGCCTCGATAACCTGGTAGCCCTGCGCAGCAAGGTGCGCAAGAACCCCAAGCGCGCGGCTGAGCTGCCGGCGATGGAGAAAGAGATTAAGCTAATCCGAGCTAAGCTGAAATCATGACCATCGAACAACTAATCGAGCAGTTTACGCGCGATGCTGAACGTGGTACGAAAGCCATTGATCGGCTCACGCTCCGCCCAACAAAGCACAGTGCGGAATACCTCAAGAATTGGCGTCACCACGTCGACGTGTGCGTGTCCGCCCTTGAGGCTTTAGAAAAATTACAGAAGCTAGAAAACGCTACAGCAAGTGAGTGACGAATTATTACTGCCTAAAGAACTGGCCGCCGTGGCGGCCGCCGTGAAGCTGCCGAACTCGACCGCCGTGGAGCGTATCTATGCTGCTTCGCTTGAGGAGGCGCATGGTACCGGGCCGGGTATCAAAGGGCTATCGAAGGCTGATCAACTGGTTAATCAGCAAATGGAGGCTGCTTACGCCCTGCTGCTCAACTATCACACCTTCGAGCAGGCGTGGCCACTCATGGCCAAGCAGTTCGATATCAGCCGGGCTACGTGTTTCCGGCGCCTGGCCGATGCGCAGAACCTATACGGTGACCTGAAGAAGGTCAAAAAGCAAGGCGCCCGCGCCCTGCTGCTCACCCAGGTGCAAATGATCAAACAGCTTTGCCTCACCCAGCGCCCACCCGACGTGCGTGGCGCCTTGGCCGCGGCGAAGCTAGAAGCCGTGCTGCAGGGCCTGTTACGCGCTGATGCGCAGGGCGAGGATAGCAACAGCGGCTCCGGGAACACGTCGTACATCATCAACCTGCAAGTGGGCGACAAGAAGCCCAAGGCCATCGACCTAGGTAAGCTCGATGACGTGACGGATGCCGAGTACGAGTTGATCCAGGAGGCCGTGCAGCAGAACGTTTTCGGCGCTGAGCAAATGGAGCAAATGCTGCTAGAGCTGCGCGAAGGGGAGGACGCCGACGATGGTAATCGTTGATCAGGTTAAGCTCAAATTCAACCAGCCGCAGCTGCGCTACATTACGGCGAAGGGCAAAAAGGAGGGCGTTTCCATTTGGGGCCGTGGTACCGGCAAGTCGACCATCATTTCGTGGGATATCCACGAAATCGTGCAGACCATGCCGCGCTCGTGCTGGGTTATCGTTGGCTCGACCTATAAGCAGGTGCTCACCCGGACGCTGCCGAGCACCGTGGCCGGCCTGGAAGCACTTGGTTATAAGTTGAACCGCGATTACTACGTCGGGCGCCGGCCACCACCTTCCCTGCGGTGGGACCGGCCGCTGCAAGGCCCGCTGGAGTATGACCATTTCATCATTTTCGCCAATGGCACCGGGTTTCACCTGGTAAGCCTCGACGCCGGCGGCAGCGCCTCGCGCGGTCTGAACGTCGATGGCTTTTTAGGCGACGAAGCGCTGCTTTTCGATAAGCAGAAGCTCGATGCTGACTTATCGGCCACCAACCGCGGCAATGGGCAGTATTTCGGCAAAAATCCGAAGCACCACGGCGTTTTCTTGTTTTCGTCGATGCCCTGGGGCGACCAGGGCCGCTGGCTGCTGGATAAGTCGAAATACTACGAAGACGAGGGCATCGATTTGGTGCAGCGCCAAAATGAGCTGATTGAGGCGCAAGTGCGCTTCATCGACGCCACCAGCGACGAGGAGCGGCTGCATATCTGGCGGGAGCAGGTGGTCAAGCTGATGCAGGACATCCGCTATTTCCCCTCCAAGGCCCAAAAAGGCACTTTCTACAGTGAGGCGAATGCGCTGGACAACATTCAGAACCTAGGGCTGCAGTACCTGAAGGATCAGCGCCAGTTCATGACGGACTTCACATTCATGATTGAAATCATGAATCGGCGGCCTACAACGGTCGATGGTGGCTTCTATCCCATGCTCAATCAGGCCGTGCACGTGCAGGAGTGCGCCAATGATGATTATATCCTAGGGCTGGAGTATAACCTCAAGAAACTCAGCACGCCCGATTCGCGCATGGATAGTGACTGCCGTAGCCACCTGCCCTTGCGAGTGGCTGTGGACTGGGGCGGTAAAATATCGGTGCTTACCGTGGGCCAAATCCACGAGGACGTGCGTGAGTACCGCATCCTGAAGGGCATGTATGTGAAGCATCCCAAGATGGTGGCGGACCTAGCCAGTGACTTCTGTGAGTACTATGCCTACCAGCTGCGCAAGGAGGTGGTGTTCCTAGAGGATGCCGAATGGGGTAACAACCGCAATCCTAACTCCCCCTGGACCTTGAACGAGACGTTCATTAAGGTGCTCCAGGCACGTGGCTGGCGCGTGGTACGGGCCAACCTAGGTCGCGTGCCTGGCCACCCCACGCGCTACCTGGTAGGGCAGCAGGTGCTGGCCGAGAAGATGCACCCCAAGATCCTGCGTGTGCGCTTCAACAAGGTCAATACCAAGGATGCAGTGCAAGCTATGCTGTTCGCTCCTGTAAGCCAGGATAGCAAAGGCAACATCAGTAAGGTTAAGTCGAGTGAGCGGAAGGAGAGCTTCCCGCAGGAGCACGCGACCCACTTCACCGATACCATCGACCTGCACTTGCTGAGCATTGGTACCGACGTGGTCAGCACCATGCCGAACTTCAGCAACGTGATCATCATGTCGCGTTGATCTCGGACACGTGTCCTAGTGCTGACTGAGCAACGAAGCCTCGACCCTGCGGTCGGGGCTTTTTCGTGTGCGGCCGTGGCAGATATCCCCGAAGTCGGTACCGGCAGCTGCCGACCGTGATTAGTGCAAGCCGGGGCATTCTGCTACACCTCTGAGACTAGAACGCGCCCAAATTGCCTAAAAACGTCGTTTGCAGCGCGCAAACGCAATACCCGTTGAGATTGGCTTTTTGTCCCATTTCGGGCCGGTGCGGGCGGTTTTGTGTCCTTTTCCTAGGGTCAGGGCGGTGGCAGTTTTGGGTAATGAACGCTACGACTCCTATCCGCTTAAAAGATGCTTTAGAGCTATTAGAATCCGGTACGCCGGTCGCGGTGCGCTATGTTAAAGCCAACCGCCGCAAGAAAACCGGCGGCGACTTTGGCGAACTGCCAGCCGCGCGCCTAGGCAGTGGCAAGCGCAAGGCGGAAGCCACCTTCCGCGCGCCCTTGCCCGGCGAAGAAACCGACGAGCAGCGGGCCGACTGCGCCGCTGACGGCATGGTACCGGTGCCCAATGGCGTGGTACCAGCGCCCAAAGACCCCAATCACTATCAGAACGCCACGCGCAACCTCGTGGACACCCGCACCGGCGCGCTGGTGAAGGTGCACATCTACTTGCTGGTGTCCGTGGCGGGCCGCAAAGTCATTATTTAAATGAGCAATATTGTATTCACCGCGGCCCGAAATATGGGCTATCTGCCTCGTACGGGCGCTTTTGTGCGCCTCAACGGGGCGCTCAGCGCCGCGGCCGGCAGCGCACCGACCGCGCCGAGCAAGGTAGAGGGCGCGCCCTCCACGACGCCCGTTGAGAAGGGTGTTAGTGGCGAAATAGCCTTGTGGGGCGATGCCAACGACTTCCCGCAACAGGTTATTAAGGCCATTAACGCCAACACCATCCTGCCGGCAGTACTGGAATGGAAGGTGCGGGCTGTGTACGGCGGTGGCGTGGTGTACGGCCGCGTTACGGGCTACGATAAAGATGGCAATGAGCAGTTTAAGCGCGAGCGGATCCCGGAAGTAGAGGCGTTTTTTCGCCGCTCCAACATTCCGCGCTACGCCTTCGAGTCGCTTCAGAACATCATTGTGTTCAACAACGGCTTCCCGGAGATCATCACCTCGCGTGACCGCAGCCTTATCACCAGCCTCTCGACGCCCGACACGGCGTTTTACCGCTACTCGGTACCGACGCTGAAAAGCCCGGTGCCGCAGTGGGGCTACATCTCGGCCAACTGGCCCGAAGCGAAGCCCGGCGACGGCTACACGACGCAGGTGCCAGTGCTCGACCCGTACCTGGATGCCGTGGAGCGCCTACGCGAAGATACGCGCGGCTACAAGTTCATCTATCCCCTGTCGATCCCTAGCCCTGGTCAAGCGCTCTACCAACTCGCTGCGTGGAACTCTATTCGGAAAAGTGGGTGGCTCGACGTGGCGCAAGCTATCCCGGAATTTAAGGCCGCGCTGTTCAAGAATCAGCTCACGATCAAGTATTTGATTGAGGCCGATATCCGCTACTGGCAGTGGAAGTACCCCGACTGGGATTCCAAGCTCGAGGAGCAGCGCGAAGCCATCATCGATGAGGAGCTGACGGCCTTCGAAGATAAGATGGCCGGCACCCAGGGCACCGGCAAAGCCATCCTGACGGTCACCATTCCGGATCCGCAAAACGGGCAGCCGATCAGCGTTTTCAAAGTCACGCCCATCGATGACAAAATCAAGTCGGGCCTGCACATCGAAGACTCGCAGGAAGCGAGCTCCCACATCTACACCGCGCTGAGCGTGGACCCGACGCTGGTCGGCATCTCGCCCGGCAAGGGCATGGGCGCCGGCAGTGGCTCCGACAAGCGCGTGGCCTTCAACACCTTCATCAGCACCCACCGCTTCCACCAGGACCTGGTGCTGGAGCCGCTGTACCTGGTGCGCGACTACAACGGCTGGCCGGCCGACCTCGAATTCCGATTCCTCAACCCGCTGGTGCAGACGCTCGACGCTTCGTCGCCGGTAAAAACAAGTGTAGGCAATGCTGCTCCAGACAACGCAGGAACTGAATAAGTACGTCACGCTCAATAGCAACCTGACCGAACTGCCGAAGCCACTGGCCACCGAGCTAGCCCGGCTGGAGTCGCAGTTGCTGCGGCCTATCCTTGGCGACGAACTGCTCGCCTGGCTGCGTGAGCAGAACAAAACGATCCCGAACCTAGCGGACGAAGATTCACTCGCGGGTGAACTGTTGCGCCTGGTGCAGGCGCCGCTGGCGCGCATCGGTACCGGCAGCGTGCTGGATGAATTGCAGGTGTTCATCGACGACACCGGCATTCACATCGTGAGCACCCAGACCGACAAGACCGCCTTTAACTGGCAGGTATCCCGGCTGGAGCGCACGCTGCAGCGCAAGGGCTACCTCGACCTGAACGTACTGTTGCAGTGGCTAGAGGATAACTATAAGTCGTCCGAAGAACTGCAAGCGTGGGCCACGTCGTACGCTGGCCAGCGCCACCGGTATCTGCTCATCACGTCGGCGCCCGAGTTCAGCCAGTACGTCGATATCCAGGATTCCTGGAAAGTATTCGACGCCCTGCGGCCGGTGCTGCGCGTGCAGTCCTCGTTCATGCTCACGCCGGTGCTCGGCGTTGAGTTCCTGCAGGAACTCAGTGAGCAAGTGCGCACCCGCACTGTCACGCCCGAAAACGAGCACTTGCTGCACACCTACGTGCGGCCGTTGCTGGCCCACCTCACGCTAGCCCACGCGGTGCCAGCGCTGGGCCTGCGCCTAACGGGCGACGGCATCGAGCTGCGCATTGCCCGCATCGACGAGGATAACACGAAGGAAGCCGACGCCGGCCTCGACCAACTGCTCGCAGCGCGTGCTCGTGACGCCGAGCAGACCGCGCGCGTGTACCTACTGCAGCTGCGCCAGCACCTGAACGAGCAGGCCTCGGCTGAGAAGTATGCCACCTACTTCGCCTCCAGCGCCTACGCCAACCCTGCCACGCCCCGCAACCCGGTCAACCGGGAAGGCGCGCGCACCTACAAATTCATCTGATGCGCTCCCTGCTAAATACCCTCATCAGCGTAGCCACTGGCCCGAAGACTGTGGAGGCCGCTAAGATCAGCTTGCAGGTATCGCCCTACTTGCTTATTGCGAAGCAGTTGGTGGAGAAATACCTCTTCTCCGACTGGGACTTCCTCAGCTTTCTGCTGGTGCTAATCCTGGTCGACACGGTGATGGGCGTGCAGCGCAGTTGGAAGCTGCGCACGGTAAGCAGCCGCGGCTTCAGCCGCATCTTCATCAAGCTGTGCTTGTACGCCAACATGCTCATCCTCAGCCACGTGATGACGCACTTCACCGTGCGGGGAAACCCGAACGTGCTCTTCCAGTGGTTCGACTACTTCATGTATTCCTGCATGATGGCTCGCGAGGGCCTCAGCATCCTGGAGCACATCGCCTTCATCGAGCCGCGCATGGTACCCAAAGCCCTGCGCCTGCGCCTGGCGGTGATTGCCGACGAAGGCATCGTCGCCATCCCCAGCGCGGCATCAGCCGCTGCTCCTGAGCCAGCACAACCTGTGACTGCCTCCATCGAATCGCCACCAATTGACGGAGTACTACAATGAACCGCAAACTGTTTTTCGACTGCATCCGGCAGTCGCTCTTCGGCTCGCTATCGACGGCGCACGTGGCCAATATGACGGCCATCCTCGACTACTACGAGGCGCGCAAGCTCACCGACATGCAGGCCCTGGCTTACCTGCTCGCCACGGCCTACCACGAAACCGGCAAAACCATGGAGCCGGTGCACGAGCGGGGCGGCGACGCCTACTTTTTCAAGATGTATGATAAGGGTGGCGCCCGGCCGCATGTGGCCAAAGAGCTAGGCAACGTGTTGCCCGGCGACGGCGCCTGCTACCATGGCCGCGGCTACGTGCAGATCACCGGCCGCGGCAATTACGCTGCCTTCAGCAAGCTGATTGGCGTCGACCTGGTGAAGGACCCGGACAAGGCCCTAGTGCCTGGTAATGCCGTGAAAATTCTGGTCGAGGGTTCGGTGCTCGGCAAGTTCACCGGCAAGAAGCTCGACGACTATTTCCTAGGTCCGCGCGAAGATCCCAAAAACGCCCGGCGCATCATCAACGGCCTGGACTGCGCCGATACCATCGTCTGCTATTACCGCCATTTTCTAGCTGCCATTCATCCAACTCTATAAGTGCCATGTCTTACCGTTACTTATCTATCCTACTATGCCTGCTGCTGCAGGCTTGTATCGGCTGCCGATCCGAGCTAGCCTTACTTGAATTACTAGAGCCCAGGCCCGCGCACCTGGCCACCGACTCCACGCGCCACGAACTGGAAGTGCGCTACAAGCGCCCACCCTATGCGCAGAGCATACCTTCCGGCTACGATTATGGGCAGGAGCCGCAGCCAGTGCAAAAAAGCGGGCTGGTAGCCTGGGCGAAAGCGAAGCTAACCGGTGGCAAAGTGGTCGATAAAAGCACGACTACGGTCAACATCTACAACGCGCCCACCGGCAATAAAAAGAGCAACATAGCCACCGGCCAGAGCAGCGTCACGGCCCAGGAAAAGGTCGATTTACGGGGCCAGAACGGTGGGTACAAAACAAAGGAAAAGCCCAGGGAAGTCGTCCAGACTATTACTAAAACCACGCCCTGGTACGTTTTTGCGGTGCTTATCGTGGCCAGCGTATATGCTGGAGCCAAGTTCAACGCGCGCCTCCGCTGGCTGCCCGGCCTAGGGCTGCTCGTGGCGCTGTGCCTGGCCAGTGCGCCGGCATCGGCGCAAAAGCAGCTGATCATCCCACACAGCCGCAACTACGACCACATAGGGGCTAAGCGAGTCGAACGCGAGCACCGCAAAGCCCGGCGCCAAAACCACCGGCAGAATATGCGGGAGTTGCGGAAGGAGGGACGCGAGCACCAGCAGCGCCTGAAGCTGATGCGGGAAATGAAGGCAAGAATTGATCAGAAGCCGCCGCACTAACTGATTTTGTTACTATGGATAAGAGACAGAATACCATTGGCTTCCGCAAGCCAATGCCCGCTGGAGCGGATCGCGAGCCGTTCCTGAATGGCAACGGTGACGAAGATATGCAGGATGAAAAAGAGCAGGAGCTGCGGCCCCAGCGCCTGCCAGTGGCTACGCCCATTTTCGTTGACTCAGTCGAGACTAATGAAATCCTAGCGGCTTACAATCTTTTCCCGCTAACGCCGCTCAATGCGTTCGAGCTCCAACTGGTGCAGGTGATTGCGGGTCTCGAGCAAGAAGTCAAAAAGTGGCATTGAGGTGCTGGAAAAGCAATAAGCACGAAGCCTAGATGGTGAACCAAACAAAAGCCCACTTAACAGTATGCTAAGCGGGCTTTTGTTTGGTTCACCATCTAGGCTTCTCAGGTCCTAGCAAGTAAACAAATATACGCATTATGGCTCTGTTGTAAGGTAGCCAACTCGTGCAATACCATACTTCGGCGTTACGGTTCCTATTGTCAGCGTAGTGTTTCGCAATAACTTGTCGCTGAACTAGTACATGCTACATGTTACTCTCTCCCCGCTGGACTAAACTCGTCTTTTTTATTCTACTCTTAGCGTTAGTGCCCTTTTTACTGCTGTGCTTCTATAATCAGCCCTATCTGGATGACTATGCTTATGCTAATGCCTTTCGAGCACATGGGCTGTGGGGTGCTCAAGTCTTTCTCTATCATCACTGGAATGGGCGATTCGTGGCTTCTTTGCTGCTGACGAGCCTGAACCCTCTTTCCTACGGTTGGCCGAGCGGGATAGGAGTCAGCAACCTAGGCATTGTTTTGTTGACCTTACTGGCTTTGTGGTGCAGCCTGCGCAGTTTGCTGCAGCATGCTATCAGTCAACTTACGACGGCGCTGTTAACGACAGGACTATTTCTGCTCTTTGTCGCCATTATCCCCGATATACACTCAGCGCTGTACTGGTTTTCCTCCCAAGCTACCCATCATCTTGCAAGCCTCATGCTTCTGTTGCTGCCGGTGGTCGTTGCCCGCGCGCACCAGGAAAAGCGGCCGACAGTTCGTGCCTATTGGTTCGGACTAGCAGCATGCAGCATTGTCTTCGTAAGTGGCTCCAGTGAACTCGTTACAGTGTTACTAGGGTGGCTGCTCGCTGTCGCTTGTGGCATTAGCCTCGTGCGTGGCGAGTATAAGCATGCCGGTCGTTGGGCAAGCTTGCTTGTGCTGTTAGTGGGTACGGCACTGTTCGACGTGCTGGCACCAAGTAATTTAAATCGGCTACATCGAGAAACCGCAAGTGTTGGAAGCGCAGCTAGTAAGCTGCTGCAATTCTGGCAGCCCCTATGGCTGATTAAAGCGTTGCAGTTACTGCTGTGGCAACCGAGTACTCTTCTTATTCTAGTTGTACCACTGGTGTTGCAGCCCCTAGCACCTCACGTGGTGGCTGTACGGCCACTTGGCTTCCGGTTGCCTTTACTTTTTAGCGGAATGGTATTACTAGGGGGTGTTTTTCTAGGTGCTTTCTTGATGCAGTTAGAAATCGCGACGCCTTCTATCGTGGCTCGTTGTGCTAACGTTTTGCTATGGTGGCTACTACTAGGGTGGCCAGCGGCTTGTTGGGCGGCCTTGCCGGCAGAGCCCGTGCTAAGTATCTCTTCCAGCCGAACAGCACGCCAAGTCAGTGCAGGATTGCTGTGCCTCCTTTTAGGGCCTCCCGTGGTGCGTGCCTGGTGTGAACTACTCGTAGAGGCGCCGGCCTGGAATAGGCAAAGTCACCAGCGGTATAGCTTCTTACAGCAAGTTGCCAGGGCGCAGCCGCATGTAAATGTGCAGTTTCCTCCTATTCGTTATGTGACGCCGCGCTACGTGCTTATTCGTGGATATGACATCCTGCCTACCTACAATGCCCCCTATAATCGTTATATGGCCACTTATTTCGGTGTTGATTCCGTACGCGTCGATCCAACTGCGCGCGATGCTGCCTTCTAAAAAGGTCAATATGCAGTAGGGAGCGATTACTTCTTCGGGACATTGCTGCTTGCGTTGAGCTTTTTCGTGTCCTTTTTACCCGAAGTCGCCGGCGGCAGTTTTGGGGATGCATACCTTACAAATCGGCGCCAAAAGCTACCAGGTGCCCACCAAGTGGAACCAGCTCAGCAAAAAGCAACTGCTGCAGGTGGTGCGCATTCTCTACGGCCCGAAGCCCAAGCAGTGGGACATTCGGTTGCTGTTGCTTAGCGCCATCAGCGCCCCGATCGGAGTTTTGCTTAACCAGTCGGCTATCGTGGTGGTGCAGTTGTATCCGCTCACCGACTTTCTGTTTGCCGAGGATCAGTTCCTCACCGAGCAGCTGCTGCCGGAGTTCAAGCTGCCGGTGCAGCACGACGCCAAGCGCACGCGCTGGGTCGGCCCGAAGTCATCCTTCAGAAACATGCTGTTCGGCGAGTTCATCTTCGCCGATACCTACTTCCGGCTCTATACCACCCGGCAAGTGCCGGAGGCCCTCGACTACCTAGTGGCCACGCTCTACCGCCCGATCATTCCCAAGCTAGGTCCCAGCAACCCGCGGTGGAACGGCGACCGGCGCCAGTCCTTCAACGAACACCAGACCGAGTACTTCATCGAGCGGCTGAAGCACCTAGCTGAGGACGAGAAGCTCGCCATCCTTACCTGGTACCGCGGCTGCCGCGCGCAAATCGAGCGCGAGTTCCCGGAAGTGTTCGAGGCCGCGGAGGAAGCGGTGAAAACCAAAGACGCCGGCGACTGGGGCCGCGTACTGCGCAAACTCTCCGGCGGCGCATTCGGCACGCTGGAGCAAACCGCCCAGCAAAATACCCGCACCATCTTGGCCGAAATGCAAGATATCGCCCGTGCCCACACGAAAGCGCAAAACGCTGCCCGCAAATGAAAGCCTACCTAATAGCAGCCAGTTTGGTCGGCGTCGGCCAAACCACCCTATCCGAACTCGCCCGACGTGGCATGGCCATCGAAGTTGGTGAAGTCGTGGAGTTCACAGAAAAAGACCCGGAAGTAACCTTTTGGCCAGAGATAGAAACCTGTAAGCATGTGCCGGCGCCGCAGCCTTACCGCGGCTATATGACTTCACGCAAACGCTACAAATAAGATGAGAACGACCGACTACAACGCCCTTTTCCGTGGCTGGGCCAAGCGCCACAAACTCATTCAGCACACCGAGGCGGCACCTAGGTTCGCCCGCATCGTGGTGAGCATCGACCCGCTGCAAAAGATCGTCGACATGGCGGAGCTCAACTCACTGCTCACGCAGCTGAAGGCCGGCCCTGGCCAGCAGGTGCTCGTGCTGGAGTCGTTCCATACGCAATACCGCGAAAGTGGCGACAACCGCACCCGGGTGCGCGCCGGTGCCTTTATGGTGCTGCAGCAAGTGCCCGACCGCAAGTACGACGGCATCGAGCAGGCGCTTGACCGCACCGAGCAAACCGGCGAAGAAATCCTGGCCGGCATCCTGGCCGACCCAAAGTACCAGGTAAAAAACCGCCTCGACGTGAACAGCATCCAGTCGGATGAAATCGGCCCGCTCGCCAACGGCACCTGGTACGGCACCCGCTGGGACTTTGATTTTACTACACCCGCTTCAGCCGCCCTGCACTACAAGGCTGACGCCTTCCTGCCTGAATAATGCTCCACCTTCTCCTTAAAAAGTGGCTTTTCAGCAATTACGAGCCCGATACTAACCCGCAAGCGA
>NZ_MTSE01000047.1 GCF_002154225.1 Hymenobacter crusticola
TCCAGGTTTCGTAGGCGGGCGTCCAGCACTCGGCTACCACAATGGCGTTCACGCGAATACCGTATTTGAGCAGCTCCACGGCCCACTCACGGGTGAGAGCGTTGCGGCCACCGTTAGCGGCGGCGTAGGCGGAGGTATTGCCTTGGCCCGTTTCGGCGGTTTTAGACGTGATGTTCAGGATGGCCCCTTTGCTCTTTTTCAACTCCGGCAGGGCGTGGTGGGCCATGAGGTAATAGTGCACCACGTTCTTGTGCAGGCTCGCCATAAAGGCTTCGTAGCTGCCGCTTTCTAGGCCCACGCCGTCGTTCACGCCAGCATTATTCACCAGCCCATCGATGCGGCCAAATTGTGCCACCACGGCTTCCACTGCCCGCGGGCATTCCGCAGGGTTCGAAAGCTCGGCTGCTATTTGGCTGGCCCGGCCACCCGCCGCTCCGATGGCCCTCACAGCACCTATGTTGTCTTGCTCGCTGCGCCCCACAATAACCGGGATGGCACCCTCGCGGGCCAGCACTTGGCTGATGCCTTCCCCAATGCCCTTCGCCCCGCCAGTCACGATAATAACCTTATCACGCAGTTGTAAATCCATGTTTATAACTTAATCGCTAGTAGACTGATGGCGTCTTTTTAGGCCGTTGTTAGGATAGAAGTTTGATGCCTTCCAAGAAGGAAAAAGAGGAATAAGTCAACAGCGAATGTCCTATTAAGGAAACACCAGCGTACCACGCCGTTTAGCGACCATTGAGGGTATAAGTGGTGCTCGCTTTGGTAGCTAGGTCGTACACAAAGGAGGGCTGTAGCGTAGACTTCTTGACGGCAGCCTTGGCCGATACCAGCGGGGTCTTGATTACCGTGTTTTGGTAGAAAGGGTTGGGATTTGTGCCCCGCGTGGTAGCTAGCTTGGCTGTGCCGGTTGCCGCGACGGGGCTGTGCACCCGCAGGCGGCAGTTGCCCCCTAGCTTCGAGGTAATCTGCAAGCGCGTCACTTTGCCTTTGTTCCAAGCTAGGTCGACTACATATCCGCCACGAGCTACTAAGCCCTTCACCTCACCAGTAGGCCAGGCATCCGGCAGGGCGGGCAAGATGTCGATGGCCCCATCGTGGCTCTGCACGAGCATTTCGGCAATGCCAGACGTGCAACCGAAGTTGCCGTCGATTTGGAACGGAGGGTGGGCATCGAGCAGGTTGGGGTACGTGCCGCCATTCTGGCCGGAAGCTTCTGTGCCGGCCGGATTCAGTTGGTCGGCAATGAGTTTATAGGCCCGGTTGCCGTTCAGTAAGCGGGCCCAGAGGTTTACTTTCCAGCCCATTGACCAGCCCGTTGATTTGTCGCCCCGGTACACCAGTGAGTTTTCGGCGGCGGCAAACAGCTCCGGATTCGCGTACGGAGAGATCTGCTGGCTCGGGTAGAGGCCGTACAAGTGCGAGACGTGCCGGTGCTTATCATCGGGTTTGTCCCAGTCTTGCAGCCACTCTTGCAGCTGGCTGTACTGACCAATCTGCATAGGCGGCAGGCGCTTGATCATGCCTTGGAGCGTATCAGCAAAGGCCTTATCGGTGTTCAGGACAGCGGCGGCACGTAGGGCATTCGAGAAGACATCAAACACGAGCTGGTTGTCCATGGTGGTGCCGGCCGTGATGCCGACGCCGCTCTGGTAGGTGTTTTCCGGCGACATAGAGGGGGCCACCACTAGCCACTTATGGCTAGGTTCTTCCTGCAAGGCATCCACGTAATACAGGGCAGCGCCTTTCAGCACTGGATAGTATTCCCGTAAAAAAGCCTTGTCGCCGGTGAAAAGGTAGTGCTGCCAGAGGTGTTGGGTGAGCCAGGCTCCGCCCATGGGCCACATGCCGTAGAAGCCCCCGTCCACGTTGCCGGTGATGCGCCACAAGTCGGTGTTGTGGTGCATGTTCCAGCCGCGGGCGTGGTACACCACCGAGGCGCTTTCCTTGCCGGTTTCGGCTAGGTCCTTGAGCATGCTGAACAGCGGCTGGTGCAGCTCCGAGAGGTTCGTGACTTCGGCCGGCCAGTAGTTCATCTCGGTGTTGATGTTCACCGTGTACTTGCTGTCCCAGGGCGGCGAGAGTTTGTCGTTCCACTTGCCTTGTAGGTTGGCGGGCTGGGTGCCGGGTTGAGAGCTGCAAATCAGCAGGTAGCGCCCAAACTGGAAGTAGAGCGCAGCGAGGGCCGGGTCGTTACCCGTGGCAAAATCTGCAATGCGTACATCGGTAGGCTTTTTCACAGCGTCGGTGCTCCCTAGGTTCAGGCTCACCCGGTCGAAGTAGCGCCGGTAGCTGGCTACGTGGGCCGCTTTGGTGGCCGGGTACGCTTTGGCCAGGGCCGCCGGCAAGTACGAAGCCGCTTTAGCAGTCTCATCCCCCCCTAGGTCCTTGTAGCTCTTGAAGTTCGTGCCCATGGAAACGTAGATTGTCGCCGCCGTAGCACCCGTTATTTGCAGGGTGCTATCCGTGGCGGTTACTGTGCCACCTTCCACTTTCGGCACAATGTGGGCCTGAAACTTAACCTTACCAACCTTATTGTCATTGCTGCCACCGACACCCGCCAGCACGAGCTTAGTCGGCTCCGTTTTGATGCTATGGCTGAGCTGCGGGCTATTCATGCCGAGGCGGCAGGTGATGCTGCCCGGCTTGCTGGCCGTCAGGCGCACCACAATAACCTGATCGGGCAGCGACACAAACATCTCGCGGGTGTAGGTGACGCCCTGCACTTGGTAGCTCACCTTGGCTATGGCTTGTTGAATATCGAGGTCCCGGTAGTAGTTGGTGGCCGCCTCGTGGCCGGGGAAGGTTAGCAGCAGGTTGCCCACAGTTTGGTAGGGCATGCCATAGTTGTTGGTGGTCAAGGCCTGGCGCGGAAAGGTCTTGTTCGCGAGGTCCTGTGCTTCCTTATACTTTCCCGCAAAAAGAAGCTTGCGGATTTCCACAATGCCCTCGTACACGCCCGGCACTACATTGTTGCCTGGCTCGCCGGCCCACACGGTTTCTTCGTTAAGTTGCAACCGCTCCCGGCCCGGGGTGCCGTAGACCATGGCGGCCAAGCGGCCGTTGCCGATGGGTAGGGCTTCGTTCCAGTTCGCCGCGGGCTTATTGTACCACAACGTCAGCGGATTTTGGGCCCGCGTTTGGAGCGAGAGAAGTAATGAACAGACGACTAATAGCAGGTTGGTTCTGTGACGGAAGCGAATCATTTAGCGGGTAAGGTTCAGGAGTAACGAGTAGAAACGGAGCAATGCTAGGTAGTTGGCTGCCAAAAATGAGGCTTCTTGGACAACCAAACTACCTAGCATTGCTTATTAACGACGCTGAGCTAGGCTAATAACCATTGTTCTGCGTCAGGTTGGGGTTGATGTCGCGCTCGGCCTGCGGAATGGGTAGCCTGTCACTTACCCCGTCGCGATAGCCTGTTTTGCCAATAGACTTCAGGTAGGTGGCGGCATCGCCCCAGCGCACGAGGTCGAACCAGCGGTGGCCCTCCAGACCTAGCTCGGCGCGGCGCTCATCCTTGATGGCTTGGCGCATTTGACTCTGCGACAGCGTGGTAGCAAGCGGCGCTAGCTTCACGTCGGCCCGCGCCCGCACTTGGTTCACTGGGGCGGCGGCTTCGCTGGGCTTGCCTGCTTCGTTCAGCGCTTCGGCGTACATCAGCAGCAAATCGGCGTAGCGCATCAGGATAAAGTTCTTCGGGTCGTCGCTTTTGCCGATGTTGGCTCCTTTCCCGACCACGTATTTGCGAGGGCTGTAGCCCGTGGGAGAAGCCGCCGGGTTGTACGCAATACTCTGGAATACATCCCCTGCCCGGAAGACGCTGTAGCTTAGCCTAGGGTCGTTCGGAGCAAAGGAGTTCACGAAGTTTTTGGTGGGCGACCCGTAGCCGTAGCCCCCGTCGAGCGTGAAGCCCAGGCCACGGGGCGCATCGTAATTGTTCGTTGCGTTGCCGAGGCCGCCCAGGAAGGAGGCGTATTGAATCTCGAAAATAGATTCCTTGCCGTTCTCGGTAGCTAGCTCGAAGTTGTCGAAGTAGCGGTCAAAGAGACTGTAGGTGTTGGCATCAATAACCTCTTTGGCCTTGGCGGCCGCTTCGGGCCATTGCTTGCGATACAAGTAAACCTTGGCCAAGAACGCTTTGGCGGCGCCTTGCGTGGCGCGGCCTACGTCGGCGGCGGCATACGTGCGAGGCAGGCTGGTTTCAGCTATCTTCAAATCACTGATAATCTGCTGGTACACTTGTTGCGTCGGTGTGCGCGAAACGAGGAATTCTTTTACCTCAAACTGGGGCTTGGTGATGAGCGGCACGTCGCCGAACAGCAGCACCAAGTAGTGATAGTTGATGGCGCGCAGGAATGCGGCTTCCCCCAGAATACGCTGCTTCAGACCCTCGTCCATCGCAATAGCGGGCACGCGGTCTAGCACCAGGTTGGCCCGGAAGATACCTTGGTAGAAAGCGTTCCAACTGTTGCGCACATTCTGGTTGTCTGAGGTCACCGTGAACTCCTGAATCTGGCTCCAGTTGGCGTCGTCGTTGGCCGACTGCGCGTCGCCCGACATGTAGTTGCCGTAGCGGTCGAGGCCAAATTGCCCCACGCCTTGCAGAGTGAGCGGCTTATAGGCTGCATTAATGGCACGCACGGCGTCGTTGGAGGTTTTGTAGAAGTTATCGGGCGTAACCACACTCAGCGGCTCCTTCTCCAAAAACTCTTTTTCGCATCCAGTGAGTAGCAGGGCGGCCGTAGCAGCTAGTAGGATTCGTTTCATGCTAGTAGTCATCGAGAAATGGGCACTAGAATTCGAGGTTGATGCCGCCCAAGAAGGTGCGGGGCTGCGGGTAAGTCATCAGGTCCGTGAAGTTGTTGTCGCGGCCCTGCCCCACTTCCGGGTCAAACCACGGATAGGGCGTCAGCGTCAGCAGGTTCTGGCAGCTCACATACACGCGGATGCGGTTGACGCCGAGTAAGTCTTTCGGCAGCGTGTAACCTAGCTGGATGTTCTTGATGCGCACGTAGCTAGCATCGTAGACGAAGAAATCGGAGGTGCGCTGGTTGTTGCTCGGGTCGCCCCACACGAGCCGGGGCACGTGGTTGCTGGTGCCGGGGCCCGTCCAGCGGCTCAGGTAATCCACGGTGGTGTTGTCGAAGTTGTCTACCAGGCGGCGCCCACCGGTTTTGTCCAAGAACACCTCGCGGCCCTGCACGCCCTGCACGAACAAGCTGAAATCGAAGCGTTTGTAGCTAACGCTGCCGTTGAAGCCGTAGGTCAGGCGAGGAATGGTGTTGCCGATGTAATCTCGGTCGAGGTCATTGATGGTGCCGTCGCCGTTGAGGTCTTTCCACTTGATGTCGCCGGGCTTGGCATTGGCCTGGGTGGCATGGGTGTTAATCTCCTCCTGGGTCTGAAAAACGCCCTCTTGCACGTAGCCAAAAAGGGAGTTGATGGGCTGCCCTTCCGCCGTTTTGAACACGCCCGAAACAATGGGCACGCCAGCCAAAGAAAGCACCCGATTTTTGAGCGTGGAGATGTTTGCGTTGACATCGTAGCGAAAATCTCCGGTGGACTTCTGGTAGCCCACCGCCAGCTCAAAGCCCGAATTGCGCACTGAGCCAGCGTTTTGGTAAGGCGCGGTGGTCACGCCCGTGGTGCCCGGAATGGGCACCTGCACGAGCATATCCCGGGTGGTCTTAACGAAGTAGTCGACCGTCACCGATACGGCATTGTTGAACAAAGCTAGGTCGAGCCCTGCATCCTGCATGGTAGTCGTTTCCCACTTGATGTTGGGGTTGCCGAGCGCGATAGGTGCCGCCCCGGAGGCAATCGTCTGCCCGGTGCCAAGCACGTAGTTCTGCCCTAGGTCCAGGCCGTTGGTGAACGAGTACAAGCCGATTTCCTGGTTGCCAAGCTGTCCCCAGCTGGCCCGAAACTTCAAGTCATTGATAGCGCGAATGTTCTCCATGAACTTCTCGCTCGATAAGCGCCAGCCGGCGGCAAACGAAGGAAACACCCCGTAGCGGTTGCCTGCGCCGAAGCGGGAGGAGCCATCGACCCGCAGGTTGGCCGAGAGCAGGTATTTTTCGTTCAGGTTATAATTCAGCCGACCAATAAAGGAGCGAATCGACCACTCGGAGGCACCACCGCGGGCCCGGTCGTTGAGCGAAGCGGCATCCAGCACCCGAATGTCGTTGTTGGGCAAGCTCTCCCGGTGGGCGCTGATGTTCTCCGACCGGTTCGCCTGCTGCGTCACCCCCACCAGCGCCGACACGTTGTGCCGACCGGCGAAGGTTTTATTATATGATAAGGTATTCTCGTTTAACCACGTACCACTGATGGCGTAGTTCCGGTCGAGGGTACTCAGCGTATTCGTGCGGCTCCCGAAGGTATAGACAGGCACGAAAGAAATACCATCTTCAATGATGAAGTCGCCCCCCAGGGTAGAGCGGAACTTTAAGGCCGGGGTGAAGGCATATTCCGCGTACACGTTGCCCAGAATGCGGTAGCGCGTCAGATCATTCTGAAACTGGTAAGCCGCACCCAAGGGGGCTAGGTACCCTAACTGCTCGCCGGGGCGGGTAGCGTAGCCGGGGCCGCCATCCGGCATATACTTCGGAATAGTGGGTGAAAAGCGAATAGCATTGACAAACGTTTCGCTCCACAGCCCACTGCGGCTTGCGCCTCGCGTGAGCGAAAGGCTGTTGCCCACACGCAGCTTTTTCAGAACCTGATGATCGGAGTTGACGCTCAGCGAATAACGATTATACTTTACCCCAATGCCAATGCCATCTTGTTTGAAGTAACCCAGGGAAACCGCGTACTGCGACTTCTCCGACCCGCCTGAGAACGACAGATGGTAGTCTTGGATAGCCGCGGGATGAAAGATTTCCGCAATCTTTTCATTGCCGACGCCTAGCGTATCCACGCGGTTCCAGTTGGGCGTCAATCCTGCATTAACGCGGGCTTCGTTCTGCAACGTAGCAAACTCGGTAGCATTAGCCATTTTCGGCAGCCGCCACGCTTTCTGCACGCCCGCGTAGCTGTTGAAGGTCACCCGACCTAGGCCGGCCTTGCCGCGTTTGGTAGTAACGAGCACCACACCGTTCGCTGCCCGTGCCCCGTAGATGGCGGAGGAAGCGGCATCTTTCAGCACCGTAATCGACTCAATATCATCAGGGTTGATGTTGGCAATGCCGCCCGCGGTGCTCGTGCCGCCGGTGCTGTTGAATGCGCCGGTTACCCCCGTCGCATCTGGGTTCGTAATGACGCCGTCAATAACGTACAGCGGGTTACTGTTACCCGTAGTACCCACGCCGCGCACCCGCACAAGGGGCGCGTCGCCGGGGCGGCCGGTATTCTGCGTCACTTGCACCCCAGCGGTGCGCCCCTGTAAGGCCTGACCAACGTTGGTGGTGACGGTGTTTTCAAAATCCTTAGCCGAAATGGTTGAAACCGCGCCCGTTACATCAGCCTTTTTCTGCGTACCATACCCCACCACCACTACCTCATTTAGGGCCTTGGTATCCTCGGCTAGGGTCACCGTAAGGCTGCTGGTTCCATCCGTCACGACCACTTCTTTTCGGGCAAAACCAACAAAACTGAATACCAGCGTGCTGTTTTCAGGTACTTGCAAGGAAAAGCCGCCATCAGGACTGGTGCCGGTGCCAATCGTAGATCCTTTCACCACCACCGTTACCCCAGGCAGCCTGTTTCCCTTGGCATCTACCACGTGCCCCGTTACAGTCACGTCATGTGCTCCGGAATCGATTCCGGAGTTGGTGAATTTTTTGGCCGAAGAGAAAATAACGGCCTCAGTGAATCGGTTTGCCCAGTGCGTAAGCGCAGAAGTCTTCTGTGGGAAAGAAGACGAACTAACTAGGTACGGTGCCGCAACTATTGGACTAGGAGTAGTCAAGAGCAGTATACCAGCTGTCACTGATAATGCGCGCGCAAATTGCTCACTAGGTTGGGTAGGAGTTGAATTCATTGGCTGGAGTGTGGGAATATGGTGAGAAAGGAATCCAGTCTGTGGCGCAGCTGCCGATAAAAGGTATCGGTAGCTATTCGTAGCTCTTCTTTTGAAGGAAAAGCTTTAATTATCTCAACTGTTCAATCAAATAATGGCCCTTTTTTGTAGCTGGTTTCAGCTTGTGAAAGAGCACTTAGCACGCTGAGTACTCAAGTCGTTCGAACAAATCTATTGGCTCAGAGATAGCTCGCAACCAATTGGTTATAAATAGTTCCGCAAAGGTTTGCGCAAACCTTTGCGGAACTATTTAAGCTTGTACCTCGATCAGCTTTTGCACTGGTTCTATGCATTGCCTAACCATGCAAGGGCTTGTGAGACTAGGTGTCAAATCTAGCATCTTCTTTAAGTTTAAGATCTTAAGAAGAAGTCTATGCGTAAGCACCCTATTTCCCTGAAAACGTTGGCCCAAGCCTTAAATGTGTCGATGTCGACGGTCTCCCGAGCGCTGAAGAACCATCCCGATATCGGACCGGAAATCACTAAAAAGGTGCAGCAACTAGCGCAGGAGCTCCAGTACAGCCCTAACCCGCTTGCTATGGGCTTGCTAAAAAACAAGACCCGCATTATCGGCGTAATTGTACCGGATTTGGTGACTTACTTCTTCTCTTCCATCATTAGCGGCATTGAAAGTGTAGCAGAGGAAAATGGCTACTATATCGTGATCCGCTCTAGCTACGAGAGCTACGAAAAGGAGAAGGAATGCCTCGAAAACCTGCTCAAGTTGCGCGTGGAAGGCATCATCATGTGTCTGTCGCAAGAAACGACCGATTACACGCACTTCGACCACTTGATTGAGGAAGATATGCCGTTAGTCTTCTTTGATCGAGTGTGCCGCACAACCGAAGTGGATACAGTGGTGGTAGATAACCAGGTAGCTGCTTGCCACATCACTGAACATTTCGTCGAGCGAGGCTACCGCAGAATCGCCCACATCGCCGGACCAGCGCAGCTCAATATTACCCGCGAACGTATACAAGGCTACAAAGACGGGCTAGCTAACACGGGGCTACACTTTCAGGACGCGCTACTCGTGCACTGTGATATGAGTATAGATAGCGCAACGGCTGCTACACGACAGTTACTAGCGCTGCCACAGCCACCTAATGCCATTTTTGGGGTGAATGACACCACTGCTTTTGCTGCCATGAAGGAAATCAAGCGGCAAGGGCTACGTATTCCAACTGATGTAGCACTTGTGGGCTTTAGTGACGAGTTTCACGCAACAGTAGTAGAGCCAACGCTCACCTCCATCATGCATCCCTCCTTTGAAATAGGTCAGGAAGCCGCACACCTCTTTTTGAAGCAGATGCACACCAAAATAAAGATGCCTGCTCAGCAAGTAATCCTCCAGACTCACCTAGTTATTAGAGATTCAACGATAGCAACATAAATGCATCACCCATTCCACCCTTGGCTACCTCACCCAAAATCACTTATCTAACAAAACAGCAATGGCTTGGCCCAAAAAGAAGGGACTTTTTTTACTCTCACAATGGTCATTTTCGTGAGCAACTTCGCTGAAAAATAGCCCTGCTTATGCTTTGAAGCAGCTTGCTAATGCGCGTAGGCGGGCTTACTGGTTCCTATATCCAGACGGAACGTAACCAATCAGGCCACTACAAGCGGTAAACACAAAAGCTAAGCTTCGATAATCGTTTGCTTATCAGGAATGAGCAGCTATACCCCACTGTAGAGGAGCATGGCTGTTGCAGAAGTCTCCGCTGTCGGGCGGATCGTTCGCCCTATCACTTGCCAGTGGTCTAGAATGCTTACTTAGCGTCTTTTTTACAGTGGTTACTGGCCTGCACATACGGCTCTCGAGGTAATGCCAGTAACTGCTGTAAAAAAGACGCTAATCAGGTATTGCAGCAGCCATGAGGAATTAAATTTCGGATACGACTAACAGAAAATTGAAGGGCTTAAAAGGTTACACTAGGCTTCGTTGATCGAAAGCTGGTAGCAGCTAGCTCGACTGGTTTGTCGGTGAACTAGAAGCTGAAGCACAGATAGACGGCTACGGTTTGTAGGCTACCCACCCCCGGAAGGTGAAGCCGGCATAGAAGAGGCTAACGTCGGCAAAACCCGCTTCCTGCAGCAGCGCTTCGTCTTGTTGTGGCGAAAGTACCGATAGCCGGGCCGCCATGACGGCACTCCCGGCCTCCGCCTGGACCCGGTCGGTCCCCGTGGCCACCGTAAAGGCCGCATAGCGAGCGAGCCACACCGCCCGCTCGGGCTCGTGCTGCGGGAAGCTGTGATGGGCCACCACGAAGGGAGCACCTGGTCGTAGACGACGCAGAATCTGCTGCAAGATGTGGCGGCGCTCTTCCAAGGGTAGAAAATGGAAGGTGAGCAGGCAGGTGGCGGCATCATAAGGTCCTGCCGGCGCCGTGTCGATGTAGCCTTCGTGGAATTGCACCTGGTCCGCTAACGGGCCGAGCGTGGCCTGGGCCAGGCGTACCATTTCCGCAGAGGGGTCGACACCATCCAAGCGCCAACTGGGCTGGAATTCGGCGAACGCTTTTAACTCCAAGCCCCCGCCGGCGCCCAGCACCAGAACCCGCCCATCCGGCGGCGTGCGCTCAGCCAGCAGCAGCGCGCTCATGCGGTGTAAGTCGGCGAAGCCGGGCACGATGCGCGGGGGACGTTCTGCGTAGCGCGCAACGGACTGGGGATCAGAAAAGGGGAGCATACACAGGATAGGATAGAGGACAAGGGAAAAAGATCCGTATACGGCCACAGGCTGATGCCCGCCGATACCCAGTAGTTAAGTATTGGATCAGCTGGGTGAGGCGGGGCAAACAAGCGGTGGGTAAGCGTCAATAGCCAGAATTTCCGGGCCGAGCTGAGTTTGGTCCTCAAGCGGTGTGCCGCAACCAAGCCATGGCTTCGGCTTCCTGCTCAAAGGTGCGGTAGAGCAAGGCGCCCTCCGCTTGGTGCCGCACCTGACTAAAGGAAAGACGCGTGAAGACATCGTGGGCCAGCAAGACGGCGATGATTGCTGGGCCCAGTGCGATCTTGCGGGTTTGCCAGTAGTGCAGAATCAATTCTTGCTCGTCAGGCGTGAGCGGTGTGAGCTGCCGTTGATCACTCAGCGTCTTATGCCACCCTTTGAGCTGCAACAGACGACCAGTCTCCAAGAGCATCGCATGTACCTCCGAGAGGGTACGAGGAGCGGCCTGATAGCGCAACACGGCACAGCCGTCAGGATGGGCCCACAGCTGGCCCATCGCATTTTTGAAGTAAAGAGTAGGCATAGTGCGTTAAAGCTAGGACAAAATAGCCGTAGGCGCATCACACGCGTGAAAACAGGGGGCAGACGGAGCTAAGCTTACGCTACGCGGCACCTGAAGCAGGAAGAACCCATCGCCTTTCCCCGTTCTGGCGGCAGCTAGGCTAGCTGCTGACAAGTGCGCAGCCACTCCTCGGCTTCCACCATGTGGTGAAAAAGCTGCAGCTCCAACACGCCGACTAAGGGCGCGGGAAAGGAGAGCGTAAGAATGTCCGTGCGGGTATCGGCTTGCACCACATGAGCCACGTAGCGCAAGCCCCGCTGCAAGGCTTGTGGGAGCCAGGCCCGCTCCAGCCACTCGATGGAATCAAACCAGGAGCCCTGCAGGGCGAGGTTGTCATTGAGCAAGTAGGGGCAGTGAAACGGCCCGCTCTGGGCTAAGTAATTCTCGGCCCCGCGCATGGCTTCGGCTGCATCCACGTGCCCTCGCCAGGTCGCCCGCAGCCAGCCATCAGCTTCTTCAAAGGAAAGCGTGCAGCGGCTGCCATCGGCATCCTCCAAAAAGTTAATCACCATACAGCGACCAGCAGAAGCGAAAAAAAGAAGGGACGCAGTTCGCCTGCCAGCGGCTGCGTAGACCCATTGCCAAAGATGCGAAACGGCGCTAACTGCCGCAAGCCCGAACGCGGCCACGTGACAGCGCACCGGCGCGTTGGGCAGCGGGTACGTAGGACATTGTTTTACTGTCTTGTCCTAAAACTAAGTTGATCGTATTACTGGTTTAGCTGAATCAATTGTCTCATTTCACTGAATAAGTTCACGTAACTGTCTTTGCATCGTTACAGCAATCGAAAACCATTGAGCGCACGGCAGCTTCCCGACTTTCTGGAACGATACTAACCCACAAAGGGGTACGGCAGCGCAGTTGCCTCCTCCACCAACGCACTCACTGCTTCCCGCGTACCGCTCCAGAAAACAGCAGGATTGGTCATAGAGTAGGCGAAGGCACCCTGTTACCTTCCGCCTACTATGAACGCTCGCATTGCCGCGGCCTTACGCCTGCTAGATCCTCCAGCGCCTGTCTACCCTTCCGTGGCACAGATGGCGCAAGCTGCCTGTTTATCGCTCTTCCACTTTCACCGGCTCTTCAAGCAGCAAACCGGTTATTCGCCCCATCAGTATGTGGCCTACCACCGGCTGCAACGCGCCTATCAGATGCTCCTCCAAGAGGATCAGGCCATTTTAGAGTTGGCACTAACGCTGGGCTACGTCAATTGCGAAACCTTCTCCCGCGCCTTCAAGAAGCGATTTAAGATTGCCCCGCATGACTTGCGTGCAGTGATCAACCGGGCCGTAGCCGCGCTCCGCGCCAACGGGGAAGAGCCCCCTGGCAGCTTACGGGTGCTGTTGTACCCGAATGACAACGAGGACGAACTGATGGAGGCGGTTGCTCACCAATTCGCCGGGGCCACCCGCCACCCCGATATTGTGTTCCTGGTCCTGCCCAGTAGTCGGCACCCCACCCTGCCGGTGGGCGCGACACGGATTCACAACAAATTTGACCTGCAGCAATCCTGCTGCCTATGTCAAGGCATACGGCAGCGCTTAGCGCTTGCTGGTTCCTGTTAGCTCTTCCTCGCTTTCCTAGTATGTCTACTGCAGTCCACGCGTTACCCTCCCTTCCCCTTATCGGCTACCTGCAGGCACTAGGCTACGTGCCCCTGCCCTTACGTCGCTATACTACTGGACACTGCACTCTACCGGTGCTCGTTAATCAGGTACCGGCTCATTTCCTGCTCGATCCGGGCTCGAGTCATACCTTGCTGGATCCCAGTAAGATCAGCCAGTTTGGCAGCCCCCTGCAAGTCAGTACGCACCCAGGTACTGGGGTAGGAGGAAGCGTGGCGGATACGGCCTGGTCGGCCGGCAATGAATTGGTGTTGCATGGCCAACTGGTCTTCGACGATCAAACCGTGTATGTCTTATCCCTGGAGCACGTAAACACGGCCTTTCGCCAACACCAGCTACCAGAAATTGATGGGGTAATCGGGGCCGATTTGTTGGGAAAAGGCGCCGCGGTGGTCGACTATGCTACGCCTACCCTTTACCTTCAGCCGAACAACTAACGCTAGTCGTGCAGGATCCAACCAAGAAAGCCCTTCTATAAAGGTTTCCCTGGTTCAAGTTCTGCGTTCCTTACAGGACTGTAATACCCGGGTAATGCAACCTCGGAGCCTAACCCATTTGGTCCGATCACTGCAACCCGTAGCGCGTAAGCATTTCA
>NZ_MTSE01000048.1 GCF_002154225.1 Hymenobacter crusticola
TAACTAGTCAATGAGGTTGAATAGGCGACTCCACCGGATCTTATGAAGGAAGTCGGCGTAGGGGTCTACTGACAGCCAGATGAGTACGGCCTTGCCTACAATGTGATCTTCGGGCACAAAGCCCCAATAACGCGAATCGAGCGAATCATGGCGGTTGTCACCCATCATGAAGTAATAGTTCTGCTTGAACGTGTAGCTTTTGAGTGGCTGTCCATTCTGTGTGATGACTCCATTAATCACAGATACTCCCTCGTTGTGCTCGTAACGCAGGATGATTTTTTCGTAGATCGGAGAGTTCTCGGGCGTGATTTGGACCGTTTGACCTTTCTTCGGAAGTTGCAACGGACCATAGTTGTCGCGGTTCCAATTGAACTTGGCCGGAGAGCTAGGTTGGCTGTGTGGGTAGTCGGGGTTATTCGGGAACACATCGGGCTCCGCTTGGCCAGCTGGGCTCTTATCCTGCACAACGCCCTTAATAAACGACTGCTGCTTGAAATAAGCTGCCGTCGTTGGGGTGGCATCGATCATATATGCCGGGCCAAACTGCGTGTACTGTGGTTGTGGAACACCCGTAGGATTGTTGAAATCCGTGACCCCCTGATCTTTGAAAATTTTGTCCCGAATAGGCTCATTCACCTGCAGGAAATAGCGGTTTTGGCTTTGGGGTGGGCTGCTCATCGGCTTGCCGTTCACAAACACTTGGCCGTCTTTCAGTTCTAGTACGTCACCAGCTACCGCTACGCAGCGCTTGATGTAATTAGTGCGCAGGTCGGCAGGGTGCTGACTTTCAAAGGGAACGTTGAAGACAACCACGTCGCCTTTCTTCACTTCTGAGAAGCCAGGTAGGCGGTAGGAGGGCAACTGGATCGCATCGGAATAGCTCTTCAGCTCAGTGCCCCAGAGGGTTTGGTGCGTGAGTGGCACCTGGAGCGGCGTCTGAGGTGTGCGAGGACCGTAGTGAAGCTTACTCACAAACAAATAATCGCCGACCAACAGGGAATGCTCCATAGAAGGCGTCGGGATAGTGTAAGCTTCAAAAGTGGCCCAGCGAATGAGCGTAGCCGCCACGACGGCAAAGAGAATAGCATCGCCCCATTCCCGAAAAAAACCTTTCGGTTTTTTGATGGGAGGCGGGGGCGTAGCAGTGCGTTGTTCCCAGGATTGTACAGCCATATCGTTATGCGTGGAAAGCAAATAAAAGAAGGCCCGGACGCACCGGGCCGTAGGTGGTAAATATCAACTTATTTACGCAAATGTCACGTAAGACCTAGCTAGCTCCGATGGTTAACCGCGCCCATGCTGGATTGCGCCAGAAGAACGCACATTATCGGTCAAAGATTATAGCCCAAGCAATTCCTTCATCCCGAATACTCCTTGACGGCCTGGCAGCCACTCGGCTGCCAGCAAAGCGCCCTGCACAAATCCCTCCCGCGAGAAGGCTTCATGCTTAAGCTCAATAGAATCGACGGCGGATGTATAGGTTACGATATGGGTACCAACTACTTGTCCTGTACGTTCCGAAAGTACTGCTAGTTCTTGCGGTGCTTGCGTAGGTTCATTGCGCCAGGTGGTTTTCGTAGGGAAGTGCTTGATGATGCCTTCCGCTGCCGTGAGGGCCGTGCCGCTTGGCTGGTCTACTTTCTGGGTGTGGTGAATTTCTTTCACTTGCACATCATAGCCACCAAATTGGTGCATTTTGGCGGCAATGTATTCGTTGAAGTGAAAGAACAGATTCACACCTACGCTGTAATTAGAAGCATAAAAAAGGGCGCCTCCCGTTTGTTGTACTAGCGCGGTAGCTTCCGGAAAGTGATGTAGCCATCCCGTTGATCCGCAGACGATAGGAATGCCTTGCCGCAGACACGTCATAACGTTGTTGAAAGCCGCATCTGGGTGCGTGAATTCAATGGCCGCGTCGACGGTGGTCGAATCGAAATCGGTGATGTTTACGCCCGGATGGGTAGGATCTACGATACCGGCAATCTGGTGGCCGCGCGCCACGGCTTGGGCTTCAATTGCCTTGCCCATTTTACCGTAGCCAATCAGCAGCAGCTTCATTTAGTTGAGCGTTTAGAATTCAAATTAAGCGTAAGAGCCACACCTGGCATCGGTAAAGAGGAAGGCATGGGTATGAGCGTCGGATGCCACTGTAAGCTGAGGTCGTCGCTGACGTCAAAGTCACTCAAGTGGGCATCGACGATAGCGTCCAACGCTGTGATGCCGTACACCACTAGGGAATAAGCGATAAAACGGTCGCGCCAGCTCCGGTAAAAGATAAGGCCGGTATTCACATTAGCCGCCGAAGTTTCGAGCTTAGACCTAGGTCCCGTATCCTTTGCGTTGGTACCTGTTGTTTGCCAGATATCCAAGCTGTTGGCGTATTCCTTGAAACGCGCTTGGTAGAAAAACTCAGCCGCTGTTACTGCGCCCACCCCACCGTACACGAGCGGAAGCTTCCAATAGCTATGATTATAGATTTGGCCTCCTCCCGGCAGAATGAGCGACAACAAGCCTGCCTTAGCTGGCTTGGTTAGGCGTAAGAAAAGCAGCCGCTCCGTCCGACGGGCCGAGTCCGCAGCAGTGTCCTTTTTGCGCTTCGCGATGGGGCGACCTTGAGCGGTGTCTGCTACACTGTTTAGCGTGTTGTTCCCTAGGGTATTCCCCATAGAGTTGCCCAAAGTACCACCGGGGAAAGTTGTTTGAGCAGTGCAAGGACGAGCCAGCAAGGCACAACACAACCCCAACGAAATACTAATACCACGAAGCACCGTTTTCATACCTAGGCTAGGCCGGCTGTAGAATGTGTAGGATACGTTGCATGTCTTCAACCGAGTCAAAGGCAATCTTAATCTCACCACGCCCTTGCGGGCCCGGTTTTACTTGCACCCGGCTGCCAAAGCGGTCGGAGAGGTGGCGCTCGGTACGCCGGAGTTCGGCTACGGGCACTTGTGGGGTAGCAGGATCTGCATCAGGGTTTTCAGCGGTAGCGGCTTTGGGCGTCAGGCCGCTACGCACGAGCTGCTCTACCCGGCGCACCGAAAGATCTTCTGCTACGATGCGGTGAAACAGTGAAAGCTGCTGCTCAGTGTCATCGACCGTGATCAAGGCGCGGGCATGCCCCATGCTGATAACCGTATCGCGCAGACCAATCTGAATGTCAGGCGGGAGCTTGAGCAGCCGGAGGTAATTCGTAACCGTCGAGCGGTTCTTGCCAACCCGGTCACCTAGCTCTTCCTGCTTCAGGTTGCACTCGCTTACTAGGCGCTGGTAGCTTAGGGCAATTTCAATCGCGTTAAGATTTTCGCGCTGAATGTTTTCGATCAAAGCCATTTCCAGCATTTGCTGGTCGTCAGCCTTGCGGATGTAGGCAGGAATCGTATCGAGGCCGGCGAGCTTAGAGGCTTGTAAGCGCCGTTCGCCACTGATGAGCTGGTAGGCGTTGGTACCCATTTGCCGCACCGTAACCGGCTGGATTATGCCCTGGAGCTTAATCGAGTCGGCTAGCTCGCGCAAGGCTTCTTGATCGAAGTGCGTGCGCGGCTGATAGGGATTCGCCTGGATGTGCTCCACGGGAATCATCCCAACCGAATTTACCGGATGCGGTACGAGGCCTACCCGTTCGCTCTTTTTCTCGTAGCTGCCTTCTATCAGGGCATTTAAACCCCGACCTAGGCCGCCAATCTTTCGCTTGGGTGCTGCGGGAGCGTTTTTCTCTTCGTTCTTCTCTGACATACCGACAATCAGCTTTCACCCAACACCGAGCGAAAGCAGGATTCAAAAATACACAAACGCCGGGGATGCAACGGAAATTTTGTTCCACGGATTTAAAAAATCGTGGAACATCAACAAATCAGCTTCGCTACTCTAGCAGTGCATAGCTAGGTCTCCAAGAAAGAGTGAATCGTTTTCGCAGCAGCACGCAGAGTGATACAACTGCTGCCCTTTGGAACCTAGGTTGCTAAGCTGTGACAGCAGGCAAAATCAACTAGTTGGTTTAGAGTTCTAGAAACGGCTAGTTGGGGCCAATAAAAAAAAGCGGCTCACAAGTTCTTGTGAGCCGTTTCTATAGGTATAGCTAGAGGGCATTACGCTGCCTCGTCGCCGGCTTCTTCGTGCTCTCCGGCTACCACGTTCTTCTCTACAATTTCGCGTGCTAGGTTCAGGTAGCTGATAGAGCCCTTGCTTTCTGCGTCGTGCAGGATAACGGGAATGCCGAAGCTAGGTGACTCACTCAGCTTCACATTGCGCGGAATGATGGTCTCGAATACGAGTTGCTGAAAGTGCAGCTTCACTTCTTCCACTACTTGGTTGGAGAGGCGCAAACGCACATCGTACATCGTGAGCAGAATGCCTTCAATTTCTAGCTCCGTGTTTAAGCGGCTCTGAATGATTTTGATGGTATTCAATAGCTTCCCTAGGCCTTCCAATGCGAAGTACTCGCATTGCACCGGGATGATAACCGAATGCGCAGCCGTGAGGGCATTCACCGTAATCAAACCTAGGCTCGGTGAGCAGTCGATAATGATGAAGTCGTATTGATCGGCTAAGGGGCGCAGGGCCTCTTTCATCTTCTCCTCCCGGTTGGGCAGGTTGATCATTTCCACCTCGGCACCTACTAGGTCAATGTGCGAAGGCATGAGGTCGAGGTGAGGGAGAATGTTCGTGTTCAGGATAATATCCTGGGCATTGATGCCATCCACCATGCACTCGTACACGCTATTCTCAATGTCCTTCGGATCGAAACCTACACCAGAAGTGGCATTGGCCTGCGGATCGGCGTCCACCAGAAGCGTACGGTACTCCAAGGCCGCCAGGCTAGCAGCCAGGTTGATGGCCGAGGTGGTTTTACCCACTCCTCCTTTTTGATTGGCTACCGCAATAATTTTTCCCATGATGGGTAAAGCTTGATTGTTAAATGGTTGACTAACTGAATTGCTAAACGGTTGAACAAGCTAGGTGCTGTAGAAGATTAACCCTTTAACAATCAATAATCAACCTACAAAGTAATCGTTTCTCCGATTTGCAGCAGCACGAGCTCTTTGCCGGCTAGCTGTGCTTTCTCCTTGGTAGCTTCCTGATCAATTTTGATAGCCGGGAAGGTATCGTAGTGCATGCCAATGATCTTGGAGGCACCCACCCAATCTGCCGCGATTAGCGCATCGTCGATGCCCATGGTATAGTTGTCGCCGATGGGTAGCAAGGCGAAGTCCAACTTGTACTGCTCGGCGATCAGCTTCATGTCATACGTCAGTGCTGTATCGCCGGCAAAGTAGAAGGTCTTGCCTTCTGCCTCTACCACGAAGCCCGCGGCAATGCCACCGTACGAACCATCGGGCAAGGAGCTAGAGTGCGCGGCGGCTACCATTTTCACGGTACCAAAAGGCAGCTTCACTTTGCCCCCGATGTTCATGGGGTAAGCTGCTTTCAAGCCCTTGTTGCCGAACCAACCCGCAATTTCAGCAATGGCTACTATTTCGGCGCCGGTGCGCTGGCCAATAGCCTCCGCGTCGGCGACATGGTCGCCGTGGCCGTGGCTGAGCAACAGGTAATCGGCCTCAATTTTAGATACGTCGATGGCCGCGGCGAGCGGGTTTGGGCTGATGAATGGATCGAAGAGAACTTTGCTGCCTTCGATTTCGAAGAGGAAGGACGAATGGCCGTAGTAGGTTACGTTCATGGGGCGCTAGTAGCTGCTGACTTGTAAACGTTCGCTTACGAAAAAGCTAAAAAAAGACGCTAAAAAGTCGGCAGGAAAGGAAAGTCTATTGCGGAAAGCTAACTGCTAACAGCTTAGTTTAGCACAAATATACATGGTACACCGGAAAGTGGTTTGCAGCAACTCAGGGTAATGTTTTACTAATCTCCTGAGAAGGGGGTAACCGAGCGAGATACCTTAGGCAGCATAAGACGCTCTCATCTGAGAGCGAAAAAACTCTGCTATGGTCTCGGCTGCGTCTGGGTTACCCTTAAGCTTTCCCAATAACGCCGCGGCGCTGGGCGACTTAATTAGGGCCATAGCCATATCGCGCCATGCGTCCCTGTCTTTTTTAAGCTCCTTCATTTCTTCGGACTCTTCGACGCTTTGCATCACTGGAGAGTCAACCACATCGGGCTTAGCGTCGGTAAACATCTGCCCCTTGCCTGTGAGCAGCCAAGTGGCACTAACCTTCGGGAAGCATATTGCAATCTTTTCTAATGTGTCAAACGATGGTTTCGTCTGACCCAGTTCGTAGCGGCTATATGTGCCCTGGTCAATGCCAATCCTAGTGGCGAAGTGTTGCCGGTTGAGCTGAGAATGCTCTCGCAGCTCTATCAAGCGCTCATTTATAGGTTTCATGATTGACATGTTAATGTGCGTATTATGTAAGCAACTTTGCATACATTTACGACGTTACATAAGGTGTGTACCACAAATGTATGTAAAGTCTCACCTATATACGCAATTACGCATGAAAAATGATGCACCAGTTTTTCACCGATTGCCCGGCGAAACCTACTCACAATCGAAGGAGAGGTTCGAGACTATACTGAAAACAGTCTCTCCGCACATGGATAAGTATTATTCCAGCGATACACTGCGCAATGTCAAGGGTTCTGATAGAACGCAAATTCGCAATGTAAAGCAGCGAGGAGTAGTGGTCTGGCCAATACTTGAGTACTGGTATAATACTTATGTGCCCAAAGAGGAAACCGCTAACGCTTAGTAGCTTGCATATTTTTTTGCAATTATGTATGCATAAATACAATTACTTTCTTGTGATCTATGTAAGATTGCATAGATTTGGAGCATAACAACAAAAAACCCGGCAGGGTCTGAAGCTGCCGGGCAATTCAATTTACTACTTACACAGCGTAAAACTATGGAATTACATTATGCTTCCCACACATTGGAGGCGAATACGCCGGCAGCATTGCCGACGATGCGCGACTTAGCTGAGCTAGTACGCGACCATCTTCCTGGCCCACTGGTGCAACTAGTGCCCCTCCCTGAGCTAGAGCGCCGTTGTGAGGAAATCAACCTCACCATGCCCCGCTTCCGTGAAGAAACCCCGCTCGTGCTTCGCTACGAGCGTACGCGCCGGCAAAAGCTTACAAACCCGCAGCCTTCTCTAGCTAGCTAGTTCCTAGGCTATGACTGCGCACCGCTGGCAATTCACCCTTGCTGATTCCACGATTCACCTCTTCACTGCCGGCAATGCGCTGTGCGGGCAGGTGCGTCCTCAGCACGCCAGCCAGCTGCTGCCCGTCCCCTACCTACTTCCCCTCGAGCGTTGCGCCCGGTGCCAGCGCTATGCTCCACGCCTCGGCCCGCCCGCGCGGGCCGATGCCTAGGGCGCGCCTTTTCATTCAGTTCACCATCAACTTCTCAGACCGATGAAAATCCACCCCCTAACCGATTGCCAAGTGCTCGCACTGACCACACCTGAAATTAAAGAGTTGCTGACCAAATGTGCCAATCGGATCATCGAGATCCGCACGCAGCTCGATACGGTGAAAGATACAGACTACGCCGGCCCCAGCGATGAGAAGCTGTCGGCCGAACTCCGCACGATTGCGAGCCTGCGCAGACTGCTCTGGAGCGAGCTACAGGAGAAGGAAGGGAAGGAAAACATCTACAATCAAGCTGCCTAGCACGATGCAAAAGCCGACGATTAACCTGTATACCTCGAAGCCAGCGGATGGCGGCTTCAAGGCCCTAGCTGAGTTCCTGGCTCAGCAACAACCCGTTAACCTGCGCAGCCTGGATGAGCTGCCGACCCCGCGTCCGCGCGAGAAAGGAGGGCAGCCGTCGTGAGTGTTATTCTAATGAAGGAGGTCGTGGTGGTGGACCTCATCACCACTGTAAAGTTTTTCTTGCTGGATGTGGATAAGCCCCAGGACGACCGGATGTTGGCTTCCTGCCAAGTCACGGATTGGGAGCAGCTAGGTGGTTGGGTTCAGCTGGTGCACGTCAACCCGAACTGTCGGCGCCAAGGCTACGGCCGTTTATTGCTGCAGGAGATGCTGGCTTATGCCAGGGAAGCCGATAAAACGGGCCTAGGCTTAGCTGTACGCAAGCACAACAAGGCTGCCTACCAACTCTACAAATCGCTGGGTTTCGTCGGCTGCTATGTACACGGGCAGGATATCATCATGACGATCCACCTAGGTCACCAGGAAGGGGGGCAGGGCAGTGGCTGAAGAACCCTTCCTGGTCCGGGACATCATTGAGGTGCTCACCGGCCGCTACAAGGGCCGGCAAGGATTGGTCGAGCACGTGCCCACCGGCACCGCCGTCTTCTACACCGTGAGCTTGTGGGCCCGCAAGTCGAGTGGCCGCAAAGGTCAGGCTGACTACTTACCCAGCGCGCCCCAAGCAAAGCCAGAGCTCACCTTCGCGCAGATGAAGCTGGTGCAGCGAGGCGCTTACTAAACAGTGAATTATCAAATACTTCCTGCCTGAATAGGAAGCTACCGCAAACTCGTGGAAAGGGGCGTGGTAGTCGCTGGCTTCGGTGCTAGCCAGGAAGCGGAGGTGCGGCAACGTCACCATTACCGGCGCTCAGTGGCTGCTAGGGAATACCCGCTCTAGCAGGCTGCTACGCCAAATTTCTACGCTCTATTACTACCGTTCCGAATGGTTACTATTGACTTACTACCCCTGGGTACAAGCCTGCTGCGCTTGCACCGGAAGATCGACGCCGATTGGCACCAGACGCCGCGCATCAGTGTGACGCGCACCATTACCAAAGGAGACCGGGCGAAAGATGGGCCTATCACCGAAACCATTATCCGCCGCGGCAAGCGCGCGATCGTCGACGGTGCTAAGGCGACGGCTATTGTACTGCTGAAGAAGTATTGGAAGCGAGTAGAGCGCCTAGTGTACTCACCAATGCTGTTCGATACGATGGTAACCGATACAGGCATCCTGATGCCAAGTATCCTAGTCGACGCACGCATGCTCATGCAAGAGCGCAGCCTTACCGAGCGCACCATGCGCAACCATTTGGCGCAGCTGATGAAGATCGGTTTCATCGTGCGTAAGAAATGGCACGGACGCAAACGACAGTTCGAATTGTGGATAAACCCGGAGCTTATCCTCAAAGAGCAAGCAGCGGCCGTGGAAACCCCGCAACCCGCTGATTCTCAATTTTCGACAATCAGTACGGTATTATCCACAAACGGTATAAAATTTCCGGCTATTGAGCTTCCTGAACTTCAAGAAGCTCTGAAAAACAAAATCGGGCAATGTGGAGAAATACCCCGCGAACCTTCCTCAGAAAGACCCTCTCAGGAAGCGGAGGACAGCAACCAGGCCGGGAGCGGCCAGCGGACGGCGAAAAATGAAGCTGGGGCGGGCGGCGCGGCGAAACCGGGTGTAACTACCCCGGAGCCGGAGGATGCCACTACGGCCGCGAGAAGGGCCAACTGGGAGGCGTACGTCGTACCAACCTACCTCTTTGCCAAGGCCAGGCTCTGGCCAGAACACAACTTCAATCCGCATCAGGAGCTGCTAGCCAAACGCGCCATCTGGCGTGGGGTCTACCTGAATTTTGACGATCCCACTTTTGATTACGACGCCTATTTCAAGGATGTGCTGCGGCGTATCGAGCTGGTGGAGAGGTTCATTATGAAACACGTCGGCAGCGCCAAGCCTCGGTACATCCCGATGCCCTGGGCCGAAATGGTCAAAGGCATGGGCTATTTCGACTGGGAAAACGAGCAAGGTTTCAAAGGCACCATGGCCTGGTTGCAGAGTGACCGGCAACTGGAACACCTAGCTAGGGTTAATCGCGAGGTGAAGAAAGCCCTGAACGAGTTGAAGCTGCGCCGCAAGATTGACCGCGGTGAGAAAACGACCCGCAAGCCAGTCAAGCATATCGAAGGCACCAGCTTCGGCCAGCTCTACCGCTTCCACGAGCAGCGCCTCGAGCAATTAGGTGGAACACGTGCCCTGAACAAGTACCAGCCTCAGGTGATGGAACTCCTCAAAAATCTTACTCAACCCCAGCGGCGTCAGCTACTGGGTACTTAAATAATTCACTTACAGCCCCTTTCCACAATGTCAACTTCAATTTCAGCTTGTCCACAATCCTCACCCGCAGCTGCTCTACGTGATACGGCTCTGACCAAGGCCCGCGTGTACTGGAGCAAGCCTGTACCTGGCACCAAAGGTTTCTCAGATTTCTACAGCTTCGACCGTAGCGGCCGGTATGAGGTGGCGGATCCACGTGATTATGGTATCCGAGGTCTCAAAAAGCTGGTCGATGGAATGACGGACCGAGTAGCGCGCGCTATCATTTACGACAACCAGGCTTACCTGCATCCGGAAATTTGCCGCAAGGAGCGTGGATCCTGGAATAAGTAATTCGCAACTGCAGAACCTGCTGTAGTAGAGTAGTAACCAGAGCCGTAAGCTAGGGAAACGGCCGAGTTTGTGGCTCGATTTTGTAGGAGATTCTAGACAAAACCTGCTATAAATTACCTGCTCTATGCCCGACAATTATCCGCCCGTGGCACGCTTTCACGTGGGCCAGCCCATCGTCTGCGTCAACACCAAGTGGCCCGCCTTGGTGGCCGCCCAAAAGTTGAACGTGCCGCGGCTCGGCGCCATCTATCACGTGCGCGCCGTGCAGCCGCAGCCGTGGGGCTTCAGCCTACTGCTACTAGAAATTCATAACCCGGTCATGATGCTAACCAGCGGCCGCGTGGTGGAGCCTAGCTTCGACGAGGACCGCTTCCTGCCGGTGCAGGAACACGCGGAATCCACCGTGAACCGCCTAGTAGAAGATTGTTTTGCCAGTTCCCCAACCGTCAACATGTAGCATGAAGCTGCCTCACCTCGATCAATTTGTAGAACTACAGCGTGGTGAGGCCGCTACCCTAGCCGGCTCCATTGCGGATGCCCTAAATGAGGCCCTGTGCACCCCCTTGGGCGTTGATGACTTTCCGGGGGATGTGCCGGCCGTACCCGTGCGGCCTCTGATGGCGCTGGCCATCACGCCGCTGAAGCGCCTCTTCGACCGGCTGGAGCGCCGGCAGCTGCAGGAACTCACTAAACCGCTGAAGCGCGGCGCCCGGCCTCCCAAGCCGTGGCGCCTGCGCCTAAGCTACGATGAGCTGGTGGCCATCCGCACCTGCGTTACCCCGGACTGCCTGCTGGCCACCGTGGTGCTCGGGAAGGTGCACCAAAAATCCCTCAACCTCGAACCTTATATTTTGCTATGATCCGCCACGCTAAACTATTCGAAACAGCCGGCCATCAGTTGCTTATCCAAGTGGCCGCAATGGAATGTGCTTGTACTAATCCCTCATGCCCAGGCCTGACCTTAGGTGTTTCTATCTCGGTGATGGGCCAGTTTCCGCGCGGGCTGGGATTGCTGCGGGCGCAATGTGGCTTGATGCTACCACCGGATCGCTTGTGCCAGCTAGTCGACGGCTTAGGCCAGGATCATGCGCGCCACTTATTGGAGGTAGTACAAGCGACTGCCTACAAGGTCAACTCCGACGAGGACGCACGTATAGCTATCGAGGCTATGTTTCTACAGTTGCACGCCACAGTCCCGATGTGATGGCTTACCCGCGACCACCAGCCGCAATCGGGCAACGGCGCTCGATGCGGCAAACGCCCATCGACACCAGTGGCCCGCTGCTACTGGAGCACTTGAGCGAGGAGGAAGGATGGGCCGTGCTCACGGAGGCCGGCAAGCAGATCAACCCGTTCATCCGGACGGCCCCGGCGCTGGCGCTTTACCTAGCCCGGAACAAGTACGCTGAGCGCGTTACAAACCTAGATACGCTGCCACCCCTGCTACAAGGCATTGCAGTCGGTACGCATAAGTCGCTGTTACATCAGTAAATAGCTAGATAGCATTCAAGGGAAACTGGAAGCAGATTTGCTGTAGTAGAGTAGCGAACACTTCTGTATTATTCCTAGACTTCATGCGATACCTCTACCCAACCCGCCTCCCGCAAGGGATGGCGGGCAGCCGTCCTTTAGCCCGCACCTTCCAAGTACTAGGTTTGACTTATTCGAAGGGTATACTATGCTAAAGACGCTGGATTTTCCGGTTAAGCCCCACGTGGCCAAGTATCTGTTGACACACCTGGGCGTGAATCCCTACGTGCTGAGCAACAGCGACCGTTTCGGCAAAATGCTCTTTCACCTGCTGCGCCGGCAGCTGAAGGGTCGCCTGTTTCACGCCACCAGTCGCGAGGAGTGCACGGCCGTGCTGCAGCTGGATATGTGCAACTTTCCCGTGCACCAGTACGGCTTGACGGAGCTCACCAACTACACGGTCTATCAGTTCAACGACTTTGTCGACGAGCTCCTGAAGGAGGAGCTCTATATCTGGATCCGCAAGTTCGTCAACCGCACCACCACCCGGCGCGACGTCATCGTCGACTTCATGGCTGCCTACGATTTGCGGGAGGAGGATATCCAATACGAAACCCTGCGCAAGGCCGTGCAGCGCAACGTAAAGTTGAAAAACTACAAAAAAAAAGGGGCAAAAACGGTAGGTAAAATGTCCCAAAAAAATGACGGTTTGTCCCGTAAAAGCGGCGAAGTGTCCCGTGATTTTGACGGTTTGTCCCGCCACGCGCAGGTAATCGCTATGCGTCAATCACTTACAAAAGAGTCGATGGCTCAACTCGCCTTCTAAAAATGCCGGATCCATACAATCCCTTTCACCTGCGGAATCTCTACAACGCCGACCAGGGCGCCGACAACATCGGGGGCCTGGCCGCGGTGTGGTATACGCCTATCGAGAACTTTCGCTCGTGGCCCAGTGTCGGTCCGCTGGTTGTCACGGCGCTCGACCTAGTGGAGGGTGCTGTGTGGTACCAACTGGTGAGCACGCGCGGCTCGCTGAGCTACGACGGTGCGCCTAAAAGCATTAGTCGGCAAGGCGACGTGATGAATCACAAAATCAAAGGTGCCCTTCCCCGGCATGCGGCCGCCTTGGCGGTTGGCCTGGAGCCCATGGCCGGTCAACGCTACGTTGCACTATACCGCGACTTAAATGGCGAGGTGCAGCTCATTGGCACGCCTGATCAGCCGCTGGAGTGGAGTGCCAGCTACACGGCCGGCAGTGAAACCAAGCGTAACGGCTACGACTGGACGCTGGCCGGTGACACGCTGCGCCCGGCCCGGCCGTACCTAGGTTCCTGGCTCGTGTCGGAAAAGGGGCTAGAACTCGGCCTCTACGTGGGCCCTGGCGGCTCCGTGGAGCTGCGCACCGCGGGCGGACGGGTGCTGGAAGTGGTGCCCGCCGGCAAAAGCATCGTGTTGCGCTCCGGCTTCAAGCTGGGCTACCAGATCGTGTAAGCGGCTAGCGTCCTTTCTAGGCCGTTTTCAGGGCGGGAGCTTTGGGGCATGACGCCTGATGAGTTC
>NZ_MTSE01000049.1 GCF_002154225.1 Hymenobacter crusticola
CCGCTACTATCGATCCAATACCTAGTCAGGATTTCTGCAACAGCCACGAACTATAAGAAGATGTCCAAGCCATGTAGGTATAGCTTTCTCTAAGGTTTAGCTTTGATAACTATCCCTTTCCTGACAAACTATTGTGGCAGAGGGATTTCCTAAGGTTTGGTCTGCAACTAGTATAAAATGATCTTTTTGGTCACCGGACCACGCGAGGTATGCACGACCAGTAAGAACAAGCCGCTCGGATTACCAGCAAACGTCAACTCCTGTTGTGGTTCTCCCTGCTGACTTAGGGTGGTTGTGAACAGGAGCTTTCCTAAGGCATTGTAGACGTGCACTTGGTCAAGCGTAAAATTGGCCTGCTGCCATTCCAGTATGACGGCCCCGGGAGCGGGACTCGGATAAACGCGTAGGGCTTCTGCGGGCGACAAATCCAATACGGTAAAGGGCTGAGCACTGTTTACCCGCCCCCCTGTCCCGGCTATGGTCCAGGGACCAGAGCTTGCGCCTCTGGGCACGCGCACGGTAACACTCGTGGCGGTAGTTGCCAGGATAGCGGCTTGCACATCGCCTATATAGACCGTATCCAGGTGACCCTCCACCAAGAAGTTGCTGCCCGTTAAGGTAATCACTTCTCCCACACTGCCTTGTGCGGGCGAGAAAGAAGTCAGAGCAGGCGGTGGCAGAAACGTGAAGGCGGCCGTAGACTGCGCCATACCACCTGGAGTAGTAACCCGGATCTGGCCTGTTTGCGCATCCACAGGAACCCGCACCTGCAGACGCGTACTCGTCGCCTGCACCAGCGAGACGGTACCACCGGCCAGCGAAACAGTCGTGCGGGTCGGCGCAAAATGGGTGCCCGTAATGGTGAGCAAATCCCCCACTTTGCCACGGGCTGGGCTAAAGGAAGTGAGCGTTGGTGCACTCCAGACGGTGAACGGCTGCGCGCTGGTCACGCCTCCCCCCAGCGTACGGAGTTGGATAGCGCCTGATGTTGCCCCGGCGGGCACGATCACCTGCAGAGACGTCATTGAGGCGTACTGCACCAAGGCTGGGATGCCATTGAACCAGACGGTATCCTGCGAAGCCAGCGACGAGAAGTGGGTCCCTATGAGTGTAACGAGGCTACCTACTATTCCTTCACTAGGCTGCATCGCCGTTAGCGTGGGAGGCTGATACGCCACAAAATGTTCTCGGCTGCGCGTGGCTCCGTCAGCCGTTACGATTTCGATCGGGCCCGGCGTTGCCCCCGCCGGTACCCGAACCGTTAGGGAAGTGGCCGTGGCCGTGAGCACCGGCGCGGCTACCCCGTTAAAGCGGATGCGGTTGGCCGCAGCCGTTGGCCCAAAGCGTTGGCCGCTCAGGGTGACCAGCGTACCCGCCCGCCCTTGTGCGGGCACAAAGGCCTGGAGGGAAGGCGACACAAGCACGTTTTGGGCTTGCACCTGCACGGCCGGATTCACGACTAATGGGACATCATAGATGCGGTTAACCGTGGTATTAGTGCGGACAGGCTCATTATAGTCAAAAAAGATATCGGCGAAGTTCTCAACCTTAGTTTGCGGAGCTAAACCCGCTTTCGGCTGGACGCTGAACTGCACGAACCCGTTGCTGCCTACTGCATCGCGCGAACTAGGCGGCAGCATGAGGCGGTCGAACGTAAAGGTGAGCACAGGGCGACCATGGCCCCGTACGCTGAGCCGGTACGGGTGCGAGGCTGCGCTCACGCGCAGGGTACGCAAGTCCAGCTCGGCGGCTAGGGTATCAACCACTTCGACACGGTACGCGTCGTCGGTCCCCGTATTCTGGAAGCGAATTTGGTAACGCAAGGGGGTATTGGTCGGGGTAAAGTGTTGTGCGGTCACCCCCGTGGGCACCACCAGCTTATCATTCGGATCGTAGGAGTCCAGAATGGGCTGGCAGTCCTGTGCTGTCTCGGGGCCCGGTTCATTCGGGGGCTGAGAGCGCATGTTCGCATTCGCTTGCCCTGGAGTACTAAGTGTTCTTACCTCTACCGTTTGACTGGCTACGCGCTGCGTAGGATGACCAGCCGGCTGGTCCGCCTCCAGCCGAACAACAGGACGTGTCGCCGGCACGCGCAGCACTAGACTATCGCCAGCGGCCAGCTGGTACTGGTGGAGCAGGGACAATTCCCCGTCCTGGTAGAGGCGCAAGGCGGCACTGTCGCTCATCGTAGTCGCGGCGGTATTACGTACCACAAAGCGCACCTGATTACCTGGCTCTGCTTTACCCTGCACCGTGACGGACGCCTGGCTCCAGGTTGGAGGCACTGGGTAGCTGTTGCGCGGGGTGATCGTCGCCTCGGTACACACGGTCTGTCCACGTAGTGCAGGAATGCCGCATACAACCGAATCCTGCAAAACAATCGTGCCGGCTGCGCCAGCGGCGAGGGAGCCTACTTGAAACAAGTAATGTCCCCGCGTGTCGCGAGTATAGGGCTGGTTAGCGGATACTACTACCACCTCTGGCGGAAAAGCCACCGCTACCGCTACATCAGCTGCTGCCGCGTAGCCATCATTTCGATAAGCAACCGTGGTCGTATTGCGGAAGCATCGGCGGCGGCGATTGGACGCAATGCTCACGCGCAAAAAGGGACTGGTGCTGACCTGCAAGCCAAAGTCTACCTTGTTCACCACCTTGTTGTAGGTCCGCAACGCAATAGCTATGGCCGGACTGCACGAGTGCTGCACTTGGCGTCCCACTTCCTCGGGAGGAAGAAGCGGGCGTACTTGGTAGCGTCCGGTGTCAACGGCCAAGACGTAGCTACCGTTCTCATCAGTCATACCGTAGTACCCGCCGGGCTCCGCGACAACGGCCATATTACTCAGCACGGGCTCGTTGCTCTCGCGTTGACAATTCCGATTGAGGTCGTGGTACAATTGACCACTGATCAGGTTGGTGGGTGGCTGCTGGGCCGAGCCAAAGAACTGAACCACGTCGCTGCCGCTTCTCATACTTAGCAGGCGCGTGGCCGATCGGTTCACCGATACGGCGGTGCCGTAGCTGGGCATGGGCGTCTCCCGGCTGCCGTCCGCGGAAAAGATCTTTCCTTCGTGCGCGAAGCTCGCCACGTATACGTTGCCGCGGCCGTCTACGTCCAGATCGACTAAGCCAACGCTAATGCCATTGTACGGGGGGGAGGGACCAAATTGCTGCATGACTTGTCCCTGCGCATTGAACTTCTGCACTCGCTTGCCATCGTAGTCGGCCACATACACGTTGCCCGCCCAGTCCACCGCCACGGCTCGGGGTTGCAGAAACTGCCCAGTCCCCAGACCGGGCCCCCCAATGGTCCCCATCAACACGCCCTGAGAAGTGAGCCGGCGGATACGATGCCCGTATTTATCGGATAAATAGATCGTTCCATTGGCCCCCACCGCTAGGCCATTGAAGTACTGATAGCCCTGCGTAAAGCCAAAGGAGGTAAGGCGTTGTACCTGTTGCCCTTGAGCAGTATATTTGATGAGTTCCGAGGACGTGTCGCTCGTGCCAAGCACGTAAATCGTACCGGCGGCATCCACGGCAAACCCGCCCACATACTTGCCCCCGACACTGGCGTTGAAGGACAGCGTCAGTTGGCCCCCCGCATTGTATTTGCGGACTGTGCTGCCATCATAGGTAAACGTGTTACCGGCTTCGTCCTGGCGCACATAGTCCAGCGAGGTAAGATTCCCCCACCGTTGACGCAAGGTACTTACGCCGGCAAACTTATAGAGGTGATTCTGAAATTGCTGGTGGGTAAAGTCTGTCGCGTACAAATTACCCGCTTGGTCAAAAGCCATGGCCGTGTGGGTACTACTGGAAAAGCGTTGACTGATCGTCCCCAACAATGTTCCACTAGGACTATAGCGGCTAATTCCGGCTTGTGAATAGGAAACCAGCAGGTTTCCCGCCGCGTCCAGCAACAGCACCTTGGCCTGATTGTATAGATAGCCGCCCGTTGCGTTGCCTAAGGAAATCCGGGCCAATAACTGACCGCTTGGGCTCAGCTTCGTAACCAAGGCATTGTCGTAGAGCAGGTATAGGTTGCCGGCGGCATCCACATCCACATCTTCCAACGAAGTGCTAGTGGGCATACTCGGCAGACTAATTTCTGGGAGCAAAGTGCCTTGCTGGTCGAAGCGAAACAGGCGCCTGTTGTTGCCGTCCGCCACATAAATAATACCTGTTGGCCCTACGCACAGACTGGATACAATAGAAATCTGCCCAGGCTGATAGCCATTGTTGCCACAATGCATTAATAGCTGCCCGTCGGGGCTATGCTTGCGAATCAAGTCATTCGGGGCGCTCGTGCCAACACTGGCCGTGTACACATTGCCCGCCGCATCCAGCGCGAGGGCCTCAACGCTAGCGGCGGGCGAAAGAGGCTTGAAGCTGGTTACAAACTGTCCGGTCGAGTCCAGCTTAGTTACCCCCCCGTCGGCAAGATAGATGTTGCCTTCGCGATCGACAGCTACGTCCCGAGGTCCCCAGACAGGGGTTCCCAGCATTCTTTCCAAGTGGTAGCTGCTCGATTGTGCATAGGCTACCGGTTCGCAGAAGCTGAGCAGCAAACAAAAGAAAAGTAGAAATCTAATCATAGCGCAACACAATACTGAACAGAATGATTTAGGATAAAATCATGATAGCAAGCAAAGATAGAACGCGCTCTCATAAATAAAATAGGGCGGCGCTATATTCTTCTTTTGTTTCTTAGTACCTCAATTCAGGTGACTAGCAGCGTCCGCTAAGGCAGGTAACAGCTTGCGGAAAACCGACAAACGCTTTAGTTGTGAACTAAGTTGATTTTGTAGGATTATTCTATAACTGCATGCGATCGAGCATACTTGAATCTACCGCCAAGAGATAAGCCGTTATCTGTGTTGTAGCGCCTGCTGGTGGGGCCGGGCCCACTAGTAGAGAACCGTAAGCGCACTAATGCGTTTCTGCCTTTATCCCGCTGCAAGAAGCACAGTTCTTGACTGCCCAGTATCGGTCATCTATAGCACTCACCAGCCAGCAAACTGGATAGGGCGACACCCCGCCGCAGGTTACAATCACGCACTTGTACTTTTAAGATTCTGCTCACCGTGCGGTCCCCTGCTGCAAGGCGGGACGGAGGCATTTGCCTGCCAAGTAGGGGCCGTGACGGTGACCCAGCCGGATGCACAGACTTCTGTTCCTGATGGTACGAGCGCGTGACGGCACCGTAACGCGTGAGAAACAGATCTTACTTGGTAGAAGACAGCCAAGTTACGTTTGCTGCGCAATGGGCTAGAGAATGCCTGATATAGCTTGTAGGATATTTTGAAAAAAGAGTGTGAAAGGATGGTTGCCCTGGACATCTTGTGGTAGTCCCTTTACAAAATGTCCAAGACCCCAAGTCCTATTTACCGATTGGTATTTAGCAGAGGTTAGCGGCTATTTGGTTACTCGTTAAGCTCGTAATACCTTACAGCACTCCCTAGTTCGTTCGCTCATCTCGTCTCTCATGAATCCGCACAAACGCCAAGCGATCCTGAACTTACCGGCCCCAGAACGCTACGGGTACCTCTTGCGGAAGGTGGCTGATTTTGAGGCTATCTGGCTGATTCGAGATCCGGAAGGAATCACGATGCTCACCGATGATTCCGGACAGGCGATGCTTCCCGTATGGCCAGAGCAAGCGTTTGCTGCTTTGCTTCTAACGGGCGAGTAGCAAGCCTACCAGACCGCAGCAATGCCGGTGGAGGAGTTTCTCTCTTGGTTAGATGAGTTGCAAACCCAGAACATCCACGTGGCAGCTTTTCCTACCGAAAGCCTACAAGGCATTGTCGTGGAAGCACATGAAATGAAGAACCATCTGCTGCATGAACTGGAACAATACCAGTAGTTAGTGACAGCCCAGGGCCTTGGTTAGGGCGTATAGCGTTGCTTATAACGTCTTCCAAATGGACGTTTAGAAAGCGTTATAACAGGACTTTACTTGCAGAGCAGCGATCATTTCACTGGGGGATAATAACGTACCGCCTCCTGATGACGCCGCCACGCTTGCTGTATGCTTGGCCGTAACAAGCGGTGGAGGGTCGAATCGCGACTCAGCTGTAAAAGTTGACGACCAATTTGGGGGCTGGCTTGTACATCCGCCAAGTCACTCACCTGCCACGAGGCATCTAGCAGCTGGTTGTCCGTCAAACGCGTAGCCCACTGCAAGCCGGGAAATACGGGCGTCAGTAGAGCCGTACGAAAAGACCTAGGATAGAGCTCAAGTGGGTCTATTTGTTGCATGGCTACTACTTGCAAGCCGCGGCGGAAGAGGACTCGTTTCGTCCGCCATACCTGCGGACGAGCAAACATGCTCGTAGTGGGTTCCAACATGGCTCTCTGCTCAAACGAGAGCAGCAGCAGGAGGAACCAGCCGCTCTGTAGCACTAGCAGCGGTCCCCACAGCAGCCACGGCAAGGTGCGCCATAACCCTCGTAGCACACCGGTTCGCTGCCAAAGCATCTGGCAAGCCGGAAAAACAAGCCCCCATAGTCCCAAACGGGGCAGGTTGCCGAGGGGAAGCGGCGTAAATTCAAGGGGCGTAGTCAGCGTCAGCAACACAAACCCGAGGCTCAGCAGCCAAGTACCGATGACGAGACTCGGTAGATATGGCTTAACGGGCATGACACGTGAGCTAGGCTTCAGGGATAAAGTACCAAAAATAGCGAGGGAAAACAGGAAGCCAAAATCAGTGCGATTCTAAGAATGTCCGTATAACACAAATTATGTTAATGACCTTTTTTGAGAAAGTAGTCGTCTAATGCTTCTGACTTCCTGCTTTCGGAAATCCTATTTTATACGGGGCAAGTGGATCCTCTTTCTTCGCGCTCGCAGCAGGATTTTGCATGGCTGATTGCAGCATGATCATCACGGCGGTAGACTGTCGGCTGATCTGAGTTTCATACTGCCGTACGGTAAAGGTGTGCTGTGGATCTTGCCGCATGGCCGGGGTGAGCTGTGCCTCCAAGGGGAGGTGTTTGCCGCCAGCGATCACTTGGTAATCACAGAGCAGATATTGATAATAGCCCTCCTGGACATTGATGGCGATGGTATACTCGATCGGCTGCTCGATGCGCGCGCGCGCTTGCAGCAGAGGAATCGTCATTTTGGCGCGAGCAACGAGTACCCCGACCTCTTTCTTCTCGGTCACAGGCACCGCATGGGTGAGGGATGTACTCTGGGCGAGCCATCCCTTTGCCCGGGCATACAGCTCTGCTCGGCTTACTCCTGTGGTTGGTATGCGTTCCGTATAGGTGACCTTTTGGGTGCGCGCGGAGATGGGTAAGGTGACCGCATTGGTTACTTGAGCATAGAGCCTGCTGGAAGAGAAGAGGAGCAAGCAAACAAGCAGGAGCAATCGCATAAATAGTCTATTAGAAAGAGGGCAGGTAAACGTAAGCAGACTTCCAACAAATACCGCCAAGGCTTACCGTCTACGGGTCCGAGAAGTCCCATTATGATAAGTAGAGGCAGGAACAGGGCCTGATAGGCAGGTCTTATCAGGCTTTATGATGGCATAATTCCCACACTTACTTGGAGCAGGGAGCAGCGCCCATTAACTCATTCCCACCTGATGCAAGTTGTACAACCGTAGTAGTGGTGCGCTACCGTTGCGAGGCTGGCTTTACGCGAATTCCTTACAGCAAAAATAGCTTGGCGTAGTCGTGGTAAATAGCCCTTATCGCTTGCTGGTCACGGGCGGCTGCTTGCACGAGCTCTCCCTCCTCGGTCAGGGTCGCCGTTATCCTGGCGCCGTCGCGGTAGAAGAACTCATACCCCTGTTCTTCTGTATCCAGAAAGGCCGCTTTAGCATTCACGAAGCGGCTCAGGTGCACAAACCAATTTTTAATGCTCGCCGAGCGTTGAAACAACTGACTCATGCGAGAGGTCGCCGCATCGAAGCTGACAAAGGCATAGTCACTCGAGGGCACTGGCTTGATGTCCAGATATATACAGCCAATTCGCCCGGTGGTAGGCGTGGGAAAGTACGCGGGATATCCACTTCGTTTCTGGAACAGGAGCCGCCAGGGCCACGCATCGCCATGGTGATCACGGATCCTCTCTTTTAAGTAGTCGACCAGTGCTTCATCCAACGGGAAGTCCAGGGTAACACACGTGCCAAAAGGCGCTGCTAACTGCGTCAGGGAACCCACCTCCATAAGATGCGTGCGCAACGACGGCTCCGCAGTTCGTTTGATCAGCAGCACGTAACTATAGTCGAGTCCCATGGCGTCGGGTAGATACAGAATGGATGCTTCGTAGAGCGAACGTACCACACCGGGCGACGCGGCGCTACTAGGTGGGGATGGCCATTTTCCTGCGAGGGTGTTTATGACCCAGGTGGCTGTTGCCACAATCGAGCAGCAAGCAAAATACCTTCCTGAGCGAGCCCTTTTCTAGCGACCGAACAGCGAAACCCAGCTTGTCTCCGGAGGGAGCATACGAAAGTGTCGGCTTTTACAACAACCATAATTATGACGTTGATCCATTATGGTGAGAATGGTCGGGAGCAGACCAATAAGCTGCTTTCTTATTTTTGTCTGATTTAGGAACCCATATTCTAACGTTTGTATAGGAGCTGTATGCTCAAGACCGAGTTGCGAGAGCGCTTACTGACTATAGAAGAATATTTTGTCGGCATGGGAAAAAATAATGCGCTTTTTCACCCTGAAGCCGCGGCAGCAGCAGCAATCAATCCGGTTCTGTGCGGCTCTGCTTTCACGCAACATGATGCTCTACAACTGATTGCCGTGCTCGAGGCTGCTGAGCAGGAGCTTCATTATGATGGTTCAGCTTGGCTTGATTATAAATTAAGCTGCAAGAATGCCTTACAGCAACTAGGCTTCGATACTGAGGCAGAACGAATTCAGTTCTGATAAGCGATTCTACGCTCCCTGTTAACTTAGTTGACCCTGAGCTAGGTCTAGAAAACAATTAGGTGATGGATCCTTTAGGCCCTGTTCTCGCCCAATATAAACAAGCCGCCATTGCGCATGGAGAAGCAACCGCTCAGGGAAATTACCGGGCGGGCAATCACCAGTATGAACAGTTGAGCCGGCACTATCTGACCTTGCGAAGGGCAGGTAGCGAAGGCCTGGCACACTTGCTTCCCCTGTTAGCTGACCAGAACCCGAGCGTGGCCTGCTGGGCCGCCACGCACCTGCTGCCCTATGAGGAGCAACAAGCACTCGACACGTTGACCCGAATAGCGACCCAGACGGGCATCATTGCTTTCAATGCAGAGATGACGCTACAGGCGTGGCAAAGCGGACGCCTCCAACCAGACGATTCTACTGATTGACGCTGAATGAACAAGGGGTATGACGACAAGCAACTTGCCTGGGACAACCGAGCTACGGCTCCCGGACACCGACCGTGCACAAAGCTTCTTATACGATCTCGCAGTAGGGTACTACCCTTTCTGGGAGTACCGCACCGATTACGGCGTGGTGACCACTAACAAGTAGCAATGCACACGATCCAATTCCTCGGCGCTTACTGGTATAACCGGCCGCAAACGCTGACGCAGTGCGTGCAGCAGCTAGCTGCCTTTCTCGTGGCGTTACAGCAGCACAATGCGCAACTCTATGGCAACTGGTTCGAGAAGGCCCCCAGCAAGCAAGCGGCTTTGTTGAAGCCTGTGCAGTTGGACTATTCATCTGTTTTACAGGTGTTCCCTAAAAATGCCGGGGAGGCGAGCTTGCCCGAAACGAGCTTTCGTGTGGGTTTGTGGAATGGCGCCCGCAAGGAGCAGGAGGCAATCCAGTTGAGTGTCGCACTCGGCAGCCGGGAAACAAAGTACTTCCCAAACAACTGTTTGATTCGCTTGAGAGAAAGTATCGCTGCTCAAGCTTTCTATGCAGAGAAAGCGAACATTGCCGAACTGGAACACCTCCTGCGCCGAGCTTGGCAACCAGAATGGCTCGTCCTACAATAACGTCGACGAGTAGGCCGAGAAGTTGAACTAGGCGAAGAGGGGAAAACCAGATCGGAAAGGGACTGCTGGCCTCCCGCCTTTAAGGCTACCGATGGTACAGCAGCCCGAGTACGAATGCCATCCAGAAGGTCCAGTACAGCAGGTAGGCGCCCAGCCCACAGGCGGCCAGTAACAGCGGCACTCCCGTCCAGCGATACGCGCGAACCAGCGCGGCATACCCTGCCATGGCGATTAGGAACACGGCGCCCCCTGTCAGCCAGGCGGTCGGTATCCCGAGGCTCCCCACACGCCTGGCCATGTAGAGTAGCAAGTAGACACTGCCACTCGTGGCCACGAGCCACGCCAGGCTCAGCACGAGCACGAGTAAGCGAAGCCCCAGGGAGTGAGACGGCAGCGTCAGGCGGACGAACCAAAGGGAAGTCATTCGAAAAGGCTGGATGGTAAGGGGAAGCGAAAAAGGTTACGCCAACGCTAATGCAAGCAGTTCTCGCATGCGGAAAACACTCGAAGACCAGCTCCAAGCGGTACTGATAGCTAATGTAGTCCGATAGGTCGAATTATGTTTAATAAGGCTCATTTCTCCTCAGCGAGAGGGTCGTTTCGTGGTCGTATTGACGCTTGGCGCAGCAGAGAGCAGCAGCACCGCGGGACTGAGTTGATGATTGATCAACTGCTGGTCCGTGGCGAGGCTTTTGTCGGTAAGGGGAGGCAGTTTACCCAGCTTGACCAACCAAAACGCCTTCTCGGCGGCGAGTTGCTGGGCAATATCGGCCAACAAAGCGTAGTGCTTGGTCAGGAGTGGATCCAGTCGTGTCATCGCTTGCTTTACTTGCTGGGGCAATTGCTGCAGCTGTTGCTGGTCCGTCTCAGATACGATCGGTTGGCTCCCATCCGGCAGTGGGTCGCGCAACAACGACGCGCGGCGGCGGATAGCATAGAGTTGCACGTGAATAGAATCGAGTAGTTGCTTATCGCTGAGCGAGAGCACCTGTTCCAGGCGGCGACGTTGTTGCCCGATCGTTGGGGTGACATGCAGGCGATAGTAGGCGATGCGTGCTTGCTGCGCAGGCGTCAGGGCTTGCGTATGGGCGAGCTGGGGTGTTGCCCAACTCAGCAGAATAAGCAGCCCGCACAGCACAATGCTCGATTTCATGATAGAGAAAAAGACAGAATAGGCCCCTTACGAAGTAGCACGCCTGCACTGTCCTTGCGCTACAAGGTAGTTGCATTAATGAAGGCTGTTCAAAGTAGATAAAAACTAGAAATACACAGCCTGTCAGCTGATCCGAATCCTCGAAAAAGTTGATTGACATACTACGTTTGGGGCCGCCACGAGCTAGGCACCCATTTCCCCTAACTTATGTGTCCGAAGAGCAACCCGTGTGAGAAAGTCCGCGATTGACAGGGGCCCCACCCCGCAGATTATGTCTTGACCCACACGGGTTCATTTTGGAAGCCTGAATAGTTC
>NZ_MTSE01000005.1 GCF_002154225.1 Hymenobacter crusticola
GCATCGACGTTATCCTGACCTACCGCAGCCAGCAGGCCGAAGCCGCCGCCGTGGTGGCCGACATTGAAGCCCTAGGTCGCCGCGCTGTGGCCCTACCCCTAGACGCGGCCAACATCAGCACGTTTGATACTTTTTTCGCGCAAGTCACCACGGCCCTAGGCGATACCTTTGGCACTGACCAATTTGACTTTCTCATCAATAACGCCGGCACTAGTTTAAGCGCCCCCATCATTGAGACGACTGAGGCACAGTTTGATGAAATGCTGAACGTGCACTTCAAGGGCGTGTATTTCCTCACCCAAAAGGCCTTGTCCTTACTGCGCGATGGCGGCCGCGTCATCAATATTTCTACGGTGTCGGCGCGCAGCTCCTTCGCGGGTTTTTCGGCCTATGCCAGCATGAAGGGGGCTGTGGAGGTCTTCACGCGCTACCTGGCGCTGGAACTGGGCCCTCGCGGCATTGCGGCCAACGTGGTAGCGCCTGGGGCCGTGTTTGGCGGCGGCGCCATGATGGATACGCCCGAAATACGCACCTGGGTGCGCCAGATGACTGCCCTAGGCCGCGTGGCCGAGCCCGACGACATCGGCGGTATCGTCGCGTTCCTCTGCACCGATGCTGCCCGCTGGCTCAACGGCCAGCGCCTTGAGGCTACGGGTGGAGTGATGCTGTAGAACCGATCGTCATGGTCGGTGGCGGGCTGAGCGATGACAATGCAGATCACTACCGACATCTTCTGCTGGTTGACAAACCAGCATCCCCAAAGCGTACACTAAAGCCTGCCAAATTCTCAAGCGAGTTTAGTAGGCTTTATCAGTTTTACTTGCCTAAAGGCCTATCAACTGCGCGGAGAAACGGCTAGGTCTTCCAGGGCGGCTTTAAACTCGGGCGTGTCGTAGTCGGCCATGCCGTCGTGGCGGGCCGCTACCTTGCCGTCGGGAGCTAGGATAACCGTGGAAGGAATGGAGTTGGAATCGAAAGGCGCGGGCAGCGGCGCGGTCGGAAAATACACGGGGAATGTGTAGCCTTTGCGCTGAAGCAGGCGCTGCGCTTTAACCGGATTCTGGTCGAAGGAAATCATCACAAACGCGACTTTGGCCGGGTCTAGCTTCTTGTATAGCGCATAAATGCCTGGCATTTCGGCCACGCAAGGCGGGCACCAACTCGCCCACAGATTGACGAACACCACCTTCCCCTTCAGGTCGCTCAGGTTCATCTGCTTGCCATCGAGGCCCACCAAGGGCAGATTATGCGGATACGTCAAACTGCTGACAGGCATGGCGGGCACCTTGGCGGGTGCTACCGGCGCCTCGGCTCGCCACAGTCCTGTGGCCAGCAAGCCGCGCTGTAGCTCTCCGAGCACAAGGGGACGCAGGTCGGTGAACATGACCACGGCGAAAATGGCCCACGGCAGCCACTCCAACAGGTTCTTGCGATTCATAGGAAAAGTGTGCGAGCAGCTAGGCGCATAAGTATTGCTAGCCTAACACCGGCGAAGGTACGGCAGTTTCCCGCACTCAATAAGCAAGCGAAACGGCACCTCACCCGCTTTTCTTACTTTCGATCAAGCAACTTGTTTGTCTAGGCTCTCACCAAATGATAGAAGGCTTTACCTGCTCCCGCTGCGGCGAGTTTCACGAGAAAATACCAATGTGCTTCGGCGCAGAATATCCCGATTATTACTTCAGCGTTTCGCCAGAAGAGCGGGCCACGCGAATTGAGTACCTGGATGATTTGTGCGTTGTCGACGAAGAGCATTTCTTCATCCGAGCCCGCATCAAAATTCCAGTTATCGACTCGGATGAAGTCTTCTGTTGGAACGTGTGGACTAGCCTAAGCGAGAAGAATTTTGTTCGGACAAATGTCCTGTGGAATGACCCGAAACGGGTAAACGAACCTGCCTATTTCGGTTGGCTGCAAACCGTCTTACCCGGCTATCCATCCACGCCGAATATTAGAACAATGGTTCACACCCAATCTGTAGGCACTATTCCACGGGTTGAAGTGATTGAGGAAGGCCACCCGTTGACACTAGAACAAGAGAATGGCATTACTTGGGAGCGTGTTATCGAACTGGCAGAAATAGCCATGCACGGCGAGTAGAAAAGAAGAATGTAGCGCGCAGCTCTCGCGGTGTGTAGCGTTGAGCAGTAATCGTTGCTGATGGTAGCAGACACGAGTCGTTCAACGATGTAGAACGACTCGCCAGCACAACTCGCGCCTGCCAGTCCGACGCCCTAGGCGTCCGACCGGTTGCCGCCAGCACAAGCTTCGTGCTCTCGTTGCAACCCTGACCTGCCATCGTGGGGGTGTTCGTGCTGTTCATGTCCTACATCGGCTTCATGGTGAGCAAGGCCCTGCACACCAGCGTCGACCTGATCAGCCCCGACTACTACCAACAGGAGCTAGCCTACCAGCAGCGCATGGAATCAGTGGTCCGCACGGCGGCGCTGCCCGCGGCCGTGGCCATCACGCACGAAGCAGCGGTTTCGCAGCTTTACTTGCAGCTGCCGCCCTCGTTTGCCGGCAAGCGCCTCGAAGGGCAAATCCACTTCTTCCGCCCTTCCGATCTGAAGCTCGATTTCACCTTGCCTCTGCAACCTAGCTCGGACCTAGCCCAACGCCTCAGCACCCAAAAAATGGCCCGCGGCTTCTGGCGCATCCGTATGGATTTCACCGCGGATGGGCAGGCGTATTTTGCGGAGAAGGATTTGACGATTTAGGATGTCATTGGAGTAGGCTAGAACAAGAACGTCTACCCAATAGTAATACGGCTAACAAGGTATTATATCAGTATCGTATTATTAATGCTAAATAGCGAGCGAACAGATTACATCAACGCCCTACTTTACAAACATTTATCGTTAAGTTGTATATACATCTACTTGAGCATAGTACAACCAGATCCGATTATTTACTACTAAGCGATATAAAATCAAGCCAATAACATCTCATAAATAATTTATCTACTATACAAAAAAATTATCAATATCCTCCCTAGTCATCGCTTCATTTATTTCATTCAATTGCTTTTTACACGCATCAACGTCTAATGCCACTCTTACTCTATCATTATCTACTAAAATAATATTAACCTTCTCAAAATTATCACCTCGGTTCATATATCCGCCAGGGTCTTCAGTCAACAGCAAATGTTTAGCATCATTAACAACATTATTAGGACTCAAAGGAGAATTTCCAAACCTTTTATCCCTAAATATTTTACTTCTCATATCAACTACAATTTTATGCTTTCTTCTCGCAAGCAGCTCCATTATAGCAATATTATATTTACTCAGTACTACTAATCCACTACCACTTGGGTAATGAGTAGAACTACCTATTATTTCGCCATCTTCGATCATATTATTCTCCTTACAATATTCACGAATGCAGTCATGCACCCGAACTGGGTCATTATGAATTTGTTCTCCTGCCAATGAATCAATTGAAAAAGTTGAAAAAAATACATATCTCCTTCCAAAAGCCATCAATCTCCGTATTTGAATATCTTCTCTATCTATATTTAGATACCTATGAGCATAAGCATTAGATTTAGTATAATCGAAGAAATCTTGGATCAAATCCTTGGTAAGAGCGCGCTGAAATGTAGAAGGATCAATATCATAATAAAGCTCTAATATATTCACAAACCTAGATTGATCTTTATTGTTAACAAGTTTTTTCAACATAGATTCGGCACTACCCTTTGCATCTACAGCAATAAACATAGCAGCGAAATATTCTTGAAAGGATTTATGATTCCACCGTATATCTAACCCGTCCTGAACGAATAAAGGAACATTCTGGATTATATCTTTTATGAAATCAGACTCAGAAAAAGATAGACCAACACAGCGCTCTTTGGCCTCTTTTATATACAAAAGCAACTCATCTGTTGTATATTGAACTTTCCCTAAGACAACGGTCTTCATTGCCATAGCTCTTAATACCCTGGCAAAATCGTCAATATTTAAACCTGATCTTTTTTGCCTAATAAACGATCCTCCTTTCGACAGATCATGGTTTTCAAATAGTGCTTCGTATACTTGTCGATAGAAATTATCTGCTCTCAATGGCAGCGTAGGCTTGAAGTCGTATGCTTTAAACAACAATGAAACTAATAAAGGATTTACTAAAAAGCTTTTCAGTGTATCCTTATGATATTCTTCTAATTTCGCTATGAGCGCTTCGGCAGTTTCACCATTTTTTCCATCATATTTTCTCAACAGGTCGTACGCTTCTACTTGCCGAAGTGGCCGAATAACAAACCTTTGAAAATCAGCAAAGGCAGTCAATGCATTATCCTGTCTAGATGTAATTAAAAATTTATTATTAGGAACTTTACTTATAAAATCTTGCAAGTGCTGCGTGGCAAATTCTCTTTCTTTAAGAGGTATTTCATCAAAACCATCAAAAATAAATATAAAATCTCCCTTTTCTATTAAATGCAATAAAAGTTCTTTATCAAATATATCTTTAATACCATTTATTTCATCATACATAAGATCTAACACAGTAAGCCCAGCTTTTAACTGCCTCAGCTCCAGAAATACGGGCACACCACAATTGCCTTCCACTGCTTTCAGAAAAATAAATCTACTGATAGTTGACTTACCCATCCCGGCCGTATCAACTAAAAGAACCTTATCATGAATAGGGAGTAGTTTTTTAGGATATGAATCTATTTTAACGCTCTCATTAGTACTAGAATTCAATACAGTTAAGGGTATGTACAGATCTTTTAAAAGCCGTTTTTCATTTTGAAATACAACTGTTTTTAAATAAGACTGCTTTTCGTAAGTTCTATTTAAATAATCACTAAATTTATTTATAATATCATGTTCTATTTTTTTCTTCTCTCTTCCTAAGAATGCAGCAACTGCATCCATTTTAGGTTTAAGAAAAGTAGTTACTACTAAACTCGTTATTGGAGCTACAACAGTCGCAATATCTTTTACAACACTTAGATTGATATTTTCCATTGGAAGTTCCACATTCAAATATGTTTGATTTACAAGTATATTAACAATCGTATTAACTCACCTGTTTCTACCTCCTGCATAGCCGCTACACTCGCCTGTTAGCGCTTAATTATAGCTCTTACCGGCTTCTTTCAAATAAGCCATTCTTGCCAATTAAGTATACCTAGGCGACACACCTGCTCTAAGCCGGAACACGTACTGGTAATCTGTGCCACTACACGGTAGGAAATGTTCTCGTCTAGCAGGAGTTTCATCCGGCAATGCGCAGGTGCCGCTCCCGGTCGGCGGCGTAGAGCAGGCAGGCTTGAATCTGTTCCTTGGTCAGTTCGGGAAAGTCCTCTATGATTTCCTCTACCGATTGGCCGCTGCCTAGCCAGCCTAGCACGTCGGCCACCGCAATGCGCGTACCCGTGACGCAGGGCCGCCCGAAGCGGATTTCAGGATCAATGGAGATATATTGCTGGTAGGAATGCATCGGCAGGAGCTTTGTCCGAAAGTACAGAAAATTTGTCCCAACGTCATTTCGACTAACGGGAGAAATGACAGTTCTCAGTCGCGGTGCAGGTGCTTGATGATGGCAACCAGTCCATCTCTACAAACTATCTTTCCGCATGGAGCACCAAGAAGTTGAACCGCCGGAAACGCTACGGAGTATCATCAAAGACTTTTGGTACATCAGCCGGGACTTCGGCGAACGGCAATCAAGTTTTGAGGTAACCCCAGATGGCTACGCGGAAATCATTTTCTATTTCGGCAGCCCCTGTACCATTTCGACCCCGGACGGCTTGCAACTGCTGCCCTCTCCGTTTCTGGTAGGTCTGCTCAATCAGCCGTTCCTGTTGCATACGCAAGGTCGGTTGGAGGTCATTGGCATCAAGTGCTTTCCGTGGGCTGTGTTCGAATTGCTTGGTTTGCCGCCCGGCAAGGACAGCGTGCGCCACATGGTGCATCCTATTGCTCAGCTGCAAGCCCCGCTAGCCAAGTGGCTACACGCAGGCAACGTAGCGGAAGCCCTGGCCGAGGTAGCCCGGTATTGCGAGCAGGCTAGGTCCCAGATGGTGCGTGACCGGTTGCTCGACCAAGTGGGCGAAGCAATGCGGGCTGCCGGCGGCACCCTGTCGGTTGGCCAAGTGGCCACAGCGGCGCACGCCACGGTGCGCACCCTGGAGCGGAAGTTCAAGCAAGCCGCTGGCCACACCGTCAAAGACGTGTCGGGGCTGATGCGCTTTGAGCAGGCTCGCAATTCCCTCTGGCAGCAGCCGACTACCAACCTGGCCGGCTTAGCGCAGGAGCTAGGCTATGCCGATCAATCACACCTAGGTCGGGAGTTCAAGCGCTACAGCGGCATTACGCCCGCGGTTTTCGCACGTCACGCCACGCGCTGGCAACGGGAGGTCAACACCGATTTTGTCGCGTTTATTCTAGCCTAGGGCTAGCTCGCTCCGGAATTTTGTGCGGCACTACTGCAAGTGTCAGCCCACAAAATTGTCTGGAAATGGAATCAGCACACGAAAAAAAAGTACTTGTCTCGGGCGCTAGCATCGCCGGCCTGTCTACCGCCTATTGGCTTAGTAACGCAGGCTATCAGGTAACGGTGGTGGAGCAGGCCGCCCAGCCCCGCTTGGGCGGAGCCGCCATCAATGTGCAGGGAGAGGCCCTGGCCAGCGCCAAACGCATGGGCATCTTTGAGCAGCTAAAAGCGCATCGTTTGCCCCCCATGCAGCTGGCGTTTAAAAACGCCGACGATCTGACGGAAACCCCGCTGCTGCCAGAGTCCGCCGAAGCTGCTTCGGACGATACCATCGAAGAAATCGAAATCGAGCGGGATAAGCTGGTGACGATTCTACTGAGTAACCTCCAGAGCAAGGTAGACTTCCTGTTTAACAACCGCATCACGGAACTCAGCGAAACCGCCGACGCTATCCACGTGACGTTTAAAGAAGGCTCGCCTCGTGCCTTCGACTTGGTGTTTGGCTGCGATGGGTTGCATTCGGGCGTCCGGCAGCTATGGTTTGGTCACGAATCGGAATACTCCTGTTTTCTGCACCATTACGCCTCGCTTACCATCGTCAACCACTTGTTGCTAGAACAAAACACCGCCCAGTTGTATAATACGCCGGGTAAGGGCGTGCTGCTGAATGCGTACAACGGGAAGACCGATGTCATCTTTTGGTTCTTTTCCGAAAACGAGCTTCCGTACGATTACCGGGATGCTGCGCAGCAACGCGCCATTGTGCAGCAGCAGTTTGCCGGACAAGGCTGGCGCACCGACGAGCTACTGGCAGAAGTACAGGAAGCGGGGATTTCGTACTTCGATAAATTCAGCCAAATCAGGATGCCGTCGTGGACCAAAGGCCGCGTGGCGCTGGTGGGTGATGCCGCCTATTGTACCTCGCCCGCCGCAGGCATCGGGGCCTCACTGGCAATGACCGGCGCCGCAACGGTAGCGGATGGGCTGGCAGCCTACGAAGGCAATTTCGAGCTAGCTTTTCAAGCCTACAATCACAAGTTGCGGCCGTTTGTCGAGGAAGTGCAAGCCTCCGCGGTTACCATGCTGAACGCCTTTTTCGTCCCCAAAACCGAGGAAGCTATTCGCGCCAGAAACGCGCAGGAAATTCCGTTTTAGCAGGTAGACTACCCAGAGAGGACGAGCTTGTAGCTCATGCTTCAATCTATAGGGAGGCTAGGCCTTGCCTGCCGTTCTAGCAGCAGGCTGGTACTGCTTCCAGGCTTGCTTCTTTACTGACAATACTTTTCTTCGGTACAGTCGCTAGCGCTACGGAAGCAACACCGCCCCGCTGGGACCTTCTAGTCAGGAAGGGCTCCGGCGGGGCGGCTCTTTCTACTCGCTTCCCGTATGTTGCAGAAGCTGCCGGTGAGTGAGCTACGCGCACTTCGTCCGTTTCTTATAGCGCGGAATACGTAGCTCCTTCTCAGCCGCTGAGCAGCCAGTGCCCTGCCTCCTTAGTCGTGGTGCAGGTGCTTGATGATGGCAATGACGTCTTCGTTGCCTAGGGCGGGCTCGGCTTGCTGGTAGGTCTCATGGACCACCTCACCCAGGGGCGTGTTCAGGCCTTCGGCTTTTGCTAGGCGCAGGTCTTTAGCGAGGTGCTTCAGGGCAAAGGCGGCTTGAAAGTTGTCGCCCATAATGGCTTCGCCCTTGATCTTGGCGTACACGTTGCTCATAGCGCCGTTGCCGATGATCGTGTGCATATCCTCGGGTTTCAGGCCGTGCTGCTGGGCAAAGAGGAAGGTTTCGGCCAGGCCCTGCGTGTAGATACCTAGCAAGGTATTAATGGCAAGTTTGGCCAAGTTGCCGTTGCCGACCGGGCCTAGGTGCAGCGCGAGCTTACCTAGGTGCTCAAAGAGCGGTTGCGCCTGTTGGAACGCCGGCTCGTCGCCGCCCACCATAATTACCAGCTGGCCGCTTTCCGCCTGCTTCACGCTGCCCGAAACCGGCGCATCGAGGTAGGTATGGCCTTTCTGTTGGCTGAGGGCTGCCATTTCCTGGCTGATGCCGGGCGAAACCGTACTCATGTTGATGAGCAGCTTGCCGCTGGCTTCGACCTCCAGCAGTCCGTCGGGGCCGGTGAACAGGTCGCGCACGGCTTGGTCGTCGGATACCATCAGGAACACTACATCGGCTTGCTGCACCACGGCGGCCGGCGAATCGGCGGGGGTGGCGCCGGCGGCGCGCAGGGCTTCTTCTTTGTCTTTGCTGCGGTTATAGACGGCAACTGGGTAGCCCGCCTCGAGCAGGCGGCGCGACATCGGATTGCCCATCGTGCCGAGGCCAATCCAGCCTAGTTGGGGTTGTGAGCTCATATGTAATGGTTGAGTGAAGTAGGTATTCTATACCACCTAGGTCAGAATTGGTTGGCTGGTGGGGCGGGAATCGTTCTGGCGGGGCGCCTCACCCCCCGGCCCCCTCTCCGAAAAAGGAGAGGGGGAGCCAGTCGTCTGAGGTGTTGAGTGAAAAGTGCTGGATGTTGTACGGAGATGTCACTTAAGAATTAGTGCTCATCATTCCCAACTTCTTGCGTTCGGCTCCCCCCTCTCCTTTTCGGAGAGGGGGCCGGGGGGTGAGGCGCCCCGCCAGAACAAAAGTCATCCCGGCCGACTGATTTTTGTCATGTCCGCTCTTTTTTTGGCTGCCGTACTTGCCGCCCAATTCAAGCAGCTCCTTCACCGATGCTCTGGGCAGGTTTTCTTTTTGGGTTACTCGGCAGCTTTCACTGCGTGGGCATGTGCGGTGCTATTGCGCTGGCGTTGCCCGGCCGCCTGGATGCCGCCCAACCCAACGGACGCTACCTAGGGGGGCGTCTGCTTTACAACCTAGGCCGCATCACGACTTACACGGTGCTCGGCGCGGGGGTGGGCTTAGTAGGCCAAACGCTGCGGCTGGCGGGTTGGCAGCAAAGCTTGTCCATTGTATCGGGCCTGCTGATTCTCGTGCTGGTGGTGGTACCGGAGCGCCACGTGGGTCGGGCCGCAGCGGCGGTTGGGCTCGATCGGTCATTGGCTCGGCTGAAGCAAACGCTGGCGTATTTGTTCCGGCAGGCGTCGCCGAGCGCGTTGTATCTCACCGGCGTGTTGAATGGGTTGCTGCCCTGCGGCCTCGTGTACCTAGCCTTGGCGGGGGCGCTGAGTGCGCCCGGTTTGGGCGGAGCGGCGGGCTATATGCTGCTCTTTGGCCTCGGCACGCTGCCCTTGATGTTTGGTTTGTCGCTGACGAGTCGGCTGGTGCCGATGCGGTGGCGGGCCCGCATGCGGCAAGCCGTGCCATATGTGGCTTCGCTGCTGGCGGTGCTGTTCATCGTGCGCGGGCTGGGGCTAGGTATTCCGTACCTGAGTCCGCAACTGCGTGCATCTACCGCCCAAGCCGCTCACCCGCATCTAACTCCCACCGTGCATTACTGTCGCTAACTCCCGCCGGTCAGATGCCGGAGGCATCCGAATCGTTGAACGAAACCCCAAAACAGCTCGCGCCTGCCGGTCCGACGCGCTAGGCGTCCGACCGGTTGCCGATAGAACGACCTGCTAGAACGACTCGCGTGCCCCTAGCTTTTTGCAGCCGACAACCGGTCGGACGCCTAGCGCGTCGGACCGGCAAACGACCACAACGATACCGATTGGACGCTGGCGCGTCGGAGCGGAAACTACCAAGAATTATTCATCGGCGACTTGCCGCTACCGCTTACTATCAACTCCTTCCATGAAGACCATTCTCGTTCCAATTGACCTAGCTTCTTCCGCCGAACACACCCTCGCCTACGCCAACAAGCTAGCCGTGCGCTGGCCGGCTGAGGTCGTGCTGCTGCATTGTCATCATGGAGACGAGTTCACGGCCGAAGCAGGCGAAAAGCTCGAACAGCAGCTCCGCACCCTAGCTGAGCGCCTGCGCTACCAGCAGCTTACCCGCCAAGATGGCCGCCGCATCCGCTACCATTACCGCGTGCTCAGCGGCTGCCTCCACGACCACGTGCAAGCAGAAGCCGCCCGCTGCGCCGCCGACCTCGTGGTGATGAGCCTCGATTACATTGATTGTGGCCGAGTAGAAGCCGCTGGCAACCACGCCGCGACCATCACCGGCCTGGTGGCCTGCCCTGTGCTCGTCGTGCCGCCCGGTCGCCGCTCCTTGCCCACCCGCGTCGCCTTCTCCGCCGACTTCAGCACCCTCGACTTGAACGTGTTGCCCAAAACCTCAGCGTTGGGAGGTGCTTTTCCGGCTCAGCTTCAACTCGTGCAATTCTACGCCCCCAGCCACCGCCCTGAGCGTGCCCGCCTGAAGCGTGCCTTGGAAAAAGCCGCCTCCCAGCTCACCTGGCCTGACATCACCACCCACCTCGTGGAAGACGAAGACGCACTAGAAGGCATCAGCGACTTCTGCTCACGCACCCAAACCCAGTTGCTCATCATCGCCCCCACTAGCAGCGCCACCCTGCTGCGCTTCTTCGATGTGTGCTACGCCAAAACCCAGTCCTATCACACCCAGATTCCGGTGCTGGTGATTCAGCAAAACGAGCAAAAGCCCACCACCGCCTGCTGTGCCCGTTGCGCCCAACAAGCTCTGCGCGAAGCACAAGCCGCACTGGTGCTAGGTGCCCATATTTAGAACGATGTAGAGACGCGACACCTCGCGTCTCCTCGTTGAACGACCCAGTTAAAACGACCCGCTCTAAACACCGTCAGCAACGATTAAAATATAAGTAGGTATCTCTACCCCTCGCCGCTCGGTCGCCACTAGGCCGGATTTATCATCCGGCTGTTCGGAGCTGCGGATTTGTAATCCGCCGGAGCCGTGCCGTTTGGGTATTCGTTCTGGCGTAGCTGCCCGCGTTGCGAACGGGGATTGCAAATCCCCACCTCCTGACAACCGGATGATATATCCGGCTGAATAGTAGCCTTTTCACGCAGATAATTCACCCAATCAGTTCTTACTTATTACCCTTATGTCGAGTACAGCTGTTGCCTCCGACACCACCGTGCGCGCCACCGTCGAGGCGTGGATGCGCGACTTTCAGAATCGCCTGTGCGCCAAGCTAGAAGAAACCGATGGCGGCGCCACCTTCCAAACCGATGCCTGGGACCACCCGCAGCGCGGCGGCGGCTACACCCGCGTTATTCAGAACGGCGACATTCTGGAGAAAGGCGGCGTGGCGTTTTCGGCCGTGTGGGGCGAGATGAGCGCCGCCGCGGCGCAACAGCTGCTCATGCCCGACCCTAGCTTTTTCGCCACGGGCGTATCGGTGGTGATGCACCCGCGGAGTCCGCGCCAGCCGATTGCCCACATGAACGTGCGCTACTTCGAGGCCGGCAACGGCGACGCGTGGTTCGGCGGCGGCCTCGACCTAACCCCGATTTACGTGGATGAGCGGCAGGCGCAGCATTTTCACCGCCGCATCTACGCAGTGTGTCAGCGGCATAACCCAAACTACTACCCGCAGTTCAAGCGCTGGGCCGACGACTACTTCTACCTCCCCCACCGCCAGGAAACGCGCGGCGTAGGTGGCATTTTCTTCGACCGCCTTACCGTGGGGGAAGATGGTTCGTTTGAGGACTTATTCGCCTTTGTGCAAGACGTAGGCAACCTGTTCGGCGAGGTGTACAGCGAGATTCTGCTTGCCAACCGCAACCTGCCTTTCAACGAAGCGCAGAAACAGTGGCAGCTCATCCGCCGCGGCCGTTACGCCGAGTTTAACCTCGCCATCGACCGGGGCACGCGCTTCGGGCTGGAAACCAACGGCCGCACCGAAAGCATCCTGATGAGCCTACCACCGCAAGCCGAGTGGTACTACAACCGCCAGCCCGAGCCCGGCACGCCGGAGGCAGCTACCCTAGCGTGGTTGCGCAAAGACGTGGACTGGCTAGCCTAGCTTCGTACCCAACAAAAAAGCCCAGCAGAAGCTAGGCTTTTTTGTTGGATAGCAGGATTTTCTACAGCACTTCCCGCATGTGCTTGTAGTTAGTTTTGATGGTGTCCAGCACCTCGTCCATGCGGCCACCTAAGATGAGTTTGCTCATCGACAAAGCAAATCCTTTTACTTGGTCGAACTCCACCTTAGGAGGCATGGCGAGGGCATTGGGGTCAGTAAGAACATTGACCAGCACTGGACCCGGGTGCGCAAAGGCTTGTTCCAACGCTTGCTGTACTTGGCCAGGCTCGTGTACCGTAACGCTGTGAATACCCATGGCTTGCCCGATGGCGGCAAAGTCGGTGTTGGGCATATCGGTTTGCCAATCGGGCAGGCCAGCCACTTCCATTTCCAGCTTCACCATGCCCAGCGCGCGGTTGTTGAACACGATAATTTTGATGGGCAATTCATACTGCACGATGGTCGATAAATCGCCAAGCAGCATGGTTAGGCCACCGTCGCCGCACATGGCAACAACCTGCTGACCGGGCCGGGCCAACGCCGCGCCGATAGCTTGGGGCATGGCATTGGCCATTGAGCCGTGGTTCCACGAACCCATCATCACCCGCTTGCCCGTAGCGCTGATGTAACGGGCACCCCACACGCAGCTCATCCCCGTATCGACAGTGAAAATGGCATCGTCGGCAGCTAGCTTGTCAATTACCACACTCACGTATTCGGGGTGAATAGCGTCGTGTTTGCCAGTGTCTTCCACGTAGGCGCGCATGTTTTCCTGCACCTGCTTGTAGAGGTCGAGCTGTTCTTTCAGGAAGCTATCATCCGTTTTCTGCCGGATCAGCGGAATGAGCGCCTGCAAGGTGGGCTTGATGGCACCGCACAAACCTTGGTCGAGCTTAGCCCGCCGCCCTAGTCGCTCCGGCCGAATGTCAATCTGCACAATCTTGGGCTTCACGGGCATAAAGGCTGTGTAGGGGAAATCGGTGCCGAGCAGCACCAGTAGCTCCGACTCGTGCATGCTGTGGTAGCCCGAAGGCATGCCCAGCAGGCCCGTCATGCCTACTTCGTAAGGATTCGCATATTGGATTTCGAGCTTGCCCCGGAAGGTGTACCCGATCGGCGACTGAAGCAAGCCCGCTAGTTTAATCAGTTCATCGTGCGCTTCGGCCGCACCTAGCCCGCAATACAGCGTGACCTTGTCATACTCATTCAGCAAGTTAGCTAGGGCTTGCAGTTCCTCGTCGGACGGCCGGGTGATGGGATTGGTGCGGTACACCTGGCTAGCGGTCATGCTTTCCTCGGCTTCGGCGGCGGCCACGTCGCCGGGCAACCCCACCACGGCCACACCCTTGCGGCTGATAGCGTGCTGAATGCCCGCCTGAAACATACGCGCGAATTGCTGGGGGGTGCTCGCCACTTGGTTGTAGCAGCTACAATCGTCGAACAGCTTGATGGTGTTCGTCTCCTGAAAGTGCTCGGTGCCAAACTCGAAGCTAGCCTCCGTGGACGCAATAGCAATAACCGGCGCCCCGGAGCGGTGGGCATCATACAGCCCGTTGATGAGGTGCACGTGACCGGGGCCGCTGCTGCCTGCGCAACAGGCTAGGCCGTTGAGTTGCGCTTCGGCGCCAGCGGCAAACGCACCAACTTCTTCGTGGCGCACGTGCACCCACTGGAGTTCTCCATTGCGCCGTACGGCATCGTTCACTTCGTTGAGACTGTCGCCCGTGACGGCATATATTCTCTTCACGCCAGCCTCGACCAGCATTTCCACGAGTTGTTCTGCTACTTTTTTAGCCATGATACCAAACTGAGGGTATGGAAGTAAAACCCTGGCTATACGCGGTAATCCAGCATTTGAATGGTACAGCCAGGAGATAATTTGCTTCGGCCGCTACTGTTCGAGGAAGCTAGAAATACCCGCAAACGTTTGCTTATCTGACAGATACACTTTTAAGGTAAGCAAATAAGCATTTTTAGGTCCTTCTCCACCACTAAGCGGCCTGGCAGTTTAAACTGCTAGAGAGCCAGGAACCCTAGCCTCACACCGCTCCTAGCCCTAGCACCGTGCTGCACAGCAGATAGGCCCAATGAGCCCTGATGGTAGCTGGCTTACTGATGGGTGCTTGCTAAGTGTAATACTTGCTCACTTCAGCTGCTTTGCAGAAGCCCCCGGGTTTTTATTTTGTTACCAACCACTTCCCAACGTCCTATTTGTGCTAGCGCCCACCGCATCCTACCAGAACAAGCTCAACAATAACATCCTAGCACCTCAACAGTAAACGTGCCCTTTCGCACTCTTGACTACAGTACTTTCTCTTGCAAATGATAAGAGCAGAGTTATATATAAAATACAATTACAACAATTTAACACCATTTACCGTGGTCAGTGTGAACGCACGATAGGCACGCCATTTGGTAGAGAGCTAGCATACTAGGATGTAACCTCATGACCGCAGCACTGGATTGTCAATTGCTTGTTAAGTGCGAAAAAGTAACCTCGCAGGATGTAACTGTTGTTGTAACAAACCCTGCTAACCGAGCTGTATGGCGTATTGCGGGGGTGCGCCCTATCTGGGCGCAGATGGGAACTCAGCAAGTGGCTTCCTTCATCGTGGAGCGGTACATCCATGATCATTATTCCTTGCGCAATACAATAAACTTCAATGGTTTACAGAGTGCTGTAGAACGCATTCTTCCTCTTCCCGCCGATTTCACGGAAGCTGGGTAATCTAAGCTGCTTAAGCTTGGCTACTTCGTATTAGACCAACTCTTGCCGCTGGTTACTATAGCTGCTAACCAGTCCTTCAGCTACTGCAACGTGTTTCTTCGCTATGGCGCAGCGGCCTGATTTTATCAACTTACACATTATACTTTATTTATATTATTGCACTTTGCAATGCATTTGTGCTAGCTTATTTTTTCTTTCTGCTATCTATTTCCTTTTTAAATGAAGTTTTTGCCCACATTACTTGGCTTGTTGACTTGCGCCTCCACCTCATTGTATGCACAAAGCCAGCAAGCTAGGCTCCAATCGTTAGATGAAGCGTACGGCTTTCACGGGGCCCGCTTCGAGAAAGACACGTCGGCTTTTAGAGACCTTGCGCTGGCTGAGAAGGCGGGCAACACGCGCTACTATCGTCGCGCCAGCGAAGTTAAGAAGCTAGGTGAAGGAGAAGCCGCTGATATCACTTACGGCTTTTACAAGGGCAAACTCTCGGTGGTAGTCATCAAAACTCAGGGTGTGCAAAACAGTCGTGCCGTGCTTGCGGCTTTGCAGCAGCAAGCTGGACCAGGCGTGAAAAGTAGCCCTTTCGCGCAACGCTACTCGTGGAACGGGAAACTGGTGCACATGAGCTACGAGGAAAATGCTATGAGCAACGACGCCGTTATTCTGCTCACGTGTAAAAAGATGAAAGAGCATGAGCTAAAGCAAGCCTTGCGCAACCGGCCTACCCCACCTACTCGCAGCTAGAAACTGGCAGCTGCTAAACCGAACTGCCGCAGCGCTTCGAGTAGCGTGGTTTGGACTTGTATTAATCACCAATAGCAATAAGCCCCGGCGAAGCCGTACCTAACCTAGGTACGGCTTCGCCGGGGCTTATTTAGCATGTATCTAGCTGCTAGTGATTTATGCCGCTAGAAAGGCTTCGATGGCAGCTAGGGTTTCGAGCGGAGCGCTTAGGTGTGGGCAGTGCCCCGTGGCCTGGAGTTGTACCAACGTTGCTTTGTGCATGTGCTCTAGCAAGTAAGCACCTACTTCTTCGGGCGCAACGGCGTCCTGTTGGCACTGGAGCAGCAACGTGCTGGTTTGTAGGTGCGGCACTTCTGCGCGGTTGTCGGACAGGAACGAAACCCGCGCAAACTGCTTGGCGATGGTTGAGTCAGTTTCGCAGAAATAAGTAGCTAGCTCCTCGCCCAGGGATGCATGGTCGGGCCCTACTAGCAGGCCCGCAAACATGTGCGCCCAGCCGTTATAATCAGCGTCCATCAGTTGCAATAGTTGCTGCACGTCCTCTGGCTCGAAGCCTCCATGGTAGCCTGGCTGGTTGGAGTAGCACGGCGAGGGTGCCAGCATCACCACTTTCGAGAAATACTCTGGTCCGCTAATAGCAGCTAGCATAGCAATCATGGCCCCTACGGAGTGCCCCACGATTACTACTTCTTGAAGCTTCAGCGCCTGACATATTTCAATGATGTCTTGCGCGTAGCCATCAAGGCTGTTGTATTTCACGGGGTCATAGGCAGTCAAATCCGATTCACCGGCGCCCACGTGGTCGAACAGGATAATTTGGTAACGCGCAGCGAGTGGCGTTGTTAAATAGTGCCATATATGCTGGTTACAGCCAAACCCGTGACACAGTAAAATAGGCGGTTTCCCCTCACCAATTACGCGCACGTTGTTGCGCTGCAGCACCTTTTGTGCCGCTAAATCCTGCGGCGACAGTGCCGGCTGTTGATTTCCTTGCCCAACATCCTCCAACGAATGTACAAGCGAGTTCAATACAGAAGCGATATTCCCTTCCACCAAAAAATACTTAGATAAATCCAATTTCGTATCTGTTTAACCAGAAAAAGAACTCGAAAGTAAACATTTACCAACTAACATAGCAATATAACGTGGTAAATATGCTTCAAAACCTTAATCTTATACTTTAAATAGACACATATACGGAACAGCCTGTCCGTACTTCTCACGCCATGGGTACGTATTATAACAGCTCTCCTCCCGTGCCCTAGGCTCCTCTCTGGTAGTTAGGGTAGTCTATTATCAGGACTCTAGCCAATCAACTAATAAGTTTTAATTCATTCTTAATCTTCTACATAGCCTCTACTCGGAGGCGGTAATGCTAAGGATGACAAGTTGTGCAGCTGGGTTCTGCGTACTAAAAAGATCTACTTGTTTTTCCTTATGACTGATCTTCAAAACCAGACGGCTCTTGTTACGGGTGCCTCCAGCGGCATCGGGTACGAACTAGCTAAATTATTCGCGCAAGATGGCATCAACCTGGTGCTTGTGGCCCGTCGCGGAGAAGTATTAGAAAAAATCAAGCACGATTTTGAGCGGCAATACCGTATTCGTGTCGTCAGCATGCCCTTGGATTTGTCCAGTTTAGGCGAAGCACAGGCACTGTATCAAGCTTGCAAAGCTGAAAACCTACAAATCGATTATTTGGTCAACAATGCCGGCTACGGCGCCTACGGCTCGGTGACGCAGGCTGACTCCGCCACGTACGAGAACATGCTCACCCTGAATATCATCACGCTCACTACCTTGACGACTCTGTTTGTAAAGGACATGGTGCAGCGGCGATTTGGGCGCATTCTGAACATTGGGTCGCTAGCGGCCTTTCAGTCGTTGCCGAACCTAGCTGCGTATGGCGCTTCCAAAACCTACGTGATGCACTTCACCGAAGGCCTGCACGCGGAGCTCAAAGGCACGGGCGTGACGGCCACGGTGTTGAACCCTGGCCTCACCGAAACTGGCTTCGTCGAGCGGGCCGACATGGGTCGCTCGGCGCAGGCCCAGCGCACCATGCTACGGGCAGACGTAGTAGCCCAGGCCGGCTACCGTGGCATGATGCGCGGCAAGCTCAACGTTGTACCGGGTTGGCAAAATCGAGTTCTATCTTTCACGGCTGGGGTAATGCCTTCGCGCAAGCTGCTGCTAGCGGCAGCGTCTTTTGTAATGCGGGAAGCCGGCAAGAAGCGCTAACCTAGCTTGCCTGCGCGCCGCTGCTCGCGCTTATTAAAAACGCAGCTTCCTTACTGACTCACCGCTGTTGGCTCGCGCAGCAACGGTTGCAGCACCGTCCACACGTTGCGGGCGACTAGGCGGTGCCCTTCTGGCGTGGGGTGGATGCCGTCGCGCTGATTGAGCTTGGCAATACCGCCAACGTTTTCCAATAAGAAAGGAATGAGCGTGAGCTTGTTCTTCTGCGCTAAATCACCGTAGAGTTGCTTGAACTGCGCGGCGTAGTCAACTCCTAGGTTTGGGGGAATTTGCATGCCAGCCAGCACAATCTTAGCCTGCGGGCTGAGCTGGCGCACCGTATCAATAATGGCTTGCAGATTGCGGCGGGTATCGGAAAGCGGAATGCCCCGCAGGCCGTCGTTGCCACCTAGCTCTAACACAAACACGGCCACTGGCTTGCGCAGTACCCACCCAACGCGGCTGCGCCCACCGGCCGTGGTTTCGCCGCTCAGGCCGGCATTTACGATGGTATAGCCTAGGCCGGCAGAATCTATCTTTTGACCTACCAAGGCCGGAAAGGCTTGCTCGGGGTCGACACCTAGGCCGGCAGTAATGCTGTTGCCGAAGAACAGCACGGTTGGTTTACTGGCTGCTTTGGCCGGCGTGGAAGCGGTGGGCGCACTAGCCTCTGGGGCTTCTACCGAATCGGCGGACGACTGCGAATTGTTGCCGCAGCCACTTACTAGGAAGAGCAACCAGCAACTAAGGAGGATCGGAACTGTTTTCATGCAAGCAGCGATTTTTTTCGGGTATACGCGTAACGGTAGAAAATATCGTAACGGCGAGCCCGTCTTGGTAGTAACTGCTTAGGCGTCTGTCATTCCGCGCAGCGCCAGCAAGCTGGATTTCCGGTCTAAGGGCTAACTCAGCTTGCTGGCGCTACGCAGAATGACCGACGCGTATTTTCTCACTTCTCTGGTATTCGCCGCCGCTTCCTCAGCGGCTCATTCATTCTTGCTTCGTGCTTAAAGTAGAAAACCTCACTAAATCCTACACCAGCGGCGGCCGGTCGCTTACGGTGCTCGAGTCCGTCAGCTTCGAGCTGCAACCCGGCGACACGTTCTCCATCGTTGGGCCTTCGGGCAGCGGCAAAACCACCCTTCTCGGCTTGTGCGCCGGCCTCGACCGGGCGTCGTCGGGCAGCGTGTGGCTAAATGGTATTCAACTCGACACCCTCAACGAAGACCAGCGGGCCGCCGTGCGCAACGAGCACGTAGGGTTTATCTTCCAGAACTTCCAGCTATTACCCACACTCACGGCCCTCGAAAACGTGCTAGTGCCGCTGGAGCTGCGCGGCGTTTCGGGCGGTACCAAAGCGGCGCAGGCCCTGCTGGAGCGCGTGGGGCTAGGAGGCCGCGGCCATCATTACCCCACCCAGCTGTCGGGCGGAGAGCAGCAGCGCGTATCGCTAGCCCGGGCGTTTGCTAATCGCCCCAAGATCCTGTTTGCCGACGAACCCACCGGCAACCTCGACGCCGACACCAGCGCCACGGTAGTGGATTTGCTGTTTGGCCTGAACCGCGAAGCCGGCACCACGCTGGTGCTCGTGACCCACGACCTGGAGCTAGCCGCCAAAACCCAGCGCGTGGTGCGCATCAAGGGCGGTAGCGTAGTTTCGGATTCATTTACGCAACGGGCTACCGCGTCCACCCCAGCCCAATGAGCGGCCCTTTGAACGGCGCTACGCCCTCGGCCCGGCCGGGTGTGGGCTGGCTCTGGCGCATGGCCTGGCGCGACAGTCGCCGCAGCCGCTCGCGGTTGCTGCTGTTCTTGTCGGCCATCGTGCTCGGCATTGCGGCCTTGGTTGGCATCAACGGCTTTGGCGACAACCTAGCCCGCAGCATCGACGAACAGGCGCGGGAGCTGGTGGGCGCCGACTTGGTGTTATCATCAACCCAGCCCTTCCCAGCTGCGCTGCAACCCACGTTGCGCAAGCTAGGTCGCACGCGCAGCAACGAGGTGGCCTTTGCCTCGCTCGTCCAATTCCCAAAAGGCCAGGGTGTGCGCTTGGCCCAAATCCGTGCGCTCAGCGGCGGCTTTCCGTACTATGGCGACTGGGTGGTGGAGCCCGCAGCCGCGGTGCCGGCGTTTCGGCAAGCTTCAGCTGCTCAGCAGCGCATCGCGCTAGTAGATGATGCATTGCTGGTACAGTTTGGTGCCAAGCCTGGCGATTCAATTAAAGTCGGCAACCTTACGTTTCAGATTGCTGGGCGCGTGCGCAAAACGCCGGGTCAGTCAGAGTTTAGCGCGTCTATTGCTCCCACAGTGTTCATTCCGGGCGCTTTGCTGGCCCAAACCGGCCTGGTGCAGCGCGGCAGCCGCATTCAGTACCGCCGCTACTACCAGTTTCCGGCTACTACCAACGTAGACCAGCTGATTAAGCCCCTCGAACCTAGCTTTGATAAGGTCAACATTGATTCTGACACCGTAGCCAGTCGCAAAAAGCAAACGGGCCGTTCTTTTGCCGACCTCACGCGCTTCCTGAACCTGGTGGCGTTTGTGGCGCTGCTGCTTGGGTGCGTGGGCGTGGCCAGCGCCGTGAGCCTGTATGTGCGCGAGAAGATATCGGCTGTAGCCGTGCTGCGCTGCCTAGGGGCCAGCGGCTGGCAAGCCTTGCTCATTTACCTGCTTCAGATTGCACTGATGGGCTTGCTCGGCGCCATCATTGGCGCTGCCCTAGGTACGGCGGTGCAGTTGCTGCTGCCGCGTGTATTTGCGGGCTTCTTGCCGGTGGCAGTGAGCGTGGCCGTTTCGTGGACAGCCGTGGCCCAGGGCGTGCTGACGGGTGTGCTGGTGGCGGTGCTGTTTGCCTTGCTGCCGCTGCTGGAAATTCGGCGCGTGTCGCCGCTGCGCACGTTGCGAGCGTCGTATGAGGAAAATACCGAGCGCGCCGACCCGCTTCGCTTCGTGGTGTTCGCCCTGATTGCGGCCTTCATCACGGGCTTTGCCTACTTACAAACCCGCGACTGGAAACAAGCCCTAGGGTTTGCAACGGGCTTGCTGGTCGCGTTTGGCACCCTAGCGGCCCTAGGGCAAGGCTTGCGCGCGGCGGTACGTCGCTACTTCCCGAGCTCCTGGAGCTACGTGTGGCGGCAAGGGCTGGCAAATTTGTACCGACCCAATAATCAGACAATTACCCTCACCGTTTCGATTGGCCTAGGTGTGTTTCTGCTGGCTACGCTTTATCTGCTGCAAGGCCTATTGCTAGGTCGGGTGCAGGTGGCGGCGAGTGGCAAGCAGCCAAACCTCGTCTTGTTTGACATTCAGCCCCAACAACGGGCCGGCGTGGTGCAACTGGTGAAAGATCAAAAGCTACCGTTGCTGCAACAAGTGCCCATCGTGACGATGCGCCTGACCGCTATCAACGGCCACACAGGTTCCGAATTTAAGAAGGACAGCACGCGGGGTGTGCCGAAGTGGGTGTTCAGCCGCGAGTACCGCGTCACCTACCGCGATAAGCTTATTGCCTCCGAGAAGATTGAAGCGGGTCGCGCCCCGTCGCTGGGTGCCGATGGCACGCCGCGTATTTCGCTGGAGGATGGCTACTTCAAGCGCCTCAAGCTCAAGCTAGGTGATACGCTGACGTTCAACGTGCAAGGCTTGTCGCTAAACACCATCGTGAGCGGCACGCGCACCGTAGATTGGTCGCGGGTACAAACCAACTTCTTGGTCGTGTTTCCCCGCGGCGTGCTGGAAGCGGCCCCGCAGTTTTACGTGCTCATGACGCGGGTGCCCAACAACAACACCCTAGGGGCCGTGCAACGTGAGCTGGTGCAAAACTTCCCCAATGTATCGGCAATCGACCTAGGTCTGATTTTGAAAACGCTCGACGACATTCTGAGCAAAATATCTTTCGTCATTCGCTTCATGGCGCTCTTCAGCATTGCCACGGGGCTGTTGGTGCTCATCAGCTCGGTGTTTGTGAGTCGGTATCAGCGCGTAAAGGAAAGCGTGTTGTTGCGTACGTTGGGCGCGAGCCGCCGGCAAATTTTACGCATTACCCTGGTAGAATATGCGCTGCTGGGGTTACTGGCGGCCGTCGCGGGGTTGGTGCTGGCGGGTTTCGCTGGTTGGGCGCTGGCGCTCTGGGTGTTCGAGGTAGAGTTCACGCCTGAGCTAAGCCCGTTGCTGTTGTTGGCCTTCGTCACCACGGCTCTTACCATGCTAATCGGCTTGCTCAACAGCCGCGACGTGCTCACGCGCCCGCCGCTGGAAGTGTTGCGAAGCGAAGCGGGCTAAAGCCAAACAAAAAGCGCGTGTCGTATGCTTGGCGGTTCTCAAAGCTCAGCCAGCTTTATAATCCGGTTGCTAGGAGGTGGGAATTTGCAATTCCCGTCCGCAACGCGGGCGGCCACACAAGCCTGAAAATCCCAACGACGCACGCATGGCGGATTGCAAATCCAGCCTAGCACTGTCTACCAGTGAAAAGCGCGTTTGTCATTCCGTTCTAGCTCGGAATAACAAACGCGCTTTTCAGTAGCGAAAGTCGCTTAAAACTTATGCCTGACGGCTCTTGTAGTGCACATCCGAAAGGCCGCGCAGGCGCTCCGCCGCCGATTCCGGCGTGATATCCCGCTGCGGATTAGCGAGCAGTTCGTAACCGACCATGAATTTCTTTACTGTGGCCGAACGCAGTAGCGGGGGCAGGAAGTGCATGTGCATGTGCCACGACTCATGCGCTTGCCCGTCGGTAGGGCGTTGGTGAATTCCTGCCGAATAAGGGAAGGAGATTTCGAATAAGTTGTCGTAGCGAATAGTGAGTTGACGCAGAATATCGGCGAAGGCATCGCGCTCGGCATCGGTGAGCTGCTCGATGCTCGTTACGTGGCGGCGCGGCGCCAGCAGCGTTTCGAACGGCCATACGGCCCAGTATGGCACTACCACCACGAAGTGTTCATTCTGAACTACAATACGCGTTTGTTCCTTCAGCTCGATTTCCAGGTAATCCGATAACAGGCTGCGGCCATGCTCCTTAAAGTAGGCTTCCTGCTGCACCGTTTCCTTGGCGGGGTCAACGGGCACGGTACGCTGAGCCCATATCTGGCCGTGCGGATGCGGGTTGCTAGCGCCCATCATCGAGCCTTTGTTCTCGAAGATCTGCACGTAGTTGATGTCGGGCCGGGCGCCGATTTCCTGGTACTGCTGCACCCACACGTCTACCACACCGCGAATAGCCGCCACGTCCATTTCGGGCAGCGTGAGGTCGTGGCGGGGCGAGAAGCAAATCACACGTGCTAAGCCCGATTCGGCTTCGGCCCGGAGCAAGCCACCTAGGTTCACCGAGCCCTGGGGAGCGTCGGTTTGCAAAGCGGCGAAGTCATTGTCGAAGACGAACGTGCTGGTGTACTGTGGGTTCACGATGCCGCCCACGCGGGTGTTGCCAGGGCAGAGGTAGCACGTAGGATCGTAGGCGGGGCGCACTTCCTGCTCGGGCTTTTCCTGCTGGCCTAGCCAGGGGCGCTTCGAGCGGTGCGGCGACACAAGGATCCAGTCGCCCGTGAGCGGGTTAAACCGGCGGTGCGAGTGCTCGGTGGTATCGAAAGCAGACATGAGAGGGTGTTTGAGTAACTGAGTATTTAAGTAACTGAGTGACGAAGTAGCTGAGTAATGTTTTGGCGCCGCCTTACTCCGTTACTCACTTACTCGCTGGCGAAGCCACCGCTTCTACACCACCAACAATCTTGGTTTTATACGTTTCGAGCTTCAGTTGCAGCTTTTCGTGGTAGGCCTGCGTCATGGTAGCCACGAAGTTATCGACCTGATCTGGAGCTACTAGGTTGATGGTGCAGCCGCCGAAGCCACCACCCATCATGCGGGCGCCGTACACGCCGGGCACCGTTCTGGCCACATCCACTAGCACGTCTAGCTCCTTGCAGCTCACTTCATAATCGTCGCGCAGGCCGGCGTGCGAGCCGTACATATCTTGGCCGAACGCCTCCAAGTTGCCTTCTAGCAAGTGGTTGCTGGCCGATTCCACCCGTAGGTTTTCCTCCACCACGTAGCGGCAGCGGCGGTATACCACGTCCCCTAGCTCTTCCCGGTGCTTCTCCACTTGTTCGAGGGTAGCATCGCGCAAGCTGTGCACCTGAGGATAATATTTCTGCAAAATCGCCACGCCTTGCTCGCACTCATGGCGGCGGGTGTTGTACTCGGAGCTAGCCAAGGAGTGCTTCACGCCGGAGTTGCAAAGCACAATGTGGCAATTCTCGGTGTTGAAGGGAAAATACTCGTAGTCAAGAGAACGGCAGTCGAGGCGTACCACATGCTCGGGTCTGCCGAACAGGCTGGCAAACTGATCCATGAGGCCCGAGCGGACGCCAGCGTACTCGTGTTCGGCCTGCTGGCCCATGCGGGCAAGCTCCATGCGGTCGAGGCGGGTGCCAAGCAGCTCGTTCAAGGCGAACCCTAGGCCGCATTCCACCGCCGCCGACGACGACAAGCCTGCTCCTATCGGAATATTACCACCAAACATGCAGTCGAAACCGGGCACCTCAATGCCGCGCTTCTGAAACTGCGCGACCACGCCTTTCAAATAGTTGGCCCACTGCGTCTCGTCGCGGTGAACTTCGCTTATCTCCGTCGTGTACGACTCGTTCAGGTCGTAAGAATGGAGCCGCGCCGTCGTACTATCATTGAGGGCCACGGCAAAGTAAATTTCTTTGTCGATAGCGGCTGGTAGCACAAAACCGCCGTTATAATCTGTGTGCTCACCGATTAGATTAACTCGGCCTGGGGCGCGCACCAGTAGCGGTTCGTGCCCAAAATGACGCTGAAAAGCAGCAGCAATGGACTGAAGGGGCATATGCGGAGGAGATAGTAAGAAACAAGTATACGTGTGGCAATGATAAAGTATTAAAATGACTTGTAAAGATTATGCACGTGCAATCGATTGCAAATGGGCTATCATCTATATGGCATTCAACAAACTAACATGTTTTTGACTGAGTGCATCTTTTTTACTCACTATGTCTACAGGTGAAAACCTAGGTGTGAATGAATCCGTTAAAAAGAGGTTTATCGTACATAATAGGATTAATCCATATGAAAATTGAACGTTATTTATTGACATTATCCTTAATTACTGGTAAAATTGCTGCTGCTTTCTTGCGGAGGAGCAACTTCCTCACTGGCACCCACCAGATCCACCCCCACCGACCGTTAACCAACGGCGTCAACGCTTACTGACTCCCAGCCTTTTTTTCAATCCCCTACTTTTCTAACTCCTCAATTTGCAATCGATTGCAAATGCATGCTATGTGCAATCGATTGCACATGCCAGTTTAGCTTCCCCTTTCTTCCCACAAACCACACATCTTTATGAAAAAGCACGTACCCAAGCTGCCTCAGCTCGCGGCGCCAGCCCTGCTTTGCTGCCTGGCCGCTCAGCCGTTGGCAGCAGCCACGGGTCGCTCAATTGACCTATCCAACGAGGCAGCACTCGTTTATTTCCAAGCGGATGGCCCCGTCAGTGGCCGCATAGTTGACGAGAAAGGTGCCGGATTGCCCGGCGTAAACGTAGTGGTGAAAGGCACTACCAACGGAGCGCAAACCGATGCCGATGGTCGCTTTACCCTAACGGCCCCTAGCAACGCCACACTAGTCGTTTCTTTCGTAGGCTATACTGCCCAGGAAGTTGCCGTAGGAGGCCGCACCGCTATTAACATTTCGTTGGCGCCGGATACCAAAACGCTCAACGATGTGGTCGTGGTAGGTTATCTGACCCAGAACCGCGAGCAAGTAACAGGTTCTGTAGCCACCGTTAGCGGCACCGACGTGCGCCGGGCCCCGGTGGCTACCCTAGCCGAAGGTATCCAAGGTCGCTTGCCGGGCGTGCAAGTCACGAGCTCGGGCGTGCCGGGCCAAGCTCCCACCGTAAATATTCGCGGTATTGGAAGCCTAGGTAGTGGCAGCGGCCCACTGTACGTAGTAGATGGACTTTGGACCACCAACCTGCGCGATTTCAATCCTCAGGATGTGGAAAGCGTGCAGGTGCTGAAGGACGCTGCCTCTCTGGCGCCCTACGGCTCCAGCGGTGCTAACGGGGTGATTATCATCACGACCCGCCGCGGCAAGGCCGGCACACCCGCTGTTAGCTTCAACGCCTACGCTGGGGTGCAGAACATCACCAAGACGTACGACCTGATGAATGCCCAAAACTGGGCAACCATCAACAACCAAGCGCACGATAACGCCCCAGGTGTTCCTCGGCTTCCATATGCCAACACGCTACCCCTAGGTGCTAACGGCCAAGTAATTGATACGGACTGGCAGAAAGAGTTCATCAAGCAGGGCTCGGTACAGGACTACAACCTGAACTTTTCGGGTGGTAGCAAAGGAGAGAACAACTCGACCAACTTCCTGATTGGTGCGGGTTATTTCAAACAGAACGGCACCGTTGTCGGACCTAAGTTTGAGCGCTACAGCGTCCGGATCAACTCGGGTTTCTCGCGTGGCAAATTGCGCGTAGGCGAAAGCCTACTACTCACCCGCACGAACCAGACACGTATCAACGGAACCCCGTTCAACGACATTCTGCGCATGCTACCGGTGATTCCGGTGAAGGATCCGACCAAATCGGGAGGTTATGGCTACGGCGATACCAATGCTAGTACCTTCGGCACCAACCCCATCGCGCTGCAAAACCTGTTTAACAACACAGGCACTTCTAACCGCCTACAGGGTAGCATCTTCGGCGAGTTCGACATTACGAGCTTTCTGCGCTACCGCCTCAACCTAGGTACGGAGTTTCACGCCTACCACGACCGCGAAAAGCGGCAATACGGACAGTGGCGGCAAAATGACCCGCTGAACCCTTCTTCCTACGCCGAGAACCAGGGCAACGAGCTGTTTGGCCTCGCCGAGAATACGCTGACCTTTGATAGAAGCTTCGGCGACCACAACCTAACGGCCGTAGCGGGTTATAGCCGGCAGCGCCAGCACAACGAGTTTACGCGCGGCCTCAACAACGATTACGGCACCGGCCCCGTGTACTACTGGGCGTTGAGCGCAGGCAGCACTGCGCCACAAGTAACGGGCAACGAATACACCTGGACGAAGGAATCGTATTTCGGACAGCTGTCGTACGATTACAACCAGCGCTACTTGCTCACGGGCGCCATCCGTCGCGACGGTTCTTCGCGCTTCGCTGACCGCTGGGGCACCTTCTGGGCGGCGTCAGCAGGCTGGCGTATTTCCAAGGAAGAGTTCTTCCAGGAAGCCACCGATGTGGTTAGCAACCTCAAGCTGCGCGCTAGCTACGGAGCAAACGGCAACGACTTCATCACCGGCGCTTACGGTGGCTCTTATAGCTACCTAGGCACGATCAACCCGAACGTTAACTACCCGCTCGGCTCCAGCCAGACGATTATTAACGGCCAATCGCAAACGCAGCTAGCTAGCAACAACATTACTTGGGAAGAGCGCCGCACCACCAACCTAGGTTTTGATGCTGGCTTCTTGGAAGACCGCTTCACGCTCTCGGCCGACTACTACATTTCGCAGACGCGCAACGCATTGGTTAACCCACCTATTGCGACCTTCTACGGCAACGCTGGTGATAACCCCTACCAACCCATCGGGCGCCTGGAAAACCGCGGCTTTGAGTTTGCGTTGGGCTACAACCAGAATAAAGGGCCATTCACGTACAGCGTAACGGGCAACCTGACCACGCTGAAAAACCGGGTTACGCGCTTAGTAAACAACTCTGGACAAGCATTTAACTTCGTAGGTGGCGCAGCTGACGCCGCCCGGACGGAAGCTGGCTATGAGGTTGGTTCTTTCTACCTGTATCAATTTGATGGCATCTTCCAGCAGGGCGACAACATTGCTTCCAGTGCACAGCCGCTCGCCTCACCTGGCGACGTACGCTATAAGGACCTGAACAATGATGGTGTTATCGACCCGCAAGACCGCGCCCACGTCGGACGAGTATTTCCAAAGATCCAGTACGGCCTGAACCTGACGGCTGCCTATGGCAACTTCGACCTAGTAGCCTTCTTCCAGGGTGTGCAGGGCAACGACGTGCTAAACGTGGGCAAGTGGTGGCTTGACCGCACCGACGATAACAGCAACTACCGCCGCGACTTCAGCCCCTGGACCCCGCAGAACCCCTCGACGACTACCCCACGGGCCATTATTGCTGGAGCAACCGGCGACACGCCTGAAGCTCGTTCGGCAGCTTATGCCGCTGGCACCAACTCATTCCTGAACTCGACTCGTTGGTTGGAAAACGGCTCTTATCTGCGCCTGAAGAACGTGCAGATTGGCTATACCATCCCAAAGTCGGTAGTTGAGCGGGTGAAAGGCATCGGCAGCTTGCGCGTCTACGTGACGGGTCAGAATGTCTTCACCATCACCAAGTACTCCGGCTACGACCCCGAAACGGTAGGTAGTGGCACACTAGCGCGCGGTGTCGATGATGGCAGCTACCCCAATATCCGCACGTTCACGGCTGGCTTGCAGCTTGGCTTCTAAGGCGGTGCTTTCTGTTTTTATTTCTTCCGATTTCTCTCATGAAACGATATAAACTTTCACTGGCGGCGCTGCTCGGCGGCCTGCTACTCACGACGGCCTGCGAAAAGGATCTGCTAAACCAGCCGAACCCGAACCAGCCCACCACCGAATCGTTTTGGGCCAACAGCAACGACGCCGTAAAAGGCGTAAATGCGGCCTACAGCGGCCTCCAGCAGCTCGGCACTTACCGCCGCTGGCTCAACTTTGCCTACGACTTGCGCTCCGACGATGGCTTCAGCAACAGCCCCTGGGGGGAGCTAGCTAGCTTCACCAAGTTTGTGCTGACCAACTACAACTTCGAGGTATCGGATAACCTGTGGCGCGACAACTACCGCGCTATTTGGCGCACCAACCAGGTGATTACCAACGTGCCGAATATCTCGGCCACGAACATCGACGAGACGCTACGCAAGCGGGTAATAGCGGAAGCTAAGTTCCTGCGTGCGCTGTATTACTTCAACCTGGTGTCGCTCTACGGCAACGTGCCGATTCTGCTCACGCCCTCTGATCCTACCATTCTGCCGCCCCAATCTTTGGAGCCCCAGGTGTGGGAGCAGATCATTGCCGACCTGCAAGCCGCCAAGGCCGACCTGCCTGCTAGCTACACCGGCAACGATGTGGGCCGTGCTACGAGTGGCGCCGCTACGACGCTGCTAGGCAAAGCATACATGCAAACCAAACAGTGGGCTCTTGCTTCGGCTCAGTTTCAGGAAGTAATCGGCTCGAACCGCTACAGCCTTACGGCCGCTTACACGGACAACTTCCGCCACACCAGCGAGAACAACTCCGAGTCTATCTTCGAGGTACAGTTTTCGGATGCCAAGCTAGGTGGTAACGACCAAGACGACGCCACCTCTTCGGAGGGCGGCCAACGCTCGCAGTTCTGGGGGGCGCCCAACGCCGGCGGCTTCGTAGACGGCGAAGTACGCCCGTGGGTGGTAAACGAGTTCTTGCAGGAAGGCACCGCTGCTGGTACCCGCGACCCGCGCCTGGCCGCTACGGTGTTCTATAACCGCACGCAGTTTGCCACTTCGCTGCCAACAGATGCTGATACGCTGGTCTACGGCGTTGGCTTCCTGACCCGCTATAAGAGCAGTGCCACTAACCGCGTGCGCGTGTACTGGCGCAAGTACCAAACCGACTACTACCGCAACTTCGAGAACTTCGACTCGCCCATCAACCACCGGGTAATGCGCTTCGCCGATGTGCTGCTGTTGCAAGCCGAAGCATTGAATGAGCAAGGCCAAACGGCTACTGCTATTCCGCTCATCAACCGCGTGCGTACTCGTGCAGGCCTGGCGCCACTGGTAGCCGGCAACTTCAACCAAGCGAGCTTGAAGCGGCAAATCATGCACGAGCGAATAACGGAGCTCACGGGCGAAGGCTTACGCTGGTTTGACTTGCAGCGTTGGGGTATGCTCAACAACCAAGCTGATGTGGATCAACTGAAGGCCCGCGATGTCGACTTCAGCAACTTCGTGGTAGGCAAGTCGCGCTTGTTGCCTATCCTACAACGCGACATTGACCTAGCTAGGCTTCAGCAAAACCCAGGCTGGTAAGCCTCTTGGCGGTTGCCTGTTGCTAACAGCCGCTCCGGCCTCGTACCGGGGCGGCTGTTTTGTTAAAAGCTAGGTTTTCACCTCTTACTTCTTCTCGATGGCAATCTTTCCCTCTTCCTGGCGCCTGTTGGCCGTGGCCTTGCTGCTTACGGCTGGTGCTTGTAAAGACTCTGGTGGGAGCAGTACGCCGGCGCCCGCGCCGCCTACGCCCGCCCCTCCTACCGCAGCTACTTATACCAACCCGCTACTTCCTTCTGGCCCCGACCCATGGGTGTACCAGAAAGATGGTTTCTACTACTACATGCAAACCACCGGCAACAACCTGGTGATTCGCAAAACGGCAAAAGTATCGGAGCTAGGATCGGCGGTGAGCACCGTTATCTGGACGCCGCCCAGCAACGGGGGCAACTCCCGCAACATCTGGGCGCCGGAGCTACACTTCCTCGATGGTAAGTGGTACGTGTACTTTACGGCCGGGCCGGGCGCCGATGCTGGGCAGCGCACCTGGGTACTGGAAAACCCCGCCACTGACCCCACCACGGGCACCTGGACGGAGAAAGGCCGCGTCTATAACCCCACGGAGGACTACTGGGCCATCGACGGGACGGTGCTGGAACAGAACGGCAAGCGCTACTTCTTGTGGTCGGGGTGGCCGGCGGGCAGCGGCGGCGAGCAACGCCTGTATATCTCAGAGATGAGCAACCCCTGGACACTTATTGGTCCCCGGGTAGAGTTGTCGCGCCCCCAGTACTCCTGGGAAAAGAACGGCTTCGGCGTGAATGAAGGCCCCGAAATCCTGAAGCACGGCGACAAAACCTACGTGGTGTATTCGGCAAGCTTTTGCGGCACCGACGACTACGCTCTCGGTCTGCTGACCGCCACGGCCACTGCTGACCCACTGACCCCAACGGCCTGGACCAAAACGGCAACGCCCGTATTTGTAAAGAGCAATGGTGCCTACGGACCAGGCCACAACGCCTTTTTCAAGTCGAAGGACGGCGCCGAAGACTGGATCATCTACCACGCCAACAACAGCGCTGGCCAGGGCTGTGGCGACGTGCGTAACCCGCGCATTCAGAAATTTACCTGGAATACCGATGGCACCCCGAACTTCGGGGTGCCCGCTGCCATCAATACAGCCTTGCCGCGCCCCAGTGGCGAATAAGTTGTCTTTCCACCTTTCTCCCTGCAACTGTGCTGCTTTCTAACCTCAAACACACGCTTTCCTCCCTGCTAGTAGGAGCTTTGCTGCTACCTAGCTGCCAGCAACACGCCGCCACTGGCACCACCGACACGGCTACCACGCCGACGGCTAGCGCGGAAGCGCCCATCACCAACCCCGTGCTGGCTGGCGACTACCCTGACCCGTCGGTTACGAAAATCGGGGATACGTACTGGGCCACGGCGACTACCTCCAACTGGGGCGCTATCTTCCCGTTGCTCAAGTCGAAAGACCTTACCAATTGGCAATTGGTAGGGCACGTTTTCCCGGATGGGCCGCCCGCGTGGGCTGACTACTACTTCTGGGCGCCCGAAATCAGCGAGGATGGCGGCAAGGTGTACGTGTACTACACCGCACACCGCAAAGGCGGGCCGCTGAGCGTGGGCGTGGCGCGCGCCGACAATCCCGCCGGGCCCTACCAGGACCTAGGTCCGCTGGTTGGCCAGCCCGACGGCTCCATTGATGCCTTTCCGATGCGGGATGAAAACGGAGTGGCGTACCTAATTTGGAAAGAAGACGGCAACAGTGCAAACAAGCCCACTCCTATTTGGGCCCAACGCATCAATGATGCGCACACAGCCCTGACGGGCGAAAAAACCGAGCTATTCCGCAACACTGCTCCCTGGGAAGGCAACCTAGTGGAAGGCGTGAGCATGGTGCGGCACGAGGGCTACTTCTACGCTTTTTACGCGGCGAACGGCTGCTGCGGCCGGGGCTGTACCTACGCTACCGGCGTGGCCCGGTCGCGCAGCTTGCTAGGTCCTTGGGAAAAGTATGCGCAGAACCCCATTCTGGTTAAGAACGACGTGTGGACCTGCCCCGGTCACGGCACGGCCATTAGCCGCGGCAACCGGTGGTTTATGCTGCACCACGCCTACAACACCAATGGGTTTGAGAACGTAGGCCGCCAAGGCGTGCTCAGCGAGTTTCGGTGGAACGCCGATGGCTGGCCTGAGTTCCTGGACAACCACAGCGTACCGACAGCCCTTGCCGCTAACACCAGCCGGCGCGACTTCTCGGATGAGTTCAACGGCTCCACGCTCGCCCCAACCTGGCAGTGGCCGGTGGAGGAGAAACCCCAATTTGCGCTGCGCGGCGGCAAGCTGCTGCTCACTGCCCGCACCGACCACAGCGGCGCGGCGCTCGGCCAAAGCCTAGCCGTGGCCGATTATACCGCCACCACTACCCTCGACCCCACGGCGCTGCCGGCTAGCACCGTAGCCGGCCTAGCTGCCCTCGGCGACCCCAACAACACGTTGGCGCTAGTGGCAGGTGAGGGCAAGTTGCGCCTTCGTCAGATGAAAGGAGGAAAGCCTCAAATGCTAGGTGAAGTAGCCTTGCCAGCGGGCAAAGCGCTGCACTTGCAGTTGCAGGCACGCAGCGGCAACCAGTACCGCTTCAGCTGGAGCACGGACGGCAAAACCTGGCAAAACCTGCCCGCCGACGGCGCCGCGGTGGATGGCTCTTTCCTGCCACCCTGGGACCGGGGCGTGCGGGTGGGCGTGTTGGCCCAGGGCCCTTCCACGGCTACGGTGGGCTTCGAAGGGTTTCAGATAGCTAGCCTTACGCGCTAAAGCAGGCAGCAGTAAGCAAGCCGTTCGCCATTTGCTGAAAGGCTCCGCTGGTATTCTTGTTGGTTTCTCTCCCATCTATTCCTTGTCTATGCCTCGCTTCTTCTATCGGGTGTTTTTGGTTGGCTTCTGCTTGCTTAGCTATGGCAGCCAGGCACAATCGCCGGCGAAAACCTTCACGAATCCGCTGCTTGCCAATGGTCCTGATCCGTGGGTGATTCGTCAGGGCGGCTACTATTATTACCTGAATACGATGGGCAACCGGCTCGCCATTCGCAAGACGAAGGCGCTAAGCCAACTAGCCGCAGCGGAGCCCGTTACCGTGTGGACGCCGCCCGCCACCGGCCCTAACGCCCGCGACATTTGGGCACCCGAGCTGCACCACTTAGCCGGCAAATGGTATCTCTACTACACCGCCACCGACGCCCAGCACCCCAGCGACGCGACACGCGCGGTGTTTGTGCTGGAAAATAGCGCCCCCGACCCTACTACTGGCACCTGGATCGACCGGGGCAAGGTCAACACTAAATACTCAGGCTTGGATGGGTCGGTATTTGAGGACCGTGGCCAGCTGTATTTTCTGTATTCGGCTTACGTGGGACCACAGAGCGTGCTGTGCCTAGCGCCGCTGCAAAATCCCTGGACCGTGAAAGCAGACCAAGAGGTTATCATTGCCACCCCAACGTTTGCGTGGGAAAAGGGCGGCGGCCGGCAGATTCTGGAAGGACCTGAATTTTTGCGCGGCAAAAAAGGGCAGGTTTTTATCGTGTACTCGGCCAGTGCCTGCTGGGACGACAATTATTCCCTGGGTATGCTCACGGCGAAGGGCAACGCCAACTTGCTGCAAGCTAGCTCCTGGACGAAGTCGCCCGAGCCGGTCTTCCACAAATCGGTGGAGAACAGCGTGTACGGCCCCGGCCACAACAGCTTCACCACTTCCCCCGACGGCCGGCAGGACTGGATTGTGTACCACGCCAAAAATGCGGCTACCGGCGAGTGCGCAGCCCGCAGCCTGCGCGCTCAGGCCTTCACCTGGAACCCCGATGGCACGCCGCATTTCGGGGCCCCGCTCTCGACCAAGCAGCCCATCCCTAGCCCGTCGGGCGAATAAGAACAGTGCCTGAAAGTCGCTGGTAGCCTGTCATTCCGAGCAGCGCGAGCAAGTTAGGGGAGCTGTTCTCACGGCAACCTCCGATTTCTCGCCCTGCTCGGAATGACTTTTTTGTCGCCATTGTGAGACTAAAAGCGCCCAATGCAGTTATATCCTAACAACTAGCCGAACGGAGGATTGATTATGGAACAACAGATTCAGGAGCAAGTGCAGGACTACTACGGCACGCAGCTAGCTTCCAGCCAAGATCTGAAAACCAACGCTTGCTGCACCACCGATGTACCAGCGGCGCATAAGAAAATACTGGCCACGCTCGAAGCCGAAGTACTGGAGAAATATTACGGTTGCGGCGTGTGCGTGCCCGCGGCAGTGCAGGGCTGCACGGTGCTCGACCTAGGCTCGGGCAGCGGGCGCGACGCGTACCTGCTCTCTAGCTTAGTGGGCGAGCAGGGCCACGTTATCGGGGTCGACATGACCGACGAGCAACTGGCGGTGGCGCGGCGCCACGTGCAGACGCACACGGAGCGCTTCGGCTACGCTCGCCCGAACGTGGAGTTCCGCAAAGGCTACATCGAAAACCTAGCCAGCGCCGCTATTGCCGACAACAGCGTGGACGTGGTAGTGAGCAACTGCGTGCTTAATCTTAGCACGGACAAAGCCGCTACCTACCGCGAGATTTTTCGGGTGCTGAAGCCCGGCGGCGAGCTATACATTTCTGATGTATTTGCCGACCGCCGGGTGCCCGAGGCACTGCGCCACGACCCCGTACTGTACGGCGAATGCCTGAGCGGGGCGCTGTACATCGAGGATTTTCGGCGCCTGTTGCGCGACCTAGGTATTCGCGACTACCGCCTCACGGAGCAGCGCCAGCTTACCATCAACAACGAAGAGATTGAGCGAAAAGTCGGCAACATTAAGTTCTACTCCATGACGGTGCGCGCCTTCAAGCTCGACCTGGAAGACCAGTGCGAGGACTACGGCCAAGTAGCTACTTACTTAGGTGCTGCCCCGGATGAGCCCCACGGTTTTCGCCTCGACGACCATCATTACTTTGAAACTGGCCGCCCGGTGCTCGTGTGTGGCAACACCGCCGACATGCTCACCTACACGCGCTACGGCCAGTACTTCCGCGTAGATGGCAGCAAGGAGCGGCACTTCGGCTTGTTTGACTGCAGCTCACCAACCGCTAGCACGTCATCCTCGACTGAAGCAGCTAGCTCCTGCGGCTGCTAACCCCTGCCGGTCCGACGCCCTAGACATCCGACCGGTTGATGTTAAAACGATCTACTACAACGATGCACTGAGCTCGTGCAAGCGTCACCCGTTGAATGCAGCCGACAATCGGTCGGACGCCTAGGGCGTCGGACCGGCGGCTGATAGAAAAAGCAAGAGCCTGCGGTGCACACCGCAGGCTCTTGCTTTTTCTATCAGCCGCTAGCTTACTTCTTAGCGTAGTTCTTATAACGTACGGGGTCTTTTTTCTTGTCTTTGTTGCGGCCAATTAATCCGCCGCCGACGGCACCAGCAGCGGCACCAATAACGGCACCTTTACCACCGCCAATGACGGCACCCGTTACGGCACCAGCACCACCACCAATGGCAGCGCCTTTTGCTTTCTTGCTCCATCCTTTCTTTGGAGCTGTCTGAGCCTGAGTGAATTCGCTGCCGAGCGTGAAGAAGGCTAGCAGCATGATGACGAATACTTTGAAAACTTTCATGACGTCTGAAGTTGAATATTGCTACTCACTGAAGAGTAATAGGTGGAGCTTATGAGGAATTTAACGCAGTCCAATTTCTCTTGGTTACGTTACATTATCGAAATTTTTAGCTGAACCGTTGCGGACCACCACTCTGCGGGGTTTAGCCGTATAAGCGGCTTCACGAAATGCCTTTTTAGACGTATGACGCAGGCTTGGTTTATTGGGTGTTCCGGCTATCATTATCGGCACTGGAAAGAGCGCTTTTATCCGCCAGGCTTGCCTCAGCGTCGTTGGTTTGAGTTCTATAGCCAGCACTTCAACACGCTGGAGCTGAACGTTACATTTTACCGCTTTCCGCAGGTATCTTTCTTGCAGAACTGGCACGCGCAGAGCCCGGATACGTTTCGCTTTTCGGTGAAGGCACCTAGGTTGATTACGCACTACAAGCAGTTTCACGAATCGGCGCAGCTGCTCGCCGATTTCTACCAGACCATTCAACTTGGCTTGCAGGAAAAGCTAGGGGCTGTGCTGTTTCAGTTGCCTCCCAAAATGGCTTATACCCCCGAGCGGCTCCAACGCATCATTGGCAGCCTCGACCCGGCATTCCGTAACGTGCTAGAACCGCGCCACGCAAGCTGGTGGCAGCCTACTATTTACGAAGAGCTAGCCCAGCACGGCATCAGCTTCTGCGGCATGAGCCACCCAGATCTGCCCCGCGACGTGGTAGCCAACACCGACGTGCTCTACTACCGCCTGCATGGCGTGCCCGAGTTGTACAAGTCGCCCTACGCCGTGGAGGAGTTGCGCGCCCTTGCCCAGCAGATTCAAGCGCCCGAGCAGGTACAGGAAGTATACATCTATTTCAACAACGATATCGACGCCTCGGCCATTCTGAATGCGCAGCAGCTCCAGGAGTTGATGTCGTAGGCACGCGCCGCAACGCGCACTACCTAGCCTGCCAGCCCACCCCTTCCTTGAGCGCCATAAACACGCTATCAGGCAGATTCTTGCTGCGCAAGGCTTTGCGCAAATCCGTGACGGGCTCGGTCAGGCCATCATCGGCGAGCTGAAAGGTACCGAAGTGCGTGGCGATGCTGCGGGTAGCACCTAGGTCGAGGGCGGCTTGTACAGCCTCGGCCGGGTCCATGTGAATGGGCTGCATAAACCACCGCGGCCGGTACGCTCCGATGGGCAAGATGGCCAAGCGAATAGGCGCAAACTGCTGCCCAATGGCTTTGAAGTGGGGCCCGTAGCCCGTATCACCGGCGTAATACAAGCTGCCGCGCGTTGTCTGGAAAAGGTAGCTTACCCAAAGCGTAGCGTCACGGTCGCCCAGGCCCCGGCCGCTAAAGTGCTGCGCCGGCGTGCACGTGAGCCTCACCAAGGGGCTCAGTGGCACGGCTTGGTTCCAGTCGAGGTCGGTGGCGTTCGGAATTTTCTCCTGCTTCAGCAGCGCACTTACCCCTAGGCCCGCAAAAATGCGCGGTTGGTCGCGGGCCGCGAGGCGGCGCAGCGTGGGCACGTCGAGGTGGTCGTAGTGGTTGTGACTGATGACTACCACATCAATTTTGGGCAGATCCTCAAACCGCAGCCCCGGCGGGCGCAGGCGCTTCGGCCCAATCCATTCGTAGGGGCTGGTTCGCTCGCTCCAGATCGGGTCGGTGAGAATGTTCAGGCTGTCGAACTGTAGCAGAAACGTGCCGTGGTTGACGAACGTCACACGCAGCTCGCCCCTGCCCACGCGGGCGGGCGGCTTCGGTCCGTAGGGCAGGTTAGGCTGGTCGGGGAAGTACCCTTTGTCGCGGTGCAGGTACCACCGCAGCACTGGCCCTAGGCCTTCCTGCCCGTGCACGTCGCCCGCATTTTTAAACTTCTTGCCACCAAAATGGTCCGAAGCGGGCCCCTGGTAATGCGGTGCCGACAGCGCGCAACCTAGCCCGAAGGCTCCGGCGGCAAGCCCCACGATGACTAGCACAATCCAAAGCAAATAACGACGACGAGGTGCGGGCATACGGATGCAGGTTAGGTTAGTGGCGGACCGGAGTCGACGCGTCTCTTTACGGCTACATTGGAAATATTGCTACCGTATCTTGCGCGGCGATGCTGTTTCGTCCTGCTTTTGTTGCACCTACTCGGGGGCGCTTCGCCCCTACTCCCAGCGGCTACCTTCACCTAGGCAACGCCGTCAACTTCGTGCTGACCTGGCTGCTCGTGCGCCGGACGGGCGGTACCTTGCACCTGCGCATCGACGACCTTGATCGTGCCCGACTCCGGCCGGCGTACCTAGCCAACATCTTCCACACGCTCGACTGGCTGGGGCTAGACTACGATACCGGTCCGCGCGACCCCGCGGACTTTGAGCAGCACTACTCACAACGGCACTACCTAGCTTCCTACCAGAACTTGCTCGAACAGCTTCGGCACCAGCCGGGCTTGGTATACGCCTGCACCTGCTCCCGCACCGATGTTCTGGCCCTGGCCCCCGATGGCCGCTACCCCGGCACGTGTCGCCACCGCGGCCTATCGCTCGATACGCCTGGCGCAGCGTGGCGCGTGCACGTACCCGACGAAGCAGTAGTCTCTTTCACCGATGGGTGGCAAGGGCAGGTTATGGTAGCGCTAGGCCAGGCGCTGGGCGACTTTGTAATCCGCAAAAAAGATGGTGCCCCTGCCTACCAGATTGGTTCGGTGGTTGATGACCTGCGGCTCGGCACCACGCTCATCGTGCGCGGGGCCGACTTATTGCCCAGCACTGCCGCCCAACTATGGTTAGCTCAGCACCTGCCCGCTACGGCTGCCTTCAACGCCACGCGTATTCAGTTTCTGCACCATGCGCTGCTCCCCGGCCCCGATGGGCAAAAGCTGTCCAAATCGCAGCAACAGCCCCTGGAGCGCGGCGTGCTCGCCCAGGCCGCGGGTCCGCAGGTTGTGTACCAGGCCGTTGCGCAGTTGCTAGGCTTGCCTCTGGAGGCCAGCAGTTCGCTGGGAGCTTTGCAACAGAGCTGGCTACAAAAAAGCGCGCCAGCAGCTCCGTAGAAACTGCTGGCGCGCTAACTACATATATCAGCGAAGAGGAAGGCTACTCTTTCACGAGGCGAGCCCGCGAGCTGCCCTGCGCCGACGTCATGGTGAACATGTAGATGCCAGAAGCTAGGTTGTCCATGGGCACGGTGGCCGAGCTACTGCCCGATTTTGCGCTGCCCTTCCACACCTGGCGACCTTGCATGTCGCTGAGCTCCAGCGTAGCAGTGCTGCGCAAGGTTTCAAACTCGGCGTTTACGGTGCCGCTAGTCGGTACGGGCCCAACCTTCAGCTCCACCGCGTTTTTCTTGAGGCCGTTGGCCAGAATGGTTCCGTCGTTGATGATGAAGGGGAAGTCAACCGTTACATCGGGAGCCGAATCGGGGTTGCCAGTGTCAATGGTAGGCGTCCAGGCGCCCGAAATGAACTGCAGCGCATTAGCGCCCGGCGTTTGCCGCACCCCGGCAACAGTAACGGGCACGTAGAAGTGCGCGGCACCTCCCGTCACGTTTGACGCCCATTCGACCCAATAAGTACCCGCCGGTAGCGTTAGTGCTGGCGACACAGTAGCGCGTACTTTCCAGATTTTACGCGTGGTAGTGGGCGCGCTAGGGGTCGGATACAGGGTGTTAAAGATGCGATAGGAGCGCGCATCCGTAGAGCCAGCCAAGCGGTTGGTCGTTAGATCGCCAAACACTACTGTGGAGCCAGCTACGGCCGGCGAACCCCGCCAGATGCGGATGTATAGCTGTGTAAAGGGCGAAGGCGTGCTGAGTGCGCCGGTTTGGTAGCCAAAAAAGGAAAGGTCATTGATTGTCCACGATTGACCGGTGGGTACCGTAAAATCATCGGCCAGCGTGATACTACTAGTTTGGTTAGCCGTGTAGCCCGAGTTGGTGTTCGCCTCAGTGGTATTGCCCGTGTTGTTTTGCACTTCGCTCCAAGTGTAGCCAGCAGGAGCAGCTACACCGCTTTTGGTCGTGGCGCCCGTCGTAAAGTTGCCATTGGTATACAGCTGTTGGGCTTGCCCTGCGAAGGGTGCCGCCAGACCGAGTACGAGTAGGATGGGGGTAAAAAGTTTTTTCATAGTAACAGGGTTTTGGTATGGTTCGCTCGTAATGATACTGATAATCACAATACATAGCTATTACCGAACAGAATAAAAAGCTTGTTTTTCTATATAAAATACAAATTTTATGAAAATACTTATAGCGTTAGACACCATCCGCCCAGTGGCCGTCACAAAAGACAGCCACTGAATAGGTTGTGAAGTTGGTGGATTGCAGTTGGCGTTTCTTCAACCTTTGAACGCTGGTAAGACCAGAGCTAGCTTACTCCTTCTGTCTGCAACTGCTTCAGACGGTAACTTTCGTTTTGGAAGGCCGCTTGTTAGAATGCCAAGGCTCGGCGCTAAATTCAGTTGTGTCTGCTAAGCAGCTTTTGATCGGTCATTTGTAAAACAGCCCCTCAAACCGAAAACGCTGCGGCTGCGAATCGGCCTGAACCGAGAACAGCGAGCTTAGTTTTTATTAATCGAGCGGAGCACTCATGTGCTAGAAGGCTCCTAAAAAAAGAGCCGACTACAACCTGTAGTCGGCTCTTTTTGGAAAAGGCGCATTAGAAAAAGCGCAACGCGCTACTCAATCATTAGGCGCTTGCTGATGAGGCCTTGGTTGGTGCGCACCTGCAAACTGTACACGCCGGTGGGCAGTTGGGGCAACACCAGTTCCGCCGCTTGGGGTGCTAGCTTTTGCTCCGACACTACTTGTCCTAGCGAGTTGAGCAGGCTTACCTGCAACGCTTGGTTGGCAAGCTCAGGCGATAGTTGCAGCTGCACGCGGGCGTGCGCCGGGTTGGGGTACACGCTTAGCTGCTGGTTGAGGCGGGAAGAAGTAGCCGCCAGCACCTTAGCGGCCTGTGCCGTTGCAGCGGTGCTGCTCAGGCGTACGCTGGTCGTGTTAGCACCATAATTGGCCGCAGCTAGGTCGAGGGTGCCGTTGCCATCTAAGTCGGATAAGGAGAGGCTGACCGGGCTAGCCCCAACGCTTACTTCCTGGCTGCCGCCGAAGGTACCGGAACCATCATTAAAGCGTATGCTGGCGCTGGCGTTACCCGTGTTGGCCGTAGCTAGGTCGAGGTCACCGTCACCATCCACGTCGTGCAGCACCACTTGGTGCGGACTGCTACCCACCACCACTTGCTGGCTACCGGAGAAGCTGCCGCTGCCACTATTCAGGCGCACGTTTGCTGCATTCAGGGCCGGATTTGCTACTACTACATCCAAATCGCCGTCGCGGTCGAGGTCACCTAAAGCCACCGATTCGGGGTTAAACGCTACCTGTACTTCGGTGCTACCGGAGAAGGTGCCGGTGCCATCGTTCAGGCGCACGCTGGCCGTGGTCGTGTTGGAGTTAGCCGTGACGAAATCTAGGTCGCCGTCGTTATCAACGTCACCAAGCCGTATCAGGCCGGAGCCTTGGGGAGTAGTGATTGTTTCGTCGCTGCCCTCACCGTAGGTACCCGTGCCGTCATTCAGGCGCACGCTCACCACGTTGCCGTTGTAATTGAGGGTCACTAAGTCGAGGTCGCCGAGTGCCACATCGCTGGGTATCGACTGCACCGTGGGGTCGGAGCCGCCCCCGAAGGTACCGGCGCTAGGCGTTGTGGCGGTCGTAAACTGAAAGGCAAAGGACTCGGCCTGGCCTAGGGTGTTGCCCGTGCTACTGCTCTGCGCCGCGGAACTCACGACGGCTTGCACCGTTTCGCCCGGCTGGAAAGGAGTACCGGGCGCAAACGTCAGCGTATTGCCGCTCACCGTTGCCGTACCGGCTTTTTTTCCGCCGGCCAAGAAGCTGTATACCCGTAAGGATTGCAGCGTGGCGGGGGTGGTGTTCAGCGGCTCGTTGAAGGTGGCTACCACGTTCGTTGTGCGTGGCACCGATACGCGGTTGCTCGGTGGCGTCGTGCCCGTGACACTAAACACCTGGGCGCTAACACTGCCGGCTTGTCCTAAAAATACGAGCAAGCCTCCCGCGCATAGCGCACGCGGAATGCTAGGCACTGCCCACAATCGAGGGAGCCGATGGAAGCGTGAAAAGGCTGATCAGGCCCGATTTAAATGAATTTGTTAGTACCTCTTGAACGCCTGCTTATACGGTCAAAGTAAAATTTTATCCCCCTATTATTATATAAACCTTCTCTCTATATTGCCGTCTTGGATTGATGTACAATATTGTGCATCTATTCTGTCACATTTGGCTGAAAACCGCGTTTTTCCGGATTTAGCAAGCAGCTAAACGAACCAAAGCCGACTCAGCAGAGTCGGCTTTGGTTTATGTTTTTATTAAGTAAAAGCTAGGTTGCGTGCTACTGCAATGCACAGGAGAAGTTCTTACTTCTTCAGCTCCTTCTTAAACTCCTCCGCCCAATGGTCGGCGAGGCGCGTGGGCTCGGGGAGCTTGTAGCCGCGCAGGCAGGCCAGGGTGAGGCGAGTGGCCGTGGCTTGGTCGCACAAATGCCCAGGACTGACAAAGAGCGGATTCACTTTGTCTTTGCTGCGAATTACTTCGCCCAGCAGCTCTCCACTCCGGTCGGTGAGGGGTGTAATGCTGCCCCGCGTGATTTCTGGTTCGGTGTAGTTGCCCGTAAGCTTTTGCTTGGCCACACCAAAAGTCGGCTTGTCGAGCAGCACCCCTAGGTGCGCCGCGATGCCCATGCGGCGCGGATGCGCAATCCCGTGCCCATCCACCATAATAATGTCGGGCTTTTGGATGAGCTTTTCGTAGGCTACTAGCAAATTGGGAGCTTCGCGAAATGCCAGAAAGCCTGGCACATAGGGCACCGTAACCGGGCCTGCGCTCCACACCTTTTCCACGAGTTCTAGGGAAGGAAAGCGCAGCAGCACAAACACCGACAAGATGGTATCGGGGGTGGGAAAGGAGGAGTCGCAGCCCGCGATGAAGGCGGGTTCGCGGGGCAAGGCCAGCAGACGCACGCGGGTACGCATGGCTTCCTGCTCGTGGGTAAGCTCGCGCACTACCAGGGGGTCGGCGGGCGGGTGATAGGGACGGTACATGAGAGTGACTGAGTGACTGAGTAGCTGCGTGGGCAGATCCCACGTATTTAGGAAAACGAGCGTTTCACGTGAAAGGATAAGTTTATCCCGCACCGAAGAATATGCTCTCCGTCACTTGGCCATTCAGTTACTCTCTACCATATGAACGAACCTGAGCAGCCGGCCAGCACTGGCGCCGGCCCCCTATTTGAGCGCCGCTATAGCATTGATATTGCCCATCCTCGCCAATCAGCCAAGCAGCTTATGGAAGCCATTCGGTGTAACATCGCCGAATTTTCGCCCGATTTGCTAGCTGAATTTGAGAAAGTAAAAGGCGAAGCTCATCGCCTGGAAGTAGGCGACGAGTTTAAAATCAAGATCCTAGGTCCGTGGAATGGGGGCGTGCGCGTAACGGAGGCCGGCGAAACCTTCTTCGAGTTTGTCACCCTTGAGGGACACCCAGAAGCGGGCCGTATCCGGTTTTCGACGGGCGCCCACCCCGATAAGCCCGGCGTGCTACACTTCGAGATTCACTCGTGGGCGAGTTCCCGCGACGGGCTGGTGGCTTTTCTCTACGATACCGTGGGTGCCGGTCAGCGCGTGCAGGAACAAACGTGGCGCTTGTTCTGCGAGCGAGTGGCCGCCGTGAGTGGCGGACAAGCCCTAGGTCCGGTTACCATTGAAACGCAGAAGCATGAGCCCGACGACAACCACCGTTCCTAGGCCGCCTGCCCTGTGGCAGCAGCAACAGGCTCGCTTGGCTACGTACGCCAAAGCCAACTACAATTTCGACCTCGACCGCATCAACGAATACAATGCGGCCAATGGCTGGCGCCTCGATGACTACGAAACCACGCTGCCCGCCGAGGCCCCCGGGCCACCCGCGCCGCACGGCGCCTGGCAAGCGGCACAGCAAGTACTACGCAACTACACTTTTCCGCCCCCCGACCTCATCACGGGTATATTCACCCCCGATGCGCCCCTGGAAAACCGCACGATGATCTTGCGCGGGCGGTTCCTGCTCTTCACCTTTTGGTTTGGGGTACGCATTGGTAAAGTGACAGATGAGACCCGCGATACGCCCACCGGCCCCGAACAGGTGTGGGGCTATAGCTACAGCACCTTGGAGGGCCACTTTGAGCGTGGCCGTATCGAGTTTACCATTCACAAGCAGCTCACGAGTGGCCAAGTTACGTTTCGCATTCATGCCGTCTCGCAGGTCGGGCGCATCCGCAATCCGTTCTACTGGCTAGGCTTCAAGCTATTTGGGCGCATGCTGCAGCGCCGCTTCGCCCGCGAGTCGTTGCAACGCATGCAAGACCAAGTAGCCGCCGCGCTGAAAGAGGTAGCCACAGGTACAGCATAAGCTTACGCTCTTGTCATCATTGCCGCACAAAAACTTTGCACTGGTATTGACACTGCTGGAGCAGGGCCCGTTCTTTTGGGAGGAAGCCCTCAAAGCCGTACGCTGGAATAGTCAAAAAATGTGGCGCGGCAAAAACTTGATGGAAACCGGCTGGAATACGTACCTCGTTACAACCTGGCCCGACAATCGGATAGAGAAAGCTGAAATTCAGCAGGATAGCTTCCCCCTGTGCACCCTCAGTATGAGCTAAGTTTTGCCGAGCTATATAATAGTCGTCATTATCAGATGCATTCATCTGATTGCGAAAAAGTGTGTTCTGCTGCACCAACCTGAGGGCTGGGCTAGCTAGAAGATCGAGTGGATATACTACTTCCCGGTATTGCAGGGCAAATCTGCCAAATGAATAGAGCGCTACGCCAATAAGGAAGGCAGCTACCAACGGCCGAACCCTCAACGCCATACTTTTCCAACTGCATGCAGATGCCACTGCGAATAGCACTATGAACGGCAGAAAAAAATGTAGGACCCGGCCGTAAAACACGAGCTTGTGCCCCCAGAAGCCTAACGCAGCATATGCCAGGAACGCAGCTAGCACAGCTAGGTACAGAGCATTGCTAGATGATAGCTCAACCTTTGGTACTCGCTTTCGCCTGCGCACCATTTTGTATAAACGGCTTGCTAACCCGTAACCTACTAGCATGAGCAGCAGCACTCCAAGCGCACCTTCAACCTCAAATAAGTACTTGAATAAGAAAGAGAAGCTTTCCTGAAAATCGCCCTGGGTAATGGTGCTAGCTTGAACCGACAACAGCTCCTGACAAGCTTGCAGATACGAAACTCCGGTAAGTAGCGCCAACACTTCAAGAATAGCTAGCATACTTAGGGCCCCTATCCCGAAAAAACAAACGACAACTTTGAAGCTGGGAAACTTGTGATGGGTAGCGCTTAATGCGGAGATAGGCTCTTTCAGGAGTGGGCTTACCATCACTGCCAACAGAATTATTGGAGCGAAAAAATAGCCTGGATAAATAGCCACAGTGAAGGCGGCCCCTACTCCTAACGCCCAGGTTTGCTTTAGCGTTAGTATGCGGCCTTGCTGCTGCGCTCGCACTAGCCAAACCAGTAGCCCCAAGAAGCTGCACAGACCTAGCTCGTAAGGCAAGATATGACGGATATACACGTTGCTATTCACCAGACAAGCATACAGCAATGTGCTCAGCAGAGCCGCTACTTGCGTGGGCAGTAGCATGCGTGCCAAACGGTAGAATAGCAGCAGCGACAACACCGATACCCCGTATGTGAACAGCACCGGAATCAGCAATGACGTGGGATTGTGCGGGCCTGGCCCGCCCACGGTGTACCATATACCTTGCATGGCGGCAGGAAGCAGGCGCAGCAGCGCGTCGCCAGGACGGCCTTGGGTTTGCACCAGATGTGCCCCTACAGCTCGCAGATCACCTTTCGAAAAGCTCTTTATGGCTTCTACCGACTGATAGTAGCGCTCTTCGTCGGGAAAGGCCATGGCCCCGTGCCCCACAAACGACAGCCGCACGCCTAACACCAACGCAATTAGGCCAACTAAGCCGAAGATCCAGCCTTTAGGAGGAAGAGGAGCAACTGTGTTCAAGAACGGGAATCGCTAGGAGCCTAGGTGTAAAAATCAACTTTCTATGTTGTTTGGATTGCACCAACCTTAGTCAAAAAGGATATGAAGGGCAACAGGTTGCGAAACTACTCATTGGCCTACTAGCATGGACGGCACAGGGCCATTTGCTCGTTTGTTTGTCGTTTCATCTATAGCCGTTATCAACTAAAAGCTAAACATTACAATACCACGCTTCAGAGAAGAAGCCACAGCAGCCGAGCAAAAGCTGACCTAGCTTTCAGAAGTGCCTAGGTGGTGCTCAGGTTGGTAGACAAGCTTCCGTGAATTGGGCTTAGCCAGGGTGCGTTTAAGACCCTATTAGCACACGGAAGGTGTAATGCGCCCGTTGCCTTTCATTTGTGCAAACGATTGCATAAATAGTACCTTTGAGCACACAAGCTATTCGAGGTTTGCTTAGCCGGCTTACTTGCAACGATAAGAGCCAGCTACTGCCTTCCACCCTTTCAACTCGCTATTTTCTAGATGCTTTCATCCGAATCCCCTTCTCCTCCTTCTCGTCGAACCTTTATCAAGCAAGCCACGGCGGGGCTAGGTCTGCTCCCCTTTTTGCCACAATTAGAAACTTCAATGCTGCCCTCCGGCCGCGGTACGTATACCAATCCAGTATACGCTAGTCAGTTCCCCGACCCTTTTGTGTTGCAACACCAAGGCGTTTACTACGCCTTCGGCACTACGGGCAATTCGCGGACGAAGGATGGGCGCATCTTCACCTTGCTTTCCTCCAAAGACCTCGTGCATTGGCAGCCGCTTGGAGGTGCCCTCGCCCCACCGAAGGGTGCGGAAGGCGCAGAGTTCTGGGCACCGGAGGTAGTGCACCACAACGGCACTTTCTATATGTATTACTCCCGGGGTGGCGGGGCCATCGGGGCGAGCGTTGGCCACCGGCTGTACGTGGCAACGAGCACCAAACCCGAAGGCCCCTACCAAGAAGTAGGTTTGCTTGACGTACCCGAAAGCAAATTCACCATTGACGCCCACCCGTTTCAGGATACTGATGGAAAATGGTACCTGTTCTATGCCCGCGACTTTATCGACTCCGATAACGGCTACTATCCGGGTACTGGCCTAGCCGTGGACCGGCTCGTGAACATGACCAAGCTCGCGGGAGAAAGCCGCACCGTGATGCGTGCCAAACACGCTTGGACGGTTTTTGAAACCAACCGTACCATGCCCCTCTACGGTAACAAGACCTTCGCGCAGTGGCATACCTTGGAGGGCCCTTTCATGCGGAAGCACAACGGCAAATACTACTGTTTCTACAGCGGCGCCAACTTCCTTACCCCGCGCTACGGCGTAGACTATTGCGTGGCCGATTCGATCCTAGGTCCTTACTCCGACGCTGGAGCGGAGAATGGCGCCCGCGTGCTGCACGCGGTAGCAGGCCACGTGCGTGGCCCCGGTCACCATTCGCACGTGATGGGCCCCGACGGCAAAACTGAGTACCTCGTGTATCATGCCTGGGACAAGAACATGAAGGAGCGTCAGCTGTGTATCGACAAGCTAGCCTGGACGCCGCAAGGCCCCCGCTGCCAAGGCCCCACCTACACGCCGCAGCCCATGCCAAGCTAGGCGATAGCGCGAAGCTCCCGCTTCGCGTATCGTTGAGCGACTGGCACCTAGGTTACTAGGCTAGCTTTATCGTCCAACGACACGCGAAGCGGGAGCTTCATGCTATTACTTACTGGTTCCTTACTGCTTAAGGAAGCTGGCTGACACCCAGTTGTTCTTCGTGCGGTGCGACTGAAACACGAGGCCATGTTTCTGCGCTTCTGCCTCGATCTTGGCTAGGTCTTCCTGGTAGAAGCCGCTGAACAGAATGGGGTGGCCAGCGGGTAGCAAAGCTGCGTACGCGTGCATATCTTCCAGCAATACGTTGCGGTTGATGTTGGCCAGAATGATATCGAAAGGTGCTTCCCCGGCCAGCACTTCCACCCCGCCCAGGCGACATTCGATGTTGGTGCAGTTGTTTTCGGCGGCGTTGTCGGCGGCGTTTTCCACCGTCCAGGGCTCCACATCCACGGCCAGCACTTCGCGGGCACCGAGTTGGGCCGCCATAATAGCTAGGATGCCAGTGCCGCAGCCCATGTCGAGCACACGCTTGCCTTGATGATCGATGGAGAGCTGATTTTCAATCATCAGCGCGGTGGTTTCGTGGTGACCGGTGCCAAACGACATGCGCGGCATTATCACGATATCGTACTCAATGGGCTCCGGCTTGGGATGAAACGGCGCCCGCACCGAAACCCGGTCGGCAATAATGAGGGGCTGAAAGTTCTTCTCCCACTCAGCGTTCCAGTTTTGGCGCGTAATTACACGGTGGTCGTACTCGATTTCGCCGATGCCTTCGTAGCGCGCTATGATTTCGGCCACGTTATCTAGGTTGAAGTCGCCCTCGCCAATGTAGGCGCAGAAGCCTTCGTCGTTGTCTTCAAAGGTATCGTAGCCTACTTCGGCTAGCTCAGCTACCAGTATATCGGCCAGTTCGCGCGGCGCCTGCACCCGCAACTCTACAAAGTCCATGTTGAATTAGTTAGCAATAGAAAAAGCCGCCCATTTGGGAGCGGCAAAGGTATACCGAACCACGGATTCGAACAGATTTTTCGGATTCCACGGATTTTGTAGCTAGCTCCTTTTGATAAACACAAAGCCTGCTCTAGGTGAGCAGGCTTTGTGTTTATTTAGCTACTTATTCAAGCAAGCATTACTTCGAAAAGAGAATCGGCTACAAAATCCGTGGAATCCGAAAAATCCGCCGAATCCGTGGTCCAGGTTCACTGCCGCTGCAAGCCCGCGTAGGAGCGCACCTTCGTGTAGTGGATGGAGAAGTCGGCTTGGCCTCTGTCTTTTGTTACGAACAGCGCGTAGTCGGCAAAATCCCGGGTGGGCGTGAAGTACCAAACGCCGGCTTTATCGGCGAAGAGTTTGCTATCTTCCTTGTATACCAGCACGTCGGCGAAAGCCTGCTCAGGCTCCTCGTAGATTACTGCAAAGCAGTAGCTTTTGCGCCGCGGATCGGTTTCCAGATAAATAGAGCCGAAGATTTTGCTCGCATCAATCGTTCCGAAGGGCGCCGGGGCAGCTAGCTTCGGACTGATCGGAGCGGGAGCGGCGGGGGCAGTAGCCACGCCCAACAAGCTTGCAAGAATAAACGCGTAGAACATGAGCAGTAAGTAAGGGCTTCCGCTTGCGGACAATTTTTCGACCAGCTTTGGTTCAGTAACCGCAGAGGCGGCCTAGGTCCTAAGTATTTGTCCTGCCGAACGCCGTGAGGCCGTTGAGATATGCTCCTTGGGCAACCATACTCAGCGCCTCACAACGTTCAGAAAGACAAAGCACCTTTAAAACGACTTGATAATCTCGGTGAAGTCGCGCGACTTGAGCGAAGCGCCACCAATCAGGCCGCCATCAACGTCGGGCTGAGCGAATAGCTCCTGAGCGTTCTTGGCGTTGGCGGAGCCACCGTACAGGATAGTCGTGTTTTCGGCCGTGGCCGCGTCATAGGTTTTGGCAATCTGCTCGCGGATGAAGGCGTGTACTTCCTGTGCCTGCTGGCTCGTAGCCGTTTTGCCCGTCCCGATGGCCCAGATAGGCTCGTAGGCAATCACCACCTTGGCGAAATCTTCCTGCGAGAGGTGAAACACACCCTCTTGCAGTTGCTTGCTAATGAAGTTAAAAGTCTCGTCGGCTTCGCGGGTTTCTAGGCTTTCGCCCACACAGAAGATCGGCTTCAGGCCAATGGCCAGGGCAGCGTTCAGCTTCTGGCTGAGCAGCTGGTCGTCCTCGCGGAAATGCTCGCGGCGTTCGGAGTGACCAAGGATTACGTACTCCACGCCCACCGATTTCAGCATCTGCGCCGACACTTCTCCGGTGTAAGCACCGCTTTCTTTGTGGTGGTAGTTCTGCGCTCCTAGGTGAAAACGACCGCCTTCCGGCAGCAGCTTAGCCACCGACGTCAGGAACGGGAAGGGCGGGCAGATAACCACCTGCACGTTGGAGTCGGTAACCTCGTCGGCGACCATGTTAGTGATTTCAGAAACCAAAGCCTGGGCATCCTGGAGGGTGGTGTTCATTTTCCAGTTACCGGCAACGATGTGTTGGCGCATAGCGAAAGAAGTGTATTGGGCGAAATGTTGGCGTAAAAGTACGCACACGAATCAGACTCCCGCCGTCATCCGTTTTTGTTGCCGCCAAGCTAGCACGCTACCACCCAATAAGGCCACCACCGCCCCAATCAGGGCGACGCCGGCCAGCTCGGGGTACATGCCGCGCCGTGCTACCCACACGGCTATCAGCGCCCACGTTATCACGCAGCTAAAGGCTACATCGCCAAACGCTTGGCTCACCCACAGGCTCAGCGCCGTGATGACGACCAGCAAACCTAGGGTGAGTACCACTGTCACGTTGGTGGGCGTTTCCCAACCAAGAGCACGCAGGCCAATGGTCACGTTTACGGGTGCGGCCACGGAAATCCAGCCTAAGTACAGGGCAAATGGCAAGCTCGCTAGCCTAGGTGCTACGCCAGCGGCTATGAGCTGCCGCGCCCGCCCATACACAAGAATAAGCGCGGCCAGAATGAGTACCATCAGGACGGCGCACCACGCAATGTGCTCATAGGCAAATATCACCACCCACGCGGCCGTTGCTAGGTTGGCGAGCGTTAGGGGCTTCGCTACAGCATCTGGCAACGGATTCGGGCGCTGAGTGGGTAGCAGCTGCCAAACCGCATAAACGGCCAACGCCAGGAAAATGATGCCCCAAATGCTGAATGCATAGCCCGCCGGCGTGAGCAACGACGGATACTTGCCCGACACGTAGCCCATGCTTTGGCCATTAAAGGGCTGAAGGCGCGACCAATACGTAAGCGCAATGTTGCCGAAAATAGTCAGCGCCGCCACCCAGCGACGCTGGCGAAAGGTAGTTGTGGCAACCGCTGAAGGTTCTGTTGTAAACGTAGTATCCATGGGTTCTTACAACGAATGTGCTTTGTCGGGAGAGCAACCTAGGTCGTCACGCAACAGCCAAAGACAATTGGTTTTTGTCCGTTTGAACCGTCAGGGAGAGCTGCTCAGCGCATCGTTACCGTCAAAGTAATTCTTTTATCAAAAGTCACTCACAGTAGCGATGCGTCGACCGGCTCCGTACGATTGTTTTTCAACTTACTGTCTGCGCAACCTAGGTTATTAGGCAGCAAAGTACTGCTGCACTAGTTCATCTGTTAGTTCGCGGGGCTCGGTTTGCCCGTTTTGCGCCGCTGGAAAAGCATTTCGGCAGAACCCAGCCCGCCGCTGAAAATCGTATAGGGCGTGGCATTGGCCGTTTAGGATGAGCGCGACGGCATTTTCTTCTTCATTCCAAAAGATCTGGGCCGTAACGGGAAGCTGTTTATCGGCTACATCCTCCACGTTGTAAATGTGGAGCGCATCCAAAATTTCCGGGTCCTCGCCGCCTTGGTCGACGGCATAGAAGTAGCCGGTTGCGCCGTCGTCCTCAAACACGGCACCTAGCCCTTCGCGAGTGGGCGGAAAGCTGCCTATCACGGTTTCGGTTTCGTCGGCCGGGGGCTGGCCTACCAAGATTTGTTCTTCGGCACCTAGCTTCATGGTACTAGTATAGATAAAAAAAGAACCGCAACAGTGCGGTTCTTTCTTCTACGACCAAGCCTAGCTTTTCGCTTACACTTTCTCGGCCAGGAAGCGCGCCGTGTGGTTCGTGTCTTTCAGCTTTACCATCTCCTCCGGCGTACCCTCGAACAGCAAATGTCCGCCGTTGATACCGCCTTCCGGACCTAGGTCAATGATCCAGTCGGCGCACTTAATAATGTCCACGTTGTGCTCAATGATCAGCACCGAGTTGCCCTGCTCAATGAGGGCATTCAGTGCTTTCATGAGCTTGTTGATGTCGTGAAAGTGCAGGCCGGTGCTGGGCTCGTCGAAGATGAAGAGAATCTTATCCTGCTGAAGCGTAGCCCCTTTGGTGAGGAAAGAAGCGAGCTTCACGCGTTGCGCTTCCCCACCCGAGAGCGTGTTAGCCGACTGCCCCAAACGGATGTAACCTAGCCCCACATCATCGAGCGGCTTGAGGCGCTCCACAATTTTGGGCTGCTCCTGGAAGAACGTTAGGCTATCGGCAATGGTCATTTCCAGTACCTCGTCAATGCCCTTGTCCTTGTACTTTACTTCCAGAATGTCCTGCTTGAACTTGTGGCCACCGCAGGCTTCGCAGGTCAGGAAAATGTCAGCCATAAACTGCATTTCGATCTTTACCTGTCCTTCGCCCTGGCACACTTCGCAACGGCCCCCGTCGATGTTGAAGGAAAAGTGCGAGGGTTTCAGACCGCGGGCTTTGGCAAGCTGTTGATCGGCAAACAGCGCGCGAATGGCGTCGTAGGCTTTCACGTACGTCACCGGGTTGGAGCGCGACGACTTGCCAATGGGGTTCTGGTCCACGAACTCCACGTGCGACACCTGCCCTTGTACACCCGTGAGGCGGTCAAATTTGCCGGTAGCCTCCCCGGCTCCACCGCCGAGCTGCTTGGCTACGGCCGGCGCCAGAATGCGCTTTACCAGCGTGGACTTGCCCGACCCCGAAACGCCCGTTACTACCGTCATCACGCCCAGCGGAAACTTCACGCTCACGTTCTTTAGGTTGTTTTCGCGGGCACCAGTTACTTCCAACGCGTTGCGCCATGGGCGCCGCGACGTTGGCACTTTTACCTCGGTTTTGCCGCTCAGGTACTGCCCGGTGTACGTTGTTTCGTCTTGCAGAATCTCTTCGTACGTGCCCTGGAACATCAGCCGTCCGCCACCCGAACCCGCTTCCGGGCCGATATCGATGATTTGGTCGGCTTCCTCCATCATCTTTTCCTCGTGCTCCACCACAATCACGGTGTTGCCGAGCTTTTGTAAGGAGCGCAGCACCCCGATCAGCTGCTCCGCATCCTTCGGGTGCAAACCAATGCTAGGTTCGTCCAGAATGTACATGGAGCCTACCAGCGCCGAACCAAGCGACGTGGCTAGCGAAATCCGCTGCGACTCCCCACCCGATAGCGTGCTGCTCAGGCGGTTCAAGGTCAGATAGCCTAGGCCCACGCGGTTTAGATACTCCAGGCGGTTCGTGACTTCCGTCACGAGGCGCTCGGCTACTTTGGCGTCGTGTTCGTCGAGACCTAGGTTTTGAAAGAACTCTAGCGCCTTGCTCACCGGCAGCAGCACCAAATCAGTGATGCTGTGGCCGTCGATCTTGACGTACTGGGCGTCTTTGCGCAGGCGCGAGCCGCGGCAGTCGGGGCAGGTGGTGCGGCCCCGGTAGCGGCTTTGCAGCACGCGGTACTGAATCTTGTGGGTTTGCTCGGCTACCCACTTAAAGTAGTCGTCGAGGCCCTGGAAGTATTTGTTGCCCGTCCACAGCAGACGGCGCTCGGCCTCGCTCAACTCGTTGTAGGGCCGATGAATCGGGAAGTCGAAGCGGATGCCGTTTTTCAGCAGCGGCTTCAGCCACTCGCTTTGTTTATCGGTGCGCCAGGGCGCAATGGCTCCTTCGTACACCGTCAGGCTTTTGTCGGGAATAACGAGGTCTTCGTCAATACCGAGCACCGAGCCGAATCCTTCGCAGGTTTGGCAGGCACCATAGGGGTTATTGAACGAGAAGAAGTTAACGTTCGGCTCCTCGAACACCATCCCGTCCAGCTCGAAGCGGTCGGAGAAGGTGCGCGTTTCCTCATCGAGCTTCACCAGACAGGTGCCGTGGCCTTCAAAAAAAGCAGTCTGCACCGAGTCCGACAGGCGGAACATCAGGTCTTCGTCGCCGGGACGAATCACGGCGCGGTCGATCATGATGTAAAACTCGCCCTTCGGCTCCGGCTTGCCTTCCCCGATCAGGTCTTCGATGAACGACGTTTCGCCATCGACCACCACCCGGGAGTAGCCTTTCTGCAACAACAGATCTAGCTCCTTGCTCATGGGCCGGCCGTCCTCGCTCGGCAGCAGCGGCGCCAAAATCATCGCGCGGGTGCCATCGGGCAATTGAAACAGGTAGTCGACCACATCGGCCACATTGTCTTTGCGCACCTGCTCGCCGCTGATAGGCGAGAATGTACGACCTACCCGCGCAAATAGCAGCTTCAGGTAATCGTAAATCTCGGTGCTGGTCCCGACGGTCGAGCGGTTGTTCTTAATGCTGACCTTCTGCTCGATGGCAATGGCCGGCGAGATACCGCGGATGTAATCGACGTCGGGCTTGTCCATGCGGCCCAGGAACTGGCGCGCGTAGCTGCTCAGGCTCTCCACATACATGCGCTGCCCTTCGGCATACAAGGTGTCAAAAGCCAGGCTCGACTTGCCCGAACCCGACAGGCCCGTGACGACGATAAACTTATTGCGCGGCAGCGCCACGCTGAGATTCTTGAGGTTATGAACCCGCGCGTTTTTGATAAGAATGAACTCGCGTGGGTCTAGCTGGTCAATCGGATCTGCCGCGGGGGCAGCCACTTGTAAAGATTCTTCGGCCATAGAGCAGTAAACAGCCTTCCCCTAGGGTTTGGTTTCCGACAGTAGGAAAGGAGTTTACGAAGGTACAGCTTACCGGCTTGGGTTGGCGTTAAGGCGGCTAGAATGCTTAGTACACCTTCACTGCTCTAAGCTATTGACGTGAAGCATTACTTGTGCATTGAAGGCAGATTGCTGATATTAAAGTTACATTGCTACTGTTAGCAATACGATTGTTGAACATAATTCAAAAATGGTATGAGAGATAGTTCTTATTACTGCCTATTTGCGCAATTTTTTATTGTACTAGCTCTTAATGGCTGCACTGCATCAGAACAATCATCTATCAGTAATTTGAAACAAAACAAAATACCATTAGAAGATATATACATCATTAAGAATGTAAATATTATTCCGATGACGCCAGAAAATAAGACTATTAAAAATGCTACGGTAGTAATTAAGAATAAGAAAATTTTATCAATAAATAGCCGTATCTCTGATAAGGCAAGTAGTATAATAGATGGAAGAGGCAAATGGCTCATTCCTGGACTCATTGACATGCACGTCCATAATCTAGCTGACGTTAATTTTAGTGCAAACTACCCCACAAAAGGAGCTACACTTTTCGCGAAAACTCAGCATTTCATGCTGCTTTATATAGCAAATGCTGTTACAACGGTATTCGAATTAAGCGCAAGAGTAGAACACTTCGGGCAAAGAAATGAAATACTGAAAGGCCAAGTAATCGGCCCTCGTGTTGCACTAGCTTTTTTGATAGATGGAGGAAATGTTTCAGGTAATGTGGCTAACACGCCATCTGATGGCCGTCAAACAGTTCGTATAGCTAAAGCGCAAGGATACGAGTTTATTAAGCTTTATTCCGGCTTAGACACTGAAACGTTCAAAGCCATTGTTGATGAGGCTAACAAGCAAGGAATGAAGGTTGTAGGGCATATTCCAAATGCTTTTAGAGGCAGACTACGTGAAGCATTCATCCCTCATTTCGACATGGTAGCTCACGCCGAAGAATATTCGAAGCAGAGCAAAGATTTAAGCGACGAGGATGCACGAGGTTTTGCAACACTTGCCAAAAACAATGGAACCTGGTTAACCCCGACCCTAACCACTATGGTGTGGATTGCTAATCAAACACGCTCACTGGATGGTGTTCGCAACCTACCTAGCCTTAAATATGTGCATCCGCTTATGCAAAGCAAATGGCTTAATTCCAATCACTATAATCAGGAAACAGATCCGAAACGTGTTGCCCGTATTGATGACATGGTGAATTTTCACCTTCGATTGGTAAAAGCTTTCAAGGAAGCCGGAGTTCCTATTGTTGCAGGTACGGATGCGGGGGTTTCTGGGGTAGTTTGGGGATATTCACTTCATGATGAACTAGAACTATTGGTTAAAGCTGGGCTCACCACAGAAGAGGCTCTAGCTTCAGCCACACGCTTACCCGCCACTTGGCTGAAGCTTGGCGATAAAATTGGGACTGTAGAAGTTGGAAAATATGCTGATCTTGTTTTGCTTGATGCCAATCCTTTGGAAAATATACATAATACGCGAAAAATATCCGGTGTTTTTGCCAACGGCCGCTGGATCAGCAAGAAAATAATTGGCACAATGCTTAACGATCTAGAAAAATGGAATAATAACAATAAAGATAAATTCGATTGGAAAAACAGAAGCGAATATTAAGATCAAAGTAATATTTGCACATAAGTATTAATATACCAACGTTGCTCGGCCGGATTTATAATTCAGTCGTTCGAGAAGCGGATTTGTAATCCGCAGCACCCGCGCTGCTTGCAACGTAACATTCTAGCCGGTTGGTCCTCTTTGCGGGCGGGAATTACAAATTCTTTACAACTGGATCATAAACCCGGCCGAGCTAAAGAACCCGTAACATAGTTTTGGGCCTATTCCAGTTTATTACGAAGTCATCTTTCTTACTTCAACCCCAGCACCCGCTCCGCATTCTTATAACACACCTTCTCCCGCACCGCCTCCGAAATCGGCGCCTGCTCAATCCAATCGCCGGCCTGTTTCGATTCCTCAAATGGGTAATCGACGGAGAACAGCACGTTATCTTCACCTAGGGCCGATAAAGCGCATTGCAACGACTCATCGGCGCAGACGCCGGTGGTGGTTATCACGATGTTGTCTTTGATGTATTGTGAGGGCAGCTTGGTCAGTCCCTTGGGTAAGCCCGCGAGGCGTGAGCGGCTGTCGAGGCGCCAGAGAACGTAAGGCAAGGTTTCGCCCATGTGACCTAGGATCAGCTTCACGTTAGGGAAACGCTCAAAGGTGCCGCCGAATACCAGCCGTAAGGCGTGCGTCGCCGTTTCGACGGTCCAGCTCCAAGTGGCACCTAGCAGCTCGTCGTGGCCTTCTAGTATCTGGAGCTTTTGGTAGGAGTTGGCGGGGTGCAGGTACACGGGCACTCCTAGGTCTTGCACCCGTTCCCAGAAGGGAAAGTATTGTTCTTCGTCGAGGTAGTGACCGTTGGTATGGCTGTTGATCATGGCGCCGCGGAAGCCGAGTTGGCGCACGCTGCGCTCCAGCTCATCGGCCGCCGCTTGGGGATCTTGCAGGGCTAGGTGAGCGAGGCCACCGTAGCGCGTAGGCTGCTTCTGAATTTCGGCGGCCAGGAAGTCGTTGGTTTCTTGGGCAAGCTTCACGGCGCGGGCAGTATCGGTCTCGATTTGCACACCAGGACTAGTGAGCGAAAGAAAAGCTTTATCGATACCAGCCGCATCCATAGCAGCTAGGCGTTGGTCACCAAAATCTTGCAGGCGCGTCAGGATGTTTTGCATGGCCTCGTCGGGGAGGCTGCGCATACCTTTCTTAAACTCTTCGACAAAAGCAGGAGAAAGGAAGTGTTCTTCCAGAGCAATCTTTTTCATAGCGGAGAGGAAACGCCAAGTGGAGTGGTTTCTCTCTGCCTATGGTTTTTGCGCGCAAGAGGTTGCAGCGCAGCGGCTAGACTAAGTGGAAAAACCAAATTTTGTAGGAACGTGCCGCGGCGCGTTCGTCGGCTGCTTTGCTTGCTCAACACGTTGCAACGCAGTACACGCGACCCGCTTTGTTAGTCACCAAATTGCGCAATGACCGAACGCGCCGTGGCGCGTTCCTACAAGGCATTTGCTACCTTGACAACCATGCGCTGTTCATCCATCTCACTCCTGTTCCTTCTCTGCCTGCTAAACCTAGGTCACCAAACCCTCGCCCAGGAAACGCGCAGCTACAAGGTCTTCCAGTTCCCGGCCAACATGATTCCGCGCGTGGATGGCGACGCCGACGACTGGAAAATGGTGCCCGACAGCTACACCGTGGGCATGGATCAGCTGGTAAATGACAAGCACCCCACCGACAAGCCTGACCCCAAGAACATGGATGTGAAGGTGAAAGTGGGTTGGGTGAAGGGCCTGAACCGCCTGTACTTTCTCTACGAAGCCTACGACAACTACTGGGATTTCACCCACCCCGACTTGCACAACGACATCTTCGAGGTGGTCGTGGATGGCGACCGGTCGGGTGGTCCGCTCATCGCCGAGCAGCACCCCAACAAGGACTTGAGTTGGTCGGAGGCGTACTTTTCCTTCCACGGTGTACACGCCCAGAACTACCACATCTTCACCCCCGCCGAGGGCAAAGACTGGGCCCTAGCCTGGGGTAGCCAGCCGTGGATCAAGGACTTGCCGTACGCCAATGCGGCGTATCACTACAACTTCCGTCCTGGCAAAGCGGGTAAGTTCACGCTGGAGTTCTGGATTACCCCCTTCGACTACGCCGGCCCCGAAGGCCCCGCTCGCGCCGTGGAAACCAAGCTCGAAGAAAACAACAAAGTGGGCCTGTGCTGGGCCGTGCTCGACTACGACGACGTGAACGACGTGAAAAAGCAGGACTTCTGGAATTTGTCGCGCGAGCACAAGATGTACGGCAATGCCTCGTTTCTGCTGCCGTTCACGCTCATGCCATTGGAACCTAGCTTTCGTAAGCCGCTTACGGCGCAGTGGTCGTTCGACGTCGTTGATCCAAAGCGCCGACTCGTAGCCTTTACTGATAAGTCGGAAGGCAACATTACCTCCTGGCAGTGGGATTTTGGCGACGGAGCTACGTCCACGGAGCAGCACCCTTTGCACACCTACAAGGAAGCCGGCAAATATGTGGTGGTGCTGTGGGTGGAAGGCCCGGCGGGCAAAGCCAGGATGGCGAAAGTGTGGGACGTGGCCGTGCCGTAAGCGGCCCTGCGCGGCCGACAGAACCTACGCCACCGCTAGGTATAATCAAATGCCGACGTGTACAGCGGCTGGTCCGGCGACTGTTTCACCTCTTCCAGCCGCAACCCATTGAGTTTGACCATCACTTCCGTGTAAATGTTCTTTTTCAGGGAGTTGAGGATACCTAGCTTGCCAGAGCTTTTCAACAGTTGGCGCAAGGGAGCATTCACATCCAGCAGGAGCAGTGCCGACGTGATTTGAAAATGGGCCAGTACACTTTCTAGCAGCGGAAACAGCTCCTGCTCTCGTCCGGGCTTTGTGTAGACGGCTTCCAAGGCGGCAAACGCATACTCCTTCGGGTTAATAATTCTTTTCAGGATAGGCAAATGGGGTAGCATGTTGAGCATGATTTTGCCGCTTATTCCGGGCATATCCACAATGCGCCATACGACCGGATTAGCCTGTACCCCGGCAATGATTTCTCCGTTTTCGCGTAGCACGAAATAGTTCTGCCCCGCGTATACGTGATTGAACTGCACGAAAGAATACGACTGATACGCAGTGGTCAACAAAGCGAGTAGGGCATTCCGATCGTTGATAGGCAAGCGCTCAACACGTGGGTCTTGCTTCGGATACAACCGCCCGAATACCAGCGCTTCAAGCTGAGCCAGTGACGTAAATCCTTCCTTGACCGAAATCTGCATAGAGCGCGCATTGGCTTCCTCGATGTACGAGTAAAAAACGTGTGGCGCGGGCGTGGTGCGTTCGATATAACGCACCGCTTCTGTCTTGAGCAAACTGCCGTAGCCCTTGCCGCTATGCGCCGGAGCAATAGCTAGGTACCGGCCGTAGAACCCGGTCACTTTTCCAACCGGCATCTGCACTACCCGCTCCGAAAGGCAGTACATACCGACTACCTCCTCCCCCACCCGCAACTCAAAAAAGTAGGGGCCTGTGATGTGGTTTACTTTTTTCTGCTGACCTGTGTGGCTGTATTTCGGTCCGTTGGTACCATAAGTCGTGTTCTGCAGCAAAGTCACTGCCGCCGAGCTAGCCGTTGGGCTGACGGTAATACTAAGCTGCTGCTTTGAATAGATGCAGGTGGGTTGCTCCATGAAAATCAGACGTGAGGGAAGGCAAAGTAGCCAGATTTATAGCCTAGGCATTGCTCAATACGTGGTTTTTAATGGTTCATCCTAGTACGTAGCCTAGCTATCCAGGCGCTATTATCCCACATGTGTATGTGATGCGTGGCAGTAAATAAATGCGTAAGCAGCGCCGTTCAAGCAAATTCAATCACATGATCATGTCAAGGTAAAATACTGCTATTGAGTGAGTAGCGAAATAATTTTGCTTCATCAAACAACCACTACTCACTCAACCTCCTTCATACAATGAACCACTCCCGCACTCCTCGTAACTACGCTCAGGGCACAACCAACTTGCTAAAGCGCCTCGCCTTCGTCCTCGTCTTGCTGCTAGGTAGCAACCTAGCTTTCGCCCAAGGATTTGAAAGCGCCAAGCAGATCTTCGAAAGTCCGAAGTTGAAAACGGCCATTACCGGCCACCGCACCGTAGCCATTTTGCCCTTCGACGCGAAGATCACCTATCGCAAACAGCCCAAGGGCTTTAATGCCGAAGCCAACCGCGACCAGGAAGAAACGATGTCGAAGTCTATCCAAGCTAGCTTGTACACCTTCCTACTACGCAAAGCCGACAACTATAGTGTTAGCTTCCAGGATGTTGACAAAACCAATATCTTACTCAAGAAAGCTGGGCTGTATGGCAAGCTCGACCAAGCTACCCGCGATGAAGTAGCCAAAGCCCTCGGCGTCGATGCCGTGCTAGGGGGTCGCTTCGAAACGGAGCAAACCAAAACGGAAGGAGCGGCTATTGCCTCGGCTGTACTTTTTGGTGGCCTAGGTGGCAAAACCGGTACGGGCTCCTTATTCCTGACGCTAAACGACGGCAACGACGGCGAGCTGCTGTGGCGTTTCTTCAAAACCATGGACGACGGCATCACTTCTTCCACCGATGATCTAGTGGAACGCATGATGCGTAAAGTGTCGCGCAACTTCCCCTATGCGAAGAACTAGCGGCTCCTGACCTAGCTTTGACTCTAAGTAAAATTTAGCTAAAAACAAGACGAAAGCCGGCAGACCTAGGGTAACATTCCTGGTCCGCCGGCTTCTTTATTACGGTTTAAACCTAGCCAGTACTGGTAAAAGTCTACTTTTTATTCCCGAAGGCACGGAAGTGAGTACCTTGGTCGTTATAGAAGGATATAGTATTCCGCTAATGGCAGACGTTTTGCGTCTATAGTGGTCGTCTCCTCTTGCTTTTTTCTATGCGTACAGTTCTCGCCGGTCTTCTCTCTTACTTGCTTCCTTTCTGCGCCAGCGCCACGCTACTGGCACCGCCTGCCAGCCCCAACGTTGGAGGCCGCTGGGCAGGCAACTTGCGTTTGCCAAGTGGTACCCAGTTAACGCTTATTGTCAACATCAAAGACAATAATGCAGGTCGCCGCACCGCTACGCTGGACGTGCCCACCCAGAACGCGCAAGGTGTGCTCGTCGACCGCGTAGACGTACGCGCCGACAGCGTGCTGCTGACTGCTTCTCAGATCAAAGCATCGTTCGCGGGTCGCTTAACCGGCGACGGCCGGCAGATTGACGGCCGCTGGCAGCAGAATGGCGCGAAGCTCCCATTGGTATTTCAACGAGCCACCTCTACTACCACTGCCGGCCCAAAGCGCCCACAGGAGCCGGCACCTCCCTTCCCCTACCGGGAAGAACAAGTGCGCTTTGCTAGCAAAGACCCAGGCGTGCAGCTGGCCGGAACTCTGACTCTACCAACCGGTGCGGGTCCATTCCCAGCCGTGGTGCTCCTATCAGGCTCCGGCGCGCAAGACCGGGACGAGAGCATCTTTGGCCATCACCCGTTTCGCGTGGTCGCCGACTATCTCACGCGCCGCGGTATCGCCGTGCTGCGTTTTGACGACCGAGGTGTAGGCCAGTCGGGCGGAAATGCAACCACCGCAACGGCTGCCGACTACGCCAAAGATGCCCAAGGAGCCTTGGCGTTCCTGCGTAGCCGGCCGGGTCTCAATCCGAAGCAGCTAGGTCTGATTGGGCACAGCGAAGGTGGCACGGCGGCTATTGCCGCGGCCGGACAAGCGCAAGGCCCTGCGTTCTTGGTGCTCCTCGCCACGCCCGGTGTTCCTGGCATCGATGTGCTTTCGCGCCAAGCGATGGATCAAGCTCGTCTCAAAACCAAAGACCCCAAGGTATTAGCTTCAACGGAGCAGCGGCAGCGCAACATGCTCATGATTGTGCAGCAAACGCAGAACAACGTGCAGGCGCAGCAACAGATCATCAAGGTGCTCACGCCGTCGGTTGCGTTGCCTCCCGATATGGCCGAGCAAATTCATAAAGCGGCTGAGGCCCAAGCTGTGATGGCCACATCGCCCGCTTTCCGTCACATTCTCGCCGACAACCCGCAGAAAACCTTGCCCGCAGTGAAGTGCCCCGTTCTGGCGCTGAATGGCTCCAAGGACTTACAAGTCGCTTCCGCGGTCAACTTACCAGCCATCGAAAAGACCTTGAAAGGCTCCGGCAACCGCGACGTGACGACACAAGAACTAGCTGGCCTGAACCACATGTTTCAAACTGCCTCCACGGGCGCGACAACCGAATACGGCCAAATCGAGGAGACCTTTTCTCCTATTGCCTTGCAAAGCATTGGCGACTGGCTAACCCAACGTACGAAACGCTAGGCCACTTAGCTCCCTAACTTACCGGCCTGCAGCTGCTCTAACAATCTAGAGGAGTTGCAGGCTGTTTTATTAGCGCCCCACCGGTCCCCGCGAATATGTACCTCGTTACTTGTGCCACAGCGAAGCTGTTTGAGGGCTTAGATAGCCTCTTTGCGCTGTAATGAATGCCTTTCGTCGCGTTTAGAGAAGCATTCATGCGAAACTACCTAGGTCTGCGCAAATAATTTAAAATACACTATATATCTGGTACTCTATTTGGATAGATTGACTTTTAAAAAGATTTATCAGTAGTTCCGCTTTTTGTTATGAAGAGTACCCCACCTATAATCTTCAATCTATTATTTATCCTCTATCTATTTTGTACCATCCCGGTTAAAGCCGGCGACGCGCCTACCCTAAATGGGCAATGGAAAGGCCCATTGAAAGTGCCTGGTGGTACTTTAGACCTAATTATTACGCTGGTGCCGTTGAGCAACGGCACCTACTACGCCGCTCTTGATGTGCCTCAGCAACGTATCAGCCGCATGCCAGTAGAAGCCGAAACCAAAGGAAACGAAATCACCCTGAAGATTGAGCAAGCAGGTAGCAGCTTCACAGGCAAGATAGAAGATGGCGGCGCACGCTTCACCGGCACTTGGCAGCAACCAGGCTTAAAGGCTCCGCTAGTGCTACAGCGAGCGACGGCATCGGCTGCTACCGCCCGCCGATCTCGCCTGACACCACCCTACCGCGAGGAAGACGTCTTCTTTACCAATTCGCAAGACAAGCTCCGGCTAGGGGGCATGCTCACTATCCCAGCTGGCGCGGGTCCGTTTCCGGCAGTGGTGCTCGTATCAGACACCGGCCCGCAGGACCGCGACGTGACGGTGCAGGAATACCGCATGTTCGGTAGCCTAGCCGATTATCTCACGCGCCGTGGTATCGCCGTACTACGCTTCGACGACCGAGGCGTTGGTAAATCCAGTGGCAACTATTCCAGCGCTACTACCGCCGAGTTGGTAACGGACGCGCAAGCAGGCCTAGCTTTTTTACGCTCCCGCTCCCTCATTGATCCACAGCACATCGGATTTATTGGCCACGGAGAAGGTGCCAACATTGCCCTGTTAGCCGCAGCACAAAGCCCCCAAACCACTGCCTTCGTGGTGTCATTGGCTGGGTACGGGCTACCGGGCCGCGACGTTCTCATGCAGCAACAAGGCGAAATTATGCGTCTGATTGGCGCTGATCCGGCGCAAGTGAAAGCCGCTTTGGCCTTGAATGAGCATATGGTAGATATCATTCGGCAAACGCCGAATGACGTGCAGGCTCGTACTAAAGTGGCTACGCTTATTCGGCAAAATAATAGCAACATCGACGCTGGTATGGCCCGCGCCCGGGCCGCGCATCTTACTTCTCCCTGGTCGCGCTACTACCTCGATTTTGACCCCAAGAACAAACTATCTGACGTTCAGTGCCCTGTACTAGCCCTAAATGGCACGGCCGATTTGGAAGTAGCTGCTAGTACGAACCTGAGCATTTTGCAAAAGGGTTTAAAAAGCAACGATGATGTCACCGTTCAGAAGCTAGCTGGTGTGAATCACTTGTTTCAACCAGAAGAGAAAGATTGGCCTCTAGTGAACGGGCAACAGCAGCCAAACTTTTCTCCGAAAGCGCTCGAAACTATCCGCGCCTGGATCGTTAAGCGCACTGGGCAGCCACAAGCTGTGCCTGTTACCGTGAAACGACCAGCGCCAGCAAAAGCGGCGAGCAAGAAAGTTAGCAGAACTGCTTTTCAGAAAACGGCTAGCTAACCAAGCTGATTTTACCTAGCCTTAAAAAGGTCGTCCGGTGCTGTTTCCAACTAGGAACAGCACCGGACGACCTTTTTAAGGTTGGTACGCCATGATAGCAGTAAGCGTAGCACCTAGGCGCCAGCGGTTGCTTTTTCGGGCGTCATATCTAAACGGCGCAGCTTATCGGCGCGCCAAGCAGTAATGCCGACGACGGCAATGGTCATCAGCCCCCCGAACACCACTGACGGCACCGTTCCAAGGAACCTAGCCATGGCCCCCGACTCAAAAGAACCAATTTCATTACTGGAGCCAATAAAAATGTTGTTTACCGCCGCTACCCGTCCTTTCATGTATTCGGGTGTAAAAGTATGGATCAGCGTTTGGCGCACAATCACTGATACCGCATCAAAGACACCCGTCAGGAACAGCAGGAAAAGTGAGAGCCAGATGTTGGTGGATAAGGCAAAGAAAATAGTAGCCACACCGAAGCCCGCTACGGCCCACAGCAGCTTACGCCCCGCCCGGCGGTGCAAAGGAAAATAGGTGAGCAGCGCAGCCATCAGGACCGAGCCAACCGCTGGCGCAGTTTCCAAATGACCTAGGCCTGTCGCTCCTACCTTCAGGATATCGGCGGCGAATACGGGTAACAACGCTACTGCGCCGCCAAAAAGTACCGCGAACAAATCGAGCGACAAGGCTGCTAGCACCAGTTGGTTTTGCCAAATAAATCGAAGCCCACTCAGCACACTATCCTGTAAGCTTAGCTTTTCGCCCTCAATTGGCGGCAGTGGCCTAGAGGCAATAGATAGAAAGTGCAACAATGCTACTAGCATCAACCCTGTGGCCACCGCATACGAGTTGCTCACTCCCAAATGCGCAATCAAATATCCCCCAATAGCGGGCCCTATTACCGCGGCAGCTTGGTAGGTGGTGCTATTCCAGGTGATGGCATTTGCTAGCCGCTCCCGGCTAGGTAACAGCTGAGGCATAAAGGAGAACAAAGCTGGCCCGAGGAAACCACGTGCGATACCGCTTAGGAAAATTACCCCGTAGAGTGGCAGAGTGTAGAAAGAACCACGCGCCAAAAAGCCCAAGCCCAGTGGCGAAGCAAAAAACCAAAGCAGGGCCGCGCAAAGCAGCAGCACCGTTACGCCCGCTACAATAATATTTTTACGTCGGATTGTATCGGCTACGTGGCCTGCGTAGAGTGACACTGCAATGCTGGGAATAGCCTCCGACAAGCCGATTAAGCCGAGCGCTAGTGGATCGTTTGTCAGCTTGAATATTTGCCAGCTCACAACAAGGCCCTGGATACGCGTGGCTATTGTATAAAAAACCCTAGCCAAGATCAACCGACGAAACTCTGGCAAGCGAAGGGCGGCATACGGATCATGTGGCCCAGAGACAGGTAAATTCATGCTTAAACAAGCGAGTGACAAACAGCGAAGGTAGTTTAAGTAAACATCCTCCGTCGTGAAGACGCGAAATAACCTTTATGCATAAAGCAGTTATCTGCGGCATTTAGTTTGACTTAGCTCATCTTTTAGCTGAGAGTTTTCCTCTCAGCGCTTACCAGGGTATTCTGATTTAGCTGACCGTAATCTCATTTACTTCCTCGGAGTCGATTCTTCTTGCTTGGTGCTAGTCGCTAACTCTCCTGTCTGTCACAAAAAAATTTACGCCTTATACTGTTAGCTTTGTCTTTTTCTTTTATCTTAAAGCTGCCGAAATGCACGCGTATATTATTGATATACAATACTTAATAAATTGTTTTCATTTTTTTGTTATTTTTTCATTTTGCTAGTGAAGAGGCATTGTGTTTGAGGCATCTGTTTTCTACATTTGATCTTCATCTTTCTTTTCTTCCTCACCCGAATTTTATCCAGTTCACAGGCAAACTGCATTCTATGGTTTAAAGCTCTACGTTCTCTTAAACCCGTAGCTTTTATGGAAACCATGCAGCCGAGCGATTCCGCTTTGATCTCGCTCTATATTGCCGGCAAGGAAGAAGCTTTCGAGCTCCTGCTGGAGCGGCATAAAAGCCGCGTTTTTACCACAATCATGCTGATTGTGCGCGATGAGGCCGTAGCCGAAGATCTGCTACAAGATACTTTCATCAAGGCCATTCATACGATGAAAGGAGGCCGTTACAACGAAGAGGGTAAATTCTCTTCCTGGATCTGCCGCATTGCACATAACCTAGCCATCGACTTCTTCCGGCGCGAAAAACGCAACCCTTTGTTGAATCTCGATACAACAAGCCATGCGTTTAATTCGTTGTCATTGGCAGAAGAGGGTGCGGAGGCTACCATCACCCGTGAGGAAACCCACGCCCGTCTTCGAGAGCTAATCCAAGATCTGCCCGCGGCGCAGAAGGAAGTGCTCATCATGCGCCACTATGGCGAGATGAGCTTTCAGGAAATCGCCGATGCAACTGGGGTAAGCATCAATACAGCGTTAGGGCGTATGCGCTACGCATTGATCAACTTGCGGAAGAAGATGGCCGCGCAACCTATTTTCTATGATCAAAACGTTTACCCACGAGAAACTGATCCGGTACCTATACAACGAATTGCCGGCTGAAGAACAGCAGGAGATTGAGCAATCCCTGCTTCATGACCCAAAGCTAGCGAGTCATTGTGCCGATTTGCTGTTGGCCCAGCGCTGTCTGAACGACTTGCGCACCGCTCCCAGTAAAGAAGTCACAGACTCTATTTTACAGTATTCTCGTAATTTTCTGAGACCATAGAACCAGAAGTGGTGAAGTGGTGAGATTGTGCGTTGGAGAACTACCTAGGTAGCATCTTTGTACTCACAATCTCACTACTTCATCATTTTGCTTTATGCGTAAGCCCGAGCGGTTCCGCCGCTTTCTGGATTATTTCATCAACAATTTTCCAGAACCTAAAACCGAGTTGCAGTATGGCAACCCGTACGAACTTATCGTGGCAGTGGTACTCAGCGCCCAGTGCACCGACAAGCGCGTGAATCTCGTGATGCCAGCGTTGCTAGAGCAATTTCCGACTCCTTATCAGCTAGCAGCAGCCTCAGCAGAAGAGATATTTCCCTTTATCCGTAGCGTATCGTACCCGAACAATAAGGCCAAGCACCTAGCGGGCCTAGGTCGGATGCTTGTCAACGATTTCGGCGGCGAGGTACCGAGCACCATTGAGGAGCTCCAGCGTTTGCCAGGTGTGGGCCGCAAAACGGCCAACGTGGTGGTGTCGGTTATTTATAATCAACCTGCCATGGCCGTGGATACACACGTCTTTCGCGTATCCCACCGGCTAGGTCTGGTCAACCGGACTGCAACAACACCACTAGCTGTAGAAAAAGAGTTGTTGCGCTACACCCCGGAAGAAGTGGTAGCCAAAGCACACCATTGGCTCATTCTGCACGGCCGTTACATCTGCGTGGCGCGGCAGCCCAAATGCGGTATTTGCCCACTCACAGATTGCTGTCGCTATTACGAAGTCAACTTTGCTACAGCACCTAGCCGGCCTCTGCCGCCCCCGGCAGCCAACGACCTGCTGTAAGTTAGGCGGCTGTTAGTTGGTGCAACGTAGCCTAGGCAGGTTCTATGCTGAACGTGCTGCTTGTTCTAAGGTAACCTGAACAGCAGTGGCTATCTTTCCTCGATCAAATTGTTCGATTGCCAACGCACGGCCCCTTTCTCCTGCTTGTAGCAGTTGCTCTGGCTGGGCAAATAGTTGCGTTAGCTGTGTTACTAGCGCCTGTGTATCATCTGCGGGTACATACCAACCACATGCATGCTGCTCTACTAGGCGCTTCGTCCAGCCTTCATTGGTCACAATCACGGGGGTACTTACCGCTAGGCTATCGTATAGTTTGGCAGGCGAGTTGGAGTCCAACACAGGTAGATTCAGAAACGATACCACAGACACGTCAGCCAAGCGGAACCATGCAAACACTGCATACCGTGGCTGGGGTGCCACCAGGCGAATAGCTGCGCAACGAGCGGCTGCCGCGCGAACGAGCGGCTCGTAGAAGCCATGCCCCATAAAAAGCCATACGGTGTTAGCGTCAATGGCGGCAAGCTGCTCAGCTGCTTGTACCAGCATCGGAATGGCATTTGCCCTCCCAAACGTGCCTGCGTACAAAACAACCCGTTGCTTAGTCAGACCTAGCTCTTGACGTAATTTCATAACCGCGTCTTCGGTTGCGAAAGCCGCCAAGTCGAGGTCAGTCCCGTTGAGGGAGGTATGCACTTTGCTCGTGTTGAATGGCCACGGAGATTTCGCTATGTTTCCCAGCGCTTTCACGTAGTCCGTCATGTCGGGTGAAAGTGTCATGATGGCTTGCGCCTGATGGTACAACTTGTGTTCCATCTTGTGGAGCTCGGACCAGGCAAACCTAGGTACCGCTCCCATGGCAATTGGAAAAGCTGGCCATAAGTCTTGCACTTCAAACACCCACGGTACGCGGCGCCATCGCGCTACTTGGGCTGCCGCCCACGCCGCCGTCAGAGGTGTGCTAATGCCCCAAATCACATCAGGTTTGTCGATGCGCAGGCCTTCCCGTACCGCATAGGCTGCATAGTGCGCAAAAGCTAGCCCCCGTTGTGCCACGCCCATCGTGTTGCGGTAAGGTACCTGCGCAGCCCGCATTTCCACTCCTTCTGGCAACCAAGTATAGTGCTGCGTCAGGCGTTGCTGCTCCCAGGTGCGCGTTGTGAGGAGGGTAACGCGGTGCGTACGCGCAATATGCCTCAGCAGGGAGTAGTGCCGGCTAGTAGCCGGGCAATCAGGATTAGTATGATACTGGCTGAAAACGGCAATATGCAATAGTAGGGAAGGTTAGTTGTTGAAGGTTAAGTGGCGAAGTGCCCTTTACGTGACCCAAAGCATTCAACACCTCCCAGACTACTGCCGCCGCTTAGGCCGGTACCGTGACTCGTTCAGAATGTGTTGCGCGTTTTTATCAGCCATTAGTTGCGCTAGGGTCACGCTAGGGTGCTCCGTCATGTATTTACGCACAATTTGCCAGCCTACCCACGCGCCGATGCGTCCTGGCGCCGTCTTATCGATTTCAGGAACATCGGGCCGCTCGCCCACATATTTCTGGATAACGAAGGGGCTAGTATTATACAGTAGGTTCTTCTCTAGAAAGTGTGCCCACACCTTGCCTTCGTTAAACGCTACACCGGTAAGTTCTTTGGCCGTAAACCCAATGATAACGGAATCCGGCGTGCAGGGTAGTACCTTCTCGGCAAAGTAAAGCGACTTTCCAAACTGTACCATCTCGCTGAGCATGGTCTGATTGGTAAGCTCATGCTTGTTATACTTGCTCGATATGGCCAACGCCACCGTTGGTAGCAAGTGCGCTGGTGTGTAGCGCCGTAGAATATATGCCGGCACATTTGGGCGGTAGCTAGCTGTAGGGCCCACAAAAAAATCGAGGCTAACAACCATGAGGCTGTCGTTCACGAATAAGTCCTGGCTGAGGCCGCTCACAAACGTCTTCACGGGTGGCACGTGGAACGACGGAAAATAATAGCGTACATGCTGAAACAGCAGCTTCAGCTCGCCCTTCAGTTTCTCTGTATCCTTGAATTCGTTTTCTGCCTCCTTACCTAGCTTTTGCAAGCCCGTATTCGTAGCAAGCTTCACCAGCGCGCCAGCTAGCACCTCCTGCGAGGGGTATTGACGCTGCTGCAAAAACTGATCAGCAAACAATTGATGTTGCTGCAAAAATTCTTTGGCATCCGTTTGGTTGCGGATGCGAAAGAATGGACCTTCCAACCGTTCTATCTGAACAGGCGCGTGCACTTTCGCCACCTCCGGGTTAAGCTCACATGTATTTGATTTATTACAACTAACTAGTAATAACCAAGAACTAAACAACGTAATTAGGCGTAGGCGCATTCGAGCTTTCTTATAGGTGCACGCTTTTATCTTTGAGGCGAAAATAGCCAAAGAAACTCCCTCAAGTAATATTCTTTGCATTTAGTACTATATGACTTTAAAAAAAACACTTCTCAGCTTGCTCTTCGTAGGAGCTTCTGCCACCCTTGCCTCAGCCCAGGTTGAAATTGGCTTGAAGGTATCCCCTAGCTTAGCGCACTTGAGTGCTAACTCTCCCTCAGCTACTAACTTTCAATCAGAGGGTTCTAAGTTGCGATTAGGTGGTGGGGTAATTGTTGATTATTTCTTTGGTGAGAACTATGCCTTTAGCACGGGCCTGATGCTAACAGGTAAAGGAGGCACCTTATCTTACCAAGACGACGCGCTTGGCACAAAACAAGAGCGGGAATATAGTGTCCAATATCTGGAGTTGCCTCTCACTGTGAAGCTGTACACGAACGATATTGCCCCCGATACCAAGCTTTATTTCCAGGTGGGTGGCTCAGCGAACGTTGGTATCTCAGGCAAAATCAACGACAAGAAGTTCTTCGATGACCCCGGCACTGCCGCCGGAGAAACGAAAGCCCTGAAATATGTCATCTTTCCTGATGCTTCGCTGTTAGGAGCTTTTGGGGTTGAGTACCAAGTAGGACAGAGCACTAAGCTTTTGGCCGGCATCTCTTATCACCGGGGCCTAGTCAACATCGACCGTTATTTCGATAACACACGCAAATTCAATGGCGTAACTATCAAGAACAACGAGTTTGCCTTAGACCTAGGTATTAAGTTCTAAGATTTATTTGCTAACCTAGATCCCCACGAAGAAGCCCGTGCTGCTCATTCCAGAGCAACACGGGCTTTCTTCTTATTCAGGAAGGTTTTCGCAGAAAAACCGTTAATCTGTAATCTCTACCTCGCGGTCTTGCAGACGAGCCATAGCAGCAGCCGAAGAATGTAGTTCAATCTCTTCGCCACGTTCGTCTTCAATCCGGTAATCGGTGAGGCCTAAGCTTGTATCTTTCATCACCTTCACCCACTTATAGTACTTCAAGTACCACTTCATCTGCTTCGACACCAAGCCTTTGGTGTAATAAGCATGCAAGAATGGGTGAACAAACAACGTGATACCCGACTGATTTTGTGTCACCAGCAAATCTTCAATGCTGTTGTCAATTTCGTCAGTTACCAAGATAGAAGCCGATATTTTGCCCGTACCTCCGCAAGTCGGGCACACTTCACCGGTTATTATATTTTCGGCAGGGCGTACCCGCTGCCGCGTAATTTGTAACAAACCAAATTTGGTGATAGGCAGAATCGTGAAGCGAGCCTTGTCATTTTTCATGATGTCTTTTACGGCATCCTCCACTTTCTTGCGGCTTTCAGGCGACTTCATATCAATGAAGTCGACGACGATAATACCGCCCATATCCCGCAGGCGCAACTGACGTGCTACTTCCTTAGCCGCTGCTATATTCACCGCTAGGGCTGTAGCTTCCTGGTCGTTTTCTTGGTTGCTCTTGTTGCCAGAGTTTACGTCAATTACGTGCAATGCTTCCGTATGCTCAATGACGAGGTAACCTCCACCTGGCACCGTAACGGTCTTGCCAAAAAGCGTTTTAAGCTGCTTCTCGATATTAACCTGTTCGAACAACTTCACCTTACCGGTGTAGTGGCGCAACAGGCTCACCTTATCGGGTGCAATCTTTTCCAAATACCCACGCATTTCCTCGTACATCGGCGTCGAATCCACGGTAATGGCATCGAACGATTCGTTGAGCATGTCGCGCAGCATGGAGCTAGTGCGGCCCAGCTCTCCCAGTATTTTATCGCGCTCCTTCGCGGTGCGCAGGGTCTGGAAGAGTTGTTCCCAGTTGGCCACCATGCTTTGCATGTCCTTGTCGAGTTCCGCCACTTCGCGGCCCTCGGCTACGGTGCGGATAATGACTCCGAAATTATCGGGCTTGATAGAGGCGATTAAGCGCTTGAGGCGCTCACGCTCCGTCTTACTCACAATTTTTTTGGAGATGCTGATGGTATTGGAGAATGGAACGAGTACGAGATAACGACCCGCCATTGAAATATCTGTTGAAAGGCGCGGACCTTTCGTCGAGATAGGCTCTTTGACAATTTGAACCAGCATTTGCTGACCCTTCTTGAGCACGTCGGCAGCCTTACCAACTTTGTCGAGCGGCCCTTCCAACTGGAAGTTTTTCAGAGCCCCAACGGTTATTTTCTGCGATTGAACGCCCTTCACCCATTTAGTAAGCGAGGGAAATTGCTCCCCTAGGTCGCCATAATGTAGAAAAGCGTCCTTCTGATACCCTATGTCGATAAACGCTGCGTTCAGACCGGGCATAACTTTCTTGACCGTACCCAGGAAAATGTCACCAACAGAATAATTGGTGTCGTTGCGGTCGAAATGATATTCGATTAGCCGCTTATCCTGAAGCAGGGCAATTCGTTCTCCTTCCTGAGTAGAATTAATGACTAATTCGTTACTCAATGTATCGGTAGTTATAGTATTTCCCCTTGGAGTAGCTTTGCTTGCTGCCTGTAACCCATAAAGGGAAGCCAGCACAATGTGCCAGCTTCCCTTCTAAGCAACAGGAAAGTAAACTTATAGCCACTCTCGGGGATACTAAATGAGAGATAAGCGGGATACCAACTCAATGTGAAAGCCCCGCCAGCATACCCCTGAGGGTTTACTTCTTCTTATGACGGTTCTTACGCAGACGCTTTTTCCGTTTGTGAGTAGCAATCTTATGACGCTTTCTTTTTTTACCGCAGGGCATGTGTTTTTGAGGTTAAATGGTTGATTGTTGAATGACTTAAATTGTCAGCTGGCTGTAGTAAGCAAAGCGGTTGCAAAGTAGCAAAATCTCTCTCGGAGAATTGACCTAGATGCTACACACTTGATAACTAAACCATAGAACAATATTTTTCTACTGTAGTTTTTGAAGCTGCTCATCGACCGAAGCGGCAAGGCTAGGATCTGTGCTCAAACTTTTTGCTTTCAGGAAAGCTCCTTTTGCATCTTCTTTCGCACCTGTCTGAGCCAGCGCGACACCTAAGTAAAATTGTCCGTTTACGTTTTCCGGATTTACTTTGATCAATTCGCGGAATCGTTCTACGGCCCGGTCGTATTGGTTACTCTGGATAGCGAGTACACCTAGGTTATACAGTGCTTTCTCATTGCGAGGATCAGTAGCAAGTACTTCTCGTAGCAAAGTGACACCTTGTACTGGGTTGTCGCTGGCCATGTAAGCCATACCTAGGTTGGTCTTAGCGTCGAGGTTATCAGGGTTATTTTTCAACACCCGATCATACAGTTCCCGAGCTTTAGCGCCTAAAAGCTTCGCACGCTCTTCAGTTGCCGCGAAGCTAAATGCCTCAAAATATTCGTCGGCCGCTCGCTTCCATGCTTGTTCGCCAGGGCGAGCCTGGGCTACTTGCTCGTAATAATAGCCGGAACTATCGAACTTCTCAACAGCCTTGTATTTGACCGCCAAATCGGTAGCCAAACGTAGTTTAGCCATAGGGTCCGCTTCGGCATTATATTTACGAAGCAATTGGTTAAGCTCGCGTCGCTGGTTAGCACCAACAGCCATATGAGGCTGTTCGGGCGTTGCGCCAGCCATCACAGTAGGCTGTTCTCCCGACGATGCAACAGCCTTCGAGCCATTCACTGCGGGTCCGCCACCATCACGAGTAGCTGTGCGAGCCGCATCTTGCGTAATCTCTCCTTTTCCTTCCTTAGGCTTAACGATTACCTTCGGCAACAGGAATAAACCCGCTGTTAAAGCAACAGCAACAGTCAAAACGAGAAATTGATGCGAAGAAGAACGAGCCATAAGGAAAAAGCAGGCCGCCGGGCTCCCAGTTGTGGAATGCCCGGCGGCTCGGCCGGCAATGTTACGAAGAAACGATTTTAGGCTTGCGCTTCTTCCTTGATCTTCTTGCTATTCTTAATCTTGCTGATGAAGGTTTTAGAAGGCTTGAAGCTAGGAATGAAGTGCTCGTCGATGATAATCGACGTATTTTTCGAGATGTTACGGGCGACTTTCTTTGCCCGTTTCTTGTTTACGAAGCTTCCAAAGCCGCGCACGTAGATGTTGCTGCCATCGGCCATTGAATCCTTCACAACTTTGAAAAAGGCCTCTACGGTAGCCGAAACGTCTGCTTTCTCAATGCCGGTCTTGTCGGCGATTTCGGCGATTACTTCTGCTTTAGTCACGCTGGTAAGTGTACTATGTAGTGAAAAAAATGTGTTGGGCAAAAAATGTCATTCTGAAACGTAAGCCCTTGCCCGGTAAGCTGTTCGCTTTGGAATTAGGGCCACAAAGGTAGCCCCCTTTTTTGGTTTTACAATACTTCTACGCTAAACCAACTTTAGCTGTCGACCTTCCGACAAGCCTTTCTTACTCAAAAACTTGACCACTAATCATTCCGTTCCCGCTCATTCATATTTCGCGCCAGTTTTATTGGATTGGTACCCACGCCACCAGCGCGATTTGCCTTGGCGCCATACCCGCGACCCCTATGCCATTTGGCTTTCAGAAGTCATTTTGCAACAGACCCGTGTTCGCCAAGGGCTTCCTTATTACCACGATTTCATCACCACTTATCCCACGGTTCATGACCTAGCCGCAGCGTCTGAAGATGAAGTGCTTCGCCACTGGCAAGGCCTAGGATACTACTCGCGGGCACGCAACATGCATCATACTGCCCAGCAAGTAGTACGCGAGTACGGCGGTCAGTTTCCGCAGACGTACGCTGAGTTACTCAAGCTGCGTGGTGTAGGACAGTACACGGCGGCGGCTATTGCCTCTTTTGCTTTTGGCGAACGGGTAGCTGTGCTCGATGGCAACGTGTACCGGGTGTTAGCGCGGGTGTTTGGCATCACGGCCGACATTGCGGCACCGGCCACGCGCAAGCAGTTTCAGCAGCTAGCTGATTCCTTGATTTCAGCTGACGCACCCGATCAGTTCAACCAGGCTATCATGGAGTTCGGCGCCATCCAATGCACGCCCGTCAATCCAGATTGCTTGTTTTGTCCGTTGCAGAGTCAGTGTTTCGCTTTTCAGCACGGAATGGTAAACGAGTTGCCCGTAAAGAGCAAAGCCAAGGCCGGGCGCACACGTTATTTTCATTACTTAGTGCTTCGCCATGGCGACACAACCTATCTGCGTAAGCGCACAGGCAAGGACATCTGGCAAGGACTTTATGATTTCGCTCTAACGGAAACCGCAGCGCCTACCCTGCCCGCGGTAGAAGTACTAGAGGCCGTTGAAAAGCTAGGTGGCATTGTAGCTCCCAATCGAGTGGCAGAGCCAACTGGCACTTACCGCCACGTACTCAGTCATCAGAAAGTGGAAGCTAAGTTTCACCTCATTTGGTTAAGCGAACCGTTACCTCAGGAAGCACTTGTTGCGTCGGGGTTAGCACCCTTTACGGCCATTGAAATAGAGCAATTGCCGAAGCCTATTCTTATTGCTAATTACCTGCAAAAAACGGGTATTTAGGGGGTTTTGAGCTTGGACAACTAGTGCTATTTTGGTATCTTTAAAGAAGAAAATATCCCTATTTCTCTTCTTTAACAGTAGCTTTTAGTAAACATGGCAGCAGGAGTTAACAAAGTAATTTTGGTCGGAAATTTGGGCAAAGATCCGGAGGTTCGTCACTTGGAAGGTGGCACTACAGTAGCCCGTTTTACGCTCGCAACCAATGATTACTACAAAGACAAAAGTGGCAACCGCGTTGAGCGAACGGAGTGGCACAACATCGCTTTATGGCGTGACCTAGCTGAGGTAGCCGAAAAGTATTTGCGCAAAGGCCAGCAGGTGTACATCGAAGGCCGCATTAGAACGCGTCAATACCAAGACAAGGATAACCAGACGCGCTACATCACTGAAATAGTGGCCGACGAACTAACGATGCTAGGGGGACGGCCTACAACCGATCAGTCAACAGAACCCGCTAGTCAAACCGCAGTTCCAGAGACCCAAACTTTCCGGCAAGAACCGGAGCTTGATCAACTTCCTTTTTAATCTACCCTCCTAAAGGGCATAGATTTTTCTTTGACAAAGCCCCGGCACGCAGCTGGGGCTTTTTGTGTTATTGGTGCGAGAGCCAGTAGTTTCAGGCTACCTTTGAGAAGTAAATTCGCATTTTTCGAATGCTAACATCCCCATCCTTGCGTTTTGCATGCTTCGCGCTGAGCTGGTTGCTACTTGGTGCTTGCACGTCCACGTCTGACTATACGCCGAAGCCAAAGGGCTATAATCGAATTGATTTGCCTCCGCATAGCTACCAGCAATTAGCACCGGGGCACCCTTATACTTTTGAATACTCGCGCTACGCACGGGTGCTCCGCGACTCCTCTTACCTAGCTCAGCCACACTGGATTAATCTGTACTACCCGCAGTACCACGCCAGCGTGCAGATTACCTATACCGACGTTAATCGCAGTTCAAAAGTCTTCAACAAGCTGCTAGAGGACGCTCGTAAGCTCACCAGTAAGCACCAAATTAAGGCTTCGGCTATTGATGAGGATGTGTTGCAAACGCCGAACGGTATGCGTGTAGCAGTGTTTGAGCTATCGGGTGAAGTGCCCAGCCAGTTTCAGTTTTATACCACTGATAGCACACGGCATTTCTTTCGCGGTGCGTTGTATTTCCCGACGGCTACTTCTAACGATTCGCTAGCACCCGTCATCAACTACGTTAAGAAAGATATTGTACGGATGCTCAATACGTTACAATACAAGTAACCCTTACCATTTAACGCCTACCAACAAATAGCCAAGCAGAGGCAAGTTCAATGGTAGTTTCTACCATTCGCTGTTTTGGGTCCGTCCTAAGGGAAGTGTTAACTGGTAGCTGTTGACTGAAAATATGAGTTTTTTCAACACCAAGATTGAGAATTTGCGAGGCGTGGGCACTCAACGTGCTCAGCTGTTACAGAAGGAGCTAGAAATCTTCACCTACGGCGACCTCATTCAACGTTACCCTTTTCGCTACCTCGACCGCACGCAGTTTTACAACATTGTCGACCTGCACGACGACCTGCCTTACGTGCAAGTAAAGGGAATCCTGCGGGGGCGTGAAATCCTAGGCGAAGGGCCTAAACAACGTCTTGTGGCGAAAGTAGCGGACGCCAGCGGTGAGTTGGAGCTCGTGTGGTTTAAGGGCATAAAGTGGCTCCAGAACATCGTTAAGAACCATCAGGAGTACATCGTTTTTGGTAAGCCTACTTTCTTCAATGGTAAACCCCAGATGTCGCACCCTGAGTTGGAGGAAGTAACAGAAGCCAAAGCAGGTCAAAGTTTTCTCCAACCTGTTTACAACACTACTGAAAAGTTAAAAAACTATCATCGCGTTGATAGCAAGGCTATTATGCGCATGGTAGCCGATTTGCTCAAGATTGCTGTACCGCATATTCAGGAGTCCTTGTCGCCAGAATTAGTTCGTCACTATGGGCTGATGAGCAAGGCTGATGCACTTCAGCAAATACATTTCCCCCAGAGCACGGAATTGCTACAAGCAGCTAGGTTCCGCCTTAAGTTTGAGGAGTTGTTTTACGTTCAACTCAAGCTATTGCGCCAAAGAACGCAACGCAAGGTGGCACTGGCTGGGCAGATTTTCAAGGAGGTTCCTTCGCTAGTTGACTTCTACAAAAACCATCTAACCTTCGACCTGACCGGCGCTCAAAAACGGGTTATCCACGACATCTACAAGGATTTCTGTGCGGGCAAACAGATGAACCGGCTGCTGCAAGGCGACGTGGGCTCTGGCAAAACCATCGTGGCTTTCATCTCTATGCTGATGGCCGCCGATAATGGGGCACAGAGCTGCTTGATGGCCCCCACTGAGATTCTAGCTGACCAACATTATGTTGGATTGAAGCAGTATGCTGATCAGCTCGGCATCAACCTAGGGAAGCTTACCGGCTCTTCGCGTACTAGTGAGCGGCGCGTACTGCATGAACAATTACGGAGCGGGGAGATGCATATGCTGGTAGGTACGCATGCCTTGCTGGAAGATGTGGTGCAGTTCCGCAACCTAGGCCTGACCATTATGGATGAGCAACACCGCTTTGGGGTGGCGCAACGCTCGAAGCTGTGGCAGAAAAACCCGAACATTATCCCGCACGTGCTGGTAATGACGGCCACACCCATTCCGCGTACTTTGGCTATGACGCTATATGGCGACCTCGATGTGTCAGTCATTGATGAGCTGCCGGCAGGTCGCAAGCCCATCGTGACGGTGCACCGCTACGATGCTAACCGCCTGAAAGTGTTCCAGTTTTTGCGCGACCAAATCAACCTAGGTCGGCAGGTGTACATTGTGTATCCGCTCATTGAGGAGAGCGAAACTATGGACTACAAAGACCTCACCGACGGGTACGAGAGCGTAGCGCGGGCCTTCCCTGAGTTTCAAATCAGCGTTGTGCACGGCCGGATGCGGGCCGAGGAGAAGGATTTCGAAATGCAGCGCTTCTTGAAGCGCGAGACGCAGATCATGGTAGCTACTACCGTGATAGAAGTAGGAGTTAACGTCCCCAACGCCTCGGTAATGGTCATTGAAAGTGCCGAGCGCTTCGGGCTTTCTCAGCTTCATCAGCTTCGTGGCCGGGTTGGGCGGGGCGCTGAGCAAAGCTATTGCATCCTAATGTCGGGTTATAAACTCAGCAAAGACAGCCGTATCCGCCTCGAAACTATGGTGCGAACCAACAATGGTTTTGAAATAGCGGATATCGACCTTAAGCTGCGTGGCCCTGGCGACTTAATGGGTACCCAACAAAGCGGCGTACTCGACTTACTCATTGCCGACCTAGCCAAGGACGGGCGCATCCTATCTGAGTCAAGGGCGGCGGCCCAGCAGCTACTAGACGATGATCCGGACTTAACAAAGCCCGAAAACTTCAATATCCGGCGACACATAGAGTCATTGCCAGCAACGGCTGTGAACTGGAGTCGCATCAGCTAAGCTTTGGCAGCTCAGCTTGTAACAAACATAAAAAAAGCGACTAGAAGTCGCTTATTCAAACTGTACTTGCTGTTCTGCCTTATTGGTGGTGTGCCAAAATTGCTCGGATCCAACGGGAGCTATTGGCAATGACACCTGCCGCGTAAAGAAAGAAGTGGCTGGCATCAATAATGAACTGTTACGGTGCAACAATTTTGCAGTATCTCGGGCTGTAGCTGACTGCTTTGTGAGCTTACCAATAACGATAAGCGCGAATAGCAAAACAAAACGAAGTAAAGATTTCATAATACTTAACTACTTGGATTATGCCTATAGTGGGGCAAAGTTAAGGCCAAAGTGTTGAACTACACAACAAACAGGCGTAAGAGTGAAAAAGTCAGTGCGTTGTCAACACGTTATCAGTCAGCTCTCCATTTTGTAACCTAGGTTGCACAGCTATAAGCTGTAAAAAAGCTAGATTTTATAAATTTCGCCGGAATTTCAACTGTTCTCTTAACTGCTGCTAAGATAAAGGCTCTGCATCTAACGATTTGTTGCGCTGCTATTAAGGAAGTGTAAATAAATATGCGTCCTCTAATATACCAGCTCAAACGACGCATTTTACGTTAGCAGGCTCCGCTTGGTTTCAGCATTTAGCAAGCTCCTTTTCTCTTTTTCTTAAACTGTTTCACTTAACTTATTATTGTTGTGCGATTTACTGTTTTCTTATTTAGCTGCTTGGCATGCCTTAACCTGTTGCCTTGCGCAACCCAAGCGCAGAAAGTAAAGTCTGTTCCGTTTAGCTATTTGCCCGAACGGTCAGATGACCGCTACAACCAGCGCGTACCGCAGAAAACAGTACCGCTTACTGGTGGTAGCTTCCTCATCTTGGCTCATAAATCGGCGACCGAGTATACAGTTGAACGCTATAGCGCCGATTTTCAAAAGACTTGGTCGGCTACTTTGCCCGTTTCGGAGGCCCAGCGTATCGACGGCTTCGCGTGCGGTACTCGGCAGGCACTCGTTGTTGTTTATGGCAAAACGAATGCAGGCCAAACTTTATCCGCGCAAGCAATTGACCTAGCTACTGGCCAGAAAGCGCCTCTAAAGAAACTAGTTGAAACCGGTACCCGCGACCGGCATCCGGGCGTGGCTTTCTCACCCGACGGTACTAAGCTAGTAGCGTGGAGCTACGCAAGTCGCGAAGAGCAGATTCGCGCTATCACCGCTAGTGTGTACGATGAGCAACTTACCAAGCTCAAGGACCGCACCTACGATTTCCATGACCTAGGTTCCTTCTTCTCTCCTACTGTTTCACTAAGTAATGATGGTACACAATACGTTACGCTCATCAGCGATGAAATGAAGAAGCTCAGCGTGCGCCGCTACCGCAATGATAACCAAGACGTAAAAGTAATGTCGGTGGCTGTAGGCGGCAGCTTCGGGGGGAAAACAGTAACAGTATTCGACACAAAAGTTTCGATGCAAGCGGATAACACCTTGTACGCTGCAGCTATCTGTACGGAACGGCTGACTGGCCAATATTATAGTTTGAAGCTCGTGAAGTTTGACTTCAATGGCGAAGGCACCATGAAGTTTGCAGACGAATTCCGGTTTACGCCTGAATACCTAGCTGAAGTAAATAAAGCTACGCAAGGTACTAGCAAGCGCTTAGAAGATATTTACCTCTCAGACATACTACTTACACCGGAAAAGCAGCTTGTAGTGGTAGCGGAGAAGAAATATGAGGAAGGTGGTGACGAGTCACCGGTGCGAACCAAGGAATTGCATTTGTTTGGCTACAATGAATTTGAAGCCCCTACCTGGCACACCATCATCGCCAAAAACCAAGTAGCACCGCCAGCTGAGTCTTTTACTGGCATTGGGTATAAGGCGGCGGTGTTTGGCTCTAACATTCAATTTCTTACGCAGGAGACGATTAAAGGCAAATCAGACTTATACGTGCGTTCGGTGAATGCCCAAACGGGTGTTGTACAACCCACAAAAGGGCTTGGGCTGAAAGTAGCAAACGATCAGCAACTTGCTTACGTCAAAGACTTCACAGCTTGGCTTGATGCACAAACGCTCATTGGTGTGAGCCGACCTAGCAAGAAGTCGGCAGCGTTGATGTTGAATAAGATTGTAGTGAAGTAGGACCACGGATTTTTCGGATTCCGCGGATTTTGTAAATACTTCTCCTCTAATTCTTATGCCTAAGTCTAATAAAAAGCCTCTCCAGTAGTGGAGAGGCTTTTTACTAGACTTAAGTTACTAAACATCCACAAAATCCGCGGAATCCGAAAAATCTATCGAATCCGTGGTCCTGATGACCTAATATACGTACTCGTTTGCCTCGATCATAGCAGCGGCAATGCGCCGACGGGCTTCTTTGGCGTTGAACAATTCGGCTTTGGTGAAGCGCTTCAACCCTAGGGCAAGTAGGCGTTGCTCATCGCCTTCGGTCATCGAGGCAATGGCATCTTTGCCGTACTTGTTCACAAGGTCTACAGCGTCCGAAAGATACACGCGGGCAATATCGATCTGGTTCGCCAGCGCTTCTTCGCCTTTCTCACCGGCTTCCCTCTCCACGCGGAGCACGGTGCTTTCGGCGGTATATACCTTGATGGCCATGTCGGCAATGTTCATCAGCACCTCTTGTTCTTTGGCCAACGAATTCATGTACTTTTGCACGGCTGTGCCCGCCACCATCAGGATGGCCTTCTTCAGGTTCTTAATGGTCTTGTGCTCAGCGGCAAACAGACCGGTAGGTTCCTCTGCACCAAAATCCGGAATAGCCATCAATTCCTGTTGTACAGCCTGCGCAGGGCCCATCAGGTCTAGCTCGCCTTTCAGACCTTTTTTCAGGATCATGTCGACGGCTAGCATCCGGTTGATTTCGTTGGTGCCTTCGAAGATGCGGTTAATGCGTGAGTCACGGTAGGCACGGTCCATGGGATAGTCGGCCGAGAAGCCATATCCGCCGAAGATTTGCACGCCTTCATCTACTACAAAGTCAAGTACTTCCGACCCTTCTACTTTCAGCATAGCGCACTCCACGGCAAACTCGCGAGCGGCACCTAGTAGGGCTTCGCTGTAGCTCTTGCCTTGGGCAATAAGCTCTTGCTCCATACGATGAATGTCCATTCCAGCACGATAAATAGCCGATTCTACGGCGTATGTACGGATGGCTTGCTCGGCTAGCTTATGGCGAATAGCGCCGAACTTGGAAATTGGTAGCTTGAACTGCACTCGCTCATTGGCATATTTCACGCTAGTAGTCACCACGCGCTTCGTAGCACCTAGGCAAGCAGCCGCTAGCTTGATGCGGCCAATATTCAGGATGTTGAAAGCAATTAGGTGGCCTTTACCAATTTCACCCAGCACGTTCTCTTTCGGCACCTTCACATCCGACAGGAATACTTGGCGGGTAGAAGAACCACGAATACCCATCTTGTGCTCCTCGTTGCCGAAGGTTAGGCCGGGCGTATCGCGTTCCACAATAAAGCCGGTAAACTTGTCGCCATCTACCTGTGCAAATACAATGAACACGTGTGCGAAGCCGGCGTTAGTAATCCACATCTTCTGGCCATTTAGCACGTAGCTCTCGCCATCTTCGCTCAGCACAGCTTTGCTGCGGGCACCTAGGGCATCGGAGCCTGAACCGGGCTCAGTGAGGCAGTAAGCGCCGATCCACTCGCCGGTAGTCAGCTTTGGAATGTATTTCTGCTTCTGCTCCTCCGTACCGAAGTACAGAATAGGCAGCATGCCAATGCCGGTGTGCGCAGCAAAAGCTACCGGAAACGAGTGGCCACCACCTACACCTTCTGTCACGAGCAGGGCTGTGTTGAAGTCCATATCGAAGCCACCGTACTCGGCTGGGATGCTCACGCCAAACAGACCTAGCTCACCAGCTTTTTTCATCAGGTCCTCCATCAAACCTTCTTCGTGGTTGTCGAGGCGTTCCAGCAGCGGATTTACTTCGTTGGTCACAAAATCCAAGCAGGTCTGATACATCAGGCGCTGCTCTTCCGAGAATTCGGCTGGGGTAAAAACGTCTTGGGCGTCGGTTTCTTTAATGATAAACTCGCCGCCTTTGATGACTGCTTTATTTGATACTTCCATGGCTTGGGTGAGCGTTGAATATGAAAGGGAAGGAGATTCTAAGTTATGGAATTTGTTAGGCTTGCAGCCTATTTTGGTGAAAGAAAACCCCGCTTCCGGGGCTTCTTTATTTTCTATGCCTACGTATGAAAAGAGGAGATACAGACCTATGTAGCCGCTATTTCAGCAGCTCATAAATACCAGCCACACCCTGGCCGCCACCTACGCAGGCCGTCACCATGCCGTACTTCTGGCCTCGCTCGCGCAACTCATCAAACAGCTGAATGGTTAGCTTAGCACCCGAGCAGCCCAGTGGGTGACCTAGGGCAATGGCGCCACCGTTTACGTTAAGCTTCTCTGGGTCGATACCTAGCTCGCGCGTTACGGCAATGGATTGTGAAGCAAAGGCTTCGTTCAACTCGATCAAGTCGATGTCGTTGAGCTGCATGCCGGCTTGCTTCAGCACTTTCGGCACCGCTTTGATGGGGCCCATGCCCATAATGCGTGGGTCTACGCCTTCAGAAGCGTAATTTACCATGCGCGCAACAGGTTCTAGGTTCAACTCCTTCACCAGGCGCTCCGACATCACAAGCACGAAGGCAGCGCCGTCAGAGGTTTGGGAAGAGTTACCAGCTGTAACAGTACCATTAGCGGCAAACACTGGGCGCAGCTTTGCCAGCGCTTCTAGCGACGTATCGGCGCGTGGTCCTTCGTCGGTATCGACTACGTAAGAGCGGGTTTGCTTCTTGTCACTTGCCGGATCTAGGAAAGTTTCTTCCACCTTAATCGGCACAATTTGCTTCTTAAACTTACCCTCTTTGATAGCCTTGATAGCCTTCTGGTGGGAGTTATACGAAAACTGATCTTGGTCTTCGCGGCTGATACTATAGTCTTTGGCCACGGCTTCCGCCGTGAGACCCATGCCCATATAGTAGTCGGGGTGCTCTAGGGCTAGCTTGTAGTTAGGAACCGTTTTCCACCCCACTGTTGGCACCATGCTCATGCTTTCGGTGCCGCCGGCAATAATTACGTCGGCCATGCCCGCTTTGATTTTACCCACGGCCATGGCAATAGTTTCCACGCCCGAGCCGCAGTAGCGGTTCACGATGAGGCCGGGTACGTTGATCGGCAACGCGAGCAACGAGATAAGCCGGCCCATTTGCAAACCCTGCTCCGCTTCCGGCACGGCATTACCGACTATCACATCGTCGATGCGCGTTGGATCAAGCTGCGGCACGGCAGCTACCAGATGCTTAATTACTTCAGCAGCTAAGTCGTCGGGACGAGTGAAGCGGAAACCACCGCGGGGCGCCTTGCCCACTGCGGTGCGGTAACCGGCTACGATATATGCTTCCATTTTAATGATGTCTTAGATATGGTGGGAATCAACGCCACTATGAGGCTAGCCTTGCTTGACTTAGGAGCTAAAAGCAGGTGACTTCCAGTTTGAGAACAACCGGCACTAGTAGTTAATTCGATGGGCAACTGCTTCCAGCATCCTTGTAATTGGGCTACCTAGTTTCTTAGCGGCTTGCCTGTTGTTAAGATGCTTTGGATACGCTCTAGCGTTTTCCGCTCGCCGCAGAGGCTTAAGAAAGCTTCGCGCTCCAAATCCAGCAGGTATTGCTCGCTCACCTCCGTGGGGGCCGACAAGTCGCCACCGCACATCACGTAAGCTAGCTTGTTGGCAATCTTCTGGTCGTGGGCGGAAATGTAGTTGCCTTCCTTCATGGCGAATACGCCGGTCTGGAACATGGCGAGGGCGCCCCGGCCGTGTACCTTGATGTTGGTTTTCTGCGTGGGCTGGGTGTAGCCAGCCTCAGCCAGTTCCAGCGCAGCAGCTTTCGCTTGGGCAATGACGCGGTTGCTATTTACCACCACTTCGTCGCCGCGGCGCATGAAGCCTAGGTCAAACGCTTCCGCGGCCGACGTTGAAACTTTCGCCGTGCTGATGGTCATGTAGGTGTTGCGCAGGAGGTTGAATTCTGGCTCACCTTCCTCGTACTTGGCCGCGGTGCGCAAGGTCATTTCCTTGGTGCCACCACCGCCGGGAATCAGGCCAACGCCAAATTCCACGAGGCCCATGTATGTTTCGGCCGCGGCAACAACTTTGTCGCAATGCAGGTTCAGCTCGCAGCCACCGCCTAGGGTCAGGCCATGCGGCGTGCCCACTACCGGGATGCTGCTGTAGCGCATACGCATCATGGCCTGTTGAAACTGCCGGATCATCAGGTTTAGCTCGTCGTAGTCTTGCTCCAGCGCAAACATGTACACCAGACCTAGGTTGGCGCCCGCCGAGAAGTTCGGCGCATCGTTGCCGACCACTAGGCCGCGGTAACCTTGCTCAGCCATGTCAACGCCTTTCATCAGGCCCTGAATAACGTCGGAGCCCATGGCGTTCATCTTGCTGTGGAACTCTACGTTCAGGATGCCGTCACCTAGGTCGATGACGCTGGCACCCGAGTTCTTCCACAGCACTTTGCCAGCCGAGCGTAGGTTGTCAAGGATGATGAAGTTCTCAACGCCCGGAATAGCCTGGTAGCTCTTCGACTCGGGGTCGTAAAACTGCTTCACGCCCTGCTCCGACACTTTATAGAAGGTAGCATTGCCAGCGGCTAGCATTTCCTCTACCCACGGCGCCACGGTTTTGCCTTCCGCCTGCGCTAGCTCTAGCCCTTTCTGCACACCTAGGGCATCCCAGGTTTCAAACGGCCCTTGCTCCCAACCAAAGCCAGCCCGCAACGCGTCGTCGATCTTGTACAGCGCGTCGGTAATTTCGGGGATGCGGTTGCTCACGTACGCAAACAAGCCGGCAAACATCTTTCGGTAAAACTCACCGGCCTTGTCTTTGCCGCCCACCAGCACTTTATAGCGGTCTGAGAGCTTTTCGATGAGCTTGGTCGCTTCCAGCGTGGGGAATTTCACCTTCTGGCTGGGCTTGTACTCCATCGTGGCGAGGTCGAGGGCGTAGATTTCGGACTTGCCACCCTCCCCTTTCATTTTCTTGTAGAAACCCTGGCCGGTTTTGTCGCCCAGCCATTTGTTCTCGCCCATCTTCTGCACGAAGTCAGGCAGTTGAAATACGTCTTTGGCTTCGTCGTTGGGCAAGCCCTGGGCTAACCCGTTGGTCACGTTGATAGTTGTGTCCAAGCCTACCACATCGGAGGTGCGCAGCGTAGCCGACTTTGCGTGACCGATTACGGGTCCCGTCAGCTTGTCCACTTCCTCTACCGTCAGACCTAGCTTTTGCATGTTCTGCATCACGTCGAGCATGGCAAACACGCCCACGCGGTTAGCGATAAAGCCTTGGGTGTCTTTGGCCAGCACGGTGGTCTTACCTAGGTATAGGTCGCCGTAGTGCATCAGAAAATCTACCACCGCCGGATCAGTTTCCGGCGTCGGGATGATTTCGAGCAGCTTCAGGTAGCGCGGTGGGTTGAAGAAGTGGGTACCGCAGAAGTTCTTCTTGAAGTCATCGGAGCGGCCTTCGGCCAGCAGGTGAATCGGAATGCCCGAGGTGTTCGAGGTAATGAGCGTGCCGGGTTTGCGCACCTTCTCTACTTTCTCGTACAGGCTCTGCTTGAGGTCAAGGCGCTCAACCACGACCTCAATCGTCCAGTCGCATGTGGCAATATCTTGCAGGTTGTCGTCGAAGTTGCCGGTCTTGATGCGCGAGGCATCCGACTTGCGGTAGAGCGGCGACGGGTTGCTGGCAATAGCCGCCTGCAACGAGCTGTTCACGATGCGGTTGCGTACGGCAGGCTTTTCCAAGGTTAGGCCTTTGGCTTGCTCATCGGCCGTCAGTTCGCGGGGCACAATGTCAAGCAACAGCACTTGCACGCCGATGTTGGCGAAGTGGCACGCAATGCGCGACCCCATAACGCCGGAGCCGAGCACGGCAACTTTCTTGATGGTTCGGTTCATTCCAGAAAGGAAGTGGGTGAGAGAATGAGCGAATAAATAGCGAGGAAGCCTCTACCTAGGTTAGGCAGACGTCTTCTCGGGGTGGTAAGGCTTGAGAGTGAAATCATCGAAGAGCGTCTTGCCTTCGATCATGCTGTTGATCTGCCCAACTACTTTGAAGAACACATCGAGCTGCGTTTGCGACACCTTCTCCCGAACCTTCTGGTTGAAATGACGCACTGTTTGCCGCGAAATCTCCTTTTTCTGCAAGCCTTCCGATGTCAAGAAGATGCGCACCGAGCGTTTATCTTGCTGGTCGGCTTGTTTGTAGATTAGGCCCTTCTCCTCCATGCTACGCAAAATGCGTGTGAGGCTACGCGTTTCGAGGCCTAATAGCGGCGCAATCTTGGTGGCCGGCGTGCCTTTTTCCTGATCGATATTCAGCAGCACGAAGCCGATACTCGTGGTGATGTCGTACTTAGCAGCCTGCGCGTTATACATGCGCGAAATGGCGTGCCAAGCTACTTTAATATTATAATCGACGGTTTCTTCCGGTTTCATAAGAGGGGCGAAGTCCGGTAAACTTACAAAGAATATAGTATGCTTGCATACTACTTTAAGAGAAAAAAGTTGTAGGCAAAGCTTACGGATTATGATGAAAGCCCTGCTTACCCTTACTTTTCAAATTACCTTAAGGCATGGTGAAGCTCACCTTCACCGGGTTCGGATTCAGGTTGGCTCTCACTTGCTGCACTCTTTTGGTTACCGGATCAAGCGAGTACGGCTCGATGTAGTACGCCTCATTGCCGATACCTCCATCCGAGACGTTCTTGGGCGCCCCGTAAACGGCTAGGTACACTTTATCGCCGGAGGCAAAACCTAGCTGCTTCAGGCTCGATTGATAGAAAGCAATTCGCATCTTCGCCACCCCACGCACGGTCGGCGCTGGCGTATTCTCGGATTCACTTATCTGGGTAGCTCCTAAGTAGCTAGCATTGCTGACCTTATCATTTTTGCCCACGTACACCATGATGCTGTATAGCTTTGGCGCTGGATACAGCTGCGGATTGTAGGTTATACTGCACTGATAAGCAGCTACTTCATCAGGCAACGAATACATGGTTTTTCCCACGAAGTCCAAGCTCTTCACTTGCGTGGAGGTTTGCTGGTCCAGGGTAATGGTGGGGAACATAACAGCATCCAGGTTCTTCACGTCGGCTTCGTAGCGCATGGTGCCCATCCCCGCGCGGCTGACGTTCAGCACATGCTGGCCAAGCGGCACTTTTTCGAGTCGGTAGGTACCATTGGCATCAGTTGTGGCTTTGATTTCGGTGCCTTCCAAGGTAACGAGGGCACCGGCCTTGCTGATGGGTTGTAGCACTTCGTCTTGGGCTAGTACTACACCGGAAATAGTGGTAGTAGTAACAGTGGGCGTTGGCTGGTCATTGTCGCGCTTGCCGCAGCTTACCAGGATTGAAAGACAAACCAAAAGACTTACAACCAGACGGGTGGGAGCAGTTGTTTTCATGCTCAAAACTATAAACAAAAATAAGCCAGAAGCTAGCTCCTGGCCTATTTTGTAATTCGACTAACTGTTTAGCTTACTAATGCTGCTCGCGCACTTCGTTGTGGTGGTACAATCGGTTGATCAGTTCCTTGTTGTTCTCGGTAATCACTTTGCGCTTCACCTTCATAGTAGGCGTCATTTCGCCGCTTTCCACCGTCCAGAGGCGGGGCAGCAGTACAATCTTTTTCACCTGCTCCCAGTGCGCAAAGTCCTGGTTGTACTTCTTCACCAAATCATCGTAGAGCTTCACGACCCGTTCGTTCTTCACTAACTCTTCCGGCGAGCCGCTGCACTCCACGTTGTTACGCTTGCACCAGCCGCGCAAGTCATCAAAGGATGGTATAACGAGTGCGGCAGGGAATTTCTCGTCGGCGCCAACAACCATTACTTGCTCTACCAACGGCGACTCTTTGAGCTTTCCTTCAATAACCTGCGGGGCAATGTATTTTCCGCCCGAGGTTTTGAACATTTCCTTTTTGCGGTCCGTGATTTTCAAAAAACGGCCGTTTACAAATTCCCCGATGTCGCCGGTGTGGAACCAGCCGTCGGCATCGATGGCTTCGGCGGTAAGATCGGGGCGGTTGTAGTAACCTTTCATCACGGAAGCCGAGCGAGTCAGAATTTCGCCGTCGGGCGCAATCTTCGCTTCTACATTATCGATCAATGGGCCAACGGTGCCGATCATGTTGTTTTCGGGCTCGTAGCCACCCACGGCAATAACCGGGGAAGTTTCGGTGAGGCCGTAACCTTCCATCACCCGAATGCCAGCCGCCCAGAACACCCGCGCCAGCCGCGGCTGCAGGGCTCCGCCACCCGATACGATACACCGCAACTCACCACCTAGCGCTTCACGCCACTTATTGAAAATGAGCTTGTTGGCTAGAGCTAGCTGCGTGTTGTAGAAAAACCCTTGGCTTTGCTGCGTATCGTATTTCAAGCCTAGGTTTAGAGCCCAGAAAAACAAGCTTTTCTTCGCTCCTTCCAGCTCGTGGCCTTTTGCTACAATCTTGTCGTACACTTTTTCCAGCAAGCGCGGCACGGTCGTGAATATCTGTGGCTTTACCTCGCGCAGATTCTCGGCAATACTTTCCATGGTCTCGGCGTAATAAATACTTACGCCATTGATCATGTAGATATACGTCACCATGCGCTCGAAAATGTGGCAAAGCGGGAGAAAGCTCAAGGCTTTATCGGCCTCCGTAACGGGCACGTACGGTTGGGCGCTACGGCAGTTGCTCAGAATATTATTATGGGTGAGCATCACCCCTTTCGGGCTACCCGTGGTCCCGCTCGTATAGATGAGCGTAAGCAGATCGCTGGGCTGCACGGCAGCGCGTAACGGCTCCAGAGCTTGCGCGTTGTCCTGCTTACCTAGCTCCAATAGTTCGCTGAAGTGACGGGCATTGGGCAGTTTGTCAAAGGTGAAAATGTGCTCTACTTCGGGCAGTTCAGCGGTGGCTTCCTGTACCTTGTCGTACAGCTTTTGGTCGGCCACAAACACGGCTTTTACACCAGCATCTCGGAAGATGTACTTATAATCTTCTACGGTAATACTTGGGTACATCGGCACGCTCACGGCCCCGATTTGGGCAATACCGAAGTCGGCCAGCATCCATTCGGGCCGATTCATAGAGATGATGGCCACTTTATCATCTTTTTGTACTCCTAGCTTTAGCAAACCTAGGCTTACCTGATTTGCGGAGTCTTGAACCTGTTGGGTACTCATTGTCTGCCAATTGCCGTCTATTTTAGCAGTAAGGCAATCAGACTTGGGGAAATTGGTGAGCTGATTGGGCAGGATATCAAATGTGCGGCGCACTTCCATACAAAAGGCACAAGGGTGGGAATTACTGTTTAAAGTAATGGTTTTTTACTGGAAAAGCGTATTTAGTCCCCGATCGGTCAGCGGAAGAATACCAAAGCAACGACAGCGCTGCAGGGTTTTGTGTAGTTTTGCTTACCTGTTTTTTCCTTCCATGAACCTGGCCCTTTTTTTTGATCCGCTTCGCGAGGAACTCATCGCGTCTGGTTCTACCCTTTCTACGCTCGCTATTTGCGCCTCGCCGTTCGTAGATAACTTTCCGGACTGGCGCAATGCGGACCTAGCTATCATTGGCTTAGATGAATGGCGTGGCAGCGCACTCGGTACCCCGGTAATACAAGGCGCCGATGAGGTGCGCCGTCGTTTTTATCAACTCCAAAAAGGCACTAGCTCAATCCGCCTAGTAGACCTAGGTAACCTGCGTCCCGGCCTCACGCTCGAAGACACGTATCTGCGGCTGCGCGAGATTGTGGCGATGCTTTTGGAGCATAATACTATACCATTGTTGTTGGGTGGCAGCCCTGACCTCGACTATGGGCAGTTTCTGGCTTACGAAACCCTGGAACGCCCCATCAGCTTTGCTGCCGTCGACTCGCGGGTTGACATGGCCGAGCACGCATCTGCCCCGCAGGAAGAAGCCCACTTGCGGCGCATGCTCATGTACGAGCCCAACTTCCTGTTTAATTTCGTGCAGCTAGCTTATCAGCAGTACTTAGTTGCCCCGGATGTATTGGTGGCGCTAGAAAAACTGCATTTCGAAAAGCTGCGCCTAGGAGAGATTCACGCGGATGTGCGCCAAGCCGAGCTGCTGTTGCGCCAAGCCGATTTTGTGAGCTTTGACGTAGCGGCGTTGCGGTGGCTCAGCGCGCCAGCTTACCAGCCCGCCAACCCGTTCGGCCTAACAGGCGAAGAAGCCGCGCAGCTTGCTTGGTATGCCGGCCACAGCGACCAGCTCAGCAGCTTCGGCCTCTACGGCTACCGCCCCGACCACGACGACCACGGCCTAGCCGCCATGACGCTAGCCACGATGCTCTGGTACTTCATCGAAGGATTTTATCACCGGAGCAAAGACAAAGACTTTCAGAGTCCCCATTTCACACGTTACCTAGTTAGCCTCTCCGACACTCCCGAAACGGTTGTATTCTACAAAGCCAACTACGGGGAGAAGTGGTGGGTAGAAGTAGAAAGCATGGCTAATAGTACCCTTAAGCGCTTGGTACCTTGCACCTACGAAGAATACCAAGAAGCCGTGCAAGGCATTTTACCCAGTCGCTGGTACCTCACCCAAGCGTTGTTAGGATAACTGCTACCGTAGATGAAATCCGAAGCGTTACCCGAGTACACGAAAGCGCAGCTTGCCTTGCGCAATGGCCAAGACCGGGACGAAATCTGGGTGGCGTACCTAGGGTTGATTTACGACGTGAGCCGCTCCCGCCTTTGGCGCCGCGGCAACCACTACGAACATTGGGCAGGGCAGGATCTTACGAAAGAATTGCGGCAAGATGCACCGCATACGGAACACGTATTTGATAATTTTCCAGTTATTGGTCGGCTGAAAGATGCTGTGCCAGCTAGCAGCTAGGCTCCCGCTTATCTTAGCTCATCATTTTACCATTTTACTGCTCGTGAGTACTACCGAAAGTCCGTCCCTCTTCCAGAACCTCGAAACGCTTTCCACGCACGAGTTGCTTACCGGCATCAACAGCGTCGACCAGACTGTGCCGCTGGCTGTGGCCAAAGCATTGCCCCAGATTGAGGCGTTGGTAGAAACCACAGTCGCCCGGCTGCGCGAAGGCGGGCGACTTTTTTACATCGGGGCAGGCACAAGTGGGAGGCTAGGTATTCTGGATGCCTCGGAGTGCCCGCCTACATTTGGCGTGCCCCAGGGCTTGGTTATCGGCATCATTGCTGGGGGCGATACGGCCATTCGCAAAGCCGTCGAAAACGCCGAAGATGATACCGAGCAGGCCTGGCGCGATTTGCAGGCCTACGACATCACTGAGAAAGATATGCTCGTCGGTATTGCTGCGTCGGGGCGCACGCCTTACGTGATAGGTGGATTACAACAAGCTCGGCAGCAAGGTATTGCTACAGGTTGTATTGTGTGCAATGCGGGGTCGGCGGTGGCAGCGGCCGCGGAGTTTCCAGTGGAGGTCGTAACCGGACCAGAGTTCCTAACCGGCAGCACGCGCATGAAAGCTGGTACCGCGCAGAAGCTGGTGCTCAACATGCTTACCACCGCTACCATGATTCGGCTAGGCCGGGTGAAAGGCAACAAAATGGTAGACATGCAGCTCTCCAACCACAAGCTCGTCGACCGCGGCGAGCGGATGCTGATGGAGGAGCTAGGTATCGAGCAACCTGAAGCGGCGGCTTTGCTCAAGCAACATGGCTCGGTGCGGGCGGCTCTCGATGCGAGACAGTAGACCTCATTAAAATGCAGACATGGAGCCAGCATCCTAGCTTCGGCCTCGTCGCTTGGGGCTTGGTTTTTCTTCAGTTAGGCTTCTACTGGTTGGCTCTTGTGCAAGGCGAAGGCTTATTCACGATGCTAGGTGGGGCCATCTATATCATTCCGATTAGCCTTTTGCTAGCATTGGCGACGATCTTGGCGTGTAAGAGCAAACGTTGGTTTCTAGCCGCTGCCACCATCCTACTGAGTTTACCAGGTCTGCTGTTGTTACCAGTGGCTGTGCGTTTATTTTTCTTTGGCTAGGTGGAACAGAACGCAGAGCCGCGCGTTTTTATCAGTACAACCAACCGCTTCCCTTGTGCATACCATCGAGCCGCACTATAACTGGATTGAGCAGTATTCTGCCTCAGAAGATCCTCGCTCGCCCCTCTTCGAAACGGAAAACAGCCTTGACACCTTCACCAATACCATCTACGGCTACTACATTCACCCGCAGTGGGATAGTTTGGAGTCGGACACGCTATTCCTGAAAATTCTCTTTGTTGACTACGACCTAGGTATTGGCGTTATCGAATTTATTGGCGAGTGGAACGACGCCATTGAAAACGACATCATGCAGCTCAAGCGCAACATCATCGACCTGATGACGCACGAGGGCATTCGCAAGTTTATCCTGATTGGCGAAAACGTATTCAACTTTCACGGCTCCGACGATAGCTACTACGAAGAGTGGTTTGAAGACGTAGAAGATGGTTGGATTGCAGGTATCAACTTTCAGGAACACGTCATCCGCGAGATGCACCAGTATAACATTGATAACTACGTCAATTTTGGTGGTCAGCTTGATGAATTGCCTTGGCGTACGTACGCCCCACGCAAGCTGTTCGATGTGGTAGACAAGTTGATTCAGCGCCGACTAGGTTAACTGCATTACCTCTTGTATTCAAGAATTTCCAGCCGGCACAGAAAGCACCTCGCTTACTTCGTTGCCCTGGCAGGTGCAACTCCTAGCGCTACTTAGAGTGGCACAGAAAAGTAAAAGGGCTGCTCCTATTCGGAGCAGCCCTTTTGTTGCACTTAGTGCGACTACGACTACTTAGCGTCGGTCGAGTCAGCAGTGTCTTCCATTTTGTCGGCAGTGGCATCAGCTGAGTCACGTACGGCGTCAGCTTTCTCTTCCATAGCGTCAGCCTTAGCTTCGCCAGATGCTTCTACGTTGTCAGCAGCTTGCTCGGTGGTGTCTTCTTTTTTGCTGTCGCAAGAAGCGAAAGAGAACGAAGCAGCAGCCAGAGCGAGGAACAATACCTTTTTCATGTTGTAAGAGTTTTGAGAGAGTTGGGTTTCTAGTTTTCGTGATTCCGACCGCCAGAGGAGAACTAGCAAACAACGGAATCTGTGGCTTTATACCCGCATTGGAAGAAGGTAACCCCGACGCGCCGAAAATTTTTTAAGATTTTTTTCCTTTCACATAAAAATGACTGGCTCTCGACCTAGGGTTGTCCTTGGTGGAGTCAGTCATTTTTACTGTAAAGAGCTTACGCTCAGGCTTTACTTTTTGCGGAAGATAATGCCAATTGGCACGCCCGTGAAGTCAAAATTCTCACGTAAGCGGTTCTCCAAGTAACGCGTGTAGCTTTCCTTCACGTACTGGGGCAAGTTGCAGAAGAAGGCAAACACCGGATTGTGCGTTGGGAGCTGTGTAGCGTATTTGATGCGCACCAGCTTGCCTTTGGTGGCAGGCGGCGGATACTTCTCGATTTCCTGGAGCATTACCTCGTTCAGCTGCGAAGTAGGCACCTTCTTCATCTTGTTGTTGTACACCTCGATAGCCGTTTCGATGGCCTTGTGCACCCGCTGTTTGTTCAGCACCGAAATGAAGACGATGGGTGGATAGCTGATAGGCGCAATCTTCTCCCGAATTTTCTCTTCAAACTCCTTAGCCGTGTTGGTTTGCTTGTCCTCGATGAGGTCCCACTTGTTCACCAGAATCACGATGCCCTTGCGGTTCTTATCGGCGAGGCTGATGATGTTCACATCTTGGGCCTCAATGCCGCGGGTAGCATCCAGCATTACCACGCACACGTCGGATTCCTCCATAGCACGGATGGCGCGCAACACCGAGTAAAATTCGATGTCCTCGTTGACTTTGCTTTTGCGGCGCAAGCCGGCCGTATCCACCAGAATAAACTCGTTGCCAAACGCGTTGTAACGCGCCTGAATGGAGTCGCGGGTGGTACCGGCAATATCCGTCACAATGCTGCGGTCGGTACCGAGGAGCAGGTTCACAAACGACGACTTACCCGCGTTTGGGCGACCTACGACGGCAATCTTGGGCACGCCAGCGTCGGGTTCTTCAACACCTTCTTCCTCAAAGTGGCTTACTACGGCATCCAGCAAGTCGCCGGTCCCAGAGCCGCTTTGGCTGCTGATCGAGAAGATGTCACCGATACCCAGGCCGAGGGCGTAGAACTCGCCAGCAGCATGAGCACGGGCGTTGGTATCGGCCTTGTTAGCTACTAAGTAAATCGGCTTCTGGCCTTCGTAACGGCGCAGCACGTTAGCAAATTCTTCATCGAGCGGGTGCATGCCCGCATCCACGTCGACCATGAACAGGACTACGTCGGCCTCCTCAATAGCTAGCTTTACTTGCTTGTTGATTTCACCTTCGAAGATGTCTTCGGAGTTGTGTACGTACCCACCCGTGTCGATGACGGTGTAGTACTTACCGATCCACTCGCCGTAGCCGTAGTGCCGGTCGCGGGTCACGCCGCTCTGGTTGTCCATGATGGCCTTACGCTGGCCCACCAAGCGGTTAAAAAGGGTGGATTTGCCCACATTGGGGCGTCCCACAATAGCAATAGTATTGCTCATGATGTCGACTCCAGCCGCCGGCCCGACCAGGTTCGGCAGTGCCCGGAGTAGTTAAGTGAAGTGAGGTCGGAGGTAGTGCGGACTTTGGAATCCGCGTGTACTAGTTATTCAGGTGCGGACTATAACGCCCACGCTACTAATTACTATACCCGAAGCGATTTAGTGCTTTAGGGTCGGTGCGCCAGTTTTCGTTGACTTTGACGTGGATTTCGAGGAAAACTTTCTTCAAGAAGAACTTCTCCATTTCCTCACGCGCCCAAGTGCCTACTTTTTTCAGTGCCTCACCTTTTTGGCCAATGATGATTCCTTTCTGGCTGCTGCGCTCTACGTAGATGGTAGAACGCATCCGGATGATGGTTTCTTCTTCCTTAAACTCGTCGATGGCCACCTCACAGCTGTACGGAACTTCCTTCTTGTATAACTTAAAGATCTTTTCCCGAATCATCTCGGCGGCGAAGAAACGCTCCGGCTTATCGGTTAGTTCATCTTTTGGATAGTACGGCGGATGTATAGGCAAGCGCTCTAGCACCATTTGCAACACCTGCTCGGTGTTAAACTTTTCGAGCGCCGAAATCGGCAGCACTTCGGTGGCATTGGGTAGGTGCAGCTTCCAGTAAGCTAGCTTCTCCTCCACTTCGGCCTGCTCAGCCTGGTCTATTTTATTGACTAGCAAGATAATCGGCACGTCCGTTTTGCGCAGGCGCTCCACGATCGGCTCCTCGTCGTGCTTCTCATAGATATCCGTCACAAACAGAATCACGTCAGCATCTTCCAAGGACGAGTACACGAAGCTCATCATGGCGTTGTGCAGTTCGTATTTGGGCTGAATGATGCCGGGTGTATCGGAGTACACAAGCTGAAAATCGTCGCCGTTCAAGATACCTAGGATACGGTGACGCGTGGTTTGGGCTTTGCTGGTGACGATGCTGAGCCGCTCGCCCACTAGCGCGTTCATTAGCGTCGACTTGCCCACATTGGGCTTGCCGATAATGCTCACAAAGCCAGCGCGGTGCGGATTAGGTTCGGGGTTCACGGTGTTTTCAAAATTAGCCTGCAAAGGTACGACTTTGCAGCGACGCTAGCATGCGGTAGGTGAAAATCAATTGCTTATCCAGAGAACTCCCGTCGTTCTATAAACGGAGTCGATAGAACTATAACTAAAAATACGGCCTTCTTCGCAAACCCAGGAGGCCATACCTTTGTCTACTGACGGATAGCTCGTCTCTTCTTATGTCAACACCCACTTCTGCTAAGCGCCGCGTGGGCGTGCTACTGGTGAACCTAGGTACACCCGACTCGCCCCAAACGCCCGACGTGCGCCGCTACCTCAATGAGTTTCTCACCGACGCGCGCGTAATCGATATGCCTGCCGCCGTGCGTTACCCGCTGTTCAAGGGCATCGTCGTGCCCTTGCGGGCTCCTAAATCGGCCAAAATCTATCAGCAGCTCTGGGACGCTGACCGTGGCTCCCCTCTGCTCTACCACGGCCTCGACTTGCAGCGTTTGGTCCAAGAAAAGCTAGGTCCTGAGTACGTGGTGGCCTTCGGTATGCGCTACCAAAACCCGAGCATCGAAAAAGCCCTCGAAGAACTGCGTGACGCGGCCGTCGACCGCATCATTGTGCTGCCGCTGTTTCCGCAGTACGCCGCGGCCAGCACGGGCTCAGTGCAGGAAAAAGTAATGGAGATTGTGGGTAAGTGGTGGATAGTGCCTACCATCAGCTTTATCAGCACCTTCACCGACGACCCAGGCTTCATCGGCACTTTTGTTACGCTTGGTAAAGCCGAAATGGCTAAGCACGACTACGACCACGTGCTGTTCAGCTACCACGGCATTCCTGAGCGCCACGTGCTGAAAGGCAGCTTCAAAGGCTATTGCCAGCTAGGTAAATGCTGCAACACCTATAACAAAAACAACCGCTACTGCTACCGCGCTCAGTGCTTCGAAACGTCGCGGCAGCTGGCTCAGGGCCTAGGTCTGCGCGACGACCAGTATACGGTAGCCTTCCAAAGCCGCCTGCAAAGCCGCCTGCGCGACCCGTGGCTACAGCCCTACGCCGACGAAGTGCTGAAGGGCTTCCCCGCGAAAGGCTACAAAAAGGTGCTAGCCTTCTCCCCTGCTTTCGTCGCCGACTGCCTCGAAACGACGGTGGAAGTAGGCATGGAATTCAAGGAAATGTTTGAGGAAGCTGGCGGTGAACACTGGCAGCTAGTCCCCTCCCTCAACTCGCATCCCCAGTGGGTGGAAGGCGTGGTAAATATGATCCAGCAGAACTAACTTCCTTACGTTCAGCAAAGCAAAAGCCCCGGTAACCTTAGGTACCGGGGCTTTTGCTTTGCTGCTACCTAGCTTTATTGCTGTTGCTGCTGTTGTTGCATTTCCAGGAAGCGTCGATATGAGTTGACTGGCACTTCCGGATCCTTCACCTCGAAGGTATACGTGGGCTGGGTCGGCACTTTTTCTAGGTTCCTCGGTGTGCCGTTCTCGATGTGCACCGACACCTCCAGCTTGTGCGCACCAGTACCTTTGTAGGTGCCTTTCACAGGAGTACAATCGGAGAAATTACGGCCGACGGCAATGCGCACATGGCCGTCGTTGACGATGCAGTTGTTTGTAGGATCGAGCCCTAGCCAGCCGTAGAAAGGAATGTACACCTCCACCCACGCGTGCGTAGCACCCTCGCCCCGCACGCCTTCTGTTTTGGGACAGATGTACCCACTTACATAGCGAGCCGGAAACCCAAACGTGCGCAGCATAAACAAAAGCAGATGCGCAAAATCCTGGCAAACACCAGCTTTTAACTCCCAAATTTCTTCGACCGGAGTTTCAATATTCGTTACGCCGGTTTTATAGGCGAAATTATCGAACACGTATTCTGACAACACCAGCGCATTTTTCAGTGGCTTGTCCGAATAATTAATCAGAGCGCTGAGCGTATTTTTTATCGTATCATAAGATGTATTTCTTTCTTGCGTCAGAAAATCCATATACTCCACGTCATCTTTCACCGCAGTCAACTGCTGCCATTGCTCTTCTGCTGACTGTTCATCCATCGGAAACTGAATTGGTTGCGTCACAATATCAGCAACTGACTCAATAACTAGCTCCGTATGGGGTTGTATAACGGTGAACACACCAATCGTATTCCCAAAGTAATCGGTATACGTTTCAATTATTGGATGGTGCGAAACATTTATTTCATGTCTTTTCACTTCCAGATGGATATCCTCAAGCGGATACACCATGATCTGGTTTGTACAATCTATTACCGGCGACGCGTACGAATACCGCGTTATATGTTTGATGTTGTAGGAAGGCATGGCACGCTACTATTAGCTGTTTCCAAAGTAATATTTACTAAAAGCAGTTGCTACACCGTACAGCTCATCTCGCATCTGCAATAAGAAGTTATTCAGCTGCTCCGGGTCATCGGCCGTAAAATGACTGTATTTCACTTCGTTCTTTACTTTACCAATCAGAAACTCTAGTTGCTCGTAGCTCTCCGGCAAGCTAGCTTCTTTCAACCGTTCAAAATACCTGCTTATTTGGTTTAAACTATACAGCAGAGAATGTGGAAAATAAGTATTGTATAAAATCATTTGCAAAACGTTGTTGGGGCTAAAGTTTCCTTTATATGTTTTCACAAACAATTCGTAACCAAATAACGAATACAATAAATAACGAAGCTCGGGCGTTTCAATACTTTGTTGAATATCATACGACACGCCTGACCATTTTATACGGATAATATCCGCCGTTTGAATAGCCCGCTCCAAGAACTTGCCAATATTAATGTAAGCATAGCTTTCATCACGCGGCATCGTATTTTTTACAGTTCCCGTAAACAATAGGCTATTCCTCATTAGAAAGTCGATACCAGAAACGGGGTCACCTAACTTTACTTGCTGCGCAACTTCATTATCGCGAACGTAATGGTAATAGTCGTTCAAGCATTGCCACACTTCTTTCGTAATATGATCTTGCACAGCACGCGCATTTTCCCGGCCTTGCATAATATTACTGTACGCTGAGGCACTATTCAACTTATCCAGCACTAAGTGCTCAAGTACCCTAGGTGTGTCTCGTTCAATTTCGTTTACTTCAGTGGAAGTAAGTTCACCATAAGCATATAGCAATGGGCGCCAGCTGAAATACCGAATTTCATCCTGAGACGCGATGTAATTAGTACGAATTACCTGCAACATGGACTGTGTTCTTTCCATGTAGCGGGCCAGCCAATAAATGGTATCTGCAACGCGACTCAGCATTTTTATTTTATTACGAGTTTACTTCTCTAGAGCTAGGCGCACATGCTAAGTGACCTAGCTCCACTACTACCTATTTCTTAGTCGGCACCTAGCACCCATGTATCTTTGCTCCCTCCTCCTTGCGAAGAGTTCACGACCAAGGAGCCCTCTTTGAGAGCTACACGGGTAAGGCCACCCGGCACGATATCGATGCCAGAAGGCCCACACAGAGCAAAGGGGCGCAGATCGACGCGACGTGGCTGCAGTACGCCATTGATGTAACAGGGCGTAGAAGACAAGCTAATAATAGGCTGGGCAATGAAGCTACGCGGATCTTCTGTAATGGCTTTCTTAAACGACTCCATTTGCTCCTCCGTGGCGCTACTCCCAATCAGCATGCCGTAGCCGCCCGATTCGTTGGTGCGCTTAATTACCATTTTGTCCATATTATCAAATACTAGCTTCCTTTTATCAGCATCAGCCATTTGGTACGTTGGAACATTTTTTAATATCGGCTCTTCGTTTAAATAATAACGAATCATGTCCGGCACATAAGCATATACTGCTTTGTCGTCGGCGACGCCGTTGCCCATGGCGTTGACAATAGCTACGTTGCCTTTGCGGTACGCCGAATATATGCCGGGCACCCCCAACGCGCTATCCGGTCTGAACACGAGCGGATCTAAAAATTCATCATCAACTCTTCTATAAATTACGTCTACTTGCTTTAGGCCTTTGGTTGTTTTCATGTACACAAAATTATTATGTACAATCAGGTCGCGTCCTTCCACGAGGCGTATACCCATTAACCTAGCGAGCGTAGTGTGCTCGAAGTAAGCAGAATTATAAATACCTGGTGACAACAGCACCACCGTTGGATCGCTGCTGCGCCCATCCGCAAGCGCCCGCAGATTTCTGAAGAGAATATCTGGGTAATCTTTTACCGGTTGTACATTATTTTTGGGCAACAAATCTGGAAAAATTCGATATGTTATGCTCCTATTTTCCAACATGTACGAAACTCCGGAGGGAGTGCGCAAATTATCTTCTAATACGTAAAAATCGCCATCTTGGTCACGTATTAAATCGACACCGGCAACATGTGTATACACGTCGAACGGTACATCAACGTTAACCATCTCTCGCAGAAACTGCGGACAGGAATAAATCAACGAAGCAGGTATAATACCGTCTTTTATTATAAACTGCTGATGATAGATGTCCTTCAGAAATATATTAAGCGCTTTCAGGCGTTGTTTAATACCTGACTCAATATGCTTCCACTCTTCATTCTTAATAATACGGGGGATAATATCGAATGGAAATATTTTCTCAATACCCTCACCGCTGCTGTATACCGTAAAGGTAATCCCTTGGCTCATGAAAAGCTTTTTGGCCAGCTCATCTTTACGAGTCATTTCTGCACTCGCAAGATTTTCAATCGCAGCAACGAACTTCTTGTATTCGGGCCTTATACCTTCCAAATTGAACATTTCGTCCCAAACATTTGGCTGTTCTTGGTAAGACCGTAGCAACGCATTCTCATTCATGGCCTAGGTGCATTTACTATATATAAAATAGAGCGAGTACTTTTCAACAAAATCAAGCAAATAGCCGCTTATGCATCTTTATTTACGGATGCTCAGTAGTAATGCTATCAATTAAATAACACTGTTCAAAATACAAGTTAGTTTGTTTCTTAGGCAACGCTAGTAGACAGGTATGTTATCATCAAGCGTTATATCACCTAATATAACTGATCGATAACTACTTACATAGCAATCCTAGCAAAGTCAGATCACTAACAAGCATCAGCTACGTAGCAGATCTGTCACCTTCTTAAAAGAGAATAAGTATGAAAAACTACCCCTATTTGCTAGGGGCTATCGAAGCCAAGATACTTTTTTCTTCCTCTATACCCTTTCAACTACAGGTGGGTTAGCCAGCTAAGCAGCCCGATTACGAGCCAACCACTCAAATAAGACAACCTAGCCAGGTCAGAGCATTAAACAACGTATTATACTCTGAATCAGCAGAAAGCATAACCTAGCCTAGCAATTCTCGTTTTATAGGGGCTTGTCACAATAATCTTCTCTTGTTAATTCTTGTAATCCTTGCGCCTTAATGAAACTCTTTAAATGCAACCACTGTGGGCAAACCTTATTTTTTGAAAATAATGTTTGCGAAAAATGTAAATACCCGCTTGGTTTTGAAATACAAGAATTAAAGCTTTTACCACTCGTCAAGCAGGAAGAAGAACTATTCACGATTTATAACAAGCCAAAATCAACGCAGTATAAATATTGCGCTAATCATGCGCATGACGTATGCAATTGGTTGGTGCCAGCTGATAATGATTCTCCCTTTTGCGTGGCTTGTTCGCTCAATCGAACAATTCCGGATTTGAGCAAGCCATCATATGTAGAGCGATGGAAAGCTATTGAAGTTGCGAAACACCGCCTAGTTTTTAGCTTGCTACAGATGAAGCTGCCCGTGTTTAGCAAGGCCGTTGATCAGGAAACCGGCTTGTCCTTTGACTTTGTCGCCGACGAAAACGAAGACAAGAGCAAACGAATTCTGACTGGGCACGCTAATGGCCTGATTACCCTCAATATTGCGGAAGCCGATGATATTGAGCGCGAAATGGCTCGTAAAGCCATGGATGAGCTTTACCGAACGGTACTCGGTCATTTCCGCCACGAGGTGGGCCATTACTATTGGGATCGGCTGATTGATAACACGGAGCACCTAGAGGAATTTCGCCAACTATTCGGAGATGAGCAGGAAGATTACGGCGAAGCACTTAAGAAACACTACGCCCAAGGTCCGCCCGCCGACTGGAACCAGCACTATATCAGCGCTTACGCTACCTCGCACCCCTGGGAAGACTGGGCTGAAACCTGGGCGCATTACTTGCACATCATGGATACGCTACAGACCGCGTCGGCTTTCCGTCTGAGCATCCATCCGGAAGTAGCGAAGGAAGCCGACCATTTGGAGGCCGACCTCACAGAAGATCCTTACAAGCTCAGTGACTTTACGACTATTATGAACATGTGGCTGCCGCTCACCTTCACGATGAACAGTTTGAATCGCAGCATGGGCCTGCACGATCCATATCCGTTCATTATTTACCCAGAAGTGATGCAGAAGATGGCGTTCATCCACCGGGTTTGCGACCGGGCGAAAAGCTAGTTACGTTACAGGTAGCAAACCTAGGTTAAGCAAAAGAGCCGCGCTGAGTTGATTCAGCGCGGCTCTTTTGCTTTCTCGACGGGTTTAGCCTATCAGGCAAACAAGGACGCTATTTGCTCGGCAAAGACTTTCGCGCTCAACACCGTCATCACGAGCACCATAACGGCGCCGAGTATAGCTAGGCCAAGGGGGTGCCGGTAGTCGCCCACAATGTTGCGCCGGTAAGCAGCTACGAGCATGGTAGCCAGGGTAATCGGCAGAATGAAGCCGTTGAGCGCACCAGCCAGAATAAGCAGGCTGACGGGTTTGCCAATGGTCACGAAGATCAGCGTTGACAACAGGATGAAGGCAATGATTACCCCGTTTTCGTATCGGCTGACCTTTTGGCTAAAAGACTTCAGGAAGGACACCGACGTGTAGGCCGAACCGATAACAGACGTGATGGCCGCCGAAAACATGACCACTCCAAACAACTTATAGCCTAGCTCGCCGGCTGCTAGTCGGAACACGGAAGCGGGCGGATTGGCCGCGTCAATTTTCAAGCCTTGGCTAACAACACCCAGCGACGCCAGAAACAGAAACACGCGCACCAATGAAGCAACCGTAATACCTGAAGCTGCACTGGATGTCACTTGGCCCAGAGCCGCTTGGCCTTTCACCCCAGCATCGAGCAGGCGGTGGCCACCGGAGAAGGTGATGTAGCCCCCCACCGTCCCCCCGACTAGCGTGATGATGGCCATGAAGTCAATTTTGGTCGGGGCGAAGGTGCGTAGTGCCGCTTCGCCCACGGGGGGCGCCGAGGTGAACGCCACGTAAATGATGATACCAATCATGAGCAGTCCCATGAGCTGCGCGAAGCGGTCCATCACTTTGCCCGCCTCTTTCACGAGGAAGATGGCAATGGCCAACGCGGCTGTTAGCAAAGCGCCAGCCTCGACGGATAGTCCCACCAGCGCTTGCAGACCTAGGCCAGCACCGGCCACATTGCCGATGTTGAAAGCGAGGCCGCCGAGCACAATCAGAAAAGAAATGAAGCCACCGAGCCCAGGTAAAACCGCATTGGCAATGTCGGGGGCGCGCTTTTCGGCTACAGCAATAACTCGCCAAATATTCAGCTGCACGCCCAAATCGACGAGGATAGAGGCTAGGATAACAAAGCCGAAGCTAGCTCCGAGCGACTCGGTGAAAACGGTTGTTTGGGTGAGAAAGCCAGGCCCAACGGCAGACGTTGCCATCAGGAAGCCCGCCCCGAGCAGCACACCTAGGTTCCGGGGCTGCTTCATGGCGTGGGCCGCACTGTTTGCATGAGTACTCCTTCGTTTTTCAACACCTGACTGATTTGTTGGGCAAATGCTACGGCGTGTGCCCCGTCGCCGTGAATGCAGACGGTATCGGCTTGGATGGTAACCTCCGGCCCGGATTGGGAGCGCACGTTGCCTTCCTTCACCATGCGCACCACTTGCCGAATGGCTTCTTGCGGGTCGGAAAGCAGGGCGTTGGGCAAGCGGCGCGAGGTAAGCGTGCCGTCAGGTTGGTAGGTGCGGTCGGCAAAGACTTCGTTGGCGGTGCGCAACCCTAGCTTCTGGCCCGCGCGAATGAGGGCGCTGCCGGCTAGGCCATATAGCACTAGCTCCGGGTTGAAGCGATACACGGCTTCGGCAATAGCGTCGGCCAGCGCGGGCGTCACGGCGGCCATGTTGTAGAGGGCGCCGTGGGGCTTTACGTGGTGTAGCCTACCCCCTTCCGCTTTCACAAAGCCGGCCAGCGCTCCAATCTGGTACAGGGTCATGTCGTAGGCTTCTTCCGGCGAAACAGCCATTTCGCGGCGACCAAAGCCGACCAAGTCGGGCAGGCCGGGGTGAGCACCGATGGCCACTTGGTGCTGCAAAGCGAGGCGCACGGTTTTCTTCATCACGGTGGGGTCGCCAGCGTGGAAGCCACAGGCAATGTTGGCCGACGTCACAAAGGGTAAAATGGCTTCGTCGTGCCCAAGTTGGTAGGCGCCGTAGCTTTCTCCTAGGTCGCAGTTCAAGTCAACGGAAAACGACTCTGTCATAAGTGGTGTAGCTTGAACTGTAAGGCTTGTTTGATTTCGGTCATGCGCTGTTCCTGGCGGAAGTACAGGTCCTGGGCTTCGCTTAGCGAGATTTCCCGGAAACGAATTTTTCTTCCGAGCGGCACTTGGGCCAAGCACGAGAAATCGGCTGCTATTACCTGGGCAATGCGCGGGTAGCCACCCGTGGTTTGGTGGTCGGCGAGCAGCGCAATCGGGTGCCCTTCGTTTGGGACCTGGATAGTGCCAAATGCCACGGCGCTGGAAAGCACTTCGCTAGGCTCCCGCTGCACAAGCATGGGGCCTTGCAGGCGGTAACCCATGCGGTCGGAATCCGACGTAACGATGAACTCCTGCTGCCAGAAGTCGCGTTGGCTTTGCTCCGAAAACAGGTCGTACTCTTGCCCCCGAATAGCGCGCACGTGCGGGGTATCGTGGGGCGTCGGATACAGCCGAGGGTCGGGCGTCCAGGCAGCCTGCGCCCACGCACGGCCAGGATGCGTAGCGAGCAATGCCTGCCAGATCTGACGTCCCCATTCCGTCATCCCGGCAACTGGCACCACATCACCGGTCTTGAATGCTCGCCCACCTAGCCCGCCAATGCTAGCGCGCAAGTAGGTCGCTTGGCTGCCCAACACCAGCGGCGTCGCCAAGCCGCCCGACAACGCAAGGTACGCTCGCGACCCAATCCGCAGGCCACTGAAAGCTAACACGCTCCCTTTGCGCACGGCAATGGGGCGGTTCATTTTTACAGCCTCGCCATTGAGCGTAGGGCGCAAGTCGGCACCAGTAAGCGCCAACAGATGATCCGTTTCAAACCGGATTTTGGGCCCCAAAAACGTGATTTCGATGCCCGCTGTGCTCTCCGCGTTACCCACCAGCAGGTTGGCAACGCGCAAGGCAACGGTATCCATCGCGCCGCTGGTGGGCACACCTTCTTTCCGGTAGCCACGACGGCCTAGGTCCTGAATGGTGGTCAGGAGGCCAGGACTAATGATGCTAAGACTCATGCTGCTGGGTGCGCTCGTATTCGCGTTCTGTAATGGAAACAAAGCGGATATAGTCGCCTGCCTTCAGCAGGCTAGGCGTTTCGCCGTGCGGCGTAAAAAGGTTCAGGGGCGTACGGCCAATAAGCTGCCAGCCGCCAGGGGTTTGGATGGAGTACACGCCGGTTTGCTTGCCCGCAATGCCGACCGAGCCCGCCGGCACTTTCAGGCGCGGCTTGTCTTTGCGGGGCACCACCAGCTGCTCGCTCATGCCCCCCAAGTACGGAAAGCCGGGCGCAAAGCCAATCATGTACACGAGGTACTCGGGCTGGGTGTGCAGGGCCACGACTTCCTCGGGGCTGAGGTGGGCGTGGCTGGCCACAAAAGCTAGGTCGGGACCAAACTTACCACCGTAGCACACAGGCACTTCTATGACGTGTGAGGCCGACGGCTCCGCCTCCGTCACCGCTTGCCACAACATATGGCGCAGCGTTTCTGCTACGCTCTCGTAGGGGCTAGCTTCCGGGGAACGAGTTATTTCCAACGGGTTGTAATACACGGTAACCGTCGTGAAAGCAGGCACATATTCGACGAAACCGGGGAACGGATGCGCATCCAAATATGCGCTTAACGCTTGCACTTCGTGGTGCGTATGGCGCTTGATGGCATCGCCAAACTGCACCACCACGGCCGATTCGCCCAACGAGTAGAGCTGGACCTCAGCACGCGTGGCCGGTGCTGGGTAAAGGTTTTCCATGCGTTATTACTTGCGTTTTTTAGGCTAGCTTCAGAAGCCAGCCCTGTATCTTGGCAGCTCGCTCCGTGCTACTTTCGGTGGAATATACAGTCGTTTCGCAGAATTGCGCATGTCGTTCGTCGACCCAACCTCTGGGGCGCCGCACCAGTATCGTCGCCCGAAAGGTTTACGAGCTAGGTCCACGCGGGTCGTGCTGGCAAGTTCGTTCCACGACAACCAACCAGACACCGCGGACGCTATGCCAGCAGATGCGCATTGTGCAACGTCGGGCAGCTAAAGTAGACTATCCTGTTATCTAACCGTTGCTCCTCTCCTTGCTTTTTCTTCGAACGTTCGCCTGCATGAATCACTTGCTTAAAACTTTCTCTCAAACGGGCTTGCTGGTGCTGGCCGTGAATCTTGGTGCTTACAGTCAGAAAAGGATGGTAGCGGACAACAGCGTACCCGTCGAGAAAGGCGTTTCGGAAGCCCTAGCTAGCTTTCGAAAAAAGAACGTGAGCCAGGTAGCCTATAACCTAGCTTTCACCATTCCGGCTCAAAAAGCAATGCCTATTACGGCTTCCGAGTCGGTTTTCTTTCACCTGAAGGACAACAAGCAGTTGCTTCAGCTCGATTTCAAGGAGAAAAATGACCATCTGAAACGGGTACTGGTCAATAAAAAAGTCGTCCCGATTGACCACCGCAATGAGCACTTGGTGCTGCCCGCCTCGGCTTTGCGCCAGGGTGCCAACGAGGTGAAAATCGAATTTACCGCGGGCAATTTATCCCTGAACCGCAGCGACGACTATCTCTACACGCTGCTAGTGCCAGAGCGGGCGCGCACCGTATTTCCGGTGTTCGATCAGCCCAATTTGAAAGCGTCCTTTACCCTTTCCTTATCGCTCCCGACGGCATGGCAAGCCGTGGCAAATGGCCCGCTGCAGGATTCCGTCGTGACGGGCGCCAGCAAAACGTACCGCTTTGCACCCTCCGATACCATCAGCACCTACTTGTTCTCCTTTGCGGCGGGCAAGTTCACGCCCATCGCCCAGACGCTGAACGGGCGCACGATGAACCTGCTGCACCGCGAAACCGATCCGGATAAACTGCGCCTGAGCCTAGGCCCCATCTTCCAGATTCATGCGGATGCGCTGGCCTTCATGCAGGAGTACACCCAGATTCCGTATCCGTTCCGCAAGTTCGACTTCGTCGCCATTCCCGACTTCCAGTACGGCGGCATGGAGCACGTGGGCGCCATCGACTACAAAGCGGCCTCGCTGTTCTTGGACGAAGGCGCCACGCAAGACCAAAAGCTAGCCCGCGCCAACCTCATCTCGCACGAAACGGCCCATATGTGGTTCGGCGACTTAGTCACGATGCAGTGGTTCAACGACGTGTGGATGAAGGAGGTGTTTGCCAACTTCATGGCCGATAAAATCTCGCAAGTGGCCGTGGCCAATTCCAACTACGACCTCAAGTTCGTGCTCGACCATTACCCTGCCGCCTACGGCATTGACCGCACTAGCGGGGCCAATCCCATCCGGCAACCCCTGGCCAATTTGCAGGATGCGGGCTCGCTCTACGGCAACATCATTTACCACAAAGCGCCCATTATGATGCGGCAGCTGGAGCGGCTGATGGGCCCCGAGGCATTTCAGCAAGGCTTGCGCGAGTACTTAAAGAAGTATGCTCACGGCAACGCCACCTGGCCCGACCTCATTGCCATTCTGGATGCCCGCACCCCGGCCGACCTACACGCCTGGAACGAGGTATGGGTAAACGAGCCCGGCCGCCCCATCTTTGATTTTGACCTGCAAACCAAGGACGGCAAGATCACGCAGCTCCTGGTGAAGCAGCAAGCCGAAGACGGCTCGAACCGCATTTGGCCACAGCTTTTTGAGGTGCTGCTGGTGTACCCCAATGCGGTGAAAGAGCTGACTGTAAATATGAGCGAACGGCAAGTGCGCTTGCCCGATGCCGAAGGGCAAGCAGCACCTAGCTTTATCCTGTTTAATTCTTCGGGCCTAGGCTACGGCGTGTTCCCGGTTGAGAAGCAGATGACGGCAGGCCTGGCTTCGCTGCAAAACCCAGTGGCGCGAGCCTCGGCCTACGTAAACCTCTACGAGAACATGCTCAATGGGCGGGTAATAGCACCTAAGCAGCTCTTAGACGTGTATCGCCAGCTACTAACAAAGGAGCCCGAAGAGCTAAACCTGAAGCTCCTGACCGGACAAGTGAGTGAAATTTACTGGAAGTTTTTGCCCACACAGGAGCGCACAGCCCTAGCTTTGGCACTGGAAAAAGACCTCTGGCAGGCCATGCAGCAAAACGCTGCTCCGAATGCTAAAAAGCTGCTATTCAAAGCCTATCAGTCGGTAGCCTTAACCAAGCCGGCGCAAGATCAGCTCTACCAAGTCTGGGCCAAGGAACAAGCCCCAGCGGGCGTGAAGCTCACCGAGGACGACTACACAGCCCTCGCCCAAGCCCTAGCTGTGCGCGACTACCCCGCCGAGTCGCCCATTCTGGAAAAACAACTAACTCGTATCAAGAACGCCGACCGCCAGAAGCGTCTGCAGTTTCTGATGCCAGCTTTGTCGTCGGATGTGCGGGCGCGGGATGCGTTTTTTGCTTCCCTGAAAGAGGATAAGAACCGGGAGAAGGAAGCGTGGGTTGTGACGGCCCTAGGGTATCTGCACCACCCGCTGCGCGCAGCTACTTCCGAGAAATACTTGCCGGAAAGCCTCGCCTTATTGGAAGAGATTCAGCTGACGGGCGACATTTTCTTTCCTTACTCTTGGCTCCAAGCCACTTTCGGCAGCTATCAAACGCCAACGGCGGCGCGCACGGTACGCACGTTTTTGCAAGCTCGCCCAACGTACAATCCCAAGCTGCGCGCCAAGATATTGCAGGCTTCCGACGACCTGTTCCGGGCCGAAAAGCTAGTGCAACACCCACAAGGCTAAATGTTAGGCGCGTAGAATAGCGAACTACCCTGCTGAAACCTCTTTTCTGTCATTTCGACTGGCGGGAGAAATCTCGCGTGCTGCCGTCGGATTATAACTCAATGGAGCGTGCAAGATTTCTCCTGCCGGTCGAAATGACATTCGGAAGAAAGTTAATGTCAGCTCAACCTAGCTCTAGTTTCGCATGATCAAACCTGTTATCGTCAGTGCCGTTCGCCAAGAAACGCCGGAGGTAAAGACGCTCTTCCTTGATGCACCAGCACTTTCCTACCAAGCGGGGCAGTACCTCACGTTCGTACATCCGCATAACGAGGAACTGCGCCGCTCCTACTCGATTTCGTCGGCACCGGGCCTAGGTGAGCCGCTGGCCGTAACGGTGAAGCGAGTGGCAAACGGGCTTTTCTCACGCTACTTAGTCGACAAAGTGCACGAAGGCGATACGCTGCTGACGATTGGCGCCGGCGGGTTCTTCACTTTGCCTGAGAACCTCGATGCCGAGTATCAACAGGTATTTTTCTTTGCCGCGGGCAGCGGTATCACGCCTATTTATGCGCTGCTAAAAAGCGTATTGCACCAGCACCCTAGTTTACACGCCGTCCTAGTTTACAGCAACCGCACACCCGAGGATGTGGTGTTTTACCCAGCGCTTCAGCACCTAGCTTCCCAGTTTGCTGACCGGCTGAAGGTGGAATTCTTATTCAGCAACCACCCGGTGCTAGCCCGCGCCCGCTTGTACCGCGACCTGCTGGAAATCTTTGTCAAACAATACAGTCTAACCACGCCTGAGCGTACCCTAGCTTTCTTATGCGGCCCGCTTAACTACATGCGAATGTGCATGTATGGCTTGCGGGAAATCGGTATTCCACTGGCAAACATCCGGCGCGAAAACTTCAACCCTGAGACGGCGCATCCCACTTTCACCACGCCACCCGATACAGAGCCGCACAACGTTGCGGTACAACTCGCCGGTGCCACGCACACTTTTGAAACGCAGTACCCCGTTTCGATTCTGCAAGCCGCCAAGAAACAAGGTGTAGCGCTTCCCTACAGCTGCGGCAACGGCGTGTGTGGCAGCTGCGTAGCGCGTTGTACCTCGGGCCAGGTTTGGATGGCCACCAACGAAGTCCTCACCGACCGCGACTTAGCCAAAGGCCTCGTGCTAACGTGCACCGGCTATCCTGTCGGTAACGACGTGAGGCTGGAAATTTGACGCCCTGGTCGGACGCCCTAGGGCGTCCGACCGGTTCTCGCCTGCGGACGGCTGCACGAGCTAGCTGCACATCCGGCGACAACCCTGACAGGGCTTAAAGCCACTGTCAGGGTTGTAACGACCGCCCAAGCTTCGTTCTGACGACAACCGGTCGGACGCCTGGGGCGTCGGACCGGGGCTAGGCAACGAACCTAGCGCACTAGTAGTGCGTGTGGTTGACCACGGTGCTTTTCAGATAATCCAAATTTTTCTTGCTGTCTTTGTTACTATAAGTTGCTTTGCTATAGCCATATATCCGCAGCACGCCGCGATTCAGCGTAACCACTTCTTCGGCGCCTTTGCCTGCAAAGTCGAACAGGTGAAAGACAGGGTCGGGAAAGAATAGCTCGCCGGTACCTAGGTCGTTCAGCCGGAATTTATACCAGAATAAGCTCGTGCTCCCGTCACCGCGCCAGTTGCCACGCACAAAGTCGGGGTTGCCATTTATTGGGTTGCCGGGCCACTTTTTCACTAGGTCGCCTTTGCTGTCAAACCAGTAAAGCTGGCTCGACAAATACGGCTCCCCGATCTGCCGATTGCCGTAGGTGCGCCCTCCTACTACTACTTGCAGCCCCGGCACGTTGCGCAGAAAGTTGCCCACCTGAATCTGCTGGCTGTGTTCGGCGGTGTTTTGCCAGATGATCTTGCCGGTCATGCCCTGGTAGACGAACACGCCTGCTTCGCTGTTGGCCGTTACAATATCGAGGCGGCCGTCGCCGTCCACGTCGGCGAATTTGTAGCTGTCGGCGTGGTCGTGGTTATCGGGCAGCAAGTCGAACCGGTCCCAGATCTTCTTCCCCTTTGTATCCAGCAACAGCGTCCCGACCAGCACCTCATCGAGCCCATCCTGGTTTAAGTCAACGGGGTACACGTAGTGACCTAGGTTGTCTTTTTTTCGCTGCTCGGTGTGGCTCCACAAGGAGTTCAGCTTGGTATCGTACGCTTGCACATTGATGGTGCCGCCCATATCCGTGAAAACGACCAAATCGTTGGGCGTGCCGGGGTGCAGCTTGCCGATAGCTAGCCGGAAATTATTGTACACGTGCGGCAGCGGTTTTGTGGGCCACGCCACTTTGCGCTTGATTTTGCCGGTGCGCCCATCGGCCATCACTAACCACTCTTGCCCCTCGATAAAGCGCCAGTGCATTACTTCGGCTTTGCCATCGTGGTCAAAATCCCAGAGCACGCCGGGCGCTTCAAACTCCGAGCGCTCCTTGGTGTACTCGCTAGGCGCTTTGTAGCTCCACAACTCCTTGCCACTATTGTCGAACACGTGCGCTGAGAAGTCGGGCTCTAGCACCATAAAATCGGTTTGATTATCGCCATTCACGTCCCCAAATTTCACGGCATTCGACGGCGGTATTGCGTACTCCTTCAGCAGCTTTACGTCTTCGTTGAGCTGATACGGTCGGATATCCTCCTCACGCAAGCTAGGATTCTTGGTCAGGACAAGCACATCGAAAACGGGTCCGGCATCGATGCGGGTTATTTTGATGTTCGTTGTACCAGGCGTTAGCTCAAACGTGCCACCAGCTTGCCAACTCAGCTTTCCTGCCCCGAAGCTAGCTGCCGTGACCTTATCGTTCACGGCCACTTTAAACGAGGTATTTTTCTCGCCCTGGCTGCGCACAAACAGCGTGTACGTGCCTGCTTCTGGCACCTGCATCTGGGTCATCAGATTGGTTTCCGACCTGAGCACTAACGCCGTATTATTGAAAAGCCAAGGCACATTTAGCGCCCCAGCATCAGCAACGATGTCGCCTTTGGGTATTTCTTGCAAAAAGTCGGATGCCGGAATAATTATGGTGCCGGGCAGTGGCTGCAGCCGGTTCGATGCTGCCACTTGTGAAGCTGCTTGCGGCATTTGCGCATTGCCACTATGCCATATGCCCACGAGCACGGCGCTCAGTATAAGTAGTTTTTTCATGTAGCCAGGTAATCTTGCGCACCGACTTTCAGCTTGCTTGTCCTAGCTACCAATTCTTCGGCGCCTCACTCTCCTGAGGTATCCTAGGTACGGCCCCTAGCTTTCTCGCGGACGATAAATAAGCGCGCCGAGAAGCGTTAGCTGAAATAGATCTGTTCAACTACTAGCTCGCTGCTTTGTGCCGTGGTAACTACATGGCAGCAATACGCGGGGTCCAACAGCACCTCCTTGCAGTACCATTTTTTGTCTCCCCAAGTGATAGTATTGGCAGCAAAATTTACTTTTTCAGGCGAATAACTAAGTCCTAATCCTATTGCTTTTAGAAAGGCCTCCTTTTGCGTCCAATGCTGGTAGAATGTGCGGATACTATCTTTTGCCTGCATAATATCCGACCACTCCTGTACCGAGAAATGGCTCTGCATATCTCGCAAGTCAATCCCCTTAACTTCTTCTATATCAACCCCTACTTCACAAGTTGTGCTAAGCGCACAAACTACGTAAGCTCCCGAATGTGAAATATTAAAACTAACCTCTTCGCCGAAATAAGGCTTTTTATAATTCGTGTATTTCATATCGGCCAGGGAATAAGTATGCGCGCCAATTAATTGCAGCCCTTTTAGCAGAAGCATATTCCCGAGCAAACTACGCTGCGCGTCCTGCCAATTTTTGAAGCGTATTATTTTTTCTTGGGCAGCAAAAGGCAGCTGCTGCAACACCAATTCAAGTTGTGTCGCTTGCAGCTGTTGGTAAAAGCTCGTGTAAAACAGATAGATCATTTTCAAATAGCCTATTATAAACTAGCTACGCAAGCCGCTCTGCGCTTCCTAAAGCTACGATTATAGTGTATCCGTTGCATGGATGCATGTACGGAAAGCACTATGCCAAATAAAACAGCAACCTCGTCAGCTGGCAAGCTTTCTTAAATACTGTTGTTTACGAACTTACCATGGCGTAAAGCAATAGTGCCCTGACCTTGGATTTATCCAACAAGCAGCATTTAGTAAATAGCAGCATATCAAAATATCATTAAAAAATAAACTAGCGCTAAATTTTAGCATGGGTTTTATTTTTTATATTGCATAGGAGAATTATACAATTCTTGTCTACCTACAGGCTCAAAGAGTAGGGATGAACATGACTTATGCTGCCCCAACCTACATCTCACGCACTACCGGCTAAACTCTACTCTTTTCCTTCTTCGCAAAGCATTGTTGGTCTGTTTGAGCAACAAGTGACTCGTACGCCGCACGCTGCGGCGCTCCGATTCCAATTTGAAACGCTCAGCTACCAACAGCTTAACGATCAGGCAAATCAATTAGCCTCTTACCTGCGCCAAACCGGGCTAGCCCCGCATACTCTGGTGCCCATCTGCTTCGACCGCTCCGTGCAGCTTATCGTCAGCTTGCTGGCTGTGCTCAAAGCAGGGGCGGCCTATGTACCGCTCGACCCTAGCTACCCGCTCGAGCGCCTACGCTACATGCTGCATGATACGGCGGCGCCGCTGGTGCTTACCACCGAGGCGCTCAAGTCCAAGCTGCTGCCGGCCGCAACTCCTGGCTTGGCCCTGCTAGCGTTAGATGGCCCCGACGCTAGCGTTATCGCTCAGCAGCCCACCAGCAACCTGCCACTGCTCAGCACCGCGCACGACCTAGCTTACGTAATTTACACGTCGGGCTCGACGGGCACGCCGAAGGGCGTACTGGTGGAGCATCGCAACGTGGTCAGCCTGGTGCGAGAAGCCGGGTATGTAACGCTCACCCCAAACGATATCCTGCTGTCGACCGGTTCGCCGTCCTTCGATGCTACCACCTTCGAGTATTGGGGCATGCTGCTCAATGGCGGTCAGTTGGTGCTAGCTCCCGAAAACCTACTGCTCAACAACGACCTGCTAAAGGAGGAAATACGCGTGCGTGGGGTGGGTAAAATGTGGTTCACCTCTAGCTGGTTCAACCAGCTCGTCGACAGTGACCCTAGCCTTTTCAACGGGCTGGATACCATCCTGGTTGGCGGCGAAAAGTTATCGGAGCCGCACATTCAGAAAATCAAGGAAGCTTATCCTGCTCTAAACGTCGTTAATGGATACGGTCCGACCGAAAACACCACGTTTTCGCTTACGTATTCCATGTCGGGTGTAGAGGTACCTAGCCCCATTCCGATTGGCCAGCCGCTCACCAACCGCACGGCGTACGTGCTAGATGAGCACCTGCAACCCGTACCTGCGGGCGAAACGGGCGAATTGTACGTGGGCGGCGCAGGGGTGGCGCGCGGATACCTCAACCAGCCGGAACTCACTGCTGAGCGCTTCCTCCCCGATCCGTTCAGCGAGGACGAAGGCGCTCAGCTGTACAAAACCGGCGACCTAGCCCGCGTCTTACCCGACGGCAACGTGGAATACCTAGGTCGCCTCGACGATCAGGTGAAGGTGCGCGGCTACCGCATCGAGCTAGGGGAAGTGGAAAACGCGCTAAATGCCCTAGAACCGGTCAGCAACAGCTGCGTAGTGGTACGCCAGGATGCCCATGCCGTGAAGCGCCTCGTGAGCTACTACGTGCCCGATTGGCAAGTAGTGAAAGTGAAAGAGCGGGAGCTTTATCACCGGCAAGTAGCGAGCTGGAAAGAGCTTTACGAAACAGAGTATGCCAAGACGGAAGACGAAGCAACAGTAGATCAGGAGTTTAATATTATTGGCTGGAACGACAGCTTCACCGGCTCCCCTATTCCGGCCGAGCAGATGCAGAAGTGGCTGCAGGATATTGTGGGCGTGATCTTGTCAGGGAAGCCGGAACACGTGCTGGAAATCGGCTGTGGTACCGGTCTGATATATTACCAGCTCGCGGGCAAAGTGCAGAAGTACATCGGCACCGACTTTTCGCGTTCCTGCGTCAATCAGATTACCCAGCACATCGGTAAGGGTCAGCGCGACTACGGCCCCACGGAGCTTCAGGTCTGCGCCGCCCACGAACTAGCTCTGCGCCCCGGCGAGCAGGTAGACACCATTCTGCTCAACTCTATTATCCAGTATTTTCCCGGCGAAGACTACTTGAGCGAAGTCATTGCGAAAAGCATTTCGCTGCTAAACGGCAAAGGCCGCATCATCCTCGGCGACGTGCGCGACAACCGACTGTTGCCCCTCTTTAAGGGCCGTCTGCACGCCCAGAAAGCACCGGCGACAGAAAGCATTCGAGAGTTTAAATGGCTGGTCGAGCAAGAAGTTCTCAAGGAAGAAGAACTCTGCTTTGCGCCGGAGTACTTCTACCGGCTTCAGGCGCTCTACCCGCAGATCACGCACGTAGAAATTCAGTGGAAGCAGGGCGACTACATCAACGAGCTGACCCTGTATCGCTACACTGTGATCTTGCACGTAGGCGACGAACCTGAAGTGCTGAAGCCGGAATGGCAGAACTGGACGAACTTACCTGGCCATCTGACTATCAGCGAGCAGCTTCAGCAAGGCGTACCGGTTATCGCGCTGCAAGATGTGCCTAATCCGCGCTTGTGGCGTGAGCGGCGCCTAAGCCAACTTTTGCACGAGTACCCAGAAAATACGCTAGGTGATGTGCTACCTAGCTTGGATACGGAAGATGCCGAAAGTATAGCTGTTGCCCAGCTGCTCGACGAAGCCCAAGCGGCTGGTTACCACGTGCGGCGGCTGCTCGACGAAGACCCACTGAAGATGAACGTGGTACTGGAAAAGGCCTTTTCGGACCGCTTTGTGGCCTCGGTGTACAGCAACAAGGACTACCGCCTAAGCACCCATACTACCAACATTTCGCTTTTCAACGACATTAGCGCACTGTTGCAGAAGGATATTCGGACCCTGCTGCTACGCCGCTTGCCGGAGTACATGGTACCGGCCGAGTTTATTCCGCTGGGCTACCTGCCGCTGACCAGCAATGGCAAAGTAGATCGGCGTTTTCTAACGCAGCGCGAAGACCGCGGCGTGATCAACAAGTTCAACTACCAAGCGCCACGCAACGAGCTGGAACAGAAGCTAGCTACCATTTGGCAGGAGTTGCTGGTGTTAGATAAGATTGGCATTTACGACAACTTTTTCGAGCTAGGTGGGCATTCGCTGCTCGCTACGCGCGTTGTGTCGGCAGTGCGCAAGCAGCTGGCTGTGGAGCTGGTTATCAAGGATTTGTTCGTGCACCCGACCGTTGCCGACTTGTCTGAGTATTTGCAGGCGTACAACAAGGATTTGGTGCTACCGCCCATTGTGGCCCAATCTCGACCGGGGCGCATTCCGCTGTCTTTCAGCCAGGAGCGGTTATGGTTTATCGACCAGCTAGAAGGCAGCGTGCAATACCACGTGCCCATTGTGCTGCGGCTCCGCGGCAAACTAGATCAGGGCGCCTTGTCGGCCGCGTTGTTCGGCATTCTACAACGGCACGAAGTATTGCGGACTGTACTGCGCGAGCAAGATGGTCAAGCCTATCAGCAAGTACTCCCGCATGACGATTGGCAACTAACCCGTCTAGACGGCTGCGTGTATCAAGCCGACCCCGAGGCGGTGCAACTACAGGTCCAGCAATGCATTAGCAAGCCCTTCGACCTAGCCAACGACCCTATGCTACGGGCCGCCCTGATTGGCTTAGCGAACCCCGAAGAGCACTTGCTCGTGATAACGATGCACCACATTGCCTCGGATGGATGGTCCTTGTCGGTCTTTTTCCGGGAGTTGGTCGCGCTTTATGAAGCCCAGGTAGCCGGCCAGGTAGCGCCATTTGCGCCGTTGCCGGTGCAGTACGCCGATTTCGCGCTGTGGCAGCGGCAAAACTTAAACGCGACGCGGCTCGAAAAACCTCTCACTTACTGGAAGGAAAAGCTAGCCGACGTCGCACAGCTCCAGCTCCCCACCGATTTCCCACGGCCTGCCGTGCAAAGCACCAAAGGCGCTAGCGCTGCGTTCCGCTTGGAGCAAGACCTCGTGACGAAGCTACAGGTACTTAGCCAGCAGCAGGGCGTCACGCTGTTCATGACGCTGCTGTCTACGTTCAAAAGTCTACTTTATCGCTACAGCGGCCAGCAAGATATTTGCGTCGGCAGCGCTATTGCCGGCCGGCAGCAGCACGAGATAGAAGGCCTGATCGGGTTCTTCGTCAACACCTTGGCCTTACGGAGTCAAGTAAAAGGGGAAGCTAGCTTCACCGAGTTGTTGCAGCAGGTAAAAACCACCACGCTCGAAGCATACGAGCACCAGCAGGCGCCCTTCGAAAAAGTGGTGGACTTAGTAGTGAGTGAGCGTGACCTGAGCCGTAGCCCACTGTTTCAGGTAATGTTCGTACTGCAAAACACCCCAGACGTACCAGATCTGAGTTTGGGCGCGGTGCAAGTCACGCGGGAAGGCTATGAGCACGCCACTGCTCAGTTCGACTTCACGTTTACCCTTACGGAAGATGCACTAGGCCTGCAAGGATTCGTTGAGTACAGCACCGACCTTTACCAAGCGGCGACGGTTACCCGCATGGTAGGGCACTTCTTGGCGCTGCTACATTCGGTGGTGCAACAGCCGCATCTCAGCATCGCGACGCTGCCCATGCTTACGGCTACCGAAGAGCATGAACTGCTAAACGTATTCAATACGCCCCCTGTGATGCCAACCCCCTCTCAGAGCATTGTCGCGCTGTTTGAGGCTCAGGTAGCTAGCACGCCGCATGCCCTAGCTATAGCGTTCGAACAACAACAGATTACGTATCAGGAGCTTAATACCCGCGCCAACCAGCTGGCGCACTACCTGCGCGGTCAAGGTGTACGAGCCGAGACCTTGGTGCCGCTGTGTTTGGAACGTTCCGTTGAGCTGCTCGTCGGCATCCTTGGTATTTTAAAAGCGGGCGGGGCGTACGTCCCCCTGGATGCTAGTTACCCCTCGGAGCGCTTGCAGTACATGATTCAGGATACGGGGGCCCAGCTAGCTTTAAGCAGCCGCGCCACAACTGTCGCTCTCCGAAGCGCAGCTCCTGCCTTAGCCGTGCTGGAAGTTGATGGAGAAGTAGCCTCGACCATTGCCCAGGAGCCGACGACCAACCCGCCCGCCGTTGCGACGGCGCAGCATCTGGCGTACGTAATTTACACCTCCGGCAGCACGGGCCGCCCCAAAGGCGTATTGGTAGAACACGGTAACGTGGTCAGCTTGGTGCAGGACGTGGACTACGTTGCGTTAAGCAGCAACGACATCGTCTTATCTACCGGCTCGCCCTCCTTCGATGCCACCACGTTTGAGTATTGGAGCATGCTGCTCAACGGTGGTCAGTTGGTGCTGTGCGCCGAAGATCGTTTGCTCAACAGCACCCTGCTACAGGAGGAAATTCAGAGCCGTGGGGTAACGAAGATGTGGTTTACGGCGAGTTGGTTTAATCAGCTGGTTGATGTTAACCCGCAGGTTTTTGCGGAACTGGATACAGTGCTTGTAGGCGGCGAAAAGCTCTCTGAGCTACACGTGCGGCAATTGCAAGAACGCTATCCGTCCTTGCGCATCATCAACGGCTACGGCCCAACGGAGAACACCACCTTCTCCCTTACGCACCCCATTACCAGCGCTGACTTGAGCGCTCCTGTTGCCCTTCCCATCGGCCGGCCGCTCTCTAATCGCACCGCGTATGTCCTTGATGAGCGGCAACAACTAGCGCCCGTTGGTGTAGCAGGCGAAGTGTACGTGGGTGGAGCAGGTGTAGCCCGTGCTTATCTGAACCAACCAGCGCTGACTACTGAAAAGTTTGTGCCCCCGCCCTTTGCTGCTGCGGAAGGCACGCGCCTATACCGCACCGGCGACCTAGGCCGCTGGCGTGCTGATGGCAGCCTGGAGTACCTAGGTCGATTGGATGAACAGGTTAAGCTCCGCGGCTTCCGCATTGAGCTTGGCGAAATCGAAGCCGTACTCCAGCAAAGCGGCCTCGTCAAGCAGGCTGTTGTGATGGTGCGCGCAGATCAAGGCAGCCCCAAGCGGCTCGTTGGATACGTAGTTCCAGAAGCCACTTTCGAGCGGGACCAGGTCACGGCCTATCTACGAAGCAAGCTGCCCGACTACATGGTGCCGACCCTATGGGTGGAGCTAGCCGCGCTGCCTTTGACTACCAATGGCAAGGTAAACAAGCCAGCACTACCAGTTCCCAACGCCAGCAAGCTAGCAACCGAAGCGTACGAAGCGCCTACTACCCAAGCCGAACAAACGTTGGTGCGCATCTGGCAGGAAGTTTTAAGAAAGGATACTATCGGCATCCACGACAACTTCTTTGAGCTAGGTGGCGACTCTATCATCACCATTCAAATCGTCAGCCGACTCCGGCAGGCAGGCTACAGTACCCAGCCCCGCGATTTGTTTGTGCACCAGACGGTGGCAAAGCTGGCAGAAGTGGTAGCAGCCCGCTTGGAGGCCAGCCTGCTAGAAGAACCCTTGACAGACCAGCCAGCCAGTATTGACAAAGACGTTAACCCACTGGTGGCTTTGCAGAAAGATGGTTCTAAGCCTCCTTTCTTCGCTATTCCCGGCTTTTTGCTTTACCGACACGTTGTGGCTCACATCGGCCCAGATCAGCCTTTCTATGGTTTGGAGTTGCCATTCTATGAGCGCATCGATGAACTCCCACCCAATGAGCGCGTTGGAGAGCTAGCTCAACACTTCATCCGGGAGATGAAGCAAGTGCAACCACAGGGCCCTTATTTCCTAGGTGCGTTCTGCGGCTACTACCCCATCATCTTCGAAGTGGCGCACACACTGCTGGCCCAAGGAGATGAAGTGCCTGTGTTAGCCTTATTCGAAGCGTACCCGTCAAACGCCTTGCTTTCCAAGAAGTCGGCGACCTATCTCAGGCAGCGAATGGGTATTTACTACGAGGAGTTACGCAAGAAAACGCTTGCCGAAACTGTAAAATACCTGGCCGACGAAGCAGCTATCAAACTAAACTTTATTCAACGTAAGATAGCGGGCGAGAAGCGAGAGGGATACAATTTGAAAGCTTACCCCGGTAAAGTTGTCCTGTTCAGGTCCAGTGTGCTTACCCCCGGTTTGATTGATGATCCGCAAGGTGGTTGGGCGCAGCACGTAACCGGCGAAATCGAAGTCCTTACGGTTACTGGTGACCATATCAGCATTTTCAAAGAGCCAGGCGCTGTTGAGCTTGCCGAAAAGCTTACGCACACGTTGGAGAAAGTTCGCGTGCAAAGCGTTTAGTAACTATTTGCTCTAACAAAGAGCGCCTATCCATAATGGATAGGCGCTCTTTGTTGGGACGCTGGGTACCTAGCCCTAGCTTTTATTCAGAATACGCTGCAATGTCTCTGCTATTTTCTGGTCATTCGGAGCATCAAAAATGCATCCATGCTCGCCATGCACTTCGTGGATAGTAATACCTTCTAGCGCGAAAGTCTTCCATCCGAGAAACTCAGCATCGTGCATATAGTACGTCGGCGTATCCACCCGGAACAACTCGATGGCCAATGGTTGCGGCGTTAGCTCGTATACTTGCTCAGCGAGGCCATTTTTCACGCCTAGTTGATACGGATGACCGTTCAAGATTTCGTACTGCCGCTCCTTGCCATGCTTCAGCGTTAGATAGGGCCGCAAGAACATACGTTTTACGGTATCGGCCTTGTAGAACAACGTCCGGCCGGGGCGCTTCATCAACAACACGAACGTGTAAGCTGCTTTCTGCAAGCGATACTTTGCCTTTGCTAATCGCTTGGCCTTGCCAGGTTTAGCACTATACGCCTGATACGCATACGTATCAAACATGATCAGCGACTTAACCACCTTCCCAGCTTTTAATAGTTGCCTAGCCATTTCATAGGCGATAACGCCGCCGAAAGAGTAGCCAGCCAACGCATAAGGACCACTCGGGTTAGCAGTGGTAATAGCATCTACGTAGTGCGCAGCTATTTCCTCAATCGTACCTAGGGGCTCGTCAATACCGTTGAGTCCTTTGGCCTGCAGTCCATACACAGGTTGGTCGGGATGCATCTTTTTGGCGAGCGTATTGAACAACAGCACGTTCATTCCCGCACCATGCACAATATACAGAGGCGTCTTGCTCCCGCAGGGTTGGATAGGCACCAATGAGTCCCACAGCGAATCCCACGTGATGGTTTCCTCATTAGCTTGTATCACCGAAGCTAGCTTTTCCACCGTTGAGTATTCAAACAGCGTGGAGAGCGGCAGCCGCTTACCGGTTTCTTGCTCCACCCGCGCCATCACCTGCACGGCTATCAAGGAGTGACCACCTAGCTCGAAGAAGTTGTCGTAGAGACTTACTTGATCGAGGCCAAGACAATCGCACCAAATGCTGGCTACCAGCTTCTGGGCTTCACTGCGGGGGGCTACGTATTCCTCAACTGCTGGTTTGGGCGTTGCTTCTGTTGGCTGCTCTAAGAGCACTTTACGGTCTACTTTTCCGTTGAGTGTCATTGGCAAAGCAGACAGCACCACTACCTCGCTAGGCACCATATAGGCAGGTAGCAGCCTAGCCAATGCTTTCTTCCACCCCGCAATCTTCTGCTGAGCTGTTGCCAACGACACAGCAGCGGCAGGCACCACGAAGGCCACCAACCGTTCATCGCGGGCAAGTACTACAGCCTCTTTCAGGTCGTCGAACGCGATAAGCACTTGTTCTATCTCGCCGGGTTCGATACGATAGCCCCGCACTTTCACCTGCTGGTCTACCCGGCCTAGGCATTGTACTTCGCCCGAAGGAAGTAGCTTACCTAGGTCGCCGGTACGGTACATAGTGGCCCCACCCTCTACCGTGAACGGGTTCGTCACAAATTTCTCCGCAGTTAGCTCGGCACGGTTCAGGTAACCTTGGGCCACGCCATCCCCAGCAATGATTATCTCGCCCACTACACCAGGCTCAACGAGCTTCAACCGCTCATCTAGGATATAGAACTGCGTGTTGGCAATGGGTTTACCAACGGTAATAGTCTCCCCAGTGTCGGACACGTGCTTAACGGAAGACCAGATGGTGGTTTCAGTTGGTCCGTACATATTCCAGACGGAATCACACTTAGTTACTAACCGTGCAGCTAGCTCAGTAGGCAGTGCTTCTCCGCCACAAAGGGCCTTCAGTGGGAGTTTCGCCGTCCAGCCGGCGTCCAACAGCATCCGCCACGTAGCAGGTGTCGCCTGCAGTATCGTGACGTTCTCTTGCTGCATCAACTGCAAAAGCTGCTTTCCATCTTTAGCCGTCATCGTGTCGGCTAGCACAATGGCAGCGCCACTAACTAAGGGCAGGAACAATTCTAGCCCTGCAATATCAAAGGAGACCGTTGTTACAGCAAGCAGCTTATCGGTTACCGCGATACCTGGTTCCTGCTGCATGCTGCACAGAAAGTTGACCACGTTGCGGTGCGTAATTTTTACCCCCTTGGGTTTGCCGGTTGAGCCAGAGGTGTATAGTACGTACAGCAATTCACTGCTTTCTTGCTCTATTACACGGGCGATATTTGGGTAGCCTTGCGCAGCTTGGAAAGCTGTATCAGCGTATAATTTGGTAGCATTGGTGGGGAACGCAGCACCTAGTTTCTCCGACGTAAAGAGGAACTTTGCGCCCGAGTCGGCCAACATGAAAGCGATGCGCTCCTCTGGATAAATCGGATCGAGTGGCACGTACGCTGCGCCACACTTCATAATGGCCAGCAGCGCAACCACTAGGTCGGGGGAGCGTTCTAGCAATAAGCCTACTACGTCGCCTGGCTGCACTCGACTAGCCATCAGATAGGCCGCTAGTTGGTTGGATCTTGTTTCCAGCTCTTGATAAGAGAGAGCGAGTGTCCCAAACTTAATTGCCAAGCTACTAGGCGCGCGTTGTGCTTGTTCGCTGATCAGCTGGTGTAGCGTTTTGCCGACTGGATAAGGTTGTGTAGTGCTATTCAGCTCGGTGTAGGCCTCTGTCAGGTTTGCGGAGGTACCTAGCTGAATATCCGCGACTTTGATTGTTGGATTTGCTACTACTTGCTCCAGCAGTTGCTCGAAGTCAGCCATCATCTGCTTGATGGTAGCGGGCTTAAACAAGGCACTGTTATAGGAGCACTCCAACACTACTGCTTTCTCGGAGCCACTGGCATTAAGAAATAGCTCAAAGCTCTCATACTCACGCGGATTGCTAATCAACTCGTACGCAAGCTCGCGAAACTCAACCCCATCGGCTAAGCCCATATCTACATTGAACACCACTGGCACAAGCGGTATGCGCGAAGCATCTCTTGAGATGCTCAACTTCTTGAGCAAGCTACCAAAGGTGAGTTGCTGGTGCTCGTAGGCATCAAACAGAGAAACTTTACGCTGCTTAAGGAAGTCAACGAAGCTAATTTCAGGGGTCAACGTGCTGCGTAACGGTAGAAGGTTCACGCAATGTCCCACCAGCCAGTGGTTGCCAGTTGCCGACTGCCCGGCCGTGGGTAACCCCACAACAATATCCGGTTGTCCAGTCAGGCGATGCAATAGCACATCAAAACCAGCCATCAAGGTGGTGACGAAGCTACAACCCGCCTTCAAGCCCATCTTTTTAACAGCAGGCACCAAACCAGGCTTCAACGCATAATCGAGGCGGTTACTCTTAAATGTTCGTAGCGCCGGCCGCGGAAAATCGGTCGGCAGTGTCACAACTGGCGTGTTGTTCTTGTATTGCTCAAGCCAGAATTGCTCCACAGCTCGATACTCGTCGCTTTTTGCAAACGTAAGCTGCTCGCTAGCAAACTGACTGAAATTGATGGCTTTGGTCAGTTCTGGATAAACGTCTTGCACTAAGGCAGAATACAGCTTACCTAGGTCTTGCATCATAATCCCTAATGACCAGCCATCGCACACGATGTGGTGCGCCGTCAGGGTAAGATGATGCTCTTCGTTCGACAGCTTAATTAAGCTAGACCGGAATAGTGGACCATACAGCAAATTAAATGGCAGCAGCGCATTTTGCTGCGTGTATCTGGCTATAAACTGCTCTTGCTCCTCCTGCGACTTGCTTGTTATATCCTGATAGGCAAAGTCGGCAGCTAGGTCTTTGAAGACGCAGATTTCGCGCCCATTAGCACCAAACGCTGAATGCAATGCTTCGTGTCGCTTCACTAAGGCTTGCAGCGCCTTTTCCATGGCGACTTTGTCTAACTTACCGCGTAACCGTAACGAAATTGATTCGTTGAACGCCCGGTTGGCGTCGTCGCCACCAAAGAGGCAGGCAAGCCATATTTCTTGTTGCGCTTCCGTAGAAGGCGCCACACACACGATTTCTGGTCCAGCAAATGGATCGAACTCAACCGCTGTGAGGTCTAGGTTTTCGAATTCCTTTACCAGCATGGCTTAGTACGATTTGATTTGGAAGTATTTGCCAGGCTGCTCTGGGTCGGAGATAAACCAAGCAGGATTGCCGTCTTTATCACGCCCTAGCTTTGCTCCCGGCACCGGTGGCTGGCTCGTGGCAGTAGCTAGTCCGCTGGTCGTTGGGGCAGCTAGCGTAGGCGCTCCGTTTCCTTTGAAAAAGCCCACCGCAATCATCTGATTTACGCACTCGAGGAATAAATCAATGATTGTATCGACTTCCTTTTCGGTGTGTGCCTCGGTCATGAAGCACGGGAATCCATCCCACACGTGAACACCTCTTTCGCGCATTAGCGTGAAGAGCAACTCACTGTATGGTATTTCCTCCTTGAACTTAATCTTCCAGAGTGAGCCAAATTGAGCGACGAAGAAGGGTAAAGCTTGGCGCTCAAACTCTCGGTTTAGCGTTTCCGCTAGTCGTTCCGCTTTGTTGGTTAGGCTGCGCTGCAAGGCGGCACCACGCTCCTTCATGTAATTCAACGATACCTTAGCAGCGGCCAGTGCCAGCGGGTGCCGAACGAATGTGCCCGCAAAATAAGTGACTCCTGCTTCTGGAACTGAGGCGTCACCGTATTGCCAGAAGCCACCATCCAGAGCATCCATAAACTCTTTCTTGCCTGCAATTGCACCAATGGGAAGCCCACCGCCAATTACTTTGCCGTAGGTAGCTAGGTCAGCTTTGATACCAAATAGAGCCTGCGCCCCACCTGGATGCATTCGGAAACCGGTAATTACTTCGTCGAAGACCAAGGCGGTTCCCGCAGCAGCAGTGATAGCCCGAAGCTTCTTTAAGAACTCTATCGGCTGGAACTCCGGACGCCGGCTTTGCACAGGCTCTACCATCACTGCTGCCAGCTCCGAGGCCCGCTCGCTAATAATGCGTAGGCTTTCCTCCGTGCCATAATCCAGAATCAGCATGTTCTGCACAGCCTCCGGCATAATACCCGGTGCCGCCGGAAACGACTTTAGTTTCTTGGTTCCTCGGATCAGCACTTCGTCATTGATCCCATGGTAAGAACCTGAAAAAGCAACAATCAATGAGCGGCCTGTAACGGTGCGCGCAATGCGCATAGCTCCTAGCACCGCCTCGGAGCCAGTATTGCACAATGCAGCGCGCTCCAAGCCTGTGAAAGCACAAATAAGTTGACTTACTTCACCCGCGAGTTCATGCTGCGGACCAACTTCAAAGCCCTTTTCAATCTGGTCGGCAAGCGCATCCTTGATGATATTAGGTTGGTAGCCTAGCAGGTTGGATCCAAAGCCGCTCAGTACGTCAATGTACTCGTTGCCATCCACATCCCATAAGCGGCTACCCCGCGACCGGTGTACCACAATCGGGTAAACTATCTCCTTGGTAAGCGGCTTGAAACCCGTCACGACTCGAGGGTCAGCCATGTAAGAACGGTGCTGCTGAGCGTAGATTTTGCTACCTGCCGTCTTCTGATTATAACGGAACGTAAGCTGCTGCAGAAAATTCTGTTGCGCTGGGCTTAGCTCGATGGTTTGACGCTCGATGCGAGCAGCTGCCCCGAAAGGCTTTTTAATTTCGACGGCTTCTTCGGGAGTCAAATCCGCGGTTAATGCCGTACTTGGTTTTGCTGCAGGGCTAGGTATTGCAATAACTGACTCAGCCGGCACACTAGCCGTCGGTACTATAGTGGGGGCTGTTGCCGGCGCCACTTGTGCACTGCCTTGGAGCATATTCACCTGCTTAGCCAAAATGCTTAGCTGCTGGGCAATTAGACCTAGAGGTGAATCGTTGCTGGCGGGCAAGCTAGCTGGGCTCGGCAGTATCGTAATCGGCGCAGCTAGCTGCGTAATTGTTACTGGTGCCATTTGCGTAGCAATAGGCTGCAAGCTAACAGCTACTGGCGCAACCGCTGAGGTAGTTGATGGTACGGTAGGTACTGGCTGGTAAGCATCTGCCGGTAGTCTACTGTCCAGATATGAAGTCAGCAGGTCAAGCGTTGCATACTCTTCGTTGAGCTGCCGGAAGGTAATAGGCAGTCCAAATTCTCTTTTTAGCGTTAGCACCACCTGCGTCAACAGGAGCGAATCGAGCCCGATTTCTAGAAAGCTCATTTCTGGCGTTACGCCTTCCATTTCAATACCGGAAGCATCTTCCAGTATAGTTTTAACTCTTGTTAATAATATACTTTTTCGCATTGTAATTGGCAGGTGTGTCTCCGTGATAGATGCAAATTCTTGGATGAGCAGTTCGGAGGTGCTGTTAGCTGTGGTAAGCTGTTGCGGCGGATCGATCCAGCAGCGTTTGCGGTCGAAAGCGTAGGTAGGTAGCAGTATCTTTCTTCTTGTTTGATCGGCATAGAAAGCATGCCAATTCGGCTCTACGCCATTCAACCATAGCTGCCCTAGGGTCTTCAGAATGGCTTGGTATTCGGCCTGCGTATCTTTTGGAGCAGCTAGGCTAGCGAGTACTATCACCGGTCTACTACCTGCTTGTTGGCGCGCCAGTGTAGCGGTCACATTGCCTGGCCCTACCTCCAGCAGCAGTGGCGCTTCTTGTGCCAACACAGTTTCTAGAGCGTCGGCAAACCGCACAGTTGCGCGCAGGTGTGTGGCCCAATAGCTAGGATCGGTTGCTTGTGCTTCGGTGAGCCAAGTACCGCTTACCGCCGAAACAATGGGCTTTTGGGGCTGATGCAGTGAAACTTTTGCCACCACCTGCTTGAAATCGTCAACGATCGGATCCATCATGGCAGAATGGAAGGCGTGACTAGTAGCTAGCACCCGGTTCGGAATGGAACGGCCATCGAGCACTCTAGCAAACGTCGCAACGTCTTCATCGCGACCGGCCACTACGCAGAGCTTCGTACCATTAATAGCAGCAATAGATAGGGTCTGCGGTAAAAGTGCAATGACTTTTTCTACCTCCATTCGCACCGAAAGCATACTGCCCCGCGGAAGCTCGCTAACCATCTGGCCGCGCGTGGCAATAAGGAATAAGGCATCGGCCAAGGTGAAGATGCCTGCCAAGTGAGCTGCCACAAACTCACCGATACTATGCCCGCAGAAAATAGAAGGTGTAACGCCCCAACTCATCCACAGCTTGGCTACGGCATACTCTGTCACGAACAAAGCAGGTTGCGTATAGCGTGTATTTTTCAGGCGCTCTTCTGCTTCCGAGCTATTTGTTTCAGGAAAGATAATCTGCCGTATGTCTGTGCCAATGTGTACTTGCAACAGCTCCGCACACTCATCAACTGCTTGCCGATAAACTGCTTCGTTCTCATACAGGGCGCGGCCCATATGCAGGTACTGTGAACCTTGTCCGGGGAACAAGAATACCGTTTCACCAGGCCTAGCTTTGAGAGTGCTGATTTCAGCAGATGGCACATTCGTGGTCAGCAGTGCTTCAGCTAGCTCTTCCTGATTAGCAATTAGGGCGAACCGCCGATGGTTGAATGCAGGCCGGGTAGTATGCAAGGTGTATGATAGGTCCGCCAGATCTACCGCTGGCGTTTGCCGGATATGCTTAGCCAACAGCTTTCCATAAGTGTCGCGACTAGCAGTTGACTTGGCAGACCACGTGACCAACTGAAGTGGCCGGCTCATCGTTGTCGGCGCGCTGTCTTCTTCACACTCTTCCAGTATTACGTGCACATTCGTGCCACCCACACCAAACGAACTTACTCCTGCTCGGCGCACGCTCTGCGATTGCCAAGCTGAGAGTCTTGTGTTGACGAAGAAAGGACTAGCAGAGAAATCAATAGCAGGATTTGGCTTTACAAATCCTAATGATGGTAGCAGTTGCTTATGGTGCAGCGTAAGCACCGTTTTGATGAATCCTGCTACTCCCGCGGCTGCCGTCAGGTGGCCCATATTGCTTTTGATGGAACCAATGGCGCAAAATTGCTTTGGTACCTGCTCCCCAAAAGCCATCGATAAGCCTTCAATCTCGATTGGATCGCCAAGGGGGGTCGCCGTGCCGTGTGCTTCTACATATCCAATTGAGCTAGGCTCAATCTGCGCATCAGCAATGGCCATTGCTATTGCGCCGGCTTGGCCTTCGGCATTGGGAGCTGTAAAACTGCCTTTGTTGCTTCCATCATTGTTCACGCCTACCCCTTTGATGATAGCATAAATGGTATCACCGTCTCGTTTGGCAGCCTCTAAACTCTTCAATAATACTACTCCAGCGCCATCACTGAAAACAGTTCCTTGCGCATCAGCATCAAACGAGCGACAATGACCATCTGGGCTCAGCATGGCACCTTCCTCATACAGGTGCCCACTCCGAATGGGCGACGTAATGCTAGCCCCACCAGCTAGGGCAGCGTCACAATGCCCATCACGAATGCTTTGTACAGCCTGTGTAATGGCCAGCAAGGAAGTGGAACAAGCCGAATAAACGCTTACGGCTGGCCCTTTCAGATTCAGTGTATAGGCCGTTCGAGAGGCAATGTAATCCTTCTCATTAACGGTCATTATTTGAAAGTTCCCAACCCGATTTATTACTTCTTGGTTGCCCGCTATGTTGTGCCAGTAATAAGTATTATTTCCGCAACCGGCGAATACACCTATTCGTCCGTCATATTGCGCTGGCAAATAACCTGTCTGCTCTAGCGCCTCCCAAGCAATTTCGAGAAACACACGTTGCTGCGGATCCATTGCTTCCGCTAGCTTTGCATTTATCCCAAAGAAGGAAGCATCAAACTGATCAGCAGAATCAAGTACACCTCGTGCTTTTACATAAAGCGGATCGCTAGTAAGCCGCTGAGATAATGTTGAATCTAATTCAGCATCTGTGAAAAAGCTAGTCGTTTCTTTTCCTTGCTTCAAAACTTCCCACAACTCTTCTATTGAAGCTGCACCAGGGAATCGCCCAGACATACCAATCACAGCAATATCACCACGATCAGTTGTCTGTTTTATATTGTTCTTAGCAAATTTATTTTTTACAGATAAATGCTGCGATAAATAAGTTACTATCTTCTCAATAGTAGGATATTGATACAGTTTAGTAACCGGTAGAATGTAATTATGCTGCCCCTTCAAGACGGCAACAGTTCTTTGCGCTAATAGGGAATTTCCACCTAGCTCAAAGAAATTATCATCTAGCCCAACCTTATCTATACCCAGAAGCTCACTTAATGTACTGGCTATATTTTTCTCAACAAGTGTCGTTGGCTTCCGGTATAACGTAGCTAACTCTGGTCGTCTACCCTCCAGTTTAGGCAATAACTTTTTATCGACTTTTCCGCTACTCGTTTTCGGAAAATCATCCATCCACATGAATGCAGATGGGACCATATAATCGGGCAACTTAGCTGCTAGTGCCTTGCGGATAGCCGGCGTATCTTGCTGTGTGGCAGAAGCTACCAGATACGCCACCAGTTGTTTCTGACCACTTGCAGTTTCTTGTGCCACCACAACTGCCTGCTTGACACCACCTAGCTCAGTTATAGCAACTTCAACTTCTGCTAGCTCAATCCGATAACCTCTTATTTTAACTTGATCATCTCTACGACCTAAAAACTCGATAGTACCATCAGGCAAGAAACGACCTAGGTCGCCCGTACGGTAGATGCGTAGTAACTCGTCAGGGGTCTTGCGCCAATAGCAGAACTTTTCTTTGGTTAAGGCTGGCTGGTTTAGATAGCCTTCTGCCAAACAAACACCGCTAATACAAATCTCCCCTACTTCTCCGTCTGGTAGTAGTGCTAGCTTATCATCGACTATAAAAAGGGTGGTATTATCAATAGCGCTACCAATTGTTGGCAACGACGGCCATGTTGTAGCATCACCCTCTAATACTAGCTGCGTAACGACGTGGCACTCCGTTGGCCCGTATTGGTTGTATAAAATACAGCCTGGTAATTTTGAAAAAAACTCAACTAGCTGTGGCGTTATTTTCAGCTGCTCCCCTGCTGTCATTACTTCTTTTAAGCAAGCCGGGAAGCGTTGAGCACTTACTGCAGCTTCTGCCATGTACTGCAGCGCTACAAATGGCAGAAATATTCTATTAATTGATTTATCTTCTATAAAAGACACGAGTTTATCTAAATCTACTCGTGTCTCTTCATCAATCAAAAACAACGTTCCACCAGTGCTTAACGTGGCGAATATCTCCTGAAAAGAGACGTCAAAACTTATAGGTGCGAATTGTAAAGTTCGGGCGCTTCGTGCCGCCGTCGAATTTTTATTTTGCCACCTAATCAGATTTACAAGGGGCTTATGACCCATGCAAACACCTTTAGGCGTTCCTGTAGAACCAGACGTATATAAGACGTAAGCTACTTCACTTCTACTCGCTACAATTTGCGCAGGGGTTGCATGCTCTTTATCGGAGGCTATTACCTGTAAACCTGCTGATTCAAATACGGTATTATCTTTTGCTGTAGCTACGCACGCCGTGATTTTAGAATTGCCTATTATTTGAGCAAGACGCTGTTGAGGATAACTAGGATCAAGTGGGAGATACGCTTTACCGGCCTTCAGAATCGCCAGTATTCCGATAATCATTTCTACTCCACGCGAACTACTGATGCCGATTATTTCATCATGGTAGTTAGTAGATAAAATAGCGTGACTTAGTTTATCAGCAGCGGCATTTAACTCTCGATAGGTTATTTTCTTTTCGTGGCTTACAACAGCAATTAATTCTTGATAGTTGGCAGCACCTGCTTCAACTAACTGTTGGACAAACACTCCTTCCTCACCCTCCTGTACACTCGTATAGGTATCAGCAGATTCATTCATCGTTTTAAGCTCAACTGTTTGCAGGTCTCAACACAGCAATGCGCTCTAGCCAGAGGTTCTCAAGCTACTTCGTGCTTAAGACAAGCGTCGAGCTAGACACATTATGTATTAATACATATAAATTTTTTAATAATACTCAATAAGTTCAACTATTATGCCAGTGGGCAAAGCCGTAGCATATTGCAAACAGAAGCCTGCTTGTTCACTTTCAGATCTTTTACTTGGAAAAGCTCCTAGCTAGTAATTGCTAGTACTACGTGCTTGAAATGAGCTCCTATGCTAACCGAATACCTTTTTCTAGGCTGAGTTAGACTTGCTAATTAGATAATGATGCCTAATACACGATACCTTGACTTATGAGCTAAACACATTAACTTCTAGCTATTAAATAGCATTAATTAAAATATATACTTAAAAAATACAATTGCCAATCATTATCTTACAGTTACTTATTCATTCCTTCTGAGAAATGAAACCTAGCAACGCTGTGCATTAGAGTAATGCTAAATGCAGGAAAGTAGCATATATAGGCTACTCATCTTATCCTTTATCGCCAACCAAGTTGTCAATAGTTACTTTATATATTTTATAAGCTCTTATCCCAGCTTGGTTGTACTTACGGACTAAATACACTGTCATTCCGTTTTTATCCAGCAGACCGTTTGCGCCGATAAAACCCTTGCTCATCGAAAGAAGCCTGATTATAGAACTTAGTGCTTGTGTGAGATGGTAGAGGCAGATTGAGTGATTTGAGCATTGCTTGCTCATACTCGCGTGTGATTTGTATTTCTACAAAAGGAGGATAATTCAACACTGACTCACTAGTTAGTGAAGGCACAAATACATTGTCGCTCTCTTCATCCAAGGCAGCTACCCCAATAGGTAATAGGATATGCCGATCACGTTCATTGATATTCAACGACGGATCCAACTCTATATCTAGGTAGCGAACCTTTAGCTCCTCTACTTCTACAATCAGTTCGTATACTTCGCCAAACTTTTTGCCGTCACTACCTCGTACACTCCATCCGCGTACATCAGGGTTATTGCTCGCGACTTCGAAATCAGACAGATCACGTAACCGACGTAAGTGCATTCCTTGTCCGGATGGAAAGTTGGTGCTAGTCTCCATACTTCTACTTAGCTTGACTTAAATTACGAGTCAATAGATTTTCTGTGAATAATCTCAGGAGGCAGACTGACTTACCACCTTGGTTATTTCGGCAGCTTTCAAGAAAAAGTCTCGCAGCAGCTCTTTATCAGTAGCTTCTGCTCGGCCCGTTAGCTGCAGCGCCTGCTCATTAAGCTCAGCTACCGGACGCTCTAGTTGCGGATAAGCTTTTTGCTGTATGGCTTGAATAAGCGCCGCGGCCGCTACACAACCAGGCCTTAGACTCATCGCGGTTTCTTCCAGGCGACTAGTTGCACTAGTTAAATTATCACGCTTCTCGCTTACCCCACTGTCCTGCAAATCTTCACGGTCAGTTAGGTTTATTAACAATCCACTAAGCATGCGTAAGCCCCGACGACCATACTCTGGGTTATTGATTTGTGTGGTAGCAAATGAAGCTAGGCCATCGGCGGTAGCGGTTGGCTCCTCAGCGGCCATAGCAGCCACACTTTCGTCGGTGGGCGGCGTAATATTGGTGGAGGCTACTGTATCTAAAGGTGGAGTTGTACTCGTCGCAGATGGAGTAACAGACTGTTCCAGATTATTTGGGCTAGACCGGAAGAGGAAATAACCTATTATACCTAGCACAAGCAGCAACAGTAGTACTAGCACCCATGGGCTAGGAGCAGACTTTTTACGTTGAATATTTATCTCAGCCATAACTCATCGGACCAGGAAGTTTGCTACGAAGTACGAACGCCATCAAAAATGGGTATTCTTTCACTACCTACTAGCATAAAAAAGCTCCTCTTTCTTATGCTGAAAAAGAGGAGCTTTTTTATAAATGCAAATTGTAAGAGGCTTTACTTTACGCAGGTATTTTGCGATAAAGTTTAGCTAGCTGTGCAACGGCGAAATCTACTTCTTCTGCTGTGTTATACTTGCTCATTGAGAAACGGATGGCTCCTCGCATCGGGTCGGCTCCCAAAGCCGTCAGCACATGCGACCCAGCGTTAGCTCCACTTGTACAGGCCGAGCCTCCCGAGACCGACACTTTATTTATATCTAGATTGAACAGCAGCATTTCGCTTATTTCAGAAGGCGGTAAGCTCACGTTCAATACCGTATACAAGCTTTTATCGGCTTCGGCAGAAGTGCCATTAAACTGCACATCTTCTATTTCAGCCGTGAGCTTTGTGATGAATCGATCTTTTAGCCCTTGAATATGTTGCTGATGGTCGTTCATACCAGCATAGGCAATTTCTAGGGCTTTGGCGAGGCCAACAATGCCCGCTACATTCTCCGTGCCTGCGCGCACATTGCGCTCCTGCGAACCACCGTGTAGCAGCGGTTCAACATGAATTCCAGCACGGTTGTACACAAACCCGATACCTTTAGGGCCGTGCAGTTTGTGCGCTGAGCCAACTAGAAAATGTGCTTTCAACTGCTGCAGATCGTGTGGGTAATGCCCCATTGTCTGCACTGTATCTGTATGAAAAATGGCATCATGCCGCTGGCAGACCTCCCCAATAGTTTGGATATCGTTGAGGTTCCCAATTTCATTATTGGCATGCATCAGGCTCACAAAAGAGCGAGGATGAGTTGCCAATAATTCCTCTAGGTGGCTTAGGTCGAGCTGTCCACGCTCATCATGCCGCACATAGCTTAGCTTAATAGCACCTGCTTTTGCCAACGATTCCAGCGTATGCAACACGGCATGATGCTCCAGTGGTGAGGTAATAGCGTGCTGTAAACCTAGAGTACGAATGCTACCAACAGCAGCGTAATTATCCCCTTCTGTTCCACCAGAAGTAAAAAACACTTCGGCAGGCGCAGCATTGATTAGGTGCGCAATAGTTTTGCGGGCATTTTCGATAGCTGCGCGCAGCTTACGGCCGTGGCTATGAATGCTACTGGGGTTACCAACATGCTCCAGCATGAAGGGTAACATGGCCTCTAGCACTTGCGGATCAAGCGGAGTAGAAGCCGCATTGTCGAAATACACCATTTTTGGCGCAGTAGGTATGGCAGAACCAGCCAGAGCAGTCATAGGCAAAAAGTTAAAGGCAACCTGTTGTTAGTCAGACATAACAAGGTTCATACAAAAATAAAAGGATTCAAGCACACATGCCCGAATCCTTTTCTATAAGCACCGAAGCCACTGTCCTGTTTCGCTTAGGGTTATTGGTTTTGGCACCTAGCTTTACTCATAGCGAAACCTATAGGCTATGACCTAAGCTTTCACCGAAATGATTTCTTTGATATCGGCAATGATCTTATTAGCCAAATGGTCTGCAGTGGCATTCGAATCTGATTCGGCATAGATGCGGATGATAGGCTCTGTATTTGACCGCCGCAGATGCACCCACTCTTTATCAAATTCTATTTTGACCCCGTCAATCGTGTTGATGGGCTGCTTAGCGTAACGCTGTTGCATCTGGATTAATACTTGGTCTGTATTAATTTCTGGCGTTAGCTCAATCTTATTTTTCGATATGTAGTAGCTCGGGTAAGTTGACCGCAGACGGGTCATCGTCAGCCCAGATTTAGCCAGATGAGTAAGGAACAAAGCAATACCGACTAAAGCATCGCGCCCATAATGCAGTTCAGGAAAAATAATTCCTCCATTTCCTTCGCCTCCAATAACGGCTGCCGTCTCCTTCATCTTATTCACTACGTTCACCTCTCCTACAGCCGCCGCCGCATACTGCCCTCCGTGCTTTTCAGTAACATCACGCAACGCACGCGTGCTACTCAGGTTGCTTACTGTGTTGCCTCCCCCGTACTGCTTAAGCACATAATCAGCCACAGCAACCAGCGTGTACTCCTCGCCGAACATAGATCCATCTTCGCTTACTAACGCTAGTCGGTCTACATCCGGATCTACTACGATACCTAGGTCATAGCTGCCCTTGTCCAGTATGCGTGCAATGTCACGCAGATTTTCCGGTAACGGCTCTGGGTTGTGGGCAAAATCACCCGTTGGCTCGCAGTACAGTTTTTCGACGCGCTCCACACCCAATGCTTCTAACAACAAGGGTACCGCTAAACCGCCACTTGAGTTGACGCAGTCAATTACTACTCGAAAGTTTTTTGCTTTAATAGCGTCTACGTCTACCAACGGCAACGCGAGAATTGCCTGAACATGCTTCTCTAGAAACGTGTCATCGGTGCTATATTTTCCTAGCTTGGTTACAGGGGCGAAAGAAAATGCTTCTGTATCACCAAGGGCTAACACTTGTTTTCCTTCCGAATCGGAAATAAATTCTCCCTGACTATTGAGCAGTTTCAGAGCATTCCATTGCTTAGGATTATGAGAAGCAGTGAGAATAATTCCGCCGCCGGCCTGCTTAGCTGGTACCGCTAGCTCTACGGTGGGGGTAGTACTTAGACCTAGGTCGATAACATTAATCCCTAATCCTTGTAGCGTAGCAGCAACCAGTTTGCTAACCATCTCGCCCGACAAGCGAGCATCCCTTCCGATGATAATTGTATTGTTTTGGGTAGTAGTGAGTACCCATGTCCCAAAGGCAGCTGCGTACTTAACTACGTCAATAGGCGTCAGTCCTTCACCGGCTGCGCCTCCAATAGTACCCCGAATACCCGATATAGATTTGATCAGTGCCACAAGGAAGGTTGTTTTTGAAAGCGCAAAAGTAAGCGAAACATGATTCTTCCCCACGACAAAGGGCCTGATCAAATCAGGCAACTGCTGCTTTCAGCGAATTTACAACCTAATTGCTAGGTACTAGCTACGCTTTGTGGACAGTGAATGTGTATATTTGGCTCAATGGAAAATACGTTGCCTAATCGTCGGGCGCAACAACTAGCTGCGTTCGGCCGGTTGCTTGACGTCTTGGATCGTTTGCGTGCTGAGTGTCCCTGGGACCAAAAACAGACCATGGCTAGTCTGCGCCACCTGACCATTGAAGAAACGTACGAGCTTTCGGACGCCATTTTGCGCGATGATCTCACAGACGTAAAAAAGGAATTAGGTGACGTAATGTTGCACTTGACCTTTTATGCGAAAATAGCCTCCGAAACAGGTCAATTTGACATTGCTGACGTCTTAAATGCACAAAGTGATAAACTCATTTTCCGGCACCCGCACATATACGGTGACACGAAGGTGCAGACGGAAGAAGACGTAAAGCGCAATTGGGAACAGATCAAACTAAAAGAAAAAGGAAACACTTCTGTCTTAGGAGGAGTGCCTACCTCATTGCCAGCATTGGTTAAAGCCATGCGTATTCAGGAGAAAGCGAGAGGCGCTGGGTTTGATTGGGAACGTCCTGAGCAGGTGTGGGAAAAGGTGCAAGAAGAACTGCAAGAGTTTGGAGAAGAATTTTCTCAAATTAACCCCACGGCCGAAACGCAAGAGCGCGCCGCCGCTGAATTTGGGGACCTGCTTTTCTCACTAGTAAACTTCGCGCGCTTCGCCGGTATTAACCCAGAAGAGGCACTCGAACGTACAAATCGAAAATTTATTCAGCGTTTTCAGTATATTGAAACCGCAGCAGCCCGCGATGGTCACCAACTAGCAGACTTGTCCCTTGCAGAAATGGATAAGTATTGGGATCAAGCTAAACGTGTCACGCTGATCACCAACAATTCACCTTCCGAGAAGTAGATTTTTTTGAAGTCGTTTATTGTTTTACGGCGTTTAAACCCATATTTCATTTGGCGGGCACTCTGATTTTATTTAGGTTTGCCAAGGCTAGCCTTGTTTTGAAGCGTCCCTTGCACACGAGCAGACCTACGTTTTTTGCTTCTCTCTAGTGGCATGCGTATGGGTGAGTAAAGACGTTAATTTTCAAGCTTAGCACATTTTCATTCACTTTTTTCTACCCAGTTCAAGTTCATTCACCTTTCACCACCAAACCCTAATTCTCCGGAACAATGGAACAAAAGAATGCCATCAACAAGAATGCACGGCCCGCTGCTGCCTCAGCTCCTAAGAGCGAAGAAAAAGGCGGTGGAGGTGCATTCGCCGCCATCGTTATTCCGCTGGCCTTTGTAGTTGCCCTTGTACTTTACAAGTTTGTTTTAGGTAACGGCGCCAATTTCCAAGGCGGCAACAACGAGAACTTGCCGTTGCCCGGCAATATCTTGGGTACCATTTACGCTGGAGGGTTTATTGTACCGATCCTGCTCACGCTTCTTATTCTGGTAATTACGTTCACTATTGAGCGTCTGCTAACGATTGGCAAAGCGAAAGGATCGAAGAGCATCGAAAGCTTCGTCCGTTCTATTCGTCAAAAGCTGAACAGCAACGACGTCAACGGTGCTATTGCTGTATGCGATCAGCAAAAGGGATCTGTCGCTAACGTGGTAAAAGCAGGCTTGCTCAAGTACAAAGAAATGGAGCAAGACCGTGTAATGGAAAAAGACCAGAAAGTACTGGCCATCCAAAAAGAAATCGAAGAATCAACGGCATTGGAGCTTCCAATGTTGGAGAAGAACTTGGTTATCCTGTCGACTATCGCTTCAGTAGCAACGCTTATCGGTCTGCTAGGTACGGTATTCGGTATGATCCGCGCTTTCTCGGCTCTTGCAAACGCTGGTGCTCCTGATGCTGCTGCTCTTTCAACTGGTATTTCGGAAGCTTTGATCAATACAGCTTTCGGTATCGGTACTTCAGCTCTGGCCATCATTGCCTACAACTATTTCACTAGCAAAATCGACGCTCTCACTTACAGCATCGACGAAGCAGGTTTCAGCATCATTCAGACGTTTGCTGCTCAGCACGGCGAAACGGAAACTTATAAGGCATAAGTTGCGGTTTACGCACTAAAACCTTGTTTCTCTACGTTTCTGAATAATCAATTTAACCACGCCAGAAATGCCTAAAGTAAAACCGCACAGAACGTCCCCTTCGTTGGATATGACTCCGATGGTGGACTTGGCATTCCTGCTGGTGACCTTCTTCATGCTCACCACCAAATTTGCTCCGCAAGAGGAAGTGGTGGTTGACACGCCAGCATCAACGTCCGAAATACGCTTACCCGAAAGCCACGTCATTATTATTTCCATTGACAAGGATAAGCGGGTATTCTTTGGTATGGACGACGCTAAGCCAAAGGCTGATATGCTAGCACGGGTAGGAACAAAGTTTGGGGTTTCATTTGATGCCAACATGGCCAAAAACTTCTCCAATATTGCCAGCTTTGGCGTACCCGTACAGCAGCTCCCCGACTTCTTAAGCCGGGACACTGAGCAGCGCAAATCCATCAAACAACCAGGTATTCCGATTGACTCGGTAAATAACCAGTTGACGGAATGGGTAGTTGCCGCTCAGGGCGCCTCTTACAAGGCTTTTGGAAAACCCGCATTTATCGCCATTCGTGGCGATGGTGCTGCTGACGTACCAACGGTACAGAAGGTCATCAAGCTTCTGCAGGACAAGAACATCAACCGTTTCAACCTGATTACGGACCTGGAAGGCAAGCCAGGTGTAGCAGGGAAGTAAACTAAACCGACCGCAGACAATGGCAGAAATCCAACAACAAGCCGACTCCGGCGGAGGTGGGAAGAAGCGAGCCAAGAAGATGTCGACCAAAATCGACATGACACCGATGGTGGACCTAGCTTTTCTTCTCCTCACCTTCTTCATGCTGACAACCACCTTCAGCAAGCCGACGGTCATGCAGCTTAACATGCCAGTTAAGCCCAAAGAAAATGAGCAGCAATCGGAAATCAAGGCATCTAATGCTTTTACCGTGTTACTGGGAGAGAACAACAAAGTATATTATTACGATGGTTTGGTGGATGCAACTTCCAAACCTGAGTTGAAACTCACCAATTATGCTGCGAATGGCATTCGCCAGATCTTACTAGCACACAAAAGCAATCCTGATCTGGTAGTGCTGATCAAACCAGCCGAAAAAGCTTCTTACAAGAACATGGTGGACATCCTTGACGAGATGAACATCACGAACCAAAAGAAGTATGCGCTGGTGAACATAGGCAAAGAAGACACGGACCTAATCAAAAGCTCAGGGCTATGATGGATAACGCACAAATAGCCAAAGCGAGCCTCGATGACATCGTCTTCGAGGGCCGTAACAAAGCCTATGGAGCGTATGTACTCCGGCGCCTGTACGGCAAAAACGTCTCGCGTGCATTGCTCATCGCAGTGGCTCTTTTCGCTATCGGAGTAAGCTTCCCGCTGATTGCGGCTATGCTAAAGCCCGAGGAAAAGATCGTTGAAAAGCCAAAAAATCTGAAGGTGAATGAGCTCATGCAGCCACCACCCTTGGATCCGGCTACTCCCCCACCGCCACCGCCACCGCCACCGCCGCCCTCTGCACCACCACCCCCGCCACCGGTAGTATCAACTATCAAATTTACACCTCCGGTTGTGAAGCGTGACGAAGAGGTACGTAAAGAGGAAAAGGTACCAGACCAAGACGAACTAGAGGGTAAGCAGATTGCAACCGAAACCGTAAAAGGTAATACGGATGCGCCACCTCCCCCCGACTTGAGCGGTATCGAAGGTGGTACTGGCGCTGAACCTGTAAAAGAGGTTGTAGAAAACAAAGTCTACACCTATGTAGAGCAAATGCCAGTGTTCCCAGGCGGCAACGATGCACTTCTCGCTGCTATCCAGAAGAACACAAAGTATCCACCACTCGCTTTACGTAACCAGGTTGAAGGTAAAGTATTCATTACTTTCGTTGTAGGTCCAGATGGTGCAGTTTCTGGCGTAACTGTTCAGAAAGGTATCGGGTCAGGTTGCGACGAAGCTGCCGTAGCAGCAGTGAAGACGTTGCCTCGCTTCACCCCTGGTAAGCAAAACGGACGTGCTGTAAGTGTATCGTTTACAGTACCTGTAACATTTGCTATCAAGTAAGCTTTACAGCAAACTTGTCATAGTGTGATTTAAAAAAGCCCGGACTGAGCGATGCTCAATTCGGGCTTTTTGCATTTTATTTTTCTGCAGCAACCATACTATTTCGAGAATATAGCACGTTAGTGTATTGAAAGCCGGAGCAGATGCATCGTGGAAGTAGGTAAGGCTTGAGTAATGCGGAGTACGAATTTCCATTCACCTTAATCCCATACAGCTCATGACCTTTTTGAACTTGCTCACCGCCACGCTTGACGACATCGTCTTTGAAAGACGGAACAAAGCCTACGGAGCCTTTTTACTTCGTAAGCTCTACAACCGGCACTTAGCTACAGCAGTTACTATCGCTTCCGCCTTAGCGTTTTTGTTAGTCGCCATACCTATGTTAGTACAACAACTATGGCCTGCCGCAGCCCTACCAGTGGCTGCACCTAAAAAAGAAGTTATCGATCTTCTTCACGTTATTTTACCGGCTCAGCAGGCGAAGCCAGCAATAGCACAACCCAAAGCAATCCATCCACCAATGGTGAAGGCTCATCCCCAGCCTAGCGCACCTAAAGTAGTGGCAGATAACAAAATAAAACCGGAAGTAAAGAAGCTTGATGTAGCGCCTCCCACCATACAGCCTGGAGCCGTAATTGGCGCAGAAGAATTACCTGGTGACCCAACAGCGACTAACAGTACCACGACTAACACAACCGGTACAGCTAACGGCAGTACAACAACAGAAGTGGCACCATCAGGCACTTTCACTTTCGTGGAAGTAATGCCTGAGTTTACGGGTGGGCCAGAAGCACTACGTCGCTATATGCAGCGCAACTTGCATTATCCTAGCACGGCCCTAGCTAATAGCATTGCAGGCAAAGTTTTCGTATCGTTTGTCGTGAGTGCTGATGGCTCTATCTCAGATGTAGAAGTATTGAAAGGCCTAGGTTATGGCACTGACGAAGAAGCCATCAGAGTAATACGTAGCATGCCTGCCTGGAAACCTGGTCGTCAGAATAACCATGCTGTTTCTGTGCGTTACACCCTACCTATCACTTTCAAATATGAGTAGTGAAGTATAAGAATAGGAAGCTTTAAGGTCTCTCACCTAGAAAAACAAAACAGCCGACTTGGTGATAAGTCGGCTGTTTTTTGCTGTTTTGAAGCATATAGAATGAGTAGCCTTGTTTATTCCGCATGCTTGGCGAACAATCTATCGGCATTCGCACGTTATATAGTAAACTCACCTGTTTTTCATTCTTCTTACATGTCTAATCGTCTTTCCACAGAGGAGCGCCTAGGCCGGCAATCACCCCAGCGGTTAATTCGCTACTTCGTCATGTTTATGGCGGTACTCTACTGTGGGCTGGGAGTGTTTATGTGGGTAGCTCCAGCAACAATGCTTCCCTTGCAGCCTACGGTCCGGCACATTTTAGGAGTCGTATTCATATTTTACGGAATCATTAGATTTGTCCGGGCTTACCGCCAGATGTTTTCAAAATAATACGACAATGCACGCTGATTTGCTCAAAACTGGAGTTGCCCTAACATTGGCTGTATCGCTGTTCACAGCTTGTAATCAAGGTCAGAATGGCAACGCCGCTACTGCGACAGATACACCTACTGGTGGTAGTATTGCCATTAGCGTAGACGAAACTTTTGCGCCTATCATTAAGTCGGAAGTGGATACTTTCCAGAAGCTTTATCAGAGCGCCAAGGTCACAGCTTATTACAAGCCTGAGCAAGAAGCACTTCAGGATTTACTTGATGATAAGGTTAGACTAGCTGTTCTGACGCGCGAGCTTAACGCAGCAGAGCGCGCTGAGTTTGATCGGCTGAAGCTAGTGCCACGTGCTACGAAAATTGCAACGGATGGCTTAGCTATTATCGTGCATCCTAGCAATCCTGATTCTCTGTTGAGTGTGCCCCAGTTGCGTGACATATTTACGGGCAAGGTGCAACAGTGGTCGCAAGTGAGTGGTAAGAAAGCCCTAGCTACTATCAATGTGGTATTTGATGCCAACCGCTCTAGCACGACACGCTATATTCAGGACTCGGTGACGCGTGGAACAGCTCTTACACCGCGCGCCTTTGCCGCAAAATCGAACTCAGCCTTGCTCGATTATGTTGCTAGTCATCCAAATGCAATTGGCGTTGTAGGTGCCAACTGGATTAGTGACCGGGATGATGCTGCTGTGCAAACCTTCCTAAAAAAGGTGCAAGTAGTAAGTGTAAGCACTAAAAATAATCCATCGAAGCAAGACGACTATGTGCAGCCTTACCAAGCTTATTTAGCGCTGAAAACGTACCCGTTAACTCGCACGGTGTACATCATTAGTCGGGAGGCCCGTGCAGGTTTAGGAACGGGTTTTACCTCGTTCGTTGCCGGTAATCAAGGACAACTCATTATCTTGAAAGCCGGTTTGCTGCCTGCCATTGGTCAAATGAGGGTTGTAAACACCAATAAATTGTAATTCTTTCTCCCTTTCACACGCTTTTTTCTGCTTTTAAACCAAACCTTTTGCTCATGAACTCCAAGCCCTGGAAGCTTTCTCTCCTCGCTGTCTTGTCTGTTTCAGCTTCTGCTGTAGTTGCTCAGGACGTACAAAGCGCACGAAAGGCCATCGAACTTGAACAGTTTGGTCAAGCTCGTGCCTCGCTGCTGAAACAAGGATCTTCACCTGAAGCTGCATATGAGCTAGGTCGTCTTTACCAACTGCGTGAAGTACCTGATTCAGCTGCTTACTATTTTAACCGTGTTCCGGTAAACCCCAAGGATGCTTTCAGCCTAGTGGCTGCTGGTCGTGCTGCACTAGCCCAAGGAAAAACTGCTGAGGCTGAAGCGCAGTTTGACAACGCCGTAAAAGCTAGCAAAGGCAAAGACGCCAAGATCTTTACGCTGATTGCACAAGCTTATGCTGAATCAGATGTAAAAGACATCACAAAGGCTACGACCTATGTCGATGCTGGTCAGAAGGCTAATAAAGGAAAAGATGAGCCGGCGCTCATGATTGCCCGCGGCGACATCTACCAGAAAACGGATGCGGGTGGTGGTGAAGCCATGAACAGCTACGAACGTGCTAGCATGGCTGACCCGAATAACGTAGAGGCTTATTACAAGAAAGGTGAGTTGAACTTCCGTTCACGGAACTACAACGAAGCTCGTACTAACTTCGAAAAGGCTATCAGCCTCGATCCGAAATATGCGCCTGCATACCGCGATCTAGCCGAGATGTATTATTTCGCTAATCAGTATCAGTTGGCCCTTGATACCTTCAAGAAGTACCAAGAAGTTGCTGAGCGTTCGTCGGAGACGGATGCAGAGTACGCTTCTTTCTTATTCTTGACGAAAAAGTACCCAGAGGCACTAACTGAAATTCAGAAGGTGCTGCAGAAGGAGCCGAACAACATTGCGATGAACCGTCTGCTAGCTTATTCCTTGTACGAAACGGGCCAGAATGATCAGGCGATGGCGGCAATGGATAAGTACATGAAAATGGTACCTGCCGACAAGCTCATCAAAGACGACAACCTGTACTATGGTAAGATGCTGTCGAAAGCCGGACGTGATGACGAAGCGTTAGCGCTCCTGCAGAAAGCCGCTCAAGCATCTCCTAAGGACGCTAGTGAAATTCAGGGCGCCTTGGCTCAAACGTACATGCAGAAGAAAGATTACGCCAAGGCCGTTGCAGCTTATAAAGCTAAAATTGGCACCGGTACGCCTCTGCTCACTGACCAAGTACTGCTAGCTACTGCTTACAGTGGTAATAAGCAGTACCAGCAGGCAGACAGCCTCTATAATTTGGTACTAACAGCTCGGCCAACGTATGCACCGGGTTATCAGATGCGAGCTAGCAATGCCTACTACATGGATCCGGACTCCAAGCAAGGCACAGCAAGACCCTACTGGGAGAAGTACGTAGAGCTAGCCAAAGCTGATCCTGCGAAATACAAGGATGGCTTGACAACAGCTTACGAGTACCTAGGTTATTATTACTTCCAGAAAGGTGATAAGGCCACTGCCCTACCCTATTACCAACAATTGCTTGCCCTAGATCCTAGCAACGCAAGAGCAAAAGCAGGAATTGAATCGATCCAAGGTAAAAAGACGACTACTTCAGCTCGCAAATAAGTTGGCCTAGTCTAATAACAAAAAAGCCCGTTACCTAGGTAGCGGGCTTTTTGTTGTATAATAGGCAGCTTTTACTACGGAGCATACACCTCCCACTTAGCTAGCACTGCTTCGAAATCAGCGGGTAGCTCGGCCTCAAAATGAATCTGCTCCCCTGTAACCGGATGCACAAAGCCGAGTGACTTCGCATGCAATGCTTGGCGTGGCATGAGTTTAAATGCGTTTTCAACAAACGCTTTGTAAGAACCAACGGGCTGCCCATATACGATTCGGTCACCGCCGTAAGTAGCATCGGAGAACAGTGGATGGCCAATGAATTTCATATGAGCCCGAATCTGGTGCGTACGCCCCGTCTCTAGGTTGCATTGCAATAATGATACGTGCTGAAAAGAACGAAGCACTTTATAATGCGTGACGGCAGGTTTTCCTTGTTCCCCATCGGGAAAAACGGCCTGCACCTTACGATCTTTAAGACTGCGTCCAATATGACCACGGATAGTGCCTTGTGGCTCTTTGGGTACGCCCCACACCAATGCTAGATAGGTACGCTCGATGGTATGGTGAAAGAACTGCTGCGAAAGGTGCGTCATTGCCCACTCCGTTTTGCCAATCACCAACAGGCCTGATGTATCCTTGTCGATGCGGTGTACCAAGCCAGGCCGGATTTCACCGTTGCGGCCAGTTGGCAAATTACTGAGGTGGTAAGCTAGCCCATTTACCAGCGTCCCGTTCCAATTCCCGAAAGCGGGATGCACAACTAGGCCCGCAGGCTTATTTACGAGTAGTAATGATTCATCTTCATAACGGATATCCAACTCCATGGGCTCCGGTACTACTTTAACCTCACGCGGCGGTTCAGGCAGCGTAATGGTAATAACATCGAAGGGTTTGACTCGATAGTTAGGCTTTACAGCCTTGTCGTTAACCTGTACCGCTTCTGCTTCAATAGCATTCTGAATTTTAGTACGAGAAGCGTTGGGAAGCCGGTTAAATAGAAACTTATCGAGGCGCAGCAATTCTTGCCCCTTATCCACACGAATTCGGTGATGTTCATAGAGTTCATCACCGCCGTCTATGTCGTCGTCTTCGGGCAGGTCATCGGCGGTAGAAAGCAGGTCTGTGTCAGACATAAAGATAGCAGTGGGTTGAAACAAGAAAGCCGGGACACAGGGCCCCGGCTTGTCTGATTGAAAAATACGAACTACCTATTTTTTCTTGGTTTTCGTCTTGCTAGCACTATTGCTGCTGGTCGGAACAGCCGGCGCTGCTATTGACGGAGCAGCAGGTGTAGCGCTAGCAGCAGCAGCGGCACCAGGGGTAATACCCATTTTCTTTAGTACCAGATCTGAGATATCGCCATCCTTAGGGCCGTGTAGCAATACTGGGCTAGCACCATCCGAATTCAGTACGTACGTGTAGCCATTTTCATCAGCTACTTGGTCAATAGTCTTCTGAAGCTTGTCGAGAGCAGGCTTTAGCAAAGCCTGTTGCTTTTGCTGGAGGCTTTGGTCAGCGCTACGCTGAAACTCTTGAATAGAAGTTTGCAGCCCAGTCAATTCTTTTTCTTTATCGGCGCGTACTACCTCGGTCATTGCTGCTGCACCTTTCTGGTAAGCTTCAGCTTTTGCCTGGTAATCGCTGTATTTGCTTTTCAACTGGTTTTCCAGCTGGCCGCTATACGTTTTCAGTTGCGACTCAATCTGCTTGCTCTCGGGCATCTGGCTGAGCACGTACTCTACGCTGGTGTATCCGATTTTCAACGGAGCTTGAGCCAGTGCAGCAGTAGACGTAGCGAAAGTGAGAGCAGCCGCGGCTAGGGCAAGGCGGATTTTGTTCATAGGTGTCATTAAAAGAAAAACAGTCAAAGAGTTGATTTAGAATACAAAGTTAATTTTTTCCGCCAGTCGAACGCTGTCCATTGTTGGAACGCGTAGCTCTTGGAGTAGGTTCCGGCTCCGAATCGGCGGTATCGCCCGTAGGAGTTTTGGGAGTTTCTACCGTTCGTACTGCTCCTTTCTGACCGGGTTGGTTCCGCTCTTCGTTTGCCAAACCTAGCTCTTCCAACACAAACTCCGTGTAATCGTGTACCGGGTTGGTGTACAACATGGTCAAGTCACCCGATTTGTCGAACACAATAGCTAGCTGTTTCTTCTTAGCTACCTTCTCGACGGCTTCAAACACTTGATCTTGAATTGGCTTCGTCAACTCCTGCCGCTTCTTGAAGAGTTGGCCTTCAAAACCAAATATCTTGTTTTGATAGGTTTTGATTTCCTGCTCCTTCTTTACTATCTCTTCCTGACGCTTTTTTTTCATTGGCTCGGTGAGTAGTACTTCTTCAGCTTGGTAGGTGCGGTACATCTTATCAAGATCCTTCTTTTGGTTCTCAATATCCTTCTGCCAGTTACCAGACAGGGTATTGAGCTCTTGTTGAGCCGTTGAATAAGCCGGGATCTTGCTCAGCACATACTCCGAATCTATGTAGCCGAACTTTTGGGCCTGCGCCACTTGCGCGGTGGCGCATAGCAGCAGTACCAGTAGAAATAGCAGAAGTGACTTCTTCATAAGTGTATAACGCTATGGGGTGAGAAGCGCGATTTAGCGAATTTGCTGACCAATGATGAAGTGAAAAATGCCGTTTTTGGCAGGTGTACCAGCATTGTTGGCATTCCGTGGAATTTCGTCGAACGGAATACCATAGTCGAAGCCTAGCAAGCCGAAGGCTGACATAAAGATACGCGCACCTACGCCCGCCGAACGGTAGAGCTTATATGGGTTGTAGTTCGTGTACTGATCGAAAGAGTTGCCAGCCTCCGCAAACCCTAAGACATAGACCGTAGCAGCCGGGTTCAAACTCACCGGATAACGCATCTCCATCACATACTTGTTGTACACGATACCTCCGCTCTGGTTAGATTGTGCCGTCGGAATAGCGTTTGCATCATTGGGGTCAGCGTAACCACGTAAGCCAATGTATTCGGTACCAACCAAGAAGTTTGCTGATCCGCCATAACCTAGGCCTGCGCCACCCATTTTGAAGCGTTCAAAGGGTCCAGGAGTACGGTTGCCGTTATATGTACCGATAAAGCCGAAGTGCGCCCGTGTGTTCAGTACCAGTTTACCCACAAGAGGTGTAAACCATGAAGCATCAAACATCCACTTATGGAACTCAATCCATTCGATTGGGTCAGGGTGTGAGCCCTTGAACACAGAATAAGGTGGCGTTAAACTTAAGCTCAGTGACAAAGAAGACCCGCGCCGCGTGAAAGTTGGGTTGTCAATACTATTACGAGACAACGTTGTGTTAAAGGTGATGTTGTTCGCTTTGCCCGTCTCAGGTAGCCCGCCGCCTAGGTACTGACCGTACTTTTGGAAGTCGTACTGTGTGAACGACAGAGAGTTGCTCAGTGTAAAATAATCATCCGGAATACGCAAACGGCGACCTAGCCCTAGCGAAGCACTAGTTGACTTAATATAGCTACCAGTGCTTACGTCAAACGTACTGCCGTAGGTGATGCGGCTAATACTTCTATTCAGGCTGAAGGAAAGGGAGTTAGGTTTGCGACCACCTAGCCACGGCTCCGTGAAAGACATGGAGTAGGCTTGGTACTGCAAGCCGTTTGCCTGCACGTTCAGGGATAAACGCTGGCCATCACCCGCTGGCACCGGCGTCCAGTTATGGAAGTCACCAGCTTTGCGTAGCGAGAAGTTGTTGAACACCAAACCTACGGTACCAATAAAGCCCGCATAGCCACCCCAACCACCTGACAGGGTGATCTGGTCAGAGGGTTTCTCCACAACGGTATAGTTGATATCTACCGTACCATCCGCGGGGTTAGGAACAGGATTGATACCTACTTTTTCTGGGTCAAAATAACCTAGGGTCGAAATCTCTCGCTGTGAGCGGATCAGCAGCTCCCGGTTGAACTTATCGCCAGGGAGAGTACGCAGTTCCCGACGCAGTACATGGTCGCTGGTCTTGGTGTTACCAGCAATGTTCACATCTTTGATGCGCGCCTGCACGCCTTCGCTTAGGCGCATTTCGATATCGATAGAATCGCCTTCTACTTTGGTTTCTACCGGATCAATTTGAAAGAACAAATAACCGTCGTTCATGTAGAGCGACGTAATATCCTGACCTGTTGGGTTGTAGTTTAGGCGCTTGTCTAGCGTTTCCTTGCTGTATACGCTACCCGATTTGATACCTAGTACCGAAGCCAACGTCTTGTCATCATACAGGTAATTACCGCTCCAGGTAATATTGCGGAAATAGTATTTCGGGCCTTCATCTACCCGGATGCGCAACGCTAGGCCGTCCTTCTGCCGTATCAGCGTGTCGGACACAATAACGGCGTCCCGGTAACCTTGCGCGTTGTAAAAGTCAAGCAGCTTGGTTTTGTCTTCGTCGTACTCCTTCTGCTGAAACTTCCCGGAAGTCAGTAACTTATAAGGTTTTTTGGCTTTCGTCTTCTTTAACTTCTTCTGCAGCTTACCTTCCGAGAAGGCTTCGTTTCCTTCGAAAGCGATATCACGAATCCGGATTTTTTCACCTTTATCAACGTTAATCCGCAGCACGACGCTGTTCGACAAAGCAGAATCGGGCACCTGCGTGATCGTAACTTTTGCGTCAAGAAAGCTTTTGTTGGTATAGTACTTCCGTACCTGCGTGCGCGTATTATTCAGTAGCGCGTCCGTTACCACTTTGCCACGAATCAGCTTGATCTTATTCTTGAGTTCATCAGCTTGTCCTTTGCTGATACCCGTGAACACAAAATTCGACAGACGTGGCCGTTCTTTCAGATTGAAATCTAAGAAGATACGCCGCCCTTCAGTACGCGTAATGCTCACGCTTACGTCGCCCAAGATGCCCTGATCCCACAGCTTGCGAATGGCTCTACCAATTTCTTCGCCTGGAATCGTAATTGGGTCACCAATTTTTAAACCTGTTAGCCCAATAAGCGTATTAGGGTCTAAGTAGCGTGTACCACTAATGGTGATACCCCCTAGCTCATAGCGCTGGGCTTCTTCACCGGCCGGGGCTGGTGAGGTCACAGGAGCTGTTTGCGCTTGCGCCGTGCCAGCATTTAAGCCTAGCACCAGCGCCATTGGCAACAGCCGCAAAAGCGTATTAAAAGAAGAACTCATTCGAAAGCTTACGAAACGGTTAGCTGTTCACTGGTTTTGCCAAAGCGCCGCTCCCGGCGTTGGTACGCCTGGATGGCGTCGTAGAAATGCTCTTTTCGGAAATCCGGCCACAGCAAGTCTGTAATGTACAATTCAGTATAAGCTAGCTGCCAAAGCAGAAAGTTACTGATGCGCTGTTCACCGCTAGTGCGAATTAATAATTCTGGGTCGGGCATACCAGCAGTAGCTAGGTATTGACCAATCGTTTGTTCATTTATCTCACTTGCTTGCAATCTACCAGCAGCTGCATCTGCAGCCATACGCTGGGCCGCTTGCGTTAAATCCCATCGGCCACTGTAGCTGAGTGCTAGCACAAGCGTCATGCGCGTGCCAGCTTTTGTCAATTCAATAGCTTCGGCTAACTCCTGTTGGCAGGAGTTAGGCAGACTGCTGATCTGACCGATTGCCTGCAAGCGAATACTATTTTTAAGTAGTGTTGGCGTTTCTTGGCGAATGGTATGAACCAAAAGCTGCATTAATGCCATTACCTCATGCTTCGGCCGGTTCCAGTTCTCAGTTGAGAAAGCATACAGCGTCAGGAATCGAACCCCTAGCTCTGCAGCAGATTCCACTGTTTCTCGAACGGCGGTTATCGCACTTTGGTGCCCGAAGATGCGTAATCCACCTTTTTGCTTCGCCCAACGGCCGTTGCCGTCCATAATAACGGCAACATGGGCAGGAATATTATGGGAGTCAATTTCGGACCGGGAGGCCATCGGTATTTTTTAGTAAAGAGGCCGCAAGTTACGCAAATGGTTGCATTCCCTCTTTCCGAATATGACACTCTGTGCCTCAATTACTTCTTAGCGGTTGGTGCATCCTCGGGGCAACGAATCTTATAGAAGGTATAAGAGATGCTCACCCCATTGTAGAAATACCAATCTTGATCGTGCTTGTTGGCAATTAAAGGACTCTGCTTGCTGATATGATCCAAATTGTCCGTAAAGGCTTTACGAGCACCAACCTCTAACCCTAGGTTCCAGCGCCGTGACATGGCATACTTGAAGCCGATGCCTGCTGGCACGGAGATTCCAAGCATACTGCCCTTTTTATTCAGTTCGCTGGCTAATGCGCCATTGTTGGTTTTGGTTTCTGTGTTGGCATAGAAGCCTGCTATACCAATAAATACATACGGAGTGAAGTGAACCTTATCGCGCCGGTTGTGATAATCAAAGAAATTATACTCAAGTGCTCCTGATAGCTCCAGCAGGCTTCCTTTCATGTTGGCTTGCCGGTAAGCCGGCAGCGGAGGCGTAGTTCCGCCTTCGCCTTTCACATTGCCGTCGTCGGCCCTCAATAGCCCTCCCAATAGCGCACCGCGCAACGTAATAGGCGCTGACACATCCTTCCGGTAAAAGATGGTAAAGGCTGGTCGGTTGTTCTTAAACTGATAGTTAGGAGACAGTTCGCCCTTATAGGTCAGCCCGCCTAAGCCTAGCCCTAGTTCGCTAGTATTTTGAGCAGATGCCGAAGAAGCAAAAAAAACACTCCCTGCTTGCACGAAGCAAGCAAGGAGTGCTGAACGGAGAACCAACTTTGTCATTATACTGGCTGTTGATGGAATGAGACAGCCAAGATAAGACTGCCTAGCGGAATTTCGGGCTCTTAACGCGCGGAGCAAGAATATAGTTGAGCGTTAAACCGGTAACGATGTACCAGTCTTTCTCATTGCCTTTGCCGCGCATTTGGCCAGGCTCGTTGAAGTTTGTGAAGTCGGTGGTATTACGAACATTGTCATGACCAAAGTATTGAGCGGCGGGCGTAACCAAACGGCTGCGCTCGATGTAGTTCTTGCTCACGTCATCTAGATAGTCGGTAAAAGTCTTACGCCAGCCGATTTCTAAACCGATGTCAAAGCTTTTGTTCAGTTTATAGCGCACACCCCCACCAAAAGGAATTGAGATTTGGGTCTTGCTGTACGATACGCCCTCTGTCTGTAACGGCTGTAAATCGATGTAGCTACCTGTAGTTAAACCGCCAGTATTGCCACCTTCAACTAGACCTTTGGGCGCGTGGTGGAACACAGCTACACCAGCAAACACGTAAGGAACGAAGTCTGGACGCTTGAGATAGTTATTTCGGTTCTCGATCAAGTCAAAGACCCCGACGGCAGATAGTTCAAATATATCGTTCCGAACGTTCATATTCCGGTTGTAGCGGTAACGCGCATCCGGATCGTTTTGGTCAGCTGCTTTAGAATCTTCTGCCGTGATGCGGCCATAAGCAAAGGATGCACGACCTGAGAGCCGTGGCGCGAAGCGACGCGTAACGTTAATGCCCACGTTGGGACGTGAAGCTGCTACCCGGAAGCTCGCAAAGCTAGCTTTGGGGACAATATCGCCGAAGTAGTTCATAGCATTCAGCGTTATGCCCACGGAATTGTACTGTTTCCGCTTAGTAAACTGTTGCGCATTAGCCTCGGTCGCGACTAGCGTAACTGCTAGAAGCAGACCTAAAGTATGAGTGAAAATTTGCTTCATATAAGCGGGTTGTTAAGAAAATGCTAAATCAAATTATTCAAAAAATGGTAGCGCCACGATTGTAATCAATGACAAAAGTAGAAGTTGCTGAGAACTTTAAAAACAAATGATTAAAAAATGTGTATGTTTCACAATGGTATACCAGCCGGATTTCGTCGGTCTAATCCCCAGTTTAACTTGCTTCTTAAAGTGCTTAAAAAGTTGACGTGATTAAGCTTTACTAACCGAGCAGTAAAGGTCTCTCGCCGGACTGCAATTTGTACGCCAGCATCCACAGGCATCGATCGGGAATCGAGTGACAGTAAAAAATTGTTGCTGCGCCCTTCAATTTCGAAAGAGATGACACTGCGGTCGGAAACAATAAGTGGCCGAACATTTAAATTGTGCGGACATACGGGCGCAATGATAAAATTGTTGGTTTGCGGTAGCATTACAGGGCCGCCACAACTCAAAGAATAGCCCGTAGAACCGGTTGGGGTTGACACAATTAGACCATCGGCCCAGTAAGAATTCAAATACTCACCATCGATGTAGGTGTGCACAACGATCATTGATGAGGTATCACGCTTCAAGATAGAGAATTCATTTAGCCCGAAGTTGATGTCTCCGAATACATCGGGATCTGTATCAACCCTAATCAGGCTTCGCTCTTCAATAACGAAGTGGCCTTTGAATAAGCTATCGATAGCCTGCGATAAATGCGCGGGGGTAACGGTAGCCAAGAAGCCTAGCCGACCAGCATTGATACCTAGGATTGGGATCTGCAAGTTGCCAACGTAGGTAACCGTGTCCAGCAACGTTCCATCGCCCCCAATGCTAAACACGAACTGCACTCCGCGTAGCGAGTCACCACGGCGAAAGCTCCCAATGCCTTCCGGTAGGCGGAGGCTATTATCGAGGTACGTGCGAAAAGATTCCGCGATGAGTACTTCGGTTTGGCGTGCCACTAAATCTTCGAGAAGTGCCTGTACGAAGGGTTGCGCAGCTTCGCTGAAAGGCTTACCCAGGATAGCTATTCTCATAAGGAATATAACCTGCCGTGGCAGGGTGTAAAAGTCAAATAGGAAACTCCGATCGGAAGAAAAAACCGCCTTGACCACGTGCATTCCGCGTGTACTCAACGGTTAAGACTCGGTCGTAGTACGTAACTAAATGCAAACCGACGCCTACCGAAGCTAATAATTGATTGGGTAAACGATTGTTTGGCCAGGGCGTGGGGGCCCCAACATAACCAGCATCTGTGAAAAGGTTCGCATAAAGCACCAATGGAATCGTGTTGACTTTAGGGTTTTGAATGCCTCCTAGTTGAATACGGGCCGCATCAAACAACTGATACGAGACACTCTGCTGAACTAGTGCATAGTGCCGACCATCTATCACGTAGGCATCGTAGCCTCGCACGAGAGCATCGTAGCCAAAGGCTCTATTATCAGCATAAGCTACTCGTCGGCTAAATCGTAACTGGCTTTGCAACCCGATGTTGTAGTAAAACTGACGACCTAGGTCAATGTACTGCACGTAACGAGCACGAGCAGTAGTGACAGGAGAGCTGCCTGGCGTCAAAAACATCCGTTGCACAAGACCTAGCTGTACAAAGCGCCCCGTTAGCGGATAAGCGAATGTGTTGCGCTGATTAAGAGTAGTTGTCAGACTAAAATCCAGAAACTCACGCCGGGTTCTACCTAGGAAATAAGCAGGATTACGCTGCTGAACAGAATCCGAAATTCGTTCGTGATGGTACGATACATCGAAAGCCGATAGATGTTGCACCGTACGACGCCACCGTAAGCCAGCCGTTATGTATTGTCGCTCGATCGGAAAGCCTTCATCTTCCCGGAAGTTGGCAAGCCGGTCGCGAACCGTAGCGTAATCGAGTGCATGGCTACGGTAGTAGGAAGCTCCCGCACCGAAGCCAATACGTCGGCGCCGACCATAGCCAGGTGCTTCGTAGAACAGCTCATATTTGCGGTTGAAACCTAACTGCACATTGGCGATGACCTGCTCATTTCGGCCGCGAAAGTTACGCCGCACCAAGTGCACACCGTAGTCGACTCGCTTCCAGCGGTCCGGACGATCAAGCCACGACCGAAAATTGCGGTCGGCGAGTGAAAAGATGGGGATTGGAAACGTGTACCACCGTTCCTGCACCCCAAACAATACAGTAATTTCTCCGTCGCGGCACACCGTCTGTACGGCAACGGAGTGGAATAACTGTAGGTTGAAAATGCGGCGGCGATTTTCCTCCAGCCTTTGACCTAGCCTGCGGACGACTAGGGTATCACCCTCCTGAAAATCAAGCTCGGCGCGCAGAATTCGTTCTTTCGTTTTCCCGTTTCCAACGAATAGCACTGTGGCTACCCGCACAACTGTATAGCCTGGGCACTGGGCCTGCATCAGACTATCGAGTGGGGCACGGCGCAGAGAATCGGATAGAGTTGAAGCCGCGGCTACCCGGCTCAGCAACGCAAGCGACAGAATGAGTATTAAACTTCGGATAAGTCGTCTTGCGTTAGAATGGATAGCAACTGTTGCGCTTTTCTCGAGCAAGAAGCTTGCCTCTGTTCTATAGCTCACTCAATTTACCAATGCCCTACAAGCTTAAATACTTCAGCAGCGCATCAAAGCGGTCTTGCTCGTCTTCACTGGCTTCGGTGGCGCCATTGAACTGCGCCGTAATGACATAGCCAAAGCGCTCTAGTGTAGCAATGATGCGCGTGAGGCTCGGCGTGTTGAGCTTCAGGGTCAAGCGAATCTTGTACGGGTTTTGTTCATCCTGCGCGACGTGCGCGCTTAGAATCTTGGCGTTGTTTTCCTCCACATAGCGGCTAATCTGCGTCAGGGAGTAATCACGCTCATCCATCGACAGCACCAAAATACCGCCCTGTCCGGCAGCAATAGGCATTTGCCCAAAGGCAGCCACTGTGTCGCCCACGGATACGATGCCTAGATACTCGCGCTCTTCGCTGAGTACAGGTACTACTTGCACTCTGTTCTGAATAGCTAGCTCCATGACGCTGTAGAAATGTTGGTTGTATTGCACATGTAGATTGGCGTAGCCAATCGGAACAGTGGCCAGCAACTCCTCCGGATTTGCGTGGTCGAGCAAATCAGCTTCGGTGACCAAGCCACGGTATTCGCGGTTATTAATTACCGGCAATTGACCAACGTGAAACTCTTCGAGCCACCGGGCCGCTTTGCCGACCGAATCCGACACCTTAAGCGGCGGAATCATTTGATTGAGCAAGTCTTCGGCAATCATGCGGTCTATCGGCGAGAAACAGGAAACGCAGCAAAATTTCACTACGCGTAGCAATAGTTACGTAAGCAATAAAGCGTACGCTCCCCTTATTAGCAAACAGTAGCGCCGATTGTTTATCGACTTGTCACTATCTGCGTAACAGTGCGCCGCAAAAACCTGTCCAACAGGATATTAAATTCGTGTGGGCGCTCCATCATGGGCGCGTGGCCACAATGGTCTAGGAAGTATAGCTCCGAGTTAACGAGCAATCGGTTGAATTCGTGTGCCACCATAGGCGGCGTAATCGTATCATTCAACCCCCATACCAGCAGCGTTGGCGCCGTAATCCGACCTAGGTCCTTGCTGAGGTTGTGACGCTGCGCGGAGCGCGCGATGCTGATAATACGCAAACATTTCGCATTGGAATTCGTCACTCCAAACACTTCGTCGACTAGTTCCTTGGTCGCCACCGAAGGGTCGTAGAAGGTATAGGCTACACGCTCCTGTACGAAGCTATAGTTGCCTCGCTTCGGAAAGGAGCCACCCATGGAATCTTCGAACAAGCCGCTGCTGCCCGTCAGTACTAAGCGCTGTACTTGCGTGGGGTAACGCAAGGCATATTCTAGCGCCACATGCCCCCCGAGCGAATTACCGAGTGCCGTTACCGGCTCATCAATTTTTAGCTCTTTGACGAAGCCTGCCACGAACGAAACCAATCCTGGTACGCCGGCCTTGGTGAGTGGCATCTCGTAGATGGGGAGCAGCGGAATAATAACGCGGTATTCAGGACTGAATGCCGCAATCACTTCTTCCCAGTTGCTCAGGGCGCCAAACAGACCGTGTAAGAGCAGCAGTATTTCCCCCTGCCCTTCATCGATGTACTGGTACTCGCCGCGTTCCTTGATCTGAAATTCCATAACTATATGACAGAGAGCATGGGGTCAGCTGATGCCACCCGAGCATCCTTTGCAATGATACAATAGTTAACCCAATTACGAAGTAAAGCTAGCCCTTGGGTGGTGAGCAGGGCTTCTGGATGAAACTGCACCCCGTAAAGTGGCTGCGTACGATGCCGCAACGCCATGAGTTCCCTGTGTTCGTCGTTAGTATAAGCTAGCGGTACTAGCTCTGGGGGCAAGCCGCTTAATGTGAGTGAATGATACCGCGTGACGATGAACTGCCGAGGCAAATCGGTGAACAAAGGGTCATCGGCTGCGCACCGTATCTCTGACACTTTGCCGTGCATAGGCCGGGTAGCGCGCACCACATTGGCCCCAAAGAACTGACCTATAGCCTGGTGGCCTAGACACACTCCTAGCATCGGTACTTCCTGGTGATACTCCGCAATAGCCTGCATCAGACAACCTGCCTGGCTAGGTGTACCAGGCCCTGGTGACAGCACAATGCCATCAAAATGCTGTTTCTTCAATTCTTCGACCGACACATTGTTACGGCGCACCGTTACCGTAACGCCTGCTTGCTGGAGATAGTCGAGCAGGTTATAAGTGAAAGAATCAAAATTATCCAGCAGCAGAATATGCACGGACAGGCAACTAGGTAAGAATAGCAGCAACAGCAGGATAGAGCAAGATGTTCAATGCACTTGCTCCACTCTACTGCGGTTGGCTACTTTAAAATACAGATCGTAGCTGGGTTAAGAGTGTACCAGCAAAGGGCATGATGAGGCTTACTACTTGCAACGCTACTGGTGTAGCTTCTTTCACCAATGGCAGCACCTGTGACTCGGCAGCTAGCTTGGGCGAAATCAGTGGCAAGTCGGCTAGCCCAATGCCGTAAAGCAGTAAACTCATGCCAAGTAGCCATTTGACCCCGCCTAACATACCGCCTAACACGTTATCGAACACCCCGAGCGGCGTCAGGTGGATAGCCGTTTTGATGACCCCACCTAGCAGGTGCACGCCCCACCCAATCAGCACGAATACGAAGACGAACGACACGAGCGGCAGGAACCCAAAAGCTTCGCCGATGTAGTTGCGCATAAAAGGAACAGCATCGTTGAGTAAGGCCAGCCCACCGATTACGCCCAGCACAAACGCCAGCAACGAAGCTAGCTCAATGACTAAGCCGCGCCGAAAGCCTTTGACGGCGCCGACTGCTAGAAGCAACAACAGTAGAATATCGAAGCCAGACATTGCCAAGGAGCAGTAAACAAGGAGCAATTTCCCATGTAGCAATGATAAACCTCACCACTCATGATGCATTGCTCCTTGTGCTTTTACACGTTCGTGTTATTAAGCAAGTTGCTCACTACCTGTGAAATCACGCGCCCGTCCGCTTGGCCAGACAGTTCGCGGGCCGCAGCGCCCATTACCTTACCTAGGTCGGAAGGGCCGGTGGCACCTACACGCTGGATAATGCCGACGAGCTTTTCTACTAGATCAGCTTCCGACAGCTGTTTGGGCAGATATTCTTCGATAACGGCCAGCTCGGCTAGCTCTACTTCTTCGAGGTCGGAGCGAAACTGCTTTTGGTACGTTTCAGCAGCTTCGCGGCGCTGCTTGGCGGCTTTGGTTAGGAGTTTTATTTCGGCGTCGGGCGCGAGAGCCGCGCCGTGAGCACCTTCGGCGGTTTCGGCTAGCAGAATCTGTGACTTAATGCTGCGCAAGGCTTGAAGCCGCACTTTGTCTTTGGCCAGCATTGCCTTCTTAATATCTGCGTCGATGGTTTCTTTCAGAGCCATGGGAGGGAGTGGTTTAGTGGAGAACTGCCGTGAAGAATGAGGTTAAATTCCAATGGCAGTTTCAATGAGCCGTGTACTTTTGGAGCACACTGCCCGTATGAGGAAACTATACTCAGGCGTAAATCTGATGACAAAGCTAAGCGTAAACATAAATAAAATAGCCACGCTGCGGAATGCACGCGGGCACAACCGCCCTGACCTCCTCCAAGCTGCCCGCGATTGTGAGCGGTTCGGCGCCGAAGGCATTACCGTGCACCCGCGCCCCGATGAGCGCCATATTCGCTACCAGGATGCGCGCGATTTGAAAAATATCGTGACGACGGAGTTTAATATAGAAGGCAACCCGACCCCAGATTTTCTGGAGCTAGTGCGCGAAGTGCGACCGGAGCAGGTAACGCTCGTGCCTGATGCGCCCGACGCTATTACCTCCAACGCCGGTTGGGATACCGTAAAGCACCAAGTGTACCTGCTCGGTATCGTGACGGAGCTGAAGGCGCTGGGCTGCCGCGTATCCATCTTCCTCGACCCCGACCTAGCTATGGTGAAGGCAGCCGTGGGCACCGGCGCCGACCGCATCGAACTATACACGGAAGCTTACGCCCAGCAGTACAAAGCCGATCCGGCCGCGGCTATTGCTCCGTATCGTGCGGCCGCCGAGCTCGCCCAGCAGCTAGGCCTAGGTGTAAATGCTGGTCATGACCTGGATCTGGAGAACTTAGCTTATCTGCACCAGAATCTACCGGCCCTGGCGGAAGTCAGCATTGGCCACGCGCTGATTTGTGACGCGCTCTACCTAGGTCTAGAAAACACCATCCAGCTGTACCGCCGACAACTCACCTCTATCATCTAACTGTTACTAGTCAGCAACCTAGGTACGGCCGTTCTGTCGTACTCCGTACCAAGTTGGTGATTGCTAACTGGTGATTATTAATTGACAAGTATGCCTCGCCTCCCCCTTCCCGACTTTCTGCAGGTTTCTGCCGCTGCACCAATTCTTGATGCGCGCGCCCCTGTGGAGCACGCACAGGGGCACATCCCAGGGGCGGTGAGCTTTCCGCTGTTCTCTGATGAGGAACGTGCGCGCATCGGCACCACCTATAAGCAGGTAAGTCAGGAGAAAGCCGTGTTAGTAGGCCTTGACTTTTTCGGGCCGAAAATGAGCCGTATGGTGAAGCAAGCACAAAAAATTGCTCCCAACAAGGAAGTGCGGCTGCACTGCTGGCGGGGTGGCATGCGTAGTGGCGCCGTGCAATGGCTGCTGGAGCTAGCTGGCTTCCGGGTGCATCTGCTCGACAAAGGCTACAAAGACTACCGTCGTTGGACGCTAACACAATTTGCCCAGCGACGCCCCTTGTTGGTGCTGGGCGGGCTCACTGGCTCTGGCAAAACAGATGTGTTGCACGAGCTAGCAAGGCAGCACGAAGCCGTTGTCGATTTGGAAGGGCTAGCAAACCACAAAGGCTCCTCATTCGGGGCCATCGGACTGCCACCGCAACCTACGCCCGAGCAGTTTGAAAACGACCTAGCCTTGTTTCTTAGCCAACTGCCAGCTGATGCCGTCTCGTGGGTGGAGGACGAAAGCCTTACCATCGGAGGAATTGGCCTTCCAAAGCCTTTTTTCGAGCAAATGCGCCACGCACCGCTACTTGTTCTGGATATTCCGCAGCCAGTACGCATTCGTAAGCTAGCTGCTGAGTACGGCCGCGAAGACCCCACTCAGCTCGCTGAGGCTATTCGACGCATCAGCAAACGGCTAGGTGGCTTAGCTACGAAAGAAGCGCTAGCAGCCATCGAGGTGGGAGATATGGAAAAAATGGTAGCCATTGCCCTGAATTACTACGATAAGACTTATAGCTATGGGCTGGCTAGTAAGCAGAACGTTCGGGTGGTACGCGTCGAGTCGGACACTTGTGATGCAATGGAGAATGCAGCGCGCGTGCTAGCGCTAGCAAAACAAGAGGGCTTACAGCAACTAGCCAAGCAGCTGGCCGTTGAGCTAACTTCGCCAGCACCTAGCTCCAAAGAAGTGGCAGATGATACACCCTGGAGTCAATAATTGGTCGTTTCTGCACCTAGGAGTGGCTTTCTTTGTTAATACACAATAGCCTTTGTTTATGACTCCCGATTCAAGCACTACCGATACCATTCGCCTCACCCAGTACAGCCACGGGGCGGGCTGCGGCTGCAAGATTGCGCCGAAGGTTCTCGACCAGATTCTACATACTAGCTTACCCCAACCCCACGACGACAAGTTGCTGGTAGGCAACAGTAGCCGCGATGACGCTGCCGTGTATGACATCGGCGGGGGCCAAGCGCTGATTAGCACCACCGATTTTTTCATGCCCATCGTGGATGATGCATATGACTTTGGCCGCATTGCCTCGGCCAATGCCATCAGTGATGTGTATGCGATGGGTGGCCGGCCAGTAATGGCTATTGCGGTGCTCGGCTGGCCCGTAGATAAGCTAGCCCCTGAAGTTGCTCGCCGCGTGATTGAAGGCAGCCGTAGCATTTGCCAAGAAGCGGGCATTCCGCTGGCGGGTGGCCACAGCATCGATTCGCCGGAGCCTATTTTTGGCTTGGCCGTCACGGGAATGCTCGATATCAAGAACTTGAAGCAAAACGACACGGCCACCGCTGGCTGCGAGCTTTACCTCACGAAGCCTCTTGGGGTGGGCATGTTGACGACAGCTCAAAAACGCGGCATCCTGCGGCCCGAACACGAAGCCGTTGCCCCGCATCAAATGATGCAACTGAACAAAATCGGTTATGACCTAGGTCAACTGGCAGCTGTGCACGCTATGACGGATGTCACTGGGTTCGGTTTGCTAGGTCACTTGTCGGAGGTGTGCGAGGGTAGCAATTTAACTGCGGAAGTTACTTTCGCCCAAGTGCCGCTGTTAGCGGAAGCCGAGGAATATCGGCAGCAGAAAGCAGTACCGGGTGGCACGATGCGTAACTGGGATAGTTACGGCCATAAGATTGGCCCTGTCACCGCCGAGCAACAGCAGTGGCTTTGCGACCCCCAAACTAGTGGTGGCTTACTTGTGTGCGTTGCCCCGGAAGGCCGGGCAGCGGTGCAAGCGGTGTTTGAGCAGCATGGGTTAGACTTACAGCCGTTTGGCCATTTGCGCGCGCACCAAGCGAACGAACCTTGGATTTTGGTGCACTAACGGGTGAAGCTACTTGCGTTTCTGCGGCCACTGCTAGAGTTTAGCTTTGCCGTTATGACCATTGTGGTAGGCTTACGCTTCATCACGAGCTTTTTCAGTACGCGGGGGAAAGTGTTCCGCCCTACGTTCCTGCGGCAATTCTACTTGCTGTTCTGGCCTTTGCTGTGCTTGTGTGTGGGCTTACCCTTCCTGGGTTCCTTTGTGTACCTAGGTACGCTTTCCACGTACGAATTAATCTTGCTAATGGCGCTGGCGGCCATTGTCCTTGGTTTTTCGGTGCCTGCGCTGGTGCTGCACGCGCAGTATTATGCGCGCAACTTGCACACCACGTTGGTGTTCGACCCCAAGCAAAACAAGCTGGAAGTATACGAAGGCAACTTCCGTATTCCGTTTGCCCGCCGCGATTTGCAGCGCGTGGAGTACGTCACCTGTATCTCTCGCCGCCTATTCTGGAGCAACTACAGCTTTTTGCGTTTGCACTTGGCCACCGGCGAAACCATGACACTAACCTCCTTGCTTACTAACCTCGAACCTGTGGCGGAGTTTCTGCGCAATTCCAACCTGGAAACACGGCAGCGTTGGTTTTGCTTTGTTTGACTCCCTACCTATGGTGCAGCGTGGCGTATAGCTCGGCTGCACTACCTTTGCCATTATGCAACTACACTACCGCGAGCTAGGCCAAGGCAAGCCACTGCTCATTTTGCACGGCCTGTTTGGCACTTCTGACAACTGGCAAACGCTAGCCAAACGGTGGGCAGAAACCGGTCACCGAGTTATAGTGGCGGATCTGCGCAACCATGGCCGCTCGCCCCATGCTTCTGAACACACCTACGACGTCATGAGTGCCGATGTATTGGAGCTTTTCGATGCGCTTCAACTGCAAGACGTAACGCTACTCGGACACAGCATGGGTGGCAAAGTGGCCATGCGCTTCGCCCTCGATCATCCGGAGCGATTGGCGCGCTTGGTAGTCGTGGACATTGCGCCAAGCTTCTCAGACATGCGGCACCAAGATGAGATCTTGGCGGGCTTACACGCCGTTGACCTAGGTAAGCTGCAAACGCGGCAGCAGGCGGATGAAGCATTGGCTCAGCACATCCCGCAGTTCAGCATCCGCCAGTTCCTGCTCAAAAACCTCTATCGTCTCGACGATAACTCCTTTGCCTGGCGTCAGAACCTTGATGCGCTGACCATGCACATCGCTGATATTGGTGCCGCGATTACGAGTGTGCAGCCTTTCTTGAAGCAAGCCCTTTTCATCCGCGGTGGTCTGTCAGACTATATCACGGCCGATGATAAGTTGCACAGCATTCCGGCTCTTTTCCCAAACTCCCAGGTCGAAACGATTCCGGATGCTGGGCACTGGGTGCACGCCGAAAACCCAGACCGGGTGTTTGAGTTGGTGCACCGTTTTATGCAGAGCTAAACGGCTGCTCACCTCTTTTACCTTTTTCACTTGAAGCCCGGCACTCTCTACCTCATCCCAACGGTACTCGCTGACGACACTGCCGCGCAAGTACTACCTGCCCAGATAGCAGCCCGCGTAGCAGCCCTCTCCTATTTTCTCGTGGAGAATGCTCGCACGGCCCGGCGCTTCATCAAAAGCGTAGCGCCTGCTCAAGTTATTGAGGAGCTACGCATTGTCGTAATCGACAAAGACGCAACGCCAACTGACATCAGTACGGCATTAAAACCCATGCAGAGTGGACTAGATGCCGGCGTGCTTTCAGAGGCGGGCTGCCCAGGTATTGCCGACCCGGGCGCGGAGCTAGCTCGCGCTGCTCACCAGCTAGGTATTCGGGTGGTGCCGTTGGTAGGGCCTTCGTCGCTGCTGCTCGCGCTGATGGCGTCCGGCATGAACGGGCAGAGTTTCTCCTTTCATGGCTATTTACCTATCGAGAAGCCTAAACGCATTGCGGCGGTTAAGAACTTGGAGCGCCTGGCGCTCACGCAGAATCAGACGCAGCTTTTCATTGAAACGCCCTACCGAAACATGCAAATGTTAGAGGACTTAATTGGCCAGTTACAGCCTTCTACGCGCTTATGTATTGCGGCTAATCTCACTGCTGAGAATGAGTTTGTGCAGACGAACACAGTAGCTGGCTGGAAAGGTAAACTACCCGATATTCACAAGCAACCGGCCGTATTTGTGATTGGGCGCTAACGCAACAAAGGCCGAGTACATCGGCCTTTGTTGCGTTATTTCATTAACTGATACACTGTTAGCGAAGCTACGTAAGCTAAGCCCGTCATGTACAAGAGTTGCAGAATGGGCCACTTCCAGCCCTTTGTTTCACGGTATACAACTGCCAAGGTGCTCATACATTGCATCGCAAATACGTAGAATACGAGTAGCGAAAAAGCACGCGCCGGCGTGAAGAATGGCTGGCCTTGGTCATCTTTTTCAGCAGCTAGCTTCTGCTGTACCGTGCGCATATCGGCATCTTGCCCAACGCTGTAGATCGTAGAAATAGTACCGACAAAAACTTCCCGCGCTGCAAACGAGGTGATAAGCGCAATGCCTACTTTCCAATCGAACCCTAGCGGCCGAATAGCTGGCTCCAACGTCCGGCCAAACAGACCTGCATAGGAATTTTCGAGTTTCTCCGAAGCAATACGGTTATCGGTTTCTTCAGGGGTTAGGTGCTGCTGGGTGGCTGTCGCGCGTACTTGCGCTTCCGCTTGTTCCAAAGCATTGCCGGGGCCGTAAGAAGCTAGCACCCACAATATAACTGATATAGCAACGATTACTTTGCCGGCCTGAAACACGAAAGTTTTCACCTTCTCAATGATGGTGATACCTACGTTCTTCCAGCGTGGCCAGCGGTAGACGGGAAACTCCATGATGAAGTAGCTCCGCTCCTTGCGCCGCAGCAAAATCTTGAGTGCTAAAGCCGAAAAAATGGCAGCAAAGAACCCTAGCAGATACAGCCCCATCAGGGCAATACCTTGTAAGTTGAAGAAGCCTAGCACCTTCTGATCAGGCACTACTAGGGCAATAAGCACCGTATACACCGGTATGCGCGCCGAGCAACTCATAAGCGGCGTCACGAAAATGGTGATGATACGGTCCTTCCAGTTCTCAATGGTACGGGCACTCATAATAGCTGGCACAGCGCACGCCACCCCAGAAATCAGTGGTACAACGCTTTTACCATTCAAGCCAAACTTGCGCATGATGCGGTCCATCATGAACGTTACCCTAGCCATGTAGCCGGTTTCTTCCAGCACCGCAATGAAAGCGAACAGCAGCGCAATCTGAGGAATAAAGATGAGGACGCCCCCTAGCCCTGCCAGCACCCCTTCCGTCAACAAGTTGATAAGGGGCCCGTGGAAGTTGGTCTGGATGAGCTTATTGATCCATGCAACTCCCTCATCAATAAGCTCCATCGGATAGCTAGCCCAGGCAAACACCGCCTGAAACAGCATAAATAAGACGCCGAAGAAAATCAGGTAGCCCCATACTTTATGAGTCAGAACCCGGTCGAGGCGGTTGCTATACGGCTCATTCCGTTCTGTGCGCGTTACAGCGACGGTGTTCAACAGAATCTCATTGATGCGCGCATAGCGGTCAATGGTTTCCTGGGCCTGCCGGGGCGTTGGCTGAAAATCGTACTGCTCCGTTAGCTCCTGGATGTAAGCTCTATCGTCGGCCGAAAGAAAGCTAATATGCCGGAACTGGTGCGCGTAATGCAGCGCTAGATAATCGTTATGCAGGTTGAAGTAATAACGGATCTGCCGGATCATCGGCAACATCTCGTCTGAGGGCGTATAAAACGACACGCTAGGTGCATCTAGCGTCTGTGCTATCACAATTTTGAGCGCAGCTACGCCAATGCCCTTGCGGGCGTTCATCGGAATAATTGGGACACCTAGCTCCTGCTGCAACTGGGCCACATCAATGTGTACGCCGTGCTGCTCTGCTACGTCCATCATGTTCAGCGCCAGCACTGCGGGCAGACCTAGGTCGGCGAGTTGCGTGAAGAGCAACAGATTACGGCGCAGATTGGAAGCATCTGCCGTTACGACCACAAAGTCCGGATACTGCTCAGATGTCCGATCGTAGAGCAGATCGGTAATTACCTTTTCATCCAGGCTTTTCGGATAGAGCGAGTACGTACCTGGTAAGTCAATAATTTCGGCGCGGTGCTGGGGCGTGAGCTGACTCACACCCGTCTTACGGTCTACCGTTACCCCGGGAAAATTACCTACCTTTTGGTTGAGCCCCGTGAGCTGGTTGAATAGCGACGATTTACCGGAATTAGGGTTACCAACGAGGGCAATTCGCGTCAAGCCTTTAGGATTGCGCGGCAAGTGTGCTGCTACAGCTTCCAAAGCGGCTGCCGAGGCTGCCGAAGCAGTTCGGTCAATTGTAATTTCTCCGCCGGCCATGCTCCAAAACTTAATCCTTCAAAAAAATAGTAGCTGCCTCGCTCACGCGCAACGACAACGTATAATCATCGTCGCCAAGAACTAGCGTAATCGGACAGCCGAGGGGTGCCCGGCTATTTAGCCGCACCTGTGTTCCCGGTATGCATCCCATCTCCAGCAGCTTCAGCGCCATCTCAGGGTCTTTCAGGCAACAGATCGTGCCGGTCTCACCAAGACGAAGATCGGTCACGCGGCGCTGTTCGGCAGGCTTGGGAGATTTGGGACGAATAAGCACAGGCGAATACTTTTATTTAGATTCTATTCAAACAAAGGTACTACCCATTTAGGTTTCGCCCAACTCCTATCATACGACTAGTAAATTTTACGTTAAATACTTAACTATCTGATCTGCAGATCATAACCTATCCTCAACTCGGTCTATGACTATTATGCTATGGGTTGTATTCGATTGGCACACTCATTGCAGTTTCGGTATATGTCAAGATTATACTCTATGTTCAAACGCATACTCCCTCTCGTCTCTTTTGCTCTAGTATTACCCATAGTGAGCTGGGCTCAGGAAAATCGCATCTCGGGCCGTATCGTAGATCAACAAACCAAAGAACCCATTCCTTTTGCCTCACTCGGCCTGCGTGATGAGCAGTCTGGCGCTCTCACGAACGAATACGGCTTCTTCCAAATGTCTGGGCCTGAAAAGAATGCCCAAGACTCGCTCGTGGTGCTCGCTCTCGGTTACGCTCGCAAAGCCGTTCTAGTAAAACGCGGCGTTAGCCAGAAAGATATGATCATCGAGGTGCCAAAGCGCCAGATCCTACTTGGTAACGTAACGGTAGAAGCTAGTAAGGTAAAAAACCTAGGCTTAGGGGCTAGATCAAATACGCCTGGTGAAGGCATGATGCAAGGCTTACCGGGGCAGCAATACGCCTTTTACGTGAAAAACGAGAAAGGCAAAAAGCTAGGTAACATTCGTTCGGCCTCCTTCTATATTGGAGAAAATGGCTTTCCGCGGGAGCCGTTCCGCGTGCGTATTTATAAGGCCGATGGCAACTACAATTCGCCAAACACGGACATTCTCAACGACAACGTTGTGGTATCGGCTCCTAAGGGCGGTCAATGGTATACAATTGATCTTACGCCCTACAACATTCCCGCACCTGACGAAGGGTTCTTCGTAGCGATGGAATGGATTGTCAGCGGCGACAACTTCTACACAACCAACTTCATGGACTCTTACACCCCTTATGGTCAGATCATGCGCCCGACCTTTGAGTTCAAAGAGAGCCGTACGTGGAGCTATACCATTGGTAAAGGCTGGAGCTTGCTGACGCTAGCCAGCAACGGGCAGCGCTGGAATGCCATGATCAAGGCGGAAGTGGACGTTTATAAATAATTAAATAAGCTAGGTTACTCGTTGACGTACATAGGTGCTGCAATAGTTACAGAATAGAATGATTATCAAATCAAACGGAAAAAGGCCGGCTTAATAGCCGGCCTTTTTCCGTTTATCATGCCAGGCAGTGCCTAGCTTTCCAACTTACTTCGTCCGCACAGCGATTTCTACCCGCCGGTTTTGCTGACGACCACTTGGAGTAGCATTAGAAGCAACTGGCTGTTCTTCACCCATAGGTTCGACACTGATGCGCGAGGCATCTACCTTGCCATTTTGCACAAACCAATTTTTCACGGCTTCAGCGCGCTTTTCACTCAGCTCTCTGTTGTAATCTTTGTCACCACGAGAGTCGGCAAAACCCATGATGCGTACTTGGTTTTTACCGTAGCGCTGGGCGATAGAAGCCGAAATCTGTTGCAGTGCTTTCGTAGCTGTTGACTTAACTTCCGCTTTGTCAGTATCGAAGAGCACCTTTTCTTCTAAGCCGTACACGTTGTAGTTTTCACTACCCCGTACGTTGATATCTGGCAAGTTGATTTCTGGCAACTTAACATCAGCTAGCTTCTCTTTAGTTACGTCCCAGGCATCAGCCACAATACCACCAGCATCCGTAACTGCTGCTGCGGTTTTTGCTCCGGCATCGGCAGTAGCGTCAGCTGCGGTTTGGCCTGTGCGGGCCACCACAGCGGTATCTGACGTTGCTTCGCTGAGTTGGTCTTTCGTTTCAGGCTTTTTTAAGTCGTTGCAGGAGGCCAACATAGCAGCCACCGCAACAATAGATAACAAGTGCTTTTTCATGGTAATAGGAGGAGAGTTGATACGAAAGCACCTACGGCAAGAGATGCGATACAGTTACCGCGTCTCTTGCCGTAGGTGTTTTCGTTTTTGCTACTCGTTACTCCTACTTACTGCACCTGTTTCATAATCCATTCCCGAATAATCTCCTTGGCTTCGGGCGAAAAGGTTTCCTTCCGTTGGCCGTTTACTACCGGCCACTCGTCCGGATCTGACTGGAACAGGTGATTTACTTTCGGCAACTTATAGGCTGTCACATTTGGATTGGTTTTCAGACCTTTAGACAAAGCATTGATGTTTGTATCGGCAGTAGTATAGTGATCAGCAGTACCATTTAGTAGTAGCACTGGGCACTTAACTGCGGGTAGTTTTGCCAACGGGTCGAACGACAAGAAGGCACGGTACTGAGGCGTGGTTAACTGAGCAGCTCTAGCTAACGCGGCAATCTCGTCAACAGAACCATCTTGTTTTTGCAACACAGAAACAATAATAGAACGCGCCCGCTCATCATCGGGGGTATGCCGTACAATATTTAACAGTTCCTGCTCATTGCGTACCGACGCTTGAACCTGCTCGTTATACATACCCAGCGAGTGTAGCATAGTCACTTGTTGCTGATACACTAGGTCGCTGCCAGATACGCCGTAGGCGGCTAGGGTAACAACAAAGGCAGCTCCCTGAGATTGGGCAGCCGTTAATAAAGCTACATTGCCGCCTTCCCCGTGCCCGATAACGCCAACATGGGCAGCTTGAATTTCGGGTCGCGACTTCAGGAACGAGATGCCAGCCTGTACATCGGTCACTAATTCGGTGGTCGTGCTGCTGGCTGGCTTGCCGCCCGATTGGCCAATTCCTCGGTCATCGAAGCGTAATACTGCAATACCACGGCGAGTAAGATAATCGGCCAAGGAACCTAAGGGGTGATAATCGCCAAGCGAACCATCTCGGTCGTGGGCACCGGCGTCGGACATGATTACTACTGCAGGAAAAGGACCTGGTCCGGCGGGTACCGTAAGCATTCCTCCTAGCTTCAGGTTTGCAGAGGTATTCGTATACGATACTTCTTCTTCCCGGTAAGGAGGCGTAAGACGAGTAGTTTTGGGGCTGATCATCAATGGAACGTACTGTAACACCAAGGGAGCGGTGTAGCCGGGCTGCTTCCAGGTACCCTGTAGCTGATGGCCATCAGAGGCTAGCTTCCCCTTAAATCGACTATCTGCTTCTTCAGCCAGAAACATTACAGTATCTCCTTGCATGGCAACCTGAACCATTAGATTGCCAATTCGCTGCTGCGGTACGTCGAGGGCAGCAAAATACCCCCCGCTCGTGAGGCTCACTAACCGAAATACTATTTCCAACTCGCCCCCCGGAACCTTTAATTTCCCTTTCCAACGGCCTTCCAGTGGTGGAGCTGCTGCTGAAGCATTCTGAATAGCCGCAACGCTTATCAGAAATACTAGCATAACCCAAAAGCGAAGACTAGAGTAGACGTTTCTCTTCATGATGTGAGCGAAAATTCCTGTACTTGGATAACAATATTTTGAATTATTTCTAGCACTACAATCCTATTTATTGCTGAAAATAAAAACGATATTTAGCAACTACCGGATTTTCATCCGGCAAAATTAACTGTTCACGCTGCTTAAAGGCTATTTAACTAGCAAAGCTTGCTGAGCAACCTCCGTTCTGCGTGTGAAAAAGCAGCTTAATAACCATGCCATTAAAATATAATTATTATAATTCTTCACTTTCAACGAATTGTCCTCTCACTACACCTTTATAACATACCTATGCTACTTCAGTACTAATCCACCAAGGCTGGATCAGCATTGAAATAGGAAGGCTCTCACAGTATTGCTTATTCGGCAAAAAACACTCTTTTCACCCGTTCGCTTACACTGGTTAGCAGCTCATACGGTATTGTACCTATGCGCTGGGCTAGCTCCGTCAATGGCACTTGCTCCCCGAAAATAGTGACGAAATCACCGGCTTGTGTTTCGGAAATAGCTGTCACGTCGATCATACACATATCCATGCAAATATTGCCGACGATGGGCGCTCGTTGTCCTCGTACCGCTACTATTCCCACGCCATTACTAAAGCGACGATCATAACCGTCGGCGTAGCCGATGGCAATGGTGGCGATACGGCGCTCATGATCAACCGCCTGCCCCCGACGGCCATAGCCAACCGTTTCGCCAGCTGGAAGCTTCTTGATCTGCGAGATGGTGGTACGCAAGCTACTCACAGGTCGCAAAGCACCCTGGTTCTCGCCAGTGGCTTCTACACCATAGAGCCCAATTCCTAACCTCACCATGTCAAAATGAGCTTCGGGAAAGCGCAAAATGCCCGCAGAATTCAGGGCATGCTTCAGCACGGTATACCCTAACGCGGTTTCCAAGAGCGGTGCCATGCGTTGGAAAGCAGCTAGCTGCTGACGAGAGAAGTCGTTGTGCTGCGCTTCGTCGGCGCCGGCTAGGTGCGTGAGCATACTTGCTACTCGTAAGCGCGAGGCATTTTCTTGCAATACAACCCCTAGCTCGGCCACATCTTCTTCCGCGAAACCTAGGCGCCGCATCCCTGTATCGAGCTTGAGGTGAATGGCAGGCAGTGGGTGGTCATGAGCGGCGCGCAGGTATTCACGGAGCCGCTCAAATGAGTAAATCTCCGGCTCCAGATGATACTGCTGCATCTTCTGAAAACTATCGGGTGAGGGGTTCATCACCATGATGGGCAGACTAATGCCATGCTGGCGCAGCTCTACTCCTTCGTCGGCATAGGCCACGGCTAGGTAATCGACGCGGTGAAACTGCAACAGATTGGCTACCTCATAGCTACCACTACCGTAAGCAAACGCTTTTACCATCACCATCAGCTTGGTATCAGGAGCCAAGCGGACGCGGTAATAATTTAGGTTGTGCACCAAAGCATCAAGGTTCACTTCCAGCACTGTACCGTGAATCTTCTGCTGAAAAGCGGCCACAATACGTTCAAAGCCAAACCGGCGAGCGCCCTTCACCAGCAGAATTTCGTGTTGAAATTGATCGGGGTGGAAGTTGGCCAAAAAGTCTTCCGTCGTAGCGAAGAAGGCCCGCTCGACACCATTAAACAGTGCTTGATGCTGACTGATTTCTGGGCCAACGCCAATCAACCGCTCCACTTTATGAACTGCTAGTTGGGCTGCGACGCGCGCATACAGCTCAGGCGCGGGCAAGCCTGATTCTAGCACGTCAGACAAAATAAGCGTACGACGACCACGCCGGGGCTGGCGAGTAAGTGCGTCGAGCGCCAGGGCTAGGCCAGCAAGGTCGTTGTTGTACGTGTCATCAAGTACGTAGCAGTCGTTGAGCGCCTGCTTCATTTCCAGACGCATTGCAACTGGCACGAGGCGATCAAGGCGCCGTTGAATTTCCGCCGCCGGTACTTGCCGCCACAACAAGACAGCAAGGCAATGGAGGGCATTCTCTACCGAAGGCTCATCCGCAAATGGCAAAGTAAAGGTGTGCTCTTGCGGCAGTGGCTTCGCAATAGCAATATGTACCACCGTGCGGTCGGCGCTAGCTTCGGCTATGTTTACAGCCACATGGGCATCGTGCGGGTGGAAACGGCTCCACGTAAACGTACGGTGCTCGGGAAGTAGTTCGCGAGCAGCTAGGTGCACGGCCTCTTGGTCGCGACAATAGAACAGAGTATCTACTTGCGTAAAGAGTTGCATCTTCTCCGCCACTTTTTCTTGAGGGGAAGTGAAACCAGCATCGTGGGCGGTACCTAGGTTTGTGAAAACACCTAGGGTAGGCTGGATTACTCGCGCCAAACGAGCCATTTCGCCACGCTCCGAAATACCCGCTTCAAAGATGCCAAGCGTATGCGTGCTATTCAATTCCCACACGCTTAAGGGCACCCCCACTTGAGAATTGTAACTGCGCGGGCTTTTGCAAATCAGCTCATCGGGGCTCAGGAGCTGCGCCAGCCACTCTTTTACAATGGTCTTCCCGTTGGAGCCCGTAATCCCAACCACCGGGATACGGAACTGGCGCCGGTGTTGCGCCGCTACTGTCTGCAGGGCTGCTAGACTGTCGGCGACCAGTAAAAAGCTAGCTTCTGGGTAAGACTCGATTCCGCCAAGCACTTCTTCCACCCGGTCTATTACGAACAGACGCACTCCCCGCCGATATAAATCGGCTAGGTACCGATGCCCATTGTGCTGAGCACCACGGATGGCAAAGAATAAAGCGCCCCCGGGTTGGCCTACCCGACGACTATCGAGTAAAAGTTGATGAATGGCAACGCCCGTAGAGTCGGCTTGCAGCAAATTACCGCCGGTAAGGGCTGGTAGGTCGGAAAAAGTAAGCATAGAACCAGTAACAACTACGACAAAGGTAGAACTGTTGCGTCTTATGCTAGGTTTGCTACTGCACGGTTCAGCAGCCTACTTGCGCTTGGTGCCATAGCCTAATGGTTACGCAGTGCCAACTACTACGACTCTATTTGATAGCCGCCGCTTCCAACAATAATGCACAAGAGCCTCAACTATGCTTGAGCCTCTTGTGCATTATTGTTGGAAGCGGCGGCTTATGATTGAATTGCGCAGATGTCAAAAACCTTAGCGAAGCTTAAAGGCATTTTTGAACTGCGGCACAACGTACTGCACCGTTACGCCCGTTACCATGTACCAATCATGGCGTTGCCCATTACCGCGTGCCTGACCAGGTAGAGCCACACTATTCGCGTCATTACGGGTGATATCATGACCGAAATACAGCGCTTCGGGGCTGGCAAGGTTATTAACTTCGGTGTAGGTGCCGCTCACGTCATCTAAGTAGTCGGTGAAGGTTTTGCGCCAGCCCACTTCTAACCCTAGATCTAGGTCCTTGTTGAGGCGGTAGCGTACGCCGCCGCCAAAGGGTAGCGCAAACTGCGTACGCCGGTAGCCGGTGTTCTGTCCCTCCGTATGTAGCGGCTGCAAAGCGAGGTAGCTACCCTGATCTAGCCCTTCGGGAACTGTGCCTCCTTCTACCAAGCCTTTTGGGTTATGGTGAAAAACGGCAACCCCAGCAAACACGTAAGGTACGAAGTCAGGCCGGCGCAGGTAGTCATTCCAATTTTCAATCAAATCGAAAACGCCAGTGGCCGAGAGTTCTACCAGATCGTTGCGAAAGTTGATATTCCGCGCATAACGCATCTGAGCGCCAGCGTCGTGGTCATCGATAGCTTTGGTATCTTGTCCCGTGATGCGCCCATAGGATAGAGCTGCCCGTGCCGAAATGCGCTCCGTGAAGCGTTGGGTAACACTCAGGGCTACGCCCGGCCGGGTGGAGCCAAGCCGCAAGCCGCTCATACCATTGTTGGGCGTTACATCTCCGAAATAACTCAAGCCATTCAGGCTAAGTCCGACACTCCGGTAGCGGTCGTGCTTGCTGTAGTTTTGCGCCTGCAAAGATGAGGCAGCTAGGGTAAGGAAAGGCAACGCCAATAAAAAGGTTGAGTAGCGTTTGATCATAAAGCAGCTGGGGTAGATAGTTAGGCTGTTGTTTTATTTGGCGGCAAAACTCTGCTGTTCGCCTTCCCAAAGCCAAGCCTATATAGATTAATCTAAATACAAAAACATTGCCGATTGCCCAACCTTAACACACCATTTCAGAAGCTAATCTGATAAGTAGCATCTTGTCAGAGCGTTACTTACGGTGCTTAATGTAAAGAAGTGCTTCTGCCTCACGCGAACGGAATCTTAGGCCTGTTACGGTAAGAGCACCGCCTATCCAGATATGCCTACTCTTCTTACCTTCACTCCCGGCCCATTCTACTATCTTCGGGCTGCTTTCTGAACCTCATTGCGCTCAATGACTACTGTTACTTCTGCTCCCGCGCCCCTCTGGCGGCGGGCGTTGCCCCACCTGCTTGCGGTGGTATTCTTTTTGGTGCTAGCTGCCGTGTACTTTTCGCCCATCTTGTTTGAGGGTAAGACACTTGCGCAGCACGATATTGTGCAGTTCAATGGCGGCGCGCACGAAGCCGCTCAATATCGTGACGCTACGGGCAAGGAAGCCCTGTGGACTAACTCGATGTTCTCGGGCATGCCTACTTACCTCATCAGCACGCGCTTTCCGGGCGATCTGTCGGGGTATTTACATAAGGCGTTCACCCTAGGGCTGCCGGCGGTAGTGGCCAATCTCTTTCTGACGCTGCTATGCGGTTACATCTTGTTTGTGGCGCTTGGCTTGCAGCCGTTGGTAGCGGCCGTGGGAGCAATAGCTCTAGGTTTTACGAGTTATAATCTCATTATCCTAGCTGCTGGCCACAACACGAAGTCGTTGGCACTGGCGTATGCCCCACTGGTACTCGGCGGGCTGCTGGTCACGTTCCGGCGCAATAGGTGGCTAGGGGCAGCGCTTTTTGCCTTGGGGCTCACCATGAACGTGCGGTCTAACCACCTGCAAATAACCTACTATTTGTTGCTGCTCGTCTTGATTTTTGGTATCGTGGAACTGGTTGCGGCGGTACGGGCCAAGCGCTTGCCTGAATTCTTCGGACGTGCGGTGCTATTGGCGGTAGCGGCACTGCTGGCAGTAGGCGTGAGTTTTGGCCGCCTTTACACTACGCTGGAATATGGCAAGTATTCGATTCGGGGCCGCTCCGAGCTGAAGACTCCGCCGCCTACGGCGCCTGGTGCTACGCCCCAACCCGCCGGCGACGATGCCGTTGGTGGTTCTGGCCTCGACCGAGATTATGCGTTCGGCTGGAGCTACGGTGTGGGCGAATCCATTACCCTGCTCATTCCTAACTATTACGGTGGGGCTTCACAGGGAAAGCTAAGCGAGACGTCGGAAACAGCAAAAGCACTAGCTTCACTTGGGGTGCCACCCGTACAACTGCGCGACTTCCTAGCGCAGCTACCGCTGTATTGGGGGGCGCAGCCCTCCACGAGCGGACCCGTTTACATGGGGGCGGTGGTGTGCCTGCTGTTTGTGCTCGGGTTGTTTGTAGCCGACCGTCGTACGCGCAACTGGCTGCTGATTGGTACGATCCTGTCCATCGTGCTAGCTTGGGGCAAAAATTTCGAGACGTTCAACTACTTGATGTTTGACTATTTCCCCGGCTACAACAAGTTTCGCTCGGTGTCAATGGCGCTCGTTATTGCGCAGCTAGCCATGCCGCTGCTGGCGGTGCTGGCGCTGGCGCGTGTCTTGCGTGCGCAACCACTCGCTACGACTACTGTCGGATACCCAGCTCTGACAGCTAAGCCCGCCGACTCGCCTGAAATGGTGGACCTTAAGCGCAAACTTCTCTACGCTGTGGGTATTGTAGCAGGTATTTGCGTACTGGCGTTTTTGGCTGGTCTAGGGGCTGACTTTGCTGGCCCTGTAGATGCGCAGATGCAGCAGCAAGGCTTCCCCCTGGATGCGTTGCGCCAAGACCGGGCTAGCCTCATGCACACCGATGTATTCCGCTCATTGGTCTTCATCCTGCTAGCCGCAGGGGCACTCTATGCCTTTTTGTTGCGCAAGCTGACAGCTACCACAACAGTGCTGCTTATTGGCGTGCTAACCTTGGTAGACTTATGGGGCGTGGACAAACGTTACCTCAACGAAGCAAATTTTCAGCGGGAAACGGTAGCGCAGCAATTTGTGCCTACCCCGGCCGATGAGCAAATCTTGCAGGATAAAGACCTGAGCTACCGGGTGCTGAACATCCAGAATCCGTTCAACGAAGCCAACACCTCCTATTTTCACAAAAGCATTGGGGGCTACCACGGCGCCAAGCTGCGACGCTACCAAGACCTAATTGACCGGCAAATTGCCAACAACAATACGCAGGTGCTGAACATGCTCAACACGCGCTATATCATCACCGGCGACCCGAAGCAGCCGGTGCAGCGTAACCCCGGCGCGCTTGGCAATGCGTGGTTTGTGAGCGAAATTGAGAAGGTACAAAGCCCAGATCAGGAAATGGCTGCGCTGAGTAAACTCAACCCGGCTACAACAGCCGTTGTTGATGCCTCGAAGTTTCCGGTTGCTAAAACCACCTACAACGTGGCCGGCTCCACAGTGCGCCTCAGCAACTACGCGCCCGATGAGCTAAAGTACCAAGTCGACGCCGCTCAGGATGGCTTCGTGGTGTTCTCCGAAATCTTCTACCAAGATGGCTGGAATGCCTACATCGATGGGAAGCTGACGCCGCATATGCGCGCCGACTATGTGCTGCGCGCGTTGCCTGTGCCGACTGGCCAACACACCATCGACTTCAAATTTGAGCCGAAGGAATACGCCGTGGGAAATACCGTGTCGCTGGTTTCTTCTGTGGTGCTGATATTGGCGCTTCTTGCTGCCTTATATTATGCAGCTAAGCGCAAGCCTGAGCCGGTGCAAGCGGAAGAAGTTAAGCTGGCAGCGTAACCAAGCCTGAAACCTAGCTTTCATCTGCCTGCTATTCTGTGCCCAGCGCAGGATGGCAGGCAGCTTTTTTATGATGCCTCCTCCCCTTTTGCAAGAACTAGCTGAACCCGTTGCCCGCCAGCGTGGCGTTCGGCTGCTTCTCCTGCGCGACGACCTAGCGCACCCTGAGCTACCCGGCAATAAGTGGCGTAAACTCAAGTACAACTTGTTAGCGGCTCGTGCGCAAGGTCATACCACGTTGCTCACGTTTGGCGGCGCTTACTCTAATCACTTGGCAGCCGTGGCCGCCACCGGCCGGCTTTATGGCTTCCGTACGATTGGGGTAGTGCGCGGGGAAGAACATTCGCCGCTTAACTCTACCCTAGCCCAAGCTGCCGCCGATGGCATGGAGCTGCGCTACCTCGACCGCGACGCGTACCGCCGCAAGCAGGAGCCCGCCTTCCTCGCGACGCTACAACGCGCAACCGGACCGGCCTACGTAGTGCCCGAAGGTGGCTCCAACACCTTAGCTCTACCTGGCTGCGCGGAACTAGTGACTGAGCTAGCTACCCAAACTAATTTCGATGCGCTTTGTGTGGCTTGCGGCACTGGCGGCACACTAGCCGGCTTGCTCACTGGCCTCGCCGGCACCCGCCATGCAGTAGGCATCGCCGTGCTAAAAGGAGGTAGCTTTTTGCAGCAAGATATTGATGCTCTGACTCAGGCAGCCACGGGCACCCTCTACTCCAATTGGTCGTTGCAGACTGACTATCATTTTGGGGGCTATGCTAGCTTCTCGCCGGAGCTTCTACTGTTCATCCGCCAGTTCCAGGCGAGGCACGGCGTGCTGCTAGACCCGCTGTACACGAGCAAGCTGCTGTTTGGCGTTTTGACGTTGATCGAACAGGGCTACTTTGCCGCTGGTAGCACGGTAGTAGCAGTGCACACCGGCGGTTTGCAAGGCTGGCAGGGCTTTCGGCAGCGCTATGAGACCCGAAGTAATTGGTGGCCAGTGCTTCCCTAGCCAAGCCCTATGGAATGCACTTGCTCTAGCTTGCTTCTACTTACAACTCGTGCGGCACAGCAGTAAGGTTGAGTTTAGCCAAACTTTGTTCCGGTTCGTACTTGCCCAATACAGGTCTATTCCTGCTTTATGTATGCCCCTTGCTCGCTTGCTACGTCGCCTGTTGCCCCTGCTTTTTCTGGTTGGGCTAGGTTGGTTTCTTTGGAAGAAAATACAACCTACTCTATCTGAGCTGGATAACCCGCTACGGGCTGAACCACGTATTACCGTAAGCCACAACACTGTGCTGACCAAAATAGAAGGGCTAGGTCGGCTGGAGCTGGTGCGCTATCATTTCAAGGACATTGTGGAGTACAAGAAAAGTACCTACCGCTTTTTACCTGATTCTAAAGTAGCCCTCATCGTAGCCGGCGACGCCATCGGCTGCCTGGACTTACGCAAAGTTCGGGAGCAAGACGTGGTCTTTGAAGGCGACTCTGTCATGCGCATTGCATTACCCGCTGCCGAGCTCTGCACTTGGCAAGTCGACCACCGGCAAAGCCGCGTGTATAGCGTGGAAAACGGCTTTTTTCAGGATGCAGCCTTAGTCGACGAAAGCTACAAGTACGCCGAGAAAAATGTGCGCCGAGCGGCGCTGCAATCAGGCATATTGGCCCAAACAGAACAAAATGCCCAGCAAATCCTGCGGCCGATGCTCGAAACAATGACCGGACGGCGTGTGGTCCTGACGCGCCAAATGACCCCGCCCCAACTACCCGCGAAGCGCTAGGTTAGTCTTCTTCCTCAGGCACTTTGCCTAGGTCGTCGAGGGCTATCTTGATGAGGTCAGCTTCGTAGCCTTTGGCCGTGAGAAAGAGCTGGAGTTTCTGACGCCGGGCACGCGGGTTCTTCTCCTTTTCCTGCCGATCTTTTTTCTCCAGCAGCTCCACCAAGTTTTGGTAGTACTCGTCGCCGTCGATTTCTTTTAAGCCCTGTTTGATGCAGTACTCCGAAATGCCCTTGAACTTGAGGTCCTGCACAATGCGCCGACGCCCCCACTTCTTGAGCCGGTACTTTCCCCGTACAAAACTCTTCGCGTAGCGCTCCTCGTCGAGCAGCTTCTCCCGACTCAGCCGAATGATAATTTCGCCTGCTTCGTCTTCGTCGAGGCCATAGCTGCGCAGCTTCTCCTCTACTTCTTTCTGGTTGCGGTCCTGATAAGCGCAAAAAGCAGCTATTTTTTGCAGCGCTTCGGGCGGGGTATAGAATTTTTTGGGAGGTTGATTCATCGTCCGCGACGTGCGTTCTGAGGTGTAATGAGTAGCAAAGAAACGACGTTGCTGGTCGCCGTTTCGTTCCCTTTTAGCAAGCTACGCGCTGCGCAGCTATTGGGGTGAGGCCTGTGGTACCTGCGCGCGACCATTATTCAGCGCTAGCAAGGCGAGGCGAGTTCTTGCGTAGTAAAAGCCTCAGCCTAGGTCTGCTTATTTCACTAAACTAAGCAGGTGAGTACAGGTGTATATTTCTAAATCGCTCGGCTACATTGTCCTCATCCTAGCATTCTGCTTTCCCACTCAATTTACGCCTAGCTAGCAATGAGCCAACAACCACCTTCAGCGTTGAATTCTGATCATACGACTACCCCTTTACCCACTCATTCCATCCAGCGACGCAACTTTTTACGCTACTCAGGTGCTGGCCTAGCCCTAACCGGCTTGCTACTAACGGGCTGCGACGACGACGATGAGAGCTCCAACAACAGCGCCTTCGTGGACGTAGGCAGTGGCGACCTAGGGGTGCTCAACTACGCCTACGCCCTAGAGCAGTTGGAGTACGCCTTTTACTCGCAGGTTCAGGGTGGCGCTTACTACAAGGGACTAGCACCTACCAGCGCCGAAAAACAAATTCTGGACGACTTGCTAGTCCATGAGAAAGCTCACGTCGATTTGTTCCGGAACGCGCTGGGCTCTAATGCCATTAAGGATTTGGAGCCAGACTTTTCCACGATCAACTTTGATGATCGAGCCATTGTGCTCGGCACGGCTAAGACGTTCGAAGACACAGGCGTTGCTGCTTACAATGGGGCCGCCCGCTACCTCGAAACCCCCACTTACTTGCCGTTAGCTGGCAAAATCGTGTCGGTGGAAGCTAGGCACGCAGCCCTCATCCGCGATATTATCACCTTCAATGCATTCGTTGCCGCGGATGTCGTGGATCTGTACACGCCGCTCACAGGTGGCGCTATCGGAGCTGGTGCGGGCTCTGGCTTGGAAAAGTCGATGCGCCCGGCGCTTGTGGTCAACGCTGTTAATCAATACTTGAAAGAGGGCTCGAAGCTCAACGTCAGCAAGTTCGTCTAGCTAGGTCGCTCCGGTTTCTTGTCTTCCCTACACTCCGTTTTCTATGGATTTTTTTCAACTCCTTTCTGATATCGAAAAAGTAGACCCCGAAGTCTACGAGCGTTTCGACGCGCGTCGGCGCGTGTTCAAGCACTTTGGCACCATGGGCAAAAAGCTGACGGCTGCCGCAATGCCAGGGCTGGTAAGTGGCCTATTCAGCAAAGCCTACGGACAAACCACCACGCTGCCTGCCGATGTGGTAAACGTGCTGAACCTAGCTCTGAGCCTAGAGTACTTAGAGTTCTACTTCTACGATACGGCCCTGAACCGCCCCACTTACGGTTTGCCTACTAGTGCTTCTTTATTTACGACGACTCCCGCCGCAGCTACCAGTGAGCGCCAAGGCATCGTCCTGATTCGCAACGACGAGGAAGGCCACATCAAAACCCTACGGGCCGCCCTAGGTCCGGCGGCTATTCCGGAGCCAGCGCGTGCTGTTTTTGACTACAGCGGCGGCAAAGGTGGCTTCAAAGGTCCATTCGCTGACGTATTCACTAGCTCTGCTACCTTTTATAGAGTGGCGCAGTCATTCGTTGATACAGGCGTGCGGGCTTATAAAGGTGGCGCGCCTGTTTTGTTCAACAACAAAGATCTACTAGAGGCTGCTTTAAATATTCACTCCGTAGAAGCCCGGCACTCATCGCACTTGCGCACGCTGCGACGTGGCAAAGCAGCGGGCGTAGATGGTCCGCCTGCGGCACAAGCTACGGTTGGCTCACTCAACACGGCTCCCAAAAGCTGGATTTCCGGCACCGACAACGGCGGCGCTTCACCGACCACTTCGGTTTCCACAACGCCTATTTACGGCGCTGGCGCTCCAGCCACCGATTATCCAGCTGAAAACAACATAGCCCAAGCCGGTCGGACCATCACCACTGATAGCGGCATCAACGATGCTGCCGCCTCCGAAGCGTTTGATGAGCCCCTGGATGCGGCTACTGTTAAAACCATTGCGCGCAACTTCGTTGCGGCTAGCTCTACACTGTTCACCTAAGAGTCGCTAGTTGCACAAACAAAAAAGGCAGCCCGTGGGCTGCCTTTTTTGTTTGCGTAGCATCTACATAAGGTGAGTAACAAGCCTTACCTAGGCGACGCGTGTGTTGAGCGCCTACACTATTTTTCTCAAGAAACCTATGCAACGAGCGTGCTCCCAAACAACTCACCAAGACTCAGAACCTAGGTTCTAACGTTGTGCTTCTATCGCAGGGCCTTTCGGTAGGCAATTCTCAGAAAAAAGGGGCCTTTACCCACCAGAAAGCACTTAGGTTAGCAAACATCAGCTTGCTGTTTCTCTTTACCTTCACGAAGCTTGAGTTCGTTTATTTTATTATCCGTATGCCGCGTATTTGCTTACTCTATTTTCTACTGTTGCTAGCTGCCTCGACGGCGCAGGCCGGTATCGTACGGGGCCGGATCACGAACCCTGATGGCGAAGGCCTGGCTTTCGCGAACGTGGCCGTGCGCGCTACATCCTCTAGCACCGCCACCAACGAGCAGGGCAACTACCAGCTCCGCCTCAGCCCAGGCCGGTACGAGTTGGTGTTTCAATACGTAGGGTACCGGCCGCACACCGAAACGGTGCAAGTAGCGGGCGGCGACACGGCCACCGTGCTCAACGTAGCCTTGAAGCCCGAAAGCTACCAGCTGAACGAAGTAGTGGTGCGCGCCACCGACCGCGACCCGGCGTATGCCATTGTGCAACAAGCTATTCAGTGGCGCCGCTACCACCAGCGCGAAGTAGCTGCCTTCAAAGCCCGCGTGTACATCAAAGCCCTAGGTCGGCTCACCGATGTGCCCGGCAAGATCTTGGGTTTGGTGAAAGTAGGTCCTGACCTGAAGCCCGGCATTTTCTATTTATCAGAATCGGTGTCGGAAATGACGTTTCAGCAGCCAAATGTGATACGAGAGCGGATGATTTCGTCGCGTGTGAGCGGCGACTCCCGAGGCATCAGCTTCAACCGGGCGGGTTCGGCCCGCGACCTAAACTTTTATAACAACGTAGTCAACAGTGGATTTTCGGAACGGCGCTTTGTGTCGCCGATTGCGGCCAACGCCCTGTTTTACTATAAGTTTGAGCTCACGGGTAGCAGCCAACAAGGTGGCGTACTGGTGCACAAAATTCGGGTGATTCCGCGCCGGCGCACTGACCCCGTTTTTTCTGGTTATATCTACATCGTAGACGGCACCTGGCGGCTGCACTCACTGGCCCTCGACCTCACCAAAGATGCCCAGCTTGATTACCTAGATAGCTTTCACTTGGAGCAAATCTTCGCCCCTGCTCCAGGCCCCTCCGACGTATGGGTGATGCAATCGCAGAAAGCCACACTGGCGCTTTCGGGCCTAGGTTTTAAAGGCAATGGCTACATCACAGCGGTGCTCTCGAACTACCAAGTGACACCTACCTTTCCTAATCGGCCGGCCCCTACGGCCGCGCCAGCTGCTCCCGCTACGCAGCCTACTGCTCCTGCTATTGCTGCCGAGCCCGTAGCAGACGTGAAGAAGCCCAAACCTAGCTTGCGTGGTTTGGCCAAGCAAGTGCGCAAAGGCATTCGGCGCGCCGAGCAAGACAGCCTGAGCAGCAACGCCATTGGCTTGCGGCGGGGCGAGGTGATGCGGGTGGACAAAGGCGTGAATGAGCGCGACTCCAGCTACTGGACCGAAGTACGTCCCATTCCGCTTACGGCCGAGGAAAAGGTAGATTACCATGTAAAAGACAGCACTGAAACTATCCGCAACTCGCGCGCCTACCAAGATTCGCTGGACCGCAAGCGCAATGTATTTGAGCCCCAAAAGCTACTGCTAGGTGGTTATACCTACTCCAACACCTTCCGCAAGCAGCAGTGGTACGTGGCGCCCATCTTTAACATCCTACAATACAACACAGTAGAGGGCATTGTCGCTAATCCGCACGCCACGTACACCAAGGATACGGACGATCGGCGTACGTTTTCCATTACACCTACTGTGCGCTACGGCTTTGCGAATAAGCTACTCAGCCCTAGCTTGGTAGCTAGCTGGCAGCACGATCCGGTGAAGCTAGCACGCGTGACGTTTAGCGCCGGTCGCACCATCGAGAATTTCGACCGTGCCAGCCAGCTCACGCCATTCATCAACACGGTGTATACGCTGCTCGATAACCGCAACTACGCCAAGTACTACCGTCGCGATGGGGCTACAGTTGGCTACAGCCGCGAAGTTGTTAATGGGTTGACGCTGCAAGGCAACCTCAGCTATTATGACCGCCGCGAATTACAAAATGCCACCATCGATTTGCTGCGCGATGTTTCGGGCCGAGCTTTTACTCCTAATCAGCCCCTAAACGACGAGGCGCCTACTACCAGCTTTGGCCGGAACCAGGCGCTTGCGTTTGAGCTAACTAGCTCGTTCACACCTGGTCAGCGCTACATAACGCGCCCCACAGGTAAGTATAATTTCCGCTCTAAGTACCCGACGCTTCGCTTTACATACCGCCAAGGCATTCCCGACGTATTCGGCTCCGACGTACGGTACGCCCTGCTTGCCGCGGGCTTAAATCAGAACATCAGCATGGGGTTGCTGGGCAATGGTAGTTACAACGTGGCCGTTGGTGGCTTCCTCGGGCAGTCCCGACTGTCCTTCATGGATTACCGCCACTTCTCCGGCAACCAAACGCTATTTGCCAGCAATTTTGCTCAGTTTCAACTGCTCGACTATTACCGATTCAGCACGCGGCAACGGTACGTGGAAGCGCACTATAATCACCATTTCAACGGCTTTTTCCTGAACAATATTCCGTTGCTGCGTCGCCTAAAGTGGCAGGAAGTGGCTTCGTTCAATTACTTGCATACCCCCGTTGCTGGTCATTACGTGGAGCTAGGGGTCGGTATTGAACACATCTTCACCTTGCTGCGCGTCGATTTTTATACGGCTTTGCAGTCTGGGCGCAAGTTGGATTCTGGCTTCCGAGTTGGTCTAGGCTTCTAGGGTTCGCCCATAAGCGCCGTTTGCGGCGGGTGCTCAAGCCGTATGAGGAGAAATCTTAGCTTTGCCAAGTCCCCGTAAGCTGGTACCGCATGTTGTTTACACACTGTATGAGTCGGCTGCTGTTACTGGCTGGTTTAGCCGCCGGACTACGGGCGCAGGCCCAACCCTCCTACGAGCCTACCTGGTCCTCGCTCGACCAGCGCCCCGTACCGCAGTGGTTTACTGACGCTAAGTTTGGCATTTTTATTCACTGGGGCGTGTATTCGGTGCCAGCTTACCGGCCCGTTAGTCCTCGGATGTACGAAACCTACGCCGAGTGGTACGGGGCCGATATGTATGGCAACCCCGCGCTGCGTCAGAGCTTCCACAATAAAAACTACGGGCCCACCTTCACGTACCGCGACTTTGGGCCGCTGTTTCGGGCCGAGCTATTCGACCCCGTGCGCTGGGCAGACTTGTTTGTCCGCGCTGGCGCCCGCTATGTGGTGCTCACAACCAAGCACCATGACGGCTACTGCCTGTGGCCTACCACCGCACCCTACAAGCAGCAGTGGAATAGTGGCGCGGTTGGCCCCAAGCGCGACTTAGTTGGCGAGCTAGCCCAGGCGGTACGCGCCCGAGGGCTTAAGATGGGGTTCTATTACTCGTTGATGGAGTGGGAAAGCACGAGCACTCCAAGCCGACCTAGCGGCTACTATTTACCGCTGGCTGACATCAACAAGTACCGGATTCCCGACTCGGCGTATGTGGAGCAGAACTCGCTGTGGCAATTGAAAGAGCTAGTAAACCGCTACCAGCCCGCGCTACTTTTTGCCGATGGCGAGTGGGACCGAACGGCCACGTACTGGAAAAGCCCTGCGTTTCTGGCCTGGTTGTATAATCACGCGCCTAATAAGGAGGAAGTCGTGGTGAATGACCGTTGGGGCCAAGGAACTCGGGGGCAGCATGGTGGCTACTACACCAGTGAGTACGCCAGCGACAACGACAAAGTAGGGACGCAACATCCGTGGGAGGAAAGCCGCGGCATGGGGCAATCCTACGGCTTTAACCGCGCCGAAAACCTAGAAGACTACAGCTCCTCCGCTCAACTCGTGCATCAACTTATCGACATCGTTAGTCGGGGCGGCAACCTACTGCTCAACATCGGACCAGCCGCCGACGGTACCATTCCTGTGCTCATGCAAGAGCGGCTCGTGGATATCGGAAAGTGGCTGGCCATCAACGGAGAAGCTATTTATGGCACGACAGCTTGGGCGCCAGCCCAAGCACCGAGTCAGCAGCCGAAGACGCGCTATTATACCGCCAAAGGCCGCGACGTGTACGTGCTAGCCACAAGTTGGCCCACGACGCCCTTTGTGGTGGACGGCCTCCGTGCCACAAGCAACCTGACAGTGACGCTGCTAGGTAGCCAAGTGCCCGTCAAGTATACTCGTCGCAAAGGCCAGCTTACCATTCAGCCACCTGCCCTTACCCCAGCGCAGATCCCTTCCCCGTTCGCGTACGTGTTCAAAATACAGAACGCTATGCCGTAACCGTGGTTAGTAGCTCGAGCTTTTCTTGAGGCAAGCTCGGGCTACTAGCACCTTCATAAGAGTTACCACATCAATGATAAAGGCAGTATTAACTGCGTTGCCTGTATAAGGCAATGACCTAGCTACCCCACCAGCACTTTAGCTTATTCCAGCGCAATCCGTTTAGTAGACTTATAATTCGCCGGCCCGCTTATATGCAGCCAGTACAGTCCCGCTGGCACTCCCCTCGCTGACACGTTTACCAAGGCGGCGGGCCGTTCTTGATGCCACACCGAGCGGCCTAGCGCATCTATGCGTTGTAGCTGCAAGCCAGCTGCCGGTGCATCGGCGGGCAATTGCACCGTGAAAGAACCTTGAGCGGGTTGGGGTATACTTGCCAAGCAATAGGGACGGCTGGTGGATGATTGGCTAACACGGTACTTGTGAGCCAAACCAGCCAGTAATCTCCATAAAGCTCGCCGCCGCGGCTCGGTTCACTCTTATCGCCCACGGCATCGCCCGTAGACATTCCGGCGAGCAGATAGCCACCATCGGCTGCGCTACGCATCTGCACGAGCTGCGTGTAGCCATCACCTGCGTGGAGCGTCTGCTCCCATTGCTTGGTCCCGCGCGCATCGAGCTTGAGAACCGCGTACGTGTTAATGTTATCTCCTCCTACCAGGCAGCCATCATCTGGGGTAAGCACCACGCTTGCCAGCTGTTCTTCCTTGACCGTGCCGTACGATCGGTCCCACTCTTTATTGCCTTGCGCATCTATCTGCACGAGCCAGTAGTCGCGCAAGCCTAGGTTTGGCTGGCTTTTATCACCGCTAGCGCCTGAGAGGGAAGAACCTGCCAGCAGTGCGCTCCCATCGGCGGGGAGATGCAACTCGCGGCAGTGGTCGTTGGCGTCGCCGCCGAGCGTACGGTCCCATTGCTTGGTACCTTGCCCGTCCAGCTTGACCACCCAATAATCGGCACCGCTCCGGCTAGCTTGGGTTTTATCGCCAGAATTGTCGGACGAGGAATAGCGAGATACGATATAATTCACGCCGGCTTTCAGCTACGAAAAGACTTAGACTACTCGGGAGGAGCTTATAAGACAAACCCTAGCTTGATACCGGCTTCTGGCTTTACCGTGGCAAAGCGGCGTTGGAGTTCATATCCGGTATCGGTGTACCGCGCTCGAATATCGTTGGATAAGCCTAGGCCAGCGTAGGCTTCTACGAGGCCGTGGTTGCCGAACCGGCGTTGCAGTCCCCAGAGCACCGCCACAGTAGTGAAATCGTAACGCAAGTGCCGGCCAGCGTTGCGCGGATTCCACCAGCTGCTCGTCGATTGTAGGGCTAGGTAGTTGCCAACGAAAGCGCCCGTTGCTAGGCCGCGCCGCTGGCGTTTGCTTTGGTTATAGTAATGTCGGATACCAAAGTCGGCCCCCACATTGTACAAGTTGATGTACTTGGTGATGTCGTGTTCTTCCTGCCGGTTGACTTTTAGGAGCATTCCACTGAATCCGTCCGTGTAAACGGTCCAGTGAGGTGCTAGTTGAAGCTCAGCACCAAGGATAAGAGGTAGCGCCAAACCCGCTGGTGCGCCGATGGTGAAGCCTCGCGCGAAGCCCGTGCTGCCTTTGAGCAAAACGCGGGAAGAGCTATCCGCTGCCACAAGCGGCGCGGTTTGCCCTATGGCGGCAGAATGCATGAGCAGTGTGATACCCGTTGAGCACAGCAGCCGCCTAATAACAGAATGAAACATGTCGGTAGGAAGTAGAATAACCCGCTCGGATGCCACCGCTAGCTTAGCTGTAGCAAAGCTAGGCACCTAGCTTCTCCTTGCTGATCAAGCGATTATCCTTACGAAGGATTGGTCTTGCAAAACTAGCGGGCGCCTATGCCAAGCGTTTTTGTGAAACGGATTTCTACTTGTCTAATCCGGATTCTTACAGCGGCCTTTGTGCACCTTAGGTAGTACTTGGTGAGCCAAGGCAACCAGGACAAATAACATTTCTACGCAGGCTGCCACCAACAGACAAGCTTAATGACTTAGTCGTCATCGAGCTTGGTCAACTGCATCTACTGTTGTTGGAAGCGCTTATTAATCAGGCAGCTATTGCGGAGAGCAGTGCACCGGCTTGGAGCCGTTGGGGGGCGCGACGTACTTGGGTAGGCCGCAGGCCAAACTTGCGCCGGAAGACCGTGGAAAAGTGCGCTGGATTTGCAAAGCCAACGACCTCCGCTACCTCCTGCACGGGCTGATCGGTGAGGGAGAGCAACTGGTGCGCCACAGTCAGGCGGCGCTCGGCAATGTACCCAAACACAGTGGTACCAAATAGCTCGCGGAAACCCTTTTTGAGTTTGAAGTCGTTCGTGCCGAACTGGCGCGCCAAGGCAAGCAGGCTCGGTGGTTCGGCGTAGTTACTATCTAAAAAGTCGCGAACGGCGTGCAACATTTCTCGGTCGCGAGAGGTGCCACGGACGCGCAACTGCATAAGCTGCGTTTGTTGCTCAATAAATAGGTCCAGAAAGCGGGCTTCCAGAAACATCTTTTTCAGGGAACCGCTATACGGGCAGTTGATAATCTGTTGGATGAGCGTGCGTTGCTGAGGAGAAATAGCCATGCCCTCTGGCAGCATCACGAAGGGTTTGGGGCGATTTAGCTGTTGTCCGTGTAAGCCTAGCCACTCTTCGTTACTGGTCACTAGCTGCTCAAACAGATTTCGGGTGAGGTGGATAGAGAAGCTCGTATGCTGCCGTCCCTGAAAAGTGTAGAAGTTCACGGGCGCTTCGTCTGCCATCATATTCTGATGGCCTCGCTCGAAGCGCAAAGGGCTCAGCGCGCAGGCTTTCGAGTCGATCTGCCCGTCCAGTTGATACAGCATAGCTAGCCACGGCTTCTCGACGGCTAGCTCAAGCTGCAGCGGCTGAGCTAGGTGCCCGGTCAACGTGGTAAGCTGAAATCCCTCTAAAAAGTAATCTGAGAAAGTGGCTTCGTTGCCCCCACTTTGCCAAGTAGTCGTAGCATGCATCAAGCCGGTCTGTTGGTGCAGCGTAGTTTGGCAATTATCTGTGAACTCGGCAGTACGAACTTGGTAGAACGGCTCCATAAGCAACAACAATCAACAATAGAAGATACAAATAGCGTGGACAAGCGAGGTGCTAGCTAGGCTGGCCAGCACCACAGGGCTAAGCAGGTTCAAAATTGAGGAGGACTGCTGCACAGCGCAATCCCATAAACATGTCAAAATATAGGATACCGGACTCTATTTTCTAGCTGCTCGAAGCGTTCTGCTCACAAAGCCTAGCTTGTGCTGGTGCTGGGTGCTTCATGCTGTATTCAAATAGTGTCATTAAAAATTAAAAAAGCCTGTTGCTGGGCAGCAACAGGCTTTTCGTTATAATACACAGAAGCGATACACTACTTCACTTCTTCATAGTCAACGTACTCCCCACCTCTGAATTCCTTCGACGGCGTTGGCTTTTGCTTGGGGGGCACGTACTCAACGCGTACTTCGCCGGGGGGAGGCGACGTAGGTGGTGGATTAAAAGGCGACCCGCCAAACTGCTGCTCAAAGCGACGCGTGTGCTTTTGCACAAGGTTCCCCACAAGCAGCCGCAGCACCACCGGCACTACAAAGCGAATGATAAACGAAATGACAAGGAGCGTGAGCAGGAATTTGACCATCAGTTGACAGGAAGGGGGGCAGTAATAGGTTGAAAATAAAAATCGGCCGTGACGGCACTTTCCAGCTGCGCCATAGTACACGGCACAAGTTCAGAACGCTCCGACAGCACAAATGGTTTGTAACCTAGCTTTTCTAATAGCTCAACCACGTTCCGTCGGTTCTCCAGGCCATTGAGCTCCGTTTGGATGAGCGGCCGAAAACGGCGCAAGGTGAGTTGCATGTGCCGAAACACTTCGTACTCAAATCCTTCGACGTCACACTTCACGAAGTCGAGGCGAGCTAGGTCAGTTAGCAGTTCGTCCGGCACGCGCATGGGCACGTCGTAGGTGCGGGCGTAATGTTCTTGGGTATTGCTGGCCGCAATTTTGGTCATGCCGTGGTGGAGCAGGCCGTTGCGTTCGGGTGTGCCCATCTGCACAGTAGTATTCTCACCACCTAGGGCGTAAGGCAACAATTGTACGTTGTTGTAGCCACTCAGGCGTACGTTGTCTTTCCAAATATTCTGGAATATGGGGATGGGCTCCACCGCCAGCACTTTGCCCTGTGGCCCAGCCAGCCGCGACAGCGCCACGGAGTAATACCCTAGGTTGGCGCCGATATCCAGACACACAAAACCCGGCTTGACGAGCTTAGCCAGAAAAAACAACTCCGGGTATTTGTCCTTACCCCAACCTGCCCCCACCAAGCGCAAGTACACACGGCTCACTAAGCGGATGTAACGTTCGAAGCCAAGTGCCCGGACCAGCAGTTTGCGGAGTTCTTTCATGGTAGCCCCAAAGGTAATACGCCGAACCGGGCCAACGACGTGCTACTTGCGCGCTTTGCTCCACAGCCGTGAAGCGCCCGCCGCCGCTAGGCCACCTACGAGGTACCAGGCCACCGTCATGAGCTTCGTTTGGGGAGTGCGATTACTTGGCGCTTTTCCTAGCCCCAACGGACCTGGCAGCACCACGCCTCCCACGCCAGCCGCTAGGCCTAGCAAAGCGCCACGTCCCCACGCCTTCTTGCCTTTGCCTACAAAGCTGTAATACAACCCATTGACTAAAATATCACCCGCCATTGTCACGTTGAACAAGGTATCGTGGTCGGGCTGAGGAGCCTCTGCGGTGTTCAGCATTTTGCGCAGCGCCCGCATGCCGAGCACATCCATACGCGGAGCTACCTCGGGGGCAATGCGCCGGGCATTTTCGTGCAAAAGGGTGAGGACAACAGAGCCCGCGAAACCACTAAATAAGGCTTGCGGTAACTTGGTCGATGATTTTTTTCCCATGAGTAATGATGCGTAAGGCCGCTTGTTCGTCGGGCCTAGGTTCCCAAACGAGCAAGCGCGGCATGGCGTTGCGCGTAGTAGCGGAATAACTCGCCCGAAATTTTTAGGGGGTAAGCTTGTGCTGGTTTATCTAGCTTTTCTATCTTTGCAGCCCTAAGTAGCGCCGGCTGCTTAGCTAGTAGCCTTCTTAGCTCAGTTGGTAGAGCAGCTCATTCGTAATGAGCAGGTCGCAGGTTCGAGTCCCGTAGAAGGCTCAAAAAGGCCCGATAACGCAAACGCGTTTTTCGGGCCTTTTTGCGTTTAAAGTTAATGGCCCTAGGCCTGCTGGCGTAGGTTGTTTAACCCTAAACGCTGCATAGTTTCGCCTTCAAAGTCAAACTCAATCATCACGGCGGGTTCGTTGCCAAGCACCCAACCGTCGTGCCCCGGCGTGATCACGACCATCTGAGGGGCCGTGAACGTTTCGCTGGTCCCGTCAGCGTATTGAATGTGCAACTGGCCCTGGGCGAGGAAACCAACATGTGCATGCTGGCAGTACTCCGTCCCAACGAGCGGCTTCATGTTGCGTGACCAACGAAAGTCGGCTGGGTATACAACGCGCTTGATACGAGCCGCACCAGCGCGCATAAAATCCAACTGCACGCCACCAACTTCGCGGTGCTCAGTGCCCAGCATAGGCGCCATCAAGGAATCAGCATGACTCATAGGAAGTAGGTTTGGGTGGACAATAAGTAGTTGAGGAATAACTAAATATAGCCACAATCCTCTTACTTCGGTCGCGCTTGCTCAAATCAATCAGTCAGGACGCTAAGTGCTTTCCGCGATAGAGGCTGCTACAGTCCGACGCGCAAAGCACGAGCGCCGCTTTTAGGTGTTTGTTCGTTGCAAGCAGCCTGGTGCTATTTATGAAAAAAGCCTCCCCAGCGTGAGCTGACGAGGCTTTTGAAATTACCAACCTAGGTCTCTAGTGAGCAGCTGACGTTGGCTCGCGCTGCTCGCGCCGAGGACGCGTGACGCGGGAGAACAAACTGATTTCCTGATCAAACAGAAAGCGGAAAAATAGCCGCGTGTAAGATGTATGATGCAGCAGCGGCTCGTAAAACTCGGGGGCCAATGCTTTTAATTCTGGCAGCTTCGTCCACGGCACAGAAGGCAGATCGTGGTGCTCGTTGTGAAAGCCTACGTTGAGGTTGATACCATTTAGGCGACCATAGTAGCTGTAGGTTTCCTGCTCCGGGTCGAGGGTTAGGTAGTGCTCCTGAATCCAGCGGGCGCCCAGCGGGTGAAAACCAACGGAGAACCAGAAGCTCATGAACAGATACAGCAGCGCCGTCCAGCCAAAGAAGTAAACAATTACCGCATCGAAGGCGAGCTGTGCTACAATATTAGCTACCACAAAACGGTCGACGGCAGCTACTTCGCGGCAGCGCAGCGTGCGAATCACTTGAAACAACGGAAAGAAAAACAGCCAAATCGCCTTGCCGATGGAGTAATTGCGGATCAGTTTGGCTTCATACCAATCAGGCAAATCGGCATCCAACTCGTGCACGCCTTGGTGCACGTGGTGTTGCAGGTGAAAGTTTTTGAAAGAAATAGCCGTCGGCACCACCGTTGGGAAATTGGCGAAAATGCCAGCGGCCGTGTTCTGCCACGTTTTCTTAAAGATCAGGTTGTGCGCCGCTTCGTGAATGGTGACAAAAAGTGTGTGCGAAAAAAACGCCCCCACGAAGTACGCCACCAGCAGGCTCCAGTACCAAGCTAGGTCGGCCACCAGATACGCCAAGAATACTTGGGCGCCCACACAGGCCAAGATAATGGCGAATGTTTTAGGCTCCTTGGTAATCAGGCGCCGGGCTTCGGGGTGCGTCTTGAGGAGCTGCCGACCGCGTCCTCGGTGCGGCTCAAGCGTGTTGACAAGCGTGAATGTAGCAGACTGAGAAGGCATGGTGCCAGATAGATGAGGGGGTGATAACAAATTGGGCCGACAAGAATAAGGCAATTCCTTTAAAAAAAGCCACCTATTTTTTGTCGTTGAGCAAATAATACGTTCAACATGATTTCTTCATGAGGCGCCCGCTAGCTTGCAAGCCATTCTTGTGCCGGGCTGCGGTCTGGGTACTGAGCCCTAGTAGAAGCCTAAGTTGTCGAATTTAGTTTGAGCAACGGTAAAAATTAGTCGGTTGCTCGACGCGCCATTGCTTAGCGACACGTAGCTCTTCCCCTGACCAGTACCCCCACCTAGCTGGTATTCCTCTCTCCCCTACTGCTCAATTCACTTCTCTGATGCGTTTTGTTACGCGCCCTAGGCACGCTGCCTTCGTATTACTCGGCATGATTAGCGCCGTTGCTGCGCGGGCTCAAACCTCACCAGCGTCGCCGCAGCCGGCGCCGCCTGTTTCAACGCCTGCGGCAGCGCCCGCCACGCCTCCTACGCAGCCGCTGCCCCCCGATACAACAACACTGCAACCCTGGAGCCTGCATTTCCAGCAGACTGTCATTCAGCAGTGGCACAACAAGTTTGCGGCCCCACGCACGGGGAGCTACAGTTTGCAGCCGGTGGAGAAAGCCAAACTTTCTCTTACGACTACCCTGTTCGTCGGCCGACGTTTGTGGCACGGCGCCTCGCTGTACTTCAACCCAGAGGTAGCGGGCGGCAGCGGCCTGAGCGGGGCCCGCGGCATAGCTGGATTCGTGAACGGCGAAACGTTTCGCATCGGGAACCCGGCGCCGCAGCTCTACCTAGCCCGCTTGTTCCTGCGGCAGGTGTGGAACCTAGGTACTGAGCAAACAACGGCCGCCGATGCGCCAAACCAACTAAGCGGCCCCGCGCCCACGCACTACGTGGCGCTTAATGTGGGCAAGTTTAGCCTCTCCGACTACTTCGATTTAAACAGCTATAGCCACGACCCACGCACCCAGTTTTTCAATTGGAGCTTGATGAGCACGGGAGCCTGGGACTACCCGGCCAATACCCGCGGCTACACCGTAGGTGCGGTGGGCGAGTACGTAACGCCCGCTTTTGCCTTGCGTGTGGCTAGCACGTTGGTGCCGCGTGAAGCCAACGGGCCAACCCTAGAAAAGAACTATGGTCGCTCGCACTCCGAAACGCTGGAGCTTACGAAGACGACGTCTCTGCACAGCCGACCGGGTGCCGTACGCCTGTTAGGGTTCATTACGCACGCCAATATGGGCGACTACCGCTTAGCAACCCAACGCCCCGACCTAGACCTAACCGCTACTCGGGCGCTGGGGCGCACTAAGTATGGCCTTTCGGCGAACGTAGAGCAGGCCCTTACCGATCAGCTGGGGGTATTTGCACGGGCTAGCTTCAACGACGGCCGGCACGAGACGTGGGCGTTCACCGAAATTGATCAGTCGGTGAGTGTGGGCGCGAGCAGCGGCGGTACCCGTTGGCACCGCCCCGACGACCGCCTAGGTTTGGCGTTTGTGGGCAATGGCATCTCACAACCGCACCGCGACTTTCTGGCGGCGGGCGGGCACGGCTTTATCATCGGCGACGGCTACTTGAAATACGCGCCCGAGCTAATTGGCGAGGTCTACTACAGCTTCAACATCCCGAAGTACTTCCTCACCATCAGCCCTGATTATCAATTTGTGGTCGACCCAGGCTACAACCGTGACCGTGGCCCGGTGCATGTGGTAGCCGTGCGGGCGCACGTTGCCTTTTAAGGTAGCTGGTAGCTGAAGCAGGTTACTAAATTGACTGGTGCGGCCGGTTAGCTGGCGTGCTCAGCACGGAATAACAACTTGATTGCCTAGGTTTGGGAAACTCAATTATAGCCTCCCGCTCGTGGCCCCTTTCGTTACCCGTGCTAGCTTTTTAATCAGTCTGTGCTTAGCGCTGGGCGCCGCGCCTGCCGCCCAGGCCCAGCTCGACAACCGCGCTTTTCTGTACCCGCTCACCGTGCGGCCCGCCTACGACCACCAGTTGCGGTTGAGCGTTAATGCCTTTCAGTTTTTTAAAGACAACGAGTACTTCAACAAGATTGCCGACGGATATACGCTGTTTGGTACGCAGTTCAACCCGCGCCTGACATACTACCCTAGCCCAAACCTGCGCCTGGAAGCCGGCATTTTCTTGTGGAAGGACTACGGCAATCCGCGCTTACAACAAGTACGCCCGACGTTCACGGGCGTGTACCAGAGCCCCAACGGTCGTCATCGTGTGCTGTTCGGCAACATCGAAAGCCACCTGCACCACGGCTATATCGAGCCGCTGTTCGACTTCGAGCGGGTGATGCTGAAGCGGCTGGAAGAAGGCTTGCAGTACCAACTCCAAACCCGCCGCGTGCGCCTTGATACATGGGTCGACTGGCAGCGGCAACAATACCGCTACAGCAATTACCAGGAGCAAATCACGGGCGGCCTAGCTTCTGAGTTTATTCTTACCCCCGACTCCACCCGCAACTGGCGCTTGAGCATCCCCGCTCAGTTCACGGCGCAACATTACGGTGGCCAAATCGATACGCTGGACAAGCCCCTGCAAACGCTGTTCAACTACAGCCTAGGGTTGCGTGTAGCCCGGCAGCTCGCTTCCCGCACGGTGCCACGCCTCCGCGCCGAAGTGCATGGGACCTTCTTCAATGATCGTTCGTTTACGAAAGTCTATCCTTACAGCCAAGGCACTGGCCTGTACGCAAACGTCGGCGCCGATACGCGCTTCTTGAACGTGCTGGTCAGCTACTGGCAAGGGCACCACTTCATCGCGCCCCTAGGTGGCCGGCTCTACCAATCTGTGTCGACTACGGTTGCCAATCCGCAGTTTACAGACCCCAACCGCCAGCTTCTGATCGTGCGCTTCTTACGCGACTTTCGCCTGCCAGGCCACGTGGTGCTCACCACGCGCCTGGAGCCGGTATATGATTTTAACGCCCACCTGCTCGATTTCTCTTTAGGCGTGTACCTAAATTTCAACCAGGATTTCTTCCTAGCTAAATTTCGCGCATCGGATGCTAACTAAGCAACTTATAATAAGCTAGCTACCAAACGCAAAAGGACCGAAGCATGAGCTTCGGTCCTTTTGCGTTTATTCTTATCAACTTGTTTTACAAAGTGTGACCAGTGCTAGAGCCCTTCTGCGAGGTGCCACGGTAGCTAGCTTCGTTCACCGAACCCGGCGACGAATAGCTGCTGGTAGAGCCATAGCGGGAGCCGTAGCTGTCGCCGGTGGTATACTTGCCGGCTGTGGAGTAGCCTGCCGAGCTGCCCCGGTACGCTTCCTTAGAGCTCTTGCTAAAAGACTTTTTGCCGCCCTTTGAGCGCAGAGACAACCAGCCGATGCCGCCTAGTAGCAGAGCCCCACCCACAATTTTCTGTGTTGTGGTCAGCTTATTTACTTGGGCGGTAGCTTTCGTACCGAGGTCTTTTAAGTTTTGGGGTAGCTGATTTACTGTGCTTTTCAGGTTCGATTGGTCCAGCAGCTTCTTAGCCGTATCACCTACCGTACCTAGGTTAAGAGCGTCAATGGCGCTATCAAACAAGTTGCCTGGCTGCTGATCAGCTTGCGCGGCCTGTGGTGCTGGCTGCGCGCTTTCATCTCCTAGGTTGAGCGAAGGATTATCGTAGCTGCTATCAGCGGTAGCGGCTGAGCCTAAATCAGTTGCCCCCGAGGTGGAGTCAGTGGTATTCGTAGAAGCTAGGTCCGGATCTTGGGCGGGTTGGTTTTTTTTGCTTTCCATGAGTTTCAAAGGGTTTGGGTGCAAAGTGATAGCCGCGTGGGAAGCCAGGTGGCTTCCGTCTATTCGTAAACCAGCGGAATGAGGTTGCAGTTGACTTCGGCTTTTTATTCACCGCCCGTAACCTTCTGTTCAGGTAGTCAGTACGATAAGGCAGTTTATTGCCCTCCCCTCACCCCCATCCTAACGCAACTATTCCCATGGCACGTGATTCAAATCTTTCCGTTGCTCTTGTAACAGGCGCCGCTAGTGGCATTGGTCAAGAGCTAGCCCACTTGTTGGCGAAAGACCAATATCAGCTCATTCTCGTCGACCAAAACCCTGGTGGCCTGCAAGGCTTTGCCGATCACTTACAGAGTGTGCACCATATCACCCCCACGCTTATTACCCAAGACCTAGGTGAGCCCGGCGCGGCCCAAAAGGTGTACGATGAGGTACAGAGCAAAGGCCTGCAAGTCGACATTCTCATCAACGACGCCGGTTTTGGCGTGGCAGGACCGTTTCTGGAGGCTGATCTAAACCGCAACGTGGCCCTGATCAACACCAACATTACGGCCTTGACGGAGCTAACTTACCTTTTCGGACGCGACATGAAGCAGCGCGGTAAGGGCCGCATTTTGCAGCTAGCTTCTCTGGCTTCGTTTCAACCCAATGCTAACCTAGCGGTGTATGGCGCCTCCAAGGCATTCGTTTTGTCTTTCACGGAAGCCATCATTGAAGAGCTGAAGGATTCGGGCGTAACGGTAACGGCGCTTTGCCCCGGTGCCACCGAGACGGAGTTCTTCGAAACGGCTGGTGCCCAAGACACCAAAGAAGGCCAGAGCAAGAAGGCCGACCCGAAAGATGTAGCCAAGGACGGCTACGAGGCGCTCATGAATGGCGAGCCCCGCGTTATCTCTGGTATCAACAATAAGTTGCTGGCCACGCTAACCAACATCATTCCGGACAGCTGGCTGGCTGCTAGCAGCAAGAAAAGCTTCGAGCCTGCTGAGTAAAGTCAACCCTAGAACTAGCCCCCACGACAAAGGCCGCTCCTGATCTCAGGAGCGGCCTTTGTCGTGGGGGCTAGTTCTAGGGTTGACTATGACACCTAGCTAGGTTCGCCAGCGCCACGGTGCATGGTAGCGGGGTCGGGTAGCACCCCATTGCGCGCGTAGAGCGAAGCATCGCGCTGACCAGCCACGCGGGCTTCCGCCTCATACTTATTGTTGTAGTAGCCTACCCGCGCCGACTCCACTAAGTATTTCCAGAGAAAAGGCAGGTAGCCATGCTCCCGGAATTGTCGGATATGACACATCTCGTGCGCAACCCAGTAAGGGTCGCGCAAAAACTCCTCTTGCGTGGCGCCGCTCAAGTGAATGGTGTTGCCGAGCACCATCGCTACGCTCGAGGAGCCGAGTACCTGGCGCGCGACGCGCGCCAAGGGTGAGTTGGTGATAATACGAGGAGGCTTCATAGGTAAAAAACAGCAGGCGCCATATACGCCAAGCGACGCATTTAGGTTTTCTTCCGGGCAGGGATATTCAGGAAAAAAGTATTCCTAAATCAAGAAATTTCTCCGTTTTGATACGCCAAATTTGGATGTCACCGAAATTATGGTTTAGCTTTAGACATCGGCGGAAGAAATATCCGCTCGTTTTGCCGTCTTGCGCGGCTCATTTACGGCTTGTTTTCTACTGCTTTTAGCAACTGAATTATCGAGTAAAAGAACGTACGCTCTGGCTCACCAGCCACCTAGGAATCCGATTTTGCCACCCTACGACGGACAATGAAAAACACCATCCTGTATTGCCTCGCCGCTGCTTCCACTACGCTTTCCTTTTTCTTCGAGCGCACACCTGACGCTACTACCTCTTCTTCGGCTCCCGTTATAGCGGAAGCCTCCCTGCTGCCGAGCTTCCTAGACGGCAGCACGCCGGCTGACGCCACCACGGCTTCCCGCGACTCGCTAGCTTACCACTACTACGCCCAAACACTCGGCGTAGACCTAGCTTTCAACGAAAACAAAGACCTGCTGCGCACCGTCACCGACTGGATCGGGACCCCCTACCGCTACGGCAGCAACTCCAAAAAAGGCACTGACTGCTCCGGCTTCGTGACGCGCGTGTTTCAGGAGGTATATGGCATTACGCTCAAGCGCAGTTCCCGCTCCATGTTCGAGAACGTGAAGCGCGTGAACAAAGACCAAATGGAGGCCGGCGACTTGGTATTCTTCCGTCGCGGTCCGGGTCAGCCTATTTATCACGTGGGCATCTACATTAAAGATGGTAAGTTTGCCCACTCCGCTACCAATGGTGGCGTCATGATTAGCTCGCTTAATCAGCCATACTACCACCGTAATTTCTACGCGGCCGGTCGTATCGAAAACGAGTAATCTGCCCCTTGCTACGCACAAGCCCCGTTCCAACCGAGCGGGGCTTTTTTTATGCCTTGAGAAGGACTGGCAAAGACAATTACGCAGAAAACTATTTTGCTCTAAAGCAGTATAGCAGGCAGGCTATAGTTGCGTTTTCGCGCCTAGTTTAGTAGCTCGCTTCTCCTTTTTTAGCCGGCTGCTTATTCCATTTTATTCACCACTCTCTCCTCTTTCATATGGCTACGCAAAACCCTAAAGGCGAACACATTGCTTCTTCACCGCTATTCAAGAAGTTCTTGGGCAAAGCGGAAGAATACCTTAAGAAACCAACGCGCATTAAGCAACTCCTGAGCGACGCCTATGAGAAGGCCAGCGAAAAAAAGGACGTGGGCACCATCGCCCAGGAAGCCTGGGAGACGATGCAGACCCTCTTCCGCTTGATCAAAATGTCCGCGTCGGGGGAGTATACGGGTTTGCCGGCGTCTACAGTCGTGGCCGCGGTAGCCGTCACCATCTACTTCCTGTTCCCAATTGACCTGATTCCGGACTTTATTCCGGTACTTGGCTTGCTCGATGATGTAGCGTTGGTAGCCTGGTTCAGCACTTCCATCAAAGAGGAGCTCGACAAATTTGCGGAGTGGGAAAAGACCCGTCCGACGGTGATGGAGCCCAGTGACATACAACCTAGCGCCGCTGTAGTGTTGAATACTGGTCAAGACGGTAGCACGTCTACGTCGGGTCCGCAGCCGCATGAGCCTAGCCCAGCGCCACTTTACAGCCCTTCGCACGGGAAAGTATCTTCGGAATCGGCTAAGCGCGCAGGCACCACTGACTTGAAGCCAGCTGAGGGCCCCGTATCCAACACCGACTCTGGTATTTCTTCGCCCGACAGCAGCAACCCAAACCCTAGCCTCACGGGGCCAGATGATACGGAGCCGCCCACTAACCCAAAGTTGCACGCCGACGATACATACAACACCGACGGTAGCCGCACCCATAATGACGGTTCCAATGACGCGGGCGGCAACGTACGCTAAACAGCCGCAATAAAACTGTTCATAAAAAAGCCGCCCGGCGTCATTAGGATGACGCCGGGCGGCTTTTTTGCTGCCCAACTTAGTAGGTGACTCGCGAATGGTAGAACGTTTATGCGACTTGCGCCGCCTCGGGCGTATGCGAGGCTACGTAGGTTACAAAATCGCCCACCGTTGCTAGGGGCACCTCATCGGGAATAATGATGTGGAAGTTACGCTCAAGCTCGAGAATAATATCGACCACATCGACGGTATCAAAACCTAGCTCGCGGCTTAGGTTGCTACCGATACGCAGGCGGCGAGGCTTGATAGCCTTGCGCTTGCTGATGATTCGCAGCACTTGCTGCTCAATTGATTTGGGAACGGAGGTCGTTGAGGTGATCATAGGGGAACGACAGAGAAATAGGGGAAAGCAACTATTTAAGCTAGCTGCCCGCTGTCTTATTAGGCAGGATCTGCTTACCGAAGTGAAATCGTTGTGGGCAGCAAGTAACACACGAGTTTCGGCAACAGACTTTGGTAATAGACAACGGGCAACTAGTAACAGACAAGCAGGAAACAGCAGCCGACTTACGCTTCGGCTAGCACTGGTGGCCGGGCGGCCCGAACTTCTTCCGCGTCGGCGGGCGGCGTCTGCGGAGCGTCCGGGTGGACACCAGTGATTTTAGAACGAAGGGTTTCGTTCAATAAGTACATTACTGGGACTATCAATAGGGTGATAAGGGTTGCAAACACCAACCCGAAAATAATCGTCCAAGCCAGCGGCCCCCAGAACGTTACCGATTCGCCCCCGATGAAGAAGTGCGGATGGAAGGAGTTGAACAGCTCGTAGAAGTCGATGTTCAAGCCGATAGCCAGCGGAATCAGACCTAGGGTGGCGGCCGTAGCCGTCAGGATTACCGGGTTCAGACGCGTACGGCCGGCCAGCACAATGGCTTCGCGGAGCGGCATACCTTGCGAACGGAGCATATCGGTGAATTCTACCAGCAGGATACCGTTCTTCACCACAATACCCGCTAGGGCGATAATCCCTACCCCGGTCATTACGATACTGATGTTCATGCCCGTGATGGCCAAACCTAGCATTACCCCAATTACCGAGAAGATAATCTCGGAGAGGATGATAAGCGGCTTGCTCACCGAGTTGAACTGCGTAACTAGTACGAGGAAGATCAGGCCGATAGCGCCGATGGCTGCCACCCCAAGGAAGGAGCTAGTCTCCTGCTGGTCTTCCTGGGCACCACCCATGCGCACGGTGTAGCCGGGCGGCATGCGGAAGGATTTCAGCGCCTGGTCGATGTTGCGCACTACGTCGGGGCCGGTGAAGCCACTGAGCACGTTCGACGAAATCGTGATAACGCGCTTGGTGTCCTTGCGCTTGATACCGCCGTAGGTCGTGCCATAGTTCACGCTGGCAATCGACGAGATAGGCACTTGGCGCACCTGGCCGGTAGCGTCGCGGAACGTGAGCGGCGAGTTCAGGATGGCATCCACATCTTCGCGGTACGGCTTGGCGTAGCGCACCTGAATCGGGTACTCATCATCAGCCGTCTTGAATTTGCTAGCCTCGAAACCATAGATAGCCGTGCGTACTTCCGAACCAATCTGCGCCGTGCTAATGCCTTCGCGGTTGGCCCGTACCCGGTCGATGTTGACGGCAATTTCGGGGTTGCGGTCTTCTAGGTTAGAACGCAACTGCTCGATACCACCAATCTTGAGCGAATCGACGTAGCGCGTTACTTTCTTCGACAGCTTGGCCAGGGTTGGGTAGTCGTCGCCGGCTACTTCGATGGCAATTTCCTTACCCGTGGGCGGGCCACTAGCTTCTTGGTCGACGGAGATTTCCGCGCCGGGAATGCCCTTCACCGCTTCGCGGATCTGGTCCATGTACTCGCGGGTGGGCTTACCCGTCCGCTCGCCGCTTTCCTTGAAGGCCACGGCAATCTTGGCTAGGTTCGACTGCGAAGTACCCGTAGCGGTAGCTTCGCCGGGGTCGGTGGCGCCAATAGCTACGTTGGTGATTATCGATTCTACGTCGTGGTTGTGGTCACCAATGACTCCGTACACGCGTTTCTCCAGCACCCGAGCTATCGAGTCGGTTACTTCCACCCGCGTGCCAACCGGCATCTTCAGGTAGGTGTAGATGAATTTAGGATCGCCTTTCGGGAAAAAGTCAACCTTGGGCTGACGAGCACCCACCGCGAAGATGGAAAGTACGAACAGCACCAGCATGCTCACCATGATACCGGCTTGGCGCCAGAGCGAGCCGCCCACGGCAACTCCCACCAAGCGGGCGTAGCCGTTTTGGAAGCGGGGTAGCACTTTAGTCTGGAAGGCCGCAATCAGGTGAACGAATACAAACTTATCGAGCACGCAGAAGAGGATGACGAACATCATCAAGTTGCCGGTGAACGGCGAGCCAGACACGTAGCCGATGATGGCAATAAGCAATAGCACGCCCATGGCAACGAGGAAGCCTTTGGTCAGCTTGGGCTTTTCACCGCTGTGGTGATCTTCGCGCTCCATGAACGACACGGCAAACACCGGGTTCATGATGAACGCTACCAGCAGTGACGACATCAGCGTTAGGATCAGCGTAACAGGCAGGTAGAACATAAAGCTACCCACAATGCCCGGCCAGAACATCAGCGGCACGAACGGCGCTACCGTGGTGAGCGTACCGGCTAGCACCGGGATGAACACCTCGCCAGCAGCGTATTTGGCTGCTTGAGCGGTGGTCAGGTTGGGGTGTTCGTGCAGCAAGCGGTGGGTGTTCTCGATAACCACAATGGCGTCGTCGACCACAATACCGAGGGCAAGCAGGAAGGCGAACAGCACGATCATGTTCAGCGAGAAGTCCAGCGTGGGCAGCATCACGAAGGCTAGGAACATGGAAATCGGCACCGACAGACCCACGAATAGGGCGTTGGTGGTCCCCATGAAGAACATCAGGATCAACGTCACCAGGACGAAGCCGATGATGATGGTGTTAATCAGGTCATTCAGCGTTACGCGCGTGTCGTTCGAGGTGTCGCCCGTCACGGTGATGGTCAGCTCCTTGGGTAAGGTTTGCTTGGCATCCTTGATGATTGCCTGAATCTTGTCGGAAGCGTCGATTAGGTTTTCGCCCTGGCGCTTAATCACGTTCAGGGTAATGGCCTGCTTGCCGTCGAGGCGAGCGTACGATTCGCGGTCTTTGAAGGCGTCTTGCACCGTGGCAATGTCGCCTAGGCGCACGGCAGCACCGTTCAGGTTCTTCACCTGAATGTCGGCAATATCGGCGGCGTTGGCGTACTGACCAGCTACGCGCACGGCCCGCTTCTGCTGGCCCACGTCGATGGAACCGCCCGAGATGGTGATGTTTTCGCGGGCAATGGCGCCTTCAATGTCGGTGAAACCTAGGCGCGAGGCGCGGAGCTTGTTCAGGTCTACGTCTACGTTCACTTGTTGCTCTAGGGCACCAATGATGTCGACGCGGGTGATTTCGGGCAGCGCCTCAATCCGATCTTGGAAGTCGTCGGCGTACTTCTTGAGCTGGCTCAAGGGCAAGTTACCGGCGAGGTTGATGTTCATGATCGGCACCTCCGACAGGTTGACTTCCTGCACCGTAGGCGGCGTGGGCAAGTCGTTCGGCAGCTCCGAGCTAGCCTTATCGACGGCGTCCTTGATGAGCTGCTTGGCGTACTGCACATCCACACCGGAGTTAAACTCCACGTCGACAATGCAATAGTCCTGGTTAGAGGTGGAGTTGATCTTTTTCACCCCGTTCACCGACTTGATTTCCTTTTCGAGCTGGCGCGTTACCAGGTTCTCGATGTCGGCCGGTGAGGTACCGGGGTAAATCGTGGCCACGATAATCCGCGGAATCACGATGTCGGGGAATTTCTCTTTGCCTAGCTTGATGTAGGCAAAAATCCCCGCCACGCACAGAATGAGCGTGATGATGTAAATGCTGGTCTTATTATCGATCGACCAGCTGGTCGGCTTAAACTCTCTCTCGATGTCCTGCATAGTCGATTTAGTTGTCGTTCAACGACTAGCCTCAACCTATAAGGTCACGACTTGCCCTTCGTTCACGTTCTGATAGCCGGCTGTAATAACTTGGTCGTTGGCGGCTAGGCCTTTTGTAACCTCCACTTTCCCGTTGTAAGTGGCACCGGTTGTAATAACGCGCTTAGCAGCAATTTTCTGATTGCCTTTCTGCTCCACGACAAACACGTAGCTGTTTTCCTCATCCTTCTGCACAATGTCCACGGGTACTACCGTAGCGTTGTTGCGGTTGTAGTTCTGGATGCGTACTGAGGCTACCATGTTGGGGCGAAGCTGCGTAGCTTCTTTTCCGTTGAGGCGCAGCTCAATGGTGAAGGTGCGGCTCGTGGGGTTGATGATGCGGCTAACCGTGCGGACGGTAGAAGGCATGTTTTCTTTGCCTAGGTCTGGCACGCTCACTAGCGCTTTGTCGCCGGCTTTGATGCTATTAGCGTATGCTTCCGAAACGTCGGCCACGATTTTGCCCGCCGAGCCGCTCAGGATGCGCACGATCGGCACACCCGGCGAAGCTAGCTCGCCTACTTTGGCCGGCACATCATCAACGGTACCGGCAAAGGGTGCCCGCACGTTATAGAGGTCGCGCTGCTGCTGCTGGGTGGCGAGGTTGCGCTGCAAGGCTTCGTAGTTGTTTTTGGCTTGCAGGTACTGCACCTCCGTGCCGATCTGCTGTTGCCACAACCGGTTCTGCTTGTCATAGAGCACGCGCGCTAGGTCAAGGCGAGTGCGCAACTCGGCAATGCCCGATTCCAGTACGGCGGCGTCGAGCGTGGCCAGGATTTGTCCTCGGCTTACCCGGTCGCCGCGCTGCACCCGCAGGTTGGTGATGGTCCCGGATGCCCGTGCCGATACGTTGGCGTTCTGATCGAAGTCAGCACGGCCTTGTACTTCCAAGTAGCTGCGAAAGTCTTCTGGCTGCACGTTGACCACCGATACCGGTACGGCATTAGCCGCGGCGTTGCTTTTGCCGCCACCAACTTTGGCTTCCAGCTCCGAAATCTTGGCTTGGTTGCTTGCCTGTTCTTTCTTCAGGGCCGCTAGTTCAGCGGCCGGATCTTTCTTGCCGTCGCCACAAGCGGCTAGGAAAGCGAGGGCTAACAGCGCGGTAGAAGTAGTATGTTTCATTGGGAAAAAGCGATTCAAGGAATTCATAGAAGAAGGTGCGCGAGCCGTTTATTTTTTATACAGTGTACCAGCTGCTTTGTCGTAGTCTACTTTGGCTACCAGCGCGTCGTAAAGCGCGGAGTAGTAGTTGGTTTGCGCCTGACGCAAATCCGTTTCCGCCGTCACCAGCTCCACGTTGGAGCCCACACCCTCTTGAAACTTTACTTTAGCTACCCGGGCCACTTCGGTAGCTAAGTCTAGGTTCGCTTTCTGGTTAACTAACACATCCAGGTCGTTCTGCAGCGTCGTCTGACTTTGGGTCCGTTGCAGGTCGATGCTCTGCTGAAGTGTGGTAAAGCCTTTGTTCACTTGTTCCAATGTCAGCTTAGCACTTTGCACTAAGTACTTTTTGCGGAAGCCATCGAAAACCGGGATTTGCAACTGCAAGCCTACGTTACCGAAGCCAAACCATTTCTGGTTAGGGAAGCGCGTACGCTCGTCTATCGAGTTTGGGCCACGGAACTTCAGCAACGTCGGCAGCGAGCCAGCCGAACCGATGAAGCCATAGGCACCGACTAAATTAAGTGTGGGAAGGTAGCCAGCCCGTTGGTTCCGCACATCGAGAGCCGCCAGGTCGCGCTGAGTTTCCAGCACTGAATATTCAATTCGATCCTGGTAGTTGAAGCTAGCGTCAGCGGTACCTAGGCTTTGTTTCAAGCGTTCAGCATCCAGCACGGCCACATTGAGCGAATCGGTTAGCTGCACGGGCTGGCGCTGATCAAGCCCCATCTGAAACTTAAGCAAGGCCACGCTCAACTCAATCAAACGCTGTGCATTCTGCTGCTCTATGTTCAGGTTATTGCGCTGCACCTGCAGGCGCTGCACGTCAAGCTTTTCGGCGAAGCCTTCTTTGAACGTCTGCTGGGTTTGGTAAAGCAGTGTGTCAAGGCGTTGTACGTTACGCGCTAGCAGCTTCAGCCGCTCACGAGCGACTAATGTGCTGTAATAAGCCTTCGAAACTTGCTCTACAACATCAATTTCGCTCTGCACCGTTTGCTTCACTGAGAGCTGCTGGTACACTTTGGCAGCTTTCAATCCTAGCAAGTACGAACCGTTGAATAACTGTTGCGAAGCCGAAACTGAAGCATTACCCTGGTACTGCAAGCCAAACGCCAACGGCTGTGGCGGACTTGGCACAAATGGTTCGTACGCAGGTTGCAGCGTTACAGGTTGCCCACCTTGGGCGGCGGTTATGTCTCCCGGAGTAAGGGTAGCTCCGAGCAAAGGGCCTTGTCCACCACTAAATGCGCCGAAATCAACAAGCGACCTTTGTAGTTTGTAGTTATCCGTAACGGTTGCAGCACCATTCAGCTGCGGCAAGCCTTGTGACTTGATCTGCCCAATTTGGCTGGCAGCTAACTGCTCATTGATGCGCGTAGCCTGCAGGGTCGACTTATTCTTAATAGAGTAATCAACAGCTTGTTGCAACGACAAAGCCATTGGCGTCGAGGTAGCTACGGGCTGACCGGTGGAAGGCGTCTGGGCGAGCAACTTTTGCAGTCCCAGAAAGCTTAGCGCTGCCAGAAGAAGCAGGAGGCGAAGCGAGTTTTTCATACGATAGAAAGGAGAGTGTACGGAATAAGCTAGGTTATTCTTCCTCCGTCACATGACGGTATTTATTGATAAGCTTGTACCCTTTGAGGCTCGCAATACCGAGCATAAAGTGCTCTAGAATGCAGGTTTGCACGCGTTGCGGACTAAACTGCCGGGGCGGATAAACTTCTGCATTTAGCAGCAGCTCGATCAGGGCTAGGCGCATGCGAGCAATGACTTCCACATCCAGTTCGGGGCGGTAAAGCCCCTCAGCAATTCCGCGTTCCAGATTGGCCTTGATCTGCGCTAGAATGAACGTGTTCTTGTGCTCTAGCCACAGCTGCCAAGCTCCTGGGTAGTACTTCTGCATGTCGTAGAATATACCCGGAACGATGTCGGCGAAATGGCTCCGAATCCATTCCAGCATCAGAAAGAACTCATCAATGGCATTAGCTGCTCCGTTGAGTAGTTGCTGGCCTTCACACTGGTTATTGGTGAGGTATTGCTCCAGACTAGCTTGCACAATCTGGTCTTTGTTTTCGAACCACTTGTACAATGTCTTTTTCGACACGGCCAAGTGGGCCGCGATATCATCCATGGAGACGCTTTTCAAGCCTCGTTGCGAGAACAGCGTCCTGGCTGATTGTAGAATCCGATCTTTGATTTCCATAATTCTGGGACAAAGATACACCGGAAACTTTTTTCATTTCCAAAGTTTCCATTAAAATTTTCTGATGATACATCATAGCCGCTAGTGTATTCCCCCTCTAAGACGAGGAGCCGCACCCGATACTTTACAGTTGAGAAAATATTTTTTCGCGGTGTCTAAGCAACAGCAATTAGACCATCTTATTGATAGCCAACAGGATAAATAACCTTACCATAATCTGAGCGCAGACTAATACCGAGCGTGTTGTACCTTGGAGCAGTCTTTTTTACCTAGCTCCCGCTTTATGAAAATCCGCACCGGCTTCGGCTACGACGTGCACCAGCTCCGTGAGGGGCTCCCCTTTTGGCTCGGCGGTATCCAGATTCCGCACACTCACGGCGCCCTCGGCCACTCCGACGCCGATGTACTCATCCACGTTATTTGTGATGCGCTGCTGGGCGCCGCCAACCTGCGCGACATTGGCTTTCACTTTCCCGACACCGATCCGCAGTACAAAGGCATCGACTCGAAGCGCTTGCTGGCCGAGGTCGTGCGCTTGCTAGAAGAGCGTGGCTACGCCATCTCCAACATCGACTCGACGGTTTGCCTGGAAGCACCTAAGGTCAATCCGCACATTCCGGCCATGCAGGAAACGTTGGCGGCTGTGCTACGCATTCCGGCGGAAGACATTTCTATTAAAGCCACCACCACCGAAAAGCTAGGTTTCGTCGGCCGGCGGGAGGGCGTCGCCGCTTACGCGAGCGTGCTCATCACCAAGCCATAAGCCAAGGCGCAACCCTCGCGCACGTTTTGGCGGTGCGATGCAAGCTTTTGCCGTGGCTTGTGTCTTTGCCTTGCTATTTCATTCCCTCATTCTCATCATGCACAACAACACCTTTTACGCGCTGCTATTGGCGGCGTGCTGTGCTACTTCCGCCGTGGCGCAACAGGCGCCGGCCAAGGGCAAAACCAAAGCGAAACGAGGCGACGTGACGACCTCACCGGTACAGCCTACCATGACGCCAGCGCCGGCACCTTCGGCGGCAGACCTAGCTACTGCGTACGCCAGTTCTATCACGCAGGAAGATTTGCGCAAGCACCTCTCCATCATTGCCTCCGACGAGTACGAAGGCCGCGAAACAGGTGAAAAAGGCCAAAAGATGGCCGCCGAATACATTGCCAAGCAGTTCAAAGACCTAGGTCTGGTGGGCCCCGTGCAAGGCTCTGATAACCCCTACGTGCAGCACTTCACCATGGTGCGCTCAACTTGGGGCAACGACGCCACGCTGGCCATTGGCAAGCAAACGTACAAGTGGACAACAGACTTTCTGGGCTACGGCCGCACGCCCTTCGCCACCGAAACTACTGTACAACCCGTGTTCGTGGGGTATGGCCTCGAGGCCGACTACGCTGGCAAAGAGCTAAAGGGGAAGGACGTTATCATGCTCATCAGCGAGCCGGGCATGAACGAGTACCGCTCCAAGATTGCTACGGCCAGCAGCAAGGGAGTGCGCAGCATTTTCCTGGTCAACTTCACCCCAGGGGCTTCGTTCACAGCTACTACCGCACCCATCGCGGCGTACGTGAGCCGGCCGACTATCATGTTCAAGGATGCCCCGCAGCAAAGCGGCGGGCGGGCAGCAGCGTTTATCGTGACACCGGCGGTAGGCTACAAAATGCTCGGCACCAACGAAGCCGGCATAACGAAGTACCTAGCTGCCGCGAAGAGTGGCAGCCAGCCAGCGGCCTCATTCAAGCCAGCTAGCTTCCGCATCAAGACCCCGCAAAACCAGCAGGAGTTTGTCACTGAAAACGTGATGGGCTTGCTGGAAGGCACCGACAAAAAGGACGAGTACTTGGTATGCTCGGCCCACTACGACCACGTAGGCGTGATCAAAGGCGAGGTGTACAACGGCGCCGACGACGATGGCTCGGGCACGGTCTCGGTGCTAGAAATGGCCGAGGCATTTGCCAAAGCCAAGAAAGAAGGGCACGGCCCGCGCCGTAGCATCCTGTTTCTCACCGTGACGGGCGAAGAAAAAGGCTTGCTCGGCTCAGAGTACTACACCGATCATCCGGTGCTACCGCTGGCTCAAACCATTGCCGACTTAAACACCGACATGGTGGGCCGCACCGATAAAGACCACGAAGGCAAGGGCGACTACGTGTACGTGATTGGCTCCGACAAGCTTTCGTCGGAACTGCATACCATCGTGCAAAACGAGAACAAGCAGCATACCAACATCGACCTCGACTTCCGCTTCAACGACCCACAGGACCCGAATCGCTTCTACTACCGCTCCGACCACTATAACTTCGCCAAGCACAAGATTCCGGTGGCTTTCTTCTTTAATGGCGTGCACGCCGACTACCACGGCGCCGGCGACGAAGTAAGCAAAATCGAGTTTCCGCAGATGGAGAAACGGGTGCACCTCATTTTCTACACGGCCTGGGACCTAGCGAACCGCGACACCCGCATTGTAGTCGATTCAAACAAACAATAAAAAGTAACTTCGTCGAGCAGCGAAGCAAATGAGTAACGAAGTAAAGCGTTGAACGACTTTACTTCGTTACTCATTTGCTTCGTTACGCTGACCCAGCTACTCCGTTACTCATTTGCTCAGGTACTTTTTGATGAACAAACGCTCTTTTTACGCGCTGCTTTTTGCGGCAGCTTGTAGTATATCCGCGCCGGCGACGGCGCAGAAAGTAAAGAAATCGAAAGCGGCTAAAACGGCTGCCGCAACGGCACCCGAACCGGATTTGTCGGTGACGTACGCCAATTCCATCACGCAGGAAGATTTGCGTAAGCACCTCACCATCCTAGCTTCTGATGCCTACGAAGGCCGTGAGACGGGTGAGAAAGGCCAAAAGATGGCGGCCGAATACATTGCGAAGTACTTCCAGGACCTAGGCCTAACAGGCCCCGTACAAGGCTCCGACAACCCCTACGTGCAGCACTTTCAGCTGGAGCGCACGCGCTGGGGCGACGTGACGTTCATGGTTGGCAAGCAGTCCTTTAAGTGGTTGGAGGACTTCTTCATTTATGGCAAAACGCCCTTTCAAGAAGAGACTACCTTGCAACCGGTGTTTGTGGGCTACGGCATCGAGCAGGAGGGCTACTCCGACTACGCCGGCAAGGACGTGAAGGGCAAAGATGTAGTAATGCTTGGTGGGGAGCCCAAAACCAAAGAGGGCAAATTCGTGCTCGGCGCTGATGGCAAGCCCAGCAAGTGGAGCACCGACCGCAGCGCCAAAATGACGGCCGCCATGCAGAAAGGCGCCCGGAGCGTGATTACCATCAACCCCGACGCGGCCCTCTTCACCACCAATATCAACCGCCTCAAACCGTATCTGCAAGAGGCGCAAATGGGCTTGCCCAAAGCGGAGAATGCGGAAGCGCGTCCTACCTCCTACCCGGTTTTCTCGGTTTCGCCGACCCTAGGTGCCCAGCTGGTAGGCACCACCCCTGCCGCGCTTCTGCAGTACCAGACCGATGCTGCGCAAGCTGGCAAGCCGGTAGCTGTGAAGTGGAAAGCTAGCTCAGCTAAGTTGAAAGCTCCCGTTATCAAGGAGAACGTCACGACTGAAAACGTGATGGGCTACTTGGAGGGTACCGATAAGAAAGACGAACTGCTGGTGTGCTCTGCCCACTACGACCACATCGGTATCACGGACGGCAAGGTAAACAACGGCGCCGACGACGATGGCTCGGGCACAGTCTCGGTGCTGGAGCTAGCGCAGGCATTTGTCCAGGCCAAGAAAGATGGTCACGGCCCGCGGCGCAGCATCCTGTTTATCACCGTGACGGGCGAAGAAAAAGGCCTGCTCGGCTCGGAATACTACACGGAGCACCCGGTGTTCCCGCTGGCTAGCACCATCGCCGACTTGAACATTGACATGATCGGCCGCATCGACTACAACCACAAGAAGGGCGACAACTATGTGGGCTTGGTAGGGTCGGATAAGCTGTCGTCGGAGCTGCACGCCATCAACGAGGCCAACAACACCAAGTACACGCACTTGGACCTCGACTACCGCTACAACGTGCCCAATGAGCCCGAGCGCATCTACTACCGCTCCGACCACTACAACTTTGCGAAGAATGGCATCCCGGTAATCTTCTACACCACTGGTGAGCACGAAGATTACCACAAAGAAACCGACGAGGTTGATAAGATTGAGTTTCCGCTGATGGAGACCCGCGCCCGCCTGGTGTTTCACACCGCCTGGGAACTGACCAACCGCGACAACCGAATTGTAGTGGATTCCAACAAACCCTAAAGCGCGACGGAGTGGCTGAGTGACTGGGTATGAATAACTAACTTATCTTTTGTCTCGCTCAGCCACTCCGCCACTCAGTTACTCTCATGACCAAAGTCCTGCAATTTCTCGCCGATGCCGAACAAAAGGCCTTTGACTTAGAGCACCGACGCAAGATTCGCTTCAACATTGGCAAGTACAACGCGGCCGTGCAAACCGGCCTCACCTGGTACGACGACCACGAACTAGCGCGCGAAAGAGCGTCGTACCTGAAGTCCAAGGTGATCAACAACCTAGATCAGTACTTGCTGGAATTTGAGCGGAATTTCACGGCGCGCGGCGGCAAGGTGATCTGGGCTCAGGACGCGAATGATGCGCTGCGGGAAATCGGCAAGATCATGGCGCGGCGCAAAGCTCGCACTGTAGTAAAAGCCAAGAGTATGACCACTGAGGAAATTCACCTGAACCATTTCCTCGGTCAGAACGGCATTGACTCTATCGAAACCGACCTAGGTGAGTACATTGTGCAGCTGAATGGCGAACGGCCCTACCACATTGTGACGCCGGCCATGCACCTGAACAAGCACGACATTGCCAACATCTTCGTCAAACACCTAGGTATTGAATACACCGATGACGCGCAGAAGCTTGTGCTCACGGCCCGCCACCTGCTGCGCGACAAATACACAACTGCCGAAGTTGGCATCACCGGCGGCAACTTCCTGATTGCGGACACCGGAGCGGTAGCCGTCACGGAAAACGAAGGCAATGCCCGTTTGTCTGCCACGTTTCCCCGCACGCATATTGCCATTGTCGGCATTGAGAAAGTAATTCCGAAGCTGGAAGACCTCGCGTTATTCTGGCCCTTGCTGAGCACGAGCGGCACGGGCCAGCAGGTCACCGTCTACAATACCATTTATACCGGTCCGCGCCAGCCCTTGGAAAAAGACGGCCCCGATGAGATGTACGTGGTATTACTCGATAACGGCCGCACGAACCTGCTCGCTCAGCCTGATAAGCGCGAAGCCCTGCATTGCATTCGTTGTGGCGCTTGCCTGAACGTGTGCCCTGTGTACAAAAACATTGGCGGCCACACCTACGAGGCTACTTACTCTGGCCCGATTGGCTCCGTCATCACGCCCCATCTATCGGGCCTACCCGAGCACAAGCACCTAAGCTACGCCTCCTCGCTGTGCGGCGCCTGCACGAGCGTGTGCCCAGTGAAGATCAACATTCATGGCATTCTGCTCAAGAACCGGCAGCAAAGCGTACAAGAAGGCCTCGCCGACAAAGAAGAGCGCTTAGCCGTGAAGCTTTGGATGCGAGCCATGCTCAGCCGCACATTGCTGAACCTACTACCAGCGCGAGCAAAGAACTACGTACTGACGCGCCTGCTCGACTTATCCTGGAATAAGCGGCGCGGCACGCTGGCAGTTGCCCCTAAGTCGTTTAATCGCATGTGGCGGGAGCGGAAGTGATTTGCGTGTTGCTTCCGCCGACTTATTGAGGAGCTACTTTAGGGTTGATTTTCTAGAGGCTGCATTTGAATAAACAGATTAAAGCTAACTATTCCAGGTAGAGCTTAGTACAACAGCGACACACCACCTAGTTAGCTGTTTATGTTCGAGTACTATTTGCTGCATGTCCTAGCGTTCGTAGGTGGCTCTGTTCTCATCATCAGCTCGGTGTTGGCTGCGGTGCGCTCATTTGTGCTGCCGCGCAATGAATCTGTGCTGATCAACAACTGGACGTTCATGTCCATCCGGTTTGTTTTCAACCAATTAGCAGCCACCAAAAAAACGTACGCGCGGCGCGACCGGCTCATGGCCTTGTATGCGCCGTTGAGCTTAGTATCGCTGCCCATTGTGTGGCTGGCCTTGGCGAGCTTCGGATACATGCTCATTTTCTGGGCCTTAGGTGAGGAAAGCTGGGTGCAGTGCTACCGCCTGAGCAGCAGTGCCCTTCTTACCCTAGGCGCCGAAAATGCCGAATCAGTTTGGATAAGTGCCTTTTCCTACTCCGAAGCTGGCCTAGGCCTGTTGCTCATCACCCTGCTGATTTCCTACCTGCCAACGATATACCAAGCTTTTTCGCGGCGCGAGTTGGTTGTTTCCCGCTTGGAATTGCGGGCGGGGCTCAACCGCTCAGCCCCGGAGCTCATTGGGTGGCTTAACCGTAGCGGCAGTTTGCAAGACGACCGGGAGCAGTGGGAGAAGTGGGAAGAATGGTTTGTCGAGATTGAAGAAACCCATACCTCACTCCCAATTCTGTCTTTCTTCCGCTCGCCGCAGCCCGGTCGCTCTTGGGTAACGGCAGCTAGCATCATCCTCGACACGGCAGCGCTGATCATCAGCACAGTAGATCAAAAAGACGATCCGCACCTGCAGCTGTGCTTTAAAGCGGGCTGCCTGTCCATAAACCGCGTGTCCCGCTTCTTTGATCATCAAGCCCACGCCGAAGCACCTGATGTACCGGAAGATGAAAATCCCATTGATCATCCTGACCGGGAAACCTTTTTTGCCGCTTTTGAGCAGCTCGGCAACCTAGGTTTGACACTCAAACCCGACCGCGAGAAAGCTTGGCAAGAATACCACCAACTGCGCAGCCGCTACGTGCAGGCTATCGACTACCTAGCCAAGCTTACAATGTCCCCCGACCTGAGCGTTCTGGGCCAATAGGCAACGGACCCTACTCGTAATATTACCTTCCGCCGTTACCTATCTTATGGCTTATAAATAGAATTTACACAATTCGATTAGTTGACTTATTTAAATATTAAATAAAAAATATCTATTCATCAATTCAATTTAAATCAATTCAAGTACCATAACGACGTTTAATTTTATCAATATTTTATTATATAAATAATATTGCGCATAGTTGGATCTTTGGTATAAAAACAATCTAAAATTTACTTCTATCGTATATTTGCCGTCACTCATCCAATTAGTTAGTGGTAACATGCAAAAAACTGTACATTTTCACCAACGTTATTCTTCCTTATCTCTAGCTGCACTTAGGAAGGATTTTTCTCTTCTGCACCGGGCCCTGCTGCTAGCAGGTTTACTTTTATTTGTAACGGGTTTTACACAGTCCGTAAAAGCGCAATCTGGCTTCTTCAAGGATTTTGTAATTATCAATTATGGAAATGGAAGCTCAAACCAATACTATACGACTTACTCTGGTGACCCAGTTCCCAATGGGCCATTTGGTGGAAGAAACCTAGGTAACTTCTCACGCAGTTCTTCTACCCTTTTACTCAATGGTGCGGAAGCTAATACATACAACTATGGTAGCGATGTTACAGCGGCCAGGATGGGCTACCGCGTTTATCTGGAAACCGCAGCGCCTGGTGCGTTCAGTTTCATCGAGCTAGGATATCGCAACAGGAACGGCAATAATAAGCTATGGGATCAAACGACGCAGGGTATCGATTTACTTAGCCTTGCAGGCACTAATGGCACTTATGTATTAGAAGTATATTTCGAAGGTAACGTCAACAACAGCGACAAGCCCTCTATTTACGATAGCAACTCTTCTCAGAACTACAAAGCTACATTTGCAGTAAGCGGTACGCTACCCACTACTTGGACCGGTAGAAATAGTACCGAATGGGGCGATGATGGTAACTGGACTAACAGCAAACCTACTACCACTAACGACGCTATAATTCCCACAGGCCTTACTAGGTACCCAGAAATTATCGCGGGTCAGGCCCAAGTGCGCAACTTAGTAATTGCAGGTGATAGCCCTGAGAGAAAAGCATTAATAAAACTCACAAACGGCCGTTTGGAAGTCTATGGCAATTTTACCAATCTAGGTAACCTCGATCAAGCCGGTGGTGTGTTTCAGCTAGCCGCGAATGGGAATCAGACTTTTGATGGCTCCGACTTTTTCAATTTTGAGGTTAGCGGAAGTGGAATCAAAAAGTTGAATGGTATCATGAGTGTGCGTGGTGAGCTGCGCTTTCAAGGAGGTATCCTATATATGGACCCAACCCTCGAGAAGACTAGCTACGTGAATTTGACTAACAATGCTGTTATGCTAGGCGAATCTAATGACACCTATCTATCAGGGACACTTAAAGCTGTTCAAATAGTCACTATGGGTGATGTTGCTACATTCGGAGGCATAGGCTTACGTTATGAGAATTTTTCTGGTGATCCTGGTACCACTCAAGTAACACGTAGTAATGTCTCTTACACTTCCGCTAGCAATACGGGCCAGAGTGTTAGACGCGCTTTCAATATTACACCTGCTAACAACATTACGGCTCAGATAACGATTAACTACCTAGACAATGAGCTAGGTACTAGCAATCAGAACGAAAATAACTTGGTAATGTATCGTTCTACTAATAGCGCGACAACATTCGACCAACTTGGCAAGGATGGTCAAGACACACGCTTTAACTTTGTAACCAAAGGACAGGTACCAGGTAATGGTTTCTTTGTTCTAAGTCAGCAAAGAGCCCCACTACCTGTAGCCCTCATTAGCTTCACTGCCGCACGCCAAGGTTCCGACGCAATTCTGACCTGGGCAACCGCGCAGGAGGAGAACAACGCCGGCTTCGATGTGCAGGTGTCAACAAACGGAGAGTCGTTCCGTACGCTCACGACCATCACGCCGAATTCACCGAACAGTACTGTTGGCTCTACCTACAAGTATGCTGACCAGGAGCTAGGTAAGAATGGCATCCGCTACTACCGCTTGCGGCAGGTGGATGTAGATGGCAAAGAGTCGTTTTATGGCCCGCAAGCAGTTGAGTTCGGTGATGCCGCCGTAGCTTTTTCGGCCGCGCCTAACCCATTCACTTCGGAAGTGATGCTCACCGCGCAAACTAGCGTCGCCGGTGCAGCCACTATCCGCCTCACTGACATCAACGGCCGCACGGTGCGGGAGCAGGCACTAAGCATCGACAAAGGAGTATCAACACTGCCTGTGTCTAACCTAGATGGCTTGAAGGGCGGCATGTACTTCATGCAGCTTACGTTGCCAAACGGTCAGGTACAGCGCCTCAAGGTGTTGAAGCAATAGCACGTCTTCTATTAAACAACAAAAAAGCCGACCTAGCTAGGTCGGCTTTTTTGTTTTCAAGTGTTGCTGTTTTTACCGCGCCGTTAAATGGTTTGGTGTGCCTATCGCTTCAACCCTATTCATCCTATTCAGCAGCTTCGTCGGGCAGAATGTTGATGTCTTGCACCAATACGCGCTGCTCTATCTGGCGACCTCTAGGCGTATTGGCCAATCCACCTAGGGCTGTTTCCTTGTAACGCGTTTCCATGCTTTGCCCTACTTCGCCCAAGGCAGCGACGCATTCATCAACCGGAATAACAGGGTCGACGCCAGCAATGGCAATTTGCGCCGAGGAAAAAGCAATAGCGGCGGCCGACGCATTGCGTACCACACACGGCACTTCTACCAACCCGGCTACGGGGTCGCACACCAAGCCTAGCATACACTGAATGGTGATGGCAACGGCGGCAAAGGTTTGCTCCACACTACCTCCTAGGCAGTACACAATAGCCCCACTACCCATAGCGGCAGCACTACCGGTCTCGGCCTGACAGCCCCCGACTGCGCCCGCTAGAGAGGCATTTTGTTCAATAATCAGGGCAATGCCCGCTGCTACCAACAGCCCCTCCAAGATGGTTCGGTCTTCGAGTTTATGCAGGTCTTGCAACGTAACGAGCACGCCAGGCAGAATACCCGAAGCGCCAGCCGTCGGGGCCGCTACCACCCTACCCATACACGAGTTCACCTCCTTTGCCCCAAGGGCACGCGTGACAAGCTGCTTGAATTCGGGCGACAGCACGGTGACAGGCGAAGCCGCTATCTTCTTCGCGCCGTTGTTGATCATGCCCGAGCGCGAAGTCATATTTTCAGTTAGGCCGGTGTGCACCGCATCGCGCATCACATCATACGCGCGTTGCAAGCCCGCCCATATTTCCACTTCGGTACGACCTTTCTGCTCAATCTCATAATCGAGCACTGGCTGGTGCAAAGGCTCACCCGTTTGAGCGCAATGCGCTTGCCAGCTAGCAAAATCCGTGAAAAGCAGAGACATAGAAAAAAGGCTTAGCGTGTAGTCAGTAAGTTACGGTAAGTTCGGCAGCATTGGGTGCGTTCTGCAAGCTAGGCCGGTGCTGCGCGGCGGGTAGCTCTATCGTAGAACACGTATTCATTAGCCTAGGTGCCACCTAGGAGTGGCCTTTTCCACAAACGAAAAGCGGCTGATCAGGTCAGCCGCTTTTCGTTTTGTTTGGATGGTGTGCGTCAGCTTATACCGCTTCTTGTTGCGCTTTCACTAGCTTAATTGAAGCCGAGTTGATGCACAAGCGCAAGCCACTTGGGGGTGGCCCGTCGGGGAAAACGTGGCCCTGGTGCGCGTCGCAGACGTTGCAGAGCACTTCCACGCGCGTCATGCCATAGCTGGTGTCTTTCTTGTATTTCACGGCATCTTCCTGCACGGGCTGCGTAAAGCTAGGCCAGCCCGTACCCGACTCGAACTTGGTGCGCGAGTCGTAAAGGGGCGTGCCGCAGCACACGCACGCGTACAAGCCGGGCTCGTGCGCTTCGCAGTATTCGCCAGTAAAGGCCCGCTCGGTGCCGTGTTGGCGGGTTACGTAATATTGCTCGGGAGTGAGCTGTGCTTTCCACTCTGCATCGGTTTTCTCCACCCGATGATCGGGCGCGGGACTGCCGTGATTAGCCAGGCGGATGACATCATTCCAGGTTTGCATAGTATTCGGGTTACGAAGTCAAATCAAAAGTATTCTCTACCTGCAAACGCAGTCGGTGGCCGCTAAGTTTAACCAGAACTGTAGGGTGCTACGCAACAACGTATGCCGGACCTAGCTTGCGCGTCGCGAACGTGGTGCCGTACCTAGGTTAGCGCAATGATCGTCAACAGCGGTTTAAGCTCGCGTGTTGTGGTCAAGTACTTCCGTCACAGAGTTGTTCCCTCCTACTTGACCAGCCAACTGCGCCGAGGCTACGTAAAAAAGCCTACGCAAGCTTTTCCTACTCATACGCCCTGCCATACGTTTTATGAAGATCCTGACCGCCGCGCAAACCAAACAAGTAGACCAAGCCACTATTCAAGCTGAAAATAGCAGCTCTGATGTGCTCATGGAGCGCGCAGCCACGGCCTTTACCGATTGGCTCACTGCTCGGCAGTCGCCCGCGGAAGCCGGCGAGGTGCTGGTGCTAGCCGGTCCTGGTAACAATGGCGGTGATGGTTTGGTGGCGGCGCGCCTGCTCCATCAACGGGGCTACTCGGTGCGGGTGTGGGTGTTGCCTGCCGAAAAGTACTCCGCCGATTTTACGGTTAACCGACAGCGTTTGCCAGCAGTTGTGCCAGTAGCAGAGCTAGCCTCCGAGCAGTTACCAACTCTTACTACCAATACTTTAGTCATCGATGCGTTGTTTGGTACTGGCCTAAGCCGACCTTTGGAAGGCATTGCGGCTAGTGTCGTACAGCATCTCAATGCTGCGCATGCTCGGGTAGTCGCTATTGATATGCCATCGGGGCTGCTGACGGACGCGCCTCAGCCGAAAGATAGCGCGGTAGTACACGCTCGTCATACTATTAGCTTTGAACTGCCTAAGCTAGCTTTCCTGCTGCCACAGAATGCCGCATTTATTGGTGATTGGCATTTACTTCCAATTGGCCTGAATCGGGAAGTCATTGAGCAACTAGAGACGCCTATGTACTTTGTGGACGTACCTACCTTGGCAGGCAAGCTTCCGAAACGAGCCAAGTTTGGGCACAAGGGCACTTATGGGCATGCGCTGCTCTTGGCTGGCAGCAAAGGCAAAATAGGAGCCGCTGTATTAGCTACTAAGGCGTGCTTGCACAGTGGCGTTGGGCTACTCACACTACGCACCCCCGCGGTGGGCTACGACGTGGTGCAAACGGCCGTGCCTGAAGCCATGGCCTTGGTCGATCCGCACCAGGATTTCTTGACGGAGCTACCCGACCTGAAATCATACTCGGCTGTCGGCATGGGTCCTGGCATTGGTCAGCAAACGGCTACACAAGAGGTATTGGCCCAACTGCTCCGCGAAGCGAAAATGCCGCTAGTGCTGGATGCGGATGCGCTGAACCTGCTCGGCCAACAGCGGGAGCTGCTGGCGCTCCTCCCACCCGATACAATTCTGACGCCCCACCCCAAAGAATTTGAACGCCTCACGGAGCCTGCCCGCGATGATTATCACCGGTTAGAACTGCTGCGGGCTTTCTGTCAGCAGCACCAGTGCTATGTCGTGCTGAAGGGCGCCTACACCTGCCTAGGTGCTCCCGATGGCCGCTTCTATTTCAACAGCACAGGCAACCCCGGTATGGGCACCGGTGGTAGCGGCGACGTGCTCACGGGAGTACTCACGGCTTTGCGAGGTCACTCGTTCCTGTCAGCGCTGGATGCGGCACTGCTCGGCGTGTATGCACATGGCCGCGCCGGCGACCTTGCTGCCCAGCATACAGGTGAAGCCGGCCTGAGTGCTAGTGCTATTACGCGCTTTTTGGGCCCTGCCTTTCAAGAACTGACAACGACCGAACCTTTCTGAATTGCATTGCTCGTCCGGAGCTTACTGCTCGAACTGCGGCTAGGAAGCTAGGTATACGGCGAAAAACTGCGCCAGCAGCACGCCATCGGCTAGTAGTGCAAAGTAATAATCGGGGCGCGTTTCGTCGGCAAACCAGATAATAGAACCAGCTAGCAACGTAGGCAACGACAGCATGAACACATGCTGAAAAGCAGCGCCTTGCGGAATCAGAAAATTTGAAAGTACCAGTGCGACTAGTGCCACCACCTTCGTAGCACGCACCCCAAATACGCCCGGAAAGGTGCGCGTACCCGTGAGTCGGTCCTTAGTATAGTCGCGGATGTCAAATACAAACGCTAGGGCTAGGATAAAGAGAAAGCGCCGGCTAAATAATACCAACACGACAGGTGAAAGCAATGGCTTATTCAGGTAAAAGGCAGGAATCCAGACGGTAACGGCAGCCCACACATACGCAATGAGGAATACCTTCAACAGGGGAAAATCCCGCAACGCCCGCCATCGTCCGCCTATACGTATTACCGGCAAGGAGTAAAGCAACGAAATGGCAGTCAGATGGCCCAGAAAACCTAGCAAGTGCTGCCAGCCATCCAGCCAAAACAATACACCCGCTATGGCCAAAGATCCTAGCGCCAGCAAAAACAGCTCCCGCCGGTGATGGATCATCCATAGCTTGCGCTCCGATAGAACCAGGCGCTGGCCGTATTTGTATGGCAACACGCTATCAATGTTGTAGAGAAACAATGTAGCGGTGAAAATCATGATGGCGAGGCGAGGTGGCACGTCAGCCCGCCAGAATAAGAACGTTGCCCACATGAGCCCAACGGCTGCGGCCGACAACCACGCACTGCTGTACAAAACAGCATCCACCCAGCGCTTCAGCCCAGCAAAGGAAGCAGTCGTGGAGGAAGGTGCAGGTTGGTTGGGGTTCCGCATATCGAAGCGTATACGTGAGTGACAAACACTCTATTTAAAGAAGCGCTAAATAAGTTCTGGTATATAAACCGATGATGAAGACGAATAGCTCGCCACTACACCGTAAACGACAAAAACCTTCTGCGCTTTGGCGCAGAAGGTTTTTGCTAGGTAGCTGGCAGGCGCTCAGCACGAGGTATGCAAGTGACTTATAACTCGATGTTAGCGGCCTGTTTTGTGGGCTCTGGCGTAGCGCTTCCCATCGGGAACGTTTCGTTGTAAAGCTTAATGCTTTCCTCGATGATGCGGTATGCATCTTCCCGCCCCATGAAGCGCTCTACCGTCACTTGCTTGTGCTCTAGTGCTTTGTAATCTTCAAAGAAGCGGCGCATTTCTAGCAGCGTGTGCGGCGGCAAATCACTGATGTCGTTGAAGTGGTTTACCGACACGTCATTGGCAGCAACTGCAATGATCTTGTCATCTTCTTCGTTTTGGTCCACCATCTGCATTACGCCAATTACTTTGGCTTCGATAATGCACATCGGTACCACGTCGACTGAGCAGATAACAAGAATATCCAGCGGGTCTTTGTCGTCGCAGTACGTTTGGGGAATAAAGCCATAAGCAGCTGGATAGTGCACAGCCGAGAATAGTACTCGATCTAATTTGAGCAGACCACTTGTTTTGTCGAGCTCATATTTACCTTTCGATCCTTTTGGGATTTCGATGATGCCGTTTACAATGCTTGGCGTCTTCTCGCCACGCTCAACGTCGTGCCAGGGGTTAAAATGGTTCATTTTCTGAGAGAATAAGATGGTTTGGCCTAGGAAGCGAGACCTGGCGGTTACTTCAAAAATAGGAAGGAGTGAGCAGTAATGTTACAAAAATACCAGAAAAAATCAGCTTTTTGCTATACTTCACAACCTTAAGAAAGTAGATGCCTATCTACGTAGCGGCACCCCATAAAGTTGAACTATTTGTATGTGCCTAGCTACTAGCCCCGATTGTCCTTTACTTAGCTAATACCTCTACCAAAGGAGTACCCGTGCAGCCGTCTGGTTCTTGAATATGCAGGAAGCGTGCTACGGTTGCGGCAATGTCGGTAATCTTGGCGGGCACATATGATTCGCCCTTACGGACGTGCCAACCCCAAAATAGCAACGGAACGTGTGTATCGTAGGCGGAAGCACTGCCGTGCGTAGTGCCGCGGTTGATGGGGAAAGAATACGATTCCAGCCAGCCGGGTTCCAGTACCACTAATACGTCGCCGCTACGCTTGGGGAAATAGCCATTTTCCAGGTACATCAGCATGCCGCTTTCCCAATGAGACTTCTGCACGTCGTCGGCGGTGATAGCCCGGGTGACGCCCGCGAACTTCAGCATCACGTCGGCTACTTCTACTTGGAAATTGTGCAAGTCTAGCTTCTTCTGCGCAATCAGGGGTCGGTTCAAATACACCTGTTGGTTTTCGTACGTAAGCACCCAGTTGCCGGCGCCGTGTCGGCGCACTAGCTCATGCTGCAAGGAGTCACGCATAAGAGTAGGCCCCACTGAGCCCGCCGGAATGCGCTTATCACGTAAGAAGTCGGGTGAGTGAGCCGCGCCGTGGTCAGCACTCAGAAATACGAGGGCTTGCCCCTTTCCTAGCGTTTTGTCGAGGTAAGCCAGCAGGCGCTCTAAGTCTTGGTCTAGCCGCAGGTATGTGTCCTCTGTCTCTATAGCATTCGGGCCAAATTGGTGCCCCACATAGTCGGTACACGAAAAGCTGACGGCTAGGAAATCGGTGATGCCGCGTTGACCTAGCTGCTCGGCACGCACAGCTTCAAGCGCAAAATCCGCCGTGAGGGAATTGCCAAAAGGAGTGGAGCGAATCAAATCATAGTTAGCCGACTTGGTAGCCACCGAAGCATCCGTACCAGCCCGCTGACCCGATCGTGAGGCCGCAATGTCGATGCCACTCAACTGCGGTAGATTATGCGGAAAAACGGGCTTACTCTCACCTTTGAACGCTCCTTCCCACGGCACATCGTCGGCGGTGCTTTCTATGTACTGCGCGATGGGCAACAGCGTCTCCCAGGGCTTCGATAGATATTGCTCGGGCAGCTTACGATTGTTGAACTGTGTTACCCACTCGGGCAACGCCTGCTGGTAGAAGGTGCTGCTGATAAAAGCGCCGTTTATCCCATCGTACCAATAAGCAGCATTGGCGGCATGCCCAGCCGGCAAAATAGACCCACGGTCTTTCATGCTTAAGCCAATGACCTTCGCTTGGAAGTTTGTGGCGAGGCGCAGCTCATCCGTAATGGTAGACGTCAGCATGTGGCGGGGCGACTGTTGCCCCGCTGCCACCGTACCTCCTACCGACTGCACAGTTTTGTCTTCGGTGACGTACGTTGCTTTGCCTTCCTCACGCACCCACCAGTTGTTGCCCACAATGCCGTGCACCGACGGTGTAGTGCCAGTATAGATGCTAGCGTGGCCAGGACCAGTATACGTGGGTACGTAGTTGTAGTGTGTGTTCTCGTAGCTGAACCCCTCCCCTAGCAACCGCCGAAAACCGCCACTGCCAAACTTATCCCAGTACCGGTAGAGATAATCGTAGCGCATCTGGTCTACCACAATTCCAACTACCAGTTTGGGCCGCTCCAGCGGTTTCCCTTTCTTTTGACCAAATGCAGCGCCCGCCAGTGCGGCGGTCATCAGCAGAAGTAGGGTCTTTTTCAAACGCAAAGAATTAAGTAAAACAGGCTTAGGCCTAGCCCAATCAATTTCCCAAAGATAGATTCACAAGTTGAATCTCAACTCTAGCGGCCAAAGCTAGGTGTCTTGCGTAGGTAAGAGCTATTACTTTTTTGTTACACGCTCTTCAAAGCTCTAATGCCTACTGACCAACCGCACGCGCTCATCTTCGACATGGATGGCGTAATTGTCGATAATACGGACTACCAAGCAGAAGCCTTCCAACTACTATTCCGCGAACATGGGCTGACAACCAACGCCCGTCACCTACTTGAGCGCTTGAATGGCATGCCGGCCACTGCCATTCTAAAAACGGTTTTTCACCATCCAGTACCCGAGAAAGACCTCAAACGCTACGCCGATCAGCGTGAATTCCTCTACCGCGTTATCTATTGGGAAAAGCGCCAAGAAATAGCAGGCCTCACTGACTTCTTGCGTGCTGCCCGACAGGCCGGCTTCAAGATTGCGCTTGGTACCGGCTCCGCATCCGAAACCATCGGCTACATCATCGACCATCTACACTTACGCTCTTTCTTTGATATAATTACAGGTGCTGACGACGTAGAAAAAGGCAAGCCGCACGCTGATACATTTACGGTGGTGGCGCAAAAGCTAGGCATCCCACCCGAGCGTTGCGTGGTCTTTGAAGATGCAGTACTTGGTGAGCAAGCAGCCTACCGTGCGGGCATGCGTTGCGTTTGTCTAGCTACTTCAGTTGAAGCCAGCAAATTTCAGAGCCCGATGAAAATCATCAAGGACTTTACAGAAATAGAGCCCCAAGACATCTTTACATTGCTAGAGCAACAGCCAGCGGTACCCAAACCCGATAAGCAACGGGCTCAGCGGCAGTATATGAAGTTGTCGTAAAATACAGCCACCTAGCTTTACAAAAAAGCCCGCTTCTGCATAGAAGCGGGCTTTTTTGTAAAGCTAGGTGGCTGTGCTAGCGACTCGATGCTAACGCCTCGGCGCCACCCACGATTTCGAGAATCTCGGTCGTGATAGCCGCTTGGCGTGTGCGGTTATAAGTAAGCTTAAGCGATTTGAGCAGTTCACCAGCATTCTCGGTAGCCTTATCCATCGCCGTCATACGGGCGCCGTGCTCCGAAGCATTGCTTTCCAATACAGCCTTATACAGCTGAATCTTCAACGACTGCGGAATCAGCGTCTGCACAATCTCTTCTTTCGAAGGCTCAAAGATGTAGTCAACATTCGACATCGCAGCAGCTTCGACAGGAGCTTCAGCAGGCACCAAGGGCAGCAGCTGTTCGAAGCGAACAATCTGGGTTGCAACGTTTTTGAACTCGTTGTAAACCATGGTTACTTCGTCGAACTCGCCCGTACGGAAACCTTCCATCGCTTGTTCAGCGGCAACGCGTACCGTATCGAAAGATAGCTGGCCAAAAACGTGCGTGTAATCACCTAAGAGCGGGCCACGCTTTGAAAAGTAATCATGTGCCCGTTTGCCAATAGCCAATACCGTGATGTTGCCAGCAGCAGCTTGCGTTGCATAACGCTCTGCAATGAGCTGGTTTACACCTTTGAATATATTACTATTAAATGCTCCTGCGAGGCCCCGATCAGAGGAGACGGCAATGATGAGCACCCGGTTTACTTCACGCTGCGCACCGTACTCGCTTACCAGATTGTCACCGGCTAGGTTAGTCAGGTTGCTCAGAATACTGTTGAGGCGCTGCGCGTAAGGGCGCATCCGCAGGATGTTATCCTGAGCCCGACGCAGCTTCGCCGCCGCTACCATTTTCATGGCTTTGGTGATTTGCTGCGTGCTTTGCACGGAAGTAATGCGGTTGCGGACTTCTTTTAAGCTAGCCATTTATTGAATGGTTGAATTGTTAAATGGCTGAATAACTAGTTGGTTGAGTTAAGAAAGATCAACCGTTTAGCTACTCAGCCATTTGACCATTTACTTCGTGTAAGCAGCCGAAAGATCTTTAGCTACCTCCCGAATTGCATTTGTAATGCTGTCATCTAGTTTACCAGCTTTCAGCGCCTTCAGCGCTTCTGGATGGCGTGACTGCATCACTTGGCGAAATTCAGTCTCAAACGTACGCACTTTGTCAACGGGTACTTTATCGAGCAAACCGTTGGTAGCCGCGTAAATGATAGCCACTTGGTCTTCTACTTTTACCGGTGAGAACTGTGGCTGCTTCAAAATTTCGAGGTTGCGACGTCCCCGCTCGATCGTCAGCTTAGTCGAGGCATCTAGGTCAGAGCCAAACTTAGCAAACGCTTCCAATTCGCGGAATTGTGCCTGGTCTAGCTTTAGCGTACCAGCCACTTTCTTCATCGACTTGATCTGAGCATTACCTCCTACGCGGCTTACTGAGATACCCACGTTGATAGCCGGACGCACACCTGAGTTAAACAGGTTAGTCTCTAGGAAGATCTGACCATCTGTAATCGAAATTACGTTCGTCGGAATGTAGGCTGACACGTCACCTGCCTGCGTTTCGATTAGGGGAAGTGCCGTTAGCGAGCCACCACCTTTCACCAGATGCTTGATGCTATCAGGCAAGTCGTTCATGTCGCGCGCAATTACGTCGGAAGCGTTGATCTTCGCGGCACGCTCCAACAAACGGCTGTGCAGATAGAATACGTCGCCAGGATAAGCCTCACGTCCTGGAGGACGACGCAACAGCAACGACACTTCACGATACGCCACAGCCTGCTTCGACAAGTCATCATAAACCACGAGAGCCGGACGGCCCGTATCGCGGAAGAACTCACCGATAGCAGCACCCGTGAACGGCGCAAAGAACTGCATTGGCGCTGGATCAGAAGCCGAAGCGGCTACTACAACCGTGTAGTCCATGGCACCACCGCGCGTCAAGGCATTCACTACCTGTGCAACGGTAGAAGCTTTCTGCCCTACGGCTACGTAGATACAGAACACGGGCTCACCACGCTCGAAATACTCACGCTGGTTTAGAATGGTATCGAGTGCTACCGTCGATTTACCCGTCTGACGGTCACCAATGATCAATTCACGCTGACCACGGCCAATCGGAATCATAGCGTCGATAGCTTTGATACCCGTTTGCAGCGGTTCGTTTACTGGCTGACGATAAATTACACCAGGAGCTTTTCGCTCCAAGGGCATATCGTAGGTTTCCCCTTTGATAGGACCACGTCCATCAATTGGTTGACCTAGGGTATTGACAACGCGGCCAATGATGCCGTCGCCAACTTTGATAGAGGCAATCTTATTGGTACGGCGTACAGTAGCTCCTTCCCGGATGTCGCTGTAGTCACCGAGCATTACGGCGCCTACGTTGTCTTCTTCCAGGTTGAGCACCAACGCTTGTAGGCCATTTTCGAATTCGAGCAGCTCCCCCGATTGAGCTTGACCCAATCCGTAGATGCGAGCTACCCCGTCGCCAACCTGTAGCACCGTGCCAACTTCTTCGAGTTCGGCTTCGGTTTTGAAGTTGGATAACTGCTCCCGCAGGATGGCGGATACTTCATCCGGACGTACTTCTGCCATGATGCTTTTTTATAATTGAGATTGGTGGGAGGTCTCTTTAAGAGTATTGCGCAACCGGTTTAAGCGGCTACGTACTGAGTCGTCGATTTGCCGATCACCCACACGTAGCACAAAGCCACCAATGAGTTCTGGATCAACTTTCTCGCTAAGCGTTACACTCTGATGGCCAGTCTGCTCACGTACAAGCTTTGTGACTTCATGCCGCAGAATGGCATTGAGAGGCGTAGCTGTGGTTACCTGAGCTACTTGGATACCACGTAGCGCTTCGTATTGACTTTGGAACTCGATGGCTACCCATTCGAGTGCACTCTCACGATTATGTTGCGTAATAATAGTGAAGAACTTCTCCGTCACTTCCGACACCTTGCCTCCGAAGATAGCGCGCAGAATAGACAGCTTTTTATCGTGCTTCACAATTGGGTTACGTAGCAACAAACGAAGGTCACGGTTCTGTTCCAATGTTTTGGCGAACAGATCCATGTCCTCTTTCACTTGTTCCAAGTTTCCCCGCTCCTGCGCCAAGTCGAGCATCGACTTGGCATAGCGCGAGGCAGCGCGTTGTTCAGACATTGATTTTAGTATTGAGTAGTTGGTAGTGAGTATTGAGCTAGTATCGTATCGGTCACCCGAAACTCACTACTCAATACTTGATACTCACTACTAATTCAATTTAACATCCTTTAAGTAAGAATCTACTAGCTGCTGCTGGGCAGCGCTATCTGTCAACTCACGACGCAGGATACGCTCAGCAATGTCGATGGACAGCTGAGCAGCAGTGTTCTTTACTTCGGCCAAAGCCGCGTTCTTCTCGTTCTGAATGGCTTCGCGGGCTTGCACAATCATGCGGCCACCTTCTTCGGTAGCTTTATTCTTGGCTTGGTCTATCAGTTGAGTAGCCATTTGGGTAGCCTCATGCAGCATGCGGTCACGCTCTTGGCGTGCCTCAGCAAGAAGCTTCTCATTGCTAGCTTTCAACAGTTGCATCTCTAGCTTAGCTTGGTCAGCCATGCGCAGAGCTGTTTCGATAGAGTCTTCGCGTTCTTTAAGAGAGGAGAGGATAGGCTTCCAAGCAAACTTGGCCAGCAGAAACAACACGACCAAGAAGATGACCAGTTGCCAGAAAATCAGGCCGAATTCAGGCGTTACGATTTGCATAAGAGGGTAGTCAGTAAAGCGTTCGTACTGATGGTAATAAGTTAGCGGACAAGGTTGCAGCCTAGAGGGCGAGTTAGCCAACAATGGCTAAAACACTCGTACCACAAAACCACGAGCAGCCCGTTGCGCCGTGCGCCGAAGCGACGCGCAACGGGCTGCTGCTATGATACTTCTACCCTATTAGAGCTTGAAGGAAATAAGCAAGCAGACTACGACTGCGAATAGTGCCAGACCTTCGATAAGCGCAGCAACAATTAGCATTGCGGTTTGAATACGGCCAGAAGCTTCGGGTTGACGACCGATAGCCTCCATAGCGCTACCACCGATGCGGCCGATGCCTAGACCAGCGCCTAGTGCAACCAGACCAGCACCAATTGCGGCGCCGAATACGGCCAGACCAGCGGAATTAGCAACCTGCAACAACAGAGAAAGAAGCATAAAAAGGGAGTTTTAAAGAGAATGAAATGAAAAGCTGGGTGAAAACGTGTTAGTGACCGTGGCCGTGGGCTGGAGCAGCGCCATCGCCGCCACCAATTTGCAAGTCAGCATCGTGATGCTCTTCCACTGCACCACCAATGTACATAGCCGTCAGTAGTGTGAAGATATAGGCTTGCAGAATAGCGACCAACAGCTCTAGCACGTTGATGAACAAACCAAAAGCTAATGAAACAGGCGCTACTGCTATGCTACGGAAGATAAAAATCAGGCTGATGAAGCTTAAAATTACAATGTGACCTGCTGTGATGTTGGCGAAAAGACGAACCATTAGAGAGAAAGGCTTGGTGATAACACCAATCAATTCTACCGGAATCATGATAGGTCGCAGCCACATCGGCACACCTGGGGTAGCGAAAATGTGACCCCAGTAATACTTATTGCTGCTGAATAGCGTGATAAGTAGTGTTAGCATAGCTAGGGTTAAGGTCACTGCGATATTACCTGTCAGGTTAGCTGCACCAGGAGTAAGACCTAGTAAGTTATTGAACCAGATAAAGAAGAAGACCGTGAGCAAGTACGGCATGTAACGCTCATATTTTGGCCCGATAGACTTCTTCGCTATTTCATCACGGATGAACATAATGATTGGTTCCATGAAGGACTGCAGGCCCTTTGGGGCACTACCTTGGCGTTTCTTGTAGCCGTTGGCAACAATGCTGAACACGACCAGCATCATAATGCTGCTAAGCAGTAACGCAAAGGCATTCTTGGTAAGTGAGAAATCGTATACCTTGCCGCCGTCTTCAGCAACAAGATGTTCGTGCTCTAGCTTCAAGCCTTCGTAGGCCTCTCCTTCAGCAATTCGCTTGGACGAGAAAACCGTTAATCCTTGTCCTGGCCGGTAGGCAATAATCGGCAGGTAAGTCGTTAGATGATTATTATCAGTCGAGAACCAGTGCCACTCATGCGAGTCGCCAATGTGGTGCAGAATCATCTCGCCCGGGTTGAAAGCTTCCTTTTCGGTAGCTTCAGCCTGGGTCGCAGCTGGTTCGTTTGCGAAAACAGGAAGCGAAAGAATGCAGAAGAGAGCTATTAATAAACGCTTCATTAAGAGCATGTTATAGGGCTATCAGAGGAAAGATGAAGATTTGATTAACCCCGTTTTGAAAACGGGCGCAAGTTACTCAGCACGCTCCAGATTTCAAACCCAGCAAATAGAAAATACAGGAGAAAGAAACTACCTAGGAAAGCCCAAGTGCCTGCACCTTCTTTAGCGCCACCTTTATAGAAGTAGACAAGCACAAATCCTACGGATACTAATAATCGTGCTACTACCGACCCGAAGTAGGCAGCCATGAAATTATTAGGGTTGACACGTACCAGTCGGGCCGTGATCCAGTAAGTTATTGCTGAAAGGATTGCGAAGAAGCCTAGAATGTAAAAAGTTAGGGGATGGATTATACGCGGACCAAATTGACTACTGATAGCGTAGATTACACTTCCCAATAAAATACAGAATAAAAAAAGGTCGCGGCTAAATCGCTTCATTGTAGCTATAGCTAGGCTGAGGGCGTATGAACTTATACTTATTAAAAGGTCGCTTTATACTTCACGACTTACGAGTGATAGATCGTATAACTTGATACATAGCACCTAATACTCCAAGCAACATGAGCCCGATGGTAAACCACGGATTTTTGTTTTGAAAATGTGCATCGAGCTTTATCCCTGCCCATGCACACAAGCCAATGGTAGCTAACATCTGAAAAGCTAGCCCTGAATACTGAGCAAAGCTGCGCATACGGTCGGCTCCAGAATTGGCAGATTTTTTATCAGATTCAGGAGGGATGGACATACTTCGCTGGACTTAGAATGGCAAAAGTATTACTTTTCGATGTAGCAGTGTCTATCAAAGCCCGCTTCATGCGGTGAAATCAAATCCGCGCCGAGAAAATCGTAATTTTACTCAACGTGCTACGTTGTGCAGCAGGTGTGCTTGCCTTCGAACGAACCAAGACCCGGCACACGTTTGTTTCTGCCCATTACTGTTCCGATCTCATCTACCTTGATCCATTCTTTAGCTTCTCGTCTGCTTCTTGCCTTTGTAGCATTACCGGTTATTGCAGTAGGCATCAGTGCTTGTTCGTCAGAGCGCTCAGTCGTTGGTAAAGCATACGACAATGTAGTAGCTCGCGACAACGCTTATTTTCTTGCACGGGAGAAGATGCGTGCACTTGAGGCTACGCTTTATAAAAATCGGGTAAACGATTATAATCAAATCTTACCTCTTTTTCCGACGCTCGATGAAGCCACCGTTACGAAGATCACGGCTGACTTAGACGACGTGGTAAAAAAGGCTTCCTTACCGATTCAACACCGGCCTGGTAGCGATTGGACAGATGATAGCTACGTGCTTATTGGAAAGGCTCGTTATTATAAGCTTGAGCTAGAAGATGCCATCAAGACCTTTAAGTACATCAACACCACTAGTCAAGACCCCAATGCAAAGCATGAGTCTTTGATTTGGCTTATGCGCGCTTTTTTGGCCGACAAGGACTACGAAAGCGCGCTCTTGGTTTCTAATATCTTAGACAAAGAGCAAGGCCAGGAGCAAAACGCTCGTGAGTTGTTCCTGACGCGTGCCCAATACTATTTGCTTACAGGTAACCAAAAGCTAGCTATCGAGCAGCTAGAGCAGGCGATTCCTTACATCGAGGAAAAAAACGAGCAATCGCGCACTCGCTATATCCTAGCGCAGTTGTACCAGGCTAATAATGAAGACAAGAAAGCCTATGCCGAGCTCAACAAAATACTGAAGCGCAATCCGCCGTACGAGCTTGACTTTTTCTCGAAGCTGATGCTAGGCCAAGTATCTGACTTAAATACTACCGACCGGGCCCGCTTAGACAAGTACTTTACGAAGCTGTTAAAAGACGCGAAAAACAAAGAATATCGCGACAAGATCTACTACGAGATGGCGCGGCTCAATTACCGTCAGCAACGGTATGATCAGGCCCTCGCTCTGTTACAAAAATCGGCTCGGACACCTGGACCCAACAAGGCGCAGAAGTCGTACACATATTTACTGGCGGGGCGAATCTATTACGAGAATTTGCAGAAATACCGCTTAGCTGCTGCCTACTACGACAGCACCGTGCAGAACATGCCCAAAACGGCGCTAGAGTATGAAGCAACGGCGGAGCGAAGCGCTATTTTGAAGGAGTTTGCCCAACAAATCACGATTGTTGAAACACAGGATAGTCTGCAAGCGCTTGCCAAGCTAGACCCTTCTACCTTACAAACTCGCTTAACCACTTACGCAACTGCTGAGTTGGAAGCCCAGAAGAAGGAACAAGAACGCTTGCTTGCGCAACAGGAAAAGCAAGCTCGCCAACAGGAGTCTATTTCCGGTGTCAGCTCCCTGCGGACAGGAGACCCCAATATCGACCCTAACACATTTGCGGCAACTAGTACTGGCGCACAGTGGTATTTCGACAATCCTACGGCACTGGCAACTGCACGTAGCGAATTTATTCGCCGCTGGGGCGACCGACAGCTACAGGATAACTGGCGTGTAACCAGTCAAGCTAGCGGCTCAGCCGTGACTAGCCGCGGTGGGAATGTACCCGTTACTATTGCCGGCGCTAGCAACACGAACGTGAACCCAGGAGAAGCATCTGCTACTCCTGCCCCTACGGATCCGGCAGCTCAGCAAGAAGCATTGGTAGCAAAATACCGGCAGGCCATCCCGCTTACGGAAGCCCAAATGCAGGCTTCACAAAAACAAGTGGAAGAAGCATTATTTACCCTAGGTACCATCTACAGCCAGCAGTTGCGAGAGCCTGTGCGAGCTGCCGAAACCTACGAGAAAGTAGTAGCGCGTTTTCCGCAAAGTAAACACCGTCCCGAAACGTATTACAGCCTTTATCTTATCTACAAAGAGCAGCCTGATGCCCCGAAAGCGGATGTGTATGCTCAGCGCCTCCGACAAGAATTTCCGAACTCTTCGTATGCAAAGTTGGTAGCTGATCCGGAGTACTTGCGCCGCACTTCCATTGCGAATGCAAAAGTAGCTGTGCAAATAGACTCCGCTTTTGCTCTGTATAAAAGACAGGAGTTCAAGAAGGCAGCGGAGTTGGTAGACCTTACCAAGCAACAATATCCTGAAAACGATCTGAATGATCGGTTGGCTTTCCTAAATACACTGCTTACTATCCGAACCCAGCCGCCACTTACGGCAAAAGCTTCGGTCGAAAAGTTCTATAAGGACTTCCCCGATAGCCAACTAAGTAGCCAAGCCCTGACCATGCTGAACACGTATAAAGAATACGAAGCTGGTAAGATAACAGGTGCCCTAGCCTCTACTGATAAGCCTGTGGTTTCACTATTCAAGCCTGGTGAGGTGGAAAGCCGGCTTCGCGTCATTTACGCAGAGAATCAACCTACTACCGCTTCTGCTCGTTCAGGTAAACCCCTTCCTCGTAAGCCGCAAGTCCCTCGGCCCATTATCAATCCAGCAGATGCGCCTACAGCACCTAGCCCTGCTATACCAACTGTTCCCACGCCTGCTTCTTCGTCCAATCCGACGACCGTTGCCGTTACTTCAGCCCCAGCAACGCCTCCTACTTCTACCGCCCCAGTCCCTGCATCGAATCCTGCGGCGAGCACACCGCCAGCTTCACCGGCGCCGGCCTTGGCGAATAACAAAGAAACTCCAGCGCCAATCCTCCCTACCAAACCTGCCACGGCCTTCATTCCAAACCCGAATGTTCAGCATGTTGTCGTGCTAGCTTTTCCCAAAGGCAATCCTCCTTTAAAAGACATACCTAGCTTGCTAGGTGCCTACAACGGCCGGTTTTTCCGAGCTAACAATCTTACCACTCAGGAATCGAGTTTGAATGATGCATTAGACATGGTTGTTATTCAGCCGTTACCAAATGCGAAAGTGGCCCAGAGTTACGCCTTAAAATTACGCGGTCCTCAATCTCCCTTAAGTCGTTTGCGCGGCGTGGGTTACCAAACCTTGGTTGTTGGTATTGATAACTTACCACTTTTGCTTCAAAGCAAGGACGTAGAAGAGTATCAGCGTTTCTATCAACAGACTTATACCAAGTAACCTGTTGTCATTGTAACGCTATGGCAAGCTGCTGTTCCCCCTATAGGATTTAAGGGGTGAGGAGCTAGCTTTCTTCTGGCGTCAGATTCCATAATTCAGTTTTAGAAAATATGGCTTATCCTGCCACTAAAAATAAACCCTCGCTTCGCAAACCTCAGCACTCTGGCCGCTTTGCCCGTATTACACGTGCGCTATGGTGGCTGTTTGGCGGCGGGTTCGTCTTATTTATCCTGTACATTTTCGCCGTCAGCATCAACTTTTTGAATCTGTTCGGGCGGATGCCGAATCTTAAGACGTTAGAGAACCCCAAAAGTGAGCTAGCTTCTGAGATCTACTCTGCCGACGGCGTGCTGATGGGTAAGTTTTTTCGGGAAAACCGTACGCCAGCCGATTACGAAGACCTTCCTCAAAACTTAATCGATGCGCTTATCGCGACCGAAGATGTGCGCTTTGAGCATCATTCTGGTATTGATTTGAAGGCTATGGGCCGGGTAGTAACAGGCATCGTCACTGGCAGCAAAGGCGGCGGCGGCTCAACCTTGACGCAACAGCTGGCCAAGCTACTTTTCCGTACCCGCGAAGACCTAAATGATGGCGTGTTGAGTCATGTACCAGGCCTACGAATGCTAATCGTCAAGACGAAGGAGTGGATCATGTCAGTGCGCTTAGAACGCAACTACACGAAGCGGGAAATTTTGCGCATGTATCTCAACACTGCTGAGTTTGGCTCCAATGCGTACGGCATCAACGTAGCTGCCAAAACCTTCTTCAACAAAAAGCCCAAAGCACTAACGATAGAGGAATCTGCTTTGCTAGCAGGCCTAGTGAATGGGCCCTCGTGGTTTAACCCCGTACGCAACCCCGAACGATCCAGGAAGCGTCGCGATTGGGTTTTGAACCAGATGTACAAGTATGGCTACATTGATCAGCCGACCTACGAAAAGGCGACAGGCAAATCAATTGTCTTGCACTATAATGTGGAAAATGCCAACAAAGGCATTGCTCCTTATTTCCGCACAGAAATCGCCAAGTCTCTATTAAAATGGGCTAAGGAAACCGATCATGACCTTTATGCCGATGGCTTAAAAATATATACAACCATCGACTCGAGGATGCAAGGCTATGCGGAGTCTGCAGTTGCAGACCATATGCAACTGCAGCAAAAATGGTTTACCCAGCATTGGAAAGGGCAATTACCATGGCGTGACGAGAACGGGCGCGTTATTCCCAACTTTTTGCAAACCTCTATCAAACGTACTGAGCGCTACAAGTCGCTTTATAATCGTTTTGAGGGCAACAAGGACTCCATCAATTACTATCTGAATAAGAAGTATAAGATGACGGTTTTTTCGTGGCAAGGGGAGAAAGAAGTAGTAATGTCGCCAATGGACTCTTTGGCTTACTATAAACGCTACCTACACGCTGGCTTTATGGCGATGAACCCGCTCAATGGTCATATTCTAGCTTGGGTAGGCGGCACTAATTTCAAATTTTTTAAATACGACCACGTGAAGCAAGGCAAGCGTCAACCTGGCTCAACGTTCAAGCCGATCGTGTACACAGTAGCCATCGACCGTGGCTATTCGCCTTGTCTCCAACGGCCAGACATAGCTACAACATTCCCAGCAGTCGCTGGCCGGCCAGCATACACGCCGAAGAATTTTGAGGGTGGCTTTTCTGGTCGCACTTTTACCCTGCGGCAAGCCTTAGCTCGTTCCATGAACTCCATTACGGCGTGGCTAGTAAAGGAAGTAGGACCCGAAGATGTAGTAAAATATGCTAAACAACTAGGCATTACCTCCCCCATTGAAGCAGTACCAGCCGTAGGCTTCGGCTCGAGCGACGTGAGTATCTACGAGCTATGCGGCGCTTACAGCACTTTTGTGAACAAAGGTGTGTGGACCTCACCAATGATGGTAACAAGCATTGCCGACAAGAATGGTAACGTCTTGCGTGAGTTCGTGCCGCAGACACGGGACGCCTTGAATGAGGAAACAGCTTACCTGATGACTTATATGCTACAGGCTTCTACAACAGAACAAGGTGGCACTTCTACTATCCTCAAAACTGGGTTTAAGTTTCCTTATGAAATGGGGGCAAAAACCGGTACTACCAGCAATTACTCTGACGCTTGGTTTATGGGCATCACGCCTAACCTTGTGTGTGGTATGTGGGTCGGTGGGGAAGATCGAAGTATCCACTTCCGCACAGGAGCCTATGGCCAAGGAGCACGGTTAGCTCTCCCCATCTATGGTTTGTTCATGCGTAAGGTTTACGCGAACAAGGATAAAGTTGGCATTGATACTAATCCTTTCCCCAAACCGGCTAATCTTTCGATTGAGACAGATTGCAGTCGTTATAATGGCGGACAGCGTGACACAATTCCGTACGATCAGAAGCTCAATCAAGCTGAGCTAGATGACTTAGATGACAAGGATATCTAGCCTGTCAGATCCTCCAGTAGTTGGTTGTTATCCTTTCGAAGACGTGGCAAGTGCGAAGCATTTGTCACGTCTTTGTTTATAAAGCGCTCTTGCGGAAATTCCTACGTGAACCTCTGCGTTATCACTCTGCGTACCATTGTATGCTCCACCGCTTACTTCTTTTCCAATTTACGCTGTATGGCTGCTAACGCCCATTTACAAGAGCAGATTCGTCATCTTCCTCATCGCCCAGGTATCTATAAATACTTCGATGATGAGGGCATTATTTACGTTGGTAAAGCCATAGACATTCGCAAACGTGTCAGCAGTTACTTTACTAAGCAAGACCACAACAAGAAGACTCAGCAGCTAGTTAAGAATATTAAGCGTATTGAATTCACAATTGTTGACAATGAATCTGAAGCGTTCTTACTAGAGAATAACTTAATCAAACAGCACCAACCCAAGTACAATATTTTGCTCAAGGACGGCAAAACGTATCCGTATTTGTGCTTGACAAATGAGCGATTCCCGCGGCTGCTGCCTACGCGTAATAAAATTGAAAACGGCTCTAAATACTATGGCCCATATGCGAATCTCACGGCAATGAACATCGTATTGGAGCTGATTCGGGCGCTTTACCCGCTTCGTACCTGCACTTATAATTTATCATCAGATAATATAGAAGCTGGCAAGTTTAAAGTATGCCTAGAATATCATCTAGGTAACTGCAAAGGACCATGCGAGGGGCTACAAGATGAAGAAACGTACGCGCAATATATCCAGCAGATCCGTAATATTCTGAGCGGCAATCTTTCCGTCCCTAAAGCTTATTTCCGGGAGCGAATGATGCAGGCAGCTCAAGAGCAACAATTTGAGCTAGCTCATACTTTGAAGCAAAAGCTTGACCGCTTAGATGATTTTCAAGCGAAGTCAACCGTTGTCAACGCGTCACTTTCAAACATTGACGTATTCAGCATAGCATCCAATGAAAAGAGCGCCTTTATCAACTATTTGAAGGTAATGAATGGCGCAATTATCCAAACTCAGTCATTGGAAGTACAGAAAAAACTTGATGAGGTGGATGCAGATATTCTGTCTCCGTTGATCATGCAGATGCGCGAAGAGTTCGAAAGCGAATCCAAAGAGATTCTTACCAACGTGTCACTATCACCATTACCGTTGCCAGGAGTCGTGCTTACCGTACCGCAAATCGGTGACAAACGTAAGTTGCTAGAGCTTTCTATCAAGAACGTCCTCTATTTGCGCAAAGAAAAGGAGAGTATGAATGATCGGTCAAAAGACGTAAATGAAGTTCGCATTATGGAAGGCATAAAGCGCGACTTACGCTTGACTGAACTACCTAAACACATTGAATGCTTCGATAACTCGAATTTTCAAGGTGACAACCCAGTTGCTGCGATGGTCTGCTTTCGTAATGCGAAACCGAGCAAGAAAGATTATCGTCACTTCCATATTAAGACAGTCGTGGGACCAAACGATTTTGACTCGATGTACGAAATTGTTACTCGCCGATACCGTCGTTTACTAGATGAAGGAGCCTCTTTACCACAACTAGTTGTCGTAGATGGAGGGAAAGGGCAGCTAGGTATGGCTGTCAAAGCCTTACGCGACCTTGACTTGTGGGGCAAGATTCCAGTGGTCGGTATTGCTAAGCGCTTAGAGGAGATCTATGTTCCTAATGATCCTCTTCCACTCTACATTGATAAAAAGTCGGAGACCCTGCGTCTGATTCAACGTATGCGTGATGAAGCGCATCGCTTTGGTATTACATTTCACCGTAACCGCCGTGATGCGTCTACGCTTAAAACTGAACTAACTGATATTAAAGGCCTAGGACCAACAACGGCTGAAAAGCTACTAAGTAAATTTAAATCTGTGAAGAAGATTCGCGAACTGTCTGAAGCAGAATTGATCACTGAAGTTGGTAAAGCAAAGGCTCGCATTTTGCTCAATCATTTTGAACAGCAAGAACAGCAAGCTACCCAAACAGGGCCTGCAACAACGGCATAATAGGCTAGTCTCCTCTAATAAAAGAAAGGCCCTCGCTACATAGCGAGGGCCTTTCTTTTATTAGAGGAGACTGATTAGAAGCTCCAAAGATTGTATTCGTACTCGATCAAGTCAGAAGCTGCTTGCTGAGAAGCTAGTACCCCTTGCTGTTGACCACCATATATTTCGTCTAGACGAGCATCGTTCGGATTAGAAACTTTTACGATGTAAGAGTTAAATAACCACAGCTCAAAGGCATCAGCTAGATTCTTGTGTTGAGCATCATTCTGCGAGTTAAACCAAATGGCTTTATCAGGATTGTTGCGAAACACACGAACTAGATCCGAGTATTTGAAGTAACCAATTGTTTTCTCGATGCCTGAAGTATTCGCAGACAATGTAGCAGGAACTAGCAACCCAATGCACTTGATGTCATGATACATCCGCGACCGTTTCTTGTCGAAGATCATATCTTCTTTCACCTCCATTTGGTATAAGTCTTTAGGACGATACTCATAGCTAGGCGGAGGTGGAGGTGTGGCTGGCTTCGCAGCAACTGCTTTCGTCTTACCTTTTGTTTTACTATTAGTGGCTTTTTTCTTGGGTGTTCCCCAGCCATCATCGCTAGCAGCTCCCCATGCACCACCGGCATCTTGCTCGCTGAAACCAGCTGCTTTTTCCTCATCTGAAAGACCAGCAGAAGCTTCAGCATATGACATATTAGAAGTCATCTCTGCTGGAGTAATAGTCCGAGTCAAAGAATCATTGCTGTATGCTTGCAATTCACCACGCTTCACAGCTTCAATAATCACTCGGCTGATTTCTTTACCTTCCGAGAACATAGGCTTGTTCTGCTTTTCCCGAAGGTCGACTGCCCGCCAGATCGTTTTGCTAAACATAATATCTGAATTCGGGATCGGACGGTTGGAGCCGTTGCTGCTCGCGGTGGTAGCTTGCTCTTGAGCTGAAGCCGCCACCGACAGCGTCAGACCTGCCGTTAGCACGGCTAAGGAAAGGAATTTGTTCATACCGAAGTACTGGAAAGCTGCGGTTAATTTAAGATGGTTTAGAGCAGCGGTATGTTGATTGTCTTGGAGACATTCACTGACTCTGTGTTGCCTTGGAAGTTCATGCGCTGAACTTCTTTTACTTCAACGAACAGACGGTCACCTTCGCGGGCTGAGTTCACAACATCGTTTAGGTTAGCATCCGGACCACTGATAGTACGCGTTGGAATAGCAGGGCGCTTTCCACGTACTAGCGTTACTTCGTAGCGAGTTACCCGGTAACGAGCATCTTCGGGGAGGAAGTTGGCGAAGCTAGGATCAGCGACGGCCTTTAGGCTCATGTTACGAACGGCAGTGATAGGGGTACCTTGTTTGTCATTAGCCTCGCGGCCGCCTACCACACAGTGGATTTCAGGCTTTGGGATTGGACGAACTAGGAAAGTCTGCGAGCCGATTGCATTGCCACCGCTGCTTACGTTCAAAGTCACTTCTTTCGAATTAGGTACTAGTGTCACTTCACCCGTCTTCGAACCTGGGATAACAGAAGCACCTGAAGCAGAGAAACCTGGTTTGTATTGAGCTCCTAGAGCAGGAACTTGTACGTTCAGTTTGTTACCACACTTGAAGTACAGTGCTTGTACCGAAGCAGATTGAACCTGCATTACTGGCTTAGTGACCGTGTAAGGGACGTTTACCTTGAAGGTTGTGTCACGGCCATTTTGTTTGAAACGAATCGTACCAGTCCACTGCTTTTTAGCATTACCAGCAGCGTCGAAGCCACCAGGGGTAGCAGTGAATTCAATCTTGCCTTTGCCATCGCCTCCTACTTGCAAAGGGCTACCGTTCAATGTCATCGTTGGACGAAGACCCGTTGCTGATGCAGTTAGGAACAGTTCAGCTTTGTATTTGGTACCAGCAGCTACTGTATTTGACTCTGCGCTAGCAAAAGCACCTACTTTATCGAATACAATGATGTTACCGCCAACCTTAGCTGATTGAGCTGCAAGTGCATCTGACTCGTACTTTAAGACTTCAGCCTCTTTCTGTGACAGCACAGCTAGAGCTGCTACTAGAGGAGTATTTTCGAAGTTGAGCTCAGCAAAATTCTTGTTCTTCTGCTCTTTCTCTGTAACCATCGGATCTTCTTTCGCATCAAGAGCAAGAGGAGAGGCATTAGGTACGAACTTCTGAATGTAGCCAGAGTACTTGTTTAGCTCATCTTTGAGAGCATAACCAGCGCCATCCTTTTTACCACCTAGCATGGTAATGGCGACTTTATCTTCAGCACTCATATTCTTGAACTCATTCTTGCCTTTATTTTCTGTGGCCGTCAAGAGTTTGTCACGTACACCTTGCAGATAAGCAATCATCTGTTTGGTACGCTCACGTATTTCTTCGCTCTGCTTAAGTACAGCTACATCACTAGCTGTGTTGCGGTTTTTCTCAACTTGAGCCGCAATCCCTTTAATTGTACCATCGTTTGCCGTTGATACCTTTTGGTTGATAGTAGAAAGACTATCATCCAGAAACTTAAACTTGAGCAGAATTGCCGAGTTTACTTGTAGGGCTAGAAGAGCAGTCAGTACCAAGTACATCATGCCAATCATCTTCTGCCGTGGAGACTCCTTTGCTCCTCCTGCCATTGCTGTGGTATGTTATCTAATCAATAGTTTTATAGAACAGAACTCTAATAGTGCCGGCTTTACTAGCTGCTAGCGCGCATTGCGTTTAGCATATTGCCATACACACGGTTCAAAGAGTTCAGGTTCGTCGTCAAGCTCGTTACTTCTTGCTTAAACTGGTCAGTTTCTTTACCGGCTTCAGTCAGGTTCTCCATGGCCTGGCTTAAAGTACCGTAGAACTTGTTCATAGACTTCAAATGAGTGTTAGCATCTTGAAGTTCCATTTCATATACAGCATTCAGCGCGCCCAAATTTTTGGTTACGTTTTGAACCTGCACGTGGTATTCTTTGGCATCAGAAGTAGCATCTGACATAGCCTGCATAGCTTGAGCAGTATTAGCATATGCCTGGTTAATACGCTCGAGTGACTGAGCAGCTGAGCGTACTTTAGTGGTATACTCGTCGGTAGCGTTAGTAGCTTCACCCAAGCCAGCTAGCTGTTGCGTGGTTGTGCTCAAACGGTTCAAACCTTGTCCTAACGAAGCAATAGCTTCAGGTGTAACGTTGGCATCTTTCAACATATCGTCTAGCTTACGAGTTAAGCCAGTGCCGTTGTTAGTAGTAGCCGTCAGTTTGTTGCTATTGGTTGAAGGATCATAGCCTTCGCTGAGTTCTGGATACACTAGCGACCAGTCTACTTCCTTTGCATTAGGTTGAAAAGCACTTAAAAAGAAGATCAAGGCTTCGGTACCTAGACCTACCATCAACATAACGTCAGCGCCATTCCAGTGTAGAATCTTAAACAAAGCGCCGATGATTACTACAGCTGCCCCAATACCATAAACTTTGGGCATTACTGAGTCATACATGAAGTTACCTTTTGCTGCCATTTTACTTAAAGAGAGGAAAGTGAAAGTGATTATAAAAGAGTTAAAAATTGAAAGTGTTGTAAAGTCTGTTTAGTTCAACTTACTATTTGTGCCCATACCAATTTGAATCATAGACGTACGGAAGCCTATATAAGAGCGTGCAGAGTCTTGGTATTCGAAACTACGAGTTCCTGTTTCAAGGAAATAAGCTATGTCTTTCCAAGAACCGCCACGCACTACTTTGCGAGGTTCATTATCATCAGGATTAGTAGGATTCATATCCCATACAACTGGTACTGAAGCTTCCATGAAGGCATCATCGCACCACTCTGCTACGTTACCGGACATATCATACAATCCGAAGTCGTTCGGAAAAAAAGCACCTACTGGAGACGTATATGCATACCCATCCGAAGCATAATCTCCACGACCTGGTTTGAAGTTCGCTAGCATACACCCTTTAGAGTTGCGTAGATAAGGCCCACCCCAAGGATAAGTAGCTAGGTCGCGGCCACCGCGTGCAGCATACTCCCATTCAGCTTCAGAAGGCAGACGAAAGTTTGGCGTTGGCGCAAGCCCCGCTTCTGCGTTAGCAGCATTTTTATTTTTAGTACGCCAATTGCAGAAGTATTTGGCGGCAAACCAGTCAACACCTACTACCGGATAATCGTCGAAAGCAGGATGAGTATAGTAATACTCCATCAATGGGTCACCCATGTGATAAGTGAAGTCACGTACCCAAACTGTTGTGTCTGGATAAAGCTCCGTCATCACATATTCTTCGCCTAATACATCGATAGAGTCTTGGCGAATTGCATTCATGAATTGCCGATACTCGTTATTTGTAATTTCAGTCTCATCCATGTAGAAGCCGGCGATTGTTACCTGCTTGTTCATGTTAACCATAGAGGCTGAAATATCCTGGTCAGTTTGCCCCATGTGAAATGTTCCACCTGGACAAGGCACCATCCCAAAAGGAACTTCTTGGGGATTAAACTCTGGCCGATCCTCCGCCCCGACTAGGTCCCCCTGAGGTCCTTTGCCAAAACCACAGCCTCCCAATATCAATGCCGAAAGGGCTACGAGAGGCAATCCGAGAAACTTGTTCATATTAAGAAAAAAAGTCTGTTAGGCGGCAATATTCAAAGATTACAATTTCGCTGAGTCAGCAAATTTAATGGTTCCTCAACTTGCACACAAATGAGTTGCCAAAACTAGACGATACACTTACGTGCACGACTAAGAATCTACTAAACGATGTTGGGCAGCTCGTTAGTACTTAAAAAGCACTTTATTAGTTGCTTGAAAACCTCAAGGCAATAAGCAGGCCATTATTAGTTACAGTATTAAAAACTGTAGCGCGGCGTACGAATTGCGGGTCGTGTGGCCATTCCAGGCTTAGGAAGGCGATAAGAAAGCATTACTTCATATGAGCTCAAAGCACGAGCATCTTGATTAAATGCAATAAAGTCGTAAGCTAATCCCAACCTAAATGCATTGTCCTTTGCGAAGCTTAATCCCGCCAACCCTGTGATTGATTCGTCATAGCGATATGCTAAACCGCCCCAAAAACGATCATTAAATGTTGCACGTACTCCGCCCTCATAGGAGTTGTTCTTGAACGTAAATTTTCCATCATCCCCAAATTTGCCAGGCATCACCATTTTCACCAACACAGTTGGAGTGATTACAACGGAAGAAGTTGCTTCGATATTGTAACCAGCAGTAAAGTAAGCATGGTTCTCATTGAGGATGGAAGCAGACGAAGTATTCAGGACGCTGTTGAAGCTATAACCCGTACGAAGCAAATTATTTACACTTAGCCCCGCATAAAGCTTATCCGACTCATACCACACGCCTGCTCCAGCATCGAATTTGTGATCTGATCCTTGCTGTGGAACGTTAGGATCGCCTTCTTCATTCGGACGGTAAGACCCTTGAGATATGTAGTTGAATATACCCTGTACTCCAATGCCTAGCTTTCCTTCTCCTACTTTGATATGCTTAGAGTAAGAGAGTTGTGTATTTGTAGTACTCCACTGCGCTATCTTATCTCGATAAGCAACCACCCCTATTCCCCCACCAAGAACTTGCACCGGTAATGAGGCGCTAAGCATAAATGTTAAAGGAGAACCACCATCATCAAAAGAAGCATTATAGCCAACATATTGGTCACGACCAATAGTAGTAATCTCTCCCTGCCCCTTTATGCCAGCATACGCTGGGTTCAAGTACATGCCATTGAATCCATAATGGCTGAACTGAGGCTGCTGCTGCGCTAACGCGGTGCCGGTAACTGCCGACAGCAGGAGAGTGGCAATTAAAGTTCCCTTCATGGAAGCAACGGTGTTGGCTGAGAGTAAGAATAATAAACTGAGAGAGCTTGTTGATTTATACAACAAGCCCTACTACTAAGTTAGACTAAATAACGAAGGGAAATCGTTATTATTTGCTTCCATTTATGCTAGTTAGGCATTTTGTTTGCCGCTCTTATTCTTCTCTTTCCCTGCATCCGCTCCGTAATGTAGCCGTATGTACGCTTCTATAGCACCAGTCATAGACGGCGCGTTCGGTTGAGGCGCTTCGATGTCCAGTTCTAAGCCCGCATCTAGAACTGCCTTCGCCGTAGTAGGTCCAAAAGCAGCAATGCGAGTGCCGTCTTGCTCAAAGTCAGGAAAGTTGACGAATAACGAACTTATCCCTGATGGACTGAAGAAAGCGATGCAATCGTACTTCACGTCGGACAAATCAGATAAGTCACTAGCTACTGTACGGTAAATTACAGCTTCAGTAAACTTGAAGTTATTTGCCCGCATAAATTCAGGAATATCATCTTTGCGGATGTCAGAGCAAGGGTACAAGAACTTTTCACTCTTGTGCTTTTTGATAACATCAAATAAGTCAGCTGCAGTACGTTGGCCTACAAACAACTTGCGCTTACGTAATACGATATACTTTTGCAAATAGTTAGCAGTCTGCTCAGAAATGCAGAAATACTTCATTTCTGCGGGCATTTCTAACTTAGCTTCCTGACAAATACGGAAGAAGTGATCTACAGCATTTCGGCTAGTGAAAATAATAGCTGTATGCTCAGCAATGTTTATCTTCTCTTTCCGGAAATCTTTGTAAGAAACCGGTTCCACCTGGATGAACTCGCGAAAATCAACTTTGATACCGTACTTCTCAGCAATAGCAAAGTAAGGAGATACGTCGTTCGTCGGCTTAGGCTGGGTGACCAGAATGCTGGAGATGCGCTTGGCGTGCCGGCCTGTCCCCGGTTTGTCTGTGCTCTCGGCCATAAGGTAAAAGGAATGGGTAAGTCTAAAGCAAATAAGTGACTTAAAAACACTAGCCAAATGCTCAGTGTCGCAGGATGCTAATAAGTGAACACAATCAACTTCAAAAGCACCAAAAGGGGGATGACTTCTGTGGCGCAAAGGTACGAAAACAAATGCAGATTCAGCAGGGACACGCGCCGGCTTAACGTGCGTGCAATGCGAACCACTGTACCAACCAACATCAAGGAAACGACCCCATTAGACGCCCACAACACTGCTTCTGGCAAGGTTTGATTTAAACTTAGATACAAGACCATTACTACGGGGAGAAACAATCCCATAAACAGAAAAGTACGGACGAATTCCCGATACTGCATCATCACTAGCTCTGTCACATCGAAGATATAACCCATCAGTTCCAGAAACAGATACTTACCTAGCACAAATCCTGCTATCAGTCCCGTGTATAGGAGCACGCGTACCATAATAGCTGATTCAGGCACATCAAATAAACGACGTAGGATAACGATGGTCTGTATATTGGTATGAATAGCAACAAGCAGCAACGCCAATGACAAGGAAAATACGAGTATCAGCAAGATATTCAGCCACGTAGCTGTTGGCTTGGTTAAAAACTCTTGATCTTTTCCTTTCCCCCACCAATTCTCAAACTGGTAAATACGAGCGAAGCTAGGCTGGTACGTGGCCCGTATTCCGCCGTAAAACAACCCAATGAGGAGTAAGAAACACAAAAACACGTTTTCACCCTGATGACCATGTGCACGTGTTTGCGCGGCAAAGAGGGTCGCACTAGGTGCCTTACCAACTTTAACTTTAAGCACTAGACTACTATTCGCAAAAGAAGAGATATCAGGTGCCGTTTCAGGATGCCATACGCATAGGAGATGTGAGCCAGTAGCCATACCAGGCGGCAACAACTGAGCTAGGTCAAGTGAGTAAGAGGCTGGCCCAGGCGCCGTAAAGATGAGCCGGTTGTCTAGAAATAAGCTTTGATCCTTACGTGCTGTGAACGTAATAGGAAATGCTTGCTTTTGCCGAATACTCACCCACTGATAGTAAGCTCGGGCAGGACTATGATACCCAGGTAGGTACAAGATCAACCGGTTTGCAGCTTCATCGTAGATGAGCCACTCATCAGAAATGCCTATTTTCGGCGCTGGTGGTAATGGTCGATACTCTGTCGCCTGTCCGGCTACAGTATGCAGCGCCAGCCATATACATAAAACTACCTTACTCGCTAGCTGCCCAGTTATATTTCTCACTATTCTTATACTCGCTTCTTAAGAAGCTACTCGTTGTTGCGCACTACGGCTACGATACACACCTAGGAAGACGCTGAGGAGCACAGAAAAAGCCACCAATGCTCCAATCAGTATCGTATTACCTAGCTCAGCAAAATTGATGACGAATAGAATGACTACCAAATTAAGCAAGCTCAACAGCAACACAGTGCTTATTTGTTGAAAGCCCATGGCGAGGATGCGGTGATGGATATGATTTTTGTCGGGTGAAAACGGCGAACGGCCAGCCAGCATGCGCACCAGAAAAACGCGCACCGTATCAAAAAGGGGCACGAACAAGATTCCAACGGCGACGGAGGGCGCCGAAGAGGCGAAAGGTTGCCCTACTCTCAGCCCCATTTCAATAAACTGAATAGTAAGAACTGAAACGATGAAGCCACAGACCAATGAGCCGGTATCTCCCATGAAGATGCTAGCACGATGGAAGTTGTATCGTAAAAAACCCAATATCCCGCCCACAACGCAGACAGAGACATATACATAGTTACTGTAGCTGGTACCTCCGTAACGGTAAAAATAATAGCCAAACGTGCTAGCAATGATAATAACGATGGTACCTGCTAGACCATCGAGGCCATCAATGAGGTTGATTGCGTTTGTAATACCAACAATTACCAAAAAGGTAAAGGCGTAACTAATACCAACTGGTAGTTCATGAATACCTAGGATGCCCTGAAAGCTAGTGATACGGATTTCAGGCTGGGCCATAATCATGACGATGCCTGTGGCTAACAGTTGTCCAACAAATTTTTTAGTGACTGATATCGTCACTAGATCATCTTTCAGTCCAACAAAGAACAGAACAATACAACCCGCCAACAACTGCTGAATTCCATTATTCAGGTCGGCGAAAATGGTAAGTGCCGACATGAAGCCAGCAAACACTGCTACTCCGCCTAACCTAGGTGTGAGCGACTCATGCACAGTTCGCACATTGGGCGTATCCAGCATGTTTTTGAGATGAGCAATATAGATAATGGAGGGTACCGCAAAGAGCGCTACCCAGAAGGCCCACATAAATGATAAACTCAACGAAATACCGAGTGCATTCATCCCCTGTTCAACGCTTAAAAGCACAAGCTAGCTATTGAAGGCAATAACTAGCTATAGAATCCATTTAACTGTGCAGCACTCCTGGCCGTCCGAGGAGCGCTATAGAAATCAGGTTAGCCTCAATAATAGAGTCAGGCACGAATATGAACTTCTTATCAAAGATTTGTGCGCCACGATAGTAGCTTACCCAATACTGATTGTTGAGATGAAATAAGTCAGGATCGATGGGCTCGACGGGCACTGCGCTATGCGGGGCTACCTCTACAAACACATGACGTAGCGTTGAGGTACGCACCCGCTCACCATCTTCCTTGGTTCCGTAACCGTTGGAACTGACAATGACGTTCTGCAAGGAGAAATTATTGTGGTTAAGCAAATACACCTGCCAGCCAGCTTTGCCTTCATCCGTAGCAGCGTTATCGTCGGGCACTACAGCTATCGAAACGCCTTCAACTGGGTCAAATGGAATATGCTCTTTCATTCTTCCTCAAACGTAAGTTCAGCGGCTAACATTTCGGCCAGATGCACTAGCAGTCGGTCTTCGACTTCGGTGAGCGACACAGCCCGACCTAGCTCCTGCTGCAAAGAAGTAACAGCCTTATCGCTGATACCACACGGCACAATATGACCAAAGTAAGACAAATCGGTATTGACGTTGAGCGCGAAGCCGTGCATAGTAACCCAGCGGCTGCACTTAACACCCAGGGCACAAATCTTACGCGGATTACTTGCTCCTTCTTCGAAATCTAACCACACACCCGTAAGACCCGGAATGCGCCCGGCTCGTAGGTCGTACTCTAATAAGGTATGGATTACAGCTTCTTCTAGTACGCGCAGATACCGGTGGATATCGGTAAAGAAGTTATCAAGATCTAAAATGGGGTATCCCACCAACTGACCTGGTCCGTGGTACGTTATATCCCCTCCCCGATTGATGCGGTGAAAAGTAGCTTGGTGTTCAACTAAAGCGGCCGCATCGAGCAATAGATGCTCAGGCTTACCACTTTTTCCCAGCGTATAAACGTGCGGATGCTGACAAAGCAAAAGGTGATTAGGCGTTGCTGCTACGGGCGTACCAGCCTCAATTGCTTCGCGGTTTTGGGCTTTAATGGCGAGCGTTGCTGCTAGTAGTTCTTCTTGATAAGCCCAAGCAGTTTCGTAATCTACGAGACCTAGCCGTTGTACTGCTATTCGGTGGTTCTGACTTTCCTTCGCTGAAATTGGCGCTAGTGGAGCCGCAACAGAAGTTGCGGCAACAGGTACACTGCACTGACTATATAGGGAATCCATCAATAAACAGCTCTAGTGGTGGGATATGTGATGCAGAACAGTTGTGCACCATAGCAACTGTTTTAGCATTTAGGTTCCAGCGGGCCAGTATCTGCTGCCAGTGCCATGGCAAAGGTACGTAGATTCACTCCAAAGCCAATTGTACCACCTCTCGCAACTGCCTCTACCCTATGTCCTACGCTGCTCATCAACTTGGTCACGCGGGCGAAACCGCTGCTACTGATTACTTCCTTGCGCACGGATTTACGGTAGACTATCAAAACTACCGCTACCAGCGTGCCGAAGTAGATCTTATCGTACGGTGTGGTACCGAATTACTGATTTTTGTTGAAGTAAAAACGCGTTCTTCTTCTCAGTTCGGCTACCCGGAGACTTTTGTGACTGAGCGAAAGCGCCAGCTCTTTCGCTTGGCCGCCGACCAATACCAAGAGGAAGTCAACTGGCAAGGCGACATTCGCTTCGATATTCTAGCCCTTACCCCAACTAATAATGGCTTTCAAATTGAACACTTTGAGGATGCTTTCTACTGATTAACTACTAACTTTTCCCTAGTTGCCTTATTTTCTACTTCCTGGCCGGCTCGCACCAGGCCGATTTGTACCGGGCCGATCCGTTACAGCATCGCGGCGGTCAAGCTTATCTTTTTCATAGACGAGCACGCCATTACGGTTGTATTCCCGTAGCAAGATGGGTTCTGCGGCGGGCTCATAGCCACTTTCTGGGTACTGATAGACGTAATGCAGTCTGTTGGGCAGGTTACGGAAGCCCCAATACTTGTTCCATAACCCTACTTTCTTACCGTTTTCAAACTGCCCATCCCAGTCGCGTTTGCCATTTTCAAGATAGCGTACGTACTCGCCTTCTAGTTTCCCATCAACGTAAGGCACTACTTCTTTCACTTGCTTCTGCTCGCCGTCGTAGTACGTTACATTGGCGTCGCGAGGGAAGCCTCGCTCGTAGTGCACTTTAGTAACTAAGATATTATCCTTACTAAGCCGCTCCCAACGCAGATGGCGTGTTCCAACGGCATAGAAACCCGTTTCAACGACTTTTCCACCCTGCATCTTTTTATAAGGGCCATGCAGGATCTTATTAGCGCCTGGATCTAGGCCAGCCCGATCCTGCAAGATGCGACGCTTATGGGCATCATAATAATAACGCACGGGCGCGAATGGATCTGTTTTCTGCGGATTACGCATGTAGTAGAAGATCTCTACCACTTGGTTACGGCCTTTAGGTCCTGATTTGGTATAGGCTTTCTTGATAGGCTCGCCGAGGAAGACGTTCTTTTTCTTCTTTGGTTTACGCTTAGACTTCTTGTCTTTGTCTTTCGCCTGCTGCTCCTCTTCTTTCGTCATCGCCACTCGCTTCGTCTTGAGCAAGTTTGTGGTATCGCTGTTCTGCGTCAAGCTGTCATTGACGGCTAGCGCTCCTATGACCTGATCAGGCTTACTATTGAAGGAAACGGTGTTTTTAGAACACGCCCCGATTAGTAGCAGTAAAGCAAACAGCAAGAATTGCAAACGAGAGAATGGCATAAAAGAGCAAGCAAAATTCGCAGCAGTAAACGTAAAGGTACAGTGATTTGGTGCCCACGACCTAGGCCACTGACGCAGGACTTCCTTGCCGAACCTAAGTAAGCCTTGCCGAAAAGACAAGACCCCAACAACTTTCGCTGCTGGGGTCCGCGTTCCTTACACAGTTACAAACCTATTCCGCCGTCAGCAGGTCAGCGCTACGCTTCACGAAAGCAGTCAGCGCTTCTCCTTTCAGCATGTTTTGCGCCAACAGACCTAGGTCGAAGGCTTGACGAGCTAGCTTACGGCCAGCTTCTTCGTCAGCATTAAGAATACGCTGACTTACCGGGTGGTTGGCATTGACGCTAACAGTATAGCTATCGGGCAAGCTACCCATGAAAGCCATGCCACCGCCACCTCCCGTGCGCTGCATATCCTTCATCCGCCGCATAAACTCGGGCAACGTGATAATAACAGGCGAATCTTGCGGTGACAGAGCTTCTACCTGCACGTGCATGTGCTCATTGCTGATGGCCTTCGCGAACAGCTCTTGCAAACGTGTTTTGTCTTCGTCGCTCAGCACGCTCTCGGTAGCGTCATCTTTCTCGATGAGCTTGCCAACGGTATCCGCATCTACTCGCTTGAAGGTTACCTTTTCGAGTTTCTGCTCAAGCTGCCCAATGAAGTGCGGGTCAAGTACGCCATCAAGCTTCAGCACATCATAGCCCCGGTCGAGGGCAGCAGCCACATAAGCATGCTGGGCCTCCGGATCAGACGTGTACAGCACGACGAGCTGTTCCTGCTTATCTTTTTGGTTGGCTTGGATAAACTCTTGGTATTCGGTCAGAGTGAAGTATTTGCCGACCGTGTTCTGTACAAGCGCAAAGTCTTTGGCTTTATCGTAGAACTTCTCGTCCGACAACATACCATACTTCACAAACAGGCCGATATCTGACCATTTCTCCTCGTAGCCTGCCCGATCTTTCTTGTATAACTCGCTGAGCTTATCAGCTACTTTGCGGGTAACATAGGTGTTGATCTTCTTAACGTTAGCATCAGCTTGCAAGAAGCTGCGCGACACGTTCAGCGGGATATCGGGGGAATCGAGTACGCCGTGCAACAGCATTAGGAACTCGGGTACTACGTCCTTCACTTCGTCGGTGATGAACACCTGCCGTGAGTAAAGCTGAATCTTATTGCGCTGTAGTTGCAGCTCGTCTTTCACCTTGGGGAAATACAAGATACCCGTTAGGTTGAAAGGATAATCGACGTTGAGGTGAATCCAGAACAGCGGCGGCTCCGAAAGCGGATACAACTCCTGGTAAAACTTGGTGTAGTCCTCGTCGGTGAGCTCAGCAGGCTGCTTTGTCCAGATGGGCTGCGTTTGGTTGATAACCTCGCCCTCAAACTCAATTTCGATGGGCAGGAATTTGCAGTACTTCGTTAAGATATTCCGCAACCTAGCTTCCTCGAGAAATTCGTCTGAGTCGGCGGCTACATGTAGCACAACGTCGGTACCACGTTCGGCTTTCTCATGCTCACCCGTGGGCTCATCAAGCGTAAACTCAGTGCTACCGTCGCACGTCCAATGAGCCGTTAACGTGTTCTCCTTGTACGACTTCGACCAAATTTCCACTTGCTCTGCCACCATAAAAGCAGAGTAAAAACCGAGGCCAAATTGCCCAATAATTTGGTCTTTGGTGCTGGCATCCTTCTCCTTATACTGCTCCACAAACTCGGTGGCGCCAGAGAAGGCAATCTGGTTGATGTATTTTTTAATCTCCTCAGCCGTCATACCCAGGCCGCGGTCGGAGATAGTAATTTTGCGCGCTTCCTTATCCACCGTCACGCGCACCTTCAGCTCACCTAGCTCTCCTTTGAACTCCCCTAACTGCGCTAGGCTCTTGAGCTTTTGCGTGGCGTCAACCGCATTCGAGACCAATTCCCGCAGGAAGATTTCGTGGTCAGAGTACAAGAATTTCTTGATAATGGGGAAGATATTCTCGGTATGAATCGAGATGCTACCTTTCTCTTGCATAACGTATTGGCAGAAGCAGTGAAACAAAAAACCGGACAAAACGCTAGTCCCTCATCAGTATAGCGTCGTCCGGTCGTTGGTTTCAAAAGGTGTTCCACGCCTTCAGCGCTGCCAGTTTGACAGCACCAGTGGCCACTAGTCGAGGAGCTTGTCCAAGGATAGATTCTGTATGCTCGGCTGTGGAGCGGTATTGGCAGCGACAAACCACTCTTTTTCTAGGCGTTGTACATCTTCGGGCGTCTTAGACAACCAATCTAGTGCGGCTGGAAAATCAGCAAAGAACTGCACATTAAGCTGGGTGTAGCAGCGGCCACTATCGAGTATGTGCTCCATTGCCAGTTGATTATGCAGATCATCTGGCAGCATTAAGGCGAGGTTTGATACGCCAATGCGAGCAAACTGCGCTACCCAGCGCTGACTTACCCAGGCTTGTTCATCATTACCGAGTGGCGGCATCTGAGATATATCGACCAGCCACTGGCGAATTTTGTACTGACGCGAAAAGAGCAGTAGTCGCTCCAGGGCCATCTGAAAGCGCAGCAAGCTTAGGGGACCGTTCCACTGCCAACGGACTAATTGTAATTGAGGATCGTGTTGCAGTAGGAGTGACTCGTGGAGGGAGCAGATCATATACTAATGACAATACTAAAATCGGTAATTTTTATCGTTACACTATTACAAATCTATATAGTATATTTTTAATTACATGTACATACACGTTGACTTTGTAAAATTGCTCGCTAAATAGAACACAAAACTCGCCGGAGCTATACGCCGGAATCTGAAAACAGCCAGGATTTAGCTGAAAGGTCATTTTAAAAAGAATCTAGTAACTTTTCAGCAGGCCACAAATATTTGTACTATTTTAATAAAGTCGTTTGTATTCTAAAAGTGCATTTTAGTAATATACTCATAGCCTAAGTATTTTGGTTAAGTAAAATACCTATACATTTGGCAAGTATATACGCCATATTGTTGCATAATGCGTGCTCTTCGGCTTCATCTGGCGTTTTTGCTTCTGTTGTGCTTCACGCGGATGCTACTGCCAGACACCTGGATTTTAGCGTTGCACCAGCACCAGCATACAAGCGAAGAGCCTGCGCACAGTATACCGTTACACAAACCAGGTAAGGCGCAGTTACTGCTCACGCCCAAACACCAACATTGCCAGACTGACCATTTTAGCCACGCTTCTTTCCAGTTAGCTTCGCCACTGGAGATTAACGTCACAGCATATTTTTCACTTGCTGTCAGCCAAAGGGTTTGCGCAGCGTGGCCTCGCGCGGTAGTAGCTACCGGATACTTACGCGGGCCACCTAGGAGCTAGACTCGCTCTGCCATTCTATTGACTTTTACCCGTGCCGCGCATATGACGGCCACACGGATGCAGGCAATGCTCTCTAGTTACTAGGTGATTTGCTTGCACTTTAGAAGCTATTGCTTCTGTAAGCTAGCCTTCGCTGCTAGCTTACCCCCTTTTCTTTTTGACTTATTCGCTAGGTTCTAGCTTCCAACCTATGTCACGTTACTTTCTAGTGATGGGCTTGCTGCTGCTTACTGTCAGCACTTTTGCACAAGTCGCTCCCACCTCTACGTCGCTCACAACACAGCGGGTGGCCCCCGGCACTCCTGTTACAGGGCGCGTGCTGGATGCTCTAACGCAAGAGCCCATTCCGGGAGCCACTATCTTGTTTTCTGACTTGCGCCAAGCTACGGCAACTGGTCTTGATGGCACTTTCCGCTTTGCGAGCCTACCGCGCGGCCGTTTTTTGATGCAAGTTCGCTCCCTAGGCTACACCAGCGTTGCTCGGACGGTCGACACGGGTACCGGCCAGCCCATCAATGTAGCGCTAACCTCAACGGCCACTGAAATAGGCCAAGTCGTGGTGACTGGCGTATCGGCCGCTACGGAAATGCGCCGTTCGCCTATTCCGACTACTGTCATCGACCACACTCGCTTGCAGCAAGCCGCCGCAACGAATGCAATAGATGCCATAGCGCACACTCCCGGCTTATCGCAGATTACCACAGGCGCAGCCATCAGCAAACCGATCATTCGTGGGCTAGGCTTCAACCGCGTTATTACCCTCAACAACGGCTCTAAGCAAGAAGGCCAGCAGTGGGGCGACGAACACGGTATCGAAATCGACGAGTATTCGATTGACCGCGCAGAGGTGATCAAAGGCCCTGGCAGCTTGCTTTACGGCTCCGATGGCATGGCGGGCGTAATCAACTTTCTGGCTCCTGACCCGGTGGAAGAAGGAAAGATCATCGGCTCAGCCGCTGCCAATTACCAAACTAACAATGCGTTGCAGGGCTATTCGGTAATGAATGCAGGCAACAAGAATGGCTTCAACTGGCTGGTACGTGGAAGCAGCAAGCTAGCAGGTAGCTACCGGAACCGCTACGATGGCCGCGTGTTCAACTCCGGCTTCCGCGAGCTAGATGCCAACGGGTACGTAGGCATCAACAAGAGCTGGGGCTACTCGCACCTGACGTTCAACACCTTTAACCAACAGCTAGGCTTGACGGAAGGTGACCGAGACCCAAGAACAGGCCGGTTTTTGAAAGACGTGGCGGTGAGTGACACCGCGACCGAAGCTGTGCCTGTGACTAACGCTGACTTACGGGGCTATAGCTTAGCTGTACCGCGACAACGGGTTAACCATTTGCGTATTGGCACCGAAAACAACTTCGTTTTCGGCCAGAGCCGGCTGACGGTGAATGCTAGCTGGCAGCAAAACCTACGCCGTGAGTTCGGCGACGTACTCGACCCAGATACGCCAGAGCTATACTTCCAGCTGCGCACGTTCGACTATGCCGTGCGGTATTTCCTGCCCGAAATGCAGGGCTGGAACACGACGCTTGGCGTGAGTGGCATGCAACAGCAGAACGTCAATAAGGGCGCGGAATTTCTAATACCAGCCTACCACCTACTTGATGGCGGCGTGTTTGGGGTAACGAAGAAAACCTTTGGCAAGCTGGATGTGAGTGGCGGTTTACGCTACGACATTCGTCGCATCAACGCCGACGCGCTTTACCTCGACGCCGAGGAGCGCCCGGTGCCTGCGCCAGGAGCAGAGCAGAAATTTGCGGGTTTCAAATCTACATTTCGCAATGTTTCGGGTAGTATCGGCGTCGCTTATAGCATCACGGAGAAGCTACTAGTAAAAGCCAACCTGTCACGGGGCTTCCGGGCACCTAATATCTCCGAGCTAGGTTCCAACGGGCAGCACGAAGGCACGATCCGCTACGAAATCGGCGACCCGACGCTCAAAGCGGAAACCAGTTTGCAGTATGACGCGGGCATCAGCTACGTGACAGACCATGTGAGCCTTAATGTGGATGCCTTCGAGAACCGCATCCAGAACTACATCTTCCCGCGTCATATTCTGAATGCGGCGGGCTCCGACTCCATTGCCTCGACTGGCAATCCGGTGTTTCTCTACGACCAAGGCAACGCCCGCCTCGTTGGTGGAGAAGTCAGCCTTGATATTCACCCGCACCCCCTGGATTGGTTGCACTTCGAAAATAGCTTCTCGATGGTGCGGGCTCGCCAGCTCAACCAGCCTACTGACTCCCTGCGCAACTTGCCCTTCATTCCGGCCGACCGATTGCAATCGGAGTTGCGCGTCAACTTCCGGAAGGTGAAGAATACGCGGTTAGCGAACCTGTACGCTCGCATCAATGTGGAACACACATTTGCGCAAAACCGCTTTTTTGCGGCTTACCAAACCGAGACGCGCACGCCAGGCTACACCCTCGTCAACGCAGGTATAGGCACTGACTGGGTAAATGCGAAAGCCCAGACGCTTTTTTCAATCTTTCTAACGGGCAACAACCTATTTGATGTTGCTTACCAAAGTCATTTGAGCCGTTTGAAGTACGCAGATTATAATACTAGCAATGGCCGCACAGGCATTTTCAACATGGGTCGCAATGTAAGCGTGAAAGTAGTGGTACCGTTGCGTTTTAATTAGCGCCGCTGGAGTACTACCTAGGTCTGCTCGCTGTTTTTCTCTTGTATACCAGCCTAAGTTTGTCGGGCGCGGCCGATTCTTCTGTACCTTGACCAAAGCTGGTGGCCAGACCTAGAGTCCCCAAATTATTGGGGTTGTTGCCTCTTTAAGGAACTGCGCCGCTCACCAGTCGTTACAGCTTACATAGCAACTTTCTGTATACCTCATGGCGCATTCTCACGACCATCATGACCATGATCATAGTCACAGCCACGACCATCACCATGGCATTGCCGCGGCTTCCGAGATGCATTTTGGGCGGGCGTTCGGTATAGGCATCGGTCTGAACCTAGTTTTTGTAGTGGCCGAGACTATCGGCGGTTTCTGGTCGAACTCCTCGGCTTTGCTCTCCGACGCAGGGCACAACCTGAGCGACGTGCTGAGCCTAGCCCTAGCTTGGGGCGCTACGCAACTAGCCAGCCGGCCTTCCTCGGAGCGCTACACGTACGGGTTCAAAAGCGCTACCATTCAGGCAGCGCTTATCAACGCTGCTTTGCTTTACGCCGCGCTGGGCTTCATTCTCTGGGACACGATTGAGCACTTACGCCACCCGGCCCCAGTCAATGGCTTCTTGGTGATGCTGCTGGCAGGTATTGGCATTGCAGTGAACGGCCTGACGGCTTACTTATTCCGAAAAGGGCAGCACGGCGACGTAAATCTGCGGGGCGCCTACCTACACATGCTTACCGATGCGCTCGTGTCGTTGGGCGTGGTGGTAGGCGGCGGCTTGGTCATCTGGACGGGCTGGCAGTGGCTCGACCCAGCCATTAGCTTCATCATCCTAGCTATTATTTCCTATAGCTCCTGGGGGCTGCTACGCGAAACGGTGCAGCTCACAATGCTCGCCGTTCCGGAAAGCATTGATTTGCAACAAGTACGGCAGCGTCTGCTTGCCCAACCCGGCGTGACCCAAGTACACGACCTGCATGTGTGGCCCATGAGCACTCGCGATACTGCCCTCACGGTGCACCTGGTGCGGCCGGGCTACAACGGCGACCAAAACTTTCTGTCGCATCTGCAGAAGATTATGCAAGAAGAGTTTAGCATCTGCCATTGCACCGTACAAATAGAAGAACGCGCGCCGGTACTAGAGGAGTCGTGCGGCTGTAGCTGATACCGCGTACGCCAGAAAACAACCTAGCTTCTAGTAAAGCAACAGACCGCATGCTACTCCGTGCGGTCTGTTGCTTTACTAGAAGCTAGGTTGCGTCCTAGTATTTTGAAAAAGGCAAAAACTGTCGAATATGCGTACAAATGCCTCTCACCTCCTTTTGCTCTAGCGTATGGCTTCCTCCATTACCCCTCCGCCACCCAAAACAGCCTCTTTGCTGAGTGCCGTTGTTATTGTTGCCTCACTCGGCTATTTCGTGGATATCTACGACTTAGTGCTATTCAGCATCGTGCGGGTGAAAAGCTTAAATGGGCTAGGAGTGCTTGACCCCGGGCAGGTTACGGAGCAAGGCATTTACCTGATTGACATGCAGATGGGAGGCATGCTGATAGGCGGTATTCTGTGGGGAATCTTGGGTGACAAGCGCGGCCGCCTGTCGGTGCTATTTGGCTCCATTCTGATGTATTCGCTAGCAAATATTGCCAACGGCTTCGTGCAGACCGTTGACCAGTACGCGTGGCTCCGGTTTATTGCTGGAGTGGGCTTGGCTGGGGAGCTAGGAGCAGGTATTACGCTGGTAGCCGAGAGCTTGCCCAAGGAAAAGCGTGGCTACGGAACCATGATCGTGGCGACTGTGGGCGTATCGGGGGCGATGGTGGCGTATTGGGTGGGTGAGCGATTTGGCTGGCGCAACAGCTACTTCATCGGGGGCGGACTTGGTCTAGCACTGCTGGCGTTGCGCGTGGGCGTATTCGAGTCAGGAATGTTTGAGCAAGCCAAGCGCGAGGAGGTAGCGCGGGGCAACTTTTTCAGCTTGTTCACCAACAGCGAACGGCTCGGGCGGTACGTCCGCTGCCTGCTTATTGGCTCACCCTTTTGGTTTATCGTCGGCATCTTGATTACGTTGGCGCCGGAGTTCGGCAAGCACTTCAACCTGCAAGGCCCCGTAACCGGCGGGCTAAGCATCTTCTGGTGCTACCTAGGTCTCACCGTCGGCGACTTTGTGAGTGGTAGCCTGAGCCAAGTGCTGCATAGCCGCAACCGTACGCTCCAGGTATTCATTCTGGCGTCGCTCACGATGGTGGGGGTGTATTTGTTTGGGCTGCACGGGGCTACTACCAGCACGTTTTACACCGTCTGCTTTTTGCTAGGTCTTGCTGGTGGCTTCTGGGCTTTGTTCGTAACGGTGTCGGCCGAGCAGTTTGGCACCAATCTGCGCGCTACAGTTGCTACCACGGCCCCCAACTTTGCCCGTGGCGCCATCGTGCTGATTAACCCAACCTTTAAAGCTTTGCAAGGCTCATTCAGCATCGTGGGCGCAGCCGTTATTATCGGTGCTGTGTTGCTGCTGCTAGCCCTGTGGAGCGCTAGTACTTTGTCAGAGAGCTACGGCAAAGACCTTGATTTTCAGGAGCTATAACTAGTACACCCCAACCTCATACCCGAGCAGGCCGTATCAGGACCAATAACCTAGATTTGACCTGCACTCATGAAAAAGATAACTCTGTTACTGACAGTTGCTGCCCTCACCTCTCTCAGCACTATCGCTCGTGCCCAAACGACGAGAGTTGACAGCGTACAACAACAAACGGCTAACTCAAAAGCTCTCTACGATTCTCAAAAGGATCAAGCTGACGCCAGCCGTCGGTCGCTTAAGGACAGCAAGGCCGAGTTGAAGCAGCAGAAGCTAGCCCTGAAAAATCAGCAGAACGTGCTGAAGCAACAGAAGCTAGCCGACAAGCAAGCGCAGCAGCAAGCCAAACTGGCCAAGGAGCAGGCAAAACTTGATAAGCAGCGGCTGCGCATGGAGAAGAAAGCAGCGAAAAGCTAGCCTTCTCTTTCTCAGTTCGCTATGCCTACCCATCAAAACTCCAGCCCAAGGCGGCTGGAGTTTTTTGTATTCTCTTTTTTGCCACTCTTTTCTTAAGCCCCATGACCACGCCTACCAAAAACACCACGAAGTATTATCCATTGCATCACTTCGTGGTATTACCTGCTGCGCTTGTCATCGCGATTTATGCTATCCGTCGCTACATCTCCGTGGCGGGCGATGATTCTGAAGTGTCACGGATCTGGTTTTCGGTTATGGTGCTAGCCATCGTCGTGTTCGTTGGCTTGGTGATGCTGCGGCAGCACTACGCGCTGATGTTGCAAGACCGCATTGCCCGCCTAGAGGTGCGCCAGCGCTACTTTGAAATAACGGGCAAGAGCCTGCGGCCTCTGGAAGACCAGTTCACCCTAAAGCAAATTCTGTCGTTGCGCCTTGCTGGCGACCAAGAGTTGCCTGGTTTGGTGCAAGCCGCTATACAGGAAAAGCTAGCTCCGAAGGATATTCAGGCGCGTATTCAGGACTTTCAATTCGACACGATGCGCGTCTGAGGCGTACCTTTGCGGCTATGTTTCTGCTTGTTCTTACGTATTCTAAACCCTTGGAGGAGGTTGAGCCCTTCATGACAACACACATGGCCTGGGTCGACGCGCAGTACCAAAACGGTACTTTCGTAGCCTCGGGTCGGCGGGTGCCGCGCACGGGCGGCATCATCCTAGCTCGCGCTACCGACCGGGCGAGCTTGGAGGCAGTGGCCGCTACAGATCCTTTTCTGGAAGCAGGCGTGGCCCACTACGATCTTATTGAATTCACTTTGTCGCGCACGGCGCCTGGCTTTGAAAGCCTGCTTAGCTAGCGTCGTGCCGCCGGTTTTTTACCTTCACCTGAATGATTCTGTACAACATCACCAGCAGCATCGACCCGGATATTGCCGACGAGTGGGTCGCGTACATGCGCGACGTGCACTTGCCGGAAGTAATGGCCACGGGTTTTTTTGTTAAAAGCCAGCTCTGCCGTCTCCTCAACGAGGAGGAAGGCGGCGTCACGTACGCCGCGCAGTTCTACTGCCTCGACCTAGATCAGCTCGAAGACTACCAGAACCTTTTCGATCCTGGTTTGAGTGCCAACCTGACGACTCGCTTTCCAGGACAATACGTGTCGTTCAGCACGATGCTGGAAATAGTAGAGTAGATTTCCACCTCCGTACTAACTTGAAGCAAGAAACGCCATGTTGAACACAAGTCAGCATGGCGTTTCTCTTTCTGGCACTTTGCCTGTTATAAGCTCAGCACGGCTTCGTTGCAGCGGTAAGCTGCTAGCTGCTCATGGGTAAGGTTGCCATTGTGCCACTCAGAGTCTAGGTTGGCGCCTATTTTTTTGTAGAAGCCGATGGCAGGTTCATTCCATTCGAGCACTTGCCATTTCATGCGGTTGGCGCTGGTAGTGCGTGCTTCGTGCACAACGGCATCAAACAGCAACTTCCCAATGCCTGTACCGCGGGCCGCTTCGGTCACAACCAAGTCTTCGAGGTAAAGCATGCGGCCTTTCCAGGTAGAATAGGCGGTGTAGTATAGTGCGATGCCTAGGATAGTGCCCTCCGTGCTTTCGGCCACGAAAAACTTAAAGATGGACTCGGGTCCGAAACCGTCACGCTGCATATCAGCTAGCGTATTGGTGACTTCTTGTGGTGCGCGCTCGTATTCGGCTAGCTCCTGAATAAGACCTAGCACTTGGGGCAGATCGGCTTCAACGCCGCGACGAATGGTTGGCATCAGTCAATGAATAAGAAGAGTGATGAATAGGCCGTTGAGAGCGGCAAGCGGTGTAGCGCATGGCCTTAAATGAACAATGAGCAACGCCACGCAGGGCAATTGCTCATTGTTCATTGAGAAGTGCTCCTCAGAATTACATCTGCGGCTGCATTTGCTTAATATCCTGGGTAGCGTTCACCGCGTTGATTTCGCGCGGCACGTTGGTATCGGGCTTGCCACCGGTCGTATCGGCTGCAGCAGGAATGGGTGGCAGCGGCCGGGTGGCCACATCTTCATCCTTGCGGATATCAGGATTGTTGCACGACGATAAGGACAGCGTCAGCGAAGCAGCGGCGAACAGACCGAGCAGAAGCGTTTTCTTCATAAGTAAGCCGAAATAAACGGGCATTGGGGTTTCGGGCCGCAAGATAGGCAATTTGGTAACTGAGTAGCTGAGTAATTGAGTAAAGTCGTTCTTGAGTGCATTACCTAGGTATGCTGCTACTCAGTTACTCACCTCCTCAGTTGCTGTATGGGTTGAGGCCCATGTTGTAATACGCAAAAGCCCACACGTCGGCCCATTCTTGGATCTGAAGGGCGGTGCTTTTGCCCGCGCCGTGCCCGGCATTCACATCCACGCGGATAAGCTGCGGGTACGGACCAGCATTTTTTTCCTGAAGCGTAGCAGCAAACTTGAACGAGTGCGCCGGTACCACCCGGTCGTCGTGGTCTGCGGTGGTAATCATGGTGGCGGGGTAGGTCGTGCCCGCTTTCAGGTTGTGCAAGGGCGAGAACCGGTAGAGGTTCTGAAATTGGTTGTAGTTGTCGGAGGTGCCGTACTCGGGGGCCCAGTTCCAGCCAATCGTGAACTTTTGGTAGCGCAGCATGTCCATCACGCCTACTGCAGGGAAAGCCACGTGAGCTAGGTCGGGGCGCTGGGTCATGATGGCGCCCACGAGCAAGCCGCCGTTGGAGCCGCCGGCAATGGCGAGGCGGTTGGGGTTGGTGTATTCCTGCACCGTGAGGTATTCGGCGGCGGCAATGAAGTCGTCGAACACGTTTTGCTTGTGCGGGGTCATACCGGCTTTGTGCCACTCTTCGCCATACTCGCCGCCGCCGCGTAGGTTTGGAATAGCGAGAATGCCGCCATTTTCCAGCCACAGCATACGCGCTACGCTGAAGCCCGGCGTCAACGATACGTTGAAGCCGCCGTACGCATAGAGGTACGTCGGGTTTTGGCCGTTCAGCTTTACCCCTTTCTTCCGCACAATGAACATCGGAATCTTCGTACCGTCTTTGCTGGCGAAGAACACCTGATTGGTCATGTAATCCTCGGGGTTCACATCGACTTTTGGGGCTCGAAAGACGGTGCTGGTGTTCGAGGCTAGGTCGTACTTGTAGATGGTGGTCGGGTACGTGAACGAGGTGAAGGCATAGTATACCTCCTTCGCATCGTGCCGCCCGCCGAAGCCGGCCGCCGTGCCAATGGCCGGCAGCGCCACATCGTGCAGAAATGTGCCTTTCTCATCATACACTTTTACCAAGGAGCTAGCATCCTTGAGGTAGTTGGCAATGAGCTTCCCTCCTACCTGGCTCACGCCTTCCAGCGTGTTTTCTGATTCGGGCAGAATCGTCTTCCAGTTCTTTTCCTGCGGTTTCTTGGGGTCGATGGCCACGAGGCGGTAGCGCGGGGCTTTGTAGTTGGTCATCACCAAAAGCTGCCCGCCCACGTTGCCAATCACGGAGTTGTTGTGCGCGTAGCTGGTGATGAGCGTCGTGAAGCTGTGCTCCTGCTTGGGGTCGGTGAGGTCGCGCACCGAGAGGCGGTTGCCGTCGTTTTTGCCGTCGGTGAGGTAGAGCACCAGGAAACGCTCGTCTTCCGTAGCGCCCGCCATGCGGAAGCCGAGGGGCATCTTCTTGTCTTCGTACACCAGCTTGTCGGCACTTTGGGCGGTACCTAGCTTGTGGTAGTAGACTTTGTGAAACTCATTCTTGCCAGCCAGGCTGTGTTCGCCCTTCTTCGGGGCGTCGTAGCGGCTGTAGAAAAAACCGTCTTTGTACCACGAAGCGCCCGACACTTTCACCCAATTCAGCTCATCTTTTAGCGGCTGACGGTTTTTGAGGTCGAGCACTTTTAGCTGGTGCCAATCGGAGCCGCCGCCGCTGGTGGCGTAGGCTAGGTAGCGGTGGTCGTTGGAGAAATAGGTGCCCGCCAACGCCGTCGTGCCATCGGCCGAAAACTTGTTGGGGTCGAGCAGCACTTCAGGCTGGGCGCCGTCGGTGTTCGGCTGCACGTACAGCACGGCTTGGTTTTGTAAGCCGTCGTTTTTGGAGAAGTACAGCTGGTTGCCTTCCTGTTGGGGCACGCTGTAGCGTTCGTAGTTCCAGATTTTGGTGAGCCGGTCGCGAATCTGGTTGCGGAACGGAATCTTCTCTAGGTAGCCGAAGGTCACCTTGTTTTCTTCCTCTACCCACGCTTTCGTTTCGGGCGAATCAGGGTCTTCGAGCCAGCGGTACGGATCGGCGACGGGAGTACCAAAGTAGTCGTCGACTACATCAACTTTATGAGCTTGTGGGTATTGCACAGTGAAACGGGGTAAGTCGGAGCCGTTGCGGCGAGTCGAGAAAGTAGAACGGTTGCCAGCCGCGCTGGTTTCACGCTCGGCTTCAGAAGCAGCCGAGCGACAAGAAGCTGCCAGCGCTGTCAGCGCCAGTAGGGCAAATGAAAAGGTGCGCATAAAAAGAATAGGTGGGAGCAGCGAACTAGCGAAGATATGCGCTGACCTCTATACATCCGACGTACCCTCCGGATTGTTTAGGTGCTAAGCTAGCTTCCACGTGGGTGCCCATCGGGGCTTATGGCTTCGACCTAACTTCTGACGCTAATTTTCCAAGCCAGTGTACGCCTGCCGGTCCAACGCCCTAGGTGTCCGACCGGTTGTCGGCTGCGGACAGCGGCAAAAGCTAGGTGCACGTTCTTCGATAATCCTGACAGGCTTGCAACGACAGCACAAAGCTCGTTCTAACAACAACCGGTCGGACGCCTGCCTAGGGCGCCGGCCGGCAGGCGTCTTCCAACGGCTCTTACCTGTTGCTTATGCGGCCTACTTTCGGAATCACCTGAATTAGAAACCGCTTGTTCTGTCCTTCCCGCGAGCCGGCGTAGCGCCCGGTTCCGAAGAAGCCGCTGCCGCCGATAATTAGCTCAATGCTTCGGTCTTGGGTAAAGTCGAGATTGTTCTGCTTCCAGAGGTTCAGCAGGTTCAGGGCGCGGCGGTAGCTGAGTTGGTAGGTGGCCTGCTGCTCGTAGTCATTGCGTGGATCACCTTGGGGGTAGCGCGCCGCCATTCCTTCCACAATAACCAAGTAGCGCACCGGCTGATCAGTTTTGATGCTTTTGAGCACCGTGCGCAGTCGGCGGCCTGCTTGGAGCAAGGCCGGTTTGTACGCATCCTGAATTTCGTCGCGACCCGATTTGAACTGAACCGGTACCAGCAACTCGTGACGCTCGTTGGCGGGGTCATATTTGAAGTACTTGCCTTCGAGCTGCTGCAAAGAGCGCCGAATTTTGGTGATCTGCTCTAGTTCGGCGGCTTTCACCTTCAGCTCGCCGTTGGCCCGCTTTAGCTCCCCTTCCCTGTCCTTAAACAGCTTGAAGCTATACACGAACAGCACCAACATCACCACAAACAGCGACGTCATCAGGTCCACGTAGCTAGGCCAGAAGAAGTCGGAAGATTCGCGGTTTTGAGAGTTGGTTTGCATAAAAATGTTAGAACTTGAAGTATTTTACTGCACCGATATTTTTAACTGATTGCTAGCTAATTTTTATGTCCGCTAAAGACGAAAAGCAGAAACGCAAAGCCCTCTTAAATTCATTCAAGCAGCAACAGCGTGACGAAAAGCTAGCCGGCTTACCATTGCCTTTAACAGAGTTAAAAGCTTTGTTCGATTACCTGGACGAAGAATTAAGTGAAACGGATTGTGATGACACGCTGCTACTGACTAAACAGTTTCTGCAAAAGCGCAATTTACCAGTAACGACAGTCACAGAATGGCTCGGCGATCATGGCGGTTATTGTGACTGTGAGGTTCTAGCGAATGTTGAAGAGAAGTTCGAGGACGTTCTGTAGCGCGGACTTTGTAGTCTGCGCATCGCAAAGAAGTAAGCAACAATATTGAGTTAGCATTACTCCTCATCTTCCTGGCGCGGACTACAGAGTCCGCGCTACTGTGGCTTCACGCCGCCGAACACACTGTCCATCGCTCGCTGCAATCGGTTCTTGGCGGTAGCTTTCACTAGGATCTTGTTCAGATCACCTAGCTCCGTCAGCACCTTGGCTTGAATCTGCGAGTCGAGTTCGATTTTGCGGAGTAGCTCGCGCTGGGTGGCTGTCACGTCGCGGGCCAGGGCTTGCTGGCTGGCCTCCACGTTTTTGAGCGGGTCGAGCTGACGCATGATGCGCTCGAACACGTTGTCGTTGTTGAGCTTTTGGAAGTATTGACCCCACTTCTCGTAGGCTTGCTGGGCGTCGCGCTCGTGGAATTGCAGGCGCTTCTGCATGAGGTCAGTGAGCGAGAGGCTGGCTTGGTCGAAGTACTGCTCGGTGCGGGAACGCAGCGCGTCCATTTCCTTCTGGTGGCGCTGGAAGAAGTCGAGCTGGTGCTGAATGACGTTGTCGTTCTTGCCGATGTACTGCCCTAGGTCGTTGATACCCTTCTCAAAGCCACGCAGCCGGTCCAAAATGCTGTTCACGCTCTGTGCCGAGTGGTAGCCCGCTTCCAGCATCTGATTCAGCTTCTGCTGGTAGCCCGTGAACTGCCCAAATAGGTCCGCTGACTCGCGCACCTTTTCAAACACGGCAATATTAGCCTTCGCCATCTGGTCGTAGCCGATCTTGTCCAGTGCTTCCAGGAAACGGCTCTGCACCCGAATGTTGTCGGTGAGCTTGTCCATAATGGGCTCAAACAGCGTCACTTTACCCACAAAATCCTGATTAAACGCATCCAGCACCGACTTCAGGTTGCTCAGGCTGCCGGCCATATCGCTGTGCAGAATGGGCAGCAACCTAGCTTGCAGAAAGGTGTAGTAACTGTTTTGCAGCACATCGAGCTGTTGGCGGGCACTACGCAGCAGACCGTTACCGAGCAGCGTGAGCAGCAGCCCCACGAAGCTGCCCGTCATGGCAATGAGCACGCCGGTGAGGAAGGGCGTCAGGGCGTTATCGTCGGAGACGCCGTTGCGGGCGATGCCCACCAAACCTAGAATCACGCCTAGGAACGTGCCGAGCAGACCTAGGTAGAGCGGCGTAGCTACGTCGGCCTGCGCTTCGTTGGCTACTACTTGGCTCTGACGTTCGGCAATGTCTTTCAAGATGTTGAAGTCGGCCGCGGCGCCTTTGTTGTGGCGCAGGTACGCGTTGGTGTCAACGAGAATGTCTTGAAAGTCTTTCGAGGTGGCGTCGGCCCGGATGATGTCGGCCGGGAAAGCATCGGCGGGCGCGTCGGCGGCATAGTCGGGCATGTCGAGCCCGGCGGGCGTCACGAGGCGCCGCTCAACGCGGAGTTCTTCCTTGCGCGGGTATAGCTGAGCGAGCCGCAACGTACGGGCACGGGTTTGCAGGAACGTGCGCACCTGCAAGCCCACAACCACCGTCACGACCAGTACTTCAAGAATGATTTCGAACATAGGGCAAACATAAAAGAACGTCATGCTGAGCTTGCCGAAGCATCTCTCCCGCCAAAGTAATCTAATTACCACTGCGATAGAGATGCTTCGGCAAGCTCAGCATGACGTTCCATACTCTAAATGCGTTGAGACACCTGGAAACGTTCTGCTTCGCTCAACGAGAACACACGTAGCGCGTTCCGACCGCACTTGTTGTTACTCGAAATGAATCAGCGCTTTCGACTCAATCTGCCACACGCCGCCCACTTTACGCAGCGTCCCTTCCTCATCCGTCACGATTCGCGACACGGGGCCAGTAGGCTGCTCGTAGCGGCAGGCTTCGCGCAACGAGTACTGGGCGCTTTGGATGGCGTAGGCGTGCACCGCCGGGTCGGGATTCACCTGGAAGATGCCGACTTCGGGAAACTGCGTGTCAAGAATGATTTCGTAGATGCTGTCGTGCTGCGGCTCTTCTGACAGGTCGTAGATGTTGAAACCACCGTTCACGGGCACCTTCACGTAGCGGGTGTAATCCGTTGCGAGTGCATCGCCTGCCTCCTCCGTTACCTGATTTTCAGAAACTGGAAATTGTACGGGCGGTACCAAGCTATCAAATTCCTCCGTAGGTGCCGAAGCTGGCGAGCCTGCTGGTATAACCGGCGGTACTGGTGAAGTCTCCGACATGGAAGCTGGTGCCTCGTAGGTAACCGGGGCCGGAGCAGGAGCCACGGGCGGGTCCGCAACTAGCGGGGCAGCTGGGGCTGGAGACGTAGGAGGCGCAGCTATTGGAGCGGGAGCCACAGGAGCCGGCACAATCGGCTTCGGGCCAGGTGTCGCAGCCACGGGTGCCGGCGTTACGGGCTGCGGCGCTGCAACGGATGCGGGAGCAGCTTGTTTCCGGAGTTCTTCCGCAACGCGTTGTTGCACTAGCTTTTCTACCTCGCGTTGCAGCTCAGGTGTCAGCTTATTGGTGCTAGCTGGACTGGAGGCGGCAAAGTCGCTTGTATTGCCCCGCACGCCTTTCGTTTCCCGGCCGTAGCGGTCAACTTTCTCCACTAGTTTGCCGATCTGACCGCGTAGCAGCGCATAAAGCACCAAGCTCAATAAGGACAGAATGAGTGCCAACGGACTAAAAAACTTACTCATGAAGCTTTCCCCCGATGAACGCGTGGTGGCAGCATCGCCAATGGTAGCCGGTCCCGCATCAGGCGACGCCGACGCTGTAGCTTCATCCGTAGAGGTGGTTGTATCGGTGAATTCAGCGCTGGCCACGTCATTGGCCCCGATGTCGCCGGGCGGCGTACCATTCTCGACGTAGCCTCTGAGCGACGTGTTCAGCGCCTCTACCGCTTGCATCCGGGCGGGGCTCGCCTTGCGAGCCGTCGATGCTTTCAGGCGATTGATAATCTCAGTTACAAGTTTTTCGCTGCGCGCTTGGTCAGTACCTAGGCCTTTGTACATCGTGCCACGGCCTTCCAAGGGTTGGTAGAGCAAGCTGTACACCTTCTGACTGTCGGGCTTGATGCTGGTTTCAAACTGCTTCAGCGTGCCGCCGCAATTGAGCTTGCTTTTAAGGTTTGGCCGGTGGTTGTCGTTGTACACGAATTTCACCGTGGCGCACCAAATCTGCACCTTTTGCTCGTCGAGCGTGGGCTTGCCTAGGGGCGTTTGGGCGTGGGCAGCGGCAGTTAGAAGCAAGCCAAAGAATAAGGAAGTTGCGCGGCGGAGAGAGGTCATGAGTTAGGGCAATAATTAAAAATTAGAGCTGAACGAGTGTCAAATCGACGGCTATAATAGGAGAACGTGTTGTTCTATACCATCCCATTCTTCACCGCAAAACTCCCATCCGGTTTCATACTCTAGTAGGGAGTACTTCTGAATAAAATGAGGTGAAAGTAACACTGGCTTATGTAGATAGCAGCCCATCATACGGTCGTAAGAATTATAGAACTCTTTCTCAGCTTTAAGGATGGTGACATGAATTATGTGAGGCAGAACATCAGAACAAACAAGCGTTCTGATTAGGTCTTTTCGGCTTGTTAGTGGCATGATTACCTCGGATCGATCAATAGTAGCCGATGAAACCATTTTCTTTATTGCCTTCAAAATTTCTTCTTCGGTAGAGTACAACACGACAGAAGCATCATCTGGCATCAAGCGAAGCACATCAATAAAGAAGAGCCGTCCCAGGGTTGAAACCCTGGGCTACGGAGCGGACCTTGTTTCACCGCTGAATAGCCCAGGGTTTCAACCCTGGGAAGGTTAGGTCTACGCCTGCAATTCCCGGCTCAGGTTATACAACGCCTGCTTCAGCGGATAGAAGAACAGCGTTTCCGGCAGCGTTTCGTCGTTGCTGAGTTGGCGCTGGAGCTGGTGCAGACCTAGACTCAGGCTGTCTTCAATTTCGCGGAGCAGAATGTCGCGCACCCGTTGGCGGTCTACGTCGACGCCTACTTCGCGCAGGAGCGGCGCTACTTCGTCGCCTTCCAACACGAGGGTTAGGAAGTTGCGCACGTTGTCGAGTACCTGCTGCTTGAGGTCAGCGTCTACCTGCTGCAATTTGAGGCGGGCTGTCCCGATTTCCGCCGATTGCGCCGTGCCGGTGAGCTTCACGTGCTTGATCTGGTTGTAATCAGAAGTGGACGATTTTTCCTCAAACAGCACACCGCCGTTGGTGGTAGCTTCCTTGGGGTTATCGGCCAGAATGACGCGGAAGTTTTGTGGCGGCTCAGTGCCTGTTACGGCTTTGAAGACGGCTTTCGTAATTTTCTCAATGGCTACCAAGCTGCTGCCACCGGCCAGCAAACGCAGGTACAAGCTGCCTTTGCCCGAGAAGCACAGGTAGCGCGGCGTCTTCAGACCTAGCTGCTGCACGAGCTGGGCCGTGTGGTAGATGATGGACGTGTAGTGCAGGTAGAACAGCACCCGCAACTGTCGGCCCTTGCCTAGGGTCAGGCTCTGGGAGAAGCGTAGCGCGTCGTCGTACTTAAAGAGCAAGCTGGTTACGTCGGCCGAACCGAAGTCCGCGTTTTTCAGGGCGGCGCTCAGGTAGCCTTTATACTCCTGGTTTTGCTCGCTGCTGGGTAGCGCGTCGGCGTGGTTGACCCCTAGGCGCAGAAGGCCGTTTTGCTTGGGCGCGCCTTGCACGCGGGCATAGCCATCGCCCCACAGGTCGTCGCCGGCGAAGCGGAAGGACGAACTAAAGGCCGGTTTTTGCTCCGCGAAGATGAGCAAGTCGGTCGTGCCGCCGCCGATGTCGATGTTGATAACGTTCTCGTCGCGGTTGGGCACCACTTGGTTCGTGGCCGTGAGATAATAGTACGGCGCCACCGATTCGGTGAGGCAAACCGTGTTTTGGCGCGTCTTGAATACTTGTTGGAAAGCCTCGTCCCACACCTGCTGGAACTGGTTGCGCAGGAAGCCATCGAAGCTCAGCGGCGCAAACCACACCACGCGGGTATCTTCTAGGATGCCGCCGTGCAACGCCGCTTTGTGCTTGAGCAACAACAGGATTTCGCGGAAGAATGCTTCAATGCGACTCACGCCCTGCGGATCTAGCTCCGCCGACCATTTCAGGTTCGTCACGAAACGGTTCTGCGGCAGCTCGGCTAGCGTTTCGGTGTTGATGCTAAAGCCAATGTTGATATTGCTTAGCACCTTGGCTGGCTCGTTGGCAAACGACAGCGTTTCACAAACCGCCGTCCGGATCGGGAATTCATACACCGAGCCACCGTCTCCGACGAAGCTAGGTACGAACTCACGGTTTTGCAGCGTCGCTACCGAATCCCACATCTGACCAGCGCCCGTGCGGTAGCGTTGCGCTGCCGACAAGCCCATATCGGCAACCGGCGCGTGCAGCCATTCCACTTGCACATCCGCCTCGCCAATGGTGAGCGGACGCGGGTGGGCCGAGGGACCATCGGCGTAAGCGATGTGCGTATTGGTGGTGCCGAAGTCGACGGCGAAGGTGAAGCGACGCGTGCCGCGGTCGAGCTCGCGCCAGCGTGGCACTAAGAGGCCGCGGGCCGGCTCGCCACCAATGCTAGCGGGCGGACACGTCAGCTCGGCCACATCGAAGTGCGTGCCGGTGATTTCGTAGTAGGTGCTACCCGCGGTAGCCATGCTCTTCTGCGTGCGCTCGTGGCGAACGGCACGGCGGGCTGCTCCCTGCTCGGTGAGTCGTTCGCCGCCCACGAAGAACGTGAGGTCGTAGCGGCGGCTGAGCATGGTGGGCGAGTTGTCGGCGTCCACCAGCATCACTTTGTACAAATCGTTATACTGGGGCTGGTGGCGCACTTTGTAGAACGGGAACACGCCTAGGTCCACATTGGCCCGCACAATACGGCCTTTCTCCAAAATTTCGCGGCCTTGCGCGTCCTTCGGGTTCTGCGGATTGTGGTAATAGCTACGTTCAAACGAGATAAAGCGACCCGCTTGCACCGGCACCCGCAGCGTCACGCGCACGTGGTTCAGGTCGATGGTGAAGTGCAGCAGCTCGGCTAGCTCGTTCTCGGTGAAGTAGTCGAAGAAGGCCTGGCGCAGTGGCAGCAGATACGGGAACCTAGCTCGCCCCTGCCCATCGGCGCCGTACTGAAACGACACTTTGCCGGTGTGGAAGCGCTGGGTGTTCAAGTCGTACGGCAGCTCCACCAGCGAATCTTCCAGAAAGTCGCCGACGGTAAGGTACGGGTACTTAAAGCCTTTGCCGGGCAGCACGCGGTTTTCTAGGGCTAGCTCATCGTGATACGGCACGGGCGTGCGGTCGTCCCAGGGCTGGCCGTTGAGGTAGTTGGCACCCTGCATGGTAAGGTTCGGGCGCAACACCAATGGGCGCGGCCGACCGCTTTCGTTGGCGCGGGTCGGCTGAATGAACAGGTCGGAGCTAGTCACGGCCGACTGGTCGGCGCGGCCGGGCAGCGGCACACTTTTCACGCTAGCTAGGTTGCCCTGAATGTCGGGCAGCGCGGGGTAACGAGCGGCGAATTGCTGAGCCGTCCGGTCGCCCTGCATTTGGAGCTGGTTGATCTTGCTCCGATCTAAGCCGGCGAAAACGCTGCCAGCGAAGTCGCGGCGCTGCAAGGCTGGGTAGGCCAGGAACAGCTCGTAGACAAATTCGCGGAACTGCGGGTCGCGGTCTTCGAGCAGCACGGTTTGGTTGTCGAAGTAATGGCCGCGCGCTTGAGGGCGCTCTAGGTCCAACGGCTTCACTTCCGGGCCGGTGAAGAGCAGCGTGAGCGGCGAGGTGCCGCCGAGCAACCTAGGTCCGCCCGGCAGCTCCGGCGACTCGTAGTACACGAGGTACATATCGGAGAAGTCGCGGAACCGTTCGTCTTGCAAGAACAGCTGCAAGGTTTCGCCGAGCAGACGCGTGCCTTCCTGCTGCCGCATCTTGCGGATTTCCGTTTCCGCATTCCAGCGCCGCAGCGTGATTTTACGCCCCGCCTGCGAATACAAGTGGTAGTTATACAGCAACTCAAACAAATCCCAGAAGTGCGTCACGAGCTCGTGGTACACCGACCCCGGATTGCGCTGCCCTTCCCGCGCCAGAAAATCAAAGGCGGTTTCGAAAAGGTGCATTCGCGCAAACGGCGTCGGGATGGACACGGCCACGTTCTTGGCCTTGCCCCCCGCCGGGTCGGTCACGGTGTTGATTTCGGTGCTGGTAACGGGCGCGGTTTTCTGCCAGCCTTGCACCTGCTGGGAACCGTTGTTATGTAAGCGAAGGACTTTAGGCATTCCTTTAGTATCTATTGAATGGTAATCAACTCCCCTCCTTTTTTAAGGAGGGGTGCCCGAAGGGCGGGGTGGTTAACGTTGAACGATGCGGACCTAGGCTGTTCAAATTGTATCGTGCGCGGTAAACAACGACCTCAACCACCCCAGCGGCGCTAAAGCTGCCGCGTCCCCTCCTCATCTGAGGAGGGGAGCTGTTGTTCTTACACCACTTTCACTTTTTCCTCAAACGCCTTATCCGTCACGTCATAGAACAGCTCGATGAGCTTCTTGAAGTTGTCGGGTTCGGCAATAGTCTTCTCGGTTTTGTTGAGCGAGTCGAGGAAGTAGTTGTGGTTGATGCCTTTGTTAAAGAAATCAGTCCACTTCTTTTCCACGGGTTTGCCGGCAATCATGGCGTTGAAGTCGTCGGTGGCTAGATCGAAGGGACGGAAGGCCCGGCGGTTTTGGCCTAGCTCTTTCAGCCATTCATCCACGCCAAACTCTGGGCTGTGCAGGATATTTTGCAGCTCTCGGAAAATGGGCTCGTTGCGCAGGGCGTAATCCAGCTTTAGGTTGTCGTGGTACGGCGCCTTGTCGGTGGCGAGGAACTGCCGGTGGTAGCGCGTGAAGTAGAGCAACTGCGTGAGGTGCTTGGCCATCAGCTCGCGCGACTCGTCGGGTAGGTGGTTGAACTGCACCTCGGGCGCGTCGGTAGCAAGGCCGTACTCGTGGAAGTGCGGTCCGCCGGTGCGCAGCTCCGCCGCCGAGTACTTCATGAAGTCTACGATGCTAAGTGCGGCTAGCAGCTCGATAAGATGCGCTTTGTTGCGCTGCTGGGTGCCGCCGGGCTGGTTTTCGTAGGGCGTATCGGGCGTGTCGGCTAGGTAGTACAAGGCGTTCAGACCTTGCAAGTTGTGCTCGTAGTAGCTGAGCGCCGCCTTGGTTTTGGTAAGGAAGCTGTTGGAGTCAATAACCGAGTTGTCCTCCGATTGCAGCGCGAAGTACGGCATCACCGTCACGGCGCCGGTGGGCGCGTCGCGCAGGTAGCGGGCGTTGCTCAGGCGCGTGTTGGTGTCCTTCAGGTTCTTGAGCATAAGCGGGAAACCCGCCGCGCCCGTTCCGCCGAAGATGCTCGACACGAAAAATACCCGGTCACCTTCCTGGAAGTTATCGGCGAAAAAGCGGATTTCGGGAGACTCCACGAGCTTGTTCAGTACAATACTGCCCACATTGGGCGAGCCGCGGAAACCAATGGTCAGTGGGCTTTCGAGGTTATCCTGCGTGAACAGCAAATCCACCAGTCCTTTGGAGTCAACCGACAGACCATCGTAGCTGAGGTATTGGCGGAAGCTCTGGTTAATGCCGCCAAAGTCGAAGATGAACGTATCCTTCACCGAGCCATTCACGTCCTGGCTGATGCCGCTGAGCGTGCTGATGTCGGTTTTAAAGAAGCCTTCTTCGCGCGGACCTAGCTTTTTGTAAATCTGCTGGTAGCTCTGCAATAGGGCTACCGTACGGTTCATGTCGCCGTTGTGGGCATCGGGGTCAATGATGATGGGCACCACCCGGTCGCAGTTAGGAAGCTCCACGCCCGCCGCCAGCAACATCGTGAGCGAGCGAATAACGCGGGAACCAGTGCCGCCAATACCGAATAAAAAGAGTTTAGCCATGTGCTTTGCTACTGTTAGTCAAGTTCCCCTCCTTTTTTCAAGGAGGGGTGCCCGAAGGGCGGGGTGGTTAAAATCGTTGAACGATACTGGAAGCTAGCTTTTAGCTTTTTAACACTAGTCTAACCACCCCTAACCCCTCCTTGAAAAAAGGAGGGGAACTAGTTTTAGTCTTAATTTTAGAAAGGTGTGGTGCTGGCATTAGTCGAGCCTTTGCGCAGAATGACGGAAAACAGGAAATAAAACAAGAGGCCATATACCGCGTTCAGCGTGGCGAGCCAGTAGATGTAGCTGTGGTCAGTTACTTGCTGGGCTTTGGCCTGCCACACCACCACGATAAACGCAATGAGAGCGTTCAGAACGAGGAACAGCGTCCAGTGGCGCAGCTTGTTGAAAGTGGCCACGCCCATGGCCTTATTGATGACATAGTAGAATATCAGCACCAAGGCCAGCGAGATACCTAGGTTCAGCAGACCGATATTCGGGAACACGATTTGGCGGTATACGGGCGTATCGGCCGGGGGCTGAGGTGTGCCGATGAGTTCGTAGAGGAAGCGGAAGAAGCTTTGCATAGAAGGAAAGGAAACGCCAACGTTTAGTTGGTAGAGCGGTACACGAAATGCGTTGGAATAGGGATACTACGAAGAAGGTGCCAGCTAAAAGCTAGCGTTAGTCAGCGGGTTGCAGCGTGAGCGGAACCTGAAAGATAGGCGCTTGATTCTGCTCATCCGTCGTGACGGCCGCCACGCCGTCGATCAGACTGCTTAAGGCGAAAGTTTTGGCGCCGACTTGGTTGATGTTGCTGTCATTCTTAGTTGTCCACTGAGTTATCCACATCGGGCGCTTGTCTTGGAGGATAACTTGCAAGGGGCGGGCCGCTTTGCCCATCTTGGTAACGCGAATTTTGACAAAATGCGTGTATTGCGCCTCGGGTCCGCTGCTAGCGCGGGTCTGATCGGTAGCGCCAAACACATTCACGATCTTCGCATCGGTGTCTTGCCCAGTTAGTTGCAAGTTCGCTTTCAGGTGACCTAGGTCTTGGTACAAAGTGGGCAGCGCTTGCAGATTCATCCCGAGCACGAACTCCACAGGTTGTTGTGCGGATACTTCGCTCACAGCTACGGTATGATAAGTAGCACCGGCAGCGCGCTTGCTGGCGTCTTTCTCGCCATAGTACCACGCGCCTTGGTTCTGAAACTTGTTTAGCAGGGAAGAAGGCGGCGCCGAGTACTTCACGCCGAAGTGTGCTTGTTCGCCCGGCGCCTTTTTTAGCAACGCAGCATCAAAGCGCCGTACGGCGTCGGCCGGACCGATTACCCACACATAATAAGGTATGTCGGTGTCGCAGCAGCGGTTGATGCGCTTGGCAGCCGTTTTCATGGCCGGGTAAAAAGCGCCTTTGAAATCCGACGTATGCCCATAAACCGACACCGCTAGGTCGGAGCGACCGGCAGCGTTCAGGGCGTCGGTGATGTCCGTTTTGATGTACGGCACGGCACCCGCGTTGCGCGGGGCGTAGATAAAGTCCGAAATCAGCACGCTCACGGCGTTGGGCTGGTAGTAGTGACTTACCAGCGTATCCAGAATAGCCGGAATGCTGGTGCTGCTAGCTGGCTCCCGAATGCCCTCGCGCACAGTAGTTTCTAGCTGCTGATACGAATCGCGATAGGGCTTGTCCTTGATGCGGTAGAACGTTTTGCGTTGAACGCTGGCGCTCCGGTTCACATCGGAAAGGAACTGCGCTACGTGCTGCTGAAAGCGGGTGTTTTGCGCATCAGCCCCCGTTTTAGGCATGAAGCCTTCCATCGAGCCCGATACTTCTAAAAACACGTTTACTTGTTTTAGCGGCCCCGTTGCGGCCGTAGTAGCGCTAGGTTCGGCTTCTGGCGAAGCAGCAGGCGCTTTTCCTGCGGCAGCTTCGATTGTTTCGGCAGCTTTGGTGTTGCCCGCATCCGATTTGAGGTCGTCGCGGGAGTAGCAGCCGGGAAGTAATAAGGCCACTGCCAATAGCCCTGGCAGTAGTTGAGAGAAGGGAGAACGTTGCATCGAACCAATGTACAGGTTGACGGCTGAAGCCGCAACCTTACCTACTGCCGGGGTGCCCAGCAGGTTGTGTAGGAACGATATAGAAGAAGGAATATTTTACGCAAGGCGTCGTTTGCCGGTCCGACGCCCTAGGCGTCCGACCAGTTGTGGCTAGAACGAAACGTGCAAACAACGGCCGTGCAGATGTTGGCAGGCGGCAACCGGTCGGACGCCCTAGGCGTCCGACCGGCAGACGTCTTACCCTAGCTATAATCAATCTCCGTGTTATCGCCGATGTTCAGGCTGTGGTTCAGGCCACGGAACGACGCATCCGAACCCACAATACAATCGTGGAGCACGGCTTGGCGCAGCTCGCTGTAGGAGCCGATAATAGAATCGGCCAGAATCGTATTCTCCACAATGGTCCGGTCGCCAATGGCCACGTTAGGGCCGATGATGGAGCACGAAATCTGGCAGTTTTTGCCAATGCTGACGGGCGGAATAATAATCGTGTTCGGAAACTCGGGCAGCGACGACGCACTCAAAAACTCCGGCCGGTTTAGCAGACGCGCGTTGGCTTCGAGCAGCGTGTCTTTGCGGCCGCAGTCAAACCAGTTGTCCACCGTCACGGTGGTCATCTCCTCCCCTTCCTGAATCAGCATCATCAGGGCGTCCGTCAGCTGAAACTCGCCGTGCGTGCGATGGTCCTGCTCGATGAGCCGGCCGAGGGCATCCACCAGCTTCTCGGGATGCGCAATCTTGTACAGACCCACCATCGCGTAGTTCGACTTCGGGATTTTAGGCTTTTCCATCACTTTCGTGACGCGGCCACCCGGTGCGGTTTCTACCAAGCCGAACAGAGTCGGCGTTTTCACTTCTTTTACGCCCAGCACGGTGCCAGGCATTTGCAGCACGGCACCTAGGTCCACGTCTACAATAGTATCACCAAGTAAAATCAGCATACCCTGCGATTCTTGGCGAAACTCTTCCCGCGCAATCCACAAGGCGTGGCCGATACCCTCGCGGGGCTCCTGCACCACGAAGGTGGATTTTATTTGCGGGTAGTGACGACGTACATAACTTTCTACCTTTTCACCTAGGTAGCCAATAATGAAGACAAAGTCTTGAACGCCAGCGCTTAGAAGCCGGTCAATGATGTGCCCCAGGATGGTATTACCAGCCACAGGAACCAGCGACTTGGGCTGAGTATGCGTATGCGGCCGTAGGCGAGAGCCGATGCCGGCAACGGGAATGACAGCTTTCATGAATAAAAGGCGTGGCGTAAGCACGCAAAATAGTGAATCGGCACCGGAGCGCCGGACGCTAACACAACCGCCAACGCCTTAATTCGTACTTTTCAGCGCACCAGTGCCTGCCGACGCTAACCACGTTGCCCCGCTTCAGGTTTCGAATGTCTTTCTCTCTCTTCCACTTTTTAATTTTTCTCTCTCCATGAAACGATTCGTTCTGTACTTCTTTGGCTTGGTGATTCTGCTTACGCAGTCGTCTTGCGGCTACAATGGCATGGTCGAGCGCGACCAAGCTGTAAAAGGTCAATGGGCCAAAGTCCAAAGCAGCTACCAGCGTCGCAACGACCTGATTCCGAACCTAGTAAACACCGTAAAAGGGGCAGCTAATTTCGAAAAAAGCACCCTAACCGACGTTGTTAATGCCCGCGCCAAAGCCACCAGCGTGCAGCTGTCGGGTGATGATCTGACCCCCGAAAACATCAAGCGCTTCCAGGAGGCTCAAAGCCAAGTGAGTTCCGGCCTAGGTCGTTTGCTGGCCGTATCGGAAAATTACCCCGATTTGAAAGCCAACGCCAACTTTCAGGAACTGCAAGCCCAGATTGAGGGCACCGAAAACCGCATCAACGTGGAACGCAACCGCTTCAACGACGTGACCAACGACTACAACAGTTACGTGAAGTCGTTCCCCAACAACATCTTCGCGGGCATGTTTGGGTTTAAGGAAAAGCCCTACTTCGAAGCCGACGCTAGTGCCCAGAAAGCGCCTACCGTTCAGTTTTAATTTTAGTGCCTAGTGCTTAGTGCCTGGTGCTTGGTTTTTAGTTGGTTGTTTTTGGTTTTTGGTCGTCAAAACAAATTTGTTTAAGACCCAAAAAGCAGCTACCAAAAACTAGAAGCCAAGCACTTGGCGCTAAGCATCAAGCACTAAGCCCTATCCCATGAAAAGCCCTCTTACGCCGGAACAAGAGGCTGCGCTTGTGGCCGCAATCCGGCAGGCCGAAATCACTACCTCTGGGGAAATCCGGGTTCACCTGGAAGACACCTGCCCCACACCCGAGCCCCTCGACCGCGCTGCCCAGGTGTTTGCCGAGCTAGGTATGCACCGCACGGCCCAGCGCAACGGCGTGCTGTTCTACCTAGCCTGGAAAACGCGTCAGTTTGCGGTTATCGGTGATTCGGGTATCAACTCCGCCGTGCCCGACGACTTTTGGGAAATAACCAAAGAAGCCGTGCTCAGCTACTTCCACAACCACGACTACGTGAATGGGCTGGACAAAGGCATCCGGCTGGTGGGCGAGCAGCTTCGGCGCTATTTCCCATACGACGCGGCCACTGACCGCAACGAACTCGACGACTCCATCTCGTTTGGCGACTCCACGCCGCCACATGCATGAGCAGTAAAACGTTTCTTTCTCCTTCCGCGAACCGCTGGCTTAGGCCGCTGCTAGCTTTTTTGCTGCTCGTCGCTGGCCTATTGCAGCCAGTTTGCGCGCAGAATGTGCCACCGCGCCCCTCGCCGCCTCGCCTCGTCAATGACCTAGCCAACATGCTACGCCCCGATGAGGCCGAGGCATTGGAGCGTAAGCTGGTCGCTTATAATGACTCGACGTCCTCCCAGATTTCCGTTGTGACGGTGCCCACACTCGGCGACGACGAAATTGCGGACTACGCCCAACGGCTTTATGAAAGCTGGGGCATTGGGCAAAAAGGCAAAGACAACGGCATTTTGGTGCTAGTGGCGAAGCAAGAGCGGGCGGCCCGCATCCAGACCGGCTACGGCCTGGAAGGCGCCATCCCCGATGCGCTGGCGAAGCGCATTATCTCTAGTACCATCGTTCCGGCTTTTCGGGAGCAACGCTACTACGAAGGGCTCAATACCGCCACCGACGAGCTAATTGCTCTGGCCAAAGGCGAGTATAAAGCGCCGCCGCAAGCGCAGCGCTCTGCCGACAACGGCGACACCAGCGGCTCCGGCTGGACGTTCTGGCTGATCATCGGCATGCTGATTCTCTTCGTGCTGCTGCGCTCACGCGGGGGCGGCGGCGGTGGCGGCGGCGGACGGCGCAACCGTGGTTTCGGAGGCGCCTTTATTCCACCCATCATCTTCGGCGACTTCAGTGGCGGCCGTGGCGTGTTTGGTGGCGGGGGTGGCTTCGGCGGAGGTGGCGGCGGGGGCTTTGGCGGCTTCGGCGGGGGCAACTCCGGCGGAGGTGGCGCCAGTGGCAATTGGTAGCTAGCTTTTTACATCCTTCCATACGTAACAAAGGGCATCTTTCGGGATGCCCTTTGTTGTTCCCGCAATGGGGTACTCTTTCCTCTCGGCTTCACACAGAAAGAGCTACTGCAAAGTCAAGAAGCTCGTATAGAGCGTATGATCAAAAACTCCGACAAGCCTGAACTCCCTGCGTGGGTCTTTCTGCTTATCCGTTTTGCAGGTATTGCTTTTGTAGCCGCTCTATTTTGGTTTGTTACTCGCTGCGGCCAGTGACGTTTCCGTGTTGCGTTTCTTGCGCCAGCGCTAGGTCATCTTTTCTTTCGAGTACAACCGGAATAAAAGACGCCTCTTTGACTTAGGTTACACGCACCTAGGTCCTGCTCAGCAACCGCTGCATTTCCCGGGCATTATGGACGCCGGCTCCGCCAATGCCATTATTAAAGTACAGATACACTTCCTTTATCTGCGGCGCAGCCCGTACTTCGTCGGCTACGCGCTGTAAGAACTTGGTGGTGTATGGCGTGGTGTATAGCTCAGGCACGCCGTGAAAACGATAGTACAATACGCCGGTATTAGCTACTACTTCGTCGGGGAGTGGCTGCGGATGGCTTTGCCCCACGAAGCTAATGTGCTGGCGGGCTAGCTCGCGGTACACTTCGCCCTCCCACCAGCTTGGGTGGCGAAATTCTACCACGTTCGTGAAGGCGGGGTCGAGGCTACCTAGGATGCGCTGAAGCAGTTCGTCGGTGTAAGCGGCTTTGGGCGGCAGCTGGAACAACACTGGACCTAGCTTTTCGCGCAAGCCTTCTTGCACCACGCCGTAGAAATCGGCCAGAATAGCTTGAGCTTCCGCGTTGAATTTCTTGTAGTGTGTGACTTGGCGTGGAGCTTTCACGGCAAAACGATAATCGGCGGGGCTTTTGGCGTACCAGTCCTCGAACACCTTCAACTCCGGCATGCGGTAGAAGGTCACGTTTACTTCCAGCGTGTTGAAGCGCTGGGTGTAGTACTCAAACCATTTGCGCGGCGGCAATCCTTCCGGGTACAGCACGCCCTTCCAGTCGCGGTACGAAAAGCCGGAGCAGCCGATGTAGTAAGTGGGCATAATGGAGAAGCGTAGCGGTACGAACCTTTCTACGCACCTAGGTCTCACTTAGGCAATCGATGCCCGTCTTTGTGTTTGCTAGCTGAGCCGCTTGCCTTAAAAGCGCACGGCGGCAGCTACCTGCACCATCTGGTGCTTAAACTCCAGTACGTCAGAGCGCTGCCCGATCCCGATGTGGTTGAGCCCTTGCAGGTAGCGGGCATCCAGGCTGATGTGGTCGGTGATGTAAAACGACAGGCCTGCCGTTGCGCCAATGCTACGCTCCTCCGTGTCGTGCGTGATGGTGGTAGTAGCGCCATTGGTTCGCGCGGTGGCTTGCAGCAGTAAGTCAAATTGCGGCCCGGCGACGAAGGCTAGCTTCGGGAGCACCTTGTATTGCAAGAGCAAAGGCAGTGACAAATACCGTAGTCGGTACGTGGTAGCTGTGCTCGTCCTGGCCGCGCCCAACTGGGAAAACAAGTATTCCTGCTGCAAAGACAGCTTCGGAAGCAACGGTATTTGCAGGAAAAACCCCGCCACCGCGCCCGTCTTCCACGTCGTTTCGATGGGAGTCACGGGCTTTGGAAAGCCTTGGTTGAAGTTCATATTGGCGAAATTCACCCCTAGCTTGGCTCCAAACCGCACCGCCTTCTTTTCGGTCGGCGGCTCCTCACGAACAGATTGCCCCTGCGTGAACCCTGAGGCAGTAGCTGCTTGTGGGAAGAACCCACTGGCCAGAGCCAACCCTAGCATCAACTGCTTTTTATTTGGGCAGCCCCTTCCGAAACGTAGCGCGTTTTTCATTATTTCAAACCTAGGTGTGGCCTACTACCAACGAGGTGGGCCCTGGGTAAAGATAACAGCTAGCTGCGGCGTCCTATATTCAACTTCTCGCTTGAGTGGCTTTTGCCGTTATTATGTGCAACTTCCTTGCTTTAACCCAGACTTTACCTTGTCACCCTACACCACCAAATACATGAAAAGACGCTTTGTCGCGTTGGCGGCGCTGTTGCTGAGCAGCCAAGCCTACGCTCAGTACACCCAAACGGCGATTAAGCCACTGCCTTACCCAAAGGCCAAGAAGGTAGACACCGTGACTACTTACTTCGGCACGAAAGTACCTGACCCCTATCGTTGGCTCGAAAACGACCAAGCCGCCGACACCAAAGCGTGGGTGCAGGAAGAAAACAAAGTGACCCAAGGTTACCTAGCCCAGATTCCGTACCGCGAGAACATCCGCAAGCGCCTCGAAACGCTGTGGAACTACGAAAAGTACGGGGCGCCTTTCAAAGAAGGCAAGTACACATACTTCTCCAAAAACACCGGCTTGCAGAGCCAGTCGGCCTTGTACCGGCAGGTAGGCAACGGGGCGCCTGAGCTGTTCCTAGATCCCAACACGTTCTCGAAAGACGGTACCACTTCGCTGGCTGGTATCGACTTCACCAAGGATGGCAGCATGGCCGCGTACCTGATTTCGGAAGGCGGCTCCGATTGGCGCAAAGTCATCGTGCTGAAGACGGCGGATAAGGCCATGGTGGGCGACACGCTGAAGGACGTGAAGTTCTCGGGCATCGCCTGGAAAGGCAACGACGGCTTCTACTACAGCAGCTACGATAAGCCTAAGGTTGGCAGCCAACTCGCCGGGCTGACGCAGCACCACAAGCTGTATTATCATAAGCTAGGTACACCACAGAGTGCTGACAAGCTCATTTTCGGCGGCGAGCAAACACCCCGGCGTTACGTTGGCGCCTACCTAACCGAAGACCAGCGCTTCCTGGTGATTACGGCGGCTAACACCACAACCGGCAATGAGCTGTACGTGCAAGACCTAAGCAAGCCCGGCAGTGCCATCACGCAGGTGGTCGATAATTTTGACAGTGAAAATCAAGTGTTTAGCAATGTCAGCGGCAAGCTCTACCTCTTCACCAACCTGAACGCGCCCAACTTTCGGGTGGTGACCGTGGATGCAGCCAGCCCCAAGTCCGCCAACTGGAAAGACCTGATTCCGGAAACGAAGAACGTGCTGAGTGTGTCGACGGTCGGCGGAAAAATTTTCGCTAAATACCTGAAAGATGCCACGTCGCTGGTGGAGCAGTACGACATGAGCGGCAAGAAAGAGCGCACTGTCGAGCTGCCTTCCGTGGGCTCGGCTAGCGGCTTCGGTGGAAAAAAAGACGAGAAGGAGACGTATTACACGTTTACGTCATACATCTACCCGCCTACCATCTTTAAGTACGACCTAGCTACCGGCAAGTCAACGGTGTTCAAGAAGCCTAACGTGCAGTTCGACCCGACCAAATTCGAGTCGAAGCAGGTGTTCTACACGTCGAAGGATGGTACCAAGATTCCGATGATCATCACCTACAAGAAAGGCTTGGCGATGAACGGCAAGAATCCCACGCTGCTCTACGCCTACGGCGGCTTCGGCGTGAGCGTGACACCTAGCTTCAGCACCTCCAACATTGTGCTGCTGGAAAATGGCGGCATCTACGCGGTGCCGAACCTGCGTGGCGGCGGCGAATACGGGGAAACCTGGCACCTGGCCGGCACTAAGCTCAAGAAGCAGAACGTGTTCGACGACTACCTAGCCGCCGCCGAGTACTTGGTAAAAAACAACTACACCTCAAAAGACTACCTAGCTATTTCGGGTGGCTCGAATGGCGGCCTGCTTGTGGGCGCCACCATGACCCAGCATCCCGAGATGTTCAAGGTGGCTTTCCCAGCGGTGGGCGTGATGGACATGCTTCGCTATAATAAGTTTACGGCCGGCGCCGGCTGGGCCTACGACTACGGCACCGCCGAAGACTCCAAGGAGATGTTTGAGTACCTCTACAAGTACTCACCCTACCACGCCATCAAGCCGGCCTCCTACCCCGCCACCCTCGTCACCACCGCCGACCACGACGACCGGGTGGTGCCTGCACACTCCTTCAAGTTCGGCACGCGCTTGCAGGAAAGCCAACAGGGCGCCGCGCCGGTGCTCATCCGCATCGAAACCAAAGCGGGCCACGGAGCCGGCCGCTCCACGGCACAGGTTATCGGCGAGCAGACGGATAAATGGGCCTTCATGTTTTATAACATGGGCGTGAAGTACCCAGCCGCTACTAACTAAAGCCCACTCTCGCTATCGTCTACACACAACGGGCTGGCTCTTTCGGGCCAGCCCGTTGTGTGTAGACGATACTTCTGAAAAGGTAGGCAAGGCGGGTTACCGGGAGCTACGCAACCTCTCTTATCTTCTCTGGCTCTATTGCGCGCAAGCTTCTGTTGATTAGCGCAACGCGGTATTTCTCGTTCAGTAGAAATGGTGCTAGGAAAAGGGCCGGAATTATTACAAAAAATACCAAAGCCGTTTCTAGCGGATAGAACTTGAACTCGTTATACACATCAATAGAGGATTCTTTGTTCAAGTAATACAAAATCGGCATAAAGACAATTATCAGTGCAATATGCAGTGTGAATACTTCCAGCGAGTTACGACCTAGGTAGCAGATCGGCCTAGAAGCAAACCAGTTTCCCTTTTTTGAGGCAATAAAAGTAAGCGTATAGCAGAGCGCCAAGAAATTTAATAAGCGCAAAGGACCTAGGTTTGCCTTATCCGTCAGGTATTCAAGATTAATTCCAGCTATTTCTACGTGCGCATTCTTTAACCCAAAGAACAACACACTAACACAAATAGCCAGCCCGAATAAATATTTGTTACGCTGCCATTCTTTCGTTTTGCCATGGTAAAACAAAAAACCAGACACCAATCCTATAACAAACAAAAACTGCCAGCACAACAAATTAAAATACCTCATCTTAAGCAACGGGCTTTGTATTATGTTGTCTAAGAACGGGTAAAAAGAACTTGCACTGCCTACTACGTACAGCAAAAAAGACACAAGTAATACAAGCCACATAGCCTTCTTCTGCAACGACTTGACCAGGAACGGTACAAACAGAATGAATACGGCGTACATCGGCAGAATATCCAGATACGTAGGCTGATAGAGCAATAACAACCCCAGAACGATGGCCTTGGCTGGCTCCGCGAAGAAGAAGGGATAGGTACTCATCCAGTACCGCGTCATCCAGTCGCTGGAAACGAAAAACGTAAAGGCAAGTACCATTGCAAAAGCAAACAGCAACAGTAGAATGTGATTGGTGTATATTTTTTGCACTCTACGAAATGATGTATCGAGCACAAAGGCATTTCCTTTTTCCAAAAACTTGTACGTGTAAATAAGTCCAGCCGTCAGGCCAGACAAAAACACAAATCCTTCTGCTCCTGATACCCAGCCAAAGAACTCGTATGTAAATCGCTTTATGATGTTATTGTAAGCTAGCGCGTGGTCTATTGTTATCAGAATCAAAAGAATTCCTCTGAAAAAATCCAGCTGATGACTTCTCTCTAGTTTAGATGTAGTTTTCATGTAAGTTCGCTTAGTAGGTGTGTTAGTCCCGGAGCCCAAACGCAGATAAATAGTGCGTGCTCGTTCGTGTATACTGTAGCAAGTGCATAGGTATTTCTTCTCGCTTCAATTTTAAGCGAGTATGGCGCAGTAACTAATTGCCTGTACTGCCATTGGCATCTATTATATTTTATAGATGAATACCAGTACTGTAAAGGCAATAAATTTCCTTTCACTGTTTCAGCGTGTTTTTATCATGCCGTACTATTTAGGTGTTAAAGAATTAGTATATACCTCTTGCGCTGCCTAGCTTACACGCTGGCGTAGTTCTACTTGACTGATTTAGCCAACCTGCTTCTACTCTGCTCCACATATTGTTGCACGTTGGTAGCCTGCGCTTGTTTCGTGCCTGCCAGAACCTTTTGTTAGCAGCCTCCCCCTTACTTCGCTTCAAATGTAAATAATAAATCCAATAATCATAATATTTAAATATTATATTTCATATAAACATAGTTAAATTACTATGTTTAGTCCACAGTTTTTCCTCGTAAAGTTCTACAAGTGCGCATCTTAGATTTACCCGTAAGATTACATGCTTAGTCCCTCCGGTACCCGCAAAGCGCGTCGTCAATTCGTTCACCGCCGCCTCCAGATGCGCTTGCGCATGTTCGCGCTGGTATTTCTGGTTATGCTCAGCATCGTGACCTACGATTTGGTGAAGTTCGATACGCAGGTACCGCCCGCTATTGGCGCGGGGCTGGGTGGCCTTGTGGTTGGGATGCTGCTGGCGCGCATTGCCAATATCAAATGGCATGAAGAAGCCAGCCAAGTAGTAGCCAAAATGGATAAGCTAGGTATCCTGGTGTTGGTGTGCTACCTAGCGTTTGCCTTTTCCCGGCGCTGGATCCTCGGGCACTGGTTTGCTGGTACGGAGCTCTCGGTCGTTGCCATGAGCTTCACGGCGGGCGTCATGCTCGGCCGCCTGGTCTTTATGCGCCGCGAAATCATTCGCATACTCAAGAGTCAGCAGAAGTACTGAGCAGCGCCACGCGCTTGCCGACAGTTTGCCTAGCCACCCCTTCTCCATTTTGAGCTAGGCTATTCTTGCTAGCCTATTAGTACTCCCTGCTCAGCGCACAACTAGCAGGCATTACAACCTGTCGAATTGCTGTCAGGTATTTCGGCCAGTTCGCTGAGTTCTACAAAGCATACCTCCTGCCAAGGCAGCTCTAGTCACTGTGAAGAAGTGGCTCGCGGAGTTCAGCAGAACCGGCCAGCTAGGCAATTCTTTCCTTTTGCTAGCTGCTTCGCTGGCTCAAAACGGCAAGCTTCTGACCAACACAATTTTGGCTTCATGAGAAATTCACAAATCTGTCAAATCCAGTTGCCGGGGTAACTGCGTAGCTCCTGAGCACCTTGATTTTTTCACATTAAAACCAGATTAAATGAAAAATCTTTTTCGCCTCAGAAAGCTAGCTTTCTTCGCTGCACTTTTCTTCGCGCTAACGAGCTGCGATGACGACGGCGATTTCCCGGGCTACAATGGCAGCCTCGACGTGCCCTTCTATGCATTGGAAGATGGCGTGCGCCTGACGGCTTTTTCGGCGGGCAATCCACAGACGCCGGCTAGCGCTGCTGCCATCACAGGCTTGCAAACCGGCGAAACCATTCTAGCCATTGACTTCCGCCCGGCTACGGGCCAGCTCTATGGCCTAGGTAGCACGAGCCGCTTGTATGTACTCGACCCGAAAACAGGTGCGGCCCGCCCAGTAGGCGCGGGTCCCTTTACCCCAGCCTTGGCGGGCACCCTCGCTGGCTTCGACTTCAACCCTACCGTTGACCGTATCCGCTTGGTAACGAGCACTGGCCAGAATCTGCGCCTCAACCCCGAAACAGGCACTGTAGCAGCTACCGATGGCAACATCAACGGCGCTGCGGGGGCAAGCATCACTGCTGTTGCCTACACCGGCAATGTGTCGGGGTCTACCACGACTACGCTCTACGACATTGATGCCACCTCGCAAAAGCTCTACAAGCAAATGCCGCCCAACGACGGCACGCTGGTAGAAGTTGGCTCGCTGAACCTAGCTATTTCCGGCGACGGTGGCTTTGATATTGCGCCCGACACCGATAAGGCGCTTGCTCTTTATAACGTAGGGGGAAAGGCGACGCTCTTCTCCGTGGACCTAGCGACGGGCAAGGCGAGCATCATTTCCGTGTACAACAAAGCGTACACCGGCATTGCCATCCCGACGCAGCCAGTAGCTTACGCCGTTAGCGCGACCAACAACCTGCTGATCTTCAATCCTGAGAAGCCTGCCACAGCTATTGCTAAGCCTATCACGGGCCTAGCTTCTGGCGAAACCATCGTCGGCATCGACTTCCGCCCCGTAAATGGCCAGCTGTACGCCGTGAGCAGCAACAGCCGCGTGCTTACCCTCAACACGTCGTCGGGGGCGGCGGCCGTGGTGGCCACGCTGAGCACACCGCTGGTGGGCACCTCTTTCGGCGTCGACTTCAACCCTACCGTTGACCGCATCCGCATTGTGAGCAACACCGGCCAAAACCTGCGCGTGAACCCCGCCGACGGCGTAACCACCGTCGATGGCGCTCTGAACCCCGGCACCCCGGCCGTGACGGGCGCAGCTTATACCAACAACTTTGCGGGCGCCACCAGCACGACCTTGTATGACCTCGACGTGAACACCGACAAGCTCTACACCCAGAACCCGCCGAACAACGGCACGCTGGTGGAAGTAGGCAACCTAGGGGTGAACGTGGAAGCCGCTACGGGCTTCGACATCGGTGGCGCCAGCGGTACGCCGTATGCGCTGCTCACGTCGGGTGGCAGCACCAAGCTTTACCGCATTAATCTTAACACCGGCGCGGCCACGGCCGTCGGTGACTTCAACGCCTCAGCCACCGGTTTTGCCCTAGGCCTAGGTTTTTAAACCGTAGACCGAGAGCGTAATACCCAAAAGCGCTGTAGCTAGTCAGCTGCGGCGCTTTTTTGTGGTGTTCCAAGTCTTCCAAGTCTTTCGTTAACCGACGACCTAGGCCTCAACGGGCATCTCCGTCGTAATAGCAATCCGGTTCCAAGCATTAATCACCACAATGGCCATAATGGCTTGTGCCAACGTGTGCTCATCGAATACCGCAGCGGCTTGTGCATACGCAGCATCCGACACGTGGTGCTGGCCAATGAGCGTCACTTCTTCCGTGAGGGCAAGCAGGGCGCACTCTTCGGGCGTAAACAGGGTGGTTTCGCGCCAGGCCGATACGAGGTACAGGCGCTGTTCGGTCTCGCCCATTTTGCGGGCGTCGCGGGTGTGCATGTTGAGGCAGAAGGCACAGCCGTTGAGCTGCGAAGCCCGCACTTTAATGAGTTCCCTCTGGATGGCCGTGAGCTTGCTCGTGCTCAGGTATTTCTCCAGAGCGAACATGGCTTTGTAGCCCTCAGGATCGATTTGCTGCAGGTTGAGTCGCATCGTCGTGGTGTTTTTGGGGTTGATGATGCGACAAAGGTCCGCCCCGCCACGCAGGAAAAACTTAATCTAGTTCAAGAAAGCGCGGAGGCTGACAGGCTTGTTAGTCAAGTACCTAGAGTTGTTAGGCTAGGTTCATATGATAGCCTGGCTTATACTCTTCGTAGTCATGCATCACTTGCCGTAAGATGCCCATGTCTTTGGGACACGTCTGCTCAAACTCTTGCCAGTTCGTGAATGTCAGTTGCGGTGGCATTTGCACCACCGCCACAATGCAGTCCCAGAAGGCATCCCAACTTGCCCAACCCACGGCATACCACTCTGGGAAACCTAGCTCGCGCTTCACTAGCTCGTGAAAGGCGGGTTTGCTGGTGATACCGCGCAGGTCGATGGTCATAGGCTACTGAATAATACAAGTAATAGGGATTACAAAGCTGACTGAGCACAGGAAACATTCATAATTCTTAAGCGATATAATTAGGATGGTAGCTTCATTAAGTACATTTCTATAGTTAGTAATAAAATAATATAATTTATCAATAATTCATCAATTCTTCAACTAGTTTTGCACAGAATACACTCTTATATATCATGCAAAAACTAGTCTTCACTATTTTCCTAGCTGCCAGCGTATCAACTACAATGGCTCAACAAGTACATCTAGGTATCAAAGCTGGTCCTTCGTATACTAAGCTTAATGGAGTAGATCACGCCCAAATTACCTCCGCTAGCAATGCCTACCGAGTGGGCTTTCACGGCGGAGTGACAGCAGAGGCGAGCATTATTAATAAACTTTCGTTAGAAGCAGAATTACTGTACTCGCAAAAAGGAGCTCAGAATAAGATTGCCCCCAAAATAAAAACGATTTTTTCCTACCTCGATCTGCCTATTCTGGCAAAAATTTCAACCGGTTCAACTGGTGCTTTCTTCGAAGCTGGTCCTCAGTTCGGCTATACAATCCAAGTAGTTTCTAAGTGGTACGGCACTAGGTACAAAGAGAGGGATCTGTATGAGAAATTTGATATAGGTTATGTAGCTGGTTTAGGATATCAGCTCGCTAGTGGGCCCCGAATTGGATTTCGCTATAATGGAGGAATTACACGGATGAATAAGCCTGCCATTTCCGACGGCAAAATCTACGCAACTGAAGATATGCGTAATAACGCGTTCCAGTTATATGTAGGTTATGTATTTGGTAAACGTCAAGCTGTACAATAGCTTATAATCTAGTTAAGCCAAGTGCCATGGAATAGGCTTACCTGAGTGAGCCCATTTCATAGCACTTGGCTTTTTTCAAGCTGGCTATACAATTCCTATTGTAAATTACAGATGGTACTTATGTCTTTGTTAGCAGCAGAAACACAAGACATAACGTCTTCTTTCACTAAAATCTCATTACCTATTCCAGCCAAAACGTCACAAAAAGCTCTTCTGCACCTCATTTGCTATGTCCCTCGTAGAACTTCTTAACCCGAGGTATCTACCAACGACGAAGCAAAATGAACTTTAATAACTATACCATCAAGGCGCAGGAGGCTGTGCAGAAGGCCACCGAAATTGCCGGCGCCAACCAGCAGCAGGCCATCGAGACGGGCCACCTGCTGAAGGGAATTCTGAAATCGGATGAGAACGTAGTTAGCTTCCTCACCAAGAAGCTAGGTGCGAACCAGAACCTGCTCAACACCCGCTTGGATACCATCGTGAACGGTTATCCGAAGGTGAGCGGCGGGTCGCCGTACCTGTCGAACGAGGCCAACTCGGCTTTGCAACGGGCTACGAACTACCTGAAAGAATTTGACGATGAATATGTGTCGGTGGAACACCTGCTGCTGGGGCTGCTCAGCGGCAAGGACAGCACCGCCACACTGATGAAAGATGCAGGCTTCTCGGAGAAAGAGCTGAAAGCCGCCATCAAAGAACTACGCGGAGGCCGCAAGGTGACCAGCCAAACCGCCGAAGACCAGTACCAGAGCCTGAACCGCTACGCTCGTAACCTCAACGAGCAAGTGAAGACCGGCAAAATGGACCCGGTTATCGGGCGCGACGAAGAGATTCGTCGGGTGCTGCAAATCTTGTCGCGTCGCACCAAGAACAACCCGGTGCTGCTCGGTGAGCCCGGCGTGGGTAAGACCGCCATTGTGGAAGGCCTAGCTCAGCGCATCGTGGCCGGCGACGTGCCCGAAAACCTGAAAGACAAGGTGATCATGAGCCTAGATATGGGCTTGCTGATTGCCGGTGCCAAATACAAAGGCGAGTTTGAGGAACGCCTCAAATCCGTTATCAAAGAAGTAACGGACTCGGAAGGTCAGATCATTCTGTTCATCGACGAGATGCACACCTTGATTGGTGCCGGTGCGGGCGGCGAAGGCGCGATGGACGCGGCCAACCTGCTCAAGCCAGCCCTGGCCCGCGGCGAGCTGCACTCCATTGGTGCGACCACGCTAAAGGAGTATCAGAAGTACATCGAGAAGGACAAGGCGCTGGAGCGTCGTTTCCAGGCCGTGATGGTGGATGAGCCGACTATTGAGGACGCCATCAGCATCATGCGCGGTATCAAGGAGAAGTATGAGCTGCACCACGGCGTGCGCATTACGGATGATGCCGTGATTGCCGCCGTTGAGCTCAGCTCGCGCTACATCACCGACCGCTTCCTGCCCGACAAAGCCATCGACCTGATGGACGAGGCTGCCGCCAAGCTCCGCATCGAGCTGAACTCTATGCCTGTGGAGCTCGACGAAGTGCAGCGCCGCATCATGCAGCTGGAGATTGAGCGTGAAGCCATTCGCCGCGAAGACAACCGCGACCGGGAAGCCGTGCTCAGCAAGGAAATTGCGGAGCTAGCTACCAAGCGCGACGACCTTAAAGCTAGGTGGCAAGGCGAAAAGGACGTGCTGACCAACATCCAGACGGTGAAGGAAAGCATCGACCGCTTCAAGGTGGAAGCCGAGCAAGCCGAACGCCAAGGCGACTACGGCCGCGTAGCCGAGTTGCGCTACGGTAAGATTCAGGAAGCGGAGGCTAAGCTGAAAGAACTGCAAACCCAGGCCAGCGAAAACAAAGACGGTGGCTCGATGCTGCAAGAGGTGGTGACCCAAGAGGACATTGCCGAAGTAGTAGCCAAGTGGACGGGCATCCCCGTAAGCAAGATGCTCGCCAGCGACCGGGAAAAGCTTCTGAATCTGGAAGCTGAGCTAGGTAAGCGCGTAGCCGGTCAGTCGGAAGCCATTGCGGCTATTTCGGATGCCGTGCGCCGTTCGCGGGCTGGTCTGCAAGACCCACGCCGCCCCATTGGTTCGTTCATCTTCCTGGGCACCACCGGTGTCGGTAAGACGGAGCTAGCTAAGGCCCTGGCTGAGTACTTGTTCAACGACGAAAACGCCATGGTGCGCATCGACATGAGTGAGTATCAGGAGCGTCATGCCGTGTCGCGCCTCATCGGGGCACCTCCCGGCTACGTGGGCTACGACGAAGGTGGTCAGCTGACGGAAGCCGTACGCCGCAAGCCGTACTCGGTGATCTTGCTCGACGAGATTGAGAAGGCCCACCCCGATGTGTTCAACATCCTGCTGCAAGTGCTGGATGATGGCCGCCTCACCGACAACAAAGGCCGGGTGGCGAACTTCAAGAACACCATTATCATCATGACCTCTAACACCGGGGCCGACATCATTCAGAAGAATTTCAAAGAGCTGAATGAGTACAACCATGATGAAGTGGTGGACCGCACCCGCGAGGAAGTTGTCGACCGCCTCAAGCAGCACATGCGCCCTGAGTTCCTGAACCGGATTGATGAAATCATCATGTTCCAGCCGCTCAAGCGCCGCGAAATCCGCCGCATCGTGGACATCCAGTTCCGCCAGATTCAGCAGCGCCTGGAAGAAGCCGGCATCCGCCTAGAAGCCACCGACGAGGTACTCGACTTCCTGGGCGAGCAAGGCTTCGATCCGCAGTTCGGGGCTCGCCCCTTGAAGCGCGTGTTGCAGCGTGTGATTTTGAACGAGCTGTCGAAGGACATTCTTTCGGGTCGCGTGAGCAAAGACGCGGTGGTGGAAGCCGTGCTGCAAGATGGTCAGGTTCGCTTCGAGAACGTAGACGTGCAGATTCCTGGGTTATAAGACCTAGCTTTTTGTGATTGGTAAACAGAACAGCCCCGCTGACCTAGGTCGGCGGGGCTGTTCTGTTTCCTGGGGAGTCAATCTACAAAGCGGCTTTAGCTTTTTCTTCAGCTTCCTAGCTTTGCATTCATTAGTTGAACAACGTAGCTATTGCACTGGTGGGGCTACTGCTGATGTCCTACTACCCGGTGTATTACTTAGGCGTATTGCTCGTCTGTAGCTGCTCGCGCTGCATTTGCTGCCGTAGCGCTTCTCGTAGGTAGGCTGCCTCGTCAAAGTGTTGCTGCTTTAGGCCGCGCCGATACTTGGCCGGTATTGCCTTGCCAGCAGCGTAGGCATGATCCACGGTGAGCAGATGCTTTTTGTTATACGTATTGGCATGGGCAACAAACCCCGCGACCGTACCCGCCAACACGGCAATACCCAGGGGCGGTGATATGGCTTCCGAGGCCACGGTGGTGCGACCGTAGCTATCCGTACTAGAAATAGGCAGCGCCAACGACATGCCCACGATGAAGGGAATGGTGAAGGCATAGCCAGCTACGCGGCGACGCCGGAACATAGCTAGTAATGCCCCCGTTGTGTCGGCTTCCGCGCTTTTGGGTTGGTAGCGCGGCAAGTACCAGCCGTTGAACAGCAGTACCGCGCCTGAATCAGCAGACGAGGTGGTCGTTGGTGCAGCAGGCACGCTCGTACTCATCGACTGAGCAAAGAGCGTCGTACTAAACAGCAATAGGATTACGAATAAGCAAACTGATTTAAGCATAAATACCTAGCTAGCTATTTAGCGGGTTTGTAGTCAACTGATTTGTATTGAATAATAGGCTGGTTGAAAAACCGCCGTTTGAGCTTCCGCCGGGTGCTGCGGGCTAGCGGCTGCCCCGAGGCATAAGCCGTGAGCGTTTTCTCTAGGTTGCCGTTGCTGTAGTGCAGCATCTTGCCTAGCCCGTAGGCCGCAAATGGCACCAATACCAAAGCTGCTGCCGCGCCATTGCTGCTGTTATCTTGCACTACGTACGCATTATTAACCGTCGTACTATTGGAAGCAGTGGCAGCCCTGGCGCCGACCAAAGCCGACGAGAAAATCCAGCTGGCGCCGCCCGCTTGTCGCCGACCATATAAGTTGATAATGGCTTGCGCAGTGTCGTTGTTCAGGTACTGCGCGCGTAGACGCTGCTTAAACGTCTCGGACTTCAGATTGCTGGAAGGAGCTTGGGCTAACGCGCTACCAACACACACGCTCAGCAAACCACTGATAAGTAGGGTTTTTATCATATGCTATGATTAGAAAAAAGAATATTCCAGATAATAGGTCATGCGGCTATAGCAATAATTCTTCCTAAGTATAGCTTGCAGGCGTTATCTTACTGGGCCCACAAAAGCCGCCTCGCTTCGCGGGAAATAGTGGCCTAGCTTGCGTAGTCTTGCCTTAGTGCGTATATAATTGTGTCTCAAGGCAATCGCAGCTCATCCTAGGCTCGTATAGGAACACCGCAACCTACTTCTTACCTACTACACCTTAACCCTACCCAGTATGCCCAACTTTTTCTTTCTTCAGCAAACCAAACGGTTTGCCTTACGCCGCTTTTTCTCGCTCGCCGTGTTGGCGGCTGGCACGTCTTCTTTCCTGTCCTCGTGCTCGGAAGATGGCACCCTGCCCAACCCTTTTACTCCTGACAAAGTCACTGTTGCACAGTCGGGCATCTTCCCGGAAGGCGTGCAGTACGACGAGCTCAACCAACGCTTCTTGGTGAGCTCGCGCCGGCTAGGTCGCGTTGGTGCCGTGGAAGATGATGGCACTTACACCGTATTCGGCGACGACTCCCGGTTGATCTCCACCATTGGCCTGAACATCGACCCGGTTCGCCACCGCTTGCTGGCCGCCGTGTCCGACAACGGCTCGAACACTACCCGTACTTCGCCGGCCACGCTGAACAAGTTGGCGGCCTTGGCTATTTTCAACTCGAACAACGGCAACCTCGTCAACTACGTGAACCTAGGTGCCTTGCGGCCCGATCAACGGCACTTCGCCAATGATATTGCCGTGGATATTGAGGGCAACGCCTACGTAACCGACAGCTTCTCGCCCATTATTTATAAAGTCGATCAGCAGGGCAATGCCTCTATCTTCCTGGAAGATGCGCAGCTAGGTGCCACTACTGGCTTTGGGCTGAATGGCATCGTGTTTCACCCTGATGGTTACTTAATTGTGGCTAAAACGACGGAAGGTGTGTTGTTTAAAGTACCGATCAACAACCCCAAGAGCTTTACCCGCGTTACCAGCAGCCAGAGCGTAGTAGGCGCCGATGGTTTGTTGTTGCTCAACCCCAAAACGTTGCTACTAGTATCAGGCTCGCAGAGCACCGTGTTCCGCCTGACCAGCAATGACTCCTGGGCAACCACTAGCGCTACGGGGAGCTTTGCTACCGGTCCAACCAGCCCCACAACTATCACGCGTCGCAGCATCTCGGATGCTTATGTGCTTTATCCTTACCAAAGCACTGCCGCACAGTTCGACCTCGTGAAGGTGAAGTTCTAAGCTAGCCCTCTTAGGCTTTATTATTACATAATACCAGCAAGGCCTCGTTGACAGCTAGTCAGCGGGGCCTTGCTGTGTTTACAAGTAGTTGTGACACAGCGTGAGTACTTAGGCTAAAACGAAGTTCCTGTGCTTTGTTTATCTACCAGCTAACAAGTATTGTTTGTAAGCTTTTGTCTCTCGAATGACAACAGAAACGGGAAGATTTCGAGCAAGTATATAAAAAGTTAAATCTGTGCAATCGTTGCCGGGAACGATTGCACAGATTTTTCTACATATGCCCGGCTCATTAGCAGCAAACCCCGTTAATATGCCTTGCTGCTTATTTCTAACCCCACCAAACTTCCTTCTATGCTCTCACCCTCTACTCCTTCTGCGACCCTAACTTACGGCAAGCGCTGGCTTTTACTTTGCCTAGTGCTGCTTTGCTCAGCCGTTTGCTCTCCGCTTTATGCCTACGACCTGGTAGTGGCAAAAGATGGCAGCGGCAACTACAGGACCGTGCAGGCGGCGATTGATGCCGTACCAACGGGCCGCACATCGGTTTACACCATTTTTATCAAGAATGGCCTTTACCAAGAGAAGGTAACGGTGCCAGCTACTAAGCCCTTCGTGCAACTCATCGGGGAGAGTGTGGCCAACACTATCCTGACCTGGAACGACAACGCCAACACCCCAAACGGCACGGGTGGCACCCTAGGCACCGGTGGCTCGGGCAGCGTGACAGTGAATGCCACTGATTTTTCGGCGCTGAACATCACGTTCGTCAACTCCTTCGGCGATGGGTCGCAAGCAGTAGCCGTGAGTTTATACGCCGATCGGGCAGCGTTTAAGAACTGCCGGTTTCAAGGCAACCAAGACACGTTGCTCAACTATGGCAACGGCCGTCAGTACTTCAAGGATTGCTACATCGATGGCAACGTGGACTTCATCTTCGGCAACGCAATTGCGCTGTTCGACAACTGCGTGATCTACGCCAAGACGCGCACGACGGCGGGCAGCTCCTTCATCACTGCGGCTAATACTCCTCCCGGCCAGGCATATGGCTACGTGTTCCGCAACGCCAAAATCCCCTCGAATACGGGCGGCACGCAGTACTACCTAGGTCGGCCCTGGCAGAACTCAACGGGCTCCTCACCACTAGCCGAAAACAAAGTAGTGTTCCTGAAAACCACGATTGGCGCCAACCAGATCTTGCCTGCCGGCTGGGTCACGTGGGACGCTGGCACCGACGTGACGAAGATTACCTACGCCGAGTACCAGACCCGCTATTTCAACGGCAAGCTGGTGCCAGTAACCCAGCGCGTGCCGTGGTCGAAGCAACTCACAGCTACTGATACCGCCCAGTATGTGAAAGCCAAGCTGTTTGGCGCCTGGGACCCATGCGCCGTCGCCGCCGGCTTCTGCACAACGATGAACACGCCCGATATTGCCGTCTCGAACTTCCGAGCTGCGAAGGGCGCCACGCAAGCAACCATCGACTGGAATATCAGCTGGGCCGCGAGCCAGATTAAGTATGAGTTGTTCCGCTCATCGGACAATGTGAGTTTCAACAAAATCTACGAAACCACGGCCCAGAACGACTCCACCTACAACTTCCAGGCAACCGACGCGATACCAGCGGCCGGCAACGTTTACTATTATTATCTGCGCGCTTCTAAGGCGGGCCTAGCCACGCATACGACTCCTACCATTCAGGTGTCGAGCGTGCCTACTATTACCATCACGGGTGGTACTAACGCGTTTGCGCAGTACAGCAACGGCCCTTCGGCTCCGCAGACTTACGTTCTGGCGGGCACAAACTTGCTGGGCAACGTAACCATCACGCCGCCGGCTAATTACGAAGTGTCGGCCAACGGTACAACGTGGTATACCTCGGCGATGCCCCTCGTTCTTGCCCAAACGAATAATACCTTAGCTAACACCACTATTAGTGTGCGGCTGAATGCTACAGCCGCGGGCACATACAGCGGCAACATTGTGCACACCAGCACCGCCGCTGCCCCGGTGAACGTAGCCGTGACCGGCACGAAGGTAAATACGCCACAGCCCGTATCGGTACCGCTTCAGTGGTGGCCGCTCAAGGCGAACAACCAAGACAGCACTGCCGTCCGCAACGCTAGTGTAGCCGCCAGCAACTCCACGCTGCGCAATTTCTACGTGTCGAATGGTACAACAGTACCGACTATCAAGGCGTATTCCAAGGCCTTCGGCCAGGCGCTAGGCGCTTCGGCCAACGGGGATGGGACGTGGGTGCCTAGCCCCAGCAGCAACCCAAACCGCCGGTATTATGAGGAGTTCACGGTAACGGTTTCGCCCAATAGCACCTCTGTTCGGCTCGACTCCCTGGTGTTCACGGCGGGTTTCTACGGCACAGCTAATGGTCGCCTAGCTGTTTTGGTTTCGCGCAGTGGCTTCGTATCCGACTCTACAGAACTGACGGGCGGCCGCGGGCCGGCGGGTAGCCTAAACAGCAGCACGGGCCTCGGCACCTTTGCAAGCCCGCTGGTACTGGCCAACCAGACCAACGGCGTGACAACCGTCTTTCGCTACCCCTTGAATAGCACAACTGGACTCACCCTTGGCGCAGGCCAGAAGCTGACGGCTCGCCTATACTTCTCAGCGGGCACCACCAGCGCCGGCCGTTATTCTTTGCTGAAAGACGTGCTGTTTAAGGGCGAACGGCTCACCGTAACGGCGGCTAACCAGCCACTAGCCGGCACGTCGTTCCAGGTTTATCCTAACCCCACGCCCGACGGCAACTTAATGGTAGCGCTAGGGGGCTACGCGCAAGATGTGCACCTAACGCTGTGCAACGCCCTAGGCCAGGCGCTCTTCTCGACCACGGTGCAAGCTGGTCAAACCCAAAAAATGCTGCCGCTTGGCAAGCTAGCTTCGGGCGTATATATCCTGCGGGCCCAAAGCCAAGGCAGCACCGATGTGCGCCGGATTGTGCGGGAGTAGCACGTGCAGCACATACCTATGGTGCAAAAAGGCCCGCTAGCAAGTTTAGCGGGCCTTTTTCATGCTAGCAAAGACCTTTGGCTACCGAATAAACGCTCACACAGCCCAAAGGAGCTAGGGCAGAAAAGGCAGTAAAATTTTGTCAAAACCAGCTGTGCTAGCGCTAAGATGAGTGGATGTACCGGCTGATATTTCGGGAGAAGCCTAGCTTTAGGGCATGATTTCCGTTTTTCAGACTTACCTCAAACTCGGCTTCTTCCACATCTTCAACCAGCAGGCCTACGACCACCTCGTGTTCCTGCTGGCCCTGTGTGCGCCTTACGTGCTGGCTGATTGGCGCCGGGTGGTGGCCCTAGTAACGAGCTTCACCGTGGGGCACAGCCTCACGCTGGCACTCGCCACCCTAGGTTTTGTGCACTACAACGCGCAAGTGATTGAGACGCTGATTCCGATTACCATCTTGCTAACGTGCGTGCTGAACATCCGGCAAGCCAGCCGTGAGGAGTCGCGCCGCCTCGACCGCAACTCCTTGCGGGATAGGCCAATTGTGCTGGCGCTACCCAACTTACTCGCAGCCGTCTTCGGGCTGATCCATGGGCTAGGATTTTCGAGCTACTTACGCGAACTGCTTGGCCGCCAGAGCCGCCCCGTGCTGGAGCTGCTAGCGTTCAACCTAGGGGTGGAGCTCGGCCAACTGCTTATTGTGCTTCTTATTCTGCTGGCAGGCTTTACGGTGCTGCAAGTATTCGGGGTAGGGCGCCGCGACTGGATCTTGGCGACGAGCAGCGCGGCAGCCGGCATTGCCGTGGTGCTCCTGCTAGGAGTTTGACGTGGAAAGAACGGGCAGCCTAGCTTCTGCGTGCAACTTGCTTTTCGGGGGTTTGTCTGTAAGCACGTTCTGGCGCTGGCTTTTGTATATTTGTTTTTCCGCCGTTTCGAAATACTCTCATTAATATGCTGAAACACTTACTTTTAGCAGCTGGCGCCCTCGGGCTGGCTGCTACGCCGTTGCGGGCCCAAACCACCAACTCCGGCACCGACAAGTTTGCGCAGCTCGAAACGCTGCTGCCGACGCCCAACGAGTACCGCACGGCCAGCGGAGCCCCCGGCCACGCTTACTGGCAGCAGCGCGCCGACTACAACATCCGCGTGAAGCTCGACGATGAGAAACAGGCTATTACGGGCTCAGAGGATATTACGTACACCAATCTCTCGCCCGACGTATTGACCTACTTGTGGGTGCAGCTCGATCAGAACGTGTTGGACAAGAACTCCATCACCACCGCCACGCAGGTGGCGCAGGTGCAGGAGAAAATGTCGTTTCAGGCGATGGACTACCTAATGAAGTCGGACTTCGACGGTGGGTTCAAGATTGAGTCGGTGAAGATGAAGGGTGGCAAAGACCTGCCGCACACCATCAACCACACCATGATGCGCATCGACTTGCCCACGCCCCTGCGGCCCAAGCAGTCGGTGACGTTCAGCGTAGCTTGGCACTATAACATCAACGACCAGCTCAAAATCAGCGAGCGGTCGGGCTACGAGTACTTCCCCGAGGACAAAAACTATCTCTACGAAATTGCGCAGTTCTATCCGCGCATGGCCGTGTATCACGACGCCAAGGGCTGGCAGCAAAAGCAGTTTCTAGGTCAGGGCGAGTTCACGCTGCCCTTCGGCGACTATCGTGTGAGCATTACGGCTCCCGCCGACCACGTAGTAGGCGCTACCGGCGTTCTGGTAAATCCCGACCAAGTGCTATCGGCCGCTCAGCGCAAGCGCCTAGTACAAGCCAAAACAGCCACGAAGCCAGTATTGGTTGTGGAGCAGCCCGAAGCCGTAGCGGCTGAGCGGAGCCGCGCCAAAGGCACCAAAACTTGGACGTTTGCCGCCGAAAACGTACGCGACTTTGCGTGGTGCAGCTCACGCAAGTTTATCTGGGATGCCCTAGGGATCAAGCAAAACGGCAAGGATGTGCTGTGCATGAGCTACTACCCCAAAGAGGGCAACCCGCTGTGGGGTCAGTACTCGACGCAGGTTGTCGCCCACACCATCAAGACGTACTCGAAGTTTACGATTCCGTACGAGTACCCGGTTGCTATCTCGGTGCACGGGCCAGTAGGCGGCATGGAGTACCCCATGATCTGCTTCAACGGTGGCCGCCCCGAGAAGGACGGCACCTACACGGCAGAGCGGAAGTACGGAATGATTTCGGTGATTATTCATGAAGTTGGTCACAACTTCTTCCCCATGATCATCAACTCCGATGAGCGCCAGTGGACGTGGATGGATGAGGGCCTAAACAGCTTCGTGCAGTTTCTGACCGAGCAGGAGTGGCAGCGCGACTACCCCTCGCGCCGCGGCGAGCCCAAGAACATCGTGCCCTACATGAGCATGGATAAGAACCTGCAAAACTCGATCATGACCAACTCGGAGTCGGTATTGCAGCTCGGTAATAATGCGTATGGCAAACCCGCCACCGCGCTGAACGTGCTGCGCGAAACGGTGATGGGCCGGCAGCTGTTCGACTACGCCTTCAAAGAGTATGCGCGGCGCTGGGCCTACAAGCATCCCGAGCCGGCCGACTTCTTCCGCACCATGGAAGATGCTTCGGGCGTGGATCTCGACTGGTTCTGGCGCGGCTGGTTCTACGGCACCGACCACACCGACCTTAGCATTGAGGGCGTGAAGTGGTACACCGTGGACTCGAAGAACCCCGAAATTGAGAATGCCCGCAAACGGGAAATGATCAATGCGGCACCCAAAACCATTACCCAGCAACGCAACCTCACCGACCTGCAAAAGACGCTGGTGGATGATAAGCCCGAACTCAAGGACTTCTACAACACCTACGACCCGACGGCCACCACCGACGCCGACCGTGCTCGTTACCAAAAGTATATCCAGACCCTGAGCCCCGAGCAGCAGAAGCGCCTCAACAACGGCCTGCAGTTCTATGAAGTAAATTTGCGCAACCTAGGTGGCTTGGTTATGCCTGTTATCGTGCAGATGACCTACGAGGATGGCAAGCAGGAACTGGTAAACATTCCGGCCGAAATCTGGCGCAAGAACAACGAAGTGGTTACGAAGGTCTTCATAACGGAAAAGCCCGTCGTGGCTTTCTCCCTCGACCCTTATCTGCAAACCGCCGACACCGACCTGAGCAACAATAGCTTCCCCCGCAAGCTAGCGCCGTCGCGGTTCGAGCTATTCCAGCAACAGCAGCAAGCGGTACCGAACCCAATGCAGATGCAGTCCAGCGCGGCTACTCCTGAGAAAAAGGCTAACGGCACCGGCAGCACCAGCGGCACGAACTAAGTTTGTCCCCTTCCTACCACAAAAAGAGCTAGGCCTTTTGGCCTAGCTCTTTTTGTGTCTCCTAGCATCACAACTGACGATAAGCGTTGAGGGAAGCTCGCTATTTCATTGCCACTGATGGACTATAGCCTTAATGCTCGCTCTCCTGGGTAGCAAACTGTGCTGAAGTTTATTGCTCACGATTCCGAAATAGCGGGAGCGCTGCGCAGCAATAAGTAGCCTACCGTGCCCGAAAGCAGGGAAGCGACCAGAATAGCAAATTTGGCCACAGCTTCGCCTTCGGAATGTTCGCCCAGAGCTAGCAAGGTGATAAACAGCGACATCGTGAAGCCGATACCACCCAAGACGCCCGCTCCCCACAGATGGCGCCACGACACGCCGGGCGGCAATGTTGCCCAGCCCAAGCGCACACTACCCCACGACAATAACCCAATACCCAGTGGCTTGCCAAGCCCTAGCCCAGCTAAGATACCTAGCCCCAAAGGGGAAAATAGCTCACCCAGCACAGAAGCATCTAGCGCCAAGCTCGTGTTGGCGAAAGCAAACAGCGGAATGATGCCAAAGCTGACCACCGAGTGCAGCCGTTCCTCCAGCTTTTGAGCCGGTGAGCTGATAACGGTTGCCAGATGCTCCAGCTCCTCGCTAATAGTGCGCGGGTCGGCTTCGGTCGTGCGTGCCTCATCGCCTAGGTAATTCAGCCGGTCGTTGAGCAGCCGTAGCAGCACGGGCCGCTCGTGGCCAATGCGAAATGGGATAGCTCCCGCGAGCAGCACGCCGGCCAGCGTGGCGTGCACGCCCGACTGCATGGTGAAGTACCACAGCAGCACCCCTAGCGGCAGGTAAATCCATAAACTACGGGCTCCTAGCCAGTTTAGGAGCAACAGTGTTGCCCACGTGCCGGCGGCTAAGTAAAGAAAGGGCAGGTGCAGCTCGCGGGTGTAGAAACCAGCAATAACGAGCACCGCCCCTAGGTCATCGACGATGGCCAAGGCCGTGAGGAATATTTTCAGCCCTAGCGGCACGCGCGAGCCAAGCAGTTGCAAAACGGCCAAAGCAAAGGCAATATCAGTTGCCATCGGAATGCCCCACCCACTGGCCGTGGGGGTACCGCGGTTGAAAAGGGTGAATAGCAGCGCCGGCAGCAGCATCCCGCCAAGAGCGCCAGCAATGGGCAAAGCGGCCTGGCGCCAGGAAGAAAGCTCGCCTTCTAGTACTTCACGTTTAATCTCCAGCCCGACAATCAGAAAAAAGATGGTCATGAGCCCATCATTAATCCAGTGTAACAGGCTCTTGTCGAGGGCCCAGCCATTAAAAGCGATGCCCAAATGTTCGTCCCACACAGCGGGAAAGTAGCGCGCAATGCCCCAACTCGTGTTAGCGAGCAGCAGCGCCAGCGCGGCACTACATAAGAGAACTATACCACCGGCCGCTTCACGTCGGAAGAATTCTGCGAAAGGCCGCACCAACGGCCGGACGAGTTGAGTAAGAGCCATAGGCAGTAAGAAAACAGATAGGCGCGTACCAGAACGCTTCAGCAGCTTCTAGTTTCACGTACTGTGCGTACGCACGAGCGCAAAATATGCTGCAATAAGCGCGAAAAACATGTACCAGTACCCACTTCTCGTGTGCGTCTTCCTATTGTCTCACTGCTCTTCATGCACAACGCGTAACAACCTGTGGATGAATGACTACTTCGCCTCCGCTTGTCTAGTAACACATGTTGTCGCGTTGGCGTGGACGTGGCACCAACCTAGGTAGCTGCTGCTTAGCGAATGCTCACCGCACAGTGCGGCAAGATTTAGCACAAACTGCTTCGGCAGATACACTTATACGCAGCGGCCCACTCGAAGACTTACACACAGGCAACGAGGGTTGGCGTAGACCTCCTATCGACTATCGTGGCGGCTTTGGTCAAGGAACACAAGAAACCTCAGGGCTTAGTAAGCTTGCTATTCACTAAACCAAGGTTATTCCTGTGCCGGCCGAGTGGTGCGTGGCGCGACCGGCGGTGCTGGCTGGGCCAACGCTTCGCGCAAGAATCCCGCTTTAAGGTGCTCGTAGAAAGAGTGCGGATCGACCAAGGAAGCAACGGCTTGCGCCATCATTCCGCTGAGCAGCAGCTGAAAAATAGCTGAGTGCCGGTCTGTCATCTCCAGTACCAAGATAGCCGCCGTGAAGGGGGAGCGAACTACACCCGTTAGAAAGCTGACCATGCTCACCAGAATCAATAGGTTACGGTCTTCTATGGGCACCATGCCCAGCCGGGCCAGGGCATCGCCCAGAATAGCACCCGCGCTCAGGGAAGTAGCAAAGATCCCCCCGGCTCCTCCCCCACTATAGCTCAGCGCCATCCCCATGAAACGCACGGGAAACAAGTACCAAGGCGTTTGTCCATCATTCTGAAACAAAAGCCGGTTGATAATAGGCTTACCAGTGCCCACGCCTTCTTGCCCTACCCCGTAGGCTAGTAGGGCCATCAGCAAGCCGCAGCCCAGCACCCACAGCGCCTGCTTGGCGAAAGTATCGAACCGGCGGCGGTAGTGCCCTAGCCACAGCAACGCTTTGGCAAACACGGCCCCCGCCAAACCACAGATAATGGCTACCAGCACAACCGTAGCCAGAAACCAACCCGCGTGCGCCGTCACTTTCGGGAAACCTAGGTACAGGTAGGGCCCTAGGATTGCCTGCGCCGTGAGGCCCGCCACGATGACTGCCGAAAACACTGCCATGCGGAAACGTGCTAGGTGCATTTGGGTGAGTTCCTCCACCACAAACACGATACCGCCCAGCGGGGTATTAAAGGCGGCTGCCAACCCGGCCGCGCCACCCGTCACCAGCGCAATTTGGCGAGAAAGCTTCGGCCAACCGGCTGGCTGCAAGCGGTTGATAGCTCGAAAAATAGCCGCCGATAGCTGGATGGTCGGCCCTTCCCGCCCAATTACGCCACCACCTAGCAGCAGCGCTACGCTACTCAGCACCTTAATGAAAACTACCCGCAGGCTAAGTAAGTAGCCCGTCCGTCGGTAGTTAGCGGGGTTCGATAGCTCGATGCTGGCCATCACCTGCGGAATGCCGCTGCCGCGAGCGGCGGGCGCGAAGCGTTGTACCAGCACCCACGAAACAAAAAAAGCAAGCGGCGTAAGGCCAAAAGCGAGCAGGGGCTCACGCCGTAGCCAGGTGAAACTGGTGTGCTCGGCCCACTCAAATAAGCGTTCGTAGCCCACAGCTACGATGCCCGTAATAACGGAAGCAAACCAGAAGGGAAAGCTTTGCAGAATAAGCCGCCGCACCCGGTCGGTGTAGAGCCGCTGGAGAAAATGCTGATCAAGCCAAGCAAGCAGCCTAGCATAGCGAGTAGGGGAAGTAGGCATTCAGGCGAAGGTAGGCGTGCGTTTCTGTGGTACCGATGAATTGAGCCGCTCGGCTATATCGGCGCAATGCGCTATCAAACGACCTACAAACGGATACTATCCTTAGCCAACAAAGTTGCTCAGCACTCCAAGTAAACCCGGTTTTAGCCGAAGGCAATTAGTACTTACTTGGCCCTTTTGCAGGAAGTAGCTCGAATGAACTAGCTTGCTACGTTCAACGATTACCTTCTAAATAATCAGCCGGACGCCACCTGGCTCGGAAATCTGGTAGGGGAAATGGGATGTCCGTAATCAGCTCCTGCGGAAATGCCTCGCCCTCCCGCAGCACCGTCACAATTTTGAGGCGGTTCGTGGATTCGTTTTCCACGACATAAGCCATTACCTTGTTGAGGTTGGAGACGTTGTCGCCCTTGGTAAAAAACACGAACGCCTGCCGGTGCAGCTCGCGCAATTGTCGCCGGATGGTGATTTGGGTAAGGCGCGAAATACAGGGCGATTTACTAGCGTTAGCTTCTGATTTACCTTTATTAGCTTAAGCTAGCTTGTACACACGTCAGGCCCGCCGCTCGGCTGTTACAGCCGAATGACGGGCCTGAAATGCCCTTATCTCGTGACCCAGCCTGGTGCTTTGCTGGCAGCACCCAAACCCTACCGAGCTAGGTCACGACTACCGGCTGCTACCGTTATTTCGGAACGGCGCCTTTGCCATTCAACTGCTGATCCAGCATTTTCATGAAGTAGCCACCTACTACGGAGCGGGCCTGGAACCCTACTTGCTTCGCATCGGTGGTTTCGTGCCAGTCGTTGAGCGGTACCCGGCTGGGGGTCTCGTTGGCAAACTGCCACACGGGCGCCACCAACGCTTGGAAATCGGCTTCACTCTTCGTCATCGTGGCTGTCCACATAATCCAATCCGACTTGGTGTACGTGCGGCGGCTATCGAGCGGTAGGCCGTAGCGCTGCTGGTGCTTCAGGTAGAAAGCTAGCTCCTGCTGCGCCACTTCTGGCGGAAAAATATTCAAGCCCAATACTCTATCCCACACCAAGTTATATTTCTGGCTCCAGGAGCCGGGAGTTTTGTCGAAGGTGAGCGCATAATGGTCACCGTCTTTGGCCATCTCCTGCCACTTGCCGGCTAGCTGGCGGGCCAGGGTAAAGTGTTCGGTGGCCGTTTTCTGGTCGCCGAGTTGCTGGGCCATTTGCGCGTAGCAGGCAATGCCCATAATAGCCTTCAGCGACAAGTTGGTATTACGAGCTAGGTGCCCGGCAAAGTCGTCGGTGCAAAGCTGGTTCGCTGGGTCGAAGCCGTCGCGCTTCAGGAAGCCCACCCACTTGGTGAGCGTAGGCCAATGCTCGCGGGCAAAGTCGGCTTTGCCATCCATGCGCACCGCAGCCGCAGTCAGAATCAGCATGTTGCCGGCTTCTTCCACGGGCATATCTTCGCCGTAGGTTTGCCCATTAGCCAAGGGGTACGTTCCTACGTCGTGAGCCGGGAAGTCCTTTTTCCACCGCCCCGACTCCGAGTAATCGAAGATGAAGCGCAGCATACCCTTGGCTAGCTCGTTGTTGTAGAGCAAAAACATGGGCTCCGAAGGGTAAGTCACGTCCACGGTACCAATGGAACCGTTAGAGAAGTTTTCCTTCGAGAAGAAGAACAACTCGCCTTTGGGGCCGGCTACAATGCTATGCGCCGCAATGGCTTGACGATATGCTAGCTGGCACAAGTCGGCGTACTTCTGGCCGCCGGCGGCTTGCGCATCGGCATACAGCTTCTTGTCGAAGTCAGTGGCTTTTTTGCGCAGACGCGTATAATCGGCTTCAGCGGCTTGCAGCGCTTTCTCCATCGTCATGCTGGCGTCGCGTCGCCACCAAGGGCGCAGGTTCTGGCCAAAGTACTGCACGGCGTATTGCTCATCGTAGCCCAACAGCAGGTGCTTCTCGGCGGGCTTGGCAGATACGCTACCTAGGTCCAGCATAGCGACTTGGGCCACACGCTGGGCTTGGCCTGGCTGGGTTTGAGCAGCGGGCAGCGTTCCTTTCTGAGCAAAGCTAGTTTTTAGCGCTTGCGGGTTGCCGGCGCTAAGCGTTCCGCTTGGCGCTGCTATATACGCGTAGCCCCAGTCGATGCGGATGTTGTCGCCGGCCTTCTTCAGTAAGGGCTGCGCCGTAGTACCCATTGACTGCCAACGCATGTTGCCAGCCGAGCCGGCGCGGGTAGTCACTTCTTGGTAGGGCGTGTTGGAAGCTAGGGTACCGGCCTCGGTGAGGAGGACCTGGGTGGCGTGGCTTTTACCGTCGGTGGCGGTGGCCGTGTACGTCACGTAGCTCACCGGCCGGGCTACGGTTTCCAGCTCATCGAGCAGCAGCGGCGACAAGAAGTTGACGGTCAGCTGCACCGGCCCGGCGGCGAAAGTGTAGGTCGTTTGGGTGGCCGTTACGGTTACGGCCGTTTGGCGAGCAGTACCTATCTGCGTCTGATCGGGCAAGGTTTCGTAGAGGCCCGCGTCGAGGTATTCCCCACCCTGCGGACTGTTGGCGTGCATAGCCAGCACGTTGTCGCCAGCGTGCAAGGCCTGCAAGCCCGCGGCCGGAATGGTGAAGAAGTCGTATTTGCTGTTGAAGCCGGTTTGCTTGGTAAGCATCACCCCATTCAGGTACACTTCCACGTCGTCGTCGTGTTCCATGAGGAGGCGCACTTGCCCCGCTGCGCGCGGGTTAGCTACGCGCACCGTGCGGCGTACCCAAATGTCGCCTTCCGTCCAGGTAGTGCCATTCAGCCCTTTGTTATCGGTAAACGGTGCCGCGCCTTCTTTCCACGCAGTAGCTGCAAAGTCGGTCTTCTCCCACCCTGCGGCAGGTTTCGTGAACGTATAACGGGCCCGGTAAGGCTGCTCGCCCACAATCGGAATGATGGCGCGATACTGCTGGCTAGCTTTTCCCATAAACTGGTAGGCCTTCCCATCTACCCGCACCACCCCTTCCAGACTTTGGGCCTCACCGGTCCAGTGCCGCGTTGGAGCGTCAGTCAGCACATCTTGAAAGGCCCATACGCTGAAGTACGGATCATGCGTCACAAGTGGGTAAGCCGGAGGGCGCAGGGTTTGAGCCTGAAGCTGAGACCAGCTCATCCCGCTCATGAGCAGTAGCAGGGTAGTCTTTTTGAGCAACATTTTTCGTGGAAAAAAAGTGAAAGAACCGATCGGCTCTGGCTTGAGTCTGTGGTTGGAAAAATATTTAGAGTGAGCGTACGCCGTATGATAGTGGCGTTGATAATAAATCAGTTAGGTGTGATACCTAGGTTGCTGGCGCACATTAAAGCGACATTTCGTACTTGAGCAAAACGTTTCGCTAGGTCGCAGCACGGTGCTCGGAAAAGCCAGTTGGTTGTCTGAATCAGAAAAGTGCTGCGTCTCACGTGCAAAGCCGTAGTGCTGTCCAGCCGTTACGCTACCTATGTCCCGCAGCTTACCTTTTAGGAAGTTGCGGGTGGTATCGCCGAAGTACCGATTGCTGGGGCGGGCATAGCTAGCCAAGCCGTCCAAGCCACATGGGGCAGTACCTAGGTTGCGTTCCTGGGCTGACACGAACAGCTTCGTGAGCGCGCCGCTATAGTTGGTAATAGCAGCTAAGGCGCCTTCTGTATTGCGCAAGGCATAGGACGGCACAACCGTACAATTAGGCGCCGTTTCGAAAATTACCGACGTAATAACACTTTGACATTGACCACCTTGTATACCACCGACGGCTATAATGGACATGACCGCCCACCAGCTGCATGCCACTGTGAGGAACACTAGTGCGATGTAATAGCCAACGAGGTGGAATTCCGGAGCGGATGGTGGCATTGCTATCCTAGCAGCAGACAGGGTTCGAGGGTAAAGCTATAAAAGCCTATACTATGTGCAAACGTTTGCAAGAAAATTCATACTACTAGAAACCAGAGTCTATCGAAGTCTTGTCCTCAGTGATAGATCGTGAATATTTCGTCTACTAGCAACGTTACTATGTCATTATCAAGCTTATAGAACAAAATAGATTCTCTCCTCTTTCCATTGCTGTAAAACGGCTAGAGCGAAAGGAACCTGAGAATACTTCCTCTACTGCTGGCTGTGCTAGCAACCCTGTTCGCATTGCTTAGCGCAAGGATTATTTGTGATCAAAGCAATCGTTTGCATATTTAAACCACAATCCTCGCCCTCGCGCTAAGGTTGTAGCTCGCACAATATTCGGTCATTGCAATCCGTATAAAGCAACGGATCTGTTTCGAATACGCTTATGCCATTTCCACTCTGCTTAAACGAATTAGCAAAGAAAATATCTTTAAAAAATACAAAATACTGTTCTCAATTGAGTGTGCTTACCTACAAGGCTCATGCGATTAGCGAGTGATAATCTATTCGGTATAGAAGCATGCTGCCTTTGTAGCGGCAAAGTAGGCAGCGAATTATTTGCAAGGGATTTAGGAAGCTTCTTGCAGGTGCCACTGCTCCATCTTGTATGACTTATGCTCTTTCACCATGCGAACAAAAACTACTAGTCGTTTTTCCTTTCGAGCAGTAGCTGCTTTTCTGGGGTTCGTGGCGGTTGTTAGTACCAGCGCACTTACACTGGTTCCTTCGAAAGAAACCAAACGCCCAAATATCATCATCGTTATGGCCGATGACCTAGGTTATTCTGATCTAGGTTGTTACGGCGGAGAGATTAGCACACCCAACCTAGACCAGCTAGCCCAAGGCGGACTTCGCTTCAACGCGTGCTACAACGCGGGCCGGTGCTGCCCAACCCGTGCTTCGTTGCTCACGGGGTTATATCCACACCAAGCCGGCATTGGGAAGATGACCTTCAATGAAGGAGCACCTGGCTACGTGGGTTCGCTCAACGAGCATACCGTGACCATTGCAGAAGCGCTCCGCTCGGCAGGCTACCAAACGGGCATGGTGGGCAAATGGCACATCTCCGAAACCGTGGAGCGCAAAGACAAGGCAGAGCAACTCAAGTGGCTAGCTCACCAGCAAGAGTTCGGCGACTTTGCCGATCTTAAGACCTACCCTACTGCCCGTGGCTTCGATAAGTTTTACGGCTCCATTTGGGGCGTGGTCGATTACTTCGATCCGTTCAGCTTAGTGTACGGCAACAAGCCGGTGAAAACGGTTCCGAAGGACTTTTACTACACCAATGCTCTTGGCGACTCAGCTGTTGCGTTCGTCAACCAGTTTACGAAATCGCAGAAGCCCTTCTTCATGTACGTGGCCTACACGGCTCCGCACTGGCCGGTTCAGGCGCTGCCCGAGGATATCAAAAAATACGAGAACATGTACAAGGATGGGTGGCAGGCCTTGCGCCAGCAGCGCTACCAGCGCCTCCTAGATCTAAAGCTGTTTGATGCGGCTACCACGCCCCTGCCCGAGTTTATGTTCCCTGCTAAAGACTGGGCCACCAACCCAAACCGGCAGTGGGACGCCCACGCCATGGCCGTACACGCCGCCATGGTCGACCGCATGGACCAAAACATTGGCCACCTGATTGCTGAGCTCAAGCGCACGAAACAGCTCGACAACACCATCATCCTGTTTATGTCAGATAACGGAGCTAGCCCAGAAGACCCGACGGAGTTTGGGCCCGGCTTCGACCGCGCCGGCAGCACCCGCACTGGGCAGACGGTAGCTTTCCCGAAGCAGAAGGAAGTGTTGCCCAACGGCGAGCTGGTGCACGCCGGTATCGGAGAAGTATGGGCCCACAGCCTCAACACGCCGTTTCGCTACTACAAGGCGAAGCAACATGAGGGCGGTATTACCACTCCTTTGATTGTGCACTGGCCCCAGGGCGTGCAACAACCCGGTCGCATTGTACGCGAGCCCTTGCACGTAATCGACATGATGAACACGTGCCTAGCTCTGGCTAAAGCCCCTTACCCTAGCACGTACCAAGGTCGGAGCATCACCCCTAGCCCCGGCAAAAGCTTTGTGCCGCTGCTGACCTCGGCCAAGGCTCCCACCCAACGCCTGCACCCAGAGCTATTTTGGGAACACTTCGGCGCGGCCGCGTTCCGGCAGCAAGACTGGAAAATCGTGCGCCTGAATGCCCAAGCACCTTGGGAACTGTACGACCTCCGAAACAACCGGTCCGAAACTAAGAACTTAGCTTCTCAACAGCCAGAACGCGTGCAGGCAATGAGCCAGCGCTGGCAGCAGCTAGCCGAAGTTTACCAAGCATTCCCAAAGCCTACTACTCCGCAGTAAGTAGCTTTTCTCACGCATCAGCGAGCTATCTACGGAATTACCGCTGCTGGAAAAACTAGCCTAGCAGCGTGTGCTGCTTTGTTGCACTCTTCCTGAGCTTGAAAGCCAGCTTCGGGCCAGCTATCAATATTTCGGGCTGGGTTATATCGAAGAGTACCGAAGGTATTTTGGCAACAACTGAAACCAGTAGCAACCCCGATTTTCAGGGTACTACCTAGGGCCTTTGTGGTTGCAGGGCCAACAACAAAGAGCCCCTAGCTTACCATGCCACCAACTTGACATGATGAGCTAGGGGCTCTTTTTATTTATCTCTGCTTACTTACGTGCCGCCGGTGGCTGCGCCAGCACTTGTCCGGTTGGTACGGGCGTGCCGAAGTCGGGGGTGCCATCGGCGCGCCACGTGAAGGGCTGCATTCTTGGCGAGCGGAAACGACCGCACCCTTGGCCTGGCTCATCGTTGGCGTGGTAGAGAAGCCAGTTTTGCTTGCCGTCGGGCGACGTGAAGAAGGAGTTATGCCCAGGTGCGTACACTTTAGTAGCGGCCGACTGCTGAAAAACGGGCGTCGCCGTCTTGCTCCAGGAAGCTGGGTTAAGCAAGTCGCTGTTTGCCGAAGCAGTCAGCATCCCGAGGGCGTAAAAATCGGTCCAGCAACCGCTGGCTGAATACACCAAAAACAGCTTGTTGCCGTGCCGCAATACCTCAGGCCCTTCGTTGACGTCGACGTGAGCTGGGTCGTTGGGACTGTTCAGATCACCGTTTCGTTCCCAATCGTACGTGGGGGTCGATACGAGCACTCGGGGCCCAGCCAACGCCCAGGGGTTTTTCATAGGGGCTAGGTAGATGTTTTGGCGCCCATTTGTATCACCTTCCCATCCCGACCAAATAAAGTACAGCTTGCCGTTGTTCTCAAATACCGACCCATCAATGGCCCACTTGTCGTTGGCAGGGTCTGCGATCTTTCCGCGGTCGGTCCAAGTACCCTGTAGCGGATCGGGAGAGCTATTTTCGAGCACCCATACGCGGTGCGTTTGGTTGGTGCCCGCGTCCGCTGAGTAGTACAGGTACCACTTGCCTTGCAGATAGTGTAGCTCGGGCGCCCAAATGTCGCGGCTGTTGGGGCCAGTGGCAGGTGGCGTCCACACCACTTTTTTCTCGGCCGTGTTCAGCTCCGCAAGGCTTTTAGTTTTCCAAAGCGTGAGGTTGTGGCCCGTGGTGTTGGTGTAATAGTAGTAGCCGTCGTGGTAAGTAGTCCACGGATCGGCGCCGGAGGGTAGCAGCGGGTTGGTAAAGGTAGCTGCCGCTGAGGTCGAGGCTGCGGCCGGTTGGTTGTGCGGACGGGCACAACCCCCAACTAGCAGACTGACGCTCAGAATATAGCCAAGAAAAAGACGCATAAGACGCTTGTGAGTAGCTTCGCTATTTACTGTTCATCTTCTTAATAAAATTGGCTTCGTCTTGGCGGTACGCCGTGCCATCAGGGCGAAATACCTCGTGGAACCACTCGTTCGGTTCACCGCCGTCGGCAATAGGCACATCCCACTGGTATTTTGTATTCGTTTTGCCCGCTACTAAGCCCCAATTGATGGCGGCCACATTGTATTTCTTCAGCAGGGGCATTATGTTGACGAAGCGTGAGTTGCGAGGCCGCGCCATGTATTCGGTACAAAGCAGTGGCCGATTGTGCGTGGAAAGCAACGATATAACACGCTCGTGCGCCGGCACATCGTCGTAGCAGTGGTAAGTGACTACATCGGAGTGGGTTGCCTGAAACGCATTTAGCTCCTTGAACCCCGAATCCCAGTTCCAAAGCCCTGCGCTCAACGGCTGATCGGGGTTAGCGGCTTGCGCCCACGCAAACACATTACGCAGCAATGGCAACGAGGCAATACCCTTGTCGCGGTTACCGGGCTCGTTATACAAGTCCCACAGCAGAATGCGCCGATCGTGGGCGAAGCTGGTCAGCACGTCCGTCACGTAAGGCTTTAGCTGCATGAACGTAGCTGAGTCGCGCGAGGCCGGGTCGCCGGGGTCCTGCACCCAGCCCGAGTTGTGGATGCCCGGCTTTGGAGCCGGCTGGGGACCGGCCTGGTAAGTCTTATTCCAGCAATCGTCGAAAAACACGAACATCGTCTGGATGTGGTGCTTGTCGGCCAAGGCTAGGTAGTCATTCATCCGCTTTTTAAAACCTGCTGGGTCTTGCTTCCAAGCCAAGCTGTGCAGAAAGACACGCATGGTGTTGAAACCAACGCCTTCGGCCCATCCCAACTCCTTATCAATAGTTTTTGGGTCAAAACTATCGGCTTGCCACATTTCCAGCTGGTTGATGGCGGTGCTCGGAATGAAGTTAGCGCCCGACATCCACTGCCGACCTTTGTACCACGCGTTGGCTTTCTCAGTGGACCAACGCGCCCCCTGGCTAGCAGGCGTGACAGTACTAGTTGCCTTTGCTTTTGCTTTAACTTTTTGAGCCTGTACTGCTGGCGCACCGAGCAGCATCAGACCAAGTAGCAGAGCGGAGATTTTCTTCATAAGGGAACGGTATAAGGTGGATTTTGGAAACGAGGGTGTAGAGCAGTAGTAGTGGATTCAGACTTAAGCTTATGACCTGATAAGCGCCCTAAAGTATAAAAGAATGTGCAATCGTTTGCATATTCTTTTGATTCGAAGTGCAGCAATGGCTTATCGACTGCACAGAAGAATTAGCCAACGTACTTCTGTATTGAGTAGGGCAAGCTGCCTCCGTGAGTGTGAGTTGATATACTTTGCTTCGCTATAGCGCTATTTCGCGTCCCTCATTTATTAATAGGATAACTCTAGTCAACTCAGTAGCTAGGTTTTCTCAGATACTAACTGTGCAGCTACAGTACCTACCTCACCTAGGTAAAGGATGCAAAATGGTCAGCAACGGTAGGCGTATCCTAAGCACGTTGTTCCAGTTGCACAGAGCCGGATCGTGCAAAGGATTGCACAAATTACTGATACTGCTGTTACCAATCTTATAGAAGCATGCATGTCCCTAGGTTCCTTGTGTCTGGCCTGTTGCTAGTTTTCTCTTGCAGTAGCCAAACTCATTATTTCAGCCATGCGGCAGAAGCATCAACCCATTCCTAAGAATATTTTTCAGTCGCATCCGAAGCGCTGTTAAAAAACATTATTTAGCGCTAATATTATAAGCTCCTAGAGGGCTGCTGTTGCTCTGTTTTTCCTTTGGCTATGCAACCAATTTATTCTTGCTAGAATCTTGTAAGTGCCCTACCTACTGTTCCTTCCCACTTTATGAAAAAATTGGCTCTGTACTGCCTAAGTGCCTTATTGCTAACTAATCTTACCGCTTGTGACAAAGAAGCCATTACACCTCAGTGCGTAAACGGCATTGTGCTAGGCACTACTTGTGATGGAGCTTATCTTATTCAGCTAGATACAGATATGCCCCTAGGCAGGAGCCTCGTTTTTCAGGGTGACGGCGGCTTAGTGCTGCCCGGGCCAGAAGGCACGGCGGGCACTACCTATGCTAACGTCGTGGAGACTTTTACGGCACTGCCCAGCGGTATTAGCCGGGGCCAACATCTGTTTTTCGACGCTCGCCCAGCAACAGAGGAGGAAGTAGTGCACAACTACTGCATAGCTAATCGGCCGTGGTACGAGGCCCCACAAGTGGTACTGACGAACATTTCCGAAACGGCTTGCGCCATGCGCGTTGAGGAGTAATAGTTTTCCTCGTAGCTTGGTCACTCACCAACCGCTCACCTCATGGGAATTCTTGATAGCCTTCTTGGTAACGCTTCCGAAAGCGATGCCCAATCGTTGCAGCAAGAGCTTACGCGCCTGTTAGGTGCAGGCGAACAGATACAAAAAGCGTACGCCATCTTCCGCGACCAGCTTATCTTCACCAACAAACGCCTCATTTTAGCAAACAAACAAGGTGTGACGGGGAAAAAAGTGGAGTACCTAAGCATCCCGTATCGCAGCATCGAGCGGTTTTCGATGGAGACTACAGGTCACTTTGATCTTGAATCGGAGTTGAAGATTTGGGTAAGAGGACAAGTAGAGCCCATCGGATTTACTTTCCGCAACGATACCAGCATCTACGACGTGTACCGCACGCTGAGCGAACACGCTTTATAGTACCGCTTACAACTAAGAACGTCAGGTTGAGCCTGACGTTCTTGGTTAGGATAACCTAGCTCGTTACCGGCGTTTGGATGGCTGGCGGCGTAGGGATGTACTCTGGGGTAGCGTTCTGGCGTTCGGCAGCTTTTTTCCCTTTATCATCCTTCATATCGAGCCGGTTGAAAGGCCGAATAATAAGGCGCAATGCCTGATCGGAGCTGAAGTAACCAATGGCCCAGTCGGCAAAGGCCACCACTTTGTTGCGGAAGCCAACCAGCGTCATCAGGTGCACAAAGAGCCACGTAAACCAACCGAAGATGCCGTTGAAATGAACGTCTTTGGGCAAGTCAACAACGGCTTTGTTGCGGCTCACGATGGCCATTACGCCTTTGTTGAAATACTTGAAATCGAGCGGTGGCTGGTTTTTCAGAATGCGCTTAAAATTCTTCCCTAGGTGTGTACCCTGCTGCTGGGCCACCGGGGCCAGCATTGGCAAGCCTTGAGGCATGTCGTCGGTTATCATATTCGCCACATCGCCGATGGCGTAGATATTCTCGAAGCCGTCGACGCGGTTCCAACGATTCACATTGATGCGTTTGTTGCGCGTAATGGCTTCAGGCGGCAGCCCGGGCACCTCGGCACCATTCACCCCCGCGGCCCAGATCAGGTTGTCCGTCGGGATGTACTCAGTGTCGGAGTAATACACGCGGCTATTTTCGTAGCGCAACACCCTGGTATTCAGCCGCACCTTCACCCCTAGGTCCTCTAAGTACCGCCGCGAGTCGTCCTGCGATTTCTTCGACATGGGCTTCAGCAGCGCCCCGCCCGACTCCACCAGAAAGATTTGCATCTGGCCAAGGTCTAGCTCGGGGTAGTCTTTGGGCAACACGTGGCGGCGCATTTCGGCCAGCGAGCCGCTGATTTCCACTCCAGTTGCCCCGCCCCCAACTACCACAATATTCATGAGGGCTTGGTATTCCTCGGGGTTGGTGGTGAGCAGCGCTTTCTCAAAGTTTTGAAAAATAAAGCTGCGCAGGTTCAAGGCATTCGGGATGCTCTTGATTTGCATGCTATGCTTCTCGATGGTCTCGTTGCCGAAGAAGTTGGTGAGGGAGCCGGTGGCAAGCACCAAATGGTCATAGTGGATTTCGCCTACTGTCGTTACTATCACGTTACGCTTCGAGTCGACGCACTGCACGTCGGCCATGCGATAGAAGAAGTTGGTCTGCCCAGCGAAAATCTTGCGAATTGGGTAGGCAATGCTATCGGCTTCGAGGGCGCCCGTGGCTACTTGGTAGAGCAGCGGCTGAAACTTATGATAGTTGTTGCGGTCAATCATAACGACCTGCACCGGAGCGTCGCGCAACTCTTTTGCCAACCGCAGACCACCAAAACCACATCCAACAATTACAACACGCGGATGGGCAGAAACTGGAATATTTGCATCCATACTTCTTCAAAAAGAAAGGGTAGTGCTAGCGCACCACTAGCCTTAACTTCAAAAGTGGGCACCTGGTTCTGTAAATTTTGTCCCGCATGGCTTGTCGGTATACCTAGCCAGCTCACTACTTTGGCTTAGGTTATGGCTTGTCAGGACGACTTAGCTACCAACAAAAACGCCCAGCTGAAGCTGGGCGTGCGTGGCGGCGGTTGGCTTAGTCATCGCCGTTATCCTTCTTTTTGAAATCACCGTTTTTGATCTGGTTGATCAGTTGTAGCCAACTGAAAGGGTTCAACAGAGGGTTAGACGTATAGGGCGAGGGCGCTGTACCCATCCGACGGTTGAAGTCATTTTGTTGCATTTGCATCGTTTGCCGGTAGTTACCCATGCTCGTAACCGGGGCGTTGTTGAAGATGCGCTGCATAATCTCGGGACTAAGGTTGTCAGCGGCTCGCGAGCCGCGCTGCTTGGGCAAGCGCAACGCTAGGAAGGCTTGCTTGAACTCCTTTTCGGTAGCGTAAGGAAAGATTCGTACTTCGGGCAGAATGGTGGCATCTTCTTTCAGCTGCACAATCACCGAGTAGCTTTGGCGGGTGTAGTCGGCCGGCACTACCACGGTTTGATTCCGGTAGCCCAACGACCGAATGATGATACTATCGCCGGCTAATACAGGCAGCGAAAAGTAGCCGTACTCGTTGGTGGCCGTACCGCGGCCTGCTTTCGGAACGAAGATAGAGGCACCCGGCACCCCTAGCAAACTATCGCCCGTGGCCACGATACCCGTGAACTGCACGACAGCCCGCTGCCCTTGCGCGCGTGCTGGCGCGGCCAAGCCGACCAACACTATGATTAGAGCGAGAACCAGGCCCGCCGTAAGCAAACGAAATCGAACAAAACCAAACATACTGGGTAGGATAGACTACAATAATACGGCACTTTCGGAGGGCACCGGCCCCTTTGCCGTAAATTTGTTCACGTTAGCGAGGCACTTTTGCCCCGCGTTCTACTAAAAGATGCGCCTGAAACACTTTACCGTTGCATTCGGCCAGCAAGTATTTAAAGCATTCGGCGACGAATCGCGGGTGCGCATCCTGAACTTGCTCTGGCGCAACCAGGAAATGTGCATTTCCGACCTGGAACAGGTACTTGACTTCACGCAAACGAAAACGTCGCGCCAACTCTTATACCTCAAAAATGCGGGCCTTGTCAGCTTCCGCAGGCTTGATAACTGGGTGTTCTATTTCCTGAAGGAAGAAACGGCCGATCTGGTTCAACAACTCCTCGCCTTCATGGAACGCGACCCGCAGCTAATGCACGACCAACAGATTTATAAAACGTTGTGGTCGAATCGGGAGCTAGCCGCGTACAAACTGCAGAACCGCCGCTGGACCGGCACCATCTCCGAATGAAACTCGACCACCACCTTTTCGTTTGCACGAACCAGAAAAGCGGCGTCGGCGACGACGTTGCGCATGCCCTGAAGAAGGAGCTAAAGAAACAACACCTCAAATCCGTGGTAGCGGATGGAGAGAAATACAAGAACCGGGTACAAACCTGCAACTGCCTCGATCTGTGCAAACACTGCAAGAAAGGCTCTGGCGCGGCTGTGGTGGTATATCCCGAAGGTATTTTTTACGGCGATGTAAAGCCCGGCGATGCCGCCGACATTGTGCACGACCACCTAGGTGAAGGACAAGTTGTTAAGCGCTTGTTGCTAGACTAACTAGCTCGCCGAGCCGCTTCATCCGTTAACTGTCAACTGATTCTTGTTACTTGAAAACCTACCGCCACCTCTTCTTCGACCTCGACCACACCCTCTGGGATTTTGAAAAAAATGCGGATGAGACGTTACGAACGCTGTTTGAACTTCACGACCTAGGTCGCTATGGTTTCTCCGTGGATACGTTTATTGCACGCTACAGTGAAGTAAACCATGCCTTATGGCGACTGTACCAAGCCAACAAAATCGACCAGAAAGCACTGCGCAGCATCCGTTTTACGCGCACTTTAACAAAGCTAGGAGTACCTGAGGAAGAACACCCAGCTGATATCTCGGCGCAGTTTACTGACCTGCTACCTTACAAGTCAGCCGTCTTTCCTTACACCCACGAAGTACTCGATTACCTGCGTGACAAGGGGTATGTGATGCACCTCATCACGAATGGCTTTCAGGATATTCAACACATCAAGCTAGCTTCTTCGCGCCTTACCGACTACTTCGTGGAAGTAGTCACCTCCGAGCACATCGGCTGCCTCAAGCCCGACCGCCGCATCTTCGATCATGCGCTGGAGCGGGCGGGCACCACTGCTGCCGAAAGCCTGATGATTGGTGACAATCTCGAGTGCGATGTGCTAGGTGCCTTCAACGCCGGCATTGATCAGGTGTATTTCAATCCCGAGAAGCGCCGCCACTTCGCTCAGATTACCTATGAAATCAGCTGCTTAAGCGAGTTGAAGCAGATTTTGCAGTAGGTATATGGAGAAAATCCCACTGAAAGTTTGGAACCGAATTGCGCTGCTAGAATCGCCTATTGCGGCAGAAATCAACACAAATGATGCGCGCTACCGTCGTTGGATAGCTATTCTGCCTAATCTACCTTCTGCTGTCATTCCAGACCCTCTCCCCTACTACCAATATTGCATTATGGACAGCCTTTATGATGCTGAGCAGCTACAAGTTCACGCGCTTCAAATGAATGAAGACCTAGCCCTGATTAACGAGGCTAGGTATTTCGTTTCTAATGAAAACGAACTTTATCAGCAACTCGCAGAATTAGAAGTAGACCCTACGCTCTTTAACTCGCCATGGCGAGTAGACCATCCTTCTGTTTAGAAGCGGCATCAATCTTTATCCGGGCACTTAGCCCACCATTATTTTACCTTTGCTGCTCCCTCACTTACGTTAACCAACCCCGAAGACAATGGCCAACGGCTTTTTCAACGTTCCCACCCCGATCAACGAACCGGTTAAAAGCTATGCCCCCGGCACCAAGGAACGCGCTGAGCTTCAACAAGCTCTGCAGGAGCTAAAGCAGCAGCACCTAGACATCCCGATGTATATTGGTGGCAAAGAGGTGCGCACCGGAAATACGCTTACTATTTCGCCTCCCCACGACCACCAGTATAAGTTAGGTCAGTTTCACGAAGGTGATGCCAGTCACGTAACCCAGGCCATTGAGGCGGCCCTCGCCGCTCGTGAGCAGTGGGCTGCGATGCCGTGGGAGCACCGCGCTGGTATTTTCTTGAAAGCAGCAGAACTATTAGCTGGTCCCTACCGTGCTCGTCTGAACGCGGCCACCATGCTAGCGCAGAGTAAGAACGCCTTCCAAGCCGAAATTGACGCGGCGTGCGAGCTGATCGACTTCTTCCGCTTCAACGCGCACTTCATGCAGGAAATTTACAAGCAACAGCCAGAGTCGGCGCTGGGCATGTGGAACCGCTTGGAGCATCGCCCACTCGAAGGCTTTGTGTTTGCCCTCACGCCGTTCAACTTCACCTCTATTGCCGGCAACCTGCCTACCTCCGTAGCTATGATGGGCAACGTGGTGGTGTGGAAACCCGCTTATCCGCAAGTTTACTCGGCGTACGTGCTAATGGAGCTGTTCCGCGAAGCTGGCCTGCCCGATGGCGTGATTAACCTGATTTACGTGGACGGTCCCGTAGCTGGCGACGTGATTTTCAATCACCGCGACTTTGCTGGTATTCACTTCACGGGCTCAACGGGCGTCTTCCAGAACATCTGGGGCCTCATTGGGCAGAACATCCACAAGTACAAGTCGTACCCGCGCATTGTAGGCGAAACAGGCGGCAAAGACTTTATTGTTGCGCACCCATCGGCGCATGCTCGCCAAGTAGCCACCGCTATTTCGCGCGGTGCTTTTGAGTTTCAAGGCCAGAAGTGCTCAGCGGCTTCGCGGGTGTACATCCCGGCTAGTTTGTACGAGGAAGTGAAAGGTTACGTGCAGCAAGACCTAGCTTCGTTCAAGATGGGCGACGTGGAAGATTTCGGCAACTTCATCAACGCCGTTATCACCGAAGGTTCTTTCGACAAGCTAGCCCGCTACATTGATGCGGCCAAGGCTGACTCCAGCGTAGAAATCATTGCCGGCGGTGGCCACGACAAATCGAAAGGATATTTCATCGAGCCAACAGTTATTGTAGCGAAAGACCCGAAGTACGTGACCATGTGCGAGGAACTCTTCGGCCCTGTGCTGACCATGTACGTGTACGAGGATGCAAAATTCGAGGAAACCCTCACCCTGATCGACACGACTTCGCCTTACGCTCTCACCGGCGCCATCTTCTCCCAAGACCGCTACGCCATCGACCTAGCGTCGAAGCGCCTCGTGAATGCAGCCGGTAACTTTTACATCAACGACAAGCCGACCGGTGCCGTCGTCGGTCAGCAACCCTTCGGTGGCGCCCGCGCTAGCGGCACCAACGACAAAGCTGGCTCCATGCTGAACCTGCTCCGCTGGACCTCGGCCCGCGCCATCAAGGAAACTTTCGTGCCGCCCGTTGACTACCGCTACCCCTTCATGGGCGTAGAAACTGGCGAGAACCTGAATGTAACCGGCCAGGGCGGTTTTTAAAACCTAGGTTAAGGCAGGCCAGAAGCCGCTTCAGCAAGCTGAAGCGGCTTCTTCATTTTTATCGTTTAATACAGAGACAGTAGCGCTTCCAGAATATCCCAGCCTCGGTTACGAACGGCTTGTCTTAGCGCAGCGGCGCAGTTCAGGATAAGCTCATTGTGATTAGCAGTGCTACCAGGCATTGCCATAATTTCACCCTGGTGAATTCGGGGCGCTGCTGAGAGCCTTCTTCTACGGCTTGATACTCCTCAACCGTGTAAACCCTTGATAGTGGTTGTGCTTCTGCCATAGAACGCAGTCTTCTTCCCTCTCAAATATACCCTTTACGCCCCTGCCTCCGCAAACCTTTGTTCCCAAGCACTGAACTGCTACATTTGCCTTTATCCGTTTTTCACTTTTGTCTTTACGCGCAGTTCGTATGTTACTTGTCGTTCCTGCTACCCAATATCAACCTTCCGATTACCTTCCCATCTTAGCGCAGCTAGGTTTTGCTTTAGCATTCGTGGCTTTTGCCATGGTGGTGTCGCACCTAGTAGGCCCAAAGCGCAAGAGCGTGGTGAAGGATAGCTCCTTCGAATGCGGCATTGAGTCGGTGGGCAACGCCCGCACCCCGATTTCGGTGAAGTACTTTCTTACCGCCATTCTGTTTGTGCTCTTCGACGTGGAGGTTATTTTTATGTATCCTTGGGCAGTTAATTTTCGCCAGCTAGGCACTGAAGGATTCGTGCAGATGATAGTATTCCTGGCCTTGCTGATGGCGGGCTTCGTGTACGTCATTAAAAAGGGCATTCTGAAGTGGACGGGCACCAACGCCTAAGTCTAACACTAGCAAACTTTTACTTTTTGGCGAGTGTTGGCTTTATAGGTCCTTACTTCCTACCCGACTTCTCTCATGAACGATATCCGAGTTCCCGAAATTAAAACTGTTGCTGCCCCTGAGGGCATTGAAGGTGCTGGCTTCTTTGCTACTTCGCTGGAGAAAGTAGTAGGCATTGCGCGCGCTAACTCGCTTTGGCCACTGCCCTTTGCTACCTCATGCTGCGGCATTGAGTTTATGGCGACGATGGGTGCCCACTACGACATCTCGCGCTTCGGTTCCGAGCGCCCGTCGTTCTCGCCGCGCCAAGCCGACTTGCTGATGGTAATGGGCACCATTGCCAAGAAGATGGCTCCCATCGTGAAGCAAGTGTACGAGCAGATGGCCGAGCCCCGCTGGGTGCTAGCTATGGGCGCCTGTGCTTGCTCAGGCGGCATTTTCGATAGCTACTCCGTGCTGCAAGGCATTGACCGTATCATCCCGGTTGACGTGTACGTACCCGGCTGCCCGCCCCGCCCTGAGCAAGTCCTCGACGGCCTGATGCGCGTGCAAGACCTAGCCAAGAACGAGTCGCTGCGTCGTCGCAACTCGCCCGAGTACCAGGCGCTATTAGCATCCTATAACATCAAGTAAGTAGTGCATAGTGGGTAGTGAGTCGCTACTATCTTTTGCGACTCATTACCCACTACCAAGTACTTTATACTCCTCATGGCTGAACCGACTGAAGAATCTGCTGCCGCTCAAGCTGCTGCTGTTGCTGAAGAAGATCCGAACAAACTCTCTAATAAACGTGTGCTGACCAATTTGCAGCGGATGTTTGGCGAAGATGCCTTCACCGATGTGGAAGAGCCATACGGCTTGCTCACGGCCACAACCACGCGGGAGCGGATTCACGACATCATCGAGGCACTGCAAGCTGATCAGGAGATGCAGTTCAACTTCCTGACTACCATGTGCGGGATTCACTATCCTGATCATGAGGGCAAGGAGCTAGGAATGATCTATCATCTGCACAGCTTGGTACACAACGTGCGACTACGCTTGAAGATCTTCTTCCCCATTGCTGATCCGGTAGTGCCTACGCTCACGGACATTTATGCCACTGCCAACTGGATGGAGCGTGAGGCCTATGACTTTTTCGGCATTATCTTCCCCGGCCACCCCAATCTCATCCGCATTCTGAATGTGGAAGACATGGACTACCATCCCATGCGCAAAGAATATCCGCTGGAAGATGGTACCCGTGAAGACAAAACAGACTTATTCTTCGGCCGTTAGGCCCTGACCCGATCCTTATGGCAGTAAATGACACGCTAGCGGGCACCCATAAAATTATTGAGGAGGCGCGCGAGCAGCAGCACAACCAGCTGGTTCCGACGGTTAATGATTTTAACCAGGAGCTGACGACGCTAAACCTAGGCCCTACTCACCCGGCCACGCACGGCATTTTCCAGAATATCCTGCAAATGGATGGCGAGCGGATTGTGTCGGGCGTACCGACCATTGGCTACATCCACCGGGCGTTCGAGAAAATCGCCGAACGTCGTCCCTTATACCAGATTACGCCGCTCACCGACCGGATGAACTACTGTTCGTCGCCCATCAACAACATGGGTTGGCACATGACGGTGGAAAAGCTACTTGGCATTACGGTTCCGAAGCGTGCGCAGTACATGCGCGTGATTATGATGGAGCTAGCCCGCATCGTCGATCACCTGATTTGTAACTCCATCTTAGGTGTTGACACGGGTGCTTTCACGGGCTTTCTGTACGTGTTTCAGGAGCGCGAGAAGGTGTACGAGATTTACGAAGAAGTCTGCGGTGCCCGCCTGACGACCAATATGGGCCGTATTGGTGGTATGGAGCGCGACTTCACGCCGGTAGCCTTGGAGAAGCTACGGAAGTGGGTAAAAGAATTCCCTGCTGTTATGCGGGAGTTCCAGAGCATGTTTGACCGCAACCGCATTTTCATGGACCGCACCCAATACGTGGGTGGTATCACGGCAGAAAAAGCACTCAACTACGGCTTCACAGGTCCTAACCTGCGTGCCGCCGGCGTTGATTACGATGTGCGGGTGATGAACCCTTATTCGTCTTACGAAGACTTCGAGTTCGACATTCCGGTAGGCACCAACGGCGATACGTATGACCGCTATTTGGTGCGCAATGAGGAAATTTGGCAGAGCCTGCGCATCATTGAGCAAGCCCTAGAAAACCTACCCGAAGGCCCCTACCACGCCGACGCGCCACACTATTACCTGCCTCCCAAGCAAGCCGTGTACAAAAACATGGAGGCGTTGATCTACCATTTCAAAATCATCATGGGCGAGATTGAAGCGCCTGTGGGTGAAGTGTATCACTCTGTAGAAGGCGGCAACGGCGAGCTAGGGTTCTATCTGATTTCGGATGGTGGCCGCACGCCTTACCGCTTGCACTTCCGTCGTCCTTGCTTCATCTACTACCAAGCCTATTCGGAAATGGTGGTCGGCCAGTCTCTCTCCGACGCTATCGTGACGCTGAGCTCTATGAACGTAATTGCCGGCGAGCTGGACGCGTAGTTTTTGCCCGAACTTGACCCTTATGGAACCTACTACTGCGCCCACCAAACCCCAGTTCTCACCTGCTGCTCAAGTTGAAATTAAGCGCCTGCTCACGCACTACCCCGACGACCGTAAGAAGTCGGCGTTGTTGCCGGTGCTTCACATTGCGCAAGCTGAATTTGGTGGTTGGGTGAGTCCCGAAGTACAAGATTTAGTGGCTGCGACCCTAGGTCTTCAGCCGATTGAAGTGTATGAGGTAGCTACCTTCTACACCATGTTCAATCTCAAACCAGTTGGCAAGCATGTGCTGGAAATCTGCCGGACAGGTCCGTGCATGTTGCGTGGCTCTGATGAGCTAACGGCTCACTTGGAGCGCATTACGGGCGCTAAAGTGGGCGGTCCAGCCTCCGAAGACGGTTTGTTTACGCTGAAAGAGGTAGAATGCTTAGCCGCTTGCGGCTTTGCTCCTATCGTTCAGGTTCGGGAGAAATACTACGAAAAGCTTGATACCCCAGAAGCAGTAGATGCTATGCTAACCGAGCTCCGTAATCAGGTACATCGTCCTATTTTGCCTTGGGAAGAAGTGGGCCTGCCTAACTCATTGAAAAATAATTAACAGCTGGCCATCAGCACAACGCTTACTACTATGGGCCGCAAGCTATTAACCGAACATATCAACGTTGAAGGCATCGACACCTTTGAGGTATACCGCAAACATGGCGGCTACCGCTCAGTGGAAAAAGCCCTGAAAACGATGACACCCGACGAGGTGGTGGAAGAAGTGAAGAAGTCGGGGCTACGCGGCCGCGGCGGTGCTGGCTTCCCCACCGGCATGAAGTGGAGCTTCCTGGCGAAGCCCGAAGGTGTACCGCGTTATCTTGTCTGCAACGCCGACGAATCGGAGCCGGGCACCTTCAAGGACCGGCAGTTGATGTCGAAGCTGCCGCACTTGCTTATCGAGGGGATGATCACGAGTTCGTACGCCCTAGGCGCCAACACCTCGTACATCTACATCCGCGGCGAGCTGTTGTACGTGCTACGCATTCTAGAAAAGGCTATTGCTGAAGCATATGCCAACGGTTTTCTAGGTAAGAATATCCTAGGTTCAGGGTACGACCTAGACCTGCACGTGCATCCTGGCGGCGGCGCTTACATCTGCGGCGAGGAAACGGCATTGCTCGAATCATTGGAAGGCAAGCGCGGCAACCCGCGTAATAAGCCGCCATTCCCGGCTGTACAAGGCCTCTACGCCCGCCCGACGGTGGTAAACAACGTCGAGTCAATTGCTGCTATTCCGGTAATTGTGAACATGACCGGTGATGAGTATGCTAAAATCGGTGTGGGTCGTAGCACAGGCACTAAGCTTATTTCGGCTTGTGGCCACCTGAATAAGCCCGGCATTTATGAAATCGAGTTAGGTGTTCCGGTTGAAGAGTTTATCTATTCCGACGAGTATTGTGGTGGCATCTGGAAAGGACGCGAATTAAAGGCGGTAGTAGCCGGTGGCTCATCTGTTCCAATCCTACCTAAAGAGTTGATTCTAAAAACTGCCGCCGGTGAAAATCGTCTCATGACCTATGAGTCACTCTCTGATGGCGGCTTTATCACGGGCACTATGCTAGGTTCGGGTGGCTTCATTGCCATGGACGAAACCACTTGCATCGTGCGCAATACGTGGAATTTCTCTCGTTTCTACCACCATGAGTCGTGCGGGCAGTGCTCGCCGTGCCGTGAGGGAACGGGCTGGTTAGAGAAAGTGCTGCACCGTCTAGAGTACGGCCACGGCCATATGGAGGATATTGACTTGCTGGTAAGCGTTGCCAAGCAAATTGAGGGCAATACTATTTGCCCCCTCGGTGAAGCAGCCGCATGGCCCGTAGCGGCTGCCGTGCGTCACTTCCGGGATGAGTTTGAGTGGCACGTGAAACACCCACAAGAAGCTACACGCCCCGGTGCTGTGTATCCAGGTAAGGCAGTGCTTGCATAGAACTTAGAAGTAAGAACTTAAAGCGTAGAACCACTGAACGACAACAGCATAAGATTGCATAACGCGGTCTACGCTCCAAGTTCTAGCATCCACGCTCTCAATCAAGAATCTAAATGGCTAAAATAACATTCGATGGCGTTGAGGTGGAAGTACCAGACGGTACCACCATTCTCAACGCGGCGCGCAAGATTGGCGGCAGCATCGTGCCGCCGGCCATGTGCTATTATACGCCACTGCAAGGCTCGGGCGGTAAGTGCCGCGCTTGCCTAGTACGCGTAGCAGCGGGCTCAGCCAAAGACCCACGCCCCATGCCGAAGCTAGTAGCCTCGTGCGTGACGCCGGTGCAAGACGGCATGGTGGTCGAAAATACCACGTCCGAGCAAGTCCTGAACGTGCGCAAAGGCATCGTGGAGATGCTACTCATCAACCACCCACTCGATTGCCCTGTGTGCGACCAAGCCGGTGAGTGTGATTTGCAGAACTTTGCTTTCGAGCATGGCGTGAGCACCACCCGTTACCAAGAAGAGCGCCGCACGTTCGAGAAAATCGACATTGGTCCGCTGATCCAGCTGCACATGACGCGCTGCATTCTGTGCTACCGCTGTGTGTACACGGCCAATCAGATTACCGACAACCGCGTGCACGGCGTGCTAGGCCGTGGCGACGCGGCAGAAATTGGTACTTACATCGAGAATGTTATCGACAACGATTTCTCGGGTAACGTTATTGACGTGTGCCCAGTGGGCGCTTTAACGGATAAAACCTGGCGCTTCAAACAACGGGTATGGTTTACCAAACCCGTTAATGCCCACCGCGACTGCTCGCATGAGAAGTGCCCTGGCCGCGTGGTGCTGTGGTACAAAGGCAAGGATGTGCTCCGCGTAACGGCCCGCAAGGACCAGTATGGCGAGGTAAAAGAGTTTATCTGCAACGAGTGTCGCTTCGAAAAGAAGGAAACGGCCGACTGGGTGATTGAAGGTCCAGCACACATTGACCGTTCATCGGTAATTTCGGCCAATCACTATGAGTTGCCGGTACTCAATCAGCAAGTGATTGCTGATCTGCCTGAAAGCTCCGTGCGCGACCTAGAGCAGAACCCACCCATGAAATTAGGTAACTAGACAATGGAACTTCCTGTACTGGGCTGGCAAGCCCTTGTGATATTGGTGGTATTTGGCATTTCGCTGCTTATCGCTACGTATTCCACTTATGCGGAGCGGGTTATTGCCGCTTTTCTGCAAGATCGGGTAGGACCTGACCGTGCCGGCCCTTTCGGCATCTTGCAACCCTTAGCCGACGCTGTGAAGCTTTTCACTAAAGAAGAGTTTTTTCCAGCCGGTGCTAACCGGGCGCTGTTTGTCTTCGGCCCGTGCCTAGCTATGGTAACGGCGCTGATGGCGTCAGCTGTTATTCCGTTTGGCAATTACTTGCAGTTTGGTACCACCATCATTCACTTGCAAGGCATTGAGGTAAACATTGGAATGCTGTACGTGTTCGGCGTCGTGTCGCTGGGTGTATACGGTATTATGATTGGCGGCTGGGCCTCTAATAATAAGTTCTCGTTGCTAGGTGCTATCCGGGCAGCTTCGCAAAATATCAGCTACGAGCTAGCAATGGGTATGGCCCTAATTGCGGTGCTGATGATGTCGGGCACGCTGTCGTTGCGCGAAATAACTTTGCAGCAGTCGGTGCCCGGCGAGTGGCACTTCTGGAACATCGTGAAGCAGCCAATCGGCTTTATCATCTTCATTGTGTGTGCCTTTGCCGAAACGAACCGTACGCCATTTGACTTGCCAGAGTGCGAAACCGAACTAGTTGGTGGTTACCACACGGAGTACAGCTCCATGAAAATGGGATTATACCTGTTTGCTGAGTACATCAACGTGTTTGTAGCCTCGGCTGTGATGAGCGTGCTCTACTTCGGTGGTTTCAACTTTCCGTTCCAATATGAGCTACGCGACTTCCTTGCGCAGTCGCAAGGAGCCGTAACGGCCCAGAACATCATCACCATTCTAGGTGTAGTGGCGGTCTTTATCAAGATCTTCTCGTTTATCTTCTTCTTTATGTGGGTGCGCTGGACCTTGCCACGCTTCCGCTACGACCAGCTCATGCGCTTAGGCTGGACGATTCTGATTCCGCTGGCTATCTTCAACATCATCCTCACGGGTGGTCTGATTCTGTTCGGCGTTATTCAGTAAGTGCTCATCTAGCGTCGACCTAGGTTTGGTGTGATACTAACCTAGGTCTTTGAACAACATTTAGACTATGCAACCTTTAAGCAATAGAGCCAAAAAGCTAGAGAAGAAGCCGATGACGCTGGCCGAGCGGGCCTACTTACCGGCTATTTTCCAAGGCTTGAGCATTACCCTACGGCACTTCTTCTCGAAGAAAGCAACTATTCGTTATCCGGAGGAGACGCGGCCGTTCTCGCCTGTATTTCGCGGCTTGCACGTATTGAAACGAGATGAGCAAGGCCGGGAGCGGTGTACAGCTTGTGGTCTCTGCGCCGTGGCTTGCCCCGCCGAAGCCATCACGATGGTAGCCGGCGAGCGAAAAAAGGGCGAAGAAGGCTTGTACCGGGAAGAGAAGTACGCTGTCAGCTACGAAATCAACATGCTGCGTTGCATCTTTTGCGGCCTCTGCGAAGAAGCGTGTCCTAAAGCAGCTGTTTACCTGCAAGCTGATAAGATGGCTCCACCGCGTTTTGAGCGCGACGAGTTTATCTATGGCAAAGACCGCCTTGTGGAGCCTGTGGCACCCGATGCACGCTCTAAGCGTGGCATTCAACTCACGCCAGAGCAGGCTCAAGTTCTGAGTACTAAGCTAGCTCAACCCGCCTAGGTACAGTGCGAAGCTCCAGCTTCGCCTATTGTCCGATTGGACACTTACCGTTCACTGATGCACGAAGCTGGAGCTTCGCGTTACATTCTGCGCAATGTCACCTCTCTTCTTCTTTCTGTCGTTTGTGGCGCTGTTCAGCGCGTTGGGTGTGGTGCTGGCCAAAAACCCGGTGCACAGCGTATTGTTCCTGATCTTAACGTTCTTCACGCTATCAGGGCACTATCTACTGCTGAACGCGCAATTTTTGGCGGCTGTCAACATCATTGTGTACGCCGGTGCTATTATGGTGCTGTTCCTGTTCGTGATTATGTTCCTGAACCTGAACGCCGAAACGGAACCACATAAATCGACTGTCTCGAAAATAGCGGCGGCTATAGCAGGGGGTTTGTTGTTCGTGGTAATGGTTGCGGCCCTGCGCGATGTGCAACCCGGAACAACCTACAACGCTACCACTTTCGACTCGCAGATTGGCATGGTAGGTCAGCTAGGACTAGTGCTGTACCAGAAATATCTTTTACCGTTTGAGCTAGCTTCTGTGTTATTTCTCACGGCAATGGTAGGCGCAGTGATGCTCGGCAAGCGCGAAGCCGGCGAGCGGCACTTTTAAAATCAGATACGATCTACGAAAAACGGCACCTGAACTTTCAGGTGCCGTTTTTCTTTTTGTGCTTTGCTCGTCGTTACTCGGCGTGAGTTGGCTGTGCTGTTTCGGAAGGCTGGCGTCGCATCCATGTCGCGCCACTACAGCTAGCTTGCATCTTCTGCCGAAACTTCTCTTGTTGCTCTGGCGTCATGCCAGCCAGGCGAGATTCTACTTTCTCCCGCCACATTTTCTTTTTGCGTGCCCAGCTAGCTTGGCTATGGCCGCCACGGCCCCAGCCACCAAATAGAATGCGTGAGAGCACCAGCAGTCCTAAAGTCTGCACAAAGTTGATGCTAGGTCCATGGAAGAGTACGGGCACTAGCCAGTTCCAAAGGCTCATAGTAACAAAGCCTGCAGCAGCCACAAACAAGGCAGCGAAGGCTACAAAACGAAGGCCACGAAGTAGCCAAAAGTTACGGTCCATGGGGTGAGATGCGAAGGTGATGATGTTGGGAGGCTTGCTTGTTTTAGTAAGTACGCTTTTAACAAGGCAAGTCGCATCAATCGGTGAACAAATTAGTGTAAAGCGCTTGCAAGCGCTGCCGTAAGTGTTGCACGGCGTAATGCTTGCGTGAAATCAGGGTTTTGAGTGGCACGCCAGTCTCTTCCACAAGCTCTTTAAAGGTTCTGCCCTCCAGCTCGTGCCACACGAACACGTCGCGCTGGTTTCTAGGTAGTTCCTCCAAGGCTTCCGCCAGAGCCTCCATGATTGTTTCGCGGAGCAATCGATTTTCGGGCGCGTCGTCGGGTGCAGGTAGCACGTCGGCCAGCAGCAGGCTACCTTCCTCATTATCGGTGTAGCGGAGCGCTTCGGTTTCCAGAGAACTGGTTTTTTTGCGCCGATACAGATCCGTGATGCGGTTGCGGGCCACACGAAACAGCCAAGCGGCGACCTTTTCTACTGGCTTAAGCAAACGGTAACTTTCCACTAACTCTCCAAAAACATCCTGCAGAATGTCTTCGGCGTCAGCTTCGTCGGGTACGCGACGGCGGATAAAGGCGAGCAAGCGAGCACGTTGCTCCTGTACAGCCTCCTGTATCTGCCGGTCCTGTCCTGTCATGGTGGCCGTGGTTGCGCCGGTGGTGAGAGCTAGAGATTCCATTCTACTAGCGCAGACGAATATGGCTGCGAAATATTTTAAAGACGACAATTATTTTCGAAAGCCTCAATAGCAGCAGGCCCACGCTGCTGATCGTTCACGGATCAGTGGCGTGGGCCTGCCCAAAAAGCTGGCTTATCTCAAGGCTTACTTGCTAGAACTTGGCGGTAAGACCTAGCTTCAGGTATGACATATCATAGCCCACTTCGCCAAAAGCACCTAGCTTATCAGAGAAGTAGTACCGACCACCGACGAAGATGCCTGAGGTGACGTAGCTGGCACTGGTTTTAGAGTAATAGATATCGGTGCCGGCGTTGTCGGAGTAACGTTCGTGCCGGATGCCCAGCGAGATACCAGCATACGTATCAAGCTTCGGGTTTTCGAAGACATCATAATGATAGGTGCCGCGGGCCGAGACCATAATATTGCTCCAAGAGCCCTTGTAGCCTCCCGACTTCCAGCCGTAGGACTTGTAGCCTACCATGCCACCTACGCCGATAGTGCCCGGTCCAACGTTATCGGCAATACCATACTCGAAGGATGCACTCATGGCTGGGGTAGAATGCAGACCTGACAATCCGTAGCCGTAGCCAAGACCTAGGCCTACCCCTAGGTTCACAGCCTTACTGCCCTTGACGAAAAGCTGGCTTGTGGCTACCATCTTGTTTACTGCGGTAGGCTCAGGAGCGGGAGGAGTCGTAACTTCAGCAACAACTGGCGCCTCAGCAACGGGCTTGCTAGCGGGAGTTAGTGTTGCTGGCTTAACCGCTGGCTTGGCGACTGGCTTGGCCGTTGCTTTAAAGCTGGTGCTGGACACTGGCTTGGCGGTTGTTGCTTTGGTAGCTGCCGTTGTTTTGGTGGTAGCCGGACGAGCAGGCGCTTTAGTTTGGGCCACTGCGGAGGCACTCGTTAGGGCGAAAAACAGGAAGGCGGGAGTAAAGTACTTTTTCATGGTAGTAACTTGAGCGTTATGAGTAGTAAGCATTAGAAAGTAGCACCCGATAGAAGTGCAATTCCGACTAGGAACGATGCAAAACTACGCTACCCACTTCCTGACGTCAATCGCCTAATCATGTGACGCGTCTCACCCAATTATGTGATATTCTTCTATTTATAATTTTATAATGCAACGTGTGTTCTGACTAGCTTTTCCGTCTTGTAGTCACATCAACATGTTATATCCACTCCTAGTGAAACCGCTCGTTATTGAGCGGCTTACTTCTTCTTTCTGCTAAAGCTGCTTTCGCAAGGACTCGATAGCCCGCAAAAAGGAGACTTCGCCTACTGCTTTGCGCTTGCGCTAATTAAGTTCTGCGCAGAATGTTCTTGGCTTCGCGGCTTTTTCCGAATTTCGGATACCTTTGCTAGGTACTCACCCCAGCCGAGCTTCGGCTGTTTCGCCGTTTTATCGGACCGCCCAACTGCATGGAACAGAATATCCCAGAAGTTATCCGCACTGTCCCGCTTCAGTACTATATCTATTTTGCTACCGCATTGTTCGCCATCGGCGTAACGGGCGTCCTCACCCGCCGCAATGCCATTATCATTTTTATGTGTGTGGAGCTCATGCTCAACGCCGTAAATGTGCTGCTGACGGCTTTCTCCGCCTATCGATCTGACCCCAATGGTCAGATTTTCGTGTTTTTTATCATGGCAGTGGCTGCAGCCGAGGTATCGGTTGGCCTTGGTATTATCGTGATGATCTACCGAAACTTCCAAACTACGGACGTCAACCTTCTTAATCGCCTTAAGTGGTAGCCTTCCTATAGCCGTGGCATTGCGCTACTTATCTATTTTGATAGGCGCAATCTGACGATCTGACTTCTCTTTCGCATCAACTTATGCAAGAAACTGTTCTTCCTGCGGCCGGCGCGCCTCTCCCCACGCTGGTGTACCTGCTTATTCCGCTGCTGCCCTTCCTAGGTTTTCTTTTGAACGGCTTGCTCAACAAACGTTTGTCGGGAACGATGGCTGGCATCATCGGCAGCACTACCGTTTTAGGCTCGTTCCTGATTTCGGCTTACCTATTCAGCACCTTTCAGTACCAGTACACGGTCACGCTGTTCGACTGGATTTCGGTGGGCTCCATGCAGATTCCGTTTGCGTACCAAATCGACCAGCTCAGCCTCATCATGCTGCTGCTCGTGACGGGCGTTGGCTTCCTGATTCACGTGTACAGCATTGGCTACATGCACCACGACGAAAACGTGGGCAAGTACTTTAGCTTCCTGAACTTGTTTGTGTTCAGCATGCTGGTGCTGGTGCTTGGAGCCAACTTTGTCATTCTGTTCATCGGTTGGGAAGGCGTAGGGCTCTGTTCGTATCTGCTCATTGGGTTCTGGAATAAGCACGAAAACTTCAACAACGCCGCCAAGAAAGCCTTTATCATCAACCGCGTTGGTGACCTAGGTTTTTTACTTGGTATCTTTCTTATTTACCTCACCTTCAACTCGGTACAGTACGGAGAGGTATTTCACAAGGCATCATTAGCACAATTCGGCCCATACACCAAGGAGATTTGCACGGCCATTACGCTGCTGCTCTTCGTGGGCGCGATGGGTAAGTCGGCCCAGCTGCCGCTCTATACGTGGCTCCCCGATGCAATGGCTGGCCCCACGCCCGTTTCGGCTCTTATCCACGCCGCAACCATGGTAACGGCTGGTATTTATATGGTGCTGCGCTCCAACGTGTTGTTTACCCTAGCTCCTACCACGCTAGAAGTCGTGGGCATTGTGGGCTTGGCTACTGCCTTTTTTGCCGCTACAATTGGCTTGGCCCAAAACGACATCAAAAAGGTGTTGGCCTACTCTACCGTGTCGCAGCTAGGCTATATGTTCTTGGCCTTGGGCGTGATGGGCTACACCTCTTCCATGTTCCACGTCCTGACGCACGCTTTCTTCAAGGCGCTGATGTTCTTGGGTGCAGGCTCCGTAATTCACGCCATGAGCAACGAGCAAGACATGCGTCGCATGGGTGGTTTGCGGAAAGCTTTGCCAATTACGTTTTTAACTTTTCTGATTGGCTGCCTAGCTATTTCAGGAATCCCGCCTTTCTCGGGCTTTTTCTCCAAAGACGAAATTCTGAGTCACGTATATGAGCACAATAAGCTCATGTGGGCTATCGGCCTGTTCACCTCTTTTCTGACGGCCTTCTACATGTTTCGTTTGCTGTTCCTCACTTTCTTCGGTCAATTCCGTGGCACTGAGGAGCAGAAGCATCACCTGCACGAGTCGCCCGCTTCCATGACGTTGCCGCTTATCATTCTGGCGGTGCTGGCGGCAGTAGGCGGCTTCATGGGCGCTCCTATGTTCTTAGGCAAGCACTACCTAGCCGACTACCTAGCTCCAATTTTTACTTACTCACAACGCCTCAACCCAGCCGCTTTTGCTGCCGAAGTGGACCACAGCACAGAGCTCCTGCTCATTGGTGCTTCTGTGGCAGCAGGTGTGCTTGGCATTGTGCTAGCTTACGTGCAGTACGTGAGCCGCGCCGTGCTGCCCGCCGAGGATGAAGGCCAGCGCTCGGCGCCCGAAAGTCTGGTATACCACAAATACTATGTGGATGAACTGTATAATGCCTTGTTTGTGCGGCCTGTCATGATTTTGTCGCGGGGCTTGTATCGCTTCGTCGAGCAAGGCATCATCGACCCCATTGTGAACGGCTTTGGCCGTATCACCCTTGGCGGTGGACAGCTCCTGCGTTACGTCCAGACAGGCACTACCGGAATGTATCTGATTCTGATGGTGGTAGGCATCGTGCTGATTCTCGCGCTTAACCTCTTTCGGCTTTAAGCTTTGTATCAATGCGCAGTATCCTTCTTTTCCTGGGAGATATAAGCAGCAGTGAGCTGATGCTCATTATGCTCATGGCTCTTCCTATTGGAGCAGTACTGCATTTCCTACCGTCTATTCTTGGCCGTAAACGGCCAGATATCTTAATTATTTTTCTGGTGAATCTACTAGCAGGGTGGTCAATAGTTGGCTGGTTTGCTGCTTTTTACCTAGCTCTTCGCAAAACTCCTACTGTCATTCCTGCTGCGCCTTCTTTTCCTTCTTTAGCTGATGAACTCACGAAGCTTCGTGATCTGCGCAACCAAGGCGTACTCACGCAAGAAGAATTCGAGCGTCAAAAGAATAACTTGCTTACCTAATGCTTACAGCTGTTCTCCTTTTTTTCCCCCTAGCGGCTGCGTTGCTGCTGCACTTCTTTAAAGGTGGCACTGCCCGCGTGGTGGCGTTTGGGGCGGCGTTGCTTGAATTTGTGCTGGCGGTAGTAGTGGCCGTTGCTTCCAAATCATCAGCGGCAACCCAGTTTGCCATCGATCAACCCTGGATTGCCTCCTCTGGCATTCGGTTTCACATCGGGCTCGATGGGTTGAGTTTGTTGCTGGTACTGCTCACCACCTTTTTGGTGCCGTTGATCATACTAGCTTCTTTCCGCCACGACTATAAGAATGCGTCGGCTTTTTACGCCCTCATTCTATTCATGCAAACGGGTCTGATTGGCGTGTTTGTGTCGCTGGACGCCTTTCTGTTCTACTTCTTTTGGGAAGTGGCACTTATCCCGATCTACTTCATTGCCGGCGTTTGGGGTGGCGAGCGGCGCGTGCAAGTCACGTTTAAGTTCTTCCTCTACACCATTATTGGCTCGCTGTTCATGCTGGCGGCCTTCGTGTACCTCTACTTTCAAACGGGTGTTAATGGTGCCGAACGCAGTTCCGACTTACTCGCGTTTTATAACCTGAGCCTGAGCGCTGCGCAGCAATCCTGGCTGTTCTGGCTGATTTTCATTGCTTTCGCAGTGAAGATGCCCATCTTTCCCTTTCATACTTGGCAACCGGATACCTACACCGAGTCACCTGCACCAGCAACCATGCTGCTGTCGGGTATCATGCTGAAAATGGGTATTTACGGCACGTTGCGGTGGCTGCTGCCTGTTGTGCCGCTGGGCGTAAGCCAGTGGAGCAAGCTGGTAATGATCCTAGCGGTCATTGGCATCATTTACGGCGCCATCATCGCCATTCGTCAGCGCGACCTCAAGCGCCTGATAGCTTACTCGTCGTTTTCGCACGTTGGTCTGATGGCCGCGGGCGTGTTCTCGCTCACGCAAATTGGCCTGCAAGGTGCTGTTATTCAGATGCTTGCCCACGGCGTAAACGCTGTTGGTATGTTCTTCGTGGCCGACGCCATTGAGCGCCGCACGGGCACCCGCGAAATATCTGACCTAGGTGGTCTTACCCGCCATACACCGGTGCTGTCCGTCACCTTCCTCGTTATGTTGCTCAGCACGGTGGCCTTGCCACTCACGGCGGGTTTTGTGGGCGAATTTCTGCTGCTAGCCGGTGTGTACGAGTACAACGCCTGGTTAGGAGCTGCCGCCGGCTTGACCATCATCTTTGCGGCAGTGTACCTGCTGCGCATGTTCCAGCGCGTGATGCTCGGCCCTGACACATCACTCACGGCCACGTTCCGCGACTTGACGGGCGCTGAGCTAGCTGTGTTGGCACCACTGATTGTGCTAGTATTCTGGATCGGCTTGTTCCCTAACACCTTCCTGCACATCTCCGAACCTAGCATTATTCAGCTGCTCGATATTGTAAAACGATAGTGTGCAGCGGCGCGAAGCCTGCGCTTCGTGTGGCGTCTGGGCCCTGTGTTTCCCTTTATCGATTGTCGTTCAACGATGCGTGAAGCTTCTGCTTCGCATTACATTCAGCCGATATGACTTCTATTGTTCTTCTTTCTGTTCTCGGCATTGCCAATCTGTTCTTAGGCTTTTTGCGCTCCAATCGCATTTTGCTGCCAGCAGCCCTCGTTATCCTGTTGCTAGCTTTTGGCGCCAATGTGCTGGATTGGGGAGCTGCGCCGCAGTCGTACTTCAATAATATGCTCACCATCGATAACTATTCGGTGGCTTTCACGGGCATTGTGGTTCTTACGACACTGCTTCTCCTCCCCTTCTCCGAGAAATATGTGCACGATGGCGAAGCAAACCTAGCTGAGTACTACTCACTGTTATTATTTGCGCTGGTAGGCGCCATCATGATGGTGAGCTACGATAACATGCTGATGCTGTTTGTAGGCATCGAAATTCTAAGCATTTCGATGTACGTACTAGCTGGCTCCGACAAGCGTAACGTGCGCTCCAACGAGGCCGCGCTGAAGTACTTCCTCATGGGCTCATTTGCCACGGGCATTCTACTATTTGGCATTGCGCTGGTATATGGCGCTACGGGCACATTTCAGCTCACCCAAATCGGCGCCGGTGTTGCCAACCCAGCCAATGCTAGCTTTATGCCTATGCTTTACATCGGCATGTTGCTGATGTTTATTGGCATAGGCTTCAAAGTTTCGGCAGCCCCCTTCCACTACTGGACTCCCGACGTGTACGAAGGAACGCCCACCTTTTTCACGGCCTTCATGAGCACAGTGGTAAAAACCGCTGGCTTCGCCGCATTTCTGAAGCTGTTGCTGTTTGCTTTCAGCACGGCCCAAAGCTTCTGGGTTCCGACCATTATGGCCATGACGGTGCTGACTTTACTTATCGGCAACGTAGGAGCGGTGGCGCAATCCAGCGCTAAGCGTATGCTCGCTTACTCTAGCATTTCGCACGCTGGCTACTTGTTTATCGGGCTGGTAGCACTCAATGGCAAACTTTCCGAAAACGGTATATTCTTTTATTCGCTGGCTTATTCTATTGCAACTGTCGCGTCCTTTGCCGTGCTCAAGCTTGTCATCGACCAACGCCAGCGCGAAGACTATGACGGGTTAAATGGCCTAGCAAAAACAAACCCTTTGCTTGCCTTCGTCCTGACGGTAGCGATGCTCTCATTGGCTGGCATCCCGCTCACGGGTGGCTTCTTCGGCAAATTCTTCCTGTTCGGCGCGGCTGTCGACAAAGGCTACATTGGCTTGGTCGTGTTTGCCGTGGTTATGTCGATGGTAGGTATTTACTATTACCTGCGCCCAGTTATTGCCATGTACATGCGTCCTGCTGCTGACGAAGCAGCCACGACCCCAATCGTAGTTAGTGGGTTTCAATCAGCTGTCTTGGTGATCCTAGCTTTGTTGACTATTCTCTTAGGCGTACTACCAGGGATTGCAAGCAGCCTCTTGTAAAACCTGTTGTAATCTATATTACGCAGAAGCCCCTTCTTGGTAATCCTAAATTAGGGACTACCAAGAAGGGGCTTCTGCGTACTGCCTTGCAGTAGAATGTGAATTCGTATTAGTCAATGGCAAACATCTTCTACAGAGTCATCTACACGCTTTAGCTAGGTTCTTTCTGATGCCAACTGGTTATTCAAACTACTTAGCAATCAACTTCTTTAAAACCACAAAGGGCGACCATAATGGTCGCCCTTTGTGTAAGTAGTAAAGTAGTAAACTTTTTGTATAGGCTTTAACTATTATGGTATGGTAAGTAGTTGTAATAGGTGGTTTTACAACTACTATGCCAAAAGCCTAAAATCACTTCTATTTTCTCGTAACGCGAAGACTGATACGGCGGTTGAGGGCACGACCATCTTCGGTGTCGTTGCTGGCAATACCGTGTTTGTCGCCGTAACCTTTGGCCTCAATGCGCGCTGTGGCAATTCCCATATTAATCAGTGTAGCCATTGCAGCTTTCGCCCGGTCCTCGCTCAACTTCAGGTTTTTGAAAGCATCACCGCGCGTGTCGGTATAGCCGCCGATTTTCACTTTGGCCGTCGGGAAATTTTTCAGAATATCGGCTACGTTTTGCAGCTGTACCAATGATTCGGCCGTAAGCGTCGTCTTATTTGGCTCGAAGTACACACGGTCGAAACTGATCCAACCCTTGGTGCGGTTCACCGAGTCAACTTGTGTGTTAGCGTCCGCCAGGAATTGATAAAGTTTACTCTCCGTCGAATTGGCGCCTACCAGTTGCTTGGTTCCGTTGTTCAGCTTTAGCACCGTCGGGAGCCCAGTGTCGTAGATGTAGCTGTCGCTAGCTTGATCGTAATGGCCGTTAACGGTCGCGGCGGTGTTTGTTTCTGTTGCTGACTTCTTATTGGTAGCGTTGGCGGGCGTAGCAAACCCATCAACACCAGTCAGCGCTGCCGAGCTAGGTGCCTCCACCGCTCCGGGCTTGTAGCCCACTAGGTATCCAATAAGGGCCGCCGCCACGACTAGTGCCACCCACAGCCAGCGGCTTGTTTTGTCAACTGTTTGTGCCACCGTCGCTGGCCTAGCCATCTCTATATGAGGAATGCTGGCGAGCAACGGCGTAGCGGCTACTGGCTGCGCCGGGTGGTGTTCCCGTTGACTTTGCAGCCACAAGCTCAGCTCTTCAGCATCCCAGCCGTGCTCAGTTACCTGCTCCCCTAGCATTCCCAATGCTACGGGCACTACAATATTGAGTAGGTCAGCGACGGAAGTTGTTTGAATCCCAGCGGCTACTGCAATGCTACGCACGGCACCCTGATACCGGTCCTCAAGTAATGACTTGATCAGATTCACGCCGCGGTTGGCATCTACGGCTGCCTCGTGCCGTAGCATTTGCTGCGGGCTACTCAGCACGGCCGCTTTCGATGCCTCACGCGCCATACCCCACACGACATCTCTACCTCCTACGCGCTCGGCCAACTCGATCAGGCTGTTCACCGTGAGGGGTACAATGCGACGCAGGGCACTCCGAATACCTAGCTCTTCCTCGCGGGCTAGGTCGCCGGTTTGCGTAAGAGCATTACGGAGGATAAAGCTCTTTATTTCTTCCAGTAGACTTTGCGTCATAATCATAGGATTAGCAGTTACGTTTTGAGGACGTGATAATACAAAAAGTTAGCGGATAAACACCAAATACTTAGTTTACAAATACTTGGTAATCAAGCGCCAACTGACGAGCTGCTTATACGTTTCCCAATGAAAAAGAGCGGCTAATGGGGCCGCTCTTTTTCATTATCCTCCTTTAAAAAGACGTTTTATTTTTTTGTTACCCGAATACTTACGCGCCGGTTTAGTGCTCGTCCGTCTTCGGTAGTATTGCTGGCAATGTTGTGCCGCGAGCCATATCCTTTCGCTTTCACACTGGCGGCCTCAACGCCCATCTTGACGAGCGTCGCTTTTGCTGCTTGTGCCCGCGCCGCACTCAGCTTTTCATTGAGCACAAACCCACCTGTGCTGTCGGTATAGCCCCCTAGCTGAACATGGGCCTGGGGAAACGTATTGAGAATACTTGCTACGTTTGATAGCTGCCACATCGATTCCGGCGTCAGGATCGCCTTGTTCGGTTCAAAATAAATGCGGTCGAAAGTAATCCAGTCGTTGCCCGAGCTAAGCGTATCGACCTGAGCAGCTGGGTTGGCCAAGAATTGATACAGCTTATTCTCCGTAGAGTTCACACCAATTATTTGGCGTAGGCCCCCTTTGAGTTTGAGCACAGCTGGCACGCCGGCCTGCCCGTAGATGTAGCTCCCGTTAGCGGTGCTGTAATTGCCGTTGGCCGCAATAGCAGCTGGGTTCACAGCATCCCAGGGCCCATCGGCAGCAGTTCCGCCCGCTGCTCGAGATGCTAAGTTGCCTGCCTGCGGATAGCTTTCTTGCGTAGGTTGATAACCTAGCAAGTAACCGATAACGCAAGAAGCCACCACCAAGGCAATCCAGAGCCAACGACTTGTTTTTTCGGCTGAATGTGTGGTACGCTGTTGGGAGTGAGTTGGCGTCTTGAAGGTTGCTGCTGGCATTACCAGCGTAGGAACGCCGGATGGGCTCGTATGCTGACCTTGCTGAGTGCGCAACCACTGGCTCAGCGATTCAGCATTCCAGTTGTGCTCGCTTGCCTGTTCGCCCAGCAGACCGAGGGCAACAGGCACTACAATGTTCAGCAGGTTGGTGACCGACGCAGGTTGAATGTCCGTAGCTGAGGCAATGCTTTGCACGGCGCTGTCGTACCGCTCCCCTAATAGTGAGCTGATTAGTTTGGCGCCCCGGCTCGAAATAGATTTAGTGGCGTACAAGGTTTTGTGAGGGTTGCTTAACAACTCCGATTTCGCTGCTTCGTGAGCCATGCTCCACACTACCTCACGGCCGCTTGCTTGCTCCGCTAATTCAATTAAACTACTGACTGCTAGGGGCACTATGCGTCCTAAAGCATTCTGCGCGGCACTTTCCCGCTCATCGGCAATGCTGCCCACTTGCATCAGCTCGTTGCGCAACACGAAGTTCTTTACTTCCTCTAATAGGCTTTGGGTTAAGATCATGGCGAGCGTGGTCGTAAGGCGAAAGCCTAGTGCAACTTTTTTCTTGATTATTACTATTCAAGAAAAGATCCATACGACAGGCACCTACCACTCGGATTTAGCAGCTAGCTCAACCTTGCGTTTTGCATGCCTACTCCCACCCTACTTTCAAACGCAACGCCCCGTGGCAGACGTGCAAATCTCATACGCGGCGCATAACCACGCCAACCTCGTCGGCGTACACCACGGCATTATCACCAAAGGGCACTTCGCCGCGGAAGCGCTGGAGCAGTCGGGCGGTAGTAATAATGTCTTTTTGGCAATAGTGCACAATGCGCGGCAAGTCATTGTCGCTGTAGTACACGCGCGCTACATCGGCTCCCGAGATGTCGTCTTTGGGCGTTGGAATGCCAAACATAGCCGCCAGTAAAGCCAGCGATGTGAAGGATTTCCGGTCGCCAAACTTCCACAGCTCCATGGTGTCGAGGTGGGGTATCTCCCAGGGTTTTTTGCCCGCGATGTCGAGCTGAGGTGGCAGTTGCAAGCCATTAATAAGCAGGCGACGACCTAGGTAAGGAAAGTCAAACTCTTTCCCATTGTGCGCGCACAGCAGGTAGTTTGGTTTGCGCGCTAGCAGCGTCGAAAACTCCTGCAGCATTTTTTTCTCGTCGTGGTCGGCAAAGCTTTTCACTTTGAAGCGCCACTGCTCCTCCTGCTTATCTAGGTAAAAGCACCCAACCGAAATGCACACCACGCGGCCAAACTCAGCGTAGATGCCTGCTTGCTCGAAGAGGCTGGCAGCCTCCAAGTGCGAAGGCATTTCTTCCACGTCGGCGCGGCTCGAGCTCCAGCCTTTCTCACGGCGCAAAGCGTGGCACTTGTGCTCCCACAGCAGCCGCAACATATCATTCAGCTCATCGTGACAGCCCACGCACGGCACCGTTTCGATGTCGAGAATGAAGAGCTGATCGAGCGAGGTTTTTTGCAGAATCTGCATGGGAAAGGCTGCTAACGGAATGTAACTACTCCGAAGATAGCCTATTCACCCCGATGCACGCAATGGAATCTAGGTCAGATCAGGGCTGAAGCCCGCCAATTGGCTACCACAGAGAAGATAAGCTGTTGGCAGAAAACCGCGGGGGTGGCACTTTGTTGCTGACCTAGCTCAGGCTAGGGCGGGCTGCTTGGTGAGGCAGAGACCCAACAGAATCAGGGCGAGATGACGACGTGGCTTTGCCATACAACAGAGGGGAGGTTTAGGCGCCCTTGGGGCGCCGTGCGTTCATGATGGAACTTGCTCTGCAAAGTGAGCACTACTGCTAACCCTACAAGATACTCATTCTTGGCACCCGCCGTCAATCACATAATGATGTGATAAGTTGACCCCAGCTGGCCTAGGTCAAGCCCTGGCGCAAAGCTTTGCTAACGGCCTCCGTCATCGAGCGCACGTGAAGCTTTTCGTAAATCTTTTTGATGTGCGAACGCACCGTATCAATGCTGATGCCTCGGTCGGCGGCAATCATTTTGTAGCTGTAGCCTTCGACCAAGAGCCGCAGGATTTCCCGTTCGCGGGCGCTTAGGTTGGCGGCCGATTCGTCGTTGCCCGCGGAAGGAGAAGCTGGTGCCTTTGGAAAAAGCTGTAGCACTTGGCGAGCAATAGCGGGCGTCATGGGAGCACCGCCGGCGCGCACCTCACTGATAGCTTCGAGCAGACGGGCTGGGGGCGTTTTCTTGAGCAAGTAGCCATCAGCCCCGGCGCACACAGCCCCGAAAACCCGGTCGTTTTCCTCAAACACTGTGAGCATCACCACATTAATGGTAGGCGCATTAGCCTTTATACGGCGTAAGCCTTCAATGCCATTGATGCCAGGCATATCGATGTCCATTAGCACTACGTGGGGCTGCAGACGGGCCACGTCGGTTGTTACTTGCGTGCAATTACCAAAAGCTCCTACTAACGACAACCCTGGGGCGCCTGCTATCAGCTGACTTAGGCTAGCCTGCAAATCGGGATTGTCTTCGTAAATGAGTACGCGAGTCGATGTTTCCATAACGAGTTGAATTATGTCACCAAGGTACGACAGCCCCGAACGCCGCGCGACTGCATAATCATGTGATACCGCGGCTGCTAACAACTACTTGCTGTTACCTAAAACGGCACATATGCATAAGTTAACAAACTAATTATCAGTTTACTATTTCAACATCTTCCCTTTGCTCGGCGCGCTAATTATTCTTGCCAACCTAGCTATCTAGTGGAATGCTTAACTCTATTTTCGTGCCCTGGCCGGGCGCTGTTTGAATGGTAAGCGTACCTTTTAATACGGCAGCCCGTGCCTGCATATTTACCATACCGTTGCCACCACCCCGGGCTGGCGCATTGGGGTCGAAGCCCACTCCATCATCTTCTACTTTCAAGATCAGACGGTTGCGCTCATACAAGAGGTTGATAGCCGCTTCCTTGGCCTGGGCGTACTTAGCTAGGTTATTCACAGCTTCTTTGAACAGCAGGAAAAACTCCCGGCGGGCCTGCATATCCAGGCGCAGTCCTTGTACAGATGGTGCCACTCGGAAGCTAAAGTCGATGCCGCGGCTCTCGAGCACTTCGGAGGCAAAGCGGCGCATGCGGGCCGTTACATCGTCTAGCGAGTCGTGGGCAGGATTGATGGCCCACACAATATCGTCCATGGCGTCGAGCATACGCCGCGAACTGTCTCCAATTTGCTCCAGTAAGTGGCTCGCTTGCTCGGGGCGTTGGTGCTGCTGGTGGTCGCGGGCTAGCTGACTTAGGATGGAGATGCTGCTGAGCGTGGAGCCCATATCGTCGTGGAGGTCGCGGGCGATGCCGTGGCGGACCCGCTCCATAGCCAGCAATTGGCGCACCCGCACCCGGTACGCGAAGAACAACACCCCAAACACGCCCCAACTGCCAAGCACCCGAAACCACCACGTTTGGTACCAAGGTGGCTCTACTACAATGATAAGCGCCGTGCCGGCTTGGTTCCACACGCCATCGTTGTTAGTGGCCCGCACCCAGAAAGTATAAGTTCCAGGGCTTAAGTTGGTGTAAGTGGCTTCGTTGCGGCTACCCGTTACTACCCAGCCCCGATCAAAGTTTTCGAGCCGGTACGCATACTTGTTTTTGTCGGGGCGCCGGAAGTTTAGGGCGGCAAAGCGTAGGGAAAAGAAATAGTCGCGGGGGCTTAAGCGGATCAGGTGACGCTCCGTAATAGACGTATCCAGCGTCACGGGCTCGTTGAACTTGCGGAACTCTGTTAGCACGACTGGCGGCGGCGTGTTGTTAACGCGCACCTCACCGGGCCGGAAGACGACCAACCCGCTCACGCCTCCAAAGTAGAAGCGGCCGCTGCGGCCCCGGTAGCAGGCGCCCGCGTTGAACTCGTCCTGCAACAACCCGTCGCGCGTGTCGAAGTTGTGAAACTGCCGCGTGCGTGGCATAAAGCGCGCTATGCCCTTGTTGGTGGAAAGCCATAAGTTGCCCTGTGCGTCCTCCAACAGGCCATACACCATATCATTGGGCAAGCCCTGCGGTTCGCGGAACGTGGTAAAATAACCCTGCTGGGCATCATCAAGTCGGCAAAAGCCGCCACCTTCCGTCCCAATCCATAACGTGCCCGTCCGATCTTCCAAGATGGCACGCACGAAGTTGCTACTCAGCGTTTTCGTCCGCCGGGTATTGGCTTTAAAGGCTCGAAACTTTCTTGCCTGCGCATCAAATTGGCACAAGCCGCCACCACCTGTCCCGATCCAAAGCCTGCCCTGATGATCTTGGCAAATAGCCCGCACAAAGTTGTTGCTTAGGCTAGCCGGATCTTTCGGATTGTTCTGAAAAGTGATGAATCTTCCAGAGGTAGCATCATACTGGTTTAGGCCATTTTCGGTACCAATCCACAGGCGTCCCTGCCGGTCCTCGTACAGCGCCCGAATAAAATTATCGCTGATTGTGTAGGGCGCTTCCGGGTCGTGGCGGTAATGGCGGAACTGGGTACTGCCCGGCTCTAGGCAGTCTAGCCCCTGGCTTTGGGTACCTACCCACAAACGACCTTTGCGGTCAAACCATATTGCTCGCACATGGTCTTCGCTGAGGCTGCCAGGGTCTTGTGGGTTGTGGCGAAACTCGCTGCGCGCCCCCGTGCTAGGGTTGTAGCATACCAACCCCTCACTTTCCGTCCCGACCCAAGCGCGGCCAGCCACATCTTCGCACACCGCCCACAACGGCCCGCCTCCACGCTTACTAATTGGGTAGCTCGCGAAAGCGGCGGGCTGCCCACTGAAGCTACTCAGGCCGGCCTCGGTCCCTACCCACAACAGACCTGTGCGGTCTTCAAACAACGACTGCACTACGTTGCCAGGCAACGAATGCGGGTCATGCTGCGCGTGTAGGAACGTGTCAAAATTCTTGTCCTGCGGTCGGTAGCGGGCTAGGCCCGTGGCAGTACCCACCCACATAGTACCTAGCTTATCCAGCAATAAGGCGTGGATGTTGTTGCTGGGCAAACCGCCAGGTTGGTTAGTAGCCCTGATTACTTGCGCCGCTTCCCCGTGGGCACCTAAGTACGCAATACCATCCGTTTCAGTACCAACCCACAGGCCTCCTTGCAAATCGGGGAATAAGGAAGTAATAGAGCTGGCGGCTTGCCAACGTGGATGTGGCACCAGCTGATTGGTGCGCGGGTCGAGCCGGCTGACCCTCCCCTCACCCGTACCGACCCACAACGCGCCATCCACGGTTTGCGCAATTGCTCGAATAGAATTGTGCCGGACGCCCGCCTCTTCCGTGGGTGCGTGTTGAAAGCGCTGCACAGGCTCACCATCATTTCCTACTTGGTGCAGCCCGTCTTCCGTCCCGACCCAGATGCGGCCTTCCCGGTCACAGAACACCACTCGAACAAAGTTATCGGTAATGCTACCCCGCTCGTTAGGCTTAGATTGAAAGACGCGAAACCGGCCAGTTAGCGGGTTGTATTGGCAAAGCCCACCGCCGCCAGTCCCAATCCATATTTTGCCCTTCTGGTCTTGCGTCAGGGAAAGAACGTAGTTACTACTTAAGCTTCCTGGGCGCTGTGGGTCGTTGCGAAACACGTGAACACCCGTTCCCTCAAATCGGTTCAAGCCATCCTGGGTACCTAGCCACAGAAAGCCGCGCTGGTCTTGTAACATAGTCGACACGCTATTCTGCGACAGGCCGTTGGCGGTTGTGAAGGTATCGAATAATAGGGTAGGCGCATGCCCTGCTGGCGGCATGGCCCACACCCTAGGTGCAGATCCTATCCCCAGGTACATCACCCAAAGCCACAGAACGATACTTCGTTTCATGCGCATGCAGCAGCTAGCCGGGCCATCAAAATTCAGCTAGCCAAAACTAGGAAAAATCACTGCTTGTGCTGCACTATTTATTGGAGGGCTTTCTGCTCTTCTGGAATCAATAATTGTCATCTATTATATCAAGCAATACATAGTAAATTTCGCATACCATACTCACTTCCTTATAATGATCAAGAAAGACTTCTCCTGTTTATACTGTTCTCTAATTTTGTTCGCTTGCATAAGCTGCGATCCTTCTAGTACCAAGCCTGCAGAAAGAGAAAAAGGTGTGTATTCCATCGAATCAAATGATCCAGAAATGACCCTAGCTATTAAGCGAGGCAAAGCCAGTTTCTCCCAGTTTCTATCAGCTATGCAGCAACAAGATTCTGCAAATTCCAACTTCGCCGTTAAGGTGCACTACGACGATGGAGAACAAGTAGAGCACATCTGGCTAAGCAATTTAACTGTCGAGAATAGTCAGTTGTATGGCGTTGTAGATAACGTTCCTGAGTTTACTAAGCAGGTTAAGGAAGGTCAAAAAGTTAAAGTAGATACCAGCTTAGTGACCGATTGGAACTATACCAGAGGCAAGAAACTCATTGGTGGCTATACGATCAAATTACTCCGGGAACGCATGACACCAGCTGAAAGAACTGAGTTTGATGAAAGTACTGGTTGGGAAATAGAATAAAACTAAAAGCGGCACCTGATCCATCAGGTGCCGCTTTTGTTTAAATGGTAAAGTAGCTGCTACTTCGTCGGAACTACCGCCGTCTTGATGCTCAGCTCCTTCAGCTGCGCTTCTGAAATCTGGGCGGGCGAGTCGATCATCACGTCGCGGCCAGAGTTGTTCTTCGGGAAGGCGATGAAGTCGCGGATGCTGTCGGCACCGCCGAAGAGCGAGCATAGGCGGTCGAAGCCGAAGGCGATGCCACCGTGGGGCGGAGCGCCGTACTCGAAGGCGTCGAGCAAGAAGCCGAACTGCGCTTTTGCTTCTTCATCAGAGAAACCTAGCAGCGAGAACATGCGCGCCTGCACCCCACGATCATGGATACGGATGGAGCCGCCGCCGACTTCCACACCGTTGATAACCATGTCGTAAGCGTTGGCCCGCACTTCACCGATGGTGTTGGGGTTATCGAGCAACGCTAGGTCCTCGGGCTTGGGCGAAGTGAAGGGGTGGTGCATGGCGAAGTAGCGGCCTTCTTCCTCGATGTACTCAAGCAACGGGAAGTCTACGACCCACAGCGGGGAGAACGTGTCTTTGTCGCGCAGACCTAGGCGCTGGCCCATTTCCAGGCGCAGCTCACTCAGGGCTTTGCGCGTCTTGTTGGCGTCGCCGGCCAAGATGAGCAGCAGGTCACCTTCGTTCGCGTTGAAGGCTTCTTTCCACTTCTGCAATTCTTCCTGCGAGTAGAACTTATCAACCGACGACTTCACGGTGCCACCCGCTTCGACGCGGGCGTATACGAGGCCGGTAGCACCTAGCTGCGGGCGCTTCACGAACTCCGTCAGCTCGTCGAGCTGCTTGCGGGTGTACACGGCGCAGTTGATGGCGTTGATGCCGACCACCAGCTCCGCCTTATCGAACACCGGGAAGTTCTGGCCTTTCACGATGTCGCTCAGCTCCACGAACTTCATTTCGAAGCGCGTGTCGGGCTTGTCGTTGCCGTAGAAGCGCATCGCATCGGCGTACGTCATGCGCGGCAGCTCGCTGATTTCAAGGCCTTTCACTTCCTTGAACAGGTACTTGACCAAGCCTTCGAAAGTATTCAGGATGTCTTCCTGCTCCACAAAGGCCATTTCGCAGTCAATCTGGGTGAACTCCGGCTGGCGGTCGGCGCGCAGGTCTTCGTCGCGAAAGCACTTCACGATCTGGAAGTAGCGGTCGAAGCCCGACACCATCAGCAGTTGCTTGAAGGTTTGGGGCGACTGCGGCAGGGCGTAGAACTCGCCGGGGTTCATGCGCGAGGGCACCACAAAGTCGCGGGCGCCTTCGGGCGTGCTCTTGATGAGCACGGGCGTTTCTACTTCAATAAACTCTTCACCATCGAGGTAGCGGCGCACGGCTTGGGCCATGCGGTGGCGCAGCATCAAGTTCTGGCGCACGGGGGTGCGGCGCAGGTCGAGGTAGCGGTACTTCATCCGCAGGTCGTCGCCGCCGTCGGTTTCGTCTTCGATGAGGAAGGGCGGCAGCTTAGCGGGGTTGAGCACCTCCAGCTGTTGCACCCGAATCTCGATGGCGCCCGTCGGAATCTTCTCGTTTTTGGAGTAGCGCTCGGCCACTTTACCAGTAACTTGCACCACAAATTCCCGACCTAGGGTGCGGGCTAGCTCGCGCAGCTCGTCGGCTTCCACGCCTTCTTCTAGCGTTAGCTGGGTGATGCCGTACCGGTCGCGCAGGTCAACCCAAAAGATGCCGCCTTTGTCGCGGGTGCGCTGCACCCAGCCTGTAAGTGTGACAGTTTGGCCAGCGTTATCGAGGCGGAGTTCGCCGCAGGTATGCGTTCGGAGCATGGACCGCAGATGGTTAAGAGGTGATTCGATACTAAATTTCGGAAAGCGAAGGTAGGCAGGAAAAATAAGTCGACCGGCCGACGCGCCCGGATTTTAGCCAGGTCAGATTAGAACTTTCATCTATTAAAATTCACTTTGTGAAGGCATAACGCGGTTTTTTGCGTAAGCTCCATGCATTTTGGTACGGAGTGTGCCTTTTCAAGTGACATTCTGTTTTAATCTCCTCCTTAGTTTTTACATGAAACGCACTATTCTTTTCAGTTGCGCCGCTGCCTTGCTCACTATTTCGGCAGCCCACGCGCAAACCCCGACGAAGGTTAAAACCAAATCTAAATCTGCTGCTACGGGTGCCGTTGTCAAGTCGAAATCGAGCGGTGCCGAGCCCGTAGTGCTCGATGGTCCTATCAAGCGCGTTGAAACGCTTTCGGGCATCGACGTGTACCCCGATCCTAGCTCCCAAACCATTATGCTGAGCTTCACGCAGCAGTTTACCAAACCCGGTACGCTGGTGATGACCAACTACAAGAACGTGCCCGTGTACACTACGGCCCTCGATCCGCTAAATAACACGGGCCAGCCCGTCGACCTAGGTCGGATTCCGGCTGGCACGTACTTAGTCGAGGCCAAAACCGGTAACTATGTGTACTGGAAGCAGGTGCGCGTGAAGTATCCGTCGAAGGCAGCAGCGAGCAAAAAGCGCCGCTAGCAGCTAGCTTCCCACTCTTCTAAAAAAACCTTTGTGACCTAGGTCGCGAAGGTTTTTTTGTAGGAACGAGCCACAGCGCATTCAGCGTTTGACGGGAAGCAGAAGCGACTATCGTGGTTGTTTTTCAAGCTAGGTTGTGCACGCGAGAATGCGCCGTGGCGCGTTCCTACAGCCGGTTCTATTTACTTTGTTATATGAAAATCCCCGTTTCCCTTTTACGCTTCGTACCGTTGTTGGCCTTATTCACGCTTGTTGCCTTTCATATGCCGGCACCGAAGCTGAAGAAAACGCCGGTTGGCAAAAACATCACCCTAGGTGTTCCGGAGGGCTTCGCGCCCTTGCCCGACGATGGCATTGCCGCCAAGTACCCCGCGCCGCGCAAGCCGCTGGCCGTTTTTTCGAACCCCAACGGCCGCGTAGATGTGAGCGTAGCCCAGAAGCCAAGCACCTTCACCGACCGTGACTATGCTTTGCTGCTCAAGATTTACAAGGCGAGCATTCAGAATACGTATTCAAAAGTGGAGTTTCTTACCGAAGATATTCGCACCATCAACAAGCGCGACTTCGTGACGCTGGAGTTCACCTCAACCCTGAACGACACACGGCGCAATGCCAACCTAGCGCCTATTCGTCGCTATCAGTTCCTGCAGTACACCATTCAGGGCGACCAGCTCTACGTATTCACCTTCAACGCGCCCGCCGAAGAGCTACCGCAGTGGCAGCCGACCGCCCGAGCCGTCATGGCGAGCATTTCCATGAAATAGAGTAACTGAGTAACGGAGTGACTGAGTGGGTCGTCGAACGACTTTGTTGTAGTCACTCCGCCACTCAATTGCTCAGTCACGCTATCATTTATGACTCTTTCTTTATACAGCGACGAGCACTACATGCGAGAGGCGCTGAAGCAAGCGCGCTACGCGTTGGCAGAGGATGAAATTCCGATTGGCGCTGTGGTCGTGCTGGAGCGGCAGATTATTGCCCGCGCCTACAACCAAACCGAGAAGCTGCGCGACGTGACGGCCCACGCGGAAATGCTAGCCCTCACGGCGGCCGCCAACCACGTCGGCAATAAATACCTCTCCGACTGCACGCTGTATGTGACCATCGAGCCGTGCGTGATGTGCGCGGGCGCTAGCGCGTGGGCCCAAGTGCAGCGCGTGGTATATGGCGCGCACGAGGAAAAACGCGGCTTTCGACGGCACGGCAACCTATTGCACCCGCGCACCGAGCTGGCGACGGGCATCCTGGCGGCTGAGGGCGCGGAATTGATGCAACAGTTTTTCGCCCAAAAACGGAAATAACTCTACTTTTAGCGGCGAAATGAGGAGCGGCGTAGCAGGCTAACCGAGCGGCGGGCATAACCCATTCGCTCCTACGTTTGTTATTTCCTAACTCACCACGTTACCATCTCACTAATCCACTTAACCCTCTGACTATGGCTTTCGAACTGCCCCAGCTGCCTTACGCCTACGACGCCATCGAGCCTTACATCGATGCGCAAACCATGGAAATCCACCACACGAAGCACCACCAGGCGTACGTGACCAACCTGAACAACGCGATTCAGGGTACGGAAATGGAAAACCAGTCGCTGGAAGAAATCCTGCACAACATCGCCAAAGCCCCCGCGGCAGTGCGCAACAATGGCGGCGGCCACTGGAATCACTCCCTGTTCTGGACCATCCTAGGTCCGAATGGTGGCGGCGAACCAACCGGCGCTATTGGCGAAGCCATCACGAAGGCTTTCGGCAGCTATGAAAAGTTCAAGGAAGAGTTCACCAAGGCCGCTACCACGCGCTTCGGCTCGGGCTGGGCATGGCTCTGCAAGCAGCCCGATGGCTCGCTGCAAATCTGCTCGACTCCAAACCAGGACAACCCACTGATGCCTGACTCCGGCTGCAAAGGCGTGCCCGTACTAGGCCTCGACGTATGGGAGCACGCGTACTACCTGAAGTACCAAAACAAGCGCCCCGACTACATCGCTGCGTTCTACAACGCCATCAACTGGGATGAAGTAAACAAGCGCTTTGCCGCTATCTAAGCTTCCCCGCGCTAGTTTTTCAAAAGGCTTCTTCCGAAAGGGAGAAGCCTTTTTTGTGGCCGTTAGCATTGTCGCTGGCGGCTACCTAGCTATTGTTAGGTTGCTTGGGTAAGTTTAGCGTTGAGGTGGGCGGTTTGCAAGGGCTAGGTTGCCGGCAGCAAGTAGCTTACTGGCTAGGGTAGCGGCGGTGCTCTGTCCTTCCTGCCCGTTTTCACTGGCAGGCATAGCCCCGTGCTGCCCCTTCTTCAACAAGAATCCTTAGTATCTTTAGGATCCGAATTCTTCTTCATTCCAAACTGCCTCTGCATGAACACCAAGCTGCGTCTTACCATCCTGAGCTTCTTACAGTTTTTTATTTGGGGTTCGTGGCTGATAACTATTGGGGCGTACTGGTTCCAGACCAAGCAATGGTCGGGGGCGAAGTTCGGACTCATCTTTTCCACCATGGGGTTGGCGTCTATCGTGATGCCGTCGCTCATGGGCATCCTGGCCGATAAGTACATCAACGCCGAAAAGCTTTACGGTATTCTGCACTTGCTGGGCGGCGTGATGCTGGCCATCGTTCCCTCAGTGGCCTCGCCCGAAACGATGTTCTTGGTGATGCTGCTGAACATGGTGTTCTACATGCCTACGCTATCGTTGTCTATTGCCGTCTCGTATTCGGTCTTGAAGCGCGAGGGCCTCGACGTAGTCAAGGATTATCCACCGATCAGGGTGTGGGGCACCATCGGCTTCATTGCGGCCATGTGGACGGTGAGTTTGCTAGGTTTCGAGAAATCAGGTAATCAGTTCTACGTCGCCGCTATTGCCGCTATTATACTAGGGCTTTACGCGTTTACCCTACCCAAGTGCCCGCCTCTTTCCAAGGGTACGCCTAGCCGCTCCTTGGTCGATACCCTAGGTCTGAAGTCGTTTGCCCTGCTGCGCGACCCGAAGATGCTGACCTTCTTCCTGTTTGCAATGCTCCTGGGGGCGGCTTTGCAGCTTACTAATGCTTACGGCGACACCTTCTTGCACGATTTCGACAAGATACCGGCCTACCAGGACACCTTCGCGGTGCAGCACCCGGCCATGATCATGTCCATCTCACAGATCTCTGAAACGTTGTTCATCTTGGCTATTCCGTTCTTTCTGCGACGCTTCGGTATCAAGCAGGTGATGCTATTCAGCATGGTCGCGTGGGTGTTACGTTTTGGCCTGTTAGCCTACGGCAACCCTGGCACGGGCCTGTGGATGATCATCCTGTCGTGCATCGTGTATGGCATGGCGTTCGACTTCTTCAACATTTCCGGCTCCTTGTTCGTCGAAACACAAACGACCTCATCCATCCGTGCTAGCGCGCAAGGCTTGTTTATGATGATGACCAATGGCTTTGGCGCGGTGCTAGGTAGCTCGGTCAGCGGCTGGGTGATTCAGGAGTACTTCACCAATCCCGCCGACCAGAGCAAGGATTGGCATAGCATCTGGCTAGCTTTTGCAGCTTACGCGCTGGTCATTGCTGTACTATTCGTTCTGCTTTTCAGACATAAGCACGATCCGGATTCTGTCAATGCCGCTCAAACCGAGCCTGTGCTGGCCACTGGAGAAGCATAATAGCTCAGTTGATCTTGTTCAATAAGCAAAAAGAAGAGGCGACCAGTATACTGGTCGCCTCTTCTTTTTGCAGCTGCCGCCCCTCTTGCTTGAAAGGCACTTTGCTTTCTTTGATACTATTTTTCATTCTTATACCCTTCTAGAGCATAGGTCTTTTTCACATTAACCTATACTTTTATTCAAATACCCCTTGTACTGCTAAGCTATTTCGGTAAAGTGTACATAATCTTTGTATTTATCCTAATCCGTTGCTAGGTTGCCTTCTCATTCTTGGAGCTAGGTATTGCTAAGCTAGGTTGGATGTTCTTCTCAGTCTATTTATTTCGGAAGAAAGGCACCGTATAGCTTGCTAGCAGTTGCTTTATTTTATCCGTGGGCTAGAGCAATTTGGATCTATCTATTATAGTCTAGCTGTGGTTGAACGAACGGATGGTGTAAGCATTGGGAAGTCATTGTTGCAAAAAAGCTGGTGTTAGCGCTGCTCCTTTCTTAAGCACCCTTGAGAAGCGTTTTTTTATAGGCATGGCTGTTAAAAGCCTAGCGCCTTTGAAGTGGTTCGTCTACCTTTTTATGGTTGCTGGCTGCTCGACCAGCCATTTGCCCAACGCGGCTACGCTTCGTGCACCGAATAATGCGTACCGGCCGAGCCAGAACGCCGCCGCGTATGAGAGGCAGCGCCGAGCGTTACTAGCCGCGGATAGCGCGCGGGCATTCAACGCCGCCATCGTGTTATCGGCCGAAGAGCAGCAGGCGAACCGAAAGCTCATTTATTTGCGGCAGCAGTTGCTCGGGCACTACGACTCCACGCACTATTTCCCGCCGGGGCGCAATTTCTACCGGGCGCGGAACCACATGTACGCCACGAAGTTGTTTCAGCTGCTGCGCAAAATGCCGAAGGGCGGCATTCATCACTTGCACCCGAACGCGGGCGGCAGTTCATGGTGGATTGTGCAGCGCGCGTTGCGGGAGCCGCAATGTTACGTGTACTGGCAACCCGATAACCAGCAGTACGTTAAGGGCCAAATCTTCTTTTTTAGGCCGCGCGAAGCTCCCGCGGGCTTCTACCCCACTCAGATTCTGAACGACACTGTTCAAAATTTCCCCCAGAAGCTGCACGACTTGCTGACCTTCGACGCAGCCGAAAGTCAAGATTCGGTGGATGTATGGCGCGAGTTTGAGCGCTGCTTCCAGCGGCTAGGGGGCTTTACGAGCTACCAGCCAATTTTCAAAGACTTGTACACGGCCACCTTCGATTCGCTGGCTGCCGATGGCGTGCAGCACGTGGAGTTGCGCACGTCGCTCAATGGCAGCTTGTACGACTTGCAGCACCCAGCCGGCTCCTTTCCCGCCGACTCGATCATTCGGTATTTTCAGCAGGCGTCCCAACGTATTCGGGCTCAGCGCGACCCGACTTTTACGTTTAAGCTGATTTATACCAACACGCGTTTCCGCTCGCTGGATATTATTACGGCGGATCTGCGAAAAGCATTTGAGCTGCGCAAGCGCTATCCTAGCTCGGTGGTCGCCTACGATCTGGTGGCCCACGAAGATGCAGGCCACACCACCGACTACTTCCGGAAGGCATGGTTTACGCGCGACTCGCTGACGCGCGTCTACGGCATCGACATGCCGCTTTGCCTGCACGACGGGGAAAGTGCCTGGCAGCACACCAACAACCTGTACGACGCGGCTTTGCTGAACAGCACCCGCATTGGGCACGGCTTCAACCTGTCCTTCTTCCCCGCGGCCGAGGAACTGGTGCGCAAGAACGACATCTGCCTTGAGGTCAGCCCGCTTAGCAACCAGATTCTGGATTACATCGGCGACTTGCGCATGCACCCGGCGCACGCCTGGATTAAGCACGGCATCCAGATTTCCATCAGCCCCGACGATCCGGAGATTTTTGACTACGTGGGCGTCACACCCGACTATTGGTCGATTCTGCTGGCCTGGGAGCTAGACCTGCGCGACTTGAAAAAGCTAGCCCTCAACGGCATCGAATACAGCTACCTGAGCGCCGCCGAAAAAAAGCTAGCTCTTGCTGCTTGGCAGCAGAAATGGAAGGCTTTCGTGGCGAAGATCAACCAGGAAGTAGCCCTCCAAAACAAGTAGTAGCCACCCAACCCATACCACTTCACACCATACCAGTACCTGCATGAGAAAACTTTTCCCTGCTCTGTTTTTCCTCTTTACCACACTTACTGTTTCTAGGCAAGCTCCCGCTTCTAAGAACAAGCCATCGGCTAAGCCCATTCCGGTGCGGGTCGTGATTATCACCATGTTTGAGCGTGGCGAAGACACGGGCGATACGCCGGGCGAGTTTCAATACTGGGTGGAGCGCCTACCGCTCAAAGAGACTATTGCTTTTCCGCAGGGCTACCGCAACCTGCGCTACAGCCCCGAAAAACAAGTGCTCGGCATTTGCACGGGCATGGGCACGGCTAGGTCAGCAGCCTCCATCATGGCGCTTGGCATGGACCCGCGCTTCGACTTGTCGCACGCGTACTGGATGGTGGCGGGCATTGCCGGCATCGACCCGGCCGATGGTAGCACCGGCTCGGCGGTGTGGTCGGAGTGGCTGGTCGACGGCGACCTAGCCCACGAAATCGACTCGCGCGAGATGCCGAAAGAGTGGACGACGGGCTACATCCCGCTGAGCAAGACCAAGCCGTACCAGGAGCCCGCCCGCGCCGGCGAGTACAACAACGCCATGCACCTCAACGCCGGCCTGGTGCACTGGGCCTACAACCTGACCAAAGACCTGAAGCTGCCCGACAACGACAAGATCCGGGAGATGCGAATGGCTTATACCAACTACTCCGCCGCCCAACAACCCCCTAAGGTGATGATGGGCGACCATCTAGCCGCCATGACCTACTGGCACGGCCAGTACGCCAATGAGTGGGCCAACGATTGGGTGAACTATTGGACCCAAGGTAAGGGCAACTTCGTGACCTCGGCCATGGAAGATACCGGCACGGGGCAGTCGTTGGAATTTTTGGCCAAAGCCGGCAAAGTGGACTTTCAGCGCTACATGGTGCTCCGCACGGCCAGCAACTTCACGATGCAGCACCCCGGCATTACGGCCATTCAGAGCCTAGCTAATGAAGAACACGGCCAAGACAAAGGCTACTCGGCTTACCTCCCGTCGCTCGAGTCGGCTTACATGACCGGCGAAAAGGTAGTGAACAACCTTGTGAGCAATTGGGCCACTTATAAAGACAAAATCCCCGGCAACTAACCTCTCTTTCCTTTCCGCAACGCTGCCCCTCCGCGCCTTTTCTGATCAGTAAAATTCCCTGCTCTCCATGAATCTTCAACCTATTTACCAAACCCATGAGAAGCTTGTACTCACGAATTTTACTGCTGGTGCTGTGCCTGCTGGCCCACCAAGCGGGCTGGGCGCAGGGCGTCACCACGTCCTCTATGACGGGCATCGTCAAGGACACCAAAGGTCAGTCGCTGCCCGGCGCTAGCGTCGTTGCTGTTCATACGCCATCCGGCACCAAGTACGGCACGGCCACGAACTCCGACGGCCGCTACAACCTACCCAACATGCGCGTGGGTGGGCCTTACACCGTGACCGTCAGCTACGTTGGCTACGAAACCAAAGTCCTCGACAACATTCAGCTAGCTCTCGGCATGGCGGGCACTTTCAGCTTCAACCTCGCCGATCAATCGAGTGCCCTGCAAGAGGTAGTGGTGACGGGTAATAAGAACGGCGTATTCAGCTCAGATCGTACGGGCGCGGCCACCAACATCACGCGTGAGGCCATCAACTCGCTGCCCACGCTGAGCCGCTCCCTCACCGACTTCACGCGCCTCACGCCCCAGGCCAACGGGCAGAGCTTCGGCGGCCAGGACAACCGCCTGAACAACATCACCGTGGACGGTTCTATTCTGAACAGCAGCTTTGGCCTGGCGGGGCAGCCCGGTGGCCGCACGAACTCCTCGCCCATCAGCCTCGACGCTATCGAGCAAATTCAGGTGAACGTGGCCCCGTACGACGTGCGCCAGAGCGGCTTTGTGGGCGCAGGCGTGAACGCCGTGACGCGCAGCGGCACCAACGAGTTTTCGGGTTCGGTGTTCTACAATATTCAGGGCGATAAGTTGGTCGGCGACCGAGCCAAGAACACCAAGCTCACCGTCAATAATTTCTCTAACAAGCAGGCTGGCTTCCGCCTCGGTGGCCCGATCATCAAGGATAAGCTATTCTTCTTCGTAAATGGCGAGCTGGAGCGCCGCGTTGACCCCGCCACGCAGTACCGCGCCAACCAAGGCGGCGAAACGGTAGCTGGCAACACTACCCGCGTACTAGCCTCCGACCTAGATAACATCAGCAACTACCTGCGTACCAACTTCGGCTACGAAACCGGTCCCTACCAAGATTACAACCTAGAGCGCCGCAGCGACAAGCTGCTCGCTAAGCTCGATTACAACATTAGCGACAAGCACCGCGCTAGCATTCGCTACAACATGCTGAACTCGCGCCAGGATGTACCGATCAACACGGGCAGCTTCGTAAGTGGCGCGCGGCGCGGTAACCTGAACTCGCTCACGTTCCAGAATTCAAACTACGTGCAGCTGGAGAAGATCCAGTCGGTGATTGGGGAGCTGAACTCGACCTTCACCCCGAAGCTTTCGAACAACCTGATCCTAGGCTACACTTACCAAAACGAGAACCGCGACCAGGGCAACGCTTTTCCGCTGGTGGATATTCAGAGCGCTGGCACCACTTATCTCTCCTTTGGCTTCGACCCGTTCACGTACAACAACCTGCTGACGTACTCGACGCTACAGTTGCAGGACAACCTTTCGTACTACGCCGGCAACCACACCTTCACGGCTGGGTACAACCTAGAGCGCTTGAGCTACAACAACACCTTCGTGCAGAATGGCGTGGGCGTGTACACGTATAGCTCGCTATCGGACTTCTACGCCGCTGCCAATGCCTCCTTGGCCGGCTCCCCCACCTCGCCCGTGAACCTGGTGCGCTACCAGCAGCAGTACTCGGCGCTGCCCGGCAACGCATTGCCGACCTCGCGCACCAAAGTGACCTATACGGGTCTGTACTTCCAAGACAACTGGCTGCCGAAGCCCAACGTGAGCGTGACCCTAGGTGTGCGGGCCGACGTGCCGTTCTTCGACAAGACGGGCTTGCTAAACCAAGCCGCTTCTGAGCTAACCTTCCGGGACGAAAACGGCAAACTGCTGCAAGTACGGACCGACGAAATGCCGAAAGCTAGGCCGCTTTGGTCGCCGCGAGTTGGCTTCAACTGGGATGTACTGAACAACAAAACTCTGCAAGTGCGCGGCGGTACGGGCATTTTCACCGGTCGTCCGGCATTCGTGTGGATCGGCAACCAGATCGGCCAAAACGGTATCCTGCTCGGCACAACCGACGTGACCAACACCACGGCCATTCCGTTCAGCCCGAATATTGCGGCCAACTACCCCGCCAACCCGACCCTGCCGCCTACTTACCAGCTGAACATCACCGACCGGGACTTCCGCTTCCCGCAGGTGTGGAAGAGCAACCTAGCTATCGACAAGACCTTGTTCGCGGGCATTATCGGCACCTTGGAGTTCATCTACAATAAGAACATCAATGCGATTCGCTACGTGAACATCAACCAGGCCGATGCGCTGGGCAACTTCGCCGGGCCCGACACGCGGGTGCGCTACCCTGGCTCGGCCGCGGCCAACCGTCTGAACTCGACCATCACCCAGAACTACTACCTGACCAATACCAGCAAGGGCTCCTCGTACAGCCTGACGGCGCAGCTGGAGCGTCCGTTCACGAACGGCTTATTTGTGCGCGCCGCCTACAACTATGGGCACGCGAAAGACTTGCTGTCGGCCGGCACCACGGCGTCGGGTACCTACGGCGGTATTTATTCGGTGAACGGCGGCAACTATCCTAGCCTCTCCTACTCGGATAATGACCTGCGCCACCGCGTAATTGGCTCGGTATCGTACCGGAAAGAATACGGCAACTTTGGCGCGACGCAAATCTCACTGTTCTACGAAGCGCGCAACCAAGGTCGCTTTAGCTACACCTACAGCGGTGACCAGAACGGCGACAGCTTCACTGGCAACGACTTGCTCTTTGTGCCCAACTCGGCCAGCGACCTAGCTTTTCTGCCCATTACCAACACGGCCAACGGCACCATCACCACGCTGTTCACCGCTGCCCAGCAGGCGGCGGCCTTCGATGCGTACATCAACCAAGACAAGTATCTGAAGGATCACCGGGGCCAGTACACGGAGCGTAACGGCGTGCTGATGCCTTGGGTAGCCCGCGCTGATTTGAGCTTGGTACAAGAGTTCTTTGTGAACGTAGGCAAGAAGCGCAACACCCTGCAATTCCGCGCCGACGTGTTCAACGTGGGCAACCTGCTAAACCATAACTGGGGTGTAGGCGAGTTCTACATCAACCGCTCGCCGCTGATAGCGGCTGGCACTACCACCGCTGGCGTGCCGCAGTACCGCATGGCAACCCTAGGTACGGGTGCCAACCAAACCCTGCTTACTACTACCTACCAGAACTCGGCGACCCTCAGCCAAACGCCCTCGGTAGCCAGCGACGTCTGGACGGCGCAGCTCGGTATCCGCTACATTTTCAACTAAGATTCCGGCAAAAGGCCGTCGTGCTGCGCACGACGGCCTTTTTAATTTTTAGGCTAGCTTTCTGCCCTGATGCAAACCCAACTCGAAAAGCTGTTTCGGCTTCAACACCACCAGACGACGATCCGGACCGAAGTGGTGGCCGGCCTCACGACGTATCTCACGATGGCCTACATCGTGTTTGTGGTACCCACTACCCTCGGTGCCGCCGGCCTGGATAAGCAGGCCCTCATCGCCGTGACGTGCCTGGTCACGGCCTTGTCGACGGCGTTGATGGGCCTAGGTGCCAACGTACCGATAGCCGTGGCGCCGGGGCTAGGGATGACTGCTTTCTTTACGTACACGCTCGTGCTCACCAATCATATTCCGTGGCCGGTGGCATTAGGCATTGGGTTTTGGGCCGGCGTACTTTTTCTGGTACTCAGCCTGATTGGGGCCCGCGAAAAGCTGGTAGAAGCCATTCCGCCTTCCATCGTCACAGCTATTCCGGTGGGCATCGGCATGTTTTTGCTGTTCATTGGCCTGCGCAACATGGGCGTAGTGGTAGCCAATCCCAACACGCTGGTGATGCTTGGCAACTTTACGCCGTCAGTAGTTATCAGCGTAGGCGGGCTTTTCGTGACCCTAGCTTTGCTGATTCGCAACGTGAAGGGTGCGATTCTACTGGGTATTGTGCTAGCTACGCTTGTCGCCGCTTTGGCCGGTTTGGTAGCACCGCCTGAGGGCGTTTTTACTTCCGGCGTGCGGGTAGCGCCCGTAGCGTTTAAACTTGATGTGCTAGGTGCTTTGCGTTGGAGCCTGCTGGGACCCGTGTTTGCACTGTTCTACATCAATATGTTCGACTCACTAGGCACCTTGGTCGCTTGCGCCAGCGAGGCCGGATTGGTACAAGAAAACGGCAAGATTGAACGCCTCAGTCGCATGCTGAACATCGATGCGGTGGCGGCCATCGTCAGTAGTTTACTTGGCACTTCGCCTAGCACTGCCTATATCGAATCGGCCACGGGCATTGCAGCGGGTGGTCGTACGGGGCTCACAGCGTTGGTTACAAGTCTGCTCTTCTTAGGCTCGCTGATTGTCATACCGCTTATCAGCATAGTGCCGGCTTACGCTACGGCGCCTTCCCTGGTCATTGTCGGCTTGCTCATGATCAGTCAAATCCGCCACCTTGATTTCAGCAAGTTTGAGGAGTATATTCCGGCGCTCTTCACCATCCTGATGATGCCTCTTAGCTTCTCTATTGCTACTGGCATGGCCTGCGGTTTTCTTTCCTGGGGCCTCATCCGATTGCTGTTATTTCGGCCGCGCGAAATAAGTGGCGTGCTGTACGTGATTATGGCGCTTTCTCTGATTAGCTTGCTGCTCTGAGACAAGCTAATCAAGCACTTACCCTACCGTAAGTACAATCAAAGTTTATTTTGAGTATAAAAACAGTATAAACATAGCACACGAAAAAACCCGCTCTGCAGCTTGCAAAGCGGGTTTTTAGTTGAATTCAGCTGTAGGCTAGCTTAAAACTGCTCGTCGGCGCTGAAATAGAAGTCACCTTCGATCTGCGCATTTTCGTCAGAGTCGGAGCCGTGTACGGCGTTGGCTTCAATACTCTTGGCGTACTTCTTCCGGATGGTACCTTCAGCTGCCTGCGCTGGGTTGGTAGCCCCGATCAGCGTGCGGAAGTCAGCCACGGCGTTGTCCTTCTCTAAGATAGCCGCTACGATGGGGCCCGACGACATGTACTTCACCAAGTCGTTGTAGAAAGGACGCTCCTTGTGAACTTCGTAAAACTTGCCGGCGCGCTCGGGCGTCAGGCGTACTTTTTTCAGCGAAACGATGCGGAAGCCGCCTTCTTCGATCATGTGCAGAATGCCACCAATGTGGTTTTCCTGTACCGCGTCGGGCTTAATCATCGTGAATGTGCGATTCGTTGCCATGCTAGTCTGGGGTGAATGAGTAACTGAGTGAGGTGAGAGGTAAAAAGGATTTTGTCCTTCTTTGGGCGCAAAAGTAGTCTTATTGCGCAATTGGATCAGTACGCAATGAAAAAGGGCGCGGCGATACGTACATACTCCCGACTCAGTTGCATCTTACCGCACCAAATTTCACCTTCTTTTGTTGAACCCAGTAATATTTCCGATTTTTGCCGCCTTGCTCCGGCGTAAACTCCCGACTTTCAGCCACCTATTAGTAGGCAATGTCCACTATCAACGACTTGAAGGAGCTGCTTGCGCAGCCCCGGCAAATCTTCATCACCACGCACCACAAGCCCGACGCTGACGCCTTGGGCTCGTCGTTGGCCATGGCGGGTTATCTCCGCAAAAAAGGGCACCACGTGACCGTAGTAACGCCTTCTGACTACCCTAGCTTCCTGGAATGGATGCCGGGTAACAGCGAGGTTGTCATCTACGAATCACAGCAAAACGACGCGCAAGTGCGCGACCTTATCAGCCGTGCCGAGGTAATTTTTTGCCTCGACTTCAGCTGCCTAGGTCGCATCAACGAAATGGGCGAGTATATCCGTGCCGCGCGTGGGACGAAGGTGCTCATCGACCACCACCTAGAGCCGGAGCAGTTTGCCGACCTAGATTTCTCCAACCCCAAAGCTGCCGCCACCGCGGAGCTGGTATTTGAGGTCATCCGTGACCTAGGTGACCAGCGCCTCATCGACGTGGGCATTGGCGAGTGTCTGTACGCCGGCATCATGACCGACACGGGCTCGTTTCGCCACCCCAGCACCTCGCGCAACGTGCACCTGATCATTGCCGAGTTGCTCGACGCCGGCATTGACCTAAGCTCGGTGCACCGCCGCATCTATGACTCACACTCCGAGATGCGTCTGCGCTTCCTAGGTTTCGTGCTGAAGGATAAGCTCACGGTGCTGCCCGAATACAACACCGCCTACATCGCCATTACGCAGGATGAACTGCGCCAGTATCAGTCGAAAACCGGTGATACCGAAGGCTTGGTGAACTTCGCGCTCAGCATCGAAGGGGTGGTGTTCGCCGCTATTCTAATCGACCGCGGCTCGGCCGTCAAGATTTCCTTCCGCTCGGTGGGCGACTTCTCCGTGAACGAGTTTGCGCGCAAGCATTTCAACGGTGGTGGCCACCACAATGCCTCTGGTGGCATCAGCTACGATCCGCTGAATGTGACGGTGCAGCGCTTCTTAGATCTACTGCCTGCGTACCAAACTCGCCTTGTAACGGCTCCCTTGGCAGTTGCGCCGCCGACGGCGTAACTTGCCTCCAATTCCCTTATCATCCTTTTTCTATTTCATGCTCTTTTCACGCAATTTTCTGAGTCTGGCTCTGGCAGCCGGCGTTTTAGGCCTAGCCTCCTGCAACAAGGGCGGTGGCGAATTCAAGAAGGCCAAATCGGGCTTTGAATACAAAGTCTTCAAGAGCACAGGCAAAGGCAAGTACGACGCCCGCGAAGTAGCCCCCGAGGGCGACGCTACCTACAAAGAGCGGACGGGCAAAGTGATGGCTCTGAATGTGGAGTACCGCACCGGCAAAGACTCCGTCTTGTTCAACTCGCGCAAGCAGCAGATGGGCATTCCGATGCGCATTGAGCTGCAAGAAGTAAAAACCAAGGGTGGCTTAGAAGAAGCCATTTCGCTGCTTCAGCCCGGCGATAGTGGCGTGTTCCGTTTCAATGTGGACAGCATCTTTGCCAAGTCGTTTAAGTCGCCAGTGCCGCCATTCATGAAAAAGGCTGGTCCTACCATGACCATGTACGTGAAAGTCGACAAAGTGCAGACCCGCGAGGAAGCCATGGCCGACCAGCAGAAGTCGATGGTGGATGCGCAGCAGAAGATGATGGCGCACGCCAAAGATCAGCTGAAGAAAGATGACGTTGTTCTGCAAGACTACATCAAGAAAAACAACCTCACGGCGCAGCGCGACACGTCGGGTATCTACTACGTAGTGACGCAGCCCGGCGCGGGCGCGAAGCCTAAGCAAGGCCAAACGGTATCCGTGCAATATCGTGGCACACTGCTCGACGGCAAGGAGTTTGACTCTTCGGCCAAAGGCAACGGTGGCAAGCCAATCTCCTTCGCCCTAGGGGTAGGACAAGTGATTCCAGGTTGGGACAAAGGCATTGCACTACTCAGCAAAGGCAGCAAGGCAACGCTCCTCATTCCGTCTTCGCTGGCCTACGGGCAGCGCGGCGCAGGGGCTGATATTCCGGCCGACGCACCGCTCCGCTTTGACGTGGAACTAGTTGACATCAAATAGAATTAAGTGGAAATAAGCCTCGTCGGGAATTCAGCTGGCGGGGCTTTTTTCTTAACTTCAAAGGTACTATGACACACCTTTTTTCTTCTTCCTTGCTTCGTTTGACGGCGCTAGCTTTCGCCGCAGTGCCTTTACTTGCCTCCTGCAAAAAGGATGAAGTCGACTACGATGCCATCGACCGCGAACAGAAGGCTCAGATGCGCGCTATCTTCGTTGCCGACTCGCTTACCATCACCAAGTACATTGCCGACAGCAGCTTCAAAAATGTGGTACGCCGCCCCTCGGGTGTTTACATTGTAACGAAGAAGGCAGGAACTGGTGCCGTCGCTCAGCCAGGCCAGGCCCTCACGACCTACTACAAGGGCTATACAATTCCCGACAACAAGCTTTTTGACGCCTCGCAGGTAAATGCTACGACGGGCGCTCTTACCCCGTATTACTTTACCCTAAATGTTACCAACGTGATCTACGGCTGGCACGAAGGGTTTGCTTCAATGAACAAGGGACAAAAAGCCATTCTGCTGATTCCTTCTGCCCTAGGGTACGGGTCGACTGGTGCTGGCAACGCTATTCCTCCGAACGCGCCGTTGCGTTTCGACGTGGAGCTAGCCGACATCAAGTAGACTACATAACCACGCCAAGCTTTGCACCAATCAGCTGGAATATGAAGCGCTGCGCAGCCAACTTCGGTAGGTATATGCTCCTGCTATTCTTTGGGCTTGTGGTGGGTACAGCGGCTCTAGCGCAGTCGGCAGACACCTTGCGCACAGCTAGCGGCGTGCGGTACGTCATCCGGCAAAAAGGTACGGGTAACCTAGCCCAGCCCGGCGACCGGCTCACCATGCGCTATACGGGCTATCTGCCCAACGGGCGCATCTTTGATGCTTCCGTTGCCGATGGGGCGCCTATCCGCTTCCGAGCGGGTCGTGGTGAGGTTATCCGGGGGTGGGACGAGCTAGCGCTGCTTCTCCCCGCTGGTACCCGTGCTCACGCTTGGATTCCGGCAGCCTTGGCTTATGGTCACAAAGGCAACCGCGACCCAGATGATGACAGACGCTACATTATCCCGCCCGATACCGACTTGGAATTTGAGCTAGAGGTAGTGAAAATAAAATAAGCTTTAACACAAAAAAGGCCTTCCTCAGCGGGAAGGCCTTTTTTGTGTTAATCAGTGTTGCTGTGAGCTTTACTCCGCTAGTACCTCCGACAGCACATCTAAGGAACGAATATCACCTAGCTTTTCCACGTGCAGCTGATAGTAGCGAATCAGTACTTCTAGCAACTCACGCCGGACACGCCCATTAGGAATGGTAACGTGAGCCGGGTGTTGCATCAGTTCGTCGAAGTAGCCGTCGAACTCTTGGAAGCGCAACGCTGCGGGGCCTATGCCACGCGCTGCGTTGGTCGTTTCAGTAGCAAACGCAACTTGCGTTGTGATTTCGCTACCTGCTTCAGCCCCAAAACCTAGGTAGGACGCTAGCTGAAGCAAGAAGGTCAGTGCGAAATTTTCGAAGCCCGCTTCCTGGGCATCGAAAGCGAGGATAGAGTCGTGCAGGAAGCTGAACAGCGGTTCGTTCTGCTCTTCCTCCAGCACCGTTCGGCTCACCATTTCCGACAAGAATAGCACCACGCTGCTCTTGCGCACGTCGTACGGCAACGAACGAAACTGATGCTCACAGCGGTACTCCGACAGGCGCGTAATACCGCCCTGCCGCGACGTATACGCGACTAGGTCGAGCAGCGTGAAGGGCTGAAACAGCGCAATGCGGCCCGGCGGCTTCGCTTTGCGCACTCCATTAACGATGTACGTTTGCAGGCCTAGGTGCTCCGTGTAAACGCGCGCAATAATAGATGTTTCGCGGTACCGCATATAGTTCAGCACGATACCACGGGTTTTGATTAGCATACTTCGGCAGGAAACTAAGTAAAGAGTAACTGAATAACGGAGCAGTTGCGTAATATCGTTCAACCACAACGTACTCCCTGGTTCAGTTACTCAAGTAGTCAATTCCTTTCTTTATTGTTGCACTACGGCAATCTTGCTGATGCACCCTTGGTTGCCATCGGCGTCGGAGGTCAGGACCAAGTACACTCCCGACTGCACCTTGCGCCCGCTGTAGTCAGCTAGGTTCCAAGTTACAGTGCCACCGTTGGCGCGCGTCTGGTAAACGAGGGCGCCGGTAATATCTGTAATTTTTACAACGGCATTGTTCGCGAGGCCCGAGATGCCAACTTGGCCAGTGAAGTTGGTGCGCACGGGATTCGGAAATACACTGGCGCAACTGGGTTTGGCATCAGTGACCGTGGCATCGCCGCGGTATGAAGCTAGGCCAGCATCCGTGAGCACGAACACTTCGCCCGTTTTATCATTCACGGCTATATCCACGATGCGGTTGGAGGGCAGCGGCGAGTCGTCGGTCGTGAAGTGCAATAGCGCTTCGTCGGCGTCTTCGTTAAAAAGCCAGAGCCCCCGTTCCGTCCCGAACCACTTGCGGTTGCCGCCATCCACGGCAATACACAGCACCGTTTCACCCCGTAAGAGCGGAAAGCCGCTCGTTTCGCCACGCCGCACGATGGGCACTTGGAAGCCGGTATCGTTACCAGACAAAAACGCTTGACTAGGATCACTAAATACGGCTACTGCACCGGCCAAGCCGGAGGCGGCACCAGCGGAAGAAGTACCAACCCAAATAGCGCCTTTGCGGTCTTTTACGATGGCATAGACCTCACGGCCTGGCAAGCCACCATCGGTGTCGGAGAAGGTGCGCGTGGTGCCTGTAGCTTCATCATACGCTACGACCCCGTTTACAGCGCCAGCAAGCCCTAGCCGCGCCCGCGACGCCCAAAGGCCGTTGTAATCATCAAGGACGATACGGTCTAGGTTGTCCGACCCGGCAAAGTAGGGCAGAGTCCGCCAGGTTTCGTCGGAAGGTTTAAAAACGTGCACGCCCGAAGTACCTGGACGTTCTGGGTAACGATTAACTACCCACACATTTCCATCAGCATCAGTCGTTAAATCAGTTACACGCGTGTAGTTTGGATCGTTATATTTTACATCAGCTGTTTTGAGGGGGCTATTCGAAGGTCCGAACAGTTTGAATTCTCCAGGACCTTTCCATTGTAGCATCCCGTTACCATAACTCCCAACGTAGAGCGTTCCGTCGGGTGTGCGGGTCCCACGTGTTAAGTCTTTAGGATTGGGATATTGACTTATGTCTGGAAAGGTAGTCTTGTTGAAGTTCGTCCATTGCCCATCCCGGTACTCGTAAAAACCTAGGTAGTTTTCGCTCTGCAAGTAGCTGGTTTGATAGCCTCCGCTGAACACATCCACCGCATTTGTAGCCCGATCGGCCAACAAGCTAAACCCTAGAGCATTGGCAGGTGCATTGGTCACGAAGCTTTCTAATGTTTGTCCACCATCACTCGTCGTTAATAAGCCTCGGGTGTTGTCGGCAATAAACAGTTTGCCACCTTTGGCACGTAGTGCATCTTGAGGGCTTGGCACTTGGCTTTGGCTTTTAATCAGAGGTGCGTACTGCCCGGCCTTATTCACTGTACCAATGCCAGCACTTGAAACTACATATAGTTGCGAGCCAATTGGCCGCAAATGACGGAAAGCGTCATTGTACGTTCCGGGCACATCAGTCCAGCCGGTTGTGCTCCCCTTATACACGAACAGCACCGACTGCTTTATGCCCGCATATACTTGGCCATTATACGTGGCTATGGTTTGGTAGAAGTCGCCATTTCCCTTACCCCCTAGCTGGTCAATCGTCCAGCGGTTATAATCAAGCAAGTTATCGGTGAGCGAACCGTGCATGATGCCCACGGAAGTGGCGGCAAACAGTTGGCCGTTTGCCACGGTCGTTGCGTACACCTGCACGCTAGCTCCGTTTGGACCAATGTTGCCATAGCTTTCACGCACCTCCAGCTTAGTCATATCGAACAGCAGCAGGCCAAAGCTGCAAGAGAGATACGCCGATTTACCGCTGAAATAAATGTTATTGATGGTCTTGTCGCCTGAGATCTGCTTGCGCAATACGTCGGTCACGTTTTGCACCGAGCCATCGGCGCGCAATACGTCGATGTTGCCGCTTTTATAGGCAATTATGGTCTGTTGGCTTACCGAGTCGTAGGCTGCCGTGTTCACGCCTACATCACTTAAGCCGTCACGACGCGTCAGCAAGCGGGTTGTATTCAGGTTTTTATCGTAGTAAAAGAACGCACCTTCGGCGACCACATATACCCGGTCGCCAGCATCCGTTACCACCTTCGCCCGGTTGTTGGGCAGGTAGAGCTGCCAGTCGCCGTAGCCCACTGTACTTTGGCCACTAGCCGTATAAGCACTCAGGATCAGTAAAATAATAACAAGCCAGTTCAACCGGCGGCAAGCGAGTAGCAAATAATTCATTGGCAGAGGATAACAGCGAAAGAACGACGGAAGATAACGGTCTGCCGCTGTATTTAGTGCTTAGCCGCCGCCCGAACCGACTCCGGATTTTTCTCCTTCATTCCTTCCAGAAAACACGGCCGGCAGCGCGCTTCGTACGAATCGGTTTCCCCAAGTAAGATTTTGTCTTCGGAGGCAGCAATGCGGAATGAATAGGCGGCTAGCTCACCACAGCACACACAGACGGCGTGCACCTTCGTCACAAACTCGGCCACGGCCATGAGCGCGGGCATTGGCCCGAAGGGTTTCCCGGTGTAATCCATATCTAGGCCGGCTACAATTACGCGCGTGCCTCGGTTGGCCAGCTGCGAGCACACCTCCACCAGGGATTCGTCAAAGAATTGTGCTTCGTCGATGCCCACCACGTCGCATCCACTAGCGAGCAACAGAATTTCCTGCGCCAAAGCCACCGGCGTGGAGCGGATGCTATTGGCGTTGTGCGACACGACATCGAGCTCGTGGTAACGTTTGTCCAGCGCCGGCTTGAAAATCTCAACCCGCTGCCGCGCAATTTTAGCGCGGTTGAGGCGACGAATCAGCTCCTCCGTTTTGCCGGAAAACATGGAGCCACAGACTACTTCAATCCAGCCCCGGCGGGGGAGGTCGCGGCTCGTGCCGACGCGAGGTTCTATAAACACAATGCGAGTAACTGAGTGATGAAGTAATTGAGTAATGATGCGGCGAGTAGGCCGTTTTTCCTCAATCCTAACAATCGAAATTACAACTTTATGGTTGGAAGCCGCCGTCTTTTCGCCCTAGCAGACCTCGTTCGCTACCTATCGTTCAGGTAGTCAAGCAGTCTTCTCCTAGCTACTATACTGCACGTGCGGCAGCTGGGTGGCACGTGGTACGCGGCCACGTACTGTGCCCTCAAGCAGGCGCGTTTGGCACGTAAGACGCTCGTGCGCTAAAAGGCGCCCGGCAGCTTGGTAGCGCAATTCGGCATCGGTTGGCGGCGTTAAGTGAGCTAGGCCTTCTATTACTTCTAGGCGGCAGGTGGTGCAGCGCCCCTTCCCACCGCAGGCGTGCAGCCAGTCGTGGCCGGAAGCTTGCAAGGCCTTTAAAAGCGTACTATCCTTAGCCACAGATACGGTGCCGCCAGGCAGGTTTTCTATCAGTAGAGTGGGCATCTTTCTCTAAATTGCCAGTTGAATCAGGCTTCCAAATGAACAATAAATATAGCCAGGCAAAGCGCGAACAGTACGGCCGTCGCCTTGCCGACCACCTTTGCCAGCAACACTTTGCCGCCCCCGCCATGCCACCCACGGCTACGCTCGATGGACCGGCCATTCTGCGCTTTACGCCCATCCGACAAATCAATCTGTTTGTTGTGCAGCAACTGCTAGCTCAATGGACAGCCGAAATGGCGCGCCTGCGCAGCCCTTACTTCGACTTTGAAGCTCCTGATGTCCGCCAGGCCCTCACGCAATTCATGAATGTACTGTCGCGCCGCATCAAACTCACGCGTACGGCCTTCGAGCCGTTACTCGCCCGCGCCGTTGCTGATACCTTCGCCGTCGTTCTCGACCCAACTACCACCTTTGATTTGAAACTGCTCAATGCGCAGCCCTACGCCAGCGTGGAGCAGCTGCGCGATGCATTGCGCTACTTGGACGTAGAAAAAGCACTGTATCAAGGCTTCTTGGATACGTTAACGCCGGACAAGCCACTGGAGCGGCGTATTCTACTCACGGGCTTTCAGCAATACCAGGAAAGCAATCCGCTGCCCAACGACGCGTTTGCGAAGCTGATGCAGGAACTTGACACGCTGCTGCCGCTCACCGAGGCCGACTTGCTGGAAGCTAGCCCGGTCGCACCCGAACCGGCCAAGCCCGAAAACAAGCCAGTGCCACGCGCTGCGGCAGAACCTGTCGAGCTAGCGCCCCAACCTGCTGCTAGCCCCGTAGTCGTCGAACATAAACCTAGCCCCCCAACTGAAGCACCACGACGTCCGCTGGTGGAAGCGGCGACAGGTGGCGCGGTTCCGCTCCATGAGAAGCTACGGGCCGAGCGGCCAACGGGTACTTCGCTCAGCGAAACCCTGCGGCCGGAGCGGCCCAACGGTACCACTTTAGCCGAGAAGGCTCCCAAAGTTGAGTCACTGCGCGAGGCTATTTCCATTAACCAGCGCTTCAGCTTTATTAATGAGCTATTCAACGGCGAAAACATGGAATACCACGCGGCCATTCAGCAACTCGATAGCCTCCCCGACGCCGATACGGCCCGACGCTACGTCGCCGATGAGCTAGCGCAGAAATACGGCTGGGTCCGGAAGGAAGAGCATGTGAATAAGCTGTTGAAGCTTATTGAACGCAAGTTCGCTTAAGCTGCTAGCGTGTTTTCTCCTCTCGCCGCTTTGCCTCCTAGCTTTTGGCTACGCTGGCGCCAACTGCTGCTCGTGTATCTGTTTGCGGTGGGTACGGTAGCCGGTAGTGCCTACACCATGTACGTGCACTATGACTTCTCGCACTCACTCGACACGCGCAGCTACTTGGGTGTGGCACGAGGCGAGTTTAGAGGAAATAGCGTCACGCGACGTTACCGCGTACTGGTACCGGCCGCTGCCGCTGCCGTAGCGTGGCCGCTAGAACGCATCTATGCCCATATTTGGCCCCAGCGCGCAACGAGCGACTGGGCGTTGCGCCTAGCTTTTTACCTGGTAAACACCTTATTGCTAGCAGCAACGGGCGTGGTGATCTTTCAGACATGTCTACTCTACGGCGCCACACCAACGGCGGCCCTGCTAGGCATGGTCGCCGTACTGACGAGTCGCTGGGCTGTCTACCTAGCGGGCTTGCCTCTGGTCGACAGCTTATATATGCTGGTATTTGCCCTAGCTTTTTACGCCGCCCGGAGCGGTTCGAGCCTTGCCTTGGTGGCTTGTATCTTGCTAGGTCCGCATGCTAAAGAGTCGTTCGTTTTTCTGGCGCCTTGGTTGTTGCTGTTTAGCCAACGAGCTGTACGCTGGCCCTGGCAACTTTTGTGGCTTGTGGCGTCAGGCCTACTTGCTTACGCCGTTCGCCATTGGGTCGATCAGCAAGCCGGAGCGGAGGCACAAGCTAGTGTGCAGAATGCTTTCAGCCACTTTGAAAACGTATCGTACTCTCTTCACCGCCTCTTCTCGCTCAAAGGAGTAGGAGAGATTTTCAGCATTTTCGGCTTTTTCAGCTTGGTACTGTTGCTCGGAGCGCGAGGTAGTTGGGCTCAGATTCGTTCTTGGCTGCAACCCCTGGGCTGGGCAAGTGCGGGGCTAGGTCTTGTGGTCGTAGTTCACATGCTTCTGTCAAGCGAGCTGGCGCGTATGGGCTATCTTTTTTCGCCGGTCTTTGCCGTGGCCTTCAGCTTGATTTTAACCCGGCATCCCTCCTTCCGCTGGCTCCAAAGCCCACCACGAACTAACCCGGAAAACAGGGGCTAGCGCACCAGATCCTGCTTACGGTAAGCATCAATAGCAAGCAGAATAAACAGCAGCGTTGTAAACGACCACAGCGAAGACCCCCCGTAGCTAAAGAAAGGCAACGGAATTCCCACGACGGGTGCTAGCCCGATCGTCATGCCGATATTAACGGCGAAGTGGAAGAAGATAATGCTGGCCACGCAGTACCCATACGTGCGGCCAAACACGGATTTCTGGCGCTCAGCGACGTACAGGACGCGGGCCAGCAGCGTCATAAACAAAACGATAACAACCGAGCTGCCGACCCAGCCCCACTCCTCGCCCACGGTGCAGAAGATGAAGTCGGTGCTCTGTTCGGGCACGAAGTCGAACTTGGTTTGGGTGCCTTCCAAGAAGCCCTTCCCGACCAAGCCTCCCGAGCCAATGGCAATTTTGGACTGCGTAACGTTCCAGCCCACACCTAGCGGGTCGGCCGAAGGATTGATCAGAACCTCAATCCGCTTGCGCTGGTGGGGCTGCAAAACGTTGTTGAAGAAGAAATCAACCCCGAACACCATTCCCACCACGATGCCCCACACACTAAGGGCTAGGGGCAAATGATGGCGCATTACCCGCGAATTAAACAAGAAGACGACCCCTAGCATCACCGTGAATGCGCCCACCAGCCACAGCTTCGGGATGAGCAGCGCCAGAATGAGGATAGCACCCGCGGCAGCTAGTACAATCAGAATAAGGGGCGACATGCCCTCCCGGAAATAGGCCAGCAAGAAGGCGCCAAACACTAATGCTTGTCCGGTTTCGTTGGAGGCAATAATGAGTAGCGGCGGCAGCAGCGTCAGGCCGGCGAGCACGAGGTGGTCGCGCCAGCTTTGGTGCCGCAAGTTGGTGCTCGCCATAAAGCGTGACACCGCCAAGGCCGTCGTAAACTTCGCAAATTCGGCGGGTTGCAACCGCACCGGACCTAGTTCCAGCCACGAGCGGGACCCCGCAATCGGCCGGGCAATCACCAAGGTAATGAGCAGCAGCAGTATCATGCCTCCGTAGAGGCCAAAGGCGAAGGTGTCGTAGGCCTTGTAGTCGATAACGACTAAAACCACAATGAGCACCACTGCCGTCCCAATCCATAGGATTTGCTTAAACCAGTTGAATTGCATCAACTCACTAAAACTCAGGCTAAATGCATTGGAAGGCGCGTCGGGAGAGTAACTAGCGGCATACACGTTCAGCCAACCGAGGAACACCATCAGGAAATAAATCCCGACGGTAATCCAATCGATACTACGGCTGTAACGCGCTGGTGAGGAAGGCATTGAGGGTGAGCTGTGGCTGGTTGGTTGGCAAGAGCTAGGTAAGCTTACTTGCTTTACCTAGCTCTTCGCATGAGCGGTAGCAAAAGAGCACTAGAACAAAGCGGCGGTTACCTTCTGGCATGCGCCGCCGCACGCAGACGTCAGCCAACGATTAGTGGTGCTTCACGAAACGGTCGGCGCTGCCGGGCAGCCACTCCTCCCACTTCTTGCGCACCACCTTGCCGCGCAGGTATTTCTCGATCATCAGCGACGCGAGGGGCGCGGCCGAGTTACCGCCGAAGCCAGCATTTTCGATAAACACGGCAATGGCAATCTTAGGGTCTTCGACCGGCGCAAAAGCGGCGAAGGTGGCGTGGTCAGCCCCGTGGGGGTTTTGTACGGTACCCGTTTTGCCCGCCATCGAAATACCAAACTGAGCTAAGCTCGCATAGTTGCCCGTACCTCCACGGCCATCCACGACTTGCTGCATACCCGGAATGATTTCCTCGAAATGCTGGGGCGCTACGGTCGTGTGGTGACGCTGCTGATATTCGGGCAGCGGCCCCCCATTACCAATGCCGCGCACAAAATGCGGCGTGTAGTAGTACCCCCGGTTGGCAATAGTAGCCAGCACATTCGCCATCTGCATCGTGGTTACCCCCATCTCACCTTGTCCAATAGAAAGGGAGTAAATGGTGCGGAAGTTCCAGCCATGGTGGCCGTATAGCTTGTCGTAAAACTCAGGTTTGGGAATGCGCCCCTTGGTTTCGGAACCCATATCTACCCCTAGCTTATCGCCTAGGCCGAAGGACATCACTTGGCGACGCCATTCGGCCAGACCTAGGCGTACATCTTCCCGGGCGTTGCGCGAACGACCACGCATCACTGCCGTCCGCATTACTTGGTAGAAGTATGGATTACAGCTGTTCTTGATGGCAATGCTCACATTGCTTGGGTACTCGTGGCGGTGCGTACACCGCACTAGGCTCCAATTGCAAGGGAAACCCGTAGCCGGCGACACCGTACCCATTTGCAAGGCCACCAGCTCATTTACGAGTTTGAATACCGAGCCCGGTGGCTGCGGGGCCCCTAGGGGGCGATTATATAGAGGCCGCTCCTTCTGATTCAACAGGTCCATGTAGCGGTTGCCCATGCCTTTTCCGGTCAGCACAGCTGGGTCGTAGGCGGGAGCCGAAACGGCGGCTAGTATCTCGCCGGTTTTAGGATCGAGGGCGACCACCGAGCCCCGTTTGCCAGCCATCAGCATTTCCCCGTACTGCTGTAGATCAATGTCGATGCTGGTGTGTAGGTCCTGCCCTGCCACCGAAAGCGTATCGAACTCGCCGCCCCGAAAAGCGCCCTTTTCGATGCCCCGCACGTTGACCATGCGGTACTTCACACCGCGCCGTCCCATCAGTTGCTGCTCATAGAACGACTCCAAGCCGCTACGGCCCAGAAACTCGTTGGGTTGGTACTTGGCGTACTTCGGATTTTCCATCAGCGCCGGCGTAATGGTGCCAACGTAACCTAGGGTATGTGCTAGGTTTTGCGTTTCGTAGGCTCGTGCCATCCGGGCCTGAATACTAAAGCCCGGAAAATCAATCAAGTTATCTTGGATGGCTGCTAGCTCCGGCGTACTCAGGTTCTGCACCAAGGGCGAAGCTTTCACCCGCGAGAAGGTCTTGGCCGTTTTCAAGCCTTCGCGTACTTCCTCCACCGTCATTTGCATTACTTGGCAAAAGCGAGCGGTATCGAGGCGCTTTACCTCCCGGGGCACTACCATTAAGTCATACACGGGTGTATTCTGCACCAGCAGCTTATGGTTGCGGTCGTAAATCAGACCGCGGTAGGGCGTCTGAACAATGCGCTGCAAGGTGTTGCGGTCAGCGGCTAACTTGTAGCTGCCATCGAGCACCTGAATGTAGAAAAGACGTGCACCAAACACCATGGCCACCACCAGAAAGATGGCCTGTACGACGTATTTGCGTCCTTCGAGGTATTGCAAAGCGAATAAAACAGAAGGTAAACTACTGCCGACTCCTTGGCCGGATTTGCAAAGATAACAGGTACCTAGCTGCTAAGTAATGATTGGGCACAAGTTTCTCCTTTTCAAAGTACTAACGGTCTCATGCTGCTGCTTATCGCTTGCTTCGTTTGGTTGGGAAGAAGAGCAGCTGAATAATCAGCAGCGTGAGGCTCGTGAATAACGTGCTAACCACAATTTTACCTAACGTGAGCCCAAGCACCCGGAAGCTACCTAGCTCTAGCAAAAAGAAAATAGCATGGTGTAGCACAACCAGCAAACTAAGGTACACAGTAAACCACTGCCAACCCATTTGGTGAATATTCACGGAGTCGGAGGCGTCGTAGCCGTCACGCGGGGTAAGCAAGCGCAGCACCCAGGGGCGTAAGTATCCTAGCAGCACCGCCGCTGCCGCGTGCACACCGCCCGTATCATAGAAAATATCAATGGACCACCCGAGCACAAAGCTCAACACGAGTTGCAGCACAATAGGCGTGCTGATAGGCAAGAACAGCAAGAAACCTAGGTAGAAGAAACACCATCCTAGGTCGAAGAGCACCAGCTTGCTAACGAATAACACATGTACGCCCACGTACAAAGCGAAGCGTAGCAACTGCACAATGATGGTCCCTACTCCCCTCATGGCTGGTCTTCTGCTGTAGGCTTTTTGCCGGCGCGTAGTTCTACTGTGTCGCGTTCGGGCTTATGTCGGTTGCTCACCACGTACACGTACGTCAGGTTAGAGAAATCAACCGCTAGCTTCACCCGCACCGTCCAAAAGTTTTTGTCGGGTTCTTTCACAAACGAATCAATAGTACCGATCAGGATTCCTTCTGGAAAGACTGCATTGTAGCCAGACGTGACAATGGTATCGCCACGTATCAACAAATTCTGCCGCGGGATTTGGTCCAGTAACGCGTGCGTAGGATCATCCCCTAACCACTTAATGCTTCCGAAAGTACCGTCACGCTGAATACGTGCTGAAATGGCGGTTTTGGAGTGTAGCACCGATGTAGCCGTAGCGTAGTGCTCGCTCACGGCTTTTACCCGACCCACCACTCCGGCCGCCGCCAACACGCCCATACCTGGTTGCACGCCTTCGTTGGAACCCGCATTCAGCGTGATGTAGTTATCTACGCGGTGCAGTTCATTATTGAGCACACGGCCCGGGATTAGTAAGTATTCGGGGTCCGACACGGGCAGCTGGCGTAAGCCAAGCAACACTGAATCGCGGCGACCGGGGCGCAAGGGGGGCGTCACGCCCAAGCTATCGGGTTGTCGCCCCTCTAGGTCCGAGCGATAGAGCTGTTGGCGCAATGCCGCGTTTTCGACGACCAAGCCTCGGTTCACCTCTACTAACCTGAAATAGTCGTAGATGCGGGTGCGTGCTTCCAGCACTCGCCCGGCGTAGGCGTTGGCGGAGTTGAAAAAGGCCGCTCGCTGGTAAGAGCTATTTTTGATTAGCAGATACAAACTAAACACCTCCAGCAGCCCGAACACCAGAATGCCCCGGTAGCGGAAAAGGAAGGCGAAAAGATTGCGCAAGGCGGTAGGTTAAATTATTAAATGGCTGGACAACTAAATGGGCATAGTCAACACTTCAGGCGACCACCCACTTAACCATCCAGCCATTTAACGACAGAAATTACGTTAAAAGTACTCCGCGGAAACCATCTAGGTTCTTGATAGTAGCCCCCGTGCCGCGTACTACCGCCCGCAACGGGTCTTCGGCAATGTGAATGGTCAGCTTGGTTTTAGCAGCCAAACGCTTGTCGAGCCCCCGAAGAAGCGCACCGCCCCCCGTCAGGTGAATACCATTATCGTAGATATCAGCCGACAGCTCGGGTGGGCTGATTTCCAGGGCTTTCAGTACGGCCTCCTCGATTTTTGCTACTGATTTATCGAGAGCAATGGCAATTTCAGAGGACGTTACTTTAATAACCTTCGGGATACCCGTCATGAGGTCACGGCCTCGGATTTCGTAGTCGGCAGGTGGGTTATCTAGCTCCGTAAGCGCGGCACCAACCTCAATCTTAATTTTCTCGGCCGAACGCTCCCCAATCAGCAGATTATGCTGCCGACGCATGTAGTCCAGGATATCTTGGTTGAACACGTCACCAGCTGTTTTGATGGACTGGTCACAAACGATACCCGAAAGAGCGATAACCGCGATTTCAGTGGTGCCCCCCCCAATGTCGATGATCATCGAGCCGACGGGCTGCTCTACGTCAATGCCGATGCCGATAGCCGCGGCCATTGGCTCCTGAATCATCCATACTTCTTTGGCGCCAGCATGTTCGGCGGAGTCACGCACAGCACGCTTTTCCACTTCCGTGATTCCCGAAGGAATACAGATTACCATGCGGTGCGAAGGCTGAAACAAGCGACGACGCGTGTCAATCATCTTGATCAAACCCTTGATCATTTCCTCAGCCGCGTGAAAGTCAGCAATTACCCCATCTTTCAGGGGACGGATCGTTTTAATGTTATCGTGGGTCTTCTCGTGCATTTGCTGCGCTTGCCGGCCCACGGCAATTACTTTATTAGTCGTTCGGTCTTTGGCGATGATACTGGGCTCATCCACTACAATTTTGTCGTTGTGAATGATGAGCGTATTGGCCGTGCCTAGGTCAATAGCAATGTCGCTCGTGAGGAAGTTGAAGAAGCCCATTAGGTAGCGGCAATTAAAAGAGAATGGGCGATTTGCGCCCTGGCAAAGTGGGCGCAAAAGTAAGCAAGTTTAGTTGAAGCACCGCTGTTCTTTCCTCGAACCTACTCTGCAATCAATAAACGGTATATTATAAAACTTAATAGAAAAGTCCTGTGGTCGCTCCGCGTATTTTCTGCTAACTCCTAGCAGATTAGCATGCTAGGTGCCGCCACCAGCTCACGGCAATACCCAGGCCAAGCCGCCGTTAGTACCTAGCTCTACAGCCAAGGCTACTACGTAGTACCTATGCCTGTCGCATTAGGTCCTCAAACGACTCCATGATCTTGTCGATGGAAAGGTAGCGCTCCGCGTAGGCGCGGGCATTCTCGCGCTGTTCGCTGGTGTCTTGCGCCAATGCGGTACGCAAGCCTTCATTTAGTGCTTGCTGATTCTCAGCCGCTACCAATACGCCCATGTTATACTTCTGCACCAGCGAATGCAGACCGGAACCAGGGTTTGCCGTAATCAATGCGAGGCCTCCAACTGAAAGAATCGTAGTGAGCTTGGACGGCATTACTAGGTCACTCGCCGTGGCTTTTTGAATTACCAAGTGAATGTCAGCTAGGTTCAGGAACTGGTTGAACTTCTCGAATGGCTGCAACGGCAGGAACGTGAGATTGGTAAGCTTCAGCTCATTAGCTAAGTTTTGCAGCTTCTCTTTATAAGGCCCCGAACCGCAGATGATGAACTTAACAGTCGGCTGCTGTTGAAACTCTTTGGCAGCGTACAGAATAGCTTCGAGGCCCTGCTTTTCCCCAATAGCGCCTGAATACAGCACAATTTTATCCGTTGGCGCAAAACCAAAATCTACTTTTATAGCTGCTTTATCTTCAAGTGGGTGAAATAGATTAACATCCGCCCAGTTCGGCAACAAAAAGATATCCTTCTTGGCTTTTTCCTGAATCCTAGCCACCATCCCCTCTGATATACTGCTAACGTAATCTGCTTTATCGAATATGTATTTCTCAAATCCTAGCAGAGCATTAATTACTTTCTCGGACTTGATCATTTGTAAATCCCGAGCTGCCTCAATTTGCATGTCCTGTATATGGTACATGAATTTTGCCCCGCGGAATTTTTTATACAAAGCACCTAATATTCCAAATTGGAAAGACGGAACAACTGTTACTACAAAATCATATTTTTTTGCAGGTAGTAGTTGAATCAGTTTAAAAAAACTAGAGACTAAAAAAGAAAAATCTAATAATATACGCTTTACGCCCGAAGGTTCAGCGGGCACATACATAGGGCACCTGTATAGTTTGATGCTGCCGCCCGAAGGAAAATTAGTTTGTTCAGTTGTATATCCGAATCTATTCTTATAATAGGGTTCTTGTACTTTCCAGTAAGGATAGTAGGGGTAAGTGGTTATAACAGTACAATCATACCCTTTTTCAGCAAGCCATTTAATCATTTCCCCGCTATATTTTCCTATCCCGGTAGGTTCAGGATAGAAGTTATAGCCTATTAGCAATACCCGCTTTTTCATTTTCAAAGACATTTTATTCCTGAGCATTCGTATCACCCAGAAATAGACGGTAGTGTTAAATACGATTAAAGTTATTTATTAATAACTCGCTTTCGCACGTATGTAGCGGGATTTCCTGCATAAATGCCCCAGGCTTCTAAGTTCTTTGAAGCAACCGAATTGACGGTCAGAATAGAATGCGACTCGCATATTATTCCTGGGCATACAACAGCATGCGCGCCTATCCAAACCCCATCGGCTAGCTTGATCTTTCCCAATCGATAAGGAAAACTAACTGCGGTATAGTCATGATTACCCGTTAGAAGCATAGCTCCTTGCGAGATACTTACATTGCTACCAATTATAACGTCTTCCAAGTTATCAATCCAGACAGACTCCCCAATCCAGCAGTTATCTCCGATTGTAAGCCGCCAAGGGTTTTTGATTCGCACATTCGGTTTAATCACCAAGCCTTTTCCCACTTTAGCACCAAAAAGGCGCAGCAAAACTTGCTTTAATTTATAGGGCCAAGGCAAGGCGCTATCTAAGATGTAATAATTCAGAAAATACCAAATTAATACTTTCAGCTTAGGACCTGCTTTATAATTACCTGTTTCAAACTGTGAAAGGTCTGTCTGCATCTATGTAACCGAATGTAAGGAATCAGAGCGGAATGAATTTTTATAGCTGTTACTCAACAAGCGTTTATACAGGAATAAACCTAGCATTACGCCAAGCGTATTGAGTAATACATCGTCGATATCAGGTACGCCAATCTGCCACGAAAACTGCGCTAGCTCGATAAGTACACTGATAGATATTCCCGCAAGAATAATAGCGTACGTGCTATTGAACCTAAACAGCCGGATTAAAAAGAAAGGCAAAGGCACAAATAATAACACGTTGCCAAAGAGGTTGGAAAAAAAATTCCAATAGCCCGTAACACCCGACTGAAAAGATTCAACCGTCGACTTTACTGGAATTAAATTCACCAAATCATCGTGCCAGATTAGAACATTCCTTCTTCTTGCAAAAAACACGATGTAAGATAACGCCGCGACATAAAGCACAAACCAAACCCACTTTACTACTCTCATGGCAGATTTATTACAGTAGCTAGGACATAAGTTGTGGCACTTTTGCAACTTTCCCCTGTCCTGTTGTACTGCTACTTCTTATATGATATTGCTTCCAGTAAATGTGTCGCGGCAGGGCCCGTGGCAAAATTACGAACAAAGCAATCATGAGCTTTTTGGCCCATAGCTAGCTTTTGGGCTTGCGTCATTTGCTGCCATTGCCGCAGCCCCTCCTCTACCCCCGTCGGAGTATCATCCGTGACGATACCGCCACCAGCCCCTTCAATCTCTCGCCATATGTTCACCTGATTCGAAATAATGACGGGCTTACTGCAAGCCAATGCCTCTACCACCGCGATACCGAAGTTTTCCTGGTGGCTAGGTAGTACGAATGCTTCGCAATGATAAAAGGCTCCCCATTTGGCTAGCCCCGAGAGCATGCCCGGAAAGAGAATGGCGGCTTGTGCCTCCTTTGTTTTAGAAGCTACCTGTTGCATTTGCTGACCATAGCTGGTTTCTAGGCCTGGGCCGGCTACTATCAAACGGGGCTGTTCGGGCAAGGTAGCGACGCTAGCAACGCCAGCAGCTACCGGCGCTTTTGCTTCTACGCCGTGAACTTGAACACTAGTTTTTAAGTAAGCATCCAGCAGCAAGTCTACTCCCTTCTTTTCGTGAATCCGGCTTAAGAAGAGTAGATAAGGCTGGTCTTCCAACTGAGGACAATGCTTCAGAAAGGCCTCGCGCATACTTGGCGTATAAACCGGCGGTTCCTCGACCCCTAGCCCAACCACAACTTCCCGCTTGGGCTGATAGGGCCGGAATGGCTCGCGAGCCAGCAGACGCTCTGCTTCGCACGTAAACAGCACGCCATCGGCATTATTGATAACGCGTCCCTCTATTAGTTTCCAATAGGCCCAGTTTCGCATTGCTTTCAGCCGCCGCCCGGCAGCTCGCTGGAAGTAAGGATCGAGCATACCGTGAGGCATCACATACAGTGTAGGCGCCGCCCCCGGTTGCTGACTTTTGTAGCGTCGCAAAGCCTTTTCTACGGCGTAGGTAGGATATAGCCAAAGCCCATGTGCAATAATGCAATCAAAGCGCCTGAAGTTATCCAGAAGCCATGGCATCAGTTTTTCGCTGTATCCCCAAGGACCTTTCGCCGGACCGAGTGCATGTATTGGGAAAGAATCATGGGCAATGAAAGAGGCGTCTGGGGCATCTAAGCTTACCACCTCACTGTGCACTCCCAACTCAGCTAGGCCAGCGACTATCGTCCGTACTGCTTGGCACACCCCGCCCATTTTGGGGTCCATTCCTGCAATAACATGGAGTACATTCATGAATTTCTGTCTGCAATATGTTCCATCAATGTAGCGTATCCGGCCCTCCTATAAGCATCGGTTTGCTAAGAGGTCTAGCAATATGATTGATAGCTATTGCTAGTTGCTGAGATTGATCGCAGCCTGACAGGGCATAAAAGTACATAAGAATTGTCAAATACTATCTTTCCTACATTACATCTACAATATGATTCGTTATAAAATCCTTGCAGAATTAGTGTAAGCGCCTAGGTATGTACCCAGTACATCCATATAATTACTTCGACATCTTACTTGCTTTTACTTCCTGCTAAATAAGCACTTATATAAAATAATATCGTTTGCATAAGAGTTTGTCGCCGTACGCCGTTTTCTAGGCTTTTCAAGAAGGATGATAAACGCTTGTTTTTTAAAAAATCAACGAAATCGTCAATCATCTCAATTTGCCCTGCAGTTAGCAAACTCAAGTATTTATTTTTAAACACCTCAACCATCACTATTTTCTTCTCCACATCCCGAATGCTCCTGCGCTGCACAATAATTCTTTTAAATCGATTGCGCAAGGAGCTATCATCGTAGCTACCTGATATATTTTTTCCGTGCTGCCGGTAAAGAATAGTTTTTTTGTCTGCATAATATATTTTACCCAAGGCACTTGCAACCATTGCAATCCAATAGTCATGGTTTTCTGCCCTAGGTGGTATATCTCCAATCACGTTCAAAAGCTTGCTATTCAAGATGGTAGTGCATCCATAAACAGGGTTTTGAGCCAGTAGGTGACACAGATTCAACTGTGGAATCTTCGTTGCCTGAAAATTCCGGCTCGCTTTTATAATTTTCAGTTCAGTATTAACGTAGTGAAAATTTGTATGAATAAGTAAGGAGAAATTCTTACCATACTTATGTTCAAGGCTACGCATTTTAGCAAGGCTATACGCTATTTTGTCGGGCAACCAAAAATCGTCTTGATCGCACAACATGATGTATGCCGCGTCTTTCTTACGAGCCAATCGCAAGAGCGCATTGAAATTCAACGTACTACCAAGATTACCTAGGTCATCGTTGATAATAAATATTCTATCCGGAAAGCGTGCCTGATAAGTAGCTATGATGCGCAGAGTAGCATCTGAGGACGTATCATCTCTAATTAGCAATTCCCAGTTAGTATGGGTTTGCTGAAGAATACTATCAAGTTGTTCCTCAATATATTTAGCACCATTATAAGTGGCCAACAGGATGGTAACTTTAATAGCACTTTGATCCAGCATACCCTATTCTACTCGAATGTTATCAAAAAAGTTATACTTTTAAGTAACACTAATTTACTGCTTTCAGGACACTTCGTAGCTACCTGCTGCTATAGAAACTTATTGCTTCATTTATAACCTTCTATTAAAAGCACAAAATTTTGGTTTGCAGCCTCTTTCAGGGAGCCATAAGAAACAAGCTACTATGCTGCTACATCACTGCTGCTTACTACACTTCAAGTAATGAAAAGCAGACTACCTGTAGGACTCGGTATCGTTCTACTGCTTTTACCTGACTAAGCGTAGTTATTGAATAGTTTTATAGATCTCTTCTATCCTGTTCAGCGCGTTCTCAGAGTTAAACCTAGCTACGTTCGTAATACCTGCAGCAATAGCAGCACTGCGTTCTGCAGGTGGAAGGTGCACTACTTTGTCAATGGTTTTAGCTGCTGCTGCTGCCCAGGCTACGGCTTGGGCTTCGTCGTGCGGACGACGAGGAATCAAGAAACCAGCTTCTCCCGCCACCTCCGTCATAGGCGCCTCACCAGTAGTAATAACCAAACAGCCCGAGGCCATAGCCTCCGCAATTGGCCAGCCAAAGCCTTCTGCAATAGAGGGAAAGAGGAAGACGGTTGCCCCCGCGTAAGCTAGGTGCACAAGTTCGTCGTCAAGGCCACTTACAACGTGAATGTCTTCTTTAAATGGCGAGATGTCTCTCACGCTGTTCAGCTCTGGAGTTAGCGGCCCCCCAATAAGCAACAAGGGCACAGCAATAGAACTGCTAGAGCGCCAAGCGTTATACAGCTCAATAACACCTAGTCGGTTCTTGTACCACTGATTGCCCCCCACGTGTAATAAGTACCCGTGGCTCAACTCGACACCGGTTGCTTTGCCCACCATCGTACGGGCTTTCGTGCAGTCGTATGGAGTTAAGGCTTCGCTTAACCCGTTGTATACCACTTCTGACGTCAATGGAGGAGCAGGCAAGAAAGTATGCAGTTCTTCCCGGGTTTTGCGCGAAACAGAAATAAAGTGCTTGCCTTTGGAGTACCCCGCCCGAATCATACGCTGGTATTGCCGGCCCGACCAACCCGTTGGATTTTCCGGGATTTGACCTAAGGCTGAGCGCTGGGCCATGAAATCGTGGCAGTGCATCACGTGCGGCCGATCGGCCACCAAGGGCACCCAGGGCCCTAGCGCGTTATCAGCAAAGACAAAGAGTGTATCCGGAGGGCAGTGCTTCAAACGCTGTCGTACCTCCATGGGAAATACGAGGTACTGATCGACGTAACCTAGCCACTTTTTCGGACCTCCCGTCACGGGCAATTCGAACAACCGGGATCTAGGCGCCCACATTTCTACCTGATGACCGCGGGCCCGCATGCCCTCTGCCAACATACGCGCGAAGCGCGGCATGCTGGCGAAAGCAGGCATTCGCTGGTCGCCCATGAAATCGGGGTGCGTAAAAAAAACGAGATGCATAAACGACGCAGCGAAGCCAGATGAATGTAGATGCGCAGCGCTGCCTTAGCGGATGTTCACTTCCGCCAAGATCTTCCGGCAGATGTCTTCGTTTCCTACGCCGATTGCCCGCACTTTACGCATACCTGCTAGGCGAATACTTTCCCGAAGGGCGTCGTCGCTGAGCAGTTTCTTACAAATAGTAGCGCACTCAGCAGCATCGGCCCAGAAGACGGCCTCCTTGCCTTCCTCGTAAATTTCTTGGTGCTCGGAAGTTCGCTCGGCGCAAAACAAACCGCCAGCAAAAGGAACCTCCAACGACCGTTGGGTGTGCAGGTCGCGGTTGCCTTTGGATAGTAGCCCCAAACAGATCTTGGAGCCCTGAATAGCAGCTACATATTCCCGACCGCTAAGGTTGCCACCGCGGTAAGAGGATTTGAGCGTCTCCCAGTGCGGTGACTTCGACCATCTGCTGCCCCAAATGCTCAAGGGTACACCTTGGCGTAGGAGTTCCATCATGAAATCATCCCGCTTCTCGTGGCGCATCCACGTGCCAATGAAAACTACTTCACTGCGGAAAGAAGCGGGGATATCATCGATGCTATCAAAAGGCTTATGAGCTACTTCATCGTAGCTACGCAGAACACGCAATACCCGCTTTGCATGCAACTGGCGGCACTCCTCTTCACTTTCCTTCCGCACTACGGCAACCAGATCGTACATGGGCAGTGCTTTCAGTAGCACATCAAAGCGCCGGCCGTCACGCTTGCCGGTTGGGTCATCTAGGTTGTAGAGCACAATAGGACACCTTAGGCCCTTTAGCACGTCTAAGCTTGCCGGACTCAGCAGCTCCCCACTATCAACCCACACGACGTCGTATGCCGAGTTCTTCTGGAGCAGTGCCGTTAGCCACTTCGTGATCTTTCCTTGTAAGAGCCGAAAACCAGTCCGATAGTGGATGGCGTGAAGCAGCGGAGAGTCTAGCTGAGCAGCTACTACCTTGTGGACATCTTGGATATCAACGCTGTGCCCTAACCGTTCAAGAGCTTTTGCCCGGTGCGAGGAAGTAGCAGCCGGGTGGTTGTCACCTAGGTAAAGGATTTTAGCCATTGAGCAGTTATGTATAATCTGAAGTGAAGCAAATGTTATTGGGCGATTTTGGGGAGCGACAACGCTTCCAGCAAGCCATGTCTACTTGAGCGAAGTGGGCAGTAGCAACCCATTAGCTGCGGCAATATAGGCAAGCTTGTATTCTTTTTAGCGCCTAGTCAACCTAGCGTAGTCTGCAGGGTTCATGCTTTTAGACCCTTGAAATACCTTACTAATAAGACGCGTTGCTTGGAAAAGCACGACATATAGCAAGATCATTTGTACCCAGCCGCGTAGCAAAAAAGTAGCTGTCGTTACGACTGACTCAGCTGGCAGAAACTGAAAAATGCCTGTGAGTACCAGCAAGCCACACAAGCTGAAGCGTAAGGGAGTACCCGTGCCGGGTACTTTGCTAGAAATAGGGACGTAGGCTACAAACAGGTCAAATAAGAAGTAAACGGGTATCATACCGAACCCCAGGATGGCTAAGTACCACCAGCCAAAGGCAGCCATACCAGTACCCGCAAAGTGTCCGGTCCGGAACCCACCTAGCGCCTCAATAGGTCCGCCAGCCTCCGCGTACAAGTAGTCACCGATCGAAACCCCGTACACGTTCTCCTTGTCCGCGTCAATATCCAAGGCCTTCAAAAAAGGATCTGGTAAGGCCCCAAGGATATAGTTAATCGAGTACGTCAACATATCCTTGTCTTGGTCGCCAATTTTAGTTGACTGCACTAAGCTCGCATCATTAAACTTCAGGTTGGAGAAGCGTGCCGTAAAGATGTTATCCAAATAACGCTCGTCCCATTCATCGGCTGTCGTATTGTCGTTTTGGCGCCGAGCCCGAATGGCGTCTTTATCTTGGTAGGCCTGCCAGGTCAGTTCAATCAATTCAGCATTAGAAATCTTGCTGCGTTGTCCTCGTACGATAACCATAGCCGTACCAATGTCGGCAATAGGCCCTGTAACCATTAGGAAAGCTAAGCCAGCAAGCGCTGCATTACGCAAGGTGAATAGCCGCGTTTTGAAGATTCCGAGCAACAACGCAAATCCAAAGCCGAAACCAACGGAGGTAAAACCTATCATAAATGCACCCCGACTGTTGCGGCCAATACTAACAACAAATAGAAGTACCGTGAATGCCACCAGCATGGGCACTAAACGCTTGTCTGGGTCCTTCATGCTCCCATACATACGCCTGAATGGGATGAAAAAAGGCGCATAAGAGAATGGTATCAAGCCCTGAATAGCCTTATCAGAGGCAGCACCCGTTACCTCCCACCCGACCGAAGGCGAGATAAAATAGGCATATACGGTGGCCCCTAGCCCTATCAACCCCATAAGCCAAAGCTGCAAGTCGAAGGGCGGCGTAAACAAGCCAATCTTCCCTAGTATGCTATTGGGATTGCTCAGTGGCATTTTTACGATGCCCCGATAGCAGGCATGCGCCAGTAGCAGTACGATCAGCGACAAAATAGAGTGTCCAAATACATGATAAGGAAGCTCTAGATTGAAGGTAACAGGCTTTCCTTCTAGCGTTGTGAATAGCAAAGGAAAGTAAAACTGGGTGGCCGTGAAGCCAAGCAGTAAAAAGCTTGATAGCGGATAGGTATTAAGCCGGTCGGGGCGCAAAAACTGCGCGCTTAGCAGCGCCCAAGCAATGATAATGCACCCTAGGGCGAACAGATTAGCAACGCTTGAGAAGAAGACAATTTGAAACACACAAGCCGCGAACAGCGCCAACCACGAGCTACGCACGAAGTTGAATAGGAAACTGTTTGTATCTGGCTTATCAGGATACGCAAGCGCTTTGTAAGAAAGAGCTGCCGGCTGCGTGAGTGCACTGCGAAGGTTAGATGACCACACGTTAGGCATTGGAGAAGTAGTGAGTGGTATGCGCGCTAGTTTAAATTTCGCTAGCCTACTTTGTTACTGATACAAATACTTATTTGGTTGGTGCATACAGCTTTTTCATGCCAGGCAAGCTGCTCGCAATTCGTCGGGCATGTTGCGTAGCTAGGTCAGGCAACACATGCCAATAGCGCCACATGTTGCCAGCTAGCAACACCGAAGACCCTAACAGGATCAGCCATTTAGCTTGTGGTAACACAACCATAGCGCCCATCGCGGCGGCGGCTATCCAGACGGAAGCCATAGCAATGTTAAACTGGTGCTTTGGCCACAGCAAACCATTGCTTTGCAACCAGCGCTGCGCTACTACCCGGTAGCCAACCATAGCGGCTACTTCGGCCACTAGCAAGGCAATACCTGCTCCTAGGATATTCATAAAGGGAACTAGTGCCGCAATACCACCTACTACTACTACAGCCGCTACGGCCGATAGTGTTAGTTGAGCCTTTAAAAGGTTGTTGCCTTTCACAACGGCAATGGCAGGTTGCGCCACAGCATATACAAGTACACTCAGTGAGAGAGTGGCAAACAACAGCGGGTTGAACGTTACGCGTCCGCGCGTCCATAGCGTGTATAGCGGCTCCATCACGGCTTGCAATACGACCATGGCGGGCGCCATCAGAGCCACCAGCACAAACCATAAGGTTCCAAAAGCTGCTTCGCTCCGGTCTTGGTCGCGCTGGTGCAGAAAACGCATCAACTCCGGCATCAACGGGTTGATTACCGTATTAAGCCCTTGCAAGGCTACATTTGCGCCAGTGCGCATCGTTGAGAAAGCCGCTAAGCCTGCTGCCCCCGATAGCGGAGCCAACACCAGGCGGGCGCCTTGCTGCCGTGCATTCTCCAACAAGCCTTTACCCGAAATAGCTAGTGAGCGCACAAAGTTCTTGTAGCCAACTTTTAAAGATGGTTTGCTATACGGAATACCTTCTTTACGCAGCAACCGCAGCAAGTCGAGATACATTGGCACAGCGACAAGTAACGACGTAGCGGTCATAACGATGCCAGCAGTTAGTAATCCGGCTCCCATTACGACAGCTACTACAGGCGCTACAGCACTAAGCACCGTAGTCAGCAGATTCCACCACGCCATGCGTGGGAAATAGCCAAAGGGAGCTAGCACCCGAAACAGCAGACCCGATATACTATTGCACAGCAGCCACGAGACACTTTGCAGTAATACGATAATCCCGGCAGCCCGAATCAACTCTGGATCTATTAAGCCAGCATGCTGTGATTGGCCAAGCAGATAAGGCAACACACCACTCAGCAGAAAAATAATTAGAAGCAGTATTTGCCCTAGGCTAATGAGAATACCCGCGCTAGCACCTGACCACAAAAACTTACTTAGCTCTGAAGGATTATCTCTACCTATTCGTAGAAATTCATACGCTAGAAATTCTTGGTGCCCAAAATCTAACGTGATCATCAAGTTAGTGAGCGATAAGATGGCAAGCCATATACCGTAGGTGACAACATTCCAATGTGATAAATACAGAGGAACTAAAGCCATTTGGGATATCATCGTAACCCCGATCTGCGCCCAGGATGCTGCACTCCCAGAAATTACGCGCGCTGCAGTTGACATACTTCGCTTACTTTAACTCCAACAAGAATTGCTTTTGGAGCTGCACATTCAAGCAGATTTAGTGAGATAATAGTTGAGTGTAGTTTATATAACCAATAAATAATAATGCAAAGATACTACTTGTTTAGGCGAAGCTTTTACGCCACCAAACGAGCAGGATAGCATATTCTAATCACTGAAAAGGCACTATGGAGTAGTTCAATTCGAATTGAACTACTCCATAGTGCCTTGAGGTATTAAACTAATTTTTTGCTCTTTTTAGTTTTGCTAGCCTCTGGGTAACCGTAGCCTTGGCCGTAGCCATAAGCAGATAAGTTATTGGGACGTGCGTCATTCAATACCACCATTAGCTGGTTGAATGTGTGTTCCGTGCGCAGTTTGTTAATAAACTGTAGTTGCGCTTTCTGCGTGACGTTGTAGCGCACCACATACAAAGTAGCATCCACGTAAGGAGCTACACTATATGCATCGGCTACTTGTCCGATAGGAGCTGAATCGAGGATGATATGGTCGAAGCTTTCCTTGAGCACGTTGAGCAATTGCCCTACGCGGGGGCTCAGCAGCAACTCAGCTGGGTTAGCTGGTAATTCACCTGATCCTACCACATACAGCCCTTCAACGGTTGAGCTTGACTGCACAAGGTCATTTATCCGCACTGATTCGTCGGTCACGTATTCGCTCAAACCTGGTCCCGAAAGCTCACCAGCTTCCGCTAGTGAACCAGGTTTACGCAGATCTAGGTTTACGATAATCACCTTCTTACCTGCCAATAGCAAGCTTGCTGCTAGGTTCAGACTTACGAACGTTTTACCGTCACCGCTCCGGCTAGAGGTTACCAAGATCACTTGATTGGCAGCGCCAGAGGTGGCTAGTTGGTAATTCGTACGCAATAGGCGCACCATCTCCGCTAGCGGACTACGCGTGTTGGGCGAGATAACAACTGTTTCGCGTGTGCGATTATGCGCCAACTCTCCTAATACGGGTACGCCAGTGGCCCACGCTACTTCCTGTAAGCTTTGCACTTTGTCGTTGAACATGTTCTTCACATAAACAAAGGCAAACGGTAAACCTAGCCCCAGCATTAGTGCGATGAAAACAACGGCCGTTTTCTGCGGGCTCACCGGTGCATCGCCAGCTTGTGCAGCGTCGATTATCCGAGCATTCGATACGGCACCAGCCAAAGCTAGCGCAGCTTCTTCTCGCTTCTGAAGCAGATACAGATACAGGTCTTTCTTTAAATCCTGCTGCCGGCTAATTTCCTGCAAACCACGCTCAATGGTAGGCATTTGCTGTAAACGCGAACCAAACTGTCCTGATTTTGCCTGCAGGCTACGCCGCGTGATAACCAAGTTATTTTTGAGTGTGCGCAGATTTTCCAAAATGCTACCCCGCAAATTGGTCAGCTGATCCGTCATAGTTAGTACCAGTGGGTTATCAGCCTGCACAGTACGTAGCATTCGTTCGCGCTCTAGCTGCAACTCATTGAACTTCGTGATCAACCCTGACAACGTAGGATCTTGCACACTCAACGTGCCTGGGATCAACTGATTAGGCTCAGTGGGTTGATTGATATACTGCTCAATCGAGGATAATACATCTAGCTGAATGTTGAAATCAGAAAGCTGTTTGTTGTAGCCGCTTGCTTCCTGCAAGGACTGTTGAACTTGCGAAGTAATGTTGACTACATTGTTCTCCCGACTGAACTTCTCCACATTCTTCTCTACCGAAGTAAGATCCGATTCCAGATACTTCAAACGGTCATCAATGAAGCGGATAGTATTGTTAGCCAGTTGATTTTTGTCTTCTACAGCTTCCTGGTTATAAACTTCTACTAACTTGTTGAGCACAGCTTCACCGCGCTCAGGCACTGCATCTGTTACGTTGAGCGTAAGTAAGCTAGCTTGTTTGTTGATCGTTGATACACCGAGCTTCTTGGCGTAAGAACCTGCTAGTTCACGCCGATCTTGGAAGCGAATTAGTAAAGGATGTTGCCGAAAAGCCGCTAGGTTGGCTGGCTTGCTCACCACAGTGAACTCTCCATAAGGCGTGTGCAACAGCTGCCCAAAAGCATACGTCTGTGCTGTCTTATTAGCCTCCCCCAAGGTGAAATGCGTTGCGTCAATTACTTGCAGCAGCACTTGCTTGTTATAGGCACTAGAATCTAGGCGACTGATAAGCAGGCGGCAAGGCAGATTCTCACCATACAGCTCTTGCTTACCTACACGCCCTTTAATGTAGTAAGCCGCCTGCATATCGAGGTTCGCAAAAACCCGCTGCATTAAGCTATTTGACTTCAGTAGCAGAATCTCGTTGTCGATATTCTTGCTGGCGTTCTCCTCATTCAAGTTGTTGAAGCGCTCGTTGCGTTGCTGCTGCGGCTCGTCTTTCTTGTCCTTGATAAGGATTGTCATATTGATGCTGTACTGCGGCACAGTATAGCGCAAATACAACCACGCGCCCGTTAGCGCTACTAGTAAACCAAGGGCAAAAAGGTACCAGTAGCGACGATACGTGGCCCAGGTGAGCGGCTGGGGGGGTAAAGCTGCCTCGGTAGGCAATAGCTCACTTGTCGTATCGGGATATGCCATGGTATTTATCTATTTAGTACCAAAGATGTTCTGGAAGTTGAAAAGCACTGCGGCTAGTACCGTGATACCCATACCAGCAAGTGTTAAGGTCAGCGCGTTTGTGCTAGCCTGTACTTGCTTGATCTTATCTGGCGCAACATAAATTACGTCATTTTGCTGCAGATAAAAGAAGGGAGAGGTCAGCAGGGCCTTGTCATTCAGATCCAAACGCGTAGTAGTGCGCACTTGGTTCTGCTCACGTACCAACAGTACGTTTTCGCGACGCCCGTAAGCGGTCATGTCACCAGCCAACCCGAGTGCTTCCAATACCGTGATGCGCTGCGTAGGCACCAGGAAGGTTGAAGGCCGGTTTACCTCTCCGATAACAGTGACTTTAAAATTCAGGAGCCGAATAGTGATAATAGGTGATTTAACGTATTGCTGTAGCAAGCTAGTCATCTTAGTGGTCGCCTCCGTGTTGGTTAGTCCAGCTAGCTTTACTTTGCCTAGCACTGGAAAATCAACGTTACCATTCTGATCTAGCAAGTAGCCTTCGGTCGGAGTAGATTCGGTGCTGAGCGTAGTTGCTGCGGCGCCTGGGGCAGACAACACTCCTCGGTTGAAGAGGGCATTAGATTCTGGGTTTAAGCTGCTCACTTTGATGCTTACCAAATCGTTTGGTTGCAAACGCAACTCTACGGGTGCTTCAGGTGGGGTCTGATAACGATCATTATCTTTCAAGTTGCTGAAGTACACCAAGTTACGAGGAGTACAGGAGGCTAGCAGCCATAAAAAGAGGAGCGGTAGGATTCTACGGGCAGATATGCTACTCATGCGAAGAAAAGATTACAATAAGCTTATGAACTCAAGTTTTCCAGTAGGTCGGAGGAAATAACAAGCAGTTGCTGAACCAGGGTTCTGCTCTTACTAATAGAGTTGTTAGCCTTTCACTAACACTCAGTAAGTTTTCAGAAAAGTCAGCGAAGTGTCATTTTCAATTAAGACGCAAGTTAGACAGCTTATAACTTTTGCTGTAAACAATACGAAGGTAAGTAATATAATCTTGTTAATGACAAGACAAACTAATAAAAATATGAATCTATGAATACTTAATTGTTCTTGTATCCTTATACAGCCCCTTCATCCAGGTAATTTGCTTCTTCGTAATCCAAGAATTTAGCGCGTCGATCACTCATTGCCTCAAGAGTAGTGCGAACTACTCTTGAGGCAATGAGTGTTGGTTTTAAGACGTGAATGCCAAACAATAGCCGGCACAGGTTATTAAGTGCCCCCAACGATGCTTCAGATGATACAAGCTAGTTCCCCCTCTTCTACTACATTCAGTATGGCTAGCAAAGTATCGGTTTATGTCTACACTATCTCCACGACTCCTCTACTCCTACATCTATAGCTGTGCTACGCACAATAGATTAGTGTACTAGTATATGCGCACAACAACTCTAATCTAATATGCTTTCCTGCTAGATTCACTAATTGGCGTGAGCAAAACTAGTACCTGGCTAACACATCACCGCTCGCTCGATCTTTACAAAAGGTAAGATCGAGCGAGCAGTTTTTATTAGCTTAACTAACTGTGAGACAAGCTTAAAAAGCATTCTCATTGCCTTTAACTGCTTGTTTTACAGTTAAGAGCACAATCTTCAGATCGAGCAGAAACGACCAATTCTTGA
>NZ_MTSE01000050.1 GCF_002154225.1 Hymenobacter crusticola
AAAAACGTGGCGCACGGTGTAAGCAGTAGGGGGTAAAAGGTAATCGTAGCGGAAGGTCTGGGACACTCAGCAGGCACAGGTGTAGCGCAAAAGACATACAGCAGTAGCAATAAAGCAGGGCATGACCCAGATACGGCAATAACGGCAACAGTTGCCTTTTGATAACTGTACCGTCCAGTGCCACTTATCGCTGAACCAATCTTCGGCTGGATAGGAGAGCAAGACACCTGGTATAGCGTTAGACAGCTACTAAGGAAGGACTAGTCTTATTAGGTGAGGTGTTTGCAAGGATTCTAGCAATATGACTAAAGGTGACCTGATCGTTTTGGGCCCGTATCAGTGGCGGGTGCTGACCCTGCAAGACCACGCGGCCCTGCTCATCACCGACGTCATCGTGGAGCTGCGGTGGTATCATGAGCAGTTTGTCGATGTCACCTGGGCTGAGTGCGCGGTCAGGCACTACCTGAACCAGGAATTCTACCACACCTTGGGTCCCGACGAGCAGGCTAGAATTCTTCCCGTAACCAACCGCAATCCTGACAACCCGTGGTTCCACACACCAGGGGGGCAGGATACCGTAGACCGCATCTTTCTGCTCAGCCTGGAAGAGGTGTGCGCGTACTTCGGCGACAGTGGGGCAAAGCTGCGGACCAAAGGCCGGCAAAGCTGGCAGATTGACGACGAACACAACGCTAGGCGACAAGCAACGTACGGGGCGGATGCGCACTGGTGGCGGTTGCGTTCACCCGGCTATTATGGGCGTACGGCGGCGAGCGTGAGCGCCAGTGGCGCGGTCTATGTCCGGGGCAATGGCGTTCACGGCCGGCCCCGGGATGGAGGTGGTATTCGGCCCGCTTTGTGGCTCAAGCTCCTGGAGCACGCGCCTACTACTTCCTCGATGACCATCTCTGCTGCCGATCGTAACCCACTGTAGTTTCTCCTCCAGGTGGGAGCGGGTGAGAGCAGTAGGATTAGAAGCTTCCATCAAGTGCGTTTATGGAATTTAGGTATAGCAGTAGGCTTGCGGATAAGCTAGCAAAAAGCCCGGCCATATGGTCGGGCTTTTCGGTGGGGTAAGCAGCGAGTACATCTTACTACAGTACGCTGCGTACCGCATCATGTATACAGAAAGGAACCCTTACCAATATATTTTGTATATTCCTAGAAACGAGTCTACCTTTGTAGCGTACGAAACAAATAGCGGGAGCCAGCCTGTGGCCAACCCCCGCTACCGCGTTTACCCGTGGAAGACTTGGTAGAGCGCTACCAGTATTTTCACACAGGCTGCCAAGGCTGCAAGCTCCTTAGCATACCGCCGAAGGAAGCGACTTATAGCCGCCACCTTCTGTTTCACACGTACCCGCATCTGACTAGGAATAGAGGGTGCTGACTCACCCACTTTCCTGAAGCCCCGGTTGTTCCACCAGCCGGGGCTTCGTCTTTTCAGACGTTGCGTTGGCGGGAGACTACCGTGCGAACGGAAGCAAAGATACGCGGTTTTACCCCTTAAATTCGGCTATTGCGGGGTTTTGAGCGAGAAAGAACGCGCTGGAGATAAAGTTGGTAAGGCAACAAAAAACCCGCCCTGGTGCGCTGATCTAACGGGAAGCGTGGCGGGTGTTATTGCTAGCAGATATATAGGAAGCATCCACTAGGTCAAGCTTGGCTGCCCCGTTCTACCAGCGGCTAATCGGTGTAAGGTTTAGGCGTTGCGTGCACACTGTTTTGCCAGTCATCCGATCAGCCCGCTATTTCATTGTTGCGGCGTGCTAGCTGTTTATGAGCGATGCCAGAGATAGCTTACTCTACTGTTCGTGCACGTTTGTTCGATGGGTTCGCACCAAATTCGTAGCTGGTCGGCGCACGAGCTGGCGGATCGCCGCTACGTGAGCCAGCAAGACCAGTGGTACCACACAAGCGGGTAGCCACAGAAAGGGGAAATACAATACTGCTACCAGTGGCTGTTCAAACGCCAGTTGCTGAAAGGGAGAAGGCACCGACAGGATCGCGTTTCCAACTACGTTCAATAACAATCCCAAGCAGACGACATTCCAGCCCCGCAACCCGGTAGTGCCTAGCCAATGGCGGCGAAACACCCCGTAGTACAGCAGCGGAGCACTCACGCCCGCTACGATGTCCCAGTTGCGACCTTCAAAAGTCAGCAGTTCCGGTGCGAGGCCGTGCCGGAATAAGCCCAGCAACACTAGTTCCACGGGCAGACGCACACTATGCAACAGGGTAAGCTGATCCAAGCGTAAGCGGTCAAGATAGCGGCGTCCGCTAACGGTGACGCAAGCCGTGATGAGTAGCACCAGCGGGGGGGCCAAGGCCAGCGACAACCGCGGTGGCAGCGCCCAGGGAGCCGCGGCGTAAAAGCCGTTCAGGCTGAGGGCGGATTGCAGCAGCAGCCAAGTGCCCAGTACATAGCGTGTACGGCGGGCCGGGCGAGCCGGCTGATAGAAGAGCCAAATGGCCAGGGCCGTGGTTAGGGCAAAGGCAATACTAAGAGTAGCAGGTACGGGTTCCATCCGGCAGGGGGTAGCGAGTCCACAAAGAAACCCAGCCAGACGGTGGTTGTGCTTGCCAAATGACAAGAAATGACCGAAGCTACCGGCCGTACTTGGCCCGAATGCGGCTCAGAGATAAATCCGTAACGCCCAAATACAAGACCACGTGCTTGAGAGGGACGTGCTTGAGGATGTCGGGGCCCACGTGCACAAGCTTTTAGGCTGTTCAAACTAGGTCGTGCCAGCTAGATAGGTTACGCACTGACAGGAAAAAGAAAAGCCCTAACAATCCTTGTTAAGGCTTTTTCTCAGCGCATGTATCGTTTCAATAACTGCTATTCGAAATGACAGACGTAGTGCGAAACGACTATTGTGTAGCCGCCATATTTATCGGGCTTGATTTTATAAACGGCAACGCACTTCAGTTTTTTTAGTTTGTCAAATTTTGGGGGTTTGCTTACCCCTATACCCGGTATTCCTCCATTCTGTTCGACTACTGATAAGTCCCCTTGCTTCCCAAATACGGGTAGTTTCCTGAGGCCTAAGGGTACCGGTTTTTCTTCAAAGCTAATAAACATGTCTGCAGGTAATGCGATGTTTTTGCTTCGCAAGAAGGCCTCTGGCTCAGTGATGGCTTCACGCCATTTGTGTTCGTCCTTACTAGCATCCGTTAAGAGTTGTAGCAGGTCATCTGTTAGCGCTTGACTAAGCTGCGCAGAAGCTTGGCGGATTGATTCACCATTGGTTGTCGGCATAATTAGAATAGTAAAAAGTGGATAAAAGGTGTTGTCTTATTCAAGACAAAGCAAATGGGTCGCCTTACCTGCCTTTCGCTGTTCTTCGTAAGCAGCGGCAGGCCAGCCGCTAGTCCCGTAGCTCAATCCTGTTTTGAATACGGGAAGATATCATTGGAAAAATTTGAGTGCAACCACATGATGATGTGATAGTTATACATGACTTCGGCGGCTAAGTAGCCCGGTTGTGTCCCTCCCATCTAATGGCTTTACCTCGCTCTGGGATGGTCAGCAATAGTTCATTAAGGTGGTAGAAGGTTACTAGCGCAAGAAAGCCCCTCCTGCTAAGAGGGGCTTTCTAGTTCCTGCGGCGCATTTGCTATATCAGATCAGGTTCAGATGCGGCAAATGACTTGAAAAATATGTTATCCTTCGAAACCGCTATATTTTCTAGCAGAACAGCATGTATTTGTACTGCTTTTCCACCACGTGTTACGGGCGCATAGCAAATGCCCTCTAATTCCTGTTTCGCTTGTATTCCCGTAATGCCACCTTGCTTCTCCGCCAGTACTTCGATTTTATTGATCAGCTTTCCATTGAGAGCAGAGTAGCAATAGATATACTGATAATTGGAGCTGATCCCACCTCTACCCGAGGAAATATACAAATGACCATTAGGCGAGAAAAACCCACCTTGAACGTAGCAATCCTCGTTCAGTTTAGGGCTTAGCGGCAACGTATTGTTCGTATACTGAATGGCTGTATGGTCAGCAGAAAATTTATGGATATAGAGTTCTGGAATAACTAGCCCAACGGGGCACGTATACACGATCCCATTTTCAAAATCTATTCCTACTACGCCGACACGGCCTCCGTTGATAGATTCGATATTAATTCGATTCTGATAAGATAAAGTGCCATTGTTGTTTTGATACGTTAACAAGCTGGCTTGCTCTCCTATCCAGTGTTCGACGTACACGATGTTACCATGATAATACATGGGCCCGATATGGTTGATCCCAGCAGGATTGATGACAAAGGTCTGATCTGGGCTCTTGAATTTGCCGTTGTTCCCGTTGAAGGTATAGATGGCCTTGGGTGACGGATTGACAGAAGGAGTACCGCTTCCATTCGAAGAAAAAAGCCAATGAGCTCCGTCCCAAACAACACCTTGTATTTCTTCTGTCCAACTTTCATCTATCCTACCTGGTGCTTCGGTCACTAAAGCATAACTGTGCGGCGCATCCATTGCGCTCATCGCTTTGCGAAGTGAAGTAGGACGGTAGCCGAATTTTGCGTAGTGAACCTCTTCTCCAGGCTGATAGCCTATTTTACTGAGTTGTTTGCGATAGCTAATCATAGCGTCCTTACTGTAGCGTAACCAGAATAGGAAGTAAGGCACAACCGGTTTCAAGAGGGGCGAGCGCCTTGCCCAAGACAGCCCCAAAGGCTGCCTGGCGGTCGGTTGCTTTCATGGCATGTCCCGCTTGGTCAGCCGTGGTGAGTAGATCACCGATTTGAATCGGAGTGTTCGTGGCGTCTACCAAGCAGAATACTTTCCCTACTAAGGCAATCGGAAGACGTTCATTCCCCGTATCGCGCCGGTCTAGTACTAAGCCGGGTCGGTACGTACCAGCGCCCGAGACCACGCCTACCACGCGTGAATCGTAGGCCGAGGCACTTGGCTGTACGTCACCGCCTGCTCCCAGCACCATGACCATCCCCCGTTCTACCGGAAGTACTGCGTCCGTGCACGTAGCCACGTCGAACTCTTCGGCAAAGTCGGCATTCGAAATCCAAATGTCGCCCTGGGCCCCATTGAGTTCAATGGAAGCATCCTGATTACCGTTGTACACCGTGATACGCCCTGGCCGATTCGATTGCCCTAAGCCAATGACACTCTCTGTATCGCTAGCAATCAACTCGACGATAGGCATCCCGTCTTTCCCTTGAACGGAGACTTTCCCGTTGGTTGCATTGCCTCCTAACGTTAGCGTCGCATCAGCCGTGGTTAAATTGACCGTTGGGCTACCTTGTTTATTATACATGGTCAGTCGACCCGCCCGGTTCTTATTGCCCGCACCAATGACGGCCTCTGTATCAGTAGCGAGCAATTCTACCAGTGCCGTTCCCTCTTTTCCCCTGACCGATACTTTCCCGTTAACCCCGCCACTGCCGAGCGTGAGCGAAGCATCTGTTGTGGCTAAGTTGACCGTAGGACTACCATTCTTATCATACATCGTTAGCCGCCCAGGGCGGGCTTTATTGCCGGCACCTAGTACCGCTTCGTTGTCCAAAGCCAGCATTTCCACTAAAGGGGTTCCATCTTTGCCGCACACAGAGGCTTTACCATTGGCGCCATTGCCACCAGAAATTAAGTCGCTCATACAATCAAGAAAAATAGGTGAAAGAGATAATCGTTAGCTATGCCCTCCGCAAGTCTTCCTCAGAGAGGCCTGCGGAGGGCACGGGTATAAGCGGGTATATTACTGCACTACGGCTCCACCAGCTGGGGTCCAGGCGATCCGCCCACGCTCAAAGCGACTCACCCGCCCGCCAGGTTGTGCTTCTTCATCAGAGGCCGGGTAGCCCAAGGCGGAACGTTCCCACCCCAGGGAGGCCCATTTGTCGCGAATGGCGCCGTGTATTTCGTGCGCACCCAGTTGCGGGGTCCAGTAAATGGAGCCGCCCTGAAAGTGGTTGTAGCGGCCTTTACCGTCGGGCGTAGTCAGTTCATCGGTCAGGGGATAGCCTAGAAAGGAACGTTCCCAGCCCAAAGAAGCCCACTTGTCCCGGATCAGGCCGTGCACCTCGTGTGCACCGAGCTGGGGCGTCCAATAAATCGATCCTCCTTGGAAGTGGTTGTAGCGGCCCACGCCGTCGGGGGTAGTGAGTTCATTGGTAACCGGTTGGCCTAGAAAAGAAGAAGCACCCCCTAAGGCGGCCCACTTGCTCCCGATGGCCCCGCCCACGGAAAAGGGCACGGGCAAAATCAGCGAGGCAAAGATGCAGTTCATGTTCATGCGCACCACGGCTGGGAAGTTAGCCCGTCCTCCCGTTTCGCTCAGGTTAGCAATGAACGTGGAGAGGCTATTCAGAATCTTGGCCGATAGCTCAGCAATGGCCGCCGCGGCGGCACCGATGGCAGGGCCGCCCAGGGCGGTACCGCCCACGCCGGCAGCCCCAGCAATCAGCCCCGTGTCTAGACTTGTTCGTCCTTGGATGGTCATCAAAGCGCGGGAGGAGAGAATCACGCCATTAGCGGCAAACTCCATTTCTACCTGCGCATGATCATCGGCAGCCACGCCGCGGATATGATCCAGTTTGGTGGAGAGGAACAGGCCCCCGGTCGGGGTAGGAGAGACCGTGGGTTTGTAGGTGCGGTAGTTGCTGTCAGCACTCTTGTATTCGGCGGCCGTTCCGTTTTTCTTATCCCAGCCGGTGAGTTGTTGGCCTAACTTAGCCATGTCAAATTGAAGCGTGCTCATAAACTAGTGTATTGGTTGAGGGAATATTGATGGCAGCCAAGGTAGCGCGTGCAGCAACGCCAGTCTATCGCATAAACATGTGATAAACAGATAATTATGACTAATCATAGAGACACGGGAATCGTGCGTAGGGGCAGCCCGCCTTGTTGGAACAAGGGGCGCAGCAGGGAGTAGGCTCTCGCCGTAACATGACGGGCCGTGTTGACCGAGATGAGGGAATACGCAAGGGGCCGCCGGTTCCGGTCATGCCGTCGACGTTAGGTTAGACTAGTCGCGTACCGGATAGTGAAAGGGATTGTCTGAACGTAAGCCAAGCACCTGTTGAACCGAATTCTTGACCAAGCTTTAATAAGCAGCAAGCCCCTCACGTGAGGGGCTTGCTGGCTTGGTAAGCTAATCTTAGTCTATCGACTGTGGTTGTGTGCAGCATAGAACAACCAGCTTCTTGCTATGCCAACGAGCTACTGCATCGCTTGCTCTAGGTCTGTGAATGGAATGATTGTTTTGAGGCTTGCCGCGCTGACCGGCCAGGATTGCACCACTGTGGTCACCTCCAGTCCCAAGTCTTTGATCGCGCGGTACAAGCCGGCCTGCCGGGCACTGGCCTTGCGCACAGGGCCTTGTTGGCGGATCCCGGCCAAGTCATCTTCAAACACGACCTTCTCCCGGGGGAAGTAGTAGATCAGGTAATCGTCGGTGTGCGCCGACTGCGCGCCGATGCAGAAGATCTGCATCTCGAACTGCCCATCGGTAATGGTTTTGCGGCGGGTGATTTCTTTGACCTGTACGGGTCGCGGGTCGCGTTGCAGGCTATCTGGCCGTAGGGTGTGCGGTGCCGTGGCCAGGTAACGTACGTAGGCCGCGTCGCCGGGCCCGACCAGCACGGTGGCGCCCCGGTGCACGAAGGGCCGCATGCCGCCTAGATAGTGCGGATGGTGGTGGCCAGCCACGAAGTAGCGAATCGGCTTGCCCGGCGCCACTTGCTGGGCGGCCTGGAGGATGAGTTCGCCATTCGCACTGCTCAAGGGGGCTTCGGCGACGAGGAGAAAGTGGTCAAACTCGACGACCAGTACCCGGTCATCGGTATGCTTCAACTCCACCAAATGCAGGCGGGGTCGGTACGTCTCGACGTGTACCTGGGGGTGCACCGGCTGGTCAGGGAGCAGGTGGTAACCGGCCGGTGCGACCAGCAGCGTAGGAGCCGTCGGTTGCAGGGTAGCGGCGAAGAGGTGGACCTCTTCGTGCACGCGCCCATTCAGTTTCTCCACCTGCACGCGGGTGGGATAGGTGAGCGGTCCGACGTGCGTGTAGGCCTCGTAGCGGAAGATCGTGGTCACGTCCCCGAGCAGTTCGTCGGGACTGAGTAAGCGCACTTGCGCCAGCCGCGCATCTTGGGTGCGAATCAAGAGCTGCACGCGCGTTTGGTTCAGTGTGAGATGGTACGCGACGAGTCCAGCGGGGGCAGTCGCGTCGGGCGCCACGTGGTGCTGCTGAAAATAGGTCAGCAAGCTCAGGGGGGAGTAACGAGCCGCCCGAAACACGTAGTCCTGCTGCTGAACCTGGGTAGCGGCAAACAAAGCCGTGTCGCCATAATCACGGTAGAGCAGGTTGGTAGTACTCCACTGCGTGCGCGAAAAGGAGGAATGTGGTTGTGCTAGGCGCGTGAGCGTATCTTGTTTGAGAAAGGCATCCGGCCGCACCCAGAGGGTACCACGTCTTGCGTAGTCGGTCGTTTGCCAGGGGACACGATTATGTTCGAGTTCGTGCACGGTTTCCCTATAGCCGAACACCAGATAGTTGGCGCCGAGGGGCTGGCCCAACTGCCGCCAGCAGGCCCGCAGGTAATCGCGAAGCGCAGGTGCCTGCCCCGAGCCAAAAGAAGATCAGCCAACAGAAAGACAATCGGAGCATTGAGGGGGAAGGCCGGAATAGTTACGTAGGAGAACAGCGCAGCACCAGCGGCTGAAGAAGTAAACAAGAAAAAGTCATCCGACCAAGAAAGCCCCTGAATAGAAGGAATTTTCTCGGTCAAAGCTTGATCCTCTTCGGCTGGATAGTAGAGCAGGGTATCTGGTACAGAAGTAGACATACCTTAGAAAGAATAGTTGTACTAGCTAGTGAACGTGGAAGAATGGGATAAGCCAGAGCAACACTGGCATATATGGGCTAAAGATCGAGAAAGCTACATCCAGAAGGTTGTACATAGAGGGCGGCTTCACGCTGGCGTGCAACAGAAGCTGGAGACACAAAAAAGCCTCCTATTTGCAAATAGGAGGCTTTGATTTAGTGACAAGGGTAGGCTAAACGTTCGGCTCAGCAGACGCTTCACCCAACGTTTTTTGGTTTTTGACTTCTGCCAGCTTGGCCAGCAGCGGCCCTTTGTGTTCTAGGGTAAAGGCAACAAATTTATCCTCTTTCACCGCTAACCGCACCACCATGGGCAGCCAGGGATAGACGTTGCGGGCCAGCATCTCGATCGTTTCATCGTGTTGGGCCGCGGCCAACGCTTTGTCTGCATACGGCGCAATCTTGGGCCAGTGTTCGGCCAGTACAGGTCCCACCGCGTTCAAGATTTTGCCGCTTAGGTCGCTGCTTTCAGCGCCATTGTCTTTGCCTGTCAGAGAGGAGAACATTAGATTTTTATTACTGTTTTGGAATGAACCTTTAACGAACAGCCTTCGCTGTAGTTGCCGATGGTGAGCAGGTAGCCGCGGGCCTCAAGACAGACGGCATTGAAGCGCATCAGGGGATGGTAAGTAACCTCGGTCAAGGCGCTCACTAGGCTCACAGTAAAAAGCTCCGGCATACGTCGGGACTTTTGTGTCGAGTTGACTGCTCTTGTATTCAGCGACTGTCTACGTCTGGTATAGAAGTAGACAGCTGCTAGAAAGAACCAGCTATACCTAGCTAGCAAACGTGGAAGAAGTGGAGACGCCTAGTAGCACTTCCGGTATATCTTCGGGCAAGCGTTAGCTTCTAGCCAGCCTCAATCAGCGAGTACCATGAACCGCATCGACCGCCTGTTCGGCATCACCACTCTACTGCAAGCCAAAAAGTATGTTCCGGCCGAGCAGATCGCGGCGCACTTTGGCATCAGCGTGCGTACGGTCTACCGCGATATCAAGTCGCTGGGCGAGCAGGGCATTCCCGTCAGCTTCGAGCCGCACCGGGGCTACTTCCTAGTGCAAGGTTACTTTCTGCCGCCCGTCTCCTTTACCCAGCCAGAGGCCAGTGCGTTGGTGCTGCTGCAGGCGCTAGCTGCTACCTTAGTCGATAAGTCGATCCAAACCCCGATGGCCGCGGCCTTGCACAAAGTAAAGGCGGTGCTACGTTCCTCGGATCAGGACCGCTTAGAGCAGTTCGCGCACCAGCTAAAGTTGCACGTGCCCGAGTACTGCCCAAGTGAGCGGGACTACCTGGCTGCCTTGCAAGCGGCCATCGTAGACCGGCGTGTGCTCGATATGGAATACGGCGACAAACGGGGGGTGACCAGCCAACGCCAGGTGGAGCCCATCGGCTTGGTGTTCTACAACTTTGCCTGGCACCTGATCGGCTGGTGCCAACTGCGCCAGCAGTACCGCGACTTCAAAGTAGCGCGCATGCAGCGGCTCACGTCCACTACCCGGCCTTTCACGCGCACTCAGCATCGCTCACTTGCTGACTACCTTGCTGACTTGCACTTGCCTTATCCGGTGTAAATAATATGCGGCGCCCGATTGCGACTGCCATAGGGTTGTCAGTGGGCGTGAAGTGCTTTGCAGCATTCTTCACCTTTCACCTCCTCTCATGAGATTTGTCTCTGTCCGCTTCATCACCGCCGACCTCAAACGTTTGGTGCAATTCTACGAACAACTCACCGGTATATTAGTAACGCAGTACACCGAGGATTTCGCCGAACTCCAAACACCTACCGCCACCTTGGCCATTGGCAGTACGCGCACCCTACAACTCTTTGGGGGCGAACAGGTGGCCAGCGCCGCCAGCAACCGCTCTGTCATTTTGGAATTCCGTGTTGACGATGTCGACGCTGCCTACCAGCGACTTACCAGCGTGCTGGGTACCTGCCTCGTGCAGAAGCCGACTACGATGCCATGGGGTAATCGTTCGCTACTGCTGCGCGACCCGGATGGCAACTTGGTCAACTTCTTTACTCCCGTCACACCGGAAGCCCGCCAGAAGTTCGAGCAGTAAGCGCTAAAGCCTATGTGCCAGCGCGTAAGGTAATGCCCACCAAGCTACAGGCAGAAAGCCCCTTTGTTGTGGGGCTTTCTTGCTTGTCAAGAACGATTACCTATTTGACGCGCGATTAGACTACTTGATCAAACGGGTTGATGAACTGTTGCAGGGCTTGTAAGCCGGTCTAGCAGACCTCGGTTGGATCATACTCGGCCTTGTTAAAGGAAAGCATGATCA
>NZ_MTSE01000051.1 GCF_002154225.1 Hymenobacter crusticola
CCTTCTCCTTCCAGTTCACGGGCTACGTGACTGTGCCCACGGATGGCGTCTACACCTTCTACACCAACTCCGATGATGGCTCACTCTTGTACATCGGCAATACGCTGGTGGTCAACAACGACGGCTCGCACGGAGACCGGGAGCTCAGCGGCACCATCGGCCTGAAAGCCGGTACCCACGCCTTCACGGTTTCGTACCTGCAAGGGTATGGCGGCCAGAACCTGCAAGTAAGCTACGCCGGACCTAGCTTCGCTAAGACACTGATTCCGGCTTCGGCGCTGAAACGGGTGTCGGGAACAGCCAACAATCTGCGCGTGCCGGAGAACCCAGCCAATGCGGTGGCCGGCCTGAATTACCAATACTACGAAGGCTACTGGAACGCGCTGCCGACTTTCAGCGCCCTGACGCCGAACAAAACCGGCACCGTCGCCAGCCCAGTGCTCACACCGGCGTCGCGGGATGATGGCTACGCCTTTCAATACACGGGCTACGTAACCGTGCCCACGGACGGGCAATACACCTTCTACACCACCTCCGATGACGGCTCGAAGCTCTACATCGGTTCGCAGCTGGTGGTGGACAATGATGGCCTGCACGGCGACGTGGAACAGTCAGGTACCATCGGCCTGCAAGCCGGTACGCACGCCATCACCATTGCTTTCTTCGAGAATGATGGCGGCCAGACGCTGAACGTGAGCTACGCTGGACCAGGCCTAGGCAAGCAGTTCATCCCGGCCACCGCCTATAAGCGGGTTTCCGGTACCGCCAATCAAGCGCCGGTGGCCAACGCGGGGACCAACAGAAGCATCACGCTGCCTACCAACTCACTGGTTCTCAGCGGTAGCGCCACCGATGCTGACGGTCCGATTGCTTCCCTCTTATGGAGCCAGGTGAGTGGTCCGAATACGGCCACCTTCAACAACCCCACGGTGGCGCAGCCCACCGTCAGCGGCTTGGTAGCGGGCACGTATGTATTCGGCTTGGTTGCCACGGACAGCCAAGGCGCCACGAGTGCCCAAAGCCAAGTCACCGTGACGGTGAATGCGGCTAACAATCTGCGCGTGCCGGAGAACCCAGCCAATACGGTTGCCGGCCTCGACTACCAGTATTACGAAGGCTTCTGGGACGCTTTGCCCAACTTTGCTAGCCTGACGCCACTCCAGAGTGGCACCCTGCCGAGCCCAGTGCTCACGCCGGCTTTGCGCGACTATGGGTATGCTTTCCAGTACACGGGCTACGTGACGGTGCCCGCCGATGGGCAATACACCTTCTACACCAGCTCCGATGATGGCTCCCAGCTCTTTATCGGCTCCACGCTCGTGGTAGATAATGACGGTTCGCACGACACGCAGGAGCGTTCGGGCACCATCGGGCTGCAAGCGGGCACGCATGCCTTCACCGTGACGTACTTCCAGAACGGCGGCGGGCAGGTGTTCTCCGCAAGTTACCAAGGACCAGGTCTGGCCAAACAACTCATTCCGGCCGCGGCGCTACGCCGCGTGACGGGGGCGGCCAAATCAGTGGCAACGACAGCGAGTGCTACGCACCAGGTTTCGGAGCGGGCAGAACGCAACCTGCTTGAAGTGTATCCCAACCCGCTGACGGAAACCGGCACCGTGCACTTCCACATCCAACAAGGTGGCAAAGCCCAAGTGTACTTGTACAACGAATTGGGGGAGTTGATTTCAACCTTCTACAACGCCGAGGTGGTGAGCGGCGGCGAATACTACCTACCCTTGTCCACCGAGAAGCTCGCCAACGGCGTGTACATCTGTCGCTTAATCAGCAACGGCAAGGTGGAAAACCTACGCTTCACGGTTATCCGCTAAGCCTAGGCTTTTACTGATCTTACCACAGACAAAACGGTGGTCGAGCGCAGCTCGACCACCGTTTTGTCTGTGGTAAGGTGCTGTATTTAGGCGGCGCTTGCGCTTAGTAGGGGGTGCGCTGGGTGATTTGCTCGTAGGCTGAGTAGGCGGCGGTGTTGAACTGGTAGAGCTGACTGGGCCGGTGCGAGACGCCTTGCTCCACTTCCGCCAAAGCCTCCACGTAGGGCAAGCCCTTCACCCACTTGCGGAAGTTGCGGTTGTCCAGTGGCACCTGGTAGAGGGCCTCGTAGAACTTCTGCAGGTGGTTGAGCGGAAACTTACGCGGCAGCAGGTGAAAGGGCACCGGCCGGTGGCGGGCCGCTTCTTGCAGGCGTCGCCACGCATCCTGCACCTTCTGCCCATGATCGAAAGGCAGCACGGGAAGCTGCGCTAGGTCCACCCACTGCGCGTAGTGGGTGCGATCTGCTGCGGGGGCGTAGTGCGCTACGTCCAGCAAGGCATAGTAGGCCACTGAAGCTAGGCGTTGGCCCGCCGTGGGGTCCGTCAGCGCGTAGGCCTGCACCTGCTCTAGGTAGCTCACGTCCACGCCCGTCTCCTGGCGCAGTTTGCGTGCGGCCGTCACGGCAAAGTCTTCGAGCTGGTCGACAAAGCCGCCGGGCAAGGCCCATTCTCCTTGCGCCGGCGCGTTCTCCCGGCGAATCAGCAAGACTTGGAGCTGATGCGCCTGCTGGTCATAGGTGAAGATAATACAGTCGACAGCAATTTTAAACAGCATGATGCTAGGTTAACGTAATATATACGCTAAGTTTACGTATTATGTACGTAAACTTAGCGCCATGACCCCCGCAAACTTACCCCAAAAATTGTCCGTGCTCTTCGACCACGATGGCTCAGCGGACGATTTTCTCTCCTTACTGCTGCTGCTCACCATGGACGCAGTCGACCTGCAGGGCATCTGCATTACCCCCGCTGATTGCTACGCCGAGCAGGCCGTGGAAACGACTTGGAAGTTGCTGCAGCTCACCCAGCGTCCAGCCATTCCCGTCAGTGTCGGGGACTGCCACGGCGTGAACGCCTTCCCGGCTGCATGGCGGGCCAAGCCGCGCATCCTGAATGCACTGCCCGCCTTGCTCAACCTAGACCCAGCGCCCACCCCACTCGATGCGCGCCCGAGTGCTGTCTTCCTCCGGGATGCGTTAGCGCAGGCCACGCAGCCCGTGACGTTGTTACTGACCGGCCCGTGCACGAACCTAGTGCAGGCGCTGGACCTAGATCCTAGCATCGCCGGTAACATTGCCCGGGTGGTGTGGATGGGCGGGGCGGTAGACGTTGAGGGCAATGTGCGCACCTACAACCACGACGGCAGCGCCGAGTGGAATGTGTTCTGGGATCCTGCGGCCGCCGCCCGCTTGCTCGCCTACCAACTGCCGCTTACGCTCATTCCCTTGGATGTGACCAACACGGTGCCGGTTAGCAAGGCCTTCCTGCAAAGTTTAGCTCGGCATATGGCCCACCCCTGGGCTAACCTAGCCGGGCAGTTCTGGGCCACGACTGTAGATACAATTCCGGCCTACGAGTACACTTACTTCATGTGGGATGTGCTGGCCACCAGTTACCTGGCCATTCCCGAGGCTTTCCGCCTAGAACGGGTAGAGCTGCGCGTGGTCGCTAGCGGCCCCAGCGCCGGGCGCACGCAGCGCCAGCCCGGCTGCGAGCAATGGGTGCAGGTGGCCACGCAGGTGGACCAAGCGGCCTTCTACGCCTACGTGTTGCAACAATTCACCCAGTCGGCACCCGCCGCATCAAGCTTGGAGGCCTCCGCGGGCGGCGTGTAGCGCGGGCCACTCCGAACGCAACACCGCCAGCACGAGCTTGTCATGGAAAGCGTGCTGGCGGTAGCAGGCCTGGCGCAGGCGCCCTTCCAGCTGAAAGCCCGCGCGCAGGTACGCCTTCAGGGCTCCTTGGTTGGGCTCGGAGACGGTGAGCATGATGCGCTGCAGGCCCAGCTCCTGAAAGCCGCGGGCCAGGACCTGGCGGGTCACCTCGGTGCCGAGGCCTCGTCCCCAGTAGCGCTTCTCGCCCAGCAGGATGAAGTACTCGCCCGACTGGTTGCGGGCGGAGATTCCGCTCAGGCCGGTGTAGCCGATGAGCGCACCGGTATCCGCTAGGTAGATGCCCAGCGTCAAGCTACGCGGGTCCTGGAGCGTGGCGGCCAGCCACTGCTCCACCTGGGGCAGGGTCGTCAGGTCTTGGAACACGGAGAGCGAGTAGCGAATGACCTCGGGATCCTGCAGCCAGCGATAGAAAATGGGGGCTTGGGCAAGCTGAAGGGGGAGCAACTGGATCATGAGCGGAGCGGGAAAGAGCGTAGGCGTAAAGGTAGGGCAGGACTCCTGTTCACGCGCTAAGCGAGCAAAAGGGTCTCGTTTCCCGCGCAAGCCATACAGAAACATGCGCAAGCCTGTGGTCCGACAAAAGTACACGGACTAGTATCGCGTACGAAGCATCACTTCTCTAAGCTTGTCATAAAAGCAACAGTATCCTGTGTTCGTCTACTCACCGTAAAAGCGGCTGTTGAGGAGGGAAAAGGAGGAGTAAGATTCGCGTATTATGGAGCCTGCGAACTCGTTTAACATGACAATCCCCTCCCTTCTCCGGGGGCGCAGCTCAGGCATCAGCATCAGAGGTAAGGTGCGCATTACCAAGATGGGCGGCGGCTTGATCCGCGGCAAGCTGTTTATGTGCAGCTTCGCGGCCAAGAAAACAACTACAGCGCGTCAGGCGCTTTTTGACCGCCTTGTGGCGAAAGGCAAGAACAAGAAGCTAGCCCTGATTGCCGTCTGTGATAAGCTGCTCAAGCAAGCCTTCGCTATCGTTAAATGGGGTGCGCCCTACGAAGCTGATTTTACCTCAAAACTTGTCCTCAACCCTTGATTTTTACCACAGATCGTGTCAAGAAAAGATTCCCAGGATTTAGTCACCTTAGCGGCTAGGCCTGGCTGGGTCTGGCTTTTATCTATTTATTGTCACTCTCACGAAGTACGTATCCTCTCTGGATGCAGCCGCCAGTTTATCGGAAAGCGAGCCACTGAATCGTAGGAGTGCTTCCCCGATGACTTAGCGGGATTGCTAGCCCCATGCCATCGCTAAGGGTTGACAGCTGCTGTAAGTGAGTAAACAACGCTCCAATCTGCTCCCGTACGCTCTCGGCACTGTCGAGAAGGGTAATTCCGTCGCCGGATCCAATAGACAGATCAGCTGCTCGCACATGAATGCATCGAGTACTTGCTTGCTTATGGCTTGTTGCACAGACAGGGAAGCACTTGACTAGAACTAGTAAAGATCCGTCATTAGAACCAGCTTTTCGAGCAAAAATGTACCGTGGAGCATCGTTACGCAACGGACACCACTAAATCTGTTCTTACGGAGTGTAGCTAGTTGTGCGGCGTCGCTGTTTTATTGCATAAGATACATCTTGTTTTATATTCGATTATTGATAGTAAGTATTTTATAAATCAATTAGCTACAGTTTCAAATCATGAAAAGTTTACTCGTAAGAATTAGTTTACTCGCTTGCTTGGCTGCTTGTAATCAAGAGAAGCCTACAGCTGAAATTATTGTGGAGGGCAACATCAAGCATATCCCGGATGGCAAAGTATACCTAGCCGATGCCCACCAATACGATGTCATACTGGACTCGGCGGAGTGCCAGAATGGTCACTTCCTCTTCAAGCTGAAATCGGATTCTTCATTTACTCCTAGTAGAGTGTCTATTCACTATACGAATAACACGATACCCTATGACTCTACTAATAGCACGGAGCAATTTTTCCACCGGCTGGGGTATCGCATGCTCGCCTTTTATAACCATTCAAAAGGTAAGGACAGCTTAAAGTATCACGACACCTCCTTTTTCTTGGAGAAAGGGCGCACGAGACTACTAGGAGATGCGCAAAGCAATGATATAAGAGTGTTTGGTAGTAGGGAAACGGATCTTACGTACAGTCTTAATCGAGTGGACTTTGGTTGGCTCGGTAACTTGGAAGGAGAAAAACGAGCAGCGCGACTCACGTTTTTCAAAAACAAAATCCAGGAGAACCCCTACTCATACTACCTGCTAAAAGAAATATATAACGCGAAAGAACAGTATTCCGAGCAGGAGCTACGCGAGATACTCGCGTTGTTCGATCAAGAGGTGCAAGGCTCCACTTTTGGGCGCAAAGTCAACCACTACCTAGCCAACCGCACTGACCCAGATCAGCCCTACCCCAATCTGTCCCTGACAGGGGCCAACAACCAGCAAGGCTGGATGATGGACAATGGGGCGAAGGTGAATATGCTCGTGTTTTGGGCTAGCTGGTGCGGGCCGTGTCGCCGGGAAATCCCCCAGCTCAAAGAGCTTTACGCCGACTACAAAGACCGGGGGGTAAACCTAGTGAGTATCTCCATTGATGAAAAACCGGAAAGCTGGCAAAAGGCCTTAGGTCAGGAGCAAATGGGGTGGCAACAGCTTATCGCCGACAAAGAGCAGATCGACTTGGTGCAGCAGAAATTCAATTTCAACGCTATTCCCTTTATTCTGGTAGCCGACAGTCGGGGCAAGGAAATCAAGCGCTTCACGGGGTATGAGGAAAATAATATCCACCTCTACCGAACTGTGCTAGAAGAAAAGCTAGTAGGGAAGTGAGCAGTCTACTGCCTGCATTGTAGCTCACCCTTCGAGGAGAAATTGGTGCATCAAGCGTCTTGAGTTAATGTCGCTGTATCCCAATCTGGTGAGCGGCATGGCGACCATTGCCTTTGACTCAACGTGCGCCGCGTCGGTGAGCCTGACTGTCAGGGACGCGCTGGGTCGTACGGTGGACTAGGTAGACGTTAGTTTACGAGCTGCGGGTCCACAAACTAATCGTTGCGGGGCAGGCGGCGGGGCTCTACTACTTTCGCCTACGCGTGGATGGGCAGCCGGCCGGCCCTCGCCAAGAGGATCGTCATCCCGTAGCAAACCGTGCGCTTAAGCAGCATGCCTCAAGGCCAGCCTCCGGCTGATGGGTCGGCCCTGAGGCATGCAAGAGTGATTCCCCTTTCGGGTGACAAGCTAGTAACCGTCACGCGCCTTCCCTTACTTGCAGCCGCAGTCGTAGCACGTTGTAACGTGGCAAAGGGAACGACGCCGCCACAGCCTTGCCACGTAAAGGGTTTACATTTCTTGTTTCTTCTCCTTCGGGTCAAAGTAGTAGCGCGCGAAGGCGGCGTTGCACGGGCCCGTAGCCGGCATCAGAGCACAGGCGGCCGGTGGAACCCCTGGTTCCGGATCCGGGTCCGTCCGGCTACAGGTGGCGGAGCAGAGCAGGGCAGTAGCTGCGAGCAACAGTAACATCCTTGCGAGCTTGCTGAGTAAGCAAAAGTTGCATGCTAGCGCACAGGCTATTGGTGAGTAGTAGGCATTTGACCTGCACCATCTACCGGTGTGTATTGGCCCAGTGAGGACGAACGCTGGTTGATTAAACAAGATCGATAGCACGCAGTGAACACGAGCTCCTTGTCTGCGCTTCAAGGCGGTGGACCTACCCGCTGCCGATGAGTTCATCTGCATATTCTGGCGGCCGTCGCCCAGAAGTAAGCTACTGCCATTGCCACCCGCACCAGCGATGCCCTAGCGGCCAAGAAAGCCCGCGGCCACGTGCTGGGCCCACCAATCTCACAGCTAACGCTACCGAATGCGGACTAGTCGTCCGGCAACAGAACGCCCAGCAGCATCTAGCCAAGCGGCAAGTGGCACGGCTGGCCGCGCTGCTGCATGCTACGGGGTTGAGCCTGCGCGTTATTGCCCAGCGTCTGAACGAATCCAGGTACCGCACCCGAAGAGGTAAGTTCTTTTACCCTATGCGCTTGTAATGGTTACTAGCGCGGACATAGGAGTCCTCTACGTAGGCTCTTACCCTACCCAACCGCCTATTAAGCAGGCGAAAAAATAACGCCTGTAGTAGCTCTATTGCTTGTCACAAACAAATCAACTTTAGTCCCAATCCATAGCAAGCTAATTGTCCAAATCGCAGCAAAGCTGCACTTTATAAATATTAATAAAAATCAATATTTATAAAGTACAAGTCACAGTATGTGCTGGTTTCACCTTGAAGGGGGTAGGGGAGGGTAGTACCTTTGTTACATCCTCTTTGCCCCTCGCCTCATGAACTCGGTTGCCCTCTCTTTTGCTGCTCTCTTACTGATCAAGCCCACAGGTTATCTTACCTTAGAAGGAGAACTCGTCCCGGGTGAAGTAGGGGAGCATGCCTTGCAGCAAGGAACAGCGCTGTTGGTCAATGGGGTGTTGATTGGCGACTTCTCGCTGCCAGCAGAAGCCCTGCGTGTGGCGTGAGGCGGTTGGTGCCAACAATCAAGTTTTTATCGATTGGTCGGCAGATATACCCTTACACAAAACGTCCCCCGAAGTCGCTAGGCCTTAACCAGACGAACTGCGGGGGACGATCAGCACGCGTAGGAGCGCACAGTGGGGCTTAGAAGATAAACCAGCGGTGCTTTTTCACCTTAGCTTCCTTCTGGCGGGGCACTAGGGTCATGTTTGCGGTGGTGCCGCCTTTTACGTGTACTTCTTCATCGGTGTAACCGCCGTAGCCGTATTGCAGGGTGACCGGCTGGTTCGCGGGTACGCGCAGGCTATACTCGCCCTTGGCGTCGGTGCTCACGCCGTAGAAGCTGCCTTTTTGCAGTACGGTTGCGCCTATTAGCGGCTTGCCTTCTTCGTCCAGGATGCGACCACGGACGGTAGTCACGCGCAGCAAGCTAGCCGAGCCTTCGGTTTCGGCTGCGGCCATGGTCGACGAAGCGAGTGGGGAAGTAACCTCCGTGGTCGGACGGCTGGAGCCGGCAAATACGGCGCTACCCACGAGCGCAGTACCTACTACCATGGCCGCGGCGCGCTGGCGGNGAGCGCAGTACCTACTACCATGGCCGCGGCGCGCTGGCGGAAGCGCTGGGGCTCGGTGCGGATCAGGTCAAACTGGCGTTGTACCCAGCCTACGGCTTGTACATTGTGCCCTTGACCCTTGAGCTCGTAGAAGCGACGCAGAGTCGCATCCGCTTGTTGGCTGTTCGCTTTGATATAGGCGTCGACAGCTTCGGTGTTTTTGCTGGAAAGATCGCCGCGCAAATACGCGTCGCGGTAAGCAGGGAGCAAGGTGCCTGTAACTGGGTGGAAGGGAGAAGCGTGGAGTTTCATACAAATGGTGCAGATAAAGGATAGAAGCGGACAGTGGTGCTCTTGAAAGCGAAAGCAAGTTCTATATAATATTTATTAATATAAATATTTCAATGTACGTCATTAGAAAAGTCAAAAACCCACTTTCTGTGCTGTTATCGATTTTCTTAGCTTAATAATGCATTTCCACTGTATTACCAGCCATAAAACTTTCTAGGTAACAAAAATAGAGTGAACAGATTCCTAAAAATATACAAAATTCCTATTTCGAGAATAACGGGCATAAGTTAGTTTTTATCAATTATTTATCACTATAACCAGAATATATTGAACAGCTTTTTTGCTTTGTTATTTGCTAGTCGGCTTAGAAACTATTTTCCTGGTGAACTGTCGCAGGGGGCCTCACCATGCAGCACCACATTTCTTGCATTCTTCGCTTGGCATTTCCCATAGTGGGAAATATCCTTAACGGTATCTTTCGCCCTACTTATTGACCTACTGAGCTCCATCGTAAGGAGCTACACCCGCGTACCTCTACGACCAGCCTTAATTGTTTCCTCGCACGGCCGCGACGCAATTAGGAGGCTTCGAACGGCTTTAACCGAGAACCTTTTCTCCTCTTATTGCAGGTAGTTCATATATTAAATTATTTTAATGTTAACCCTTTGTCTGTGCCTGATTCGTGCGTAGGTTTGCACTCGTTATCCCTTATGATTGCGCTCTTGAAAGCAAAAAGCCCAGCTGATGCTGGGCTTTTTTTCATGGTTAGCTAGTACGGACTCGATGGTTTTATAGCGACGCAATAGATCGTACTGGAATAAGCTCAGGAACCAGGATCATTCGCCAAAAGTTGCTAAAATAAGGCGCACGTGTCTTTGCGATACCCTAGTAATAAAGCCGCTCCTGGATAAGAGCGGCTTTTTACTGGCAACTGTTGCGGGCCGCTTACTGGGCGATCAGCGTGGTGCGCGTTACGGTGATCCTCTTCGCCGTCGTGTCCGTGCTGGCGAGCACGAGCCGGGTGGTAGAGAGCGATTCAATAGTGCCGCCTACCTTTATATTGGTGTCAACCCCAGGCTGGGGGGCTAGGGCAACGGTGGCTGTCAGGGTCGTGCCACCGTTTGACGCGGCCCAGGTACCCGTGCGGGTCTGCGATGCCGCTTGGTCACAGCGGGTAGGTCCCTCGTCCAGCAGGAAGGCCCCATTGGGTTGAAACGTATATAAGTTGTCTTGGAAGCAGGTCGGCTTGGCTGAGTAGATATCCTCGGCCGGCAAAGTGTCTTTCTTTACGGTAATAGCCGTGACTTTCCAGCTCTTGTCCATGACCAGCTCGGTGGCCTTTATAATGGTGGGAAAGGTTGGCTTGAAACTCTCCTTGTCGCAGCTGGTGAGGCCGGCTAATAGGGTTAAGGATAAAGCTAAAAGGGTACGTGGATACACAGATGAAGGAGATAGAAAGAAGGAAAAAGATAAAACAGGACAAGCTTCCTGGTCAAAACCAGTGCCAATACTGAATGTTTTATATATACAATAGGATGAGTATAGGACGAACGGCCTAGTCCTCTTCTACATCCCGAGTGTCAACAGCTCAGGCTTCCGGCATTACATTCATTAGAAGCGAATAGCAACACGGATTTGGTCTTTAGCCTGCGTTTGACCCCGCCATAGCCAACCCGCTGCCTCGAAATTTATGCTTTCAGCCCCAGCTTGGTGAGGCGCCCTTGCCTCTTACAGGTAAGGTTACAGGCTTGCTGACCGTGGAGTACTTTATCCCCGTTTCGAGGTCCTTGCTGCTGCTTCGACCTTCGCTGCTATGAGCGAAACGGCAAGCAACCGGCGGTA
>NZ_MTSE01000052.1 GCF_002154225.1 Hymenobacter crusticola
CTGCTGGAACAAGGAAAGCAGTCCTTGGTGACAGGAGGCCAGATCCGTTTCGTTTATCAAACGAAAGCGGTAGTCGTGCTCATCCTGGAGGAACTGGGCGATCGAAGTGCCAATGGTGGGCGTCGTGTGGTGAAACTCTGGCGCAAAGTAGGAGGCCTGATGATACAGCGCTTCTACAATATGCTTGCGAATCAACATGGCCGGATTGATCTCTAATCCTGTACTACGGGTCAGGAAGATCAACTGAAACTTGTGCCAGCCCTCGCCAGTCTTTTTCGTGAATTCCGCTTTCGCTTTATTTAGCCTGTAGCCCTGTGGTTCTAGCACTGAAGCTAAAGCCGTCAGTAATGCGTTCCGCAACTCTCTAGTCGTCATAGCATGGTCACTACAGGCGAAAGTACCACATCTGAAAGGCAGAGGATTAGGTACATGAAATACGCTTATTCTAATAATGTCCGTATAAATAACAGTATGTACTTGCACAAAAGATAGCCTAGCCTCCTCGCGCATACCAGCGGCTTTTTAGCGGAGTGACCTTTAAGAGGTACTCCGTTGCCCCGCAGCGGGTACGGGCAGGCTAATAGTGAATGTGCTGCCCTGGCCCAACTCACTAGCCACGGTGAGCGTGCCGCCGTGGCCCTGGGTGATGAGGTCGTAGCTGAGCGAGAGACCTAGGCCGGTGCCCTCCCCGGTTGGCTTCGTGGTGAAAAAGGGCTGAAACACCTTGGCTTGCACCTCGGGGCGCATACCTGTGCCATTGTCCTGCACCTGGATTTCTACTTGCGGGCCCCGTCGCAGGGTGCGTACGCGCACCGTGGGCACGTAGCCCGCTTCGCCCGTTTGCTGGCGCTGCTGTACGGCATAGAAGGCATTAGTCAATAGATTCAGCAGCACCCGGCCTAGGTCGCCGGGCACGGCTGCGACTAGAGGTAGGTCCGCTGCCAGGTCGGTAGACAACTCGGCCTGAAAGGACGAGTCTTTGGTGCGCAGCCCCTGGTAGGCCAGGCGCACATACTCCTCGGCCAGCGCGTTTACCGCCGTCGGCTGACGTTCGCCGGTGCTTGGGCGGCTGTGCTCAAGCATGCCACGCACGATGTTGCTGGCCCGCTGCCCGTGCTGGGTGATCTTGTGCAGGTTCTGCGTCAGGTCGTCTAGCAGTTCCGCTTCCAGGGCAGGCGTGCGCGTGGAGCTAGCCTGCGCCTCGACTAGCTCGGCTACTAGCTCCTGGCTGACGTCGGCAAAGTTGTTGACGAAGTTGAGCGGGTTCTGGATTTCGTGCGCGATGCCCGCCGTCAGTTCCCCGAGGCTGGCCATCTTCTCCTTCTGAATCAGTTGGCTTTGCGTGGCTTGCAGGGTGAGCAGCGCCTGGTCGAGGGCGTCGCGCTGGCGGGCAATTTCCTCGTTCTTCTCGCCCAGGCGGCGGTTGGCACGCTGCCGCAGCACGGCATTGCGCCAGAACAGCCCCGCCGCCACGGCTACGCCCACCAGGCCGGCCAGCAGCAGATACAATTGCTGGCGCTGACGTGCGCTTTGCTGGCGTTGCAGCTCGCGGCTCTTAGTGAGCAGCGCAATCTGGCTTTGCTTCTTATCGAGCTCGTAGCCGTAGCGTAGAGCGGTAGTTTTGCGCTGGGTGGCCTCACCCGAGAGCATGTCCTTGTAGGCCACGGCCAGCCCCTGGTAGCGGTAGGCCGCCGCAAAGTCGCCCCGCTGCGCATAGAGCCTGGCGAGCAAGTCACTGACATTGCGCAAAACAATCTTATCGCCTTCGCGGCGTGCTTGCGCAAAGCTGGGCCGCGCAAAGGTCAGGGCGCTGTCGGGCTGCCCGAGCTTGGCATAGACCTGTGCCAGCGTCAGTTGAATCATGGGCAGGTTATAGACCGTGTGCCCGGCCAGAGCGCGCGCATAGCCCCGCCACGCAGTGGCGCGGGCGAGCGAATAGCGCCCTTGCTCAAAGTATACCAAGGCCATGTTCTGCTCTTGCTCGCTCTCACTGCGTTCATTGTGGAGCTGGCGGGCTACCTCCCGGGCTTGCTGGAAGTAGCGCAGGGCCGCCGGGAAGTTCTTTTGCGCGTCGTGGGCGACGCCTAGGTCAATCAAAGACGCCAATACGACGGCCATATCGTGGGCCTGCCGCGCGCTTTTCAGCGATGCGTGCAGCAGCGGGATGGCCGTGGGGTAGTCTTCTAATTGCACGTAGATGGTGCTGAGCGTGCCCTGCAGGCGGCCCAGCGTCTGCTGGTCGTTGGCCTGCTCGGCCAGGGGCAGGCCCCGCAAAGCCGCTGCGATGGCGGGCGCGTAATTGCCCTGCATCAGGTCCAGGCGACTCAACTGCATATAGCTTTGGGCTTGCTGGCTCCGGTTCCCCAGGCGAGCCGCCAACTGCTGGGCTTGCTGGGCCGCGTGCCGCCCCAACTCGAACTGCGCCTGAAACCGGTAGACAATACTGAGCCTGAGATAGGCCGCGGTCTGGCCCCGCGTATCGTGCAGGCGCTGCGCTAGGTGCAGGGCTTGCTGCTGCACGGCCAGCGCCTGGGGCGAGGAAGGCGGTAGGCTGTCGGCTTGCGCTTGCAGCTGCCGCACCCGGCTGGTGTCAGCTAGTTGGGTCGCGGGCGGCAACTGGTGCCGGCTATTCGTGGCTGAGGCTGGGTTTTGCGCGAGCAGCGGCTGCGCCGCCAGCAGACATAGCAGCGGCAAGCAAAAGCGAAGCATGACGAGGAGCGTTGAATAATGCTGTTTTATCTGGTCAATGTACTACTTAATAAGCAGCTTTGTCCGCGCCTGTTGCCAAGTTAGCCGCTCTGGCCCCGGGATACGCCGCTCGGGGGCGTTGCCTTGCACAAAAAAGGGGAGCATTGCGGGCCAGGTAGGGGCAATTCCGGTGAGCCGAGCCGACGGGGTGCGGCAGGTGATAAGCGGCGCGCGGGTTGTAGGCCTTGACTAGACGCCAGTCGCTTCTTTTACCGCAATGAGCAGTTGCTCACTAGGGGCATAAGGAATAGGGCCCGAAAGGTGCGCTATATTTTCGCTGATACTCTTTTCCGGTGCAGGCGGCAGTGTTCTCTGCCAAGAGCAAATTATAACCTGCTCGCTAGGTTAGCTTAGTTTGTCTCCCACAACCACCTTTTGGCAGCTTCGATCGTCTTATCCGGGGTATCCTGCGGCGAAGGCGCCACCGCCACATCCGGGGTGATGCCATTCCAATACGGCCTCTGGGTTCGATCCATCATATAGCCTACCCGCGGAGCTGCTCACTGGTAGGCTGCTCCGCCCGTGGGCGTGTATAAGTCGTAGCGCAGCAACAGCGGCGGGGCAACGGCGGGAAACCCAATGTGGCCGCCCGCGCCCGCCGACTGACCCAAATAGCTGAGCTTGGGAACGTGTCCACTTTTGCGCCTTGTGCGTTCAAGGTGAAGTATATATCTCACAAAAACTCGCTCAACCATGCGCAACAAACTGTTACTATGTACGGCACTTCTGTTCAGCGGCGCGGCGTGCACGCCGGAGCTCGATGGGGAAAACCCGCTGAATTCGATTCTGGTCCGACAAGAGACCTATAAGCTGCCGGGGGACCAGCTGTTTCCCGAAGGTATTGCTTACAACTCCCGAAAAGGCGTGTTCTATGTGGGGAGTACCCTCAACGGCGACGTCATCCAGGTAGGCGTTGCAAGTGGGGAAGCTAGCCTCTTTGCTGCGGGCGCAGCGCAGGGCCGCTTGGACTGCCGAGGTATGAAAACTGATGCCCAAAACCGCTTGTGGATTGCTGGCGGGCAGGAAAACAAGATTCACGTGCTGAGCCCGCAGGGGAGCCCGCTTAAAACCTGGGATACCAAAGCCCTATTCAACTCCGGTTTTATTAACGACTGCGTGGCTGATGCCAATTACATCTATTTCACCGACTCACGCGTGCAGAAGATCTACCGAGCGGCGGTGGGGGCGGCGACACCCGGTGAGGTGGAGGAGTGGCTCGCCTTCACCGACCAGCAGATTCCCTACGGCGCGGGCTTCAACGCCAACGGCATTGCACTAACGGCCGATGGCCGTTACCTGCTCCTAGTTATCTCCAACACGGGTAAGTTGTTTCGCATCGACCGTAGCAGCAAGGCCGTTACCGAGATCCAGCTCAATCAACCCGTCACGGCGGGTGATGGTTTGTGGCTGAGCGGTACCACGCTCTACGTCTCGCGCAATGTAACGGGGCAACTCTTTCCGGTGCAGCTAAACAACACCTACACGCAAGGCACCGTCGGGGCGGGCTTTGGCAACAATCTAAAGTTCAACACCACGATTGCCCGCGCCGGTGAGTACTTTCTCGTGGTAAACTCGCAACTGAACCTACGCCCAACGGGTACCACGCCCCCGCCCGCACTGCCGTCCTTGCCGTTTACCGTCTCGCGCGTCACGATTCCCTAGCCGGACGAAGAACGACAAGCTGCTTTCAGCGCCTCATTTCTTGCGCCCCCCTTGCCCCGCGTAGGCAGCACCTGCGCCGGTCAAGGGGGGCGCAAGGTGTCGCCTAGCGTCCCTGGACAACGGCAAGCCGCCAATCCGTACGCTAGCCCCACGAGCAACCGCCGCGATCAGTATTCCCCTCGTTTCGCTGAACACTATGCTTCACTAACTGAAGGGACTTACGCCTTGCCTAACTGAGCACGAATGCGGCTGAGTGAAGGACCCTTAATACCTAGATAGGAGGCAATATGCCCCAGCGAAATGCGATTGGTTACGCCCGGAAACTGCTCCAGCAGCGTCACATAGCGCTGTTCCGCTGTTTGAAACAGCATAGACTCTGCCTTGGCCTGCTGCAAGATGAGATACTGCTCGGCCAGCAGGCGCCCGAACCGTTCCCAGCCGTGCGACTGCTCGTAGAGCGTATGCAGCTGCCCCACGCTGATGACCAGCAGCTCGGCCTCTTCCAGCGCGGCAATGTAGTAAGGGCACGCCTCTTGGGTAAGCAGGCTTTTCAGGGAGGTCAGGAAGGTGCCCTCAGGCACAAACGCCACGTTGTGTTCCAAATCGGTTACAGGGTCGACGTAGTACACGCGAAACAGGCCGTTCACGATAAAGCCGACGTACTGGCACACCGCGTTGCGAAAGTTAAAAAACTCGTTGCGCGGGATGGTGCGGAGCGTCCAGTGGTCTTCGGCGAGGCGCAGGTCTGCTTCGGAAAGATGGGCGAAAGCCTGCAGCTGCTGGTGCAGGAGCTGGCGAGGGGAAACGGTTGGCACGGGCAGCATGGCACAAATCAGTAAACAGGAGCGTGTGTTCTAGTCGTTGCGTCCCCCGGCTGTTCGATAAAGCAGAACGAGAATCGTTGACGAGACCCGTGATCCTACTTAGTACGAGCAAGGTCTGATGGCACCAGCGGGGACGGCTAAGAAGCGCAAGAACCAAGTGGCTGAACGAAAGTAGCGAGCCGTCGGCACTTTTTAACCTAGGTGAAAAACCAGGTTGGCGGACGGCAGGACCTTTGTCGCATCATCCACTTCACTAGATCCGATGTCTATCTCCTCAACCGCCACTAGCCAAGCGCCCGTTCAGACCGCCCAGGCCCTGCGTACGTTGTACTTCGTGCGGGCCGCTTTCTCTCTGGTCTGGGTCAGCCTGGTGTTTCTGTTTGTAAAATCCTCGCCTACACTCACGGCCGCTTTGTTGCTGCTGTATCCGGCCTGGGACGTGCTGGCTACGTTCGGGGACATCCGAGCCAACCGTGGCACTGGGCAGACGCTGCTGCCGCAATACGTGAACATCGTCGTGGGCAGCCTCACGACGGTGGCCGTGGGCCTCGCCCTGCGCAGTGGCGTTCCGGCGGTCCTGCTCGTGTTTGGGGTGTGGGCCGTGCTGACGGGGCTGATTCAGCTGCTGCTCGGCCTACGCCGGCGCCGCGCATTGGGCGGGCAGTGGCCCATGATCCTCAGCGGCGGGCAGTCGATGCTGGCCGGGGTGTTGTTTGTGGCCCAAGCCCACGACCCCACCAAAGGGGTGACCAACGTGGCCGGGTACGCGGCGGTCGGGGCCTTCTATTTTCTGCTCGCCGCCCTGCGCCTGCGCAAAGCAACTCCTTCTGCTCACTAGAAGTGACTGACCTACTCTTGGCGCGTTGCGTGTCTCCAGCCGTAGCGAGTAGGTCTTTTCTGCTGGGTGAGACAACCTATTCCCGTACAAGACACTGGCTATTTCGCTCAGCCTTGTACAGAAGACTCTATGTTCTTTGCAATGAGCATCCGCAGTCGTTCCTGGTGTTGGTCACCCCACTGGCCGATCGCGCCAATGACGGGGATGAGTGATTGACCAAAATCAGTGAGATAGTATTCCACTTTCGGCGGAAGTACTGGATAAATCACCTTCGCTACTAGCTCGTGACTTTCCAGTTCCTTCAACTGCACATTCAGCACCCGGCGGGAGGCACCCGGAATTTTTCGTTGCAACTCGCTGGGACGTTGAAAGCCCTGGTGGATAAACCACAACAGACGTATCTTCCATTTTCCGTACAGCACTTCCCCGATTAGGTCCAGACCACACAGCAAATCGGGCTTCGTCTTTCGTTCATACATACGGCAAATATAACGACCTACTTCGCCCGGTTTAATAGGGCTAAATTTGTCCCTATGTGAATCGTAAGTCCGTACTTGTGAGCCCATACCGTACTGCAGAAGTTTGCCTTAACCAAAACAAACTACAGTATGGACTTCAACTTTGAAAACGAGCTGGCCGGTAAAATCGCGTTGGTAACGGGAGGCACGAAAGGTGCGGGCAAAGCAATTGCCGATAGACTGCTGAAAGCAGGAGCAACCGTCATCATCACTGCCAGAAACAAGCCGGAAGAGCAAACCAGCCATCTCCATTTCATCGCGGCCGATCTGAGCAAACCGGAAGGCACGCAGCAGGTAGTTGACCAGGTACTGCACCAGTTTGGTCAGTTGGACATCCTGGTCAATAATATGGGTGGTTCAGAAACGCCAGGCGGGGGATTTGCCGTGCTGTCTGACCACGACTGGGAGGCAACCCTACAAACGAATCTGCTAGCCCCCGTGCGGCTGGATCGTGGTTTTTTGCCCGGTATGGTCGAACGGGGCAACGGCGTGATTATCCACATCGCGTCCATCCAGGCCACACTACCACTCTACGACGCGACACTGCCCTACGCGGCAGCAAAAGCCGGTCTGCTCAATTATAGCAAAAGCCTGTCTAATGAAGTTGCCCCGAAAGGCGTGCGGGTACTCACGGTTTCGCCAGGCTGGATTAGGACGGAAAATGTCAAATTCTTTCTGGAAAGGATCAGCCAGAGTTCCAATGTTTCTGTGGAGCAGGCGCAACAGAGTGTGATGGATGCCTTAGGTGGCATCCCCTTCGGACGACCTGCCGAACCAGAAGAAGTAGCTGAATTAATTGGTTTTCTTGTTTCACCGCGCGCCGGTTACTTGACCGGGACTGAATATGTCATCGACGGCGGGACCATTCGTACGATTTAGCAAAAGGATGGTCATTCGTTCCTAAAAAGCACCGTCAATAATTCCGAAAACGCACCATGATAAACCTACCAACCACTATCGAAGGGTTTGTGCAGGCACAAAACGAACGGGACAGCGCTAGCTTTTCGCACTACTTTACGGCCGACGCCACCGTTTCCGACGAAGGGCATACCTATTCGGGTCGGGCCGAAATCAGGGAATGGATACAGCAGGCGACTGAAAAGTATCAAATGCAGACCCGGCCGATTAATTACCAGCAATCGGGTGCCTCAGCCATCCTGACCGTGGAAGTAGCGGGAACATTTCCCGGAAGCCCAGCGGTGATGCAGTACCATCTTGAACTGGACAATTCCTTGATCAGTTCCTTACGCTTCACCGGGTAAAAGGCTAACGCGTAGGATCGAGCAACGACTGTCCCGTGAGGCTATAGAATGTTCAGGTTTCTTCGTTGAGGAAGCCCCAATCCACCAAGCAGCCGCAGGCGAGTATTGAAGCCAAGCGAAACGACCTCGTAGGAAGGAAAGCACGCTGTAGAAGGCCAACGCCTTGCTGGACAAAGCGGCGCGCTGGAGCCGGGCAAACTGCGGGGCGGGGGGCAGCGGGTACATTATTCGTCGCGCAAGCACAGCGCCGGGTCGATGCGGGCCGCTCGTACGGCTTGCGCACCCACCGTTAACCAGGCGACCAGCAGCGCGAGCAGGCCCGCACCTAGGAAATACCAAAATTCTAGAGCTATGCGATACTCGAAGCTGTCGAGCCAATGGCGTACCAGTAGATAGCTGATGGGCAAAGCTAGGGCAATGGCCACAATGACGAGTTTGGTAAGGTCGCGAGAGAGCAAGTAGATAATACTAAACTCGCTGGCACCTAGAACTTTGCGCACCCCTATTTCCTTGCGTCTCTTTTCGGCCGTGAAGGCAGTCAGGCCCCAAAGTCCCAGGGAAGAAATTAAGATAGCTAAACTCGCAAAATAGCGAGAAAGCACTGCCACGCGCCTTTCGGAGGCATATTGGGCTTGGTACTCGGCGTCCAGATATTGGTAATCCAACGTCATGCCCGCGTTGTAGGCTTTGTAAAACTGCTGAAGCTGGCGAATGGTCTCTTTGTCCTGGCCGGGAGCGAGCTTGACCACCACCGTGCCGGCCGCTTTCGGCTCCAGGCGAAAGATGAAGGGCGCTACTTTTTCGTGCAGCGATTCGTAGTAGAAGTCCTTGGCGACGCCTACTACTTTGTCCCGGTTGAGGGTTTTGCCAATCGGGTCTTGCAAGCCCAATGTTTTCACAAGTGTTTCGTTGACAATTATTTCGGTGCTGTCGGAGCGAAATTGCCGGGAAAAGCTGCGGCCGGCTTTCATCTGAATGCCCAGCGTTTCCACCATGTCGTAGTTCACCCCTAGGTTGTTCACCGGAATTTTTCGGCCTTTCCATTCTAGCTGAGGGCCTACTCCTTGCGGGCCTACGATCACGAAAAAGCCCCACATCCCGGAAGCATTCACTACGCCGGGGAGCCGCTTTATCTCCGCCAGAAAGGCATTAGGTTCCTGAGCCGACCTGCCCGCCGTCTCGAAATAAATGACGTTGTTCTTGTCGTAACCTAGGTCTTTGCTTTGCACAAACTGCATCTGCCGATGCACGACCAGCACGCAGACAATGAAGATTACCGACAGCGTAAACTGAAAGATCACCAAGCCTTTGCGCGTCCAGAGGTCGGCCACCGAACCCACCAGCGTGCCTCGAAAGACTGTAGCCGGTTTGAAGCCGGACAAGTAGAAGGCCGGATAGCTGCCCGCCAGCAGGCCCGTCAACAGCGCAATTCCCAGAAATAAGATGATCAGCTTAGGCTCTGGGGTTAGCGTCAGGTGCTTGCCCGTAACTTCATTAAACTGAGGCAAAACCACTTGCACCAGCACGACAGCCAGAAACAGGGCCAGGAACGTCATCAGCGTAGATTCCAGCAGGAAGTGCATGACTAGCGCCCTCCGGCTAGCCCCCAGCGTTTTCTTAACGCCTATTTCCTTCATTCGACGCGTAGCCTTTGCCGTAGCGAGGTTCATGTAGTTGATGCAGGCGATGATCAGGATGAAAGCGGCAATGGCTGAAAAGAGCTGCACGTATTCGATGCGCCCGCCCGCCTGGACGCCGTTTTTGTACTCGCCGTGGAGGTACTGGTCGGAGTACGGCTGGATGAAGAGGCGGCGATTTTTATTCTTAGCGGTTTTGTGATCTAGAAGTCCTGCTATTTTGCTGTTAAATTTCTTAGGATCAACACCATCATGCAGCACGATGTAGGTATTGAAAGGCCCGTCTTCTTCCCAATTGATTTTTGGCCCCATCTTCATGATGTCCTTGAAGGCATCGAAGGTTAACACGAAATCAAACTGCTCGGAGGAATTGGCCGGAATCGGGCCGAATATCCCCGAGACGATGCAGGTTTGCTTAAGGTCGGCTAGCTGCCATTCCACCGTTTTGCCGATGGCATTTTCCGGTTTGCCGAATAAGCTAGTCGCCAATCTCTGGGACAGCACGATGGCTCTTTTGTTCGCCAAAACCTGATTGGCGTTGCCTTGGACGAGCGAATAGGAGAAGATGTGGAAGAAGCTTTTGGCCGCGAATTTTCCTACGCCCTGGATGTGCTTCTTCTCGCCCACTAATGTGAACCTGGGGAAGAATGCCGGAGGTGTGGCAACAACTGCGGATTCTATTTCGGGCATTTCCTCTACTAGGGCTTCCGCCAGCAGCGCCGTAGTGCCCGCGTGCGTATCCAGCCCCTTCTCCGTGCGCACATTTTCCATCACCCGAAACAGGCGGCTGTTGTTTGCGTGATACTTGTCGAAGCTTAGCTCATCATTCACCCACAGGCAAACTGCCAACGCACATGCCAATCCCGTTGATAACCCAATCAGGTTGATGAAAAACGTGGTTGGGAACCGCTTGAAGTTACGATAGATCAGAAGCAAGGAGTGCTGAAACATGCCGTCGTCAGAAGTTAATGAATTCGATTAAATAGAAAGGATTACAGGCATAAAACGCTATTAATTAAGTACTTATTTGCTTATACACGTTTTCCAGCACCACTTCCCCGTCGAGCAGGCGAATAACGCGGTGGGCGTAGCGGGCGTCGTGCTCGGAGTGGGTGACCATGATGATGGTAGTGCCGGCTTCGTTGAGTTCGGTGAGGAGCTCCATCACCTCGTTGCCATTGCTCGAATCGA
>NZ_MTSE01000053.1 GCF_002154225.1 Hymenobacter crusticola
CCCAGGGAAACGCGGCACTTGCCGCCGAGGACGATCGCCCGTTCCATCCGCGCTCCTTGGTTTTCAATGCCTACAGCCGCCATAACCCGTACTATATCTACTACCGTCTGGACCAGCAGAAGCAGAAACAGCTGGATCAATTTAGCCTGTTTCCTATGCTACCGGCGATTAGCTACGAGCGCAGTTTTTAGCCCCTTTTTAATCTTTCTTATTGGCTTTCGATGACGTGCTTTTATCACTCTTTTCTGCTAACCAGTAGTGGGCTGGGCTTCGCCGTGGGCTGCCACGCGCAACAGGGGGCTCTACTCGATAAGCCGGTTGCGCTTCCCACCTACTGGGGTCTGCGGGCCGATGTGGGAGCTGCCTCTTTTAATGTGACGCCACTCAACACGTTTTTTGCGGCGACCACGCCGGCGCGGCTCCCATCCGCAGGAGCCAGCACCAGCCTACACTTGTTAGCCAGCAATGCCGTCTTTGGCTACGGTTCGCTCTATTACGAACATGCCGTCACTACGCCGGACCTGCTGGCCGCCACGCCGACGTTCTCGCTGGAGGCGCACACGGTAGGCTTCGCCTTACACAAGGTCTTGGTGGATAAACGCGTGAAAGTCGTGCTGCCCAGTCTGGGAGTCGGGTACCGGCTGTTGAATCTCACCTACAATCGCAATGGTGCGGCTATCACCTCCCTGGATAGCCTGTGGCAGCGGCCGGGTTCGTTTACGCTACGCGCCCGCACCATGGTTGCGCAGGGGGGCGCGGGGATTTACTATACGTTTCGCGACGTGTCCTGGCTGGGCCAGGGCGAACTGGACCTCGGGCTAGCTGGGGCCTACGCCTACACGTTTGACCGTGGTACTTGGTTCTTGCTCGGCACGCAGACCGCCGTTCCCGTCCCCCGGCAACGGCTGGATTATTATACGCTCAATCTATCCCTGAGCGTGCTGCTGAATCGCTGAAACAACGTACGGCAGGGACATTACCCCATGCGCAGGTGCGATTGGCTGATTGATAACCAAGTGCTTTTCGCGCCGCCGCGTTAACGCCGTGGTTCGCGGGTAAAGTGCGCCGTTACGCTTCCAGTGTTGATGACGGCTCAAAGAGCACCTCTTTCTCCCCGAATAGGGCAGTTGGGAGAGGAGAAGGAATTGCGGAGCTATCCCGCTGGCAAAGGACCGGTAGTGCTGCTCGATCTATGATCAATGGGGCTTGTCTACTAGCGCAACTGAGTGCCTAGTCTAAGTTGAGCGGCTTGGACACTTTATGGTAGTCCGTTTGGAAAATGTCCAAGCCGGTACAATACGTTTAAATAAGGATAACTTTCTCTCTAGACTAACGCTGAATATGTACTGTATAGGGAGGACCCTAGTACGACACACTTACCAGCAGGGTCTGCGATTTGATCATGTCGTCGCTACTTTTACGTTATGTGTTCTACAAAACTGTTAGGACTGTTCCTGCTACCGCTAGCCGCGTGCGCCGACACAGGTTACACGGCAACTAGACTACTTAATACCGCTGCTCCGCTAACGATCACGTTGGTTAGCACCGGCGATACCGCTGACCTAAGAATGTGGCAGCCCATCTACCGGGCCGACACGGCCTTTTATACGCCAGCAAGCCGCCAGATCACTTTTGTGTGCCACCTCGCGACAGGCGACAGCTTAGAAGTTGGACAAGGCGACGAAGGACCCTTCTGGCAGCGCAATCCGCCGCCGCTCTTCTGCGATAGCCTTCGGGTACGCCCGGCAACTGGTCCGTCCGTATGGCTAATGAAGGCTTCCATCCAGCAATTTGTTACGGGGACCTCGCAGGACAGGTATCGCTGCTGCGGAGAGTACTTACGCATTACCACCGTCTATAAAGTCGTATTTCCTCAAACACCGTAGGCAATTTAGTAACTACTACTCCGGTGAGGTCTGCTTATAACGTCCTATGTTTGAGCGGAAGCTTAAACTTGGGTGTTCGTTGCGACAGGAAGGAATAAGATTCATTATAACGGTGGGCGTCCGAGCCCGTGGAAAATGAAGCATCGCCTTCCTGTTCTACGGCCACTTTGGACAGTTCCGCTAGGCCCTGAGAGCCTGTAGTAGGATTGAAAAAGCACGCCTTGGAACGCACGAGAAAAGTACTTCACTTTTTCCCTTTGGTCTATGACTACCACACAAGCAGTTGTTGGAGTAGATGGTAGCAAAGCCACCTTAGCGGTGTGCCACCAGATGGGGGCGCACCTACAGCACCTGGAAGTGGCCAATACCCCAGCTGGGTTTCGGCAGCTGGTGCGTTGCGGCGGGGCGGCGAGCCTGTATGTACTGGAAGCTACTGGCCCCTACTACCTGGCGGTAGCCTACCACTTGGTCGCCGTTGGCGCGCAAGTGGCCGTACGTAATCCGCTCGTCGTGAAGCGCTTCATCCAGATGCATTTGGGCAAGGGCAAGTCCGACCGCAAGGATGCCCAGTGGCTCCTGCGTTATGGGCAGCAGCAAGCTGCCCCGCGCTGGCAACCCGAGGAAACGGTACTCGTCGAATGTCGCCAAGTGGAACAGGTAGTGGAGCTACTTATTCGACAGAAAACCATGGTGCATAACGCGTTGGAAGCCCTCCAGGCGCAGCCTGTCGTCAGTCTGGCGGCGCTGGAGCAACTGCGTCAGACGCTACTACACCTGGAAGAGCAAGTGCAGCAACTCGAAACCAAGCTGTTGACGACGATCGAAGCGCGCTACCCACCTGAAATGCAACTGCTCTGCTCCATTCCCGGCATCGGCCGCAAGACGGCGGCGTACTTACTGCTCTTCGCCGGCGGTTTCACCAGCTTCCCTAGCCACCGCCAGCTCATTGCCAAGGCCGGTCTGTGCCCGCGCGAGTTCCGCTCGGGCACGAGTGTGCGAGGCAAAGCGCGGATTAACAAGATGGGTGGCGCACTGATTCGCAGTAAGTTATTCAGGTGCAGCTGGTCCGCTCGTCGGGCAAACGGCGCGTGCCGAGCGCTCTACGACCGCCTGGTGGCCAAAGGCAAAAACGGCAAGCTGGCCCTGATTGCCGTCTGCAACAAGCTCCTCAAGCAGGCCTATGCCATCGTGACCTCAGGTGTACCCTATCAAGCTGATTTTACCAAAAAGGTGGTCGCACCACTTGCTTTTTAACACAGTTCATCTTCCTATAGAACGTGGCTGTTGCAGAACTCCCAGTAGTAAATCGGATGGCGAGTACCAACGAGTGAAACAGGCTAGAAAACCTGTTTATGGCAGCTATTCTACGTGAACAAGGGGTTAAACATAGCTTCTTTGGAATACAGATAGGGTTCTGCAACAGCCACGAACGATTGGAAAACGTTATCAGCTGTTGGAGCGCCTGAAATGCTCTGCTAGAGCTCATTGGCAGGACTGGTTAGGGTTTGTGCTATTTGGCTCTTGTTGCTTTCGTTGGTTTGCCGAAGCGCTTTTCTGATTAAGTCCCTGATAAAAAGTCCAAGGAGTTCCCGCGTCCGTTTTCCACGCCTGATCGACCTGCTCAAAGTAGGCATCTGCCAGGGCATAGCTGGCCTGGGCCAAGAAGAGTTCGTGTTGCACCTGTAATTCGGGCATGACCACGGGCCGCTTACCCAGCAAGAGCCGCGTAATGGCTCGCTTGATAACCGGAGGCGCAAACGGACCTGGCATCGCTTCAATGACGGCTACGCAGGCTAGCATGGCCTCGCCCGGATCTTGGCACTGCAGCAAGAACTGCACGAAGAAGGACAAGTAGGCGCTGCAATCATAGTGCTCACAGGCCCAGAAGTAAGGGGCATTGTCCGCGCTATTCTCGGGCTGCTTGGCGGCTCGGATCAGGACGGGCACGGCGCGTGGATCTTGGGCCAGGGCGAAGGCCTCGGCAATATAATGCTTGGTCTGGTGGCTACTGGCCTGCTGCAACAAGCGCGTTAGCCGTGGAAAGGGCTGCTGCCAGGCGTGTTGTACTTGCTGCAACTCTTCCCAGAGAACCATATCGTGGGCGGCTTTCGCTTGGCGCAGGGAGCGGCGCAGCAGCTGCAAAAAGACGGACTTCTTCGGGAGCTTAGGAGGCATACAAAAGAACGAAGCGTAGGCGAGTATTCCTTGCCAAAGTACTACAGATGCAAGTAGAAGGCAGCGGAATAAACTTGCTATTATTCCGAGGTCCGTCCGAGAACAAACATTACGTTAATGATCTTTTTCGAGGCATGCCGAACACACTTACAAGCGTTCTTCCTTGGAAATACTCAACTAAGACAGTTCTAAAATATGTTCGATTTGCATTTCAGCCTTTACTTTTTTACAAGAAGAACCTCACTAAGTTTTGGTAAGATGCGTTTCTAGCCTGTAAATCTTAGTGAATAGTAAGCCAGCGAACGATCTGCTTCGATCCTACCTGAACATGCAGGGCGTACAGGCCTACTGGTAAACCCGCCAAGTCTAGGATATGCCGCCGCTCGCCGATGCTAGGTGGAACGAAATAGCTGCGCAGCACTCGGCCTACGGCATCGCGCAACGTTAGTGTAGCAGATGAGGAGTTTTGTATGATAGGCATCACCACCGTCGCTTGCCCGGAGGCTGGATTGGGATAGAGTTCCACTCCCCACTGCCTCGCAGCTTGGCTGGTCGGCAGGACCATCGGTGACTGCATAGCCGAATCAGTGATATAGGCCACAATGCTCAGCCGATTGTAGGCAAGAGCACTTCCTGGTGCAGATCCGTTGATGACAAAAGGGCCAAAATAAGAAGTCGCCGCCGCAAACCCGGCAACGAAAACGTCTTGGCCACTCAGTACTAGGCCTGCTATTTGATCCTCGTAATTGCCCCCCGCCTGTAGCGCCCACGCAAAGCGGCCTATCGCACCCGATTCGGTAACCTTAGCTACAAATATATCTTCATTGCGGCTAATGAAATAGCCTGGTGGTAGAGTCGTCAACCGATTACTACCAAAGGAAACGGTGTCCCAAAAAGATCCCGCTAGATACACATCAGAGCCACTGACGGCAAGACCTTGAACTTGAATATTGCCGCTTGTTCCGCTAACTGGAAGCGCCCACTCACTCTTGCTTTGGTCGCCCATATCTATGCACTTCAGGACAAATGCATTTACAGTCGATCCGTCGGTGTTAACTAATTTTGGGAAGCCAAACACGAAGTAATTACCCCGATCAGTTCCCGCTACGTACACGCTGGTGCCGCTCACCGCAATTGCCTGAGCCTTGGCAGCCCCATATTGATATTCACTTTCACGCCGCCAGACGAAGCGGGCTGTGACACCGGCGTCCGTAAGTTTGGCAAAGTAAGAATGAGCGGAATTGCCACCCTGCGTTCCGACTACGTAGACGCTCGTGCCGTTCGCAGCTAGTGCCGTTATCTCATCGTCGGCCCACTCGCCACTGCGCTGCCGTGCACGTTTGGCCCAGTCAAAGTGGCTGGTGGCACCCTCATCGGTGAGTTTGGCCACAAAGGAGTCATAAAAGCCACGAGTATTGATGTTAGTTAAAGCAACAGTCCCAAAATGAGCAATGTCGGAGCGAAAAGCGCCCGCTACGTAGACGTTGGTTCCGCTCACAGCGAGAGCTGTAGGATAGTCTGATCGAGCATAAGGACTCGAACCTCTAAGGCCACTTACCTGATGATTCCACACAAACTGAGCTGTCGAGCCTCTGTCGAGCAGCTTGGCCACAAAGACCTCCCCTACACCACGTGTCACGGATGAGGTGCGAAAGGAGCCGATCCCTACCCCCGTCACGTATATACTTGTGCCACTCACAGCGATGGCTCTCGCTTCATCGTGTTCATAAAGAATACCGGACTGCACGGCCCACTCGAAGCGAGTAGTTGCTTTGTTCCATTTGGCTACGAACACATCCTGCTCGTAGTTCCCACTTGAGGTCGTCAAAATGGAATTACCTAGTGTTACGGTGCCTAGAAAATTGCCGGTTAGGTATATGTTGCCTTTCGCATCCGCCGTCGTGGCGGTGATCGTGATAGATCCTTTATTACGGTCTAATAATTCCTGTGCGCCTGACCAGGTAATTGTTTGTGCCCACATACGGGGGGCAGTAAGTAGCAGGAGCATGAACGATCCCAACAAGCAAGATAAACTGAACCGAAAATGTAATAATAGAGGCATAAATAAGTAAGGACTTGTGTTACTACCAACTGAGTGGCCAATCAAGAATGATTAAACTATTCTATAGTCTCTTATTAACTTTTGTTCTTATTCTATCACCAAGCGAGTAGCACGGTCAGCCGCACGTACTGTATACACGCCGGCTGGTAGGCCTGTGGGCAAGTGAGCGGCACCTAGAGAGTCAGCCATCGTAAGCACGACAATCCGACCCAGGGCGTCAAGTACCTGCACAGCTGCACCAGGTGTTGCGCCGTGCAACGTAGCCGACGAGCGCGTCGGATTGGGGAATACCTGTAGTCCGGTCGGCTTGGACGAGGGGATTGCTTGACGTGTCGCTAGCACGACATCATCCGTGAGTTGACCTAAAAAGTTGAGGTGGCCGCTGATAGTATTTAGTTCAAAGGGACCATAGCGGGCTTCATCAGTCACGCCGCCCGCTACGTACACACTGTTTTCCTGGACCGCCAAGCCATAGCCCACGGCATCAGCATCACCCCCAATGGCTGCCCACCCATTGCGGAAGCTGGTTCCTCCATCGACGTACTTGGCCACGAACAATCCATTTTTTTGTATTAAGGTAGTACCCGCAATTACGGGGTAGGAACTGTTAAAAGTGCCATCTGTTAAGTAGCCCGTCACATACACGTTGCTGCCACTTACTACCACACTCCTGCCCCCATCAGAGTGGGAACAACGCCCGCTCGTGGCCCAGCCATCGCGCACCATACTGCCTTCGTCGATGTATTTGGCTACGAATAGGTTAGGGTCAGGATATAACCATGAACCAGCAGCAACAGGTGCGGTAAGCAAAGTGCCTGCTACGCGTACATCATAGGTGTTCGTGATTTCGCCTGTCACGTATACATTCCGGCCATTAGCGGACACATCGTAACTGTAGTCATTGCGGCTCCCTCCTCCACTAACAGCCCACCCATTGCGCACGCTGCTCCCCTCATCGACGTACTTAGCTACGAACAGATCCGTGTACCCTGCTCCCACCAGCTCAGTGCCAGACAAGACAGCACTGGTGTTGCTGGTAAATTCGCCGGTGATGTACACATTCGTGCCACTCACCGTCACTGCATGACTATCATCCTTACGTGTACCGCCGCCGCTAATGGCCCATCCGTTCTGAACGCTGAGGCCGGTATCCGTGTACTTCGCCACGAACACATCCTGATTACCAGCTCCAGAGAGCGCTTGGCCGGCAATATAGGCGTTGTGACCACTGGCAAAATGACCGGTGACATACACGTTGCTGGCATTGACAGCAAGTCCCTGGCCCGCATCGTTGCCGCTCCCCCCTGCACTGATAGCCCAGCCATTGCCGATAGTGGTTCCATTATCGATGTACTTGACAACGAATACGTCACTGCTATCGACGGCCTGCACCCATGTGCCGGCAAAGTTGGCGCGGTTGGTGAAGCTGCCCGTGACATACACATTATTCCCCTCTAGCACTACCTTATACCCGATATCATTGGTAGAACCACCCGCTCGGCTCGCCCATACCCACGTGGCGGTCGGGGCATTCCATTTGGCCAGGAACATGTCGGACCCACCTACGCTGGTCAAACGGAAAGTGCCAAAACCTACTGTGCCCGTGAAGGAGCCCGTGACGAATACGTTGCCACTGGCATCAGCGGCCGTGCTAGTGCAACTGGAGATCCCTCCTTGCAACGGGCCCTCTACCTGTTGCCAGGTGCCAGTGCCGGCCTCCAAGCGTCCCAGTATCGCCGACTTGCGGGGAGCTAACAGTTCAGGTACCGTACCAAATCTGGCAACATCCGAGCCCGTTTGCCCTGCTACGTACACTTTTCCTGCACTCACGGCAATCGCATAACCCGCATCAGATTCATACCCGCCCGAAATGGGGGCACTCCCCCCACTAGTGACCCACCCATTGCGGAAGCTCATGCCCTTATCAATATACTGCACCACGAACAGGTCGTTATCGTCGTGCCCAACCAGGGTGGTGCCTGCAAATCGAGCCTTGTAGAAACTCGCGCCGGCAAAAGTACCGGTTACGTATACTTGCTCCCCGCTGACGGTAATACCAGAACCAATGTCGGATTGGTACCCCCCCCCGCTGGTGGCCCAGCCCTTGCTCACGCTAGTCCCCTCATCGACATACTTAGCCACGAACATGTCCTGAAAACCCTCTGAATCAAGCCAAGTGCCCGCGAAACTAGCCTGATCTTCAAACTGCCCTGTCACATAGACGTTATTACCACTCACGGCTATATCCGTGCTCCTATCAGTATCAGGACCGCCTTCGCTAATAGCCCACCCATTATTAAAGCCAGATCCCGTATCAGTGTACTTGGCGATAAATACGTCGAACGAATTTCCTGTTGCAGTGAGCCTCGTACCGGCCACGGTACATTGGTTAGTAAACCAGCCTGTCACATAGATGCGGTTGCCACTGACGGCTATGGCAGTGCTAAATACGCTACTAGTAACGCTACCCCCGCTGGCTGCCCCGGCACCACGTACACTCCGGCCAGTGTCGGTGTATTTAGCCACAAATAGATCTGCGGTACTGCCTATACCCACATTAGTCAGCACGGTCCCCGCAATGGTAACGTCAGGCAAACTAAAGGGATCCGTGACGAAAAAGCCTGTTACATACACTGTACTACCATTCACCGCCACTCCAGTTCCCTCATCATTGAGGACACCTCCTTCGCGAATAGCCCAGCCATTACTCACACTAGTGCCATTATCGATGTACTTGGCAAGGAATATATCCCGGTCGCCTGTACCAACTAGAGTGGTGCCAGCGTAACGAGTGTTACTACCTGTTAAAAAAGATCCGGTCACGTAGACGTTATTGCCACTGACTGCTATTCCGTTCACGATATCGTCGTCATCGCCACCGCCGCTGACAGCCCAGGCCCAATCTTGGGCTGCAACATCCCATTTGGCGACGAACACGTCATTTCCGTAGCGGCTCATCGGGTTTACACTTGTTAGGCGCGTAGTACCAAAAGTTATTATTCCTGTGAATGTGCCGGTCACGAACACATTGCCCTGAACATCAATGGCAGTTTTGTATGCAAGCGAAGTCCCTGGATTTTGACTGTCATAACGACTCCTGTCATTAGGCGGCTGGTAGCTGTTGCCATTCAGCGCTTGACGCCACGTTTGAGCCTGCACGGCTTTCAACGGGATAATCGATAAGAAGACTATGTACAGCAGACAGATCTGCCATAGAAGAAGGCAGCGCTGGTAGAAAGTGAATAGCGAAGAATAGCGAAAAGTCATCAATAAGTAGGGATCAATAGCCAGCGTGTTGTGCTTACTCACCTGAAAAATTATGCCATATACATTATATAATATTTTAATCAGCAGTGTTCTCATCTTAACCCTATTTTCAGGCCTGTAGTACTCAGCAGGGTAGGAATTTCAACTAGAACTTATTTTACGTTCAACAACTTCTGGTATATAGTAGATGCTTATCTGATTTCTCCACTTTGAGAATGAGTAACTACTTCACCAATTTCGGTGATTGTACAAAAAAGGAACACCACAGCATTTGTTAACAATCCTGTTCTTTTCTTGAATGGAGTTAAATCAGACAAAATCAAGAAAATAGTCATTTGTCTGTTTATCTTAATCCTGGAAAAGTTGCTTTACATAATCGTGCTTATGCAGGCAATCTGGGAAAAGTAATAAAAGGATAATTCAAGTGAATAGTCCTTGTTTTAGCATATTTTCCATGCTTGTGCTTTATTTTTAGGCCCATTTGGGGTAACGCCCTAACGTTTGTTGTCTACTTTCTATCTTATTGGCTATCCTACTGTGATACGACTGCTCTCCCCTCACCGCTATTTCTGGTTGGCTCTCTTCCTTTTGCTTAGTACCCGCTTAGTGGCCCAAGTGCCTTCCCCTCGACCCCTGGCCGACTTGATCAACGCGCAAGAACCCGGCTGGGACCTAGTGAGCGACTGGCTGCGCGCCGCCAAAAATCAGGTACAGGTCCTGCCCAAGACCCCTGCTCGGGCCGATAGTACCTTGCTGGCCGCGCAAGTCACCACCCGCTCCCCCATGGGCGCCATCATCTATGAGACGGGTGGTTTGCTGGTCGATGGGGGCTGGTTGCGCATTCTCGGCTCGGGCAGCCCGGCGTTGAATCGCACCTTGATGGGGTGGAACCAGGGCAAACCCGCAGGCTTGTTGCTGGTCGCTGATGATGTATTGGGCGGTTTTTATGCCCTCAATGGCGGGGCATTTGGGTCTGAATCGCTGGGCAAGATCTTCTACTTTGCCCCCG
>NZ_MTSE01000054.1 GCF_002154225.1 Hymenobacter crusticola
TCTGCAACAGCCACGTCCGTTTGGAAAATGTTATAGAAACATAGCTATCAATCAAAATAGCGACCGACCGGCAAAAAATAGGGGCAGATGCCCCTACCCTTGTCAAGCCTAAGGAACTAGTTATACGTCTTTTCTAGCTTCACTAGTTTACCTACTCGCGTTAGTGGCCTTGATGAAAGGTTTGGTTCCAAAGCCGCCTCTATTCCGTTCCCCCTGCTTTCCCTCACCAGGGGGTTGGCCCGTCCTCACTCACAAACTGACCGGTGGGGCCATCAGCCGGCAGCAGCACATACTGCACCACTACCTGCGCGGCGTGGGCGGGTGAGTGACCGGTGTGGCCGGTCAAGTCGGTCGCCGTCTGGCCGGGATTGACGGCATTGACTTTGAAGGCCGTATCGCGCAACTCATAGGCCAGCAAGATGGTCCAGGCGTTGACCATCGCCTTGGAAGTGCAGTAGGTAACGGGCTTGACGTCGTAGTACGCCCACGTCGGGTCTGCCTGCAACGTCAGCGAGCCCAAGCTGGACGAGAGGTTCACGATGCGCGGCTGAGGGGCCAGGCGCAGCAGCGGCAACAGCGCCTGGGTGGTGCGCACCACGCCGAAATAATTCGTCTCGAACAGAGCGCGAAAGTCGGCCAGCGCCACGGCCGAAGGCGGCTGCACGAGGTCTCGGCTAGGGACGCCGGCATTGTTGACGAGCGCATCCAGGTGCGGCGTGCGTTGGCGCACTATGGCCACGGCTTGCTGCACCGACGCGTCGCTGGTCACGTCTAGCTCGACTACCTGCACGTGCTCGAAGCCCGCCGCGTGCAGGCGCTGCTGCGCGTGCTGACCCGCCGCGGCGTCCCGGCAGCCGAGAAAAACGAAATAGCCGGCTTGCAGCAGCAAGTGGGCCGTTTCGTAGCCAATGCCTTTGTTAGCACCGGTAATGAGGACATACTTCATGGGATTGGGAAAACAGGGGAAACAGCGTCGCCACTTTGGCTCGGCCGGACAAAGATCCCCGGCGCCGGCGCCGACTCCTAACGCAATTCAACCCAAGGAGTATGAAATTCAAACGCGGGCAGACCGTATCGCCGAGGGGGTCGTGCCCGTGTGCTTTTTGAAGAAGTTGTTGAAGTAGGTAGGGTAGGCAAAGCCCAGCACGTCGGCAATGTCGGCGGTGCTCCACGCGGTGGTGACCAACAGGACCTTGGCCTCGTGCACGAGGCGCTCGGCTAGGAGCACGGACGTGGTCTTGCCCGTGTGCTCACGCACGGCCCGATTCAGGTGGTTGACATGCACCGAGAGCTGGCGGGCATAGTCCCCCGGCGTACGCAGCTGGAGCGCGTGGGCAGATGAGGTGATCGGAAACTGCCGGTCTAACAGCTCCTGAAACAGCAAGGTGATGCGGGCGGCGGCATGGGGGGGCTGGTAGTAGGTGGTGGGAGGCGGCAGGTGCCGGGCTCGTTCCAAGATCTGCTGCAAGCAATGGCGTACCCCTTCCGGCTGGTACGCGGCCCCGGCCTGCAGTAGCTGCAGCATCTGGGCAAAGAGCGGACTCAACGCCGCGTACTGCGCCTCGTCCACCAAGTAGATGGGCTCACTGCCCAGGCGGAACAGGGGCGATTCCTGTAAGCGGACGCTGGGGTCGTTGCCGGCCAGGAAGCCTTCGGTAAACAGACACAAATAGCCGCCTTGCTCGGCGGAGAGCGGCTCCCAGGAATAGGGAATGAGCGGATTGGAGAAGACCAGGGCCGGCTGCTCCAGCAGCACCCCGCGGTGGGCGTACTGATAGCGCCCGCGGCCGGTCGTCAGCGAAATCTTGTAGTAATCGCGTCGGCCATAGGCCAAGGCCCGGGTGCCAAACTGCTCACGGGTGTAGACGTTGCACAGACCGGAGGCAACGAGGGCGGGCAACGGCTCCGCGGGCGTTTCCATGGAGCTTGCAGCGGGCAAAACAGACGAGATAGCGGGCGGCACAGACATACCCAAAAATACACGCTAATTCGGCGTAGCAGGAAAAGCGGCAAGTCGTAAGTGGAGTGCTCCTGCAACGGTGACTTTTACCCTAGCCTTTTAACGGCGGCGATAGGTGCCACGCTGCAGATAAAAGATACGTGCACCGCCGCAATCAATCTGATGCATTTGCGTGTCGATGATCAACCTGAAGAAGGCGCGCTGGTTATCGCCGATTTGTTTTTCGGGAGTCCGCCTGAGCAAACCGTGTTAACCGCCTGTTAAGGTAGCCAGTCTGCTTCGACCAACGACATGGCTGGCAGGGCAGCTAATAAGAGCAGCTATTACAGGAGTAAAGACAAAAGTTACGTTCTAAGAACGGTGCCTGTTAGCTTGTAACGGCGAGGCCCCCCAGATTAGGTCGAGCACACAGCACCTCGCTACAGCGGCCCTTGCTCAGCTGGTGCCTTGTCGGTTCCAGCAGTAGGGTTCCTACGAGGCCTCTTTACGAGCGTAGGCTGCTCTAGGCAGTCTTAGGTCTAACAGAACTGCTATTTTGGAACCGCCTTCTGATGCCCCTCTCCTCACCAACCCCGGCGATGACCACCCAAGACCCTACAGACACCAACCCGAGCTTGATTTCGTACCTCACGCTGCGCAAAACCATCGGCTTGTTGGGGTTGCTGCTGCCGGTTCTCCTGGTGGTAGGCTCTATGGTTTTCAGCACGTGTAAGTGGCCCGACCTTCAAAGCTCCATCAGCGGGTACTACCACACGATCATGCGCGACCTGTTGGTGGGCATCTTGTGCATTGTCGCCTTTTTCCTATTTGCCTACAAGGGCTACAGCCAGGTAGATGCGCTTGCGGGCAAAGCAGCCTGTGTGTTTGCTTTGGGCGTAGCCTTTTTTCCCACCCGTCTGGATGAACCTTTCACCACGTGCACCATCAAGCCCGTCTTTGCCACGTACTGGGTAAGCGGTCTGTTGACCGTAGACGCCGTCAGCAAAATCCACTACCTCTCGGCGGCGCTGCTGTTTGCCACCTTCACGTTCTTCTCCTTAGTACTGTTTACCAAAAGCCAAGGCGAACAAACCAGGCAAAAACGCAAGCGCAATCTCATTTATCGCGTGTGTGGCGTAATCATGGCCCTGTGTATTGGGTTGCTGGGCTTCTACTTCGCTTTTCTGGAGCATACTAGGCTCAGCACCTACAAGCCCGTATTTTGGTTGGAAGCGCTCGCCTTGTGGGCCTTTGGTGTTTCGTGGCTCACGAAGGGCGAGTTTATCTTCAAAGACAAAGGCTAAGCTAAGAGTACCGCCCCGATAAGCTAAAGCGTATGCCTTCCGGCCGCAAGCAGGCGTGACTACTCAGGGCCAAGGACATCGCGGTATGTTTGACTTTTTCGATCAGCTACTCTCTGCCGCTCATTAGGCTATCACCGTTATTATCCGATAGGAGCGCTGTGGCGGAAAACGTGGGAAGCTGGCCTCGTATCCGAACAGCCAATAAGAAATATAACTTTTTAACATTAATGTAGTACTTAACTTATTTATTTATCTTTAATAAAGATTTTATAATTAATCCTTAATTATCCTTAATAATCTTTACTTCTGATGTGTAGCTGAGTGCAACGTTCGTAACTGCCTCTAAATGGGAATTTCTTATAGGATAGTATCAAGATGTCTTCCCTAGGTGCGCATTGTCTTTACTCTCTTTTATCTGAGAGTATACACCCTCTCCTATTTAGCCATCTAGAGTTAGTAGTAGCATAGCTGCACTACTGCTCGGGTGCAGCAGTTCTTCGTAGCTAAGCATAGCGTTTTCGCCTTGAATGCTCTTTTCTATTTACGCTGACTACACATGCTTGAGTGCTGGCATGATGCTGACCAGTGCAGCAAGCTTATAGCGTGCTATTGTGCTATACTTTCAATCTACTCATTTCTCGTTAGTATACGTTGATTACGTAACCTACATAAGCTATGTATTATACGTATAATACATACTATACGTATANTATTATTTTTACACTGACTACTAGATATTTACGTCTTAACAAATAGATATTTTAAAAGTATAAATCGTTTTTTTATACGTATAAAGTGTACAATACATTTTATACGTATAAAACGTATTGTACATAGTATGCATGACATGTGTATAATATGTAATAGATGTAATCTAGAAAAATGTAACTATACTAGCAGCTCTTTCAACTTAATCTTCTATGCTCACAATCTGTTTCGCAAACAATAAAGGAGGAGTGGGTAAAACCTCATCGGCTCTAAATGTTGGCTATTCACTGGCTCACCGAGGTTACCGTGTTCTTTATTGCGACTGTGACCCGCAACGCAACTTGAGTCAGTCTTTTGGACAAAATCTTGAAGGAACCCACTTAGGTGATTTGCTGATGCTCAAAGGTGAATTCACTCAAGACGATGTGCGAGCTGCTATTTATCCAGTGAACGAGCGCATTGGTCTGTTACCTTCTCACCCAAAATTAGCAGCCTATGAACCTCAAATTGGTCACATTGCCGAAGCTCGTGATTGGATCAAGGAGATTCTAGAACTAGTTGCTGAAGACTACGATTACTGTATTCTTGATACTCCACCTAGTCTCGGCAACTTAGTTGTATGGGCGCTGATTGCAAGTGATCTGTTATTCATTCCGGTTCAACCAGAGCTCTACGGCTACGAAGGCTTGTCAAATATTGCGCAGGCCGTCACGCGTATGCATGCCAAGCTTAATCCACGCTTGCGTGTGGGAGGAATATTCTTTACCAAATATTCCGCTGGTTATCGTCGGCGATTGCACCATGATGTAGTGGAACTAATTAGTAGCCACTTCGGTGAATTGGGACCAGTTCTTAAAACATCCATCCGGGAAAACGTTTCCATAGCTAACGCTCAAATGGCCGGCGCCTCTTTGCTGGATTTTTCCCCCGAGTCTAATGGTGCTCAAGACTATACTGCCTTAACGGACGAAATACTATTGCAACTCAATGTCGAAAAGCCTGCTTAACTCTAGCCTAGCCGCTGCCCGTTTGGTAGGGAAACTTCCCATCAAGACCGGTACTCCTGCTTCTTCACCTGCCGCGCCACTAAGTCCAACCGTAGCGGCGGCACTCGGAATCGAAGAAGAGCCTACCATACCTGCCGTCACTACTCCTGAACCCACCGAAATGACAAAAGGAACAGGGGAAGAGAACACCCAAGCTATTGCTCAACAGCTGAAGCAACTACCAGAAGAGGTTCCTTTTAATACCTTGCTGAAAACAGAGACCTATCTGCGACTCCGTCAATACTTGCATTGGGAGCCTGGAGCCAAGATCAAGAAAGCCACTGAGCAAGCTATCTGTGCTTTTCTCGACCAATTTGAAAGTTCAAGTAGGCCCTTACCCGCTGACATTCTTGATGAAGTGTTAAACCAAGGTAAGATCAAAGGTTATAAAAAGCGTAGCTAACTTCTTTTCGTTACGCATTTCCCTTTGCTACCCTGAACGCCTGCTTCCCGGCTCTGCTTTAAATTGAAGCAGAGCCGGGAAGTTCTATTCGTTAGAGCTATTTGGAATAGGCTGCACCACGGAGCGAAGGATGATAGTAGTACAACATGTCTAAGCTTATATTAGGATTATATTGAGCTTTAGTCATAATATGGAAGTAGTTATTATGTACAAATCTACATAAATAGTGTGCGTATTTAACTACTTGATAATAAGCACATAATAGCATTATAAGGCACAATTTTCATATAGATTAATACTTTTTTCTACTAATTTCAGCAAGATACTTATTGCTATTTTTTTGTACTATGCTAAATTAGGGATCGTGCTTTCTGTTCCCTTATTCGAGGGCTTAACTGCTTAACCATTCGTGCTTTTTGTTCCCTACGTTAGCGGGAGCCTTCTCTAGGCTCTTCGTGCTTTTTGTTCCCGCCACGTCGTTTAGCCCACTCCTATCGTGCTTTTTGTTCCCAAGCCGGCAGTTCGTTACCCCATGGAGGAACAAAAAGCACGAAGACACTAAACCCAGTTACATACTGCTCTTATGGCCCATGGTTTCAGCGTTAAGTAGCTCTAATTAAGTGTCATTAAGCTACCAAAACTTAAAAAGCCGCCCTTAACAGGTTGTTCTTTTTAGTGTAATCTTATTAGTACCTATTATAGGCATCGTAAGTGCTTGTTTATCAAAGATTTGCATGTCGAAAAGGGAACAGAAAGCACGAAGCGCAGGAACAAAAAGCACGAACTGTCTAGCTGTAAAAGGAACAAAAAGCACGAAGCATAGGAACAGAAAGCACGATAAACAGGGAACAGAAAGCACGAAAAGGAACAAAAAGCACGAAATCCAATCCTGTAAAAGAATCGGAACCGGAGGGGAACATCCGTTGAAACTTGTTTTCTTGCTATCGATTGTTCACCTTAGACATGAAAACAGCGCCATTATGCAAGGAAATCTTTTCTCCGAAGCCCAGAACCCGAGCAAGCTTTTAGTGCAGCGCAATGACTTAGTTAATGCACGCTTTGGCTTCACGACTCTAGAGATGCGGTTGTTTATGGCGATGCTCTCGCGCATTCGCCGCGAGGACACTGAATTTCACGAGGTGTTCATCCCTGTACGAGAAATTATTGCCCTTTCTGGTCGTCGCCCGTCGCGCAACGATTATGACCAGCTCGAGCGTATGTGCGATAAGATCACCTCGAAAAAGCTAACTATCCGGACGAGCGCGCCGCCTCGGCGTCGCAAGCGGCGAGTGGGAGAAGAGGATATGGGCGATTTCGAAAAAATCCCCTTGATGGCCTATGCCAGCTACAGTAGCGAGCATTGTGCCTTGAAAGTACGTTTTAACGACTACGTACGAGATCATCTTTTGCAACTAAACGAAGGTAATTTTACCCAGGTCGAGTTAATCCAATTACTAAAGCTAAAATCTTCTCATTCCTTCCGAATCTATTGGCTGCTAAAACAGCGGGGGGAGTACGGGGAACGCACTTTCGGGGTAGATGAACTCAAATGCCTGTTAGGGCTGGAAGAGGACTACCCCAAGTTTTCTATGTTTCGCATTCGCGTACTGAAAGTAGCCCAAAGGGAATTAGCTCAGACAAACTTGGCTTTCGAGTTTGAGGAAAAAAACCTGACAGGCATGACCGGTGTGCAAGAAATCAGGTTTGTATTCACCAAATTAAAAGGGAAAAATAGTCTGCCAGAACCAGGTGGGGCAGAAACACCCAAATGGATGGAAGCCTTACGTGCCATTGAAGTAAGTGAGGCCAGTATTCTCGCCGTTGGGCAGCGCATTGAGTTAGGCCACTTTGACCCAGACTATGTGCTGTTTGTGATTGCCGAATTAAAAAAACGTAAGGAAGCAGGAAAGATAACGACGTTGGCGGGCTACGTAGTCGATGCAATCAAGAATGACTATAAGCTACCTGAGTACTTAGTGCGACTTCAGAAACGTCAATCGGTTGGTCAGCCAAAGGAAAAGAAAGCAGAACCCGTTATCTACCTTATGACGGATGTGCGGGCAGGCTATGACTTAGCGGTTAAGCGTAAGCAAACCATTGAATCATTTGAGGAGTACCTTCAACGCATCTATCTAGCACAAGGCTTCCAGATTGAAAAAAACAGGCTAGGAATTGAGGCTGTTGTTAAGCGTACATCGTGAAATCACCTTGTTGGACTATCGGGGTACCGGTTCAACATGTCGCTCTGCTATTTATTAGTAGCCTACCATTTCTTAGCGTTACTTCAGCTCTACGGGCTTGATCTGAGATACTCAGTCACCTTAGCTCGTAACGCCTGGTAGAAGATCGTGGCTGTTGCAGAAAGCTCTGTCCGGTGAGTTAGTCGTAGAAGGCATATACAGGGTAACCTGTACTGCTCCAATAAGGTCATCACGCAATTTCGCTTGTTGAAAGCATCATTTAGCTGCGAGACGTTAGGCATTGACCAGTCTGCTGGCTACTCAGGCGGATCGCCTCTCAGCAGAACTGATCCGTCTGAGTAGCCAGCAGCCATCTTCGACACCTGATTCTATTTCGGCACGAGCACCGAGTGGAACTGCCCGCTCATACTACGCTGGCCGACCTTACCACGCGGGCATTGCTCACATACGACACTCTTCTTTCATAATGCCCTCCGCTGATCCATCAATCGCGTTGAGGAAAAGCCTCCAGTAGCTTCGTAATTCTTGCTTGTATATCGAGTAACTGTGCGCGCACATCACATGCCGATTCGTGCATATTAGGCTCATTGGCCGGTATAAGGTCCGCTTCGCTTAGTCCAGACCCAAGGAAAGGTTCACTGGTACGAGCAAGCGAAAAAGCATGATCAAAGCTCCAACTCGTGTAGATTCGGCGTTCAGGATAACGATCACCACTACCCGTGGTAAGCTTTTCACCCGGCTTGGCCACTACTTCTTGGACCGGAGTATCAAACAACGCCGGATAGTCCCGACTGGAAAGACGTTGCTTGAACACAAACTTCGGCAATGAAGTTGGATAGGGGACTTCGAGTAAAAAGCGCTGCAGTTTGGGTATCTCTAGCTCTGCCAATCGGAGTTCTTCCAGCATAAAACTGGAGTGCACTTGGTACTGCGGCCGGCCTACCCGTCCGTCCTTCGCCTGGATTTGGTAGGTGGGAAATTGTGCTATCAACGAATCGGCTTGCTTCCACCAGGCTAGCGCTGCTGACAGTGGTATACCAGGCGTATCATCCAAATGATAACGCAGTTGGTGCAATCGGCTGAGCAGCGGAACAACGTCCCTGTAGAGTGCTTGCGTTCGCTCGCGTGCCCAGTATACCTGCGCCGGGTCATCGTATATAAAGCCAGGGATGGGCGCGATGGCGTACGGATTAGTCGCTCCCGTTTCCAACTGAGCCAGCAAGCTTTGGTACGTGGCAGGCCGTAGCAGCCAACGTTCCACCTCATCTTTACCCTGGTACACAACCAGTGCATAGTGCTGCGTCCACGGTAAAATCGCTCTCTGAGGATGCCAGGAAGCCTCTTCGTGTTCCTCTAGCCAAACGGCAACCGTCCACTGCGCAGTAGTACCGGCGTATTGCGCAAGAATCTTCTGAGCTTGTGATTTTGTTAAGCTGGACATATAAGGAAAAAGGAGCCAACATTACTCGCATGCGTGAGATGCTTGAATGGTTGAGGAGGCTGTTCGTAGGGAAGTAGGCGTAGGAAAGACAAGTTGCTTCTGAACTGATAGCTACCAAGTATCAATCATCGTAGCGGTTGCGGCGGAACATGTTCTTTCCCAAATAACTAAATAGACAGGCCGCTAAAAACAGGTTCACCGCATCTCTGCCCCAACTAGGACCCCAAGGGCAGTAAAGGAAGATGAGAACGGCTATGACGAATAAGACCTTACGCATAGTACTCAAGAACTAGAGATAGAAATAAAGCGCCCAAGGTTAGCTAGAGCGCAGGCTGGGCTGCCAAACCGGAAGCGAGTAAGGTGAAGACACTATAAAATGACACATCGACAGTCTGGGCTAACCCACCGCAATTCGCTTGCTCGAAGATAGAAGAATCTTCAAGATAATGACAAATTTGTCATTGGCGCGGTCAAGAAGGAGCTAGACTTTGCGGGGCAATGAGTGCCCATACAGTCGAACAAGTCACCGCTGAAGTAATCAGACGCTTACAGGAGCTGCGTAAGCAGCGTGGGCTTAGTATGCAAGAGGTGTATGATGCGACGGGAATTCATGTCGCTCGCCTGGAGGCTAAGAAGGCGAATATGACTGTGCAAACGCTCGCAGTCCTCTGCCGCTATTACGGAACTTCGTTAGCAGAGTTCTTTCGAGGTCTTTAGCGTAGAATGATAATCATAAGCTATACGACAGTGCTGTACTATAGAACCAAGGCCTACACACCAACTACGAACAGACAAGCTTAGTTGGATAGCCCTGGTGTTAGCAACTACCAGTTCAGTAGTAAAAATCTTTCTGCAATACAAAGTATATGGTTGCAGCAGCTCCCTATTGTATAACAGTGTTTTCTGATTTGTTAATATAATTATATTAAAATCACACATTACACACTCTACGTAGAGTGTGTAATG
>NZ_MTSE01000055.1 GCF_002154225.1 Hymenobacter crusticola
TGCGCCGCCTGCAACGGGTACTCTGGTGGGGTGTGGAACGAGCCTACCTGGTGCACAATCCACTAGCTAGCTTTCGCTGCCCACCTGTTTCGGGTTCACCCGCACAACGGGAGCGAAAAGCTGATACGGCGAAGCTGACCCAGGTGGTTCAAACGCTTGAGCGGGCCTGTAGTAGGCCTAAAAGCTGAGCACACGATCTTATTCCTCGCACAGCAGGCGATTGGCTGTCAAGGATTCCATCACCTTGGGGCTTCTTACGCTATAGGGATGGATGCTACCAAAATAACGTGCAGGAGGATAGTTAAACAGCCTGTCTCATTTGTCTCAGTCTCATCTTTAGGACGAGACACTTTTGAGACAAACCTTGAATATGACGCTATCATACTCAAAGTAAAAAGTACAAAAAGGCCGCGTCTCACATGATGGACGCGGCCTCTAACCCTAGGTAAATTGCTGGCAACACTTTACGTGGAGGGCTCTGTAAAGTACGTGAAATCTTGCTTATAGGTCTAGCATTTGGCCACGAAAAAGCTTTCTTTTTCTTCTCTTTCCAAACACATAATGTGTTCTGTATCAATATAAATAGTAGTGTCTCATTTTTAAGACACTACTATTTATATTGAAGTATGCACAGATAGAGGAAGACTCTGGTTTAAGTATCTTTACTTCTGGCAACACTAAGATATTCCTCGTGGAAAACACTTCACTCTTGTTGGGCTTAAATCCTACTTTTTATCACCACATCGGTACGTGCCACTCAGAGTGTCTCGTCTCATTTTCAAGACCTGAGACGAATGAGACAGTTGTGTTCTGGAATCTTGTTAGCTAACTGTCAAAACAGCCATGCAGAACCAAAGCTATAGAAGGGACCGGCGCGATGAAGCTGTTATGGAGGCTAACAGAATATTCTACTTGGAATATTACAAAGTGGATCCAGCTCCTGATGATTTAGATGCCAATTGGGGCTTTAGGGACATCAATCCTTGGGCCTTTCACACTGCCACCCTTACTAAAGAAGAAAAACAACTTTTTGAAGAGGCTTGGCGAAAGTCTGAACCCAAAATAGAAGGTTCGTTTTTTTACACAGATAACTTTGGGATACACTTCATTCAGCACTTATTAGACTGCCCTCTTAGTCAGATTGAAAGTTGGTTGCACTATCTATGCCTTGAGCATCGGTTTGGCTCTCGCATAGATCCCCAGATACGCCATGCTGCTGATTGTGAATATCTGATTGAGTTTATCATACAAGAATTAGATAAGGACCTAGCTAGCAAAGAACAGCGTCGACGACTAAAGAAAGCCCGTAAGTGGTTGCGGGAACTGATGCAGTTAAAGAAAAACGACGAGCAAATTATGTGTGCCGCTCGATTCGTTCCTTTTTCCGATTTGGGCACTGCTGGATTCCTGAGCAAGTTTCTAAATGATCTAGAGCGTCTGCCTTGGGACAAAGTAACTCATGTGTTAGATCGCGAATACCAATTAGATGCTGCATGGGCAAAGTATCTAATTGAAAAAGTCAAAGATCGGCTGCTATTACGCGCAGGAAACATTAATCTAGAGCGTGTCATAACCTGGCTTACCCAGCGATATGCTTTTGCTTCAGATACTAACAAGAGTGTTGAACTGTATGCTGTTGAGGTAAATGGTAAAATCACTAGAAAAAAATTTACCCCAATACATGCCGAACGGATATTGTCCAATCCTGACACAGTATGGCGAGAAATTGATACAAACCTTGATGGGTTACTTGCCGGCAGCAACATAACCCACTCGAAACAAGATGTTCTTAGTACAGAAAAGCCTAAAATCACACAACTCGAGAGTCCTCAAGCTACAAAGCCAGCAAACACGCTTAGAACGATTTATACTGCTCTTATTGGATCTGAGGAAGAAAGAAAGCAGAAGGAAGTAAAGATTAAGATACTGATTGGTCCTGCTTATCTGAACCTGCATGTAGTGCGCGACACAGCTGAGTGGTCTTGCTTCATATGGGCACTCGTCCACAGCGGCTATTTGCACCATAAAACAACACTGAATACTGCAAAAGAACTACTGGATAATACTTTCCCCGAGGCTGATCTACCTGCTAGATCGACAGTAGGTACATATGGTTCCAAAGATACCTCACCCAGTCAGCGGGTAAAACAAATAATGAATATTTTAAAAACTATTGTTGCATAAGTAGTTAATAGTGAGTTAGATATTTCTGGATAAATAGATAAGTATAGACGTCTATTGCTGTCCAAAGCGCACCAATGATCTTCGCTTACTCCCGGCTCACACCCTCCGGACTATGCGAAAAATGGAGCAGCTAATTTTAAGCGGCATGGAGATCACTACTTTCTATGCCAACATAAGAAAGATAGTTCGCGATGAACTTGATGGCTCGCGTAATGAAAATGAACAGCCAAGTTTCTCCGTGCCAGAGAAGCCATTAACTCTACGAGAGGCAAGCTCCCTTTTAGGTGTAAGCTTAGCTACAATACATCAACTAAAACGAAATCAACAATTGCCTTTTTTTAAGGTAGGTGGGCGCGTTTACCTTAAAAAAAGACATGTGTTGGCTTTGCGGGATGGTGAACAGATCCCTACTGAGTTATGAATTCGGCGAAGAAATACCAAGACGAACTACGCGATGGTCAATCCTTACTACAAGAAGTGAAAGGCCTGCATGCTTGTCTTGATGCAGCACCGCACTTCTGTTTTTCCGACGTCGGTCGCAAGAACCTATGCAAGCGCTTCCGCCTAACCGATGACCAACTCACCGCGGTGCTACTCGCTTATGGCGCCATGCTGCCTACTCCACAACTAGAAGACGGACTCATATGCTAATTATTCCCCCCAAACCTTTTGACAGCATGGATGAGGTAGCCTCACTATTTACTTCACCATTTCTAAATCGTGACGAGTTACTCTACACGTTAGCGCACAACTGGTCGGGAGATCCTGGAGCACACGTTGAAGCGCTATTGACTTCAGGTTGTGTCGAGATAGGCCCCTCTCAACGCTATCGTATGTACGAAGAGGATCGTGGTGCTCGCTTGTGGAATAAACCGAAAGAGGAGCGTACCGCGGAACTAGTCGTGAGTTATACTGCCAATGAAGAACAGCTCAGAAGCGCTGTCGTTGAGCCCATCGCAACTATGACCGTTGCAAAGACAGCGAATGAGGAAGCTGCCGAGGGTACTAGTATAGTTGAGCCACCTAAGTTTAGTTATTATTTAGGCCCTATAGGCAACGTTGTACCTCGTGCCGCGGTGACACCTGCTTTAGTGTACCAAGTGATCACAGGAAAACGCTTGAGGGCCAAAACTGAGGCAATTCGATTGGCAGAGGTAGGGAGCAATAATCGTCATGAGCTGAAAAAGAAGCTTGACTACATCACTCCGGCTGGGGTGTTCACCAAGCGAGACAACAAATGCCTTACTGAACGCTCGGGGCTTATGGTACTGGACTTTGATCATGTTCCTGACCTAGCCACCGCTCAACAGACCTTACTTACGGATGCTGCCTTGTCGCCTTCGGTGGTGATGATGTTCGTCAGCCCCAGTGGTGAAGGGTTGAAGTGTCTGCTAGCCATCGATCCCCGGCGCGATCACCTCACCAACTTCAAAGTCCTCTCAACCTACCTCACGCATCACTACGCTCAACTCGGCTTAGTACCTGACAAGAGCGGTAAGGATCCAGCGCGAGCTTGCTACCTCTGCCATGACCCTTCTGCTTACCTGAATCCGGCTTACGCCGCTTAACCTACCCCACCTGCTGGCAACATGATTAATCACGTAGACCTGGATGCACTTAACGCGACTATTCCACCAGAAACCCCGAATCCAGCTAATGTTGCGCTCGCGCATACGCGTAGTGCTGGCATACGCCCTGATTCAGCAGAGGCAACCGAAGTAGATTTTACTGCGCATCGCCTGAATTGGGTTATAGAACAGCACACCGCCAAGCGTGGACTCATGCCAGTTGGAGAAGGTAGTGGTCGTAATACCTATCTCACTGCTGCTACCTTCTTTGCGAATGATAGTGGTGTAAAACTACACGAGTGGTTGGACTACTGTTTGAATAACTGGACAGCCGAAGGGTTCCCTGAAAGAGAGATACGCGCCACTGTCGAAGGCATATACCAGCGCGAGGCAGCTAAGTTTGCCAGCAAGCCCTACGAGGCGCCGCGCGGTCGCGCTCATGAGTCCTCATACAGCGGAGTAGCTACGGCTGCTACGAGTACAAATTCCGCTAGTGAGCCAATCGAAACGCCTACTATTCCAGAGTGGATCTTTGACGCAATGCCGCGGCTACTCCAGCAGTGTTGTCAACCGTTCTCAGCCGGTCGGGAACGAGACGTGATGCTCACGTCCACAATGTCCATCTTGTCAGGCTGCTTTCGTTCTGTTACAGGCGTGTATGACGGCTCTACTGTGTGGATGAACCTGTATTGTTTCATCATTGCACCCGCTGCCAACGGCAAAAGTGGCTTATCGTGGGCTCGTCGTTTAGCTTACGCCTATCACAAATCATTAGTTGACGAAAGTAAACTGAACCTACAGGAATATGAACGCCTAAACGAGGAGTACCAACAAGGAAAGCGATCTGCTAAGAAGGGAATGCCAGTACCATCTGCTCCTGCAGCGCCTGCCTTCAAGCAATTGTATATCCCAGGGAACAGCAGTGCCGCCGCCGTAATCAAGGTATTGGCCGACAATGATGGATCAGGTATTATCTGCGAGACAGAAGCGGACACGCTCAGTGGCGCAATGGGTCAAGATTGGGGGAATGGGTTTTCTGACTTACTGCGGAAAGCATTTCACCACGAAGCCTACACCTATCAACGCAAAACAGGGAAGGAGTTCTATGAACTGTCAGCGCCAGCAATCTCTGTTGCCCTGACCGGCACCCCTGGTCAAGTACTGAAGCTCATCCCTAGTGCCGAAGACGGGCTTTTCAGCCGCAACCTCTACTACTCTTTCGAAGCTCCCCATACCTGGCGCGATGTGAGCCCTTCTGCTGGTCGAGGAAATTTGAACGCGTACTTTGATGCGCTCTCGACCAATGTAAGCCGCATGATTTTACATGCGAACGCTCCCATTCGGATCGAGTTAACAGCAAGTCAGTGGCAGCAGCTAAACGAAGCCGGAGAACAGTGGCTTGGCACTGCTGTCGATCAGTGCGGCGAGGAAAGCGGTAGTGTTGCCAAACGCCTGGGGTTGTCTGTCTTCCGAATTGCCATGCTGTTGACGTTGCTGCGGGCCTTCGAAAACGGCGAAGAGCCCGGCAAGCTAGTTTGTGATCAGCTTGACTTTGACATAGCACTTGCCTTAGGAGACGTATTCCTTGCCCATTCCTTAGCGATGTATCAGCGCATGCCGAAGCCTGCCGGTGCCGCTGGTAAGATGGCAGCCAAAGCTGCAAAAGAAGCTAAGGTTTTTGAGCTTCATCAGCACGGATTGAGCTACCGGGACATTGCGGAGCAAACAGGGGTGCCTTTCCAGACTGTCGGTCGATGGCTAAAAAACAAATAAGCTACTTCTAAAGTGTCTCGTCTCACTTTCAAGACATGAGACAAATGAGATAGGGGAAATGCAATTTTCAAACATTCACTTTCTTCTTCTGAGCAGGCCTAAAAGTGTGTTTCTGCGAATTATAACTCTTCTATCGAATCCATTTCTTCAGCACCATTACTCCACTACCGTGACTACGAGGTCTTTGCGCGCAAACACAATCAGAAAGCCCGCAAAGCAGCCAAAGGTGACGATGATCCCTTCTAGGACAAGTCATCCACTCAAATGGACCACTTCCCCAAGGTATCCCCAAAACGGTGACCCCTTTCTACCTTCTTCACCCCCCTACCCGATGCGTTACCAGATCCTGACCAAAATCGAGTCCGACGACAACCTCGCTACCCTGCTCAACGCCTTCCAGCGCGAGCTCGGTTTACTCGAACAAGTCGTCCTCCCCCGCGACAGCATGGGCGAGTTCAACCGCCTGCTGGCCTCGGCTACCAGCGCGCAGCCTAGCCAAGACGCCCAGCAACTGCTCTCCTACCTGCAACCCCGCTTCTACCAGTTGCAGGTCCTGAGTAACTCGCTCACGGACCTGCACAAGAACATCAACTGGGCGATTAAGGACCTCACCAACTTTTTCGTTGAGTACGAAGGGAACTTGTTGCGTTACGCCATCGAGAACCGAATGAAAGTCATCGACGAGTTCGGCAGCGAGGACGAGACCGACTGGGAGGAAGACGGCTTTGACGACGAAGGCCCCAAGTGGAAAGTCGCCTACAAAGATGCTGAGGAGAGTTTACGGCACTACACCCTACACAACGATTTGCAGCAGTACTTCGCCGGCAGCGATAGCCGCGGGGAGAAGATCGGCACCAGCCACGCGGAGGACTTTCGCTCTTTCTCCGAGCACGTGCGCCGGGCCACCGAGTTTAATCCCTTCAAACTCCTGCGAAAGTTCACCGGCGCCGAACTCCCCGTCTACCACGAGAACGAAACGGGCGAGATGGTCGCGCAAACCCTAGGCGACGAAGTGGAAGACGAACTCAACGAGGACCTGAAGAACCAATCCCTGGTGCACTTCTTCGAACAAGTCCTCGTGCGTGCTAATCAGGCTGCGGCTAGCTTCACCTTCGCCACCACTGCGGAAGACTACCGCCAACTCCTAACCCAGTTAGAAACGATTCGCGACGTGCGCTTCCTCTAGCTTACGGAGGGCACATACGTCTCCGCAACCCGCAGCAAGGCGTCCGCGTCTTGGCCGTCGCGCTGCTCTAGCAGGTCCATGCACCGGCGTTGCACTTGCATCAGCACCACCGGCGAGAGCGCGACGTGCCGGGCTTCTACCACTTGGGCTAGTAAGACCGCTGCCAGGGGGAATCGCCGGGCTTGGAAGGCCCTTCGGAAGCTTTGTTTAGAATCAGACATAGGATAATAAGAAGAAAAAGTAGACTTGACAACAAGCCTGCCAAGTCTATTCACTGGCTTCTCCCTTACTGGCTAAGCCAGTACTCTAGCGCCAAGCACCCACCCAAGAGCAAGCACACCAGCAACGCCCGCAACCGCGGCCGCATGATACCAACACGCAGCAATCGCTGGGGCACATAACGCATATCGCAAGATAGTAATCCCTTGTTTTTCACTACCAACTTACGCTCATCATGCACAAGATTGATCGTTTAGAAACCATCCACACCCGCCTGGCCATTCGCCGGCAGTACTTCGTCTTTCGTCTACTGCGTCTGGACCAGTACCAATTCACCCCGGAAACCTTCGAGGAGTACACCAAGAGCGTCGGCCAAGCAACCGTCATGCAGGCCGAAATCAAGGACCACTGCAACAGTCTACGGGCTATCGCAGCCGCCTGCCACCACGGGCTGAACGGCACGATCCCCGAGGGGTATGCAGAAGACGGCTACGAATTCACGGAAGATCCAGAAACCCCTGATCTGCCCTACGATGCCTACACCGACATCCTAGGTTACCTACACGGGGGCGGTAACATCAGCTGCCTAACCTTGAGCCCTCCGCTGAAGCGCTTCATTGAACTCTTGCCCTCCGTCGCGGCCGAGTGTGCCGAGCGGGACTTGCAGGCCAAGGACGGGGTATTACTGCACGTGAACGACGACGGTAGCACCCGGCCCATGACCCAGCCGGAATTGCTGCGCCGCGGGGATCAAGCCCAACTGGAAGCCTTGGAGCTCAGTCTGTTTGCCGAGTCCTACGCCTCGGAGATGGAGCAGATTCAACGCCTAGCCGAGCAGCGCGAGGACTTACAACGAATCCTGGACCTGCTCTAGCTGCGAGCACCGAGCTAGCAGATAGGGGCCGGCTACAGCGCAACCGGCTCCTGTCTCGCTTCTGCCGCGCGCAGGAATGCAACAACCCCGCGCAGCAGTTCTTTTATGAATAAGCAGCGCCTTCTACGCGTGACGATGGAGCTGGGTTTAGGCCGCCTAAACCTAGATGATCCGCTGACAGGGTGGCCCCTTACGGCCCCCACAAGCCTAGCCAGTACTCCACTAGCAGACAGATGCTCATCACCGCGCACACCAGTAGGGCACGTCGTTGCATGAACCGCTGGGGGCGCAGCCTATAGATCGCTCGCCACTTCGCATGGCGCACGCAGGGAGGTCGGTAACGCATCCTTACGGGCAGCAGCATTTACAGCAGACAACCCGCCAGCACTGCCACGGCTATGCCCAACAAAGCAAGCAGCACGGGCAGGCGCCGCAAGGCCGGCGAGATAGCGAGCAATATGGGCGGCTGGGTAGAAATGGGTGTCATCGGCAAGTTGTTTAGATGATAACTCACTGAAAGTGAATTGAAAACGATATATTATCAACCTCGACAGTTAAAAATACCATGCTAGCGCGCCCGCCGTGATAAGTACGCATCCCCTTTCCACTTCTCTTACCCTTATCCCCTTCTCTCCATGAAAAACAAGTATGAACGCCTGCGTGTAGTCGACGAGATCCTCGTGCAGGAACGCTCCGAACTACTCCACCAGTTGCCCCCACTAGCTACCGAGCACGTCTCAGGCGCGACCCGCCAACACCACCTGCTCGCTATCGGTGAACTCACCGTTTTACTCTCGGAAGTGCGCGAGCACCGCGCCGCCCTAGAAGAGCTAGAAAACATCTGCTACCGCCAGGCCGACCCCGAGATTCACTATCCCGACGAGAAGCTCTACGGCGAGCTGATCACCACGCTCACGTTGGGCTTGTATTCGAGCCTGGCCTTCAGCCCCGGTCTACAAACCTACCTCGACCACTTACCTGAGAAGGTGCAAGCGACCCTTGACCAAGTGCGCGACCAGCAACTGGCCTTACTCAACCCCGACGACGAGAACGGCCTCTACCAGCCCGCACGGGTCTTGCAATGGCGCCGCCAGCACGGCGAGGCCTACGACGCGGGCCAGCAGCGTAACCGCGAGGCCCTGCACGCCCTGCGCGTCACCTACCCTGAGGACATGCAACGCGTGCTCACACTAGCCCAGACCCAGGGCAGCTTTCAAGAAATCTTCGCCTTACTCGATTAACTTATTCCTATGCGTACTCTCTGCTTCCCGCATCAGACCCTCTCGCTCTACCGCACGGTAGAAGACTTTCCCGTGGGTCAGTTCCTGCGCTATCAAAATTACTGGGAGCAAGCCCTCAGTGGACAAGAACCCACCGGAGAGATCCCTGCGCACGCCTTGGCTTTCGCCGTGTGCGTAGCGGCCATTAGCGGCTACCCCGTCGACCCCCTCACGGACACGGAACTACCCATTCTGCTCGACCTGGTACGAAGCTACGGGGTCACCGATGCCTTGATGCGCGAGGAACTCGCCGCCACGCGCACCAGTAGTTTAGCCGAGCTCAAGCGTCACTTCCCCCTCCAGCTCGCCGCGCTCACCGCCGACGCCATGACCGACGCGCACATGCAGCGCCGCTTTCTGGCAGCTACCGAGGTGGAACTGGTGGACCTAGCGACCTACCCAGCTGCAGACGACACGCGGAAAGCGATCAGCACCATCATTCCCATCCACACCGCTCACCAAGTGGACGAGCACCTTTTGGATTTGCTGCAACCCGCCCCGTTCGGCTCCCGCCACGGGCGCCTGGCGCAGGAACTACGGGAACGGGCCGTTGCCGGCCTCTACG
>NZ_MTSE01000056.1 GCF_002154225.1 Hymenobacter crusticola
TGCGCCGCCTGCAACGGGTACTCTGGTGGGGCGTGGAACGAGCCTATCTGGTGCACAATCCACTAGCCGGCTTTCGCTGCCCACCTGTTTCGAATTCAGCAGTACAATGGGAGCGGAAAGCCGATGGCGCAAAGTTGACCCAAGTGGTTCAAACGCTTGAGCGGGCCTGTAGTACTTCTAAAAGCTAAGCACGCGATCCTATTCCTCGCGCAACGAGCGATTGGCCGTCAAGGATTCCATCACTTTGGGGCTTCTTACGCTATAGGGGATGGCTGCTACCAAAACAACGTGAAGAACCTAGTTCTTCTGCTCGGGTATGGCTGAACCTATAACCGGGCAGAGACATACGCGTGCAGGTCCGTAACAGTGTTAATTTAAAAGCTTTAAACCAGTCCGAGATGGAAGAAAGATATGAGTTTTTAGAGAAGCGCAACAACGCTGTAAAAAACGCAAGTCGTGAGGCTTATTATGATATCTATCAGGAATGGCCGAGCGAGGAAGAGCTTGAGGAAAACTGGCGTAATGATTGGCCCTACCACACAGCTAATATGACCCAAGAGGAACGACGGTCATTCCTTGATAAAATGACGGAAGGTGTTGAGAAACACTCGTCTAAATACCTCTATTCACAACAGTTTTTTACTTACTTTATTGAGCGAATCAAAGGCTTGCCACTACCCACGATAGGAGAAGAGTTAGATTGGTGGGGACATCATGAGTACTTCGGGGTACGCCAGCTTAACACAGCTGTTGATTATACCTATGCTGCCGAAATAATTGTCGATTATTTGGCTGGAAATCAAGATATTAATCAGCAACACCGCTTGCGACTTGAAAAGGCGCAGCTTTGGCTTGAGAAGCATGCGAATGAGCACGCTGCTGCCGAACAAGAGGTAAATCAATTCAAGTTAGTGAGTGTGGATGAGTTGTATTCGGTTACTTTTCCGAAACAATTTTATGATGCTATTCTGCGCTTATCTACTGAGAAAATGCTTCACGCGCTAGAGCAGGAATATCGTCTACGGCTTAGTGTAGCAGGATGCCAGGAGTTGATTGAAATCATCAAAGATAGAGCTGTAGGGATAATGCAGGATGTTCGCATACAGAAAGTTCTAGACTGGATTAATCATCGCCTAGCTATTGTAAGTGACACTCGAAAAAGGATTCCTTTACGCATAAAAGGAACTACTCAAACTAAAGAGTTTACACCAGCTCATGCTGAACGTGTACTAGCTATGCCCAACCCAAGTTGGGAACTAGCAGAAGGAGATATATCAAGTATAATTCCACAAGGAGTGTCTTTACCTAATGATGAGGTAGAATCAGCAAAAGCAATTCAGCAGGACTTAGCAACAGAAAATGACCCTGAAGAAGATAATTTCTATAGGGATTTCTATGATGGGTTGACTGGCGATTATAAAGACCAACCAGATAAGCTCAATTGGCTCTTAGGGAAAGACGGCCTATCTCTTTACTACAAGCCCGTTAACAAACCTGCCCCCGGCCAGAAATCTGAAGAATGGGCAGCATTATTTTGGGCGCTGAAAGAAGCAGGGTGTTTAGTCAAACGAATGTCGCCAGTGACTGCAGAACGATTAATTAAGGCAACATTCCCTGAAGCGAAAGTTAGTATAAGTGCAATCCAGAGAATGAGAAAGAAGATACTAAGCAAGCCTGCTTTTGAGACTTGGGAGAACTATGCTCAATACTATAACCAAGCTGCGAAATTGCTTGGCATTAAACTGGACTAGACTTGTTTTTGAATACTTTCGGACGCTTCCGAACCTAAGTGACCTAGGGGTCAATTGAGTTCAACTCAACTAGAGACCTTTGGAGAGTCAAGGCCGCAGCAACATCCCTGCGGCCGCCTCTAAATGGACCAGACTGTTGTAAAGAACTTAGGATCAGATGTGCTCCTGGAGAAGATTAGAGCCATCGTTCGAGATGAACTTGGACAAATTCAGCCAATAGCTGAGACTGAACAGCTACTGACCTTACAAGAGACAGCAGACTTGCTCAGTTGCTCCCTAGCGACAATACACGACTTGAAGCGCAGAAACATACTGCCCTTCTATAAGCTCGCTGGCGGACGGGTGTACTTAAAGAAGTCCGAGGTACTAAACGCGCTACAAAGCCAGTAGCGATGTCTACGGCCACGAGTGCCTCAGAGCCTGTTGACGGCCACGCACTACTACAGGCTAACCAAGCGCTCCGCACCTGCCTCGACGCAGTTCCCCATTTTACTTTTTCCGAGACGGGCCGCCAGAATCTCTGCCGCCGCTTCCACCTCTCCGACGCTGAGCTCAGCGCCGTGCTGGTCGCCTATACCCCTCCCATTCCTGAATCAGCTTCCTCTTTTCTATGCTCTCATTCGCCGAACTCCCCTTCGAAGACCAGCAGGAATATACCGAACGGTTAGCAGCCATCATGCCCGCGTTCTGCGCGCCGGAAGACCAACTCTTGCTGAATCTCACCCGGTATTGGGGCTGCCCGGATGCCGAGGGTACCCTGCAAGAACTCGTCAGTGTCGGCCTACTGGAAAAGTCCCCTGCCGGCGGGTATCGCCAACCCCTCCGGGAGTGGGTACCCGCCACCGCGCAAGTGGAGCCGTCAAGTGCCCCCTTGCTAGCAGTCCCGCAAGCACCTCCTGCTAGTACGGCTCCTGCCCCCACCAAACTGACAGCGCCCGCTAGTAAGCCTGCTACTCCGACCAGTCCGCCCAGCTTACCACCCTTGCGCCTGAGCCGGCCCACAGTGCTGCGCTAAGACCTCCAACGCTTTGCTTCTGCCTATGCTTTCCAACACCGAATCCTACGACTACAGCCCGGCGCAGTGGGCCCGTATCGTTGCCGAGCGCGAGTGTATCATGACCGGGTCCTTCTGCGGCGTGAAACCCCGCGAGAAGCTCCTACTGCTGGTCTTGCACCAGCAGACCCTGCCGCTCTGGGCACCCTTTGTGCTGCGCGACGACGAGGCCCTGGCCGAGGCCATTGGGGAGTCCAGCCCGCTACAAGTAAGACGTTCCCTGCTCACGCTGCAGCGGCGCGGGTGGATCAGCCTCACCGAGGTCAAGGTAGCAGGGGGTGAGCCGCTGCAATTCCTCGCCCGCGGGCCGCTGCTGCTAGAAGAACTCACGGCCCTGCACGAGGGGCGCTTTTAACCCCTGCTCTCTGTCGTACGGTCCCGCTGAGCCCCGTTGCCCCATGAATTACATCGCCCTGATCAATCACTTCTGGACCAAGGATCTGGAATATTCTTTTACCCCCAATGAGACCGCCGTGTATTTCAGACTACTGGAACGCTGCAACGCATTAGGGTGGAAGAATCCCTTCAACTTTTCGGTAGACGAACTACTGGTGAAGTTGCGACTCAAGACCAAGGACCCGTTCACCACGGCCCGCAACCGCTTAAAGCAAGCGGGCCTGATTGACTTCCGCAATGGCGACGGCAGAGGCCGCACGACGATTTACCAACTCGTCGATCCGGAGGCCGAAGTAGTAGCGCAAGAACAAAGGGGTAAGAAAAACACCCCCCTTTCCCCTACCCTTTTGCCACCCCTTTCGCCCACCCTTTTACCCCCTGAAGACCCGCTACTACATAAAACAAAACTAAACCAAACGAAAGAAAACCTAAACACGCACTGTGAGGCGGCTCTCGCCGCGGCGTCCGCGAGCGAAGAGGAAGTTTTTGATTTGGCAGAGGAGGAAGTAGCGGCCGATCAGCCAGTGGTGGAGCAGAAGGAACCGGAGCCTGCTCTGGTCGACCAACCTGACGAGCAAGAGCCCATAGGCGTTGTACCCCTCCCCAGCCCTCTCCCTGGCAAGAAAGGAAAAGTTACGCCGGCCGCCAACCCCCTCGTTCCGCTGGCGGAGCGATGGCCCGAACTGGTGGCGCAGCTCAGTGAGGAAGACCGGGCTACCTGGGAGCGTTTCGTGGAGTGGGAACAGGAAAACCCCGTGCCCAAGCTCTTCCAGATGAACGAGCCCCTCTTACCAGAACAGTTCGTCAAACTCAAACGCAAGCACGGCGGAGCGCTGGTCGCCGACATCATGCTCGGCATGCAGAACTCGGCCACGTTGCTAAAAAAGTACGATTCGGCCCGCGGCACCATCGAAGGCTGGATCCGCAGCCGCAAAAACCGCGAAGCCGCTGTCACCGCCTAACGCTCTCCCATGAACTACGAAGTCATTCGCGGCGCCCTGACTAATCGCGGCACCGTGCTCCCCAAAGCCCAAATCACCTTGCAGCCCACCGACGAGGAGTTCTACCTCTCGATGTTTGGGATGGACAACTCGATCCACGAACATCTGGAAGTCAATCGCGATCCGCAGACGGGCAAATTTTCCGTCACTGGTTTTGCCGGTAGCTACTTCGCCGAGTTCCTCTACTTCGACCTGGACCGTGATGGTGATCTAGCCGGCTCCCTGGCCTCCACCTGCGACCTGCTCAAGCGCCTGTACAGTCGTTTCCAACTCTCCCCCAAGCAGCTCTTTTTGTGCTTTTCCGGCTCCAAGGGCTTCCACGTGGGCCTGCACCAGAGCCTGTTCGGCGGGTTCGCCCCCTCTCCTGAGTTACCTAAGCAGCTCAACGTCCTAGCCGCTCGCCTGCTGGCCGAGTGCCACGAGCTGACCTTGGCCGAGTTGCAAACCAAAGTCGTGGAAGCCAAGAAAGCCGGGCAGAACTTCGCCGACGTGGACCTGTCGATCTACAACGCCAACCGCATCTTCCGCGTCATCAACTCCCGTAACGCCAAGAGCGGCCGCTACAAGGTAGGTCTCACCAGCACGGAACTGCTAAACCTGCCCCTAGACGAGCTTCTAGATCTGGCGAAGGCTCCGCGCCCGGACTACAAGCCCGAGGCCCGCCTGACGGCGCAAACACCCCTTGCTGGGCTTATTGCCCTGTGGGAGTACGCCCGCACCTTCGACGTAGCCGCCTTCAGCAAGCAAACCGGCGTGAAAAATGGCACTTCGGGTGGTGGAATTGACCGCGACTTCTTCGCCCCACCCCAACCCGGTGAACGCGACAACACGCTCTTCAAGCAGGCCTGTCACCTCTTCGATCACTCCCAGCTCTACGAGAGCCACGTGTTGCAACTCATCGCCTGCATCAACCAGACCAGCCCCGTGCCCCTGCCGGACCAAGACCTGCAGCGCATCGTCAAATCGGCCTTCAAGCGCACGCAAGGTAATCGAGGCCAAGCCAAAGCCAGCGTGCTCACCCCCCAGGCATCGACTGCTGACCACGTCGAAACCTTCAGCCACTGGCAGGAAGAGTGGCTGGACTACTACACCCAGAAACCTTCCCCCATGACCTGCCTGGTGCCCGAAATCGACGAAGACCAGGAGCAGAGTCTCAAGGGCAAGCTCTGCGTGCTGATCGGCTCGGGGGGTACCCGCAAGAGCTACTTCCTGCAAAACGTCATCGCCCAGAACGTGCTCGGCTACGGCAACCGCTTTCTCTACTCCTCCATGGAGATGGGCAAACCTGAAACCGTGAACCGCTTTCTGGATATGTACTTCGAGCCCGAGGATGGCGTGCCCGCCAGCAAAGTCCTGCAAGGCTACGCCCGCCAGAGCAAGGACGAAACCCGCGAGCTGCTGCGCACCGGTTCCGAGTCCATCGCCGACCTGTTGATCCTCACGGGTAATGGAGGGAAAACCACCCAGGACTACGAGCGCGACATCCAAGACACGATTGCCCTCTACGGCTCCCTAGACGGGCTTGCCATCGATGGATTGTCGGCGATGGGCGGCAAAGGCAAGGACGAGACGGAACGCTTCAACCTGATCACGCTCGAACTGAAAGAGCTGGCCAAGCGCTACAACCTCTTTATTCTCTTGATCTGCCACACCACCAAGGCTTGTCAAGCTTACACCCGCGACGCCCGACCCTTCGTGCGTGGGTCCGAAAAAATCCTCGACAACAGTGACTTCTCGATCTGCTTTGCCAACATCATCGACAAGGTCAGCTCCACCCCCGAGAACATCAAGTTCGCTTCCCATCTGGCCCACATCAAGTACTACAACAAACGCGGCTCGGGCAAGATGCTCAACGAGCTCTTGCAGTTCGACGGGCTGAAAAAGGCCTTTTCCGTGTCCTCGGCTCCGCTGCTGGATTATCCCGACTACGACACGTTCGTGCGCGAGCACAACCAAAAAGCCCGCAAAGCCGCCAAGGACGAAGACCCCTTCTAGCCGCAGCGCAAGGCTGTACCGACTTGGTACCCCCTTCCACTACCGCTAAGTCGTCCACTCAAATGGACTACTTCTCCAAGGTATCCCCAAACCGGTGACCCCTTTCCAACTTCCTCAACCCCCACAATATGCGCTACCAAATCCTCACCAAAATCGAGTCCAACGACAACCTAGCTACCCTGCTCAACGCCTTCCAGCGTGAGCTCGGTTTACTCGAACAAGTCGTCCTACCCCGTGACAGCATGGGCGAGTTCAACCGCCTGCTGCAACTAGCCGGCAGCAATACCCCCGACGAAGAAGCCCAGCAATTATTCAACTACACCCTACCCCGCTTCTACCACCTGCAGGTCTTAAACAACTCGCTCACCGACCTGCACAAGAACATCGGCTGGGCGATTAAGGACCTGCAAAAATTCTTCGCGCAATATTCGGGTGACCTGCAGCGCTACGCTATCGAAAAACGAATCGAAACGATCGACGAGTTTGGCAGCGAGGACGAGACCGATTGGGAGGAAGACGGAATCGATGAAGAGGGACAAAAGTGGAAGGTAGCCTACAAGGACGACCCCGAGAGCCTACAGCATTACACCCTGCATAACGACTTGCAGCAGTACTTCCCCGGTAGTGATACCCGCGGGGAGAAGATCGGCACCAGCACGCCCGAAGACTTTGCTTACTTCTCCGAGCACGTGCGCCAAGCCACCCAGCTCAATCCTTTCAAGCTGCTACGTCAGTTCACCGGCGCGGAACTACCCGTCTACCACGAGAACGAAACGGGAGAGATGGTCGCCCAAACGCTGGCTGATGAGATCGAAGACGAACTTAATGAGGATCTGAAGAACCAATCCATGGTGCACTTCTTCCAGCAAGTCCTGGTGCGCGCCCAGACGGCCGCCAAAGCGTTCGAACAGGCCACCACGGCGGAAGATTACCAGCAGCTCCTGACCCAATTGGAAACGATCCGCGACGTGCGCTTTCTCTAGCTCACGAGTAGCCAAAACTGCACGGCCAGCAGCCCGCTCAGCACCGCGCACACGAGCAACGCCCGCCACAACGGGGGCACGCGCAACAGCCAGCGGGGAACATACTTCATCCCGCCAAGATACCACCCTTTCTTCCCTTCTTATCCTCTCCCATCATGTCGAAAATTGATCGCTTCGAAACCATCCACATCCGCCTGGCCATCCGCCAGCAGTACTTCGTCTTTCGCCTACTGCGGCTGGACCAGTACCAGTTCACCCCCGAAACCTTCGAAGAGTACACCAAGAGCGTGGGGCAAGCTACCGTCATGCAAGCCGAGATTCAGGATCATTGCAACAGTCTACGCGCCATCGAAGCCGCCTGTCATCACGGGCTGAACGGCACCATCCCCGAAGGGTATGAGGACGACGGCTACGAGTTCACGGAAGACCCGGAAACGCCCGATCTGCCCTACGATGCTCACACCGATATTCTGGGGTACCTGCATGGAGGTGGTAACATCAGCTGCCTGACGCTGAGCCCGCCCCTGAAGCGCTTCATTGAACTACTTCCTTCGGTGGCGGCGGAGTGTGCCGAACGTGACCTGCAGGCCAAGGACGGGGTCTTACTGCACGTGAACGACGACGGCAGCACCCGGCCCATGACCCAGCCGGAGTTGCTGCGCCGCGGGGATCAAGCCCAACTGGAAGCCTTGGAGCTCAGCCTGTTTGCTGATACCTATGCCTCGGAGATGGAGCAGATTCAACGCCTAGCCGAGCAGCGCGGGGACCTACAACGAATCCTGGACCTGCTCTAGCAGGCAACACTAGATAACGGCACGCCCATGAAGCAGCCCGGCTGGTACGAGGCCGCTAACGCTACGACTTGGCCGGCTTCACAAAGATGAGGGTTGTGGTTTTGGTACTAGCATCAATATACCCCGGCACAACGGCTTGGATCGTGAAGCCTTGCTGGTAGTACGTGTTCACTACCTTCTCCACTTCCTCCGCCGTGCGCTCATCATCGTCTTCCTTCGCCGTGAACTTGATGCGTCGCCAATCCGCTGCTTTTCCATCGGTAGCAGTGGTGAGGTCAACATAATTAGCAGTCTCCTTAATCCGCACAGTAACCACTTCGGGTGCCTGCTGCGCCCACGTTGGCGAACTGCTCAGCACTAGCAGGCAGCTCGCAATAAAGAATAGCTTGTTCATGGCCTCAAGATACAGGCTGCACTAACCCTCCCCTTCTCTACTCACTTTTTTACTAACCCTTCTCGATGAAAACCAAGTACGAACGCCTGCGCGTGGTCGATGAGATCTTGGTGCAGGAACGCTCCGAGCTACTCCACCAACTGCCCCCGCTAGCCTCCGAGCCCGTCCCGGACGCTACCCGCCAGCACCACCTGCTCGCCATCGGTGAGCTCACCGTCCTGCTCTCGGAAGTGCGCGAGCACCGCGCCGCGCTGGAGGAGCTAGAAAACATCTGCTACCGCCAGGCCGATCCCGAGATTCACTATCCTGACGAGAAGCTCTACGGCGAGCTCATCTCGACTCTGACCTTGGGTCTGTATTCGAGCCTGGCGTTCAGCCCCGGTCTACAAACCTACCTCGACCACTTACCCGAGAAGGTGCAGGCGACCCTTGACCAAGTGCGCGACCAGCAACTCGCCTTGCTCAACCCCGACGACGAGAACGGCCTCTACCAGCCGGCGCGGGTCTTAGCGTGGCGCCGCCAGCACGGCGAGGCCTACGACGCGGGCCAGCAGCGCAACCGCGACGCCCTACACGCCTTGCGCGTCACTTACCCTGAGGACATGCAGCGCGTGCTTACACTAGCCCAAACCCAGGGCAGCTTTCAAGAAATCTTCGCCCTTCTCGATTAACCCACTCCCATGCGTACTCTCTGCTTCCCGCATCAGACCCTCTCCCTCTACCGCACGATAGAAGATTTCCCCGTGGGCCAGTTCCTGCGCTACCAAAACTACTGGGAGCAAGCCCTCAGTGAACAAGAACACATTGGGGAAACTCCTCCCCACGCTTTGGCTTTCGCCGTGTGCGTGGCGGCCATCAGTGGCTACCCCGTCGACCCCCTCACGGACGCGGAACTACCCATCCTGCTGGATCTGGTACGAAGCTACGGGGTCACCGATGCCT
>NZ_MTSE01000057.1 GCF_002154225.1 Hymenobacter crusticola
CTATGCCCCTGCAACGTGGACCAAGCATTATCCATGTTGATGCAGCGCTGGTCCTGCTAGAGATAACGGTGCTTGATTTCTCTACAGTCGTGGCCCTTTAGAAGACCAAAATTTCTCCCAATTGCGATACGATGCTTTACAGGCATTTGCTGGTTCCGGCAAGTCGTCCCATTGGTTCAATGGGCTAGAAAACATTGCTAGCTAACGTGATGGTTAGTTGCTAGTAGCTAATGACCGCCAGATACTTTTCACAGAAACTGGGTTGCCATTGGCAGTAATAGACAAGCGATAAATTTTGCCAGTAACGTAAATCATGGCGAGAAAAGACAGCACAAGGATACTCAGCGAAAGCAGCAGTTGCTGTACCGGAACACCATAAGGCAAAATAGTGGGGATAGCCATCGGTGAGAAGAAGGGCACATACATGGCAATTTTCGTGACCATGCTAGTGGGGAAGCTAGCCGAAAACATGGCCACGTAAATACTCATGATATTGATGATGTTTCCCAGGAAAGAAAGTGACGCGCTGCTATCGGCCGCTGCACTCACGCCTATGGCGGTTGTAAAGGCCCCGTTCAAGAGAAATCCGAAGATGAAAAACAGGGGAATAAAGGTCAGCATCTTTTGGAGTGGCAGATACTGCACATTATTTAGAATAAAAGTTAGATTAAATGGTCCTCCGGATTCACTGCTGCCACCGCCAAAAAAGTTTACGTCGAGCCAGTGCAGTCCTTTTAAGTAAAGAATTGCCATAAATACCCATAAGGTCATCTGCATCAGGGATACGAAGCCGGAACCTAATATTTTTCCGAACATTAGATTAAAGGGCTTGACGTGCATAGACAATACTTCCGCCAAACGGTTTTGCTTTTCTTCAGCAACACTTTTTAAAATTGAATTATTAAAAAGAATAAGCAACAGATACAGCAACATGCCAGTTGTGTAAGCAATAGAAGCAGCTAGCATATTAACATTGCTCTTCTTGTAATCGACGACAACCGGGTAGATACTGCGATAGTTTGTGAGCGCCTCGAGATCTTGTTGCGATACTTTTATATTTTCAGCTAATGTTTGTAAAAAGTATTGATTGACGTAAGCCTCAATATCTTTGTATTGATTTTCGCGCCCAGCATCCTTTTGCGGTACATATAGCTTGATCGGCATACTAGACGATCCGGCAGCAGCATCGGCGGGAATGTACAGTACTCCTAGCAAGTCATTTTTGCGACTAGAAAGCTGTTTTTTGGCTTGTTCCAATGTACCCGGTAGGTGGAAAAACGTTAGCCCCCGGTACAAGATTGTATCTTTTGCTTGGGCCGCAGCTAGCTCACTCACAATACCTACCTTCACTACCGCCTTAATTGACGGCTTCATAAATATGGCAAAGAGAAAGGGTATTACAAATAGGATTGGAGATATCAGGGAAAATAATAGAAAGGATTTAGTTTTTACCCGAATTGATAACTCACGCTTGACGACATGATATAGCTGGCTCATACTAAGTTATTTAACGGATGAGAAAAAATGGTATTATTTTTTATAATATTGATAAATATATCGTTCATCGTTGGAGACGTTTCAACGAAACGTTGCACGCTAACATTGTCAGATAAAATATCTTGTAGAAAGACAGATGCCTCTTTATTGTCTTGTAAACTAACCCGATAATTATTCTTGTCACGCGAAACAAATATATATTTTGCTAGCAGTGAATCATCGAGTGTTCGATTAGTAGTTAGCTCATAAGTGCCCGTCTTAAAGTGCGCTTTCACCTCGCTTATTTTTCCCTCCAGCATTTTTACGCCTTGGTTGAGCAGGCAAACTTTATCGCAGATAGTTTCTACTTGGTCCATTCGGTGCGTAGAGAGTATAATCGCTACGCCATTATCGCGAAGGTGCAGGATCTCTTTTTCTAAGGCCTGCGAGCTTACCGGATCCAAGCCACTAAATGGCTCGTCCAGGATAAGTAGTTTTGGCTGATGCAGAATTGTACAGATAAATTGCACTTTCTGGCTAGTTCCTTTCGATAAGCGCTTGATGGGTTGATTAAGCACACCTTCTAGGTTGAACAAGTTTAGAAGGCGCGCCGTCCGATTAGTTACTTCGCGGCGTTTAAGGCCTTGCAGATCAGCGATGTAATTAATTTGATCTTGCACGCTCATTTCCTTATACAGGCCGCGCTCTTCCGGCATGTAACCAATTTGCTTGACGTGCCGCTCCTGGTATTTTTCACCGTTAAAATAGATAGCGCCGGCGTCAGGTAAGATAATGCGCGACAACAGCCGTAGCGTGGTCGTTTTTCCTGCTCCATTGGGACCAAGCAGCCCGTAGACACAACCGGCGGGAACATCTAGGTTCAGCGGCTTTAAAATAGATCGACCGTTATAGGATTTTGTAATACCTTCTAGCTGTATCATCTTAGTTAACCATAATCGTTAGAAAGGAAGCATTTTCATCGCCGTCAATCTTAAGCGCTTCGTCTACTTCGTGGTCAATGAAGCCGGCAGAGGCACATACCTTCAGGTCTAAAGCGGCGCAAGCCAAGTAGATGTTCTGTGACACGTGACCCACGTCGATTAAGCCAAGGCGGTAGGAGCGCATCAGGTATTTCTTGGTTAGCTTGCCGATCATGGAAGTCAGCACGATCACGACGGAAGCCTGGGAGAACTCTTGCTGGAAAAACACGTGCGTTTTCAGCCACTCGCGATAGTCACCTAGGTTAATTTCTTCCAACTCGTGGTTGAAGGAACTATAGTGGTAAACACCAAGCGGAATTTCTTCGGAACTGAGCACGAAGGCGAATACTTCCACAGAGTTCATTCCTCCCGAAGACGGCACATATTTACGCTTGGCCTCTGTGTGCTTGTAGCCAGCACTATAATGGAGTAGCGTAGCTAAGTTTTTCAACGTCATGGGATTATGCACAAAATCTCGCTGACTGCGGCGATTTTCTAACACGTGTTCCAGGCTCACATTTGGCAGTGCTGGCCGGGGCAGTGGCACGGTAGGTCCCTTAAATGTGAAGGTTACTTTGTCCTTGAGTTGAACAATGTCGTCGCGATAATGAATCAAGTGCTCGTTGAGCGCGTGCATGAAACCACTACTGTTCCTGGAGGCGCTATGGTATTTCTGGCTAGGATATAGTCGTTGATCAAACATGATAAATAGGCTTAAGAAAAGGGGTGTGGATAGGGATTAACTGTGGAGATGGTGTCGTCGTCGAATAAAGGGGACAACCAGCGGCAGGAGAAAGCCTGCGACAGCGGAATCATCTGGGGAACCGTCACTTTTGTGACGAAGCCAAACTCCTTCACGTCGGGGATGGAAACGTCTTTCCAGTACACGTCGTAGCCTTGCGCAGCCAGATCTTGACCAATGCCTTGCAATTCAGCGTAAGAATGGGGCTCCTGCAGCCAAGCTTTTTGCTGTCGTAGCTCCGGTAAGGTCACGGAAGGGGCAGTTTGTCGCAACAGGAAGTCAAAAGCGGGAGTATCTCGCCAGTTGGCGTACAATTCCATATGCTTGTCCAGGCTGTTCACCCAATCGAAGAGCTCGTAGTCCCGCTCACCCTGGCGTCGAAAGCCATTCCAGTTGGCCATTGTCCGAATGGATACTACTTCATCGACAGCCTTAATGATGGCCCGTTCAGGACTAGCATCAGCTGAGGCACCAACGCAATAGTAGGGGAACTCCTCACCAATGAGAATGGCGTACATGACCGGAATATTGACGATCGAAGAAATTTCAAACACTTGCAGGGAAAGCCCTTGGTCTTTGATCCGGTGCAAGCGCTCCGTGATATCGAAATCAATGATGGAGTTCAGGTCGATACGGGTACACTGTTGGCGAGTGTGCCAAGCTCGCATCATTGCATCGCGCTCCACTACCTCGCAGATACCTTTCCAAATGGCCGTGACTTGATCGGGAAAAAAAGCACAGCCCGTTGAAATTGGAGACGTATGCATCGGTCGATTGCGATATTGCATAAAACCTAGGTGCATGTGCTCGGAGGGTAAATAATCTGCGCTGTTGTCGGCGAGACGAATTACCTGGGTGTGCTCAATAGGTACTGGGGTTGTGACACTTTTGTAGCTGGGGGGGCTTGGCTCTTGGGGGTGACACCGCACGTAGCCTTTTGTAGCATCGACCGGCAGCATCACCGGCGTGTCCACCAAGTGTGAATTAGTAGAGCTATAGCGCTCAATCGTCTCACCGATTGTACGCAGCAATGTTTCCTTGATGTAGATAGAGGTGCCTGCTGAGGCATTCATATTGTTTTTGAAGTGACGTCCGATAGGGTTGTTGGCTAGCTTAGCCGTACCTACCCACCACTTAGGATCCGTGCCGCCCGTCTGCCGTATGTGGCTATACGTAACGGTATTGCCGCGCTTGCCCCAGTCGATAATGGGCGCGTATTTCTCTAGTCCGAAGACTTCTAATAGATTATAGTGCATGGCTAGAAATAATAATTAGTTAGAGCAAACAGGGCAACCCGGTACAGGCATTAAATGAATATTATCAATTGTTCCATTGAGGAAATCATAATCCACCACTCGGTTAATTAAATTTGGTTTCGACAATTTGGAAACAATCTTTGATAGCTCCGAAACAGCATAGCCGACAGCAGCGCTAGCACTGACTAAATCAACGCCTTTAATAGCAGTATCTACTTTCTGTTCTGTATCGTGTAAGTGCTGACTATGTACTTTGTCGAAAATAGCATCTTCTTTGTAGCTATTCTGTCGCAAAATCGAACAGTTATAGCAAGCCGTACTATTTGGTACGAAATACGGGCCTATCTCAAAGTGATTGTCCTTGCTGAGTACGAACAATACTTTCTTGTTCTTGATCTTGCAGAATTCGTTAAGTTGCTGCACGAAATTGATAGAAGGATTCTCGAGTCCTACGAGTACATAATGATAATCATCAATCCGTTTAGCTAATTCATTGCGTAAACCCGGTTCGTTTAAATCCGTGATATCTGTATAAGTCATTAAATCAGCTTCGCTCTCTGAGGATGGCAGCGTAACTCCTCCCTCAGTTCGAATATAATTTAATCCAATATGTTTAAAACCAGCAAGTTTGAGGTTATAAACAAACACCGGTGCTAAGTTTTCTGAAGCAATTAATAATACTTTGGCATTATCGATAGAAGACACAACAGATGTAGCGCTCTTATTATAAGCGGTCTTGCCGATTACTCGCTTATAGTAATCTTTTTGTAGCTTCCACGGATCGGTTTCCGCTGGCGTAGCTTGCACGTCATAATGTAAACCATCGGCTAACAGGTTATAAGAATGTAATATCTTGAGCATAGTAGCCACTTCGTTGATATCAAAGTCAGGCCTGGTAACATCAAATATTGAAGCCAATGTGTTTTTTCCATCGAGCAGGTGCGACAAAGAGCTAAATAGAGCGCTTGAGCTTTTTCCGCGCAACACTAGTTTGTCAGGTCCACCTCTGAACTGGAGGCCTAAGCCATATGGCGCATCATACACGCTAATTCCATCAATAAGTTTTGGTTGTTCAGGGAAACGAATGTTCTGATCTTCAAAAAAGTGGCTCCAGATGTGCTTTTCCATGGTGTTAATCATAAAGATGGTTAGATATAAATGAAAGTTTAAACGTAAGTGATTAGTTGGTTTCGAGATTTGTTACATCAAAGCCGGATTGTATACTACTTTCTTTAGAGCGGTAAGTTCCGTTTTTATTATTTCCAAATTTGTAGTTAAGTAGCAAGCGAAATCCTCGGCTGTAGTACAACACTTCGTTACTACTACTGTATTCCGGCAATACTATTTTTTGTTTTTGCGTAAAGCCTTTTGAAAATGGATTGTCTACTGATAGAGCTAAGAATAATCTTTTACTTATCATTTCCCGCTTAACAGATAGGTTGCTGAACGTATAATTATTTTCTGTTCCTTGTAGCAGTATCTTAGGAGTGTTAAAGGCGCCCCAAAGTTGCGTTGACCATTTGTTACCTATGCGGAATGTTGTGTTAAGTGTGTTGGTCAACCGGAGCCCAGTATTACTTACTACTGTGTTTGATACCTTGCGATAATTAAAATCAAATCCATAATTAATACTCCAAGCAGTAACAGGATATACAGTAGCCCAAAAGTTGAGACCAACTATTTTCTCACTGCCGGCATTAATGTACGTGGTAGTCGTGCCATCCTGTTGACTAATGACACTACTGACAGCACCCTGCGTGAGCGTCGTGTACACGGAAGCTCTGAAATAATTTGCTTCGATGTATTTTGATACACTCAATTCGATTACGTGTGAGAACTCTGGATTTAAATAAGGATTGCCGATATACTTAATACCTGATGAGATGTAAGACACAACAGGTAATAATAAGCTAAAAGGAGGTCGTTGAATACGATAATTATAATTACCCGTAAGCGTGGAAGTATTTGAGAGTTTGTAAACCACTGTCAACGCTGGGAATAGACTACCTCGTTTATAAGTATCTAAGTTACCTGTCTGATCTTCAAGCGAGTACTTACTGCTTGTGTATTCGTATCGTAACCCTAGCTTAGAACTTAATCGTGGCGTTGCGGCTAGTTTATAGGAGAAGTAGCTGCTAGCGATGGAATAGGAAAGCTGATATCCTGTGCGATCATTGCGGCTAGCTGTATAGTTGTCCACAGAGGAGCTGTCCAGTACCGCGTCATTTGTGCCAGCAGAGTAGCTCTTAGCAGCTTTTATACCTGCCTCGAAAAAGTGCTTCTTATGAATGTTGAACTCATAGTCAACTTTTGCCGAGCTTGTATAAAGTGTGTTCTTATTATTAATTCTGTTACACGTAGATAAAACGTCAGCCTCTCGTAGTAAGCGTACAATATTGTTGGTGGGCAAATAGCCTCCTTCAATAGTAGCGCTCACTTTCTGATCGTTTTTACTGAACTTTCTCTCGAAAGAAAGGGCAGAACTTATGTTGGCTGTTTTGTTATTCGAAGCAAAAAGCCCTTGATACTGCGAATTAGTGTGTTCTTTCGTGTAAGAGGAAAATGATTCTTCAGGCTTAACAGTTTGTAAAAAAGCATTTAAGCTTAGCTCGAAGTAGTTTTTTTTATTTAGCGTCGCAATGGACCCTTGGTAGCTACTGGATAAACCGCGCGTTCTGCCCGCAGACCTTCGATTAAAAAAAGGTGCTTCCTCATCTGCATATTGCGCTATTTGTTTAGCTTGTGTACTATTGTAGAAGGAGAGGAATCCTAACCCGTTTGATATGGATAAATTTTTCGTATTGTAAGTGTCACTTGCAAATAAATGACTACCTCTGCTTCCTAGGCCCGTATTCAACGACCCGGAGTGATTGAGCGCAACTGGATTTTTTGTGATAATATTTATAATGCCTGCTGCTCCATCCGCATCGTATTTAGCACCTGGTGCCGTAATCACCTCTACTTTTATAATCAAGTCAGAAGGAATTTGTGCTAATAAATCACTAGGTTGTAGATAAGACACAGCACGACCGTTTAGTAGAATTTTTATACTCGCGCTTCCCTTAATGGAAGGCGTGCCGTTTACATCTACTGATACCAACGGTGTTCGACGTAAGACATCCGTAGCATCTGTACCAGAGTTAGCGATGTCCGCAGCTACATTATAAATTACTGCTTCTCCCGTGTCCTCAATTAGCTGCTGGTGGCCTGTGACAACTACCTCTCTTAGTGTCTTCTGCAATAAAGGGGCTGCTTTGTCTGGCACTGACGTCAAGGTAATTGTCTGGCCAGGCTCGATTGCTCTACTGAGGGTACTGCCATACCAGCCTTTTCCAAGCTGTACGCTTATATTACGTATTTGAGGTAGTATCTCAACTGGTAATATGGCCAAACCTAGGGAGTCAGTTTGTTTATATCCTAAGATTGTTCCATCACTAGCATTGTACTTTAATATACATTTATAGCATGGAATATTCTCTTTTAGGTTAATAAGCAGAGAATAATCTTGATTAACTTTAATAGATTGGCTTTGTACTGCTCCGACACATACAAACAAGAATAAAGCAGCGAATATAGTCTTCATATAATAAATGTTTGTAGTATACGAATAAACAGCACTAAGGCCTTTGGAATACAGAATTATTAATATTTTGATTTGTCTTAATATTGAGCACTTGCACGTAAAGAGAACCTTGTGGGCTACTCATCTCTTTGCTAAAAGGAAATGCTACACCACCAATAGTTTTGTAATTTGATAATTGTAATTGACCGTAGGCGCTTTCAATTCTACGAAGTGTGAAGTCAGAAGCAGATATATATGCTTTTTCTGAATATTTATTCTTGTATAGCACGTTTATGACATAGCAATCTTCTTTGCCAACCTTGCTCTTGCCAAGTAATTTTAAGGAATCTACTTTAGTTGCTGGATCATAATAATAACTATAAATAGGACCATTAAGATTCATTTGATATTTATATAAAGTCAATTCTTGGCTAGTAAGATCTTTTGGTTTTGTTGAACCTTGAAAAGGATTTATTTGCCATCCCGTATTATCTACCACGCAAACTACTACCTTCTTGCCGGGTACTACATTTTCTGAATAAAACGCCTTATTATTGACAACAATAATTTTTTGTGGTACTTCATAGTTATTAGATAAAAGCTGCTGCTCGTACGTTACATTAGACAGGTTTTTTAACCGCTCAACACCACCTGCTTTCTCAATGTATTTCTTGCATATCTCATCTAGGCTGAGTTGTGCTTTCGCCTCTGTTGCGCCTGCCGTGAGTAGTGCCAGCATTACTAATGATAAATTCTTCATAGTTTTTCTTTTAAATAGTGATAGATGAATTTTATAAGGAAGTGCAGCGGTCAGCAGTTTAGCTTTAGGCTTATGATGCCGACCGCTGTTCTCTATGGCTAGACTTCGCCGCCAGCCACCGCGCCCATGTCCATACAGCCAAGCGTACCGGCTGTGCCTGCGCTACCTAGGCAGC
>NZ_MTSE01000058.1 GCF_002154225.1 Hymenobacter crusticola
GGGTGCGGGTGGCAATGGCGGTGGCTTCCTTCTGGGCGACGGCCGCTAGGATGTGCAAGGTGAACTCATCAGCAGCGGGCAAGTCGACGGCCTTGAAGCGGACATGACTTTCCATCAGCGTAGCCAAGAAGGCCACGTTGCGGGCGAGGCGATCGAGTTTGGCGACGAGCAGGACGGCGGCCTCTTGTTTGGCGTGCCCGATGGCGGCCTGCAGTTGGGGGCGATTGTTCTTGCGGCCGCTTTCAATTTCCGTGTATTCCGCAATCAGCAAGGACTCAGTACCCACAAAGGTGCGCACAGCGGCTTGCTGGGCTTCCAGGCCCAGGCCACTCTGTCCCTGGCGGGCGGTGCTTACGCGGAAATAGGCAACGTACTGAATCACGGCAGCGGGGTTTCGAAGGCAACGAGGCGTGAAGATACAAGCCTGTCACATTTTCCAAACGTCCCTTTAGAAAACGTGACAACGTGGCTAAAGGATAGTTTAGTGTTTCATGTGATAGAGAAAACAAGTGCCTACTTACTAGGCACGCACTTAACTCGCAGTTAGAGATAGAGAGTGGCCTTTAATGCGAACACTGCAACAAGAAGGCATGCGCTTCCTCGGCGCTCGTGAAAGCGCTTGACTCGTGTTGTTTACGTGCCTCGTGTTGAAGCTCATAGATCGACAACCGGGTCAGTGCATTATCCGCCAGCACGTACGCAGTGCAGAGCCGTTCGGGCCGGGGAATGTGACCATGGTACCACTCCTCTACGATCAAGATCTTCTCCAGCGAAGTCAACGGCTCCAGCACCCGCATATCTGCCAGGATACGCTGCCAGTTACGCCGCAGCAGCAAGTGGCCAAGGTGCGTGAGTAACGCGCGTAGTTCCGTAAGCTCACTCTTGCCAGCGTGATAGCGCACCAGGGCATAACCGGCCGCGTGCTCGAGAATACGCCCCATGGCATTTTCAAAATAGATAGGCTGAACAGAGTTGGGCATAGGAAGCAATAACTTTCTCAAAGCTACTCAGTCCTAGGCAACAAACAGAAAGCAAAATGCCTAGGTTATGCCTTTTTTAAGGGACTATAGGCAGGCGCCGAGAAGTAGCCAGCAAGCCGCCTTTCCTCAACACTGGTGGCCCTAACGAACAATAAGTAGGTTAGAAGCCTTCTTCAGGCCTTTTGGCACCATTTTTTGCGCGCCTCTCCTCGTTCCTCTTGTCCTATTCCCATGGCGGTCTCTTACCACTTATTCTGTGCCCTCTCTTCCGTCGAACAATACGCTGCGGTTTGGCACGAAGGCACCTTCCTCATGCGACGCTATGCGCAAGAAGATGCTGTAAACCTTTACCAGATGGATGGGGGCTACTTCGCGGAAGTGTTCTATGATCAGTTCACGAAGCACCTGCGCACAGTGGAGGTTTTCTCCTACTGCAATAACGAGCGACTGGAGAATTATGAGTCGTCTATCCAGCTAGATGAGCTGCCCCTCTAAAAGGCCCTAGTCTAGCGAACAGAACCGACGAGTTTCAATCATGCACCAGCCATCAAACGGCGAGCCGCTTCGCTATCGAGCACGCGAAGCTAAAAAAGCTGCTAGCCGCCGCTCCGCCTCTTCCCGAGATTGCTGATATAGAAAGTAGGCACACTCCTGAACCCATTGCCGAAGCGCCGCTAACGAGTCTTGTATGCGCGAGGGCTCCTCGGCGAAAAGGCAGGTTCCTAACACGAAGTGAGTAGCGCAAATCAGGACGCGCTCGTTTGGTCGGTAATCCAATTCGACCCACCACCCCAAGCGACGAACGGGAGTCACTACTTGCTCAAAGCATCGACGAACTAAGTCAGACTGTACGGGCATACAAACGAAGCAGGAATAGCAAGATGCCTTTCGTAGTGCTCGGGATAGCTTAACGTAAAGCGACGCCAATGCACCGTTCAGCTTACCCAATAGAACAATGCCTCCGAATAGTTCACTTTCGAAGACATTGAGGCAAATAGCAAAACCGCTCAGAAAAGAATTGTGGCAGTTGCAGAACTCCTAGAGCGATTCCACCACAAGGTTATTGGGATAGGTTATTCTGAAAAGTGCTTGAAACAGCGTTTTGCTCGGAGAGCGCGCATCCGATGCGTTCAAGACACAGAACACCGACTTCTGCAACAGCCACATACCTTATAACCTGAGTCTTGGTAATACGCAACGACTTCGTAGTGATGACACATTGCACTTTGATTATATCCTAGTATTAGTAGGCCACTACGCAGCCATCGAATGCACCTTGTTGCTATTGTCTATGTTGGATATATTGTTAATGTTGGAAATATTGTAAGTGTTTTCATTGCTGTAACTGTTGATTCTATTGGATGTATGTATCATGTTGGATGCAGCTACTTTTGAATCAGGAGTATAATCAGGAAACTATTATATATCCAACATCTCCAACATAAGCAACATAAGGAGGATTATACGCTGCTTGTTGTAAGTATTGTTCGTATTGAATAGCTTGGCACCCCGTATCAAAAACATCTCCAGTACCACAAACACCCACCACACGATGCAGATACTAACCTTCACTAATCAAAAGGGGGGGGCTTCGAAGACAACAAGTGCTTGGGCAGTAGGCCACTGCCTAGCGCATGCCGGCCACAAAGTGCTGCTCGTGGATGCTGATCCGCAACGCAATCTAACGCAGTGTTTGCCCACCGTACCTAGTGATAAGAGTCTGACCAATGTCTTGGAAGGATCATTGACATTAGCGCAAGCCATGTACCCAGTGGGAACAAATCTGTGGCTGGTGCCTGCTACGCAAACGCTGGCGGCGGCGGAGAAGATCCTCGGTACGGATGCCATGTACGCCCTGGTATTCAAAAATGCATTGGCCGGACTAGACAAACTCGTTGACTTTGTCATTTTCGATACTGGTCCTTCGCCGAACTCCCCGCTGGCCATGGCAGCCATCACGGCTTCTGATCGGGTGTTCATTCCGACCACACCGGAATTCTTCGCCTACAATGGATTGGAGAATCTCTTGGAACTGATCAAGCGGATTCAGAAGAACTTGACACCGAGTTTGCAGGTAGGAGGGATCTTCTTCACGAAGTATTCGCCTACTTATCGCCGCTCCCTGCACCATCAATTTGTGAAGGTGATGCGCGAACAACCAGGGATGGGACCACTCGTGCTGGACACGACTATCCGGGAAAATGTAGCGGTGGCAGAAGCTCAAGTAAACCAACAGTCCCTGTATGAATGGGATTCTGGTGCGACCGCTCTCGCCGACTATGAAAAGCTAACCCAAGAAATTCTAACTCGCTCAGTCAATGGCAAAGCAAAAAATTAATCTGGATCACTTGGCCAACAAGCCAGCAGCTTCTATGGACGAGTTACTACTGGGAGCTTCCGCCACGCCCACCGTTCAAAACGCTACTCTAGAATCACCGGCAGAGATACCCGACGCATCGGCCAAGATCCGGTTCACGAACGCTCTTCCTCCTGAGACGTTTCTGCGGTTGCAACAGTATACGTTCTGGAGCCACGAGACCATCGGAGACGTGCTGAACGAAGCCATTCTCGCCCATTTGGAAGGCAAACCGGAAGCAGATAAAACCATTCCAGCCAAACAGGCACAACGACGGAGATTGCCGACAGTATAATCCGTAGAAGCAGCTATGACGTGAGTGATAATGCGTTTGTTGTCATACTAAAACGCATAAAAAAGCACAAAAATCATAACTGCTTTAATACTAAAATGTACTCACTTTGCCTTGGGGTAGAGCTGAGGGAAAAGCTGGTTTATGCGACTCATAGCCGTAGCAGCGATGTTGTCAAATACTTTTGTACCTGACTCGTATTCCTTGAGTAACTGATGGGTTTCTTTCATGAGCCGCTTCAGTTCCTCTTCGGAGAGTAAGAGAATGCGTTCAATCTGGTAAGCTTCCAGCTTGAACTTCTGCATCCGCCCTGCTACGCGACCTTTAAAGTCACTAACAGGGATAGGGGAGGAGGCACTGACAGGTAAGGCAGCGGCTTCTAACGGCAACTCCAGCTGTTTAGGGCGCACTTTCTCCGCACTGCTGTACTTGATGTGAAACTCAATGGCATCCACAGCGCGCCCTAGCTTCTTCTCCGTGTAGGAGATATCAAAGTTGAGCGTCTTCAACTCTTCTAGCGAGGGTTTCAGAACCCGGTTGCGATAATCAGAGAACTGGGGGTACGTGTCCTTGCCAGAAGTCAACTCCCGCAATTCATCAATGGCGACCGTGTGGGGGCTGCGGAACTTCCACATCAGCATCAGCCAGTAGTACTTGTAGGTATTCGGGTTCTTAATGCTGAGCAAGTCCGCTACCTGCCCGAGGGTGAAACTCTCAATTAAATTAGTGAGATAGGGCATCACCTCGGTAGAGAAGTAACCCGAGATGGTGCCTTGTCCGCTATCAAGTTGCAAGGACCCCATCAAAGGAGCTTTGTGATAGTCGTTTTTCTTATTTGGCATCGGCAGGTCAATGCGAATTGCTCCCAGACTATCCAGGGCGGCATGTAATAGCTGGTAGGTACGTCCACCGACATGCTGAGGCCCAATCAGATCGGCAATCGGAACGGTGATACGCTTGTTGACCGCATCGCTACCTTGCAACCCACGCAGGAGCAGCACAAAGATCCGCGCCTCCAGGATAGTCATCGACCAGGGACGCTCAATGAGGACATTACTTTGCGCAACGGTTTCCGTGCGGCGGCTCTTTTGAATGGCGCTGAGATAAGACGTGGGTAACGCACCCGTTATCTCACCTATCGCAGTCTCCGTGTCCTCTTTGGCTTTGAGCACTGCTGCGTACGCTTCTTCCTGGCTCAGAAAGTACCCTAGGTTCTGGGTTTTACCGTTCTTGCGAACTTGCCCTTTCCATTTGCCGCGTTTCTTTTCGTAGGTAGTGCCTGGGTAGCGTTTGTCAGCCATGTGCGTACGGGATAGTACCGGCTAAAGTAACACATTTTTGAGATAGTATTGAGATAAATATTAAGAGTATCGCAGCGTAATCAGTCTCCTATCGCAGCGTAACTCGTGTCGTATCTCAGCGTAACAAGCGACTTATCGCAGCGTAACCCGTGTCGTATCTCAGCGTAACTGCTGTCTTGTTTTACGTTGACTACTACTTGACTAATAGATAGTTATGGAGCTCTTAATTATATAATAACTTAACTTAAAAAATGAGATAATAGGCTTCATTTTTATTGATAGCTTATCTCAGTTAGGACACTTAGCCAGATTTATTAAGCAGGAATAGCTCTCAAGGGTAATGCGAAAGCAAGGAAGAGATCGTTCGCACCAAGCTCCGCAAGCTGGCGCGGAATATAGTGTAGGTGTAATGCTTGTGCTTTTATGGGAGTGTTTATACCACGCACCATTTTCGTGACAGGCTTTTCAGGACGTCTTGGTCTGGAACTTTTTTACTGGCTCCGTGCCCGAGGCTACCCTGTGGTGGGGGATACTAGGCCCCCGCGTATTCCGTGGGAACATACGCTTGCGAGAATACGCAAGCGCACCGTAGTGAAAAGGGCACGAGACTTGAACTGAGGAAACAGAAATTCCAGCGCAACTACTGGTAGCCTGTTGAACGGGGCTTATGCGTAGAACCTACTACGCATAGGTCTCTGACGGACGCCCAATTGTCGATTAGTTAAGGACTCCTTCTGGCCCGTGTTGCGACCGTCCTCCGAGCTACTACCCCCCGCTGTTATGAGGTAGGCCTCTAACGCAAAGCCCGTCAATAAATAGAAAAAGAAAGGTGGAAAACGTCCGCTAAGCCAGCTACGTATGTGCGGTCGCTAGCTCTCCTCTTTATGCCCGCTGACTTAGTCGCCATTCTGCAAAGCTTACGCTTGCAACTACTTTCCTTGTCGGTCACCGCACCCTACTATCGGCCTCGGTTGTTGCGTAGCATCGAGCAATTGGAATACGTGGTCGGGGAGTGGCCCCTCAAATACTGGCCTACTAGCCCGGCTCCAACGCACGGGTTGTTGCGGCAAGCACGATCATATACTCCTTCCCGTCAGCAGTTGCGGCAGCAATTGCTGACGCTAAAAAGAGCTTTACGAGACGAAGAGCAGGTAATCGACAGTTATCCACAGCATCAGCTCCTGCTAGACCTAATTTTGTGCCTACTCTAAAGCTTAAACCTGCACCGGCGTTGCTGCCTGGCACACTATGCAATGCTAACGTCGCATCCTACCTTATGCTTATCCCAAGCATTACCTGCTGCGCTCGAGCAGCAACTCCGCCGTTTCCTGGCAGGCAATCCGCTGGTACAGCGCGTTTCTAGTTTGGTTGCTGACCTACGCCAGCTTACCCACTCGCAACTTTAGTTTGAGGACCTCGGTGCTGTTAGTCTACACCCGCGAAAGGGAGCACGGGGGCTACATTGTCGCGGAGTAAACCGCCGAATGGTCGTGCGGTGCAAGCAATGGGGAAAATATATACGAGTAAGTATTAATAATTTATAATATTTACCTATCTTCGTCGTGTTCCGCTCTTCTGCCTTCTTCTTTGCCTTCGTTGCCCCATGCTTGCGCTTGCCCTCTCGCCACTTGACTACGCCACACTAGCGGCCCTGCCATCTGCTGCGGCGTCCCCGTGCACATCGGCTTCCTCCCGGCAACAGGTAGTGCGGCGCAACCACGTCCAAGTGCTAGGGGCGGGGCCCGACAAGCCGACGCTCTTGTTCTGTCATGGCTATGGCTGTAACCAGCACATCTGGGGTTACTTGGTGCCCGCGTTAGTAGCCCGCTACCAACTCGTGCTCTTCGATCACGTGGGGGCCGGGGAGTCGGACCTGCAGGCCTACGATGCGACCAAGTACGCCACGCTGGAGGGCTATGCCCAAGACCTAGTCGAGATCTGTCAGGTGCTGGACTTGCGGCAGGTGATCGTGGTCGCTCACTCGGTCGGCGCGATGATCGCACTTCTCGCTGCCCTGCAAGCCCCTACCTACTTTGCCAAGCTGATCATGCTGGCTCCTTCGCCGTATTACTTCAATGAACCCGACTACTACGGCGGCTTCGAGCCCACGGACGTGGAGCAGTTGCTAGCGTTGATGGAAGCCGAGGATAACAGCTGGGCCGCCTTGTTTGCCGGCTTGCTGATGGGGCCGGCCAATCCGGCGGCCTTGAGCGAAGAACTGGCCCAGTACTTCTGCCAACTCACCCCCGCCATCGCCCGCGCGTTCCTGCGGGTAGCGCTCTTCACCGATTCGCGTCCGCTCTTGCCGCGCTTACAACTACCCACGCTGCTGGTGCAATGCACGCAGGACGCGGTAGCCCCCGTTGAGGTAGGCGCTTACTTACTGGCGCACCTGCCCCAGGCCACGCTGGTGACCTTGGAAGCGACGGGGCACTGTCCCCACCTGAGTGCACCCCTGGCGACCCTCTCCGCCTTGGAGGAGTTTTTGGCGGCATAAGCAATAGCCTTTCGCTTCCAACACTAAGCGCTACGTCCGCGCGGCAGAAATTCTATTGTATTCTTTTGGTAAAGTACGCATCTTGGCCAGGTACTCCTAGTGGCAGTAACTGGTTTATTCTATGCTGATTAATTACTTACTCGACGGCGATGGCAGCTGCTGTACGCTCACGTTTGAAGAGGCCGACGGCTGGCTGCGGGCCACCTGGCGCGGGCACGTGGATGCACCCGAAGCCATGCGCGGGGCTGAGAACTACCTGGCCCAGGCCGGTGCTTTTCACTGCCCCTACTTGCTCAACGATAACGTGGCCCTGCAAGGCTCCTGGTTTGACTCGGTGGAGTGGCTAGAGCGGGTCTGGCTGCCACAAGCCTTGCAGCGCGGCTTGCACTACGTGGCCCACGTCGTGCAAGCTGATACCCACACGGACATTCTCACGCTTACCTTCCCGGAGCCTTTAGTCGGCGTGTTGGAGCTGCAGATCTTTCACCAGGTAGCGGAAGCTGAGGAGTGGCTACGCAGCTGTCAGCAGCGGGCTGCGCTGGAGTAGGGCTGCTTTGCTGCCGAGTAAGCGGACTACGCAGCGGTCATGATTAGGTACTCGCGGGTGTCCGCACGAGTTCCTCTAGCCAACTACTCTAGCAGCGATCGGTTTATGGGCTGCCGGGTTATTCCGTCGAAACAAAAGGCAAGCACCAACTACTAGCCCGCAGTGGCCGCTACGGGTCCGAGCACCAAGCCGGCTTGGCAGGCCAGGTCTTGGACGACCAAATCCAGTTGCGTTTGGGCCGTCGCGGTTCGTGGCGCATACGGATAGTCGAAGCGGAAACCGGCGGCCCGACGTCCCCGTTGAAGCCAGGCCGCGCCGGCTTCTAGTTCGTCAAAGACGGCAATATCTAGGTGCGGGAGCCAAGTGACCACGGCTTGCACCATGCTTAAGCCTGGCAGGGAGGGGGAACACACCCAGGCCAGCTGTTGCACGCCGGCCAGGCGCAGGTGGGGCAGAAAGGCCCGAATCAGCCACGGGGCTACGCTCCAGCTGATGCCCGTCACGAACGTGTTGTCGTTGAGCACACGCGGGTAGGGGTGAGCCAGAAAGCATTGGGCGATGCGCGCACAAGCAGTTTGCACCACTGGCAACGTGAGCTCTCCCATCCACTCTACGTAAAGCCAATCATTGCTGGAATCAAAGTAGATACTCAGGTGAGCGTCGGAATACAGGCGACGTAAAATCATAACGCAGAGAAGCGAAAGCGGTGCTTGTGGAAGGGGCCTTAACCGAATCCGAGCGGCGAGCACCAGTGCGGACTAGGAAGCGCAAGCACAAGAATAACACCAGATATATGATATTATATATAAATACTTATTCTCCTCGCTGACAGCCAAGCGGACTAGGAACA
>NZ_MTSE01000059.1 GCF_002154225.1 Hymenobacter crusticola
GTCGCTTTCGCGGCCCTGCTCGGACTCCTTTGCGGGGGGCGCCCTAGAGGAGGAACGGAAGACTGTCTTGCCGGGAATAAGTTGGCAGTTTTTCCCTCGTTTTGCTGAACAAGTAGGCTTGTCTCAAAAGCCCCGAGAATCTGCTTTATGGTAGTATATGCGTGGATTCTGCCCTTTGTTGTTCACCCGAGCCAGCGTTTTGCAAGACTAATCTGCTGGCTGGCTGCCGATGGAAGGCACGGGTCGCCGGGCTCGCCGCCCCAGCAATAGCAAGCCCACCCCACCTGCAACGCAGAGCCAACCCAGTCCATTGCCGAGGTGGGTGTAGGCCGTAGCCAGCGGGGGGCCCACGCGCGCCCGCACCAGCAGCGTGCGGCCGGGTAATGGGGCACTCACCTGCTCGCCCAGGCAGCGGCCATAGGCATCGCTCACGGTCAGCAGGCCGTCGCGGGAAGCACGCACAACCAAGTAGCCGTTCTCTACGCCGCGGACAGCCGTCATCCCCGCCGCCAGGTAGCGGTCGGCCCCAAAGTCCCAGGCTGGCACCAGCATAGCCGCTACCTGCCGCTGCCCGTAGGCCCGGCCCAGCGCGGCAAAATGCATATCCTTGCAGATGGCCAGGCCAGTGGTGGCGCCGGCCACCTGCCGCACCTGGTAGGCTTGCCCGACGGCCAAGCCCCGCTCTGGCGGGGCCAGATAGTGTTTTTGGTAGGTGGCGACCCGCGCGCCCGTGGGGGCGAATAGCCAGAGGAGATTGCGGCCCGCGGGCGCGGTTTCCTCGACCACTCCACTGGCGAGCCACACGTGCTGGCGGGCCGCCAGGTGGCTCAACTGTCGCTGCAACGCCAACGCCTGGGCCGGGGGCAGCGACGCTATTTTCTCGGGCAGCACGATCACCTGAGCGCCTTGCGCGGCCAGCGCGGCCACGTGCCGCGCGTACTGCTGCTCGATGGTGGCGCGGGTAACGGCCGGCGTGCGCGCGCTGATGCCCTCATCGATCGCCACGAGCCCAAACGTGGTGGCGGGGCCACTCGGGGCCGGGGCATTCTGCAACCGGCTGGTGCCGTACGCCAACGTCCCGCCGGTGACCAACCCGGTCAGGAGGTAGGCCCGCCAGCCCTGGCGCAGCTGGCGGCCATAGGTCAGGGCCAACGCCAGCGTCGCCGGGACCAGCGCCACCACGAAGAGCAGCCCGGCCACGCCCAGCACGGAGGTGAGCTGCAGCGCCGGCAAGAACGCTACTTGCGCATACGCCAAGCTCCCCCAGTTGCCATCGGGCAGTACGGCGGCTTCCAGCGTATCGAGCCCGGTCCAGAGTACGGGGTAGGCCAGCACCGTCCACCAGGCCTGGTAGCGCACCACGAGCCGGCGGCTGGCCCCGACCACGAAGACCCACGCCAGCGTTTGGGCCACGAGGGTCAGCCCCACGGCGGGCAGCGGCATGAGCAGGGCGAAGTAGGGAGCATTGACACTCACGCCGATGCCGGCGGCCAGCATCGTCAGCCCGCGTGCCTGGTGCGTACCAGCCCCGTAAGCCAGGCAGAGTAACGGTACGGGCGCCAGCCACGCCCACCACCACAGCGGGTGCAGGCCCACGGCGGGCCACAGCGCTAGCCCCGCTAGTAGGGCGGCCGCGAGTGGAAGCAAGAGCGAGGGCGGGGCGGGCGGACTGGGTCGCATAAAAGGCGGGCGTAGGGCCTGGCATAAGGTAGCGATAACGGCAATAAGCTGCCCCTGCCCGTAGAGCGGCGGTCTGGCATGGACGGCGAGCAATAGGGCGCCTGGTGCTTCTCTTCGAGCAACCAACCCCAAGGCCGCGTGGCTGGACAAACGAAAGGAGGACGAGACCGGAGAGGCGCCGCACCCCTGTCAGCTGACGGTGCGGCAGGCCCTAGCGCGCTTGGGGTACATAGCAGCATTTTCCGCACCTCACCCAGGTGGAAGACCTCACCCAAGCGGGCTGCACGCGCATTTTCCAAGAGAAGGCTTCCGGCACGCGGACCCATAGCCCGGTCCTTGACGAGTTGTTAGCAGCCGTACGGGAAGACGACATTGTGGTAGTGAACCGGCTGGCCCGGCTCGGCCGTAATACGGTGCACACCATTCAGTTCGTAGAAGAATTCCACCGACGTGGCATTCACTTTCGGGCGCTCGTGCTCAGCCAAAGGTGGGGTTCTTCTTCCAAAAGGGCGGACTTACACGCTAAGCACTCTTTTATCCAGCATCAAGCCCGGAAAGACGCTACCGTTTCTCTGGCCATGCTACTTAGTGCTTCGCCTGGTGTTCTTCCCTGATCCAGCGAATGGCGCGCGGCACTACTGCTGCTGGCTTGAGCGGCTCGTCGGGGGCTATGGAGTGGCCATACCGGACCAGGCGGCGGTCGGCGAACACGGCGGTTGAGAGCAAGAGAACGGAGCCATCGGACAACTCAAAGCGGCTCCTGCTGGTCGCTACCCCGCACGTGCCCGCTCCAAAGCTTCTCGTGTGCTTTCGGGCTTTGAAGGCAACCGCCACGGCCTCGCCTGAACTGGCCGTTAGCGTATCGGTCAGCACGGCCACGACCGGGTTGGCCGACTTCAACGTATAATATGTGGCGGTTTCGGCCTGGATCTCGCCGTCCAGCAAGGCCTTGCCTTTTTCGTAGCGCCACGCGCTTTTGGTGTTATTCGCATCAACACAATAGCCGAGCGTATCTTCTCCCAAAATCGGCCCTGCCCCCACCAGCATCGGCCACATATTCCCCCCCATGTTCCCGCGCAAATCTACAATCCAGCCTTTTACATCGGGCTTATCGCGCTCCTTGATTTGAGCCTGCACGCGGGTTATATACGCGTCCAGCTTTTGCTGACGGCCGACCACCCAGGGAATGCGGATGTAGCCGATGTCCCCGGGAACCAGCTCGTCGGGGTAGAGCGGGAGCTGCTGAGCAGCAGCTTTTTCTGGGCCTTTCACCGGGCGGGCACCATAAAACTGGGTATGCTTATCGCCCAGGGCACCGAGGGCCACTACAACCGCGGGATAGGCCTGCTCAATGGTTTGCGCACCACTAGCTTCCGCTAGCAGATTCTGCTTGAAAACTGCCCAGTTGATAGTCTTCCGATTACTGAAATTGGCTTGCAGAATACGGACTACCTCCGCCACATAGTTCTGCACCGCCGGGGAGGGGGGCCTAGGTTCGGCACGACCAGTGGCCAAGACGAAGAATACGATGCCGAAGTAGCGTAGCCGTTTCATCCGTCCAAGGTAAGGCATGCCTAGCATACAGCTAGCCGCCCAGGGAGCCCCGGCCACGACCCGCGCACCGGCCACTTGCGCCCGGTCATCGAGCATCTACTAGCCCAGGGCAACCGCCCGGCTCACTGGTGGCACGCGGAGAACGGCCCGCGCAGTCGTTCACGTTTGAATGACAGCCAAACGCCCGCTCGTTCCACCTTTGTACCAACCTTCTAACTAAGGCCATTAATGCTCTGAGCTACTTATCATAACGAGTAAAAGACCCCTAACGAATAGCTGGAGGCCTTTTACTCGTTATGTGTCCGCTACGCACAACCCAAACCGTGCCGCGAGAATTATTCGCTGTCCCTAGTTGAAAAAGACTGCGGACGTTTGTTCTATCTGGTCGATTAAGTGGTGCTGCTTAAGCGCATCCTTAAACGTGCTCGCTTCAAAGGTGCCATTTTTCCGGTCGCGGGCGTAAGCGGCGTAGAGGTAGGCCATATCCTGCGTACTGGCGTCCAGGTGCGCCGCTGCTAACGACTGATACTCAGCCGGTATCGGAAGCAAAGACCAGGTGGTTTCGTCGCCTTTCATGCCCTCGACAGTGTTATCTTCCTTATTGCCAAAGGCTAGCACATTCGACACGCGGAGCACTCCTTCGGTGCCCGTGATGTCGATTTGTAAGCCGGTGCGGTGGTGCTGCGCGCCTTCAATTTGCACGGCGAATAAGCCGCCCACTTCCAAGGAGCCAATTACCATCACCTCGTTGGGCGTCGTGTTCGGCACCTGTGCGCCCGTTTCTACCACCGTGAAGAAGGGAAACTGATTTTCCAGCACGGCGGTCAGCTTTTTGGGGTAGCCCACGGCTTGAAAGAGCACGTCCATGAAGTGCCCCCCGTAGATGGAGAGGACGTGCGAAAAATTGGCAGCTGGGAACGCCCAAGCGTGTTTTTCTGACATGAGGGGCTCGAACGCATCCACGCTCACCGTCATTCGGGCGGACCGAATCTGACCCACGTAGCCTTGCTTGACCAAGTCGCGCAGGTAGCGGGCGCTCGGCCCCAGGCGGCGTTGCAGTCCCACGAGGTGCCGCACCCCTTGGGCTTCGGCCAAGGCCAGCAATTCTTCCGATTCGGCGGTGCTCGTGGTCAGGGGCCACTCGCTGTACACGTCTTTGCCGGCCGCAATGGCGAGCTTCGCCAGTTGCGCATGTTCCATGGCGGGCGCTAAGACGGCCACCAGGTCCACTTCAGGGCAGGAAACCAGGGCTTGGGCGTCGCTGAAGGCGTGCTTGATGTGAAATTGGGCGGCGTATTCGTCGGCCTGCTCCTGGCGGCGGCTTGAGACAGCCACGATTTCGTAATCATCGGCTAAGGCTTGTAGCGCGGGAATGTGGCCGTATTTGGCCCAGCCGCCCAGGCCGATAATGCCAATTCTGATTTTTTCGTTTTTCATCTGCTTAACTAGTTGACGCCGTGTGCAACGTGTCGCACGGCTGGCCCGCCAACTCCGTACCTCCCACTTGGTGAGCGACAGGAAACAGGGGCACTGGGCACCCCACAAAGGTCCCCCGTTCCCCTCCAGTGCGAAGATGAACTAGTTCATCAAATGCGGGTGAACTAGTTTAATTTTTTCGGCCCGCCGTGATTGCGAATCTTGGACAGAAATTCCTTGCTCATGCCCAGGTAAGAGGCAATCACGTATTGCGGCAACCGCTGAAAAACAGTCGGATACTTCGCTAGAAATTCCTCGTAGCGTTCTTCGGCCGTGCGGGTCAGGGCCGAAATAAGCCGGCGCTGGTGGTAAGCCGCGGCCCGCTCGGCGTGCAGGCGAAAGAGGGTTTCAAAGCGGTGGTTGGTTTGCTTTAGGCGTTGCTCAGTGGCGTAATCCAGCTGAAACACAGTGCTGTCTTCTAGGGCCACGACAAACATCTGGGCCGGCGTGCGATAGATAAAACTGTTCACGTCGGTTATCCACCAATCCTCGATGGCGAACTGGATAGTATGGTCTATCCCCGCCGGGTCGATGACATAGGCCCGGAAAGCTCCCTGCACGACGTAGATACGGTGGTCCGCTACGAATCCTGGCTGCACGATAAACTGTCGTTTCTTGATGTTGCGCAATGTGAAGGCAGCCGTTAGCTCGGCTAGCTCGTCGGCGGTCAACTCAGGCAGTTGTCGGCTAAGGTGCTGTTGAAATTGGACAATCTCCATAGGGGTGCTGCAACTACATTAAGGGGCTACGAGTGCTAACAGCGCACTTTACGTAAACCACCTCTAACAGTGCGTAAACCCTGCCAGCGTGTCCATGTAACAATTGGATCAAACGTTTAACCAAGGTCAATAATGCAGTCTTGGACATCTCACGGTAGACCGTGGCTGTTGCAGAAGTAGTCCTGAGCGAGCCATTTGCGTAGAGGGAAGATGCAGGGTAAGAAGCGGTTCACCGATCAAGTGGTTACCCACTTCTGATAAAGTAAAGCGTAAGAAGTACACATCGATTGAAGGTAACTATCTGTGAACTAACGCTATTTTTAGTAAACACCAAGAATTAACTCGATACTTACTCTAGTTTATGACTAGCTTAATACACTACCTGCCTTATGGTCACACAAGCCTTTTTGGAACAGCTAGAATGGGGGCTTTCGGCGGCCTTGTTGCAGCCGACTACGACGGAGTTGAGAGGCTACTGGTGTGATGGGATACTCGGGCCGGAATGGGAAGCCGATTATGCGCTGGCTTCGGTCGCCCAGACGCATCAGCTCATCTTACGGGCTTGGTTGGAACGCCGCTCGAAAGGGCAAAGCCCCACGCAGCACCTCTATCAGCTGGTTATTCACTTGGGGCCTCATTCCTATCACCAGTATCTTCAGAAGCAAGATCTACTCGACTGTGTGCCGGAACAGCTGGACAGCACACACGTGGCGCTGAACGTAGAAAAACGAGTACTCGAAATGCAGCTGCCCTAAGGAGCTCTTTCTACTAGAGTCTGCTTTTAGGAAAGCGTTGAGGAAGAACGTAGTACCAGTATCCGAGAAGTCACGTTCGTGTCAAGTAGAAGCATCCACAGTTTGATTCAAGGTCTTTGGTGAGTAAAAATCATATTGCGTCTACTCCTCTACCTTGGAAAGCATAGTGAAGGGAGGGAACACTTTCGTCCCGATTAAACGGCGCTGCAGCTGCACGACCGCTTGCGGCTGATAGCAGCCCGTGCCACTGAAATCTAGGCGCCACAATTGGCGCGGGAACCACTCGGCGCGCAGATCGGTGAGCTGCGTCCCAGGTGACGCAAGTGCGTCATGTGGCGCAAGGTAGCCGGCAGCGATTGTAACGCGCAGTTCTCAATGCGGAGCGTGTGCAACTGCCCCAGCTGGGCAATCCAAGTCGGAAGGTAGGTTAGGTCGGTGCCTCTGACCGCTAAGTAGCGTAAGTGCGTTAAGTGCTGGATCCAGTCAGGAAAGGTAATGGGCAAGTTCAGCAGCGCTACGCTTCTCAAGGTGTGTAACTGGCCCATCTCGCTCGGCAAGGTAAAGTCGGTACGGTCATAAATGCTAGGCTCTGCTTGCAGGCAGATGAAGCGAGTGCAAATGAGAGCAGGCTACCAAGTGGGCGCCCCATGTCTGGAAGCGTTGATCGACCTCTAACAGGGGCAAGTGACGACAAAGGACAGGCAAAGCCATCTTTGCCGGAAGCGAGCTATACTGCCGAGTTTCTGGAGGTGGAAAGGAGGCACAACACCCATCGATACCAGAATTCTGGTAAACACACTTGCTGAGCCGCTCCGCGAATTCTGCAATAGCCACTGCGCCTTGCTGACACGGATCTAGGTCCCAGTTCTGGGGGCGTAGCTAGACTACCTTCCCTCTTCAACAAAGGCACACTACCAGAAGCCAACAAAATGCGTACAGTAGCTCTTTGGTGGTCGCCTGACCACCCGAAGCAACTAGACCCTATTTTTTCAACAGATAGCGCTAAAATGGAATACAGAAAATTTGGCAACAACGAACAACTTTCGGCCATCGGTCTCGGCTGTATGAGTATGAGTCATGCCTATGGCGTACCCGACGACACCGAATCTATTGCGACCCTGCATACGGCCTTAGATTTAGGCATTACCTTTTGGGATACGGCTGATGTGTATGGAAATGGCAGAAATGAAGAACTCATTTCCAAAGTATTGACTCCCAACCGGGCGAAAATTTTTATTGCGACCAAGTTCGGTTTTACGACGGATGCTACGGGCAAGATGAGCTTTAACGGCTCGCCAGCCTATGTCAAGAGCGCAGTAGAGGCCAGCTTAAAACGGCTTCGTATTGACACGATCGACCTGTACTACGCGCACCGCATCGATCCGAACGTGCCGGTAGAAGAGATGGTCGGCGCGATGGCGGAGTTGGTCAAAGAAGGCAAGATCCGCTATCTGGGTTTATCCGAGGCCTCGGTAAGTTCGATTAAAAAGGCACATGCGGTGCATCCCATTAGTGCCGTTCAGAGCGAGTATTCGTTGTTAACCAGAGAGGTCGAGCAACATGTACTTCCTGCCTGTCAAGAACTTGGTATTGCCTTTGTTCCCTTTAGCCCGCTTGCTCGGGGCTTGATGACCAATACCTTGAATATTGAGGAATTAGGTGAGAATGATTTCCGGAAAAAACTGCCTCGCTACCAGCCGCAATACCAGGAGAATAACCAGCAATTAGCGGCCGGCTTTGCTGAATTAGCCGCCCAGCTAGGGTGCACTCCCGCCCAGCTGGCGTTGGCCTGGGTACTGGCGCAGGGAGATAACATCATTCCGATTCCCGGTACTAAAAAACGAAAAAATCTGACCGATAATGCCGGCAGTGTAGCAGTGAAGTTGTCTGGGCAACACCTACACCAGATCGAAGAACTACTTGCTAAATACCCCAATACCGGTGACCGCTACGATGAGGCCAGTAAGCAACTGGTTGATAAGGATAGTTGAGGCTTTTGAAGCGGGCTAACTAAGATGGAAAACACTAGGCCATAGCTAGGCCAAGCAAGGTGCGGTGGCTGTTGTAGAACTTATCACCCATCAAGCAAACAGCGCAAACTAACTGCTTAGCATAGCTAAAAGTGGACGTTTGAACGTCCTTTTTAGCTTGTTTTAGCTCGTAGAGCCTTTGCTTGGGGTGTCGCATCGAGTTCTGCAACAGCCACGAACGGTTGATAAATGTTATAGGCTTGACTAGAAGAGTTATTGGCGCTGGTTTGGCTTTTTGAAACGCTGTAAGCAAGTGGTACTCTGCATAGCAAAAGGGCTTATACGGCTTGGAGTACGTTCAAC
>NZ_MTSE01000006.1 GCF_002154225.1 Hymenobacter crusticola
GCATCGACGTTATCCTGACCTACCGCAGCCAACAAGCCGAAGCCGCCGCCGTGGTGGCCGACATCGAAGGCCTAGGTCGCCGCGCCGCCGCCCTACCCCTGAACGCCGCCGACATCAGCACGTTTGACGCCTTCTTTGCCCAAGTCACCACAACCCTAGCCGGTACCTTCGGCACCGACCGGTTCGACTTCCTCATCAACAACGCCGGCACCAGCCTCACCGCCCCCATTGCCGAGACCACCGAGGCGCAGTTTGATGAGATGCTGAACATTCATTTCAAAGGCGTGTATTTCCTCACCCAAAAGGCGTTGCCCTTGCTACGCGACGGCGGCCGGATTATTAATATTTCCTCCGGTACCACGCGGGTGGCTTTCGCCGGGAGCTCAGCCTACGCCAGTATGAAAGGAGCAGTGGAAGTGTTCACGCGCTACTTGGCCTTGGAGCTAGGCAGCCGCGGCATTGCGGCCAACGTGGTAGCGCCTGGGGCCGTATTCGGGGGCGGCGCCATGACGGATACGCCTGAAATCCGCACCTACGTGGCCGGTATTACGGCTCTAGGCCGCGTGGCCGAGCCCGACGACATCGGCGGCATTGTCGCCTTCCTCTGCACGGATGCCGCCCGGTGGCTCAACGGCCAGCGCCTCGAAGCAACGGGCGGAATGATGCTATAGAGTAGAGTGGGCACTTATTCAGTCCACACCTTTCCCTACAACAGACAACAAAAAAGCCCCTCGCAATTGACGAAGGGCTTTTTTGTTGTCTAATAAATGTACTCAGCTACTCTTGCAATTAGTGAGCAGCGTTCAGGTCTACTTTCTCGCCGGGCTTGGCGCGCTTGATGAGCAACACCAGCGGTAGGCATAGCAGGAAGAAGCCACCAATCATCAAGAATATTTGGGCGTAGGTAATAATCGCCGTTTGCTTCATGAGGGTACCTTCCAAGGCAGCGTATGCTTGTTGCTGGGCTTTCACCAAATCGGAGCCTTGGGCCATGAAGTTGGCAATAAAGCCTTGCAGACGCTGCTGCGTTTCAGTGCTGTAGAGCGAGATATTAGGAAGCAAGGCCACGCGGTTGTGCATGGTAGCGCGCTCCAGGTAAGTACCCACTAGGGCTACCCCAAACGAACCACCTAGCTGACGAATCATACCCGTGAGACCAGCAGCCTGACCAGCATCTTTGCCGCTAATACCCGACAACGACATGGTCGTGATAGGCAAGAACAGCAGGCTCAACCCGAAACCACGGAGCATCAGCGGCCAGAAAAAGTCGCTTTGTCCAGCCAAGGGTGTGATTTGGGTGCTCATCCAGTAGGAGAAGATGAAGAACACGGTGAAACCAACGGGCAGCATGAATTTTTGCGAGACGCCCGACTGAATCATTTTCCCTACCACCGGCATCATAAAGCCTGAGAGCAACGCGCCCGGCAGCAACAGATACCCCGTTTGCTCAGCCGAGAAGCCAAGAATACGCTGGCAGAAAATAGGGAACACAAATACTGAGGCGAACAAACCAAACCCTAGGATAAAGGACAAGAATGCCCCAATAGCTAGGTTGCGGCTCTTGCTCAGCACTCGCAAATCCACGATGGGCTGCTTGGCTGTCAGTTCCCGCCAGATGAAGCCGACCATGCCAACAAAAGTTAGGATGGTGAACCATACGATGTAAGGCTCCTCAAACCAGTCTTCCCGCTCACCTTGCTCCAGCACCAGCTGCAATGAACCCACTCCTAGGATCAATAAGAACACGCCAGCCCAATCGATTTCCAGGAACGGCCTAGGTATGGCGTTTTTGATCCGATCAGGGTCGCGAATAAACAGCGCCGTGAAGATAGAAGCGAGGATGCCAACGGGCACGTTCACGTAGAAGATCCAGGGCCAGTCGTAGTTATCCACAATAAAGCCCCCAAGGGTTGGGCCAATAGTAGGACCAATGATGACACCCATACCGAACAACGCTTGCCCAAGGGCGAGCTGATTAGGCGGAAAGGTGTCAATGAGGATAGCCTGTGAGGTAGCCATTAGGGCCCCACCGCCTACGCCTTGAATGAAGCGGAAGGCTACCAGCTCCCAGATGTCAGTGCTCTGTCCGCAGGCCATAGAAGCCAGGGTGAAGAGAATAACCGAACCTAGGTAGTAGTTCTTACGGCCAAACTGCTCGCCTAGGAAGCCCGTCATCGGAATCACGATAACGTTGGCAATGGCGTACGAGGCCACTACCCAGCTTACTTCCTGCTGCGTAGCCGAAAGGTTACCCATCATCTGGGTGAGGGCTACGTTCACGATGCTGGTATCAATCAGCTCGAGCAAGCAGCACATCACCACCGTGATGACGATAATCCATTTGGTGAATCCAGTTTCCAATGTTTTTCAGCTTAAGGCTTAGTACACAAATGCCTAGTGTAGGTGCTATCATCCATCAACACGCACCCAACACTAAGCACCGTGCATTAAACTTATTTTACTTTCACCGTAGCCGTCACGCTCATACCAGCGCGCAGCGGATGCTCGGGGTCTACTTTGTCCAGCGCAATCTTCACGGGTACGCGCTGGGTTACTTTCACGAAGTTACCGGTCGAGTTGTCGGGGGGCAGCAGAGCGAAGCGGGCACCAGTAGCGGCCGATAGCGACTCGATGTGGCCTTGGAACTCCTCGTTCGGATAAGCATCAACCTCGATGCTCACGGGCTGACCTACTTTCATGTTTTCCAGCTGTGTCTCTTTGAAGTTGGCCACCACCCATGTGCGGTTGCTAGCTACTAGGCCCATCAGTTGCTGACCAGGTGCTACTACTTGGCCGGGCTGCACGTTCTTGCGGCTCACCACTCCGTCGCCAGGGGCCACGATGGTCGTGTAGCTGAGTTGTAGCTTAGCGTTGTTGAGATCGGTCTGGCGCTGCTTTACAATGGCTTGAGCCACTGCTACTTGCTGCTGAGCCGAGGCTACCTGCTGGCTAGCTACGCGCACTTGCTGTTCGGCTGTGGCGCGCTGGGCAGTAGTAGATTCCAAGTTGGCTTGCACCGCATCGTAGTCGCTTTGCGGAATGATATCTTCTTTGCGCAGGAAGGTGCTCCGCTGCAAGTCTTTTTGCAAACGAGCCCGGTTGGCAGCACTCACGCCAATGGTAGCGCGGGCGGCGCTCACTTGCGCCTGTGCCGTCCCGATAGAGGTGCGAGCTGCTACCACGTTTGCCTGTGCTGCCGCGAGGGCTGCTTGGGCCGCATCAACGCGCTGCTGGTAATCGGCTGCGTCGAGCGTTACAAGCACTTCACCTTTTTTCACGACTTGGTTGTCGTCGACTTTCACTTGCAGCACGGGGCCACCCACGCGCGGAATGATGGGGTACACGTCGCCTTCTACTTGGGCGTCGTCCGTGTCTTCGTGCGCTTGTCCGAACTGGTAGCGCTGCCACCCAAAGTAGCCCCCTACCAGCAGAATCAGCGCGAGGATAACAAGAATGATGGGGCGCTTAGAGCGACCTTCTGGTTGCTCATCCACTTCGACTACGGGAGGCTGAGCAGCGTTTTGATTTGGCGCTACGGCCGGATCGTGTTGAACAGAGGTTGCCATATGAAAAGCTTAGAGAAAATATTCAGAGAGAAAATGAGCGAAAACACGTTTCGATAACCAACTACCAGTGCGAAGAGCTGCTAGCCTAGCTTCGTACGCCTATTCTAAAGATGTTAATTATGCTGACTGACGATACGCAGTGTCAGCAGCACAGGGTTTTACGAGTAAAGTGGCACAAGGTGCAGCGCGCACAACGGCTTCGGCGGTGCTGCCCATCAGGAAGCGAGTAAGCCCCGTTTGCCCATGTGCTCCGATAACAACCAAATCGGCGGGATGGCGCTTGGCTTCATCCACAATTTCGGTGGCGGCATCGCCCTGCAACAGGACGGTGCTTACCCGGGCGCCGGCTTCTTCGGCCGTGGCCCGGTACGTAGCCAGCTGCCGAGCTACCTCTAGGTCGCGGGCGGCCGAAGCTGTTAGGGCTTTGGGCTGCGGCTCCAGCACATGCACGAGGCGCAGCTCAGCACCAGTTGCAGCGGCTAAGGCCGTAGCATACCGTATGAGTGGCTCCGAAGCGGCCGAAAAATCAAGCGGACAAAGAACTGTGGTCAATTTCATTGAGTGACTGCGTGATAGAGTGGCTGAGTGACCATTCAGTAGCTTGCTAAGCCGTTAGGACGACTTTACCTAGCTACCCGGTCACTCCACTACTCTCTACCAGATCTGCTCGCCGGTAGCGCGCTTCAACTGGTACTGACCAATAGTGTAGTTGTAGATAGATTGCAGCCGCGACAGCCGCGCCTGGGCGAGTTGAGTTTCAGCATCCAGCACGTCGAGGTTGGTACCCACACCGTAGCGGTAGCGCGACTTCGCCCGGTTCAGGGCGTCGGTGGCTTGGTTCACCTGCACAGTGGAGTTGTCGTAGCGGGCGCTGCTCGACTGCATGTTGTTCACGGCCTGCTGCACATCGGAGCGCACCCGATTTTGCGTGTCCTGAATGCGGGCTTGCGCGGCGCGAATGTTAGCGGCAGCTTCTACGCGCTGGTTTTTGTTGCGGTTACCGTCATAGATTGGCACTGCTAGCTGCAAAGCAACCACTGAGTTGGCGCGGAATCTATCTAGCTGGGGCACGTAGCCGTTTTTGCCACCAGCCTGCGCTTGCGCACCTAGGCTAGGCAAGTTGCTCTTTTCGATCAGGCGCAACTGAGCAGTAGCCGCGGCTTCCGCATCACGGGCGGCTTTCACTTCGGGCCGATTTTCAGCTGCTTGTGTAAACATGGTGTTTACGTCAACCTGCTGCGGGTTGTAGGTGAACGCGCCGCGTACGGGCACTTCAGTATACTCGGGGCGGTGTAGCAAACGAGCTAGCTCGGCCTGCTGGTTGTGCAGCTGGTTTTGCAGATCGATACGCGTGTCTTGTGCCTGCGCAATTCGCACTTGCGTGCTGGTCACGTCAAACTGCGTACTCACGCCGCCTTGCACGCGTTTTTCCATTTCGCGCTGGTGCTGCTGCAAAGAAGCAATCTGCGATTCTTGCACCCGAATACCCTGGCGCAGGAATAAAATGGAGTAATACACCTGCACGGCTTCGTAAGCGAGGTCACGCTGACCGGTTACGACGTTATCAGCAACGGTAGTGGCAGCGGCAGTAGCGGCGCTGACAGTAGCGGCATTTTTGCCGAAGTCCAGCAACATATACTGAGCCGTGATATGCGTATCGTAGTTGTTGTTGGGAGCCAACTGAAACACCTGATCACCAAGTGGCAATTTTACCACCGGGTCGACGCGCGTATAAGTAGCTGTGCCAGTTACGTAAGGCAGGTATCCCGTGCGGCTCTGCGCAACGCGACCCTGGGCCGCATTTACTTGCTCTTGCAAGCTCAGAATGCCGGGGTTGGCTTCCAACACGGCACGAATGGTAGCATCTAACGTAAGAGAATCGGCCGGAACGGCCGTTTGAGCATGCGCTGCACCCGCCGTCAGGAAACTGAGAGCGAGTAGTGGTGCAGCAAATTGAGGTCGGAAATGCATACGAGTGTACGACTTGTTGGTGCCGACCTATAACCTAACCTTATGCCAGCCCCTGGTTTATAATTTATTTTGCTTTCAACTTCTTGATTATCAATACTAAAAAAGATTAAAAAAGTTTTAATGTTAAATAAATCGGCTGCTTTCATACTCATTTATTTCCTGTTATTTAAGGATATCCTCAATATTATTCCTTAAATAACAGGAAATTAGACCTACCACGTAGTATCTTTACTAGATAAAAGAGCACTCTTTTGCTCGGCGCTTGTTTCGTTTTTATGTCAGATACTTCTTCCGCTCCTACTGTTATGCCTAATCAAGATGAGTCGCTATTGCTTTATCTAAATGAGGCTATTGCCACTACCCGGGATAAGAATTCGTTGTTTAAGATCGTAACTGAGAAACTGCGGCTGATCTTTCCCTTCGAAACGATTGTTATTGTCACGCTCGACCCAGAAGGCCGCCACAAGCGGTTGTTCTTCCGTGATTATTTAGCTATCAACAACCTAGCTCCTAAGCTTCACAACCCTAACAAGCTTAGTCCGGTAGCTGGCACCGCCACCGAGTATTTTCTTCGCAACCCGGAGGTACACACTGTTGCCATCCAAGATGTGTTAGAGCACTACCCGGACTCTCCTTTCTGCTTGATGGTTGAGCAAGGCATCCACTACATTACCATTGCCCCTATGCGCACGGGCGGCACCCTAGCCGGTTTGTTGTGCCTAGCTTCGCGCAAACACCCTAGCTTCGGAGAAGCTGATGTAACGCTGCTTGAAAAGATCAGTAGCCTAGTCGCCGTTGCGGTTAGCAATACCATTGCGTTTGAGGAAATGGCTCGCCGCGAGCGAGAGAAGACTATTCAGCTCGCGGTCAATAATGCGCTGCTGACCATCAAGGAGCGTGAACAACTTTTTCAACGAGTAGCTAGTGAGATAAACCGGGTAGTGCCCTACGACTACTTTGGCGTGCGCATTCAGCGCCAGGGTGGGGTCCGGGAGGCGTTTGTGGAGCTGCGCAAACAGGCGGAGGGCATCTTCGAGCCACTCGACCCAAACCGCTGGAACGCCGTGCCCGATTATGCCCAGATGGAAGCGGAAGCGTTTGAACTGTTCGTAAAACCTGCCTTGTACGCGGGGGCAGATTTTGCTAACCTAGCTCAACACTACCGCTTGCTTGAGCAAATTCGGCGTCATCATGGCACTTGCTCAATCCTGACGGCGCCCCTGTGGGTTCGCGACGATCAGGCTGCCGTCCTCATTTTGTCGAGTCAGCAGGAAAGCAACTTTAGCGACGAAGACCTGGAACTGATTCTGGGCCTGGTGCCGCAAATCACGTTGGCGCTCAAAAACCTGTTTGCCTTCGAGCAGATCGAGAGCTTGCGGGCGCAACTAGAACGGGAGCGCACCTACCTGATTGATGAAATCAACACCACGGCTAACTTCGGCGAGTTTATCGGTAGCAGCCCCGCGCTACAGCCAGCCTTAACGCGCATTCAGCAAGTAGCCTCCACCGACACCACCGTGCTGGTAACGGGCGAAACGGGCACCGGCAAGGAGCTGGCGGCCCGCGCCTTGCACAACCTTTCCCCGCGGAAAGATCGTGCTTTGATCAAGCTTAACTGCGCGGCCTTGCCGGCACAGCTTATTGAAAGTGAGTTATTTGGCCATGAGAAAGGCGCTTTCACAGGAGCGGTAGACCGGCGGATCGGCAAGTTTGAGCTAGCCGACGGCGGCACTATTTTCCTGGACGAGATTGGGGAGCTGCCGCTCGACTTGCAGGCCAAGTTGCTGCGCGTGTTGCAGGAAAAGGAATTTGAGCGCATCGGTGGCCGACGCGTAATCAAGACCAATGTTCGCGTCATTGCGGCTACCAACCGCGTGCTCGAAGACGAGGTAGCCGCTGGTCATTTCCGCGCCGACCTCTACTACCGGCTCAATGTATTCCCCATCAAGCTCCCTGCCCTACGCGAGCGGCCCGAGGACATTGAGCCGCTTATCCGTTACTTCCTTGAGCGCCTCACCAAGAAGATGGCTAAGCCCGTGCGCGGCCTGCGGGAACGGGACCTGCGCGCTATGCAGCAGTACAGCTGGCCTGGCAATATCCGCGAGCTAGAGCACGTGCTAGAGCAAGCCGTTATCATTTCAACCGGGCCATTTCTAGAATTCTCGGGCTTCTCTGCCGCCGCCGCGCAGGCCTCCCCGCCTATTCCGTTGCCCGATCATGCGCCCATCAAAACGCTACGCGACCAGGAGCGCGACCATATTTTGGCGGCGCTCAAGCGCACAGGCGGGCGGGTAAGTGGCCCTAATGGCGCGGCCGTATTACTCGACATCAATGCCAAGACGCTGGAGGCCCGCATGAAAAAGCTAGGTATCCGGCGAACGGTAGGTGTAGAATAGCGCTCCGGCAGCTTATTTACAATTGCCACGCCCTACGAAGTCCTTGCGCAAGCGAATCTTTTTCAAAATAAACCCCTCACGCTAGTTACTAACAGACTCCACAGGAGCAGTATACCATTCCTCATATACTCTTTGAAAGCTAGCTTGTAGAAAGCACTATTTAGTGAACAAGTGCCAACCACATGAGGCTAGGTTTTCATTAGCTCTCCCCGGGGTACCGCAGGCCGATCTTCTCCCGGATTTGATCGAGCAGTTGCATCAGCTCCAGACTAAAACCGAGGGGCAACAGCGGGCTTTCTAGCAGACCTTGTTCCAAGCATTCCTGCACGTGCTCGGCCTCGTAGTAGTAGCCGTAGCCCTTCTTTTCGCAGTTGACGACCCTAGGTTCTTCCCCCTCGCGATAAATCGTCAGACCATCCGACGCGTGAAAACGGCCGTTGAAGTGCAGGCTAGCTTCGGAGCCGTAAATGCGGCAGGCCGTGTCGGTTTGGGCGGCTACGGTGGAGAACAAGCTAGCGGTTGCGCCATTTGCGTAGGCCAAGGACATGGCGCAATTAGTATCGACACCCGTCGGGGCGAACGTAGCTACGGCTTGCACTTCCGTCGGATTACCTAGCATGAGCTTGCTGATAAACAGCGGATACACGCCAATATCGAGCAAGCTGCCGCCTGCCAGCGCCGGGTTGTAAAGGCGGCCCTCTGGGTCGTAAGACGCCTTGAAGCCAAAGTCAGCCACGATGTGCTTTATCTCCCCTAGCTCACCGGCTTGCACAATCTTCAGCGCCTCCTTCACGGCTGGGAAGAAGCGCGTCCAGAAGGCTTCCATGAGAAACACTTTCTGCTCGCGGGCCGCGGTAATCATTTCGGCAGCTTGCTGGGCATTGAGGGCAAAGGCTTTTTCGCACAGCACGGGCACCCCGGCGCGCAGGCACAGCAGCGTATGAGCGTGGTGCTCGGAGTGGGGCGTGGCAATGTACACGGCATCTAGGTCGGGCAGCTTCAGCAACTCTTCGTAGCTGCCGCAGGCGTGCGCAGCGCCGAATTTGGCGGCAAACTCCTGGGCTTTGGCTTCGCTTCGGGAGGCGACGCCGTAGAGCCGGGCATTGGGCAGCAGCGCTAGGCTGTCGGCAAATTTGTGGGCGATTTTGCCGAGTCCGATGATGCCCCAGTTGAAGGTGCGCATAGCAGTAGCACGTGTGATGAAGCGGCAAGAAAAGCAAAAGTTAGGGTTGACCTAGCATGTATTTAGCCTATGAGCTAGTCGGGATGGGCGCTACGCCGTACAAGCTGATCAATACCGTTGTCCGGTTGGGCAATGGGTTTCTTCCACTCACCTTTCGCCCACTACCATGGCTCAGACCAGCACCCCCACCACGCCGCAACACACAGATCCGGCTACTAAGAACAAAGAAAAAGACAACGAAACGACCGTGAAGGATAAGCCCGACGGCAAGAAGAAAACTACGCAGCAGAAGTAGACTGCCCGGCGCGTAGGCGCTGGCTAGGTTGGCATCCGCTGACTTAGCCAGCGCCTTTCTTTTTGACCTGCTATCGGGCATTTTCTGGCGGCTACCTGTGTTTTAGCCGTACTTTTACCTGTAATGCTTGCTCCTTCCGACCTCACCCGCGACCATGTGCTGCGTGCCATCCGCCACATCGAGCGCGAAGGCATTCAGCTGCGCCCGAGCACGGTGTACGACTTAGTGTACAAAGGCCGGCGCTACCCGCCGCGGCCGGTGGTGCAGCTCGCTTACCGCCTAGCTACCGACCAGCCTGAGGCCACTTGGCCCCTGCCCGCTGGCGCCCCAACCAACGGCCTGCTCGAACAGCTCGATTTTACGGTGGCCGCCAAACGCCCTACGCTCGCCAACTCGCCCCTCGATGGTGATGTGGCCGCGCAGGAAGCAATGCGCGACTTGTACACGGGTCCGGCCCCGGAATCTGCTGCTAACTCTGCCAAGCAGGCCACATCCTTTACCACGGATACCACGGAGGTAGAGGAGCCGGCGCCTAGCTATGGCACTCCGCCGTCAGCAGCGCCATACGACCGGGCTACCGCTTTAGCAGAGTTATTTATCAGCGAAGAAAAGCTAGATAGTGCCTTAGCTGCGCTGCAACGTCGGCGCAATTTAATCTTGCAAGGTCCGCCCGGCACGGGAAAGACGTTTTTAGCGCGCCGGCTGGCGTGGCTGGAGCTAGGTGCTACCGACTCGTACCGTGTTGAACTGGTGCAGTTTCACCCCAGCTATAGCTACGAAGACTTCGTACAAGGCTTCCGGCCCGATGGCAAAGGCACATTCCGCCTCACGCCCGGCGTGCTGCTCGACTTCTGCCGTAAAGCCACTGCTGACCCCGAGCGGCCGTACTTTTTACTCATCGATGAAATCAACCGTGGCAACCTGAGCCGAATCTTTGGCGAGTTGCTGCTGCTCCTAGAAGCCGACAAGCGCGGCCCAGCGCATGCTGTGCGCCTGCCGTACGCAGCAGCCACCGAACCTAGGTTTTTCGTGCCCGAGAACGTGTTTGTCATTGGCACCATGAACACTGCCGACCGGTCCCTGGCACCGCTAGATTATGCCCTGCGCCGACGCTTCGCCTTCGTGGGCTTAGAGCCAGAGTTTGGGGTGCGTTTGCAGGAAGCCTTAACCGCAACGGGCGTACCCGCTATGGTTATTCAACGCCTCCTGACGCGCCTAACGGAGCTGAACTGCGCCATTGCCGACGACCCAGAGCTAGGTCCCGATTTTCAGATTGGCCACAGCTATTTCTGCCAACCACCCGCCGACCCCAATGCCGCCGAGGCGTGGCTTACCTTGATTTTAGAACAAGAAATTGCGCCGCTGTTGGATGATTATTGGCTCGATCAACCGACCAAAGCCGCGGCGCACAAGAAGCGGCTGTTAGCTGGTGCCTAATGTAGCGCAGACTTGGTAGTCCGCGCTGGGGAGACTCACACTGCCTGATCTTCCAGCATTGCCCGTTCCGCGTAGACTACAAAGCCTTCGCTATAGTGTGTCGCTCATGATTCCGATTCAAAACCTGTACTACCTACTCTGCTACGCCTGGAACCGCCTGCCGGAGCGCGACGAACTGGTCACAACCTCGCCTACCGAGTTTCACCGGCCTTTGGAGCTGCTAGCGCAGGTGCTGCTCACGGGCACGCGCCGACTCTTGCGGCAAGGGCTTCAGAATGCGTACACCGAGCGCGAAGAGGAAGTACAGGCGTTGCGCGGCCGGCTGCTGCTCACCCCTACCCTACACCGCGACTTGCTGCGCCAAGGGCGCGCCGTGTGCGCCTACGATGAGCTAGGTTCGGATTCGGCGTTCAACCGTCTGCTCCTTGGCACTGTGGAGCAGCTGATGCGCAGCCACTTACTACCGCGCACGCAACGCCACGAGCTGCGCCTGTTGCGCAACCGTTTTCCGACTAGCTTGGTGCCGGCGCCGTTTACACGCCACACGCTCCGTCACGTACGCCGCCAGCGCCTGAGTGGTCCTGAGAGCTTTCTGCTCAACATCTGTGAGCTACTGTACTACAGCGCCTTACCTGAGCCCAACGCCGATGGCCGCACCCGCTTCCGCGACTTCCGCCGCGACGAGCGCCTGATGGCGCAGCTGTTCGAAGCTTTCGTGCGCAATTTCTACCGCCACGAGCAGCGGCAGTTTCGGGTGCTATCCGAAACCATTGCCTGGCAAGCCGACGCCGAGCAGCCCACCGACATGCATCTGCTCCCCAGCATGATTACGGACACGACGCTGGAATCCGCTTCACGCAAGATCATTCTGGACACGAAATATTACGCCACCGCCCTGCGGCAGCGTTACGACCGCCAGCGTCTCATCGCCCCGCACCTCTACCAGCTCTACGCGTATCTCCAGAACCAGCCGCTAGAAGCTGATCAGCACCTCGAAGGTATCTTACTTTACCCCGCCGCCACGCAGGAGGTTGATCTACGCTACACCCTAGGTGGTCACCCGGTCCGCATCGTCACGTTGGATTTGAACCAGCCATGGCCGGGCATTGCGCGTGATTTGTTAGCGCTTATTAGGTAGCAAAGCAAAAAGAAGACCGTCATGCTGAGCTTGCCGAAGCATCTCTACTGCGTTAGTAATCAGATTACTTTGGCGGTAGAGATGCTTCGACAAGCTCAGCATGACGGTCTAGAATTTAGTAGATAATTCCGGCTAGCTAAACACGCCGAGCGAAACGATGTGATCCTTGCTGCCGTCCGTTACCCAGGAGTCGAGCTGGGCGGGGTCCTTCATCTGCTGGCCGCGCTGGCGCGGTACCACGATGTAGCCGCACTTCACATCCGGCAGGGCCGACATGTCGCTCCACAGCTTTTCAATTTGGGCGACGGGATAGATGTCTTCCTGACCGTGGCCCCAACGATACTTCACATCTTTGATCGTGACGTACGTCGGGATGCGATGCGCTACGCTGCGCACGGCTTTGGCCAGTCGGGCATCGTCGCCGGTTTGCAAATCCTCACGGGTGAGGCCGAAGAGGGCCAGCAGCGGATCGATCTGAATCCAGGTCGTCATCGAGTTATAATAACTCAAGGCTAGCTCGTCGTCTTCGCGGGGCTGGGCGAGGCCTTCCAGCAAGCGCACCCGGTCGTTTACACGGGCAAGCCCGCCGCCGCGGTCCTCAATGCGGCGCGCTATCACCTCGAAGGTCAAAACGTTGCCAGAAGCGAGGTGGTACCCTAGGGCAGCGGCGTGCACATCGGCCCCTAGGGTGTCGATGTTGTGCAGCATAATAGTTTCCACCTGCGGCTGCTCGCGGAGCAAGCGGGCGAGGGTGCCGTTGCGTAGCAGGTTCGATACCTCGTACCAGTGACCTAGAGGCGAGAAGCGCTGCGCGGCAATGTTGTCTACGTAGTCAGAGCCTTCGCCTTTGCCTTTGGCCCAGGCAATCATGCTCTGGCGGCCGGCTTCGCGCACTTTTTGCTTGTTCTCGTCGAGCGTTTCCTGGGGCATTTCTTCCCACAGGAAGCGCAAATCGCGCTCCATCGGCACGTAGCGCTGCCCAATCGAGCGGCCTTCCGACAGCAGCACCGGGCCGGTGTAGCCGTAGTTTTGGTTCGAGGCTAGCTTGTTGCGAATGGGCTCGTGCGTGAGGTAGCTCGTAGCCACAATGTGCGGAATCACCGCGTTGTATCGCTCGGCTACTTTGCGCGTTTTGGCTAGGTGAATTTCCAGGAAACTGCGGTGGCGGCCGTCGATTTCTACGAAAGGGTTCAGGGCTTTAATAACACCCGCACCCTTGGTCCAGCGGCTACCCACGCCGGCAGCGAGGCTCATCACGGCCACTTTGCCGGTTCGGATGGCGTGTTCGCCGCGCGGCGTTACGTCGGGCAGCTCGTCGAACTGCACCACGTCGCCGGGCTTCACGTCTTCAATGGTCGTTTCGGCCGACAAGCGGTTGCGCGACAAGCCGATGCGCCCTTTTTGCAACTCCTCCCGCAGGTCTTCGTGCTGCACGTAGTCGAAGCCATTTTCCTTTTTGATACGGTCGGCTTTCTCGTTTTCGGCGCCGCGGTTGCCCTGGGTGCTCGGGTCCGACACTTTGAACAAGTTGCTGACGATGGTGCGCAGCAACGGATAAGCTAGGTTATTCTGCTCGCAGTGCGTGGTGAAGAAGTCGATTTCGGCACGGCGCACGTAGGAAATCGTGGCCGGGTCTTTCTTCACCAAGTCCGACACATGAATGGCATAGTACTGCTCCGGCATCAGCGCGTCGGTGCTGGTGCGCAGGGTGCTCCAGGTGCCTTTCGGGTTGATGTTCCAGTTGTACACCACGGGCTCCACCGCAAACGGCAGCGAATCAGACAATTCCTTCTTCGTTTCGCGCAGCAGCTCCAGCACCCGCACTTTGTAGTCTTCGTAGTGCGCCGGGTTCACGAACATGCCCATACCGCCCCCCGACATACCGCCGAGCATCAGGAAGCCGTAATAATCGTCGCCGAAGCGCTGCTTGGCCCGGCGGATCAGTTCCTCGGTAAAGAAGGTCGACGCCCACGGAATGATCGTCTTGATCGGGCCTTCGAAGTTGCGGGCCGTGTTGGCACCTAGCTTTTGAATGTCGCCTTCGCGAATGGAACCTAGGATGTTGTCGAAAATCTCGTTGGTCTGCTGGCGGGCGAGGGTTTCGCGGCTGCCACGGAGCAGGTATTTCTCCGTTACCATTTCCAGGATGGGGCCCACGTTGGACGCCATGCCGCCGTGCATGAGCACCAGCGAGTTCATGATGCGCTCCTCCATTTCGGGGTGCACTTCCTCGCCCTGCAACACGCGGTGGCGCGGCAACAGCGTACCGCGGCTGATGTCAAACTCCGGGTCGCCGGGCTGCGCGAAGGTGCCCTGAATGGCCTTAATGCCCGGCCACACACCACCCGAATCTTGCCAGCCGCCGCCCGAGCCCCCGATCCACTCCCCTAGGATGGCGCGCGAGGCTACCAAGCGACGCTCGGGTTCGTCGAGGCCGCCTTCCAGGTTCTTGGTTTGCCCCGAGGCGCGCATCAGCAAGCTGATAATGGAGCCGAGCAGGTTGGTCGAAACGGCAAAGCGCGAGCCTTTCGGAATATCGTTTACCTTGGTTACCAACTCGATACCCATACCCGGCGCCACCATGCGGGCCAGGATTTCGGGCAACGATTGGTTTGTGCCTTCAAACGACGGCGGAATCAGGCCCGAGGCGATGATGCCGGCTTTTACGAGGCTCAGGTAGTCGTTGCCGAAGTTGAACAGGTCGGCTAGGTCGGTGATGTCCTTGCTAGTATTCAGGTCGATGCTCGTCACGCGCAGCACCGGCTCGGGAATGACGCGCACGTAGGCATTCAGCGGCGGCCGAATGTCTTTGTCGCGGCCGAACACCCCTAGGTCAATCGAGAGGTTGATGACGCGGGCGCCCTCCGGGTAATCCATGCCCAGGAAGAAAATATCCGACCAGCCGCTGTGCGTGAGGTCCATGCGCACGGAGGTTTGCTCGTGCAGGATAGGGTAAAACAGCGACCCATCAGGCCGCTCCAACAGCCGCGGATGGATGCGAATGGGGTGCTCGGCTTGGTGACCTACCCGGAACATCCACTGGTTGCCCTTGCTCGACCGCACGCTCTTACGCACTTGGTCGGCGAGGATCTGGAACGACAGGTGGTGGTAGCTATCGGCCAGGGCACTAAACAGCGTGGCGCTCGGTCCTTTCACATCCAGCTCGTGCAGGAAGGTGCTGATAGCGTGTTCGAAACGACGCGCCAGCAAATCCTCGAAGCCGGCATACGAGATGCGGCCCACGGCTGGCACATCCTTCGATTCTTGCAGGAAAAATCGGAAGCCCGCGTACAGGAATAGAATGGCGCGAACCTTATCGTACAAGCTAGGCGTGGTCTTGCGGAACTCGTCTAGCTCCCGCAGATTCGCCAGCAATTCCTTTGCCGCCAGCGGCTTACTGATATCGTAAAACGACCGGTCCCGCTTGGCGGGGTCAGTCGAAACGATGGTTTCTATAAAGATATTCATGAGTAAACGGGGTGTAGAGACGCAATATTTTGCGTCTCGTCGTTGAACGACCGGCGCCGGGCTATGCAGCGAAAAAACATCAGCAACGAGGAGACGCAAAATATTGCGTCTCTACATCATGCTATCAGATCAGCCTACTTCGACTTGCGGTTATTGGCCTCGGCCAACAATTCCACCATCGTGGTCAGCGTCTCGTCGTGGGCTTCACCGGCTAGGCCGAGGGCTACTTGGGCGCGCAGCAAACCTTGCCGACGGCTCAGGTCGTAGCGGTTGCCTTTCACTTCCAGGGCTAGGTATTTCTCGGTAGCGGCTAGCTCCTGCAAAGCGGGCGTGAGCAGAATGTTGGTGCCGCCCTGCTCGATGTGCTTTTGCAGAATCTCGAACACGGTGGGCGTTAGCACGTGCATGCCAAAGAAGCAGAGGTAATAACCAGCCCGCAGGCCCGGCGTCTGCAACTCCAGCTCGGCAGTGCTCAATGACGGCTTTTCAATGATCTTATCAATCTGGTAGATGCCTACTTCGCCCGCTAGGTGCTTGCCAGTGAGCGTACCGTAGCGCCCGATCTGATGCTCAATAGTTGGGTTGACAGCCGATACGGCGCACTCGGCTTGGGAAGCTAGCTCCAGCAATTGCGCGGCGCAGCGCTTGCCCGCCACATCCGACACGTAGAGGTAGTCACCGAGCAGCAGCAGGAAAGGCTCGTTGCCCACAAACTCGCGGGCGCAGTAGATGGCATGGCCATACCCTAGCGGCTCCGATTGCTCCGCGAACTGAATGCGGCTGAGCAGGTTATCAATTTTCTCGGCCTCGTCTTTGGCCCAGTCGCTGCCTTTGTACGACTTCACCAAATTGTCGCGCAAGGAGCCGAAAGCGCTCAAATACCGCTCGCCGTCGCCGGGGGCGCAGATGATGCAGATTTCCTCAATACCGCTGGCCAGTGCTTCTTCAGCAATAATCTGGATGACGGGCTTGTGCAACCCATCCACGTCAATCACGGGCAGCATGGCCTTCTGAATGGTATCGGCTACCGGGTACAACCGCTCGCCGCGAGCCGCCGCGGTAATGACTGCTTTTTTAACTTTCATGCTGCGTATTACTAACTAAGCTGTTAAGCAGGCAAACATCATCTGAGTCCGCCGCTACTATTTTGTCGTTGATGAGCTGTACAACTCAGGCGGACGGCTAGCTTTCCTAACGCTAGCCACTACCCGAGCTTATGACAAAGAAACGGCAAAAACTTAGCTCTTCTAGGCTTCTATAGGAATATGACTTTACCTTAATAGCGAAGCGTGCCCACGTGACCAGGAAAGCCGATGTTGATCAGCCAAATCTTACGCAGAGCTAGGACACGAACGCTAGGCCGGATTTGCAATCCGGCTTTCAGAGCAGCGGATTTGTAATCCGCCGGAACCGTGCTGTTGTGTTTTGGTCTGGTCGCATTAGTACCGTGTGCTCGCTTTGCGAGCAGGGGATTACAAATCCCCAACTCCTGAAGGCCGGATTGCAAATCCGGCCTAGCGGAACGATAGGCTAGTGCTCGGTTGGATTTGCAATCTGGATGAGCAGGCGAAAAACGTCATTTCGACCAGCGGGAGAAATCTCGCGTGCCATCGGTAGTTCTGCCAATTGAAGTTACCATTGCACGCGAGATTTCTCCCGCTGGTCGAAATGACGGCCTATATTGACTAAGTTCTTACTCGACGTAACTCTGATCAACTACTTCTACGGGGCTTTCTTGCACGGCCAAGGGCAGAGTGAACAGAAACAAGCTTCCCCGCTCGGGGGCACTTTCTACCCACAGTTGGCCACCTTGCGCCGTGATGAACTCACGTGATAAGCTCAGACCTAGGCCCGAGCCACCCCGCTGGCCGCCGGGGTTTGGTACTTGTGCGAAGCGTTGGAAGATGCGTTTGTGGTATTGGCTCGAAATGCCCGGTCCGTGGTCTTGCACGCTCAAGCGCACCATGTCGCCCCACTGCACTGCTTTGATAACCAGCGCTTCGCGGTGCGGCGAATAGCGAATGGCGTTGGATAGCAGGTTGATCAGCACCCACGTTGTTTTCTCTAGGTCGGCGTGCACGGTGGGTAGGCTAGGCGAAACCTGAATTTCCAGATCTAGCTCTTTGTCTTCGAGTTGGGGGCGTACCGTTTCGGTGGCGTAGCGTACTACGTCGGCTAGGGCCACGGTTTGCACGTTGAGCTTGATACCAGCGCCCGCGTCGAGGCGGGCTACGTCGAGGAGTTGGCTGACCATGCCGAGGAGGCGCTGGGTTTCGTCGCGGATGCCGCTGGCAATGCGCTGGCGCTCGGCCACGTCGGTGCGCTCGTCTTGCAACAACATCAGACTCAGGTTGATGCTCGCCAGTGGGGTTTTCAGCTCGTGCGATACGGTGGCCAGGAAGTTAGACTTCACTTGGTCGAGCTTCTTGAACTCCGAGATGTTGCGTAGCGAGAGAATATGGCCCACAAACTCGGTCTTTTCCACCGCCTCGTTGAAGGAAACGATAGGGTGCACAGTGAGGCGGTAGTACGCTTCCTCGCCGTTATAGAACAAGGTAAACACCGGCGACAACTTCGCCGGGTCGGCCTGCGGAGGCAAGTCCAAAGGCGCTAGCACACGACCTAGCAGCTCATTCTCTTTCGCTACTTCTTCCGCCAAGTGCCCCACCAGCTGCTCCGCTGATTGACCTAGCAGTTCACAAGCAACCTTATTCGCCAGCCGGATATTGCGATTCTGGTCTACTAGCAGCAGACCTTCATCTAGGCTCTGCACGATGCTTTCCATGCGGTTGCGCTCCGTTATCAGCTCGGCGCGGGTGGCGCGGCGGTCGTCCTGGGCCTGCACCAGCACGCGGTTTACGGCCTCCGCCATGCTGCCTACTTCATCGTGCTGACTGACGGCCACGCGCGTGGCGGGACCGGGGCCAGCCACATCCTCCACCTGCGCCGTGAGGCGGCGCAACGGCCGCACCAAGATGCGCGGCAGCCGCACGACCAACGTTGTCCCGAGCAAGGCACTCAGCCCCAGGAACACCAGCACCGAGCGCCGCGCCTGCGCCGCCGAGATAGTGGCCCGCTGCGTTTCAGCGTTAAAAGACTTGGTGTTTAGGCTAACTACCCGGTGCGTTTTTGCGCGGAGTTGGTGCAGCATCGCCAAGCGTTGGGCAAGCGGCGCCCGATCATCGAGCAGACGTTGGTAGTCGGCTAGGGTTTGGGTGAGCGAGTCGACCAGTTCTAGCTCGCCGGGCTCGGTGATGTTGGTGGCCTCGCGGGTCAGGGCTCGCCGGAATTGCTCCAAGGGTGCCGTTATGGTAGGCTGCGTCTCCATTTGCTCCAGCGCCAGCAGCATCTGTTGCCCGTATTCGACGGAGAAGAAGTTGCGCTGCTGCATGGCGCGCGCACCACCTTCTAGCCGCTGAATGGTGAAAAACGCGTAGCCACCTAGCCCCAGCAACAACCCTAGCATGGTGAGAATGCTCAGCCGGATTTTGGTTTTTAAAGACATGATGGACAATTCATCTTAGTCGGTTGTAGAGGCGCAATATTTTGCGTCTCCTCGTTGCTGACGTTGTTTGTGTTCCGTCGTTCCAGACCGGTCGTTCAACGAGGAGACGCAAAATATTGCGTCTCTACATCGTTCAGTATTAGCAACGAGGCGGTAGAGATGCTTCGCGGGGCTCAGCATGACGTTCTGTGGAGTAAACTACTACCTAGCTCTCAATGCTGTACTCTTGCAACTTTCGGTAGAGCGTGGTTAGACCGATACCTAGCTTTTTGGCGACTTCCGGCTTGTTGCCTTGCAGATCGAGCATGATGCGGCTGATGTGGCGGGCTTCCACGGCGCGCAGGCTGTCGTCGTCGCCATCGAGGCGGACGGGGCGGGCACGGGCGTGAAACTCGTCGGGGAGCAGGTCGGCAGTGAGGAGTTCGTTGGGGAGGGCGAGGATGGCGGCGCGTTCGAGCACGTTCTTCAGTTCGCGCACATTGCCGGGCCACTCATATTGCTGGAGTAGGCGCAGGCATTCGGGCTCGAAGCCGGGCAGACGCTTACCTAGTTTGGCCGCGAAGTATTGCAGGAAGAAGTTCGCCAGCAGCGGCACGTCGGAGGGCCTGGCTTTGAGCGGCGGCACGTCGATGGTGAACACCGAGAGGCGGTAGTACAGATCGGGGCGGAACCGGCCCTCGGCGGCTTCCTGCTTGAGGTTGCGGTTGGTGGCCGCCACGAGGCGCACGTTCACGGAGCTAGGTTTAGTGTCGCCGAGCTTGGTGAACTGTTGCAACTCTAGCACCCGCAGAAACTTCGCCTGCACGTTCAGCTCCAGCTCGCCGATTTCATCTAGGAACAGCGTGCCGCCGTTGGCTTCTTCCAGCAAGCCTTTCTTGTCGGTGAGGGCGCCGGTGAAAGCACCTTTCTTGTAGCCGAACAGCTCCGACTCCAGCAGATCCTTCGGGAAGGCGCTACAGTTTACGGCTACAAACGACTTCAGGCGCCGCTCGCTGGCTTGGTGGATGGCTTGCGCAAACAGCTCCTTGCCCGAGCCAGTGGGGCCTTCCAGCAGCACCGTCGAGTCGGTGGGGGCTACTTGCTCGCCTAGGTTCTGGGCCTTGCGCAGCGCCGCCGATTCGCCGATCATGGAGGAAAAGCTGTGGCGCTGGCCGACTTTCTTTTCCAGCTCGGTCACGCGGCGGCGCAACCTAGCTTTTTCGGCGGCCCGCTCCACCACCACCACGAGCTGCTGCTCGAAGTCACCTTTGGTCAGGTAGTCGAAGGCGCCTTGCTTCATGGCCCGCACGCCGTCGGGGATGGTGCCAAAGGCGGTCAGCAGCACAACTTCCGCGTCGGGCGCTTTGGCCTTGAACTTGGGCAGCAGATCGACGCCGTTGGCATCGGGCAGCTTCACGTCGGAGATGACGACCAGCACCTCCTCGGCGTGCTGTTGGAGCAATTCGAGGCCGCGGTAGGCGTCGGGCGCTTGTACGACCGTGTAGCCTTCCAGCTCTAGCACCCTAGCGAGCAGCTGGCGCAAGCGGGCTTCGTCGTCGATGAGGAGAAGTGTGCCGGTAGGCATATAACAAAGGAAAATAGTTGAAGCGAAGGTAACAGTCCGTTGCTGTGTAGAGACGCGACACTTCGCGTCTTGTCGTTGCTGATGTTGTTTACCTAGGTTGTTCTTGCTAGGTCGTTCAACGAGGAAACGCGAAGTGTCGCGTCTCTACACCGCTCAACGAAATAGACCTTCGCCGTTGTCGTGCTCTTTTTGCCAACGAGTAGGATTTGTTAGAATATACGCGCTGATGCGCTCTAATTCATGCTGATTGCGCACAACTCGGTCGTGAAAGCGCGCTTGCCATTCAAACTCAAGATTGTTGTGGCGCGCATAGGTAGTAACAGCCGATTTGAATCCGCGCAAGACGGACGCGAGGTTTTGGGATTGAGGTCCAAAGCGGCTGCCGTCATTCTGTGTAGGTGTACTATCCTCTGATGCTTCTTTGTCGAACAGCAGTATGCCGTGCAAATGGTCGGGCATTAACACGAAAGCATCTAGCTGAACAAACGGCGCATGTTGAGGTATGAAGTCCCAGCACTCTAGTGCTTTTCTGCCCAACATGCTAGGTTGTAAGAAAGCTGAGTCCCAATGTCCATCCGGAACTTTTATCGTTCCAAAATAAGGCTGGCGACTTTTTGTACAGATAGTTACAAAGTAGGCTCCACTTTGCCCATAGTCATAGCCGGGTAACCGCGTTGAAGCTACGCGGTACTTTTCCTGATAATGTGCATCTTCCATCATGTATACCCACTGTAGAGACGCGACACTTCGCGTCTCGCCGTTGAACGATAATCGTTAAATTTATTAGTAGGTGATAAATCAAATAGCTATCCAGAAGTAAACCCTCGCCTCAGTCGTTCAACGCCGAGACGCGAAGTGTCGCGTCTCTACATCGTTCAATCATATCATCATCTAACTCTGCCGAATCTCTTCCTTAATCTCTTCCACAAACTGCGCGAACTCTGGCTCGGCTTCCACGTTTGGGTGCCAGGCTAGGCCCATCTCGGCGAGGTTGTATTGGTGCTGCTGGTTGATGGTGGCGCCGGGCAGCAGGTTGCCGGCGGCGTCGCGTTCGTAGCCTAGCAGCCAGAGGCGGTCGGCGAGGGCGGTGGTGGTCACGATGTCGTGGGAGACGATGATAACAGTGTTGAGCTCGTCCATGGTGGTCACTTCCACAATGATCTTTTTCACCTCGTCGATCATGGCGATGTCGAGGCCGGAAAAGGGCTCGTCGAGCAGGATAAGGTGGTCGGAGCAGAGGAGCTGCTGGGCAATGGCGGCCCGTTGACGCTGGCCGCCGGAGAGGTGCGCCGGGTACTTTTTGCGGTGCGGCGTGAGGCAGAAGCGCTCTAGGTAGCTTTCCACCTGCTGGCGGGCTTCCTCGGGGTTGTACTTGCGCTCGGCGGCCACTAGCAGGTTATCGACCAGCGTGCGGTGGTTGAACAGCGGGTAGCGCTGCTGCACGAAGCCCACCGCGCCCGGCTTCACGGGTTCTTGCTCCACGCCTACTTGCACGGTGCCTTTGCTCGGGGCCACGAGGCCAGCCATAATGCGGCACAGCACCGACTTACCAATGCCTGAGCGGCCGTAGAAGCCGACCACCTGCCCTTGCTTCATGTTCGGCCGCACCACGTCGAGCACCTGGGCGCTGATGTCGCGCAGCACCAATTCGCCGCCGAAGGACATGGAGATGTTGTCGAGCGTGAGGACGGGTTCTTTGTAGAAATAGGGAGTCATGGGAGGTGAGATGGTGAAATGGTGAGGTGGTGAGTGTCGTGCAACGATTGCACCTCACCCCTAGCCCCCTCTCCGAAATGGAGAGGGGAACTAGCTTTTAGCTTTTTAGAGCTAGCCTTTTTCAGATTAGAAACCTATTTCTAGAGCTAGTTCCCCCTCTCCATTTCGGAGAGGGGGCTAGGGGGTGAGGCGCCCTCGCGTTAGCGCTACTTGGCCGCGCCCAGCCATGAGTAAGGGAAGAACACGCGGCGCAAGAGCACGAACACATAGTCTTGCAAGGCACCCGTAGCCAGAATCACCAGCTGAATGGCTACTACCCCATCGAGGTGCAGGTAGCGGTTTTGCTTGTAGAGCAGCAGGCCGATGCCACCTTCCGACTGGTACAGCGTTTCGACCAGCGTAATCATGGTCCAAATGATGGCGAAGTTTTGGCGCACGACTTCCAGCATTTCGTCGAGCTTGCCGAGCACCACCACTTCGTAGAAGGCGCGCCACTCGCTCATCCCTAGGGTGCGGGCGTGGTCCATTTCCTCTTGCGTGGTGGTCAGAATGACGCTGGTCATGCCCGTGACGAGGTACACCGTGGCGCCGAAGATGAGCACCGAAAGCTTCACTTCGTGGCCGGAGCTGACCATCAGGGCCATGAAGAACGTGAGGCCGGTGAGCGTCAGGTAGCGCATCTTGGTGGCCGCGTAGGCGATGGGCCGGAAGAAAGGCAGTGCCGTGAGGTAGGAAATCAGCAGGGCCAGCACCGTGGCAATAGCAATGGATTGCAGGGCCGTCGTCATGCTCGCCCACAGCTCCTGGATAAGACCTTGATCAGCAATCAGGCTGCCTAGGGAGCGGAACACTTCCCCTAGGTTCGGGAAGAGTTGCAGCGGATAGAACAGCCAGAGCAACAGCAGCACGAATGCCTGCGCGGCCACCATCGATAGGAATATCACTCGCCGCGGATTGGCATTAGGGGAAAACAGCTCTTTCATGAGGAGTAATTATTATCAAACTAGAACGTCATGCTGAGCTTGTCGAAGCATCTCTACCGCTTCGCCTTCACGTTAGGGTTTACCACTGCGGTAGAGATGCTTCGACTCCGCTCCGCTACGCTCAGCATGACACGCTAGCGGGTTGTTTACATCATTAGTTGCCTAGCACCACCTCCACGCGGCGGTTTTGGGCGCGGCCTTCGGGGGAGGCGTTGCTGGCGACGGGCTCGGTGGCACCGTGGGCGTACACTTGCACGCGGCCGTCGGGGAAGGCACTAGAGCTTCTTTGTTCCAGCCAATGCTCCACGGCCAGGGCGCGGTCTTCGGAGAGCTGCTGGTTGCGCTGCGGGTCACCGACGTTATCGGTGTGGCCGTGCACGGCTACTTTCAGGCGGCCAGCCACTACCAGGTCGTCGAAGAGTTGGTTGAGTTGGCGCTGCGTTTCGGGCGTGAAGGTGCTCTTGCCGGTTTCGAACTCAATGTTCCAGGCTCGCTTGCTCACGCTCTGGCGGATTTCGTCATCGGCGGCAAACTTCTGGGTTTCGGCCGGGGCAATGGCTTTGCCTTTGTATTGCTCTTGGAGCTTGCGCAGCAGATCTAGGTCGAGCATTTCATCGAGCGGCACATAGCTAGGTAGCTCTTTTGGGTACAACCGCTTCTGCACGTCGCCGAAAGTTTTGTAGACGGAAGCGTAGATGTTGGTGCCACCGTTGTCGAGGCCGAACAAGGTCAGGTTGTCGGCGAAGTTGAAGGCTTTGCTACCCCCTAGCTCCACCACTTCGCCGTTGCGGTCGGTTTCGCTCACGCCTTTGTAGTACTTGAGCCAGTAGGCGCCGGGCTTGTCTTGGTCGGCGTACACGGCGGCGGAAATGTCGGCGGCGCGTTGCAGGGCTTCGGGGTGCGATTTTACCTGGTCGCCGGCGACGGCCATGGCAGTCATGATGCCGCTAACTTCTTTCTGATGAGCGTCATACCAGCGCTTGGTTGTCACCATGATGTTAGGCATCTGGTTCGAATAGTCTTTCGTCGACACGATGTTCACGAGGCCGCCTTTCTGCTTGGCAATGTTCACGTCGCCGGGCGTCCAGGTAGCCACGCCGTCAGCCACCACATCGATGCGTACGCCGGTGTTCTTGCCGTTCACCACTTTCGTGCGCGACTCCGGTTTGCCGACGATGTACTTTTCAGCGGCGACGAGGAAGTCGCTGGCAGCCATGAAGTTCACGGCTTCGGGGTCGTAGGTCGTTTCGTCGGGGTTTACTTTTAGGCCGTTGTCGGCGCACCATTTCAGGGCAATGTTCTGGTCGCCGTCGCGCAGGTAGCAGGCAATGGTTTTACCGAGGGCCGATTTGGGGTTGTCGAGCCATTCTTTCGAGCCCATCAGCTTGTCTTCACCAAACGATTTACCGCAGCTATAAGGCAGGATTTGCAAGCTGGTACCCGCCTTTTGCAACTGCATTTGCACGGCCGAGAAAGCCGGCAAACCGTCGCCCATGATACTGACAATCAGGCCCGGCGTTTCGGGGTTGTTCTGCAAGTCGATGGCGTTTTTCACGAGGTCGGCTTGCATTTTCGATACGTCGTCTTGCCGCACAATCTGCATGTTGAGGCCGTTGGCAGCCATGCTCGACCCTTGCGTGGTGCGCGGGCCACCGTTGGCGAGCATACCGGCCATCTGTGAGTTCCAGGCCATCACTTCCCACACCACTTGCGAGCCTTTCTCAGCCGGTGTAGCGCTCGGCAGCGGGGCCAGCGGCACGGCGATGTTGGCGCGAGAGCCACCCGTAGCCGTGGGTAGTTCGATGGAGTTAAGAAGCACCGATTGGGCTTCAGCTTTTTTGAATACGGCACCGCTGGAAACCAGCTTGTTGATGCCAAAGTACAGGAGCACCGCAAGCAGGGCACCTAAGACAATTTTACCGCGAGTAGTCATTTTTGTAAAGACAAAAGGAGGTTGGTGCGCCAGTTTCGGCGCAGAATTTCAAGGATGATTTTGAGGAAGTAGAGGCTAGCTGAACTAGCTACCTAAGTCGTCCGTCATGCTGAGCTTGTCGAAGCATCTCTACCGCTTCGTTGAGCTAGCATCAGGATTACCATTGCGGTAGAGATGCTTCGACAAGCTCAGCATGACGTTCTAGGAAGTATTAGCCTATCCGATTAGGCTAGCCAGACCTAGGCTGAGGAGCGCGCTAATCAAGGAGGCTAGAATAGGCATCGTCGGTGGCTTTGCGGGTTTGGGCGGCATTAAGGGTGTTGACCGGCTTTTCCTCCATGATGGCGTTGAAGTCGCCTTTCTGGTATTTCTCCAGCAGGCGCTGGCCTTTCTCGCTCATTACGCCATTCTGGATGTCCATTTCCTTCACAAATTCCTGGCTGTAGCGCATGGCCTGCTTGATCTGACCGAGTTGCTGGGCCATGTCTTGGGCGACGTGGTCGGTGGCTAGGTCAAAGAAGTACTTCTTGTCGGGGTCGCCACGGAGGATGTTCATGGCAGCGCGCATGCCGGAGCTGGTGCGTTTCACCAGTTCGTACTCATCTTTCAAAAGGTTGACTTTGAACTTACTACCGTCGATCTGGCGCAGGGCAGCTTTCAAGATTTGGCGCATCACCAGCGTCACGTTGGCCGTGGTGGTGAGCATGGGTTGCAGGCGCTGATTGTACTCTTGCAGCTGGGCGGCGCGGGAGGCGTAGCTTTCGGCGGCGTCCTTCTCGCCTTGGCGGCCCGCGGAGCTAGCCAGCGAGAGGTACTCCTTCATCTGCTCGGTGTTGGCGTTCATCTTGCGCTTCACCAGCTCGTGGGCCCCTTCGATATGGCCGACTTCGGCGTTCATCTTGTGGGCTTCCTGCTCGGTGTTGCGGATGTAGTCTTCCATAACACCGATAGGGTCCGTATTGACGAAGATGCCCGCGGCGGTGCGGAAGATGCGCTGCCCAGCGTACCACAGCCCGGCCTTGATGCGCTTATTGGTAGCCAATAAAAACAGCACAAACAGCGCCCCTACCCCGATACCTAGCTTCACGGTATCAAACACGATGTCAACCAGATACGGCACGATCTGGCCCCAGAAGTACACGCCCGCGGCGGCCGCACCTGCCAGAAAGACCCAGCCAGCGGCTTTTTCCGGCTTCTGCCACTTGGGCAAGCCAGCATCTTGAGAAGGAGGAGAGAGTAACGTGTTCATTTTGGAAGTGTTAAGTTTTGAGTTTTAAGTGTTGAATGGTGGATGCGAGGAGCAGAGTGAGGACTGGTGCCGAGCTAGGTGTTACCAAGGCCCGCTATTCAGCTACTCATTCACTCAGTTGCTCTTGACCATAGCACCGACGGCTTGGCGGTGCGCTTTCAAGTCGGTGGTGGCGCTGGCGTTAGCTAGCTCGTAGGAGGCCAGGGCCGCAGTGGCTTTTTGGCGCTCGTCGTTGAGCTGCTGCTGGGCGGCCACGAGTTGCTGACTCTTCTCCTCTAGCTTGCGCGTGAGGTCGGCTAGGTCGGCTTGCAGTTGCTTTTCTTGTTGCAGGAGCTGCACGATAGCGCCAGGTGGTGCCTTCAGCGTTTGGGTCTCGCCAAGCTTTTCGCGGTGGCGTTCGAGCACTTTGTTGCGGTCGGCAGCTAGCTTTTGCTCAAACTGATCGGCGGAAGCTAGCAGGCTAGGCAAGTCGAGGCCGGTGATGGCGGCAAAGGCGTTGAAGGCCGTTTGGTAGAGCACCGGGCCGGCTAGGCCGCTGGCCGCCATGCTCTTCACCATTTTGGTGTAGGCCACGAAGTCTTTGCCGTCGCCGGCCAGCAGGGCGCTGATATGGTCGAGGTGGCGCTGCTCAGGCTGTGTGACCACCGGCGCTGTTCCGAAGGCCGCTGGACTAGCTGCTACCGGCGGCGTGTAAGGCGTTTGCGCCGTCGGCAGCGGCCGGGTTGGTTCGGCCTTCGCCGCGCCGTGGCCGTCGTCTTCGATGAAAAAGTCTTTCGCCGCTTTGGCGATGTTGTCCAGGATAGCCATTGGAAAGGCAGGTTGGTGATTGAGTACATGGACCTAAATCCAACACCGGTGCCGTTCCCAGAAAGTTATTTCAACAAATTATACAAGTACTTGATTTTCAGCAATATAATAAAAATATTCTTGTAGTTTTGAAGGCTTAACAGTGGTATTTTTTCCATTATGAAAATGGATTTCTTTTCAGAACAGCAAGCAAAACAGCCGGCTTGATCTGCTGACTAGCTAGCCCCAACGGGACAATCGCTTGATAGTAATCCAGCAACCCAAAAACCAAGCAAGCCCCAGCGGGGTGACACCTAACCTAGGTGTCACCCCGCTGGGGCTTGAATTTCTTTGAATGAACCAACTGCTACCAACCTGCTGCCTCACTGGGGCTAGTCACTACCGAATGACCTTTTAGCACAGATTTTCAGACAACAGCTTTATATCTCAGAATGACAGCTCCGGGCTGCTTCTACTCTTTGACAAAGCGCCGCACTACCTCTTTATCTTTTGCGTGCATACGCAGCAAATAAAGCCCGGTCACTAAGCTCCCAACACCTACTTTGCTGCCCGGCTCCAACGTCCCGCTTTGCACCGATACCCCTTCGTCATTCACCACGTCGTAGGTTAATGAATGACGTAGGTTCTTGATAGACAGCTCATCGAAAGTTGGGTTAGGATACACCTCTAGCTCCAATTCATTGAGAGCCAATAGGCTAGCTTCTTCATGCAAAGCTAGCGTTGGGTTGCCTGCCACCGTGTATACAGGCTTGCCGTTTGTAGCAGCGTTTTGTGCGTATTCGACTACCCGCGCATAGTACGTGTGCCGGGGATCTAGCCCTCTGAGAAGGACAGCATTGGTATCGCCGTTGGCCACCACAAAGGTACCATTGCCTAGGTCAGTGCCTTGGCCGAAAGTTGCATGGGCTAGGTAGTGAATGCCATCTACCGGGAGAGCATCCACGGGGCTGTCGGCTTTTAGCAGTACCAAGCGGCGAGTGCCGTTACCGTTGCGCCACTGCAGCTGCGCGCTGACCGAGTCCGGGATAGTGGTGGTAAGCTCCGTGGCATTCAACTCAGGCGCGAACAGATCGTGCTCTGGCCAATTGACGACGCCACGCACGCACGACCACCCCAATCGGTCCAGATCTTTCCAGAATTGCGGGTCGGGGCTGCTGCTGTTCAGCAAGATAGCCCAGGTGTAGCCGCTGTTCGTGCGCACTAGGTAGCTAGCCGACCCATCGAGGTAACCGGCGTGCCACCACCCATTTTGCCCGACCTGCCACCCCTTGGCGTAGCCAGAGTTTATGGTGGAAGGCTGTGCCATCGTGCTAATGGTGGCGGGCGCCAGTACATCAGGCCGGGTTGCAAACCCATCGGCGGCTAGCAGCAAGCGCACTAGGTCGCGCGCAGAAAACAGCCAGCCCCCGTGCGCACTCATTGCTTCCAGGTTGAAGCCCCCATAGGCCCGCGGCACTTTCTGGCCAGTGCCGTAACAGGACGGCATGCGGCCGGTGCTCTGATACTCGCCTTCTAACTCTTGTCGGTCGCCCAAGCGGTTGCGACCTAGCTGTGCTTCCAGTACGCCACTTGGTAGCAGTAATTGTTCGCGCACCCACTTCTCATACGCCTGATGCGTAACCACTTCCACTAGTTTGCCGAGCACCAAATAGCCAATATTCGAGTACGCGTAGTGCGTGCCGGGAGCATAATTCAACCCCTTCGTCAGCATGAAGCGCACCAGCGTTGAATCGGCCACGGGGTTTGAAGCCTTCATGGCCTCCGTTACGTGTAAGGGAAAATCGATTGGGTCGCAGCCGCCGAATCCATCGCAGCCGATGGTACGATCCCAACCAGCGGTATGCTCCAGCAGCTGTTGCACTGTGATGTCGTAGAGACGCTGATCTGTGATGGCATCGTTGTAGTAAGCGCCACGGAGGTAGCCCGCTGGCCCAAACACCTTGTGCGATAGGCTAAGCTGGCCTTGCTCCACCAACTTCATAACGGCCAGCGCCGTTACGGATTTCGACACGCTTGCCACTCGCAACAAGTGGAAAGGACGCAAAGGAGTAGTGCGAGCTAGGTCGGCGTAGCCGAAAGCTCGTTCGTACAGAAGTTTACCATTGCGCGTGATGGCGACCGAGGCACCTAGCACGTTCCAGCGCTTCACAAAGCGCTGCACAGTCGTATCGCAGGAAGCTAGCTCAGGAACCGAAATGCCCGTTTGGGCCGCTGCTTTTAAGGTAAGTAGTACAAAAAGGAGAGTAACTATTTTCTTCAAATACGGGCAATAAGCAGGCAAATCAATGCCGTAAAAAGCAGCATTGCAGCACCTTTGTACACGGAATAGTTTTAATAATAAGACCCGCAATAAACGGGTAGCAGCGCTTTATCTAATCCTGGGCGACCTGATTACTAGCACCCTGAATTATAACAAGCTACCGCTCATTACAACTTTGCACCTTATGCTAGCTCCACTAATTTAAGAAGGTAGCAAAGGAATTTCCAGCCCCTCTAGCTCATACCATATCTTTAATTGATTCAATAACTCTCAGCGCGGATACTGCTGAGTGCTCTAGCAGAAAACGGCCAGAACATACAACCTACTTATCTGCCTCGTCCAAATCCAAAAAGCGTGCCTGACAACCAAGAACTTCACCTAGCTTCGGCTTAAGTATCCAGGAAGCATTTTAACGATTACTTAGCAATACAGCGGGAATGAGGCCGGTTGAATAATAACTACCTAGCCCCTACCAACGATGGGGTTATACTGCGCAGAAGTAGCACCAGCGACCAAAGTAGGTTGCTATTTTAAGGGTAAATATTCTTGCGCAGCTGCTTCTCTTTGAATGCAGCCCTGATTTATAGGCTGCGTCTTTTGGTTTGAGTTTCCCGCATTTCTGCCTAAACTACGCTACTAATTCATTCCAAAACCTATATTCCTTTGAAAAGACGTGACTTTGTGGGTCTGACCAGCCTGGCAGCCGGCGCGTTGTTTCTGCCGAGCATTCCTGGCTTCGGGGGCAACTTGGTGGATCCAGAACGCTTGCTCGAACAGGTGGACCCAGCCGTGAAAAAGCGGCTCGCCGACGCAGCCCTGAACGCGGCCAAGTCGGCGGGGGCCAGTTACACTGATGTGCGCATCGGCCGCTACTTAAACCAAAGCGTTTTCACCCGTGAGAAGCAGGTGCAGAACATTGCTAGTGGGGAGAGCTATGGTGCAGGGGTGCGCGTCATTGCCAACGGCACCTGGGGCTTTGCCGCTACCAACGACGTGAGTGAGGCGGGGCTAGCTAAAGCGGCTCAAATGGCCGTGGCTATCGCCAAAGCCAACTCCAAGGCACAGAAAGAGCAAGTGCAGTTGGCCCCGCAGAAAGGCTTCGGCGAGGTGAGCTGGAAAACGCCGATTGTGCAGAATGCCTTTGAGGTGCCTATTGCCCAGAAAGTGGAATTGCTATTGGCCGCCAACGCCAAAGCTCTCGACAATGGAGCTAGCTTCGTGAATTCGTCGCTATTTCAAATCAACGAGCAGAAGTACTTTGCTAGCACCGACGGCTCCTACATCGACCAAGATATTCACCGCATCTGGCCAACCTTCACGGTTTCCGTTGTTGACCGGGCTACGGGTAAGTTTCGCTCGCGCGACGCGCTCAGCTCGCCCATGGGCCTCGGCTACGAATACCTCACGCCCAAAGCCCAAGATCAAGTAGCGGGCCCCGCCGGTACGGGCCTCATCGGCTACCGCAACAGCTATGATATGTTAGCTGATGCCGCCCTAGCGGCTAAACAGGCAAAAGAGAAAATCACGGCCAAGTCGGTAGTGCCGGGCAAGTACGACCTTGTGCTCGACCCCAACCACCTAGGTCTGACCATTCACGAAAGCATCGGGCACGCCCTGGAGCTCGACCGCGTGCTTGGCTATGAGGCAAACTACGCTGGCACCAGCTTCGCCACCCTCGATAAGTGGAAAACCAAGAACTTTCAGTACGGCTCGAAACTAGTAAACATCGTGGCCGATAAAACGCAGCCCGGCTCCCTCGGTGCCGTGGGCTACGACGACGAAGGCGTAAAAACTGGCCAGTGGGACCTCATCAAGAATGGTGTGCTGGTGGACTACCAGAAAATCCGTGACCAGGCGGGCATCGTGGGACAAGACCACTCGGATGGCTGCTGCTACGCCCAATCGTGGCAGGATGTGCAGTTTCAGCGCATGGCCAACGTGAGCCTACAACCCGGCACAACGAAGATGAGCGTGGACGACATGATTAAGAACGTGGACAAGGGCATCTACATTGCTGGTCGCGGCTCTTACTCTATTGACCAGCAGCGCTACAACTTCCAGTTCGGTGGCCAGACGTTCTATACCATTGAAAAAGGCAAAATCGCGGGGATGATTGAAGATGTAGCTTACCAAGCTAATACGCAGGAGTTCTGGAACAGCTGCGCCGCCATCTGCGACCAATCCGATTACCGCATGTTCGGCTCCTTCTTCGACGGCAAAGGGCAGCCGTCGCAAGTGTCGGCCGTGAGCCACGGCTCGGCCACCACGCGCTTCAACGGCGTGAACGTCATCAACACCGCCCGCAAGATTGGCTAAGCGCCCTCAGTAGTATACTCGCAAATCACCACATCAACATACATGGCAATTCTTTCCAAAGACGAAGCGCAGACCATCCTCAAAAAGGTACTTGGCTTCACCACGGCCGACGAGTGTGAGGCTACGCTCAACGGCCAAATCGGCGGCAACGTTCGCTCGGCGCGTAACACCATTTCTACGGCAGGCGCCGTCGACAACGTGTCGCTGGCCGTGGAAGCACGGTTTGGCAAACGCTCCGGCGTAGCTACCTGCAACCAGTTCGACGACGCAACGCTACGCCGCTGTGTGCAGCGCGCCGAAGAAATTGCGAAGCTAGCTCCCGAGAGTCCCGAGTATGTGCCGCTGCTCGGCCCGCAGCAATACCTAGCTGCCCCGGCTTCATTTGCGCAAAACACGGCCAACATCACGCCCGACTACCGCGCCCAGCAAACAGCCGCCAGCATGAAGCTGTGCGACACGAAAAAACTGAGCTCCGCGGGCTTCTTGGAAGACTCAGCCGGGTTCATCGCCAAGCGCAACAACAAAGGACTCGAAGCTTACCAGCAGGTCACGAATCTTTCGTACTCCGTAACGGTACGTACCCCCGAGGGTACCGGCTCGGGCTATGCCACCGCCGACTACAACGACATCAGCAAGTTCGACGCGGCGCGCCTGACGCAGATTGCGGCCGATAAAGCTACCGGCTCGGTGGCTGCCAAGGCCATGGAGCCTGGCAAGTACACCGTGATTTTGGAGCCAGCCGCGCTGGTGGCCAACACCGATGCCTCTTTATTAGGAGCGCTCATGAACGCTTTCGACGCGCGCAACGCCGACGAAGGACGCTCCTTTTTGAGCAAGAAAGGCGGCGGTAATCGCAAGGGCGAGAAGATGTTCGATGAGCGCGTAACCATCTATTCTGACCCTAGCAACGCAGAAATTCCCGACCTGACGTTCTCCGGCGACGGTCGCCCGCAGAAGAAGATGACCTGGATTGAGAAGGGCGTGGTGAAAAATCTGTACTCGTCACGTTTCTGGGCACAAAAGGCTGGTATTCCCGACATTCCGCGCCCCGGCGGCTGGATTATGGAAGGGGGCACCCAGACCACGGCAGACCTGATCAAGGGCACGGCCAAGGGCATTCTGGTCACGCGCTTGTGGTACATCCGCCCTGTTGACCCCCAAACGCTATTGTTCACGGGCCTCACGCGCGACGGTACGTTCTACATCGAGAACGGCAAGATCAAGCACCCAGTCAAGAACTTCCGCTTCAACGAGTCGCCCGTTATTATGCTCAATAACTTGGAAGCCATTGGCAAACCCGTGCGCTTGGCCGGCAACCTAGTGCCGCCCCTGAAGATCCGCGACTTCACGTTCACCAGCTTGTCAGACGCGGTGTAGTCGGTAGCGCGGAGCGTGGCTCCGCGCCCGCCGCACTTATCCATCTTTTTTCCTCTGGCATACCAAAACTCTACTCCTTTGAAAAGACGTGACTTTGTAGGACTGACCAGCCTAGCCGCTGGCGCCTTGTTTTTGCCTAGCATCCCAGGCTTCGGCATGGGTAACGCCGTTGATCCGGCGCAATTGCTGGAGCAAGTAGACCCCGCCATTAAGAAGCGCATGGCCGACGCGGCCCTGAATGCCGCTAAGTCGGCGGGGGCTAGCTATGCTGATGTGCGTATTGGCCGCTACCTCAACCAGGGCATTTTTACCCGCGAAAAGCAGGTGCAGAACATTGCCAGCACCGAAAGCTACGGCATTGGGGTGCGCGTCATTGCCAACGGCACCTGGGGCTTTGCCGCTACCAACGACGTGAGCGAAGCCGGCGCCGCCAAAGCCGCCCAAACGGCTGTCGGCATTGCCAAAGCCAACTCCAAGGTGCAGAAAGAGCAAGTGCAGTTGGCCCCGCAGAAAGGCTTCGGCGAGGTAAGCTGGAAAACGCCGATTGTACAAAACGCTTTCGAAGTACCCATTGCCCAGAAAGTAGCGCTGCTGCTGGCCGCCAACGCCAAAGCCCTCGACAACGGAGCTAGCTTCGTGAACTCGGCGCTGTTTCAGGTGAATGAGCAGAAGTACTTTGCCAGCACCGACGGCTCTTACATCGACCAGGATGTGCACCGCATTTATCCTACGTTTGGGGTGACGGTGGTCGACCGAGCTTCGGGCAAGTTCCGCTCGCGGCAGGCGCTCAGCTCGCCCATGGGCCTCGGCTACGAGTACCTCACGCCGAAGGCGGCTGATAAAGTAGCAGGTCCGGCGGGTTCCGACGTGACGGGCTATAAGATGAGCTACGACATCTTGGAAGATGCCGCCGCCGCCGCCAAACAAGCCAAAGCTAAAATCACGGCCAAGTCGGTAGTGCCGGGCAAGTACGACCTCGTGCTCGATCCACACCACCTAGGCCTGACCATCCACGAAAGCGTGGGTCACCCCCTGGAGCTCGACCGCGTGCTCGGTTATGAAGCCAATTACGCCGGTACCAGCTTCGCCACGCTCGATAAGTGGAAAAGCGGTAAATTCCAGTACGGCTCGAAAGAGGTGAACATCGTGGCCGACAAGCTGCAACCCGGCTCCCTCGGCGCGGTGGGTTACGATGACGAAGGCGTGAAAACCAAGGAATGGGACCTGATCAAGCAAGGTATTCTGGTGAACTACGAGAAGATTCGCGACCAGGCCCAAATGGTGGGCCAGAACGAATCGGATGGCTGCTGCTACTCGCAGTCGTGGCAGGACGTGCAGTTCCAGCGCATGCCCAACGTGAGCCTGCGCCCTGGTCAGGGCAAGCTTTCCGTCGATGAATTGGTGAAGGGTGTGGATAAGGGTATCTACATCGCTGGCAACGGCTCCTTCTCCATCGACCAGCAGCGCTACAACTTCCAGTTTGGCGGCCAAGTGTTTTACGCCATCGAGAAAGGCAAAATCACGGGCATGCTGGAAGACGTGGCCTACCAAGCCAACACGCAGGAGTTCTGGAACAGCTGCGCCGCCACTTGCGACGCTTCTGACTATCGCTTTGCGGGTTTCTTCAACGATGGCAAGGGTCAGCCGGCGCAGAGCTCAGCCGTGAGCCACGGCTCGGCCACCACGCGCTTCAATGGCGTGAACGTGATTAACACCGCCCGCAAGATCGGCTAGGAAGCCTAGCCAACTTATTGAAGATTTGTTGAAGTGGGGTGGAGATGCCAGATTGTGCATTTCCACCCTATTTTACTTACTTGGCAGGCCAGTTCAACCAGCGTATTAGCGGCTGGTTTTCACTACTTAACACCTACTTTCTATGCGTCGTCGCGACTTTATGGGGCTGACTGGCTTAGCCGCCGGCTCGTTGTTTTTACCCTCGCTGCCGGGTTTTGGGGGCACGCCGGTTGATGTGGGCCGCATGCTGGAGCAAATAGACGTTGCGGTGAAAAAGCGCCTCGCCGACGCCGCACTTAATGCCGCCAAATCGGCGGGGGCCAGCTACGCCGATGCGCGCGTGGGGCGCTACCTCAACCAGTATGTGTTCACGCGCGAGAAGCAGGTGCAGAACATCGTGAATACGGAAAGCTACGGCGTGGGAGTGCGCGTGCTGGTGAATGGCGCCTGGGGCTTTGCCGCCACCAACGACGTAAGCGAGGCCGCCGTAGCGCAGGCTGCCCGCGAGGCCGTATCTATTGCCAAAGCCAATGCCCGTCTGCAAAAAGAGCCCGTAAACCTAGCCCCGCAGCGTGGCTATGGTGAGGTGAGCTGGAAGACGCCCATCGAGCAGAATGCTTTTGAGGTGCCCGTGAAGCAGAAAGTAGACCTCTTGCTCGCAGTAAACGCCAAGGCCATGGAGAACGGCGCCAACTACGTCAGCTCCACGATTTTTCAGGTGAACGAGCAGAAGTACTTTGCTAGCACCGATGGCTCCTACATCGACCAGGATGTACACCGCATTTGGCCCACGTTTAACGTGACGGCCATCGATCGGGCTTCCGGCAAGTTTCGCACGCGCGACTCCCTCGGTACCTCCATGGGCCTAGGTTACGAATATCTCACGCCCCGTGCCCAAGACAAAATAGCCGGCCCCGCTGGTACAGGTGTTGTTGGCTATAAGCTGCGCTACGATATGCTCGAAGACGCTGCCCTAGCCGCCAAGCAAGCGAAAGCTAAGCTCACAGCCAAGTCGGTGGTGCCGGGCAAGTACGACCTCGTGCTCGACCCTGACCACCTAGGGCTGACCATCCACGAAAGTGTGGGCCACCCCTTGGAGCTCGACCGCGTACTCGGCTATGAAGCGAACTATGCCGGTACCAGCTTCGCTACCATGGATAAGCTAAAATCGGGCAACTTTAAATATGGTTCGCCGGTGGTGAACATCGTGGCCGACAAGCTGCAACCCGGCACGCTTGGCGCCGTGGGCTACGACGACGAAGGCGTGAAAACCGGCGAGTGGGACCTGATCAAAGGCGGCGTGCTAGTGAATTACGAGAAGATCCGCGACCAAGCACAGGTGGTGGGCCAGGACCACTCCGATGGTTGCTGCTACGCTGATTCCTGGAGCAACGTGCAGTTTCAGCGCATGCCCAACGTGAGTTTGCGGCCCAATCCCAGCAAGCTGCGCGTAGACGACATGATCAAAGACGTCGACAAAGGCATCTACATCGTGGGGGCTGGCTCTTACTCTATCGACCAGCAGCGGTATAACTTTCAGTTTGGCGGCAAGCTCTTCTTTGCTATCGAGAAAGGCAAAATTGCCGGTCAGATTGAAGACGTGGCGTACCAGTCGAACACGCAGGAGTTCTGGAACAGCTGCGCCGCTACTTGCGACGCCTCCGACTACCGCTTCCTAGGTACGTTCTTCGACGGCAAAGGCCAACCACCGCAAATTTCGGCCGTGAGCCACGGCTCGGCTACCACGCGCTTCAACGGCGTGAACGTCATCAACACCGCCCGCAAGATTGGGTAAACCTTTCGCTGTTTGCTCTTGGCTGCTGGCTGTTTGCTTTTTAAGTTGACTGTCAGAATAAAAGCTAGGGGTAAATAGCCATCAGCTACCAGCTCCTTATTCAAAAAAATATGGCAATCCTTTCGCAAGAACAAGCCCAGGCTATTCTACAGAAAGTGCTCAGCTTCAGCAAGGCCGATGAGTGCCAAGCAACGCTCACGGGCCGCACGGCGGGCAATATTCGCTACGCGCGCAACAACGTGAGCACGGCGGGCCACTCTGATAACGTGTCGCTGGCTGTGGAATCGCGGTACGGCAAGCGCTCCGGCGTCGCAACATGTAATCAGTTCGATGATGATACGTTGCGCCGTTGCGTGCAACGAGCAGAGGAAACAGCTAAGCTAGCACCTGAAGACCCGGAGTACATGCCTATGCTAGGGCCGCAGCAATACCTAACGCCCAACTCTTTCGCGGCCAAAACGGCGGGCGATACGGCCGACGCGCGCGCCCAAGCCGCCGCTGATAGCATTGACCTGTGCGTCGCCCGCAAGCTTACGGTAGCCGGCTTTCTGGAAAATAGCACCAGCTTCCGGGCCCTGCGTAACAGCAAGGGCCTACAAGCCTACCAGCCCGAAACGTTCGTCGACTTCTCCGTGACGGTACGCACCCCCGACGGCACCGGCTCGGGCTACGCGGTGGCTGACTACACGGATGTGGGCAAATTCAACGCAAAAGCTCTGACGCAGATTGCGGCTGATAAAGCTGCGGGCTCGGTGGGCGCCAAAGCCATGGAGCCTGGCAAGTACACCGTGATTTTGGAGCCGGCCGCGCTGGTATCGGACGAGGGCTTGCTCAACCGCCTCTTCTACGAGCTAGGTGCTCGCGAAGCCGACGAGGGCCGCTCGTTCCTGAGCAAGAAAGGCGGCGGCAACAAGCTAGGTCAGAAACTATTCGATGAGCGCATAACCATCTACTCGGACCCCACTAACCTAGAAGCGCCCGGCCGCGTGTTCGACGACGAAGGGCAACCCGTGAAGAAAATGACCTGGGTTGAGAAGGGCGTCCTCAAGAACCTGTACTACTCCCGCTTCTGGGCACAGAAAAGCAAGGCTACCGCTACGGCTTTCCCCAGCAACTTTATCATGAGCGGGGGCACCCAAAGCACGGCGGACCTGATCAAGGGCACGGCCAAGGGCATCCTGGTCACGCGCTTGTGGTACATCCGCGACGTCGATCCGCAGTCATTGCTCGTAACGGGCCTCACGCGCGACGGCACGTTCTACATCGAGAACGGCAAGATCAAGCACCCAGTCAAGAACTTCCGCTTCAACGAGTCGCCCGTTATCATGCTCAATAACATCGAGGCTATCGGCAAGCCCGTGCGCCTAGGCGGCAACCTAGTGCCGCCCCTGAAGATCCGCGACTTCACGTTCACTAGCCTGTCAGACGCGGTGTAAGCCCGGTCATTTTCAGAGCAACAAAAAGGCCCGTAGCATATGCTACGGGCCTTTTTGTTGCTCTGAAATTACGCGTTAGAAGGCATAGCCTAATGAGAACTCCACTACGCGGTTGTGAAGCCCGCCAAAACCTAGGGAGGTGCGCGCTTCTTGCGATTGGGTATTGTTGTCGATGTTGGTGAGGCCGTAATTGATGCGGGTTGCGATGATTAACCCATTCTTCAAATCGACCCCTAGGCCACCGCACAAGGCCACATCGCTCTTGTAGTCCTTCGTCGTTTCTACGTCAGCCGTCTGATAGGTAGTGCCACTGGAGCTCGACATGGTGTACCCCGTCTGCCCTACTTGGCGCCCCGATAGCAATAAGCCGAATTGTGGGCCAAACTGAATGTTGAATACATCACCTAGGTAGACTTTGGCTAGGATCGGCACGTTCAGATACGAGAGTTTAGTCTTGTTCACGATGTCCATCGACCCCAGCGGAACCGTGTTGTTTGACCCCTGTTGCGAGTACGTTATTTCGGGTTGCAGCGCAAAGTGATTGGAAGGCCGATAGCGCATGAAGGCGCCCAGGTGCAAACCAGCTTTGTACTCAGTGATTTGGTTGACCGTTCCATCGAGTACCGCTTGGCTCACGCCAGCCTTCACCCCAAAGCTCGTCGTTGATGCTGATCTGGAAGAATACTTGTGCCGAGCGCGTGATTGTGCTTGTGCACTGTTGGTAGTCAATACGATACCACCTAATAAAACGAAAGAGTAAAGCGCTTTCATTATGAAAACAATACGTAGTAGAATGTATAAAATCTTTCAAATATATATAAACATTAATTTTTTACCCTGCGCCTACTGATGCTCCCCACTAAAAAAAGCCCTAGGCAGACTCGCTACCTAGGGCTGAAACCAACGATGCAGCGGTGACTCAACGCGCCGCTAGCTGATAAGTAAGTGAGGCTTGCACTACCTGATTTTTGAGGGGACCCGTGTAGTTTGCGTACTGCGTGTCTTTGCCTTCGGTAATGGAGAGCAGCCCCGTATACCCACGCACGCCCAAGCCAAAGCTAGCAGGAAGGTTCACGCCGACACCAGCGACCAGACCTAGGTCTGCTCGGCGGTAGGTATCGGTAGCGTACCGGTTGTAAGTAGTTGAGTAGGAACCCAAAAAACTCCCGTAAGTATTGGTTCCCTTCTCTTTAGCGTCTAGCAGAAACCCAACTTGCGGGCCAGCTTCCAGGTAAAACCAGCCAACTGTTGCCCGGGCTATAATGGGTACATTCAGATAGCGCAGCCGTAGCCGATAGTTAGCATCATAGCCCCCGTCGGCAACGCCCGATTCTACGATATGCATGTTCATGCGCTGGTTGCTAAACTGCACCTCGGGCACCAGCGACCATCGCTCCGTGAGCTTTTTCTCGTAAAACACACCCAGCTGGTAGCCGGCCCGGCTCCGAGTATCTACCTCGTGAAATTCTTTGACTTTGGCCGAAACGGAGGCAGTGTTAGCTCCCACCCGAATGCCAAGCTGTGCGTGGACCGTGCCAGCACAAAACAGTGCGACTAACAGAACAGCAAGTTGCTTCATAGCTAAGTGTTATGAAATAGAGGATCGTTGTGTACAACGAGAGCTTACACCACCGCTCAAGGGTTGCATCGCGGCGCGACTACTTACCGAGTTGCAAGGCCACGTAGCCCTGGAACACGCGGTTTTTGAGCCGGGCGTCGTTCACGCCGCTGAGGTTATCCACGTCGTTGATGTTGTTCATCCCCGCGTTGAACCTAGCTCCCACTAGGAAGTACCCTAGCTTCAGACCAGCCCCGGCGCACAGGCTGAAGTCGCCGCGCTTGAAGTCGTTGGTAGCCGTGCGTTTCAAGTCAGCGTAGGTGCTGGTGCCGGTTTGCATGGTGCCGTCCTTCTCTGCTTTGTAGAGAAAGGAAAATTGCGGACCAGCTTCTACGAATACGGGTCCAATTCGCACCTTCGCTAGCACCGGCAAAGAGAAGTAGTTTAGCTGGTTATCAAAGTTCTCGAACTGCGTTTTCCAGCTGCTTTTGTTGAGCGAGTACAGCAGCTCGGGCTGGATGGAGAGCGGACCTAGGATGTTGGCCTCGTAGAAGATGCCCGCGTGGTAGGAAGTACTGTACTTAGTGTTGGCGTCGATGTTTTCGCCGTTCAGTACGGCTTGGTTGATACCGGCTTTTATACCGAACTGAGCTTGGGCGCTGAAAAACAGCAACAAACAAGGCAGTAGCAGGGCTAATCGTTTCATACAAATAGGGGTTAGCGTGGAAGCAAGGTTAATGCATTGCAATACGCAGAAAAACAAAATCTATTGTACGCTTTGCTTCGATCGGTACATCTTCCCGGTCAGCTACTAATCAATTTGATATTAAATGCGAGGTTTTTTTGCGAAGTAAGCTAGGTCTGAGCCACCTTAGAGGCCGTAGTTGTGTCTCTTGCCTGTTTTTCGTTCGTCTGTCGTCTTCTTTATGCCCGCTCCCTTCACCTTCGTGCGCCTTCAATACCGCTCCGGCGACTGGGATGGCGTGGATGAGCGCATGCCTACCAACCTGCTTCACTCGCTTATTCAGTACACGAAAGTGCCCGTGGCGACCAAAGAAAAAGTAGTAGCCCTCGACAGCCCCGAGCTGTTCAACTACCCATTCTGCTACCTCTCTGGGCACCGCCTAGTGCAGTTTTCGGCGCAGGAGAAGAAGAACTTCACGCAGTATGTGCGCAATGGCGGCTTCGTGTTCGTGGACGACTGCAACCACGACATCGACGGCCTATTTGCCCGCTCCTTCGAGGAGCAGATGCGCCAATGTTTCGGGGCCAGCGCCCTCAAGAAAATCCCCAAAACGCACCCCGTTTACAGCTCCTTTTTCACCTTCAAAGACGGTCCGCCGCCTACTTCCTTCGAGCTCAACGGCTGGGGCGACGACCTCGTGCACGATTACCTGAAAGGCATCGAAATCAATGGCCGTCTCGGCGTGCTCTACTCCAACAAAGACTACGGCTGCGAGTGGGACTACGACTTCCGCAACAAGCGCTTCCTGGCCGAAGACAACACCAAGTTTGGGGTAAACATCCTGATGTACGCCCTGACGGCCTAGGTCAGGAGCTGGGCAACCGCAACAGCCATTTTCTACATACCTCACCCAGTCCCACTAGTCTATGGACTACTCAGAATTGATACCCAAGTCCTATCCGCAAAGCCATCTGCCAGTTTTGGGTGCTCAACATTTCTAATGCAATCGGATCCCGAAAGTACTCAGGCTGCCTTGCTGAAGTTCGGTCAGGGCGTAGTCGAAACCAATAGCCTACTCCTAGGCCTGGGTCCAACACCATTCGATGATGCAGTGAGTCGTCCAGTGGTATTTGCCAGCCGATCAACAACTCAGCGCCGCCCTGGCTACTACTCGTGAAAATGCGTCCATTGTCGAATGTTTCGCGTCGGACTGCCCGATAGCGCAGCCGAGGCGAGACGTACAACGCGTCGTGATGCGACTGCAACAGATCGAAGAAGTAGTAGCGCGCTTGCAAAGAGCCGCCCCGCTGGCGCTGATCTGATAGTATTTTACCCCATTGCAGTTCGGCTCCTACGCTCGTTCGCTTGTTCAGGAACTGTTCCCCCGATAGCAGCAACGGCGCAGTAGTCCCGCCATTCAACGTACTGATAGGAATCCAAAAGCACGCCGCCAACATATCTACCCGAATGATACTACCAGGCTTCGAGGTCGCAGAAGAATCAGATGCTGCTGCAAAAGATTGCAGTGGCAGTAACAGCGATAAGGCTACTAGCAGACGAAAAAAGCGGGTTAAAATAAGATGATGGTTCATTCCGAAAGAAAGGAGTATCACCGTCGATTAACCAACCAAAATGCCAGCTAGTCAGACATCACATTCAGGCCAATTACCTGCGCATTTATAGATAATAAGCAGCCTTACTCAGTAAAATCAGACTTTACAATACACTGCTCGCCAGCTCAAACTCTTTCCTCATTGTGACTGAAGCTAACGTTCGTCAACTCCTCGCCAAGCTCCCGCCGCTGCGGGAGGAAATCGGAAAAATTATCGTCGGCCAGACGCAGGTGCTCGATGAAGTGTTGGTAGCCTTGCTGGCCGGTGGCCACGCGCTGCTTGAAGGGGTGCCAGGCCTAGCTAAAACGCTGCTCGTGCGCACCCTAGCTAGCGCTACCGACCTGCCCTTCCGCCGTATTCAGTTCACCCCCGACCTGATGCCCACCGACATCCTTGGCACGGAAGTGTTAGAGGAAGACCACGGCACCGGGCACCGCTCCTTCAAGTTCAACGAGGGTCCTATCTTCGCCAGCCTCGTACTCGCTGACGAAATCAACCGCACGCCGCCCAAAACTCAAGCTGCCCTGCTTGAAGCTATGCAGGAAGGCCACGTGACCTACGCCGGTCAGGAGCACGCCCTACCCAAACCCTTCTTCCTGCTTGCCACCCAGAACCCCATCGAGCAGTCGGGCACGTATCCGCTGCCGGAAGCCCAGCTCGACCGTTTTCTACTGTACATCCGCATCGGCTACCCCACCGAGCAGGAGGAGCTAGCTGTACTTAGCGGCACCACCGGTACGGCGCGCGCGGAAGTGCGCTCGGTACTCGGGGGCGAAGACATCCGGCAGCTTCAGCAGCTGGTACGTCAGGTGAGCCTCAGCCCCGAGCTGCTCAGCTTCGTAAACCGCCTCGTGCGCGCTACACGCCCGGCGACGAGCACGGTAAAATTTATTCAGGATTATGGCCGTTGGGGCGCAGGTCCGCGGGCCGGGCAGGCGCTTATTCTCTGCGCCAAAGCGAGGGCGCTGCTGCAAGGCCGGTTTGCTGCCACCCTCGACGACATCAAAACCCTGGCGCCGCCGGTACTGCGCCATCGTGTGCTGCTGAACTTCAACGCCGAAGCCGAAAACCTCACTCCTGATGATGCCGTGGCGGAGCTGCTGAAAGCTGTGCCGGTGTAGACCTAGGTACTTGAAGCTTAAAGACAAACACCCAATAACCAACCGATGCTCAATCCCGAAATTCTGCATGCGCTGCGCAACCTACCGCTGTCGGCCAAGCAAGCTGCTGAAGGCTTCTTGGCAGGGCAGCACCTGAGCCGGCGGCGGGGTGTGGGCATGGAGTTCAGCCAGTACCGTCCCTACCAGCCCGGCGACGACCTGCGCCGCCTCGACTGGCGCCTAGCCGCCCGCTCCGACCGCTACTACATCCGCGAGTCGGAAGTGGATACGAGCGTGACGGTGCACCTGCTGCTCGATGCCAGTGCCAGCATGAACCACCAGGATGATAACGGGTTGCGCAAGCTAGATTATGCCCGCCTGCTCCTGGCAGCGCTGGCTTACCTAGCTCAGAACCAGGGCGACGCGGTGGGCTTGACGATTTTGCACCCCAAAGGGCTGGAACACATTCCGCCCCGCTCGGATGCGCGCCAGCTACCTAGGTTGTTTCATGCGCTAGAAAGTGTAGCGGCGGCGGGTAGTTTTCCGAGTACCAGCACCCTAGCGCCTCTCACCGCGCGCCGGCAGCGGGCCCTGACCATTTGCGTGAGCGATTTATACGAGGAAGAAGCTGAAATTAATAGCCTGCTCACGCGGCTGCGCGTGGCCTCGGGTGAGATTCTGCTGCTGCATCTGCTGGCCCACAACGAGTTGCACTTCACGTACCGCGGCACCGTCACCTTCGAAGACCTCGAAACGGGCCAAACGCTTCAGCTTGATGCCGACCAACAACGCAAAACCTACCAGGAGGAATTGCAAGCCTGGCTGCGCGCCACCGCCCAGGAAGCTCGGCGCCAGGGCTTTGATTACCACCAACTCGACTCCGCCGAACCGTTGGACCGCGCCATGCGCGAGTTCCTGCGGAAGCGGGACTCGATGAGTAACTGAGCAGCTAGGTAACTGAGTAAAGATGTGAAAACGACAACGTTCTATTACTCAGCTGCTCTAGCGAAACTACTCCGTTATTCAATTACTCCGTTACTCTAATGGCCGCTTTTCTTCTTCAACATCCTATGGCCGGCGGGCTGGCGCTACTTGGCATCTTAGTGCCCCTGGCGATTCACTTGTGGAATCGGCGGCCGGGGCGCTTGGTGCAAGTAGGCAGCCTGCGGTGGCTGAGCACAGCCGCCAACCGCCGGATGCGCAACCTGAAGCTAGAGCAGCTGTTGCTTTTGTTGCTGCGGGCTGCCGTTGTCGCCGCTTTAGCCCTGGCCGTGGCTGATCCGGCCCGTTTGATTCCGGCGCCCCCTCGCCACGGGCAAATACTGCTAAGCCCTGATTTACTTGGGTCTAGCTCGTTGGCCGCCGTGCGCACCACCGTCGATTCGTTGCGCAAGCAAGGCTATGAGCTGCGGCAATTAGCGCCGGGGTTGCCACGCCTCTCTGGGGCAGCATGGCGGCGTTTCGACTCCCTGGCTACGGCTACCAACGTGCCCACACGCTTCGAACCTAGCCCCGACAATCTATGGGCCCGTGTGCAGCAAGCGGCCGATTCTTTGCCGGAGCGCCCACTCCACGTCTTCACCCTTGCTACGCAAAGTAGCTTCCGCGGTACCCGCCCGACGCTACCGAGCACAGTGCATTGGCAAACGGTACCCGCCGCCGATTCAGGCACTTGGGTGCAAGCGGCTTACCAGACCCCGCGGGGTGACAGCCTGCGTTTACTCCTAGGTTCCAGCAACGAAGCGGCTACTCAATTCCGGACAGTGGCTATGCGCTTGCCTTCTGCCAACGGCGAGGTGCGGGTACCCGGCCTACCACCCTTGCGCTACGAAGCTAGGTCGAATGGCCGGGCCGTATTGCAGCCAACGACGGGCCCAGCCGTGCCCGTGCAAACGGCGGCGCTGCGCTTGGCTATTTACCACGATGCTGCTCACGCCCAGGATGCCAAATACATGCAGGCTGCCCTGCGGGCGGCTAGCCTTGGTTTGCCTATCACACCCCTACTAACGGTAGCTACCACGCTTCCTGCGGCTACGCAGCAACTCGATTGGCTTTTCTGGCTGAGCGATACGCCCGTGCCTGCTGCCTGGCAACAACGCACCACCCGAGGCCTTCGCCTTTGGCAAGAAGCGGCAACGGCAGGCGTGCCTACCAATGCTACACTCGCTCAGCCGAGTACCCAACCTATTCGCTTACTCCGGCGCGACACGCTTGCCTCCTCGCCGGCAGGCCTAGAGCTCTGGCTTGATGGCCAGGGGCAGCCCGTGCTCACGCGCACATCGCAGGGACGGGGCGCTACCTACCATCTGCATACCCGCCTGCACCCCAGCTGGAGCGAGCTAGGTAGCAGCGCCGAGCTACCCACCTTGCTCTTACCCTTGCTACAGCCCGATCTGCCCACATCAGCTGCCCAACCCTACGACCGGCGTAGCTTAGCTGTTTCGCAAATTCTTTCGCTAAAGCAGGCGACAGCGGCATCGCCCCGTGCGCACTTAGTCACTCCGCCAACCTATGCTGATGTGCGGCCGTGGGTAGTGATGCTGGCAGCCCTCTTGTTTGGTTTGGAACGCTGGCTAGCCCGGCGCCGCGTCGTTTCTTCCGCATCTGCAACCGTATGAGTCCATTAGCTTCTTCTGTTGTTTCGAGCCTGGCGCCGGCGATGGCCACTCTGCGCGCGGTGTGGCGCAGCTACGCGCAGCGGCGCACGCTGGCCCTTTTGCTACCAGCAATAGGCCTAGGGGTGTTGCTAGCCATGAGTTGGCTACGCTGGCCAGCAGCACGCTGGTATGTGGTGGGAGCAAGCGCCATCGGGATTGGCTTTCTCCTGTGGAAGCTCTGGCAGATCTGGCAGCCAGACTTTTCGGACCTAGCCCGCCGCCTCGACCGCCGTTTCGCTGGTCTGGAAGACAGCACCGGCTTGCTCCTGCACGACCCATCGGCGTTGAACTTGCTCGGTCAACTCCAGCAACAGCACGTAGCCTCGCACCTAGCCGAGCTGCAAAACACCGAACGTCCTTTGCTGCCCGTAGGCTTTCGGGGACCAGCGCTGTTGGCCGGGCTAGCCTTGGTAGCGGCGCTTGGGCTAGGGTTGCTGAAACCCAAAGCTGCTACAGCGCCAGCTACCGCACCGCCCGTGGCCCTGCACTTTTCTGAGGATACGCCGAAGGGTGTCACTCCGCCGGCCGCCCCGCGCATTGTAGAAACCCGAATCTTGGTAACTCCGCCCGCCTACACACGCCGACCTACGTTTGCGGCCGCGCAGCCATCGTTTCAGTGCCCGCAGGAAAGCCAAGTGCGCTGGACGGTGCGCGTTAGCCGCCCGACGGGTGTTGCGCCCGAGCTAGAACTTGGCAAGCTCCGCTTAAAGCTCCGCCCCGTCGCTGGTCAGCCTAGCGTGTTCACGATAGAACAAACACTGCTCACATCGGCCCTGTACAGACTCCGGTTTGCCGGCCACACCTCCGATGACTACGCCATCGACGTGCAGGCCGATCAGAGCCCGGTTATCCAAATCCAAACGCCGAAGCCTTATACACTGGTTGAGTTTGGCACCAAGCCACAAGTACCTGTGCGGGTAGCCGTCCGCGACGATTATGGCCTCACACGTGCGCAGCTGGTTGCCACCGTGGCCCAAGGACAAGGAGAAGCCGTGAAGTTTAAAGAAACCAAAGCGGACCTGAGCAGCGCCCTGCACGGCCAGGAGCAGGTAACCTTGGCGCACTTGCTCAACTTACCCAAGCTAGGTCTGACCTACGGCGACGAGGTTTATTTCTACGTGCAAGCCTGGGACAACCACCGCCACCTCACCCGCTCTGATACGTACTTGGTGCAGTGGGAAGATACCACGGTGCAGGAAAGCACCACGGATATCTCCCTGGGCGTGAATGTAGTACCGGCTTACTTCCGCAGTCAGCGTCAGATTATTATTGACACAGAAAAGCTGCTGACCGAACGCAAGGGCCTAACAGCGGAGGCGTTTGCTGAACGCGGCAACAACCTAGGTTTCGATCAGAAAGTGCTGCGCTTGCGCTACGGCAAATTTTTGGGCGAAGAATTCGAGAAAAGCCTAGGGGCAACTGCTGGTCCTACCGCCGATGCCGACCACCACGAGGAAGGCAAAGAAGGAGAAGCCGGCCATGAGGAGCACGGCGAAGAAGAGCACGACCATGGCCAAACGGGTGGCCGCCCTAGCACTTCCCCGACGGCTACCACCGACGCCCTCATGGAGCCCTACATGCACCGCCACGACGACTCCGAAACGGCCGACTTTTTGGAACCTGCCGTGAAAGCCAAACTCCGCGGCGTATTGGCGCAAATGTGGGAAGCAGAGTTACGCCTGCGCACCGCCCGCCCCGCCGAAGCCCTGCCCTACGAATACCGCGCCCTGCGCCTGCTCAAGCAAGTACAGCAACAGACCCGCGCCTACGTCCGCAAGCTAGGCTACGAGCCGCCGCCCATGCCCGAGGCTACCCTGCGACTCACCGGCGACCTAGCGGGTGCCGCCGCCCCCAAAAACCAGCAGCAAGTGGCGGTTACGCCTGCCCAACCTGCCGTGCGCGATGCCTTGCGGGTGCTAGGAGCTATTCGGCAGCAGCAAACGATACCCGCCGCCGATGCGCTTCTGCTCGACCGCGCAGGTACAACTCTCGCCCAAGCAGCCGTGCAAAAACCGGGAGCCTATCTGCAAGCCTTGAGTCAGCTGCGGCAACTAGCCGCCGACGTCCGGGCGGGCAAAGCGCCTTGTACCAGCTGCCTACCCGCCATCGAGCGGGCGCTGACGGCACTGCTGCCGCCTCCCGCCCCCGCTCCCGTGCGCCCCGCCGGCCCCGACCGATTGGCCCGGCGTTATTTTCAGGAACTAAGCCGCTAAGCGTTGCCCACCAGCATGCCTCATTCGTTTCCGTTTTATCTTCTGCTTACGCTCTGTGTCGTCCTGATCATCGGGCTTGTCGTGGCAGCACTGCGCCGGGCTAATCGGCAGCACCTCGCGCTGCGCCTTGTAGCGAGCGTGCTGGCCGTGGCCGGCTTGTGGCTGACGGCTTATCCGCCTACGCATCCGGTGGCAGGCACGCGCCAAGCAGCAGTATTGCTCACCGACAATTATTCCGCCGATACACTTCAGGAGCTGTTGCGGCACCTAGGTCCGGCGACGCGCGTATGGCGCTACCGCCCTACCACTGCGACGGATACGCCTGCTTTAAGCAGCCTGCTAGCACTGCGGGAGCAATTACCGACCTTGCGTCAATTACATGTACTTGGCCAAGGGCTGCCAGTTGCCGATCTGCCGGAGCTAGGTTCGCTTGGCGTGGTGCATCACCCGGCCGCCACCAAAGCAGGCTTTCGCACCGCGCAATGGAGCCGGCAGGTGGCGTTGGGACAAACAGTAGAGGTAGAAGGCTTTTTCGAACAAGCCCCCACGGATCAGAAGCAATCTACCTGGGTTTATTTGAGCGCTGCTGGCAGCCACCGCGACTCAGTGCGGCTTCCCGCCACTCAAGGCGCTTTTCATCTCCACTACCAACCCCGGGCTGTTGGTCGGAACGTCTATGAGCTGCTTGCTCGCCGCGATGGCCAGGAGCTAGCCCGCGAACCAGTGCCCGTGGAAGTGTTACCAACCCGGCCCTTGCGGGTGCTGATGCTAGCTAGCACTCCTTCCTTTGAGTTCAGATTTCTGAAGAGCCATCTGGCTAGCCGCCAACACGTAGTTGCGTTGCGTACCGGTCTTAGCCGGGGCCTTAACCAGACGGAGTTTTTGAATCAGCCCACCCAGGACATCAGCCGCTTAACGGCTCCGGTGCTGGCCCGTTATGATGTGCTGCTAGCTGACGCCGGTAGCGTCGGGGCGCTGACAAGCGCCGAAAGCCAAGCCCTGCAAAATGCCATCCGTACCACCGGGCTAGGGTTCTTGCTGCTCGCCGACCCTTCTCCCCTACCCCGCACCTCGCCCGCCCGCACCGATTTTGCCGTGGTGGCGCGGCCTGTTAGTGTTGCGGCCCCGCAGCCCGTGCAATGGCCCGGTAGCCCTGGTAAGCTGACCACGCTCGTGCCCGCCGTGTTGCGGCCAACCCCGCTGCTGCGTCCACTTATCACTGATGCGCAACAGCATTCTGTTGTGGGAGCAGCGCGCCTGGGAGCTGGTACGGTAGTGGTTTCGGTGTTGCCGGCTACTTACAGCTGGGCATTGCAAAATGCCGCCGCGGCCTACGAGGCCTATTGGAGCCGTCTGCTTACGGCGGCGGCTCGTCCGTTGGCGCCAACGGCTCGTTGGCAAGTGCTAGATGCTTGGCCCAAGCCGAACAGCCCACTCACGTTGCGCTTAGCGGCTACCTTTCCGGCAACTCAACCCAAAGTAGTAGAGCCGGCGCAAAGCACCGTGCGCGTAGCTCTCCAACAAGATACTCGCTTGCCTGAGTGGAGTACGGCCTACTATTGGCCTACTCAAGTTGGCTGGCATCGAGTGGAAGCGGCGGGCCAAACGCCTGGTTGGTTTTACGTCTATGATCACCAAAGCTGGCAGTTGCCTGAGCTACGTAGCCGGCAACAGGCTGCAGCTATGCGGGTGACTACAACCAAGGCTAGCCTCGCCGGGACGTCAGTTAGCACGCGCGAAGCGTGGCCTAGCGTATGGTTTTTTCTTTTGTTTCTGCTTGCAGCTGGTACACTCTGGCTCGAGGAGAAACTATAATCAGCAGTTAGCGTCGAGGCTTTGTTGAGTAAGAAACTCTGGTGAACAGCCATGCGGCAAAGCAAAGTTAGCCGCGGTTCTGCCGTTGACGCTGGTATACGTTTTTCGGAATTACGCCGGCTTTTCTAATAGCGAATATCCGGGTGCCCACTGAGCATATTATCCTCGGTATCGCCAATCAGGTAATCACCTAGGGCAAAGACGTTTTTAGTTGGCTTGCTGTGGCCCGGGCGCTCGGAGGTTAGGTTGGGAGAAATACTCACAACAGGCACAGAGGCCACCGAAGTATCGGTGGTGACTGATAAAGATATGGCGGCTTGCACGGTAGAAGTAGGACGATAGAATGGGGAGTTGTACGACAGCCATATCTACAAAAAGGCCGCCACAAACCACAAACGGCAAGATTAAATTACTTTATGTATTTAATATATAAATTAACTAATATTACAAATACAAAAGAAAAGCCCGCATTCTGAGGGGAATACGGGCCTTTTGTTCGTGTGCGCCGGCATATACCGGCACATGATTACCTTTACTGAGCAGTAGTCGAACCAGTCGTACCGGTCGTGCCAGCAGTCGTTGCACCTTCCGTGGTGGTAGCACCACCTTCAGCAGGAGCAGTCATGGCGCCAGCAGCAGCCGAATCGGTAGTAGTCGTAGTAGAAGCCGAATCCGTGGTAGTAGCAGGAGCCGAAGCTTCAGTCGAAGTCGATTCAGTAGTAGTGGTAGTTTCAGCGGGCTTCGACTCGCACGAAGTTAGAACGGTAGCGAATGCGAAAGCTAGAGCAGATACCTTCAGGAGATTCTTCATCTTGATGTTAAGTTTGAAAACTTTTTGTCTGAAAAACGTCCTTCATACCGGCATTCTTAGAAGGTAACCCACAGATGAAAAATATTTTTTTGGCGGGTTACCAGACCTGCTGCAACGTATTAACAAGCAAAGCGAATGGGTAAGGGTCAACCTTCCTACACCGATGAAGAGTTTGTGACGGCTATCCGTCGCGGCGACGACCGGGCGCTAGCCCAACTCTACCGGCTACACTTGCCGATGGTTTCTCACTTTGTGCTGCAAAACAGCGGCACCGAAGACGAAGCCAAGGACGTGTACCAGGAGGGGGTAATGGTGTTCTACGAGAAAGTACGCGACGGTTCCTTGGAACTTAGCTGCCAGATCAAGACCTACCTATACGCCGTGTGCCGCCGTTTGTGGTTGAAACGCCTCGCCGAGAAAGGCCGCTTTGGTGGCCGCCTCGACGACCACGAGCCCTTCCTCGAAACCGGAGCCGAGGCCGACCTAGCCGAAGCCGAGGAGCGCGACCGGCGCTTTGCCCTGATGGGGGAAGCGCTAGAGCAGATCGGGGAACCTTGCCGTTCGCTTTTGGAAGGTTTTTACTTGCTGGATCGTTCGATGCAGCAGCTCACGGCAGATTTTGGCTATACCAACGCCGACAACGCCAAGAATCAGAAATATAAGTGCCTAGTGCGCCTGAAAAAATTATTTTTCTCTCACTACAAGGAAGAAGAATCTTACTAAAAGCGTTGCAAGGTATGCTACTGTGGGCCTCACCCACCCACTTACTACTATGATGACCGAAGCGGATTACTACGCCTTATTCGACGCTTATCAAAACGGGGAACTAGCCGGAGCCGAACGCGCCAACCTGGAGCGACGGCTTGCTGCCGACCCTAGCTTTGCCCAGCGGTATGATGATTTTGAGGAACTGACCACTACGCTTACCAGCTACGGCGAGCGGCTTGCCACGCGTAATAAGCTGAAAGCCTTCCAAGCAGCGCTTGATGCAGAGGCCGACGCGGAAACGACGGTGGAAACCGGCAACCCCAATATGCCGGTGATGCACATCTCGCCCATGGAGCGCAAGCTGCGTGAGTTCTGGAGTGCCCATCGCGCCACGATGGCAATTGCAGCCTCCGTGGCGGTGATGGCTGTGTTTGTTACCCTGCTAGGTCTGGAATGGTGGCGGGCATCGCAGAGTTCTTCCCTATACGGCTATACCGTGCTGCGGCGCGAGGTAGAGCGTATCAAGCGCAACCAGCGGGCGATGGGCCGGGCCATCAACCAGATCGACGGCAGCAAGCCAGAGGCTGCTAACCAAAGTAAATTCAGCGGTACGGGCTTTGCGCTCACCGCCGACGGCTACCTCATAACGAGTTACCACGTAATTCAGGGGGCTGACTCGCTGCTCGTGGAAAGCCGCGACCGGCAGCACTACCACGCCGAGCCTGTGTTCACCGACGTGGCCCACGACCTAGCGATTCTGCGCATTCGCGACAAAGATTTTGCGGGCTTCAGGCGGTTACCTTATTCCTTTAAACGCGGTCAATCAGACCTCGGCGAGAAGGTGTACACCCTAGGGTACCCACGCGAAGATTTGGTATTCAACGATGGCTCGCTGAGTGCCCGCTCCGGTTTCGAAGGCGACACGGCTTTCTACCAGATATCCATCCCGGTGAACCCTGGCAACAGCGGTGGCCCGTTGCTCGACGATCGGGGCAACCTGATTGGGGTCGTAAGCGGCCGGCAGATGGACGTGCAAAGTGCCGCTTTTGCGACGAAGTCGTCTTACCTGATGAAGCTCGTTGACTCACTCGCATCCGCTAGCCCAAAGGAACCTTACAACTTACCACGCACCAACCTGCTTGCCGGCACTTCGCGCCCACAGCAGATCCGAAAGCTGCAAGACTACGTGTTTGTGGTGAAGGTGTACGAGTAAGCTAGGTCTGCCTAGGTTTTGCAAAGCCCCGCCCGACAGGCGGGGCTTTTTGCGTGTATGCCCCCGCGAGTGTTCAGATAGGCTCGCAGTAAAAGGCAAAATACGGTTAAGCTTGTGGCCAAATACGCTCGCTACAGCCTCGTGGTATTTCCGGCTTTGTCTGAGCAAACGGCCAACCGCCACGTAACTTCTGCGTACACGGTTCTCAGTGGTCGGCCAGACCGATTGCTGTTTTCAATCATCTGTCAACAAGCTCCGCTATGGAAAGCCAAGTCGAACAACAGCTAGAAAAGATTTTACCCGAAGACATTGCTCGCACTTTTGAAAGCGCCTACCATGTCGTTTTCCAAGGCGACTACGACAAAGTAGATGACTTGCTCAAAAACGGCGGTACGCTGCTTAAGAAAGCGGCTCAGCGCTTCACTACTACGCAACTCATCCTAGGTATTGCAGGGCTAGCTGCCGTGGCGATAGTTGTAGCAAAAAAAGCCATTGAAGCCGCCGATGACGACTCTGCTTCGTCTGCCGCGCCAGTATCGGACAAGAAATAGTTGTATTTTCAGCTAAGCAAAACGCCTCCTGCTGTCCGCAGGAGGCGTTTTGCATTTGAAAGGATAGCAAACGCAGGCAGTAGCTCGTTGATCAGGACCTAGCCTGCCCCTGCAAAAGCTAGCTTACGCGGCGGGCTCTAAGACTGCGGCCGTATTATTGGCGGGCGAATTTATGAGCGTCGTGATGGGGTACTCCTTCATGGCCTCCGTCGCATAAGGCAGTAGCAACTCTTGGTGGCCAGCCACCGACACGCCATCGTCGAGCCAAGCTAGCTCTGCTTGGCGGTTAGGTAGGATCACCGGCATCCGATTGTGCAGACGGGCCATTAGGTCGTTCGGTTCGGTGGTGATAATCGTAAACGTAGGCACCACTTCGCCCGTAGTCCGATCGGCCCACTCATCCCATAGCCCTGCGAAAGCGAAAGGCTGTTCGTCGCGCAATAAGATTCGGTGGGGCGTTTTGGGCGCTTTTGCCTTGGGAGCGGTTTGCTGCCATTCGTAGAAGCTATCGGCCAGCACCAAGCAGCGACGACGCTGGAGCAACTGCCGAAACGAAGGCTTTTCCGGCAACGTCTCCGCGCGCGCATTAATGGGTTTCGGTGCGGTTTTTACGTCTTTCACCCAACTAGGCAACAACCCCCATTGCAACAGCTGAATACGCCCGGGTTCCATGTTGGTAATTACAGGTAAGCGTTGCGAAGGCGCCGCGTTGTACGTAGCGGGTACTGGTTCAGTGAAGGTTGCGTCGAAACGCTCTTCAATAAGCGGAGCAGGCGAGATGAACGTATAGCGGCCACACATAAACACAAGAAAAGCGGAGCGCAGCTCCGGTGAGAAAAGGTATAGTGAAATTACGCGGCAGCTCAAATAGAGTTGAGCCAACAGACCTAGCTTACTAGTTAACTACTGTTCCAGAGCATTCTACGCGAAAAAGCCGCCCCTCCACTGCGGGAAGGGCGGCTTTTCGGAAGTATTACCTATTGAGGCTAGCTTAGTTACGCACTAATGGCAGCGTTACGTTTGTGGCTCCGCCGCGTATGCGTACTACGTATGAGCCTTGGCGGAGGTCTTGCACGTCGAAGGCGTGCTCCTGGGCACCGGTCAGCTTCTGCTCGCGCACTACTCGCCCCGTGATGTCTAGTACTTGGATGGTATACTCGCCGGAGGCTAGCTCAGTCAGGTCGAGCGTGGCGCTGCCAGAGGCTGGGTTGGGGTATAAGCTTACTGATGTTTTGGCTGTTGCAAACTGCACCGTTTCCACCTTGCTATACTTGCTATCACCATCCGTATCTACTTGGCGCAGACGGTAATATATTACCCTAGCACCAAGACGAGCTACCCGCAGGTCGCGGTGGGCGTAGGCCGACGCGGTGGAGGTAGTGCCTTTGCCTTGCACCTGCCCTACCTTGCTGAAGCTTACCCCGTCTGTGGAGCGTTCTACCTCAAAGTGGTCGTTATCTTTTTCCGAAGCTGTGGCCCAGTTCAGTTGGGCATCTTCGCGGTCGGCGCGCGCGCTGAAAGAGGTAAGCTCTACGGGGAGCGGTGCGCCTATTTTCGCAACCATGCTAGCGGTGTTGTTGGCTGGCGTTGGGTCCGGCACAGCCGACGCCGAGCTAGCCTCGGTGGTGAGCGTCTGCGACAGCGTCACCGGCATAAGGAATGAAACGGAGTTCATTACTGGTGCGGCACCGTTATCCAGTGAACTGATGGCTGGGAATGTTACCTGCCCTGTCAGCGGGTTGTACGTGCCGTTGTTGGTTATTTCCTTAATTCGGCCGCGCGCCATTGCAATGGGCAATTGCATCGTGGGTTGCACATTGGTAGCAGGTAGGGCGCCGCTGTTCGATGTGGCCATGGAATAGGTCACCAACGAGTTTGTTTGCACCACCGACGGCCCACTTAGGGTGGTGGCTACGTCGGCTCCCTGCACTGTCACGCTGATGTTGGCCGGGCTAGAGGTATAGCTGGCGCCAAGAATAGACTGCATGGTGTAAGGCACCTCGACAACGCCCGCGAACGTACCGGCAGGCTTAAATGACACCTGCCCTGCATTGACGCTGAAGGTCCCTTTGCCTTGCACCGTAAGGCTGGTTTGGATGCCAGCTGTATTCGGATCTAAGTCGATAGAAGCTGGATCGATACTGCTGCCTTGTGCCTCGTCGTTGCTTAGTACATCAATCGAAATTGAATTACTGTTGTAAGTGGTCGTCGCTATGTCATTGTTGGCGTATGGCACGCGCACAATGTTCAGGTTCCGAATTTCGTGAATGTTCGTTAGGCTACCCGTCGAGCCAGCGAAACCTAGGCGTAGCCGCTCGGGAGGCGTATTCACGGTGAAGTTTTCGACGGCCGTGCGCACCTGGCTACCATGCTGAATGCGCACCGTGATTTTATACGTCTGGTTAGGAGCCGTGCCACTGGCTACCACGTCGATGAAAGCACGACGGTAGTCACCCGAACCCGGTTGAGCCCGCGTCGTAGCAACGGCCAGCGGGAACCCTAGGGCGTTAGCACCAGTGCCCGTTAGGTAAGGATAATCGGTTGTGGAGGAGCCATTACCCGCGCCCCGAATAGATACCGCGTTAGGAAAGGTGGTATTATCTGTTGTGTTGTTGTAGCCCCCTACGCGGCCTTCTGAGCCGTTGGCGTAGTTGCCGTACTCGTCGATGCCAATACCGATATAGCCCTTGGAAACGCCATCTGCGATGGGGGTGATGTTGCGCTGGGCATACCCAAGTGCGCCACCTGTAGAGCCAATGCGGAATCCTGTGCTCGGCTGATCGGCATCTACCAGAAACACGCTGAAGCCGTCGGCCCCGTTGCCACCGTACGAGAAGAACTCAAAGGAAATGGTGAAACCTGCCAACGACGAAAAACCCACCTTGTCGACCACGTAGCCTGCTTGGAATGTGGAAGCATCTGTCAAGCGTAAGTAGCCCTGCCCATTTAAGTCGTTACCGATCGTATTCGTGCCGGTCAAGCGAGCGGTTCCGCCGAATTCAAAGTTTGCGGCGGTGTTTCCTTTAAACGTCTCATTACGCGGAAAACCAGCAGGCAGCGTTTGCGCCAAGGCGGGCGTCAGTACCGCACCGCTCATCAAAGTAAATAGGCTAAAACGTAGCCGCTGTGAGCGAGAATAAGTAGATAAAAGGGTAGAAAATGTTTTCATCCAGAGGGGAAATACAGTATAAGTCATTCACTAACTTCTACTAAATAACCTACTCTGTATGCCTACAGCAATACCCGATCCTATGGATAAATTTGAATAATACCATTTTAGATAAATATTCTTTTTCCTATCAACATCGTTACTGAAATAGTTATATAAAATAATATGTCGTTTAGAATGAATTAGTTAACCCATGTCGCTACATTGGTTTTTCAAGCTCAACAACTTGCGTATTTATTAATAAATATTAATTTTATAATATATTACTAATACGTGCTTTGCTAATAGTACAATCTTCTTGCTTGTGCGTTTGCGAGAAAGAGCCCCTAGGGAAGGCTCTTGTACAGTGCGATAGGCAGGCTCTTTTACTTCGTGTTTTAGTTCAGCTTAGCTATTACCGCGAGCCGCTTATAGGCGATGGCGCTAGTCGGCGGTCACATCCTTTGTTTACCTTGCAGAGTCAAGTTTAACTCTCCTACTAGTAGCGAAGTCCACAGGGCACACCGCTCGTTGAGGCATCTCCCTCTTTTGCATTCATGAAACACCTCCTTCACCTAGGCCTGCTTACCGGCTTCTTGCTAGCGGCGGCGCCCACGCACGCTCAAAAAGTATTGACCTACACCGTCGACGTCGATCCGGCAGCGCAAGATCAATTTCAGGTGAAGCTAGCAGTGCCGAAGCTAGGAAAAGAGCAAAGCGTCTACCAGTTTGCGGCCACGGCGCCGGGCACGTACCAGGTGATGGATATTGGCCGCTTTGTGCGCAAGTTTGAAGCCTTCGATAGCAAGGGCAAGCCATTGGAGGTGAAGCACATCAGCACCAACCAGTGGCAGTTTCTCAAGCCGGAGAAAGTACGCGAGATCCGCTATACTATTGCCAAAACCTGGAATGCGCCGTTTCCGGAGCACCAAGTATACCGCATGTGCGGCTCGCAGCTCGATGCTAGCCATGCGCTGCTCAACGGCCAGTGCCTGTTTGGGTACCCGCAGGGCTGGCAAGCCAAGCCCTTGCGCGTGAAGCTGAACTACCCCAGTGGCTGGAAAGTGGGCACACCCCTCACGCAGGATGCCGAGGGCTACTACACGGCCGCCACCTACGACCGCATCGTGGATTCGCCCATCTTGCTTGGCCGGCTCACAGAATCATCAACGAAGCTAGGTGACGCGGAGGTAGCGCTGTACTGCTACTCCCAAACCGATATGATTCAGGCCCAGCCCCTACTCCAAAATATGCAGCAGATGCTGGACGCCGCGCAGAAGTTTTTGGTGCAGCTGCCAGTAAAGCGCTACACGTTCCTCTACGACTTCGAGGATCGCGACGCTGGAGCTTGGGAGCACTCCTACAGCTCAGAGTACGCCGCCCGCGAATCGCCGCTCACGCCGCAGAAAGCCGCCAGTATTACCAGTACAGCGGCCCACGAGTTCTTTCACGTGGTAACGCCGCTGAACATTCACTCAGAGATTATCGAGCACTTCAACTTCGTACAACCTACCGGTTCGGAGCACCTCTGGCTCTACGAAGGCACAACGGAATGGGCCTCGGACTTGATGCAGCTGCGCGGGGGCTTAATGACGCTGGATGACTACCTGAAGGAGTTGAGCGCCAAGGTGAACTACGATCATCACGCTGCCGACACCACGTACTCCTTGAGCAAGCTAGGTCTGAACTCATTCAGCGATGAAGGCCAGCGCCAGTACGGCAACATCTACCAGCGTGGCGCCGTGACGGCCGCCCTGCTCGACCTGCGCCTGCTGGAGCTCAGCGGTGGTAAACGGGGCTTGCGCGAGGTAATTCTGGATCTGACGAAAAAGTACGGCCCTGACAAGCCGTTCAACGAAAAGACCTTTTTCCAGGAGTTTACGCAGATGACTTACCCCGAAATCGGAGACTTCTTCAAGCGCTACGTCCAGAATGCCGAACCGCTACCCTTGGCCGAGTACTTCGCGAAGGTGGGCATTCAGTACACGCCGGTGCTGCACACGGGCCAGAAGGTGGGCTACCTAGGTAGCAGCTTCATGACGCTCAGTGGGGTCACCACTTTCAAAGACATCAGCCCCGACTTGCAGGCTTGCGGCGTGACCAACGGCGACCAGCTAGTGGCCTACCAGGGTACGCCCATTCGGGCTGATAATTTTCGGACAACACTCGACCAGATCAAAACCAGCAAGCCCGGCCAGGCATATGATATGACCATTCGGCACGAAGGCGCGGAGAAGAAAGTACGTTGCCGTCTCCTAGAGCGCGAAGATGTAAAGTTTTATGACTTCTCCGTGATGCCCAACGCCACCCCCGAGCAGCTAGCCCTGCGCAAAGCCTGGATGACGAATTTATAAAGAACAATGACGCCTTGGAGTACCTGAGTAGTGACGTTCATCATTACTTAGTTACTCCTTTACTTTTCGTCAAAACACCTCCCCTAGGTTGAAGGTAAGGCCGCGGGAGCCATCGGCGCCAAAGCCATAATCCACCGCCAGGTTCGTGCGCGAGACTTTGTTCATGCTCAGGCGTAGGCCGAAGCCGGCGGCGGGCACCACCTTCTCAAAATTGTGCGTCACGCGCTCCGACACGGCTTGGGCATTCGTGAACAGCACCCCGCCGAGTAAACGGTTGCGGGTGAGCCCAAAACGATATTCAGCCTCTCCATACAGCAGATCTTTGCCTCGAAATCGCCCTTGAATAAAGCCACGCCCTATGCTGCTGTAGGTATCCCACCCAGTGCTAGGCAAATCCAGAAAGGGTGGGTTGCCGTGCAGCGTTAGCGCGTTGTACGACCAAAAGGCCAGCACATTGCCAGTATCAGTTACCCGCAGGTACTTGCGCACATCTAGCAACAGGGATTGAAAGTTAGTGTCGCTGCCGAGCAGTTTCAGGTTGGGCCGCAGCACCAAGTTGGTGTAGAAGCCGCGCTCGGGGTTAATGGCGTTGCCGCGGCTGTCGTAGAGCAACGTCATGGCGACGCCGGATGAAATGGAGTGGCCTTTCACCCCAAGCGAGTAGTCGGAGATGCTGGTTACTTCCTGCGTTTTGTTCTGGCTCTCGATGTTCCAATGGTAATCGAGCTGATAGCCTAGGCCGGCGTAAAAGCTAGGCCGGACCTTGAACAGCGCGCTTTGGTAGAAGCGCAGGTACTCGTAGTCCATCGCAATCGGCTGGCGGGTGGAAGTGTGAATGCCGAGACCGTAGGTATTCTGCGGATAGTGCATCAGGCGCCAGTCGCCCACCCAATTGATGCGATTTTGCGCCTTCCAAATCGAAGACGCGGCCGTGAAAATGATCTGGCGGTTTTGGGTGTACGACAGCGCCGCAATGAGCGTCGACATGTTCGCGTCTTGCTCGTGGTACGATACGTTGCCGGTGAGCTGAATCAGGCCACGGGTTTGCTGCGTATAGCCCGGCGCCGGGATAATCCAAACAAACTTGCGGTCGGCCGATAAGCTCAACGTGTCTTTATCTACCTCCACCGGCCGGGGAAAAAACGCGTGAAATACGTCGCGAATATCCCGCTCGCCCGTCAGGGCAATGGCTTGGTTGCGGGATACGTGCGGCCGCTTATACAATGGAGTGCTTAGCGTGTCGGATTGCGCAAGGGCTGCATGCCACCCAAACAGCAAAAACGCGCTCAGCAACAGCCAACAACGATGAAACATGGTATGCAAACAAAATCAATCGGTCACGCGTTGCTCCCCTGCTTCCGCATCAGCAACCACCCCAGCGGTGGATGACCTAGCTTAGCCAAAGTGGGCAACCATACAGCTCCGGCGGCTATTCCAAAGTCGGGCCAGCCTGCATTATGAAACAAGTAGACGCTGGCTGGTGGAAGGAATGTGCGGCAGAAACAGTTTATTCAGCCTTTGTTAACCGCCACTGGCCGGAGTTGTTCAACGGCTTCATCCTCGTTGTTCGTATTTGCCCTACCCGCCCGCTTCGTGCTTGCCCTAGCTTTTTATGTCAGAAGGAATTACGCCTGACCTCACCATCAGCCTTATTATTCCTACCTTCAACGAGGCCGATCAGATTGGCAGCTTAGTCCGGCGGCTCCGGGCACTCTGCGCACCCGAGCATCTGCTCGAGATACTTGTAGCCGACGGGCACAGCACCGACGACACAGCAGTGCTGGCGCAGGCGGCCGGCGCCAAGGTGGTGCAGTGCCCACGCAAAGGGCGGGCTGCGCAGCTGAACTTCGGCGCGGCTGCTTCTACGGGTGCTATCTTATACTTTTTACACGCCGATTCGTACCCGCCGCCCGGTTTTGCGGCGGCTATTCGCCAGGCCGTAGCGGCGGGCTACGGTAGCGGCTGCTACCGCCTAGCATTCGACCACGACCACTGGTTTCTGCGGGCCAGCGCCTGGTTTACCCGCTTCGATGTAAACCTGTTCCGCTTCGGCGACCAAAGTCTGTTTGTGCGTCGCGACGTATTCGAGCGGGCAGGTGGGTACTCGGAAAAGCTACTGGTAATGGAAGACCAAGAAATCATTGGGCGCCTGCGCCGCTACGGTCGCTTTTGGGTGCTGCCGGGCGTCGTTACCACGTCGGCGCGCAAGTACCTCGACAACGGCATTATTCGTCTGCAAAGCATCTTCGGACTGATCTGCGTGCTCTATCGTTTTGGCGTATCGCAGGCCAATCTTGTGCGCGTCTACCGGGCCTTAATCCGTCAGGACAAGATCTAAAAATGATCAATAACCTTTCCTACTGCTCAGCCGGGCGACCTAGGTTCTCGGTTCATGTAACTATACCGTTCAGAATGGAGTAACGGAATAGAGACTGAGGGGCTGAGCAACTGCGTGTTGTTCAAGCGCCCGCACAGTCGCTCCGTCACTTAGTTACTCAGTCGCTTTATGGATGAGCATGCCAAAATTGAAGAGCTAGGCAAGCCGCGCGTTGTTATTGTCGGCGGTGGTTTTGGCGGTTTGGAGCTAGCCAAAGCGCTGCGCCACGTCAACGTGCAGGTGGTGCTCATCGACAAGCAGAACTACCACACCTTCCAGCCCCTCCTCTACCAAGTTGCCACGGCGGGCCTCGATGCCGATGACATCGTATCGCCTTTCCGCAAGATCTTAGAGGACCAAGGAAACGTGTTTTTCCGCATGGCCGAAGTGCAGTCCGTTGATACGGAGGCGCAGGTGGTCAAGACCTCCATCGGACTCGTCAAGTACGACTACCTAGTTATTGCCACGGGCGCCACCACCAACTACTTTGGCGACCAAGAAATGGCAAAGAACTCGGTGGCTATCAAGTCGGTGGAGGATGCCATTATGCTCCGCAACACCGTGCTGAACAACTTCGAAAAGGCCCTGCAAGTGGAGGACCCGGTAGAAAGAAACAGCCTGCTCGATTTTGTGATTGTGGGCGGCGGCCCTACCGGCGTAGAGGTGGCAGGTGCACTCAGCGAACTACGCAAGCACGTTTTCCCCAAAGACTACCGGGAGCTCGACTTCAAAGAAATGGACATCCACCTAATTCAGAGCGGCCCAACGCTACTGAAAGGTATGTCGCCGGAAGCTTCGCAGAAGGCGCTGGAGTTTTTGCAGAACTTTGGGGTAGATGTGATGCTGGACTGCCGCGTGAAGTCGTACGATGGCTACACCGTGACGCTAAACACCGGCCAAACGCTGATTACGCGTACCCTGATCTGGGCCGCTGGCGTTTCGGGGGCCCCTATCGAAGGCATTCGCAAGGAAAGCATCTTGAAAGGCAACCGCTACCAAGTCGACGAGCACAATCGCATTACCGGCTACAACAACGTATTCGCCATCGGTGACATCGCCGCGATGGTCACATCTGAGTATCCCGAAGGGCACCCAATGGTAGCGCAGCCGGCCATTCAGCAGGGCAAGCTGCTCGCCAAAAACATCGGTAATCTACTCTGCCAGCGCGCGCTAGACACGTTTCATTACGACGACAAAGGAGCCATGGCAACCATTGGCCGCAACCATGCTGTGGCTGATGTGAAACTCTTCCATAAGGAGTTTCGCACCCAAGGCTTTTTGGCTTGGCTGATGTGGACGTTTGTACACGTTATTTCGCTGGTCAGCTTCCGCAACCGGTTGGCCGTATTTATCAGTTGGACCTGGAGTTATTTCAGTCTCGATAAAGGCTTACGCTTCATTATCGGCAACAAGCGCGAGCCGATACCGGTCGAAGAGACAGCCCCGAAAGAACTTGTGTGACCCTAGCTCTTTCGGGGCGGTGGCGCAGCTAACTTATAGCACAGGGCCTGGCACCTTGTCCACCGAAGGAGTACCGTCGTTGGGTACCACTTTGGGCCAGCCATTCTCGTACACAATGCGGTCGAGCAGCATAACGCGGCGGGAATACCCTTGCTCGTCGTTGATGGCATCGAAGGTGGGCTGGGCCGTGTCGATGGCGTGGTAGGCTATCCAGTCCTGTCCGGCGGCGTCGGTCACAATGGAGTTGTGGCCAGGTGCCCGCCATTTTTCGTTGCCTTCCAAGATAGCGCTGTGCCCTTGCCCAGTGGCCTGCGCCAGGGTTTCAAACGGGCCCATCGCATCGCGCGACCTAGCGACCATCACGCCGTAATGAGCATCGTCGCCGCAGCAGTTATTACCGGAGTAGAACAAATAGTACCACCCATCGCGCAGTACCACCCAACTGCCCTCGATCAGGCGGTCGTAGTTGTTCGGGTCATCTTCCTGGATGGTTTGCACTAGCTCAATTTCCTCGGTGCCCGGCACAAACGACATCCGGTCGGGGGCTAGCTCGCGCACCCGCAGTGGACCGAAGCCGGAACCCCAATAAAGCAGCCGCTTCCCCGTGGCCGGATCGTCGAACAACATTGGGTCGATGTTCAGGAATCCTTCCCCGCATTGCAGCGGCTCGCCCATGTCCACGAACGGCCCAGCCGGCGAGTCGGCAATAGCTACGGCAAGGCATAGGCCCTCGTTGGAGTCGGGTTGGGCCGAGTAGTAGAGGTAGTAGCGGCCGTCGTGCTCACGCACGTCGGGCGCCCAAATGCGCTGGGTCGCGCTAGCCCACCTCGGTTTTTCGGGCAACCCCTCCCCTAGCAATTCCCAGTGTACAAGATCCGTGGAGCGCGCTATTTGCAGGTTGATAATGGTGCCGCGGTACTTGGTTTGGGTACCGTAGGCGTAATAAAAGCCATCGGCCGCGCGAAGCAGAGTAGGGTCCGGAAAATCTTCGTTGAGAACGGGATTTTGGTAGCTAGCAGAAGCGTTGTCGGGCATTTGATACGAGGTAATGGGAAGAAGAGAAACCGGCGCTAGAAGACTAGAAAGCTAAGTCTAGGATCTGGCACCCCTTCTTTTTTCAAGAAGAGCCAGATCCTAGCTTTTACTTCGAGGCTACTGGTGGCGAGCCGCGAAAGGCGTCTTGTTTGGCTACGGAAGGCAGCTTTACGGGTTTGCCGCCCTCGCGCGCCGATTGGTAGATGGCCTCCATGATGCGCTGGTCCTGCAAACCTTCTTCACCAGGCGTGTACGGCTGTTTGTTTGCTTTGACGCACTCCGAGAAGTGGTCCATTTCCAGGGCGAACTGATTCTTTTCACCGATGCTCACGGCGGCCTTGCTCTCATTGCCTTCCGGGTCGGCGTTGGCGCGCTCCAGCTTCAAGCCATGATAGCTGAAAGCCGGATCCATCTGAATCCAACCAGTTTCGCCGTACACGCGGTAGCGCTTGGCGTTGTAGCTGCCGTAGCCGGTGGCACAGTTGGCGAGCACACCGCTCGGGAAGCGCAGCGTAAACGTCACGTTCTCTTCTACTTCTCTGAAGCGCGGGTCGCCAGGCGTGCTGTAGAGCTGGGCAGTTACCTCACTCGGCTCCTCACCAAGCAGGAAGCGCACGGTGTTCAGGCAGTACAACCCCACGTCGGGGAGGGCGCCGCCACCAGCTAGGGCTTTCTTCTGCCGCCACTGGTTCGGGTCGCCCTGGTTTTGGCAGTTCATGGCCTCAATCATCTTGGTTTTGCCATAGGCTTTGCTGCGCACCAGTTCCTGCACCTTGCGGTTCATAGGCTCGTACTGAATGCGGTAAGCAATCATGAGCTTCTTGCCGGCTTTCTCACAGGCTTCGATCATTTTCTCGCACTCCTTAGCGGAGTTGGCCATGGGTTTTTCGCAGAGAATATGTTTCCCCGCCTTGGCGCCGCGCACGGTGTACTCCATATGCATGGAGTTAGGCAGCACGATATAAATCACCTCGACCTCTTTGTTGTCTTTGAGCTTGTCGTAGGTTTCGTAGCTGTAGCAGTTGTCGGGCTTAATACCATATTGGCGGGCTATCTTCTGCATCTTGTCGGGCGAGCCGCTCACCAGCGCCACCAGCTTCGACTTCTTACTCTCCGATAAGGCCGGCAAGATTTCCTCCAGCGTGAGGTGACCTAGCCCCACCACAGCATAGCCCACCCGCTGATCGACCGGCTGCGGGTTCGGTACGCCGCCGCCTTTGGGTTCGGTCTTGGCGTGGATTTCGGGGAGCTGCACATCGGTTGGGCCGGTGCCTTGGGGCCACAGGCTGCTAGCGGCCTCCCCCGGCCTAGCTTCGGCATTGTCCACGACCCCAAGAAGGCCGCCCGCTACGCCCATTGCCATGAGGCCGCGGCTAGCTTGATTGATAAATTGCCGCCGCGATGGATCGCACGACGTTTCGTTCGGGTTTTGTTGCTGTTCCAGCATCATTTCTCAGGTGTAAAGGATAGAGTTGACCACAGGTGTAGGCCACAGCAGCTTGTGCAACTTCCTCTTGCTCACGGTGGCTCCTAGGTGCGTAGTGCTGCTTCTCCTTTACGTAGGCGCTTCGCCCAGGTGTTGCCGATTCGCCTATAAAACCTTGGCCGAAAAACAAGGCGCCGCCAACCGATTGAAGTTGTCCGTTCCTTGTCGTTCATTACGCATTGTTCGGCACCTTAGCCACCCTAGCTGCACAATATGCGTAAGCGTAGCAGCCACATGCTAGCTTCAAACACCATTTGGGTATGACGAAAAGTATCTTTATTGCCACCGCCGAGGCGTATAGCGGCAAATCGGTTATTGCGCTCGGGCTTGTGAACATGCTCTTAGGCAAAGCGCAGAAGATCGGGTACTTCAAGCCTATCATCAACGCGGGCCCACAAGAGCAACTAGATGCGCACATCGAAACCATCCGCAGCCACTTTCAGCTGCCGGTGGCCTACGAGGCTACTTACGCCTACACGCGCCCCCAAGCGTTGCGCTTGCTGGAGTCCGACAAGCAAGGTGAACTGATTGAAACCATCATTCGGAAGTACAAGCAGCTCGAAGATCAGTACGACTTTATGGTGGTGGAGGGCAGCGACTTTTTGGGCCAGGGCACCGCCTACGAGTTCGACTCCAATATTTCCATTGCCAAGAACCTAGGTACGCCGGTGCTGCTCATCATCTCGGGCACGGGCAAAACTACAGCACAGGTCGTGAGTGCAATGCTTACGGCCCTGCGCAGCTTCGAGGCCCGGGAGGTGCAAGTGCTGGCGGCTGTGGCCAATAAGATCAACCCCGAACAAGTAGACGATGTGCGAGAGCTGCTGCGCGTTCAACTGCCCGCGGACGTTATCCTAGCCGTCATTCCGGAGGATAAGAACCTGCTTAACCCCACCATGAAGGAAATTCATGAGCAGCTCGGAGGCACGCTACTTTTTGGGGAAGAGCTCCTCACCAACCAAGTCGATAACTTCGTGACGGGCGCCATGCAGGTACCCAAATTCCTGAATTACCTGAAGGAAAACGTGCTGATCGTGACGCCCGGCGACCGGGGCGACATCATTATTTGCGCGTTGCAGGCCAATGTATCGGCGAGCTACCCCAAAGTAGCCGGCATTGTGCTCTCTGCCGATTCGTTGCCCGAGGAGCCGATTATGCGCCTTATTAAAGGTTCGCAAACGGTGCTGCCCATCATTGCCGTCAAGACGGGTACGTTCCAAACGTCGGCGCAGCTCTGGGCCATTCAGTCGCGCATCACGCCCGACAACCGCGAGAAGATTGACCTAGCTATCCAGACCTTCGAGCGGTACGTGGATGTGCACGCCTTGGATCAGCGCATTGCCGCGTTCCAATCGGCTGGCATCACGCCGCACATGTTCCAGTACCGACTGCTGCAGTGGGCCAAGCGCCAACGTCGCCACATTGTGCTGCCCGAGGGCAACGACGACCGAATTCTGCGCGCCGCCGCCCGCCTGCTCCACCAAGACATCGTCGATCTGACCATCCTAGGGAGTCCAGAGGAAATCACGGCGTCTTTCAAACGGCTAGGCTTGGAAGTGAACAACGATCATTTGCACCTAGTTGACCCCGCCAACTCGGCGCACTACGAGGACTACGCCCAGACGTTCTACGAGCTGCGCAAAGCCAAAGGGGTGAACATGGACATGGCCTACGATATGCTGCGCGACGTGTCGTACTTCGGTTCGATGATGGTGTACAAGGGCCACGCCGACGGCATGGTGTCGGGGGCAGTGCACACCACCCAGCACACCATCCGGCCGGCCTTGCAGTTCATCAAAACTAAGCCGGGCGTGTCGGTAGTGTCGTCGGTTTTCTTCATGTGCCTCCCCGACCGCGTGGCTGTGTTCGGGGACTGCGCCGTGAACCCCAACCCCACCGCCGAGCAACTCGCCGAAATTGCCATTTCCTCGGCCGAGAGCAGCCAGCGCTTCGGTATCGAACCTAGGTTGGCGATGCTTTCTTACTCATCTGGCACCTCCGGCGAGGGCGCCGACGTGGACAAAGTGCGCAAAGCCACCCAACTCGTGAAGGAAAAGCGCCCCGACCTGAAAGTGGAAGGCCCTATTCAGTACGACGCCGCCGTAGACCCCATCGTGGGCAAGCAAAAGCTGCCCAATTCCGAAGTGGCGGGCCAGGCCAGCGTCCTGATTTTCCCCGACCTAAATACCGGCAACAACACCTACAAAGCCGTGCAGCGCGAAACCGGCGCCCTCGCCATCGGCCCTGTGCTCCAAGGTCTGAACAAGCCCGTGAACGACCTTAGCCGCGGCTGCACCGTGGACGACGTATTTAACACCGTCATCATCACGGCCATTCAGAGCCAAGCAGAATAATAGGCAGGATTCAGAAGTGTGCTGGAAAATTGTCTTACTACGCGGGTCAAAAGCGATGTTTGCACAAAATCACTAAACACACGCTCTGCGCGCAGGCACCGTAGCCATATCCCAGTAACTTGCCCTAGCTTGTACCAGCACGCCGTCGATAGTCTCGCCCTCCTTCCGCCAGCGGACGCCGAATAAGGGAGGGTGCTCTGAACAACCTAGGTCGAGCAGCAAGCATCCCATTTTTTGAAATAAAAACAGCGCAGCCAAACACAACATGCCTTCAGGATTTTTTGCCTTGTTAGATGACATTTCGGCGCTGGTGAAAGTAAGCGCCGCCAGTTTGGACGATGTGCCCACCCAAATAGCCAAGACGACTGGCAAAGTTTCCGGTATTGTGATTGACGACACGGCAGTTACGCCCAAGTATGTCGTAGGGCTCGATCCGGCGCGGGAACTCTCCATCATTTACCAGATTGCCAAAAGGTCGCTGATCAACAAGCTGCTTATCTTAAGTCCGGCGGCCTTGCTGCTCGGGTATTTCGCGCCTTGGGCCATCACACCCATCCTCATGCTAGGGGGCGCTTATCTATGCTTCGAAGGCTATGAGAAGGTGCATTCTATGCTGAGCCCGCACCACGCCGTAGACCCGGAAAGCGAGGCGGTACAGTCGATTACTCCTGAAGAGCTAGAAAAGGAGCGCGTAACCAGCGCCGTACGCACGGATATTATTCTGTCGGCAGAGATTATGGCCATTGCCTACAGCCAAGTAGCCGGCCAGCCAATTGTAAATCAAATCATTGTGATGCTGGCCGTGGCTGTTTTTATTACGGTGGCCGTGTACGGCTTTGTTGGCTTACTTGTCAAAGCGGATGACATCGGGATGCACCTAGCAGGGAACGAGTACGGCCCCACCACGCAAAAAATTGGTCGTGGCATCGTGAAGTTCATGCCGCGCTTTCTGAATGCGTTAGGCTATGTGGGCACGGCCGCAATGCTATGGGTTGGCGCCGAAATCATTGCGCACGGCATTCCGTTCACTGCTCACTTGTTGCACGAGTTAGAACAGAACCTAGCTAACGTACCCGCCATAGCATGGCTGGCTAAGGTACTAGCCTGCGCCATTTTTGGGCTTGCCATCGGGTTTATTATTGAGAAAATCGTGGGAGTGGTGCGAAAGGTATTCTTCAATAAAAATGAGGCGCATACCGTGTAAAGCCAGGCGGTAATTACTGGCTTGGCGTTGCACAACTCGAATAATTCAGCTACTACTTAATCTGTGTCTGTACTACAGAACTGGCATCCCTTATTATGACCATTACGATCATTTAAGGCTAGAGAAAGTAACGCGGACACCTATAAATTCACCTGGGTTATGATGTGCTTACATCAATAAACTTTGGCTCATTAACAGTCCTGGAGCATCACGTCAGCATAAAAGCTAGCAACAATTGAACAAAGGCGTCAACCTGCTCATTAATTGTAAAAATATTTCTTTAGTTTTAAAAACTGTTTTTCGAAGACATGATAAGATATAATACTAACTAAAATTGTAGATACCAAGGATAAAAACAAGATATCAACCCAACTAAATTTATAATTTGGTATTTTTATATGCAAAAATAGGTTGATTATAACTGTGTGAAACAGGTACAACCCATAAGTGTAAACACCTAGTTTGCTAAGCCAGGTTTTTTCTATTTTTAGATAATTATTTTGAGTTAAAGTAAATAATATTGTCGCAGAAAAGAATGTCCCATATAACAGTGGAGCAGCAAAGTTCAGCCACGTAAAGCTCAAGTTAGGTATCGCAAATACCAAAACCACAGAAGCAAAAGCTATCGTATACTTTGGTGTAAGAGGTATTTCTTCAACTTCTTTCATAATATCGCCTCTAACAACAAGAATATAAGCTGGTATTGCACCAAAAGCGAAGTAATCTAAGTCAGTGAATAAGTCAGCGGTTATAAGCCCTGCTTGGATATAAAGACCTCTTGCAATATTCGCAAATACAATTGAAGCGAAAATTATAAAAGGGATTCTCTTCAGTGAAACCAAAGAGACTAAAACTCCCCATACAATATAAAAGTGCTCTTCGACGCATAGAGACCACATCACTCTTAAAGGGGCCACATTCGGAAAGCTATTAGTTATAATCATTTTATAGTTTTCCAGAAAAAATATTGACATTAACCAATTTGGCTCGTACCCCTCGCTAGAATGCTCTATATGCAATACATCTAACAGATAAGATGTACTAAATGCAAATAATAACGCAGCATAAAATAAAGGCCAAATCCTTAAGACACGTCTAGCAAAGAAGTTCTTTAGAGATATAGCTCCTTTATGTTTCTTTTCATGCACTAACACGTATGTAATCAAAAACCCACTTAACACAAAAAAGAATACAACGCCTTCTCCACCACTTTTTGAAAAAAACGAAAAATACGAAGTATTTGGAATCGGAATATGGTGTATAAACACCAAAAGAAACGAGAAAAATCTTAGCGTATCGAATGTATGAAAATACCTTCTGTTAGTATCCATATTCTATATATCTTGTTTATATCTATCAACACAACTTTATTCTTAAAGACAGACGTTTAGTGTGCTTTAAGCTATGCTTACTTTAATGATGCCGACAACAAGTTAATTCTATATTTCCTATCCTTATTTTGACAAATGTAACGCTAGCAGCCTATCTGAAGCAGGTACGTAGCATAAAGAGCGGTGCAGCATGCGTAATGCAACTAGCCGAATTGCACCTATATAAACTACGGCTAGTTTTATTACCCGCTGCAGTTGCTATCTGGTGCTTCGAATGCCGGCTATGCAAAGGAGGCAAGTAACAGGTAATCCTGGCAAAACTGCTACCGTGATACTTGGAGTAACGTATTGACCAAGAACTGCGGCGTTCCTTCTTACTTTTACCGCTACACTATACAGGCTTTGGAAGAAGTGCCTTGTTTTGCCACAAGCACCTAGGTCTGCGTATGAACTTTTTTTCGATGCTGTCTGATCTCGCAGCCGTTTAGCCATCTATCTTTCTGCGCCGCCAATGCGCCATCCTCCAGAAGAGGAATTAGGGTAAAAACTACCACTATGAACATCTTCGTCGTCAACTCCGGTAGCAGTTCCATTAAGTACCAGTTGTTTCGCCTGCCCACCGAGCAGCCCGTTTGTAGTGGCTTAGTCGAGCGCATTGGCCTAGAAAACTCTGTTATCACGCACAAAGTATTTGCCGGTGAGCAGGAGCACGTCACGCAGCGCACCCTCGACCTTCCCGACCACGAAGCCGGCCTGCGTGAGGCCGTTGCGCTACTAACCGCACCAGAAATTGGCGTCATTCGCGACCCGGCCGAAATAGACGTGGTAGGACATCGGGTGGTACACGGGGGCGAAACCTTTGCAGCTACGACGGTCATTACCAAGGAGGTAAAGCAGGAAATAAAACGACTGTTTCCGCTGGCGCCCTTGCACAACCCGGCCAACTACCTAGGTATCGAAGTGGCCGAAAAAATCTTTCCGCAGGCCCAGCAAGTCGCGGTGTTCGACACGGCTTTCCACCAGACTATGCCCGAGCGGGCTTTCCGGTATGCCTTGCCCAACTCGCTTTACACCGAGCAGGGCATCCGGGTGTACGGCTTCCACGGCACTAGTCACAAGTACGTAGCTGAGCAAGCCGCGCAATATCTCGGCAACCCAGCGGCTAAGCTCATTACCATTCATCTAGGCAATGGCTGTAGCATGGCTGCCGTCGACGGGGGCAAGTCTATTGATACCAGCATGGGTTTTGGACCTTTGAGCGGCCTCGTGATGGGCACCCGCTCCGGCGACCTAGATCCGTCGGTGGTTTTCCACCTCGTGAGCCAGCTCGGCTACGACGTGGAGCAGGTAAGCAACCTACTGAACAAGCGCAGCGGCATGCTCGGCCTCACCGGCGCCAGCGACATGCGCGACATCACCAAAGCCCTCAACGAAGGCGACCCGCACGCTGAGCTAGCCTACGACCTGTACACCTACCGCATCAAGAAATATATTGGCGCCTACGCCGCGGCATTGAACGGCCTTGATGCGCTGGTGTTTACGGCTGGCGTAGGCGAAAACGACGCACTGGTGCGCGCCCGCGCCTGCCAGCACCTGGAGTTCCTAGGTATCCAACTGGATGAAGCGCAGAACCAACTCCGGTCCAAACAGCTACGTGAAATCAACACGCCTGAGTCGCGGGTGAAGGTTTTGGTTATCCCCACGAACGAGGAACTGGAGATTGCCCGGCAATGCCGCGACCTGCTGGCCAGTGCCTCATACAATGCGCTAAGCTAGCCTCAAGTCGTCTGAACGATCTGCTGCTGGAGCCACATGTAGGCTGAAGCTAGATCATCGAAGGTAGCTACTCGCGGCCGCTCGATGCGTACTACCGTCGCTTCCGTGGCTTCGCGGGCATCAAAAGCGCGCGTGTATACCCAGGCAATGCACTGCAACCCGGCTTGGCGCATTTCTTCCAGCCACCATAACGTCCACTGCGTAAGCTCCACGTTCGTGCGAGTGACGTTTGTGTTGTCATTCAGGATTTTAGCGCATGGATGCGCACGGATAGTTTCTAACATTAGCAGGCATGTAGCCCGCGACCTTTCCTTCGTGTACTCCCCCTTCCAATCCGTATACAGCCATTGGTTGGCCGCATCAAAACCAATATAAATTTCTTCTCGATCGACGAGGGTAGCTAAATCCATAAGAGCAGAACGACACGACAGTAGAAATATTTTTGCAGAGCTTGTAGCTGCAATAAAATTATTCTTGCTTTTACTAGTACAAAAAAAGGAAGAAAGGCACTTAGTCCCCTCTTCCTTTTCATGACCACTAGGCAAACCTAGCTTCCGGGTTTAGCGCCCGAAGTCGTCTTGCACGCGCACAATATCATCTTCATCTGAGGGCTGCTCGGCGTCAGTGTGTTGCCAAATCTCAGCTAGCACGCCCCAGTCGCTCAGGCCCACGAGGCGATGCCGCTCGCCTTGCTTGAGCGTGATGAGCTCACCAGGAGCGTACGTTTTCACTTCGCCTTCCTCGTCGGTGTCGCTCGTTACCACGCCTACTGGGCCTTGTAGCACCTTCCAGATTTCGGCGCGGCGGAAGTGGTACTGCCACGACAAGCGTTTCTCGGGCGCCACAATCAGAATCTTGGGGCTTAGCTTGCCCGAAATGCGGAGCGTATCAACCGACAAGCCATCGAAATATGTGTCGGCGAACTGCTGAGCTTGATCTTCATTAATGACGAAGAAGCCGCCCCAAGGCCGCGACTGGTCTTGCTTGTCGATGGAGAAGCCTTGCTGCTGTAGTTGCTGCTCCGTCTGTTGAAACAGAGTTTCTTTTTGAGTGTCCGTGCTCATGAGTTGTACGCTGAATGGTTTTTACCGAAAGCGGATGGCGCCTCGGCCAGTAAACTTCGCTAAATAAATGAGACGCAATATAGCACCGCAGCTTATTCCTGTGCTTGACCAAATTGTTGTCTGAATCCAGGCGCTTACTGTGCACTTGCTCTGCCACTTATTCAGCCCGTTGCTCAAAAACGATGATTTATCATTTATCTACTCACCTTACAAGCTATAGCGCTAGGTTATAAAATTGGTTAGTGGCCTTGAAAAGCTCATACTAAGCGGCATATAACTTTATTTATTCGGATATAAACTTTCTAGATTTTACTATATATCATTAGAATTTACTTCCGCAGCTTCTTACATTTAGCTCACTAGCCAGTTGAGAACTAGCTGCTTACTCGTGCTTGTTAGTTGACGCCCTACCTACCTGTTTGCACTGTCTGCATCCATACCACCGTTTCTATGTCCTATGACTACACCGTCAGGAGCGGTTTTGCTTGCCGCTCCACCCACTCTGCACCGCTTAGGCTTGGCCGTTACGCTACGCGAAACTTGGCCTAACCTAGCCCTTGACACCACCCCCGACCCCGATCAATTGCTTGTGCTCTTGCGACAACAATCGTTCGCGCTGGTCATTGCCGATAGCACCGTGCCGGGTGCTAGCTTACCGGTCCAACTCCTGCACATGCGTCTGCGCTTTCCCCGCCAACAGATCCTCGTTCTTACAGGTGGGCGCCTACCCGCTGCTGTGCGCCAGCAGCTCGTTCAGTCAGGCTATCCGCTGCTCTCTCGCCAAGCCACCCCTACCGACGTAATCGACACCGTGGGTGAGCTGCTGAGTCAGGCGGAAGCCAGTGCATTATCGGTTCCTCGCACGACCACGCGCCGCACTGGACCCGCCACCCCACTCAGCCGCCGCGAACTGGAAGTGCTGCGCCTAGTAGTAGACGACTGCTGTAACCAGGAAATAGCCGACCGCTTGTTTGTGAGCGTGCGCACCGTGGAAAGCCACCGCCGCGCCCTGCTCCAAAAAACGGGCGCCAAGACGCTGGTCGGCTTAGTCGTGCAAGCCATGCGCGAAGGCTGGGTAAACGTGGCCGCTACCTAACTACTGCACCAGCGTGCGTCGTGCCGAGACAAGCGAGCAAGCCGAAGCAACCATCTAGGCTCTAAAGCTAGCTTCTCACCTGACTCGGCACGACGCACGCTTGCTGTCAGCCTTCTACATCAAGTAAAATGACTCCGCCGTTACGGGCTGCGGTATTTCTTTTTCGTCCAGCAGCTGCTTCAAATTAATCTCGATGGTGCGCGAGATGGCCGTCATGGGCGTATCGGTGGGCTTATTGCGGAAGGGGTCTTGCAGGTAGGTGGCTGTCTTTTCCAGCAGGAAGAAAATCGTCGCAAACGCCAGTAGAATGGGCACTTCCACCAAGCCCACCGTTTCTACTAGGCTCAGCGACAGCGCTACCAAGAACAAGTAGATAAACATATGCACCAGCAGCCGATACGTCATCGGGAACACCGTGCTGTTGATGCGCTCGGCCTTTCCCATGGAGTCGCAGAGGCGCACCAGCGTACTGTCGAGTTGCACGTGCTCGTAACTCTCGAGGGCTTGCTGCTGCCGCAGGGCTTTTAAGTGATTGGCGTGCAAGGCGAGCAGGGCCAAGGGCTTGTTGTTATGCTGCCGGATGTAGGCTAGCTCCTCGGCCGTCAGCAACGAAGCTAGGTTAGCAGTGGCGTCTTCTCCTCGCAACGCTTGGCTTAAGCTGTAGCACCACGCAATCTGCCGGTGCACCAGTTGCTTCACCGCGGCTTGCGCGGCCGCTGCCCCAAGCAGGTCGTCGAGCAGAAAGGCTTTCACTTGCAGCGCAAACGAGCGGGAGTCATTCACAATAGCGCCCCACACTTTGCGCGCTTCCCACCACCGATCGTATGATTGGTTGATCTTGAAGGCCAAAATCAGGGAAATGGCACTCCCCAGAATAGTAGCTAGCTGCCCCGGAATGATGGGCATAGACTTGCCGAAATACAGTTCTAGCAGCTCGAAGCCAATAGCAAACACGAGTACTCGTGCAACGTCGGCGCGCACCTGCCGGAAGAAGTAGCGAAAGGGAATCTTTTTTTCGACGAGCATAAAAGGGTGAGATGGGGCTTTGCTTTACGAGGAGGCTAGGGCGTTTTGTTATGCTTGTAAACGCCCGCAGCGCAAAGAGAAGCATAGAACGCTAGCCTTTTTCATGGCTTTTTTGAATAGCATAGCATGCGACACAGTACTAGGCGTCGAAGACACGTGTACATTAAGCACAGCAGTAGTACACCTTTCCAATTTCTTTCCATCCGCTAGAAAAAGCTAGGTTCAGCGCTATTATTCGTGTGGCTACTCATCCATTTAGAAAGCTGATCTAGTCATACTTAGTTGTCCTCGCACGCCAACTATAGGATGACGCCGTTTGCTCATGAAAGTCAGCGTTGCGTTGGCTTCAAAACGGGTGAGACTAACCGCGCTCCATAAGGCGTGCAACTTTTGGAACGCCAACTACAACTTCCAGCGCAAATAGCCACTTCGCATCGTAGCAGCACTACTTGTTGCCAATTTTCGACCTGAAGCGCTACCTTCCGGCTGCTGCCAGCACCTCATCAGTGGCAGCTAATCGATTATGCATGAAAGAATACTGTTAATTCTAGGGCTGCTATTTGTTATGTTGCTGCTCGTGATGTTAGGGCAGAAGTTGCGCATCTCCTACCCTATCTTTTTGGTATTGGGGGGATTATCTCTGAGTTTCGTTCCCGGCTTACCGCCCATCGTTATCGACCCTGATCTTATCTTCCTGATTTTCTTACCGCCCTTACTCTACGAAGCCGCCTGGTACACCTCGTGGCGCGAGTTCTGGCGCTGGAAGCGCCCTATCGGATTGTTGGCATTCGGACTAGTATTTTTCACCTCTACCATCGTGGCCTATGTGTCAAAGGCCGTTATTCCAGGCTTCACGCTACCGCTGGGGTTTCTGCTGGGTGGTATCATCTCGCCGCCCGATGCGGTGGCCGCTACCTCAGTGCTAAAAGGCATCAAGGTGCCGCGGCGTATCACGGCTATTCTGGAAGGTGAAAGCCTTATCAACGATGCCAGCAGTTTGATTGTGTTTAGGTTTGCGCTAGCAGCGGTAGTGTCGGGCACGTTCGTGTGGCAGCAGGCAGCTACTACGTTTCTGTTGGTGAGCGGCATGGGCATTGTGATAGGCTTGGTGGTAGGGCACGGCTTCTACCTAATTCACCGCTATTTGCCTACTACGCCTAGCATCAACACGGTTCTTACCTTTTTGGCACCCTACACCATGTACCTGCTAGCCGAAGAACTTCATTTCTCGGGCGTGTTGGCCGTCGTGAGTGGTGGGCTGCTGATGTCGTTCCACTCACACCGCGTGTTTGATGCCAATACCCGGCTCCAAACGGCTAGCGTGTGGGCTAGCGTAGGCTTTGTTTTGAATGGACTGGTGTTTATTCTGATTGGGTTGGAGCTGCCGCTAGTAGTAGAGGGGCTAGGTACTTACTCGCTGAAAGAAGCCATTACGTATGGCTTGATAACCAGCGGCATTATTATTCTGATCCGGCTATTATGGATGTACCCAGCTGCCTTTTTGCCGCGCTGGTGGAGCTACACTATCCGTAGCAGCGAAGCTAGCCCCGGTTGGCAAGCTCCTCTTGTGCTAGGTTGGGCGGGCATGCGGGGCGTGGTGTCATTGGCCTCGGCCCTATCGGTGCCCCTGCTGCTGGCCAATGGGCAAGCATTTCCGCAACGCAACCTAATACTGTTTATCACCTTTGTGGTCATTCTGGTGACGCTTGTATTTCAGGGCCTCACCTTGCCACTGCTTATTCAATTCACAGGCATTTCGGAAACTGACGAGCACATGCCCGCCGAACAACAAGAGGCGGGCATTCGGTTGCGGCTACGCCAAGCGGCCCTAGCTCATTTAAGTCAGTACTACTCGACGGATATCAGCCAGAACGAGCTAATTCGAGCCTTGCAGCAGCGCATGCAAGCCGAGGCCCAGCGCACCGGCTCCTTGCTCGAAGCCCTCAACTACGACGAGACCAAGCGCTTGGCCCTGCAACGCTACCACCACGTGCTGCTTGATGTGCTGCAAGTGCAGCGCGAAGAGCTATCAATCCTGCGCCACCAAGATATATTTGAGGATGAGATGCTGCGCCACCAAGAAGCCCAGTTGGATCTGGACGAGGCCAAGATCAGCCACATGCCGCACTAACCACTAAAAATCAGACCGTTATAAAACACCACAATAAGAAGGGGCGGCCGAAAGTACTTTCAGCCGCCCCTTCTTATTGTGGTGTTATGCGCTTACCCTAGCTTCTTATACCGCACGCGCTTGGGCTCTACATCGCCCAGGCGCTTCTTCTTGGCCTCCTCATAGTCCGAGAAGTTACCCTCAAACCACACCACTTCCGAGTCGCCCTCGAAAGCTAGGATGTGGGTGGCGAGGCGGTCCAAGAACCACCGGTCATGGCTGATGATAACGGCGCAGCCGGCGAAGTTTTCCAGCGCGTCTTCCAGGGCCCGGATAGCATTTACGTCGAGGTCGTTGGTCGGCTCGTCGAGCAGCAGCAGGTTGGCGCCCTGCTTCAGGGTAGTAGCGAGGTGCACGCGGTTCCGCTCCCCACCTGAGAGCGAGCCAACTTTCTTCTCCTGGTCGCCGCCGCGGAAGTTGAAGTTGCTCACGTAGGCGCGGGCATTCACCGGCCGGCCGGCGAGCAACATGGTTTCCGTGCCGCCCGAAATTGTTTCGAACACCGATTTGCTCGGATCTAGCGTGTCGTGCTGCTGGTCTACGTAAGCCGTCTGTACCGTCGGGCCGACTTCAAACGTGCCGGCATCGGGTTGCAGCTGGTCGGTGATGAGGCGAAATAGCGTGGTTTTACCGGCGCCGTTCGGCCCGATGATACCCACGATACCACCCTGCGGCAGGGAGAAGCTGAGGTTTTCAAAAAGAAGCTTCTCGCCAAACGCTTTGGTCAGACCCTCCGCCTCAATCACTTGCGAACCTAGACGTGGCCCGTCGGGGATGAATAGCTCTAACTTCTGCTCCTTCTCCTTGGCGTCTTCGTTCACCATCTTGTCGTAGCCGGCGAGGCGGGCCTTGCTCTTGGCCTGGCGAGCTTTGGGGGCCATGCGTACCCACTCTAGCTCGCGCTGCAAAGTTTTCTGGCGCTTGCTCTCAGTCTTTTCTTCTTGGGCTAAGCGGCCGGCCTTCTGCTCCAGCCAGCTTGAGTAATTGCCTTTCCACGGAATACCTTCGCCACGGTCCAGCTCCAAGATCCAGCCGGCCACGTTGTCGAGGAAGTAGCGGTCGTGGGTTACGGCAATGACGGTGCCTTTGTATTGCTGCAAGTGTTGCTCCAGCCACAGCACACTCTCAGCGTCGAGGTGGTTGGTAGGTTCGTCCAGCAGCAGCACGTCGGGCTCTTGCAGGAGCAGGCGGCACAAGGCCACGCGGCGCTTTTCTCCACCCGAAAGGTTACCCACTACGGCATCGCCGGGGGGCGTGCGTAGGGCGTCCATGGCGCGCTCTAGCTTGCTATCGAGGTTCCAGGCGTCGAGCTGGTCGAGACGCTCCTGCACCGTACCCTGGCGCTCCAGCAACTTGTCAAAGTCGGCATCTTCGGCGCCGAACGCTTCGTTGATTTCGTCGAATTCTTTAAGCAGGGCCACCGTTTCGGCGGTACCTTCCTGCACTATTTCCAGCACCGTTTTGGTAGGATCGAGCTGGGGCTCCTGCTCTAGGTAGCCCACCGAGTAGCCTGGTGACCACACTACTTCCCCCTGAAACTGCTTATCGACGCCGGCAATGATCTTGAGCAGGCTCGACTTACCCGAGCCATTCAAACCAAGCACGCCAATCTTGGCGCCATAAAAAAAGGAGAGGTAAATATTCTTTAAGACTTGTTTCTGCGGCGGAAAAATCTTGCTCACGCCGGCCATCGAGAAGATGATGGTTTCGCTCATAGGTAGGAATGCTGATTGCTTTCGGAAAGGTAGGAAAGATGGCTCTAATCTGTCGGCTAGCTTTCGGGGGCGCCAGGAAATGAAGGTTGTTTATTGAAGTAAATTCTCCTACTTAGTTCAACTACAAACCTATCCCTCATGCGTTTACGCCTACTTGCCCTGCTTCTACTGTGCTGCGTTCAACTTACGTTCGCTCAAGCACCTTCTTCTCAACCGCTGACGGCCGTAAAATGCGGCCGGCTGCTAGACGTGCGCACAGGCAAGGTGTTGCCCAATGCCGTGGTGCTGGTGCAAGGTAACCGTATTCAGAAGGTAGGCACCAACCTAGCTATTCCGGCCGACGCACAGGTGATTGACCTAGGTAATGCGTTGGTGCTGCCTGGCCTCATCGACTCACACACGCATTTGCTGCAAAACTACGACCCCAAAGTAGGTGGCGACGATCCCAACATGCTCTTGACGGTCACGCAGCTCGGTACTACGCGCCGCGCTTTGCTAGGTGCCGCCATGGGTAGGGAAGATCTGGAGGCTGGCATTACAACCGTACGTGACCTAGGTAACAGCGGCCACAATGGCGATGTGGCCTTGCGCGACGCTATTCGGGACGGCTGGGTGGTGGGGCCGCGCATGGTGGTTTCTACTCGTGCGTTGGCCGCAGCAGGTGGGCAATTTGGGCAGATAACTGCCGAAGCGCAGCAGCTTGTGGCCCAGGAATACGTGACTATCAGCGGCGTGGAGGAGGCCCGTCGCGCCGTGCGACAAGCCGTGTACGACGGCGCCGATTGTATCAAAGTCATCGTTAATACCGGTCCGCGCGTGGTGTCACTGGAAGAAATGAAGGTAATTGTAGAAGAAGCACACCGCGTAGGCAAAACGGTAGCGGCTCATGCTATTGGCGACCAAGCCACACGCATTGCAGCGGAAGCCGGCGTCAACTCTATCGAGCATGCCTACTCTATCCCCGACGACGTGCTGAAAATGATGGTCAAAAAAAACATCTTCTTGGTGCCGACTGACTATCCGGCGGAGTTCTACTTGAGTCTCAGCCCCGCCCCACCTGGCGTTTCGCCCGAAGAATATGCCGTTGGTGCCAAAGAGTTTGCGGACGCCAATCACAAACGCCTTGCCCGGGCCGTGAAAGCAGGTGTGCGCGTGGCGGCTGGCTCCGATGAGTACTATCAAGTGCCAGGCAAAACCCGGGGTCAAGCTAGCCTGCTTATGCTGCGGGCCTACGCCGCTTCCGGTATGTCGCCGCTAGAAATCATCCGGGCCGCTACCCTGAACGCCGCCGAGCTACTCGGGGTTCAGGATCGGCTTGGTACGCTCGAACCTACTAAGTACGCCGACCTGATAGCTGTGGAAGGCGACCCGCTCACGAACATCACGGCCCTGGAGCAGGTACGGTTTGTGATGAAAGGTGGCCAAGTGGTCAAAAATGACTTCCCACGGAAATAAGAATAATCCTGAACTTTCGATTTCACTACTAGTTAAGCCATCAGATAGGTGCAGTAACGCCGCGGGGCTTCCATTTTTGCGTTTCGCTGGGTTTGCAAGCAACCTATCGCTATTAGCGGTGTTTTATTTCAATATACTAGTCCTGTCTGACCCAATGATTTAAGCGCTTATGCTCGCCCTACAACCTAGCTTCTTTCCTTTTTACTTATAACCCCCTACCCACGTTACCCGTAGCGTCCCTGGTACGGTTGTTTACCTGGTTGTCAAAATGCGGATCGGCCGCTAGGTTACAGCAGTGTGCAGTAGCTACGACGGGTGCCGAAACCAGTTATTTTGCTTATCATACCGTAAACTTGTACATCTTTCCGCTCCGAACACCTAGCCCCTCACCTATTCCTTCCGCGTATTAGTTTATGGAACAAAATGACCACTTGCTGGCCGAAGCCCGCCGCTATGGCTATATTCAGGGCGACCAGGTGTGGCTCCGCGCCTTCATGGACCTGCCTGCTCGGCAGGTAGGCCAGGTCAAAGAATCTGAAGAAGCCTCTCTGCACTATTTCGCGCACCGGTTTGAGACCTTTCGCGCGAAGGTAGAGGACCTCTTACAAAAGATCGAAGAATCTGAGAACAAGGGCTCTTTCCTGATGAAAGCCCTGCACCTGAAAGAGCAGGTAGCCACCTACGATGGCCTCGGCGATTTTGAAAGCTTGCACCGCCGCCTCAGCGAAGCTGAGGACGCTATTCGGGTAACGATTGTTCGCAATCGGGAGAAAAACCTAGCTACCAAGATCAACCTAATTCAGGAGGCCGAGGCTTTACGCAACAGCCTGGATTGGCAAACCGCTGGCGAGCAGCTTAAAGAGGTTCGCCAGGCCTGGATCAAGACAGGGCCAGTAGAAAAGCAACTCACTGAGGAGCTGGAAGGCCGCTTTCACCGGGCCGTGGAAGACTTTTACGTCAAGAAAAAGGAATTCTTGGCTGAGAAGAAGCAGATGGTCAACCGTGTGTACGACCGGTACCGCGACCTGATCCACAAGTCGGAAGCACTCCAGAACTCGGATGAATTTGAGGAAACAACCAAAAAGCTGAAGCAGCTTCAGCAAGATTGGAAGGAAGTAGGCGGCACCTTGCCCCGCAAGCAAGCCAACGACCTCTGGACGCGCTTCCGGGCGGCTCACAACCACTTCTTTGAGCGCCTGAAGGTGCACATCAACACGCGCCGTACAGAACCCACGCCGGGCGACGACAACTTAAGCCGTAAGCGGGCTTTGGTAGCCGAAGCCGAAGCGCTACTGAACCGCCCCATGGGAGAAGCCGTGGCGCGCGCCAAGGAGCTACAAGCGGCTTGGAAGAAAGTGGGCCCGGTACGCGGCGAGGAATCGGACCGCGTTTGGGAGCAGTTTATCCTAGCTTGCGACAAGGTGTTCGAAATGAGCGCCTTAGAACACTTCATCCGCAAACGTCAAGCGGGCGGTAACGAAGTGGGTTCCCCGGAGGAGCAGGTAACCAACCGAATTCAAGCCCTACGCGACTTCATCAAATACGACAAGCAAGAGCAGGAAGTATTGGAGGAAAACCTAGGTAAGCTCAGCTCGGCACCCAGCAATGATGCCTTCCGGACCATGCTGCAAGGCAAGATCCGCGCTTTCCAACGGAAGATTCGTACCAAGAACGACTTGATCGAGCTGCTACGCAAGCGTTTGCCCGCTTAAAAAAACATTCCCTCCGTTTTTACGTTGTCCCAGCTTGAGATGCGTTTTAAAGCCGAGGTACCTTGTTTTAAAGCCTAGCTTTTTGCATTTTAAACACCTACTTTCACTTATTCTTTTCTTTTTGTAGCTCACACGACTATGTACTGGACTCTGGAACTTGCCTCGTACTTGGAAGACGCTCCCTGGCCTGCCACCAAGGATGAACTCATTGATTACTCCATCCGCTCGGGCGCTCCGATGGAAGTCGTAGAGAACCTGCAAGCTCTCGAAGACGACGGCCAACCTTACGAAAACATCGAGGAAGTATGGCCAGATTATCCGACCAAAGAGGACTTCATGTTCAACGAAGACGAATACTAAAAAGCAGTTCAGTCGTGCAGGCCGATAAGAGGCTGTAAAACTGAACCCTAGCTTTTAAACCATTGTGGCTGCGGAGTAGAACAAAGATGTTCTGCTCCGCAGTTTTTTGTGGCTGCTACCCGCTATGACCTCGCTTCGGCAAGAGAGAAAACTAAGCGCCGGGAGGGCGCTGCCCTGGGCGGCCGCGCAAGACGTGCCCAATAGAACGCAGGAAAGGCCAGGGCGTCACGGAGTTCATCACCCGTAGGTTGTCGGGCCACGAAGTGCGCTCGTCCAAAAAAGCGAGAATACGCTCCAGCGGGTTTTGCCGAAATAGCTCCGCAAAAATGGCCCGCGTGCTTTCGCCCTGCCGCTGCATAATATCAAGCAGCAGCGTATCAAAAAGCCCAAATTGCCACTTGTCGCCGGTTAGGTCTTCGGGCGGCTGGCCGGTAGTGGCTAGCGCCGTTACCAAGCGCTGGGTGTGCGCCTGAATACGCCGAAAGGCGTAGCCCGTGCTCGGCTTGGCACGACCTGCCCGCGTACCTAGGTTGATAATGTGTTGCCCTTCCTGCGCTGGAAGCGGGTGATCTATCATTGGAATGGCTCCTTGCTCAACCGCTTCAATTCGGAACGCCCGTACCCCGAGTGTTTCGCTCAGGTAGCATCGTAGCGCCGCTTCGTATTCGGCCGTTGGCAGCACTTCCGCCGAGAACAACGTGTACTCAACCAGAGCCCGCCTAGGTGTGAACGGTAGCACATACATAAAACGCGCCTCCTGGTACTGCGGACCGCGGAAATCCATGAACTCAACGATGGATGGATCGAATACGTCATGGTCCGTTTCTACCTCCCACCCCACAAAATGCTGCAACAGGTAGCGGTATTTCGCCGGATCTTTCTCTAGTACGGGAGGGCGACTATCGAACGCGTAGCGCGCCGTAAACTGCCCCGCACTTGTATGGGCACGCACGCCGGTAGCGGTATCTTCAAGCTCCTCCACCATACCCGTCACCCGCCTAATGTGCGGGTTATCTTGTAAGGCGGCGTGCACAAACTGGTAGAAATCGAGCCCGCGAATCATCTTATAACGGTACCGCTGCATCTCAAAAACCTGCTCGTACGCGGGACTGCGAAAAGCTAGCTTGCGCCACTCGTGCGCCACGATGCTGTCGAAAGGGGTCGGCTCGTCGGTCCAGAACGACCACGTGCGGTCGTTTTGGTTTTTTGTCTGCGGCTCAATCAGTAAGACTCGCTTATGTTGCAGGCGCGGCTCCTGCGTAATAGCATACGCTAAGCTTAAGCCAGCCGCCCCACCGCCCACAATAAGGTAATCGAAGTCCGAGTCCACAGAAAAACGACGACAAATAGGTTTCTGTCGCCGCTAAATAACACTGTTTTACTGGTTTAGTTGTGCTAACAAATTGGGGTATGCTTCCTAACTATTTGCTTATGAGCACTATAAACCAAATAAAGGCAAACTGTACTGGTATCGAAATTTCAGCAACCAGCTACCTCCTTCCATCACTCCTCCGCAAAAAGATATTGTTAGCGCCAACAAAGCTAGGCTATGTATAGAAAACTATTCGACCTCAAAAGGCCCTGCCGAGCTAATCGAAGCGGTAGAAGTGCTTCGATCAACCCGGCAGGGCCTTTTGAGGCTCTTGATAACTTTTAGAAGTTTGGCGAGAGCAAATACTTCGAGTAGAAATCGTCGATGATCTTAACGGCCGATGCAGCATCGTCCACGATCTGCACCAGCTTCATGTCTTCGGGCGAGATGTTGTGCTCCTCGTGCAGCATCACATCTTCAATCCACTTAAACAACCCGTTCCAGTAAGCCGAGCCAACCAGCACGATAGGGAAGCGGCCGATTTTGCGAGTTTGAATTAAGGTAATAGCTTCAAACAACTCGTCGAGTGTGCCAAAGCCGCCGGGCATACCAATAAATCCCTGGGCGTACTTCACAAACATCACCTTCCGCACAAAGAAATAATCGAAGTTGATAATCTTGTCCGGGTCAATGTAAATGTTGTGAAACTGCTCGAATGGCAGTTCAATGTTGAGCCCCACGGAGCGACCACCCTCACTACGGGCGCCCTTGTTGCCGGCCTCCATGATACCAGGACCACCACCCGTGATAACACCGTAGCCGTGGCGCACGAGCTTAGCCGCAATTTCTTCCGCTATCTGGTAGTAGGGGTTATCTGCTTTCGTGCGGGCCGAGCCAAAGATTGAAACGCACGGGCCAATCTTGGTCATCTTTTCGAAGCCCTCTACGAACTCGGCCATCACCTTAAAGATCTGCCAGGAATCGGCAATCTTGATTTCGTTCCAGTCCTTATCAACGAACGCTTGACGGATGCGGTGCTCGTCGTCGAGCTGTACAGTCCGCTGGCCGTGGGTTTGCTCACGAATGTCACTGATCGTCGTGACTTTGTTGTCGTTCGCGTTGGGCTTTACGATGGTTCTGCCGCTCCCCTCGTTTAGTGCTTCGTCTTGGTGTTTAGTCCGACTCGTTTTTTTAAGTTTTGCCATTAGTACTGTACTTTTTTGTCCGCCAAGTCGTCTTCTTCGCGCTTCTGCAGCCCGGACAACGCACTTTTAAGAAAAGAATAATTGAAAAACCCGGTGGCAACTGTAGTAGATGCGTTTTTGCCCTAGCGGCAAAAATCGGGGCATGCAAGATAGCACTTTGCCCTAATTGGGCAAGTTGTCGAGCAACTCTTTCCTAGCCGTTACTTCGAGCGAATCGCAATAACGGGATCAAGGTTGGAGGCCAGTACCGCTGGGATAATACCAGCCAGTACCCCAATCACCACCGATACCGTGAGCCCTAGCACAATGTTGCCGGCTGTGAGCGACATAGGCAGGGCCTCCTGGGGAATGAGCGTGATGAGAAACACCAGCAAAATCCCGGTTGCGCCGCCAATGAGACACAGGAAGATGGCTTCAAACAAAAACTGAAACAAGATGAAGTAATTTTTCGCCCCCAGCGACTTTTGAATGCCGATGATGTTGGTCCGCTCTTTCACCGATACAAACATGATGTTGGCAATTCCGAAGCCTCCTACCAGCATGGCGAAGCTACCAATGACGGCTCCCGCCACCCCAATCACGGAGAACAGCGAGCTAATCGCGTCGGCCATCATCTCTGGCCGGTTCAGCGCAAAGTTGTCTTCCTGGCGCGGCTTGAGTCCCCGAATGGTGCGCAAGCGGCCCTGCATTTCATACTCTAGGTCGAGGAGGCCGGGGTCATCGTCGCGGCCTTTCACGGCGATAGTAGGGGTTACGCCGGTCATGCTGCTGCCCGTGTTAAGGGCAAACATCTTGGTGAACATACCAAACGGAATCAGACAGTTGGCATCATTGCCTGAATTGCCCAGAAAGTTTTTACCTTCTTTCTCCAGCACACCAATCACCACGAACTTGCGGCCCCGCGACTTGAACTCCTGCCCTAGGGCCGAGCCATCGGGGAAGACGTTGGCAGCAATATCGGCACCTATAATGGCTACATTCCGAGCGGCTTCTATCTCTTGATTGGTAAAGTAGCGTCCTTCAGCAATGGAAACGTTGGAAACCTTGCGAAAATCGTAGCTCACACCCTGCAATGCGCACCCAGTCATGCTGTTGCTGCCCGCTTTAAACGTGTTACCCCCCACCGCCGCGAAGATGGCAATGCCGTTGTTGTTGGTGCTGAGTGTACGTTGCAGGGCTTGAAACTCTCGCACCGTCGGAACAGGACGATTGAAGTATTTCCACCAGGGAAAATCCTTCTCGAATTTCCACGGCCACTTGGCCACGTAAATCACCTTTTCGCCTAGAAAGTCCATGCTCTGGCGAATATTAGTCTCCAACGAATCGACAACGGTGAACACGGCGATAATAGCAAAAATGCCCACCGTGACGCCCAGCAACGACAGCACCGTACGAAGCAAGTTGGATTTGAGGGCCTGCCACGCAAAGCGGAAGCTCTCTAAAGTCAGACGCAGGGCTAACATCGGAGGAGTAGTTGAGTTATAGAGGAGTAACTACACTTTTATAACGAAGCAAGGAAGCCGCGCTGTTCTGCGTAGGGCCGACGGCAGTAGTGCGCTACGTAGTACGCCGTTACTCAACGAAGTGCGCGGAAAATTAATGATTTATCCGAGGATAGTCCGTACTTTTGTGCCCTCAAATTTTTGTTAGCTTCCCCTTCTATTGCCTTCTGCTGCCCATGAAACTATCCGAGTTCAAGTTTGATCTGCCCGAAAGCCTGTTGGCGCAACATCCGGCCAAAAATCGTGACGAGTCGCGTCTGATGGTGTTGCACCGCGACAGTGGCAAGATCGAGCATCGCATCTTCAAGGATATCATCGAGTATTTCAACGACGGGGACGCGCTGGTACTCAATGATACGAAGGTTTTTCCGGCTCGCCTTTATGGCAACAAAGAAAAAACCGGGGCTAAAATCGAAGTGTTTTTACTTCGTGAGTTGAACACTGAAATTCACCTCTGGGACGTACTGGTAGATCCGGCCCGCAAAATCCGGGTAGGCAATAAGCTCTACTTTGGCGAAAGCGACATGGTAGCCGAGGTAATCGACAACACTACTTCGCGCGGCCGTACCATCAAGTTCCTGTTCGATGGCACCGACGAAGAGTTCTACAAAGCGCTGCATGACCTAGGTGAGACGCCGCTACCCAAAGAGGTTATTCCGCGCGAAACGGAAGCGTCGGATAAAGAACGGTATCAGACCATTTATGCCAAGCACACGGGCGCCGTGGCTGCTCCCTCGGCGGGTTTACACTTCACACGTGAGGTCATGAAGCGCCTAGAAATCAAGGGGGTAGACATTGCCGCCGTAACGCTGCACGTAGGCCTGGGTACCTTCCGCCCAGTCGATGTGGAAGATCTGACCAAGCACAAGATGGATTCGGAGAACTTCATTGTGCCAACCGAAGCCGCGACCATCGTGAATAAGGCGCTGGATGCCAAGAAGCGTGTATGTGCCGTGGGTACCACGACCATGCGGGCGCTGGAGTCGTCGGTATCGGCTAACAGCCGCTTGAAGCCGAATAATGGCTGGACAGACAAGTTTATCTTCCCGCCTCACGAATTCAAGATTGCCAACACGCTGCTCACCAACTTTCACACGCCGGAAAGCACGCTGATGATGATGACCGCCGCCTTTGCGGGTTATGAGTTCCTCATCGAAGCCTATCAGCTAGCTATCAAAGAGAAATACAAGTTCTTCAGCTACGGCGACGCAATGCTCATTCTGTAGCGAGTAAGTGAGTGATTGAATAGCTGGGTGCTGTCGTTCAACATGATTCAGCGACTCAATCACCCTATCAATACAAGAGCCCTGCTGCCTTTCGGCGGCGGGGCTTTTACTTTTGTGTTCTTGCCAAGCCTAGCTCTACTATGCCTGAATCTACCCACTCAGCAACTCAATCATTCAGTCACTCGACGCAGCCGCGCTTTGCTATTATTGTGGCGGGCGGCACAGGCACGCGCATGGGTGCCGATCGGCCCAAGCAATTTCTGGAATTGCTGGGCGAGCCGGTGCTGTTGCATACTTTGCGCCGGTTTGCTGATCCGGCAGTGGAGGTGCAGCAATGCGTAGTGGTCCTGCCAGCCGATCAGTTTGAAACGTGGCAGCAGCTCTGCGCTGATTTCGCTGTTACCATCCCACATGCAGTAGTGGCAGGCGGCGAGTCACGGTGGGCGTCGGTGCGCAATGGCCTAGCTTTCCTGGCTAGCGAACAGGCAGGCATTGTGGCGGTGCACGACGGAGTGCGGCCGTTGGTATCGGCGGAGGTAATCAATACGACTTACACAGCCGCCGCCGAGCATGGGGCAGCTATTGCTGCCGTGCCAGTGAAAGATTCGGTGCGCGGGCTAGCTCAACAAGGCTCTTACGCCTTGGACCGTTCGCGCTTACGCCTAGTCCAGACGCCCCAGTGCTTCGAGCTAACGCTGCTGCGGCGCGCCTACCAGCTCCCGGAGTTGCCCACGTTCACCGATGACGCGAGCGTAGTGGAAGATTTACATCCCATCCGTATGGTACCGGGCGATTATCGCAACTTGAAGATTACAACGCCAGAAGATCTAATTGTCGCTGAAGCTTTGTTGCGCGCACGCTAGACAGTGCGCAAACAGACGACGTTTGCTCCGTTGGCACCCCTCAACAGCGAAAAGGCTTCGGCAGTGTGCCGAAGCCTTTTCGCTGTTGAGGGGTGCCGTTTCGGAAAGAGAGTAAAATTATTTTAATGCCAAACGCTGCTGCTTCGAACCAGTAGCTCAGCCGGCCGTATAGCACAACATTGCCTGCCTACTCTCTCAAGCTCCTCAGTATTATGTTCTTTACCCGTGTTATTTCGACCGCCACTATGGTACTTGCTGCTGTGGCCTGCTCGCCGGATACCAGCAAGCGTGATCCGGTGGCCGATGCCAAGTTCCAAAATGAGAAGCGTATCGGCGACGAGGACATCACCAAGAAGCAGGAGCACGACGCAGAATTCATGGTGAACAGCGCAGGACAAGGCATGCTGGAGCTGGAACTTAGCAAGCTAGCCCAACAAAAGGCAACTACGCCGGCCGTTAAGGCCTTTGCCGCTCAGCTTGTGCAGCAACACGCTGATATGAGCAACGGCTTGAAATCGTTGGCCGATAAAAAGAGCATCGTGCTGCCCACTGGCCTCGGTGGCGACCAACAAGAGCAGGTAACAAAGCTAGGCAACCTAGGCGGTGCTGCCTTCGACAAGCAGTACATGGAAACCATTGTGGATGCTCACAAAGATGACGTCGACAGCTTCGGCGACATGAGCGACGATGCCTATGACGGAGATATCCGGGGATTTGCAGCCAAATACTTACCAGTACTGAAGGAACACCTAGAGTCGGCCGAACAAGTGCAGGACCAAGTAAAAGACCTCAAGTAGTTCTAAGTAATTTTCATTCTTTCGTTCACTTTCCAACCTATGAAACTCTGCATTCTTTCCCTCTTCACCTTCGCAACCCTGGCGCTAGGTAGCTGCAACAGCGCCGAGAAGCGCAACGATGGTACCGCCGGCGAAGCCGTTAGCGACATGGATTCGGCAGCTGCCGACGGCGGTGTTAAAGCTGATGCCACGGTAATCGACAATGACGCGGGCCCGACCGTGACGGCCGATGCTGACTCAGCGGCTGCGGCAGACGGTACGACTGCCAAGTAACCTAGCTTTCCGTTTGTACTCTTGTTACCAATGCCATGAAAACTCCCATTGCTTGCACCGGTCTTTTCGTAGCCTTGCTTCTGCTGGGCAGCTGCTCCTCGCGTCAAGACGCCGTTGAGACTGCGCAGAAAGAAAATGAAGCCAAAAACGAGGCGCAGCCTACGGAAGGCGAGCAAGACAAAAAAGATTTCGACGCCGCGTTTGCAACCAAAGCGGCTAGCGGTGGCCTGCTGGAGGTAGAGCTAGGCAAAGTGGTGGCCGCTAAAGCCTCCACGCCTGAAGCCCGCAAGTTTGGCCAGCAGATGGTAGATGATCATACCAAAGCCAACAACGAGCTAAAGGCCATTGCTGCCAAACACAACATCACGCTTCCGACAAGTCTGGGGGAAGACCACCAGAAAGTGTATAAGGACGTGACGGAGAAGCAAGGCGTCGACATGGACAAAGAGTACCTCAAGGAAATGGTTAAGGACCACGAGGAAGACGTAAAGGAATTCACGGAAGCTTCTGTGAAAGCCAGCGCCGCCGACCTCAAGGAATTCGCAACCAAGAATACCCCCACCCTGCAGCATCACCTGGAAATGGCCCAGCAGATGAGTGCAGCCCTCGATGCAAAAAAGTAAGCAGTGCGCTTCACGTAGAAGCTAGCTTACACCTTTTTATACTCCTTTACCCACCACAACCAACCTTGCTATGAAACGCATCACTTTGAGCTTGCTATGTGCTAGCCTGTTAGCTACTAGCGCTTGCAGCACCGCCGGCAACGACGAAAAAACCAACAATAACACGGATTCAGAAGTATCGGGCGGCAATGCCGGCGATAATGCTATGAACGCCGCTACAAAAGGCGATTCTGCCGCTTCCACAGCCGTTACCGACTCGGCCGGTGCGCCTGCCACGGCTAGCACAGGCCCGGGTTCACTTAATGGCTCTACCCTCGACGACAAACAATTCATGGTGAAAGCCGACCAAGGCGGCCACAATGAAATTGGCCTCAGCAAGCTAGCTCTGGAAAAAGGAGTAACTGGCGAGGCAAAGACATATGCCAACAAAATGATTGCCGACCACACGAAAGCCGGCAACGAGCTGAAGCCAATTGCCCAGAAGAAAGGCGTAACGCTGACCGGCGACATGGATGCTGATCATAAAACCATGCGCGACCGGATGAGCAAAATGTCGGGCAAAGAGTTTGAGCAAGCCTACATGGGCCAGATGGCGAAGGACCACGAGGAAACTGAGGCTTTGCTGCAAAGCGAAATCGACAATGGCCAAGATCCTGATGCCAAAGGCTGGGCGCAGAAAACGCTGCCTGTGGTGAAACAACACACCGCCATGGCGCACAAAAACAACGACATGAAGATGTAGATCATCTTGCACGGATCAAGAGTTGAAAGCCGCTGCGGAAATACCGCGGCGGCTTTTTTGTTTTCCATTGCTAGTCCGGATGCTAGCCGTTTATCTTTAGTCGGGCTAGGCCGTTCATGTTCCGGCTAGCTTACCGCTATGAGTCACGTCGATACGCCTTTAGAGCATGATGACCGGATGGAGTTTCAACTGGAGCGCCTGATCCTGTTTACGGATGCGGTGTTTGCCATTGCCATCACGCTGCTCGTCATCGAGATAAAAGTGCCGGAACTACACCACGTACAGTCAGAGCGGGCTGTAATGATCGCCACGCTGAACTTGTTACCTAAGTTTATAGGCTTTCTGGTGGCGTTCTTCGTCATTGCCATTTACTGGACGGCGCATCACCGGGTATTCCGTTTCGTGCATCGGTACACGACAGGCCTGATCTGGCTCAACATTGTGTTCTTGTTGAGCATTGTGCTAATGCCTTTTACGGCCGCTTTCCAAGGGGATTATCCCACTATGAAAACCCCATGGATCCTGTATGCTTGCTGCGTCATTTTTACGGGGCTAATGCAGGTTAGGCTCCAAGTATACATCCGCAACCCCGCGCGTGGTCTGACCCTTCGTCATCATAGCACCCACCCCGACCTCGATCCTTTCCGGCCGCTAATCTCCGTCTTAATTTTCTCGCTTAGCCTTGTCTTGTCTGCCGTTGGCTTCATCCTAGCAGCCAAGTTTACCTTACTCCTCATTTGGCCATTCATGGTTTTGTATAATCGCTACCGCTATCGGCCTTTGTTGCGCGCATACGAGCAACGCTTTGGCGTTGCAGCTTGAACGGCTTTTAGAAAAGTAGAGGCTCCATTACCCTAGCTTGACTTGTTCGGCTGAGTAGCAGGCTGCCGCTACAGGAGGCAGTAGCGCAACCTAGGCTAACGCCCGTTTGCAGTGCACGGGAAGAACTCGGTTTATCCTACTGGTTCTTAAACAAGTAGCTATTCGGCGGTAACCTGTAGTTATCGGCTGCGCTCGAATTGCTTCGGCTCAGACCTAGCGAGTGCAGCCCTTCTACCGGTAGCCAAATCGGTAGCGCAGCCCTAGGGTTAATCCACCGGCCATGAAGGACCCAGACTCCACGTAGGGAGAGCCTGCTTGCAAGTCGTTCTTGCCTTTTTGAAAGATAGTGCGCATGTCCTTGTTCATTATGATTTCGGTGACCGCCTGCACCCGGCGCCGGCGCCCAAACGCATAGCTAGCATCGACACCTAGGGCAGCGTGCAGACCAAACGCCCGCCGTTGAAAGCCAAACGTTTTCTGGGTGGTGACCTGGCGGTTGACGATGGCGTACTCCCGGAAGGTAACCGACGACCACACGGGTACTAAGCCTCCCACCGCATCGAACTGCATTCGGCGCAGAAAAGATGGCGTGAGCGAATAACGCAGCAGCACGGGCAATGCCAGCCCCCTTTCCTTAAGGGTGTGGTTGGGCACGCTAAAAGTGCCTTCAGGCGTATCGAAAACGGTACCTACAGGCTCCTCGTTAAAGGTTTCGCCATACTGAAATCCGAGCTGTAGGGCTAGGCGCGGTGCCAAGTAGTAACCCGCATACACGTAGGGAATTGGCCCCGCCGACACATATTGCGCATACACGCCGTAGCCGTCGCGGTAGCTGGTGGGGTAAGTCGTCGTTTGAGTTTCGGTGGGTGAAGTCTTCACCACGGCAGCTGGGTAGGGTGTTTGCCGGGAGTAACGTACATGGTAGAAGTAACCGCCTATTTCGGCACCCGCGAAGAAGCGCGGGCGTAGTGTTACTATCTCGCTGGCTGGCGCCAACCGCTTGTGATAAGGCGCTGGCTGAGGCCCTAGGGTCAGCCCGATGCGTGTGGTGCCGACCAAGTAGCTCACCATAGGTTTGCCAGCCAACAATAGAGTAGCAACGCCCGTGTTAACATCCACAAAGCCGCGGCGACCTAGGCGGCGCTGCAAACCGTAAAGTAACGCCACATCGGCGGTGGCGAACCGCCGCCCGCTGTTGCGGTACAGAAAATGAGCTGTTTCGCGCGATTCCTGGCCTAAGCCAGCATTTAGGGCCAGGGAGAAATAATTAGCCGAGAAGTTCCCGACGTTTTTGCCCAGTAAGAGGCGCCGCTCCCGATTGTAGTAATAGCGTCCGGCCGCTTGCACTTGCAGATCTAGGCGCTGGCGGGTCTTGGTGGTGGCTTCGGGACGGAAGGAGGAAATAGCGGGGCTGATTTCCCCCAACACCGACCAGGCCGGGTCACGCAGCTTGTGCTCATACGCTAGGTGTAAGCCGTAGCGGGTATAACGCGTGCCGTCCCCCAAGGCATTGGTGTTGGGCTGGAGGTTATTTAACCCTAGCTTCCAGAGGCTGCGCTGCTCTTCCTGTACGCGCAACGGCGCAGTAGTCAGCGGCGGAGTAGCCACCTCTTCGCCATAATGCAGACGCGTGGTGTCGGGAACAGTTTGGGCTAACGCCCCAATTGACGACCCAAGCAGCAGGCCGGCCCAAAGCAAGAGCCGACGCCCTCGAAAACGATACAGAGTAGCCATGTAATAGGGAGCTGTGCGATTAGAAGTGGGAGGAAAGCAGCTGGGTTTGTAAAGTCAGGGGGGCGTAGGAAGTGCTCACGCGCACCAAAGGCCGGGCACCCGAGGCTTGTTTGACAGTTAGCGAAGCTCGACTACCCGAGGCTTTCTTAGCCGCAGCGTAGACTGATGGCACTGTCAAGCTACCTTGCAATACATTTAGCTGGTAGGCAAACTGGTCGAGTTCAGCGGCACTGATAACAACCTCCGTTCGGTCGGCCTCTACGGTGAGCTTGCGCAGCCCCGCCGCGGGCTGCACTTGCACGCTGCCGTAGTAATTGCGCACAAAACAGCTGCCACCTAGGTCCAGCAGTTGCACCGCCGACTTATTAGCTTCGCAGGTGAAATCAGCCTGCACGTTGGTGGCGGCTAGGTCAGTATAACGGGCAGCTACCGTGAGCGTGCCACGCAGACTCCGCAGGGTAATCTGCCCAAAGTTTTGCTCTAATTTCTGCGCTCCGCTAAGGTCGGTCAACGTAGTTTGGCCATACGCGTTTACGACCTGCAGTGGGTTGCCAGCGGGCATCCACACGGTGTACTCGGCGCGCAAGTCGCTGCGGACGGCAGCGGCCCCGGTCGGCAACGTGAAGAAGTTAAGCAAATCGAGCGCACTGCCGTTGCGTTCGAGGCGGTAGCCAGCGGCTTTCAAATCCTGCTCGGCCACGCTGCGGTCGGGATGCCGGGCACTCAGGCGCAGCACCACCTGTACTTGTGGCTTATCCCAACCCTGCACCCGTAGCGTGGCCTTTTCGGCCCGGATGCGCACCAGCACATGGGGCGGGCACGTCCACTGCTGCTCTAACGTGCGGGTCACTACCTGTACCTTTTGCTGCGCCCGAGCGCCGATGCTGGCCAGCAGCCAGAGCAATCCTAGCAGCCACCTACCTAGCGTAGCACAAGGCCACCTATGCGCGGTATACTTCATGAGATAATCAGTTGCACCAGTTCGCGGGTAATAGTCGCCCGCATTGTGGTAAGTTGGGCTTGTTGGCGCACTAGCTCCGGCGACGTGCCGAAGCGGCGAGCAGCTTGTTGCAGGCGGTCCTGCTGCGCTTCCAGCTCATTCAGTTGCGTGCGCAACTCTCGAAATTCTTTGGATTGGCATACTGTAGGAAGCGAGGCACAATGCGCATCAATGAAGGATATCCCCTGCTGTTGCAGCGGATCGAGCCTATAAGAGGCCAAGGAGGTCGAGGTATTGGGAACCACTACTTCTTCGCTGATCGCGATAGATTCGTGCGAGGCGGTAACGACAGGGCCTTCAACCGACGCCGTCGGCCGTAACCACCACACGCCTAACAGTAGCAGTACCGCCGCGGCTATGCTAGCTACTCGCCACGCAGGTAGCAGCCAAAGCTTCTGGGCAGCTGGCACCGCTTCATCGGCAGCAACTACTGTAGGTGTGGCACCTGCATCCAAGCGCCCTAGGATAGCGCTCCACAACTCATCGGCGGGCTCATGCTCGGGGAGCTGCGGCACGGCTTGCGCAATAGCCTGCTCGGCGGTTAGCTGCGCCGCGATGCGCGGCCACGTCGCCGGATCGGGCTCGTGGTTGGGTAAGCTTGCTACGGCCCGGCGCAGGTTATCGTGCCCAGCTTCAGTAGGTTCTAATAAATCACTCATCGGTACAAATGCTGAAGTTTGCGTTGCAGCAAGCGCTTGGCGTGGTACAGCTGCGACTTGCTGGTGCCCTCCGTGACGCCGAGCAGTTCGGCCACCTCGCGGTGCGAATACCCTTCCACCTCAATGAGGCAGAAGCTAGCCCGGTAGCCCGCCGGCAGTTCGCCGATGGCTTTTTCCAGGGCCTCGCCAGTCAGGCTATCGTGCCAAGCCACCAATGGTTCGGGGTGTCGGTCTTGGTCATACACCTCCATGCGCTGCTCGCGCCGCAGCGTTACCAGCGCCCGCCGCACCACGATGGTGCGAATCCAGGCACCTAGGGTCGACTGCTGGCGGAAACTGCTTAGCTGCTGAAACACCTGCACGAAAGCGTCCTGCAAAGCATCTTGCGCTAGTTCCCGGTCGCTGAGGATGCGCAGCGCGCACGAGAACATTGCCGTCTTGTAGCGCTGATACAGCCGATACTGCGCCTGCCGGTCCTGGGCCAGGCAGTCCGCAATCAGCGACTGTTCTTCGGGAGGAAAACTAGAGGACAAGGAGAGCACAGGCTGCGTATTTGCCCTAAAGTGTCGAGCCGCCTTGAGAAGGTTGGTTGGGAAGAAAAATATTTTTGCAGGCTATACCTACTCCTGCTTCTCCTTTACCTATTTTCCGACCACTTACCTGTTTTTCACAGAATTATCTCAATGAAGAAACTCTATTTACTTGTGACTATCTGCGGTACTAGTGCAGCGGCGCACGGCCAACTTAACGTAGCCTATCATCAATCGGCTTTGCCTTTCGCTTCTATTTCTTACGACTTTGGCCGTTTCCATCCCGATTTTCGAGTGGGTGTCGATGCCTTCACTTCCAACCTGAATCCGGAGCTAACCCTGAATTATAAGTTCGTCAACAAGGAAGATTATTACGTTTACGGTGGTATTGGAGGTCGCACCAACAACTTAGCTGGCGCTGTGGTCCCGGTGGGCGTAGTCGTGTTTCCATTTGCCAGGAAACGGCTAGGCTTTCACACTGAGCTAGCTGTTATCGGCATTGGTGAGAATGGTACGGTGCTGCGAGGAAGCTGGGGTGTCAAGTTCCGCTTCGGCCGGGCCGAAGAAGGGCCTGGGCTATAGCGAACAAGCGTTTTTTACACCTCTAAACCCGGCTTTGCGCTCACACGAAGTTCTGATAGACAATATATTAACTGGCACATGTAGCTCATTTAATACACAAGCGCCCGCACTTTTATAGTGCGGGCGCTTGTGTTATTACCTTATGGCAGTAGTTAGTTCACCTCTGCGTACTTGCTGGTTTTCAGTTCTTCAGCCAAAAAGCGACTGGTGTAGCCTTTCCCCGATTTTGCCACCTGCTCGGGCGTACCTTGAGCTACAATAGTACCGCCAGCGGCGCCACCTTCCGGCCCAATGTCGATGATGTGGTCAGCCACCTTGATCAGGTCTAGGTTATGCTCGATGATGAGAACTGTATTGCCCTTATCCACTAGCTTTTGCAGCACATCGGCCAAGTGGTTGATGTCCTCAAAGTGCAGACCCGTGGTAGGCTCGTCGAGGATGTAGAAGGTCTTGCCGGTGTCTTTTTTACCTAGCTCAGTAGCTAGCTTCACGCGCTGCGCTTCGCCACCAGAAAGCGTGGTAGCCTGCTGACCTAGGGTCAGATACCCTAGCCCTACTTCATTGAGGACCTGAATTTTGCGCAGAATGCGCGGCTGATTCTCAAAGTACTCCACAGCTTTTTCCACCGTCATGTCGAGCACGTCGGTGATGCTCTTGCCTTTGAAGCGCACTTCCAAGGTTTCGCGGTTGTAGCGGCGGCCTTTGCAGGTTTCACAGGGCACGTGCACGTCGGGCAGGAAGTTCATCTCAATAGTGCGCATGCCAGCTCCTTCGCAGGTTTCGCAGCGGCCGCCCTTCACGTTGAATGAGAAGCGGCCCGGCCCGTAGCCACGAATCTTGGCTTCGGGCAGCGAGGCAAACAGGCTGCGAATCTCCGTGAACACACCCGTGTACGTGGCTGGGTTGGAGCGCGGCGTGCGTCCGATCGGCGACTGGTCCACCTCAATTACTTTGTCGATCAGCTCTAGTCCTTCGATGCTGCCGTAAGCGAGGGGGTCGCGCTTGGCGTTAAAGAAGTGCTGATTCAGAATAGGATACAGCGTGTCGTGGATGAGCGACGACTTGCCCGAACCCGACACGCCCGTGACGGCCACGAGCTTGCCCAGCGGAAACTTAGCCGTTACGTTCTTCAGGTTATGCCCTTTAGCGCCTTTCAGAACGAGGTCTTTGCCCTCGCCCTTCCGCTTCTGCCGGCGCAGCTCGATGTGCTTTTGCCCACTCAGGTACTGCGAGGTGAGGCTGCCCGACTCAAAAATATCGGTAGGCGACCCTTCGGCCACGATGCTGCCGCCGTGAATCCCCGCACCCGGACCAATATCGAGTACGTAGTCGGCATTCATGATCATGTCCTTGTCGTGCTCCACCACAATAACGGAGTTGCCGATGTCGCGCAAGTGCTGCAACGCCTTGATTAGGCGCTCGTTGTCGCGCTGGTGCAGGCCGATGCTAGGTTCATCCATGATGTAGAGCACGCCCACGAGCTGGGTACCAATTTGGGTGGCAAGGCGAATGCGCTGGCTTTCGCCCCCGCTCAGCGTGCGCACGGAGCGGTGCAAGTCGAGGTACTCCAGGCCGACTTCGAGCAGGAAACCGATGCGCTTGCGAATCTCTTTCAGCAGCTCTTTACCAATAATGTTCTGGCGCTCCGTCAGGCGGCTTTCCAAGCCCTCAAACCAAGAAGCTAGCTCCTTGATGTCCATGATGGACAACTCGCCAATGTGTTTGCTGTCAATCTTGAAGTGCAACGATTCCTTTTTCAAACGGTAGCCGTGGCACTCGGGGCATTCCTTCGACTGGGTGTACTGCTGAATCCACTCCCGGATGTTGTCGGAGTCGGAATCCATTTGGCGGCGCAGAAAAGGAATAATGCCCTCAAAAGGCTCGGAGTAGCTAGCTTTTTTCGGATCGGCGTCTTCGTCCTCCGGGATGCCGTGAAGCAAGCGCTGCACTAGCTCGTCTGGCATCTTCTCCAGCGGCGTGCTTATGCTCAACTTCTGCTTCTTGAGAATAACCTGAAGCTGCTGAAAAATCCAGATGTCGCGGTACTCACCGAGCGGCGCGATACCTCCGCGGCTGATACTCAGCTTCTTGTCGGGCATCACCGAATCTTCGGTAATTTCCTGCACTTCACCTAGGCCGTTGCACACCGGGCAGGCTCCGTAGGGGGAGTTGAAGCTGAACGTGTTCGGCGCTGGATCATCGTAGGCAATACCGGTGGTTGGATCCATGAGGAAGCGCGAAAAAAACTGCGTCTTCTTCGAGTCAGAGTCGAGTACCAGCATGGTGCCTTTACCGTGCGTCAGGGCATTCTGCACCGAGCCCGACAGGCGGTGCCGGTCCTCGTCCTTCACCACAATACGGTCAATCACAATCTCGATGTCGTGGATCTTGTAGCGGTCCACCTGCATCTTCGGCGTGATATCGAGCAACTCACCATCGACGCGTACCTTCGTGAACCCTAGCTTAGCAATCTGCTGAAACAGCTCGCGGTAGTGCCCCTTCCGGCCTTTCACCACGGGCGCCAGCACCACCAGCTTGCGGTCGGCGAAGTGCTTGAGAATGTAGTTGATGATCTGGTCGTCGCTTTGCCGAATCATCCGCGCGCCCGTGGCGTAGCTGAACGCCTCGGCCGTGCGGGCGTAGAGCAGTCGCAGGAAGTCGTAAATCTCGGTGATGGTGCCGACCGTGGACCTAGGGTTGCGCGAAGTGGTCTTCTGCTCGATGCTGATCACCGGCGACAAACCTTCGATCTTATCAACGTCCGGCCGCTCTAGCCCGCCCATAAAGGAGCGCGCGTACGCCGAAAACGTCTCCATGTAGCGGCGCTGGCCTTCGGCGTAAATCGTGTCAAAAGCCAACGACGACTTACCCGAGCCCGAGATACCCGTGAACACGACTAGCTTACCGCGCGGAATCTGAACGGATACGTTCTTCAGGTTGTGCTCCCGTGCGCCATACACCTCAATAAAAGGCGATTCAGCAACGGGGCCCGCAGGAGAGTCAACAAGATGATTGGTTGTAGCTGCCGCCGTCAGCTCGACTTCGGCTGTAGCAGCCTGCGACAACGGGGAAACAGAATCGGCTGTAACAGCCGGAATGGTTTTCTTAGCCATGCAAAGCGGTAGAAAGAAGTCTGCAAAGGTACGCAAAACCTACCCCTATAGCTACTCCGAATAGCTTATTAGCCAGTAGGATTAGCTAACGAAGGCGCTGTTAGGCGTTCGGCAGATGAGCTATAACAACAGCCCTACCCGAAATGTCTCATCAGCCACGAAAGTTCTTTTACGCACCCAGCAGTCGGGCTCTAGCGGGCCGTCCTGGCTTTGTTCTTGTCCTGTCTTCATTGATTCATCATTATTCTCAACCCTCTGCTTGTTCTCGCTTTATGAATAAATCCTCTGCCTTCGCTTTTGCGGGCCTGCTTGCCTTATCGCTGTGGGGTGCCCCCACGCATGCTCAACAGATAAATAGTAACATCACTACGCCTGCGTGGGGGCCAGCGGCACCAGCAGGTTCGCAGTACTACTACATTCCGGAGGTAGGCGGCTACTACGACCTGCGCGACCAATATTACGTGGTAGAGCGCCAGGGCAAGTGGCAGCGCGTGCGCACGCTCAGTGGCTACTCGCCCAGCAGCTTCCACCCCGTCGTGATTGACTACCGCGGCAATCAGCCCTGGGCTCAGCTCACGCGTCACCAACAGCTATACCCAGTAAGCTTGCCCCCGGGCCAAGTAAAGCGCTTGGAAAACGGCAAAGGCTTACCGCCCGGCCAAGCCAAAAAGCTGTACGGCGGCGGTCATGGCAATGGTAACGGGAAAGGCCACGGCAAGCATTAAAATCTCTCAACGTAAAACGGCTCAGACCTAGGTCTGAGCCGTTTTACGTTGAGGTTGCGCCTTTTGGGCTAGCTGTTGCCAGCTTGTCGTAAGTGTGACGTCAGCGGCGGCAGGCATCTGCTGCTTTGCGAACAAGGCTTCTATAAAGATCATGTCGGCGTCGCGGTTCATACTGGCCGCTGCCAGAATGCGGCCATGCTGCACGTACAGCGCCAAGAAGTCTTGCTTACTTACGTCGCCATGGTACATGATGGTATCATAGTGCTCGGCATGCCCCACGTAGCGCAAGCTCTTACCATATTGCTGCGTCCAGAAGAACGGCACCCCCGTGTACTTTTCCTGCCGGCCTAGCATATTGAGCGCCGCTACGCGCCCTTGCTGTTGGGCCAAGCGCCAGTGCTCCATGCGCGTTATGTTGCCCGTTGCGGCCAACGGGAAATGCGCGATGTCGCCGGCTGCGTAAATGCCGGGCGCAGCTTGCAGATGTTCATCTACGCGCAGGCCGCCGTCAGGCTCCAGGTCGAAGGCAGTTTGCAAGAAATCAGTAGCAGGCCGCACGCCCACACCGAGTACTACCAAATCGGCGGGTAGCACTTGGCCGGTTTTCAGCCGCACGCCGGTCACTTGGGCCCCCTCTCCTACTATCTCAATCACATCCGCTTCGGCCGCGAAAGCAACACCATGCTGGTGGTGCAACTGCCGAAACATAGCGCCAATTTCTGGGCCTAGCACTTTCGCGAAAGGCTCCTTGCTTTGGGCGATTACCGTTACGTGGCGCTCTTCGCTCGTCAGACTGCTCGCTACTTCCATCCCGATAAAGCTAGCCCCTATAATGACCACTTGCCGGGCACTCTGAGCCAGTTGCAGGATTTTATTCGCGTCGGCTTGCGTGCGCAGGAGCACCACCCCCGCGAGGTTATGGCCGGGCACATTAGGCAACGATTTCGGCGTAGTGCCGGGCGCTAGCAGGAGCTTGTCGAAAGCTAGGTTAGCTCGGTCTGCTAGCCGCAGCTCTTGCTTCTCCCGGTCGAGGCCAATGACGCGCGTGTTTGTGAGTAGCTCAATGCGGTGTTGTTCGTAGAAAGCGGATTGGCGCAGGGGTAGGTTTTCGGGCTGGGCTTTGCCAGCTAGGTAGGCTTTGCTGAGCTTGGTTCGGTCGTAGGGTTCAAACTCATCGGCTGACACCATAAGCAGTCGTCCGGTGAAGCCTTCGGCACGCAGCGTTTGAGCGGCAAGCTGCCCAGCCGCACCGCCACCAACTAGCACAAACGTACGTTCTTCCGCATGCCTAGCTTCTACCATGTCGGGCGCCGCGCCGCCTACTTCGGCGGTAGGTGTGGCGTTTAGGTCGCTCATCGAAGCGGCGGGGTTATCCGGTAGCGTTACCCATACCCGGCCTTCCGCCTCCCGTACCCTGAACGAGGGCAGATGGTCCAGGGCTGGTGGCTCGCAAAGGTGACCATCGGCTACCCGAAAGCAGGCATGATGCCACGGGCAGACCAACTGGCCTTCCACGATCTTGCCTTTCTCCAGGGGCGCGCCGTAATGCGGGCAGTGTGCGGCATACGCTAGGTACTCGCCAGCGTGACGAATCAACAGCACCGGGGGGCCATCGTTGGCAGTCGGAAAAGCGCGCAGTTCTCCTTCCTGGAGCGCATCGAGGGAGGTTAAGTCAATTTCGGTAGGCATAAGCGGGGGCGTAGGAAGCTCGTCTTTTACCCAACGCATAGCAGCACGACCGGGTTGGGCAGGCTTACGTATGAAAGGGCGTAGCTTTTTCCACCCTACTGTACCTAGCTTCTCGTCTATGTCCACCTACACGCCCATCAGCTGCTCCTTCTACGACGAACTGGAAGCGCTTGCCACCAAGCACCAACCTTGCACGCTCGTCTACCGCACCGAGCGCGACTCTCCGCCTATCACATACCAAGGCGTTATTGCGGATCTGTTCATCAAGGACAAAGTAGAATACCTGCGCCTTTCCGATGGCTTCGAGTTGCGCCTCGATGCGCTGCTCGCCGTTGATAACAAGGAGCTGCGGGACTACTGCTAGCTTTCCTTTCAACAAAAAAGCAGCCTCTTATGGGGCTGCTTTTTTGTTGTTTGCAAAATCTGCGGATTAAAACTCCGCATTCTTCGGAAAGCGCGGGAAAGGAATCACGTCCCGGATGTTGCCCATGCCGGTCACGAACAACACTAGGCGCTCGAAACCTAGGCCAAAGCCAGCGTGCGGTGCCGATCCGAACCGGCGCAAATCGAGATACCACCACAGTTCCTCTTCGGGCACGTTCATCTGCTGCATGCGGGTGCGCAGCTTCTCCAAGTCTTCTTCGCGCTGCGACCCACCGATGATTTCGCCGATGCCAGGGAATAGCACGTCCATGGCACGCACCGTGCGGTTGTCATCGTTCAGCTTCATGTAGAACGCCTTGATATCCTTGGGGTAATCGGTCAGGATAACGGGCTTCTTAAAGTGCTTCTCCACCAAGTAGCGCTCATGCTCGCTCTGCAAATCGGTACCCCAATCCACGGGAAACTCAAACTTCTGCTTCGCCGTTTTTAGAATCTCGACGGCTTCGGTGTAAGTCAGGCGCTGGAACTCGTTGTCGACTACAAACTGCAAGCGGCTGAGCAGTTCCTTGTCATATTGGTCGTTGAGGAACTGAAGATCGTCGGGGCACTTCTCCAACGCGTAGCGCACCAGAGACTTCAAGAAGTCCTCGGCCAGCTCCATGTTATCCTGAAGGTCGTTGAACGCTACCTCTGGCTCAATCATCCAGAACTCGGCTAGGTGCCGGGCAGTGTTCGAGTTTTCGGCGCGGAACGTGGGCCCAAAAGTGTACACTTTACCAAGGGCGAGGGCTGCAATTTCGCCTTCTAACTGCCCCGAAACCGTAAGATTTGTCTGTTTACCAAAAAAATCTTCGGCATAATCGACGGAACCGCTCGCCGTGCGCGGCGGATGGTCGTCGGGCAGCGTTGTTACGCGAAACATTTGGCCCGCACCCTCCGCATCGGAGCCCGTGATGATGGGCGTGTGGATATAATAAAACCCATGATCGTTGAAGTACTGATGGACGGCAAACGCCAGGGCATGACGCAGACGCAGCACCGCACCGAAGGTGTTGGTGCGCGGACGCAGGTGCGCTATTTCGCGCAAAAATTCGAGCGAGTGACCTTTCTTTTGCAGCGGGTATTGCTCCGGATCTGCTTTACCAAGAACCTCTATCTCAACGGCTTGCACTTCCACCGATTGTCCCTTACCTTGGGAGGCCACTAGCTGACCGCGCACTGAAACACAGGCACCCGTAGCTACGTCTTTCAGCGTTTCTTCGGGGAATTTCTCCGCATCGGCTACGACCTGAAGATTGTGGATCGTGGAACCGTCGTTGAGGGCGATAAACTGGACGTATTTGTTACCCCTGCGGGTACGTACCCATCCCTTTACCACTACTTCACGCTCCAGCTCCTGACTCTGGAGCAGCTGTTGCACGCTCGACCTTCTGACGGACATTGTACTAATCTTTAAAGATTAACTTATAGAAAGCAAAGGTAGGAGTTTTAAAAAGCCAAGGAACATAGAAATTACCCTACATTTTGACTAACTTTTTTATCCCAACTGAAGTACAGGAAAAGCTATCTTTGAGCTATTGCCGTTTCATCCTGGCGAGATTATAGGCGTTTTTTAGTTATGCAACGACTTGACATGAAGCAGCTTCTCTCGCAGAAGCTGTCTCCCCAACAGATACAATTTATTAAGCTGCTCCAAATTCCGACGGCAGAATTAGAGACGCGTATCAAGGAAGAATTAGAGTTGAACCCGGCGCTGGAAGAAGGCGACGAGAACGATGACCTGGACGAGCAAGACCGGGATGATTCGGACGATGATGACTATGATGATCCGGACTCGGAGTTTGATAACGATGATAACACGCTCGACGAAGACTTCGACGACCGGGGCGAAGAGCAACCGGAAGTAGACCTGTCGAAGGATGACGAGCGGGCCGATACCAAAGAGAGCGATGATCTTGACCTAGGTGACTATATCAACGACGATGAAATAGCGGGCTACAAGATGCAGGGGGACGGCCCCGGCGACTCCGACGACGACCGCGAGATGCCGCTGGCCGATACGGGGGGCTCGCTCACCGACATCCTCATGGATCAGCTGAGCTTTGCGGGCCTGGATGATAAGCAAGCTGCTATCGGTCGCCAGCTGATCGGCTCCATCGACAACGATGGCTATATCCGGCGCGACTTATCGGCTATTGCCAACGACCTAGCTTTTTCGCAGAACATTGAGGCTGCTTCGGGCGAAATTGAGGGCGTATTACACGTTATCCAGAGCTTCGACCCAGCCGGCATTGGGGCCCGCGACCTGCGCGAGTGCTTGCTGCTACAACTGGAGCGCCGCCCACAGGACGACGTAACGGAAGCCGCCGAGCGCATTCTGTTGGAGTGCTACGATGAATTTACGAAGAAGCACTACCCGCGTATTCAGCAAAAGCTAGACCTGGAGGATGATGAACTGAAGGAAGCCATTGCCTTGATCCTCAAGCTCAATCCTAAGCCCGGCGGCACTGGCCCGGTAGGTATGGGCAAGGTGCAGTACATCATCCCTGACTTTATCCTGAGCAACGATAACGGCGTGCTCAACCTGACGCTGAACTCGCGCAACGCGCCCGACCTGCGGGTAGCGCCGGCCTACACCGAAATGTTCCAGGCCTACGACAAAGCGGCCAAAAAGGACAAGAAGATGAAGGAGGCCGTGACGTTTGTGAAGCAGAAGCTCGACGCGGCGCGCTGGTTTATCGACGCCATCCGGCAACGGCAACAAACGCTACTGCGCACCATGGATGCCATCGTGCGCTACCAGCGCGACTTCTTCCTGGAAGGCGACGAAAGCAAGCTCCGCCCGATGATCTTGAAGGATATTGCCCAGGAAATCAGCATGGATATCTCGACCGTGAGCCGGGTAGCCAACAGCAAATCGGTGCAAACGGAGTTTGGGATTTATCCATTGAAGTATTTCTTCTCCGAGGGTATTGCTACGGATTCGGGCGAGGACGCTTCCTCCCGCGAGGTGAAGCACATCCTGAAGGAAATCATCGACGGGGAAAGCAAAGCTAGGCCCCTTTCCGATGACAAATTGGAGAAGATGCTGAACGCCCGCGGTTACAACATTGCCCGTCGTACCGTGGCAAAATACCGGGAACAGTTGAATATTCCGGTAGCCCGACTTCGACGCGAACTGTAGTTTATCAAACGCAGCTTACACAATAGAAAGCTAGCTTCTATTCCCTGGCACCTAGGACGCGAGGAATAGAAGCTAGCTTTTTCGTCAGTAGAGGCAAAGCTTATTATCGTCCAGCTTCCACAAGAGCTACAACTATTCTACTCTAAGCACTCAATAAGATTGTATCAAATAGAGACTTGTAGGATTTAAGTTATTAAATTTGTAAAGATTCATTGTCATTTTTAGCTCTCACTTCGCTGCGGCGAATCACGTTACGCCTAGGGTCCTATCTTTACCAGCCTCTTATTTCCTGCTTCCTCTGTGTCTCGCCCGCTAGCGACAGCCTTATCCGCGGCTTTTCATCCGCTACTAGTTCCCTCATATCTATTCTATATCATTTGCTACCAGCTACCAGGGGTGATTTTGCGGCCCCTCATGCCCGACCGGTGGGTCGTGCTGGCCGTTGTTTTTGTCTTTACTTTCCTATTGCCTTCGTTGCTAACAACGGCCCTGCATTGGTTCGGTCAAGTGGAGTCCCTAATGTTGCCTGACCGCCAGCATCGGCCACTGCCCTTTCTACTAACCACCATTTGTTTTGCGGCCGCTACGTTTTTGTTTCAACGGGAGCGGCACGCCTTCGACCCGCTGCTAACGCACATGATGGCGGGCATGACTGTGGCCGTTCTGCTCACCTTTCTTATCTCGCTGCACTGGAAGATCAGTGCTCACAGCGTGGGGGTAGGCGGGGCCGCAGGTTTCCTATCCGTACTGCAAATGAGCGCGCTATCAGGTGAGTCGGGGGTCTGGTGGCTGGTCAGCATGATTTTGCTCACGGGCGCCGTGATGAGTGCTAGACTAGCTTTAAATGCCCACACCTCAGCACAGGTGTGGGCTGGTCTTAGCCTCGGCATAAGCGTTGTAATTGGCTTTGGCCTTGGTCTGACGCTTGGCTAGTACGCTAGGTTGGCTAGCTCTTGCTGCACTAAGGCCTGCACTGCCGGCTGATCGTAATCGGCTTCGCTTTGGATATGTGGCATCAGGCGTTGCATCACTTGCTCCTGTCGCTGCCCGTTCGCCCAAGCATCTGCGTACGGTGTGCTCGAAAAGGTAACCTGCGTATAGAGCGGCACCCACTGATCAGGATATTGCGCCGAAATTTTGCTTTCGATTTTTTTGCGCAGCAAAAAGCGTGGGTCAGCTACCCGGTCGCGCATCTCCTCAAAGTTGTACACGGCTAGGTCAGCCATGGCATCAGCATTGGGCTTGCGCAAGCGCTGAAACTCCGCAAATACGGTGTGCCAGTCGCTGCCATGCTGATCGAGCAAATCGTCGAGCACCGAGCAGTCTTCGAAGCCGGCGTTCATGCCTTGCCCATAAAACGGAACAATGGCGTGGGAGGCATCGCCGAGCAGCAGTACCTCATCGGCTACCGACCACGGATAGCAGCGAATAGTTACTAGAGAGCTAGTTGGATTCTGAAAAAAGTCTTCTTCCAGCGCTGGCATCAAGGGCAACGCATCGGGAAAAACCTGGGCGAAGAAGGCTTGCACCTGCGCGCCCGTTTGTAGGGTAGCAAACGAGTGCTCCCCTTCGTAGGGAAAGAACAGCGTGCAGTTGAAGGAGCCATCGAGGTTGGGCAACGCAATCATCATATACTGCCCCCTAGGCCAGATGTGCAGCGCATTTTTCTCCAACCGCCACGTGCCGTTGGCCCCCGCTTCAATCGTCAATTCTTTGTAACCGTAGTTGAGGTACTGCTGCGAGTAGTCGAACCGATCCGTTTTCTGCATGGCACTGCGCACGGCAGAATATGCCCCATCCACCCCAAACAAATGGCGGAAGGAGCGCGTTTGCTCCTGCCCCGTTAGGGTATCGCGCAGCACGAGGTGCCGGTTAGGCAAATCAACGAACTGGCATTTTTGGTTGAAGTGCAGGCTAATGTGGGAGTTAACTTCGGCTAGATCTAGCAGCGCCCGGTTTAGCCCGTCGCGCGAGACGGAGTAGATAGCCTGATTTTCGCGGCCATACGGCTGGTACGTAAGCCGGCCTTGCTGATCGTGCATGATGCGCTGGTACATCGGAATGGCAACGGGCTGAATCTGCTCACTAATCCCGACTCCTTCTAAGGCCCGCCAGCCGCGGTCAGACAAAGCTAGGTTGATGGAACGCCCTTCCGTGCTTTTGCTGAGTTGCCGCGGGTCGGCGCGCCGGTCGTAGATCTCGACAGGATAGCCGCGCCGAGCTAGGTATAAAGCTGCCAACGTGCCCACCAAACCGCCGCCCATCACGGTAAGTGGTTCAGGTTGGGAAGGGAATACAGATTCGGGAAATGCGGAGAGAGAGGACATAAGGAAGTTGAATCAGGACGAAAGGCAGAAAAAGAGCGCAAAATGGCTTATATGGCTACTAAACACATTTTGTTGAACTGGCAAAAGGTTGAGTTGATCAGGAAAGGAACCTAGGTTGGTCGGATTAGGCACCCGGTATAAAAATTGGAAGCCTAAGTTTGTCACTATAGAATGAAAGTATTGAATAAAGTAAACGCCATGATCCAGTCTCGCCTCGCAACTGCCACCCACCTCTGCAAGAAACTCATGCGTCCTCGAAGAATCAGCATTCGCCGCAGCAAGCAGGCACCACGTGCTGCGTTACTTTCTGTTGTTACAAGCTTAGTTCCTACCCCGCATCCGTTCGCCGTAGCGGCATGCCTACCCTTCAATGCTACGTTGCTGCGCATCGGCGACTACTTGCTTGGTGAGCCGGATTGCCCCTCGCTGTATGGCCACCCCGGAATCCGCTACTAGCTCGCAGTAGAAGCAAGCAAACAGTCATGGGCCGATTATAAAAGTCACTTGACGGTTCGTTTTAGTAGCTCGTAAGAACGCGGCGGAAGGTCAAGTTAAGACGCGGCGCTACAGATACGGCCGTTTTGGGTATAGCATGCAGCCAATGTTGCTGCGTAGTTCCCTGCATGAGCAACAAGCTCCCATTGGTGAGCGCCAAAGTTACGGCCGAATGATTTGTATGCCGCGGATCGCGTGGCTTCAGCCGAAAATTACGCGTTGCTCCTAAACTAATGGAAGCAATAACTGGAGCCAGACCTAACTCCGGTTCATCATCGGCGTGCCAGCCCATGCTATCCTGCCCGTAGCGGTACAAGTTGAGCAATACGCTATTGAAATTGCACCCTGCGGCGGCTTGTGCCTGCTCCCGCAAACGCAGCAAAGCAGGCGTCCACGCCTGCGGGGTAAGCGCTAACCTAGAATACTGATAGCGCGCCGCTGGGTCGCCGTGCCAAGAAGTAAGCCGCGGTTGCATCACTTCTTTTCCAAAAAGCTTAATCGGCTCCTGCCGCCACGGAATCGTTTCTGTCAACTCCGTGAGCAAGCTACGAGACTCCGCCGGACTCAAGAACTCTGGGTCGAGCAATACTTCCGCATCAGGTAATGGCAAAAGAGTAAGCGCCATTGATGGAGTGAAGGCGAAAGAGTGAGTGTAAGCCTGTTAGCCCAAAGCTAGCAATGAATGATAAGCTAGGTTCAGAACGCGCGTAGCTTAATTTGAATCTCGGAGCAAGCCAAGCCTCTAACGCTCGAATTAATGCACGAAATATTGGGCTACTAGTGTCATCAGTCCGAGCTGCAATGCGAAGCACACCACAAACGGAATCAGCCAGTTGCGCGACTGATACGTGTGCGTACGCACGTAACGTGGCCAGAACCAGAAGATATAAACGACAATTGCCGGCAGATTGAACACGCTCAGCATCCACCTGCTTAAGCCATAGTGTTGCATAAACCAGTTGAGCAGGAGCATGCCCCCTACAAAGTAGAGCAACATAAACATAACTAGTCGCACGATAGCGCCTGAACGCCCCAACTGTCGCAAATTAAGCCCTAACAATACACCCCCGGCCAGCATAGAAAACAGAACGGAGAACCAGGTAATTGTAACGGGCGAGTACAAGCGCGGGCTCGTTTCCTCCGCTTCTACGACGTCGTTAGTTTCGTGCATACCGAGGCGCTGGTCTTCGGCATCTAGCTGCACTTGCTGCGCACGAATGCCAACCTCCAGCACTGGGCGGAGCGCCGTTTCGTCGGGATGGGGTTTGCCCCGGCGCGCCAATTCATCTAACGCCGCCAGTACCGCGTCGTCGCGGTATTCGGCTCGTCCGGTTACGTACCGTTGCAGTTCAGCATCGGTTTTGAGCGCCATTTTTGCCGCATATTCTTCGGCCATATGAGTAGTTAGCGAACTAACAATTGAGTGAACACGATGGTGTTTACGTAAAACTCCAATAAAGCTCTGATAATTCAGTGTGTAACTATTCGGCCTTTGCCCACGCAGCTAGCACCTCCCCCGTTCGCTGCACATCTCGGTACGAATTGTACAACGGCACTGGCGCTAACCGAATCACGTTAGGCTCACGCCAGTCGCCCACGATGCCCGCGGCAGCTAGGTGGTCGAAAAGTTGACGCCCATTTTGATGTACCAGCAAGGAGAGCTGGCAGCCGCGTGCCGCCGGCTCCGAGGGCGTAATAATCTCTAGCTGCGTCGCTGGGAGCTGCAAACGCCGAATCAGAAACTCCAAGTAAGCCGTGAGCTGCTCGCTCTTCCGTCGGAGCGCGCTCATTCCGCCCGCTTCATCTACCAGCGCCAAAGAGGCCTGGTGTATTGCCATCGGAAAAATCTGGCCGTTGGCGAGCTGCCAGCCGGCCGCGCCAGGCATGGGCTTGAAGCCCTTCTTCATCTGAAACCGCTCCTTGGCATCGTGCCCCCACCAGCCAGCTAGGCGCGGCAAGTCGAACTGATACGCAAACCGCTCGTGCACAAACGCCCCCGAGGTGCCGCCCGGACCGGAATTCAAGTACTTATATGTACACCAGCAGGCAAAATCCACGTCCCAATCGTGCAAGTGCATTTCGATGTTGCCGGCTGCGTGTGCTAGGTCGAAGCCCACGGTTGCGCCCACAGCATGGCCCGCACGGGTAATTGCAGCCATATCGAACACTTGCCCGGTGTAATAGTTGATACCGCCTAGCAGTACCGTTGCCAGCGAATCTCCTAGCTCCTGAATTTTGGCTTCAATATCTTCTGTGCGCAGCGTGTGCTCGCCCGGCCGTGGCAGCAGTTCTACGATAGCCTCATCGGGGGCAAAACCGTGTAGCTTCACCTGCGATTCCAAGGCATATTGATCAGATGGGAAAGCCCCGCCTTCCATTAGCACCTTATAGCGCGTGGCTGTGGGTCGGTAGAAGGAAATCAGCAACAAATGCAGATTGGTAGTCAGATTATTCATCACAACCACTTCCAACGGTTTGGCCCCAACTACTCGAGCCGCCGCAGGGGCCAGCATCTCGTGATAGTGCATCCAAGGTGACGCGCCATGAAAGTGCCCTTCTACGGCGCGCTGCTCCCACGCCTGAAACTCCTGCTCGACAGCCGCCCGCGCCGTTTTGGGGAGCAGCCCAAGCGAGTTACCACATAAGTAGATACTTTCGCTACCATCTGGGGCAGGCGGAATGTGGAACCGGTCACGGAAGTCGCGTAGCGGATCTTGAGCGTCGAGGGAGGCGGCGAAATCGGGGGTGGGTTCGAAAGTCATCGGCAGTAAAGATAGGCAGCTAGGTGGAGCCTTACTGCATCTTTGAGCTGTTGGAGCCAATGAGGTAGCGTGTCCCCTGCTTTAGGAAGCAACAGGCGCAGGCGGCGCCATCACCGTACCACAATTCTGACAAGTCCGTTTTTCCTCCGATTGCCAGAATCGGTTCATGATCGGCGGGAGTTGCTGCACGATATCCGTAATCTCGGCGTACTCCTCGTAGAGCTTATGACCGCAATTTTCACAAAACCACAAAAAACCGTCCTTCTCTCCCGGCTGCCGATAACGCTCCAATACTAAGCCAATAGTACCCGCTGGTCGCCTAGGCGAATGAGGTACACCGCCAGGCAGCAGAAACATTTCTCCCTCTCGAATTGGAATATCTATGGGCTGACCATCTTCGATGATCTTTACCACAATATCTCCCTCTACTTGCAGGAATAATTCTTCTCCTTCATCATAGTGGTAGTCTTTGCGAGTATTAGGCCCACCAACTACCATCACAATAAAGTCTTTGTTGTCTTTGAAAACTTGCTGATTGCCAACAGGTGGCTTCAACAAGTGCCGGTGTTCATCAATCCACTGCTTGAAATTGAATGGGCGAGTAATAGCCATGCTAGTAGGGAAAGCTAGGTAAGGGAGGCGGTAAGCTAGGTTAAAAACCGTTAATAAGAGATTAAGTTAGGACCGTTTAGCTGGTCATTGCCGCACAGTGCGTCCGTGAAACCAGCACTAAAAATATCTTCTATGACAAATCAACTCCAGTAACACTCATGTTTTGCGGTAGAAGTGGCAGCTGTATTCCGCTACCTACGTATGTTTGCCACGGCTTAAAGCGTATTTAGTCGTACATTCTTCCAATTATGCACCCTTCACTGTTTTCGCCGGATATTCTAGCTGGCCAACAAGCCTTAGTTGGGGGTAGCACCCAGGGCATCGGGCGGGCAGTAGCCGAGGTATTAGCTCAGATGGGAGCATCCATCACGTTATTGGCTCGCAACGAAGAGCGCCTACAGCAAATAGCCGCTGAGCTGCCCACCCCGACAGCTCAAACTCATGATTACATCGTTGCTGATTTCGTGGATGCCAACGTGGTAGCTACTCGCGTCCACGATTATCTTAATAGCCATCCTAGGGGTTTTGAAATTTTAATAAACAATACAGGAGGGCCTGCAGGTGGGCCACTTCTTGCAGCACCAGCCGAAGCTTTTCGGGCAGCTTTTGAGCAACACCTAGTGTGCAACCAAGTGCTAGCACAAGCGCTAGTGCCTACTATGCAGGCTAATCAATACGGCCGCATCATTAATATCATTAGCACATCCGTCAAACAGCCGTTACCGAACCTAGGTGTCTCCAACACGATCCGTGCTGCCGTAGGAAACTGGGCTAAAACATTGGCCAATGAAGTAGCTTCCTCTGGCATCACAGTGAATAATGTCCTACCAGGCGCAACGGTTACACAGCGGCACACGTCGCTTATTGAGCAAAGAGCAGTTCAAACCGGTCAATCAACAGAGTCCATCGAAGACAACTTGCTCCAGCTTATTCCCGTTCACCGCTTCGGTCAACCTGAAGAAATAGCGGCAGCCGTCGCCTTCCTAGCTTCTCCCGCTGCTAGCTATATCACGGGCATTAATGTGCCCGTCGATGGTGGACGTACCGGCAACCTATAATTACGCCTAACATCTAACCCATTTGCGTTTTGGTAAAGTTTGACAAACTCTCTATCGTCATTCCGGTTTACAACGAAGCCCGCACCATCCATCAGATCCTGGATGTGCTGCGCGAGCTGAAGCTCGTGAATAATATTCAGAAGGAGATTATTCTGGTCAATGACTGCTCCTCTGACAACTCTGCGGAAGTGATAACGACCTATATAAGCCGTTATCCAGAGATGGGAATGCGGCTGCTCCAACATGCAGTTAACCAGGGGAAAGGAGCAGCGTTACACACCGGTATTCGTGAGGCGACTGGCGACTATGTTATTATTCAGGATGCCGACCTAGAGTACGATCCGGAAGAGTACAACATATTGATGAAACCTATCCTGAAGGGGTTTGCCGATGTAGTATTTGGCTCGCGCTTTATGGGTGGTCAACCCCACCGGATTCTGTTCTTCTGGCATAGCATCGGCAATGCTATCCTGACCTTCCTTTCCAACATGTTCACTGACCTGAACCTAACGGACATGGAGACATGCTACAAACTATTCCGTCGCGATATTATTCAAGGCTTGAAGCTAGAAGAAAAGCGCTTCGGCTTTGAGCCCGAAGTGACGGCCAAAGTTTCCAGGGTACCTAATGCTCGCATTTACGAAGTAGGCATCAGCTACTATGGCCGCACCTACGCTGAAGGCAAAAAAATCGGCTGGCGCGACGGCTTCCGGGCCATTTACTGCATTCTGAAGTATGGTTTATTTCATGGCTAGGCCCTGAAATAAGCTAGTTTCTAGCGGTGACGTAACACGGTTACCATAAGATTATCGACCAGGACGGGCTGTACTGAGCCGTTCTGAAACGCGTAGACAGAAACCTCATCGTCAGGCTGCGCATCACTTGATACTTTACTATCAAATCTCACCTCATCCCATACTTTTGGCGTTCCACCATAGACCGTCGACACCTCCCCTACTTTGTTCATTAGACGCATTCCTTTCCATTTGTAGGTTTGGCCATTGCGCTTGAACTCAATAACCAAACTAGGCATTTGGTTGATATCCCAGGCTTTGTCCGGAAAAAACACCTGTGCGCTCGCCTCAATCCAGTCGCCAGGCTTTACTTTTAAGTCTCCTAGCTTTTGACGATACGTCGGGCTGTAGGGGTGTTGCGCATCGACCTGAAATGCTGGTGCAGCCAAGGCAAACTCGTTGGTGACGCCCGGCGCCGATTCCTGGCTGAAGTTGTTGAAATGCGTCACTTCCGAAACGTAACGCGTGTGGTCAGGATCGGCCTCGTTGGTATCGAACTTCGTCAGGTCGTTTTTGGTCAGGTGCGTTTTGCCTAGTATCGCGAAGTAATAGCGCCGGGTCATGTGCTCGGGCATAAAGATGCCCTCTTGCCGCTGCCAGAGCTGAAAGCCATTTAGGGCCGTAAGTAATACTAGCAAGCTAGCCGTGAGCATGCGTACAGCTACTCCGCGTTGAAACAATGCCTGCAGGCAGAAACCCAAAGGAAGGCTAAGTAGCGGGTATGTTTGTACCATGGTGCGGGAGCCGAAGCTATCCATATACCACCAGCACCACCAACTGTAGGCAATGTATACGTGCAAGCTTAGATACAAGGTGACCAGCCAAAACCAGTCGCGGCGTTGCTGCCACAGGATGAATAATCCTACTATAGCTAGCACCATTACCGGCGTATAGGTCAGCCAGCCATTATCGAAGCTCAATAGCCCGGAGTATAACTTCGGGTGCAGAAAATCGAAGCTTTCCCCCGGATACGAATCATACGTCCAGTGCCCGGAGGTGTGATGCCAGTAGAGCAGCTGCGGCACCATTACCAGAAATACTCCCAGCCCAAAACAAATAACTTGCAGACGCTTGGCCCACAAAAGTTGGAGGCGTGCTCGCAAGCCAGCCCACGAGGCCACTCCTAGTAGCAGAGGCACCAGCATAATGATTACCTCTGTAGGGCGAATCAGCACGGCCAGGCCAATTGTCAGGGCTAGCCCCAGAATATACCGCAGGCGAGGTTGCTGTAACCAATAGTGAGTCAGCAACAGCGTAGCCGTGTGCAACACAAAAAGAAAGTTATGTGAGTACAGGCTCTTGAAGACTGCATAACATAAGTAGTTAGTAGTGCAATAAACGACTACGAGCAACACGGCCGTTAGGGCGTCACTGAAGTATAACAACAGCAAGCGCCGTAGCAACACTAGGCCAATCAGAGCATACACCAAACCGGCTAGGTAGGCTGCTAGCTGATAGGGTAATGAGTAACCATCTGCCGGGTAGGATGATAAATACTTGGTGTAGAGGTGCGCCGCGCCAAAGAAAGGGGCATATAGAATAGATAGCCCCATCGTGTACTTGATGACATAGCTATCAGGATCAGTACGTGCCCGCGACACTTCATAGTTGCCGAGCGGATGCGCCGGATTGCCTCGATTGGTTAGATCATATTGATCCAAAATGGGCGTTACAAAGCCTAGGCCTGACACATCATGATAGATGAAGGTAGCAGGCAGGTAGAGGTAATACCCGAACACGTCGTATTTGGTGACGCGCAGGTTAGTCCAACTATCTACTGCGACGAACATCCGTAGTAGCACTGCCATCACCAGCCCCATGCTGAACAGCGAAATAGGAGCGCGCCAGCGAACTGTCGGAGTTGGTAATGAAGTAGGTAAAGAATAAGAGGATACCATTATGGCGAAAGCGATAAGTACTAGCAGTTAAGAAGGCAGAAGCAGAGTGCCGAGCTCTACGTTCTGCGTAAGCACCTAGCTACTTCTCATTCAGGATCATTAAATCGTCGACGTACGCGGGCTGTATGCTGCCACCACGCCACAGATACACCTTCAGCACGTCGCCATAAGCCGCTTCGGCTGGTAGGTTCACTGTCTTCTCCACCTGCACCCACATATTGTAGTGCTTCACTTCTTTCGCTAGGTCTAGCCCATCCCACAGCAATTGCTTGTCGGTACCGGTTTGCTTTAGCTCCGTCACGAGCACCGGCACAGCTTTCTCGTTTGAGAGATTTACCCAAGCCTGAAGTTTTATCTTTTTTGGAATTTGGGCAGCCACCTTCCCCAACTGCTTGCTATACCCGGCGCTGAACTCAACCGCTGGATCTACTTTTGCCGAATACTTGCCGGAGTGTGCTTGATCCGTCGTGAGCGAAGCTAGGTATTGGTCGCTCCCCATCCACCCATCTAGTTGCTCAAAATCGTTGTGGGTGAGCAGGTTGTCGGGCAATTGCGTTTTTTTCTCGGCACAGGCTGCCACTCCTAAGATAAGCAGGAGACAAAGCAGTTTTCTCATAAAAGAAGTGGCTATTTGTTGGTTAAGCTTTTAAAGTAAGCTAAATGCTGGCACTATCAGCGGACAATAGTGACTTACCTGATGCGGAATATCGACAGCACCCGCCGCCGTCCGGCTTCCAAACGGGCTACTTCTTCTTGATATGGATAAGGGTCTGGGTGCCAACGATAGGTAGTCATGAAATAGTTAGCTTTCTCAGGATCAGCTACAAATTTTACTCGCTCAGCCGCAAATTCATCGAGCATCCAACGGTTGATCTCGACACTTCCCTCCATAGGGGCATTCACATAAATCACGGGGCGGCTGTCGTGACTAGTAATCCATTCTAGCCCCCAACGGTAACTGAGCGACCAATAGTCCATCTCAAACTTCTGCTCGATGTGGCGCCCAGGCAGAAAGTTGAAGTATACCTGCTGCTGCGGATGAAACCACGCTATTTGGGCGGCAGTAGTAACTAGCGTAACGATCAGCACACCCCGAATAAATGTTGACCAGTAGGCTCCCCAAAATGAGCCTTGTGGCTGCCACTGCAATAGCGCGACCAACCCGCGCATGGCAACTAGCAAGAAAGTAGGATAAACAAAGTATAGCTGACGCCAGCCATCGTATAGCACTGAGTGCAGTGCTACTACCGCCAACAAAGGAGTGACTGTAAGACCAAGGAAAAACAGATCTTGCCACTCCTCTTCCGAAGCATATAACGTTAGGCCCCGCCGGACTAGGTCCCATACAATGCGAATGCCCCCGGTCACGAAAGCTAATACATACAGCACGGGGGTAGTGATGCAAATCCAAACTAAAGCGTAATGCCAGGGCAGCTCCGTCGCTGTCACCATATGGCCCATATACAGTACTTGCCCACCCCAGCGGAACTGCGCCATTTTCCGAAAAGCGTCCAGAAAGTTGTCTATTGGAGCATCCCACAGATAGGGCCACAGGGCAACAACCAATGTTGGTAACAGCAGCAGATAGGTACTACTGCCCAGAGCTAAGCGCCCGGTACCTAGCGCCCGGTACTCGTCCCGGATGATGCGTAACGCTAGCATAGCCAAGGTAGCCATTGGCAGTAGCACACCCATGATGCGCACATCAATAGTGATAGCACACGCCAGTGCATGCCAGAAGGCCCGTTTCAGGGTAGGACGTTCAATAAAGCGAATGGCAGTATTCGTTGCTACGGCAAAGAGGGCCATAAACACGGCATCCTTATCATTATAGAACGACTCAGCGAACAAGCGCGGGCTCAATACTAGCAGTAAGGCACCTAACAATCCTAAGCGCCAGTTCTTGAACCTGCGCTTAGTAAGCTGATAAACGGCTCCTACCCCACCCATACAAACCAGGAAGGTGCACAGGTGCCGAAACCAAAAAATAGCCCGTTGGCTTTCCAACCTCAATAGCCGCTCGAAAAACGAGACTGGCATTTCAAAAGCTACTCCATAATCGCGATCATAGTAGTCACGTAAGTCGAACTGTTGGTAGTAGGCAAATGCGTTCTGATCACGTTGCACGAACTCTGGCCAGAACAAGTCGCACACATGCTTCAACGACAGCATGCCATTATGGCGACTCTGGTTTTCGTCGACGGATAAGCCGTAATCACGCACTAGCAATAAACCTACTAGTAGCAATAAACCGAAGAAAGCACCTACTATTGGCCGCCGCCACCGATCAGCTGCGGAGAGTGTATAATTGATCATAACCTCATTACTGTTCTGCAAAGTAACTAGGCTAAGCTTATTTGGCTAGGTATGCGCCGAATTATCCTCCTGTCGCGACCCTCTACACTACTACCTGCTACTTACTAGCTTACCCTTTGCTTCAGCTAGCTTCATTGCATTCAGAATCCTGTTCCTATCTTCGTTCCAGCTCTTTTCTACCTGGCTCGCTTTATCAGCACCACTTCCTGCTAGTTACTAGTTTACAATGTTATTACCCAAACGCTACGCTTCCGCACAGTTCACTTGGGCGGGTATATTCTGCTTCTTCGTATTACTAGTACTTGCTAGCCATTTTTATTTAGAGCGCATCGCTTATCTGGATTTATCGATGCACATGTTTGAATATCTTACCAAGGATCATCTCTTTATTCAGAACAATCGCTTTGTAGCAGCTATAACCCAGATATGGCCCCTGCTAGGGATACGCAGTGGCCTACCCTTGGATGTAGTGTTACGGCTATACTCTCTGGTGTTTATTGGTTACTATTTCGCTGTATTTCTCATTAGCGCCTACTTATTTCGCAATGAACATGTAGCAGTAGCAGTAGCTTTACTATATACACTACTCATATCTAACACCTTTTACTGGGCCCAATCTGAGTTTCCGCAAGCCTTGGCCATGCTGCTGCTATATTATGCAGGCATTTCTCGGCTAGCACCGTTGCCATTCGACTGGCGGACGCTGTTATTACTTCTACTCATTCCTGTCAGTATTTATGGCCACCCGCTACTGCTTTTGCCTTTTCTGTTCTTGTGGGGCTACGATTATCTGCTTACTCGCCGCTTTACCGATTGGCTCTATTATTTAACGGCACTTATCGCCCTGTTTTGCTACTGGCTACGCACGCACAACATCGCAGCTGATTCGTACGAAGGGCAAAGGCTAAACCTGTGGGACAATCTTGTCCAGTTTTACCCCAACTACTTATCGTTAGCAAGCAATCAGGAGCTTTTATTGCTCTGCCGAACTCGTTACTACATGCTTCCGGTGCTGCTGGTGCTTATCACAGGCTATTACATTTGGCGTAGACCCGCCGGTTGGGGACTACGCTTAGTGTGGATTTGGGCATTCGTAATAGGCTACTCGCAGATCGTTGCCATTACGCACCCCGATCATACCGATTTCACCTACCTCGAGAACTTACATTTGCCTTTGGGGCTATTTGTAGCTATACCGCTGGCCATGGAAATACTACCAGCCATAGGAACTCGCTGGTACCGGCTGGCGACCATTGCGCTGGTTGTTGTGTTTTGCGCTCGCTTTTTCGCGATTTGGCAAGCCAATCCTCCTTTCACGAAGTATGTTCATTGGTTAAAGAACACGATTGCTTACACCCGACAATTCCCAGAATATAAGTTTATCGTTGCCCAGGCAAACCTTGATCCTTACCACCAACGATCTGAGTCGTGGGCTCCTTCCTTTGAGTCCCTGCTACTTAGCGCCCGGTATAGCCCCGATTCAGCACGACAGGTATATGTTGCTAATGATGTACCCGACTTTATTGCATATTCAAACGCTACCCCGCCCAATGTTCTTTTAACTCAGTTCGGTGGTAAAATTCCCTACGACCAGCTCCCCTGGCAGTACATTCACTTGCCGTCGTCCTCCTATCGCAACCTTAATACCCCACCTCCCGCTGACTCCACGACGCTTACGACTTATATAGCTGAGCGCCAAGATACTAAATTAACTTTCGTCGAGCTTTCCGCTCCGCTACGGACCAACAAGACCCGTTCGCTTACCCTTCGAATCAGCAGCCCACCTGGCAAGGTGTTGCATTCGGGTTTGCAGACGCCGCATCCTACTGTACTGTCTTACCGCTTCTCATCTTCCGAAATTTGGGCGCCTTCTGCTGATGTACTCACAACGCCGCTGGAGTTAGATATCATAAGCAACTGGACGCAGGATATGACTATTGTGGGTCCTAATGAGCCTGGTGATTACATGCTGGAGGTATTCCTTACCAGTAAGAACTACCATGATTGGCCTGTTAAGCTGCAAATTCCGGTGAAGGTAAAGCCCTAGAAAAAAGATAGCCGCTCATAGAAGCGGCTATCTTTTTTCTAGGGTTATGTTCAGCCTAGTCGGCAATCGTCAGGTTCACATCATCAACGTAAGTAGGCTCGGAACCAGCCCCGCGCCACAAGAATAACCGGAGATGCTGCGTGTATACCAAGTTGTCAGGCAGTGTAATGTCTTTGCTGACCTTTACCCACTTGTTAAACTCCTTCACGTCGCTCTCTAAATAAATACCATCACCAGCAACATCTTTGTTATTCTGCGCTGGATCTACAATTTGAATACCGAGTACGCCCTTGGCATTTGGGTTAGGTCTGAATGCCCAGGCTTCCAAATGAATTTTTTTGAGTTTGCGTGGGCTAATTTGTCCTAGTACTGCATCGTAAGTCAAACTAAAATCGTGGTCTTTATTTACTTCCAGCGCATACTTGCCAGAGTGAGCTCGTGTTTTAGTAAGTGTAGCCTGATCTCCTACCCAACCGGCGAGTGATTCAAAGTCGTTTACTGTAATTGTATTAGGACCGACAGTTAACTTATCGTCAGATGAGCAAGAACTAAATAAGCTTGCTAGCACCAAAAAACGTACAAAGTTTTTCATGCAATGAACTAGTATATTAAAAATGAACAGGCGAAAGTAGGGAGAAAAGCTTCAGAGTCAAAATCCTATTCCTGATAGACTTAAGGTCAAAAAATGAGCTGGCTAGGCTACATCCGTAGGCTCACGTTGGGCCGAAGTAGCCAAGTGATGTAAGTACTGTAGCACAGCCGGCCCATGCTCCGCTACGACCAAAAGGGCAACAAAAGGCAGCAACCATGAGACTCGCCCCTGCAAACGATCGAGCACGTTGGCTAACGCCCCGGTTACAAATGCATTGCTTACGATACCTAGCCCTAGCACCACCACCACTATTAGTAGGTCTAGGCTAATACGCTTGCGCAAAGGGGTAGCCAGCACCAAGCCCAATGCCACCAAGGCCCACAGGTGAGTGCCGTATGTACGCTCATTGAGCGTAGCAAAATTGAGCTGTCCCCGGTTTTGCAGGGAGTTCATGTACTTCTTTAATTCGAACGGGGCAAAATCTCTTATCCGATCATAAGGGGTAGTACCTTCACGACTAACCTGCAATCCATCACCATGGCCAATATGGGTGAGTTGACGCAGTGTAGATTGAATTCCATCTGAGATCAAGTAAGGGTAGTAGCTTGGTGAAGTCAAAATATCTTGAATAATCAGCTTGTATTCATCGCGCACCACATCCCAACCACCTGCCTTATTCATCGGGCTATTGCCGTCCCACAGGAAGGCGATGGCATCATTTGGCAGGTTATCGCGGTAAGGACAAAGACTGTAGCTGTTGGCCGGTCCGCAATTATCCTTCAGGAACTTGTCCATCACGCCTGACTCAACCAAACGCGCCATCAGAAAAGCATGCGACGAGCGCGAAACCGCAAAATCTCCACCCAAAGACTTGTGGAGAGCTGGCAACACAACCCAGCCAGATAGTACGACAGTAGTGACGATCAGCCAAGTTACCCGCCGAACGATTTGCTGCTTGAATAGCTTTTTCACCCCCGCTACTATTCCAAACCCTAGCACTACCATAGTGTAGATGAGCAGATTGGAGTTGTGCATCATCTCTGAGGCCAATACCACAAATAGTAGAAAGCCGGTTTCGGGCTTAGAACGACTGCGCCCTAATAATACCAGTCCGAGGGCTAATAAACCGATGGAGGTAAATATATCGGGCATCAGCTGACTGGAGTACCACGAGATACCGGTTGCCCAAGCAGTAAGTGCTAGCAATGCTACCCGCCAAAAAGCACTGGTAAAACGTGGAACGAATTCTTCCACGTAACGAAGCATCAGCCAAGCGAGCAGCACGCTTTGGGCGAAGATCACAAACCAGAGCGTCTTCTTGAAGAGGCTGGTGTAGAGGATGAACAACCCGTACGTCACGGGGCGGTCATCGGGCACATTGAAGGATAAAGCGCTCTGAACATACGTTCCCGTATCGGGCGTTACGAGCGGGTAGCCATTGTATAAACCGGCACTGACAAGTACTAGTCCACCGAGTAGCAGCCAAAGCAGCTTCGTGGAGAAATTAGAAGGGCGCATAAAAGAATCTGTATAGTCGCTTTAGCAACGGTGCTTCTAGGCAGCTACCACCTAGACTCCGAGCTACCACGTTATTGCTCGTCGGGCTGCCACCAAGATTTAGCTAGCCAGATGATAGAATAGAGCCGCACCCCGTCTGTCTCAAAACTCTTGATCTCGGGTCCTTCAGTGTAGGGTTCAGGGTGCCAGCGGTAGTTTGTTATTAAGTAATCAGCAGGCTCCCCTGACGCAAACTGCACAACCGTTATGCGCTTACGATCTTCGGGAGGCAGCATGTTAACGCTTAGCTCGATGGGCTGCCAAGCAGGCGCCATCAACCTGATTTGGGGCCGATGATCAACGGAAACGATATACTCCACTCCTTTCCGGTAGCTCAGCCCCCAATAATCTACTTCTAAACGGCTCTCGATATTCTTGCCAGCGAAGGCGTTGAAGTACACATTTTGATAAGGATGAGCCCGCACCATACGTAGCAGCACATAGCCCATACTAGCTCCTACAACCAGTAAGACTACGGATGACCAATTTCTTGACAAGAAACCTAGGTTAGTAGGCCGCCAGTGCCATAGCATCACCCAACCCCGCAGCGCAACCAGCAACATTGCCGGGTAGATAAAGTAGAGCTGTCGCCACCCATCATATAGCACAGAATGAAAGAAAATAACGGCGAACAAAGGGCCCACAACCACTGCCAAGAACAGTATATCCTGCATTTCCTCTCCTCCTCGCCAAAGCCGCCAATTGCGCTGCAGCAACCGAAAGAGAATTGCGCCTGCCCCGAGCAGAAACCCGGCTAAGTATACAATGGGCGTAGAGACACTAATCCAAAACAAGGCATAGTGCCAGGGTATATTGGTGGCTGACATCGCCTCCCCGAGGTATAGCACTTGACCGTTCCAACGGAAGTTCTTCATGTTGTTGAAGGCGAGCACCAAGTTGCCTACTGGATCAGGCCAGAGGTAAGGCCAGAAAGCAACTACCAGCGCACTCGTCAGCACGAGATAAAACACCCCTGTTTGTAGTGCCTTTCCTAGCTTCACTTCGCCATGTAGCACCTGCACGATTAGAAAGCTCACGGTGAGCATGGGCAGCAGCACGCCCATGATACGCACATCGATTGCTGCCATGCAGGCTAGTGCATGCCAAGCAGCCCGCTTGAAAGATGGCTGCAACAAGAATCGAACACCTGTATTAATCGCCACTGCGAACAATGACATAAATACAGCATCCTTATCATTGTAAAAGAACTCCGCAAAAAGCCGCGGACTTAGCACAAGCCATACAGCGACTAGCAGGCCAACTCGCCAATCGTTGAAGCGGCGAGCTCCTAGTTGGTAGAGCGCTACCACTCCCCCAAAGCACACAAAGAAGGTCATGAGATGCCGGAGCAAGAATTGGCTCCTAAAATCATCTACATGAAACAGGCGCTCAACGAGGCACACTGTTGCTTCAAATAGAACGCCATAGTCGCGGTCGTGGTAAGTAGCTAGCTCTTCTACATTGTTGAAAGCAGGATCATTGGCCACAAAGGAGGGCGAGATGAGCTTTGCAACGTGCTTGAGCGTTACCATGCCATTATCGCGGCTTATGGCTTCGTCAACTGAAATTCCGTAGTCGTTATAGATAAATAAGCCGAGAATAAATAAGAAGCCGAAGAAGACCAGAACTACTGGATGCCCCCAGCCTTTGTTGCGGTCAAAACTATTCGTCATGGTAATCTTGAATGAAGTAGATAGGCCGGTTCTGGTTTTCACGATAAATCCGGAAAACATATTCACCTAGCACCCCCAGAAACAACAGTTGGATAGAACCGATAAAATAGATGCTGAGCTCTAATGACGACCAGCCGAACGGAGCTACATTCAAGGCTTTACTGACCAACACCCAAATACCCCCCAGGAAAAAGACGATCATGCCGAACAGCCCCGTATAGAGGCAAATCTTAATAGGCAGATCAGAAAAGGAAAACAAAGCGTCGAGGGCTAGCGCAAACAGCCGCTTGTACGACATCTTAGGCAGGGTACCATCATGCCTAGCTTGGCGAGCATAAGGTACGGGCAGTTGCCGAAAGCCAATGAAAGCTCGCAGGCCGGGTAAGTAGCGGTTTTTTTCGTGCAGCGACAGAAAAGCATCCAGCGCTTTGCGGTTCAGCATGGAAAAATTACCCACGTTGTCGCTCTGCTTCATGCGCGAAAAGCTGCTGAAGATACCATGGAACCCTTTAATCAGCAGCTGCCGCCCCCAACCTTCGGCCCGGTCGGTACGCTGACCGTAGGCAATGTCGCATTGGTTTGTACGTAGTAGCTCATACATGCTCGGTAGCAACTCAGGTGGGTCTTGCAGGTCGCCATCCATCATGGCTACGTACTGACCTTTGGCAGCGTGCAACCCAGCCGTGTAAGCCGATTGATGTCCAAAATTGCGTGATAACACTAAAACCTTTAGGCGTGGTTCAGCAGCACGCGCTGCCAGCAAGCGAGGTAAAGTTTGGTCACGGCTGCCATCATCTACGCAAATCAGTTCGAACGCTGCTGTGATACTTTCCAATGCTGCGAAACAGCGTTGAAGCAGCGTATCAATAAGCCCTTCTTCGTTAAAAACAGGGACAATTACTGATAGAAGAGGCTCAGGCATGTAATTTAACAATAAGTAATTATTGGGTAAAGGTAAGCAGACGCATGATATTGAAAGACTTCATCCTAGATCGGAACAGAATATTCGTCCTGCTAAAGCGCTGCTAGCGTGACACAGTATACTTAGTTATGGCCAAAGAACCATTTTCCGGGCACCGATACTCCTTTAAATGTTGTAGCTGAATGCTTCGTGTAAAGTGCCACATCGTTGGCTGACTAGTGCAGAATACACTCGCAAGTAAGCGCGCGACAAATTACGGGCTGCGACCGTGGAGTATTATTCGCTAAAACATTTTAGCTTTAACACTGAAAGCGCTTTTGAGTGTGTGCTGAACGCCTCAACCGTTGCTTACTCCGTATTTTGAAGCGCAAGTAGCACTCTAGTTTTGACGTTACGATCTTTTTGCAAGCCAGCCTTGAAGGAAGAGCGTCCTGCTGCCAGAAACGCTACTTTGGGCACTGGTAAGCTAGATGCTTGGGTCCTATTTTCTTTCGCGCTTTTGCTTTCTACTCAGTTCCACCTAACTATTCTTCCACTCTTTCATGGCTTCTGCACCCCCTGTTCTAAACTCCCGCCCCACTGCTGGTAATGCTTCGGCTCAAACGCAGCGCTACACCTCGGCCCTAGCCGCGGTTACCACGTTGTTCTTCCTGTGGGGGTTTATTACCTGTCTGAACGACATCCTGATTCCTTACCTGAAGGCGATCTTTCAACTGTCGTTTGCCCAAGCAAACCTTATCAACCTGTGTTTTTTCGGGGCCTATTTCTTGATGAGTATTCCTTCGGGCAAGCTAGTGGCGCGCCTAGGGTATAAGAAGGGTATGCTGCTCGGGTTTGTCGTGGCGGCTATTGGAGCTTTCTTGTTTTATCCGGCTGCGGCTCAACGGGCTTATGGGCTCTTTTTAGGGGCGCTGTTTGTGTTAGCTTCGGGCATCACGCTGCTGCAAGTCGCGGCCAACCCGTACGTGGCTATTCTTGGGCCGTCGGAGTCGGCCTCGTCTCGCCTGACGCTGACGCAAGCGTTTAACTCGCTGGGTACCACTATTGCTCCGCTGCTAGGTAGCGCCTTGATTTTGAGCCGACTGCCGAAGCTCGACAGCACCGCTGATGCTGCTAGTATTGATATCAGTGCGGTGCAAATGCCTTACCTCATTATTGGAGGGGCGCTGTTGCTCATCAGCCTTATCTTGAGCCGGATCAACTTGCCAGCCATTGAGCACGCAGCCGAGGACAGCGAAGTGACGGGTGACCACCGCACCAGCGCTTGGCAGTATCGTCACCTTATTCTAGGGGTTGTGGGCATCTTTGCTTACGTAGGGGCTGAGGTGGCTATTGGCTCGCACATTGCCAGCTACGTAGCGCTTCCCGACGTGCTTTCGCTTGATCCGGTGGCGGCTGGTAATAAAGTAGCTTTCTACTGGGGTGCCGCCATGGTGGGTCGCTTCGCCGGCGCGTATCTGCTCAACAAGTTTGCCCCAACCAAACTACTGGCTCTTAATGCGGTAGGCGCGGTTGTACTTGTGCTGATTTCCATCAATACGACCGGTGCCGTGGCCATGTGGTCGTTGTTGGCAGTCGGGTTGATGAACTCACTGATGTACCCCACCATCTTCACGCTGGCTATGGCAGGGCTAGGTCGCCACACAGAAGAAGGCTCTGGTCTGCTCTGCACGGCCATTGTAGGCGGGGCGCTAGTGCCCATGCTGTTTGGCTTTATTGCCGACCACAGCAGCCTTCGCCTGGCCTTACTACTCCCGGTTATATGCTACGCTTACATTATGTGGTACGGGCTCCGGGGCAGCCACCGCAGTGTAGCGTAACAAACAAAGACTTCGACTCTGCACTTAGAAGGCGACTCAGGATGCTATTCCTGAGTTGCCTTTTTATTTGCTTAAACTAACTGCTTGTTCCTACCACCTAGCTACCACCTAGCTAGGCGCCTGCCGGTTTGGCTTTGTACACATAGCGGCGCCGGAAAAATCGAATTGTGGGCAGCCAAAACAGCTGAATAGCGCGCTGTATTTCTTTGCGAAGAGACAGTTGCGACCGGAATGGTATCTTTAAGTTGCCTCCTGCCATTGGTCTCATGGTGATTCGCTTTCAGCCGCCCGCCCCGCCGCTGCAGTCCTTTGTGCAGCACTACTTGCTTATGCACGTGCGCTACGACGGGGACGACCCGGCCTTGGCGGTGAAGCCTATGCCGCCCACGCCGCATCACTGCTTGTACTTTTATCCGCGCGATGCGCGATGCGCTGCACACCCTAGCTCCCGGACAGCCTAGCCCTCGTCGAATACCCCCTAGCTTTGTAGTGGGCCCCCAGGTGAAACCTGTGGAGTTGCATTTCGGCCGCGACCACCTCCTGCTCTGCGTTGTGTTCTGGCCGGGCGGTCTGCATCGCCTGCTGGATGTACCCGTACAGGAATTGGTAGACATAGCGGTAGAAGGGCGGGCGTTGCTCGGTTCCGCAGTGGCTGATGTGGAAAGCCGTCTAGCGGAGCTGACCGACTACGCAGCCATGCTAGCCTCCGCCGAGGCATTCTTGCTAGAGGCCTTACGCCGCCAGCACCGCCGACCGGAACGGCCCCATTGGGTTAACGGTGCTGCGCGACTCCACCGCGGGGCGGCGCTCTCTCGATAGCCTAGCACCACGCAACCCCGTTGTCCTGGCCGTTCCGTGGGGGCATGGCATGATTGTCAACAGCCAAGCCTTACGAGCCCTACAGTTGTCGGATACAACTCCAGATCCGCTCGGAGGTTGGTACGAGCGCCTATCGGGTACCAACTCCCTTGCTGGGCCTTTGTACGAATATGCCCAATTTCCTTTCTGGCAAGTTCTGTCCACGGCCGCCCCCGCAGCATTGAGACATGCACTGCAAGCGTACGCGCAGCAGGAGCTAGCCTTCGGAATAACTACCGTCCAGGACATGAGCAGCTTGCTGTCGGTAGAGGATGCGCGGCACTACATTGGCCAGGCAGCCTTGCCCGTGCGCACCCGCATCATTGCCATGCCGAGTGCCATCGACCAGGGGCGCCGCCTTCAAAAAGGAGCCTTGCCGGCCACTGTTGGCAATCCTCTCATTTATTATTCAGGCATCAAGTACATGGTCGACGGCACGTCGTTGGAGCAGAACGCGTTGCGCACCACACCCTATCCAGGTCGCCCTGGGTGGTATGGACGGCTAAATTTTCCACCGGATACGCTCCAACGCCTGCTACGAGAAGCGCTGACTAGCGACCAGCAACTGCTGCTGCACGTCACGGGAGATAGCGCGACGACCCTCGTGTTGGGGATGATGAAGGGCTTGGCGCCAGCAGCCGTTTGGCGACGCAAACGCGTGCGCCTGGAGCACGGCACCGGCATCAATGCAACTGCCGCCCGCGACGTGCAGAAGCTAGGTATCGTTGTAGTGCATACCCCGCAATACGGCCTAAGAAGCGCCTTGCGCAGCTGGCTCGCGTTGAGTATTCCTGTGGCCCTAGGTCCTGATGGAGTGCCCAATCCCTTTCGGAGCATTCTGCTGGTTACTACCCGGCAAGCCAACCCTGCCGAGAACCTAAGCCGCGAGCAGGCCGTGCGGGCGTACACGGCCGGGTCGGCCTACGCCGAATTTGCCGAGAAAAACAAGGGTAGCCTCCAGCCCGGCAAACTAGCAGACCTAGCTATCTTATCCGACGACCTATTTACTGTTCCGGCGGCACAACTGCTTGCTATCCACAGCATATTGACGATCGTTGACGGAAAAATCGTGTATGAAGGCCCCGCTACAGTGAGCAAAAAACAGCGCTAAGTAGTACAGGTATCGGGGTGAACTGGTAGGTCTATAGGCTGTCGGCAGTTCTTCTGCTTCGTCATTTCGACTAAGACAAAGGGCATTTCGGTTAAGTCGGCTTTTCTAGTAGTGGGGACCTTTGTATCGTCACTAACAAGAATATACCTTCTTATGAAAGCAGTGAGAATTCATGCTCGGTGGACCTGAAGTTCTACAACTGGAAGATATTGAGCGCCTCGAAGCCCAAAAACATCAGCTTCTGGCCATCGAGCAGGAATATCAGTCTACGATCGATCGGTTTAGCAAACAGATTATCACCTCGCATGTGGATAGCTTGCTGAATTATGCCGACCGCTGTTATCATCGCCAGTTCATCACGCGGGAAAAACCAACCACCAGGCGCTGGAACAGGTAGAAACCCTGCTAGATGCGTATTTCAACAACTCTGACTTGGCCGAAAGAGGCTTGCCGAGCGTACGCTACGTGGCCGAGCACATCTGTCGCCTAAGTACTTAAGCAACCTGCTGCGCGTACTCACCGGGCAAAATACCCAGCAGCACATTCACGCAAAGCTGATAGCCAAAGCCAAGGAAAAACTATCGACACCTACCTCACGGTCAGCGAGATTGCCTACGAACTAGGTTTTGAGCACTTACCTTCATTCAGCAAGCTGTTCAAGACCAAAACGACTTTATCGCCGCTGAACTTTAGGGCGTCTTTCAACTGATAAGAGAACAGTCGAAAGCCTAGCTCAGGAGTATATCACGAGATATACACAAATGTGAAGCCGGGGGCGTGCGGCATACACGTGAGAAGCTACCTCAAAGAATTGCCCTAGCTTCTACAAGTGCCGTATGCCTTTGTATGGAAGACGCAAAGTTTCCCCTTGGTCAACGTAGTCGGGATCAACGGCAGGTGTACATTCAGGCAGCCCGGAACATGCTGCTGGCGTCTGGGCCCCTAGGAAAAACGACCGAAGGATTATTCGCGCGCTACGTGGCGGGTGAGCTCACGCTACAAGGTTTTTTGGGTGAGATGGGCAAGCAAAGTACCGGTTAAACGAACTGCCAGTGGGTCCCTTCTGCAAAAAGGTCAAAGAGCACCTACCCAAAGTGAACCTTTGAGCGAAACTTTGTGTTGCTGGCGTATGTCCGACTCCACAAAACGCGCTCGGGTGCGCAAACCCGCTGAATCGCCCACCCCACCGCAGTCTCCGGCCGAGCACTTGGCCGCGTTACAAGCTCGGGAAATGGGCAAAACCATCATGTACCAAGTTGATGCGTGGGGCCACGTGGAAACTCGCTTTGTGCGGTCGCAAAACGTAGCTGCTTGGCAAGCCAAGGGCTTCGTAGTTCGCTAAGCGCGTACTTATTCCTTCACTGTAAAAGCCCCGTCGATGTATGGGGCTTTTTCGTGAACCCGGATACATACCGAAAACCCAGGTTAGGTGCGCTACGAGCACCTTTGCACTGTCCGGATGCAGCCTGATCAGGGTTAAATTCAAATACGATCTATCAAAAAAGCGACCTAGGCATAGTAGCCTAGGTCGCTTTTTTGTGTTGTTAAAAAGTTAATCGGTTCCTTCTACCTAGCGATGCGCTTAGGGCTTGACTATATCCGACTAACATTAATTCTGTGATGAGCTACCTCCGCACGGTGGCAGCAGCGGGCAGCGTTGACGACTGCCGCAGTACTAGTTGCGGGGCCATTTGGAGCTGCGTCATACGGCTGGTTTCCTTGGAGCCGTTCAGCGCCGCCAGCAGCATGCTGATAATTTCTTCTGCCATTGCCTCCATAGGCTGAGCCACAACCGTGATGGGCGGGGTATAAAGCCGGAACAGGTCGTTGTCGTCGAAGGAGATGACGGCTATATCTTCCGGAATGCGTCGCCCCAGCCGCTTGAGCACTTCCAAGCCATACACACCTAGGTAGTTAGTGGTAAACATTACCCCGTGGCAGTTCGGATGCGCCTGGAAAAAGGCTTGCATCTGTTCCATTACTTGTTCCGGGTTCTGTTGAAACACGATTTCTTCTACCAGTTCCGGCAGGTTGTGTTCTCGTAGGGCTTGGGTGTAGCCTTGCCGCCGTGCCAGCATCTGCGTTTGCCCATCCCGAATGGTCATCAGCGCCACGGAGGTAAGCCCTTGTGCTAATAGGTGTTGCGTCGCCTCGTAGGTACCCGTCGCGCCATCCACCACCACGGCATTGGCCAGCACGCTCGCCAGCACCCGATCGAACAGCACGAGGGGCTTGCCACTGCGCACCAAAGCGCTTACTTCCCCTTCCAGGCCATCGGGTAGCGCCAGGATATAGCCATCGACGTGCCGCTCCTGAAACATCGCTAGGATGTCGCGCGTCTTGACGATATCGTTGCTGGTGCTGCAATAGATGATGCGGTAGCCATGCGCCAGCGCCTTTCGCTCGATCAGCCCGGCAATAGTGGCGAAGAACGGGTTGGCAATATCCTCCACCACCAACCCAATCACGTGCGTTTTGCCGGTGCGCAAGCTTTTGGCGAGTTGGTTGGGCTTGTAGCCGACCTCCTCCACGTACTTCAGCACCTTTTCGGCTAGGCCGTCGCTGATGCGCTTTTCCTTCGCCTTGCCATTCAACACTAATGATACGGTCGCGATGGACACGTCGAGGTGCTTGGCGATGTCGTGAATGAGGATTTTCTTTTTCAATGTCAATCAATTTGGCCGCAACAGGACGGCTGCTTCGGCACTGTTACGGTTACTCGTACAATTCGCGCGGACGGTTAGCAGGGGCTGTCCCAAAATTTTGGTTGGGCTTCGGCCCCATGGTTAGTTCAAGCGTGCCGCCGGCTACAATGTCCTTGTGCAACAGATAGCTGTTAGAATAAGGCTTGCCGTTCAACTTCACCGATTGAATATAGGGGTTCTGTGCGCCGTTGCTTTTGGCAGTGATAACAAATGTTTTACCATTTGCCAGCCGGATGGTGGCTTTGTCTATAATTGGGCTCCCCAACACGTAAGCGCCGCTGCTCGGACTCACGGGATAAAAGCCCAACGCTGACAAGATATACCAGGCCGACATCTGGCCGCAGTCCTCGTTGCCGCTAATGCCATCGGGCTTGTCTTTGTACATTTCGCGTAGCACCTGGCGCACCTTCTCGGCCGTCTTCCACTGCTGCCCGGCGTACGGGTAAAGGTACACCGTAGCGTGGCTAGGCTCGTTGCCGTGGGCATACATCCCAATCAGGCCGGAAATGTCGGGCGAGGCGCTTTCGCCTAGGCTTCCTTGCACCACAAACAGGCTATCCAGCTTCTGGGTAAAAGCGGCGTCGCTGCCGAATAGCTTAATCAAGCCCGGCACATCGTGGGGTACGAGCCAGGTGTACTGCCAGGCATTGCCCTCGGTGTAGTTGTTTTGGCGGTGAATGGACTGGATAGGATCGAAGGGCAGTTGAAACTTACCGTCGGAGGTCAGGCCGCGCATAAAGCGCGTATGTGGATCGTAGTATTTCTGGTAGTACTTGGCGCGGGCACTGTACGTCTGGTAGTCTGCTGTCTTTCCTAGCTTTTTGGCTACCTGCGCAATGCTCCAGTCATCAATGGCATACTCCATGGCCTTCGCCACCGACTCGCTTTCCTTATCTGCCGGAATAAAGCCCAATGATTTGACAAAGTTCACGCCCTCATCGTCGCGGGTGCTAGCTGCTTTCAAAGCCGTCATCACCTGTTCGCCGTCGAGGCCAGGCGTGCCTTTCAGGTAAGCTTCCGCCAAAGCCGGCACAGCACTGTAGCCCACCATGGTGTTGGTTTCGTTGCCTAATAGATGCCAGATGGGTAGCTTCCCCTGTTCCTTATAGATTGCCAGCATCGACTGCATCATGTCGTTGACGCGCTCGGGCTGCACCAAAGTGAAAAAGGATTGCTCGGCGCGATAGGTATCCCAGAGCGAGAAGATGCTGTAGTTAGCAAAAGGGGCTTTGGGATACACCTGCTTGTCGGTGCCGCGGTAGTCGCCATTCGCATCGTTGAACAAAGCAGGCGCAAATAACGCGTGGTACATGGCCGTGTAGAAGATGCGCCGGGCCGTAGGGTCCTGCGTCTCGATTGTCATCTTCGCCAGTTCCTTGTTCCAGTCCTTGTCGGCTTGCTGCTGCACGTTGGCAAAGTCCCAACCGGGAATTTCAGCCTGAACGTTAGCCAATGCATTCTCCGTACTTACCGGCGAGATGCCCACCTTTAGCTGCAACGTGCGCGGCACCTTCGCGAAGCTGAATACGCCTTTGATAGCTAGGCCCTTGCCCGATTTGCCGGCGAGTTGCTCCGCGTTGTTATACACCGCAAATTGTGGCACGGGCTCCGACGTCTTGATGGCAAAGTACAAGCGCTGATCGACGGCCCAGCCTTTAGAAAAGCGGTAACCCACAAACGTCTGCGGGTCGACTTGCTCGATGTAGGTGTCGGTAGCTTTGTCGTCGATGCCTTCTTTCAGGTCGATAATAACGTGTGCCTCTTTCTGCCCACTCGGGAAAGTATAACGGTGAAAGCCCACGCGGGCAGTACTAGTCAACTCCGCCCGGATGTTATAATCGTCGAGCGTAACGGCGTAGTAGCCTGGCTTCGCTACTTCCTTTTGGTGCGAAAACCGCGACAGATACCCTTGGTGTGGTGCTTTCTGCTGGCCTTTATCCGTTTTGATGGGCCCAGTATAGGGCATGATCAGTACGTCACCTAGATCGGAGCCACCGGTGCCGCTCAAGTGCGTGTGCGAGAAGCCCGTAATCAGACTATCCGAATAATGGTAGCCGGAGCACCAGTCCCACCCCTTAAATATATTCTGCGGCCCTACCTGCACTGCCCCAAATGGCACGTTGGCGCCTAGAAAAACGTGCCCGTGGCCACCCGTACCAATCATTGGATCGACGTAGGTGGTCAGCTTTTGCGCGGTAGCGGCACTACTAGCCAGCAGCAAGCAACTGCTAAGCAGGCCATAAAGAGGACGGGCAAGTGCCTGCCGAAAGTGGGTAAGAACCTTACGCATGGTAAACTACAGTAAGAAACAGGCTAATGCAGTAGCTAGGGCAACTAGCGCACACAGATAGCACGCGCCGCGGCGTCTAGCAGCGGCAACATTTCAGGTAAAAGAAATGGAAGATTGGCGTGAGCAAATATGCTAAAAGGTTTTAGTATATTTTGGTAGATCAAAATAAAACACAGATATTTTCGCCCACAATCATATCATCGAAGAGGCGCCTCCTTAGTCCATTTCCTTTTCGTTGCCCATCGCTTACTTGCTCTACGACCCTCGTTTCGTGGAGCAGCCTATTGGTTCAAAGCACTTTTACTCTCTAGTCTACTTAGCTGCTTTCATTGACAAACTGAACAGCTTTTCTGCTTGACTTTTATTGTACGCAAAGCTTTGCAGGGCTTCGCTAAATCGTTTAAGTATCTCCTTAGATTAGGCTTTTCACTTGCTGCTAGTCTTCGGGTACTTATCTGCAATCAGTATTTCTTCTCTTTCACTTAAGCCCACCCTATGCCTCACCCTCTATTCATCAAAAGACTATGTAGCATTCCGTTGCTTGCACTCAGCACGGCGATGTTACCCCTCACGCAGGCAACCGCCAATAATGCAGCTGCATCGTTGTTCCGGCGCGTGGATGTAACGGTGCAAGGAACTGTTACGGATGATAAAGGCAGCCCATTGCCTGGCGCTACCATCATCTTGAAGGGCGCTACTGGCGTAGGCGCGTCTTCCGACGCAGAAGGTCGCTTTACGCTAACTGTACCAACCGGCAACGAAACTCTCGTAGTTTCCTCCATTGGCTTTGTGGCTCAAGAAATAGCCCTAGGTGGCAAAACAACTGTTACCATCAAACTGGTGACGGACACCAAAGCGCTGGACGAAGTGGTGGTGGTAGGCTACGGCACCCAGAAGCGCTCCGATATCACTGGTGCCGTGGGTAGTGTAAAGGCCAGCGAGCTGGTAGAGCGCCCGGTGGTGAACGTGGCGCAAGGTCTGCAAGGCAAGGTGGCGGGCGTAGATGTGTCGCTAAACTCGGGGCAACCGGGCGGCTCGCCTACTATTCGGGTGCGAGGCTATTCGTCCATTACGGCCGGCAACACGCCGCTGTACGTGGTCGACGGTGTGTTCTGGGAGCAGGGCATCACGACGCTCAACCCTAATGATATTGAGAGCCTTGAAGTGCTGAAAGATGCCTCAGCTACAGCAATCTACGGAGCGCGCGGCAGCAGTGGGGTTATTCTTATCACTACCAAGCGCGGCCGCAAAGGCAGTCAGATATCCTACGACAACTATGTGAGCGTTAGCCAAATGGCGCGCAAGCTTGACCTACTCAATGCCCGCGACTTCCTAGCCATGGAAGACCTAGGCTACCAGAACGTGCAGAAGTACGACCCTGCCGGCTGGGCAGCGGGTAAGTACGCCAACAAAGACCCACGCATCAAACGCCAAGCGCTAGCTAACCCCAACGACCCCAAGCGCCTGTTCGACGAGAACCTAAATCCGCTCTACGACGTGGATTGGCAGAAACAAACCACTCAGACGGGTGTGGCTCAGAGTCATAACCTATCGTTTTCGGGTGGTAGCGACCAGACTACCTTTGGCCTGTTTCTAAACTATACCAACGCCGAAGGCATCATTCGGGAAACGTATCAGAAGCGCTATTCAGGCCGCCTGACGGTGGATAACCAAGTAAAAAAATGGCTGAAAGTGGGCGCGACGCTGAACTACAGTAACATCGAGGATAAGATTGGTAACAACTTCGTAGGGGGCAACAACATTCCGCGCCTCTTGATTGAGATGATTCCCATCGTCCCGATCAAATACCCCAATGGCACCTACGGCAAGCGCCAGGATTATCCTGACATGGAAGGCGGCGACAACCCCGTTGCCCTCACCCGCGAGGACGTAAACCTCACGCGCAACCAAGTGTTTGCGGGCAACATGTACGCCAACTTTATCTTCTCACCTAGCTTAACCTTCCGCTCGGTATTTGGTGCTAACATCAGTTCGCAATTTAACCCCACCTACGAGAGCAATTTAGTACAGCTACGGGCAGGCACCCAGAGCCTAGCCGGCGTTGGTGCCTACGATGGCAAGAGCCTACAATGGCAGAACTATCTAACTTATAACAAATCCTTTAACCAAGACCACTCACTGAACGTGGTAGTGGGTGTGGATGCGCAGCGCTCTCAGAGTCAAGGCATCTATACCGAAACCCAAGGCCTCTCGGACAATGCTTACCTGTATAACAACCTAGCTGCTGGTGCGACGCCCCAGGTTCAGGGAACATTTAACGGTGTAGCCAATCAGTTTAATGCCAACCAGTTCTTGTCGTTCTTCGGGCGAGCCAACTATGGCTATAAAGACCGTTACCTGCTCACAGCTACGTTCCGCGCCGACGGCGCCTCACGCTTTGGCGCCGACAACCAATGGGGCTACTTCCCGTCGGCGGCGGCGGCTTGGCGTATTTCGCAGGAATCTTTTTTGGCTGATAATTCCACAATTTCTGACCTAAAGCTGCGATTTGGTTACGGTCAGACGGGTAACAGCGACTTCTCCAATTATCAGTCGCAGGCTCGCTTAGGTACTAATAGCTATGCCATCAACGGTATACGAGTGGGCGGCACCACGATTAGCACGCTTGGTAACCCCGACTTGGGCTGGGAGCGTGCAAGTCAGTATGACTTAGGCCTAAACCTAGGTTTGTGGCAAAACCGGTTGACCTTTGAGGCTGACCTATACTCGCGCACTACTACCAAGCTGCTCCTAGCCGCGCCAGTGCCCCGCACCAGCGGCTATGGTAGCATCACGCGCAATGTGGGCAGCGTCCGCAACCAAGGCCTAGAGCTGTCGCTGAACACGGTGAACATAACCGGTAAGGCCTTTACCTGGTCAACTGGTTTCAACATCTCGTTCCTCAAAAACCGGGTAGTAGCCCTCGGACCAGCCGGCGACGATATCTACCCAGGACCTAACTTCTTGAATGAAACCAACGTGCTGCGCATTGGCCAGCCGGTAGGTTCGCTGTTTGGGCTGGTACGCACAGGCACCTGGAGCACTGCGGAGGCGGATGAAGCCAAGCGTTACAACAAGCTCCCCGGCGACCTCAAGTTTGCGGACCAAAACAATGACGGGCAGATTAATGACCTCGACCGGGTGATCATCGGCAAGAGCATCCCAACAGGCTTCGGTTCGTTCAGCAACACCTTCACTTATAAGGGCCTTGACTTGCTGGTGGATGTGCAGTTCACCTACGGCAACGACGTGATGAACTTGACCCACCACTCGGCCCTCGACCGCACCGACCAAGCCAACAGCTACTCGCGTGCCTATACCGAAGCTTGGACGCCTGACCGCCAGAATACGATGATTGCGCAGGTACGTCCTTCTTACGTGTACTACGATTCGCGCATCGACTCCTATAAAGTAGAAGATGGCTCTTTCATCCGGGGACGCAATGCAGTGCTAGGCTATTCGTTCCCAAGCGCTTTAGTGGAGCGTATTAAGCTCTCCCGTCTGCGGGTGTACGTGTCAGCGCAGAATTTCTTCCTGATTACCAAATACAAGGGTTACGACCCGGAGACTTCGACTTACACAAATGCCTTTGCACAGGGCATTCAGTTCTTCGACTATCCTAAGGCGCGCACGTTTACGGCCGGCCTCAACGTAACTCTGTAACCCATTCCCACCTAGCTTCTTATGCTTTCCTATATCCGCTTTCGCACCCAGGCTGCAGCACTTTGTGCGGGCCTACTACTGACCGCTACCGGCTGCAAAGATTTTCTAGAAGAAGACAACCGCTCGTCGCTCACGCAGGAGAACTACTTTACCAACGCCACGCAGGCGCAATCGGCCGTCGATGGACTCTACAACCGCCTGCGTATTATGAACACCGACGTGGGCTACGGCGAGTCCATCTGGGTAGGCCTGGAGTTGATGGCCGGGCATGCCACGACCCTCGGGCAGAGCTTTAACAACAGCCAGCTCATCAACCAGAGCATCGACCCGGCTAACCCGTACTTTTCCAACATGTGGAATACGGCTTATAACGGTATTGCGGCGGCCAACCTAGCCATTGCGCGCATTCCGGCCGTATCCATGGATGAGTCGCAGAAGCAGTCACTGCTCGGGCAAGCGTATTTCATCCGCGCGTTTCTCTACTACCACTTGGTGCGCTTATATGGTGATATACCGCTGCTTACGGTACCCGTCGATGGTTCGAGCCCAGAGCTCTATCCTACCCGCGCGCCGCAAACTGACGTGTATAACCTCATCATTGCTGACCTGCAAGCTGCTGAGCAAGCAGGGCTGCCAGCGGTAGACCGCACGGGTCGCATCTCGCAAGGCGCGGTGAAGGCGCTACTATCCAGCGTCTATCTGACCACGGCTGGTTATCCTTTGCAGATAAAAGCCAACCACCAGAAGGCTGCCGATAAAGCCGCTGAGCTGATTGATGCCAACAGCTACCCGTTGTTTGTCACCAAGACGGTTAAGACCAAGGTGGATTCGGCCGTGTACATCAACCTGCACAACAATGCCAGCAAAAACCAAGGAGAGCTGATTCTGCAAGCACAATATGCTTTCGGTATTGCCACCAATGCCATCAGCGCACTCGTGATTCCCTACTTCGTGGGCATTTCGAAATACAACGACGAATTTGGGGCAGTTATCCCCACGCCTGCTTTCTATAATAGCTACGAGCCGGGCGACCTGCGCACGAAGGAGCAGCAATTCTACTTCTCGAAGTATCCCTCGATCAAGACTGCTGGCCAGACCGTCAACTTCGGTACCCAGGCACTGTACAAGTACTTCCAGGTGGAAAGCGCCACCGGCAACGGCGTAGGCGACGAAAACTGGACTTTGTTGCGCATGCCCGAGGTGATGCTCATCTACGCGGAAGCAATCAACGAAGCCGGCAGCGCAAACGCCAAAGCGTACGAGCAGATCAATGCTATCCGGCGGCGGGCCATGCTGCCCGAACTTCGCGGGCTAAGCCAAGCCCAGTTCCGGGAGGCTGTGTGGAAAGAGCGCTACCACGAGCTAGCTTACGAGAACAAAGCCTACTTCGACATTCAGCGCACCCGCAAAACGTACGATGTGGTGAACAACCGCTTCGTGGACGTGGTAGGCTTCAAGGGAGAAGTAGGACCGGCTTTCCAGGAGAAGTATCTGCTGTGGGGCATTCCATCAGCTGAAATCAACAACAACAAGAAGCTAACCCAGAACCCAAGCTGGTAACCACATAAACGTCATAAACGTCAGGCTAGGACACAAGGCCACGCAAGCGGCAGTTCCGGGAACTTGCTGCCGCTCCGTGGTCTGGTCCGGCCTGACGTTTTAGTACCACGCCGCGGGTAAGCACCCAAGCGTTGGGCGGCGTGCCCTACAGAAGGCTTACCAAGCAACCTCCTCCCCATAACATCATCCTTCAAAAGCAGCTCAGCTAATCGATAACCCTTTAATTCAGGATAAATGAGAAGTAGTCGCTTCGTTTTTCTTCTTACACTAGCATCGTTTTTCGTCCTTAGAACTGGAGTAGCGCGAAACAGCGAAGCGACTAACCCTAGGTCGGATTTCTACGCCAAGGACTCTATCACCAAAGGGGGCTACACGCTTATCTTCATCTCTAAGGATTCTGCTTTTAGCGCGCTTACCAAACAGCGCATGATCAGCACCTTCTTCGTGGTGTATCCGCAGGAAGCCAAGCGGTTCAACCCCAAAACCCTGAAGAAAATAAAGTTCGTGGTGGACCCTAGCTACAAAGGTGTGGCGGCCACCGGCAACGGCATTGCTACTTATAACCCTCAGTGGCTCAAGGATCACCCCGAGGACATTGACGTGGTGACCCACGAAGTAATGCACGTAGTGCAAGCCTATCCGCCCAACTCGGTGGGCTGGCTCACCGAAGGCATTGCCGACTACGTGCGCTATGTGTACGGGGTCAATAACGTAAAAGCAAAGTGGGCGCTGCCTGATTATAAAGAAGGCCAGAGCTACACCAATAGCTACCGGATCACGGCTAGGTTTTTTGCCTGGCTCGAGAAGAATGTGCGCAAAACGCTCATCAATGAGCTAGATGCCGCTGCCCGGGCCGGCACGTATTCGCCCGAAATCTGGAAGCAGAAAACTGGCTTTACGCTGGATGAATTGTGGCATACCTACACCCAGAATCCGACGCTGGAACTCACGTATCGTTGAGTTGTTGCGCGGTACAGATGCAAAATCACCTCTCGGTAACCTATTCCAGGTAGTAGCCGCTTCCTGAACCTGATAGCCACTTTGGGCTAGGTTTTTCTACGCGGCAATTAGTAACCTTACGGCTCCGCCTACCCCGTTTCACTTGCGGTGGGCTCCGCTCCTTTTCACCTTCCTCAACCGAATGTCTAAACTTCTTCCTGCTATTGCGGCGCTGTGTCTGCTGGAAGCCTCCCCAGCCCTAGCCCAAGTCGCGACGCCCGACCGCAACCCCGTGCAGTGGGTGAACCCGCTGATTGGCACCGACTCGAAACCTAGCTTGTCGAATGGCAACACGTACCCAGCTATTGCGCTGCCTTGGGGTATGAACTTCTGGATGCCGCAGACCGGCAAAATGGGTGACGGCTGGGCTTACACCTACGCAGCCGACAAGATCAAGGGCTTCAAGCAAACGCACCAGCCTTCGCCCTGGATGAACGACTACGGGCAGTTTGCCATCATGCCCATCACTGGCAAGCGTGTATTCGACGAAAACGAGCGGGCCAGCTGGTATTCGCACAAGGCCGAGGTAGCCGAGCCCAACTATTACCGGGTGTACCTAGCTGACCACGACATTACCACGGAAATCACGCCCACCGAGCGCGCGGCCCGTTTCCGTTTCACCTTCCCCCAAACCGACAGCGCCTACGTGGTGCTCGACGCCTTGGATAAAGGATCGTACGTGAAGGTGCTGCCCGAGCAGCGCAAAATCATTGGCTACACCACCCGCAACAGCGGCGGCGTACCCAAGAACTTCAAGAACTTCTTCGTCATTGAGTTCGATCATCCGTTTACCAGCACCGCCATCTACAAAGACAAGGCGCTGACGGCTGGCGTGATGGAGGCCACGGCTAACCACGCCGGAGCCGCCGTGGGCTTCAAGACGCGCAAGGGCGAGCAGGTAAATGCACGAGTGGCCTCCTCTTTTATTAGCCCCGAGCAAGCCGAACTGAACCTACGCGAGATTGGCAACAACGACTTCGACGCCATTCGGCAGCAGGGCAAAGCAGCCTGGAACAAGGCCCTAGGTCGCATCGATGTAGAAGGTGGCACCGACGACCAGCGCCGCACCTTTTACTCGTGCTTGTACCGGGCGCTGCTATTTCCGCGCAAGCTGTATGAACTGGATGCCAGCAACAAAGTAGTGCACTACAGCCCCTTCAACGGCGAAGTGCTGCCGGGCTATATGTACACTGACACCGGCTTCTGGGACACCTTCCGGGCGCTGTTCCCCTTCCTGAACCTGATGTATCCCGACGTAAACGCCGAGATTCAGCAGGGCCTCGCCAACGACTACAAGGAAAGCGGCTGGCTGCCAGAGTGGGCTAGCCCGGGTTTGCGCAGTGTGATGGTGGGCAACAACTCAGCCTCTGTAGTAGCCGATGCGTACCTGAAAGGCATCCGCGGCCAGGACATGAACGTGCTCTACGAAGCCCTAACGCACGGCGCCAATAACGCCGGCCCGATGCCGGCCGTGGGCCGCACCGGCGTGGAGTACTACAACAAGCTAGGCTACGTGCCTTACGACGTGAAGATCAACGAAAACGCGGCCCGCACCCTGGAGTACGCCTACGACGACTTCACCATTTATCAGCTCGCCAAGGCACTGAATAAACCTAAGAAAGAAATCAACCTGTACGCCAAGCGCAGCCAGAACTATCGCAACCTATTCGACAAAGAGTCGGGGTTGATGCGCGGCAAAAACCAGGACGGTAAGTTCCAGAAGCCTTTCAGCCCCTTTAAGTGGGGCGACGCTTTCACCGAAGGCAACAGCCTGCACTACACGTGGTCGGTGTTCCACGACGTACAAGGGCTGATGGATTTGATGGGCGGCAAAAAGAAGTTTGTGGCCACGCTGGATACTGTGTTCAAGCTGCCGCCCGTGTTCGACGACTCCTACTACGGCGGCACCATCCACGAAATTCGGGAGATGCAGATTGCCGATATGGGCAACTATGCGCACGGCAACCAGCCTATCCAGCACATGACCTACCTGTATAACTACGCGGGCCAGCCCTGGAAAACGCAGTACTGGGTGCGCGAGGTGATGAACCGGCTGTATCTGCCCACCGCCGACGGCTACTGCGGCGACGAAGACAACGGCCAGACCTCGGCTTGGTACGTCTTCTCGGCCCTCGGTTTCTACCCCGTGTGCCCCGGCACTGATCAGTATGTGCTCGGCGCGCCGCTCTTCCCGAAAGCCACCTTGCACTTGCCTTCGGGCAAGGACATTGTGCTGACTGCCAGTAAAAACTCGAAAGAGAACCGCTACGTGAACCAGCTAACGATGAACGGCCAGGTGTACGACAAGAATTACCTGACCCACGAAGAGCTGCTGAAAGGCGCTACCCTTGACTTCGACATGTCGGCTACGCCGAACAAGAACCGCGGTACAAAGTCTGACGCCGCTCCTTTCTCCATGTCCAAAGCTAAGTAACTTGCCAACCCTGCGGCGCGGCCTGTTCTACAGACCGCGCCGCTTTGCATTCCTACCTTCTACACCTCCCACCGCATGAATCGCAGAACTTTTGCGCAAAGCTTCTCCCTACTCACGGCTAGCGTGTTTCTCAAACAGTACTCCTTTGCGGGCGCGGCACCGGCTTTTCCCGTCGTGCGGCCTGCTGCCGACAAGCGACGCTTTCGCAGCCGCTCCGTGGAAGCAGCCATTGCCGAATTCAAGAAGAAGGTGAAAGACCCCGAGCTAGGTTGGCTATTTGAAAACTGCTTTCCTAACACGCTCGACACCACCGTCACGTACACCACGGCCCAAGGCCGCCCCGACACCTACGTCATCACCGGCGACATCGACGCCATGTGGCTGCGCGACAGTTCGGCGCAGGTGTGGCCTTATCTGCAGTTTATCGACAAGGATACCGAGTTGCGGCAGTTGGTAGCAGGTGTGATTAACCGCCAAACGCGCTACGTGATCAAAGATCCATACGCCAATGCCTTCTACGGCGACGAAAACAAGGTAGGCGAGTGGAAAACCGATAAGACGCAGATGCAGCCCGGCGTGCACGAGCGCAAGTGGGAAATCGACTCGCTCTGCTACCCTATCCGTCTGGCCTACTTCTACTGGAAGAAAACCAACGATACCAAGCCGTTTGACGCGCAGTGGCAGCAGGCCGTTAAAACTACCTTGCAAACCTTTCGGGAACAGCAGCGCAAAACGAGCCTAGGTCCGTACCACTTTCAACGCGAAACGGCTAATTCTACCGATACGCAGCCCATGAAGGGCTATGGCTACCCCATCCAGCCCGTGGGCCTGATTTGCTCGGCTTTCCGCCCCAGCGACGACGCTACGCTTTACTCGTTTCTAGTGCCCAGCAACTTCTTCGCGGTGGTGAGTTTGCGCCAGGCCAGCGAGATGATGACGGCCGTAGCCAAAGACACCAAAACGGCCCAGGAGCTAACGGCCCTAGCTAGCGAAGTGGAAACCGCTCTGCGCAAGTACGCGGTGGTGAAGCACCCCAAGCACGGCGACATCTACGCCTACGAGGTTGATGGCTTTGGCAGCCAAGTGCTAATGGACGACGCCAACGTGCCGAGTTTGGTATCGCTGCCTTACCTAGGTGCCATGCCCACCTCCGACTCTATCTACCAGAACACGCGCAAGTTTCTGCTTTCCACCGAAAACCCGTTCTTCTTCAAAGGCAAAGCGGGCGAGGGCATTGGCGGGCCGCACGTGGGGCAGGATATGATCTGGCCCATCGCCATCGTGACCCGGGGCCTCACCAGCACCGACGACGCGGAAATTCGCGCTTGCGTGCAGAGCCTGAAGGCCACCCACGGTGGCACAGGCTACATGCACGAGTCATTCAACAAAGACGATCCTAGCAAATTCTCACGCTCGTGGTTTGCCTGGGCGAACACCATCTTCGGCGAGTTCTTGTGGAAGGTGTACCAGGAAAAACCGCAGCTGTTAGCTTAGGTCTTCCAATACTGCGGACTTTGTAGCCTGCGCTTGTTCGATTTCACTTGTACTTATTAAGCGCGGACTACAAAGTCCGCGCTACTTGTATACACTAACATTCCGAAAACGCTTCTCCCTAAACGCCCACACGATGTACGCTTTCTCGAAAAAGATCCTCTTGCTTAGTACCCTAGGTAGCCTTTTGATAGCACCAGAAGCTTTTTCTCAAACGGCAACTGCACCGGGCAAGAAAGCGGTAGCACCCTCGAAATCGACTGGTCAGCCGGCCACGTCGGGTAACCCCATCTTCCCTGGTTGGTACGCCGACCCAGAAGGCACCATCTTCGGCAAGCAATACTGGGTGTATCCGACGTACTCTGCCAAGTATGAGCAGCAGGTATTCATGGATGCTTTTTCCTCGCCCGACCTGGTGAAATGGACCAAGCACCCACGCATTATCGATACGGCAAGCGTAAAGTGGGCGAAGAAGGCCATGTGGGCTCCTTCTATTGTGGAGAAAAGCGGTAAGTATTATTTGTTTTTCGGGGCCAATGACGTGCACGAGGGCGAGGTTGGCGGTATCGGCGTGGCCGTGGCTTCCAAGCCCGAAGGACCATTCAAAGACCACCTAGGCAAGCCGCTCATCGGGCAAATTCACAACGGCGCCCAGCCCATCGACCAGTTCGTGTTCCGCGACAAAGACGGGCAGTACTACATGATTTACGGTGGTTGGTCGCACTGCAACATTGTGCGGCTGAAAGACGACTTCACTGGCCTAGTACCTTTCACCGACAGTACTACTTACAAGGAAATTACGCCGGAGGGCTATGTGGAAGGACCCTTCATGTTTCGCCGCAATGGTAAGTATTACTTTATGTGGTCGGAAGGCGGCTGGGGCGGGCCCAACTACTCCGTGGCCTACGCCGTGGCCGACTCACCCCTAGGTCCCTTTAAGCGCGTGGGCAAGATCTTACAGCAAGACCCCACCGTAGCGACTAGCGCAGGCCACCACTCCATCATCCAGGTGCCGGGGCAAGACCACTGGTACATTGTTTACCACCGCCGGCCCTTAGGCGAAACCGACGCCAACCACCGCGTCACCTGCATCGATGAACTTCACTTCGACGAGCAAGGCCTCATCAAACCCGTGAAGATTACAGCTGAAGGTGTAGCCAAACAAGCCCTGAAGTAGGCACCTAGGTAAAACGTTGACCTAGCACTCGGAGAACCAGGGACACAAGTGCGCCGCGCGCAATTGAGAGCAGTTGCAATTGCGTACTTTTGTGGGCTAAAATCCGAATTACTGAGATGGACCTAACGTACGAAGCTAGATACCACCAACTAGAAGAGCAGCATTGGTGGTTTGCTAGCCGGCGCGACGCCGTGTACGACCTTATCAAAGGGTTGCAGCTCCCACTCAATGCTGCCATTCTGGAAATCGGGTGTTCGGGTGGGCCCCTCATGCAGCGGCTGCGAGCAGCTGGGTACACGGACCTGACCGGCATTGACGTTAGCGAGCCAGCGATTGAGCTAGCCAAGGCGCGTGGAGTACCGCACGTTTCGGTGATGGACGGCGCCGACCTAGCATTCGCGAACAACCGGTTCGACTTAGTAATCGCCTCCGACGTGCTCGAGCATATCGAAGACGAAGCACAGGCCTTACACGAATGGACCCGAGTGCTGAAGCCAGGCGGGCGTATGTTGGTATTTGTGCCCGCGCATACCTATCTCTGGAGCGAGCACGACGTGGTAAATCATCACTTCCGCCGCTATTCTCGCCAAAGCTTGCTACGCGCCCTGCAGCAGGCCGGCTTACATGTGCAGCGAAGCTCGTTCTGGAATGCTGCCTTATACTTTCCAACGGCAGTTCTGCGACTCGGTCGGCGGCTACTCGTGGGTCCCACGCCAACGGAGAAAACACCAGGTGCGACCGGCGACTTGCACGACTTCGGGGGGGTGGCTAATAGCTTGATTTTGCACTGGGTGAAAGCAGAAAACGGCTTGTTACGCTGGTTCAATTTGCCCATTGGCGTTAGCGTGTTTGCCCTGGCCCAAAAACCAGCGTAGTTTTCTTTGCCTTTAACTGCTTATCATCTACGTGGAGCTGTCAGTCGTTATTCCAATTTACAACGAGGAAAGCAACATCGGCGAGCTTTACGAGCGCCTACTGCGTGTGCTGGAGCCTATGCCCTTGGCGGGTGGCTTCGAGCTTATTTTTATCAACGATGGCTCGCGCGACCAGTCGTTGCCCCTGCTGCTGAACCTAGCTTCCCGCGATGCGCGCGTGCGTTACATTGACTTTAGCCGCAATTTCGGCCATCAGATTGCCGTTACGGCCGGCCTCGACCGCGCTCAAGGTCAGGCCGTAGTGATCATCGACGCCGATCTGCAAGACCCACCCGAGCTGCTTCCGGCATTGTATCAGAAGCTGCACGAGGGGTACGAAGTAGTTTATGCGAAGCGCCGGTCTCGGCAGGGCGAAAATGTGGCTAAGAAGCTCACCGCACGTTTGTTTTACCGCATCCTAGCCAACATCACGCACATCTCCATTCCGGTCGATACGGGCGATTTCCGCATTATTTCGCGTAAAGTAGTGGAAGGCTTACGCATGATGCCTGAGCAGAATAAGTTTATTCGGGGCCAAATATCCTGGATTGGCTATCGCCAAACGTTCGTTGAATACGACCGCGCCGGGCGGGCCGGCGGCACGACAGGCTACACTTACCGCAAGATGATCCACTTGGCACTCGATGGCATTACTGCTTTCTCCGATGCCCCCCTGAAAGTGGCTACCATTGGCGGTTTCGTTGTGTCAGGCATTGCCTTCCTGGTCGGGCTATACACACTTTACTCCCGTTTTGTCACCCACGATTATCAACCCGGCTGGCCTTCGTTGATGGTCAGTATTTTATTCCTAGGCGGCGTACAGCTTATATCCGTCGGAATCATCGGCGAGTACATTGCGCGCCTGAACGCCAACGTACGCCAACGGCCACTGTACATCGTTTCGGATACGAATATGCCGGCCGCTCGCTCAGCTGGTCAGGAAGCGGGTTCCTAAAAGTCGGCCGCTAGCCGTCAGCTATAGGCCCTAGAAATGAGGCTTGTTTTCTCGTAATCAGGAGCAGTACAAAGAGCGAAGTGAACAGCGACACGGAAGCTAGGTACGTGTAGGGCACAATCAGAAAAGCATAAAAGGTAGCTAAGTAGGCTTTTAGGCTTAGCAACGCAGCCAACCGCGGATCGAAATGGCGACGATGATACCAAAACAAACCGCCGGCTAATACTACAATACCCGTACACAAGGCAAAATGAACTAGTTGAAGTCGAATAATCCGATCTTCTAACGTACCTGACAAGTCATAGAACCAGGGCGCCAGCCCTACTCCGTTGAAGAGGTGAATAGGCCCGAGCCAGGGGGCCGTTGTATCGATCTGCTGCCACGCTGATTTGGCAACATCTAGGTTCTCAAGCTGCGCCCGAAAGAAGATAGTGGGATCATGTAGCAAAAAAGGCACAAACAACGCCACCACCCCAACGACGGTCAAACCAGCGGTTAACCAGCCCCGCCGTGGGTTTTCATAGAGCAACAGTAAACCATAGAGCGGCACCCACAGAGCCAAGGAATAGCGGGAAAGTAAACACAAGGCTAAGCCAGCAGCCTTTATCCAGGCAGAGTTCGAAAAAATACCGGCTGCCAGCAAACAGTAAAAGCCAACGATCAATCCCTCAACCGTCAGGCTGTACATGGGCTTGTCGATAATTACGTTGAAATGCACCAGCAGCACGGGTAACGCGGCCTTCAGTAGCCACTCTGCCCAGGGCAACTCCAAGCGCGCCAGAAGCCACTCGTAAGTCAGTAGGCCTAGTAGCAAGCCGCCATAAGCCCACCACCGGTAATCGATACCTGCTAGGTCAGCACCCACAAACGGCAGCCACTGCATCGACGGGTAGTTTGGCAGAAACGTATAGCCAAACATCGTTAGTGGCTTGTACACCGTTTCATGCTGCAAGAAGCGCTGTACATACACCTGCAACGCCGGCACGATATCAGAAAAGGTACCAATGGGGGCCCGAACCAAGGCCTTCCGAATGATGGATGCCGTCAGCAGCGGACTTGTTGCCAGCAGCGCAGCTCCAACTAAGAACCGATATCTAACGTTGCGCGTCGGCACGAGTCGCCGCAGTTGTAGACCTCGTAGCCGGTAAGCTAGCCCTAGGCAAAGCAGCAATTCCACGCTGTAGAGCAACACTGGGCTCCAATAAGGACCTAGCGACTTACGCCAGAACGTGAAGAATAACACTTCGAGTACAAACAGCAGCCACAGCAACCAAGCCCAAGGCGTACGTGCAGAGAAGTTAAAAAGAGGCATGTATAACAGATAAACGCAGCAATGACGACACTCAAAGTACTGGTTTTCTCCGGACAAAAGATCAGCAAAATACCTTGCCAGCAGGTGAGTCAATCTATTCGATCTACGTTACTCATTGCTTTCAAACCACACCTTCAGCAGTGTATGTAGCAAATGCCGCATCCCCAGCAGTATATTTCTCGCTGTTCAGCTTATAGCAAGCTCCTCAAAACCATTATTCCTGTGCAACTTGCGCTGGCATTGCGGCAAACTTCTGATTATGGCCATTTGAGAGGGCTAGAAGAAGTACGTAATTAAGCTTTGCTTGCCCCGCCCGCTTTGCTCATCCGTACTGAGGTTGCCCACCCTATTTGCCTCCATGACTGCTGCTCCCGCGCTAGCGCTAGTGCTGCCCTGCTTCAACCCCCTACCTGGGTGGGCCAATAACATCCTGGAGAGTCTGTCCCGATTGTACACACTTCTGCCGCCGGATACTCTTATCCATTTGTATCTGGTAAACGATGGCTCTACTCGCAACGTAGACCCGGCCGAGGTAATGCTACTTGAGCAAGAGGTACCGCACTTTACCTATCTCACTTACTCCGCTAACCGCGGCAAAGGCTATGCCTTGCGCATGGGTGTAGAGCATGTCCAGGAACCCATATGCTTATTTACGGACATTGACTTTCCGTACGAGGAGCGCAGTATCGCTAGCTTATACGCCACGCTGCGAGCGGGCGGGTGCGACCTAGCCGTAGGTGTGCGCGATGAGGCATATTATCAGCACGTGCCAGCCACTCGACGCCGGATATCGCACCTATTGCGCGGGCTGACGCGCAATTTGTTGCATCTGCCCGTCAGCGACACACAGTGTGGGCTCAAAGGCTTTAACGCTACCGGCCGGGCCGTATTCCTGCAAACGACTACCGACCGCTACCTTTTCGATTTAGAATTCTTGTTTTTGGCTTCACGCCAACCGCACGTGCGGGTTGAGCCGGTGTTGGTTAGCTTGAAGCCTGGTGTTGTTTTCTCGAAGCTTAACTCCCGCATTTTACTCACGGAAGGAGCTAGCTTTTTGAAAATTTTGCGCCGGCGGATGCTGTAGCTAAACGAAAGATGGGAGTAATAATCAGCGGCAAAAACGCAAGTACTTACCACTTAATCTAGGTCCCACCGATACAGCTGAAGGGTGCCGGCTTGAGCTAATAATTTCAAGTGCTTTTCCCGTATAAACCGAGCGCCTGCCTTAAAAATGCCTTGTGCAGCAGGGTCTTGCTGCGTTGTGACCCAACGTTTGCTGCCATTGTAGAACCCTTGGTCAACCATAACCAGAATTGGCTTTCTGCTTAGCTTCGCTCGCAGTGCGGGCGCTACCCTGTTTGCCCGAAACATACTCAACAGAGCCCGTACCTGCGCGGGAGGAGTACGCGACATTTTACTAGCCAACAAGGGCAAGTGCGTTCGCAATGAGAGCTGAAAGGCTTGGATAGCCTGTCGGTCGTCATCTTCGATCACCAACCCAGGCGCTTCACTTCCTACGTGAAAATAAGGAATAGGCAAAATAGCTTGATAAACGGTTGGATCTAGCTTAGCAATTAGCTCGCTGACAATCGGCTGGTTCTTCGCGCTGGTCAGGATATTAGGCACAAGAGATTTGCGATAATGCTTCAGTGTATCTCTTGTATCGATGTACGCAAGCACAACCAATCCTACTGCTAACAGCCACCGCCACCTTTGCTGGCTCGTACGTAGCCAGTAGTCCAGCCCAGCTAGCACGCCTAGGTTGACCGCCCAGAAAAAAGGCCAGTTGAACCGGGCAAAGGCTCGAAAATGGGCTACCATGTGCGTGATTTTGCTTAAGTAAAAGAACACACTCAAGTAGTTATACACCACAAATTGCCCGGGTACGATTTGGTAATTGGTGCCGACTGCAGCGAGTACTCCTAAAAAGCCAGCAATGCTCAACAGCAGCACAAAGCGAAATACAACCGTTTGCTTCCATGCCTGCCACACCGTTAGCCACGCCTTACGCTTAAAGCAAGCAACTACCAAGGCGACAACAAGGCTCATCAGGGCAAAGGCACCTAGGTATCCGTACGACTCGTAGGCAACAGGTTGAACCGGCTCAATGATAAAGTGGGTCTTCTCGTAAGAATATGGTTTGAAAAGCGCCGAGAACTGAAACATTAGGGAAGGCACTTCATAAAACCCCATGTCGGCGCGTCGCAACGTATAGTAGCCATCAATCAGCCGAACAACAGTGAAGCTAATTAGCAGAGGCACTAGCGTTAGTACAGCCCCAGCAACAAGCAACCGCCACCGGTACCAAATCTTTTGCGAGGCCAACCACAAAACAAAGAACGCCCCGATGCAAAGCCCAACAATGGGCAAGTAGTATAAGTGAATAAAAGCGGCTACTGTAAGCCCCGTGGTTACGACAGCTACTACGCCAGCAATCGGACGCCCTTCGTGCTCACGCTCGTATAGTTGCCATAGCCCCCAAATAGCGAGCAGCAGTACCCAGCTAAAAGACAAATTGAAGTGCCCAATAAGCAAGCGCTCTGTTTGCGGATTGAGCCAAGGCAGCATTACACTGAATACCACAACTAGCACAGCAGAATGCAATATCCTACGCAACAAGACACACAATAATGCTGTACTTAGAAAAATACCGCCAATCAGGATACAGTGATAAATATCTAATGCATAAGCGCTTATATCATGGATATGATGTGAGAAGAGCTTAAGGAAAACGGCGAGAATAGGGGTGTTATCCGTGTAGAAGATGTAATCGCCGAAAGGGTAATTCATATCGCCGAACCACCACAAGCCGCGCGCAAACGGCTGTTGTAAGTAGGCTTGAAATGTAAAGGCGTTTTTAGCCCCGTCGTAAGCGGCACTGAGCATGTACTGGCCCGGATGCAAAAGCAAGGGCCCAAAAGCACGTAGTACCAGCCCGACTTGTAACAACATAGCAATTGTCACGAGCCAGAATGCTTTGTTCTGGCGAAAGGGCATAAGCATAAAAGTAGATTTAGTTACCAAAACAGCTTCGATAACTAAATCTACTTAACTGTAAACCAAGCTACCGGGCGACTTCTATTCGACGGTAGCGATGTTCCTGACCTACCTGTAGGCGACAAATATACTGTCCGGCTGCAGGAAATTGATCGGCGTTTAGCCATACCTCATGGTAACCAACGCTCTGCGTGGCTTGCACCATGGTTTTGAGCAATAGGCCTTGCATACTAAATATCTGCAACGTTACAAAAGCCGCCTTAGGCAGTGTGTAGCCGACAGTACTCGAAAGCGAAAAGGGGTTTGGGTAGTTGGCATTCAGCGAAATATTGGCAGAGGTAAGCGCAGTGGAATCTGCGACATACGCAACGACTTCTGGCTTCTTGGTAGTTGGGTCAGCATTGTGGCGCATGCGGAAATATTGTCTACCTAGCCATTTCAAGTGCGCCTCGTTCCATTCTGTAACTTGCCCAGCTCGTACTTGGCCTTTGCAATAAGCAGCAAACAACAGACTCTGATGCGCTTTTTCATCGGCCGACAGGTTTTCTGGCTTTTTGCTCGAAGCATACTCAACGTACAACAGCTGCCGACAATCTTGATCAGCCGTTGCAATGCGCGCTATTACCCCAGCCATCCGGTGGTCAGGATGGTCATCGGGATTGTATGTTTCATTAGGATCTGGCGTATGCACCCAGGTGCACTTCGTGCCGGCACTTTCGCGTTGAACAATCCGATGAACCGTTTCAGTTAAATCCTCCCAAGTAGCATAAGAAGCCGTTTTATCGATGCTTGTTAATGGCCCACCTTTCCCGTTTTTGAACTGGCGTACGCTTTGAAAATTTCCACGCGCGAATCCTTTCCCGTTGAACCCACCATCTGGTAAGCGCAAGAAGTACGCTACTACATTCTTATGCCGAAAGGTGTGTACTAGGTGCGTGTTGACCGTCTCTTCGCCAAACAGAGAATCAGGTCCCATCTGAGTGGAAAGATCTGCGGCGGCTTGAATAGAGGCACGGCAACCAACTTCGCGACTTTGCCAGTAAGCATCGCCTGGCTCATTTGCCTGGCCAGCGGTGAGACAGATGATGATTACTTTGGTCTTCGGGCGTTGAATATCATCATAGGCATGGCTACCCATAAAGAGTTGCCAATCGTCTTGATGCGCCACGATATAGAAAGCAGCATTTTTTTGTTTGGCGCCGCTTGATTGTGCATGCGCTACCTCTCCCCACCCAAACCCTAAAACAACACTGAATAAAAAAAACCAGAGTAAGCTTTTAACCATGCAGAAGAAAGGTAATAAGCAGTTGACGTCGGGAGAGGGCCGATAAATCGCTGAGCCAGAGGTTATCGTATCGAAAACTACACAATTTCTCTGATTGTACAATATCCGTTCGACAAATAGCCTTATTCACAGGTTAAATTGTCATTTCACACGTTCGCCGATAAATTACTTCCTCTACTCTTAACCTTTACACCTACCTATCGTATAAGCGTGTTCTCGTCGGGAAGCTAGCTTATACTTCCACATAGCTATTGATTTATAATTACTTAAGTGCTATTTATACCTTATCTGGTAAGCTGCACCTAGCTATGTATACTACTTGCAAGAGACTCACCAGTATGGGCACGAAGTAAGGAAGCTAGCCAGAGCGGTAACAGGTCAAGAAAATAGGCGGTGAGGAAAATTTCGACGGCTTGCGCCCGTTGAAGTACAGGACGTAACAGTGTGCGTTGGTCTGTGAGCGAATGCGGGTAGTTTACCTAGCTCACTTCATTGCGCCAGCCGGCTTCTACTTTCGCTTTCTTCCCCCGACCTTTGCACGCTATGCGTCGTTCCTTCTTGCTTCTTGCGTCTTTATTGGTACTTGTGCTTACCGCCTGTGACCCTGGCGTTACGTCGGGTCCTCGCATCGACTTTGTGGGCAGTACCCGCTTTACTAGTTCTAGCCGGGTCTTGACTACGCCCGGCGATACGGTAAGTAGCTTCTTGTATGCCGATAATCGTGACAGGGATACTACTGATGACAAGAAGTATAGTGCTTTACGCCGGCTTGTTGTTACCGTCGTTTACGAACCCGGCCTAGCCCCGTCTTTGTATCCTCTCGGTGCCTTATCGCCTGCTGCGCCTAAAGACTCTTGCATTTATCTGGACTCTACGTTGGCCGACAATACCAATGCTTTCGTTTTCCGACATGATTTCACTAGCCGTACTACCTCTGGGCGTGAAACCTGGCTGTTTAAAATAATTGATGCAGATAATAAAGAGGCTACTCGGCAGTATCGGCTATCGATGCGCCGTACCGATTCGGCAGCCGTCATCCATAACTATAGCACGTTATTGCAAGCACCACAGTCTCATCTTCGGGCTCGCCGCAGTTTTCTAGACGCAACGAATGGGCTAGCTCTTACCGGCTACGCAGCTACTAATCCTGTTTTCCAGCAGCTTATTGATCTGGCGTATGTACCGGGCCCCAACAATGCTTTCGGCCTAGCTGCCCCCAACGCAACGGCTGAAGCAATGAGCAAGGCTGGGACCTCGGCCTGGCCTACCAAGAACAGGACGGAACTGCGTATGACCGGGCTCACCCTTCGCGACTTCAACAATGCCACGACAAATGTAGCGTTGCGAGATGCCTTCAACGATGGGTCTGCTTCGACCTCTTATCTTCCTTCTATTGGCGAAGAAAAGGTTATTGCGTTCCGCACTACTATGGGTGACCAACGGATTGGCCTAATTTACGTGCAGGATATTCTTTCCACGGCAGTCCCAACTGTGCTCTTGCAGATTCGGGTGTCGAAGACTACGGTTCAGTAGTAGCTCCGTCTGGCACCATATTACCTAGGTTTAGGAAAGTCTTGTTGGTAAGCGAGTATATCTATAAGGACAAAAGTGACAGCTATTGTTTTTAATTAGTCTAAATAAGTTTAGGATTCTTGCGGTTTGCATATGAGTTTTGCAGTACGAAACTCATTGCAACACACATGTACGTTCTTACTCTTAAGCGGCTAGGCAAGCCGTCTACATTTTTGCTCACGGTACTAGGGTGCCTGATAGCATGGTCTGCCAGTGCACAAACTAGTACTATCCAAGGTCGTATCAATGCCGCTGGCCAACCCGTAATGGGTGTGTCGATTGGGCTGAAGGGCACTACTATCGGCAGCAACACAGATGCCAACGGCAACTACCAACTCACTCAACTAAAGCCAGGAACGTACACGCTAGGAGTGAGCATGGTGGGCTACAAAACGCAGCAACACCGAGTAGAGGTAAGAGCCAACGAAGCCGTAACCAAGGATTTTACGTTGGAGCAGAGCAACGAGCAGCTGGACGAGGTGGTAGTGGAAGGCCAGCAAACAAACAAATTTGCTCGCAAGCAATCGGAATACGTGGGCAAAATGCAGCTCAACAACCTCGAAAACCCGCAGGTGTATGCGACCGTGGGCAAGGAGCTATTGGCTGAGCAGCTGGTGTTTTCGGTGGATGACGCCACACGCAATGCACCGGGCCTGCAAAAAATGTGGGAGCCGACGGGGCGCAGCGGCGATGGTGGTTCCTTCTATGCTAGCCGCGGCTTTGTCGTGTCGAGTCAGCTGCGCAACGGCGTAGTTGGTAGCGTTACTAGCACCGTTGATGCGGCCAATCTAGAGAAGCTCGAAGTCATTAAGGGCCCCTCGGCTACGCTCTATGGCAGTGCCCTAACCTCTTACGGTGGCTTGCTGAACCGTGTAACGAAGAAACCCTACGAAACCTTCGGGGGTGAAGTAGCTGTGTCGGCTGGCAGCTATGGCTTTCACCGGGTAAGTGCTGATGTGAACACTCCTCTTAACACAGCTAAGACGCTAGCTTTCCGCTTAAACGCGGCTTACAATTACGAAGATAGCTTCCAGAATGCGGGGTACGCAGGCTTCGTAAAGAACCTAGCTATTGCACCAAGCCTGCAATTTCAACCTACGGAACGCCTGACCATCAATCTGGATGCGGAAGTGTACCGCGGCACGAATGTAGGCAAGCAGCTCATATACCTATATTACGGCGATAAAGTTGATAACTTCGGCTTTTCGCGGGCTGACCAAGCTCCGCTCGATTATCGCCAGTCGTACCAAGGACCGGGGCTAACGCAGGACTCCCGCAGCACCAACTTGTTTGGGCAGGTTCGCTACCGCATCTCCCCTAGCTTTACCTCTACTACTTACCTCAGCTCCAGCCGTAGTTACTCGGAAGGCAAAGGGCCCTACTTCTACCTGATATCGGATATTGCACTTCGTAACGACAGCACCTTTACCACGCCAGGCGTAAATAATCTGCTTCGAGCCGACCAATCAACGCAAAACAGCCGCCGCCAAACGTATGAGGTGCAGCAGCTGTTCAACGGCGACTTCAAGCTAGGTAGCCTCCGCAACCGCGTAGTGCTAGGCCTGGATTTCCTGCGGATCGACTCCAACGTTGACTTCTTCGGTGGCACCTTCGACACGGCGCCTCTCAACGTGCCGGGCTACGACTACCGCACCTTCAACGGTGCTGCCGTTGATGCAGCTTACGCGGCCCAAGCGCCTCCACATTACCTGGTTACAACGAAAATTAATACGTATAGCGCCTTCGTATCGGATGTGCTTAACCTCACTGAAAAGCTTAGCGTGTTGGCTGCCGTGCGCGTCGACCGCTACGACAACAAGGGGGGCATCTTGTACTCACCCGTACCGGCTTACGCCCAAACAGCCGTTTCGCCAAAGTTCGGTCTGGTGTACCAGCCGATAAAAGATCGGGTATCACTGTTTGCGAATTATCAGAATAGCTTCAATAACCAAAACGGCAGCTACCAAACACCCGAAGGCCGGTCTTTCGCGCTCAAACCGGAGCATGCCAACCAAATTGAAGGTGGTGTAAAGCTCGACGCAGCTGGCGGCCGAGTAAGTGCCACAGTAAGCTACTACGACATCCGGGTACAGAACATTCTACGTAACCTAGGTACCGTAGGCGGCATTAGTATCGGTGCCCAGGACGGCACCCAATGGAGCCGCGGCGCCGAGCTAAACCTGACAGCCAACCCGCTTACAGGACTAAACGTGGTGGGTGGTTTTGCCTACAACTATTCTAAGTTTGTGGATACCAACGAGGATGTAAACGGTCGTCGCCCCAATACGGCGTCGTCACCTTACTTGGCTAACGCCTGGGTTAGCTACCGCCAGCCCACTGGTACTCTCCAAGGGCTAGGGGTAGGTTTTGGGGGTAACTATGCCAGCGACAACAAGATTCTCAACAGCGTTTCACAGGGCGTCTTTACGCTACCTAGCTACACGGTACTCAATGCCAGTGCCTTTTACGATCTGCCGCATTATCGCTTTGCTGTGAAAGTGGATAATCTCACCGACAAACATTATTGGATCGGTTACACCACCTTCAACGCGCAAAAGCTACGCAGCATCGTAGGCAGCGTGAGCTATAAGTTCTAACTCTAACTCTCCGCCTATGACGGCTAAGCAGCTCGTTGGCAAACTACACCTCTGGCTCGGCCTCGCGTCCGGGCTAGTGGTGTTTATTGTCAGCCTCACCGGCGCCATCTTCACCTTTCAGGACGAAATCCGCGACCTGACGGAGCCTTGGCGCAAAGTGGCAGCGCAAACGACAGCGCCGGTATTGCCTTCGCGCTTGCAGAAGGCAGCGTTGGCGCCGCATCCCGGCATAGCGGCTCAGGATACGTGGGTAACTTACTTCGGGCCCGAACGTTCGGCCACGGTGTTTTTCACGGATAAAGCTGGCAACCCCATGCAGGTGTACCTGAACCCGTACACTGGCAAAGTGCTACACGAGCAAAACCTAAGCACCCACTTTTTCAGCATTGTGCAGGAAATTCACATGACCTTGCTGCTGCCCGAGCCCTTCGCCAAATGGGTGGTAAGTGGTTCCGTCCTAATTTTTGTGGTGATGCTAGGTACGGGGGTGGTGCTGTGGTGGCCCAAGCGCAAGCAGGAGCGTAAGCAGCGCTTCACCATCAAGTGGGGTGCCCGGTGGCGCCGCGTCAACTACGATTTGCACAACGTGCTAGGCTTTTATGCCGCCAGCGTTGCGTTGGTACTAGCCCTCACGGGCCTGTTCATGGTGTTTCCTTGGATGCTTGAGTCGGTAGAGTTTGTGGCAAATGGTGGTCGACAGTACCCGCAGGAGAAAGCCATTCCGAAGATCGACACGCTGCAAACGGTTACGGCTTCTACTCAGCCCCTAGCCGATGTGATTTACCGCACCGCACGCCGCCTTTCGCCCCAAAACGCAATGATCCTTATTGCTCCTCGCGGTACCGACAAAGACCCCGTAGGCTGCTGGACCTACCAACGGGCTCTGCATTATTACTACCGCGACGAGTTCAGCTTCCACCCCGTTTCGGGCCAGCTACTGAAGCAGCAGTTTCACGCCAGCAAAAGCAACGGCACCAAGCTGAACGACGCTAACTATGATATTCATACGGGCCAGATCTTGGGGCTAGGTGGCAAAATCGTAGCTTTCCTAGCCAGTTTGATTTCGGCCAGCTTACCCGTCACTGGTTTCTTAGTGTGGTGGGGCCGGCGGCACAAAACCATTAAACCCAGCAGGCCTGCTCGCGCAACAACGCTACCGGCTAAAGCTTACTCTTAAGGAAGCAGGACTAGCTACTGGCAACTTCTCCATGATAACCCAACAAAAAAGGCGACCTAGCTAGGTCGCCTTTTTTGTTGTTAACACTTCCGCTAAAAAGTGAAGCCGACTGTAGCCGTGGTAGTAAAGCGGTTGGTATTCACCGCAATTACTGGCTGCGCACCACTATTCAAGGTATAGGGGCTGTAGAAACGGTCGTTGGTATTGTATACACCAGTTAAGTCGAGGAAGAAGTTGTTCTGCCGCAAACCTACGCCACCAGTGATGTAATTCTGGGTACGGTCGAAGTCACTGGATTGGAATGGGTCGCCGTAGCGAGCATACCCCAGTCGTAGCCGAAACACGTCGAGGCGAGCTTCTCCACCAACACGAAAGTTGACTGTTGAGCGGTATAATGACTTGATAGCTTGGTTTTCAACATCGTAGCCATAAGCAGGCGTCGAGCTGAAATTGTCGCTGTTGTCGTCGCTGAACTTCGCTTGGCTGTAATTCAGATACTCTACATCTCCCGACAGGAAACCGTACTTACCAATAGTAACTGCCACACCACCTGATGCCCGAAATGGCGTGGTAAGCTGGTAAGTATAGGAACTCGGCTGCGTGTTTACCGTAGCACCTGTCGTTGTTTGTCCGCCCCCGAGGGGAACAGCTGGGCTGTAGTTGGACGTAAGCGTCGTGCTGTAGTCATCTGTTAAGCGCATGAACGTTGGCGTCTGAACGGAAGCGCCAAGCCGCACCATATCGGTTACCCGATAGATAGCCCCCACTCGCAGGTTGAAGCCCGTGCCTCGCGTTTGGTACTGATCAACTAGTGACAAGCTACCGAAGTAATTGGTCACATCATTGTCCGACTCCTGGTAGTTACGGGATTCGTTGTAGCGCGTGTTTATAATACCTAGCCCTATACCTAGGTATAGTTTATCGCGGTAGTTAGCACCGTAACCAAAATCATACTGCGTCTGCGCCCCCTTAGTGATAACCGTTTCGCTCTGGTTGATGGCACCTTGGCGCTCTAGTAATGTAGGCGTGTACGTGCGACCAGTGCGTGGGTCGACATTCGTCAGCAACGCACCATAGGCTAAGCCATCCAGCGTTTCGTAGCTCTGATTATCGTCTTCTTTATAAATCTGCGTGCTGTCGACCCGCTGCTCGCGAAAACGCTGGAAGAGGGAGCGTTGGTCGTCTACACTTCCTGCGTACCGGAAAGAGGTGTTGAAATTATTTACCCGGTTTATTCCGACAGCAAAAGTGCCACTGCGCCAGTCACTATCATCGTTGTCGGGCTTGCGATTAGTAAAAGCAGCCCCAAAGCTCGCAACATGCAGGTTATTGCGTGAAGCGTCTGTTTTAGAGCCGGTGCCGGTGCTACTACTGCTCGTGATACTATAGCCTGGTGAAAAGGAAATTTCTGACTTTTGATATAGGCCTAGCCCAGCCGGGTTGGTTATCAAGCTACCTAGGTCAGCCCCCACTGCTACGCTAGAGCCACCAATAGCTTGCGTACGAGCTGGTCCCCCAAATTGCAACCGCGAATAACGCAAGGCGTCGTCTTCGGTTTGGGCAAAAGCGTGGCTGGCCCAGCCCATAAGAGCTAAGCCAAGCCAGTATTGTTTGTTTTTCATAGAGTTAGAAGGTGACCACTATCTGATGGTCGTTCACCTGAGATAACGCTGCTCGGCAGTTGGTAGTATCTACCGGATGCGGCCACGGCCACCGCCGCCACCACCTCCACCGCCGAAGTTGCCACCGCCGCCACTAGAGCCCCCAAATGAAGGCGCAGGCGACGACACACGCGCTGGTTCTGAGTAGGTACGCGTTGGCTCCGAGTACGTGCGCGTTGGCTGCGAATAGGTCCGCGACTCGTAAGTACGCTGTGGAGTCGATTGGTTTTGGTTGCTCACTTCACTGTTACGGAATACCTCGCTAATGCGGCTCCGGCGCTGTGCCTGCTGATAATCTTGTGGCGTGGTTGAACCAGCAGCGTTCGTGTTATCAACCATCTGCTCCCGACGTCCGCGGCCTGAGTAATCGAGGCGTGGCTGTTCTGTCGACTGTGTGCTAGGATCTATCGTGCGGCGGCTCAACCGACCTTCACGGGCGCCCCGCTCGGTCTCGCTCATCACGCGCTCGTTGAGGTTGTAATTGTTATTGGGAGCAGCTAACCCATTGGTTTGCTGCGACTGATAAGTGCCTGGCTCCGTTATCCGGCCGCGTGCACGTGCCGGAGCAACGCTAGGCCCAGCATTGCCTACCACGCTGGTGTTAGGTGCTACGATGCCGCTGGTATTTGGCGAAGCTGTTAGGCCACCTTGGCTCACGTAACGACCGCCACGGCCCCCACCACCAATAGGTTGGCTAGCTGAAACTGCCTCACGGGCACGATCTACCCGCGGAGCATAGCGTACGTTGCGGCGACCATAGTCACCATTGCCCCCCCAATAACCGGAGTTGCCGTAGGCGTAACCAGAACCTAGCCCGTAGTAACCGCCACCGTACAGGCCGCCGTAGTACGGGTTGTAAAAGCTATCATAGAAGCCTCCGTAGCCGAGGCCATAAGGACGGTACCCTCCGTAATTACCGAAGCCTAGGCCGAGGCTCAGATAAGAGCCGCCAAAGCCGTAACCGAAGGGGCTATAGAATGAGCTGTAGAACGGATCGTAAAATCCGCCGTAGCCAGTGCCTAAGCCATAGTAAGGAGAAAACGCGCTGCCGTAGCCACCGCCTACGAAGTAAGGATCGGTGTACACGGGGCTGTAATAGCTCAGCCCGCTATAAGAAGAGTTATTGAAGCGACCTAGGCGCGAAGCATAGCTGTCATCATAGTACTCCGAGGAGCCACTCGACGAGCTGTTTTGATTGCCGCTATATTCAGGATTGGTGTCTTCGTCAATGCCTTGTCCTTGAACGGCGTATTGATCATCCGTCGCGGTAGAAGCCGTGGCCACTTGCGTCGTCCGATCCTTGGATGAATAATAGACGCCGTCGTTCTCCGTAGAGGTTATGCCCGAGGTACTGGCGCAGCCACTCAGGGCGAGCAGCGCTACCGCGGGAACTAGGGTGGTTAATTTATTTTTCATGGCTGCTTGCGCGTAAAGAGAAACCCAAATAATGGAGAACGAATGAGGTCCCGTAGTCTGAATTCTAAAAAGAAAGCTACTCAGGGATAATAACGTAAATTTACGCCGAAACGGTGCTTTTTTACTATCAAATCTTGTACCGATACAAGAACCGCTTCGACTACTCAAAGATACTCTAAAACATGAGCAAAAGTTTGCCTAAGCGTAGCGAGGATTACTCCTTGTGGTACAACGAATTAGTAAAGCGTGCTGGCCTAGCCGAAAACTCCGCCGTACGCGGCTGCATGGTCATTAAGCCCTACGGCTACGCCATCTGGGAGAAGATGCAACGCCAGCTCGATGACATGTTTAAGCGTACAGGTCATCAGAACGCTTATTTTCCGCTTTTCGTGCCCAAAAGCCTGTTTGAAGCGGAGGAAAAAAACGCCGAAGGTTTTGCTAAAGAATGCGCCGTCGTAACCCACTATCGGCTCCAAACAGACCCCGATAATCCAGGCAAGCTACGCGTTGATCCTAACGCGAAGCTAGAGGAAGAGTTGATTGTACGGCCGACCTCAGAAGCCATCATCTGGAGCACCTACAAAAACTGGATTCAGAGCTACCGCGACCTACCACTTCTCATCAACCAATGGGCTAACGTGGTGCGCTGGGAAATGCGCACGCGCCTGTTCCTGCGTACGGCTGAGTTCTTGTGGCAAGAAGGACATACAGCCCACGCCACTGCCGAGGAAGCGCTAGCCGAAACCCGGCAAATGCTAAACGTGTACGCCGAGTTTGCCGAAGAGCACCTAGCCCTGCCGGTAGTGCGCGGTGTGAAGACAGAAAACGAGCGTTTTGCGGGTGCTCTGGAAACCTATTGCATCGAAGGCATGATGCAGGATGGTAAGGCGCTGCAAGCCGGTACCTCGCACTTCCTAGGGCAGAATTTTGCCAAAGCGTTCGACGTGCAGTTTCAGACGAAAGAAGGCCAGCTAGAGCATGTGTGGGGTACAAGCTGGGGCGTGAGCACCCGCCTGATGGGTGCCCTCGTCATGGCGCACTCCGACGACGAAGGCTTAGTGCTGCCACCCAAGCTAGCTCCTATTCAGGTGGTCATCGTGCCAATCTACAAAACGGGCCAGCTCGATGAGCTGCTGGAGCGTATCCGCCCGATCCAGATGGGGTTGATTGAACGCGGCATCAGCGTGAAGGTAGACGACCGCGACACGGAGCGTCCTGGCTACAAGTTTGCCGAGTGGGAAATGAAGGGCGTACCAGTGCGTCTAGCAGTTGGGGCCCGCGACCTAGACAACGGCACCGTCGAAGTAGCGCGCCGTGACACCAAAGAGAAGATGAACCTGCCGCTGGCCGATATCGTGAACAGCATCGATCAGCTGCTCACCGACATGCAAGCCAACATCTACCGCAAGGCCCTTGCCTACCGCGAAGAGCACACCACGCGCGTCGACACCTACGACGAGTTCAAGCAGGTGCTCGATACGAAAGGCGGCTTTGTGGTGGCGCACTGGGATGGCACCTCCGAAACCGAAGAGCGCATCAAAGACGAAACCAAGGCAACCATCCGGTGCATTGCCCTCAACGAACCCGACGAAGAAGGCACGTGCATCCTGACGGGCAAACCCAGCTCTCGCCGCGTTTACTTCGCCCGGGCCTACTAGGCAAACAATGCGACCTTTGTTGTAGCCTGCGCCTGAACTACCTACGAACGCGGACTATGAAATTCACGATACAGCAACGCCCCTGAGTAACTCAGGGGCGTTGCTGTTAGAAATAATCCCTACTTTGTCCGAACCAGGACCTAGCTAGATTTTCTGGTGCGCTAGTATTCTATTCTATACCTCACCAAAATCAGCTTGACGGGATGAGTGCTCCTCAGCTTAATCGTGCACTTGGGTTGCGCCTCGTGATTGTAGTCGTGATTGGTAACATTCTCGGCTCGGGCGTGTACAAGAAAGTTGCGCCCATGGCCGCGGAGCTGCACTCGTCGGGCTGGATTTTGATTTGTTGGGTACTCGGGGGCATTATTACCTTGTTTGGGGCGCTGAGCAACGCCGAAGTAGCCGGGCTTTTGGCCGATACCGGCGGCGACTACGCTTATTTCCGGAAGATTTACAACCGCTTTTTTGCCTTCATTTTTGGCTGGTCGTTATTCACGGTCATCCAGACGGCCACTATTGCTTCGTTGGCCTATGTCTTCGCGCAGTCGTTGGCCAGCATTGTGTCCTTACCGCCCGTCCTGACTTCCCTGGCTGATTTTAACCTCGCCGGTGTGTTTTACCCTTTTGCCGATTTCAATGTAAAGCTCACTGCCATTCTGCTCATTACGCTGCTTACTTGGCTCAATACAAAAGGCATTAAGACCAGCGCGAGTGTGAGCACGGCCATTCTAGCGCTGGTCTTTATAGGCATTTTTGTCATTGTGGCGTTCGGTTTGGCGCACAGCCCCAAGAGCCTAGGCAGCGTCGTATCGACCCAGACCACTGATCCGGGGCACAGCGTCACACTAAGCAGCATTTTTACGGGCATGCTGTCGGCGTTCTGGGCGTACCAGGGCTGGGCATCTATTGGGTATATCGGGGGCGAAGTGAAGGATGCCAAGCGCAATATTCCGCGCGGCATTGCAGTCGGGGTATTTATCATCATTGCCCTGTACCTGCTGGTCAATACTACCTATCTGTCGCTCCTGTCTATTCCCCAGCTGGAGCAGATCTACAAAACCGGCAATCAGATAACCGCCATTGAGGCTGTCCGGAGCTTTTGGGGCACAAACGGCGCGCTGTTTATCTCGGTGCTCATTCTGGTTACAACCCTAGGCTGTACCAATGCTTCCATCCTATCCGGCTGTCGGCCTTATTTTGCCATGGCCCGCGAAGGCCTGTTCTTTTCCAAAGCCGCCGAGCTAAACGAAGCGCGCGTACCGGCCAACTCGTTGCTTTTTCAAGGCGTGTGGTCTTGCTTGCTGGTGCTCTCCGGCACGTTCGATCAACTGACGGACATGATCATCTTTGCCGTCTTTATCTACTATGGCGCTACTACACTTGGCGTCTTTATTCTGCGCAAGCGTATGCCCGACGCTCCACGCCCCTATAAGGTATGGGGGTACCCCATCGTGCCCGCCATCATGATTTTGTTTTGTATCGCCTTGGTTATCAACACCACCTTTGCTCGCCCACGGGAAGCAGCCATTGGCCTCGTGCTGATGCTTACTGGCGTACCGATGTATCTCTGGTTCAACCGGAAAGAACGCGCAGTGTTGCAGCAAGAGCCAGCCTAGCTTTTTCTGCTGCCTACCTTATTGCGCCGCTGCAATAGCCGTCAGCAGTTCTTCGTCGGAGAGGTCGTCGTACCAATCACTTTTCAATTCCAGTCGCACGGTTTGGGCGCCGCCAGTGGGTGTGCATACTACAGGCACTGAGCCGTCGTCGGTCTCGGCTAGTTTAGCGGCTTTATCGGCCACCTTTTCCTCTACGCCGGCATACGCTTGCACGCAGGTCCAGGTGGTCTTGTGCGAGTCAGTTACATCACGTTGTTTCATCGTGGCTGCTTATACGCAGAGGCCAGCTTTTTGCTGCCAATAAGCCTAGCCGATGCTCACACAACCAACGCCAAGCTGGCGCGAACGGCTTGCTGCTTGGTGCGCAGGGCTTGCTGTACGTGTCGCTCCTGGTGGCGCACCACAAATTCCAAGGCTTCTCCGACACCTAGCTTTAGCAAACGGAAGAACTCGACCGGCACGGCCTTCTTATTGAGGTCGGTTTTCTGCGCGTCGGTGAGCAACACTAGCAGCTGGGTTTGGTGCGCTAAAAATTCGGCCAGTACTTCGCGACTGAGGGCGCTACCGGCGGGGTTCATGTGTTTCACGGTTTTATATTGCTTGCCGTTGCCTGGCTGCATCATCGTGATAGATTTTCGACCTAGCCAACTGTAGCGCACCAGCGTGCTCTGCGTCGCGCTAGCTACTTGCTGCACGGCCTTGCCAAGGGCCGGATTGTAGTAGCGACTGTAGCGGTTCAGGTGCTCTAAACACTCGAGCACGCTCCATTGCTCGGAGGTAGGTTTGAAATTAAGGGCAAAGTCGTCGAGCGAAGCTAGCTCTGTTTCGACGGCGGCTTGCAAGCGGCGCACGGCGGCTTGTAGTTGCACAAGGAAAGTGGTGGTATCCATAGCGTTGCTTTGTTTTTGACAAAGGTTGTGGATACCAGATTCCGAAACCTTGATTAGCCTCAAGATTTACCGCAGCCGGCTTAGCGTCTCGGGGGTCATGCGCAGGTACGAGGCAATGTACTTTTTCGGGATGAGCTGGAAGAGGTGCGGACTGCGCGCCAGCAGCCGCTGTAGGCGACGTTCAGGCTCGGGCAGCAGCAGGTCAATTTCGCGTTCGATGCGCCCCACTAGTACGCGTTCTAGCTCCATGCGCCAGAACCGCGCAAAGTTGGCGTTGCTGTCGAGCAAAACCAGAAAGTCGGCGCGGCTTACGGCCAGTAGCTCCGTCTTTTTCAGCGCCTGAATGCAATAGTCGGAAGGTCGATTTTCTACAAACGATGGGAACGAGCAAATCAGGCTAGTTCCGTATGCAAACCCTACGCAGATTTCTTCCGAGGCATCGGGCAGATAGATGCGCATGGCGCCGCTGGCCACAAAGTACAGATGATGTTCTACTTGTCCGGCCCGAATGAGAAAATCATTGCGTTTCAGCGTTACGGCCTTCGTCCAGAGCGGCAAGCACGCAGCAATATCTGCCTCGGTTAAGTAGGGTATGCGGCGCAATAAAGTAGCCAGCAAGGCTAGCTTGTCCGCACGATTAAAGGGTTGATGGTGAGCAAATTCGACGGCCACGTTCGCAAACAGCTTGTTGGAAGAGCAAAGTAGGAAATCCCGACCTTGCCTGCGTGGACGCCTAGCTATTTTCTGCGTATATTCCAGAGTATTCCTCTCTTTTACCCTTCTCCGATGGATTGGCTAAGCATTGCGGCTCTTTTACTATTCGGTTTGCTGTTTGTGGTAGCCGAAGTGGTGTTTATTCCTGGCACTACCCTGGTGGGCTTGGTCGGCTTCGTCCTGCTGACTGCTGGTATCTGGTTGGGTTACCGCGACCTAGGCACGACAGCTGGGCACGTGGCGCTGGGCGTATCCGTGGTGCTGGTCAGTGTGATCTTGTACATCGGGCTGCGGCCGAAGAACCTAGCCAAAATGGCCCTAACGGACGTGAACTACGCCCGCGTGCGCGACGTGCGCCAACCCGATGTGCAGCCCGGCGTTACGGGCCGCGCCCTTTCCGCTTTGCGCCCTGCCGGCACCGCCCTGTTCCTCGACGACCGGCGCGAAGTAGTCACTCGCGGTGAGTTTTTGCCCGTTGGCACTACGGTGCGCGTACTCGGCATCGAGCACAACCGCATTGTGGTGGAGCAAGCTGGCTAGCTTGCAGGTATCATGCTGTGAGCGGTGAAGTTATACGGCCGAGCTACCGAAAGCTGCGGTAAAAGATCGTACTTGCTACCGTTAATCGTTAGACTCAACAGCTTATGCAAATACCTTTCTTGCCTATAGTCATTGCAGCCGTTGTGCTGCTTGTCTTTCTGTACTTCTTCCCGATAAGTCTCTGGATTACGGCCATCTTCTCCGGCGTGCGTGTGAGCTTATTTCAGCTCGTGCTGATGCGCGTACGGAAAGTGTCGCCCACACTCATCGTTAACTCTTTGATTACTTCTACGAAAGCGGGACTGGAGCTAACTTCGAATGACCTAGAAACGCACTACCTAGCCGGGGGCAATGTACCTAGCGTTATTAAAGCGCTGATTTCGGCCGACAAAGCCAACATTCCGCTATCCTTTAAGCAAGCCACGGCTATCGACTTAGCAGGCCGCGACGTATTCGAGGCCGTCACGACTTCCGTTAACCCTAAGGTAATCAACACGCCCAACGTAGCGGCTGTCGCCCAAGACGGGATTCAGCTCATTGCCAAGGCTCGGGTTACGGTGCGCGCCAACATTGCCCAACTCGTCGGTGGCGCAGGGGAAGAAACCATTCTAGCGCGCGTCGGCGAAGGCATTGTAACGAGTATCGGTTCGTCGCGCTCCCACAAGGAAGTGCTCGAAAACCCGGATAAAATCTCGAAGTTGGTACTCAGCAAGGGCCTAGATGCTGGCACCGCCTTTGAGATTCTGTCCATTGATATTGCCGATATTGACATTGGCGAAAACATCGGGGCCAAACTTCAAATCGACCAAGCTACCGCCGACTTAAAGGTAGCTGAAGCTAAAGCCGAGGAGCGCCGCGCCATGGCTGTGGCCGTCGAACAAGAGAACCGCGCTAAGACCCAGGAAGCAAAAGCCCGCGTCGTCGACGCCGAAGCCGAAATTCCCAAAGCCATGGCTGAGGCCTTTCGCTCCGGCAACCTAGGTATTATGGACTACTACAAAATGCGCAACATCCAATCCGACACCGACATGCGCGACTCCATTGCCAACCCCGGTGGCCAAAATAAGCCTAGCTAGCGCAGTCTGTATTTCACACAAAAAAGCCTCGCTAGGTAGTCTAGCGAGGCTTTTTTTATGTATTTGGAGTAAGTACTGTTTACTTTTTTGTAATCCGGAATTCTACCCGCCGGTTGAGTTTGCGGCTCTCCTCTTGTTCGTTGCTGGCAATCGGCTTGCTCCCACCGAAGCCTTCTGTCGTGATGCGGTTGCTGCTGATGCCGTGTTGCACAAGGTACTTCTTCACCTCGTTTACGCGGTCTTGGCTGAGCTTCACGTTCAGGGCCGGGTCGCCTTGGTTATCGGTGTGGCCCTCCAACTTAATCTCGACGGTTGAATACTCTTTCAGAATCCGGATCAGGCGCTGCAACTCAGGGTAAGAGTTTTCGCGCAAGAAGAACTTACTCTGCGCAAAAAAGATGTTGTTGAGCTTAATCAGCTGCCCCACTTGAAACGGCACCAAGTACAGGTCTTGGTTTACTTCTGAATACTTCTCCCGATCTGTCACGTCGAGGTTGTCGCTTTCCGACAAGTAGTTGGCCGCTTCGGCCCGGTACCCGTAATGTGCACCCGAAGGCAGCACAATAGTGTACGAGCCATCTACCGGGTTGGTATCTGCCACTCCTATTTCCTCACCAGTCAGCAGGTTTTCGTAGCGAATCTTAGCGGCCACTGGCTTTTTAGTCGCGGCGTCCAGCACTCGCCCTTTTACCAACGTTACGACCTCAGGCTTAAACTGGGAAGCTAGGTTGATGCGGAAAATGTCCCGGGAGTTGTCGGTGCCGTTGCGCGAAGACACCAAGTATGCATCTTCGCCCGCAGCCGAAATGGTATAGTAGGCGTCGAAGTCCGGCGAGTTCACGTTCGGACCTAGGTTGCGCGGCTTAGTCCACTTGGTCCAGCTTTCATCCAGGCGCTTGCTGTAGAAAATATCACTCTTGCCGTAGCCGCCGTGGCCCTCTGAAGCAAAATAGAGCGTCTTCCCGTCGGCGGCTAAGAAGGGGGCGAACTCTGGCTTTTTGGTGTTGATATCTGCTCCTAGGTTGCGCGGCTTCCCCCAGCTTTTTCCGTCTTCCTTCAGGAAGCTTACGTAGACATCTTGCCCGCCTTGGCTGTCTTTGCGCTGCACAGCCATTAGCAGCACTTTGCCGGAAGTAGCCAGAAAGTAGTCTACGTTCTCTGGATCATCATTGTAGAAATCTTCAATCTCTACCTTCACTGGCGCGCTCCACCCAACTTGACTGCGGCGGGTGAGACTGGCGCCTTTCGGCTCCATTGAGCCATCAGGTCGATACACGTTGATAAGCAGAGCCGTATTCCCATCCGACGACACCGAAGCTAGACCATTGGGGCCCGGCGTATTGATGGGCCCACCGATATTTTTAGCTGGATTCCACGCCTTCGTTTTGGGGTTGGCAATGGTGGCGTACCACACGTCCTGCGGGTCTTTAGCGCCGCCAATGTTCTGCGGGCTGCCTTGGCGCGCAAAAAATAAGCTACGGCCATCTGGCGAAATCACTGGGTGCGTATCCACGTACCGCGTGTTCACGTTCGGCCCTAGGTTAAACATGGAAGAGTCGTAGCTGGCCGGGTTGGGCTCCGACTTAAAATCCTGTTTCACCATTGTGTCTACCACGTCGGCCATACCGATAGCATCAATTTGGTTGACGCCGTTGACTTTGGCTGTGTTCATCGTTACTACCACCCCAATTGTGCGGTAGGCAGCGGCCTCAAACGTGACTTGCAGCGAGCGAAAAAGCTCCGGCAATGGGCCCGGGTTCTTGTTTTCGTACACTTGGTGCCGTTCGCCCCGGGTGTCGACTAATTCAATCTTAGTGACAGAGCCCGGATTGAAGTTTTCCACAATCGTCACCTGCCGTGCTAGCATCGACCTGCCGAACCGCACTTCGATAAATTCGTTTGCGCCTTCTTTACGCGGTATCCATGCTTCGTTGCTCACCTGGCCGAGTGGTTGAGCATTGGGTTCTCCTAGCACCTTTTCTGGCGAAAAGGCTTCTTTGCCCTCTGCCTTCTGCGATGACACATCTACTATTTTGCTTGCCCAGATGGCTCGTTGCGCTGATGCGCTCCGACCAACTCCCACCACAATACCTATTAGTAAAAGAAGCGTACGACTATTCATAGTTACTGAACCAAATCTTGGCACCACATGGGAGGCTTAGCACTAGGCCTGAAAGTCAGAGACATTTTAAAGGCTAGTGAAGTTTCGGTGCTCCGCGAAAGCCGGGCCAAAAGTCATCGTATATCTAGTCTAATACATATAGTAACAAGCTGAGCTAGCCGTCTGTAAGAGTATTTCTTATACATGTTAGCTTGCTACGACAATAAAACCGGCATTTTTGCCAGCTTTGGGCATACAAACGGTGCTATGACTAAGCAAAAAAGGCCCGTATACTCAACAGTATACGGGCCTTTTTTATGAATAAATTGTTGCTGCACTTATGGTTGCAGGGTGAACGTACGAGTTACAGAATTATAAGGCCCCGGGATTAGCGTGCCATGGTCATCTACCAATTCCAGTTTCACTGTATTTTGTCCCATCGGTAGACCTTCCATCATGTAGGGCGCCCACTGCTCAAGCACGAACTCGGTGCCATTGATAGTGGCGCGTACTTTGTTCCCCTCAGGCGAAAGATTAGTGTTTACCAGGTAAAAATCCAGCATTACCTTCTTGGTGTCGTTGCCAGAATACACATCTTTTGGACGGCTGTAAAACAGGTTTGGCGCCTTCGTATCAAAAGTGAGCGGAGTAGCTGGAGCGTTTCCGACAGTAATAACGCGCAAATCGTAGGCGCCGCGGTGCTTCAGGCTCTCGTGGTAAGAGCGCGACAGGAACGACAATACTACGTGCTGCCCGTCGGGAATATTTTTGGTAAACTCTGTAGTATAATGCGCCGTGTAAGGCTCGTTGTCCACGATGTTGTGGATGTGCTGGCCTTTGGCCGAATTAGCCATATCGCCGGCGTGCATTCCGCCGGTCATTTTTGTAAGCTGAAAGTTGCTCAAATCATAGTCGAAAGCAACAGCGCCACTTGGCGCCACGGAGCCAACGACGGGAGCAACGACCCGTAGCTGCGACTCCGGATACTTGGGAGAGTCATTGAAGGGAGTAAGCCGGATGCCATTCTTCTCCATGCTCGCTGCATTCGCCGTTGTTACCGCTTCGGCGGTAGACTGGGCACTCGATTCCTTTTGCTGTTTGGCTGTGTCACAAGCACTTATTGCTACAAATAAGGCGCTACCTAGCAGTAAAGTAGATACTTTCATAAAAAGAGTGGAATGGATTAAACTATCGGCCTCCGGACCGCCCATCTAGCAAGACCTGGGGGCAAGGTAACAAGTGATTTTTTAAGTACCTTGCACAAACGTAAGAATCTCCAAAAGAATATAGTTTTCCCTCTATGGAATCAGCATTGTTGGAAGAAATTCCGTCGCTTGATTTAGCTGACTTCCGTTCCGGCGACCCGGAGCGCAAAAACCGGTTTGTGCAGCAACTCGGTGAAGCCTACCAAAGCATTGGGTTTGTAGCTCTTAAGAACCATGGTTTAAGCGACGAACAAACCAAGCGCCTATATACTGATGTGCAGGCTTTCTTCTCCTTACCCGATGAGCAGAAGCTCCGCTACGAGAACCCGGCACTGGCGGGTCAGCGGGGCTATGTGGGCAAAGGCAAGGAGCACGCGAAAGGCCGCAACACCGGTGACCTAAAGGAATTCTACCATGTGGGCCAAGTAGTAGACGACCCCACCGACCCAGTTGCTAGCGAGTACCCCGACAATATTTGGCCAGCAGAGGTACCTAGCTTTCAGCAAAGCACGACAGAAGCGTACAAAACGCTAGAAGCGGCCGGCACAGATGTGCTGCGTGCCATCGCGTTGTATTTGCAGCTCCCCGAAAACTACTTCGATGATAAAGTGCGCAATGGCAACTCCATCTTGCGCCAAATTCATTACTTCCCCATTGAGAATCCGGATGCAGTGCCTGCTGATGCCGTACGCGCGGCCGAACACGGCGACATCAACCTGATTACCCTGCTGATGGGCGCTTCGGCCGATGGCTTGCAGGTACTACGCCGCGACGGTAAGTGGATTCCTATCACCGCCCTACCCGACCAGATTGTGGTGAACGTGGGCGACATGCTTCAGCGCCTGACCAACGGCGTACTGAAGAGCACGATTCACCGCGTAGTAAATCCGCCCCGCGAAAAGATGAACTCTTCGCGCTATTCCGTACCCTTTTTCATGCATCCGCGCTCGGAGATGAGCCTTGCGGCGCTGGAAAACTGCATCACGCCAGACAACCCCAAGCAGCAGCCCGACGTGACGGCTGGTGAGTTTCTGAATGAGCGCCTCATCGAGCTAGGGTTGAAAAAGAAATAAGCGTCTTGTTAGCCTTGTTTGTTGCCAGTGAGCAGTTATCTACCTGACTCACTGGCAACTTTTTTTAAGCTCACTGCATGCTTTTCACAGTTTACAATGCACATCTAGCAACCAATAGCCGGCCCTAGTCACCTGTGGAAGAAATCAAGCTAGCCCCGCCGCCGCGCCGTAGTGGCGCCCGCACCAAACGGGTACGCGGCATTATTTTCTTGAAGGACGTGGCTACGCTCGGCTTAACGGCTTTTGGTGGCCCCCAGGCGCATATGGCAATGATGCTACGGCTGCTGGTGGCAAAGCGCCGTTACCTAACGGCCGCTGAGCTCCTAGAAATAACGGCTCTGTGCCAGATTCTGCCAGGTCCCACTTCCACCCAAACGGTTACTGCTATTGGCTTTCGCCTTGGAGGCCCCAACCTAGCCTATCTGACGCTGCTGGTTTGGATGCTGCCCGCTGTGACTATTATGACGATGGCGGGGCTTACCATGAGCTACCTCGACAAAGATCAGGTAGCCCGCCTGGTACAATACGTGCAGCCCATTGCCGTGGGCTTTGTGGCCTACTCGGCCTACCGGGTGTCAGAAAAGGTAATTCACACCAAAACCTCGGTGGGCATTATGGTTGGGTCGGCGCTACTCGCTTATACCTTCCAATTGCCGTGGATCTTACCGCTGCTCCTACTCACGGGAGGCCTAATTACCACGTTTCGGTTTCGCAAAATGCCCGTGCAGACGGATAAGCTACCTCTTCAGGTAGAATGGTCCAACTTCGTTTTGTGGCTCGGAGTACTTATCGTAGCCGCGTTGCTGGGCTCTTACACGCACTTGCTGCCGGTGCGGTTGTTTGAGAATTTTTATCGCAACGGAAGCCTTGTTTTTGGCGGTGGACAAGTCTTGGCGCCCTTGCTATTCACTGAATTCGTTGAAGCTAAGAAGTACCTGTCACCGCAGGAGTTCCTTTCGGGGCTAGGTTTGGTGCAAGCGCTGCCCGGCCCTAATTTCTCCTTTGCCTCTTACGTAGGATCCTTGGCTATGCGGCGGGCCGGTACCGGCGTGGGCGGACAGCTGCTCGGGGCATTGGTTGGGGCCGCGGGTATTTTTATGCCTGGTACGCTGCTCATTTTCTTTCTAATTCGTTTCTGGGACCGACTTAAGCAGTACCGGGTCGTGAAGGCTTCCTTGGAAGGTATCAATGCTGTGTCGGCTGGCTTGGTGTGCGCGGCTACTTTCCTGCTTTATCACCCGTTGCCCGACACGCCCCTTAACCTACTCTTGGTAGCCATCACATTTCTATTGTTGCTGTGGGAGAAAGTTCCTTCTTATGTTATCGTTGGGACTGGCTTACTAGCAGGGATGATTTGGTAAATAGGTTAGCTAGCTTTTTTAGCGGCTACGTCGCATAAAACAAAACGCCGTCGTTCTCTGGAACGACGGCGTTTTGTTTTGTATCGAGGAGGCTGGCTTATTCTTCAAGCAACAGTGTTCCTGGCAGACCCATTAAGTAATCGCCGTAACCACTCTTACGCAGCGGCTCCGCAATTTTGCGCAGTTGCGCCGCCGTAATGAAGCCCTGGCGGTACGCTACTTCTTCGATAGAGCCCACCTTCAAACCTTGGCGGTGCTCAATAACGCGTACGAATTCCGAAGCTTGCATTAACGATTCGAACGTGCCAGTATCGAGCCAAGCTGTACCGCGACCTAGGATACCTACTTTTAGCTTTCCCCGGCGCAAGTACTCTTGGTTCACATCTGTGATTTCGTACTCCCCACGCGGGCTAGGCTGTAGGTTTTTCGCTATGTCAATTACTTCATTATCATAGAAGTAAAGGCCGGGCACGGCGTAGTTGCTCTTCGGCTGCTTAGGTTTTTCTTCGATGCTGAGAGCCTTTTTGTTTTGATCAAACTCTACAACTCCGTATCGCTCAGGATCATGTACGTGGTAGGCGTATACCACGCCACCGTCTGGGTTGTTGTTGCTTTGCAGTAGCTGATCAAGCCCCTCGCCGTAGAATATGTTGTCGCCGAGCACGAGTGCTACTTTATCGCTGCCGATAAAATCGGCGCCAATCACAAAGGCTTGCGCTAAGCCATTGGGTGTCGCCTGCACAGCATACTGAAAATCGCAACCTAGGCTCTTGCCATCGCCGAGTAGGCGTTGAAATTGTGCTTGATCGTGAGGAGTTGTAATAATCAAAATCTCACGAATGCCCGCCATCATCAAAATGGATAGCGGGTAATAAATCATTGGCTTATCGTATACCGGCATCAGTTGTTTGCTGACAGCCAGCGTGAGTGGATGCAAGCGCGTGCCGGAGCCACCAGCTAGGATAATGCCTTTCATGGGGGAGGATTAAATTGTCAACTAACTAGTTGTCAGATGATCATCGTAATGTAATAACACGATGACGTAGCAGCGACCTAGCTACTCCACTATCAGTGTCTAGTTACTTTCGCGAATGAACGCCTGGTTATCTTTAAACCAAGCTAATGTTTTTTGTAAACCTTCTCGAATGCGAATCTGAGGATCATACCCAAGCAGCCGTTGCGCTTTGCTGATGTCAGCTAGTGAGTCGCGGATGTCGCCGGCCCGGTCAGGACCGTATTCGGGCGTGAGGTCGGAGCCTGCCTCTTCCTTCAAGATATTGAAGAGGTCATTTAGCGACGTCCGATCGGCCACCGCAATATTGTACACTTGGTTGACTGCCTCCGGATTTGTCGTCAGCGCGGCTTTGATATTGGCCTGCACGCAGTTTTCCACAAAAGTAAAATCCCGTGTCTGTCCGCCGTCACCGTTCATGCGTGGTGGCCGACCTTGTAAAACTGCGTCGATAAATAGCGGAATAACAGCGGCATAGGCCCCATTTGGATCTTGGCGAGGTCCGAAGATGTTGAAGTAGCGCAAGCCAATGATTTCCATCCCATACGTTTTGCCGAATACGTCCGCGTATAGTTCATTAGCGTACTTGGTAACCGCATACGGCGAGAGTGGCTTCCCTATGCGGTCTTCTACCTTAGGCAAGGCTTTGCTGTCGCCGTACGTTGACGACGAAGCAGCATACACGAAGCGCTTTATGTTCGCTCCCTTAGCTGCTACTAGCATATTCACAAAGCCACCCACGTTCACATCGTTGCTCGTGATGGGGTCATTGATGGAGCGTGGCACCGAACCTAGGGCTGCTTGGTGTAGCACTACGTGCGCACCCTGACAGGCAGCGCGGCACACTTCTGCATCCCGAATATCTCCTTCAATCACTTCCAGCGCCGGATGATCAGCAAATAGGCGGAGGTTTTTGTGAAAGCCGTTAGAGTAGTTATCCAACACGCGCACCGTACCAGCTCCGTACTTCAACAGATATTCTACTAAGTTAGAACCAATAAAACCAGCACCACCCGTTATCAGGAAGGTGAGGTTATGGAGCGGCTGATCGTGAAAAGGTATTTCGTACACTTTAGAAATATTACGTATGAAATCGTGAGTAGTGAGCCCTTAGGGAGAAACTCCTTTCCTACTCCAAGACTCACGATTAGAAATTATTATCGATTAGAATACTGTTGCTGGTAATAATCTTGGTAAGCGCCACTCGTTACGCGCTCCAGCCACTCGTTATTAGCTAGGTACCAGTCAACGGTTTGCGCCAGGCCTTGCTCGAAGGTGACAGATGGTTTCCAACCTAACTCGTTCATAATTTTTGACGAGTCGATGGCATAGCGGAGGTCGTGGCCAGCGCGGTCAGTTACAAAGGTGATGAGCTTGCGCGAGGTGCCTTGGGGCTTACCGGTTTTCTCATCGAGCACATCGCAGAGCAAATGAATTAGCTCGATGTTCTGCCATTCGTTTACACCTCCAATGTTGTAAGTGTCCCCAACCTTGCCTTTGTGGAACACGGCATCAATGGCAGTAGCATGATCTTTCACGAACAGCCAGTCGCGCACATTTTCTCCTTTGCCATATACTGGCACCGGTTGGCCGTGTTGAATGCGGTGAATGGCTAGCGGAATTAGTTTCTCAGGGAAGTGATTGGGACCGTAGTTATTAGAGCAATTGCTCAGCTTAACCGGTAATCCGTAGGTATGATGCCAAGCCCGCACGAAGTGGTCGGAGGAGGCCTTGGAGGCCGAATAGGGTGAGCGAGGATCGTAGGGAGTTTCCTCGGTAAACATCTCCGTGCCCATTTCCAGCGACCCGTATACCTCGTCGGTGCTCACGTGATAGAAGGTGTGTCCTTCGTAACCGTTAGGTTTCCACAAATTCTTGGCCGCATTGAGCAGGTGCACGGTACCTAGCACGTTCGTCTTCACGAAAGCCAATGGGTCCGTAATCGAGCGGTCCACGTGCGACTCGGCAGCAAGGTGAATCACAGCATCGGGCTCCTCGCGGGCGAATAGCTCATCGACGAATGCCTGATCGGCGATGTCCCCTTTTACGAAGCGATAATTAGGAGCTTGCTCAATGTCGCGGAGATTTTCCAGGTTACCAGCGTACGTCAAAGCATCCAGGTTCAAGATCTGATACTCAGGATACTTTGTTACAAAAAGCCGTACAACGTGTGACCCGATAAAACCAGCCCCGCCAGTGATGATAATTTTCATGAGTAGTAAGCTGTTAGTGGTTAGCCACTAGCTTTTTATGATGCCTAAAAACAGATTCTTAGCTAATCACTACTGACTGTTAGCTAACGTCTGCTGCCATTTCCAAGCGCTAGCTAGGGCTTCCTCCAGAGAAGAGGTGGTTTTAAAACCTAGCTCATTTGTGGCCTTTGTCACATCGGCGTAGATGGCGGGCACATCGCCGGTACGGGGCGGACCAATAGTGTAGTTCAGCTTCACGCCGGTTGCCTTCTCAAAGGCATGTACCACTTCGAGCACACTGTTGCCGCGACCAGTACCAACGTTGAAGGTCTCTACTGCTTCGCCCTTTCTGTCAAGCAAGCGTTGCACGGCTACGACGTGGGCCTTAGCTAGGTCCACCACATAGATATAGTCGCGGATGTTTGTGCCGTCGGGTGTGTCATAGGTATCACCGTAGATTGTGAGCTTCTCACGCATACCGGCGGCCGTTTGCGTGATGAAAGGCACCAGGTTCTGCGGCACACCTAGAGGCAACTCACCAATTTTAGCGGAAGGATGCGCGCCAATTGGGTTGAAGTAACGCAACAAGATGGTATGGAGCGAAGTGGTAGCCTTGGCCACATCCGTTAGGATATCTTCGCACATCTTCTTGGTATTGCCGTAGGGCGAAGTAGCTGGCTTAGTGGGCGTTTGCTCCGTCACCGGTAGTTGGTCCGGAATGCCGTATACCGTGCAAGAAGATGAAAAGACAAAGTTCTCAATCCCGAAATCGGGCATCACCTTCAGCAATGTCATCAGGGAGCCTACGTTGTTTTGGTAGTAAGCCAAAGGCTTTTGCAAGGATTCGCCTACTGCTTTGAACGCCGCAAAGTGAATGATACCCTGAATGTCTTTTTCCTTGGAAAACACTTCCCGCAGCGCCGACTCATCCCCGCAATCAATGTTATGGCTAGGGATTTCTACCCCTAGGATATCCTGAATACCCCGCAATACCGACTCTTTCGAGTTGCTAAAGTCGTCAATAATAATAGGCTGATAGCCTGCTTCATACAGCTCAACAACAGCGTGGGAACCGATAAAGCCTGCGCCACCCGTTACTACTATTTTTACTCGTTCCATTTGTGTTCAGAATTGAGTCGTTTGGTAAGGAAAAGAGGGATAAAACTAGACAGCTTGTCAATAACGCTTCGCAACCTAGGTTACAAGCTCCAGTACTGTAGCTTCTGAATCTTGTTGCGAAATAGTCCTTTGATGTCCACGACCACAGCATTAGGCGAGGTAACGGACTCAAAGTAAGCTTCATCTAGCTCCAAGTATGGCTTGTGACTCACGGCTACAATCACGCCGTCGTAATCTTTACCTACGTTCTCAGCAGGGGTCAGGCGAAAGCCATACTCGTGGTGCAGTTCGTCGGAGTCAGCGTGTGGGTCTACGATGTCAACGTTCACGGAGAAGTTTTTCAACTCCTGAATGACATCTGCCACTTTCGAGTTGCGGATATCTTCTACGTTTTCCTTGAAGGTAGCGCCCATCACGAGCACCTTACTCTTGGCCACATCCTTGCCCTGCTTGATCATCATTTGCACCGTCTTACGAGCGATGTAAGCGCCCATATTGTCGTTGGTGGTGCGACCAGAAAGAATAACCTTAGCGTCGTAGCCTAGCTCTTTGGCTTTGTAAGTCAAGTAATAAGGATCGACGCCAATGCAATGGCCGCCCACTAGGCCAGGCGAAAACTTCAGGAAGTTCCACTTTGTGCCGGCAGCCTCTAGCACTTCGTAGGTGTTGATGCTCATGCGGTCGAAGATCATCGATAGCTCGTTCATCAGGGCGATATTCACGTCGCGCTGGGTGTTTTCAATAATTTTGGCGGCCTCTGCTACTCGGATGCTGCTAGCGCGGTGTACTCCGGCGGTTACCACCAGCTCGTACACCTTGGCAACCACATCCAGTGACTCTTCGTCGCAGCCCGACACCACCTTTACGATGCGCGCCAGCGTGTGCTCCTTGTCGCCAGGATTGATGCGCTCGGGAGAGTACCCCACCTTGAAATCGGTGGCGAACTTGAGCCCCGAAAGCTTTTCCAGCACGGGAATGCAGTCTTCTTCCGTGCAGCCAGGGTACACCGTTGACTCAAACACTACGTAATCGCCTTGTTTGAGCACTTTTCCGACACTGGATGAGGCACCTAGCAGCGGCTTCAGGTCGGGCATGGCATGCTCGTCGATGGGCGTAGGAACAGCTACGATGAAGAACTGTGCCTCGCGCAGCACGTCGAGCGAGTCGGTGAACACGATGTCGCAGCCTTCGAAGTCTTTGGTTTCCAGTTCCCCACTTGGGTCCACTTGGTTGCGCATCATCTCAACGCGCTCGGCATTGATATCAAAGCCAATAACTTGGAGTTTGCGGGCAAACTCGAGGGCGATAGGCAGGCCCACGTACCCTAGGCCAATAACGGCTAGCTTGGCCTGTTTTTGAAGTAATTGCTCGTACACGACGGGAATCCTAAGAGTATGAGTTATAAATTCTGAATCGGAGAAATTCGCTTTACTTGCTGATCTGTAGTTAGCTCGTACTGCTCGCCACTTTCGGGGCACGTTGCGCGGCCGGCATGGTCAAATTCAAGTTGGTGGCCGTAGGCACTCATCCAGCCGCGGGGCCGCGCCGGATTACCGTATACCAAAGCGAAAGGTGCTACATTTTTCGTCACCACTGAGCCGGCGCCCACGAAGGCGTATTGCCCTAACCGCACCCCGCACACAATAGTGCTATTGGCCCCTACGCTTACGCCTTGTTCTAAGTAAGTCGTTTGGTAATGCTCAGCACCCCGGCGTGGCACGGCACTGCGCGGATTCTTCACGTTGGTAAAAACTACGGAAGGGCCCAGGAACACATCATCTTCGCACACCACGCCGCTGTAAATACTTACGTTGTTCTGCACCTTCACATTACGACCTAGCCGCACCCCGTCAGCCACCATTACATTCTGCCCAATGCTGCACTGCTCCCCTAGCTCACAGCCCGGCATCAGATGAGCGAAATGCCAGATTCGGCACCCGTTCCCGATGCGACAGCCTTCGTCCAAAATGGCGGTTGGGTGCGCGAAGTAAGCAGGAATTTCGGTCACAGAGAGCGGAAAAGGTGAATGTAGCGCGTAAGCTACTTTTTAGCGGGCAAAGGTAAAGGTTTTAGTAGTTGCGAGCCTTGATAGTGAGAAAAGTACGTGCGTTGGAGGGATATCTTATGCTATTGTTCTCCAATCTGCCCGCAGCATTCGTTCCTTGCCAAACAAATCTTGGTGCACCTGTATCTGATTATACCCTAGGGTGATGAGAAGGTCGCTTAGCGGAGTGGCATACTGTTCGTTGATCTCAAAGTAGAGCGTGCCGCCCGGTCGTAGCAACTTTTGACCCAATTCGGCAATGCGCCGGTAAAAGAGCAAAGGGTCGGTATCGGGCACAAATAAGGCAGTGGCCGGCTCATAGTCGAGCACATTAGGGCGCATCAGTGGCCGCTCTAGCTCCAGCACGTACGGCGGATTGCTGACTACTATATCTAGCGACTGCATACCTAGGCCGTGGGGTTCCTCCCGCAGAATATCAACTTGCTGAAATGTGACGGGCGCTTGGTAACGCGCCGCGTTCCGACGCGCGACAGCCAGAGCCTCGGCGGAAATATCTACACTGATGATGCGCGCATCGATTAGCATCTTACTCAGCGCCAATGGGATGCAGCCGCTTCCCGTACCGACGTCTAGCACGGCTAGCCCTGGTTTACCCTTTTGCTCGGCGGCAATAAGCCGAACTAACTCCTCGGTTTCGGGACGGGGGATGAGAGTAGCTGGAGTTACCTCTAGTTCCATGTCGGCAAACCAGGCGACGCCTAGCACATATTGCACCGGCTCGTGGCGCAGCAGCCTAGCTTGGAGTGCTGGTATTTGCGCAACAGTAGAGGTGGCAACTGCCTCATTAGCCTGCATCCGCAGCTGAAGGGGTGACAGCTGCAACAGATGCTCTAGCACTACCCCCGCAATGGCAGCTGCCTCCGAGCTAGGATACACGGTAGCCAAGGCAGTTGTAAGATCAGCGGTCAATTGGCGAATGGTAGGCATAACATGGCTAGGTAGTGGCTGAAAGCGTTAGCGAAGGGCGAAGTTGGGAGATTGACGCACAAACTGGTAAATAGAACATCAAATTACTGTCGCACATTTGCCTACTTCGCTTCTGCTTATCCGCTCACCTGTTGCGTTCCACCTCTCTCCCCACCCACCCTATGTCTGATTTTGATACCCTAATGATGCGCCGTGCGCTCGACCTAGCGCGGCTTGGCACTGGCTACGCCCGGCCCAATCCAGTAGTAGGCTGCGTAATAACGCACGAAGGCCGCATAATCGGGGAAGGTTGGCACCGCCAATACGGCGGGCCGCACGCGGAGGTGAATGCTATAGCCGCGGTAACGGACGAAAGTCTGCTGCCCGAAAGCCGGGTGTACGTAACGCTGGAGCCCTGTTCGCACCATGGCAAAACGCCTCCTTGCGCCGACTTGCTTGTTGAAAAAAAGGTGAAAGAAGTAGTTATCTGCAACCTAGACCCCAACCCCTTGGTATCGGGCCGAGGTATCGATAAGCTGCGGGCAGCGGGCATTCAGGTGGAAACAGACGTGCTGGCCGCAGAGGGCCGATGGCTGAACCGACGCTTCTTCACCTTCCAGGAAAAAAAGCGTCCCTACGTAGTATTGAAGTGGGCTGAAACGTCGGATGGCTTTCTGGCAGGCCCATACTTTCAACCCATCCAAATCAGTGGGGACCTAGCTCGTATGGTAGTGCACCAGTGGCGGGCCGATGAGCAAGCTATCCTGATCGGCACCCGAACGGCTTTGCACGACAACCCAAACCTCAACGTACGCGAGTGGTTTGGGCAAGCGCCACTGCGAGTGATTATCGACAAAAACCTCAGCCTACCGCCTGCGCATCACGTGCTCGATGGTCAGATTCCGACGGTGGTATACACCTACCGCGAGCGAGCTAACAAGCCCAACCTAGAGTTCGTGGAGCTTGCCGAAGCCGATGACTTGTTTCCGCAGCTATTCGCTGATCTTTACCGGCGCAATGTGCAGTCGGTGCTAGTGGAAGGCGGCCCTACGGTGCTCAACTCTCTGATGCGTGACGGTTTGTGGGACGAAGCCCGGGTACTCCGCAACAGCAAAAAGCTAGGTGGCGGCATCCTGGCGCCCAAGACGGGGCTAGCTGGTTTGCGCGAGCATCTCACCTTTGGCGCCGATGAATTGTTTATTTACCACAATGAGTAACCAAATGGGCTGCCAGCACAAATCTATTGGCTACTAGTTTTGCCTTCTCACTTGGTTTTGCTAGCTCCCTCAACCGAAAAATTGACAACAAGAAATAAAGAACGAACCCATGGCGGAAGACCTTATTCTCGACGCGACCCTGACCAAAGCCGAAAAGTATCGTCAGCTTCTTCCTCAAATTGAAGCGCTTACAACCGGCGAGCCTGACCTCACGGCCAACTTAGCGAATACGATGGCCGCCTTGAAGCAGACTTTCGGATTTTTTTGGGTGGGCGCTTACTTGGTAAAAGACGATGAGCTGGTGCTAGGTCCTTTCCAAGGGCCCGTTGCTTGCACGCGCATCCGGCACGGCAAGGGAGTTTGCGGGGCAAGTTGGGCGCAGGCCGCAACGCTGCTGGTGCCGGACGTTGATCAATTTCCGGGGCACATTGCGTGCAGCAGTGCCTCACGCTCCGAAATTGTGGTGCCAGTGCTGAAAGAAGGACGCGTGGTCATGGTGCTCGACGTAGATAGCGACCTGCTCAACGACTTCGACCACGACGACCAAGTACACCTCGAGCAACTCGCCACGTTCATGGCTAGCTGGTTTTGATGGCTACACCGGTCCTGCGCGTCGCTCGCCCGACCAACGATATCGGCAAGCTTCTCCCCTTCTACCGCGACGGATTGGGGTTGGAGATACTGTATCAGTTTGAGGACCATAATGGCTTCGACGGAGTAATGCTTGGCCGGCGGGGTTGCTCGTACCACTTCGAGTTCACGCATCATCGTGGGCACACAGTGGCAGGAGCCCCCAGTCAGGATAATCTATTGATTTTCTACCTTCCTGACCTAGGTGCTTGGCAACAAGCAGTAAGTCGCATGCAGGAACATGGCTTCGATCCAGTTGCTTCTTTCAACCCGTACTGGGATGAGCATGGCGTCACGTTTGAAGATGCTGATGGCTACCGCGTGGTGCTGCAACAGGCCGCTTGGAAATAAGATTATCAAGTCTATTTAGTAGATCAATCAAAAAGGCTGACCAATGTGGTCAGCCTTTTTGATGCGCAGCTATCTTCTTAAGAACAGTTTAAATCAGTTATCAATATATTTTTGTACTACGAGGCAAATTCTGCCGTTTTATGACTTCTGCTGTCCTAGCAACACCCCGCTTGCTCAGTGTCTTTCACGTGTGCTACCGAGTTTAACCTAGCTTTTCCCTTCAAACTCCATCTTTAGTCTAATCTTTTATGCTTGCCTCTTTATTACCTCGTTACGGTCGCGCTTTAGTGCCTACCTGGCTGTTTTTAGCAGCTACTTTATCCACTAGCCAAGCTCAATCGGTGGGTGCTCCCCAATGGCAATGGGCTAAAGCACTAGCTTCCGTTTCCTCTTATGTCCAGACAAGCGTCACTGAGCCCAATACTGGTAACACCTATGTAGCAGGCAGCTTCGTTGGGACAACTAGCTTCGGCAACCAGACATTCACAGCAAATGGGGTGGATGGTTTTTTGGTCAAACATGATGCGCAAGGTAACATCATATGGGGACGGCAAATTGGAGGACGTTCAGACAATGAAGTTCCTAGTGGTATAGCTTTAGATGCATCCGGTAATACTTACGTGGTTGGTACCTTATCTTCTTCGATTACGCTAACTCCTACTACCGTTCTTCCCCCTAGTAATCCGGGAAATAATCTGTATGTCGTTAAATACGACCCTACAGGAGCAATACTTTGGGCGCGTTGCTTTGGCAGTTCTGGCAGCGTTGCAGGGGAAGTAAGTGGCCGGGCCGTAGCTGTGAGCCCAACCGGAGTAGTATATATAGCGGCGCAGCTGAAAGGCGGCGCTCAGTTTGATGCAGTACAACTTGAAAATTCCATTGGCGCTGGTCCTGTACTGCTGCAACTCTCTCCTAACGGAAGCGTGAACTGGGCTAGCGCTGCCGCAGTGGAAACGACAGAAACTACCCCAATCAGTTCAGGGGAAACTTACAAGCTGGGATTTGATGCTAGCGGGTCACCCTACTTGGGTGGTTCTTTTGCGGGTAAAATTCGTTTCGGATCTCATACCGTGACAGCACCAACTAACACAGGTGCTGTCTTTTTAGTCCGCTATGATGCTCAGGGAAATCCTCAATGGGCGGCTCAATCGGCGACTAGCAGCAAGGGCCACGTCTCTCTGGAAGCATTACGTACCGATGCGGCCGGTAACACTTATCTCACCGGCACTTTTACTAACGATAGTAAGACTAACACAGGAGTAAATTTTGGATCGTATGCACTTAATAGTGCAGGGGAAGGTGATGTATATTTAGTTAAGTACAATCCTGCTGGAGCACCTCTTTGGGCACATAGCTTTGGCAGTAAAAAGTATGACCGTGGCAACGCGCTACTCCTGATGCCAAGTGGTAGCGTACTTCTGGGTGGGGGCGTAGCTGGCACCGCTACGGTATCACCTGAGCTTACCCTTTCGGGCCTAAACGAATGGGACCTTTATGCTTTCGTAATTAGTTTCACAGAACAAGGGGATGTACAGTGGAGTCATCAAGCAAAAGGTTCTTCCTTGATCAATAGTCTTACCAATGACCAAGCCGGTAACCTTTACTTAGGAGGGCAAGGTGGGTACAATACGGTATTCGGCAATCTGCCTAGCCTCACCATCAACTCTGGCTATGGCTTTATTGCCCGCTTAGGCAACGCCGTACTGAACACTAAGGCTAGCCACAACGCGCAGTCACTTGCTGTTTACCCATCCCTCACTACTAGCGCAGCGGATGTTCAACTCGGTGCCCTTCCAAAAGGCACTACCCTTTACTTAAGCGATGCCCTAGGCCGCGTCATGTGCCAGCAGACCGTAGGATCAGAGCCGACCCACTTGGCGCTGCCTAGCTTGCGGGCCGGCTTATATGCACTGAAAGCCACTGCACCTAATGGCGAGTACTATACCGGTCGTTTGGTAGTAGAGTAATAACTCTCGACCTAGGTGCCGCTACAAAAGAATGGCCCTAGTTGCTGGTAGCAACTAGGGCCATTCTTCATTAAAGCACTTTATCCTTACCAGCCTGCGTTCTGTTTCATGTTCGGGTTCGTGTTCAATTCGCCCTGCGGAATGGGGAAGTAGGCGAACTTCGATGAGAAGAACTCTTTTCCTACCTTATCGCTATTCTTGACTTCCTGCTCCAGCAAGCCCCAGCGCTTCAGGTCATAAAAGCGTTGGCCTTCGCGGAAGAACTCCAGCATGCGCTGATGCCGAATCTCGGCCATCATCTGCTCGGCGGTGAAGCCCGTAGCTAATGAAGCTAGCTTAGCACGCGCACGAATACGGTTCACCAGCGGATACGCATCGGTGGTGCGGCCCTGCATCGTTAGGGTTTCGGCGTAGAGCAGCAGAACGTCGGCGTAGCGCAGCACCTTCTCATTGATTTCGGAGATGAAGATGCCTTCGTCGTTTTCGTGCCAGTTCTGGTATTTGCGGATTAGCGAGCTATAGCCAAACACCAGCTTGAAGCTTTTGAAAGGCCGGTTGTAGTACATGGCCGAATCGTAATTCCAGACCAGCGTCGAATACATCCGATAGTCAAACCGGCCACCAGCTGCCTTCTCTTTCTTGAACTCATTGAACAACTTATCGGTGGGAGACACCTCAAACCAACCCGCTACTTCAGTAGGTGCAAACTCTTGAGCAGTTGTTACACCCAGCGACTCGTTAGCATTTTCGCCGGCCCAAGGTTGAGAACCGCCCACGTTCTGATTCTGAATCTCAAATAACGACTCCATGTTGTTGTCGGTGCTCTTTGAGAAGTTGTCCTCAAACTTGGGCATTAGGTCGTAGGTGTAAGGCGCCTGCGCCGTACCATTGGGCTGAGCTAGTTGCTTAAACGCTTTTTCTGCTTCTACCCAGTTTTTCTGGTATACGTACGCTTTACCTAGCATCCCGATAGCGGCGCCCTTCGTAGCCCGGCCCACAGAGGCAGCGGGGTAAGTAGTTGGCAAACCAGCAGCAGCGGCTTGAAAGTCGCTTATGGCTTGCGCCCACACCTCAGGCTCCGGCGATTGGGTCACGAAATATTGCGAGCGTTCTGTGGGCACCGTCGTGATAATGGGCACCGACCCAAAATTGATAGCGAGGAGAAAGTAGTTCAACCCGCGTAGAAACTGCGCCTCTGCAATGAACTGCGTCTTTGCTTCATCGGAGAGGCTGCTTTGTGAGGCTTTCTCGATAACTTGATTGGCGCGGAAAATACCCGTGTAAAAGCCTGTAAAGATGCCACTTGGCGTACCGGTAGTAGCATTGTTGGTGAAGGTAGAAAGCTGATACAAGTCCTTCACGTCGTTGCGGATGAAGAAGTCGTCGCCTCGGCCGTTGCTTAGCTCGATGCCCCGCACGCCAAAGTAGCCGTTGTTCACATCATGAAATACCTTATACGTAGCTGCGAGACCCGACATGAAATCGGCATCCGTTTTCCAGAAGTTGGTTTCAACAATGGAGTTAGGACTTACCTGCTCAAGCTCCTTGGTGCATGCTACTAAGCTGAGCGCCAGAAAAGACGCGTAAAGAATACGTTTCATTATCATGAGAATTTAAGCCGTTAGAAAGAAACCTGCACACCGAGCAAAGAGGTCCGCGACAGCGGATAAGCCACGTGCGGAAAGTCCACGCCGCGGTCCAGAATGCCGCCACCCGTAGCGCTTGCATTATAGCGACCTAGGTCGGGGTTGAAGCCGGTGTACTTGGTGATGGTAAACAGATTATCGAAGCTGACATAGAAGCGGCAGCTGTTGATTTTGGCAGAAGTCAGGATGCTTTTCGGGAGCGTGTACCCTAGCTGCAAGGTCCGCATCCGTAAGTAGGAGCCACTTTCCAGGAACCGGTCTGAGGTCTGGCTATTCAGGTTTGGGTCGTTGATAACGGCACGAGGGAAGTCCGTGTGCCGATCTGGAGTCCAGGCATTCAGCGTAGCGGGCGAGTAGTTGATTTCAATGTTCATGCCCTCCAAGTCCTCGCGCGCGCCGTTGTAGATCTTGTTGCCGTACGTACCTTGGAAGAAGAAGCTCAGGTCGAAGTTCCGCCAAGAAGTGTTGCTGCCAAACCCGTAGCTAAACTTCGGCGTGGGGCTGCCGCAGTACTGCCGATCATCTTGGCTGATGGTACCATCGCCGTCGTAGTCCACGAACTTGATGTCGCCGGGTTTAGCGCTTGGCTGGATGAGCCGTCCTTCCACATTATAAGCATTAATCTCATCTTGCGAATTGAAGATGCCCGCCGTTTTGATCAGGTAAAAAGCTCCTACCGGTCCGCCAGCTTGGGTTATTGTGGCGGAGGCGCCGTGGTGCGTGGGCTGGCCACCAGAGATTTGCTGCGTACCGGTGCCAAGGAAATCAACGTTGTTGTCGATGGCCGTGAACGTGCCGGTTACTTGATAGTTGAACTCGCCAATTTTGTTGTTATACGTCAGCGCGGCCTCTACCCCTTTGTTCGTGATTTGCCCAGCGTTGATGTAAGGGGCACTACCGCTAGCTCCTGTAGTTAGCGGGATGGGCACTTGCAGCAGAATATCCGAGTTGCGACGAATGAAGTAATCGGCCGTCAGGTTTAGCTTATTTTGAAAGAAGCCCCAATCGGTACCAATGTCGAACGTCTTCGACGTTTCCCACTTGATGTTTGGCGTTGCAAACGCCGTCTGGATTGCTCCCGACCAAAGCTGCTGCGTCTGGCCCAACACGTAGTTTGTATTAGAGGCAATCAGCGGCACGTAGCGGTAGTCGGGAATTTCTTGGTTACCCAAGATGCCGTAGCTGGAGCGAATTTTCAGGTTCGTAATCACGCCCTGTAGCGGTTGAAAGAAGCTCTCATTCACCACGTTCCACGCCAAGGCGATAGAGGGAAAGTTGCCGTATTTGTAAGCGGGTCCGAAGCGAGAAGAACCATCTCGCCGGAACGTCCCGGTCACGACGTAGCGGTTATCGTAGGAGTACACCAACCGACCTAGGTAGGAGAGCAACGCGTTTTCGCGGGCGTAGCCACCACTGGCAATGTTCGTGGTACCAGCATCCAGCACTTGTATGCCAGTAGGCATTCCGCTCTTAGAGCCCGACAAGATGTTGTACTTCGTGTTCTGGTACGTGTAGCCGACCAGCGCGTTTATATTGTGCTTACCAAAGACCTTGCTGTAGTTGAGCGTGTGCTCTTGCAGGAAATAGTTTTGCTCGCTTTTGTTCTGACTTAAATCGGCGTCGGCGTTCTTAAATAATGCGCCTACCATGTACGGGTATGTATAATCGTTGAAGGAGCCGTAGGTGCCCGTGTAGCCTAGGTTTAGCCGATACTTTAAGCCTTCAATCAACGACACCTCTGCAAAGCCGTTTATTATCGCAGTTGTCGTTCTGGTTTCGGGCACTTCAAGGTTCAACTGCGCAACGGGGTTGGCAATGTTTGTTACCGGACCAGCGGCACCGCTATAGCCTCCCACTGCGGCCGGATCATACACGTCGAACACTGGAATCATTTTCAGGGCCGAGCCTACCGGGTTGCCCCCTTGACCGCCCCACCCACCGGCCATCGTGCGCCAGTATTCGCGGGTGAGAATAATGGTTTCCCCGATCCGTACCCGCCCTTTCGTAAAGTCAGATTTCAGGCGCAGATTCCAACGGTCATAATCCGTCTTCTTGACGATGCCTTGCTGATCGAGGTAGCCACCCGACAAACTATAGGTGAAGTTGTCGCCGCCGCCGCTAGCCCCTAGGGTATAGTTCTGCATAGGCGCCGTGCGATAAATCTCTTTCTGCCAATCGGTACCCGCACCCAAGCTTTCCGGATTCTGCGCGATATCCAACCGAGGCAAACCAGCATTATCATGTGCGGCATTACTCACCGTGGCCCACTCGGAAGCATTCAGCACATCAATCTTCTTAGCAATCTGCTGCACGCCGTAGTAAGCGTCAAAATTGACGCGGTTCTCGCCTTTTTTACCACTTTTCGTGGTAATGAGCACTACCCCGTTGGCGGCACGCGAGCCATAAATAGCTGCGGCGGAGGCATCTTTTAATACGTCGAACGAGGCAATGTCCGTTGGTTGCAAGTTGTTGATGTTGTCTACCTGCACGCCGTCCACGATGTAGAGGGGATTATTGTTGTTGAGGGAACCAGCGCCACGGATAATCACGCGCACGCCCGAACCCGGATCACCGCCTGAGGACTCGATCTGCACCCCCGCCACGCGGCCTTGCAAGGATTTCTGTACGGTGTTAGATCCTTGTGTGCGGATATCCTCGGCTTTGATCGACGAAATGGCACCCGTTACATCTTCGCGCCGTTGCGTACCATAGCCCACTACAACTACTTCGTCAAGCGCCTTCGTATCGTTTTGCAACGTGATGGTCAGGTCAGAACGGCCATTAACTGCTATTTCCTGGTTGGCAAACCCAATGGAAGAAACAACGAGCGTGGCATTGCCGTCGGGCAATGACAAGTTAAAACTCCCCTCCGCATCGGAAGTAGTACCTAGGGTAGTGCCCTTTACCACGATAGTCGCTCCAGGTATCCCTTCCTTGTTTGGCCCCACGACTCTGCCTTTTACCGGGACGGGAGGCTCTGCAATGCAATCGTTATAGGCGTCATTTATAAAGTTTGCAAACGATTGCGGTATAAGGTCATTTTTTAGCTCGTTGGGAATGAGAGCTGAAAAGTCGGCGCCTGCACCCCTTGTAACTGGTGCAGCACTAACGCCAGTTTTGGGCGCACAAACCAGCAGAAGTGCCAGAAAATTGAGTAAAGAAGAGTTCGTCATGAGGGCATAGGGTTAGGTAGAAGAATGGTTGGGCACTCCAAAAAACTGTCATTCAGGTAAGTCAAAAGTACAGGCCCCTTACAGGAAATAGCGGGGTGCTTTCGGTCAAAATAGAGGGCAAATCAATCTATCGTGTTGATTCAGCTGTTGATTGCTAGACACTTACAAAAACAACCGAACACGAAATTTCAGCTTGGCTGCATTCTGCTCAACAGCAAGGCTTTTGGGGGAATGCGCGCAAAAGCAGGCCATCCTCTCCCAGAAGTAATGCTACAAGCTCCTTCTATAGGACAGAGCAAAGCGGTCTGATTTGAGCGCAGTAAGAATAAGCACCACCTAGGTTCTAGTAGCAAAAGACGCTGGACTAAAGAACTGTAAGGGACCACGCTGCACTTCTTTTCTCAGTAAAGAAAGAGCAACTGAAAGCGGGTCGGGGCTAGGCGCAAATGAGGTGTGGCAGGCAACTAAGGAAGGCAAATCTTTCCATTATTTCACAAATCATTGCTTTATAGCATGCTAGCTTTCAGGATATGGTCAAATAAAAAGCTCCTTGCGGGGAGCAAGGAGCTTTGCGGTACAGTACGAACAGACGTTGTAGCCGTTTCAAAATAGCGAAGGGGAAGTTGTCTTGAGTTGCGCGATGACGGTTTCGCCACCTTTTACTTTATCACCTAGCTGCACTTTAATGTCAGTATCCATGGGCACGAATACGTCCACGCGGGAGCCGAATTTGATGAAGCCGAACTCCTCACCCTGATTTACTTCATCGCCTTCGTTTACGTACCAAACAATACGGCGAGCCATGGCGCCAGCAATCTGGCGGAACAACACGAGCGGACCGGCATCTGACTCAACTACTACCGTTGTGCGTTCGTTTTTGGTGCTGCTCTTGGGGTGCCAAGCAACCAAATAATTGCCAGGATGATACTTGAAGTAGCGCACAATACCCGAAATCGGGTTGCGGGTGATGTGCACATTGATCGGCGACATGAAGATGCTGATCTGCTTGCGCACATCATCGAAGTACTCGGGCTCGTGCACGTCCTCAATCACTACTACTTTCCCATCGGCCGGCGCGATCAGCAGGTCTTCGTGCGTCAGCAAGTTGCGGTAGGGGCTGCGGAAGAACTGCAACAACAGCAAAAAAGCCACCGCCGAGATGGCCGCAAAGATCCGATTGAACGTTACGTTGCGGGCATTCAGCTGAAACAACAGCAAATTGACGGCTAGCAGGGCTAGGATAGTAAAAAAGAGTATGCGTCGTCCTTCTTTGTGAATCTTCATAAATCGCAGATTAGCTGCGCTGACTTTCCTTTAACACCAAATTAAGTACTTAAAGCAGCGTTAAATAGCTTGGTTAGTCGAACAGGCGGGGCGGCAAAAAAAGTTGCCTAGGGGTTGGTTCGGAAAACGAAAGTACGAATGGCGGACAAAGATAACCCGGACCATAGGGTCCGGGCGTATCTAAGTTTATGCTTTTAAGGCAACAATCGCCAATTGGTTACAAAATCAGGCTAATTAACGAAGTTTATTGGGTGCCGCGCCGACCAGATTAGAAACCACCGCGGTACTTGTACGTCTGGGCTACTTTGTCGATGGCCACTACGTACGCAGCAATACGCATCGTTACGTTATATTTCTCAGCCGTGGCGTACACTTTCTCGAACGCGTCGGACATGATACGCTCCGCGCGCTCAATTACCATATCCTCGCTCCATTTATAGCCGAGGCGGTTTTGTACCCACTCGAAGTATGATACGGTAACCCCGCCCGAGTTAGCCAAAATATCCGGCACCACCATGATGCGCTTATCGCGAATGATGGAGTCGGCGGAGGCGGCTGTTGGCCCGTTTGCACCTTCTACAATCAGCTTAGCCTTAATATCGTGAGCGTTATGCTCATTGATTACGTCTTCGACGGCAGCTGGCACTAGCACATCAACAGGCGAGACGAGTAGCTCGTCAGCGTCCATTTTCACGGCACCCGTGAAGCCATCGAGGCGGCCACTATGCGCGTTTTTATAGGCAATAGCCTCATCAACGTTGATACCGGCTTCGTTCCAATAAGCGCCGCTGACGTCGGAAATGCCTTTCACTTTCAGGCCTTTCTCGGCGAGCAGCTTTGCAGCCCAAGAGCCAACGTTACCAAAGCCTTGCACGGCTACCGACGATTCAGTTGGCTCCATACCCAGCTTTTTCATAGCCGCAATGGCGGCTACCATCACGCCCCGGCCAGTAGCCTCAACGCGGCCCAGCGAGCCACCAAGCACCAGCGGCTTACCCGTCACGACGGCGGGCGAGGTCATGCCTGTGGTCTTGGAGAATTCGTCCATCAGCCACGCCATTTCGCGGGGACCAGTGCCCATATCAGGCGCCGGAATGTCGCGGTCGGGGCCGAATACGTCTTTCATCGCCAGCGTATAACCGCGGGTCATACGCTCAATCTCACCGGGGCTCATGGTGCTAGGGTCGCAGATGATGCCGCCTTTGGCACCGCCATACGGAATGTCGACTACAGCACACTTCCAAGTCATCCAGGCAGCTAGGGCCTTCACCTCGTCGAGGTGAACGTGCATATCGTAGCGGATACCACCTTTCGAAGGACCTAGGATGGTGTTGTGCACCACACGGTAACCCTCAAACACCCGCCGCTGCCCATTGTCCATGGTCACGGGAATGCTGACGATAATCTGCTTGTCAGGCGCTTTCAGGACGTTGTACGTCTCGTCGTCAAGCCCCAGAATCTCAGCCGCAACATTAAAGCGCGACATCATGGATTCGAGAGGATTTTCGCGGTCCACGAGCGGGGCCGGCTCTTTATACACAGTGCTAACAGGAGGCATGTGAATAGGGAATTATGGGTGGGTGGAGAGAAATTGAGCCGTAAACAATGGGTGGAAGCTACAGCCCATAAAAAAGTTGAGGCAAAGGTAATAGCTCCCCTGCATACGTTTAAGACAACACAACAGGTGCAAATCCCGTGCAATGGTTGTCTATTTAGATAGCGGTTGGTGTGTTAATTATGAACAAACACAAGCTCAATGCGATAGGAACTCCGCAGGGGCAAATTCTTAACCGAACAATAATTGCAAGACTACCAGCACGGGCACCACAAACAAGAAAGCATCGAACCGGTCGAGCAGGCCGCCGTGGCCGGGCATGATGCGACCAGAATCCTTCAAGTCGACGCTACGCTTGAGCATGGATTCGGCTAGGTCGCCGAGTACGCCAAATACCGCTACCACGCCCGCGGCCACTAAGCGAGACGCAAGTGGCATTTCGGGCAGTAAGTAGCCTAGCCCCCAGCCCACCAGCAAAGTAAGCAGCGTACCACCCAGCCAGCCTTCCCAGGTTTTGCCGGGAGAAATAGCAGGCGCTAGCTTGTGCTTGCCAAAGGTTTTGCCAGCGGCATACGCCCCAATATCAGCCGTCCAGACGAGCAGCAGCAAGGCGAGGACACGGCGGTAGTCGTAGCCTCTTTCGTTGAAAACCAATGCGTTGAGCAAGCTCATCGGTAGGCTCACGTAGAGCAGCCCAAGCAAAGCCACGCCTACATTGGCAAAGGGTGTGAAAGATTGATTTGGCCGGGGCCAGGCAAACATTTCGCGCAAGATGAGCAGCGTGGGCAGCAGCACCGCCAAAGCAATCAGTGCGTTCTGGCCAACTGGAACGAACTCAAACCATTTACCAACTTCGCCACTTGGGTATGCTGTTGCTGGGCGGGGTACACCTGCGTAATGATATACTCCGTTCAGAAAATGGATCAAGCCAAACATGACCACGCTCAACCCTCCTCCTACCAATGCCGCCGGCTTATACCCTGCCTTGCGCATCATGCGGTAGAACTCCCATAGCATGCGCATCTGCACTAGCCCGAAGAACACAGCAAACGTCCAGGCGCTGTACCAGATACAGCTGAGCAGCACCACGGCGCCAATCACGCCGAAAATTAAGCGCTGACCTAGGTTCGACATGGGTTTCTTACCGGCGGGGGGCTGCGAAACAGATTCAGGAGGGGCGGGAGAGCTAGCCAAGGAGGAAGAAAAATAAGGGTACGCTATCTGCGGTCAGGATCAACGAGTGGAATCTTGGTGGCTGCCATCAACGCCGGCCCGGCCTAGGGTACGCCCCGTGGAGGGCACGTAGGAATCAGGCTTTGCTACGGCGGCGCCGCCACTACTGAGGGTGTGCATTTCGGTGGGTATCCTTACTTCATCCGACGCAACCGGAACCGCTAGCCAGCGGTGCAGCCCCCTCAACAATAAGGCCGTAAGCAGCACTGAGCCTAGTACCAGCGGCCAGGGCAAGCTCTCCGTAGAATCGGGATTGAAGGTGTTGGCCACGTGCCGCTGCTGCAAGTAAAGCAGAAGCAATTGGAAGGCATTTTGGGTGAAGTGCGCGGCCATGGGCACCAGAATGTTGCCGCTCCATTCGTACAAATACCCTAGCAGCACGCCCAGTACTAGGCGCGGCACGAAGCCAAAAAACTGGAAGTGAATAGCACTGAAAACGGTGGCCGCCGCCCAAATACCTAGGTGCCGCGACCCAAACCACTGCACTAAGTTGCGCTGAATAACGCCCCGAAACACCAGCTCTTCACTAATAGCTGGCACCACGGCAATAACCAGCAACCCAACCAGAAAACGCGTGAAAGACGTGAAGCTGGTTAAGTACTTGGTGAGTTCCTGGGCCTTATCTTCCATGGCGCGGGCATTCGCCTCGAAGTTTTTCAAGAAGGAGGGAAAGTGCGCGTGCGCGTTCCAGTCAATCAGCCCCGACATAAATGGAATGGTACCGAGAATCAGCAGGCCCGCCGCCAGCAGCCACCAAAGCGGTACGGGTCGGCGCGGGGCGAAGTACTGCGGCAGACTATTGCCGGTAGCCGCAGCCAGTGCCAGCGCCGAGCAGCCAAACCCCACGAACAGCAGCACCCCCTGCGACAACATTGTGAAAGCCCAGCCCTGCTCATACGCCGCCGGGTTCTGCGTCACATTGCCTAACTCCAGAGCGCCTAGCCCGAAGACCAAATGCCCAATTACCATGATAAAAAAGCCAGCTACGCAGAACGCCGCCAGCATGATACCCACCAGCAAAATGAGGTTCACGAGCGGGTGCAAACGACTGGAGACGAAACCTTTCATAGCGAGTTGGTATTGAGTAGGGAGACGTAAGTACTGAGTAGATAGGAGTAGGTTCGGCAAGAAATACGTAAGCCAGAACCAAGAGGCAAACGCAACGGGGCAACAGCCTAGCTTGTTGTGCTTGCATTCACCCGGCTCTTTGCTCAATACTCACGTCTCCCTACTCAATACTGAGTAACCGTCGTAAATTTGCGTAAAATCCTGTAATCACTTTTCCTGTGGTACATATCCGCGACCTAGCTCTGCCTGATTTCCCGCTTTTGCTCGCCCCGATGGAGGACGTATCGGATCCGCCGTTCCGGGCCGTGTGCAAGGCCAACGGCGCCGATTTGATGTATACCGAGTTTATTTCCTCGGAAGGCCTGATTCGCGACGCGGCCAAGAGCAAGAAAAAACTCGACGTGTTCGATTACGAACGACCCATTGGCATTCAGCTGTTTGGCTCCGATGTGGATACCATGGGCGAGTGCGCCCGCATCAGCACCGAAGCTGGCCCCGACCTTATCGACATCAACTACGGCTGCCCGGTAAAGCAAGTCGCTTGCCGGGGGGCTGGCGCGGCGCTGCTGCGCGACATTCCGAAGATGGTGGACATGACTGCCGCCGTAGTACGCAACACCCCCCTACCCGTGACGGTAAAAACCCGCCTAGGTTGGGACGATACGACCAAAAACGTAGAGGAAGTAGCTGAGCGCTTACAGGACGTTGGCATCGAAGCGCTTACCATCCACGGTCGTACCCGCGTGCAGATGTACAAGGGCGACGCCGACTGGCGCCTCATCGCCAAGATCAAGGAAAACCCGCGCATTCGGATTCCGATCTTCGGTAACGGCGACATCGACTCGCCCCAGAAAGCCCTCGAATACAAAAACCGCTACGGTGTAGATGGCGTGATGATTGGCCGAGCCAGTATCGGCTACCCCTGGATTTTCCGTGAGGTGAAACACTACGTAGCCACTGGCGAGCTACTGGCGCCGCCTACCGTAGAAGAGCGCGTGGCGATGTGCCGCATGCACTTCGAGAAAAGCCTGGAGTGGAAAGGACAGCGCGCCGGTATTTTTGAAATGCGCCGCCATTACGCCCAATACTTCCGCGGCCTGGAGGGTGCCAAACAGTGGCGCACCCGCCTAGTAGACGCCGAGCAGCCCGAAATCATCCGCGAGATTCTGGAAGAAATCATCGCCGCTGAACCGGTGATGGTAGGCTAGCATCTTCACAATTATTGTCCTCCTGCCGCGGGAAGGCCTGGAAGCCAGTTGAACAGTGTAACAACGACTCGTTTGACTGGCTTCCAGACCTTCCCGCGGCAGCGTAATAAAGGTCGTATTAGAGCTTGCATCAGGAGCTAGGTGAACACACCGGGGCATTCACAAAGACCTTTTTGCCAACTTGCTGCCCGAACGGCTACATCCCGTTGACCTGCTACCACTTTGGCTTCTACTTCTTCTGCTTCTGCCCCAACGGCACTACCGCCCTCCCCTACCATCCCGCCCACTGCTTGGGGGCTGCTGCTGTTGCTGGCTACCATTTGGGGCACCTCGTTCATTTTGATGAAGAAGGGCCTGGTAGTCTTCTCTCCACTAGAGCTAGGTGCTACTCGCGTAAGCGTAGCGGCCTTGCTACTGCTGCCATTTGCGCTACAACACGTGCGCCAAGTAGAGCGCAGCCGTATTAAGTGGTTGCTACTGAGCGGCATTGTCGGCACCCTCATTCCAGCCTTTCTATTTGCTTATGCTGAAACCAAGCTAGCCTCGGGGCTGGCGGGCGTACTCAATGCGCTTACGGCAGTCTTCACCTTAGTTGTGGGCGCGTTCTTTTTCGGGCAACGCCTAACCGGGCTGCGGGTACTCGGTATTGGGCTAGGCTTGGTAGGAACTATCGTACTTATGCTATTGGGCGGCAGTGGCGGCGAGGCTACGCCGGCTGGCGTGGGCAACGCCTGGTACGGCCTCTACATCGTAGCAGCTACCGTCGGCTACGGGGTGAGCGTCAACGTGATAAAGCATCACCTGCATGGCATTCCGCCGGTGGCTGTTACTGCGTTGTTGCTGCTCTTTATTGGCGGCCCTGCCCTAGCTTTTCTGCTGGTCGGTACCGGGTTTCTACATAAGCTTGCTACCGTGCCCGGCGCCTGGGTGGCCTTCGGCTACATTGCTTTGCTCGCCACTATGAGCACGGCCGTGGCGATGGTGTTGTTCAACAAGCTCATCCATCAATCGACGGCCTTGTTTGCTTCTTCCAACACCTATCTGGTACCGATTGTGGCGCTTGGGTGGGGGCTGCTGGACGGGGAAGTTATCAACGGGTGGCACCTGCTCGGCATGGCAATAATTCTGCTCAGCGTGTTTATCATTCACCGGGCAAAGTAGAGCTAGCTTTTGCTCAACACGCCCGGAAGCTATTCTTGCTCGTACTGCCTCTTTGAGCTTTCTTCACCAGCTCGCTTATCACATGGAGAAATTAGTGCTACTGCGCCACGGCCAAAGCGTGTGGAACCTAGAAAACCGCTTCACGGGCTGGACCGACGTTGACCTCTCGGCCGAAGGTATTCAGCAGGCCGCTCACGCCGGCGAGTTGCTGAAAAAGAATGGCTACACATTCGACATCGGCTTTACTTCGGTCTTGAAACGAGCCATCAAAACCATGCACACGACCCTGGAAGCCATGGACTTGCTTTGGATTCCGGTGCAAAAGTCGTGGCGCCTCAACGAGCGGTTCTACGGCGCCTTGCAGGGCTTGAATAAAGAAGAAGTGGCAGCGCAGTACGGGGAAGAGCAGGTGCTAAAGTGGCGGCGCAGCCCGCAAGAGCACCCGCCTGCTATCGACCCCAACGACTCGCGCTTTCCCGGCCACGACATTCGCTATCAGCACCTTACTCATCGGGAGTTGCCGCTCACCGAAAACCTTAGCGAAACACTTACGCGGGTAATGCCCTTCTGGACCGAGCACATCATGGCGTCTATCCGCAAGCAGCAGAAGGTCATTGTGTGTGCCCACGGCAACAGCCTGCGGTCTTTGGTGCAGTACATCGACCACCTATCCGACGAAGAAGTAACTCAGCTGGATATTCCCACAGGCGTGCCACTCGTGTATGAGCTAGACGATAACTTCAACAGGATCAGGCATTATTATCTAGAGTAACCGCAGGGAAGTGCCAGTCGACGCCTCTTTACCGCAAGAGTACCATCTACTGCTAGCTCAACGAAGCGGCAGAGAGGCGTTGTTAAGCGCAGCAGGGCAGCCTTGTATTTACACTTAAGGCTTAGCACACAGGCGCAGTGTCCAGCTTAATTTGCTTTGTGTAAGTATTTGTTTGATTTTGGCAACGCTAGCGGTGGCTATTAGCCTGAGCTTTGTAGCTCATAACCAGTGCGTACGACTACCTGGCCGTAGCAATACTCATTCGTTGAGCTCTTATGCACGAAACCCTCCTGCTTTGCCTTGGCTTGCTGCTAACGGTCTGCCTACTCATCATCTTGAGTCAGCGCTTGCGCCTGCCTTACCCGATTCTGCTCGTGCTTGGCGGGCTAGCCCTCAGCTTTGTACCGGGGCTGCCGTTGGTCAAGATCAACCCCGACCTGATCTTCCTGATTTTTCTGCCGCCACTACTCTACGAGGCGGCTTGGTTTACCTCCTGGAAGGATTTCTGGCGGTGGCGGCGCGTCATTAGTTTTCTCGCCTTTGGGTTGGTGTTTCTTACCTCCGGCATTGTAGCCTACGTGTCGTGGGCAGTTATTCCGGGTTTCACATTGGCCCTCGGCTTCTTGCTAGGTGGGGTCGTTTCGCCGCCCGATGCGGTAGCAGCTACTTCGGTGATGCGCAGCATGTCGCTGCCCCGGCGCATCATGGCCATTTTGGAAGGTGAAAGTCTGGTCAATGATGCCAGCAGCTTGATTGTATTCCGCTTCGCCCTGGCGGCGGTGCTCTCGGGTTCGTTTGTGTGGTATGAGGCGGCGGGACAATTTGTGCTGGTTACGGTACTAGGGGTGGCGGTGGGGCTAGGTATTGCCTTGGTATTCTATGCTTTGCACCGTTGGCTAACCGTAACCCCTAGCACGCACACGGTCCTCACGCTCATCACACCCTACATCCTATACATGACAGCTGAGGCGGTGCATGCATCGGGTGTGATGGCCGTAGTAAGCGGCGGGCTATTTCTTTCCTACCAGAGCGCCACCATCTTCACCCCCGCCAACCGCCGGCAAGGTATTCACACGTGGGCGACAGTGGGCTTCGTGCTGAACGGAGCCGTCTTTATGCTGATTGGCTTACAACTGCCGCTCATCATCAACAGCCTAGGTGCTTACTCCAAACTCGAAGCCATTGGCTACGGCTTGCTCATCAGCTTCGTTGTGATTGTCACGCGGCTGATTACGGCTTTGCTGAGTTCACATTTCACGCACTGGGTTAGCCGCTACATCACGGTAGGCGACGCTAATCCGGGCTGGCGCGGCCCGGTGATTGTGGGGTGCTCGGGCATGCGCGGCGTAGTATCGTTGGCCGCTGCCTTATCCATTCCGCTGCTCGACAATGCGGGACGGCCATTCCCAGAACGTAATATGGTGCTGTTCATCACCTTTATCGTGATTCTGATGACGCTAGTGGGGCAAGGCCTAACGTTGCCCTGGCTCATTCGCTGGGTGGGCGTGGAAGACCTAGATCATCTGCAGCCCGAGCATGAGCAGCAACGAGCCGTGCGCAGCCAGCTGATTGCGCAAGCCCTCGACACACTAAATGAGCAGTACGCCACGCAAGTGCAGCGCAGCAGCCTCGTTGGCGCCCTAAAGCAGAAGCTAGAGAAAGAGGCGCACTTGTCGACGCATCAGCTGCCAGCCGTAGAAAACGACGAGCAGGAAGTAACGGAATACTACCATATCTACTCCGAGCTAATCGGGGTGCAGCGGCAGGCGCTTCTCAAGCTCCGCAGCCAAGAAGAGTACGACGACGACGTAATCCGCAAACAGGAAACGCAGCTCGACTTGGAGGAAGAAAGGCTCTTGTTGCTGATGGAGGCCCAAAGCCAAGCGCCCACGGCGCCGCCAGAGCGTCCCGCCTTACACGTTGCGAAATAAGACACTAGGGCCCTAGCGCCTGCCGCGCGGCACGGCACCTTTCGACAAAAGCTATTTCTACACTTCTTTCCACGTGTGAAAGAAGCCTCTCCTCAGAGAAACCGAACTAATCGCCTAAGGGCACAATTTCACCGCCCAAACACCCTAGCTTTTTATACGGCGCTTGCGTATCAGGTATAGATCCTTTGACCTAAGGATCATTCTATTGCATACGTTGTATATGATAACACATTGGCTCGGCCGAACGGTTGGGGTACTAATAGCGCTTTCCAGCGTTGTGGCCTGCAACTCCAAGAAAAAAGATACGGCTGGCGGTCCTGGTGGCGAAGGCAAAGGCGACGGGCCGGCTCCGATCAAAGACTATTCGGTGCTAACGGTGCGCCCTGATACCATTACGCTCTTCCAGGATTATCCGGCTACTATTCAGGGACAGCAAAACGTTGAGATTCGGCCAAAGATTGACGGCTTCATTGAGGCCATTTACGTGGACGAAGGCGCCAGCGTGAGAAAGGGGCAACGGCTCTTTCACATCAACGCTCCGCAGTACGAACAAGAAGTGCGCACGGCGCGGGCCGGCATCAAAACCGCCGAGGCCAACGTGGCGGCGGCACGCATGGGCGTGGCCAAAGTGCAACCGCTGGTAGCGCGCAACATCATCAGCAAATACCAGCTAGAAGGCGCCGAATACACGCTGCAAGCCAACCAGGCAGCCTTAGCGCAGGCACGGGCAGCGCTAGTCAATGCGGAAACTAACCTAGGGTACACCAACATCACCAGTCCCGTCGACGGCATTATCGGCACGATCCCCAACAAGATCGGGAGCTTGGTGAGCAGCACTTCCGCCGACCCGCTCACCACCGTATCGAGCACCGGCAAGGTGTACGCATATTTCTCTCTGAGCGAAAAAGCCTTGTTAGATTTTGCACGTCGCCGGGCCGGCAACACCCTGCAGGAAAAGCTAGCCAAGGTGCCCGACGTCCGGCTAGTGCTGGCTGATGGTAGCCTGTACTCACACACGGGCCGGGTGGAAACAGCTATCGGACAGATCAATACCGAAACGGGTGCTAGCAGCTTCCGTGCTACGTTCCCCAACCCCCAGGGCTTGTTGCGCAGCGGCAGCAGCGGCTTGGTCCGCACAATGCGCCCGATGGAGAATGTACTCATCATTCCACAAAGCGCCACCTACGAATTGCAGGGCAAGCGCTTCACCTATGTGCTAGGTCGCGACACGGCCGCGCACGCCGCCGCCATCACGGTAGTGCCTACCCCCGACGGCAGCTCGTTTGTGGTGCAGCAGGGCCTGAAAGCGGGGCAGCAAGTAATTGTGGAAGGCGTGGGCAGCCTGAAAGAAGGCACCAAGATCCGGCCTAGGCCGGTGCAAGCCACCAAACGCGAGGTAGCCGTAGGCCGCTAGCTTATGATCGAACGTCGTGCTGAGGCCTGAGAAGCATCCAACTGCCAGAGTAAGCCTAACGCTTGAAATTACTCTGACCCACAAGATGCCTCGACCAGCCTAGCACGACAAACGGCAACTATCTAAACATCTGTCTTAAAAGGCACTATGCTAAAAATATTCATTGAGCGCCCGGTGCTCTCTACCGTTATTTCGGTCATTATCGTGCTGCTGGGCGTGCTCGGTCTAATCAGTCTGCCGATTGCGCAGTACCCTGACATTTCGCCGCCTACCGTGCAGGTATCAGCTAGCTACGCGGGTGCTAACGCCGATGTGGTCCTGAAGAGCGTGATTGTGCCCCTGGAAGAGCAGATCAACGGCGTAGAAGGCATGACCTACATGACGTCTTCGGCCACCAACCAGGGCTCGGGCTCCATCCAGGTATACTTCAACGTGGGTACCGACCCCGACCAAGCGGCCATCGACGTTCAAAACCGCGTTTCCAGCGCGACCAGCCTCTTGCCCCAGGAAGTAACCCTAGCCGGCGTAACGGTACGTAAACAACAGAGCAGCAACTTGTTGATTTTCGCGCTTTACAGCGATAACCCGGCGTACGACCAGACCTTTCTCCAAAACTACGCCCAGATCAATATCGTCCCGCAGGTACAACGGGTAAATGGGGTGGGTGCCGCCAACGCTTTTGGGTCGCGCACTTACGCGATGCGTATTTGGCTCAAGCCCGACGTGATGGCCATCTACGGCCTAACGCCCAGCGACGTGACGGCCGCCCTAGCCGACCAGAACGTGGAAGCCGCACCAGGAGCCTTCGGTGAGAATAGCGACCAGAGTTTTCAGTACGTTATCAAGTACACGGGCAAGCTCCAATCGGTAGAGCAGTTCGGTAACATCGTGCTCAAGGGCACGGCCCAAGGCCAGCTGCTGCGCCTGAAGGACGTGGCGCGATTAGAGCTAGGTGCCCAGGCCTACAACAACAGCAGCACCACCTTTGGCAAACCTTCGGTAGGCATCTCCGTGAACCAGACGCCGGGCTCCAATGCCCGTGATGTCATCAACAAGTCGGTGGCGGTGCTGGAGGAAGCCTCGAAGTCGTTTCCGGCCGGCGTTCACTACATCAACTTGGTTAACATCAACGACTTCCTCGATGCATCCATCGACAAGGTGCTGCACACGCTGGTGGAGTGCTTTGCGCTGGTGTTCCTGGTAATCTTCATCTTTCTGCAAGACTTTCGCTCCACTATCATCCACGGCGTGTCGGTGCCGGTGTCTATCATCGGCACGTTCTTCTTCCTGTATGTTTTCGGCTTCAGTATTAACCTGCTGACGCTCTTTGCCTTGGTACTCGCCATCGGCATTGTGGTCGACGACGCTATTGTGGTCGTGGAAGCTGTGCACGCCAAGCTGGAAAGCGGCTACACCTCGCCGCGCAAAGCCGCCATCGATGCGATGAGCGAAATAACGGGCGCCATCCTGAGCATCACTCTGGTGATGGCCGCAGTGTTCTTACCCGTCACGTTCATTACGGGCTCGGTTGGGGTATTCTACAAGCAATTTGGCATCACGCTAGCGGTGGCTATTATGATTTCAGCCATTAACGCCCTAACGCTTTGCCCGGCCCTAGCGGCTCTCTTCTTGAAGCCGCCCCATCACGAGGAAGATCAAAAAGCCGAGAAAAAGACGCTGATGCAGCGCTTCAGCGTGTCGTTCAACGCGGCGTACGACGCTATGGTGGGTAAGTATACGCGCGTCGTCAGCCTTTTAGCGGCGCGCAAGTGGCTGGCGCTGGTGGGTGTGGCTGGTTTTGCCGTAAGCTTATACTTTCTGATGACGACCACCCCAAGCAGCTTCGTACCCAACGAAGATATGGGCACCATTTACGTAAACGTCTCGCTGCCACCCGCCTCCACTTTGGAGCGCACTACGGTAGTCACGAACGAAGTAGACAGCCTAATTCGCACCATTCCGGCGGTGCGGGGCACGCTTCGCAACACGGGCCGCAACTTCTTGGCCGGCCAAGGCAGCGCCTACGGAATGGTGATTGTGCGCCTTAAACCCTGGGATGAGCGCAAGGACGTGACAAACGAAGATGTGCTCGCTCAAATTGGCAAGCTTACGGCGCATATTCGGGAGGGCTCTATCCGCAGCTTGCCGCAGCCCACCATCACCGGTTTTGGCGCGACGGGCGGCTTCACGTTTCAGCTGCAAGACCGCGGCGGGCATACCACCGGCGAGTTCTACAAAGTTGCGCAAGACTTCTTGGCAGCTCTCAACCAACGACCTGAAATTCGGGATGCTTCCACGTCTTTCAATCCGGGTTTCCCGCAGTACCAGCTCAGCGTGAACGTAGCCAAGGTAAAAGAAGCCGGCCTGACGGAAGCCAACATCTTGAATGCCATGCAGGTATATTACGGCGGTTCCTACGCGTCCAACTTCAACCAGTTTGGCAAGCAGTATCGCGTGATGGTGCAGGCCGACACCCTATACCGGGCGAACCCCGAGGGCTTAAGCAAAATCTTTGTGCGCACCGCGGCCGGTGAGATGGCGCCTATTACTGAGTTTGTGACCCTCAGCCGCGTGTACGGCCCCGAGAGCCTCGATCGATTCAACTTGTTTACTGCTATTTCGGTGAATGGCCAGCCTAAGCCAGGGGCTAGCACTGGTGAGGCGATAGTAGCCATTCAGGACGTGGCTCGGCAAAAACTGCCCGCGGGCTACGGCTATGAGTTCTCTGGCATCAGCCGCGAGGAGCAGAACAGCGGCAAGCAATCATACTACATCTTTGCCTTGTCGCTCGTTTTTGTGTACCTGCTGCTGAGCGCGCAGTACGAAAGCTACTTGCTGCCGTTTGCGGTGTTGCTCTCCATCCCGATTGGTTTGAGCGGCACTTATTTATTCGCCAAGGTTTTCGGCATCGACAACAACATCTACCTGCAGATTTCGGTGATCATGCTCATCGGGCTGCTAGCCAAGAATGCTATCCTGATGATCGAGTTTTCCCTGGCCCGCCGGCGCGGTGGGGAGATGGGCATTCTGGAAGCGGCGGTGGAAGGCGCAAAAGCTCGCTTGCGCCCCATCCTAATGACGTCGTTTGCTTTCGTGTTTGGTTTGTTGCCGCTGCTATTTGCCTCCGGTGCCGGCGCAAACGGCAACAAGAGTATTGGGGCAGGCGCCATCGGCGGCATGCTGTTCGGTACGCTGATCGGGGTGTTCTTTATTCCGGTGCTGTTTATCGTGTTTGAAGGGTTGCAAGAGCGCATCAGCGGCCCGCCCAAGACGCGGGCGCAGCTGGAAGCTGAAGAAGCCGAGGGAGGCCCACCACCCGCCGACAAACCCAAACCTGAAGATCAACCCAAGCCCGAGCCAGCTTTAGCCTAGCCAGTTTGAGCGTAGCATATCACCCATCGAGCGCGCTGAGAACTGCGTTCACTATCAACTCAACTCTCTTGGCGCTAGCTACCTAGGTTTTACCATTGCCGCATTTCCCGCCTACCTAGGTCGCCGTTTATCACCCACCACTTCGCATCTTCCATTTCACGATGAAAACGCCGCGCCTGCTTATTGCCTTGCTCCTGCTAGTGGCCGGCAGCTGCCAGATATCGCATCCATATAGCCGCCCCGAAACGGCTACCACCGGCCTCTACCGCGACGCAGCCGCTAACGATACAACTACCCTAGCCGCTCGCCCCTGGCAGCAGCTGTTCACTGATCCGCAGCTGCAAAAGCTTATCAACGAGGGCCTCACCAACAACCGCAACCTGCAAGTGGCTGTGGCCCGCATCGAGCAGACGCAAGCGCTGCTTGCCCAGAGCAAGGCCGCTTTCCTACCTAGCCTCAATGGTCGGGCTACCACCACCTTGTCGCGCGCACGCGGCTCCCTTGTGGGCACCAACGCCGGCGGCAGCACCACTACGGGCGGCACGACAACTGGCGGTACCACTACGGGTGGCACAACAGGAGGCGGTACCACCGGTGGAGGAACTACTGGCGGGGGCACTACCGGCGGGGGTACAACGGGGGGCGGCACCACAGGCACGGGCACCACGACCACCGACCAATCCACCATCGTGACGGGTGGCTCGCCGCGCCAGTATTTGCTGGCGCTGAGCAGCAGCTGGGAAGCCGACGTGTGGGGCAAGCTCCGCAGCAACAAACGCTCGTACGTGGCGTCGGTGCTGCAAAGCGAAGCGTATAGGCGTGTCGTGCAAACCCAGCTTATCGCCGACATTGCCGACAACTACTACTACCTGCTCGCCCTCGATGCGCAGCTGGCCATCACGCGCCAAACGGTGCAGAACCGCATTCAGGATGTGGAAACGATGCGTCTGCTCAAGGAGGGCGACGTGGTAACGGAAGCCGCCGTAGTGCAGAGCGAAGCCCAGCGCTACGCCGCCGAGGTTACCATTCCGGACTTAGAGCGCAACGTTCGCGAGACGGAAAACCTGATGGCAACTTTGCTAGGTCGCGCACCGCGCCCAATTGAGCGGAGTACGCTAGCGGCCCAGCCTCCTACCCCACCGCTACTAACGGGTGTGCCCGGCCAGCTCCTGCGCAACCGCCCCGATGTGCAACAAGCAGAATACGCCTTTGAGTCGAGCTTCGAGCTTAGCAACGCAGCACGGGCCTATTTCTATCCTAGCTTCACCATCACGGCCAACGGTGGCCTGATCAGCTCTACGATTGACAACCTGTTTTCACCCACGGCCATCTTCGCTAGTGTAGTAGGCGGGTTAGCCCAACCTATTTTCAGCCAAGGTCTTAACCGCGCCCGCCTACGCCGGGCGGAGGCCTTGCAGCGTGAGTACCTTTTCACCTACCAGCAAACGATGTTTACGGCTGGGCAGGAGGTTTCCAATGCGCTGTTTGCCTACCAAAGTGCCGTCGATAAAGCTAGGCTCCGGGCCCTGCAACTAGAGGCCCTCGGCAAAGCCGTTGACTACACGCAAGAGCTACTGCGTGCGGGCTTTGCCAACTACACTGAGGTGCTTACCGCGCAGCAAAGTTTGCTTTCGGCCCAGCTTAATAGCGTGAACGACGCATTGCAGCAACGGCAGGCCGTCACGGACCTGTATCATGCCCTAGGTGGCGGCTGGCAGTAACTGTAGCGCGAAATCTAGAAAGCAAGAAGCTAGGTCTAAGCTCCCCTCCTTTTTTCAAGGACGGGTTGGGGGTGGTCCCTTCCTGTTGAACGACTTAGTAAACAAAAATTAACTCTAGCATTCTAGCCGTAGTCGGACTACCCTCAGCCCCTCCTTGAAAAAGGAGGGGAGCTTAGACCTAGCTTTTTAGCCCTAGCTCTGGCTTGCTACTCCGCAACCCCGGCGAAGTTAACTCGTTCAAAACCACCGAACACTTCACCTTACCAACCACATACACCATGGGAAGCATTGCCTTGCACGGGTTTGGCCGCATCGGCCGGCAGTTTTTGCGCATTGGTTTGAAGAACAATCTATTTGTGCCGGTTTCTGTCTCCGACATCCGGGATGAGGAGTCACTGGCCGCCCTATTCGCCGTCGATACCAACTACGGGCGCTGGCACGAGCCGGTAGCGGGCAGCCCCGGCAAACTCAGCATCGGCGACCGGGAAATACAGTACATCAACTCATCGAAAGAAATACCCGACTGGGCTGCACTGGGCGTTGACCTTGTGGTAGACTGCACCGGCCGCGCTACCACCCGCGAGGGCGCGCAAGCTCACATAGACCGCGGCGCCAAGTACGTGCTGATCAGCGCACCTAGCAAATCGTTGGATGATTGCGACGCCGTGCTGCTGAAGGGCATCAACCTCGACACCTTCGACGCTAGCAAGCACAAGATTGTGAGCATGGGCAGCTGCACCACCAACGCGCTGGCCGCGGTAGTGAAAGTGGTACTGGAAAACTTCGGCATCAAGTACGGCCTGTTCTCCACGGTGCACTCTTACACCAACACCCAGTCGCTCACCGACCAGCCCATGAAAGATCGGCGCGACTCCTGGGCCGCAGCCGAAAACATCATTCCGTCGTCGTCGGGTGCTGCCCGCACCTTGAAGTTTATCTGGCCTGACCTGAACATTACCGGCAAAGCATACCGCGTACCCACGCGCACGGGCAGCATCGCTGAGCTGAACCTCATCACAGAGAAAGAGTGCTCCGTTGAGGAAGTGAACGAAGCCTTGCGCCAAGCCGCCAAGGAAGGCCCGCTGAAGGGCGTGATGGACGTACTGGAAGACGAGTGGGCTTCGTGCCGCATCGTCGGCGACCCGCACACTTCCATTGTCGATTTGCCCCTCACAGCGAAGCAAGGCGAACTGCTTTCCGTAGCTGCCTGGTACGACAACGAGTGGGGCTTCTCCAGCCGCCTCGCAGAAGTAGCCGCGTTTTTAGCAGAAAAAATCTAAGGGTAGATAAAAACGGTCATTCCTCGCTAGGCTCGGAATGACCATTCTCATCACTACGTTCTGGAAGCACTTCGCGACCTAGGTTGGGGAGAAGGCAGAAAGACAACAGACCGGGCCCGTGCTGCCGCAAGTAGCAAAATTAGCTCGGTCTGTTATCTTTCTGCCTTCTCCCCAGTTTGCGTTTGCAAAGTTCTCATGCATAATATTGAGTTGATTATCGGGCTACTGGCCGTTGTCACGATTCTGGCGGAAGTAGCCGACCGCATCAAGCTTCCGTACCCCGTGCTGCTGGTAGTGGTAGGCATGGTGCTAGGGTTGATACCAGGTTTGCCACGGGTCACGGTAGCTCCCGACCTCGTATTTCTGCTGTTTTTGCCGCCTTTGTTATACGAGGCCGCCTGGAGCACTTCCTGGCCCGACTTCAAAGCGCACCGCCGGCCTATTGGGTTCCTTGCCCTGGGTTGCGTGTTGTTCACAACGGGGTTAGTGGCCGTAGTAGCCCACTTGTTAATCCCCGACTTCAGCTGGCCGGCGGCTTTCGTTCTGGGTGCCATCATCTCGCCCCCCGACGCCGTAGCAGCTACCAGTGCTACCAAAGGCCTAGGTCTGCCACGGCGGGTGGTTACCATTCTGGAAGGCGAGAGTTTAGTAAATGATGCCACTGGCCTGATTGCGTATCGCTACGCGCTGGCGGCCGTTCTCACGGGGCATTTTGTGCTCTGGCAAGCGGGCTTGCAACTAATCTGGGTGGCGGCAGCGGGTACGGGCATCGGCTTGTTGGTTGGGTGGGGAATTTTCCAAGTTCACCGCCTCACGCGCAATCCGATTGTCGTCACGACGCTCACGTTCCTGACCCCCTACCTAGCTTACCTAGCGGCCGAAGAAATACATGTGTCGGGGGTGCTGGCCGTGGTAGCCGCAGGCTTGTTCCTGGCGCGGCGTTCGTCCACGATTTTCACCCACGAAGGCCGGCTTCAAACGTATACTGTGTGGCGCACAACGACGCTGCTACTCAATGGCTTGGTCTTTATCCTGATTGGCCTAGCCCTGCCCAACATCCTAGAGGGTGTGCAGCAGGAATCCTCCTGGCGACAAGCGCTCGGCTACGGCATCATCATCACCCTAACGGTTATTGTGGGCCGCTTGGTGTGGGTGTATCCAAGCACGTATTTGCCCCGGTGGCTGAGCCGCGGCATCCGGGAGCGGGAACCTAAGCCCGTGCTGCCGCTGGTCACGGTTATTGCCTGGACGGGGATGCGCGGGGTGGTGTCGTTGGCTATTGCGCTGTCGTTGCCGCTGATGCTTAGTCCCGGCGTGCCCTTTCCTCACCGCAATCTTATCTTGTTCATCACGTTCGTCGTGATTTTCTGCACCATCGTGGGCCAGGGCCTGAGCCTGGTGCCGCTGATCCGCTGGCTCGGCATCAGCCCCGACGACACCGTGGAGCACGAAGAACTAGAACTGCGGATGTACCTAGCTACCCAAACGGTCAGCTACCTCAGCAGCCCCGCTGGCCAGGAGCAAGCTCCTCCCGACGTGCTAGCCCGCATGAAAAGCCGCTACGACATTCGCTTGGAGCGCTTGAACAACCGTGCCGCCGGCGTCCGCGCCAGCCGCCTCGATGAGAAGCCAATCACGCAGTTTCAGCAGCTGCAAGAATCGATCATTCAGTTTGAGCGCGGCGTGCTGGAGAAACTACGCCACGAAGAAAAGACCAGCGAAGAGCTACTGCGCAAAGTTGAAAACGAACTGGATCTGGAAGAAACGCGCTTAGCGTTGGACAAGGCCTAAGGCAGCTAGGTTGATCTTAAGCAGAAAAGCTAAGGCCGGCTTCGCGACTGCACCATGCTGCGGAAAATCGTTTGACGCTATACGTGTAACTGCGGTGCTTGTACCGCTTCCCGAGCAACGATCAAGGTATTTTACAAGCTGCAAACAGTTGTTACTTGTCCGTAAATACCTTTTACCTAGAAACTTACAAGCTCGCTTGGCTTACTCCCATGCCTCCTAGGTGCGTGTCTTTGAAGCCCGTAGCGTATTTAAAGCCGTAGCCCAGCAGCCGATCGAATGCGCTGTGAAACAACAGCACGGTACCTGCGAGCACCAATACAGGCTGGCCCAGAACCCAGCCGCCGATACCCACCGCCACGGCCAGGGCCTTGTGGTGAGCTAGGTTGTAGCAAATGGCCCCTACACGTGGCCCCGCCAGGTAGCCTAGCATGCTCAGGTCGGGTAGCAAAAAGACGGCCGGCAACACCCACCACGCGTAGGGCAGATGAGCGAAGACAAACACGGCAAGCAGCATCTCGGCAAGTTCTTCCAATTTGAGCAGCAATTTCATAGCAACGGGGGGTAAGGAGTTGAAAAGGAACACTGCAAAAGTGCAGTATCCCGCCGCTGTTCAACGATAACAAAAGATAAGAAAAGAGCCGCTGCCCCTTTAATGCCCGCGCGCCACTCGCCCCCGAATACGACTCAGCGAGACGGGCGTGATGCCCAAATAATTGGCCAGCAAGTGCTGAGGAATGCGCTCCAGAATCTTGGTTTTACCGCTAATCAGCAGCGCCCGGTAACGCTCCTCCGGGGAGAGCAGGAGTTGCTCGACCAGGCGGGCATCGGTACCGAGTAGATGGTATTCGGCTAGCAAGCGGCCGAAGCGCTCATACACGGGCCGGTCCTGGTAGAGCTGGCGCAACACCGCGTAGTCGAACACGACCAATTCAGTATCTACCAAGGCCTGAATGCTGAGCCGGCTCGGCTGCCCCGTCAGACACCCAGCATAGTCTCCGAGCAAGTGGTTCTCGAAGAAGAAGTAGGTGGTGCGCTCCTCTCCATCGGGACGGGGGTAGTAGAGGCGGCAGGTACCGTGGAGTAATAACCCCAGCACGGGCCAGGATTCGCCGGCCTGGAGCAGATGCTCGCCCCGGCGCAGGTGGTGCGGACGCAAAGCCTGCTCCAGCGGGTGCCAGTCGGCATCGGTCAGGTCGGGCACAAAACGGAGCAGGTAAGCGCGTAGAGGGTGCATGGCGAGAAAGAAATAATGGCGAGCTAGGTTAGTAAATGGCTAATGTACTATCCCAAGCGATACTCCAAGTAATAATGAAAACTGCGTTTATTCCGAGGGGGTCTACCACAGATTACAGCAGTCAACTTTTCCTGGAGATGGAGAAGCTTTTGATAGATCCTCAGCACCACTTCTAGCTTTTATCTGATTTATCTATTCTTAAAAGCTAAAATTACCCTTGCAGATAAGTCGCTTTATTATCCCTTCAGAAGAAATGAAATAAGCGAAGGTGGCGGCGTTTCCGCAGCTTAGCCGCCAACCTAGCTAATTTGTCAGAGCTGGGTACTGCTGCAAGAAGGTTGGGTGCTCAGCCTGACGTAGCAGAAAGTCGGCTACGTCGGCGCGGGCTATTTTACTCACCTGCATTCCGTGTTCCAAGCGAGGTAGCACGCGGTAAGTGCCCGTCGGCGGACCGTTGGTGAGCCTGCCGGGCCGAACGATTTCCCAGCGTAGGCTGCTATGCGCAAGCATCTCTTCGAGCCGCGTTTTATTATGGTACTCCGGCTGGAGAAATAGGCGAATAACCAAACGCATAAACCAACCTAGGTAGGCGGCACTACTCCCGGCGCCGAAACCGGTGAGCACCAGCACCGGCGCTGTTAGCGGGGCCGTAGCCGTGGCTTCCAGCAAGGCACGAGCAGTATCGCTAAAAAGCGGGCTCTCGTTCTTTTTGTTTGTGCCCACGGTGATAAGCACCGCTTCAGCCCCGGGCAACACGCGACCTATGTCCGCGGCGGAAGTAGCGCTGCCGGTTACTTTCGTCAGGCGGGGGTCGTCGGGTAGCGCACCCATCGTGCGCGAGAGGGTCGTGACGTGATGGCCCTTCGCCAGGGCTTGCTGCACTGCCAGCAGGTCCACGCCGGAGGAGGCCCCAATAATGGTGATTTTCATGGTACAGCAGTTAAATTACCTGATGGGAGTTGGCCGCGCTTGCCGAAACGTAGCGCCCAAACCGGGGGCCGTCACCAACAAACTATCGGCTGACCAGTGCCAAGGCTGACCGTCAGCGGTGCCCACGTCGGCTCCCGCTTCGCGGGCGATTAACAGACCAGGCAGCCAGTTTTCCACGTCGCGGCCCTCCTGGTAGAAGACATCGAGCCGCCCGGCCCCGACATAGGCTAGCTGCAGGCCATGCGGCCCATAATTGCGCACCACCCCAAACGCCCGCAGTAGGTCCGTTACACTGCCCCCGACGCGAGCCAGCAGGCTAGGGTCATCGGCTAGGCCGTGCGAATGCTCGAACACGGCCAGCGTGAGGGCAGCATCTTGTTTGGTGCTAGGGTGCAAGGGCATCTCGTTGACGAAGGCCCCGCCGCCGGCCTCGGCCCAGAACAGCTCCTGCCCGAAAGGGTCGTAGATGGCGGCAAAGTAGGGCTGCCCGGCACGCATGAGCACCAAGTTGATGGTCCAGCCGGGCAAGTGCTGCACGTATTGAATGGCCCCATCCATGGCGTCACACAGCCAGTACTCCGGATGCGCTGGCTGCTCGCCGGCTGCCTCATCCGGAAAGTCGGCCGACAGCCAAGGCGTAGCGGGAAAGTCCTGGGCTAGGCGCTCCTGTAGGGCGGTCAGGCAACGGCTTTCAATGTCGGCGAGCTGCTGCGTGAAGGTCGCCATATCCTGGGGAATGGGCGAGTGGCGGAAGTCGGGCAAAAATAGATTGCCAGCGTGGCGGACGGCGGCTAGAATGGCGGGGATGTTCAGAGTCGTTGGCATAGCATCAAGGAAAAGTTGATGCTGCAAAGAAAGAGGGAATACAACCCCAGAAAGTAGGCCTACTAACGGGAAGAATAGTCCTAATCGCGGAATTGACGCCGAAACTGCTGCGGCGTTATGCCCGTTACCTTCTTGAATAGCTTGCCGAAGTACACGGGCTCGTCGTAGCCGAGCGCATAGCCAATTTCCTTCACGCTGCGCGGTGTGAACCCGAGCAACCGCTTAGCTTCGAGTATCGTCCGTTGCTGCACGTGTGCTGACACGGACTGGCCCGTTTGGCGCTTGACGGTATCGTTGAGGTGCGCGACCGACAGATGAAGGGCCGCCGCGTACTGTGCCGGCTGTTTCCACTGGGCGTAGTGCTGACGCAGCAACTGCTGAAAAGCCCGTTCAATTTGGGGCCCGCGCCCTTCCCGGTCGGGGACAGCGGCCGGCTCCGGCGCCAGTTGCCCAGCCACCAAGCTAAGCAGGGCCATGAGCAGGGTTTGCTGGGTGCGCCCACTGTAGGTATCGGCGGCGCCCGCTTGGCAGTCGGCCAGTAACGTGAGCAGGGCTACGGCCCGGACGTAAAAGGGAGTATGCTCATCCAGCCGATACGGCCGGGATAGACCTTGTTCCAGCACGAGCTGAAAAGCCGATTCCAGCAAACCTGGTTCGAAACTGATACCCCAACCCTGCGGGTGCTCTGCGTGGAGCAATTGGTGCACTTGGCCAGGACCAATGAGCGCCAGCACAGCTCCCCGCAGCACAACCGGTTCAAAGTCTACGTTGAGTTGCAGCTCGCCCTGCGTCAGCACTACCAGGAGGTAATGCGCGTCGCGGTGCGGAGCAGCGCTGTCGTGGTCGTCGGGCAGCGCGAGTTGCCGGAGGTCACGAAGCAGTACGCCGGCCCTGGCCAGCGGCGAAAGGACATAGCTCGGCACGTCCTGGGAAACGGGGGTAGGCTTTGGCACGGCAGGTAGCATCGAGAAGGATGCCCGAAAGTAAAGAGGCGCACTCAACAGCACGCTAGCGGCTACTTTAATCGGTTATTGCTCCTCCACAATCTGCACGCCCCAGGGAGCGAGCTGCAACTGTTGGTTTTTGGCCACGGCTAGGTTTGAAAGTAGCTCTTTGCCAGCGCCATGCGGATAGCGTAGTGCGCTAGGTGCCGCCGAATAGTTGAAGTAATAATGCACCACTTTCTTGCGCTGATTCACGCCTACTTTAGTGATAAGCGGAAATTGTAACTCCTGATCGGCGCCCCACAGGTTGGCTTTCTTTACCGCATCGGCCACAATCTTCTCAACTACGGCGTTGCTGGTGTGGCACCCGATGTAGGTAGCGAGACCTTTGCCGTAGGTGTTTTCGGTGACGGCCGCGTACTTGCCCCACGCCGGATGATCGTAGGAGGCTAGCACCTTAGCGGTGGTGGGCGTGAGCAACTCCATCCACGTAGTTACCTGGTTGTTGGCCGGGCCCACTTGGTACGGGTCGCCCTTCAGCGTTACTTTATCCGGCGCGGTGAACAAACTGTACGAGACTCCGCACGCAGCGCTCAGCATACCGGGCTGCGGCGTAGTGCGCACCTTCACGTTCTCATCCGAAAAGCCGCTCCGATAGGTGCATACCAGGTGGCCGCCTTTCTGCACGTACTGGTTCAGACGCTCCAGCAGGCTGTTGGGCGCGGCGTAGAGCATGGGCACAATGAGGAGCGAGTACTTATCTAGGTCGGAGCTACTGGGGTCGACGAAGTCGCAGCCTACGTTTTGGCGATACAGCGCATCGTAGAAAGAACGCAGCACCTCATTGTAGCTGAGGCCGTTGGCAAACCACTTTTCGGCAGTTAGGGCCTCGTTGCTGAAGAGAATAGCTACCTTGTTGGTCTTCTGCAAGTTGACTAAGCGTGGGCTGAGTCGGTTGAAATCCTGACCGATGGTTTTGGCTTCGTTGTAGACGGGGTTGGGCTCGAAATCGTGGCTGAGCAGCCCCTTCCAGTAGGTTTCGGCCGAGTTATGAATGGAGTGCCAGTGCCAGTATTCCACCAGGCTAGCTCCCGAAGCTAGGTGGCTGAACGCCTGCAAGCGCAGCTGCCCCGGATACGGTACCCACTGCGGAAAGCCCTGGGCTTCCGTTTCCAGTACTAGGTAATTTTGCCCGCCCTTCATGGAGCGCGTCACGTCGCCGCCGAGCGAAATTTCCGTGCCGGTGAGCTGGTCCTGGCTGGGGTGGTAGATGTCGATGCCGGCAATATCCAGGGCTTTGGCCGCCGCAAAGTGGTCCACTTCCGACTGAATACCGTAGGAATGGCCGCGCCAATCGAGGTCGAAGTTTTGCGTGATAAACTGCTCTGGCTTCTTGTATTCGCGCACAATGGCTGCTTGCCAAGCCAGAAAATCGGTGACCAGCTGGCGCTGAAACTTGGCAAACTCACTTCCTAGGCTGGCGTTGATGGTGCCCACCGTCGACGGAAAATCTTCCCAGCTATTGATGCGGTTGCTCCAATAATCTAGGCCATACGCCTTGTTGAGTACGTCCAGCGACAGAAACTTCTGCTGCATGTACTGCACAAACTGTTTCTGCACGGCCGGCCCCGCCGTATTATATGGCTTGGTCTCGTTATCAACCTGATAGCCAACAATGGCCGGGTGGTTTTTGATGTGCCCTAGCATGGCCCGGATAACTTGCTCGGCGTGGCGGCGGTAGTCGGGGTTAGTGATGTCCATGTTCTGCCGGGCGCCGTAGTGGTTCTGGCCCTGCGGCGTAGTCGCCAGCACGGCGGGGTACTTGCGCACCAGCCACGTGGGCACGGCGTAGGTGGGCGTACCGATAATGACGCTGATGCCGGCTTTGTGCATGGCGTTCAGCACCCTATCAATGTGCGAGAAGTCGAACACACCTTCCTGCGGCTCCACCGTGCTCCACGTCGATTCGGCGATGCGCACCACGTTGATGCCAGCCGCCTTCATCATCTGGATGTCTTTGTCTAGGCGGTCGTAGGGCATGTACTCGTCGTAGTACGCTACGCCGTAGAGCAGCTTCTCGACCTTAGGTTTGGCCGGTTGCGCGCTCACGCGCTGGAAAGAATGCAGAAGCAGCAAACAAAGAAGCAGGTATTTGTTCAAGACAAATTGGTTGATGTAGCGCGGACGTTGCTGTCCGCAAGTGGATAACGCCGCGGCGTGTTCTTACAAACCTTTCATCACCAAGGTATTGAAAGAATTAGCTTTCAACACTGGCGCCACCGTCTGCCGACCTAGCTTGATGCGCACGGTTTGGTCGGTGTTGCCTTCGTTCTGGGCCACAACGACCACGCTTTTATCAGGGTTTTGGAAGGCGAGCAGGTTGGTGAAAGTGCCGCTGGTGGCAACGCGCTTGGCGCCGGGTTTCACGTAGTGGCTCAGGTGCTTCAGCAGGTAGTATTCGTAGTTGAACTGGTACGTCTTGGCGGCTTCGTCCACCGTCACGAGCGAGTTTTGGCTCCACCCCCACCGGCTGATGCCGCCTTTCTTCAGGGAGATATTCCAGTACAAATAAGCATTGGCGCCGCTAGTCAGATAGTGCTTCATCAGGTCCCAGGTGTACACGCAGTACTTCCAGTCGTTTTTGCCGTCGCCGCACTCCTGCTCCGATTGGTACAGGGCTAGATTGGGGTAGCGCTCATGGATGCCGGCAATAGCGCCCTTCCCCGCCCACTGAAACCCCACGCCCTTGATAAATTTGCTGCTGCGCGCATCATGCAGCACAGTATCCACCAAGGCTTCGTTGGCCCGCTCCATGGTGCCGAAGAACACGTCCACCTTGCGCTGCTGCATCTGCGGACCTAGGTAGCCAACGAACTTCGCGAGGCCCGTGGCCGTCCAGGTGCAGCTGGGGAACACCTGCGCCGAGTTGAACTCGTTCTGCGGCATTACCATGCTGATGGTGATGCCCCGCTTTTGGTAGGATTCAATGAATTTGGCGAAGTACTGCGCGTAGGTGGTGAAGTACTTTTCTTCCTGGATGAACATGTTGGTGCCCTCCTTGCCTTGCTGCTCCGGCTTGAGGCCGTTGTCAGCGAGGGTAGGCATCATTTGGCGGTACTCGGGTTTCACCATGGCCGCGGCGTAGTGTTTGTTGTACTTCATCCACGTCGGCGGACTCCAGGGCGAGGCCCACAGCTTCAGAGCAGCGTTGTACTGCTGAGCGTTTTTAATGAAGGGAATCAGCGTTTGCTCATCGTTGGCGATGCTGAAGTTCTTGAGGGCAAAGTCGCCGGGCGTTTCGTCGTAGGAATACCAGTCGCGCGAGAAGTCGTTGGCGCCCACCGGCATGCGGCAGATGGTGAAGTTGGCCCCCACGCCCGGCGCAAATAACTCGCGCATAATCTTTTCCCGGTCGGCGCCGTTGAGGGCGCTGAGCGACGTCCAGCCTAGCTCGTTGAAGCAAGCCCCAAACCCACTGATGGTTTGAAAAGGCTGACCTAGGTTGACTTCTACATCGGCCGCGCCGGTGCTGGCGGTGGGCTGCAAGCCTTGCTGCGCTACCCACGAAGCCGATGGAGTAGTGGTCACCCATTCTACGGAAGCGGCCGGCGGAGCTAGGTCTTCTTTGGGCGCGGCACACGACAACAAGCTAGCTAGCATAACCGCGCTAGTCAGATAAGTAGCGCGCCTCCGCCTAGCACTTTCAAGCCAAAGTAGTTGTACTATCATCGCAGTGTATTAGAGACCCACAACCGTTTCTTGCCGGTATTTAAATCAGCTGGCACCCACTGGTCCGGCTCGTAGCGTCCGACCGGTATCGTTGAACGAGCTACCAGAATAATTCGCGTCTGTTGGTCCGACGCCCTAGGCGTCCGACCGATTATTGTATGCTGACGCTTGGCAAGCTTTGTTCAAGCCATTTGTTCCGACGACAACCGGTCGGACGCCTAGGGCGTTGGGCCGGCAGACGACCGCAGACGATACCGGTCGGATGCCCTAGACTTCGGACCAGCAGAGAGCTTCAGACGATTACTTGCTTGCCTGCTGATCCAGGAACTGATAGCGGGGGCGAGTGGCGTCGGGTTCGGCTTGGGTTTTCACGTCGATGCGCAAGATTTGGCCGCTTTTCAGCGCGGGCCAGTTCGGTAAGCTGCCGCCGTTTGGGTTGCCGGTTTTGATGAAGTTGGCGAAGTAGCTTTCCATCGTCTCCGACACTTTATAATCCTCTGGCGTCCAGGCGTAGACTTTGTTTGTAGCTAGGTTGCCGAGGGCATATTCTATTTCGGCGGAATGCACGGCACCTTTGGCGGGTGGTGCTTTTGGGGCGTCGGCGGCTTGCTTCACCACGCCGCCCGCGAGGCCGGCCACGGCGTTACCCATCTCGGGCGTCATGGCGGGGCGTGGGCGGGCGTAGAGGTAGCGGTACACAGGCTGGCCACTGGTTTGGCTATGTACGTCGGCCCACTTCCAAGTGCTGTAGCCGATGAACCGGTCGCTGGCTAGGTCCGTAGCGGCTTGCTTGGCGTTGGTGGCGGGATAGAGCTTTAGCACTTCCGTAGCCTTGTCGCCGTAGAGCTTTTGTACGGCCTGGGTGTAGGCTTCGGGGGTCGCATTTTCCTTGCCTAGGATGCCATTGGCGCCCGATTCCTCCGAATTCCAGCCAACTAGCAACGGCACTTTCGCCTGCTCGCCCGCAGTGAAGATTTCCTTGGGCGACTTCGGGAAAAAGTACCCATCTACTATTGCCGAGAAGCGTGGAGTGCCTTGCTTGCCTGTGGCTTCGAGCAACTGCTGCGCCGGCAGCGCCCGCAGCGCCGCCAGCGACGTAGCTCCTAGGCTCGTGGCAAACTGCACCCCGTTTGGCTCGGCTTCCGCCAGTGTGGTCGTCGGCTGCAACGATAGCAACGAGCCGCTTTCCCCGATGGCCCGCGCAAACGTCGTTTTTGACCCCGGCGATGCCATTTGCGCGCTCACTGAGAACGAGCCCGCCGACTCGCCCGCGATGGTCACTTTCTTCGGGTCGCCACCAAAGACGGCAATGTTCTGCTGCACCCAACGCAAGGCCGCTTGCTGGTCGAGCAGACCGTAGTTGCCGGAGGCGTGGTTCGGCGATTCTTTCGTTAGCTCGGGGTGGGCCATAAAGCCGAACACACCCAGGCGGTAGTTCACCGTCACGCTCACAATACCGCGCTTAGCTAGGCTCTCCCCATCGTAGCGCGGCTCCGACCCGTCGCCGGCCACGAAGCCGCCGCCGTAGAAGTACACTAACACCGGCAGCTGCTCCTTACCCGTTTTGGCGGGCGTCCACACGTTTAAGTACAGGCAATCTTCGCTGACGCCATTGGAGCGAAAGTTCATATCACCGAACAGCGGCAGTTGCATGGCCCGCGGGCCGAACTGCTTCGCTTGACGCACGCCGGTCCAGTTCTTGGCAGGCTGCGGTGCTTTCCAACGCAAGTCGCCCACTGGCGGCGCGGCAAAAGGCACCCCTTTAAACTCGTGAATGCCACTAGCTGCGGTAGCGCCTTCGAGCGTGCCGTTGGCCACCTGCACCCGATTAGCAGCTAGGGTACTTGTGGCCGCTTTCGACGTTTGGGCCAGCGCAACGGGCGCAGCCTGTAAGGTAAGGAGCGAAAAGAGCAGGAGGTATTTCATGCGTTTAGTTGTGGTGGGTAGGAGGACGTTGATTATCGCTGAGCGGTCGGCTTCAGATCGGCAAACTGCTCCTGCGGGGCCAGAAGTTTGCGACTTTTTTCCACAATTAGCTCTTTCGGCACCTCGAACTTAGCGGTTTGCTTGATGTTCAGGCACGAAGCGCCCACGCGCACGGTGTACGCGCCCGGCGCCACTACCCACGCGGAGCTAGGCGTGTCGAAGGAAGCTAGGTCGGCGGCGGTCAGGTTGAAGGTCAGGGTTTGCGACTGGCCGGGCTGGAGCAGGTTGGTTTTGGCAAATGCGCGTAGCTCGCTCTCAGGCTTGTCGAGGCGAGAAGCGGGTGCACTCACGTAGAGCTGCACTACTTCTTTACCGGGCGTCGGGCCGTTGTTGGTGACGGTGATGGTAGCCGTCATTTTACCCGCAAAGGAAGGCGACCCTAGCTTCAGATTGCCGTAGCTGAATGTGGTATAACTCAGGCCGTAGCCAAACTCATAGGCGGGTTTCACCTTGAAGGTGTTGTAGTAGCGGTAGCCCACGTAAATGCCTTCTTCGTAGGTGTTTTCCGAAGGTGCACCCATGAGTGCATTGCCCGCAGCCTTATTCGTGCTCGGCAGTTCTTTGCCGGGGAAGTTGCCACTGAAGGGTACGTCTTTGTAGGCCACGGGGAAGGTGGTAGCGAGCTTGCCCGACGGGTTAACTTTTCCGCTGAGCACGTCGGCCACGGCGTTGCCGCCCTCCTGGCCCGGTTGCCAAGCCAGCAAAATTGCATCGGCTTGGTCGCGCCAGCTCGCTACTTCCGTCACGCCGCCCACGTTGAGCACGACCACCACTTTCTTGCCCTGGGCGTGAAAGGCCGCGGAGACTTGCTTGAGCAGGGTTTGCTCGGCGGCCGTCAGGGTGAAGTCGTTTTCCACTTTCCGGTCGCCACCCTCGCCCGCGCTGCGCCCAATGGTAATCAGGGCCACGTCGGCCGCCTGCGCCTGCTGTTGCAGGAGGCTAGCTTCTACGGGCATTTCGGCAATAACGGGGGCAGGGTCTAGTAGGCCTTTCGTTTTTGGTAGCTTGGCTTTTTCGCCCTTCAGGTATTGGCCGTAGGCTTGGGTAAGGGGTTCGTTCATTGCAAAGCCAGCGCTAGTCAGGCCCTGGGCAATTGCCGTTGTATACGCTTTGTTCACGTCGCCGCTGCCAGTGCCCCCGGCCACGAGGCTGTAGGAGGTGTTGCCGAATGCCGCCACTTTGCGGCCCGCCGCTAGCGGCAAGGCCTTGCCTTCGTTGCGCAGCAGCACCATGCCCTCGGCGGCCGCTTGGCGGGCTACGGTAGCGTTGGCTTTTAGGGCGGGCTGGCTGGTGTACTTCACGCCCTTAAAGGTGGGCGACTGTAGCACCAAGGCCAGCACGCGCAGTACGTTGGTGTCGAGTTGGGCCGTGGTAAGCTGGCCGCTTTTCAGGGCAGCTAGGATGGCTTGGGTTTGGGCGTAGGTGCCGGGCATCATCAGGTCGTTGCCAGCTTGTAGCTGCGCCACCGCGTCTTTCCCGCCGTACCAATCGGTCATTACCAAACCTTTGAAGCCCCACTCCTGGCGCAGTAGCGTGGTGAGCAGATCTTTGCTCTCGGAGGTATAGGTGCCGTTCACCTTGTTGTAGGACGACATCACCGTCCAGGGTTGGGATTTCTTCACCGCCAGCTGGAAGCCTTTCAGGTAGATTTCGCGCAAGGTCCGCTCGCTCACTTTCGAGTTCAGCTGCATGCGGTTGAACTCCTGATTATTGACCGCGAAGTGCTTGATGGACGTGCCCACGCCGTTCGACTCGACCCCGTTTACGAAGGCCGCCGCGATGTTGCCCGTCACCACGGGGTCTTCGGAGTAATACTCAAAGTTGCGGCCCCCTAGGGGGTTGCGGTGAATGTTCATGCCCGGCGCCAACAGCACATCAATGCCGAAGTCGCGCACTTCGCTGCCGAAGGCGGCGCCCACCTTGCGCACCAGCGTGGTATCCCAGCTAGAAGCGAGCAGCGTGGCGACGGGGAAGGCCGTGGCGTAGTAGGTTTTGGTGCTGTCCTTTCCCCGAATGGGGTCGATGCGTACGCCAGCGGGGCCATCAGACAACGTGAGTGACGGAATACCTAGCCTCGGAATGGCGTGGGTGCGGCCCGCCGCGCCGGGTACCTTTTCGGGCACTTCTCGGTCGCCGGGGTTGCCAGGCGGCAGCACTCCTTCCGGAAAGCCCGAGGGGTAAAAGCCCATCCCAATGACCAGCTTTACTTTTTCCTCCGGTGTAAGCGCCGCCAGCACTTCTTGGAGGCTAGCCTTGCCGAGTTGCGGCAGCGCCTTGGTTTGGGCCGAGGCAACCATACTCCCAGCCAGCAACGCAGCGAGGGCAAGAACATAAACGCGAGGATTCCGCAAAACGGCCGCGACGAGTGAACAGTTGGATTTTTTCATAAGTAGCGTGCAGGAGGAAAAAGAACGAATTGGCTAAGTCAGCCTTGTAAGCTACTCCAAGCTGCGTAAATGGCCACTAAATGGCTCATCCTATTTTACTTGGCGCGAAAGCCTAGGTTGGCTTCTACCAAAAAAGGCAGCAGCCGTATGGAGCCACTGCCTTTCTTATGGTTATCTACGCTCACCTGTTAGTAGCCAGGGTTCTGCGTCAGGTTGGGGTTCACGTTGCGCTCAGTCTGCGGAATGGGCAGCAAGTTGTTGAAGTCCTGCACCCCGGCTCGGCCCTGGGCGCGTAGCTTACTTACCAGCGTGCCCGTGCGCTTCAGGTCATACCACCGGTCCATCTCAAAAGCTAGCTCGTAGCGCCGCTCCCGAATGACGGCATCCTTGAAGCTCGTCGCGGAAGAAGCGGTTAGGTCCTTAGCCGAAGGCGTGTTGATGGGCAGGCCGAAAGCGCGGCGCCGTACTTTGTTGATGGCTTCCAAGCCCTCTGCCGTCGGTCCTACGGCTTCTGCTAGAATCAGATAGATCTCGCCGAGGCGCAGCACAGGCACGTTCAGCGGAGAGTCCCAGTTGTTTACGTTCACCGTGCCCACGAAGAACTTGCGGATGTTGAAGCCATTTGGGTCGCCCACGAGCGTGGCGGGCTGCACCTGCCCATCGGGGTATTTGTCGCCGGGCACAAACACGGTGGCCGCTTTGCGCAGGTCGCCGGCTTCGTAACCGTCCACAAACTCCTTTTCTGGAATGTTGAATCCGTAGCCGCCCGACGATACGACGTAAGGACTGCCAAAGAAGCGCGCGCCCCAAAATTCGTTCATTACGGAACCTGGTCCGTCGGTGGTGTAGCTGCTCAGGCCGTTCTTGAACTGCACCTCAAACAGCGACTCCTGCCCGTTTTCGTTTTCAACCTTAAAGTTGTCGGCATAGTTGGGCCACAGGCTCTTGCCCGAGCCGTTGATAACGGCCCTGGCTTGCGTAGCGGCTTCCCCCATCTTGCCCTCGGTGAGGTACACTTTCGCCAGCAGTGCCGTAGCCGCCCATTTGGTTGCCCGCCCTATGTCGTCGCCGGTGTAGGGGCCAGCGGGCAATTTCGCAATTGCATCCTGCAAGTCGGTTTCAATCTGGGTATACACTTGGGCAGCGGGCGTGCGTGTGATATTGGCCACCTCAGCCGCCGTTTGCGCGGGCGTGGTCACCAACGGCACGTCGCCAAAGCCGCGCACCAGGTAGAAGTAATACAAGGCCCGCAGGAACGCCGCCTCACCTAGGCAGCGGTTCTTCAGGGTTGCGTCCATCTCGATGGCTGGCACCCTCGATAGCACTTGGTTGGCCTGCCCAATACCTAGGTAAGCACGCTGCCAGTGGCTGGTCGTCAGGGGGTTGCTGGTGGGAATAGTAAAGTTATCGAGCTGTTGGAACTCGATGCCGTCGGCGGCCCCACCCCCACCGAGGAAGGAGTTGTCGGACATGACGTCGCCGATGGCCCAGAGCGAGTAGTTGAACATCCCGTTCTGGCTCAGCTGCGAATACACTGTATTGGTGGCCTGCACGGCGTCAGTTGAGGTTTTGTAGAACGTCTCGGTCGTGACGGCGTTGCGCGGGCTCAGTTCCAGGTAATCTTTGCCGCAGCCCGCCAGAAGACCTAGCATCAGCACCGAAGCCGCGAGCGTTTTTTGCTTTATAAACATGATGATAGTTGTTGTGAGTGGAAGGCGCCACCCCTCAGCTTGCGAACCGGGGGCGCACCGCTGATGTGTTTAGAACCCGATGTTGATACCAGCCAGGAATACGCGCGACTGTGGGTAGATGCCCCGGTCGACTCCTAGGCTGCCGCCCTGGTTCCCGAGCTCCGGATCGAAGCCCTTGTACTTGGTGAAGGTTGCCAGGTTCTGGCTGGTCACGTACACCCGGATGCGCGTGGCCGAAATCCGACCGATGAGCGAGCCAGGCAGCGTGTAGCCGAGCGTGAGCAGCTTGATGCGCATGTAGGAGCCGTTTTCCACGTAGTGGCTCGATACGCGCAGGTTCTGGTTGGGGTCGCCGGCCACGGCGCGGGGCACGAAGGTGCTAGTATTGGGAGCAGTCCAGCGGTCCAGGGTGAGGGTGCTGGCGTTGGAAGCGCCGTACAAGCCGCCTTCGGTGTAGTAGCGGTTCAGGTTGTACACGTCGTTGCCCTGCGAGCCTTGCAAGAAGATATTCAGATCAAAGCCCTTGTAGTTCAGCGTGTTGTTCAGACCGTAAGTAAAGTCGGGGTTGGGGTTGCCAATGTAGGTCTGGTCGGCATCGGTGATGGTACCGTCGCCGTTCAAGTCCCGGAACTTGATGTCGCCGGGCGCCGTGCCCGAGGTCTGGTAGATCTTGGTGGGCGAACCCGCGTTGAGCCCATCTAGCTCGCCTTGCGTCTGGATGAGGCCATCGGCCACGTAGCCGTAGAAGGAGCCGAAGGGAATACCTTGGGCGTAGCGCACCAAGTTGCCCCCCCCACGGGTGCTCTGCCCGAAGTAAGGCCGGCCCGCGCCGAGCGACGTAATCTTGTTGCGGTAAAGGGAAAAGTTCAACGTAGTCGTCCAGTTGAAGCCGTCGCCTTCCCCAACAATGTTGTTGGTGGTGATGGCTAGGTCGACACCTGTGTTCCTGGAGGAAGCCGCGTTCGTGTTGATGCTTTCGCTGGTGCCCGATACGTACGACACCGGCACGGCCGCAATCAGGTTCGGGGAGGTTCTTCTGTATAAGTCAACAGAAGCCGACACCCGATTTTGCCACAAGCCCACGTCGATACCTAGGTTGATCTGCTCGTTGTTTTCCCATTGCAGATTAGGGTTGGCCAGGCGCGTAGGGGCGCCGCCAATTACCTGCACTTGGCTGCCAGCGCCGAAGACGTAGCCTGTGCCCGGCACGCCGTTGTTGGTCGTGGTAGCCGAGTTGATGGTAGCTAGGTAGGCAAAGGTGCCCGCGTTCAGGGGGTTACCCACGCGGCCCCAGCCCGCCCGAATCTTCAGGTTGCTCACGCTGCTGTAGCTCTTCAAGAAGTCTTCCTCCGAAATGCGCCAGCCGGCGGATACGCCAGGGAAGAAACCGAACTGGTTGTTGGGCGCAAAGGCCGAAGAACCATCGTAGCGGGCCGTCGCCGAGAACAGATACTTGCCGCTAAACTCGTAGTTGACGCGGCCGAAATAGCTAGCCAAGCGGCTGCGGCTGTTATTGCCCCCGTTACCGATCTGCGGGTTGATGGGGCCCCGATCAATGATCTGCAAGTCGTTGCGGCTGTAGCCAATCCGGCTCGCACTCAGGTAGAAATTGTCGAACTGCTGCGCCGATTGGCCCAGCAGGAGCGTCACCTGGTGCTTGCCGGCGAAGAGCTTGTCGTACGTAGCGGTATTTTCAATTAGGTAGCTTGGGCTGTAGTTGCTGCTGCTGTTGGCCTGAGCTTGCGAAGCCGGGTATTTCGAGGAGCCATTAATAGACGGAAAGAACTCGTCGCGCTGCAAAAACTGCAAGTCGGCGCCCACGTTGGTGCGGAAGCGCAGTCCTGTGATAGGCTCTAGCTCAGCGTAAAACGTCGACGTGACGCGGTTGCGGTTGTTCTTGATGTTGGGCCGCAGGGCTCCCGTCACCGGGTTTTCCTCCCCGTAGTTATCAACGCTAGAAAACTCGTACAGGCTGCCATCGGGATTGCGCACGGGCGCGGTTGGGGGCGCCTGCACGGCCAGCTGAATAATGCCGCTGAACTCGTTGTTTTCGTTGTTGAGCGGGCGTTCGTCCTGGTGCGTGAGAGCTAGGGTGTTACCTACCTTCAGTACTTTGGAGAGTTGCACTTCCCCGTTAGCCCGCAGCGTAAAGCGCTGAAAGTTAGAGTTGATAATGGTACCATCCTGCTGAAAGTAGCCGGCCGTTACGGCATAGCGCGCTTTCTCGCTGCCGCCCGTGGCCGATACAGCGTAGTTCTGAATTTTGGCGGGCCGGAAGATGGCGTCCAGCCAGTTGGTCCCCTCTCCTAGCGAGCTAGGGTTAGCGTATTTCGGAATAACGGCGAGGCCGCCGGCCGTACGCGCTTCGTTGTTGAGTTGGGCAAACTGCGTAGCGTTGAGCATCGGAATCTGCCGCCACACGTTCTGCGTGCCCACGTAGGCATCCACATTGATGTTGGCTACGCCCGCTTTGCCGCGCTTGGTGGTGATCAGCACTACGCCGTTGGCGGCCCGCACCCCGTAGATGGCCGTAGCCGACGCATCTTTCAGCACGTCAATGCTTTCAATGTCGTTAGGGTTGATGGTGCTCAGCTCGGTGCCTGTCGCGTTGCCGTTGCCGTCCACGGCCGTGGGCAGCGGGAAGCCATCCACTACGTACAGAGGCGAGTTGTTGCCAGCCGACGTGATACCCCGCACCCGCACGGAAGTACCGCCCGAACCGCCCGGTGCCCCGGAGTTCGACACAATCTGCACGCCCGCGGCGCGGCCCTGAATGGCCTGCGCGGCGTCGGGCACTGGTTGCGCGGCAATTTCTCTTCCCGATACCGAGGCCACAGAGCCCGTCACGCTCGTGCGCTCTTGGGTACCGTAGCCCACCACTACTACCTCCTTCAGCGCTTGCGTGTCTTCGTTCAGCGTCACACTCAGCGTGGTCGTTGAGCCATTGATGGGCACTTCGCGGCGCGTATACCCTACATAGCTGAATACCAAGACGCCACCAGCTGGCACATTCAAGGTAAAGTTGCCGTTGGCATCGGTGCTCGTACCCTGCGTACCACCCTTTATCACAACGGAGACGCCGGGCAACCCTTCCCCATTGCTTTGCACGACGCGGCCCTTAATTGGTACGTCGGCGGGCTTAACGAGGCTAGCTAAGCGGAGCGTGGCTCCACTGCGCGGCTTAGCTGCAATCGGTTGCACGAACGTTTGCAGACTACCCACTGCGAGAAGCGTAGCACTTCGCAGTAGAAGTTTCTTGTAAGAGTTTGACGACATAAACAATAGGTTAGAAGTGGGAACTGAGAAAGCCTAAATGAAACTAAAACCGCTATTTTACAGGCTATTGCATCCCGCGCAATAGCCTAAAAGTAGCAGTGTATCTAGCTAGCGCACTTGCACTAGCAGGGTATTCAGATAAGTAAAAGCAAACAGGCGAGGCTCGAAAAGCCCCAGCTACGCTGCCACACGATGAGGTCACCACCGGGACAAGCTCGCGAGCATGTAAGGGATCAGGAGAGAGCGGTAAGCAAGAAAGAGGTGTTGGTTTGAGCAGCAACCTCTAAAAAGTACACTATGATGATCTATCGCTATCAGCTATAGCTGAAAGAAGCTCCGGATACCTCCCGGCCTAGGCACTAACTCTATTTCGAATTAGAAAACGGTTGTTATCGTCGGTGAGCGTCATGCTATTGTATGACTGCAGTCATTCTTAAAAGCCGATGCTGGTAACGTTGTCGTCACCTAGCTATATTCAATAAGGTGACGTCAGTACCGAAGCAGCAAGCAATGGATGGTCAGATATATGCAACTGACTTATAGGAAAAGAAAAAGTAGCAAGGAAGCTGGTAAAAGCGGGAGTAGCCGGTGGGCTAAAGGATGAGCTTACCATAAAAATAAGAGGACGGCGGGAGGTTGAGGGAGGATAGCAGAACGGGTGGTAAGTAAAATAGAAGCTCCGCGTAGTTGAAATCGGAAAGCATTCTGTATTATTTACGGATTAAATGTAGAGATTTTTTCTAATGCGTGTATTTTACGCAATAAATTTTTACTGCCATGAATACCGCTGAAGAGGTACACGATTTCGTCAACAAGGGCCACGAGCAGTATTTGCCGCATTTATCCATCGATTGCGTCATCTTCGGCTATCACGAGCGGCAGCTTAAAATTCTGCTGATTCAGCACCACGGGCACGAAGAATGGATGCTGCCAGGCGGCTTTATTCAGCGGCACGAGACCCTAACGGAGGCTGCTTATCGGATTTTGGCTTACAAAACCGGAATCAGCGACTTGTTCTTGCAGCAATTCTACACCTTTGGTGATAGTGCTGCTCGCCTCAACCGCATTGCTATTCAGCAGATTCACAACAAGACCTACGCCAAGGTGGGCGTCACACTCGATGAAAACCACTGGCTGGCAGAGCGAACCTTATCCATCGGGTACTATGCCCTAGTCGACTACTCGAATGTTGTGGTACGGCCTGAGTTCCTGGTCGATGAATACGCCTGGCGCGACATCAGCGACATTCCGGCGCTGCAATACGACCACAACGAAATCATCGATAAGGCCCTGCTCACGTTGCGCGCGCAGCTTTACCAGCAGCCCATTGGTTCCAATCTGCTGCCGGAGAAGTTTACGCTGCCCGAGGTGCACGACCTCTACGAAACCATCTTGGGCAGACGGTTCGATCGGCGCAACTTCCGCAAGAAACTGCTGGCGTTGGGCCTGATTCGCCAGCTCAATGAGCAGCGAAAAATCGGTCCGCACCGCTCCCCCAACCTGTACGAATTTGACTTAGACAACTACCACAGAGCACTTAACGAAGGTGCTGCCTTGGTACTGTAAAGCCTGCGCCGTGCGTATTGCGGAACGACTATAGCACCTAGGTTCCGTAATGCGCAAAGCGCAGGCTGCGGGCTACATTACAGCGTTAGGCTGCCGGTCTGGCGGATGTCGCGGGACGAGCTGCCCACCAGCACCTGAAACTTACCGGGCTCCAGCACCCACTGCTTTTTGCCCTCATCGTAGTACTGGAAGGCGTCGGCACCTAGCTTCAGCGTCACCGTTTTCGACTCACCGGGCTTGAGCGAAACCTTCTCGAAGGCTTTCAGCTCCTTCTCGGGGCGCTTCACCGCCGACTGCTCATCCTTCACATAAAGCTGCACCACTTCGGCGCCGGCTACTTTGCCGGTGTTGCGCACCGTCAGCGACACGGTAGCACGCTGCGCGCCTGGCGTCACAGTCAGCTTGCCGTAGTCGAAGGTGGTGTAGCTCAGGCCGTGGCCAAAGGCAAACTGGGGCGCCACCTTGTAGGTATCGAAGTAGCGATAACCCACAAAAATATCTTCTTTATAGGTCTGTTTCAGCTCGTTGCCGGGCGTGCTAGGATATTCTCCTAGCTTGTGCGCGGGCGAGTCTTCCAGCTTGGCGGGGAAGGTGAAGGGCAGCTTACCCGAGGGGTTCACGTCGCCGAACAGCACATGTGCTAGGGCGTTACCACCTTCCATGCCGGGGTACCACGTCTCCACCAAGGCCTTCGTCTGGCCTACCCACGGCGTCACATCGATGGGGCCACCGCCGAGCAGTACCACTACGGTGTTGGGGTTGGCTTTCTGCACGGCCGTAATTAGCTCGTCTTGGCCGAACGGCATTTTCATGTCGGGCTTGTCGGTGCCTTCGGCGTCGTAGGCGTTGTCGCTCCACTTGCTATAGTCGTAGCCGTGCGTGGAGCCGCCCACATACACGACAACATCCGCGGCTTTAGCAGCAGCTACCGCTTCAGCAATCAGCTGCGGATCCGCTTTTTGGCCGCGGGCAATTTTATAGCCTTGCGCGTAGGTGATCTTTACTTGGTCACCTAGCTCGTTCTTCAGGCCTTGCAGCGCTGTGATTTCATACTTGGGCTTTACCTGGGCACTGCCGCCTCCCATGCCATTTTCGCGGGTAGCGTTTTCGCCGATGACGGCAATCGTCTTCACCGACTTCTTGAGTGGCAGCATGTTGCCTTCGTTCTTGAGCAGCACAATGCCTTCTTCGGCTACCCTCAGGGCGGTAGCCTGGTGCTCCTTGCTGTTGTAAGCGCCAGGCTTGCGCTTGGTGCCGCCGAGCATATTGGTGGCGTACATCACCCGCAGAATGCGCCGCACTTTATCGTCTAGCACAGGCAGCAGTTTTGGGTCCTTTTTAATGGCTTCCAGCGCCGCATCGGCCAGGTAAAAACGGTCATACAGGCTTTTGGTGGGAGCATTGGCCGTCGAGGCGGTAGCGGTTTGGTCGGTACTATTGTACATGAGCTCTAGGTCGGTACCCATTTCGAGGTCCGTGCCGTTGTGCAGAGCTTCCTGGGTATTGTGTACCGAACCCCAGTCACTCATTACCAATCCTTTAAAGCCCCATTCGCCCTTCAGAACGTCGTTCATCAGGTAGGCATTCTCGGTGGCGTAGGTGCCCCGAAACTTATTGTAGGAGCCCATCAGCGAGTACGCGCCACCCTGCTGGATGGCGGCTTTGAAGCCCGGCAAGTAGATCTCGCGCAGGGCCCGCTCGCTCATCTCCACGTCGATGTCATTGCGGTGCGTTTCTTGGTTGTTGGCCGCGTAGTGCTTCACGCACGCTGACACGCCTTGGTCCTGCACCCCACGAATGTAGCCCACCACCATCTTCGAGATAAGGAACGGATCTTCGCTTAGGTACTCGAAGTTGCGCCCATTCAGCGGGGTCCGGATGATGTTGATGCCGGGACCTAGGATGATGTCCTTGCCCCGGAAGTTGGCTTCGCTACCGAGCACGGTACCGTAGGCATAGCCTAGGTCAGGGTTCCAGGTCGAAGCGAGGGTATTATTGTTGGGCAAGTACGTGCCCGCATCGTTGGCACCTTTTACGCCTTTCCAGTCGCGGCCCTGCTCCGGGCGCACACCGTGCGGACCATCGGAGGTCATGATTTCGGGGATGCCCAGGCGCTGAATGCCACCAGCAGCAAAGGCCGAATTGGCGTGCAGCATATGCACCTTTTCTTCCAGCGTCATCTTCTTGAGCAGGGCATCAATTTCCGTCTCGTGGCCCAGCAAGGCCTGCTGACGATTGGCAGTTGGCACGCTGGGCGTGCGTGGCTTGGTGGCGGAAGTAGTTTGCGCCTGACAGAAGCTGGTCATGGCATAGCACAGCGTGGTGCCCAACAAAAGAGAAAAGCGAGAAGGTTGATGATGCATTTGTGTCGTGTAAGAGCTGGTGGGAACAGAAGAAATTCAGGAGGAATGCGCCAGAAGCAACGGGCCGCGCTGATAGACAATGGAACCGACTTTTAGCAAGGCGGCAGCATAGCGGCAACTCGGAGCTAGGTTCGGCTACTGCTGTGCTCTGATTGAGCTTACCGACGTTCTGCGAGGATCAAATCCAACAATGCCGTAGCTGCTGAGCACTAACAAAAGGCAATCTGGCACCTAGTAACAAGTAAACAAGAGCCACAGAGGCGCTTGGCCCAACTTAAGTGCTAGGGCAGCACATGGCTATAGGGTATATAGACGCACAACAAAAGCGAGCCGTCAAGAAGCTAGTGCAGCGCGGGAGGCAGTGGACTACGTAAACAGCGCTCATCTTCAGCGCAGCAACGCCAGTATTGCGTATTGTCTACGCAATAAATGTAGAGGAATTTTCCTAATGCGTATACTTTACGCAATAAAAAAATTTCGCCCTACTAAACACCTAGCAAGGAGTTACAGACTTTGTTCCTCTGGGCACTAGCGCCGCTTACCGGACTTCTCTATCACCTGTGGTTTTCAATTCTTGCGAGCATCGATTAACAGATGCCGCTTATCTTCTATCATTAGCGTGGTAGCTAGTGCCACGCGGTGGCCATTTGCCTGCCGGAGCAGACACTTCCAGTAGCAACTACGCCCAGGCGATTTGCCTGGGCGTAGTTGTAAAGCTTGATTAGCTGGCAGATGAAGTTTTAAAAGCTAGCAATGTTCCGCAGCTAATGAGAAACTGCTTGCTCTCTGCCAACGCAACCCAGTTTCTAGAGCATGCGCCTGCTTACTCCATTTTCACCGTCACGGCGCTACCAGAATATTGCACTGTCTTGGCGGGGGCGGCATCTAGGTTCCAGGCCACGGGCTTGGCCTGGCTCACCCACACCACCTGGAAGGTGCGCTGGGCGAGCATGCCGGGGAAAGTGCCTTTCCGCTCGCCGATGGTCAGCGTCTTGGCTTTCTCATCGTAGCGCAGCGGGATGGTGGCGAAGGCGCCTTTCTCGTAATTGTAGTTCACGTTTTCATCCTCGTAGAGCGTGAACTGCCCATCCTTGCCGGTGTACACATACAGCGTGATGGGGTCGGCGGGCTTTTCGCTGGTGTACTGCATGGCGGGGCCAAAGGGTAGAATCGAGCCTTCGCGTACGTACAGCGGCAGGCGCTCCAGCGGCGCGTCGGCCGTGAGGGTTTGGCCGCCGGCCTGGTACTTACCCGAGTAGAAGTCGAACCAGCCCGTGCCCGCCGGTAGGTAGAGTGAGCGGTTGCGGGCACGATAGTCCGTCACGGGGTTCACCAGCAAGCTCGGTCCGAACAGAAACTGGTTGCTGATGTTGCGCACACCAGCATCCTGGCCGAAGTCCATCACTAGGCCGCGCATGATGGTGCCGTTCTCATGGTGCGTGTGGCCCGCCAGTGAGTAGATGTAGGGCATCAAGCGGTAGCGCAACTGATTGTAGTACACCATGCTCTGGTACGCGGGGCTGCCTTCGGGCGCGATGTTGTAGATCTCACGGAAGGGAAATTGCCCGTGCACCCGGAACAACGGGCAGAAGGCACCATACTGGTACCAGCGCGCATTCAGCTCGCGCCACTCCTCTTGGTCTTGCGCTGCCATCGGGGTTTTCTCGTAGCGGCGCTCCACGGCAAAACCACCGATGTCGGAGGTCCAGTACGGAATGCCGGACATCGAGAAGTTCAAGCCCGCCGGAATCTGGTTTTTCAAATCCTCCCAGCGCGAGGCAATGTCACCGCTCCAGATGGCCGCGGCGTAGCGCTGCGAGCCGGCGTAACCCGAACGCGTGAGCAGGAACACCCGCTGGTCGGGCTTGGTGCCGCGCTGCCCTTCGTAGATGCCCTTGGCGTTTTGCAGCGGGAACCCATTGAAGTACAGCGTCGACGACCCTAGGTGCGTGGGCGTCATCAGCTCCTTGCGGGTCTGCACGTTGGTGTTGGAGTAGATATCAGGCTCGGAGGCGTCCATCCACCAGGCATCGATGCCTTTGCTGAAGAGCTTGGTGTTGAGCAGGTTCCAGAAGGCCTGCCGCGCCTGCGGGTTGAAGGAATCGTAGAAGGTGGAAGTGTAGCCTTGCGCAATCCAGTCGCGGGTGCGGTTGGCGATGTTGCGCTTGTAGAGGTAGCCCTTGGCGTTGAAGTCGTTGTAGTTCGTGATGCCCTCGTAAAACTTAGGCCACACCGAAATCATGAAGTGCAGGTTTTGGTCGTGCAGGGTCTTGATTAGGCCCTCAGGATTGGCGAAGCGTGCGGGGTCAAACTCCTGGCTACCCCACTCCGCCTGCTTCCAGTACGACCAGTCGAGCACGATATTGTCAATCGGGATCTGGCGCTTGCGAAACTCGGCGGCCGTGGTCAGCATCTCGTCCTGGGTTTTGTACCGCTCCCGGCTCTGCCAGAACCCCATGGCCCACTTCGGCATGATGGGCGCGGGGCCCGTGAGGGTGCGGTAGCCGCTGATGACCTCATCGGCCGAGGCGCCCTGCACGAAGTAGTAGTTCAGGTCGCGGCCCGCTTCGGAGCGGAAGCCGTACTGCTGCTGGCTCGCGCCCACCAGCGGACTCAGCCATTTCAACCCGAGGTACGATTCGCCGCCGTCGGGGTCCCACTCTAGCTTAAGGCTGTACTTGCGGCCCTTCTCCATCTGGAGCGGCACCACGGACGTGCCGGGGTTCCAGGCTTGGCGCCATTTGTTCACTACCTCTTTGCCATCAATAAAGAGCTTGGCGTAGCCCGCGTTTTTCAGCCAAAAGTGGTGCAAGCCCGTGGTGCCCGACTCGACGCTGCCTTCCCAAGTGGCCAGCACGTCGCCGAGCTTCACCGTGGCCGGGAAGTTCTTTTGGTCTTCCAGATACTCGTAGTTAATCACCGACTCGGGCCGCTGCACCACGACCTGGCTGGGTTGCTTCTTATTGACGTACGTAGCCGTGAGCCAGCCTTCCTCGCCGGTCTTGGCGTAGAGCTTGAGCGTGGACAGGGGCTCGTAGGTGCGCGTGTCGCCGACTTGAGTAATGGAGTAGTTATCCCAGAGCACGCCGTAGTTCTTGCTGGAGAGCAGAAAGGGCACGGCCACGTCGGTGTTGTTTTGGGCCAGCTCCACCTGCTGGCCTTTGTAGTTCATCACCCCGTTCTGGTGCTGACCTAGGCCGTAGAGCGCCTCGTCGGTGGGCGACTCGAACGTTTGCGTCACTTCGTAAAAGGACTGCCCATCGGCTACAGTGGGCCGGAAGGTTTTGCCCCCGAAGCTAGGTTCGCGCAGCAGCACCTGCCCCTTGGCATTGGTGAAGGTGACGGCGCCGCTGGGCAGCGCCACGGCGGCCGTGAGCGTGGGCGTGCTGATACTCGCTTGGTCTTTCTTACTCTTATACTGCCACTTGGCGGTGGTGGGCTGCCGCTCCACCGCCATCAGGCTTTTCACCGTCGATACCGTATCGAGGGGGCTGGCTTGCACGTGCACGATCTTGTCGCCGATGACTTGCAGGCGAATGGTGCGGGCCTGCTTGGGGCCACTCGGCGGCAGGTGCACCAAGATGCCATCGGGCAGCTTCTCGACGCGCGCTTGTTGAGCCTGGGCTTGCGGGGCAGCCAGCAAGGCGCTTCCTCCGGCAACCAGAACAATGGCTAGGTAGTGTTTCAACATACGCTGGTGAATGGTTGTCTTAGGTACAATGAAGATCTCTGGCTCAAGGCGTTAGTACATCAAGCCAACTAGGTTCTGCCAGCCGTTGGTGCTGTGCTTACGGTTTGTTTCGCCAACAGCCGGCCGGGCGCTTAGAGTGCCGGACTAGGCGAAACAACTTATCAGGTGCCGTTTTGCGCTAATAACTGGCCACGTTTGGGGCCTCGCTTACTTGATGGCTTTATACACCTCCTGGGCCAGAATAGCGTCGCCCTCGGCCGTGGGGTGAATGCCGTCGGGGGCTAGGTCGTCGTGCCCGAGCAGGGGTGTGTAGAGGTCGATAACCTGCGCGTGCGTTTTCCGGGCAATGGCTTCCACCAGGGGCAGTATCTCGTTTTTGATAACTTCCGGGTTGATGCCAAAGTTGGCGCGGTACGCTGGCATCGGCTTGCAGATATACACCTTGGGGTGCGACGGCAGCTTTTTGAAAGACTTCACAAACGCTACGTAATCCTTCTTGAAGTCAGCTTTGTATTTCCAGTTTTGGGGCTTGGAGTCGTTGGTACCTAGCTTGATGATTACCACGTTGGGCTGCCACTGCAATGCTTCCTGGTACTTAGCTTCTTTCCAGTAAGGCCGGTCGCCCTTTTTCAGCAGTGTGCGACCCCCGAGGCCATAGTTGCGCACGTCGTAGGTGCCACCGAGCAGCTCCTGCAACTGCACGGGGTAGGTGCGGCCATCCTTGACGCCATAACCCTCTGTGATGCTGTTGCCCATGCACGCTACTTTGATCTTCGTTTGGGCAACGCTCGTGCTGATGATGAGAGCTAGCAGTAAGCTCAAAAACCAGGACTTGAGGATACGTGAGGGCATAACAAGAAAGTCGGACGCCGCTTTGCGCCCTGTGTTTTGGGTGGTAGTAGGTAGCAGACGGAATCAGGCCGAAGCCTAGCGGTAGCAAGTATAGGAAAAAGTGACGCCATCCGCTGCGCCAAAGCTGGCGCCACCGACGAAACTTTTTCGTGCCTCACGTAGCCTGTTCTCCCCTGGGCTACGCGCCGCGTGGCACTTTTTTCACGCGTTCAGTGAAGCTCAACGATTAACTCTGGCAGAAGCTCCGTCGTACAACTTTTACGCTGTTTACCCCGATTTTTTGAAGTGATCAGCACGGTGTAGAGCCATAATACGTTGCGGCTCGTCGCGGTGAGAACTGCCTGGGCACGTTGCAAAACCGCTTTCCGCGCACAAAATAGGCAGCGACGAGAAGATGCGAATTAATGCGGTTCTATACCTTTTTGAGATAACATGACTACGTTTTCAAGTACGCACTAGCACCCATTGCCATGCCCCTGCACCGTTTGTTAGACCAAAAGCTGAGCAAAACTTACGAGCCCTCGGCGCGCATAGATGATGTATTCAAAGGCTACGACATCACCTTTCTCACCAATGAGCTAGGGGAGCCCATCACGCTGTTCTTCGGCAAGCGCCGACCCGATGGTGCCATTGCCGGCGAGCGGTACACGCGCACCATCAAGCGCGAGCCCGGCAGCATGGCCGTGGCGCACAGCCACTGGGATTTGCGCGGCAAGGTGACGCGCTAGCAGCAAGCTTGAGTATAAAGACTAGATTCCCAAGTAAATACAGATACCCTTTCTAAAGCACATATTTGTGTGCTGCACCGAATTTTTATGCGCTACCTGTTTACCAACTGCACCATCTACACCGGCACGAGCGTATTGCGCAATCACGCGGTGCTGGTGAATGACACCCTCATCGAAGCTGTGCTGCCCGCGGTGGAAACCACGGCCGAAGTGCCTCGCTACGACTGCCACGGTGGTATTTTGAGTCCGGGCTTCATCGATTTGCAGTTGTATGGTGGTGGCGGCAAACTCTTCTCCGTCGAGCCGACGGTGGAGGCGTTGGCAAGCATTCGGGCGCACACCTTGCGCCACGGTACCACGAGCTTTCTGCCCACCATGCCCACCAACTCGCCAGCCATGATGCAGGCTGCGGTAGCCGCCGTGCGCGAAGCTCAGCTTACGATGCCCGGCCTGCTCGGGGTACACCTAGAAGGCCCGTACATCAACCCCATTAAGAAGGGTGCGCACCAGGAAGAGTTCATTCAACAGCCGACGCCGGCTAGCATCACGGAGCTGCTAGCTTACGCCAAAGGCATTTTGCGTATCATGACCCTAGCTCCGGAACTAACGACACCGGAAGTTATTGGTCAGTTGCGGACCGCCGGCGTGATACTTTCCGCGGGTCACTCCAACGCCACGTATGAGCAGGGCAGCGCGGCTTTTCACCAGGGTTTCACCGCGGCCACGCACTTATTCAATGCTATGTCGCAGCTCGGCAGCCGGGAGCCAGGCTTAGTAGGCGCCATCTACGACGCCGACATGGCCCGCGCCAGCATCATTGCCGACGGCGTGCACTGCGCGTTTTCCGCGGTGCGAATTAGCAAGAAAATGCTGGGCGAGCGACTGTTCCTGATTACCGACGCAGTAGATGAATCAACAGAAGGCGCCTACCGCTTCCACCGCAAAGACAACTACTTCGTGGATGAGCAAGGCATCTTAGGCGGCTCGGCCCTCACCATGCCCGGCGCCGTGCGCAACTGCGTGGAGCAAGTGGGCATTCCGCTGGCCGAAGCCCTGCGCATGGCCACCCTCTATCCTGCCCAAGCCATTGGCCTCGATGACGACCTAGGCCAGATCCACCCCGGCTACGTGGCCGATTTGTGCTTGCTCAACGACAAGTTTGAGGTGCAAGCCACCGTGCTCAAGGGCGAGTTGCAGTGGTACTAATCTAGTTTACAGCGTAATGTAGAGGCACCTACTTGTGTCACTACGTTGAACGACCTGCGTCGGCATGACTAAGTCAGAATGATGTGGCTCTGAACGACCTACGTCAACCACCTCAGCAACGAGGAGGCATAAGCGTGTGCCTCTACGCCCACTTGGTTCGTTGCTACCTGGCTATGGCCTGTGCTAAAGCCGACCTGTGACTACCATGCTCTAGCTTAACCAGCGCCCGCAATTCCGATGTGTTTTGCGGCGCACAGGCGCGTGCTAACATCCTACAATAACTTGCTAAAAGTCAGTAAAAATACCGACTGGGGTATCGCCATATTTGCAAGAGTCACTACTTTATTGCGCCAACAATTATTTTGTATTTAAGATTAATCTCATAAAAAATATTTATAAGCTTATCAACGAGCCATTTTAGTATTGCAAAGGCAACTAATATGAGCTTTATATTATCTTATCAACTACATACATTTATTTAATTATAAATTAATAAAAATAGAGCATCTACAACCAAGAATTGATTAACAACAAACGTTAATGAAGAAGGAAGTACTGAAATCTTGGTTGTTCTTTTTTGCTACAGTATTTGCCTTTACAGCGCACGCGCAATCCGACCAGAATAAGGTTCCGGATGCTGTCATGCAAAAGGTTTATAACGAAGTAAAAACTCCTTACAAATACGGCCTAGCTCTCATACCCACCGAGAATTCGAAGAAAATGGATTGCCCGAGCGTGTTTCGCAAGGGCAATCAGTGGTACATGACCTACATCATCTTCGACGGCCGCGGCTATGAAACCTGGCTGGCGCAGAGCAAAGACCTGCTGAAGTGGGAGACCAAGGGCAAGATCATGTCCTTCACCGATACCACCGACTGGGATACCAACCAGAAGGCCGGCTACGTGGCCCTGCAAGATTTCAAGTGGGGCGGCAGCTACGAGTGGCAGCCCTACCAGGGCAAGTATTGGATGTCGTATTTCGGCGGTAACTCCCGTGGTTATGAGAAAGGTATGCTGTCCATCAGCATGGCCTACACCACCAAAGACCCCACCACGGTCCACCAGTGGGAGCGACTCCCCAAGCCGGTACTTAAGCCCAACGACCCGGATGTGCGCTGGTGGGAAAACCACACCATTTACAAAAGCTCGGTCATTTGGGACAAGAGCAAACTCACGGGTCACCCCTTCGTGATGTACTACAACGCCAATGGCGACAGCCTCGACAAGAAGCGCGGGGCCGAGCGCATCGGTATGGCCGTGTCCGACGATATGACGCACTGGACTCGGTTCCGCCGCAACCCCGTGATGAACCACCACAAAGGCATTACCGGCGACGCACTCATTCAGAAAATGAACGACGTGTACGTGATGTTTTATTTCGGGGCGTTTTATCCTGGTGTGAAAGGTGCGGTGAATCGTTTTGCCTGCTCCTACGATTTAGTTAATTGGACGGACTGGAAAGGCGACGATTTAATTAAACCCTCGGAACCCTACGACGAAACGTTTGCCCATAAATCATTTGTCGTGAAATACAAAGGCGTAGTATATCATTATTACTGCGCCGTTAATAAAGCCGACCAGCGCGGAATTGCGGTTGCCACGTCAAAACATATGGGCAAAAGCAAATTAGATTTTATTGCACCGCCACCTTCTAAAGCGAAGAACAATTAAATTCTTTTTGAACTGTCATGCTGAGCTTGCCGAAGCATCTCTCCCGCTTCGTTGAACGATTAGAGTTAGCACTGCGGTAGAGATGCTTCGGCAAGCTCAGCATGACAGCACCAACAAAAACACCCTAGTAGCCGCTTTCATGTCCAGAGTTTATGTAATCTGTTTCGCACTATTTATCCTAGGTCAAGCAGCATTTGCGCGGCCGTTGCCCCGGGTCGTAACAGATTTCAACAAGGACTGGAAATTCTACCTAGGTGACAATGCCCAAGCCGAAGAGGCACAGTTCAACGACGCGCAGTGGCGTCGCCTGACGCTGCCCCATGACTGGAGCATCGAAGGGAAATTTGACGAGAAGAACCCCGCCAAACCCGAGGGCGGCGGCTTACCAACCGGCATCGGCTGGTACCGCAAAACCTTCGTGCTGCCCGCTGACGCGAAGGACCGTCATGTTTTTATCGAGTTCGACGGTGTGTATCGTAATAGCGAGGTCTGGATTAATGGGCACTCCTTGGGCAAGCGGCCGAATGGTTACATCTCGTTTCGCTACGAACTCACGCCTTACTTGAAGCCGGGCAAGCAGCCGAATATTCTAGCCGTGCGGGTCGACAACTCGGCGCAGCCCAACTCGCGTTGGTACTCGGGCTCCGGCATTTACCGCAACGTGCGGCTGGTTACGACCAGCAAAATAGCTGTCGATCAGTGGGGCACGTTCGTGACAACCCCGAAGGTTGACAACAGCTCTGCCGCTGTTCGGGTGAGCACCAACGTGCGCAATACCACCGGCAAGCCGCAGCAGGTGAGCGTCGTAGCGACGATCTACGACGCCGCGGGCAAGCAAGTAGCCGAGCAAATCAATCCTAGCCTCACGCTGCGCGACACCCTGACGACTGTAACGCAGGGCCTAGCCTTGGCGCAACCTAAGTTGTGGTCCGTTGAGCAGCCGTATTTGTACAAGGTTGTCACGACGATAAAGAGCAAGCAGGGCGTAGAGGACCGCTACGAAACGCCACTTGGTATTCGTTATTTCGGCTTCGACGCGCAGAAAGGCTTTTCGCTAAATGGCAAGACGATGCGCATCCTGGGCGTGTGTCAGCACCACGACCTAGGTGCCCTCGGTGCGGCCGTGAATGTGCGGGCGATGGAGCGGCAGCTGGAAATTTTGCGAGCCATGGGCTGCAACGCCATCCGCACGGCGCACAACCCGCCCGCACCCGAGTTGCTCGACCTCTGCGACCGGATGGGCTTTCTGGTGCTGGACGAGGCCTTCGACATGTGGCAAAAGAAGAAAAACGGCCAGGACTACCACGTCGATTTCAAGCAATGGCACCGCCGCGACCTAGAGGACCAAGTACGCCGCGACCGGAACCATCCGTCGGTGTTTATGTGGAGCATCGGCAACGAAATCCGCGAGCAGTTTGACAGCACCGGCACCCACCTCACCAAAGAGTTAACGGCCATTGTGAAGCGCCTCGACGCTACCCGGCCCGTCACCTCGGCGCTGACGGAGCAGGAGCCCGACAAGAACTTTATGAGCCAAGCAGGCGTGCTCGACGTGTTGAGCTTCAACTACAAGCACGAAGGCTACCCCGAGCTGCCCAAGCGGTTTCCCAATCAAATCTTCCTAGCTACCGAAACCGCCGCGGCTTTCGAAACTCGGGGCCACTATGACCTGCCTTCCGACAGTATCCGCGTGTGGCCTAAAGACGGCAAAACCAAACTCACCAACGGCAACCCCGACTTCACCGCCTCGTCGTACGACAACGCCCGGCCTTATTGGGGCGCCACCCACGAAGCGGCTTGGGGCGCTATCAAGAAAAATCCGCACCTGACGGGCCTCTTCGTGTGGTCGGGCTTCGACTACCTCGGGGAGCCGCTGCCTTATCCGTGGCCGGCGCGCAGCTCCTATTTCGGCCTCATCGACCTAGCCGGCTTCCCGAAGGATGCCTATTACCTGTACCAAAGCGAGTGGAGCAGTAAGCCCGTGCTGCATATTTTGCCGCACTGGAATTGGTCGGCGGGCCAGACGGTGGATGTGTGGGCCTACTACAACAATGCCGACGAGGTAGAGCTTTTCCTAAATGGTAAGTCGCTAGGCGTAAAGAAGAAAGGCAACGACGACTTACATGTAATGTGGCGCGTGCCGTATGCGCCCGGCACCCTGCAAGCTGTGTCGCGCAAGGGCGGCCAAACGGTACTCAAGCGCACCATCAGCACCGCCGGCAGGCCCGCCAAAATCGAACTTACCGCCGACCGGAACGCCCTCAAAGCCGACGGCCGCGACCTAGCTTTCGTGACCGTGCGCGTGCTAGACGACAAAGGCAACTTGATACCGAACGCCGATAACCTCGTCAACTTCACCACCAGCGGTCCAGCTTCCATAGCCGGCGTCGACAACGGCTACCAAGCTAGCTTAGAGCCTTTTAAAGCAAACTACCGCAAGACCTACAACGGCATGTGCCTAGCCATCCTCCAGACGCAGGAGAAAGGTGGCAATATCAAGCTCACCGCTACGGCCGAGGGCTTAGCTCCGGCGAGTATTACCCTGCAAAGCAAGCCCTGACGTAGGCGCCTCACCCCTGGCCCCCTCTCCGAAATGAAGAGAGGTAGCCAAACGAGTTAAGAATTGATTGAAAGCAACATGAATAGGCTTCACCCACATCATACTACCAATTGGAGTCGCTCTGGCTCCCCCGCAAATGCTTTATGCGCATTACCATTTCGGAGAGGGGGCCGGGGGGTGAGGCGCCCCATCTGGACGGCCCTGCTCCTGCTCCTTGCCTCAGTTGCAGCAAGCGCCCAAGAAGCTAGCGTGTACTACTTTCCCGGTGTTTCAAACCCACCGAAAATCTACAACGGTGAAGGGTGGGACAACCCTCTCGTTTCGGAACTCAACCGCGACCCAGCACGAGCCACGGCCTATTCTTTCACAAATGAAAAAGACGCTCTAGCCGGCGACCGGGCGAAGTCGCGCTTGCTCTCCTTGAACGGCAATTGGGACTTCAACTTTGTAAGCAAACCCGCCGATGCGCCGCAGGACTTCTATAAGAGTCGGGTGCAGGGTTGGAAGCAGCTAGAAGTGCCTTCCAACTGGGAAATGAAGGGCTACGACTTGCCGATTTACAAGAGCGCAAAGTACCCGTTTCGGCCCGTGAATCCGCCGTTCGTGCCGCAGGATTACAACGGCGTGGGTTCGTACCAGCGCACTTTCACGGTGCCGGCCAATTGGAAAGATTTGAACGTGACGCTGCACTTCGGCGGCGTCAGCTCGGCGTTTAAGGTGTGGGTGAATGGCCGGTTTCTAGGGTACGGCGAAGACAGCTGCTTGCCATCGGAGTTCAACGTAACGCCTTACCTGCAAGCCGGCGAAAACACGGTTTCGGTGCAGGTAATTCGTTGGAGCGATGGTTCTTACCTCGAAGACCAAGACCACTGGCGCCTCAGCGGCATCTACCGCGAAGTGCTGCTGCTGGGCGAGCCGAAGATGCGCCTAGCCGATTTTCACTGGCAGGCCAAGCTCGACAAGCAGTATCGCGACGCCGTGCTGAGCATCCGGCCTAGGTTGGAAAACCTCACCGGCAACGACGACCTCAAAGGCTATCTGCTGAAGGCCCAACTCTATAACAAGAACGGTCAGCCCGTTTTTGCCAAGCCGCTGGAGCGCACCGGCGACGCCATCATTAACGAGAAGTACCCGCGCCTCGACAACCGCAAGTTTGGCTTGCTGGAAACCACCGTGGCGAACCCCGCCAAGTGGAGCGACGAGCAGCCCAACCTCTACACGCTGGTGCTCACGCTGGAAAAAGACGGCAACGTGCTGGAAGCCAAGAGCTGCAAGCTAGGTTTCCGCGCCATCGAGTTTTCCAAGACCGACGGCAAGCTGCTCATCAACGGCAAGGTGACCTACCTCTACGGTGTGAACCGCCACGACCACCACCCGACCAAGGGCATGGCCGTATCGCGCGAGGATATTCGACAGGATGTGCGCACACTTAAGCAGTTCAATTTCAACTGCATCCGCACCAGCCACTACCCCAACGACCCGTACTTCTACGACCTCTGCGACGAGTACGGCATCTTGGTGATGGACGAGGCCAACCTCGAAACGCACGGCCTAGGTTCCAAGCTCAGCAACGACCCGAGCTGGACGCAGGCCTACGTGTCGCGCAGCACCCGCATGGCCCTGCGCGACAAAAACCACCCGAGCGTTGTCTTCTGGAGCCTAGGCAACGAGTCGGGCCGGGGGCCGAACCACGCCGCCATGGCCGCCTGGCTGCACGACTTCGACATCACGCGCCCCGTGCACTACGAGCCCGCCCAAGGCGACCCGCACCTCGACGGTTACATCGACCCGTCGGACCCAAACTACCCTAAGAATCACGCAAAGCGCATCCAGGTGCCGCGCGACCAAGCCTACGTGGACATGGTCAGCCGCATGTACCCCACGCTGACCACCGGTGCGCTGCTGGCCAACCAGCAAAACGGCGACAACCGCCCAATTTTCTTCTGCGAGTACTCGCACTCCATGGGCAACGCCACCGGCAACATGAAGGAGTTTTGGGACGGCTGGCGCGCCACCAAGCGCGTGATTGGCGGCTGCATCTGGGAGTTTAAAGACCAAGGCTTGCTCAAGCGCGACTCCCTGGGCACGCCCTTCTACGCCTACGGTGGTGATTTTCAAGAGAAATACTACGACGACTTCACTATCAAAGGCATCGTGGCCTCGGATGGCAAGCCGCACGCAGCCCTCTACGAGTGCAAGCGCGTGTACCAGCCCGCCGAGTGCGTACTGACAGATGCTGCCAAAGCCTTGATCAAGGTAACGAACCGCCATGCGACGGAGTCGTTGAACAGCTACAACGTGTCGCTAGTGGTGCGGGAAGACGGCAAAGTGGTAGCTATCAAAGCCTTGCCGCACCTGCGTTTGGCAGCCGGCAAGGACACGACTATCAGCCTCAAGTCGTACTTGCCCAAGCTGAAAGCGGGTTCGGAATACCTAGCGGACATCCACTTTACCCTGGCGCAGCCTACACTGTGGGCAGATATGGGCCACGAGGTAGCCTCCAACCAATTTGAACTGACCAGCCTAGCTAAGCCCACGAGCAAACCGCAGCAATACGTGGCACTCACCACACGGGAAGATGCCAGCGCCTACACGCTGAGTGGCAAGGGTTTCCAAGCCACTTTCGACAAAACCAGCGGCGCCCTCACCTCCTACCGTTGGAACAACCAAGAACAGATTCTAGCTCCGCTCCTGCCCCACTTCACCCGCCCCCTGACCGACAATGACCGGCGCGGTTGGAAGGCCGACAAGAAGTCAAAGGAGTGGTTTGAACCTAGCTTGAAGCTCAAAACCATCACGCTCGATCAGGCGCAAAAAGGCGTGGCAACTATAAAGAGCGACTACACGCTCATCGACGGCAAAGCGGCCGTGCAGGTGGTGTACACGCTCAACGGCGCCGGCGTGCTGAAAGTAGACTACAAGCTCAGTCCCCAAGCTAGCCTGCCCAACATGATCAAAGTGGGCATGCAGTGCGGCATCGCCAACGACTACCGCCAGATCAGCTGGTACGGCCGCGGCCCTTGGGAAAACTACATCGACCGCAGCTACGCCGCCGACGCCGGCATCTACTCCCAAGGTCTTCAGGATTTTATGGAGTCCTACGTGGTGCCGCAGGAAAACAGCAACCGCACCGACGTGCGCTGGATGCTACTCTCAAGCGCGCAAAAAGGCGGCCTCTTAGTAGTAGCCGACAGCCTCCTGAGCATGAGCGCCTGGCCCTACACCGAAGCCAACATTGCCAAAGCCAGGCACACCAACAAGCTCCAAGAAGCCGGCTTCCTCACCCTCAACATCGACCTGAAACAAATCGGAGTAGGCGGCAACACCAGCTGGGACGACGACGCCCAACCCGTTGAGCAATACCGCATGCCCGCCAAACCCTACGCCTACAGCTTCTACCTCCTGCCCACCAACAGCAAGAAAGAAGCAGCAAGCGCATTAGCCAAAAGCATCAAGTTTCAAAGTAAGTTTTCCTCGTCAGTAGGCGTGAAATGAAAACCAATCAGAACATCAGTATAGAGACGCGATACTTCGCGTCTCGGCGTTGAACGACCCGGCTCAGAGCAACCTAGCTAAACAACATCAGCAACGAGGAGACGCGAAGTGTCGCGTCTCTACACCCAAAACCCACCACATGACAACACAAGGCGGCTCGAAAATTCTGCGACATGGTTTGCTGGCCGCCTTTACCTGTGTAGTGGCGGCTAGCACGGCGCACGCCCAACAAGCACCGGCCGCGGCTACCTACCTGAAAACTATCTTCCAAAATCCACCTGAGTCGGCGAAGCCGTGGGTATTCTGGTATTGGATGAACGCCGCCGTGAGCCGCGAAGGCATCACCGCCGACCTAGAAGCTATGCGCGAGGCGGGCATTGGCGGGGCGTACCTCATGCCGATTAACGGGGCGGCCAACCCGCCCGCCCTCAGCCCGCCGGCGGAGCAGCTTACGCCGCAGTGGTGGCAGATGGTGCGCCACGCCATGCAGGAAGCCGACCGGCTCGGCGTGAAGCTAGCGATGCACGTGAGCGACGGATTTGCACTGGCCGGCGGCCCTTGGATAACGCCGGAGCTGTCGATGCAAAAGGTGGTTTTTGCTCAAACCCAAGCTGTTGGTGGCCGGCGCTACAGCCAAGTATTGCCGCAGCCGCAAGCCACCAAAGGCTATTACCGCGACATTGCCGTGTACGCCTACCCCACGCCAGCGGGCGGCACGGCCTCCACCTACACCACCAAGCCCCAGGTAACCACCAACGCCACCGGCACCGATGCGAATGCTGCCTCACTGATTGAGGCCGGCAACAAGAAGGGTTTCCAGAGCAGCGCGCCGTGCTGGATTGAATACAAATTCGATAAGCCGTTCACCTGCCGCTCCATCCGGATTCGCTCGAAAGGCTATAACTACCAGGCCAACCGCCTCCTCGTGGAGACCAGCGACGATGGGCAGCAGTTCCGACCAGTTGGGCGGTTGCAGGCGCCACGCAGCGGTTGGCAGGATAGCAGCGCCGTCACCCACGCCATCGTGCCGACCACAGCGCGCTACTTCCGTTTTCTATACAACCCCGAAGGCTCGGAGCCCGGCGCCGAAGACCTCGACGCAGCCAAGTGGAAACAGTCGCTGAAAGTCACCGAAATCCGCCTTTCGGAAGAGGCACGCATCAACCAGTACGAGGGCAAAAACGGCGAGGTATGGCGCGTGAGCAAGCGCACCACGGCGCAGCAAGTGCCTGATAACCTGTGCGTGCCGCTGGCGAAGATGGTCAACTTGACTAACAAGCTAGGTCCTGACGGCCGCCTGACGTGGGATGTGCCGCCCGGCCGCTGGACCATCCTGCGGGTGGGGCACACCTCTACGGGGGCCGTCAATACCACCGGCGGCGGAGCGCGCGGGTTGGAGTGCGACAAGTTTAATCCCGAAGCCATTACCCTTCAGTTCAATAGCTGGTTTGGTGAGGCTATCAAGCAAGCCGGCCCCGACCTAGCTTCGCGGGTGCTGAAGATCTTTCACGTGGATAGCTGGGAGTGCGGCAGCCAGAACTGGTCGACGAACTTCGCGGCCGAGTTTCAGAAGCGCCGTGGCTACGACCCCATGCCTTACCTACCCGTCATGGCCGGCGTGCCGATGCAGAGCGCCGACGTGTCGGAGCGCTTCTTATTTGATGTGCGCCAGACGATTGCGGAGCTGGTGAACGATAAGTTCTACGCCACGCTCGCCGACCTAGCCCACGCCAAAGGCTGCACTTTCACGGCCGAAGCCGTAGCGCCCACGATGGTCAGCGACGGGTTGCTGCACTACAAAAACGTGGACGTGCCCATGGGCGAGTTCTGGTTTCGCAGCCCCACTCACGATAAGCCCAACGACATGCTCGACGCCATTTCGGGCGCGCACATCTACGGCAAAAACATCGTGCAGGCGGAGGCCTTCACCGAGCTAGGCGTAGCGGGCATGGCCTGGGACGAGCACCCTGCTTTGGTAAAAACGCTGCAAGACCGACACTACGCTCTGGGCGTGAACCGCTTAGTGAACCACGTGTTTGTGCACAACCCCTGGCTCGACCGTAAGCCGGGCATGACGCTGAGCAACATCGGCCTCTTCTTCCAGCGCGACCAAACCTGGTGGAAACCCGGCCGCGCCTGGGTCGACTACACGCGCCGCTGCCAGGCCCTGCTTCAGCTAGGTCGCCCGGTGGTGGATGTGGCCGTGTTTACGGGCGAAGAAACTCCGCGCCGCGCCATCCTCCCCGACCGCCTCGTGCCCGACCTGCCCGGCATCTTCGGCCCGGAAGTAGTTGCGAGCGAGAAGAAGCGTCTAGCAAACAAAGGGTTGCCAATGCGCCAAATGCCCTACAAAGTCAATTTCACGGCCAACCTCACGGATGCCGAATCGTGGATTGACCCGCTGCACGGCTACGCCTACGACTCCTTCAACAAAGACGCCCTGCTGAACCTAGCCACGGTGAAGAACGGCCGCGTGGAGCTACCCGGCGGCGCCAGCTACGGCGTGCTCGTGGTGCCCGGCGCCCAAGCCATGTCGCCCGACAGCACCTCTATGTCGCCAGAAGTAGCGAGTAAGTTGCTGGCATTAGCCAAGGCTGGTGCTACAGTATTGCTAGATAAGAAACCTAGCCGTTCGCCTGAGCTCAAAGGCTACCCGGCTGCCGATCAAGAAGTCCAACAGCTTACAACCAGCTTACAACAGCTAGCCTTACAAAATACGTCAGGCTCCCCCTCTCCCTTTTCGGAGAGGGGGGCGGGGGGTGAGGCGCGCCGCCAGAACGGCCCCAACGCGGCACCTACCACACCATCTGTTGCCAGCCCAGGCCGAGTAATAAAAGGCCCGTTCACCACCGACTCCTTCCAAAGCCTAGGCCTAGAACGCGACGTAGTAGCCACCAGCCCCGACGGCCAGCGCGCCAACAAGCTAGCTTGGATGCACCGCACTGATTCACAATTTGACATCTATTTCATTTCCAATCAACTAGACAGCGTACGCACCATCGACTTGTCGTTGCGCGTAGCGGGGCGAGTGCCCGAGCTGTGGGACCCCGTGACCGGCGAAACGCACCTAGCTTCCGATTGGCAAGTGGAGAAAGGTCACACGCGCCTGCCTCTCCGCCTCGACCGCAACAGCTCCGTGTTCGTGGTATTCCGCCAAGCTACCAACGAGCAAGCGGCGCACACCGGTAAGAATTGGCTCGAAACCGAACCAGCCCAAACCCTAACTGGCGCGTGGCAGGTAAGCTTTGACCCAAAGTCGCACAGACCTAGCCAACCTATTGCTTTTCAAGAACTCACCGACTGGAGCAAGAACCCCGACGAGCTTATCAAGCACTATTCCGGCACGGCTACTTACACCAAAACTTTCACCTGGAAAGCCGCCAAAGTCAAGCAAAAGCGCGTGTACTTGGAGCTAGGTCAAGTAGCGAACCTCGCCGAAGTGCGCGTGAATGGCCAACCCTGCGGCATTGCCTGGACGGCGCCGTACCGCGTCGACATTACGCAGGCGCTGAAGAAAGGCAAGAACCAGCTCAGCATCGACGTGACGAACACCTGGGCCAACCGCATCGTGGGCGACCGTGCCTTGCCCAAGGACCAACAAATAACCCAAACCACCGCCGCCTACAACTTCCCCGAAAAGCCCCTCCTACCCGCCGGTCTGTTCGGCCCCGTGACCATCAGCACGGCTCCGGATACCAGCCTGAAATAGAATATCTAACCTCAAAACGTCATGCTGAGCTTGTCGAAGCATCTCTACCGCTTTGTTGCGGATGCCAGACCAATGTAGAGACGCAACACTTTGCGTCTCGGCGTTGAACGACTTACCTAGAACGACCTAGGCAAACAACATCCGCAACGATTGAGACGCAAAGTGTTGCGTCTCTACACCGGCCGACGAAGCAGTAGAGATGCTTCGGCAAGCTCAGCATGACAGACAATTTAAACTCCTGACCTTATGCTTCTTCCCACCCATAAAATCCTTCTTGCGAGCTTGCTGTCGTCGGCGCTGGTGCACCCTAGCCTTGCCCAAGACAAGGGTCTCGTGAACACCTCGACCAGCAAGTACGCCAAGCTCGGCACCGTGGACCTAGGTAGCGTGACCTGGACGCAAGGCTTCTGGGCCGACCGCTTCAAGGTGTGTCAGGAGTCGATGATTCCGACCATGTGGAAGCTCTACAAAGACCCAGTGCGCAACCATTCCTTCCGCAACTTTGAAATTGCAGCTGGCTTGGAGAAAGGAGAGCACAAAGGCCCACCCTTCCACGACGGCGACTTTTACAAGCTGTTCGAGGCCGTGGCCTCGGCCTACGCTACTACCCACGATCCGAAGCTGGATCAGATGATGGACGAGGTAATTCCGGTGATTGCCAAGTGCCAACGCGCTGATGGCTACCTAAACACCCAGGCTACCATTGCGGCCATCAACAGCGGGAAAAACACTGCGTTTCAAGATCGGCTGAACTTTGAGAGCTATAACCTAGGTCATTTAATGACGGCCGCCTGCGTGCACTACCGCGCCACCGGCAAAACCACCATGCTCGACCTAGCCCGCAAAGCCACCGACTACCTCTATAATTTCTACAAACGGTCGTCGCCGGAGTTGGCGCGCAATGCCATTTGCCCCTCCCACTACATGGGCGTGGTGGAGATGTACCGCACCACCAAAGATCCTCGGTACCTGGAGCTTGCCAAAAACCTGATCGACATTCGGGGCATGGCCGGAGATATCGGCACCGACGATAACCAAGACCGCATTCCGTTCCGCAAAATGACCAAGGCCGGCGGCCACGCGGTGCGCGCCAACTACCTCTTCGCTGGCGTGGCCGACGTGTACGCCGAAACCGGCGACCAGTCGCTCATGTCGACCCTGAACCTGATGTGGGATGACGTGACCAGTCACAAGATGTACGTGACCGGCGCGTGCGGCGCCCTCTACGACGGCGTGTCGCCCGATGGCACCGCCTACAAGCCCGACACCGTCCAGAAAATCCACCAAGCCTACGGGCGCGACTACCAACTACCCAACCACACCGCCCACGGCGAAACCTGCGCCAACATCGGCAACGTGCTCTGGAACTGGCGCATGCTCCTCGACACCGGCGACGCCAAGTACGCCGAGGTGATGGAAACCGCCCTGTACAACAGCGTGCTCTCCGGCATCAGTCTGGACGGCACCAAGTTCCTGTATACCAACCCCATGGCATTTTCCGACGACCTGCCCTTCAACCAACGGTGGTCCAAGGATCGGGTGGAGTACATCAACCTGTCGAACTGCTGCCCGCCCAACGTGGTGCGCACTATTGCGGAAGTGAACAATTACCTCTACAGTACTTCCGACAAAGGCTTGTGGTTCAACTTCTACGGCGGCAACACCCTCGCTACCAAGCTCAAAGACGGCTCCCCGGTGAAGCTCACCCAAACCACGAACTACCCCTGGGACGGCAACATCAACGTCACGTTCCAAGAAGCGCCCGCTAAGCCCACTTCGCTGTTCTTCCGCATTCCAAGCTGGAGCGGGCCGGCGAAGCTCATGGTGAACGGCAAGACCTGGACCTCTGCCCTCACGCCCGGTCAGTACGCTGAAATCAACCGCCAGTGGAAAGCCGGCGACAAGGTGGAGCTAGTGCTGCCCATGCAGGCCCAACTAGTAGAAGCCAACCCTTTGGTAGAAGAAACCCGCAACCAAGTAGCCGTGAAGCGTGGCCCCGTGGTCTACTGCCTCGAATCGACGGATTTTTCGAAGGACAAGAAAATCAGCAGCCTAGCTATTCCCGCCAGCTCCACCTTGACGCCCAAGCGTTTGCAAATCGCCAACAGCGATATTATGTACCTGGAAGGCAAAGGCAAGCTCACGCCCGAGCAGTGGAGCGCTAACCAACTCTACCGCCCCCTCACCGACCAAAAGCTAACCACAGTACCGCTCAAGCTCATCCCCTACTACGCCTGGGGCAACCGCGGCCACGCCGACATGGAAGTCTGGATTCCGCTGAGCCGGTAATTTTTGAGCTAGCTTACAGACAGCAACCATCAAACAAAATCGTCTGTCATCCTGAGCTTGCGAAGGACCTTATCACGCAAGAACAAGTCGTTGTTATTGACGTCGTTCTTGCGTGATAAGGTCCTTCGCAAGCTCAGGATGACAGTAAAGAGTATAGATCAGACTCTACCTACTATCTACATGACCCTCAAGTCTTCCCTTCTTTCCCTCAGCTTAACTATCCTAGCTTTTCCCGCAGCCTTACGGGCAGAAGTCAAACTACCTTCCATCTTCACTGATAACATGGTGCTCCAGCAGAAAGCTGACTGCGCAGTGTGGGGTTGGGCAAAGGCGGGCAGCACCATTACGGTGACCCCATCGTGGGGGAAACAGAAGTACACGGCCAAGGCCGACGCGGCGGGCAAGTGGAAGCTACAGGTGCACACGCCCGCCGCAAGCTACACCCCTTACGGGCTGAGTGTCAGCGGTGATGGACCAGTTGTTCAGCTCAAAAACGTGTTGATCGGTGAGGTGTGGCTGTGCGGTGGGCAGTCAAACATGGAGATGCCGATGAAGGGCTTCAAGGGCCAGCCAGTGCTAGGGTCGAACGAGGCGATTTTGCATTCCAAGAACGACCAACTGCGGCTCTACACCGTGCCGCGCTCGTCGGTAACCGAGCCGCAGGACAATAGCAAGCCTTCCCCCTGGCGCATAGCCGAGCCCGAGGCGGTGAGCAACTTCAGCGCGACGGCCTACTACTTTGGGCGCCTACTGCAAGAACAACTGCACGTGCCGGTGGGGCTGGTGCATTGCAGCTACAGCGGCTCCTTTATTGAAGCCTGGATGGACCCGGCCACGCTGCGCGAGTTTGCAGGCGTGAAGATTCCAGCCAAGGGCGACACTATCAAGCAGGTGAGTCGCACGGCCACCACGCTCTACAACGGCATGTTGCATCCTATTGAAGGCTACGGCATTAAGGGCGCTATCTGGTACCAGGGCGAATCGAATTACGACCGACCCGATGAGTACGAGAAGATGTTTGCCGCCATGGTGAAGCAGTGGCGCACGCATTGGGGCCTAGGCGACTTTCCGTTCTACTACGCCCAGATTGCTCCCTTCGACTACACCCGCACCTCCAAGAATAAAGGCGGCAAGTACAACTCAGCCTTCATCCGCGACACCCAGCGCAAGCTCCAGACCCAGGTGCCCAACACCGCCATGGCCGTGCTACTGGATATAGGCGAGGAGACGAGCATTCACCCCATGCGCAAAGAGCCCGGCGGTACCCGCCTAGCGCTGTTGGCGCTGAATAAGACATACGGTCTGAAAGGTTTCGGCGCCGTGAGCCCAGGCTATGAGTCGATGCAGGTGAAAGGGAATGAGGCGATAGTGCGGTTCAAGGACTCGCCCAACGGTATGACTTCCTTCAGCCAGGAGCTTACAGGCTTCGAAGTAGCCGGCGCCGATAAGAAGTTCTACCCAGCCAAAGCTAGCATCAACGGCAGCAGCATCACGGTATCGGCCGAGGCGGTGAAGGTGCCCGTAGCGGTGCGCTACGCCTTCCAAGATTTCACCCGCGCCACGTTGTTCAGCACGGAAGGGCTGCCGGTATCGTCCTTCCGCACAGACGATTGGGCGGAATGAGAATGTTCGATCATGCGCCTCACCCCCCAGCCCCCTCTCCGAAAAAGGAGAGGGGGAGCCTGACGACTACATTCAAAGAACGTCTTCACCTGAAATGTGCCGCCGTGGCTCCTCCTCTCCTTTTTCGGAGAGGGGGCCGGGGGGTGAGGCGCCACGTCAGCACGATCCTAGCGCTTCTTCTCCTAACTAGCCTTTCTATTCAAGCCCAAAACCTAGCTACCGAGCTAGCCGACTACAACCTAGCCTGGACTACCCAAAGCAAGAACAGCAGCGAATCAATGCCGTGCGGCGGCGGCGACGTGGGCTTAAACGTGTGGGTGGAAAAAGGCGAAGTGCTGTTCTACGTCGCCCGCAGTGGCACCTTCGATGAGAACAACGCCTTGTTAAAGCTAGGTCGGGTACGGCTTAAACTGACACCTAACCCGTTTGAAGGCCAGAGCTTCAAGCAAGAGCTTGTACTGCAAGATGGCTACGTAAAGATCAGCGGCGCTAATGGACAGCTTTCGGCGCAAGTGAACGTATGGGTGGATGTATTCAAGCCCGTCGTGCACCTAGAAGTTGCTAGCAACCAAAAGCTTAGCGCTGAAGCGAGCTACGAAACTTGGCGCTTTGAAGACCACGTGCCGAAAGGCAAGGAAAACAACGCCAACTCTTACAAGTGGGCGCCCCAAGGCGACGTGCGGACCTTCCAAGACAGCGTCCTATTCCAGAACCAAGGCGTTGTGTTCTACCACCAGAACCGCCCGCAGACGGTGTTTGATGTAGTGGTGCGGCAGCAGGGCTTGGAAGCTATAAAGCCGCAGCTGTTCAACCCGTTGCAAAACCTAATTTTCGGTGGCGCGCTGCAAGGCAATAACATGACGCCGGCAGGCACCACCAACGGCCAGTACCTAGATACCCGCTACAAAGGTTGGAAGATTAAGAGCCAAGCTCCCGCAAAATCACATGCTATAGCGCTGGTACTCAACACCGCCAAAACGGGCAGCGTAGCGCAGTGGCAAGCTAGCTTGCAGCAAATTATCAAGCCAGCTAGCGCCAACAGCAAAGCCGCCCGCCAACGCACCCTAGCCTGGTGGCACGACTACTGGAACCGCAGCTTCGTCTTCATCGACCCAGGCCAGAAAGCTGCCAATACCCCTAGGTGGCAAGCGGGGCGAAATTATCAACTCTTTCGCTACATGCTGGGCTGCAATGCGTTCGGCGAATACCCGACCAAGTTCAACGGCGGCCTCTTCACCTACGACCCGTCACGGGTTGATTCTACACTCAAGTTCACGCCTGACTTCCGCAACTGGGGCGGCGGCACGCACACGGCCCAAAACCAACGCTTGGTGTATTGGCCCATGCTCAAGAGCGGCGACGCGGACTTGATGCGCCCGCAGTTCACCTTCTACCAGCAGCTTCTGCGCAATGCCGAGCTGCGCAGCGAAACCTACTGGCACCACCCCGGCGCGTGCTTCACCGAGCAGCTCGAAAATTTCGGCCTGCCCAATCCGGCCGAATACGGCTGGAAGCGGCCCGCCGACTTCGACAAGGGCATGGAATACAATGCTTGGCTCGAATACGAGTGGGACACCGTGCTGGAGTTTTGCCTGATGATGTTGGAAACCGAGCGCTACGCCGGCCAAGATGCCACGGCTTACCTGCCTTTCATCGAAAGCTGCCTCACCTTCTTCGACCAACACTACCAGTACCTAGCCCGCCAGCGCGGCGCTAAAGCCCTCGACGGCGCGGGCCACCTCGTATTCTATCCTAGCTCCGGCGCCGAGACCTACAAGATGGCCTACAACTCCACCTCCACCACCGCGGCACTCCACACGGTGCTGACGCGCTTGTTGGAGCTACCGCCGAGCTACTTAACGGAGCAAAAACGCAAAGACTGGACGGCCATGCTCAGCCGTATTCCGCCCCTCAACTTCCGGAGTGTTGACGGCCACCCAATGCTAGCCCCGGCCAAGCTGTGGGAGCGAGTAAATAATACGGAAAGCCCACAGCTCTACCCCGTTTATCCCTGGGGCCTGTACGGCCTAGGCAAAGCCGGCCTCGATACGGCACGCAATACCTACCTGTATGACACTGACGTGCAGAAGTTTCGCAGCCATATCGGCTGGAAGCAGCACAACATCTTCGCCGCAAGGCTAGGTCTGACGCAGGAAGCCGCCGAGCTGACGGTGAAGAAGCTGCAAGACTCTAGCCGCCGCTTCCCTGCCTTCTGGGGCCCCGGCTTCGACTGGACGCCGGACCACAACTGGGGCGGCTCCGGCATGATCGGCCTGCAAGAAATGCTGCTGCAAACCGACGGCCGCAAGATCTACTTGCTTCCCGCTTGGCCCAAGGAGTGGAATGTGCATTTTAAGTTGCACGCGCCGTATCAGACTACCATCGAGGCAGTAGTGAAAAACGGAAAAGTGCAGGAACTGAAAGTACTACCAGAAACGCGGCGTAAGGATGTAGAGATAATGCTGAAATAATCTAATTGTATTGCCAGCACGAGTCGCTTACTCTTGTAGCTTATTTTCAAGTAGTTGATAGCGGAGTTTATTATTGATTGTGTCGACATACACCCTGAGGCTTGGACCAACGCCCTCTTGCAGGCTGATAGCTACTTCGCTGGACCGTTGGGGCGACTTGAAAACAGGCAGATTTTTCAGATGAATTGTTTGTCGCTTCAACGGCTGCCCTCGAGGGAGCAAATATAGTATCTTCCTTTCCAAGTCGAACAGGTAATGCGTTTGAGTAGATCGTAGGTAGCCGTAGTTTAAGTCAGTTCCATCCAAATAGTCGATTTCTGCGGCTCTTAGTGGAAAGGAGTCTAGCACCCGCCCATCGAATGTCATCACACAGGCGTTGTTTTTAGGCGCAGGGAATTCTTTTCCGTAGAAGTTACCATTCTCGTACAGCACCAAAGCGATACGGTCATTGAGTAGCTGCACGGCAGCGGTACGCAGCTTTTCGCGCGTTATATTTATTCGTCGGCCATCGGCGTGCAGGATAGCGGTACGAGTTAACAGCACACGGCCGTTCGTAGTGAGAGCGTTACCGTTATGCATATCCTCGCCACTGTGGTCAAATAGCGTGTAGCGCACTTTGCCAGATACAGCATCAAGCAGCAATAAGGCCGACTCAGCCCAGTCAGTTCCCTCAGCGACAAACCATAACTGGAAGATCAGCGCGTTAAATTGAGGCAGGTAGCCCAGAAAAGTGGGTTTGTCTGGTGTACTTTCTACTAACAGTTCTCTGCTCAGAGCAGGCGCAAAATCCATTGTGTGCCGCACCGTGGTAAATCGCGCACGACCATCAGGCGTTACTAATCTGAATGTGTAGATAGCATCATAGCCGTACCCACTCGAATCCATATTGGCTACCGTTGCTGAATCTGAGCCGATCGTGAGAGAATCTCTATCAATTAGCCTGTGTGTAAGGTCGGGCTTGCCACTAGTTTCTACCCAATACACCTGCCCGTTAATGCGAGCTATTGGGCTCCCATTTAGGGAGTCTATCTGCGCACCGAGTGGTTCGAATGGCGCTGTTGTATCAGCCGCCATTAAGCTATGCTTTATTATGGTCTGATCAGAAGCAACTGCTGGCACAGCATTTTCCTGCGTTACCACCGATTTTCGCGCCTCACAGGCGGTTATCAAAAGCAGTATTGCTAGCCCGTAGAGCCAATTGTACATAGCTTCAGTTCGCTTGAAGGTACGCTGTGTTGGTAGCCGCAACATGCGAAAACCAAGAAGCTCAACAACGCTGACACGAATTATACCACATTAAAAACACCTCAGTGTCCATTGAAAATCAAATACAACACCACCATTACCGCGGCTAGCGTGCCCCATAATACTTTCACGCGCGCAGTGGGCTTTGCCAGCACGCCATAATCCACGGCGACGCGGCGCTCCTGGCCGGCTTTGTCCAGCAACGACAACAGCACGGCGGCGACAAACAACACGGCGAAGATGCAGAACGACAGTGTCAAGTAATGCGGCCAGAAGGTATTTTGGGTGGGCGACGGCGGCAGCACCCACAGGTACACCACCCCTACCCCTAGGCTAAACGCCGAACCCCAGGATAGAATGGCGTTTACTGCTAGTTGTGTGGTGCGTCGCCAGAATACGGTCAGGAGGAACACCACGGCCAACGGCGGCGCAATGAAGCCAAGCACCGCCTGAAATACATCGAACAAATTCAAGCCTTTCACCGAGTCAATAGCTAGGGCGACGAGCACGGCGAAGGCACAGCCCACCAGCACCGTCATACGGCCCACGCGCACCACGTCTTTTTCCGTGGCATTGGGGTTGATGTTGCGGGCGTACACGTCCATGGCGAAGACGGTGCTCAGCGCGTTCAGCGAGGAGCTAATCGTGCCCACCAGCACGGCAATCAGCACCACGATTACCAAACCCTTCATACCGGCCGGGAATAGGCTCGTGACCATCGTCATGTAGGCTTGGTCCGGGCTGGTTAGGTTCGGAAACAGGACATAGCACAGGATGCCGGTCAGGATAAACAGCGGCAGTGAGAGAATCTTGAGCCAGCCAATGAAGTTCACGCCTAACTGCCCTTGTTCCAGACTCTTCGCCCCTAGCACCGACTGCACCATGGCTTGGTCAGTGCAGAAAAACGCTACGGCTGACACCGGATACCCTAGCAAGATGGCGTACCACGGATACTTCGGGTCAGAAGCCGGGTGCACGAGGTTCCAATAATTACCCGGCACGCTGTGCCACAGTTGGCTCAGACCGCCCACCTTCATCACGCCAATGACGGTGAGCGTAAGCGAAACGCCGATGAGCAGCAGCATCTGAAAGACGTTGACTTTGGCAATGGCTTTCAGCCCGCCGGCAAACGTGAAGAAGCCCGCAAACAAGACCAGCACAATCACCGACTGCCACATCGGGATACCTAGGATCTGCCGCACCAGCACCCCGCCCGAGAACAACCCCAGCGACAGCCACGAAATCAGAATCTTAATAAGGGCGTACCAAGCGAGGATGTTCTGGGTAGAATCGCCGAATTGCCGGCCCATGAAACCAGGCATAGTGCTAACGTTGGCCGCTAGGTAGCGTGGCGCAAACACCGTCGCTAGCAGAAACAAAAACACGAAAGCGTACCACTCAAAATTCACCGCCACAATGCCGGTGCTGTAGCCAATGCTAGCAAACGCCAGCAGCATCGACGGCCCCACGTTGGTCCCCCACATATTGAACCCAATGCTCGCCCACCCCAACGACTTATTCGCCAGAAACAACGATTCCTCGGTTTTCTCCTTCTTCGAAAAGCTAGCCCGGTAGCCGATAGCGAACAGGATAACAAGGTACGCCGCTACAATAGCGTAGTCCCAAATCGTCAGACGACCGAGTAAGTTATTTCCCATAAGGCGGGGTGATTAAGTTAGGGTGGGAGTGTAGAGAGGACGAGGAAAAAAGAACGGTCATGCTGAGCTTGCCGAACCGAAGGAAGGCGTCAGCTAAGCATCTCTACCGCTTCGGCAGAACATCACCGTAGAACGTCATTTCGACCAGCGGGAGAAATCTCGCAGGCAGTGCTAACTCTAACCATTGGAGATTACTTTGGCACGCGAGATTTCTCCCATTGGTCGAAATGACGGCCTAGCAAAGCGGTAGCGCTGCTTGGCTGACGCCTTGCTTCGGTTCGATAAGCTCAGCATGACGAGCTAGGTCTGGCTAATAGCCTAGGCCTTCAATGGCGTGCTCGGCTAGGATGTCGCGCACTTTCACTGGCTGGCCAGTCGTGAGTGAGCGGTCCATGGCTTGTAGCAGAGCCACGGTGCCGATGCCTTCGCGGATGTCGGGGTAGGCGGTAAAGTTCTGCTCGATGGAATCGACGAAGTACTCTAGGTAGTTCTGGTACTCGCCGGCGTGGTGGCTTTTGCCCTCGAAACGGAAGTAGTGCTTGAGCTTGTGCTCCCAAGTCACGATGCGTTCCTCGCCGGTGTTGTCGGTGATGGCGTAGCGTAGGTCCATGTAGTCGCCCTGGCTGGCGCCCTCGGTGCCGCGCAGGATGCAGCTCATTTCGGAGTCGCGCGTGACGGGCTGCACGGGGCCGGTGTAGCAGCCGCTCACCCGCGCCACCCGGCCGTCGGTGGCTTTGAAGATGAAGTGCATGGTGTCGGGGTTCTTCAGGCCGCCTTTCGCGCCGTTGGAGCTGAGCATGCCGTAGCCCATCACCTCTTCGATGTTGGGCAAGTACCACCGGATGAAATCTACGGGGTGGCTAAGGCCGCCGTAGAGCCACTTGAAGGCGTTTTCCAACGACCAGCCCTTGGCCAAAAACCAGCGGTGGTCGGCGTGATAGTAGCTTTCGATGCTGATCAGCTCTCCAACTAAGCCCGCTTCGTAGTCGGCGCGCTGGCGCTTCATGGGCTCGAAAAAGCGGGAGCTTTGGCCGATAAATACCTTCTTGCCCGTTTGCTCGGCTAGGGCTAGCAGTTCGTTGGCCTTCGACAGATCATCAATAAACGGCTTGGTGCAGACCACGTGCTTGCCAGCCCGCAACGCCTGCGACACGTGCTCAGCGTGCAAGTGGTCGGGCGTGTAGATGGCGATGATGTCGATTTCTGGATCATCGAGCATGTCCTGGTAATTCGCCGTGACGTGGCCCGTAAACTGAAACTCTGCGACGCGGTGCTGGCATAGCTCCTGGTTCCGGTCGCAGATGGTTTTGAGCGTGAGCTTGGGGCTGTTGAGCGCCGCCGACATGGTGCTGCGGCCCTCGCCCAGACCTAGGATTCCTAGCGTTAACATTTATTCGATTGATGGTTAATTAGTTCGCGCCTTGCTGTGCGGACAGAAGCATCTCGTGTGCTTTGCCTGCCGATTGTAGAGACGCAATACTTTGCGTCTCCTCGTTGCTGATGTTGTTTACCTAGGTCGCTCCAGATAGGCCGTTCAACGGGGAGACGCGAAGTGTCGCGTCTCTACAGTTGTGCTAGCGTCCGCAACGAAGCAGTAGAGATGCTTCGACAAGCTCAGCATGACGTTCTGTTTAGTCTTGAAGTGCCGGTTGCTTTTTCATGGCTATCGGTTGCAGAAACACCCAGACTTCGCCGGGCATGGTACCAGGCAGGCCTTCTTGGTACTGCTTCATGAGAGCGTTCCAGTCATCGACGCGGGGGTTGTTGCGCGTGGTTTTGGGGTTCAGCTCATCAAGGCTCGCTCCGTGCGGAATACTGATGACTAGCATCAACTGACGGCCATTGCGAAACACCAGCAATTGTTGGAAGCTAGCATTGCAGAAGCCTTGTCCGACTTCTGGCCACTTCTGAAACTGCGTGGCGTGGTAGGCTAGGTACTCCTGCTGCTTGGCTGGGTCGCGCACCAAGTTGGCGGTGAGCAGCACGTTGTCCCACTGCTTGCTGACGGCCTTATCCGTGCAACGCTGCCGGTCAAACTTGTAGAAAGGCGCACTGTACAGCTTCACCGTTGCCTTGCCGTAGGTTGTACCTAGCTGCTTGTGCACTTGTCGGATTTTCTCCGCCGGACCGTACGCGACTAGGTGGTTTTGCCAGCGCCGCACATCCACGGTCGGCACTTGGTACTTCCGGCACAGTTGCAGCAGCTTATCGGTGGGTAGCGGCGTGGTGCCCGTGCCGATGATTTCCACCACGGCGGCGGGCCCGGTCGGCTGCGCCACGGCGGGCGCTACGCGGAAGCCTAGCAGCAGCAAACCTAGCCCTAAGCGTGCGCCTGCTCTCTTAACTATGCTGACGCTCATTTCACCGCGGGGCTTTGCAGCGCTTGATACGTTACCACGTATTCGCTTCCCGGCGCGATCTGCATTTCGTACTGACCATTCGGCAAAGCCTTGATTTTGCCGCCTTTGCTTGTGGGTTTTACCTTACTCTGGAAGCGCAAGGTTCCCGTACCAGCAGCGCCTTTCACCTTGATTTGCTTTAGGTTACACGATACTGTGATGTCGCCTTGGGGCGTGGGCACGGTGCCTTCCATGAACTGCAAACCGCCTAAGTTGGGCTCGACCAAGTAGGTATCGTAGCCAGCCGTGAGTGGCTTGACACCGAGGTAATACTTGCCGAGCAGGTAAATCGGGCTGGCGCCCCAGGCGTGGCAGAGGCTCTTGCCGAAGGGCCGGCCGTACATGGCGTAGTGCTCAGCGCCTTTCTTGGCGGGGTCGTATTCTTCCCAGAATGAGGTGGCACCTAGGTCAATCATGCCGCCCCAGTACGACTTCATTTCCTTCAGCACGTACGACTGCTCGCCCATGGCGCAGAGGGCTTCCAGCTCGTAGAAACGCATGTAGGGCGTCGTGATTTTGGGCACTTCGGGATTCAGGAGCACATATTTCTTCACGTCTTGGCGCTGGGCCTCGTTGAGGTAGCCGAAGAAGATGGAGAACATGTTGGCGTAGCGCGTCACGTTGGTGGTGGGCTTGCCATCTACGCGGCTGTGCACCAGGGCGTGCTTGTTTTCGTCCCAATAGGTGGCGAAGATCTTGGCTTTCAGATCAGCAGCTAGCTTTTGGTAATTGGCGGCGCCCGCTTTGTCGTTCACGAGGTTGGCGCACACGGCCATGGTTTCGAGGCTGCGGCAGAACAGCAGCTGCTCAAAGCTCACCTCGCCTTTCTTACTCAGACCGTCGGCCCAGTCGATGAACACCCAGTCGCCGGCGAGGCCTTCCATCATGCCATCTTTGTTGCGGCGGGCGAGGCAGTAGTCCATCAGGCTTTGCATGCGCGGGTACATTTGCTGCACCAGGGCCTTGTCGCCGGTGTACTGGTAGGCGTCGTAAATCCCCATGAACCAGTAGAAAGTGTAGTCCATGATGGTGTTGATGTGGCTCGTGATGGGGTCTTTGCCGCGTAGGGCAAAGAGGGTGCGGCTCACCGTGGGCGTGTCGAAGTACAGGTAGTAGTTCATCAGGTAGCTCTGGTAAGCGTCGCCCGACCAAATCCACCGGTCGCGCTTGATGCCGTCGATGAAGAACTCCCGCGTGTTCAGGTGCATGGTGTACGACGCCACGTCCCATATCTTATTGAGCTGTTGATCGGAGCACCGGAACTTACCGCGCTCCAGCACCGGCGCAAACTCGTACAACATCGACACCGAATCGAGGCTGACGCCTTGGTCATACTGGATATTGACGTAGCGAAACGCCTTCGACATGTCGGTGGTGCGCTCGGCTTTCTGGGGCTGATCTACAACGATGCGGTCGAGGGTTTCGCAGGTTTCGGTGGCCAGCGCTTCCTCCCGCGACTCGCCATAGTACAGCGTCAGGTTGCCTTTGCCTTGCAGGCCGTGCAGCTTCACGTAGCCGAACGTTTCGCGCCCAAAATCCACGACCATCGACCTAGGTTGCGCCGCCACATTGGCGGCCCGTTGCGGCTCCGTAATCAGCCGAAACCGCGAAGGCGCCCCCCGAGGGTCGTCGAAGTTCCAGCTGCCGGCCTGCAACCACGTCGTGCCCGACTGGTCCGAGGCTTTGCCGGAGGCGTCGATCCACTCCTTGTCCTCGTAGGTCACCAGCCACGTATTGTCGGAGGCAATGGTGGCGCCGCGCACGTAGATGGCCGGCACCCGCTCCTGGTTGTACACCTTGATGTTGATGCGGTGCTTGCCGGTGGGCACCGTGAAGCGCTGCGGCGACCCCGAAATCAGCTTGCCGTCGACCTTCACGTTGTACTGCCCTTCGGCCCGCAGCTCCACTTCTTCGGCTTTGGCTAGGTCAAAATCCTTGTGGAAGTCGATGAGCACGTAGTGGCTATCCATGCGCCAGAACGGCGGGAAGAACGACCCGCGCTCGGTACGGCGGTTCTGCATTTGGTTGCCTAGCCAAATTTCGAAGTCGCCCGGATACCAGACCCAGGTGGCTTGGTTTTGGGCCATGGCGCCCGCCATCGGCAGGAGCAGGCAACCTAAAGTCAAGAGCAACCAACAACGCATTTTCTTGATTATCATCTGCTTGTTCTAATAAGTCAGGTTTCTTCTGCTTAGACTACCGTCATGCTGAGCTTGTCGAAGCATCTCGCCTGCAATGGTAATCAGATTACTTTGACAATGACCGCAGGCGAGATGCTTCGACAAGCTCAGCATGACGTTCTTTTCTATTTTACGACTTGACTTTTCATGGCTTCTTTCTTCAACTCCCGGTATGCCGGCTCAAGTCCCGCCGCTTGCTTGATGCGGTCGGCCACCATGGGACCGTTGTTTTGCCACACGTTGCCGGGGCCGTTGGCATTGGCCAAGAACTTCTCGGCCGGGCACCAGTTGTCGCGCACGGTGATGTTGGAGGAGCCTTCGTCGAGGTAGAGGTAGAACCAGTGGTTGGGGTCGTGCACGTAGGGCGAGAAGCCGATGCTGTCCACGCAGTTTTCGCTGATGAGCGTGTTCGGCTGAGCCGACAGCGTGTAGATGCCTGCCACGTCGTACATGTAGTTAGCGTAGTGGTGGATGTAGTTGTACTGCACCTTGTTATCGCGCATAGCGTTGGCGGTTTTGGTCCACCCCCACCCTAGGCTGATGCCGGTGTAAGGCACCTGCGCAATCTCGTTGTGGCGAATGGTAATGCCCCGGCCATACCCCACGCCGATGCCCACGCAGCCCCAGTCTTCATTGCCGCAGCCGACTATCAAGTTATTCTCGATCAACTCATTGGAGCATATTTCGCGCTCGTCGCTGGGGTTGTAGGGCAAGTGGGTTTCGGTGCCCGCGTCGGAGAAGGTCGCCATCTGAATGCCGTTGCCGCCGATGTCGCGGAACACGCACCCGACGATGGCATCATCATGGGTGCCGCTCACGTAATCGAGCCCGGCGGAAGCTAGGTGCTCGAAGCGGCAGCGCTCAAAGCCGGTGTGATGGGCGCCACTGAGCGTGACGGCCGCCGCGGGACGGCCAATCCAGGCTTGGTTTTCCAAGCCTTTCTTATCCGGCGTGCCGGGCACTTTCAGCTTGTACGCGTCGAGCATGAACATGCCCGCTTGCAACGGCACGTGCCCCGCCTGCGCCGGCCGCAGCCATGCGGTATGCGCAAACGTCAAGCCCTTGAAAAACACGTTGCTCACCGGATGATCGAGGTTGCCGCTCACCTGCACCAGGGTTTCCAGCGCCGGCACCACGGCCTTAGCCGTCGTCATCGTCTCTCCCGACCTAGGCCAGTAGATAATCTGCCTCCGCACTGCGTCATAAAACCACTCGCCCGGCCGATCCAGAAACTCAATAGCGTTGGTCAGGTAAAAGGCTGAGCTGCCGTTCTTGCCATCAATCACCGCCGACGGCCACGGGTGCTCGAACTCAATCTGGCTCTCAGGGTCCTGGAAGGTTATCTTCGTTTTAGCGCCTTGTACTTCCAGCGTTTTCAGACGAAGGAAAGCCACGGCCCACATTTGGTGCAGCACCATTTCGGCCTGCCCAGCGCTTTTCAGCCCAGCAAGCGACGAGGTTGGAATCCAGCCTTCTTGTTTGGTTTTATCCCAAGATAGAAGGCGCGGCAAGTCATTGTTATCGACTTCTCGTGCCCGCGTGGCTTTGCGGTCGTTTACCCAGAGCTGCCGAAATTCTAGCACCCGGCCATTGACCCTAGGTGCATCGGCTACCCACACGTTGCCTTGCGCCGCAACCGGCAAGCCGGGCAGCTTGGCAGTTGGTTTCCGCCAGCCTTTCACGCTCACGCCTCCGCTCAGCACCGGCTTTTCGCCGGGTGCGGCCTCTACTACCGTCGGGCTGCTAGAGGTGCCGGAGTCTTCGGGCCGAAAAAACAACGGCTCGTACAGCCGATACTCTCCCCCACGCAGCAGAATATGCACGCCACTCTGCACCGACTGATCAGCTAAGCGGCGCAGCTCACGGCCCTGGCGCACAGCCGCCGCCACAGAAGCTAGGGGCTTCTCCTTCGTGCCGGGGTTTTGGTCAGAGCCAGTGGGCGACACCCAGATATCGGCCGCCGTGACGGGTGCCGCCGCGAGTAGGCCAAGAGCGAAGAGTAAGCTTTTTCCGTTGAATCTACTTGTCATGAAATCTTGAGTATCCTACTAGGATTCATTGGCCTGTCATGCTGAGCCTGCCGAAGCATCTTTCCCGCTTCGCCTACCGATTGTAGAGACGCAATACTTTGCGTCTCGTCGTTGCTGCTGTTGTTTACCTAGGTTGTTCTCGCTAGGTCGTTCAACGCGGAGACGCAAAATGTTGCTTCTCTACATCGTTCTGGCTACCTCAACGAAGCAGTAGAGATGCTTCGGCAGGCTCAGCATGACGTTCTTTTATAAGCAGAAAGCTTTACTGATGGGCCACCGACTTATTGAACACCGCCTGCAAGGCATCAAAGCCTTTGATGGCGTTAGCCGGCAGCAGTTCGCCGTTCTTGCCGAAGACTCGTTGGGCTTCTTCCTTTTCAACTGTCACTTTCGCCTCATCGAGCTTGCCCGAGTTATCCTCAGCAGCGGCTAAGTTCAGGCCTAGGTTTTTGGCCATGAACTCGTACATGGCTTGGCGTTTCGAGGGGCCGTAGTCGTGGCCTTCCTTCGGCAGGTGCACGTTCTTGGCTAGGTCAACTTTGCCGTAGAAGCCGTAGATTTTTTGCACGAAAGGATAGGCCGTTTCGGGAGTTTGGGCGGTCCAGTCGCCGCCGTCGGTTATGGCAAGTAGGGGCCTGGGGGCAGCCATAGCGGCTATTTCGGCGTTGTTGGTGCCGCCACCGCAGAGGTGCACGGGCATGCCGCTTTCACAGGGGCAGCCGCCGCTATGGTAGGTCGAGAGCATTACCACAGGCACACTCACTTTGATGCGGTCATCGAGGGCGGTGAGCAGCATGGTTTGGCTACCACCGCCCGAGCCGCCGGTGATGGCCACACGGTTCTTATCAGCGTCTTTCAACGACAGCAGGTAGTCCAAGCTACGAATGCCGTTTAGCGCCTGCACCGTCATGGCGAGGCTACGGTGGTGGTCTTCGCCTTTAAACTGGAGCAACGATTCGCCCCAAGCAAACAGGTCGTAGCTGTACACCATGGCGCCCATGCGGGCTAGGGTCGCGCACCGGTACTGCGCATCCGCCCGGTAGCGGCCGTCGCCAAAGTGGCCATCGGGGCTGATGATGACTGGGACTTTACCTTTCGGTTTCAGTGGTTTATACAATGAACCCGTCACGTAGAGGCCGGGCAGCGTTTCAATAGCTAGGTTCTCAACGGTGTAGCCGTCGTACTGCCGCTTGTTGGTGATGATGGGCTTGCTGCTCGGCTTGGCAGGCAGCGGCGAGAGCCGGAGCGCCTGCCACATGCAGCTGCGCAGCTCGGTTTTGCGCTTTTCCCAGGTGTCTTGGTCGTGGTACAGCGTGGAGAGGTAGGCTAGCTGCTCCCTGCCTTCCTCGGGGGTTTTGAGGTGATACTGAAAGGTCTTCAGCTTGTACGACTTGTCGCCCGATGGCGTCACCTGAAGGTCAAATGGCGACAATACGTTGCGTAGCGTCTCGTCCACATCGGGGCGGTAGCGCCACTCGGCGTAGGTCAAGGACTTGTCCTTCACCATGTCGGGCGAGTACTTGATCTTCACGTTGTAGCGCTGCTGAATCTCGTCCAGCACCGTCTTGAGCGGCATTTGGTACTGGTCGTCCGAGTTCTGGGCGAAAGCACTAAGGCGAATCAGGCTAGCACCAATAAACAGAAGAAGCTTCTTAGACATAGAAAGTAGGTTATCGTTCTGGTGGGCGCCTCACCCCCTAGCCTCCTCTCCGAAAGGGAGAGGGAGGATTAGCTCTAATACATTAGCTCTTAGCCTTTAATAATAAAAAAGCCAGTCCAGTATTAGAGAAACTAGAGCTAGTCCTCCCTCTCCTTTTCGGAGAGGGGGTTAGGGGGTGAGGCGCCCGTCCGCGCTACAGCGTTTAGTCTTTGGTAATCTCGGCGGAGCCTTGCGGCGGTTTGTAGCCTTTGATCGTGGGCCACACGCCATTCTCGATTTTCACTAGCTTCATCTTCTTCGGGTCGAGCACGGCGTGTTTGATGCGTTGGCGCCGCCACGTGTAGATGAAGTGCACCAAGCCATCTTTGGTCTGAATGACAGAGGGATACGAATACTGGCTAATCGGCGAATCTTCCAGAATGGCGGCGGCGTACCACGTCTTGCCGTCCTTCGACACGGCTACGTTGAGCGGCGTGCGGGGGCCTTTGGCCAGGGTGCCGGGCGGCAGCACGTGGTTGTACACCAGCAGTTGCCGACCGTCGGCTAGGGTCACGGCGTCGGTGCCGGAGTTGTTGTTGGGCAGCGTGGTTTTCGCCAGCGGCGACCAGGTTTTGCCTTGGTCCGTCGACCACGTTTCGAGGATGGCCCGGTCGCGGCTGCGGCAGAGGGCTTGCAAACGGCCGTCTTTGTAGGTCAGAATGCTAGGTTGGATGGCACCTTGGGTCTGGCCATTGTCCACGGGGCCGATCATCGACCAGGTTTTGCCCTTATCGGTTGATGCTTCGAAGTGCACTTTCCAGCCGCCGCTGCCCTCGGTGCTGGTGGGGCTGAGCAACGTACCATTGCTGAGCAACACCGGCTTGTTCTTCACCGGCCCGATAAAGCCTTCCGGTAGCGCTTCGGCCGCCGACCACGTCAGGCCGTTGTCTTGGGAGGTGCGTATCCAGCCTTTCCACTCCGAGGGCTTCGGGCCAATTTTGTAGAACAGCAGCAAGTCGCCGTTAGGCACTTGGTAGAGCACGGGGTTCCAGGTCGGGTAACGCAGCGTCTCGTTCACGATGCCGTTGGCCACTTCTACCGGCGCAGTCCATTTGCCGTTTTCCTGGCGGCTCACCCAAATCCCGACGTCGGGGTTACGCTCCTTGGTGCCGCCAAACCACGCGGCGACAAGGCCCTTTGGCGTCTCGGCGATAGTTGCGGCGTGGCTCTCTGGGAACGGTGCTTTCTCGAAGATAAACTCGTCAACTACAAGGCCTTTCTGCCAAGTTTTGAGTTGCGCCTGCACGTTGCCAAGGCCAGCGGAGCAGCCAAGCAACAGGAGGAAAAGGGCTTTTTTCATTCGTCTACTATGTAAATACTTAGAACGTCATGCCTCGTTGACCCCACCCCCGTCCTCTCCCCTCCGGGAGAGGGGTGCGTTCAACGAAGCTAGGTTGTCGTCTGGCACCCCTCTCCCGGAGGGGAGGGGACGGGGGCGGGGTCCTCATTTCACCTCAAAAGCATAATCACCCGAGCCTACTTCAAACACAGCCCTATCCCCTTCCATCCGCACGAACTTCACGCCTTCTGCGGAATTGGCTTTCTTGCCGCCTTCGCGCACGTCTTTCTCCGACTTGGCGGGGAGGTAGAGTAGCGCTTTCGTGTTGCCGGGCACCGAGATATTCCAGGTGAAGCGCTTGGCGTCGCGCTTCCAGCTGCTGCGGATCAGGCCGTGCACGGAGCGGTAGGAGGCTTGCGTGGAGGTCAGGCCGTCGATGAGGGCGGGCTTCATTTCGAGCTGCTTGAAGCCGGGGGCGCCGGGGGCCGACTTGATGCCGGCTAGGTTTTCGTAGTACCAGATGAGCAGGTCGCCGAGCAGCATCACGTGGTTTTGGGAGTTCATGGCGGGGTCGGCGGTGTTGCCGTTCCACAGCTCCCAGATGGTGGTGGCGCCGTTGGCGGCCATGTAGCCCCAGCTCGGATAGTCGCGGTTGGTGGCGAGCTTGTAGGCAATGTCGGGGCGACCATTGGTGGTCAGGCCGCGCATGAGCCACTGCGTACCGATGACGCCGGTGCTGATGTGGCCTTTGTTCTCGACCAGAATCTTATCGGCAATGTTCTGAAACACCTTAGCGCGGTCTTGCTCCCGCACCATGCCATAAGCAAGGGGTAATAAGTTGGCCGTCACGGTGTTGTTGCTGTACTGGCAGCTTTCCGCGTTCAGGAATTTCTTGTTGAAGCTTGCCTTGATTTTGGCACCTAGGTCGGCGTACTCCTGCGCGTCCTGGGGCTTACCGACGATGGTGGCGAAGCGCTGCATCAGGTTGAGCATCTGGTAGTAAGTGCTGCTGGCGATGAGCACGCCGTCGGTGTTGCGAGCGGGGTCCTGGGAGTGAATCAGCTTCTCCGATTCGGGCGGCACGCACCAGTCGCCGTACTTGTCTTTGGTCACGATGTAGTCCGCGGTCATGTAGTTGGCACCCATGTAGGTGAGCCACTTCTTCATCGAATCGTAGTGTTTCTCAATGGGTTTCCGGTCGCCGTACTGGGTGTAGAGCATGTCGGCGACGGTGAGGTAGGTGCCGGGCCAGGTCACGTTGTCGCCGTAGTAGCGCCAGAAGGTGGGCGCCACGTCGGGGATGCTGCCGTCGGCTTTCTGGGCATTCGCAATGTCGTCGACCCACTTGGCGTAGAGGCGGCCGTTGTCGAACACGAAGCTTTCCCCGTAGGCGCCGGTGGTCCGGTCGCCGAGCCAGGGCTGGCGCTCGTTGCGCTGTGGGCAGTCGATGGGCATGCCTTTGTAGTTGCCCCGAATGCCCCAGTAGGCGTTCTTATACACCTGATTAATCGTCGGGTCGGAGGTCGTGAACTCGCCGGTGGTCTGGATGTCGTCGTACACCACGCGGCCGTCGAAGTCCTGCACCGAGGGCGTGCCGGGGAAGCTGGTGACCTCCACGTAGCGGAAGCCGTGGAAGACGAAGGTCGGCTCCCAGGTTTCGGAGCCACCGCCGCGCAGGGTGTACACGTCGGTTACCTTGGCGTCGCGCAGGTTGGCTACGTACAGCTCGCCGCTTTTTTGCAGGGTTTCGGCAAAGCGCAGGGTCACTTTGTCGCCGCGCTTGCCGGTGGTGCGCATCCGCAGCCAACCCACCATGTTCTGGCCCATGTCGAGGATGTAGACGTTGGGCTTCAGGCGGGTGATAGACGCGGGCTTGCGCGTTTCCATCACCTTCATGTTGTCGTTCATCTGGGCCTCGAAGGCGCCGCCGGGCTCCTGCACCAGCTCCGCTTTCAGCCAGCTTTTGTCGTTGAAGCCGGCGGTACTCCAACCGGGCATTTCCTTGGTAGCGTCGTACTCTTCGCCGTCGTACTCGTTGTTGGTGCGGATGGGGCCGTCGGCGGTACCCTTCCAGGTGTCGTCGGTCTTGATGACGTCGGTGCTGCCGTCGGCGTAGGTTACTTCCAGCTGCATCAGCATCTTGGGGTAGCCAAACGTCTTGATTTTGTAGGGCTTGTAATTCTGCCGCATGGCGTAGAAGCGGCCGTTGCCGAGCGCGGCACCTAGGGCGTTGGGGCCTTGCTTGAGCAGCGAGGTCACGTCGAAGGTGTTGTACTTCACGTTCTGGGTGTAGTCGGTGGGGCCGGGCGCCAGCACCTGGTCGCCCACCTTCTGCCCGTTCAGGTACAGCTCGTACAGACCTAGCCCGATGATGTAGGCCGTGGCTTGCTTGATGGGCTTAGCGGCGGTAAACTCCTTGCGGTAGTAGCGGGCCGAGAGCCGGGCGTGGCTTTCTTCCTTATCCCACGCAAACGGGTGGTCGAAGCCGATCCAGCGGCCTTTCCAGTCGAGGTAGTTTAGCAGGCCCATGCTCCAGGAGTTAGCCGGGCTCCAGGCGCTTTCGCCCTTGGTCGTCCAGGTTTTCACCTTCCAGTAGCACTGCCGACGACTTTTGAGCGGTACGCCCGCATACGCCACGTGCACTGATTGCGAGGAGGCCACTTTCCCCGAATCCCACAAGTCGCCCTGATCGGCGGCTAGCTTCTCGGGCGTGGAGGCGACCAGCACCTGATACGCCGTTTGTTCGAGGCCGCGCTCCGAGCCGGTCAGTTCCCAACTCAGCCGGGGGGCGGTAGCGTCGATGCCTTTGGGGTTGGTAAGCAGTTCGCACCGCAGATTTTGCAGCGCCACGCCGGTGGGCGCCGTCACGCGGAAAGCCGACAGCAGGATTGCCGCGAAGAGGGTAAGCAGGAGTTTGTAGTTCATACAGCGACCTCACCCCCTAGTCCCACTCTTACGAGCAGAAAACCAGCCGATTGGCCGGCGTGCGCCGGAGGTTCGTGGAATGCACTTTTAGGCGCTCCATAGTTCGCAAATTTTCCCGCCGAATCATTCTAGGATATTAGCACAAACCTTCACGATTTATACATGGTGGGCGGTTTGGGTGCTTTTTGAGGGTAGACAGTACTTCTGCTGTCGTGAAGGTGTGTTGTCTCTTTTGGAACTCAAAAGCGCTGCCCTTAAATGTCCTTCATCAACTTAGGGTTGAGGACGAGGCCTTTTTCTATATTTTTCTTGATAAATATACCTTGCAAGGTCTTCTTGATAGACCCTCTGCGCTGCTTCTCTATAAGCTGATAAGTATATTTTATCATCATACTTCTTAGCTAATAACTTCCTCATCTCGGTATCATAGCATTCTATTGTACGGTTTGTTACACAACCGCCACGAGCTGTTTTGATTTTATACTTTGTTTCTAATACCTCAGCAGTTACGTCCGAAGTTTTCGAGTCGCCCATTCCCCATTGCACTATTTGATATATGCCTCTTTCAAAATCATTTTGCGCAGAACGCTTAGCGCCATCACATGTTTCACACTTCTTTATCAAGTTATAATACATACGATCGATATATAACTCGCTTTCTAGAACGAAGTATAGTTTTGAAATAGCGATTGTAAATACAAGCACTACGCTGATTAGGAGAAGCGGTATTCTTATGGGTACATTATAACGATGCATATTACCGAACTACTATCTTTTTTGTCACTTTCTACAATAACAACAAAGAGGTATGCTTTATTGCCTTGTTCCCTGAACCTAGATCCTACCTTCTCTTTGGCATTTGTAGTAAGGTAGCTTTGTCTCGTTGATTAGGATTGGCTTCTAGGTTTCTTAGTATGTTATCTGCTTTTCCGTGTCCTAGTTCTCTTGCCTGTTGTATAAAAGCCAGGGCTCTTTCGTACTCGTTTGATTCTGTTAGGAGCTTAACATCATAATCAAACACAGCTTCTCTCGTCACAGGAACATAGGTAATATTTCCTGTTTTGACATCAACAGCAAAATAGTCCTCAGCTACTTTTTTACTCTTGTAAGAACGTATCCAATTGATCTGATAAATATTTATCATCTCGCTATTTATCCATTTTAATCTATCGAATGACCTAAAATCAAATTCTCCAATTAAAAATATTCTAGAAGTCAAATGATCTTTATCAAATAAGACTAAAGAAGTATGTTTGATATCCTCAGACAGATACCCTCTTAATTGAGCTGATTGCCTCTTATTTGGACTAACCTTTATATCCTTATAAAAGCCACTGAATACAATCCCATCTGCAAGAACTCTTTGCTCTATAGCTTCAAAAGGTTCAAATGAACAGTTACGAGCATGACAACATAACTTTATACCCTTTACAAGCAGACTTAATAGCACTTGCTTACGCTCAAGATTACCTAGTTCAAGCAACTTATTTTAATCACAAAAGACGTAGCAATCCTGACATAGACCAACTTCTTGAACCGTTTCATCTAAGTCTTTATTAGATGTTAGTTGAATTATAAAACGCCAGATATTATTACCGACTTCAATTTTTTGGAAGTAGTATATTAAAAAGGTCTTCAATTAAGCAGCATTGCTTTTGTATGTATTTTTGCTGATCACTGAAGCTATCAACTCGATACATTAAGTCCTGAAGATACCTACCCATATTATTAAAATAGATTTTATATACTTACTCAAGTAAAACTTCGCGTCTTCAGTTCAGCTGCCGGTACTCCGTCGGCGACTTCCCTGTTTTGGTCTTGAAGATCTTGGTGAAATGCGAGGGATGCTCAAAACCTAGGTCATACGCAATTTCACTGATGGACTTTTCGGTACTCCACAGCAGCGCTTTGGCCTTGTCGGTCAGGTGCAGGTGAATGTGCTCCTGGGTGGTCTTACCGGTGTAGCGCTTCAGCAAGTCCGACAAGTAGTGCGGCGACAGGTTCAAGGCGGAAGCAAAGAATTTCACATCCGGCAAGCCGGCTTCGACAAGCGTTTCCTGGGCAAAATACGCTTTTAGCAGCTTTTCGAAACGCTGCACCAGGTCGTTGCTTACGTTTGCTCTGGTCAGAAACTGCCGGTTGTAGAACCGGTCGCAGTAATTAAGCAACAGCTCGATATTATTCTGAATAAGGCTTTGCGTGTGCTGGTCGATATTCTGCGAGTATTCTCTTTTGATATTTTCGATGCAGCCCTCAATAATTAATTTCTCTTCTTCGGATACGTGCAATGCTTCATTCGCATCGTAGTAAAAGAACGTGTAGCCAGCTATTTTTCTACCTAGCTCCGTTCTGTTTAGCAAGTCGGGATGCATGAGCAAGGCCCAACCTTCTTCTATTTGCAAGTTGGGGCCGGGTGATATTACCTGCCCAGGAGCGGTAAACATCAGCGAGCCTTCGTTGAAATCATAATACGACTTGCCGTATTTTAAAGCCCCCTTGAATTTCTTGTAATAAACGCTGTAGAAACCTAGCCGGTAAATACCCTCCGCTTCAATGCTGCTGCGGTTTATTTGCGTCAAGTCGAAAATCGACACAAGCGGGTGCTTGGGTTTTGGCAAGCTATACAGGTTGTGCAAATCACTTATCGAGTCGATATCAATGTACTTGGCTTGCATAGCGAAGAGTTTTTGGTAATTGCTAGTTGAATAAAAAAGAACGTCATGCTGAGCTAGGCGAAGCATCTCTACTGCTTCGTTGCCCGGTGTAGAGACGCAACACTTTGCGTCTTGTCGTTGCTGCTGTTTTGCACCTAGGTCGTTCAACGGGGAGACGCAAGGTATTGCGTCTCTACATGGTTCTGGTGTCCGCAACGAAGCGGGAGAGATGCTTCGACCAGCTCAGCATGACGTGACGTTCAATGGAAGATGAAGGACGTTATTAGCGTTGTTATCAGCAGGTCTTAATTGATGAACCAGTCGCGGACTAGTTTTACAAAATCCTCCTGGCTGTTTTCCTTTTTCGCGTCAATATAGAACTGCGCGTCCTCGCCTACCACATAGCGTAGTTGTGCTTTGCCGTCGGTGGCGGCTTGGTAGATGGTGGTGGCTACGTCTTCGGCCGTGGCTTTGGCTAGGTGCTGCGTTGGTTGGTCGTAGCGTTGGAAGAACGCAGTCATCAAGGGATTGTACTCGGCTATGTCGTTTTTGATGAGTTCCAGGCCGTTGCGGAAGTTGGTATGCACGGCGCCGGGCTCCACGATCTTCACCGCAATGTTCAGCTTTGCTAGCTCGTGCGACAGCGACTCAGAGAAGCCTTCCACGGCGAATTTAGTGCTGCTGTAGAAGCCGCCAAACGGCAGGGCCACCACGCCGCCGAAGGAAGAGATGTTGATGATAGTACCGCCACCATTAGCCCGCAGATAGGGCAGCACGGCTTGGGTTACGTCCATCAGGCCGAACACGTTCACGGCATATTGCTTCTGAATCTGCTCGCGGCTTGCCGATTCAAAAACGCCCATGAGCCCATAGCCCGCGTTGTTCACCAGTGCATCGAGGTGGCCGAACCGCTCCACACCTGCTTTAACTGCTTGTTGGATGGACTCCAGATCCTGCACGTCTAGGTGAGTAACCAGCACGTTTTCTAGCTTGGTCAGCTCGTCTTCCTTCTCTGGGGCACGCATGGTTGCCACTACATTCCAGCCGTTTTGCTGAAATAGCTTAGCTGTTTCTTTTCCGAAACCGGAGGAAGCGCCTGTAATCAATACGGTCTTTGCCATTGTCTTTTCTGTTGTGAATGAACAAGGCAAAGGTCCGGCACCCGGTTGCGGCAGGCTTATACGTTTCTACTGAGTACTTATACGTTTGGTGGTTCTTGTAGCGTGCTAGGCAGGTGCAGTTTAGCGCAGCTTTAGTCTTGATTAATGATAATGGGACCAGCACCCATTTCTCCTTTGTTCAAGATCGAATTGACCTTATCGGATAGCCTAGTCAGTACAGCGTACGTGTTGATTTTCGTGTTGAGGACGAAAACTGTCAACGTGTATTTCTCAAAGTTCTGCTGATGTTGAAGGTTTTTATCAAACGTCAGTAGTGCGTCAAAGCTGTCGGCAAGCATCCGCTTTAGTAGCTCTCCGTTCTTGACGCCATTCCAACCCTTATCGCGAACAGTAAAGATTTCGTGATTGGGGAAGTCTAACTTCAGCCGCTTCGGCAAGTTTTCGTCAAGCAACAGCCGCATACAGCTGAGCTATGTTTTTTGAAGTTAAAAGCCTGTTGGCTAGCTCCAGAACAGCAACCGCTTGCTCTTTGGTTACCGTGGGGAAATCGTCCAAGAATTCATCCAACGAAACACCAGCTTCTAAATGGTCGAAAAGTGACTCGACTGGAACGCGTGTACCCGTGAATACAGGTTGACCACCTAGGGTATCTGGGTCAACGGTTATGAGTGTGTTAATGTCCATGTTTCAAATATGATAGCTAATTATATATTGAAAAACATCAAAGCACGTTTTAGTTGCTCACTTATCCATTCTTACCACTCTCGAGTCGCTATCAGCTCTTCTCCATCAGCCTCAAATCCATAAGCTGTTGCGATAAAGTCAAAATCACTTCCAATGCAGTCTCTCGCAGCTGTTTCTATCTCACTATCTGCTTCCAAGAATTCTTCTTGTAACTCATTAAAATCATCAGTCGCAGAATGTGTCAGTTTATACAATTCCTCTAACGTCTTTGGCTGCTCTCGTTCGATTTGCAAGCACAATTCCGCTAGGATTTTCTTGCCTTTATCAACAAGCTTGGGTGGAAAATAAGAGTCTTCGTACATCTCCTTCAGAAACGAATATTTTCTAACTGCCTCATTTTGAAGATCTGCCTGCTTCTTTGCCATTTCGTTTCTCTTAAGGGTTCTCGCTTGCGTAGGTATTTCTTTACCATAATACATAAGAAAGCCGCAGATAGTAGTCATCAACTTACTATCTGCGGCTTATATGAGAATTAGCGTTTACCGCTGTCCTACAGTGGGTGCTTGCGCTTGCTTGCCAGAGAAGTCGAAGTACAAGGTCATTTCCTTGGCGTAGGAGGGGTCTTTGCTGTAGTCGTAGTACATGTTGGCGCGACCCATGGGACCCATGTTCTCGGGTTTCTGCGATTTGGTGCCGATGGGTGGGATGCCGTGCATGAAGGAGAGGTTGCCGCTGGGGAAGGGTGGGGCCGTGTTGTAGGGCTTGGCGCCGAAGCGGGGCGTGAACAGGCGCAAGTACACGTCTTCCTGGTCGCAGAGGATGGTGAGGGGCTGGCCGGTGGTCTGGAGCGTGAGCCAGTAGAAGTTGGAGTAGTAGCCCTTGAACTCGGGGTAGACGGGCGACTTGGTGCCGTCGGGCTCGCCGGTGCTGGTGTTGTTATAGTCTTTGCTCCACACACCTAGGTTGGTGCCTTTCAGGCGGTCCTTCCACACGCGGTAGGGGCCGTCGCCGCGCCACTGAATGCCTTTTACTTCTTTTTCGGGGTAGTTGAAACTTAGGCCGGCCAATTGGAAATCATAGTCTTTGGGGAAGTACTTGGCCGTCATCTTCACCCAGCCCGAGGGGTACACCGTCCATTGCAACGACTGGTAGCGGCTCGCCTTTCCAAACTTCGCGTCGATAACTACATTTTGTCCTTCCTGACGCTGGCTCAGGCCTTCAAAGGCCGTTTCGCCCTCAGCTAGCACGGGGCCGTGGCTCAGCGGAATGATACCCTTGGCGTTGCGCACCTGTCGCAGCAAACCGGTTTTGCGGCTGAAGGCAAGCGTGATACCATTGGCCGAGGCCGTGTAAAGCGAGTCGCTCTCTGACACCGTGGCCGCGCTGCCGCCCTGCTTGCTGACGAGGCGCTGGGCTACCTGGGCCGGGTGGGCAATGGGCCAACTCCAGGTGTAGATTTCGCGACCAGCGGGGTCGATGGCCGTGATGTAGAGGACGTCCTGCTGCTGCCAGTCGGCGGGCAGGCTTAGCTTGAGCGGACCAAACTCGGTGGGCGCGATGCTCGGGGCGGTGACGGTGCCGGTTTTGGTGACGGGCGCCGCTTTGCTGCCGGGGCTAGGTAGCTGGGCTAGCTTCCAGGTGAAGCGGCACTGGTTGAGGTTGAGGTAGTGGTAGCGGTTCTGGACCCGAAACGTGCCATCGAAGGCGGGCGTGATTTCGCGGCGCTCGAAGAACACGGGGCTCCATACTTCCTTGATGGTGTAGTAGCTCCCCTCCTTCTCGTGGTAGGGACCTAGGATGCCGTCGGGGGCATGGTCGCCGTCGACGTCGAGGATGCCGCCCTTGTCGGTGCGGACCACGGCGGCGTCAGCGAAGTCCCAGAGGAAGCCACCAGCTGAGAGCGGCTCACGCCACATCTGCTCCCAGTAATCTTGCAGGCCGGCGCCGTGGCCGCCGTCGTAGAGGCCGTGCAGAAACTCCGTTGGGAATACGATGTTGTGCCCTTGCAGATGGGTGCCGTTGCCGTAGTCGTAGTTGATGTAGTGCTGGGTATCGGTGCCGCGGAATACTTGCCAGGCGTGCACCACAGGACGCTTTTGCATGTCCATGCGGTCGAGCACGGGGTCGAGGTCGAAATTGTGGCCGCCCTCGTTGCCGTTGACCCACACCACAATGCTCGGGTGAGTTTGGTCGCGCTTCACCATTTCCTCGGTCAGCTTGGTGCCCACTTGGGTGTCGTAGGCGGCATGCCAGCCGGCCACTTCGTCGAGCACGAACAAGCCGAGGGAGTCGCACACTTCCAGGAAGTGCTCGTCGGGTGGGTAGTGCGACATGCGCACGGCGTTCATGTTCATGTCCTTCATCAGGTTCACGTCCTCAATGCTCAGCGCCTTGCTCATGGTGCGACCTGAGCTAGGCCAGAACGAGTGCCGGCACACGCCCTTGAACTTGATCTTGGTGCCGTTCACGTAGAAGCCTTCCCGCTCGCGCAGCTCCACCGTCCGGAAACCAAACTTCTTGTTGACGGTATGCACCGCCTTGCCGCCCTGGCGCAGGGTCATCACCACGCGGTAGAGGTTCGGCGTTTCGGACGTCCAGAGGCGGGGGCTAGGTAGCTTGGTTTCGAGGTGTACGGTAGCGTTGCCGCCAGTCACGGCACCCTTGAACTCTTGTCCAGCCTTCTGACCATCAAGCGTATAAAGTTGTCCTACTACTTCGTCGGCGCTGGTGCCGTCACCTAGGTATACATCGGATTTAAAGCTGCCGTCGGCTTTGGCGTCGAGGGTTATGCGTTCGATGTGCTGGGGCGGCAACGCCTCCAGGTACACCGGCCGGAAGATGCCGCCGAAAATCCAGAAGTCACCGCGCCGTTCGGCACCGTTCACCGATTCGTTGGCGGAGTGTTTGGCGACGGTGGCTTCGAGCAGGTTGGTTTTGCCGTACTTCAACAGCTTGCTGATATCGTACTTAAAGCGGTAGTACGACCCTTGGTGCATCGCCCCAGCCGATTGGCCGTTGATCTTCACCTCCGTGTCGGTCATGGCGCCTTCGAAGACGATGTTGATCGTCTTGCCTTGCCAGTTGGCGGGCACCTTGAACGAGTACTTGTACAGGCCTTTTTCCTTGCCGCGCGCCGTGTCTTTGTCGTGGCCGTAGTTGTACTTGCCGAAGCCTTGCAGTTCCCAGTTGGAGGGCACTCCAATGGTGGTCCACTTGCCGGAGTTGCGCCCGGCCGTGCAGAAGAACTTCCACTTCACCGTGTGGTCTTTGTCGGTGCCGGAGAGGTACTGGGTTTCGGTAGTCTGAGCGCGGAGGCTCAGGGGGATAAGTAGCAGGAGGATGAGTAGGTATTTGGGCATGTTGTTCTGGTGGGCGCCTCACCCCCCGGCCCCCTCTCCGAAATGGAGAGGGGGAGCCTGACGACGGTGATGGTAAGTGGGACTATTTATTTTATAGATTGGTTTTGATGGCGGCGAGAACTGCGTCCATTTGGTTAAGGGCTTGCTCGTTGGAGAAGCGTAGGATACAATAGCCTAGCTCTTCTAGTAGAGCAGAACGTCCACGGTCGTAATCGGCTTGATCGGGTTCTGCGTGTCCGGCGCCGTCTAGTTCTACTATTAGCTTATGTGAAAGACACACAAAGTCTACGATGTAGCGGTCGATGCTATGTTGCCGACGGAACTTCACTCCAAGCTGACCTCCTCGTAGCTGTTGCCAAAGCTTGTCTTCAGCGGCCGTTGGCTCATGGCGCATTCTTCTGGCCCGTCCCTTCAGATCTAGCTTGCTGTACTGATTTTTATTAGCAGTGAAAATCTTGTCTTGAGGTAGATAAGGTTCAGTGGGTTCCATCCAATCCAAAACGAACAAGTTAAAAACACGTCGCGCCGCCGTGGCTCCCCCTCTCCTTTTCGGAGAGGGGGCCGGGGGGTGAGGCGCCCACACTAGGGCTACTTCGCTCCCACATCTTTAGAAGCTTTCGGAGCTAGGTCAGTGGTCGAAGTTTTCAACGACTTCAAGTAGAACGTCGCGAGTGGCTCCGAGTCGCCGGTGTGCGGCAGGTCGGTGTCGCGGTCGGCGGGGGTGTCGGGGGTGGGGTAATGGCGGGCTTCGCCGGTGCGGAACAGGATGCGCTCAAAGGAAGGCACCGGCGCGTAGAAGATGAACGTGCTGGTTTTGCCGCCATTCACCGCTACCGTGCAGGTGCGGTTGGGGGCATCGAGCGTTACGCGTAGGTCGTATTGCTGACCGGCTTGGTACTTAGTCACACCCTTGAAGCGGGCGCCGGCTTTATAGATCAACGTACCGGTCGAGTCGAAGGAGAGTTGCACCGCAGGCAGGCCTTTTCCATCTTGAAACTCGATTTGGAGCAGGCCTTTGTCGTTTTGCGCGGGAATGATGGAGAACTCCGCCACCATATTTTTGGCCTCCGGAATGATCCGCTCGGCGGTGCCGTAATCAAACTTATCGGAGTCTTTGAGGACCAAACCCTTCGAGCCGTCGGGCAGCTTGTCGATGCCGACGGGCGCTTGCACGAGGCTGTAGGTGTTCCAGTTAGCTAGCTCCTGGCCGGCGGGCATTTGGGCAAACACCTCATTCGCTGGCGCGTCCGTTTTCACGCGCATGGGCACGGGCACCGAGGAAATCCAGATGTCCTCCTTGTTCATGCTGTAGGTCACCCACATGTTTTTGTCGGGTGGCGTGCCGTCGCCTTCCTGGATGCCGCGCACGTATTGCGGGCCATACGACTTGTAGTTGCCGCCGTAGCGCATGGGCGAAATCTCGCCGTGTACCAGCCACAAGTCGGTATAATCGAGGCCATTCGCGCTGGGCGAAACGGCCAGCGGCCACCGGAATTCGGACGGGTTGTACACCGTGGCGTAGTGGCCATCGGACGTGCGCTGCCCCCAAATTTTGGCGTTGCTATTCACGAAGTGCGGCGCCCGAATAACCGGATTCGGCCAGCTCTTGCCCCCGTCGGGGCTGATGGTTGTCAGGGCGTGCTTCCAGAGGCCCACCACCCGGTTATCGGGCAAGTGATAGTAGCTGAAGGCTTTGTAGTCTTTGTGGATGGGGATAAGCGGGTCGTCCTTGTCTTGCTCCTCCACCATCTGCTGCATCATCAGCGGGTTCGCCAAGATTTCCTCGCAGGCCGCGACGAAGCCTTTGTCCTTGCTCTTCTTGTAGAAAGGATACGTCGACTTCGATTGGTCCCAAGTCTTGTTGTAGCGCAGAAAGTAGATGGGGCCGTATTTGCCGCCCGGCAGCACTTCGCGCACCACCCGCCCTATGCCTTGGCCGTCGTTGGGGTCATCTTTGGCATCGAGGGCAATGCCGTAGTAGCCTAGAGTAAGCAGGCGGTTTTTCTTCGACACGTAGAAGCCGACACGCTGGTGCATCACCGCGTCGAGGTTCTTAGCCACTTTGCCCGGCTGGTCGGGCTTCGTGACGCCGTCCGGGATTTTGTAGGGCGGGAAGATCACCGTGGGGTTGCTCCAGGTGCGGCCGTCCTTGGAGGTTAGGAGCAGGGTGCGCCCCGGCGGCACGTGCTCCCCAACGGGGTTGCTCAGGTATTGCAGGTAGAACTGATTTTTCCAATACGCCAGCATCGGGGCGTGATTATACGTCCAGCCCTCGCCGTTGGCGGCAGTCGGATGCTCGCGGTCGGCCCGTAGTACCTGCTGATTGTGAACGCCAATGACCGGGCGCAGCTGCCCGTGGTGGTAATCCACGTTGCTGAGCGTGGTGCCGGTGTAGCGGATGGTTTCTTGGGCGTGCGCCGAACCTAGGCCGAGCAGACCTAGCAGCGCGGTAGTGATGAGCAGACGATTCGCCTCACCCCCCAGCCCCCTCTCCAAAGGGTGGCGCGCATCAAGCGCTTGCGGGGGAGCCAGACGGCAGAGTTTTCTAGCTATTCCCTTATTCATGGTTTTACGCTGCTTGAGGTGGCGCCGACGGCCGGAGCCGCGGGTGATGCTTGCTGTAGTTTCTTGAGGGTTTTGCGCGGGGCCATGAAGATGGTGCCGTGCTTGTGCCCCACCGGCACGCTCACTTGCGCGGAGGCATCGGTGAACGTCTTAAAATCAGAGGTTTTCATGGCGCCGTACTTCTTCTCGCGATAGGCGTCGTAGTAGATTAGCCACTCGCCGTGCGGCAGTTTGGCCACGCTTGGGCCTTCGGTGAAGTTGGCCGTGAAGGGCTTCGACACGTTCGGAAACGGACCTAGGGCCGTGGGGCCGAAAGCGACCTTAATGTCGCGCTCGGGCCGGGTGTTGTCCTTCACGACCAGCACGTAGTCGCCGGGGCCGCGCTGGAGCACCTCCGAATCGATGGCGCTGAACCCAGGGTCTAGGTAGAGCTTGGCGGGCGTGAAGGTTTGGAAATTCTTCGTGGTGGTGTAGTAGAGGCGGTGGTTGTTGTCCTCGTCCTCCTGCCCTTTCGGGAAGCGGAAGGGAATGGTCGAGGCCCACACGATGAGGTATTGCTGGGTAGGCTTGTCGTAGAAAATCTCGGGCGCCCACACGTTTACGGTGGTCGGCTCGTGGCTCATCACATCAACAAAGCGCTGTGACGACCAGTGAATCAGGTCTTTGGAGCTAGCATAGCCGAAGCCTTTGTCGCCCTTCCAGCCGCAGGTCCAGACGAGGTGGTAGGTGCCATCGGGGCCTTGCGTGATGGACGGGTCGCGCATGAGCTTGCTCGGACCGGCCTGCGGGGTGAGGAAGGTTTTACCTAGGTCCTGCCACTTGTAGCCGTCGTAGCTGTAGAGCAGGCGCAAACCTTCGTTGGCCGGCTCGTGGAAGGACGTGAATAGGTACACGTCTTTGGAGCAGGACGCCAGTAGCCCTGCGCACAGCAGCGAGGTTAGGCAGCGTACAGCTTTATACTTGATTGTCATTAGGTTAAATCAAAACACTAGAACGTGTCATGCTGAGCTTGTCGAACCGAAGGAAGGCGTAAGCCAAGCATCTTTACTAATTACTAGAACGTCATTCCGACGATAGGAGAAATCTCGCGTGCGGTCGTTGCAATGGCAACCTGACGATTGGAGTTACTACTGCACGCGAGATGTCTCCCGTTGGTCGATATGACAGGCTGGCGGAGCGGGAGAGATGCTTGGCTTACGCCTTCCTTCGGTTCGACAAGCTCAGCATGACGTTCTTTTTAGATTATTCAACATCTGCACAATCATTCTACACCGAATCCAGAATTAGCACCCAGTCGTTGCCATCCTTCTTCTCGGCCGGCGGGTTGAACTCTTGCGTGCCTTTATTGGGGAATGTACCGATGGCCGTGGTCTTGCCATCACGGGGGCTGAACCAAGAGGCTTTCACCTTCGCGCCGGCGATTTTGCCTAGGTTCACCTTCATGTTCCGGCCGTTGTAAGTGTAGATGAAGGCGTAGTTCTTGCCACGGGTGGCCACTAGCCGGTCGTACTTCTGGCCTGCTTCGCCGGCAATCAACGACTGGTCAGGCACCCGGTCGAAATAAGGCCGTGAAAGCATCAGTGTTTTCAGGTGCACCATCTGCGCGGAGCCCGGCGCGTTGATGGCCGACGACCACAGCTCTTTCGAGCCGTAGGCGCTGCCTTTGTCGAAGCTGCTGTGCATCTGCATCACCGAGTTCTGGCCGTAGGTGTAACCGAAAGCACCGGCAAACACCGACCAGTAGCCGTAGCGGCGCACGTCGGCATCGGTCCAGCGGGGCTGCGTGATGTCGTGGAGGCCCTGCGGGATGCCTTCGTAGGAAGGCTCGCCGTCGAGGCTAGGTTTGGTAGGCGTCATTTTGTAATCAGCCTGCTGGTAGCGCCAGTTATCGGGGCCGTAGTGGTTCTTTTCTTTCCGCGACGTATCCTGCTCGTAGCGCTGGTGGCCCGATTGGTACATATTGAAATCCAACCACTTGGCCTGATGAAACCAATCAGACGACTGCGTGCGGCCGCGCGGGTGGTACGTTACCAGGTGGTTGGGGTCATTAGCTTTCAGCGTGGCGCCGATGGTATTCCAAACTTGTAGGGAGTCGGAGCCAGCAATGTCGCCGCCGTTGAGCCAGATAATGTTTGGGCGGTTGCGGTAGCGCTCGGCCAAGAAGGTGGCGTAGGTTTTGGCTTGTTTCTGGGTCACTTTGCCGTTTTTCACGTTGGTGCCCCACACCGGCACCATGCCCATGTAGAGGCCTTTCTTCGCGGCTAGGTCGACGATGTAATCGACATGGTCCCAAAAGTCGTATTGTGCGGGGTCGGTAGCGGTGTTGCCTTGGGTGGTCAGGGGCCGGGCCACGTCGGCGCGCACCAGGGCCGAGTCGCCGTACACGTTCACGGCCGGCACTTGGTGCAGCACCATCACCTGAATCACGTTGAAGCCCTTTTTGCGGCGGTCTTCGAGGTAGGTTTCGGCTTCTTCGCGCTTGAGCTTGTTGAATAGCAGCCAACCGGTGTCGCCCAGCCAGAAGAACGGCTTGCCGTTCTCCGTCGTCAGGTACCGACCGTTGGCCGACACCTTCAGCTTGCCGGTGGGCTCCACCGGCGTCCAGGCCGCCAGCAGGGAAATCAGGAGAAACAGAAAAGGGGTACGCGCTTTTATAGACATCTGATTACTGAGAGAGACTACTTATTCCGTGTCGTGCTGAGCTGGTTGAAGCTCTCGCATCGTTGCCCGGTGTAGAGACGCAACACTTTGCGTCTCGTCGTTGCTGAGGTTGTTTACCTAGGTCGTTCTAGGCAGATCGTTCAACGAGGAGACGCAAAGTGTTGCGTCTCTACAATTGTTCAACGAAGTGGTAAAGATGCTTTGGCAAGCTCAGCATGACGTTCTTTTTGGATTATGCGTGCTCCACCCACAGGATAGCGGGCGAGGCTTGCGGGTTCTTCAGTTCCAAGGCTTTGCCGCCCTTCACCTTCTGCTCTTTCCCGATAAGGTGACCATCTTTTGCATCGAGCCAATGCACCCGGAACGAGCCAGTGGCTTTGCTCAGATCAATTTGGGCGGGCATATTGGCGTCGCAATATTGGATGTAGGACTTACCGGGGCTAACTAGGGCAAACTGCTTGGCCGTATTTTCTGGCTGCTCCGTGGGCTGCGCTGCCACGGGCATAGCGGCCGCAGCCGCCAGGAACCTAGCTTCTGGCACGGCTGGCACATCGGGCAGCGAACCACCGGCCATTAGCACGGCCCAGCCAAACTTGTCGGCGCCGTCGCCGGAGTAGATAACGGCTTTTTCGGGGTAGCGCTGGCGGTACTCGTGCACGGCGCGGTACACTTGGTCGAAGGAGCTAGCTTTGGGCTTGAGCAAGCGCGCGTGCTGGCGCGGAGCTAGGTTCTGACCGCCTTCTGGCGCGTAAGCCTTCCCGTCGGCTTGGTAGTGCCAGTAGCGAATGTCGATGATGTCGACCACGGCGGCGCGAGCCGGATCGGCCAGGATGGCGTCTTGCACATCTTTGGTCGTGCTTAGGCCCACGAGGGCGTTTTTGCCGGTTTCCTGCTCCCACTCCTTGATGGTATCGAGCCAGAACTGCACAAAATGCAGCGGCCCCGTAAACTCCGCCCCGATCAGCTGAATGACGCCGTTATTCGCCGTGAAGTTATTGAGACACTGCCGAATATAAGCCCGGTGCAACGCCCGCCGTATCGGATGGTTGACGTCGTAGAACTGCTCGGCCATGAAGATGCGCTTGTCGCCGGCGTACGGGGGCGGCTCGGGAAAGCCCGTATTATTGATGTTGTTAACGGGGCGCCAAGTGAAGTCGGCGTAGTGGGCGCCGGCTTCGATGATGTTGTGCTGGAAGTAGTTCTGGTGGATAAGTACCAAGCCTTTCTGATCGGCTAGGTCGGCAAACTGGCGCAAGCGGCCCCAGTACCACGGGTTGTACTTGGTGAGGTCGTACTTGCTCAGGCCGTCCCAGGCGGTTTCTTGGCCGCTACGGGCGAAGGGCACTTCGTAGAACGGTGGCCATACGTCGCCGTCGAGGCGGCGCACCCGCTCGTGGTCATCGCGGCGGCGCTCGTACCAGAGGGCGTAGTTCTGCTCGATACCCACTTGGTGACGGCTGAGCATGGAGTCGGTGAGCTGGGCTAGGTCGTCGGTGAGGCCGCGGCCGGTGCGACCGGGCACGTAGCGCGTAATGGCTTCGCCAGCCGACTTCAACACCTCGGGCCGCACGCTGCTGTTCCACCACGGCACATCTTGGCGGCTGCCGGTCACTAGGTTGGTGCCTCGCACCAGCCAGCCGTTGACGACGCGCATGGGCGCCGCCGACGGCTGGCTGGCCGAGGACTTTGTTTTTACTTGATCAATGGTTTTGACCCCACCGGCTGCCACCGAAATCGGCTGGCGCTGGCTGGCTTGGGTAATCCAGTTGGCAAGCTGCGGGGCGGGTTGGGTCGAGTTGGCCGTTAGCTCATTCGCCACTTTCACGCTCGGGCTGCTGGAAGCTTCGGTTTGCACCGGCATCACGTGCGGCTTCACAGCTAGGTTATTACCTAGGCGCTCAGCGAGTTGGGCGTAGTAGAGGCTGCGCGGCTGAATGCTGTTGTTCGACTCGCCCCAGTAGCCATTGCCCTGAAATTGGGCCCAACTGCCAAACGCCCAGTTTTGGGCCGTGGGGGGTTGAAAGCAGTCGATGCGGGCGGCGGTGCACTGCCAGAACACGCTGTTGGCGGCGCACCAGCCGGCACCCTGCCCGTCTTGGCCGCGGTTGGCGTAGCTCAGGGCGTTGCCGTCGATGTTTACCACATCAAACAGTACGCCCGAGGCCCAGCTATCCGTAGCGCCGCTGAAGCTCAGCGACTCGTACGTTTGCCCCTGCACAAAGGCATTTGGGCCGGGCGCGGCATACCCCACGGTAAAATCATGGTAGCCATGCTCGGAGTAGAGGCGCTGGAAAAGCGTTTGTTGGCCATTGGTGTAGAAGGCGTTGCGGCGCTGCCCGCCTATTTCCGATACCGGAGCTAGGTTCTTGCAGTCTTCCACCGTCACGCGCTTGGCCGTTTCGAAAGCTGCCACGGCAGAACCGGCAAAATGCTCAAACACCACCTGGCGCACCCAGGCGTCGGCGGTGTTTTCGAGGGAAATGGCCATCCAGCGGTGCGCCTCGTCTTTGGGGTTCTTGGCGTCGAAGGAGGAGCGGCAACGCAGATTTTCGACCCCTACTTGCGTGATGCGACTCGGCCAGCGGTAGGTGCGCACGGTGCCACCGCCGTAGGTAGCGTCGAGGGCAGTGGTGAGCGGGGCGTCCAGGGTTAGCACGTCGCCTTCCACGGCAACCACTTGCCGGTCCCAGTCGATTTCGCGGGTGCCGGGCTTCCACCCGAGGGCCGAGATACCGCCGCCAAACTCCAGCGTACCTAGCTCTTGCAGCCACTCCTTGGTCGTAGGCCGGTGCACCAGCACTTGGTCGCCGGCTTTGAAGGCGCCGGCTTTTGCCACGCGAATCTTGGTGGCGTTTACCGGCACGTAGGCATCAGCCACGGGCGCGGCGGCGGCGAGCTTACGGTCGTTCTTCCCTAGGATGCGAACAAGCGTTTCGCGACTCAGGCCGCTGCCTAGCAAGATGGTGCCGTCTTCGCCCATACCGTTGCCGCGCAGCACCACGCCCGAGGCTTTGATCTGCAAGCCGCCGGCTACTTCGTAGGTGCCTTTTTCCAGCAACACCGCGCCGCGGATACCGTCGCGGCTAGCCGGTAGTGTGGCGACGTAGTCGAGGGCGGCTTGAATGCGCTGGGTGGCGTCGCCGGATTTTAGGGGTACCAGGATGCGCACGGGCGCGTCTGGAATGGCTTTTTCGCTGGCCGCGTAGCCGCAGTAAGAGAAGTCTGGAATGCGGTTGCCTTTCTCATCAGCCACGTACACCAGCTTGTCGCCTTTTTCGGCTGAGAGCGGGGGTAGCGGCTTAACGACTTTGGGCTTTTGGGCACTTGCGGAGCTAGGCCAAGCCAAGCACCCCACAACCACCCACGTAAGTAGTTGAAGCGGCAGACTCTTTCTACCAGACACAGAAAGCGGACGAGGGGGTATCAAAATCTAGGTTCGGTTTTCGGTTCTGGGTAGTCGGGTGTTGCGCTTTTACGTTCGTCAAGAAGAGGAAAGCGTGTCATGCTGAGCCGGCCGAAGCACCTCCCCCGCTCCGAGTCCCACGTCAGAGCGAAAGAGCTGCTTAGCTTGCGTCTTCCTTCGTTTAGCCGGCTCAACACGACACATTTCCTTTAGTAATAGCTTATAAAACACGGATATAAATCACTTTTTCACTTTCAATTCTCTGCTAGAGGCTAGCATTAGAGGCTAACAGCTCCCCTCCTTTTTTCAAGGAGGGGTTGGGGGTGGTTCGGTTAGAATTAGAAACCTAGATCTAGCCTGTCGTTCAACGACTTTAACCACCCCGTCCTTCGGGCACCCCTCCTTAAAAAAGGAGGGGAACTAGACCTAGCTTTAGTTCTAGCTCATCCTTACGACTTGCGCTGACCTGATGCAGCGGGCTTCACTTTCTGGATTTCCACGGCGCTGTTCAAGAACTCCTCGATGTTGGTGTAGCCGTCTTTGTCGCGGTCCTTGCTGGCGTCGGTGGGGTCTTTGGGGTTGAGGCCGTGCTTTTTTTCCCAGTCGTCGGGCATGCCGTCTTTGTCGGTGTCCGTGTAGGGCTTGCCTTGGTAGGTGGGGTAGCCGCCTACTTGCTGCGGATCGGTGATAATACCTTGTTTGTAAGAATCTTCCGGCAAGCGGCGTTTGATGTAGGGGCTCTTGGCGTAGGGCTTCGCGTCCTTGGCGTAGGTGATTTTGCCGGTGCGCACATCCTCCACGATGCGGGCATCTACGGCGTCGCGCTTGGGCAGGGTAGCCCCCGCGTTGGCTAGCACATACTGGTAGGCTTCCTGGGCCGGAATTACGGTCACGTTCGGCAGCGGGAAAGGCTTGTCGGTGCGGATACTAGCTAGGATCTTCTCCGGCTCGGGCACGTCTTCCACTTGCACCCCGCCGGCCCAGTTATCCTTGGTAATCTTGTCGTTACCTTCAACAATGTTACCAGCTACGTAAGCTTTGCCAAATACATTTTTCAGCTCTTTCTCGCGGCTTCCTTCGGGCTTGAGGATGCGGTAGCTGATGGGTTTATCCATCGGCGTGATGGGGCCGGGCTTGTAGTAGTTGTTCACGAAGTTGTACTCCGAGCGGTTGTCGCCGCCGTCAGCCGAGCGGTTCCACCAGTTGAACACCACGTTGTTGGCAAAGCCAAAGTCGCCATACATGCCCACCGAGGGGTTGCGGGCAATGTTGTTGGCCCACAGGTTGCGCACGAAGGTGCTGTTCAGCCCGCCGATGGTGCTGCCGAAGGCATGGTTATAATAGTCAAGCGCCTCCGAGAAGATGGAGTTCTGGATGGTCACGTTCACCGTCGGCAGCTTGTCGGCCTTGCCGGTTTCGGGGTTGTGGTACACGTGCCGGTACATCGACATGTTCTCATCTAAGCCCCAAGAGGCCGACACGTGGTCGATCAGGATGTTGCCCACGGGGTTGCCGCCGAGGGCATCGTCGCGGCGGCCCACCTCCGTAGCGCCCCGACGGAACCGCAGGTAGCGCACCACTACGTCGTGGGTGTTCAGCCACACCGACTCGTTGGCCACGCACACGCCGTCGCCAGGGGCCGTTTGGCCGGCAATAGTGATGTAGGGGGCCCGAATAATAATGGGGCTCTGTAGCTTGATAATACCCGCCACGTTGAACACCACAATGCGGGCGCCACCTTGTTCGCAGGCTTCGCGCAGGCTACCAGGGCCGCTGTCGGCCAGGGTCGTTACGACGTACACCTTGCCTCCGCGCCCACCAAACGTGTGAGCACCCCCACCTTCAGCGCCGGGGAAAGCGACGATGCTAGCTTGGGGCAAGTCCGACGGCTTGGCGGCCCACGGCACGAACGGCTTCCCGGCTTTCGCTTCCTTTTCTACAATGGGCAGCGCCTTCGCCCACATCTCATCCGAGTGCTTCTCGGCGGCCGCGAGGTAGGCTTCGGCCTTGGCTTCCACGTCGGGCGGGATGGTAGGGTACTGTGCCCACGCCGGCCGCGCCGCACCGGCTGCCACAAGAAGAGTAAGGAAAGCTAGGTTCTTATTCATGGTACTTTGTGGAAATCAACTATCGTATTGCCGGATCTTATGGCTTCTTAGAAGCTAGTAACCAGGATTTTGCATAAAGTCACCTTTGCTCGTCACGGCGTCGATGTCGCTCTGCGGAATGGGGCGCAGCAAGTGGAAGTCCTTGATATCGTTTTTGGCGTCGGGGTTGTAATTGCGCACACGCTCTAGCAGCTTGCCAGTGCGCTTGAGGTCGAGCCAGCGCACCTGCTCGCCGGCTAGCTCCCGGGCGCGCTCGTCGAGAACGAAGTCTAGGTTCATCTGAGCGGCAGTGACCTGCATGGCGGCCGTGCGGCCGGGCAGGGCGGCGCGAGTGCGCACTAGGTTCACGTAGTAAGCGGCCGAGTCGGCTTTGCCGAGGCGCACTTGGGCCTCCGCCCCAATCAGGGCAATGTCGCCGACACGCAGGATGAATACATCGCGGGAGCTTTGTGTTTCTGTGGCCGAAGCACGGGTTGGGTCGTCGAACTTCCGTAAGGATGGATAGTGGAACCGGTCCTTGGGTGTGCCGTCGGCGCTGTAGATATCGTCGATATCGTAGGTGCGGAAGCGGAAGCGCGGGGTGTAGCGCTGTTGAAAGTCTGGGATGCTGCGCTTGGTGGTCAGCACGGCGGTGTCGCCCACAGCAAACTTAGGTTGATTCAGTAGCGGCGCTAGGGCAGCGTTCTGGCTCACTTCGGCTTGGCTCCAGCGCGGAATAGTAGCACTGTTGTTAGCTAGCCATGCCTGCTTAAAAGAAGCCGTATAGCGGCTGTCATTCTGCTCGTTATACAGACTCAGCAGGAAGCGCGTGGGCATGTAGCGCACATTGGCGAAGCCATTGGTCACATCGCGCGTCATGCCGGGCAACGTGTTGTACTCCATCAAAAAGAAGGTGTGCCCTAGGTTGCTGCCCGCGTTGAAGGTCAGGTTGGTGGAGTAGTTCACCGCCCACAGCACCTCCGAGTTGCGCTGGTTGTTGATGTTCCAGAGGTCAGCGTAGCTGGCGACGAGGCGGATGCCCTGGCTGGTGTAGCCGGTTGTTACTTTGCGGGCGTAGTTGGCGGCGCGCTGGTATTGGCCCCGCGTGAGGTACACCTTCGCGGCGAAAGCCTCAGCGGCCGGTCGTGTGATGCGGCCATAGTCACTAGCGGTAGCTGGAGCCGGGTAAGCAGCCAACGTCACGGGCAGGTTCGCCAAGGCAAACTCTAGGTCGAGCAGCACCTGGGTATACACATCGTCGACGGAAGCGCGGGTGGCAGTAGTCACCACGCCTTCGGTTGGCTCTAGGCGCAGTGGTACCGCCCCGAAGTTTTCTGCCAGCAGGTAATAGTACCAAGCGCGCATGAAGCGGACTTCAGCTTCCGCCGACGGCCGGCGGGCCGACGTTACGTTCGCCGTGCCGATGTACTTCATAGCTTGGTTGCAGAGGTTGATGCCGGCGTAGCACTGCTGCCATAGGTTGTTTTTCACCCACACGTTGTCGGCATTCAGGCCTTGGTAGGTCATCAGCGACGGTTGCGGGGTCACGCCGTTGGTCGACGTAGCGCCGTTGTTGGCAGCGCTGGTCCAGATATCGGTACCCATTTCCAACAGCGCGTAGCCCGACTCCTTGCCGTAGATAGCGCGGTTGTAGGTGTAGGTGCCGTTGATGGCCGTTTCTATTCCCTCGGGGGTAGTAAACACGGCCTCAGCCGTAGCCCCACTTGGGTTATACTCTTCCAGCTGTTCTTCGCAGGCCGTGGTAGCTAGGCCAAGCAGCGCGAGAGTCAGGAGACGAATGTTCTTGTTCATGGCTGACTGTCGAATTAAAAGCCCACGTTCAGCCCGATTACATAGGCACGGTTCAACGGCCTATCAATAACGCCCTCACCCTCCGGATCAAAGTCTTTGATGTCGCTGAGCGTGTAAAGGTTACGACCCGACACATACACCCGCACGTTGTCGATTTTGGCTTTCCCGACAATCGACTTCGGAATGGTATACCCTAGGGTCACGTTGCGTACTTTGCCGAACGAGGCTTGGCGCTCCGTGAGAGTGGTCACGTAGCTCAGCGAGCGAGTGGCGTGGGGACGCGGATACTCGTTGGTGGGGTTTTCGGGCGTCCAGTAGTCTACGCGGGCGCCGTTGTTGACGCCGCTGCGGGTGTACTTGGCGTAGTAGTCGGAGCTGATCCACTGGCCCACGCGGGCCACCAACAGCACGTTCAAATCGAAGCCTTTGTAGCGGAAGTCGTTGCTGAGGCCACCCGTCCAGGCTGGCACCCGCGAGCCAATCACCTTACGATCGGCAGAGGTTATTTTGCCGTCGGGCACACCGTCGGGACCGGAGATATCCGCCACCTTCAGGTCGCCGGGAATAGCGCCGAACTGCGCGGCAGCGGTTTCCTCACCTAGCTGCCAAATGCCGGTTTTCACGTAGTCGTAGTAGATCTGCGCGGGCTGACCCTGAATGAGGGAGTTGCGGTAGTCATCGGCAATCACATTGCCATTGGGCAGCTCCACAATGGTTTCCTTGTTGCGAGCGAAGGTGGCTGTGGTCGACCACGTGAAGCTCTTGCCCGTCAGGTTTTGCGAAGTCAACGACACCTCAATACCCTTGTTGCGGGTGCGGCCGATGTTGCGGTTTACCGTCGTTACGCCCGTCAGCAGCGGCAGTGTGTAGGGAAAAATCAGGTCCTTGGTTTTGGCGTCGTAGTAGTCGACGGTACCGGTGATGCGGTTGTCGAAGAAGCCGAAATCCACGCCGAAGTCCGTCGTATAAGTTTTCTCCCAACCTAGGTTGGCGTTGCCGATAGTGGGCGAGATAGTATAGGTGGGCGCAGCGTTGGCGTCGCCGTACGAAAACGACGTATTAGTCAGCGAATTTTGCGTGCCATACGGGTTAATTACGTCGTTACCCGACAAGCCATAAGAGCCGCGCAGCTTCAGCTCGGTGACGACCTTCAGGTTCTGCATAAACGGCTCATCGATCAGGCGCCACCCTAAGCCCAGCGAGGGAAAGTTGGCCCACTTATGCCCCGGCGCGAGCTTCGAAGAGCCATCGGCGCGGTTGGTCACGGAAAGTAGGTAGCGGCCTTTGAAGCTGTAGTTGACGCGACCCGTAAACGAAATCAGTTTGTTTTCGGAGAAGCCGCTGCCGTAGAAAGGGTTCTGGTTGGCCGAACCTAGGTTGTAGAACGATTGCGAAGGCAGCACCTGGTTGTTGCCGCCCGCGAAGCTCGACGTGTTGGTAAACGACAGATAGCTAGCTACTCCCGTGAAAGTGAACGAATGTTCGCCCACATCCTTCTTGTACGTCAATACGTTTTCCCAACTCAAGTTCCGGTTTTGGTTGTTCGTGATGGAAGCCTGCGAGTTGGCCCCACGCCCGTCAATAGTGTTCCGGCCGTAAAAGCTGCCCGCTTCCGACGTAGCGTAGTTGGCCGCGAAGGTTGAGCGCACACTCAGCCCATCCAGCGGTGTCATCTCCACGTAAGCGGCGGCAGTGATGCGGTTGGTTTTGGTGTTGCGCTGGTAAGCGCCGGGCTGCTCGTCGGCCAAGGGGTTCACCTGCGTGCCGCCCAGTGGGAAGACGATCAGGTTACCTTCGTCGTCGTAGGGTTGGCCGAGCGGGGCAATCTGCGAAGCGATGTTGAACGGGTCGCGGCGGATATCGTTGTTGATGTACGCTAGCTGGGTTTGCACCCCCACCTTCAACCACTTATTCACGATCTGGTCGACGTTGGCGCGGGTGGTATAGCGCTTAAAACGGTCGAGCTTCAGCAGACCTTTCTCGTCGTAGTAGCCCAGCGAGAAGTACACTTTCGTGTTCTCGGAGCCACCAGACAAACCAACCTGGTAGTTCTGTTGCATGCCCTTGTGCAGCAGTTGATCGGGCCAGTTCACGTACTCGCCGTTTTCAATGGCCGCTAGCTGGTTGGGGTTGAATACTTTAGAATCGTCTTCGGGGCTGTTCCAGGTGCCAGCAGCGCGGAAGGCCTCACGGCGGAACGCTACGTATTCGGGTCCGCTCATAAACTCGCCGTAGCCGGCCACTTTCGTGATGCCGGAGTAGGCATTGAAGGAAATCTTGGGCTTGCCGGTGCTGCCGCGCTTCGTGGTGATAATAATAACGCCATTGGCCCCACGGGAACCATAGATGGCCGTGGAGGAAGCATCTTTCAACACCTCAATGCTTTGCACATCGTTGGGGTCAATGTCGGCGGCGTTCACGCCCTGCACCCCATCCACGATATAGAGCACGTTGTTGGAAGCGCTCGGGTTAGCAATAGAGCGGTTACCCCGAATCCGGATAGACGCTCCCTGACCGGCGTAACCGTTGGCACGGGTGATATCGGCGCCCGGGATTTTACCCTGGAGCGCCTCCGTCACGGTGGTTACCGGTAGCTTAGTTACTTCTTCACCTTTCACGGAAGATACCGAGCCGGTCAGGTCGCGTTTTTTCACGGTTCCGTAGCCAATTACCACGACGTCATCGAGCGCCGCAGCCTCTTGCGAGAGCCGAATTTCCACCCGTGTCTGGTCAGGCCTCACGGGCAGTTCCTGGCTTTTATAACCTAGATAGGAAACGGTAAGAGTGACCTCGCTTTTATCCGGTACCTGAATGGTGAAGCGACCCTCACCATCAGTTGAGTTACCGTTGGTTGTGCCCTTCACCACTACCGTTACGCCAGGAAGCGCTTCTCCTTTGTCGCTGCTCACCACTTGGCCGGTAAGAGTGCGCGTCTGGGCCTGCGCTGCCCCAACGAGCAGCAACAAGACCGACAACAACAGGAGAATTCGTTTCATAGCTTGGAGAGGGAGAGTGGGAATTGGCAGGGGCAACGTTCGGAAAGGAAGCTGAGCGGGGCTTTTACCGAGTCTTATTGAGCCAATTCGGCTTGCTCAACTGGTTGGGCGCTTTCGGCTAATTCCACAGCTCCGCAGAAATGCACCTCAAGGCCTAGCTCAGCCATGGCCGCCGCCTTGATGCGGCAGGCGCGCTGGGCGCTGGCTTCGTCGGTGGCGTACACGACTTGGATGTGGTTGGCTTTGTGGCGGGCCATCATCTGGTCGCGGCTCACGCCTTTCAGCGTAGCGTTCATGATGGGCCACTGCGGGGTGGTTTCTTGCCAGCGGCGCTGGGTTTCGGCTTCGGGCAGCGCTACGGCTTCGCCCACACCTAGGTCGCAGTGCAGCTTGCCGTCCATCACGTACACGCGGCTCCACACGATAGCGCCGGGCCGACTTACGCCTTTCAGGCTGCCGCCGCCCAGGCGGAAGTACATGGGCGGCTGCCGCTCGCTGCTAGCGCCTTGGTAGCCACCCACAAAGTGCGCTGGCGGCGCGGCGCCCGAAATCAGGAATACCCACACAAAATCGTCGATACCGTTGCCAGTGAAGTGTTGGCCCCAGCGCAGGTCGTGCAGCGTGGTTTCGCCGGGCAGACCTAGCTTTTGCCACAGGTGGTAGGTGAGCAAGGCATCGAGGCCGGCGCACTCGTCTACTTCGTTGAAGTGCGGTAGCGCCTGGCCGGCGTACAGCTCCTCCCCTGCCTCCGAGAATACCGGCGGACGGTCTTGGTTGTTGAGCAAGCCTTCGACCAGGTCGCTGGCGGGGGTCAGGTCTTTCAAACCTTGCTGGTACTGAATGCCGATGGTGGCGCAGCCGAACGTATCGGCCAGGCGCACGGCGGCGATGTACATTTTGCACTGCTCCAAGGTCTGGGCTTCCGTTAGCTCGGTGGCGTCGTCGGTGCCCCAGTTGAATTTCATGCCTTTGGCCAGCAGCCAATCGAGCACTTGGCGGGCTTCCGCGTCGGTTACGGTGCGCATGGTGGCGTACAGCGTCGATTGGCTTAGGCGCTCCTTAAATAGGCCCGTGGGGTGCAGCAGCTCGTCGGGGATGATGGCGTTGTACATGCCCATGCAGCCTTCGTCGAACACGCCCATGATGGCTTTGTCGCGCTTGAGCTTGCTGGCAAAGTCGCGACCTAGTTGCTCGTCTTCGGCCGGCAGCTCCACGGAAGCTAGGTCGGTCACGTGGCTGTCGTCTTGGGTGATGGTGCCGGTGGTAAGCCACTCCTGCAAGCCTTGCGCGAAAAACTCATCCGTGAAGTCTTCGCTCCAAAGACTGCTATAGGTCACGCCGGCTTTGGTCAGGGAGCCGTTCAGGTTTAGCATGCCCACGAGGCCGGGCCACTGTCCGCTCCAGTTGGCCACCGTCAGGATGGGGCCTTGGTGCGTGGTGAGGCCAGCCAGTACGTGGTGGGTGTACTGCCACACGCTTTCGGCCACGATGAGGGGCTGCTGCGGATCGAGGTGGCGAAACACCTCCATGCCCATCTTCTGCGAGTCGATGAAGCCGTGCTGCTTTTCCGCGTCGTACGGGTGGGCCCGCTTCACCGACCAGCCTTGCTTTTCCAAAGCAGCCGTCAGCAGGCGCTCCATCTCGGCTTGAGCGGCCCAGCAATCCTGGTTGGCCGCGAGCCGCAGGTCACCACTCGCCACTAATAGAACTTCCTTCCTCGCAGTAGACTCCATGGCTAGCACAGCTATTAATTAATTCGATGCAGAATTAAAACGTTGGTCATTTTTAAAACCAACTTTCGTAAACACCAGAAAAGCAGCATAAATAACGACGACCCTATTTTGCAAAAACTCAAGATTGGATTATCGTTAAGTTTTTATGGAGCAAAAGAAGCGTTTCGTTATCCGAAAAATCTGCTGAGCAAAAAGGCTAGCTAAGCTGGTATGCAAATATGATTGTTCCTTAATCAGCGCCCTTATTCGTTATTATCTACTTACTATAGGATATTATCATTCACTACTCAGGCATTCAGAAAGCAGCTTTTTCCATCTATTTATTTGATAAGTGCAGGATGCTCTCTCGGTTCACTGCCGGAAACGCCAGACCTAGCTTGTAGACTGCCAACAACCTCCTTTCTTAGCAGACTTCCTTATCCTATTACTTACTTGGTAGATAATAAAGAAAGATTCTACACCAATTTAAATTGCTGTAAAACAATATCTTATACTGACGAATAAGCTTACTCACGCACCTTGCGGGCAGTACCATTCGCTTAGCGTGAGCTTTCGTTAGCGAGGTCGGCCTCTACCAAGCTGGTGCAGTCTAGGAAATAACCTAACTGTGAAAGCACACTGAAACGTTTGCGCATGTCTTTTGCGCCCGAAAGCCAGAATTTAGTAGCTGGGGCAAGACGCTTTTGCTGTAAAGTTGTTCCTCAAACTCAAGCGCATGCCTATTTCAGCCTGCGGATCTCGTTTGACCTGCTTGGCAAAGGCAGTACTCTACAGGAGAGTTGGCCCAAATGAAAACCGATACTTTGGGTATCCTACGCAAACCTTACAGTAAACTTCTCGTCCAGTGATTTCCTTGAAGTAGGCGGTACTTCTACTGAATCGGAATTCGTACCAGAAGATAAGATCGTAGAGTAAGAGTATAAGAGAGCATGTTACGCAGGCAAAAGGTGCTGCCCATCCGGTGCTTCCGGAAACGTTTGCTTGACTGATAACAAGTAAGAGTATGATTAAATACTGCTTCTGAACAGCCCCACTGTTTGGCGCAGTGCTGCCGCCAATCAGCCTTATTGATTAAACGTCTTCCCACATTAATTATATCTGCTTTCATTTTCCCACTTCCACTCTTCCTGCTATGAAAGCCCACTTTCACAAAGTCCCCGTCAATACGCAGAATTCGTTTAGCATTCGCCACGACCGCCAAGCGAATTTTGGTACTACTTGGCATTATCACCCCGAATTAGAATTACATTATGTAATTCAGGGAGAAGGTGTGCGATTAGTTGGGGATAATATCAGTAATTTTTCTTCGGGTGAAATTATTTTACTCGGCGAAAATCTACCGCATACGTGGCGCTGCAAAGAAGAATATTTTCAGCAAAATCCAGAATTAGCAGTTGAAGCAATTGTCATTCAATTTTTACCCGATTGCCTAGGTCGCTACTTGCTAGGTTTGCCCGAAGCGTATCTTATCCCAAAGCTATTTGAGAAGGCCAAGAACGGCTTGATGGTAACCGGCGCGGCTAGGGAGAAGCTTATCCCGCTGATGTACGCGGCGGTCGAAGCCACCAACCTCGACCGAATCATCATCCTGCTTTCCATCCTCAAGATCCTGGCGGAAACCGACGAAGTTGACACAATTGCTACGAAGTATCACGCCTTTGCGCAGTCGAACGAATCGGATACGGTGCGCATCAACAAAGTGTGCAGTTACACGCTGACGAACTACAAAAAGGAAATTACGCTCGAAGAAATTGCTTCCATCAGCAACCTCAGCGTGACGTCGTTCTGCCGCTATTTCAAGCTCATTACCAAGAAGACGTACTACGACTTCCTGATTGAAATTCGCATCAGCCACGCTTGCCGCCTTCTCATTGAAGATAAGCTGCCCACCGAAGTGCTCTGCTTCGATTGTGGCTTCAACAACGTGTCGAACTTCTACCGTCATTTTAAGAAGATCACCAAAATGACGCCCTTGGAGTATAAGCGCAAGTACCTGCACCACAACTACAAGGAGCTGATTGCAGCTTAACCTAGGTCGTGGCAGTAGCACGGACTACACAGCCTGTGCTACTACCACGACCTAGGTTACACGGCGTATTCCAACGACTTGCGCAAGCTGGCGTACTCGCCGTAGAGGTTCTCGACGTTTCTTTTCACCGCGTTTGAGAAATTGCCCACTTTCCGGCGCGTGAACGTCGAAATATCGATGCCGCGCTGGTTCAAAGAGTACTTGGCCACGATGGGGTACACGTTGTGCATCACGTTCATGTTGCGCACGAAGAACTTCTGCACCTCGTTCACTTCGCCGGCTAAGGAAGCATCGTCGTAGTGGTTGCACAGCCAGACGATCAGCTCGGGGTAGAAATTGCCTTGGATGCACGACAGCCCCGCCGAGCCTGCCTTGAGTGAGTCGACGGCGTGCACCATATAGGCGTCGTACAGACCGAAGTTGTGGCCTTGCACGGCAGCTAGCTTGCGCTGCACTTGGCTGATATCGAGGCAAGTATCTTTGTGGTAGATAACCCGGCCAGTCTCCACGAACTTCTTCAACTGCTCAGACGACAAAAGACGCTTGTACGGCTCTGGGCACTCGTAGAAACCGAGCGGAATGCCGGGCGTCAGGTCGAGTAGCTGAAACACCTGGTCGTTGAAGTACCCTTCAGACTGGTCCTCGGTAGCCAGCAGGCCCGTGATGGCAATGACGGCTTCGGTGCCAGCGTCGTACACTTGCTTCACAAAGTCGGCCTGCTGCGCGATGGGGCCGCCGAAGGTGCCGGTTGCCACCACGGGCACGGCGCCACCCACTACATCTACAACGTGCCGAATGGTCTGGAGCCTTTCTTCAGGCGTTAGCTCAAACATCTCGCTGGAGAGGCAGTTGGCAAATAAACCTGATGCACCCGCGTCTAAGTATAACTCCGTCAGCTTGGTAAGTGCGTTGTAGTCTACCTGCCCATCATTTTGAAAAGGCATGAGCATGACCGGGACAAATCCCTTTCGTGATTTTTCCATTGTTATTGTAAGTCAGAAATTGCGGGTTGAGGGGAAAGGGCCTAGGTTAGTGGACCGACTGTTTGGCGGGTTCCGTGGTGTTGTACACGGCTGTGCCTCTGCGAAGTTTGGTGAGAAGAAGACCGATTAAGAAAATGGTGAGGGTACCCACCACGATGATCATGCTTTTGTGCAGCGTGTTGCGCAAGCCGGCGTACTCGTCGGGCAGGCTGCCGGAAAACGTCATCCAGATGATAACGAAGATGCCGCTGATGGTGGCTGTTAGGGCTTCGTGGCTGCGGGTTTGGCGACTGATTACGCCGAGCAAGAACAAGCCGAGCATGCCCGCGGCGAAGATGCCGGAAAGCTCCCACCAGATATCGAGCACGCTTTTCACGCCAATCATGGCGATGCCGGTGCCCATGCCGAACAGGCCGAAGCAAACGGTAGCTAGGTGCAGGAGCCACAGCGTTTGACGCCCCGTCATTTGGGGTTTGAAGTAGCGCTGGTAAATATCGACGGTGAAGACGGTGGCCGAGGCGTTCATGCCCGAGCTGATCGTGCTCATGGCTGCCGACAGGATGGCCGACACAATCAGCCCCACAAAGCCTACCGGAATCTTGGTTACCATGAAATGCGGCATCACTTTGTCGCCGTAGTCGGCGGGCGACAAGCGCGCGGCAGCCTCCGCAATTTGGGCCGCAGTAGCGGTTTGGGGCAGGTTGGTAGCTGCCACTTGCAGCTTCACCGCCTGAATGAACTCGGGGTGTACCTGATAGTAAGCAAACAAGCTGGCGCCAATGACAAAGAACAGCAGCGAGGCCGGCAAGTACAGCCACACGCACAGCCAGATGGACTTGGACGCCTGCTGTGGCGAGGCCGCCGTATGATACCGCTGCACGTAATTCTGGTCGACGCCGAAATTATTTAGGTTGATAAAAAAGCCATACAAGAACACCACCCAAAACGTAGATTGGGTGAAATCGGGAGAGAAACCCCCTAGGCTGAATTTATTATTTGCCTGGCCGATTTCCATAACTTTCGCTACGCCGCCAGGCATATCGTAAATAATTAATCCAATAATTAATAAAGCGCCAATTGTTTTAATTACGCCTTGCACTACTTCCGTCCAGATAACGGCTTCGATGCCACCTAGCACGGTGTAGATAATAATACAGATGCCCGTAATAAGCATAATCAGTTCCATCGAAAAGCCCGTCAGCGCTTGTAGCGTGAGGGCAATGCCGTAGAAAATAGAGCCAATACGGGCCAGTTGGGTTAGCAGGAAGCACACAACGGCATAGGTGCGCGCCCAGGGGCCAAAACGGTGTTCTAGGTGCGTGTACGCCGATATTGCGCCAGTGCTGCGGTAAAAGGGAACAAAATACCTAGCCGCTATCCAAGCCGCAAATGGCATGGAAATACTAAATACGAAGGCGTTCCAATTGGTACCGAAAGCTTTGCCCGGAACTCCTAAGAAGGTATTGCTACTTAAAAAAGTGGCGTAGATAGATAAACCAATTGCCCACCCCGGAATTGAGCCGGAAGCGCGGGAATATTGATCAGCATCGTCATTTTTTCGGGAAAAATAAATTCCCACGCCAATCATGGCGGCTAGGTACAGGCCAATAATTACTAGGTCAGGGGCGCGTAGATTGTTCATGCAAAGGCTATTTTTTGAAATATAGCTTATCTCGCTCTATACCTTAGGCTATTGGTCTTGCTTACAAATTTACCGGTAGGCGCTGCGTCGTACGTGTACCATTTTCTCTATCTATTGTAGCATATTAGCTTTGACGGGCTAGCCTCATCCGATACGAAGATGCCCGCCGGTTATCGTTGCGGTCATCCACCGGTCGGACGCCCTAGGGCGTCCGACCGGTTGTCGTCAGAACAACTCATCAGAACGATGGTCGTGCACCTAGCTCGTGCAAGCGTCCGCAGCCGACAACCGGTCGGACGCCTAGGACGTCGGGCCGGTGGACAACGCGACTCTTACTGCACATCTAGGCCCGATATGCTTAGGCCGGCGGCGTTGGTGGCGGTTAGCTTCACGCGGTAGCTGCCGGCGTTGATCATGCTGCCGGTGGAGGTGGTCAGGTAGTTCCACTTGCCGGTTTTCGAGGGGTCTAGCTCCACGAGTTCTTCCTTGATCAGGGTGCCATCGGCGTAGGCGACGGTGAGCTTGCCGGTAAGCTTCTGGGTGAGCGGGTTAGCGTAGCGGAAGGTGAGGGAGTACGTATCGGCCACCCCCACGGCGAACGTCCACTCCAAGGCGCCGCCGCTGGGTTCTTTGAAGGTGATGCTCTCCTTCGTGTTCACCGTCTCCTTCACCATGCCGGGGCCTGATACGCGGGCTGTAGCCGGTTTGTAGCCGGTGGTAGGCTTCAGGTCGTAGGCAGGCTCAATGGTGCTGGCGCGGTTCACGACCACAATGTAGGCCAGCGGTTTCTTACCTGCCGCGCTGCCATTCGGACCTAGCTCGACGGTCGCTTTGGCTGGAAAGCGTTTACGGTACACCCGGAACAAGTGGCCGCCATTCTGAGCTAGCGCTAAGCTGGTTTTCGTATCCTCGTACTCTTTCAGCCAGGCGGGCAAGGCAGTTATTTGAGCGTCCAACCCGATGTAGACGTCGGCAGTGGTCGTCACGTCGAACGATACTCGTGGCGCGGTGGTCGTCATGGTTTTCGGCGTGCGCAGCCACTCGGCGCCGTACAATCCAGAGGGTAGTTCGCTGAAAGCGGCTAGGTCGTCGGTGTAAGGCGACTGACCGGTATCCAGCCACGTTTGCGCCGACCACTTACTGGCTGCTGCGGGGTCGGCCATCGTCAGCTTCCCGATGACAGCCGGTGAGCTAGGTGCAGGTTTGGCATTAGCATCGGCGGAGGCAATAGCGAGGGCAGAAATCAGCGCTTGCCCAGAAGCTACGCACGGGAAGGAAATGACGAGCTGACCGCCAGTTACGCGTGCTTTCACCGTCTTCTTCAAAGCCTGATCGTGGCCGGCTTCCTTCCAGATGTCGAGGCCGTGCAGCACCGTTTCGCCGTTGATGGCCACGTCGAATAGGCGCCAGCCGGTGCAGTCGAGGCCACCGCCGGTACCTAGCCAGGGCTCAGCGAAGTAAAGTTCTACTAGGTACTCGCCATCAGGCACGGGGAAGCTGTAGCGGAGCTTGTCGCGGCCGTAGCGGAAGTCTTGGAACAAGGGCCAATCGGCGGTACCTAGGACAGGGTCGTGAGTGCGGCGCTGGCTGGCAAAGAACGGCGCTAGGCCGGGAAAGTCATTCGTCCACGACTCAGAACCCCAGGTACTGGCGTCGGTGCGGGGCTGGTCGGCGAGCCAAGTGTTGCCGCTTTTGTCGACGTACGTGGGGCCGCCGCAGTTCACGCGGTAGAGGTAATTGTAGCTAGGTTGCGGCGCTGTGATGGGTTTGGCCCCGGCGAGAAACTCGCTGAAGTGCGGGGCCTGAGGCAAGTGGTGCAGCACGATGTAATCTTTGGCCACGGCTTTGCCCTGCACGTAGCCCACGGCGTACAGCACATTATATTGAATAGCAGCGCCGTCCCACTGAAAATGCGTGCCGACACCCGCCCGCGTTTTGCGACCTAGGGAGGTGCTGTTTACGTCGTTGAACAGCTCTACTTCGTCGCAATTTGAGTACACCGTGATGCTGTCCTTTTTGCCGGGCGTGAGCCAACGGTCGGGCCAGGTGTGGGAGGCGATGTACACCATCGGCTCGGTGGCCTTGGGGGCGTAGTTGGCCCGAAACATATAGAAGGCGTCGGTGGGCTCTTCCCACGGCGTGAGCAGGCCTTTGTAGTTCACGGGGCCAATGCGGTCTAGCTCGCGCTGCCCTTCGCCGCCCTGCACCCGGCCGGGGTTGTCGTGCGAGGTGAAGATCCAGAAGAAATGCCCGGCGGTTTGGTCCTTTACTGATTCCGCCAAGCGCACTTTCGTCTCCATAATCTGCGTCATGCGGTCCTCGCTGAAAGGGCCGTTGTTGAGAATGGGTGGACCTTCGGCGTGCAGATCGAGGGTGCGCCAGGCGCCGTACTCACCTACCAGCACTTGGCGCTGCACGTCGGTGGCGTAGCTCGCGGGGTCGCCGCCGTAGGTGCCGGTCCAGTTTTGGGGCACGTCCCAATCGGTGCCTTTGCCGCCGTTGCAGGTCGTGACTTTGCGCTGGCTCGAAGCCGTGGGGTCGAGCTGCCGGATGAGGGCGGTGCATTCCTTGGCAAAATCTTCGGGCAGCGTGCTCTCGTTTTCCAAACCCCAGAGCACGATGGACGGGCTGTTGCGCCGCTCCTTGATCCAGTCGACCAGCAGGGTTTTGAAGTTGGCGCGGAAGGCGGGCGTGTCGTACCACACGTGGGCGGCAAGCTGCGGCCACCAGAGCAAACCTAGGGTGTCCCAGTTGGCTTGGTAGCGCAGGTTATGGGGCTGGTGCGCGTCGCGGAAAGCATTGAAGCCGAGCGCTTTCATCTGCTGCACCCGTGTACGGATTTGGGCGGCGCTGAAGGCGTGGCTTTGCCCAAGCAAGTGCTCGTACTCCGCAATACCATTGATGAATACGGGCTTTCCGTTGAGCAAAAACGCTTTCTGGTTGGCAGCCGCTTTGCCGATGGGCCAGCTGATCCAACGAATGCCGTAAGGGGTGACGAGTTCATCAACCGGCTTTCCCTTCTCCACTATCCGCGTGACGAGGCGGTACAGGTACGGGTCTTCCAACGACCACAAATGCGGCTGGTTAAGCCGTGGAAATTGCTGCTTGATAGTGGTAACCACGCCCGGCCGAAGCTGCTGCTTGGTTTTCACCTCCGCTATCGTATCTCCTTTCTTGTCAATCAGTTGGCTCAATACCGTGACGGACCTAGCTTTGCTTTCGTAGTTCTTCACCTCCGTGGTGAGGTATAGCTGCGCCGACTTCTCCGACACCGTCGAATCGCTCCAGATGTGTACGCCGAATGGCTCCACCCGCACCGGGCTCGTCACGACGAGCTGCACCGGCCGGAAGATGCCCATGGGCTGCGAGCCTTCCGAAAAGCCCCGCTCCTCGGAGCAGCCGCCGCACACCCATGGCAAATCCTGGATACCGGCCGGATGGTCGGCGCGTACGGCTAGCAGGTTGGGCTTACCATCGAGGTGAATGGCCTCGTTGACATCGAGCGTGAAGGTGGTGCGGCCGCCCGCGTGAAAGCCTACCTTTTTGCCATTCACCCACACGGTAGCGTAGGAGCCCACGCCTTCGAAAAACAGGAAGTAGCGCTGGCCGCTTTTTTCGGGCTTGACAGTGAACGTCTTGCGATACCAAGCGTAGCCGTGGCGGTTGCCGTGGCGCAGGCGGCGGTAGCCTTCGTAGGCGTCCCAGTTGTGCGGCACAGCGACGGTTTTCCAGTCTTTGTCCGAAAAGCTAGCTTGCTCGAAGCCGTTGAATGCTTGCGGGTTGTTGTCGTCGGCTACGGTGCGCCAGTCCGTTTCGAGCGGAATGGTGTGGCGAAGCGCCGACTGTGACCTAGCCGCAGTAGCAGCCAGCATCAACAGCACGAGCAACGTTAAGTGCTTGACAACAAACATGAACTGTTTAGCCATGAGGAAATATTCACAATAAAAAAGACCGTGTCATGCTGCGCTTGTCGAAGCTTCGCTGCCGAAATCAGAACGATGTAGAGACGCGACACTTCGCGTCTCCGCGTTGAACGACCCGGCCTAGCGCAACCTAGGCAAACAACATCCGCAACGACAAGACGCAAAGTGTTGCGTCTCTACAATCGGTAGGCGAAGCAGTAGAGATGCTTCGGCAAGCGCAGCATGACGGCAATGTGTGTATTAAAGCGACTTCAAATCACCGTTCAGTCGGTAGGTTTTACCCTTTTGCGTCGCTAGGCTCACTTCTTTGGTGCCGTAGTGCAGCACGCAGGTGCCACCCGTTTTCGACAGAATTTCAAGTTGTTGGAGCTTGCCTTGCTGCCACTTCATAGCTAGTTCGAAGCCGCCGCGGGCGCAAAGGCCGCGAATCTCGCCGGTAGGTAGGGCGGTGGGCAGGGCAGGCAGCAGGTCGAGGTAGCCGACTTGGCTTTGCACCAGCATTTCGGCCAGGCCCGCCGCGCCACCGAAGTTGCCGTCGATCTGGAAGGGCGGGTGGGCGTCGAACAGGTTGTGGTACACGCCGCCCCGCTCGCTACCGGTGCCGGTTTCGGCAGGCGAAAGCAAGTTCTTCGCAATGAGCAAGGTATGGTCGCCGTCCTTGAACCTAGCCCACAGGTTGACCTTCCAAGCTAGGCTCCAGCCCGTGCCCTCGTCGCCGCGGTAGAGCAGCGACTGTTTGGCGGCTTTCAGCAGGTCGGGCGTGGCCCAAGTGATGTCGGTGCCGGGGAATACACCCCACAGGTGCGACACGTGCCGGTGGGTGTCCGTGGGGTCGTCTTTGTCTTCGAGCCACTCCTGTAGCTGGCCATGCTTACCAATTTGGTTTGGAGCGAGTTGGCTGGCTTTTTCTGCTAGCGTTTTCTGGAAATCAGCATCGGTGCCGAGCACTTGAGCGGCGGCGCTGCAATTCTTGAACAGCTCCCGAATAATCTGGTGGTCCATGGTAGGGCCGGCCACGAGGCCGCCGTGCTCCGGCGAGTTCGAGGGCGTGCTGATGAGCCAGCCAGTTTTGGGGTCCTTCACCAGAAAATCCACGAAGAAGCTAGCCGCTTCCTTCATCACCGGGTACTGCTGGCGCAGAAACTCTTCGTCCTGCGTGAACTGGTAATGCTCCCAAATGTGCTGAGTCAGCCACGCCGCACCCGTCACCCAAATGCCGTGGTTGGAGGCGTTGATGGGGGCCGTGCCGCGCCACAGGTCGGTGTTGTGGTGGAGCACCCAGCCGGGGGCGTTGTAGTGGGCCTTGGCGGTGCCTTTGCCGGCTTCCGCCGCTTCATCAATCAGCCGGAACAGCGGCTCGGTGCAGGCCGAGAGGTTCAGCACCTCCGCCGGCCAGTAGTTCATCTGCAAGTTGATGTTGGTAGTATACTTACTGCCCCACGACGGTGTAAGCGACTCGTTCCAAATGCCTTGCAGGTTGGCCGCCTGCGCGCCGGGCCGCGAACAGGAGATGAGCAGGTAGCGCCCGTACTGCATGTACAAGGCCAGCAGCGCCGGATCGGCGGTGGTGCTGAACTGCCGGATGCGCTCATCCGTGGGCAAGTTCTCGTTGGCGCTATGCCCTAGGTCGACGGTGAAGTTTTTGAAGTAGCCTTGGTACTCCCGCAGGTGCTCGGCTTTCAGCGCGTCGTACTGCTTGCCCTTGCTAGTAGCTTGTGCTTGGGCAGCTAGCTTTTCCGGGTCGGCCGATACGTCTTTGTAGCTCTTGAAGCTAGTGGCCGCCGTCAGGGTGAACGTGGCTTCGTCGGCGTTTTCCAGTTTGATCTGGTTGTTGGTCACCGTCACGTTGCCGCGCTTGGCATCCACGCGCAGGTAGCTCACGCCCCGTAGCACCCCGTCGCGCACCTGCACCGAGAGGGCTAGGGTGTGGTCGTCCACGCGGCGCGTAGTCAGCTGCTTATGCGGACTTTTAAGCACGGCGGCTAGGTTGATAGCGCCTTTTTTATCGGCCGTGAGGTGACAGATGATAGCTTGGCGGGGTGCGCTGGCGAAGTACTCGCGGGTGTAGTTGACGCCGTTGCTGGTGTAGGAAACGCGCGTGATGGCCTCGTTCAGGTCTAGCTCGCGGTGGTAGTTGGTGGGGGTTCCGGCTTGCGGAAACTGCAAGTACACGTCGCCAAACGGCTGGTAGCTAGCTTCGTAGGAAGGGGTTAGCGGCGGATTATCATCCTGAACCCAATATTGCCACGCTGGGTCGAGCGGCACGTTGGTTTCGGGGCTGCCGCCTTCGGGGTACACCACAAACACGGGCTGGTTTTCCTTCACCCCGATCAGGCCGCCTTTGTCGTAGAAGTTCAGCACCTTGATTACCAGCTGGTTCTTGCCAGCATGCAGCGCCGCGGCCGGAATGGTGTAGCGCCGTTTCTTGCTGATGCCTTCGTCGGTGCCGATCTGCGTGCCATTCACGTAGGTGTAGTCCACATCCCGAATGCGACCTAGGGCCACGGTCAGGTTTTTGCCGGCCCAGGCTGGGGGCACGTCGAACGACGTCTTCAGCCACACGACGCCATCCAGCCCTTCAAGGCCAGCGCTTTCCCAACCGTTTGGAGTCGGAATAGCTAGGTTCTTCCAGGTGTGGCCGGGCGCTAAAGCAGCCGATACGTTCACGGTTCCCACTTTTTGCAGCCATGCGGCCTTCTGTGCCGCATACTCGCCCTCGTGGTCTTTCACGCCCATGAAGTGCTGCTCGGCTAAGGCTTCGGCCTCGGCTTGCTTACCCTCGGCCAGCAGCTGTCGAATCGGACCTAGGTACTGCGCGGCGCCTTCGCGGTAGTAGGTGCGCGGCCGCCCCGTCCAGAGCGTCGCCTCATTGAACTGAATCCGGTCTTCCGCCACGCCACCGAACACCATCCCGCCGAGCTTGCCGTTGCCGATAGGCAGGGCGTCGGTCCACTTCTCGGCGGGCTGGTTGTACTGTAGCTTTAGCTGCTGCGCCTCACTGGTGCCTAGGGTTAAGCATACTAACCCGGTGATAATGAGGACAAAGCGCAGGTTGATCATACTATTGGTAATTGTCATGCTGAGCTGGTCGAAGCATCTCTACTACTTCGTTGTAAACGCCAGGCTGATGTAGAGACGCGACACTTCGCGTCTCCTCGTTGCTGATGTTGTTTAGCTAGGTGATCGTGCAAAGGGGAGACGCGAAGTGTCGCGTCTCTACAATCGGTAGGCGAAGCGGGAGAGATGCTTCGACCAGCTCAGCATGACGTTCTTGAGAGTTTGCTTTTACACTAATCCACTACCACTTGCTCCTTCACCACATCCTCCTTCTTCAAGGGCGCTTTCACGTACTTGAAGTTGTTGTTGCGCAGCACCACGTTCTTGGTTTTGTCGCCGTTGAGCTTCAGGAAGGTTTCGGTGCCGGCGGCGGGAAAAGAGTTGTAGACGAACACGTCTTCGGCGTTGGTCAGGTCGATGGTGGCGGTGGCGGCTTTGGGTGCTAGGGTGCGTACGCCGTCGAGCAGCAGGGTTTTTACGTTTTCGGCGCGCACGGCGGGGCCGGTGGCGGCATTCACCTGCACGTTGTGAAACTCAATGTTTTGCGCCTGTTTCACCGTGAAGCCGGTTTTGGCATTGAGGTTCATGTTGTTGAAGGTGACGTTTTCGATGGGCATCTCTTCCAAGCCGTTCAGGTAGCCCGCTTGGTTTGTCTCGGCGGTGATGTTGCTGAAGTGGATGTTGCGGAACCTAGGGGTGCGCTCCGTGATGGGCTCGGGCTGGCTTTTGGCGTACTGCATATCCAGCACAATGGCCTGTTCGCGGATGTTTTTCATCACGATGTTGTCTACCCGGATTTCCTCCACCACGCCTCCCCTGCCGCGGGCCGTTTTGATACGGATGCCGCGGTCGGTGCCGTCGAAGATGCAGTTGGAGATAGTGATTTTCTTCACGTCGCCCGACATCTCGCTGCCGATGACCACGCCCCCGTGCCCCGAGAGCATGGTGCAGTTGGTGATGGTGTAATTCTCGGCTGGCGCAGCCATCTTCCGGCCGGGGCCATCCTTGCCTGATTTAATGGTAATGCAGTCGTCGCCGACGCTGATGTGGCAGTTGGAAATGTGCACGTACTTGCATGACTCCGGGTTGATGCCGTCGGTGTTTGGCGACTTCGGGTTGTTGATGGTCACGCCCGTCACCGTCACGTTCTCACAGAACTCGGGATTGACCGTCCAGAAGGGTGAGTTGCGAATGGTGATGCCTTCAATCAGCACATTCTTGCAGTACATGGGCTGGATGAATGGTGGCCGCAGGAAGGCGCGCTCCATCACTCCCGGCACATCGGGCTTCAAGCTGTTCAACACGTCCGGGTTCAGGCGTCGGAATTCCTTTTGCCACTTCGACTCGTTTTCCCGCCGCGACTTGCCCTCGGCAAACGCCCACCACTTTTTGCCCTGCCCATCAATCAGGCCGCGACCTTTAATGGTAATGTTCTCGACTTTATAGGCGTAAAACAGCGGCGAGAAGTTTATCACATCCACGCCCTCGTAGCGCGACTGCACCATGGGCAGGTAATCGTCGAAGTTGTTGCTGAAGTAGATTTCCGCCCCCGCATCAATGTCGATGGTGATGTTGCTTTTGAGGTGAATCGGGCCGGTTTTGTACTTACCCGCCGGGAAGTACACCGTGCCGCCCCCCGCCTTTGATGCCGCGTCGATGGCTTTGGCAATGGCCTGGGTAGCTAGCTTGCTGCTGTCGCGGCGCGCGCCGTATTTCACCACATTGTAGTACTGCTGCGCAACGGAAGCCGTTGAACTTGCCAGCAAAAGCAACAAGCCGAAGGCTAGGCTTTTGAGGTTTCGGAGTATTCCGTTTTGCTTCATAGGGTACTTGAGGTTGAATAATGAAGTAATTAATGCAGGCGGAGCGCCTCACCCCCCAGCCCCCTCTCCGAGAAGGAGAGGGGGAGCCATCGTCTGAAGTGTTGGGTGAGAAGGGTTGAAGGTTGCGTTAAAAAGGTCACTTAAAACTGAGAACCTAGCACTTCTCACTTCTTGCATCAGGCTCCCCCTCTCCTTTTCGGAGAGGGGGCCGGGGGGTGAGGCGCCCCACCTGAACGAGACGAATTACCTAGCCTGGCAACGTCGCCAATGCGCGCTTCAGGTCTTTGCCTTGGTAGATTTGCTTGCCGTCGGCGTAGATGCGCAGGCCTTTGCCTTTGCCGTACTTCTGGCCGGTTTCGTCCCACAGCACCGTGATGCTCTTACCGTGGTAAGGCACATTATCGAGGCAGAACCACGCCCACTTTCCAGCCGGAACAAGTGAGAAGACTTCTACCTTGTTATCGGCGCGGGGCTTCAAGCCGACCAGGTCGCTGATGACTAAGTCGCAGAAGCCGGAGTGATTGTAGAAGCTGCTGCGGGGGTTGTCACCTTTGAGCCAGTAGCCGTTCTTTTCGTCCTGATACTCACCTAGGTAGGGCACGCCGTTCTTCTGGTGCGAAAGGGCATATTTGCGCAGCTCGTCGTAGTACACCTGCGGGCTCATACCGTCTTGGTGCTTGTACTGGGTGAGCAGGTTGGCGAGGCCTTTTAGGGTTTGGGTGGTGGCGAAGGGCCACACGGCGCCGTCCCATTCGCAGCCGTGGCCGGAGCCGTGCGTTCGGAAGGTGGGGGCGCGGCGCTCGGCGGTGGTCAGGCCCCATTTGGCTTTGAAGCCGGCCGTGTCGGTGAGCTGCTCCCACTGCTTGGCGTACTTGGCTTTGTCGTCGGGCAGGGAGAAATACCAGGGGATGTAGCCTAGCTCCTCGCGCGACTCGCAGAGCGGACCAGCTTCGTACTTCACTTTAAAGAATGATGCGGGTTCATCCCATAAATTCTTCTGTACTAAAGTCTTCAGCTCCTTTTCCTTCTGCTTGTACTTGCGCGTGAGGCTGTCATTTTTCACCAGCGCCGCCATAGCCGCTAGCGCCTTGGCGTTGCCGTACATGTAGCTGTTGATGGTGGGGCGCACGTTCTTGGCCTTGCGCGAGCCGCTGATGGATTCCTCCATGGCGTCGCGCACGTCGAATTGCCAGAACATCTGGTTGGGCAGCTTGCGCTCCGTTTCCCACAGGCGGTAATCGTCGTTGAGGGCGGGCAGCACGGCCTGCACGAAGGCTAGGTCGGGCTTGACGAGGTAGCGGTTGTACACGGCATCATCGAGCCAGCTACTGAAGGCGTGCAGGTGAGGCTTCTTCTGCTTCGGATCGACGAACAGCCAGAACTTGATGTATTCGTCGAGGTACTGCTGGTTGCGCAGCCAACGCGCCTCGTAGATGTGGTGCCCCAGGGCGCTGCTGATGGTGTTATGAACGCCCGCGTGGTTCATCGGCGTGATGAACTCCGTGAATACGTAGCCGTCGGGGGTCTGCTTCAGGTGCTTGCGCATGGTCCACCAGCGGTAGTAGTAGGTCTCCTGAATGGCCGAGTCGGGGCACTCAAACAGCGGCACGTTCTGCGCCATCCAGTCGGCCGACTGGGCGTTGGTGACGTAGTTTTTCACGGCTTCTTCTGCGTCCAGCGAGTTGAAGTACGCGACGCTGCTTTTCAGCTTATCGGTGTTCAGCACCACGGGCGTGCTCTGCTGCGCAAAGCTAGGTTGCGGCCGTTGCCACAGGGCTAGGCAAGCGAAGGAGAGAAGAAGCTTGGTTCGTAAATGCATGGTTTGTACTACCTCTTTATGTAGCGCGGACTTTGTGGTCCGCGCCTAGCTTGTTCACGCCGCGGACTACAAAGTCCGCGCTACTTGCACCCGACTGGAGAAGGACACTTTATTCAAAAAGCCAGTCGATTTCCTTTTTCTCCCCGCCCGTCCCTAGGCCAGCGTCGTAGGTGCGCACGTCCTGGTTGCCGTCGATGAAACCTAGGATCAGGCAGGCGCCCCGGTTTAGGTTCAGAGTGTGCGTGCCGGCTTTGAAGGAGAACGTGTGCACGTTCACAGGCGGTTGGTTGCCGGCGAGCAGTGCGTGAGCGGTTTTGGTATCGGCCTGGCCGAAGTCGTTGGCGCTGGCGTCGGTTTCGAGTTGCGGCGCTTGCAGGTAGCCCGCGCCTTTTTTCTCAAAGTAGCCTACCAGCACTTTCACCGGCTTGGTGGCCGAAAACTTCACCTCCGTACCTTGTTTCTGCTGGCTAGCTTTGGAGAGCAGCACTCCTTTCAGGCCCACTAGCTCCGAGGCAAACTCCTTGATCTGTGCGGTAGTATCGGCAAAAACTTCTTGCCCCGGCGCAATGGTGTAGTAGCCCTCCACTTTGCTGAGCACGTTCACCGGGGCGTTCTTCAGAACAACGAGCTTCTTGGCTTGGGCCGAGGGCTTGATGGCCTTCAGCGAGTCGATGTTGTGGCGGAAATTGGTTAGCTCTTTCTCGTACACCGGCAGCATTTCCACCCAGGTTTTGTAGGTACCATCCACCCCGCGCATCGGAATTTTGCGCTGGGAGGTTTGCATGCTATTGGCGTAGAGGTAAGCGTTTTGGGTGTGCTCCACCAGCTTTTTGAAGTGCTCGATACTGCGCTGCAAGGGCGGCACGGCTAGCTCTAGGTCAGCCACGTTGTTGGAGTATTTGTAGCGCAGCACCTGCACGGCGGCCCGCGCCTTTTCGGCGTAGAAGTTGGCCATGGCGTCGTAGCAGTACATGTCGTTTTTGAGGCGCTCAAACTCCTCCTTGTTCTTCGTCACGCTCGGCGCGGCTTTCTCGATGGCGGCCACCGCCTTGCGGCCGTGCACCACCACTTCGTCGGCTACTTGCGGGGGTGTCTCGCCGATGTGCGGCTGACGGGCGGCTTCTTTCGCGGCATACTCAATAATCATCTCGCCCTCTGGCGCTTCCGAGTTATAGAGCAGCGTAAACAGGCCGTAGCGGTTCGGGTTGATGAGCTGGCCCATCAGCATACCTAGGGTCAGCGTCTGGCGGTTGCCATCGGTGATGCCGTAGCGGCGCAGGAGCTTCGGCGAGATTTCGCCCGACTCTTCGTAGGCTTCCAAGATGGCTTTACCGGCTTGTTCGTCGCAGCCGTACATCTCGCCGATGGAGCTGCCCCAGTAGTTCACTTCCGCGGGGCGCGGGCGGTTGGCTTTCCAGGCGTAGCGGGCCCAGCCTTTGTACCAAATCCAGTCGCGGTCTACTTGCAATTGGCGCTGCGCTACCTTGTCGGCGGTGTAGGGCCAATCCCAGTACGAGGCTTGCGGGTAGAGGTGCAAGCCGTTGGCTTCGTACACGTTGTGCATGGCTTGCACGCTTTTCTGCATGAAGTCGGCTGAGCCGTAGCGGAAGGGTTCTAGGTTGGCCAGGATGTGCACGTTCTCAATCTGCACCGTGCCGATGCGGCTCAGGTTGCGGTGCAGCTCGGCCCAGGGGCCGCGGGGCGTGTAAGTTGTCAGGGCCTCGCCGTTGAACTTGGCTTCCGTGTACAGATTTTTGTAGATGGGCAGCGCCGCTTTCATCACGGCTTGCGCGTCGGTGTCGTGGGCGCGCAGCACGATGGGCGGCTGCGTGGTCTGACCGAGGGCTTTCAAGCCGTCCTGCACGCCGGGGATGATGGTTTTGGTAAACCAATCTACGTCGTCTTGGCCCACACCTTCCATGGCCTCCCCTAGCGCCACCATCAGGCCCACGTTCGGGTACTTCTCCACGAAGGCGGCAATCGACTTACGGGTGTAATCGGCAATGAGCGGCACGATGGGCCGGTTGCGGTCCTGGGTTTTGATGTTGTGGTGCTCGGCGAAAGGCTTGGAAACGATAATGTTATAGAACATCTGAATCACCCAGATACCGCGCTTATCTGCCTCTTTGGTCACAAAGCCGAAGATTTCTTCATTCTTCTTAAAAGTCGCCTCGTCTACTTCTACCGCGTACGGGTATTCCTTCAAGCGTACCAACGACGCAAACGGGTGCCCGTTCCAGAGGTAGAGCGAGTTGTAGCGGTTCTCGACCATCATGTCGAGGTACTTCACCCACAGCTCTTTATCGTAGAGCCACGGAAACACCTCGGGCGTGTACGGATACTCGTACACGCCGCGGCCGGGCAAGTACGTTGGTTTTTGAACCCCGATGCAGGTACCGCGCAGCACCATTTCGGGCTGGTCGATATAAGAAATCTGCTCAGGTAACGCCTGCTTTTCCTTCACCTGATCGGCTAGTTCCAGGCAACCGTACAGAGCGCCTGAGTCGTCGGCACCGGTGATAACCAGCACGTTGCTCTTCGCCGAGTTGATGGCAAAGCCTTCCTTGGCTAGGGTTTTGGTCGCGCCAAGCTGGTAGGTGGTCGTTGCTTTTTGCAGCAGTTCATCCCCCGGCTTGCCTATCACGATTAGCCCCTGCTTGCCGGCTAGCTTATCTTGCTTCACTACTTTCACCTGATAGCCCGCTGCTTGCAGCGCCGTTGCCAGTCGATTGGCACCGAACTCTACCCGAGCGTGCGCCGCCTTCGGAATTACAATGGTGCGCGACTGGCCTTTAACCGGTTTGCCTAGCCCATAGGACCTAGGCGAACAAAGCAGCAGAAAACAGCTGATAAACAGTAAAATGCTGGCTGCTTTTTTCAGGGGAGAACGATGCAAAGGACTAGGTTTTAGGAGGAGGTTAACTTTTGACTCGCGTCTGCCGGTCCGACGCCTAAGGCGTCGAACCAGTTGTGGTGTGCTGCTGTCTGCACAAGCTAGGTGCACAATGATCGTTCAACCAGCTTGTTCTGACGCCTGCCGGTCGGACGCCCTAGGCGTCCGACCGGCAAGCGTCAGCAATTGAGCGCAGCGCTACCGTTCGGACGGTTAGTACTGTCCGACCGGCGGGTGATTCGTGCTCTAGTACCCAGGATTTTGGCCGAACTCCGCCGCGTTGGTCAAGGAGTTCAGCTCCTCCTGCCGGATGGGCCGGAGCACGTGGAAGGGCTGCACTTGGTTGATGTCGGGGTTGCGCTGCTTGATGTAGTTCACGAAGTCGTCGCTGCTGCGCACGCCTTTCATGCGCTTTACATCGAACCAGCGGATGTTTTCGCCGGCAAACTCGCGTGCACGCTCATCCAAGATGAAGTCGAGCGTTACATCGGCGGCCGTTATCTGCATGGCCGCGGTTTGGTTCACGGGCGTTTTGCGGGCGGCGCGGGTCCGCAGCACGTTGATCATGGTGGCAGCCGCAGCTTTGTTACCGAGCTGCAACTCCGCTTCCGCCGAAATCAGGTACATCTCGGCTAGGCGCATTACCATCACGTCGTTGGTGCCGGCCTGCACGTTGGGCGCCGAGCGGTTCGGGTCAAAGAACTTCTTTAAGTTCACGTAGTTCAGCCCGTCGCGGATAGTGCGGTTGGGCAAATACACGTCGTTGCGGTCGTACACCACGTAGGTGCGCAGGTTCTTATTGGTCAGGGCGCGTTTGGTGACTACTAGCGCGGTGTCACCTACGCGCAGCTGTTTGCCCACAATGCTAGCATCCTTGCCAAAGGTGCGGGCGTCGGCGGCCGTCCAAGTGTAGGCTTTGTTAGCCAGCCACACTTCCTGGAAAGAAGCCTCGTAGCGAGCATCCTTGGTAGCGTCGTAGAGGTCCAGCAGCGTGAGCGTAGGCATCAGGCGGCGGTTGTTTTCGTAGCCATAAGCTAGGCTCTGCTCTAGGCCCGGCCGACCGTTGTAGGGAGCCTGAAATACTTGAAACAGGCGGTTGCCTTGGTCGTCGATGTTGAGGCTAGGGTTCGTGGAGTTGCTTACCACGTACAGCGCCTCTCCCCCGTCTCGGCCTTGCTTTTTGTTGTTGGCGGGGTTGAAGAGGTCGGCGTAGCTAGGTACCAAATCGACCTTCAGCTCCCCCTTGCGAGTGATGATGCTGTTGGCCATGTCGCGGGCCTTGGTGAAGTACGTCTGCGCGTCGCCACCCGTCGCGTAGTAGGCCTGCGATAGATACGCCCGCGCCAAGAAGCCCATAGCGGCCTTGTTGGTGGCGCGGCTATACTCGTTGCCCCAGCTCACGGGCAGGTTGGCGGCCGCAAACTCTAGGTCACTGATGATCAGCTTATAAAAATCGTCTACCGAGCTGCGCGTCGCCGTCACAACGGGCTCTTTGGTTTCCTCGGTGCGCAGCATCACGCCGCCCCAGGTTTCCACCACGTGCCAGTAGTAGAAGGCCCGCAAGAAGCGCAGCTCGCCTTCGCGCTGGTTCTTATCTTGCGCCGAGGTGAAGCCCGCTTCGTTGATGCGATTGATACCAGCATTACACAAGTTGATCGACTTCCACAGGGCCGTCCAGGCCGCACGGTTGGGGTTGCCTTGCAGTGGGGTGAGGCCCGCGTATTGGGTGAGCTGGCCGGCATAGGTGCTCTTGGAACTGTTGAACCACAGGTCGGTGCCCGTTTCGCTCATGAACTCGCCGTCTTCCTTGCCGTACCAGGAGCGCTGCTCGGAGTAAGCACCGTTCACCACCGTCACGAAGCCTTCGGGCGTGCTCCACACGGTATCGGCGGTAGCGTTGGAGGGGTTGTACTCGTCGAGGTCGTTGCAGGCACCTAGCCCTAGCGTGAGCATCAGCGCGAGCCCGCGGGAGAACAGGACTTGCTTGTTATTTGCCTTATGAAGTAGGTTCATGTTCGTATCTCAATTAGAAATTAAGATTCACCCCGAGGATAAATTGGCGGCTCAAGGGCGTCGATTCGCTGCCACCGCGCTCGGGGTCGTAATCTTTGATCAGGTGGCTTTTGGCCAGCACAAAAAGGTTGGAGGCCGTGGCATAAATGCGGGCACTTTCCAGGAATGCTTTGCCCGCAATTCCTTTCGGAATGGTGTAGCCTAGGGTCAGGGTTCTCAATTTCAGATAGGAACCATCCACAAAATTCAGCGCCTGGTAGCCGGTGTAGCCTTGGTAGGAGCTCAGCGTGGTGCCTCTGCGTGGCCGTGGGAAATCATTCGTGGGGTTTTCGGGCGTCCAGTAATCAATGATAGCTGGTCCGTTGCCGGAACCCGCCGTATTGTAGCGGCCCAAGAATTCGGCATTGATCATCTGCCCGTAGCGAGCAAACCAGAACATATTCAGGTCAAAGCCTTTGTAGGTGAACGTGTTCTGGAAACCAGCTACCCACTTCGGCACGTTCGAGCCGATGTACATCTGGTCGGCGGCGGTGAACGTGTAATCACCATTCAAGTCCAGCAGCTTGATATCACCGGGCTTAAAGGTGTAGTTACCTAGCTTGTACTGCGCGGCAATGTCGGCTTCGTTCGTCTGCCAAATACCTAGCTTTTTGTAGGTGTAGAACGACCGAATCGGGTGACCGAGCAGCAGCGAATTGCTCTCGGGGTTGCTCGAGGCAATAATGTCGGTGCCGCTGATGAGTCGCGTAATCTCTTCAATGTTGCGGGAGAACGTAATCGTCGACGACCATTTAAAGTCTTTGGCCTGAATGTTCTGCGTGGTCAGGGCAAACTCGATTCCGCGGTTGCGGGTAGCCCCGATGTTTTCGTATACCTGACTCACACCCGACGAGATAGGCAAGGGCCGCAGCAACAAAATGTCGGAGGTGCGCGTGTCGTACACATCCACCGTGGCGCTCACGCGGTTATTGAACATACCTAGGTCCAACCCGATGTCCGTCGTTGCCGATTTTTCCCACCCTAGGTTGGGGTTACCCACCGTAGCTTGGAATAAATAGGCCGTCGCGGGCACATCGCCAAAGCCCATGCGGGTGCTAGCCGACAGCACGCTTTGCGTGCCATAAGGGTCGATGGCATAGTTGCCGGCCACGCCGTAGCTAGCCCGAAGTTTCAGGTTATTCAGCTTTTCGAAGTCTTTCAGGAATGCTTCGTCGCTGATATTCCAGCCCACGGCTGCCGACGGAAAGAAATCCCACTTATTGCCAGCTGCCAAGCGCGAAGCACCATCGTAACGGCCGGTCAAGGTCAATAAATATTTTCCTTTGTAGCTATAATTTAAACGACCTGCATACGCCATATTTTTCGAACCCACGTAGGGCGAGCGAATAGTGCGCGTAACGGAAGTGCTCGTAGCACTCAAATCGTAAAATAATTGCGAAGCCAACAATTGGTTGGTACCGCTGGCGTAGGTATTATCATTATCACTCTGGATATAGTTAGTAATACCCGTGAGCGTAAAATTATGGTCGCCGAAATCCTTGTTGTAGCTTATAATATTATCCCAGTTATAAAACCGGCTGAAATTATTTTCCGTCGATGATACGGAGGTGCGGTTGCTGGCTTGCGTGAGCGACGTACGGTCGTTGTAGATACCGCGGCGGCTGAACGTCAGGTTCGTACCGAAGTTTGAGCGCAGCGACAGGCCTTTTACCGGCGTGACTTCTAGGTAGCCGTTGGCGATGATATTGGTGCGAATGGTGTTGTCGCGGGCTACGTACGGACCGCGCTCATCCGCGAGCGGGCTCACGCGGCTCTGGTCGGCGGCAATGGGGTATGTGTTGATAGCACCATTGGCATCATACGGCACCCCGAGCGGACTGAGGGAGGTAGCCTGCCCAAGCGGATTCTGGCGGTTGTCCTGCTTGAAATAGGTAATCTGGCTTAGGAAGCCGGTTTTGATGATCTTGCTGATGTTCTGGTCAACATTGAGGCGCAGGTTATAGCGGTCATAGTCGTTGTTGCGCAGCATCCCTTCTTCGCGGAAGTAGCCTGCCGAGGCAAACACCTTGGTGTTGTCGGAGCCGCCGCGGAGCGATACGGAGTGGTTTTGCTGAGTGCCATTGCGCTTCACGAGGTCTACCCAATCGACCCACTGCCCGGCTTGCACAGCCGCGTACTCGCCTACTTCGGGAAAGATCTTGGCGTCGTCGTCGGGGCTGTTCCAGTCACCGGTAGTACGCCATGCTTCGCGGCGCAGGTTCAGGTAATCCTGACCAGTGCGCGACTCCGGAAAGCGGTACGTGTTGACGCCGTAGTAGCCGTTATACGCTACCCGTACCTTGCCCGCCGCGCCCTTTTTGGTCGTCACGATGATAACGCCGTTGGCACCCTGCGCGCCGTAAATAGCCGTAGAGGAGGCATCTTTCAGCACCTCAATCGACTCAATATCATTGGGGTTCAGATCGGCGATGTTGCCGCCCTGGAAGCCGTCGATGATGGTGAGCGGACCGTTGCGGTCGATGCCGCTAGCAGCACCGGTACCAGCGTTGTTGATGGAGCGCGTGCCGCGGATAGAAATGCTCGAGTTAGCCCCTGCTGCACCTGAGGTTCGCACAATATCAGCGCCGGGCACCCGACCCTGAATGGCTTCGATGGCGTTGTGGGTGGGCGTTTGCACGATATCATCCGACTTCACCGAGTACACCGAGCCGGTTAGGTCGCGCTTCTTCACGGTACCGTAACCGATCACGACTACCTCGTCTAGCGCGGCTGTGTTGGCCGCTAGCCGAATGTCGAGTCGGGCCTGGTCGGGTGCTACGTCCAGTTCCTGCGCCTTAAAGCCGATGTAGCTCACCACAAGCGTGACGCGCTGATTGCCGGCTACGTTCAGGGCAAACTCGCCCTTTGTGTCCGTCGAGATGCCGTTGGTGGTGCCCTTCTCCACTACCGTTACCCCAATTAGCGGCTCTGATTTGTCCGCACTAACGATCCGGCCGGTTATGCTTCGCGTTTGTGCGTAGCCAGCTACTATGGTACCTAGCAGCAGGAACCACAGGAGAAAAATTTGCTTCATAGAATAGCGTAGAACAGGAGGTTGGGTGGCACTTCCTCTACTCGCAGTAGTTGGGAAGCATAACACCAAAAGTAATTTTATCCTGTGCTGCTGCCTTATATCATTTTCTCAAACCATTATAGGAAGTTATCATAGAGACACACGACAATTACAGCACTTCTATAATACGCACTAAAGGTTTATTTTTTAAATAATTAAATCAATAAAAAAATAAACCTTATTCATAAAATAGTATTTACATAAATTATAAATAAAAAAGCGTCACTATACTAGTATAGCGACGCTTTTTTATTTATTAAAAGAACAATAACTAAAACAAATTATTAAAATTTATTCCCATCATGTTCAACTTGTTGAAGCATGCCCAAAACTCAATACCCTATCAGCGGCTAGCTACAGCGTTCAATTTGCTGTGCTTATTGCTGTAGCTGAAATAAATAGCCAGTCCAATAATCAGCCAGCCAAAAAATAAGATCCAGTTGCTGATACCTAGCTGCGTCATCAGGTATAAGTTGGTGAGCAGACCTAGCACCGGAAGCAACGACAAGCGCTTGGTGAACGACACCACTGCCAGCCCCACGCAGAACAGCAAGAACACAATCATGGGGATGAGGTGGCGGAATTGCTCGTAGCTGCCACTGCTGAAGGCGCCCCAGAACTCGTTGATAGCCGGGCGGTTGTAGTTCCAGAGCAGCACCGCCCCAATTAGCAGCACTACCGGCACCAAGAAGCGGCCGTTCACGTAAGGCACCTTAAAGCGAGCGTCAGATTGGCCGTAGGGGTCGATAACGAGGATGCCGCCGCACACTAGCGCGAAGGCGAACAGGGTTCCGATGCTAGTCAGGTCAATGACGAGATCCATGTTGAGCAGCAAGGCCGGCACACCCACGAAAAAGCCCGTAACGATGGTACTGAACGAGGGCGTGTGAAAACGTGGGTGCACTCTGGCAAACACGGGCGGCAGCAACCCGTCGCGGCTCATAGTCAGCCAGATACGCGGCTGCCCGATTTGAAACACGAGCAGCACCGAGGTCATGGCGAATACCGCTGATACGGCTACCACGCCCGCCAGCCAATCGACGCCTACTTTCTTGAACACGAACGATAAAGGGTCGCCGACGCCTAGCTCTTTGTAGCTTACCATGCCGGTAAGCACCAGCGTGATAATGACGTACAACACGGTGCAAATTACCAGGGCGTAGATCATGGCGCGGGGCAGGTCGCGCTGCGGATTCTTGCACTCCTCGGCGGTGGTGCTGATGGCATCGAAGCCGATGTAGGCGAAGAACACCGCCGATACGCCCTTGAGCACGCCACCGACGCCGTTGGGCGCGAAGGGCGTCCAGTTGGCCGATTTCACGTAGAAAGCGCCCACCGCAATGACCACGGCCACGACAGCTAGCTTCAACAAAACCAAGAAGTTAGAAGCCGTCTTCGATTCCTTGATGCCAATGTACACCAGGGCCGTTACGAGCACCGTGATGCAAAACGCGGGCAGGTCGCACACCAGTTTAAAGTCGCCAAACAAGGCGGGGGCGCTGTTCCAGATCCGGTACGCGTCGAGCTGGGCAGGCGAGGCTTCCGACAAGGGCTGCCCGGCTTGCATGAGAGCAAGCACGTCGTGGTAGCCTTTGTAGGCGCTCTGGGTGCCTAGGGTCAGATAATCGGGGATGTGCATGCCGATGCCGTCGAGCAGGCCCGTGAAGTAGTCGGACCAGGAAATGGCCACTACGATGTTGCCCACGGCATATTCCATGATGAGTGCCCAGCCGATAATCCAGGCGGCTAGCTCGCCGAAAGAGGCGTAAGCGTAGGTGTAGGCCGAGCCGCTCACCGGGATGGTGGCCGCGAATTGCGCGTAGCACAACGCCGAAAAAGCGCAGGCTACGGCCGTAAACACAAATAGCAGCGACACCGCGGGGCCACCGTCGTGGGAGGCGTTGCCGATGGTGCTGAAGATACCCGCCCCAATAACGGCCGCAATGCCGAGGGCGGTGAGGTCGCGCACGGTGAGGTGCCGGGCTAGGCCACCGTCGCCGGGGCCGCCGTGGGCGTCGGCGGGGGGGCTAGCTTGAAGTTGGGCAATACTTTTTCGACGAAATAAGGTGCTGGCGCGCGATGGAGGCAGAGGAGTAGACAAAGGCGTAATTGGTTTTGAGAGGGCAAAAGATACAGAATAATGCGCCGCGGCTGCATCATGCGTCTACTATGGGCGGGTTTCGAGCCACACAACCTGCTGCGGGCCACAACGACAAAGTACCTGTCATGTTGACCAGCGGGAGAAATCCCGCTGGTTGTGGCTGCCGGAGTAAATCCTAACGATTCGGGCTGCCATTCCACGCGAGACTTCTCCCGCTGGTCGAAAGGACTGCCTGCTACTAGCGAGTTATTCGACACAATTCCTTCCGCACTCGTGTGGAATCTATGGGCAGGCGGCATCTAGGTACTAAACCTTCTACTCCGTTGCCTATGCCTAGCTTTTCTGTTCCTAGCCCCTGTGCTCAATCGTGGGACCACATGACCCCGGCAACGCACGGCCGTTATTGCGCTGCCTGCGAGAAGGTGGTCGTAGATTTTAGTTGCATGAGTGAAGCTGAGCTGCTCGACTTTTTCGCGACCCGCCCATCGGAGCGCGTGTGCGGTCGGTTTCGGCCCGATCAGCTAGAGCAACCCCGGCCCGCGCCGCCCACCGCAGCGCCCTCCTGGGCTAGGTGGCTGGCCACGGCCGCCGTGGCGCTGAGTAGTTGTGAGATGCCCCCGCCTCTCGTTGGACAACTGGATGCGCAACAAGCCACGGCGGCAACGGAGTTCTTCACCGTACGCGGCCACGTCACCGACCGCGTCACGCGCGTGCCGCTCGCCAACGCTTACATTACCTGCTTGCAAGACACAACGCACACCGTCCGCACCGGACTCGATGGAAGCTTTGAGTTGCTGCTTCCTGTGCAATTGATTGGGAGTAAGCTGCTAGTGAGAGTAGATAATGGCTTTCTGTACTCGGCTCATGTATCTATTGCCACCCCCAAACTGAACATCAGTTTGCAACCCCTTGAACCAGTTGTAGGGCAAGTGCAGCACGATAATCTGGTAATGGGAGACACCGTGCTTCTTCCAGAAGCTGTAGTATCTGTCATCAAGTTCACACCACCTAGAACACCATCAGCAGGCCTAAAATCTATAAATACAAAATAAGATATTATTAATCAGTGCTTTATGCAGCGTCCTAGCCTCTCTATACCTAGCCCCTGCTCCCAGCCTTGGGACGCCATGACGCCCACCGCGCACGGTCGCCATTGTGCAGCTTGTGCCAAAGTAGTGGTTGATTTTACCAAATTTACCGACGCCGAGCTGCTGGTGTGGCTGCACCAACAAGCCGGACAGCCAACGTGCGGGCGCTTTCGCACCGATCAACTGAAGCGGGAGCTCCGCCCAACAGTGGCACCTAGGCCTAGGTCGTGGCGCGCTTGGCTGGCGGCGGCCGTGGCGGTGTGGGGCTTGCGGGAAGGTGCTGCCAATCCTTCAAAAGCGCAGACGTCCACCGAGCAACGGCAGCGGCAAGGTGAGCCCATTTCCATAGCCGATTATGTGCAACAGCCTGTGGTGATACGCGGGATAGTAACCGATTCAGCTTCCCACGAAGCATTGCCTGCCGTCACGGTTTTGCTCGCCGGAACTAACCTAGGGGTAGCTACCAATGCAACTGGACAATTTGAGCTAACGATTCCGGCTGATATATGGGCGGCATCTACTAAGCACCTGGCAGTTAGTTATATTGGCTTCGTTAGAAAGGATATACCCATATCCGCTTCGACTACACAGCTGCTTCATATTGCTATGGCTGCTGATGTCACAGGATTAATGAGGACGGTAACCGTAGGGGGAGTAGCTATAGTAAATACACCCCAACCCTGGCACAGTCCGCGTGGTATTTGGCAGCGCTTAAAACGTCCGTTTCACCGTTAATACTTCCGTGCGCCGGTTCGACGCCTTTGGTGTCGAACCGGTTGTCGCCTATGGACATCTGCATACTTGATGCACGATTATCGTTCAAATACCTCGTTCAACGATAACCGGTCGGACGCCGAGGGCGTCGGACCAGCGCACGACTTACTCCTTTATTACCCTTTTTTGCCCATGTCGCACCCTAGCTTTTCGATACCTAGCCCTTGCTCTCAGCCCTGGGATGCCATGACGCCCACCACCATCGGGCGACACTGCGCCGTGTGCGCCACCGAAGTCGTGGACTTTTCGCGCATGAGCGAAGCCGAAATTCTGGCGTTCCTGGCGCAACCCAGAAGCAAATCTGTATGTGGCAACGCACACGCGGCACAGCTTCAGCCCGCGGCAACTGTGGTTTCTCCTATCAAACGCTGGTCGCGGTGGGTGCTGGCGGGGCTAGCTTTTCTGGGTTTGCGAGCAACAGAAACGCAAGCTGCTGTGCCACCGGTGCCGGTGGTAAGCCTGGCGCTAGCCGATGCACCTAAGCATTTGGTTAACAGCGCACCCACTCAAAAATCGGTGGTGCTGCAAGGGCGCGTGCTGGATGACTCCACGGGCTTGGGCGTGCCCGGTGCCTGGATCTTTATCGACAACACAAAATACGGCGCCGTAACCGACGACGAAGGCCGCTTCTCGCTCACGCTGCCCGCCTCGTGGAAGTCGCTCAAGAAAGGCAAAGTGAGCTTGCGGGTGCAGGCTAGCCCGTTTGAGTTCAAGCCGCGCACGGTCGTCGTGACGGTGCCCGCCCGCCGGCAGCCCGCGGCCTTGGCGGTGCGCCTGCTATCGGTACCCGGCCGCGGACAGATTATGGGCAGAATAAAACAGGCCGAACCACCAGTTGCACCGCCGAAGTCGTAGAAGCTAGGTATTTACCCTAGCCCCTACGCCCATGCGTGTTCCTTACCAGCAGCTCCAACAAGAGTTCAAGCGTGTCTTGCTCGGCCTAGCTTTTCCGGAAAACAAGGCCGAGCGCTGCGCCACCATCTTCGCCCAGAATAGCCGGGACGGCGTGTACACCCACGGCCTGAACCGCTTTCCGACCTTCGTAGGTCACGTGCAGAAAGGCTTGGTCGACCCGCAAGCCGAGCCCGAATGCCTGGAGCGCAACGGACTCGTGGAGCGCTGGGACGGCCACCTAGCCCCCGGCATGTACAATGCTAGCTTGTGCATGGCGCGCGCCATCGAGCTAGCAGAGCAGCAAGGCATAGGCTGCGTCGCCATTCGCAATACCAACCACTGGATGCGCGGTGGCACGTACGGCTGGCAGGCCGCCGAAGCCGACTGCATCGGCATTTGCTTCACCAACACCATTGCCAACGTCACGCCCTGGGGCGGTACTGATGCACGGCTTGGCAATAACCCACTGGTAATCGGTGTGCCGCGGGCCGAAGGACCCATCGTACTCGACATGGCGATTTCGCAGTACTCCTACGGCAAGCTTTCCTCCTACGCCACTGCCCACGAGCAGCTGCCCGTGCCCGGCGGCTACGACAACGAAGGCAAGCTGACCACCGACCCCGCCAAAGTGCTAGAGTCGCAGCGGGGCCTGCCGATTGGCTTCTGGAAAGGTTCCGGGCTTTCGTTGGTGCTCGATGTGCTCCTCACGGCTCTCAGCGGCGGGCGCTCCACAGCTGAGATTACCAAGAGCGGGCAGGAATCCGGCGTCTCGCAGTGCTTTATCTGCCTCAAGCAGCCGCAGCTACACGCCGAGTTGGTCGAAGAGATTTTGCGCTACACCAAGAGCAGTCCGCCGGTGCCCGGCGAGGAAGTGTTCTACCCCGGCGAGAAGTCGCTGGCGACGCGCAAAGAAAACCTAGCGCAGGGCGTACCGGTGCAAGTAGATATTTGGGAGCAAGTACTCAAATTTTAATACAATTACCTGGTCAACAATGATTTATCATAAACACCACGCAGGCCTAGGTTTTAACGAGCCTAGGCCTGCGTGGTGTTTATGAACCCCTGCGCACGAGGAAGCTGTGCGCTTATTTTTTTATTAATAATAAAAAATAGTAATTTATTAAGGCAAGCCAGACTTTCGCGAAAACAAAGCCTGACTTACCTTCGTCTTACTGATCTGATTACCTGTAAGAAATGCCCTACCATACCCCACTATATGACTCACACCGTTACCCCCACCCACTCATCAGCACACCCCAGCTCTAAGCTCCCCTGTGCCCTGAGTACTGGTTTGCTCGTGCTGTTAGCCGGCGTGGCCCAGGCGCAGGCACCTACTGCTACCAGCTTCCTCCCCGCCCAGAATGCCCGTTCGGCGGCGCGCACCACCGATGTAGTAGTCAGCTTCAACCAAGTGTTGGGCAGCAGCAATGCCCAACAAGCGCTAAAAGTATTTAGCCAGCAAGCAGGTGGTCAAAAAGCCGGTACGACCACCATCAACGGAAAAACGCTCACGTTTAAGTCCGACAACGAATTCAAACCGGGAGAAACCGTTACGGCCATCGTCACGGGGGCTGCCCGGGGTAGCAATGGCGCGGCCGTTACCCCCCAGGTTTTTCAGTTTACCACGGCCGTGGCACCTAGCGCTGCTACCTTCAGCGGTGGTTCGGAGATTTCCGTTGGCCGGGGCCCGCGCCGCGCCAAAATAGGCGACGTGGACGGCGACGGCGACCTAGATCTGCTCACGGCTACGTCACTGGGCAGCACCGGTACCGTGAGCATCCGCCTGAACGATGGCAAGGCCAGCTTTAGCAACGGCGGCGAAGTAGCCCTCAGCGAAGGCCCCCAGGACCTAGCGCTCGGCGACCTAGACGGCGATGGTGATCTGGATTTTGTCACGATAGGCGGCACCGTAGCCCGCGTGAGTCTCAACAACGGCGCTGGCCGCTTTACTACCGGTCCGGCAACAGCCCTCGGTAGTGGCCTAGCGCTTAGCGTGGCGCTGGGCGACGTGGATGGCGACGGTGACCTCGACTTAGTTACCGTCAGGTCGCTAAACGGCGTGAGCGTGCGCCTCAACAACGGCAACGGCACCTTCAGCGGAACACAAGACTTGCAAACGGGCTTCAACCCTCAGGAAGTGGTGCTCGGCGACATCGACAGCGACGGTGACCTCGACCTGCTCACCGCCAACAACCTGTACGGCAGCGCAAGCACCGTTGGGGTACGGGTAAATGACGGCGACGGCAACTTTTCGGGCACCTGGGAATACCCCGTCGGGCTAGGTGCGATGAGCCTGACGCTAGGTGACGTCAACGGCGACGGTGACCTCGACCTGCTCACCGCCAATGTCTCCAGCAACACGGTAAGTGTGCGCCTGAATGACAGCAAAGGCGTTTTCAAAAATGCCGCCGATGTGTCGGTGGGCATCCGCCCCACCAACGTTACCGTGGGTGACCTCGACGGCGATGGTGACCTCGACCTGCTGACTACCAACAATAATTTCAGCAATGGCACGCCCCAAGCGGGCACCGTGAGTGTCCGCCTGAATAATGGCGCTGGCGGCTTCAGCGGCACGCAGGAAGTAGACACGAAAGTCGTAGGGCCTGCTCACGCCGCGCTGGGCGACCTCGACGGTGATGGTGACCTCGACTTTGCTACGGCCAATGCTGATTTTGAAGAAGGCAAAGTGACGGTGCGTCTGAATCAGCCTGCCACGACTCCGCTGGTCGTCACGAGTGTTTCGCCCACGCGCAACGCCCGTGCCGCCGCCAAGGCCACTGAAGTTTCGGTGAGCTTCAACCAAGAACTCAGCAACACCACCGCTACCCAGCAAGCCCTGAAAGTGTTCGGGCAGCAGGCCGGCGGCAAGAAGGCTGGTGCCGTTCGGGTGAGCGGCAACACACTCAGCTTTAAATCGAACGCCGACTTCAGAGCGGGCGAAACCGTATTCGCCACCCTGACCGCTACTGCCCGCGGCAACAGCGGAGTGGCCCTGACCAAGCCGCAAGTCTTTCAATTTACCACGGCTACCAGCCCTAGCGCAGGCACCTTCGGAGGGGGCTCAGAAGTAGCCGTAGTTGGAGTACCTTATGCGGTGAGCAGTGGCTTGACCACGGGCGACGTCGACGGCGACGGCAACCCCGATTTATTAACCACCAACCCGCTGAACAATTTAGTAAGCGTGCGTCTGAATGATAAAAGGGGAAATTTCAGCGGTACGCAGGAAGTGCCAGTAGGCAGCCGGCCCGAGAACATCGTGCTCGGCGACGTAGACGGCGACGGCGACCTCGACTTAGTAGTAGTAAACCAAGGCACAACGGCCAACAACTTTGCTGGCACGGTGAGCGTGCGCTTAAATGATGGCAAAGGCGGCTTCACTGGCACCCAGGAAGTAAGCGTTGGAAGAGCGCCGTATGATGTAACCCTCGGCGACGTAGATGCCGACGGTGACCTCGACTTCATTGCCTCCAACGGTGGCAACATGACGGCTAGCGTGCGCCTGAACGATGGCGCAGGCACTTTCTCTGCGGGTCAGGAAATAACCATCGGCATTTCGCCCTTCGCGGCAGTGCTGGGCGACATTGATGGTGATGGGGACCTCGACCTGCTGGCCGGCAACTACTACGCTAGCTCCGTGATAACGCGCCTGAACAACGGTGACGGCACTTTCTCCGCCGGCAAAACGATCGTTGCCGGGGGCCAGCCGGCGGGCTTAGCCGTGGGCGACATCGACGGCGACGGCGACCTAGACCTGCTCGCAACAGCCTTCCTAGGTGGCGTTGATGTGCGGGTGAATGATGGTGAGGGCAACTTCAGCGGCACCCAAGTAATACCCGGCATCAGCAACTTTAGCCTCGGTGACGTAGACGGCGACGGCGACCTTGATGTGGTAGGAATTGGCGGCGGCCTGAACACCGCCAGCGTGCGTCTAAACAACGGCGCGGGCGCTTTCAGCCCCGGCCAGCTACTAACAGTAGGCGCCGGCGCGGGCACCTTGACCCTGAGCGACGTAGATGGTGATGGGGACCTAGACGTGCTGACTCGTAGCAAAAACAACAACAATAACTCGGTGAGTGTACGCTTGAACCAAGCAGCGGCACTGGAAGTGGTATCGACCTGGCCCGTGCGCAACATCAACACAGCCGCCCGTGGCACCGACGTGGCCGCGAGCTTCAACCGGCCCTTGGACAACACGCCCGCTACTCGCCAGGCAACCAGCGTATTCAGTCAGCAAGCCGGCGGCAAGAAAACTGGTACTCTTACCGTAAGCGGTGCGGTGTTGAGCTTCAACCCAGACGAGAACTTCAAGGCTGGCGAAACGGTGTTTGCTACCGTAGCCGCAAAGGTGCAAGGTCAAAACGCTGCTAGCTTAACCACTCCGCAGGTTTTCCAATTCACGACGACTACGGCCATAGCGCCCGCCGTATTCCGCGGCGGCACTGACCCGGCGGTGGGCACCAACCCGCAGGGCGTAACCCTCGGCGACGTAGACGGCGACGGCGACCTGGATGTCCTCACCGCTAACAACCTAGCTAATTCCGTTGCGAACGGTACCGTGAGCATACGCCTGAACAACGGCGATGGCACGTACACAGATGGACAAGAGGTAACGGTGGGCCGTGGCCCTTATAGTGTGAAGCTAGCCGACATCGACGGCGACGGCGACCTAGATCTGCTCACGCCTAATTCCAACGTGAATTCGGTGAGCATGCGGTTTAACAACGGCAACGGCCGCTTCGTGGGCAACCAAGAAGTAGCCGTGGGCAACCTACCCCACGACATTGCCCTCGGCGACATCGATGGCGACGGTGACCTCGACTTGCTCGCTGCTAATTACACTGTAGCAAACAGCCTGACCACCAGCACCGTGAGTGTGCGCCTGAATAATGGCAACGGCATCTTCAGCAGCTACCAGGAAGTGCTAGTTGGCTCGCGGCCCCTTACCGTAGCGCTCGGCGACGTGGACAACGACGGCGACCTGGACTTTGTGACGGCTAGCTCCAACGGCACTACGGTAAGCGTGCGCCTGAACAACGGCTCGGGCACCTTCACGGGCAGCCAGGAAGTGCTGGCAGGCTTCAACCCCGCGGCCGCTGTACTCGGCGACGTCGATAATGACGGCGACCTAGACCTGCTGGCCGTCAACTACTTCAATTATGCCAACACCAGCCGATACACCAGTAGCACCGTAAGCGTGCGCCTGAATGATGGTGAGGGTACGTTCTCGGGAACGCAGCAAGTAAGCGTAGGAGAAGGCGCCAACAGCCTCGCCCTAGGCGACGCGAATGGTGACAAATTCCTAGACCTGTTCGTTTCGAACAGCCTCAGCAAAACAGTAAGCTTGCGCCTAAACGATACCAAAGGTGCTTTCTTAGGTACCCAACAGATTACGACTGGCAGCGAACCTGTTAGCCTGGCTGTGGGGGACCTCGATGACAACGGTACCCTCGACTTGGTGGTGGCCAACTACAGCTCAAACGACGTGAGCGTGCGCCTGAATACGCAGGAATCGGTGGCCGAGCGTGTGCTGGCAACTGCTCCGGCCGGGTTGACCGAACAGATCAACGTGTATCCGAACCCGGCGCACTCCGCCGTACGCTTGTTATTGCCCCAGGCCCTTGCCAAGCAAGCCCTGCAAGTGAGTTTGCTCAATGCCCTAGGTCAGACAGTGCTGGAGCGGCAGTTTACGGCGGCACAAGTAGTGGATGGCCCAGAGCTTGACTTGAGCACCCTCCCAACTGGCTTGTACACGGTACAGATGCGTACTAGCGCCGGACTGGTAACCAAGCGCTTGATGGTAGAATAACCAACGTCTAACAAGGCTGCCCTAGCTTTTCTGCAAGCGGCGCTTATGCTATTCTTTTACTCAGAACGACCGGAGGCTATGATAGCCTCCGGTCGTTTTTGTTTTTACTCCATGAGCGGCGTAGTTGAATGCGCCTCATCCTAGGTCTTTTTGCTTACTCTGCGCTACAGCTTGAAGGACCAAAGAAGACTGTGGAGCCCCCGTTAGCTGAAGACGATGTGATAGGCACAGCCCACAGGTAATTGCCGCTCGTCATCATTTCAGGCTACCCTCATACAGGTGAGAAAGCCTAGCCTGCTCCCAAGGCTAAACTCAGACGAATATTAACTTTTCAAGAATACATAGTCTTATGCAGAAACAAAACCTACCTTGTTCCCGTCTACTGCTCTGATAATCTGGCACAACCAACTTCACCTTTCTAATAAGCTAGCTATGATCCGAACACCTACTTTTAAATTTCAACGTGGTTCTATCATCCAAAAATCCTGGCTAGGATTGAGCGCAGCGCTGCTGCTGACGGCGAACATTGCTCATGCTCAAACTCCTACCGTTACGGCCCTTTCGCCGGCCCGCAACGCCCGCTCAGCGCCACGCACCACCAATGTGGCGGTGGGCTTTAGCCAAACGTTAAGCAACAATGCCGCTACCCTAGGTGCCCTCAAGGTCTTCAGCTCACAGGCGGGCGGCAAAAAAGCGGGCACGGTCACCGTTAATGGCAACACGCTCAGCTTCAATCCGAGTACTGATTTCAAGCCCGGCGAAAGAGTGTTTACCACCGTCAGCGCAGCTGCGCAGAGCACGGGGGGCACCGCCGCCACGCCCCATGTCTTTGAGTTCACCACGGCTACCTCCCCGAGCACGGGTGTTTTAGCGGGCGGTTCGAACGTCAACCTGGTGCAAGGCGTAATTAATGTCCGTCTGGGCGATGTGGATGGGGATGGCGACCTAGATTTCATCTCCGATAACCCACTCTACAACAGCGTGCGCGTGCGCCTGAACGACGGCAGCGGCTCCTTCTCCGGCACAACGGAAGTTGCGGTGGGGCAAAACCCCAATGCCTCCACACTTGCCGACGTAGATGGCGACGGCGACCTGGACCTACTCAGCGCCAACCGGGTTAATTCTTCCGTTAATCCCAGCACCGTGAGCGTGCGCCTCAACAATGGCGCTGGCAGCTTTAGCGGCACGCAAAATGTGCCGGTGGGCAGCTTCCCCGTAGACCTAGCTACCGGTGATATTGATGGGGATGGTGACCTCGACCTGCTTACCGTCAATGCCACTAGAACGGTGAGCATTTGGTTAAATGATGGGGCGGGTAACTTTAGCGGCACCCAACAGGCGCAGGTGAGTGGCGAGGCAGCCACCGTCACGGTGCGTGATATTGATAACGATGGTGATCTGGACTTGCTGACCACGAACAGCGACGGTGCGACGCAAGCCGGCACCGTGAGTGTGCGCCTGAACAACGGCAGCGGTACGTTCAGCGGCACCCAGGAAGTTCCCGTGCTTAACGCCAGAAAACTAGCCCTGGGCGACATCGACGCCGACGGTGACCTCGACTTCGTAACGGGCAGTCCGCTAAGTGTGCTTCGAAACGACGGAACCGGCCAGTTTGCGAGTACGCAGCAAATACCTTCTGCCAGTGGTATTTCCTCTTCCGCCCTAAGCGACATGGATGGCGACAGTGACCTAGACCTTGTTATCGCCGATAACCTCAGCAACACGGTGACGGTTCGCCGGAATGATGGCAGCGGCACTTTCGGCAGCAGTCAGACAGTAACCGTAGGTCTCCAACCCTCCGACCTAGCGGTAGGCGACGTGGATGGTGATGGCGACCTAGATGTACTCACGCCTAGTGGCAATACGATCAGCGTGCGCCTCAACCAGAATGGTTCTGCTTTGCAGGCTAGCTCATTCGCACCCGCTCGGAATGCCCTTGCGACCGCGCGAACGACGAACGTGACAGTCGGCTTCAACCAACCGCTAAGTAGCACCGCCGCCACGCAACAAGCTCTGACCGTCTTCAGTCAGCAGGCTGGCGGTCGAAAAGCTGGCGTAGCGGCGGTGAGTGGCAGCACCTTAACGGTGAACCCTACGACCGACTTCAAGCCGGGCGAAACGGTGTTTGCCACGCTGACCACGGTGGTGCAAAGCAGCGGTGGCGTTGCTTTACCCACGCCCCAGGTTTTTCAATTTACCACGGCCACGACGCCGAGCGCCGGCCGCTTTGGTCCGGGGCCAGACGTTTCGGTGAGTACCCCCAACAGTAATCCTCAGGGGCTAGCCACCGGCGACGTAGATGGCGACGGCGACCTGGACCTACTCACGGCCAACGTGGATGGTACCGTGAGTGTGCGCCTCAACAACGGAGGTGGCTCTTTCTCGGGCACGCAGGAGGTACCCGTTGCGTCTACGGCGGCGATAGCCGTTGTGCTAGCCGACTTGGATGGCGATGGCGACCTAGATTTTGCCACCGCCAACGGTTTTGGCAATGTGGGCACCGTGAGTATTCGGCTGAACAATGGCAGTGGCACCTTTAGTGGCACCACCACCATCACCACGGGCTACCGCTTCAATCGAAACACCCATGGCCTAGCCGTCGGCGACGTGGATGGCGACGGGGACTTGGATTTGGTTACCAGCTACTCCGCGGCTCCTGCTATCGGCAATGACTTAGTAGGCACGCTGCTCAACGACGGCAACGCGAACTTCCGATTAACGCAACAGATTGGTACCGCTGCCGTGCCCTACGAAGTAGCCCTGGGCGATGTAGACAACGATGGGGACCTTGACCTGCTGGCGGCTGATTACAGTGCGAACTCGGTGTTAGTGCGCCTCAACGACGGGAGCGGTACGTTCAGCGGCACGCAAGCCGTAGCAGTCGGCAATAACCCCCGCAGCCTAGCCCTGGGCGACCTAGATGGCGATGGGGACCTCGACCTGGCCACGGCAAACTTTAGCGCCAGCACCATCATCAGCATTCGGCTAAACAACGGCAGCGGCATCTTCAGCGGCACGCAGACCCTATCTATTCCCGATACCCCTTTTGGGGTGCGGCTAGGCGATGTGGATGGCGACGGCGACTTGGACCTAGCGATCCTCCGCGCAAGCGCATCAGGCGTAGATGTGTACTTGAACAATGGTAGTGGTTCCTTCACCGCCAGCCAATTTGTCGCCGTGGGCGGCTCGCCTCAGCTGCTAGCTTTTGGCGACCTAGATGGCAATGGCACCTTAGATCTAGCTACCGCCAACTACAACGGGCAGAGCGTGAGCGTACGCCTGAACAACAGCGGGGTGCTGGCTAACGCCTCCAGGCAGCTTACTGAGCAGGTGAGCCTCTACCCCAACCCGACGCACGCCTCCGTGCGCTTGTTGTTGCCCGCTGAGCTAGCCAAACAACGCCTACAAGTACGGGTGCTCAACAGCCTCGGACAGGTGGTGCTCACCCAGACCCTAGCCGCGCACGCCACGCCTGAGCTAGCGTTGTCACACTTAGCCGCCGGCCTCTATACTCTTCAGCTCCAGACTAATCAAGGACTGATCACTAAGCGACTGCTATTAGAATAGCGTCGATTTATTGCCTCTACTTCATTCCGTTACAATCTATACCCTAACACCATGAACTTATTTTTTACGCGTTCCTGCTACCTAGCTCGAAGCTGGGCAGGAGCTAGCTCGGCCCGCATCTTCTGCGCGGGCACCTTATTGCTGCTAGCTAGCGGCGCCAGCGCTCAAGCGCCCATTCTTACCTTGACTGTGCCGGGCCGTAATGCCAACTCGGCCTCCACCACGCGCAACGTGACGGTAGGTTTCACGCAGCTGTTGAGCAACAATGCCAGCACGCAGCAGGCGTTGAAGATTTTCAGCCAACGGCGCGGGGGCAAAAAGGCCGGTCCTACTACGGTTCAAGGCAATACCATCACCTTCGACCCTAGCACTGACTTCGTGCCTGGTGAAACCGTGTACGGTACCGTCACGGCTGGGGCTCAAAGCACTACGGGTGTTGCCACCAAGCCCTATGTCTTTCAGTTTACAACCGCCACCTCGCCCAGCACGGCTATCTTAAGTGGCACCACCGAGATACAGGCCTTAAATACATATTCTGATGTAACCCTAGGGGACATTGATGGAGATGGCGACTTGGATTTACTGACTTGCTATGGCACGGCTGCACCAGCTCCGGGCGGTGTTGTTTTACGTCTGAATGATGGCACAGGAAAGTTTACGGGTACGAAGGAAGTACGAGTAGGTACCAATCCGAATACGGTAGTTTTGGCCGACGTGGATAGCGACGGCGACCTAGATATACTTACGCTCAATTCGCGTAACTCCGTTATCAACAGCACGGTGAGTGTGCGCCTCAACGATGGAAATGGAAACTTCAGCGGCAACCAGGATGCCTCGGTAGGCCCCTTTCCAAACAGCCTAGCAGTAGGCGACTTAGATGGCGACGGCGACCTAGATATACTTACTGCTAATCGAAATTCACCCAGTGCTAATACCCTAAGTGTACGCCTCAACGATGGCGCTGGCACCTTTAGTGGTACACAAGAAGTGCCTGTAGAAGCTATTTCCTATTCCGTAACAGCGCAGGATGTGGACGGCGACGGCGACCTAGATATTCTGAGTGCCAACGAGAACAGCACCGTTAGTGTGCATCTAAATGATGGCAAGGCCAACTTCAGTGGCAGCCAAAAAATACCGGTGAGCGGCTACTATAAACTAGCCGTAGGCGATATAGATGGTGATGGAGACTTAGATTTTATCACCGCCAATTATCTCCCGCTCAATGGCTCTATGAGCATCCGCCGCAACGATGGCAACGGCAAATTTTCGGGTAACCAAGAAATAATTTCAGGCAGCGTCAATGCACTGTCCTTGAGTGATATGGATGGAGATGGCGACCTAGATCTTGTAACGGCCGACTACAGACCAGAAGCCATAAGTGTACGCCTCAACGATGGCACCGGTACGTTTGGCAGCAGCCGAAGCGTACCTATTAGTGGCGCACCTTTCAACTTGGCCCTTGGCGACGTGAATGGGGATGGCAGCTTGGATGTAGCAGCCCCAACTTTTGGTATTCCCCTATCAATTAGTGTGCGCCTGAACCTGCTCGCGCCCGCCGGGACGTTGGCCGTAACGTCGACCTCGCCCGCCCGCAACGCCCTCACGACTCCGCGCACCACCAACGTGGCAGCCACCTTCAACGAAGCCCTGAGCACCGGCGCTTCCACGCAGCAAGCATTGGCTGTATTCGGCCAGCAAACGGGTAAGAAAGCAGGCACGACGACTATCAGTGGCAATACCTTAACATTCGACCCGACAGCTGACTTTAAGCCCGGCGAAACGGTATTCGCGAGCGTGACTACGGCCACCCAGAACAGTGGCGGTGCCAACCTAGCTTTGCCAAAAGTCTTTCAGTTTACCACGGCGACCAGTCCTAGCCCTGGCCGCTTCGGCGCCGGTTCTGATGTATCGACAGTGGGGCCCAATGGCGGCGCTGGACCAAACAAAGTAATTACGGGCGACGTGGATGGCGACAGCGACCTCGACTTCGTGACATCTTCTCAGTCGGGGAGTCAGGTGGCCGTACGCTTAAACACGAGCAATGGCACCTTCACCGAAGGCCAGCACATACGCGTTGGGGGAACCCCGCTGAACATGGTCCTCGGGGACGTAGACAGCGACGGCGACCTCGACTTACTCGTCGCAGGCCAGGCCGATGCCGTGATTCTACGTCTAAACAATGGGCAAGGGATCTTCACCGGTACCCAGGAAATAGCGACCGGTTTTCGCACTCGTTTTCCCGGATTGAGTCTTTTTGATATCGATGGCGACGGTGACTTGGACTTGCTGACCAGTTACACTACAAATTCGAGTAGTCAAGATGGACTGGTGGGGGTGTTTCGAAACGATGGCACAGGCGCCTTTAACCGCAGCCAGGAAGTAGCCCTAAGCACGTATCCGTTCAGTTCCAAACCTTACGAAGTGACCGTAGGCGACGTGGATGGCGACGGCGATGGTGACTTAATAATTGGTAGTGAACTCGGTATAAGTATACGCCTAAACAATGGCTTAGGAATATTTGCATCTGCGGGGCAGGAGATAGCCGCCGGATCGTGGCTCGTGCGCCTCGGGGATGTGGACGCAGATGGCGACTTAGACTTACTGCTGGGTAGTGCAGGCAACAGCTGTCAGATTTACCTGAATAATGGCTTGGGTGCCTTCAGTCAAAAGCAGCAACTGATTATTGCAGGCTTCTTCCTAGATTTTGCACAAGGCGACGTAGATGGTGACGGAGACCTAGATTTAGTATTCCCTCGTCGGGATACCAACGAGGCCAGCATTCACCGCAACGATGGTACGGGCACTTTCAGCAGCAGCCAAGGAGTGGCCGTAGGCGCTACACCTTATAGTGCCGCCCTCGGCGACCTAGATGCCAATGGTACGCTGGACCTGCTCGTAGCCAATTTCTTTGGCAACTCCGTGAGCGTACGCCTGAATAATGGTGTGCTGACCAATGCACCGGCCCAGCTCACGGAGCAGGTAAGTGTATACCCCAACCCGGCGCACACGTCGGTGCGCCTGCTGTTGCCCGCCGAGCTAGCCAAGCAGCGCTTGCAAATACAGTTCGTGAACACCCTAGGTCAAACCGTACTGACGCAAACCCTAGGTGCGCAAGCTTCGCCCGAAGTACCTCTGGCCCCATTGTCGGCTGGAATCTATAGTGTACAGATCAGAGCCACTCAAGGCATAGTCACCAAGCGCTTGGTGATAGAATAACGCTCTTCTCTCTTACTACCAAAAACTACCTTATGAAGCGATTCTTTACTGTTGCTCCGCTTGCCAACGGCAGGCAGAGCGCTAGGTTGGCACGCGCACTAGCAGCTAGCTTCTTGTGCCTGACGACCGGTACAACTTATGCCCAACAGCCTACCGTTACGAGCCTCTTGCCTACGCGCAACGCGCGCTCCGCCCCACGCACGACGGATGTAGCCGCGACATTTAGTCAGCCGTTGAGCAACACAGCGGCTACCCTAGGTGCCCTGAAGGTGTTCAGCCAGCAGAGCGGCGGCAGGAAGGCCGGCACCGCCACGGTCAGCGGCAATACGCTCACCTTCAACCCAACAACGGATTTTAAAGCCGGCGAAACCGTGTATGCCACGGTCACGGCGGACGCCCAAAGTAGCAGTGGCACGGCAGCCAAGCCGCATGTTTTTCAGTTTACCACGGCTGTCAGCCCTAGCACCGGCACGTTCGTCAACCGGCAAGAGGTTCCCGTGGGCGTGCAGCCTGCCGAGTTAGTCAGCGGTGATATCGACGGTGATGGCGACGTAGACCTGCTTACCGCTGACTATAGCAGCAAAACGGTGAGTGTGCGCCGCAACGATGGCACGGGTTTCTTTGCTGGCAACCAAACGCTCAGCTTTACTGCTGCGAGAAGCTTAGCCTTGGGCGACCTAGATGGCGACGGCGACTTGGACTTAGTTGTTGGCAACTACTCTGCCTTGAACCCAACAGCAATCAGTGTGAGCGTGCGCTTCAACGACGGGGCTGGCAATTTCTCCGGCGCTCAGACGGTAGTAGCAGGAGCAACAGATGTGTCGCTACGTGATATAGATGGCGACGGCGACCTAGACCTTCTCTCCGGCGCCTCTTCCTACTCCGTTAATACGGTGAGCGTACGCCTGAACAATGGCGCAGGTATCTTCTCCGGCACGCAAGAGGTGACTGTAAACGGTTCGCCGAGTAGCTTAGCCACCGCCGATGTAGACAGTGATGGGGATCTGGACCTGCTCACGGCCAACCCAGAGAACAACACCGTAAGCATCCGTTTGAACAATGGCCTCGGTACCTTTTCGGGTACTTACTATGTAACGGTGGCCGCTACGCCCCTTAGCATAGACGCCGCCGATATAGACGGCGACGGGGATTTGGACTTCATCACGGCCAACGGGAATGGCGCCTCTCCTTACCCCGTTTTTTCTCGTACTTTGAGCATTCAGCTCAACAATGGCAGCGGCACCTTCGCGCCGGCCCCTGATCTAGTCGTGAATGGCTATACGGCCAGCGTAACAACTGCCGATGTAGAAGGCGACGGAGACCTAGATCTGTTGATCGCCTATGGCAATAGCGTGGCCTTGCGGCTGAACAATGGCACGGGCACGTTCTCGGGCACCCAAGATGTGTCGACGAGCGCTGGCCCCCGCAGGGTAAAAGCCATAGACGTCGATAACGACGGCGACCTGGATCTACTCACGCTCAACAGCTCCAATGATGTGAGCGTACGGTTGAACCAGAACGCTACACCAAGCACGCCAGTGCAGGTTACGGCAGTTTCGCCTACCCGCAATGCTCGCGCGGCAGCCCGCACGACTGATGTAGCCGTGAACTTTAACTATGCCCTAAGCAACACGACCGGCACGCAGCAGGCTTTACGCGTGTTCAGCCAACAAGCTGGGGGCAAGAAACCCGGCACCGCAGCGGTCAGCGGCAACACGCTCACGTTTAACCCGAACACCGACTTCAAGGCGGGCGAAACGGTGTTTGCTACTGTGCGGCCTGACGTAGTAACCAGCAGCAACTTCGCCTTGCTGATGCCCCATGTCTTCCAGTTCACTACCGCTACCAGCCCCAGCGCAGGCCGCTTCGGCGCGGGCGCTGAAGTGCCGGTGAGTAATCCTAACGGCAACCCCTACAGCGTAGCCACTGGCGACGTAGACGGCGACGGTGACCTCGACCTGCTAGCAGCCAACCAAGGCAACAATACAGTGAGTGTGCGCCTGAACAACGGCAGTGGTAGCTTCTCGGGCAACCAGGAAGTAGCCGTCGGCTCGGCGCCCCTCACCTTAGTGCTAGGTGACGTAGATGGCGATGGCGACCTAGATTTTGCCACGGCGAATGGCCTGAGTACGGCGGCCAACGGAACCATAAGCATCCGCCTCAACAATGGCAACGGCACTTTCTCGGCTGGGCAGGAAATCATCAACGGCGTGCGCTTCAATGGCTACGGTAATGGACTAGCCCTGAATGACATGGATGGCGACGGTGATCTTGACGTGGTGACCAGCTACCCCCTCGATCAGTACAGTGCTACCGGCGTGACGGCGGTGCGCCTCAACAACGGGGACGGCACCTTTAGCGGGGGCGCAGAACTAGTCACCCTGAGCCCTTTCCCCCGAGACATAGCGGTGGGCGACGTGGATAACGACGGCGACCTCGACATTCTCACGGCTAATGCCGTCGATGTGAGTGTACGGTTGAATAGTGGCCTTGCCACCTTCGCCGGCAACCAGCAGGTAAGCGTGGGCTTTGGGCCCTTAGACCTAGCCCTGGGCGACTTAGATGGCAACGGTACGCTTGACCTGGTGACGGCGAATAACAACAACACCTTGAGCATTCGCCTAAATACGAATGGTATTTTCGGTGGCACGCTAAACCTCCCGTTAGCCCGTGGCCCCTTGAACCTAGCCCTCGGCGACATCGATGGCGACAACGACTTGGACATCGTAGTCGTCCGGAAAGAGTCGAATGGCGCGGAGCTCTACCTGAACGCAGGCAACGCTACCTTCACCCCCGGCCAAACCGCAGGAGTGGGCACCGCTCCCTACGCTGTAGCCCTAGGCGACCTAGATAATGATGGCACTTTGGATCTGCTCACAGCTAACTATACTGCCCAAACGGTGAGCGTGCGCCTGAACAAAACCATCCTGGCTAACGCACCCGCTCAACTCACCGAGCAAGTGAGCCTCTACCCTAACCCCGCCCACGGCTCCGTGCGTCTGCGCTTACCCGCTGAGCTAGCCCAGCAGCACTTGCAGGTGCAGCTAATAAACACCCTAGGCCAAACCGTGCTAACGCAAACTCTAGCCGCCCAGACTACGCCCGAAGTAATTCTGGCACCGTTGGCGGCTGGGGTTTATAGCTTACAGCTCAGGACCAACCAAGGCGTAGTCACGAAGCGCTTGGTGATTGAATAATCGCCTACTCTCTTACCATACCACTTTCCTATGAAACTACCCTTCACTCTTTCCCCACTTGCTGCTGGCAGGCGGGAAGCGAGGTTAATGCGCGCTTTAGCCGCTGGCTTGTTGTGCTTGCTAGGCGGCACAGCGTATGCCCAAGCGCCGGTAGTCACAAGGCTTTCGCCCACCCGCAACGCCCGCTCCGCACCGCGCACCACGGACGTAGCCGTGACGTTCAGCCAACCCTTGAGCAATACAGCAGCTACCCTAGGTTCGCTCAAGGTCTTCAGCGCGCAAGCCGGCGGTCAAAAAGCAGGCGCCGCCTCCGTGAGCGGTAATACACTTAGCGTCAACCCAAGCGCCGACTTCAAAGCTGGGGAAACCGTATTTGCGACCGTAACCTCTGGCGCACAGAGCACTGACGGCACCCCCGTAACACCCCACGTTCTTCAGTTTACTACGGCTACCGCGCCGGCGCCGGGCTTCTTCGATGGCGGCTCCGATATCAGCATCAACAACCCCGTTAATGTGGTCACGGGCGACATCGACGGCGACGGTGACCTAGATTTACTGATTAGAGTATTCGAATCGATGATGATAGAGGTGCGCCTGAACACGGGTAATGGCACCTTCACCAACGGCATCAATGTGCCGGTTACAGCTTTAACCAGTAGGCCAAAGCTAGCAGACGCCGACAACGACGGCGATTTAGATCTGTTCCTGGTTCGTCCGGGTTCCGGAATAATCATTCGCAAGAACAATGGTGCGGGTAATTTCACCCTCACCCCGGAAACAGTAGTCAGTATGCCCGGCAAGAGGATATCTAACCATACGCTGGGCGATGTAGATGCAGATGGCGACTTAGACCTAGTCGTCGCTAATGGCTCTGACATTGCCACGGTGTGCCTGAACGATGGCAGCGGCAACTTCACCAGCACGCAAGAGGTGACTACCTTAACGGGCCTTGGTCTTAGTCCTGATATCACCCTTGGCGACCTAGATAACGACGGTGACTTAGATTTGGTCACGACGACCAGCGTGACGCCCTTCCCATCGGTGAGCGTGCGCCTCAATGATGGGCAGGGTCGTTTTTCGGGTACGCTAAACCTAACAAGCAAGGGCTCGGGGGGCAGCGTCGTGCTAGGCGACGTGGATGGCGATGGTGACCTGGACCTGGTAATCGGCAATAACCGTAGCGATGATACCGGCGGCTCCGCTGGCAACACCGTTAGCATTCGGCTGAACAACGGCAATGGCGCTTTCAATGAAGCCAAGGAAGTACCTATCAATGGCATTATCGCGACCGTACAGCTGGGTGACGTCGACGGAGATGGTGATCTGGATATGGCAGTGGGCCAGTTTTACTCCACCACGGCTATCCGGCTGAACGATGGCAAGGGTAACTTCAGCGGCACGCAAGATGTTCCGAATATCACAACCCAGGACGTAGCTTTTGCCGACGTAGATGGGGACAATGACCTAGACCTAGTCGTCGCTTCCACGGGGTTCAGTCGTGCGGTGAGCATCCGCCTGAATCGGAACCTTGCCGCCCCTGTTCTCACAAACGTGTCGCCGAACACGGCACCCGTGGGTGGCCGCGTGGTTATTACGGGCAATAACTTTCTTACTACGAGCCGCATCACCTTCAACGGGGTAGACGCCGATAGTTTCCAAATCGCCTCGAATACCCGGCTAGTTGCCTTCGTTCCGGCGGGTGCCACCTCAGGGCCGCTGGTGATTACCTCCTCTTCCGGACCTAGCAACGAGTTGCCGTTCACAGTTGGCCCCACGCCTACGGTCGTTTCCACCTCGCCAAAAGCGAATGCCCTAGCTGCTTCTCGCACGGCACCTGTCGAACTCACGTTTGATCGGGAGTTGGTTTCTAGTCCTGCTACGTTAGCTTCGTTGCGCGTAAGCGGTAACCAAGCCGGGAGCTTCGGTCGCGTAACAGTCAGCGGCAACAAGCTGTCCTTCAGCCGAAACACCAACTACAAGCCCGGCGAAACCATCTTCACCACCCTGAGCGCCGACCCTAGTAGTAACAGCAGCCAAGTTTTCTGGAAGCCTTACGTGTTTCAGTTCACGGCTGCTACAGCTCCCGCCACGGGCGTGTTCAGTGGCGGCTCCGACCCAACGGTGGTGGCCAACCCGCAGAGCGTCGCCATTGGCGACCTAGACCGTGACGGTGACCTCGATATTGCCACAGTAGATAACCGCCCGGGTTCTGCGTTCCCGGGCTTGGCGAGTGTTCGCATTAATAACGGAGCAGGCGTATTCACTACTGTCGGAACCGTGCCCGTGGGGCGGGGACCGTATCAGGTGGTGTTAGCGGATATGGACTTTGACGGTCTGCTAGACATCTTCACGGCCAACTCCAACCACGACCCCGGCGCCGCCGGCACGGTGAGCGTGCGCCGCAACCTAGGGTATGGCAACTACTACGGCGCTGATCAGGAAGTGCCTGTGGGTTCTAACCCCCACGGCCTAGCCCTCGGCGACCTTAACGGCGACGGTAAGCTAGATATAGTGGCCGCCAACTACACCGCCGGTACGAGCACTGCTACCAGCACCGTGAGTGTACGGCTAAAAGAAGACCTCTACTTCGCCACGACTGGGCAAGAAGTGATGGTAGGCAGCCGCCCGCTGAACGTCGCCCTCGGCGACCTAGACAGCGACGGGGACCTAGACTTGGTAACCAGCAGCTCCAACGGCACCACTGCCAGTGTGCGCTTCAACAACGGCCTAGGTACTTTCTCAGGCAACCTCGAGGTATCCGTGGGCTTCAACCCGCACCAGGTAGTGCTAGGCGATGTGGACGGCGACGGCGACCTGGACCTGCTCACGGCCAACTACTACGACTACACCAACCCGCGCAACGACTACACCAGCAGCGTAGTGGCCGTGCGCCTCAACGACGGCAAAGGCGCCTTCGCGGGCACTCAGCAAGTGAGCGTGGGCCAAGGCGCCCGCAGCCTCGCCCTCGGCGATGCCGACGGCGACGGCGACCTAGATCTGTTTGCCACCAATGAACTGACCAACAGCGTGAGTGTGCGCCTGAATAATGGCGCAGGCATTTTCAGCGGTACGCAGCAAGTGGCCGTCGGCAACACGCCCACGAGCATCGCTCTCGGCGACCTCGACGGCGACGGCACCCTCGACCTAGCTACCGCCAACTACGGCAGCTCCTCCACCAGCGTCCGGCTGAACCAAGCAGTAGGCTCCACGAAGGTGTTGGTCAACGCCCCAGCTCAGCTCGCCGAGCAAGTAAGCGTGTACCCCAATCCGGCCCATACGTCTGCGTGGCTTCAACTTCCGGTTGCGCTCAGCAAGCAAGGGGTGCAGGTAAATGTGCTCAATGCCCTAGGGCAAACGGTTCTGAGCCGGCAGTTCGGGGCGGCCGAAGCCGCGAGTACGCCAGAGCTACCGCTCGGCACCCTAGCCGCGGGCGTGTACACGGTGCAGCTACGTACCGGCGAAGGGCTGATAACCAAACGACTAGCCGTAAAATAAGAACACTCCGCTTTTACCAACCTTACCAAAGGCAGCGCAACCTAGCAAGCTTCTCCGGCGCTAGTTGCGCTGCCTTTCGCGTTGGCGTTTGGCTGCTTAGGCAAATAGGGCTCAGCAGTAAGCATATAACTATTTATAAATAATATAACTATAACATTTTTCAATATCACTTATAGCAATAAAGAAATAAGTTTACGGCTCTTATCCGAGCTATTACTACCAGCCCTTCTTAGAGGGCACCGCAAGCGCTCAGCTTACTACAGCTGTTCTACTGAGTTATCTCTCCCTATCAGTTCTTTTCCTTTCCCTACCGTTTGCTATGGATCAAACCCCTACTCCTAAACCAACCGCCTCTCCGGTGGTAGGAGCTACTTCGCGCCATCTATTTCGGGGCGGGCTTGTGGTAGCGCTACTAGCCCAAGCCGCCATTGGCCACGCCCAGGCCCCCACGGTGACCAGCCTAACGCCGGTGCGCAACGCCACCTCGGCCCCGCTCACGACCAACGTAGCCGTGGGCTTCAGCCAGCCGCTGAGTACTAGCACGGCTACCCAGCAAGCGCTGCGCGTATTCAGCGCGCAAGCTGGCGGCAAAAAGGCGGGCACGACAACGGTTAGCGGCAGCACGCTCACCTTCGACCCCACCACCGACTTTAAAGCGGGCGAAAAAGTATTCGGCACCGTCACGGCAGCGGCCCAGAGCAGCGGCGGTGCGGCGGTACGGCCCCACGTGTTTCAGTTTACCACGGCCGTTGTACCTAGCCTCGGCACCTTCCAGGGCAGCGGCGGCGTGGCCGTCGGCAACGAGCCGAAAGATGTGGCCGCCGGCGACCTCGACGGCGACGGCGACCTGGACCTGGTAGCGGCCTGCTGGAACTACGGCAGCGGCGTGGCCAGCGTGCGCCTGAACAACGGCAACGGCACGTACACGGGCACCCAAAACGTAGTCCTCGAAAGCAACCCCCTGAGCGTAGTGCTCGGCGACGTGGACAGCGACGGCGACCTCGACCTGCTGGCGCTGAACAACAACTTCGGCTACAGCACCGTCAGCATCCGGCTCAACAACGGCGCGGGTGCTTTCAGCGGCACTCAACAAGCATCGGTGGCGTGGGCTTCCCAAGACCTAGCCGTGGGCGACGTAGACGGCGACGGCGACCTCGACCTGCTAGCTGCTGGCTCCAACCTTTCGGCACCGGGCAGCTTAATCAGTCTGCGCCTGAACAACGGGCAGGGTGCCTTCACGGGCAGCCAGGAACTTAGCATCCCTGGTAGCACGACCAGCATCAGTCTCGGCGACCTAGATAACGACGGCGACCTTGACCTAGCCGCGGCCAGCACCGACAACTTTGTGCGCGTGCGGCTGAATAACGGCCAAGGCATTTTCGAAGGCACGCACCAAGTGAGCGTTGGCTCGAACCCACTGCATCTGGCGCTCGGCGACTTAGATGGGGACGGCGACCTCGACCTCGTAACGGCAAACAACAGCGGCAGCACGGCCAGCGTGCGCCTGAACAACGGCAACGGGACGTTCATCGTGCTGGCCAATCAGGAAATACCGTTGCCAGAAAACCCGACTAGCGTCATGCTCGGCGACGTGGACGGTGACCAAGACCTTGACTTGATAGCCGCTGGTAGCAACGCCTACGTGCGCCTGAACGACAGCCGCGGCGGCTTCACGGGCACCCAACAAGTCACCATTGATGGCTACCTCAGCCAAGTAACCCTCGCCGACGTGGACGGCGACAAAGACCTAGACCTGCTTGCTACCACGTACGCGGCCGTAAATGTGCGCCTGAATCAGAACCTGACGGCGCCCGTAGTAGCCAACGTAACCCCCAGCGCGGGCACGGTGGGCAGCACCGCCGTGATTACCGGCACGGGCCTAATCGGTGCCACCAGCGTGACCTTCAACGGGGTAGCAGCCACGAGTTTCGTGGTGAATTCGGCTACGCAAATCACCGCCACCGTACCCGCTGGCGCGACGACCGGCCCGCTGGTTGTGACAACGCCGCTGGGCACTAGCAACGGCGTGGCATTTATTGTGGGGCCTCTCATGACCGTAACGGGAATTACGCCGCCGCGCAACGCGCGGGCTATTGCCCGCACATCGCCGGTGGCCGTCACGTTCAGCCAACCGTTGAATACTAGCGCGACTACTCAGCAAGCGTTGCGCGTATTCAGCCAACAAGCAGGTGGTAAGAAAGTGGGCACAGCGACCATCAGCGGCAATACGCTTACGTTCGCCCCCGGCAGCGGCTTCAGGCCGGGAGAAACCGTATTCGGGTCTGTCACGACGGCGGCCCAAAGCACCAGCAATGCTACCCTAGGGTTGCCCCAGGTGTTTCAGTTCACGACGGCGGCGGCCACTAGCCCCGGCACTTTCGCCGGTGGCTCCGAAGTAAGTGTGGGTAACAAACCGCAGAGCGTAGTCCTCGGCGACGTGGATGGCGACGGGGACCTGGACATGATGACGGCCAATAACTCGTCCACTAACCTGATCAGTGGCCTGGTAAGCCTGCGCCTGAACAAAGGCGACGGCACCTATGACAATACCTACAGCAGTGAGCGGGAAATAAACGTGGGACCAGGCCCCTACAACCTGCTCCTCGGCGACGTGGATGGCGACGGCGACCTCGACCTACTCTCGGCCAGCGCTAACGGCAACACGATCAGTGTCCGCCTGAACGACGGCAAAGGAATTTTCGTCGGCAACAGCAGTACGCCCTTCAGCGGCGGGCCAGAAGTATACGTCGAGAGCAGCCCCCACGCCCTAGCCCTGGGCGACGTGGACGGCGACGGTGACCTCGATTTGCTCGCGGCCAACTACACCTCCGCTATTTCTTCCACGGGCAGCACCGTGAGCGTGCGCCTCAACAACGGTAGCGGCTTCTTCAGCGGCGGCTCGGAAGTGGCTGTAGGCTCGCGCCCAACCGCCCTAGCGCTCGGCGACCTCGACAACGACGGCGACCTAGATTTAGTAGTACCTTCTTCGAACGCCTTCTCCGTAGCTGTACGCTTCAACAACGGGGGCGGCACCTTCAGCGGCACTCAAACGGTGAACGTTGCCAATAACCCAGAAGCCGTAACCCTCGGCGACGTGGATGGCGACGGTGACCTAGATATGCTAGTTGGCAATACCGGTACCAACAGCGTGAGCGTGCGCCTGAACGATGGCAGCGGCGCCTTCAGCGGCACCCAAAACGTGACCGTAGCCGACGGCCCGCGCACCATCAACCTAGCCGACGTGGATGGCGACGGCGACCTCGACTTGCTTACGGCTAGCTACGGACGCGTGGCCTTTAGTGGCATCGTCAATGGCACCACTGCCAGCGTACGGCTCAACAACGGCAGCGGCGTTTTCTCGGGCACCCAGAACGTGACCGTGGGTACCCAACCCAACGGCCTCGCCGTAGGCGACGTGGACAACGACGGCGACCTAGACTTCGTGACGGCCAATACCGTCAGCAATACCGTGAGCGTGCGCCTAAACCAAGCGTTGGCGGGCCCTACCATCACGAGCCTCACGCCAGTAGCAGGCCCCATCGGCAGCACCGTGGTGATTACGGGCACCAACTTTTCAAACCCCAGCAACTCGGGCGTAACGGTGAGCAGCGTCACCTTCAACGGCACGCCAGCACCGGGCTTCGTAGTTAACTCAGCCACCCAGATTACTGTGGCAGTGCCAGCTGGCGCTACAACGGGGCCGTTGGTCGTGAACACCACTATTGGTGCCAGCAATGCTGTGCTCTTCACCGTGGCACCGCGGCCCGTCGTAACGGCAGTAGCGCCGACGCGCAACGCCCCAGCAGCACCGCGCAACACCGCGGTAGCTGTCACCTACGATCAGCCGCTCAGCAACAACGCTGCTACCCAGCAGGGCATCCGGGTGTTCAGTTCCCAAGCTGGCGGCAAGAAAGCGGGCACGGCTACAGTCAGCGGTAACATCTTGACCCTGACGCCCTCCACTGGCTTCAAAGCCGGTGAAACGGTGTTCACCACCGTTACGCCAACGGTGCAGGGCAGCATTGGCAACCTAGCCCTGCCGCACGTGTTCCAGTTTACCACGGCTACCAGCCCCAGCACCGGCACGTTCTTCGGCGGCGCCGACCTAGCCACGGGCGTAATCACCAATGACCTAGCCCTCGGTGACATCGACAATGACGGCGACTTGGATCTGTATACCGCGGGCCAGGGTGCCGTGAGAAGCCGCTTAAATAACGGCACTGGCACATTCGATGCAGGCACGCCCGTGAACGTGGGCAATAGCTTCTCGAGCACCACCCTCAGCGACTTAGATAACGACGGCGACCTAGACCTAGCTTCCATCAACATCGGCGGCAAGCTGGATATACAGCTGAATGGTCCTGGCGGTAGCAGCCTGGACGAATCGCGCCCCTACCTGACTACCGGCGACATGGACGGCGACGGTGACCTCGATTTGCTTAGTGCCGATGCAAACGGCTCGCTGGTTGTGCGCCTGAACAATGGCAGCGCCACCTTCACCAATGGTCCTTTCAGCTCCATTTTCGCAAACTCAGGCAGTCGGCCCGCAATAGGCGACCTGGACGGCGATGGCGACTTAGATATCGTACAGGCCAATAACCTAGCCTACGGTATCGTGAGCATTGGCTTAAACAACGGCTCAGGTTCGTTCTCCGCTGTGTTTCCAGCGGTAAGCGTAGGCAGCAGTCCTAGTAGCGTGGCCCTGAGCGACGTAGATGCTGATGGCGACCTCGACATTGTGACGGCGAATGCCATCGGCACAGCTAGCGTGCGTTTGAATGATGGCAAAGGCAAGTTTTCGGGTACGCAGGAAGTAGCTATTGGCGCCAAAGCAACCGTTATCCGGCTCGGCGACGTGGACGGCAACGGAGCGCTCGACATCGTGACGGCAAACAACAGCGGGATTGTGAGTGTGCGGCTGAACGATGGCAAGGGCCTTTACAATCTGAGCACTGGGCAAGAAATAACTGTTGGCGGCGCCGTGCTCAACCTAGCCCTTGGTGATATAAACGGCGACGGCACCCTCGACCTCATCACCGCCAACAATGGTACGGTGAGCGTCCGGCTGAACCAAAACCAACCGGTGCCGGTCCTCACGAGCGTATCGCCCACGCTTAGCTCGCCAGGCAATGCCGTCGTGATTACGGGCACGAATCTGTCACAAACCACCAAAGTCACATTCAACGGCACACTCGTCAAGGAACTGCTCGCTACTTCGGCCACCCAGCTCACGGTGGTAGTGCCGGAGGGTGCCACGACCGGTGCAGTCGTGGTAACCACAACGGCCGGTGCTAGCAACAGCCTCCCGATTACGTTGGCACCGGCTGTGGCCGTGGCTACGCTTACGCCGAAGCGCAATGCTCCTGCCGCGTCACGCAATACGCCGGTGGCCGTTACCTTCACTCAGCCCTTGAGTAACACCCCCGCTACGCAAGCGGCGCTGAAAGTCTTCGGCACGCAAGGCGGCAAGCAAGCGGGCACTACGACTCTCAACGGCAGCACCCTTTCCTTTGCTCCGACTGCACCTTTTCGCGCGGGCGAAACGGTATTTGCCTCAGTGAGCAACACGGCCCAGGGCGCTAGTGGCGTACCGGTATTGCCCCACGTATTCCAGTTTACGACGGCTACCAGCGCTTCACCAGGCACCTTCAACGGAGGAAATGACCTGAACACGGCCATCCAGATTGGCGGCAGCAGCACAACGTTTGCGGACCTAGCTACCGGCGACATTGATGGTGATGGTGACCTAGATCTGTTGACGCTTCATGCTAGCTTTTCCAATGATGGCTTGGTAAGTATCCGCCTGAACGCTGGCAACGGCACCTACGGCAGTCCGCAACAAATAGCGGTAGGCACAAATACACAGGACTTGCTACTGAGTGACATCGATAGCGACGGTGACCTAGATCTGTTGACGGTCAACTACGCCGGCGCTATCAACGTGCGCCTCAACAATGGCACGGGCGCCTTCAGCAACGGACAGGATGTCTCAGTTGACAACTACGCCACAACGGCGACAACCGGCGATATTGATGGCGACGGCGACGAAGATTTGCTGGTCTTTTCTGGTTTTACTAATCTAGTCAACGTGCTGCTCAATAATGGAGCAGGCGTTTTCTCGAATGCTCAGACCATAGCGGCTAATGCTACCATCTCCACCTTGGTACTAGGTGACGTCGACAACGACGGCGACCTCGACTTGCTCTTGAATAGTAGCACAGTTAACAACAGCATTAGCATTCTTCTGAACAATGGGCGCGGTACGTTCTCGGGCAACCAGACGGTAAGCACCAGTGTCTCGGCCCGCCGGGTAGTCCTCGGCGACCTAGATAACGATGGCGACCTTGACCTGGTAGCAGTAGGCTCTAGCTTCCCAGCAAACACAACAGCGAGTGTGCGCCTGAACGATGGCACTGGCCTATTTGGTGGCACGCAAGAGGTGCTAATCAACGGGAGTCCGCTCGACGTAGCCCTCGGCGACGTGGACGGTGACGGCGACCTCGACCTAGCGGCCGGTACGCGTGGCTTCGACCAGGGCACGGCTAGCGTACGGCTGAATGATGGTAAGGGCACCTTCTCAGGCAACCAGGAGGTTACGCCGAACGACCCTAGCTCGTCTTCCACCTTCGTGCTCAATGTGGCTTTCGGCGACGTGGATAACGACGGCGACCTTGACCTATTTGCCGCTACCTACAATGGTATTGTAAGCGTGCGCCTGAACCAAGCAGCGCAGCCGCCCACAATTGCTAGCTTATCAGCCAATGCTGGCACGCCTGGCACTTCGGTGGTTATCACAGGCACCAACTTCGCAGGTGCTAACCGCTTGACTTTCAACGGGTTAGCAGAGCTAGCTTTCGTAGTTAATTCGGCTACTCAAATTACTGTGGCGGTACCTGCTGGCGCCACCACCGGGCCGCTCACCGTAACCACCCCGGCGGGCACCAGCAACAGTTTGCCCTTCACCGTTAGTCCTTCATTACTCATCACGGCCGTTACCCCAACGCGCAACGCGCCGTCGGCCCCGCGTGCGACGCCAGTGGCCCTCACCTTCGACCAAGCGTTGAGCAACACAGCCGCTACCCAAGGCGCGCTACGCGTATTCAGTGCGCAGGCGGGTGGTAAGAAAGCGGGTACGATCACGGTAACTGGCAACACTGTCAGCTTCGCCCCTGCTACTACCTTTAAGCCCGGCGAAACTGTGTTTGCGAGCTTGGCGGCTACGGTGCAGAACACCAGCGGCACCCAGAGCCTAGCTCTGCCGCATAGCTTCCAGTTCACGGCCGCTACTGCGCCCGCGGCGGGCGTTTTCGGCAACGGCTCCGAAGCAAGCACGGCCCCCAACCCGCAGAGCGTAGCCTTAGGCGATGTGGACGGCGACGGCGACCTTGACGTTGTGACGGCCAACAACGACAACTCTTTCAGCGCCAACGGCACCTTGAGCGTGCGCCTGAACAATGGCAACGGCACGTACACGGGCACCCAAAACGTGGTGGTGCGCAAAGGTCCTTCGCACGTGGTTTTGGCCGACGTGGATAACGACGGCGACCTAGACCTCGTAACGGCCAACTCGAACAGCAGCCCCAACCCATTCTCGCCTGGTCTGGTGAGCGTGCGCCTGAACAATGGAAGCGGTACGTTCAGCAACACCGGGCAAGATGTAGCCGTGGGCGTGAGCCCGCACGCCGTAGCCCTCGGCGACATTGATGGCGACGGTGACCTAGATCTGCTGGCCGCCAACTACATTCGTTATAGCACCAGCGCCGGCGGGGAAAACCTAGCCACCAGCAACGTGAGTGTGCGCCTCAACGACGGCACGGGCACGTTCAGCAGCACTGCCGCTCAGGAAGTAGTAGTGGGCACGCGCCCACTGAGCATCGTCCTCGGCGACGTAGACAATGACGGTGACTTGGACTTTGTGACGGCTAGCTCCAACGGCACCACCGCCAGCGTACGCCTCAATGATGGTAAAGGCGTCTTCACGGGCGGCCCCGATGTGCAGGTGGGCTTCAACCCCTACCAGGTGACGCTCGGCGACCTCGACAACGACGGCGACCTAGACCTGCTCACGGCCAACTACTACGACTACACCAACCCCACCCAAAACTACACGAGCAGCGTGGTGGCCGTGCGCCTGAACGATGGCAAAGGGACCTTCTCGGGCACCCAGCAAGTGAGCGTGGGGCAGGGCGCCAACAGCCTCGCCCTAGGCGATGCCGATGGCGACGGTGACTTGGATCTGTTTGCCACCAATGAGCTCACCAAAAGCATTGGCGTGCGTTTGAACAATGGCGTGGGCACTTTCAGCGGCACGCAGCAAGTGGCCGTAGGCACCAACCCTGCCTACCTAGCCCTCGGTGACGTCGACGGCAACGGTACGTTAGATGTGGTAACAGCCAACTACCTCAGTAGCAACGTGAGCGTGCGCCTGAACCAAGCTTCCTCGGCGCGGGTATTAGCTAACACGGCGGCGCTGGCCGAACAGACAGGCATGTACCCCAACCCGGCGCATGCTTTCGTGCGGCTGCAATTGCCCGCTAGCCTGACCAAGCAAACCCTGCACGTGAGCGTGCTCAACACCCTCGGGCAGACGGTAGTAGACCATAAGTTCTCAGCTAAGCAAACCGTAGACGACCTCCAAGTGGAGCTAGGCGAGCTAGCTGCGGGCGTGTACACGGTGCGCATTCAAACCAACGCAGGCATCATTTCGAAGCGCCTGATGGTTGAATAGACACTAACCAGCCGTTAGCAGCGGCTCATGTAAAAGCACCCGGTTCTTGGGAAGCAGACACACCGTTCGCTCCCCGAAGCACCGGGTGCTTTTGCGTTCAGCAGGGTTGATTACTGCTTCACGCGCTGGTACTTCTCTTGCTCAAACACTTGGTCTTGAGGTTTCCAGAAAGGGAACTCCAAGATCAGCCACTGTCCTTTCGCGCGGGCTATTACTTCGCCGCTGAAGGCTGCTATTTGGTCGTTAGCGGTGCGGGCGTAAAGGGTATCGTTGCGGACCCAATACGTGCCCCGCTCCGACATGGCCCCTTGCGCAGCTTGCTTGATACTCAACAGGTAGGAGCCATCGGGGCGAAACGTTAGCTGCTGAATCAGCTTGCCTTGTTTCAGCTCCTGATTGATGTCACCGGCGGGGTCGTGGAACAGCTGCTCGATCTGGGCGTCATTTAGTGGTCGACGGGCGTCGAAAGCCAACTGTTGCAGCTGCCACGTCCCGACTAGGTTCTTAAGCACGCTCGGTGGCGTGGCTTGTTGCGCCAACAGCTGCACGGGTGGTAGCAACAACAGGAGCCCGCTAAGTAGCAGTGTGGAGCGCCGCATAAAAGGGAGAAAAGAGAGCATAGCCTAGCTTGGCCAAAGGTAACGTCGCGCCGAACAAAATGAGTATGCTAGCTTGTTTACCCAAGGCTTACGCTCTATCTGGCTGCTCTAAGCTGCTCGTGGGGCCTAGCCGCACCAAACCTTTTCCCTGGGTACACTCTTCTGTAGAAGATGAAACAACTGCTGCTATCCATTTTCCTGCTACTCACCGTCGCAAGCTGCTCCAATAGACTCACAACCAAGTACGACGTGGCCGGCGAGCGGGCCGTCCTGCCCCAGGAAGAAGCTCCGCACGTGCGCAACTCCCTGGAATGGTGGTACCTGACGGGCCACTTGAAAGATAAAGCAACCGGCAAACGCTACGGCGTGGAGTACGTGTTCTTCCACTTCAACCCCACCGGCGACAAAGACTACATGATGGTGAATGTGGCCGTGAGCGACCCAGACGCCCAGAAGTTTCGCTACGACTACAACTACGCCAAGCTACCTAGCTTCTTGCCCGCGCAGTTGCCCGTCGACCTCACGCTGCGCAAGAAGGCGCAGAAATGGACACTCACGGGCCAAGAAGGTCGCTACCACATGCAGGCCCGCATGGTCGCTCACCCCGGCACGGCCATCGACCTCAAAACGAAGCCATCTAAGGAAGTGCTTATGCACGGCGGCAACGGCTACGACCGCAACGTAGCCATGAACAAGGTAGGCTACTACAGCTACCCGCGCCTCGACGCCAGTGGCACCATCGAAATAGATGGCAAACCCCACGAAGTAGAAGGCGAGATGTGGTACGACCGCCAATGGAACTGCAACATGAGCGGCACCAAAGACGTGAGTTGGGATTGGTTCTCTATCCAGCTCGACGAGCCGCGCGAAGAGCTGATGCTTTACAACCTTGTGCACCGGCCCACGGGCAAAAAGCTAGGAGGCGGCTCACACTTCTCCGCCAAAGCCGACAACACCCACCTCGAACCCACTGACTTTCAAGTAGAAAACCTAGCCTACTGGACAAGCCCTAGCTCAGGCCTACGCTACCCGAGCAAGTGGCGCGTGCGCGTGCCCAGCAAAGGCTACGACCTCATCGTGGAGCCGCTCATCCCAGACCAAGAACTGCGCATTCACTTCTACGCCATCTTCAACCTGTATTACTGGGAAGGCATGTGCCGCGTGACCGGCACCCACAACGGCAAACCCGTGACTGGCAACAGCTACGTGGAAATCACGAACCGCCGCGAGGTGAAGAAAGCCAAAGCCGTGGTAGAACAAACCGCCGAGGCTACCTCCCAAGTAGAATAGCACGACGTAAAAAACAAGCGGTCATCCTGACCGCAAGAAGGACCTTATCACGCCCGAACAACGGTTTTTTCTGCGGTGGTAAGGTCCTTCTTGCGGTCAGGATGACCGCTTATTCAGGATAAGTAAGCTGCTTACAGCTAGGTTCTGCAAGCTAGCCGTTCAGAATAATCCGGAAGGTAGTACCCTTCCCCACCTCCGACCACTTCACGAAGAGTTTGCCCTCGTGGTAGTTCTCAATGATGCGCTTAGCCAACGCAAGACCTAGGCCCCAGCCGCGCTTCTTGGTGGTATAGCCCGGCAGAAACACCGACTCCATCTTGCTTTTCGGAATGCCCTTACCGGTGTCTGTAATATCAATGGCAATTTGGTTTTTGCCGCGAGCCGGGCGACGCAAGTGGATATGAATACTGCCCCGCCCATCCATCGCATCGACGGCATTTTTGCAGATATTCTCCACCACCCAATCGAACAGCGGGATATTGACTTTGGCGGGTATGTCCGTGGGCAGGGAGGTGGTGATGGTGAAGCTCACTTTTTTCGACACCCGGCTTTGCAGGTACGCAATGGCGTTCTGCGTGACTTGCAGGATGTTCTCGTCCTTGAGAATCGGCACCGAGCCAATGTTAGAAAAACGCTCCGTGATAATCTCCAGCCGCCGCACATCCTTGCCTAGCTCTTCCACAATCGGCTCGTCTTTAAACCGTTCCGATTCCTTCATGTACGTCTGCCAGGCCATTAGGCTGCTCAGCGGTGTACCAAGTTGGTGCGCCGTTTCTTTGGCTAGGCCTACCCACACGCGGTTCTGTTCGGCCCGACGCGAGTAGCTAAATGCGAAGTACGCAATGACCGCCAAGCACGTAATAACCGCCAACTGCACCAGCGGATACGTGCGCAATTGCGTGAGCAGCTCCGAATCTTTGTAGTAGATGAACTGCCGGGCGCCCCCCGCATACTCCACCACAATAGGCGGGTGCTGCTCCTTCATTTTGGCAATCTGCCCCTTCAAGTAGCGAATCGAGCCTTTCTCCGACAAGCCTTTGGGCACGTCCACGTTCTTCGTGCCGAGGATATTGCCCTGGTCGTCGGCCAAGATTACGGGAATAGTTTTGTTCTTCTCAATTACCTCTTCCTGCACGAACACTAGGTTGGTTTCTTCCTCCGTGCTAATGATGTAGCGCTGCGCTTTGGCAAAAAGCTCAATCTGCTGCTGCTCACGCTCCGTAAGGCGCTTTACCAAGATGTTGGTATATATCACGGTAGCGGCCGCAATGAGCAACGCGCCACCAATGATGAGCAGCTTAATGCGGGATTTTTGGTCGTAAATCGGAATCAAACGGGGCAGAAAGAGCCTGCGCTCTTCTCGTTAAGAAGTAGTACAAAGATAGCCGCGCGGGGTGCGAGCTAGCTACCGGACGAAATTACAGCGGAGATTGTTGTTTGAGGAAACAAAGAGTTCTGGGAGGCCAGGCAACCATATTCTGACTTTCTTCGAGTTAGATACGAACCACTCGTGACGAATATCAGTTTTATTCTAACGAATCCTGCCGTAATTTTACGCCCTAAAGTTTCGCTTGAGCACTCCGCTATGCACCCATTTAAGGCTGTCAGCCTGTCCTTCAAAAAAGCTCCTCTAGCCATCCGGGAGCTTATCTCGCTGGACGAGGCCGCCTGCCGACGCTTTCTGTACACCCTCCATCACGACCTAGGTCTTACTGACCTGCTCGTGTTGAGTACCTGTAACCGAACTGAGGTTTACTACAGCGCCGACCGCGACCAGAGTCCTGCCATCATCGAAGCCCTCGGGCTCCTCAAAGGCCTCGCCGATTTGAGTGAGCACTACGCTTATTTCGATATTCTCGATAACGATCAGGACGCCGTACAGCACCTCTTCGAGGTGGCTATGGGTCTTGATGCCCAAGTTATCGGCGACTTACAGATTAGCAACCAAGTAAAGAACGCCTACCAATGGTCGGCGGATGAAGATGCAGCCGGGCCTTTTTTGCACCGTTTGCTGCATACCATCTTCTTCACCAATAAGCGCGTACAGCAAGAGACGTCGTTTCGCGACGGAGCTGCATCTACTTCCTACGCGGCGCTGGAGCTAGTAGAAGAGCTAACTGCCGACGTAGCTAACCCACGTGTACTGGTGGTAGGCCTCGGGGAGATTGGCGCTGATGTATGCCGCCACCTAGGTGACAGCAAGCTCTTCCACGACGTTACCATCTGCAACCGCACACGCTCCAAAGCTGAGCTTCTGGCTGCTGAGTGTGGCGTAAAGGTGCTCGACTTCGAAAACCTAGTGCAGGGCTTGAAGGAAGCTGATGTCGTGATTTCGTCGATTGCTCACCACACGCCCTTCTTCACCCGCGACCTGGTAGAGCATCTTGATGTGCTGAGCTATAAGTTCTTCATTGATCTTTCGGTGCCACGCAGCATCGAAGCCGACGTCGAGAAGATACCCGGTATCCTGATGTACAACATCGACGCCATCCAGAGCAAAGCCAGCGCTGCTCTCCAGCAACGCCTTGATGCCATCCCGCACGTGCGCGCCATCATTGCTGAGAGCATTGCTGGCCTAGCCGATTGGGCCAAGGAAATGATGGTGTCGCCCACCATTCAAAAGCTGAAGAACGCGCTAGAGCAGATTCGGCAGGAGGAAATGGACCGCTTCCAAAAGAAGCTCACTCCCGAAGAAGCTAAGCGCGTCGACGAAGTGACAAAGTCCTTGATGCAGAAGATCCTGAAGCAGCCCGTGTTGCAGCTTAAAGCTGCCTGCAAGCGGGGCGAAGCTGATCAGCTCATCGACACGCTTACCGACCTGTTCGACTTAGAGCGCGAAAGAGTAGCAGAATAATAGCCTTCCGTTAGCTAACACACAGTACGGAGAAATCAGGTAGACCTAGCCCCGCGGGGCGGCATCCATCGTTAACACGTTGATGCCGCCTCGTGGGGCTAGGTCATTTTACAAACTGCAGTTCTATCGGTGTTTTGCCCATTGGAGCTATTCACTCCGCAACGCAGGCTAGCAGAACACCATGGCTCCGCTACCTCAGGTGGATTTAAAACGAAAAAGGACCGTCTGATGGCGGTCCTTTTCTGTTTTCGCGTCGGGAGAAAAACGCTAGCTAATTACAGCGTATCGCAGCAATCCTCCAGCGAGTCGATTACGTCGAGTAGCTTCGGAATAGAGAGCGAGTAGTAGATCTTCGTACCCACCTTGAACGAGGACAGGATGCCACGATCTTTAAGGGTAATCAGGTGCTGCGAAGCAATAGCCTGAGGCAGGTCAAGCGAACGATAGATTTCCGTAACGGTCATCTTATCTTCTTTGCCAAGTAGATCGACGATGGCTAAGCGCTTGGGATGAGCCAACACTTTAAGCATCGCAGCAGCTTTATCTACTTTTTTGGATTCTACACGCGAAAGCAACGGTTTCATAGGGTCGTGTGACAAGGTTCTTGGTATTTTGCAGAAAGCTCGAATATGTCTAGTACGATATTTAAGGCACTCAAAGTTCCTCAAATTGCGTTTCCAGACGAAAAAATTCCACTTAAGTAAGTAAGGCTCAGCCCCAAATCAATCATCAATTAAGGTCAAGCAAACTCAATTTAGTGTATTAATAAGCAATATTACATTAAAAATTACTTTTATACTATTTACTACCCCATATAAAAAATTTTGGCATTTTGATTTAGCTCGCGAATTGGCATCCAATTCTGATACAGAACTTGCCACTTTCTACGCATAACTGGTTTCGTCGTACTTAACACAAAGGACACTCTTCGACGAAATCTAACTTACTCGTTCGCAGTCCCCCACCTCTTCTTCAACTCTTGCTTTGGCCTAAGGCTTGCACCTGCCCAGCCATTCGCTACTCCTTATGAACGTTCAAGAATTTTTGAATCTACGCTTTTTAGGCAATAACATGCTGGCCTATCTCACGTGCCTAGGCATCGTGTTGTTCGGTTATATTTTCAAAACGCTTTTGTCACGGCTGTTATCCCGCTTGGCGTTCCGCTTCTTGCGCGACCGCACCGAGGGCGTTTCGGAAGAGCAGTTTCAAGAGCTCCTAATTACGCCGGTTTCCATCGTCGTATTTCTCATCACGGTATACCTAGCTTTCAATGTGCTCGATTATCCGGTACGCAGTTCCGAACTAAGCCGGCACGAGCCGTGGCCGAAGCTGGCCGCCTTTCGTGCTTATCAGGTTGGCTTCATCATTTCTGTGGCCTGGATTGCGCTGCGCCTAATCGACTTTGCGGTTTTGGTATTCACCCGGCGGGCCGAGCATACGCCCTCCCGCCTCAACGACCAGCTGGTTCCTTTCGCGAAAGACCTGTTTAAGGTACTTGTCATGTGCTTTGCCTTCCTTGTTATTCTGGGGAAAGCATTTGGAGTGAATGTCACGGCGCTGATTGGGGGCCTAGGTATTGGCGGCTTGGCAGTGGCTTTTGCCGCCAAAGAGAGCCTAGAGAACCTAATTGCGTCCTTTACTATTTTCCTAGACCGCCCATTCGCGGTTGGCGATTTAGTAACCGTGGGCACGGTCACGGGCACCATCGAGAAGGTCGGCTTTCGCAGCACGCGCCTGCGTACCGCCGAGAAAAGCTACGTGACTGTGCCCAACAAAGCCATGATCGATAAGCCCCTGGATAACTTGTCGTTGCGCACAGCCCGGCGGGTCAGCTTCACGCTCGCTTTAAATCACACGACGACCAGTGAGCAGCTACGCCAGATTATCACAGATGGCCAGCGGGCCATCCAGGAGCATCCGCTCGTGACGGCAGAAGTTCAGATCAAGTTTGCGGCCCTTACCCCAGCGGCTAAGGAAGTCACGGTACAATACTTTGTCGAGACAACCAGCTACGACGAATACCTGAACGTGAAGGAAGAGCTAAACTACCGTCTTATTGAAGTAGTAGAGCAGCACGGTGGCACCTTTGCCAGCACAAACACCACTGTTCTACAGCTTACAGATGGGTCGCTCACCAGCCTGCAAGCAGTGCCTGAAAAGCCCCTGGTCTGAGCTTGGTACCTGCACACAGGGCTTCTACTATATAGAGCATAACCCGCCTAAAATCATAAGAAAAGCCCATCCGAAGCTATCGGATGGGCTTTTCTTATGATTTTAGGCGGGTTATGGGTGGCTTAGCGCCCACCAAACAGGCCGCCGAGCAAGCTGCCCATGCCACCACCTAATAGTCCGCCGCCACCTGCGCTCCGTGGAGCTGAGTTAGGCTGTCCTCCTAGGCCACCTAGGATGGACATGATAGAACCGAGTCCGCCGCTGCCTACGTGCGTGCCTTGCTGCGGCATGGAGGTACCGTAAGGATCAGCGCCGGAGCTCTGACCGCCACCGAGTACGCTGCTGAGCAGGCCGCCGCCGAGCAAGCCACCAAGTAGCCCACCCATGCCGCTACCACCACCCATAGCGCCGCCCAACAAGCCACCCATGGTGCTGCCACCACCGAAGCCACCCGTTTGGCCGCCGCGGCCGACAACTTTTGAAATCACCATTGGGGCCACCACACCGAGCAGGCCGGCCATGAGGGCACCTTTCGGAATACCAACGCTGCTGAGCTTATCTCCAATGCCATTGAGGAAACCTTGTTTAGCAGGGTCGTTGGCATCGTGCGGTACTTGAGCGGCTTGGTCTACCACGTTTTCGAGGGTGTGCTGCTGCTGCTGGTTGATGCCTAGGTAGCTGGCTATTTTGTTGACCATTGCTTCCTCATCATTAGAGTAAGCACCATCGGCTCGGGCAAAGCTGATGAGGTCCGTTACCAGTGAATAACGCAGGTCGCTGCCCCGCAGCGCATCCAGGTTTTGCTGCACGCTCTGGTTCGTAGAGTCTTGCGCCGCGGCCACCACTTGCTGAGTAGCACCCTCTGACAAACCTGCTGCCTGCGATAATTGGTGTAAGAATTCCACTTCGGCTTGCGAGGCCTGCCGGTCGGCGGAAGCTAAGCTCGCAATAACGCTCAGGTAAGCTGTCTTTTCTGGCTCTGAATAGCTCTGTAAAACTTGTGTCTCGCTCATGACTAGGGGTCGGTTGGGGTTGGGAGATAAAACCGAACTTCTTAACGGTAAGCGAAAAGAAATGTTGATTCTCCCTGCGTCTTGAGCGTCGCCCTAGCTCCTCCTGCTGTCGGTCAAAACCCGAAATCCTCGCCCGGCTGTGGCTGCACTTGCTTTTTCTCGGGCTTCTTAATCTCAAATAACTTACGCGGCTCAGTTGGTTTGACCGGCGGCAACTGGCTATTGTTCGTAGCAGTCCGCCTCACCGTGCCAGTGCTTTCGGGTAACCGGGCCGAAGCACTAGGGCTAGCAGTAGCCCGGTTGGCTTGTACCCGTGCCCGGTCGTAACTCACGCGAAAGTCATCTTCTGTGCCCTGAATGGCAAGCAGCAAGCTAGGCCCGGTGGCGGTGCCATTAGCCCGGCGTAACAACCCTGGCAGCAACGGAATGGAAAGATGATAGTCCATTTGTTGATCAAAGGTGTGCGTGCCCGTAACACGCAGCAGGGATGCCGCCCGCACATTAGAGCGCACCTCCATTTCGGGGAGGTATACCGTCCGGCTTTGGATATAGAAGTTATTAGTGAGTTCCGCAAAGCGTAAGTGCCGCAGCTTCTCGCGGCTAGCTATCATCGACAGCTTTTGCAGGGGCTGAAAATTATTCAGTTCGCCGTTACGTACAGTCGCCCTCACCTCTGCTTCCAGGCGATCAGTCAGGGGCGTTAGTTGCCGATCAAAGTACATGTCCGACTCGGCCGACGCAGTGAGAGAGCCGCGCAAGTGGCGGGCCGTAATAAAGTGCTGACCAAAATCCTCGAACACGTAAAACAGGCTGTCAAGCGGTAATTGCGAACAACCCATGGTTGTGCTCACCTTCAAGAACTTTGGCTGCCGGGCATCTACATAGCCACGCACCGTAGCCTGGCCAGTAATGGCCGCTATACCTAGGTCTGGGGAAGAAACAATTTGATTATGAACTCGAATCACACCCCGCAGATTTCGCCCCCGGAAGCGACGAAAGCGCACATGCCGGACGCTTGTATTCAGATCGAGCGACAGAGTAGGCGATACGGTAAACTCGTAAGGACTAGCTTTTCTTGGCGCTTGCTTGCCGCGCGTTACTCCATTGCTCGTAATATGCACCCGCAACAGCTGATCAAAATCGAGTAAGGAAGAAGCAAATTCTGCTTTAGCTACCAACGGCTGCTGGGGCAGCAATAGCCACCCTAGGCCGTTTCGCCCCACACCTTGCACTCGAAAGTCAGAGCGCCCAAGCCGGCCACTGAACCTAGGCACAGTTACATCGTTGTGCTGTAAACGGAACGTACCAGTCAAATTAGTGAACGGTTGGGCGAAGTTTCGCAGCTGAAGCCGCACATTTTGTAGCGTCAGCTCACCCGCCGATTGAATTGCAGCCGCCGTTGGCTGTGATCTAAACTGGCGCAGATTACCCGTAAACTGAAAAGCTAGCTTTGCTTCGCCACTACCGCTATGCACTGCGGCCACGGGGTAAAAGCGCAGAACCCGTCCCACATCGAGGTCAGCTTGTAGCTTCACCTGCACGCTAGGATCCACAAAGTTTTCGTACAGCAAGTCGCCGGTGAAAGGTCGTCCCTGCAGAGTACCTCGTACTTGGGCGAGGGCAAGCGTGCTGGTACGCAGGGCGTGCTCCCGCCCATTATTGAACGTGCCGGTAAGAAAGACGTGCTCAGCGCCCTCGGCATACTGCTCGTGGTAGAAGGACGCATCGCGGCAACCAAAGCGCATCGCCACGGCCGGATCGTCGTGCGCCGTCATGAGCCCGCGTACTGTTCCGCCAAAATAAACTTCGCCTTGGCTCCGGTACACTTCATAGCGCCGTGCCATACGCGGTGGCAGCAGCGCAACAATCGACTGTACATTAGTATGATGCCCCTTAAAACGCAAGTCCAGCGTCGTAGCTCCTGCGTAGCCGATTGTCCCCGCCACGCCATATGCAGCAGGCCCAATCTGCACTTCTGAAGGTTTAAGCGTGAGTAAGCGGCCATGTCGATCAACGACCATGTCCGCCTTTACCTTCAAATACTTATCGCGTACGTATTCATCATCCCCTAGCCGAATAGCCTGCACATACGTAGCCCCCGTTGCTTGAATAGCCACTCGGTCATTTTCCAAGGTAAGCTTAGCTCGTAAGTCCGACGTCTGCGCCGTAATATGCTGCTGCCTTGCTAGGTCAGTATACGTCACTGCTACTCGCCGCACCCGAATATTCTCCAAGGCAAAACCGAAAGCCTTACCGCCCTGACTGCTTGCTTCTTCGTTAGAACTACCTGTTCTGATTACCTCATAGTTGGGCTTCCCGTGCGTATCAAGTCGCACTTGCACCTGCCCATCCACAACGCTCACCGCCCGCACTCGGTACTGCTTGGCCACCAGATCCCACACATTGAAGGCGCAGTACAATGTGCGCGCTCGTGCGAGCGGCACCGTATCCTGCGCCAAGGATCCTGATACCACTACGTCGTGCAACGTAATGGAAATGCGCGGAAACTGATCCAGTAGCGACAGATCAATTTTGCGAACTCGTACCGGCGTGCGCAAGTGCTGGTTGGCCTCCTGCACAAAGAGCCCAATGATGTGGTCTTTGCCTAGCCACACCCCAAGAAATATGCTACCAAGCAGCACAAAAAGGCCTAGCAACACACTTTTGAAAAAAAACTTTGCTTTACTCCGCAAACCAAAAATACTGGCAATGAACCCCTTGAGGTTCTGATCCTCTTTCCAACCCAAAAAATCTTTACCGAAGGTCGTAGTTTTTTTTGCGGAATCGAAAAGACCCACCATATTTGCACTCGCAATCGGGACACAAGCCCGGTCAGCAACGGGAGATTAGCTCAGCTGGTTCAGAGCATCTGCCTTACAAGCAGAGGGTCGTAGGTTCGAACCCTACATCTCCCACCAAGCAAAAAGCCACTTCGTAATCATACGAAGTGGCTTTTTGCTTTTGGTCGGTTCTATGCCAAAGTGAGTTTCTCTTCACGCGTTACCTAACGCAAGTAGCGGGAGCATATGGTAGTGAAAAGCGATGTCGTAACTCGTCCCCGCTCCAGTAGAGTAATACACTAATAAAACTTGACCAGTAAGGATCGACTAACCTCGTGGAATAGAGAGTAACAATGTGGTAATCCAGACGAGGAGTAACTTGCTTTTGAAGACTAAGGAATACCTAGCCTTCTTATAAATGTTAGAGGCGTGACCAGTCGGCTGTATAAAGCGGCCAATCCAGAGAGGCTCACATCACTTACAGCTTATCAATACCTAGATGCAAGCCATAGTAGCGATTAACGTGGCCAGCTAGTAGGATGCTTTACGATAGAAGTCTAAGCCCTGACTGCCAAGGTTTGATTTCGAATAGAATTGCTGCCACGACAGGTCAGAAGCTATATAATATAGCAGGCGTACTACAGGAGAGCATACTCATTAATGAGTGTTGCCTCAGTTAGCTCAGCAGCTCCGCCCAACGGGATGTAGTCTACAGAGATCCTCAGATAGAATGACACTAAGCTTTAGCGAATGAACACAACTTAGCAAGGCTAACTGATGCAATGGCTATAGAATATAGAGGCAACAGATACCAATAAAGTAATTGGTTTGTGACTTACCTTATATACAGTATACTTATTATTAAAAAGAGTATACCTAGCAACTGCGTAGCAAGACCTAGTCCTTCACGCTGTTGGTCATCGTTGTTACTGTATAAGTACATGAGTCTATAGTTCAGACCTGTATTCCAAGCTCAGCCGCAGCAGTTTCGCCAACGAACGATAGCAACTCGACTCGGTTAGCCAATGCGCCGTGCCAGAAATACGATGCGCGCAAGTCGCTTCATCCCTTTAGGGCTTGTGTCACACTTAATAGAGTATCTGACCATTATTATACCTCTGCCTACAGGTCTGCGGCCCAGTTCACTGTAATCAGCCCCATTCGGTTAAGCACTCATTTCAACTACTTCAAGCAATACAGTCCTTCTGCATTGTACAGGATAAGCGCGTAAGCACACTTTCTAGCCTTTCTGTGTTTACATGCAACTTTCTTGTCTGCAGCGTTGTAAGAACGTGGTTAGTTATCTTGACTAGGCTAACCAGTAAATCAGACAAGAAATTTTTTACACGCCTATTGCGTGGCAAAAAAGTCTTCTTACCTTTGCAGCCCACTTCAGAAGGAAGGGATAACAGAAAACAAGTCGGAAAAAATTTTCAAGATTTGTTTTGGATAAAAGAAAACGATTCTTACCTTTGCATCCCCAATCAAAATAAGGGAAACAAAACGAAGGTAATACCTTCGAAAAGCAGCAACAAAATACTGCACAACGTTCATCTAGATGAGATGGACAGACGTTCTTTGAATGTTTGGAAAAGACAAATGGTAAAGCACTTATTTGCTTCGGCAATTAGTGACATAGCGTAACAAAACGATTAAGCTCGTCAATACGAGTCGGATCAGCACTCGACATCAGTCTATGTTCGCATAGATGTAGAAATTCATACAATGGAGAGTTTGATCCTGGCTCAGGATGAACGCTAGCGGCAGGCCTAATACATGCAAGTCGAACGGTGGTAGCAATACCATAGTGGCGCACGGGTGCGTAACGCGTAACCAACCTACCCAAAACTGGGGGATAGCCCGCCGAAAGGCGGATTAATACCGCATAAGACCATGGCCTGGCATCAGGCAGTGGTTAAAGATTTATTGGTTTTGGATGGGGTTGCGTAGCATTAGCTAGTTGGCGGGGTAACGGCCCACCAAGGCGACGATGCTTAGGGGACCTGAGAGGGTGATCCCCCACACTGGCACTGAGATACGGGCCAGACTCCTACGGGAGGCAGCAGTAGGGAATATTGGGCAATGGTCGAGAGACTGACCCAGCCATGCCGCGTGCCGGATGAAGGCCTTCTGGGTTGTAAACGGCTTTTCTCAGGGAAGAAAAAACGGGATGCGTCCCGCTCTGACGGTACCTGAGGAATAAGCACCGGCTAACTCCGTGCCAGCAGCCGCGGTAATACGGAGGGTGCAAGCGTTGTCCGGATTTATTGGGTTTAAAGGGTGCGTAGGTGGCCTGGTAAGTCCGTGGTGAAAGCCTCCTGCTCAACAGGAGAACTGCCATGGATACTGCCGGGCTTGAGTCCAGACGAGGTTGGCGGAATAGAGGCTGTAGCGGTGAAATGCATAGATAGCCTCTAGAACCCCGATTGCGTAGGCAGCTGACTAGGCTGGTACTGACACTGAGGCACGAAAGCGTGGGGAGCGAACAGGATTAGATACCCTGGTAGTCCACGCCGTAAACGATGGATACTCGCTGGCAGCGATACACTGTTGCTGGCTGAGCGAAAGCGTTAAGTATCCCACCTGGGGAGTACGCTCGCAAGAGTGAAACTCAAAGGAATTGACGGGGGCCCGCACAAGTGGTGGAGCATGTGGTTTAATTCGATGATACGCGAGGAACCTTACCTAGGCTAGAATGCGCGTGACCGCCTCAGAGATGAGGCTTTCCTTCGGGACACAAAGCAAGGTGCTGCATGGCCGTCGTCAGCTCGTGCCGTGAGGTGTTGGGTTAAGTCCCGCAACGAGCGCAACCCCTATGTTTAGTTGCCATCAGGTTATGCTGGGGACTCTAGACAGACTGCCTGCGCAAGCAGTGAGGAAGGCGGGGACGACGTCAGGTCATCATGGCCCTTACGCCTAGGGCTACACACGTGCTACAATGGCCGGTACAGAGGGTCGCTACACAGTGATGTGATGCCAATCTCAAAAAACCGGTCTCAGTTCGGATCGGAGTCTGCAACTCGACTCCGTGAAGCTGGAATCACTAGTAATCGCGTATCAGCAATGACGCGGTGAATACGTTCCCGGGCCTTGTACACACCGCCCGTCAAGCCATGGAAGTTTGGTAGACCTGAAGCCGGTGCTCGTCACAGAAGCCGGTTAGGGTAGAACAAGTAACTGGGGCTAAGTCGTAACAAGGTAGCCGTACCGGAAGGTGCGGCTGGATCACCTCCTTTCTGGAGCCATCCGACTCGTGAGCTTTTTCAGTTACACTACACTATTTGTCTTTTCCTTCATTCAGATTTCAAAAAGCAGTTGCTGGCGACAGCGGTGCTTTGGCANCGCCGGCTCGTGAGGACTGGGCTTGTCCAACGCTATCTGTTTGTTTTTTCCGTCACTCAACGATTTTTCGGTAGCAACTACGTGATTTGTAGTTGACCCGGGCTTGTAGCTCAGGTGGTTAGAGCGCTACACTGATAATGTAGAGGTCCGTGGTTCGAGTCCACGCAGGCCCACGTCGCAGGGCGAGCGGCCGGCAGACACGACCAACGGGGGATTAGCTCAGCTGGCTAGAGCACCTGCCTTGCACGCAGGGGGTCAACGGTTCGAATCCGTTATTCTCCACCACGTACCCGCACGGGGCCCAACCGGGGCACCCACGCACTTCCCTTTTACGAAGCAGTTGCTGGCGACAGCGGTGCTTTGGCAGAGAGCTCCAGCAGGGAGTTCTGATGTTCTTTGACGTACGGCAACGAGTAAGAAAAGAAAACAACGGCGCGGGTGACGCGAGTCGCCCGGCCCAAGAAGTAAGCAAGGGCACACGGGGGATGCCTAGGCTCGCAGAGGCGATGAAGGACGCGATAAGCTGCGAAAAGGCCAGGGGATTGGCACATACGAAGTGATCCTGGCATATCCGAATGGGGCAACCCACCTAGTGGAAGACTAGGGGCTTTTCCTTGTATGAGGGAAAGGGCAAACCCGGGGAACTGAAACATCTAAGTACCCGGAGGAACAGAAAATAACATATGATTCCCCAAGTAGTGGCGAGCGAACGGGGAGGAGCCCAAACCGGCTTGGTTACGGCCAGGCCGGGGTTGTAGGACCTCAAGATCTGATTGGAGTACTTTAGCTGAATGACGTGGGAAAGTCAACCAGAGACGGTGAGAGTCCGGTAAGCGAGCGAGTACTGCACGGTAGAGGATTCCTGAGTAGGGCGGGACCGGAGAAATCCCGTTTGAATCCGGCGGCACCATCCGCCAAGGCTACATACTCCTGCGAGACCGATAGTGAACGAGTACCGTGAGGGAAAGGTGAAAAGAACCGGGAATACCGGAGTGAAAAGAACCTGAAACCGTGTGCTTACAAGCGGTCGGAGCCCTTTTGTGGGGTGACGGCGTGCCTTTTGCATAATGAGCCTACGAGTTACTCCTCTCGGGCAAGGTTAAATGCTTTAAAGCATGGAGCCGCAGCGAAAGCGAGTCTGAATAGGGCGCAGAGTCCGAGGGGGTAGACGCGAAACTTTGTGATCTACCCATGTGCAGGTTGAAGGTTGGGTAACACCAACTGGAGGACCGAACCAGTTTCCGTTGAAAAGGATTTGGATGACATGTGGGTAGGGGTGAAAGGCCAATCAAACTGAGAAATAGCTCGTACTCCCCGAAATGTATTTAGGTACAGCGTCGGTGTAGAGTTACGGGGAGGTAGAGCTACCAATAGGACTAGGGGGTGTCAGAGCCTACCGAATCCTGATGAACTCCGAATGCCCCGTAATATAACCGGCAGTGAGGCTTGGGGTGCTAAGGTCCCAGGCCGAGAGGGAAAGAACCCAGACCATCCGCTAAGGTCCCTAAATTCGGACTAAGTTGAACAAAGGAGGTCCACTTGCTTTGACAGCCAGGATGTTGGCTTGGAAGCAGCCATTCATTTAAAGAGTGCGTAACAGCTCACTGGTCGAGCGAGAGGGCATCGATAATACGCGGGCATCAAGTCCGGTACCGAAGCGATGGATTTAGCGTTAAGCTAAGTGGTAGGGGAGCATTCTCGTCAGCGGAGAAGGTGTCTTGTAAGGGATGCTGGAGCGGCGAGAAAAGCAAATGTAGGCATGAGTAACGATAAGGCAGGTGAGAAACCTGCCCACCGATAGACTAAGGTTTCCTGCTCAACGCTAATCGGAGCAGGGTTAGTCGGGACCTAAGGCTATGCTGAGAAGCTACGTCGATGGCCAGCGGGTTGATATTCCCGCACTTATCTAGTGGAGTGATGCAGTGACGCAGAAGTGAAAGCACCGCGGGCGGACGGAAGTGCCCGTTGAAGCGTGTAGGTATAGGAGAGGTAGTCAAGTACGCCTTTTCTGCTGAAACGTGATAGTACCTGGCGGCTTCGGCCAACGGGATAGTGTGCCTAATCAGACTGCCAAGAAAACCTGCTAAGCGTTTACTGCTAGATAACCCGTACCGCAAACCGACACAGGTAGTCAAGGAGAGAATCCTGAGGTGCTCGAGTGAATCACGGCCAAGGAACTCGGCAAAATGGTCCTGTAACTTCGGGAGAAGGGACGCTTCCTTGCAGCAATGCAAGAAGCCGCAGTGAAAAGGCCCAAGCGACTGTTTAACAAAAACACATGACTTTGCGAACGCGCAAGCGGAAGTATAAGGTCTGACACCTGCCCGGTGCCGGAAGGTTAAGAGGGGAACTTAGTCGCAAGGCGAAGGTTTGAATCGAAGCCCCGGTAAACGGCGGCCGTAACTATAACGGTCCTAAGGTAGCGAAATTCCTTGTCGGGTAAGTTCCGACCTGCACGAATGGTGTAACGATTTGGGCGCTGTCTCAGCCGTGAGCTCGGTGAAATTGTAGTCTCGGTGAAGATGCCGAGTACCCGCCACGGGACGGAAAGACCCCGTGCACCTTTACTATAGCTTGCCATTGACGCTGGCTAACACATGTGTAGGATAGGTGGGAGACTGTGAGCCGGAGCCGCCAGGTTTCGGGGAGTCAACGTTGAAATACCACCCTTGTGTTAGCCGGTGCCTAATCTGGAAACGGAAACAGTGGCTGGTGGGTAGTTTGACTGGGGTGGTCGCCTCCAAAAGAGTATCGGAGGCTTTCAAAGGTCCGCTCAGTACGCTTGGTAACCGTACGTAGAGCGCAATAGCAGAAGCGGGCTTGACTGTGAGGCCTACAAGCCGAGCAGGGTCGAAAGACGGATATAGTGATCCGGTGGTTCCGCATGGAAGGGCCATCGCTCAAAGGATAAAAGGTACGCCGGGGATAACAGGCTGATCTCCCCCAAGAGCTCATATCGACGGGGAGGTTTGGCACCTCGATGTCGGCTCGTCACGTCCTGGGGCTGGAGAAGGTCCCAAGGGTTCGGCTGTTCGCCGATTAAAGTGGCACGCGAGCTGGGTTCAGAACGTCGTGAGACAGTTCGGTCCCTATCTGTGGTGGGCGTTGGAGATTTGACAGGACCTGTCCTTAGTACGAGAGGACCGGGATGGACCAGCCGCTCGTGCACCGGTTGTGGCGCCAGCTGCAGCGCCGGGTAGCGACGCTGGGATGAGATAAGCGCTGAAAGCATCTAAGTGCGAAACTCACCTGAAGATGAGATCTCCCAATAGAAGGGTCGTCAGAGACGATGACGTTGATAGGCTATAGATGGACGCTTAGAAATAAGTGAGTCGAGTAGTACTAAGGACCCGAGGGCTTCTGGGAGCAAGTTGTTGTTTGGTTTACTTACTCGTTGCTGCACGTCAACGCTATGTTGTGGGGTGTTCGCTTGAACCCGACACCCCCCGCCAGTAATGGTGGCTTTAGCCCGGGTGTTCACCTCTTCCCATTCCGAACAGAGTCGTTAAGCCCCGGTGCGCCTATGGTACTGCCTTCACCGGTGGGAGAGTCGGTCGCCGCCAACCTTACTGTTTGACCAGCCCCGTGGCGTCGCTGCC
>NZ_MTSE01000060.1 GCF_002154225.1 Hymenobacter crusticola
TTGCGCTCGACCGCGCTTACCCCTAGGTAGATGAGCGGCAGCTCCACGTTTTCTACCACCGTTAGTTCGTCGATCAGGTTGAAGCTCTGAAAGACGAAACCTAGGTTCCGCTTGCGTAGCTCGGCCCGCTTGCGTTCGGTGTAGTGCGCGATTTCAGTGCCCGCAAACTGGAGGCTGCCGCCCTCTGGCTTGTCTAGCAAGCCAATGATGTTCAGCAAAGTAGACTTGCCGCACCCCGACGGTCCCATGATAGCCACGAACTCGCCTTCGTTCACCGTGAGCGAGACTTTATTTAAGGCTTTGGTCTCGACCTCTTCCGTGCGGTATACTTTTTCCAAGTCTTCAATCTTGATCATGACGCGGGGAGTTGGCTGGTTGGCTCTGTTTATAGCTAGGTAGTCTGAATTATTCTTGCTTGTCTTGAAGCACAAGTCCACCTATGTCTTCGTAGCCTTCGTAGCTGGAGGTCACTACTTTATCACGGGGCTTCCAGCCTGCCAGCACTTCGTAGTACTCCGGGTTTTGGCGACCTAGGTGAATGTCTGTTTTGTAGGCTTTGCTGCCGTTGTCGTTGACTTTAAAAGTCCAGCCAGGCAGATGGTCTTGCTAGGCATCACGGTGCCATCAAGTGAGATGACCTCCTGAAAAGTGCCTTTGGTAACCTCGCTGATGGTGATGCGCTCGGGCTCCACGTTCAGCTTGGTGAGGCTGGCCGTGGAAAAGAAGCTAGCTGTCAGCAGCCCTGCCACGACGACAATCCCAGCCACGAGTAGCGGCTTGCGCACCGTCCAGGTTTTCTTTTGAATAGGTGCGTCCATGGTCTTCGAAATGCGTTGTTAGCCTTCGCAAATGCTTCTAGCCAGTATGCCAATAAAGATTGTGCCGTCGATATAATTAGTTGATTGTAAACATGTTGTTTACAATAAGCTGCTCTTCACTGGTAATACTGTTCGCTTTTGATACACTTCACTGTTCGGTACCGATACACTCTAGGGAGCAAGCCAAATGATAACCCGCTTTGCAAGCTAGAAAGGGCGTTTTTATAAACTAGTGCAGTTTGTGGTCGGTATTAAAGAGCTAGCTTCGTTTTGGCCGTGAAATACCGCGACTTTTCGCAGCACTTCAACGAAGCGCGTACCAATGCTTCTCTAAAGCAGCTACACGCGGCTTTCAATCAGATTAACAGTACGCTCCGGCAGCTGAGTGCGGAGCAGAAGGCGCAGTTTACGTACCTACAAACAGTGCTGAAGCTAATTGACACCGGCATACTGTCCTACAACGCTGAGGGGCAAGTGGAATGGGTTAATGGGGCCTTCAACCAGACCTTACAGTTGCCTTACCTGTACAACCCTGTACAACATTCAGGCATTGCAAAAGCGCTACGAGGTGCTCTACAGACCATTATGCAGCTGGAGCCCAGTGCTTCTGCGGTGGTGAAACCAACCGTGGAGAAGCGGACGATGCAGCAGCTGTTGTCGGCCACGTCGTTCAGGCTGCACGGCCACAGCTTCGCGCTTATTGCCTTCAAAAGTGTGAGCCATTCTCTCGATGAAATCGAGGCTTGGCAGAAGCTGCTGCGCGTGATGACGCACGAAATCACGAACTCGGTGGCGCGCATTGCCTCGCTGGCCGATATGCTTGGCCACCATGTGTAGCTGGAAAACGGTTCAGAAAAGTTGTTCAGCACTCTGAGTACAAACTTGGCTTTGTCTCCTTACCCTAGTTCTGGCATCTTCTTGTTCGAACAACAAAATATTAAAAGGAAAGAGTTGGACCTGCTATGACCGTGTTATTCATAATCTACCTGTACAAATACCGAAACCCTTGATGAGATTTCTTGACTAAGTTTCCTGCACTTGGTCAATAAGCGACAAGTATTACAAAAACCACGCGGGTGCACTCAGCCTACGTAGCTTTCATCTTTTAACCAACAAGCAACAGCTTTCTGCGTCACTTAACACGCCTGCTTCTGGCAAAAAATGAGGAAGACAACGTGGTTTTTGTAATAGATTAGAACGTCAACTTTCGGTCTTTTATCAAAGGCTACTCCTTTGCTACTATGGTAGCCTAGGTAGGTATCTACCTATTACAAATACCACGCGTTGCTCTATAAAGGCATTAGCCATCTTATCCCCTCCCCTACTTACCTAGATCATGATCAGAAATTTAGTGTAACACATTACCAAACATGATATTGCGCTCTGCTAGAGGTGCTTCTTGCGAGAAGCCTCCTCAAAGAAGGCTAATCAACATCATCCTTTTAGCGATGATCTATTACAAAAACCACGCGGCGGGGCTCTTAACCACCTCTTCCAATCCTGTATTCTCTGCTCTATTTCTTGTCTATTCACTTCTAAAAAACGACCCCATTAACCGTCGTTTATCCTTTTAATTATCTTTTATAAGGTTTACATGCAGTATAACTAGTTGTTTTTCAGAATCATGCATGCGTCTGCTATTACAAAAACCACGTACAACTATTACAAAAACCACGCACAACTATTACAAAAACCACGCACAACTATTACAAAAACCACGTGCTTATAGCTCCCTGCTATTACAAAAACCACGTTTACCTATTACAAACTTTTATAATTGTAATAGGTGAGCCGCATTATTTACTACCTTGTCCACACAGTCAAACGTGGCCATGGAAGGTATACAAACTACTCTATTCGAAACAGTTCCTGATGCGACTGGCAAGCTAGTCGTGCAGCATAACGCGTTAGTCAATGCACGCTTTGACCTGACAACTGTTGAAATGCGCCTATTTATGGCTATGCTCGCACGTATTAATCGGGCGGATACTGAGTTTCGGGAATTCCAAGTACCGCTGCGCGAAATTACTGCCCTGTCGGGACGACGACTAAGCGGGAAAGACTACCTAGAAGTGGAGAGTATGTGTAGCCAACTCGTGACGCGCGTGCTGCACATTGAACGGCCGGGCGTGGAGCCTCGTACGCGCGGAAACCGCAGCCGGCGGCACGCACCAGATTTTGATAAGATACCCCTCATGGCCTATGCCAAATACCGGGGTGAGGAAGGCGTGTTGCTTGTCCGCTTCAACGACGAAGTCATGCCTTACCTGCTGCAACTGCAACGCAATTTCACGAAAGTGCAACTCGTGCAGCTCCTCAAAATCAAGAGCCCCCACTCCTACCGCATCTACTGGCTGTTGAAGGAGTACAGTGCCTTCGGTACGCGCACGCTCGGTGTAGAAGAGCTGAAGGCTATGTTAAGCTTGGAAGGTCAGTATAAGCAGTTTCCTCTATTTCGGATGCGGGTTCTGGACCGGGCCCGCGACGAAATGATGCATACGGATCTTCCCTTCGACTATGAGCTGATTCGGGAAGGGAAGGCTGTCACCAAAATCAAGTTCAACTATGCTAGCACGAGCGCAGAATCGGCGGCGCAGGAGCTTTCTGCGGCTAGCCCTTGGGAAATAGCCCTGCATACGGTGGGCGTATCGGCCGGAAGCATCGCCGTGGTGGCTGAGTTAGTAGGAAAAGGAGAAGTTGACCCGGAGTATATCCGCTACGTGGCCCAGATGCAGCAGGAGAAGTTTAAAGCCGGTAAGGTGAAGAGCTTGGCCGGTTCCGTCTTCACCGCCATCACCAAGGGGCACCTAGTAGACGATTTTCAACGTCACCAGCAGAAGCGAGAGCGGGCCGCTTTGCGTAAGGTGGCAACTAAACAGCCTGATGTGGTGCGCTATACGCTGGCTGAGGTGCGGGCCGCATACGAGACCATGAAGAAAAAGAAGATGACGCAGGCAACGACCTTTGAGCAAAATCTGGAACTCATCTACTTGTCTCAGGGCTTTCGTCAGCAGCGTGATGCACAAGGCGTCGAATGGCTTGTCAAGGAAGCCTAGTTGTTCCGGTTGACTCATGCGGTCGGCGGCGCGATGTCTACTGCTTCTGCTTCTTTGACGATCGAGGAGTCTGAAGCTTACGCACGTTTAACCGCTTTTGCTCCTTGTCCGGGAGAGGGTTAGTGGCAGTCGGAATCCCTTGTAGATATTGTTGTAAAGCGGTTTCCACGATTTCCGTAATGGTCAGGCGTTCCCAGTACTCCGCCTGCTTAAGCTTGATGAATGTGGCGGTGGTAATCCGCGTGGAGAATGGAATAAATGGGTTTTCCTCTTCCGCTGGGGCTTCTTCCTGAGCTAACGATTTCGATATCGTACGTTTTTCTTTTTCTTCATGAAGATCATTTTGTTCATTATCTACATGATTTTCATGAAGATCATTACTGTCAGGAAGTCCGTACATATCCCGGTCAAATGCAGAGGGTTGTGACCGGGTGAGTTGAGATTTGAAATCGCGTTTAGCCATTTGAGTATCGGTTAGGAAATACGCGTCAGAATCTCGTCCGTAAGTACCTGATAATCTTGCGCACCATTAGAGGTAGGCGCATACTCGTATAAGTTTTGCCGCTGAATTTGGGCTTCAGCCAAGGAAACGTTATCCCGGATACTGGTGTGCATTACCAACTGCTCCGTTGCAAATCGCTCGGTTGTTGCTTCCACGATGTCATGGTGGAGCTTGCGACGGTAGGTCTTGCTGTACTTGGTGAAGAAGATGCCGCCAACGCGCAGGCCAGGATTATTACGTTTGCGGACCCGGGCGCATGCCTCCAAGATGGTCTGCAACCCCTCAAAGCTAAAATACTCGGGTTGGGCCGGAATAAAGATGGCGTCACTAGCGACCAGGACCATGTAGGTCATAGCCGAAAGGCTCGGAGGCGTATCGATTAGGCAATAATCATAACGCTCGGCAATGGGTTCCAGAGCCTCCTGCAACAAGAATTCATAACCTTGCTGCGCTCCCAATACTTTTTCGACGTAGCCTAGCTGCGGCGAAGCAGGCAACAACTCCAGGTTGGGGGCTACTGGGACGATTGTAGTGTCAAAAGACGAACGTCCCTCTAGCAGGGAGCCAATATAATGCCCACTAGCGGACTGCTCATCAAAGCACATGGTTAGGTTGCACTGCGCGTCCCCGTCGATTAATAATACCTTATGGCCGCGCCCCGTCAGGGCGTATCCAACATTTAGTGTAGAGGTAGTCTTGCCAACACCTCCTTTATGATTCGTGAAGCTAATGATCTTCATGGAGTAAAAGTAGAACAAGAATTACATGAAAAAAATGTTATTTATTATTTTCATGAACTACATGAACTACATGAACTACATGAACTACATGAACTACATGAACTACATGAACTACAGTTTAAAAATTATTTTCATGAAGGTCATTTAAAAACAGAATCTAATGAAGTACATTATGGTAATCAAAAGTATTAGATTAATATCTTGTTTGTGCTATTTTATGCCTTTTTGTTAAGTTAGGTAGTTGTTGCATAGTAGTGAATACCAGTGTCTTACTACGCTATACTTGTCGTGCAGCTGCATTTTGTTTTAGGTAAATTGAACTGATGATTTTCTATTCAGGCTGGGAAAAGGCTTCCAACAGTTTCGTAATTCTTGATTGAATTTCTAGCAATTGTATCCGCATATTATCTGCCGATCCGTGCGTAGTAGGCTCGTTGGCCAGTATAAGAACAACTTCGCCTAGTTCAGACGAAGGAAAGACTGCTTTGTGCGCGTAAGTGAAAAGGCAAAATCAAAGCTCCAACTCGTGTACATTCTGCGTGTAGGATAGCAATCACCGCCACCAGAAGTAAGCTTTTCGCCCGGCTTGGCCGCTACTTCCTGTACAGGAGTATCATACAGCACCCGATAATCACGACTGAAAAGGCGTTGCTTGAACGTAAACCTCGGCAGCGAAGTAGGATAGGGGACCTCTAGTAGCAAGTGCTGCATTTCCGAGACCAATGGCTACCTGCAGCTGTAGATGGTCGCGTAGGGCGGCCATCCATTTCGCGAATTTGCGAGCTTGGAAGCTCCTTGATCAATTTATCGGCTTGCCCTCACCACGCCAAGGCAGCTGACAGCGGTACTACCGGTGTGTCAGCTAAGAGATAACGGAGTTGGTGCGCCTGGCTCAGCAATAGAGCGACCTGCTTGCACAGGGCTTCGGTTCGCTCCCGCACCCGATAGACCTGCACCGTATCATCGTAAAGCTAGGTATGGGTGCATAGCATAGGGATTGTTTGTGCCTGTCTCCAACTGTATTAACAAGCTCTACTCGGTGGAGCGTAACGACCAACGCTCGACTTCATCCTTACTCTGGTAAATCACAAGCGTATAGCGTTGGGTGCATTGTAAACCGTCTGTCGTAAGGTGTCAAGCAGACGGTACCAATTCGTCTACCCAAACAGCACCCGCCCATTGAGCAGTGGTGTGTATTTATAAAAAGAGGAATATATGTGTCTGACGAAAAGATCAATCAGCTCTAGAGTATACTATTAGTAGAGTAAGATTAGATTGTGTCATGTATGAACTTGTAACTATAGGGATGTTTATAGTGAAGCTTTGTTAGACAAAAGGCGTTGTACAGTTGTTGCCTGAAACATATTCCCACGTCGAGTGCGGTATCCGGAAGCGTTGAGCTTGTGCGCAATCTGCCAGAGCGTGTGCCCCGTGTCACGCAATAATTCCGCTAACTGCGCGGCCTGCTGATTCGCCGGGTGCTGCCGGGCATTGCGTTGCATGGTTGCTTGCCCTTGGACGATGACCGCCGCCGTAAAATTCTGCGGGGAGCCTAGCTTTGCCCCTCGGGCCTTCTTCGCGTGTAGGGCATCCTTCGTTCGTTTAGAAATCGTCTCGCGCTCGTGCTGGGCAATGACGGCGAATAGGCCGACCGTAAGCGTGTTCGCATCGGGCATGTCGCAGCAGACGAAGTCCACGCCTGAGTCGCGCAAAGCGAAGATGAAGCCGGCGTTACGCGAGAGTCGATCCAACTTGGCGATGAGCAGCGTGCTGCCGGTGCGCCGCGCTTCGGCAATGGCGGCAAGCAGCTGGGGCCGCTGGTTCTTCTTGCCACTTTCAATTTCTACGAACTCCGACAATAGTTGACTTGGATCGGCCACGAAGGTGCGGACCGCCGTGCGCTGCGCTTCCAGGCCCAGACCCGACTGCCCTTGCTTCTGGGTGGAAACGCGATAATAAGGAGTATAAAATTTGGTAGGAGCAGCAGGTGCCATATAGTACAAAAGTATAAACTACCGGCAAGGTATATGTTTTACATATTGCAAACGTTCGTTTGGAAAACGTTATAAGCCGTACCTTGCGGGTGCTATGAATACCCGCTACGTGCCCTATTACCGCGTTTCCACCCAGCGCCAAGGCCAATCCGGCTTAGGTCTCGAAGCCCAGCAAGCCGCCGTGCAGGCCTTCGTGCCGGAGCCCACTCAACTCTTGCCCGCCTTCACCGAAGTAGAAAGCGGCAGCAAAAACCAGCGGCCCCAACTCGCGGCCGCCATCGCCGCGGCCCGAGAGCAGGGGGCCACGCTGCTCATCGCCAAACTCGACCGACTCAGTCGCAACGCGGGCTTCATCCTGACCTTGCGCGACTCGGGCGTCAGCTTCGTCTGCTGCGACATGCCCGACGCGAATACCTTAACCGTCGGGCTGTTTGCCGTGATTGCCCAGCATGAGCGTGAACTGATCTCTAAGCGCACGAAAGATGCCTTGGCCGCCAAGAAAGCGCGCGGTGCCGTGCTGGGCACCCCGGCCAATATGACGAGCGTCGCCACCGAGAAAGGGTTAC
>NZ_MTSE01000061.1 GCF_002154225.1 Hymenobacter crusticola
CCTGGGGTTCGGCTTCGACCAGAATCAGGTCCGGCTTAAACTTCGCTAAGCGCGTGCGGAGCTGGGCGAGTTCCGCTTGTTTCTTGGGACTGAAGACATCAGACTGCGCCGCCTGCTTGGTGTAGAGTTGGCTTAAGTGGTCGAAGCCAATGGCGAGCACTTGGATTTTAGGTGCCGGCGCCTGGGCCCAACAGCCGCTACCCAGGCCGAGCGCGAGCAGCAGCACCACGAACAAAGAAGACCGTCCACTGGCGGACCAAGTCCGAAAAGTTGGCTTAGAAAGAGAATCGGAAAGAGGCATGTAAAAAGGGGAAATGGACTACGTAATACATAACGCGCTGTCCTGTCCGCGTGTGGACAGTCAACCGCTAGCTGCCGGAAAGAGGGCCAAGTACTATGCCTTATTTGTAATCCACTGCTGGCTAACCCCTTACCTATACGTAACTATGTTTACCCTACTTCCACCGTGTCCAGGAATGGACACCGTGTCCATTTATCCACACCGTGCCTGACGCGGATGCTCCGTCGCAAACCGACCCTTTTTCGAACGCGTGTAGAAGGGTACCGCTCCGCGGATGAGTAGGGCGGTATCCGGCAAAGAGGCAACCGTCTGCGTGCGCTAGCCCAACCCTAATTGCGTAAACCGATTGGCCAGCAACAAGGAGAACTGCGCCTGCATGGCCTCGGGCAAAAAGCTGCTGGGCAGAAAGACTTCCCAGCGGGCACGCGCGGTGACAAAGCGCGCCAGCAGCCGCGTGATGACGTTCTCGGCCAGCCCGGCGCGCTGCATGGCCTGGCGGAAGTCGGCTTGCCGCAGCCGGCGCTTTTTGCCGTTCAAGGTCAGCGCCAGCTCTTCTGTATCGGCTGGATTTACCAACGCGGTGGCTACCAGATCATAGGCGGGTGCCAAGCCATAGCCTAGGCCCGGGGTCTGCAGCAGCGAGAAGTTCTTCAGGTGCATGTCGGCGTTGCCGGTCAAAAAGCTCAGCACCACTAGCTCGTAGTAGTTCACCACGTCCAAGCCGGGGTTGGCGGAGTACTTCAGCAGGGCTTTGGCCACCTGCTCGTGCGAGCCGTCGTATTTATGCTCGGTTAGGCGCTCGGTGAGCTGGCACATATCCTCCATGTGGCGCTTCTGCCCCTGTTGCCGATCAATGCGGCGGGTCACATAGGCCAAGGTGCCGCCTTCCAAGCGGAGCAACCCGTGGGGCACGGTGGCAATGCCCGCCAAGGTGGCTAGATGCATCGTCAGGTCCTCTACCTCCGGTAGGTGCGGGTAGTGCGGAGTCGAGGGCTTGAGGATATACTCTCCGCTGAGCGCGCCGACGATGGTGAAGCGCAATGGCTGCCCGGTCGAGCTATTCGGGGCCAGGGCGAGCGAGAGCTTGGGCTGCACCCCAGTCACGGTAATGTGCTGGCGCACGACGGCCTCGGCCAGGGCGAGCATCTCGGCTTCGGTGTAGGGGAACGCCGGCGGGGTGGACTTGCCAAACAACTTGCGGCTGCAAGCCGGGTGGTAGTCCTGACCCAACCCAGCGGGCAACGGCTGGTAGCAAAACAGGCAGCGGTTCACAGTTCGTCAGTCGGTAAGGGATGTACACTCACCGCCCCGATGCAGTCCTGGCAGCAGGCCAACAGCAGCCCCATGCGGTCGCGGGCGTTGAGCTTCCAGTTGCGTTCGGCCACGGCCAGCAACCAGCCTTCGGGAATGAGCCCATCGAAAAAAGGAAACAGGACCCGCTCCACGTACGGTGCAGGGCGCAGGGGTAAGGTCAGGCTGATAGGCTCCGCGGTGGGGGTGTGCAGGTACTCAGGCGCATAGACAAACGTGTAGCCCTGCTCATCCTGGGTGAGCAGCCCGGCCAACCGGCCATACATACGGATTTCGGCGCGCCTCATTCCTCGGCCAGCAATTGCGTGCGATCCAACGGCGCGGGCGCCACTTCGTGCCCGAACAGGCGCAACACCAGATTGATCTTGTCCAGGCGCAGCGTGGTTTTGCCTTGTTCCAGCTCGCGCACGAAGCGCAGCCCTACGCCGGCTTTGGCGGCCAAGTCAGGCTGGGTCAGCTGCAGCAGCTTGCGGCGCTGGCGCACGAAGAAAGCAATAGAGGTCGCCATCAGTATACCTGATCGGGTATAAACTAGAATGTTCAACGCATAATAGTACCCGAACGGGTATAAAGATAGGAAATAGTGTCAACGTAGAGTACACCTTTCTCGTCGAACTGGGAACAAGCTTGTACTTTGAATGGTGTACAACTTTTTTGAACCGTTTTCAGGCCCTTTTACTCCTTCCTACCGCCCCTTCTATAACAGGGTGAGTTGTACAGCAAAAGGAGCGCAATTCTTAATATAACAACCTCAACACTAAGCATATGCTTCTGGTTAGTCAAGCAGCCTTTCGCAGCACGCTGGTCAGTCACATAGCTGCTCGCTGTAAGGTTTCATACAGCAGCGGAGCAGCCACTTCCAGCAGCTGCAGGTTCAGCGGGATCTGCTGGCACAAGTCAAAATCGTAGTGGCACAAGGTGCCGTAGAGTTGGCCTTGCGTGTCGTAAATGACCACCCCGCAGTAGGAGACGACCAACGTGTCGACCTGCTGGGCCAGTGGATCGGTAAACGCATTGAGAATCTGTAACGACTCGCGCTGGCTCCCCACCAGGGAACAGAAGGCTTCGACCAAGGGCACCGCTTGACCGTGCCGCACGCGGGCATCATAGCGGTCAAAGAGCACGAGGTTGCGCGAATGCTGCCCGTCAAAGCGAAATACGCCGGTATAGCGGTGCGTGGTGCCTTGATTCAAGTAGCCCAACGCCGCATGCACCCCTTGGTGCTGCAGCACGTGGCGGAAGGTCGGTAGGTCGGGGCGGGGGGAGGGGTGCGCAGGAGAGGATGCCATCTAGGTAGTAGGTAGGGCACAGGGAAGGGTCGCGGCAAGGTAGCCTTTTGGTGCGCCACGGCAACCCGCTGAGCCAGTTATAGTAATTACGCCTAGCTGAAAGCTTCCAGCAGGGTGCGCAAGTGCGAGTCCTTAACGTATTGCGCTAAAAGCGAAGCGTTGTCGCTCGGGTGCTCCAAGCTCGTCAGCACCCAGTGAAACTCACCCGCCTCCACGGTCACAAAGCCCATCTGCCAATCGGCAAAGAAGCGCTGCTCGCTGTAGACGAAGGCCGTAGCCCAGGCAATGGCCCGGCGCCGGGCGGCTTCCGTGGAGGGTTCTGTCATAATGCCTGTACGGGGAGCCGCCACCAACACCTACCGAAAAGTAAAAAGATAGCTACGGATTTTACGGTAGGCTAACGATAAGCGTATTCGCCCAGCAACAATACTCATGAGACCAACGTGCTAGGCAGCAGGGATTGATCACGGCTGAATACTGAATCTGCCATGGCCAACTCTTCTTTTCAATTTCCGATGCGCGCACCGCTTGCTGGAGGGCTTGGCGTTTCTTCACGCCAACAACTTGATCCAATCAGTCTGTTGCCCATGTGGTTGAGGCAAGTATCTACCGGCCATCTACTAGCAGGTTTATAATACTATCCTTTTGTAACCCGGCGACGGTGGTATTGACTACGCTTGGTCGGCTAGTACCACCAGAGCTAGTGAGAGCCCATCGCTTATAAAAAGAAGTGCCACCCGTGCCAGTGATAGAGCACAGGCTGCTGAGCACGCGCTACTGGCGCCCTTAGCTGGTCAAGAGCGGTGTTCCGCCGTTGATGCCTGACCGCAAACTGTACCACCTTTTCAGGAATGAAAAAGGGGTGAATAGTATAAGTAGGCAAGTGCCGCAGTACCTGTAAAAGAGTATCAAGGCCTATTACTGACCACGTGGCTCTAGGTCAGTAATAAGATACTGCCCACCGAGGATACTTATAACTTTTTACGGCGAGGCGCGACTAGTACAAGACTAATACGATACATTCACTAACTACTTAGTTATCAAGTCGTGATGTTCATTGAATTGTGCAAAGTACCTTAAAAAGTACTGCAATCTTTATCGGCTTATACGTTATTACTCAAGTCCCACCCCTATGGTAAAAACCTTACATGAATCCCCTAGTTTTTCGTTGTGCCACGATTCGGAAAATAACTGGTTGTTCGCGCAATGGAGTGGCCTGCAAAGCAAGGCGACCTCGTTGGCCGCTTGTGCTGTGATTTTACAGCATGCTCGCCACGTCTCTTATCTCAAACTACTCTGTGATAGTAGTCAGGCCCTGGACGGCTGGAATGGAATCAGCGAATGGGTCAGTACCAACTATTTGCCTCAATTAGCAGACACGGGTATTGGTGTTATTGCCTGGATCAATGCTCGGGATTGGCAAACCAACACGGTCATTTCCGACTTTATTCAACATTCGGAAAAGCCCTTTATCGCGACGTTTGACGAGGGCGCGACGGCGTACGAATGGCTCCGCCATACCCATTTTGTCAAACCCAGTACACCGGTGAAGCAGCGTTGACAAGGGCTGGAGCCAGCAACCGGCCGCTGTCTAGGTAGCCGAACTAGACGAACCTCGATTACCCCTCGCAGAACGAAATACTGGGGGGTAAGGCAAAGGCTTGTCGCAATTCATACCGGCTGCGCCGCTGTGCCCTGAAATAGTAAGCTACCTGCGCGGGACCTGGTGCCAGCACGCACCCGGGCACCTCTAGCGCGACGGGTCGCCGCGCGAAGCTATCTGTCGTCGTAATACCCAGCGCCACGCGAGCCGGATCACTAGCTCGTAGTACCTCAACTGTCCAGTAAGCAGTGTTCATCGCAAGTCCATGCAGGAAATTACCCACTCCTACGTAGGCTAGCTACCGCTGAGTTAAACGGCCAATCCTATAAGTTAACGGCCAAGCCTACCGTTGCGAATGAAGTATGGTTGACTGCTCGCCAATCCGCAGTAGACGTGACGGCGTAGGTTGCTCGTCGCTGGTCCTGAGGAATAGCCCTCATTGTTGAGCATTAGCCGCAGGCCTTCGCCAAGTAGGGATAGTGGGCGGGCCACTCATTCGCAACGGTTAGCAAGGTTTTTCGGCCAAGAGCGGGGCTTTGTGTATGTACTCGTCGTGTTGCAGGCTGTCGACCATAAACCGGGCGAGTTGCCGCCGGCTGATAGCAAACGGCGCGGGTGTTTGCTGGTAGCGGACCACCAGCTGGCCAAGTTGGTCGTGGTTGGTGAGCGCCACGGGCCGGGCAATGACCCACTCCAGCCCCGACTGCCGCAGCAACTCTTCTTGGGCTCGGTGATCGGCAAACACCCATTTGAAATTGGTCAGCTTGATCAGCAGGCGCATGTACCAGGGCGCATACGGCCAGGAGTCGCCTACCCCGATGGAAGAGAGCGTCACGATGCGCTTCACGCCCTGTTCGGCCATGCTGGTGAGGGTGTTACGCATCGTCGTTTCTAGAGTATGGGGCGGCGTTATTTTCTTGCGCGAAAACGACTCGGCCTCACTCAGCGCACTCAGGGCACTGATGACGGCGTGACACCCCGTCATGGCCCGGCGCACATCCGCCAGGTTGGTGGGGGAGCCCGCTACCACCGTCAGTTGGGGCACGTGGCGGGTGAGGTTGGCAGGGTTCCGCACCAGGGCCGTGACGGCGTAGCCCTGGGCCAGGGCGTAGTCCAGCAGCAGGCCGCCCGTGCGGCCGGTGGCTCCGTAGAGCAGAATGCGTGGCATAAAAAGTATAGTGAGATGAAGCAGGACACAAACCTATCAGTAGGTTGTGCTACCTTGGCTATCAGTTCCCACTTGGATACCAGTTACACCGACGACACCACCCCATGCCCTCCTGCCCCGGTAATAGTCCCAAAAGCCAGTACCAAGCTGTGCGCGATACGCTCGAGGTGATCAGCGGCCGCTGGAAGCTCTTGATCCTGGCGGCTCTGTTCATGCGGCCGTTTCGCTTCCGGGAACTCAGCCGCGAAATTGGCATTACGCCCCGCATGCTGGCGAAGGAATTGCAGGAGCTCGCGCAGCACCAGCTGGTGAGCCGCACCGTTTGCGACACGCGCCCCATCACGGTCGAGTATGCCTGTACGGCCCACAGCCGCACGCTGCTGCCGGTGGTGCAGGCCATGAGCGACTGGGGCTACCAGCACCACGAGGTGGTGGTCGGGCAGAAGCGGGCTGACGACCCAGCCCATCTGCTCCAGTCGGCTGCCAAGTAAATACCCGGATGTGAGCGCGGGTCTAGTCGTGCACCAGAGGACATGGCTTCCACCGCCCCGTTGCACGACGACCCCGACGTTGCGACGTGGTAGGCTGCGTGGCCTCGTTTTACTGAACGCAATGTTCAAAGGCGGAATTTTGAGATCAAATAGTTCCTGCTTCTGTTGGGATGTTGAACTGACAAACCTTGGTACCCGAACATGTCGTGGCAATCGTAGTACTTGGTGGGTAGCTTCCAAGCAAGTGTATCAACCAGTCGTGTAACAGATAAAGCGACCGACCCCTCTTGGTGGTTGGCTTGAACTGACCTGCTCGCGCTTAAAGCTGAAGGCTGATGTCCTCTATTCACTGTTTTACCGGATATCTTGGTCTTATTCCAATTGAGAGTGTTATGCACTCTCGAACACGAGCGGAAACGAGCGACCCGGCCGGATCAGTCACTAAAGGTCTAGTGGTAGGAACAGAGCCGTCGCGTAGGCCAGACTGCAACCCACGACTAGGCCAATTTCGTACGTGCGCTTGTTACGCTTGTGTTTATGCCCGCTGACTTACGCGCTATGCTGGAGACCCTGCGTCTCCAGCTCCTTTCTTTGTCGGTAACCGCCCCTTACTACTACTCCCGGCTACTGCGCATCACCCAACAGCTGGACTACGTGGTACAAGCCTGGCCAGCAGAAGACTGGCCGGTAAGACAGCCATCGGAATCGTTGTCTCGGCGGCAAATCCACGGCCTGGTGCTCACCCGGCAGCAGTTCCTGGAGCAGGTAGCGGAAGTAGAAACCAGAGTGCTGAACGCTGAGCAGCCCCCGGGCAGCTACGCCGGGCACCAGCACCTGCTGGATTTGCTCTTGTGTTTAGGATAAGTACTGGGAAAACAGATCGTTATTGCTTTACTTAAGCTGCTGTTTCGTATGCTATTCTATCTGTATGCGGCATCCCACCTGACGCTTATCCCAACCACTTGCCCCCTCAATCGAGCAGAAGCTCCGCCGCTTTCTGGCCGGCAATCCGCTGGTGCAGCGCGTGTCTAGTTTGGTTACTGACTTACGCCAACTTACCCAGCGGCAGTTTTGAGTTGAGGATGTAGGTTCCGTGCTGTTGGTCTACATCCAGGAAGGGGAGCAAGTGGGGTATATCACAGTTGAGGAAACAAGTTCGTATTGCGAGGAAAGGTGTAGTATTATATAATATTAATTATTTAATATATTTGCGCTGTATGGTGGCTTCGTTGCCTGCTGCCTAGTCCGTATTCGCTCCTCGCCCATGGTATTCTACGACTCGGTCACGTTACCGCTCAAGCAGTCGGCTGCCCCGCGCCGTACGCCTTCCCTAATGCCCTCGCTTACCGAGCAGATCCTGCGGCGC
>NZ_MTSE01000062.1 GCF_002154225.1 Hymenobacter crusticola
GAGCAACCGGTTCGTTGCTCGTTTATGCTACTGTTTGTTTGAAGGTAACCTGAAGCGCAACAGCTGTTGCTTTGACTAGGCGGCAGGAAGAACTATTCTGGAAACTCGCGGCCGTGCAGTTACCCATAGATGAAATGCAAACAGACACTACTACGGAAGAGTAGGAGTATCTAGCTCCCCAACAAAAAAGCCATTTCCTGTCGGGAAGTGGCTTTTTTGTTGGGGAATTCAGGGATGAGAAGTTGGCCAGTTTGTTAAGCCTTTTATGAGGTAGATTTTACAACTTTTACTCCTTATTCGATCAATACCTTTCCCGTGGCTTTCCCGTGACGTACTACATAGAGACCGGGTTTCAGACTACTCACGTCCAACGTCATGCTAGTGGTACGGATAGGCACGATACGCCGCGCTACTTCCCGGCCTGTAGCATCAAAGACTAACACAGGATCCGAAATCTCGTTGGCTAGTGACGTGAGCGTAATACTAGTATGCGCTGGGTTAGGTAAAATAGCGAGAGGTAGCTTATGGCCAACAGGCTGCTTGGTAGAAGTAACAAGGCCCGTAAGCCGCGCCACAAACGCCGATGTAAATGCAGCGGTAAGGGAAATAGAGCCAAAGCTGATACTGGGAGTACTGAACTCACCCACTACGGTAACACTTCCACTGCCATCCACCGTAATTGAAGAAGGCGCAATAACCGCATTACCTCCTGCTCGTGCGGCTTGTAACCAAGAACCCATGCTACTCAGTTTCGCAACGAAAAGGCTATAAGCGCCTGCCCTATCTAGGGTGAGCGGACCAAACAGTATGGAAGAGCCAAAATAAAGTCCAGTGATAAGCACGTTGTCATTACCATCCACTGCAAGAGCAACGGCCCGCTCATCATCTCCAAACCCGTTTCCTCCTGCACGTACTGCCTGAGTCCATGTACCCGCGCTATTCAGTCGTGCGACGAATAAATCATAGGAGGAAATACCAGGATTTGTCAAGGTAATAGCGCCAAAATTTGTAGTATACGCACTAAAGGAACCACATACGACGGCATCCCCATTGTTTGCAAGGGCAAGGTCCATTGCTCGATCATTACCCTCTCCTCCGGCCCGCACCGCCTGCGTCCATGTGCCTGCGTTGTTCAATCGTGCGACAAAAAGGTCAGCGGGTTGAGCAGTTCCTCCTGCCGGATTAACATTGGTTAGCGTTAGGGGTCCAAATCCAATAGTGGTTCCGGTAAAGTAGCCGGCCACTGTAACGGTGCCACTCTCGTCTATTACCACCGCCGTAGCTACATCATGGGTAGGTACTTGTGCATTAGTAGCAACTGTTCCTCCAGCCCGAACGGCCTGCGTCCAATTGCCATCATTGCTCAATCTTGCTGTATATAGGTCTCTACTACCAGAGAAAAGGCGAGTATCAATGTTCGTTAATGTGCTGGTACCGAATGTGATGGACTTATCTAAGAAGTTTCCTACAATTGCAGCATCACCGTTGGCTCTGACTGCTAGGCCAGTTACTTCAATATTGCCGCCATTAGCCCCTCGTACAGCCTGCGTCCAGACTCCAGCAGTACTCAAGCGTGCCACGAAAATGCACTCATCAACTGATGGTGAAGTAAGGGTGATGGTGCCGAAGGTAATCGTACCACTAAATAATCCGGCGATAACCACGTTACCAACGCCGTCCAGCGCTGTTGCAAAAGCTTCAATGTAGTCCTTGTTAGGATTGCTGATACTGATGACTTGTGTCCAGGCACCATTGCTATTTAATCGCGCCACATAGAGCGTTTGGGCAGGAGTGTACAACGTAGTACTGCCAAAGGTCACAGCATTAGAAAAATTGCCGACGACAATCGTATTTCCTGCGCCATCCACTGCAGTACCAACAGCGTGTGAAATACCGTTGGCACTGGCACTACTTGGAGCGGTAGCCCACTGCCAACTTTGAGCCTGGATTTTAGGAGCGAGCAATAATAGTATGAAGTAACAGACAGTTCGTAGCCGGGTCGCGTAAATTGGACTCATAAGGATCGGGTTTTAGTAGAATGATCATTATGCTGAATCGAAATTGACTTTATGTAGGATGTTGAATACCAAGCAACGATGTATTTAGTGTGTAATACTAGTTTTTGAAATAGAAGTCTACCAGAGAGGGGGGATCACGCTAAAATGCTCCCTCTTGATGTTTTATAAGAAAAACATAACAGTCTTATCTTGACCAAGAGGATTGGAGGCCACCTAAAAAGCCTAAGCGATCAACTACTGAGCAGAAGAACCCGCAGCGCTAAATGTATTTCTTTAGGTAGGACTTACGCCTCCGTGGTAGCACTGAATTTAGGTGCACTTGAGAGAGTGCAGGAGTCAAGCGATCGTAGATAGCTGCGCTTTCTTATCTTTCGTGATGACCTCTCCGAAAACCTTAGCCGAGTATATCCTGCAGGAAGAGACTCGCAGCAAGCAAGTAAAACTAGGTGCACGTCGCAGCCACGATTATGACTTAACCCGCGACTTAGAGATCATCGCCGAAGACTTCCAGCAAACAGCCTTTGGGAAGGTAGTCGTAGCCGAAGGCCTGACGGTAGAAGCACTGTATACTCACCGGGAAGGAGTGGAAGGGTGGAGTGGACTGGTCTTTACCTTACAGGAAGGAATTAGCTACTACTTGCCTCTGACGTTTGACGAGCAGAAGTATGGTAGTGAAGTGCGGTCTGTTTCCTTGCATGCGTGGCCAGCTTGGCTAGAGGAGGCTACTGCACTCTTGCGCTGGGTGAGTCGAGCGCGAAAGATGCTGGCCGAAGATGTATGGATCGGATTGGATAGCCAGCAATAATTAGCCCATCTTGACAGACGAAGTTTTACTTCTATTGATATCTTGTTGCTCTAAACTAAACGCTTCATTACTTAGGTACGTCGTAAGCTGCTTCGTGATAAATACATAATAGTTGCCATATGATTTAAAACGGTTGGCAGCAGAAGGTGCCCAAGTAGAATGTAGCTAGGCTGTAGGCTGTTGTATTGAGTTGATCTGTGCAATTATTGATAGTTGATTATGCTTAATACTAACAAACATGCTTGAGCGACGTGTGCGCTCTATTCAAGGAGTGTTACCTACAGCCCATGAACCGCTATTAGTGATATCAGAGGATTACGAGCAGTATTACCTTAAGTATCACAAAGCGCCATATAACGCACATGAGCTACAAGCAGAATGGTTATGCAGCGCTTTACTACAACTATGGAGTATTCCTACGCCAGAGGTTGCTGTTCTTGTTGTTGATGAATCTCTGCTGAGAAATTTACCGCGTGAAGTCCGGCGGTTAGGTCGGTATTTACAAAGACCAGCCTTCGGCTCTAAAGAGGTGTTTGGGGCACAAGACTCTAGTGAGTTACTAAATGGCGACATTGAGCTAGAGACGCTTGTCAACCCAGAGGATCTGCTGTGGATAGCGCTGTTTGATGCTTGGGTGGCCAACGATGACCGTAGAGCATCGCACCATAATACACTGATTGCGCCTACCTTGGAGGGGAAAAGATACAAGTTGTGGGCCATTGACCATGCGTACACATTTGGTCGAATAGACTTTCGCTACTTAGATCCTCAATACCTCTACTTTGATATCAAAAAGAACTTAATACAAGCACATGCCAGTCGAGCCTATCTCTACAAGTGGCGTCAACAACGCCCGTTATGGACGGAAGAAGAGTTACGAGCCGGCTGCTATCTTCGCATAAAAAAATGCAAGGAGCAGTTCTTAGCCATATGTGAATGGTTACCTCAACCGTATAAATTGAGCGAAATTTCGCAAACTGCTTTATCTAATTTTTTGTTCTCTAACTCCCGAATTGACTTAATCTTACGTCACTTTTTCGCTTGCCTACCATGAAAAATACTGCTTTTCATACCCTAATTCGCATAGCGCCCAATCCGGCGTCGGGCGAAGCTGTGGTAGTCGGGCTGGTGTTTTTTGATGGCAGCCGTTATTGGATGCGTGTATCCTCACGGAAAGTGCGACTAGCAGGAATGCTTATCCCTCAAGCCAGAGGTGTAGTACGTGATGTTGTTTCTCAGATAGAGCGCCGAGTAGCAACTGATATGCAAGCACGCCAAGCTGCGGTAGCAGAGGGAGTCAAACCTTCTGGTAAGCATCTATTGCAGTTAGCTGATTGGGAATATTTAAGCCGGTATTCCAACGGCATTCTACGAATAGGCACACCTACTAGCGTGGCGATGTTTGAAAACGACACACCAGAAAGTGTGTTTGAACAACTTTTTGTCCGCTTAGTTGATAGCACTGTCTCACAAGATAAGCCATCACTTATCCAAGCTAGTCCCTTAGTACAAGAGCCGGTAGTACAATTAATGGAGCGGGTCAAGCCACTTGTTCATACCAATCTCAGGATTACAGATCGTCAACTACCGGAACTGTTCTTTGAGTTTCGGATGGAGTGCCTTGGGTTAAATGGGTCATTCACGGCGGCTCACGTATTGCCACTCGATTTCTATGGCATGGATACGCTGCAACAGCACGTATTTGAATATGATACTGTTGCTCGTAGTCTTCTACGTAAATTCAGAAGGGATTCGAAGGGAAGTGCCTTTTACTTATTGTGTGACGAACCAAGTGAAGAATCTGATCCAGACAAGCACAAGTTTTGGCGTGCTATTAAAGAAAATCCTTTGCTAAAAGTCATTCCAATTGAGGAAGCAGGAGAGGTAGCAGAAAGGATAGAAAAAACAGGTGCTAAGCGTTTTCTTAAAGCTGAGCCTACCCATACATCACAACAAGAAGTTGCATAAAGAAAGGCTCCCTACAGGGAGCCTTTCTTTATTATAATTAGGATCAACGTTCGTATGCACTATCGTACGTAGCCTAGACTAGTATTCTGCTGGATAGTATAATCCTTCTCCTACTTTCCAGAGGCACATGATGTCGTTCATCATGATCTTCGTTCCTGTTCTATTGTCTACAAGGCTGCTTCTACATCAAAGTGTTTTGACCACCTTGGCTGGTATACCTGCTACGACTGTGTTGGGGAGCACATCGCGACTGACAACCGCCCCAGCGGCTACCACCGCGTTTTCTCCGACGGTAACGCCGGGTAAGATGGTGGCGCTCGCCCCAATCCAAGCGTTGCGTTTGATCACAATCGGCTGCAGCAGCACGGTGGTCCGGTCCCTGGGGTCCAGCGGATGGTTCTCGGACGTAAGATTGACGCGGGGGCCAATCATGACATTATCTTCAATCGTGATGCCGCCAATATCTAAGAAAGAACACGCGTGATTGATGAACACATTCTTTCCCAGGCTGATAAACTGGCCAAAGTTGGTGTAAAAGGGCGGGAAAATGGTCGTGGAGGCATCTATCTCGGAGCCAATGATGGCACTCAACCGATCCCGGACCTGGTCTAGTTCGAGGGCGGATGCATTCAACTCCGTACAAAGCCGGATCGTGCGCGCGACGACAGTGGCAAACTGTGCGTATTCAGGGTCGTCCTTGCGGAGTGACTCGCCGGCTTTCAGCCGCTCGAAAATGCCTTTTCCTTGATTATGCATGGCTGTGGGAATAAAAGCAAAGAGCCTTGTTCGCTAGGAACTAGTCCTCTGCCGGATAGTAGATTCCTTCTCCTACTTTCCATAGACAGCTGACCTCGGTAAGTACTACTTCCGTCTCTTCGCCATTTGCATCGCTCCTTAGACGTAAGACTCCCTTTAGGTTACTGACAATACGCTTCATAAGCAATAAGTGACTGCTAAGCACAATAACGTGCACTCCTTGGGTATGCGACCAATTGTCCTTCGCTACTGGTCGAATCACAAAGCGGGAGCGTTCCGGGTACCTCGGTGCCATACTATTACCTTTTACTTCGAAAACTGCCGCATCTTGGTAGTCGTGATCCGGCATTTCTGTGATGTGCACTACAGGTAAGTCCTTTTGATTGGCTTCAAGACAAGATTGAGTGAAGAAGGAGAAAGTCGTGTAAGTGATAAGGGGAAGTGGTGCGCTTCCTACAAGTGAAGTCTCGAAGCTAATAGGAACTGTATTCGGGGTATCACTAGCCGTGAGGGGTTGAGAACGACCAGTGTCCGTTAAGATATCTTGTACTTCAACGTCAAGCACTTTTGCAATAGAAGCCAAAGTGGACATACGTGGGCCATTCTTGCCACTTTCAATATTAGAGATGGCTGTCTTACTTTTCCCTATCCTCTTCCCTAACTCTTCCTGAGTTAAGCCTGCCTTTTCTCTGAGCTCCTTTAAGCGCACAAAACTTGAAATTAAAGTATTACTTGAACTAAGAAACAATGATAATTTAGATCAAGAAAACTTTTTCTTGACTGTTGTTTGATTATCAACTTATACTTAACTATGTTTGAACTGTTAAGTAAATGATGTTTCAAAGTAAGTAAAACTACACACCATGCAAGAAAGAGCACAGAAGCTAGCCGATCTGCTGCCTTATGGAACTCAGAGCCAGATTGCCAAGAAACTCGGTATGAGTCGATCGGCTGTTCAACAAGCTATTCGAGCCGAGCGTCCAGGGAATGCCGTGGTGATTGAGGCAATGCGTATCGCCCGTGAAGTGGGAGCTTTAGAAACAGCGAAAGATTTAGCTAGTCTCAATGCTTAGCCTTAAAGCAAAGAGGGCTACTCGCGCCAACGAGTAACCCTCTTTTAACCAAGTTTTCACTTAGTCTTACACACTCCAAAAGTAATGGAAAAATCGATTGCTGCGGCAAGCGCGCCAACGCTTGCCCCGACCTTTCGCGTCCAAACCCTGGCCGTACACCTCGGCCTCGCTCTCCTCCGGGTCCACCTCTCCGAGCTCCTGCGCGATGCCGTCTTTGCCGAAGACGAGCGCCTGCGAGCGAACGATGCCATCTACCAGATGGAAGACACGAAGCGCCTGCAAGTCTGGCAACGCAACGTCAACCGTGTGCTTTACGAGCGTCAACTCGCCCAAGCGGTAATCAACCGCGAGCAACGCGGCCGCACCAGTGATTATGCCGGCGCGGTAACCGCTGCCGGCCAGGAAGCTGCTTTTACGGCCGAGACCGGCCTTTCGTACGCGGAGCTGCTCCGCC
>NZ_MTSE01000063.1 GCF_002154225.1 Hymenobacter crusticola
TGATCATGCTTTCCTTTAACAAGGCCGAGTACAACCTGACGGAGGTTTGTCAGATCGGCTTACAAGCCATGCAGCAATTTATCAACACGTTTGATCAAATAGCCTAGTAGCGTGTCGAACACATAATTGTTTTTGGAAACCTAGAAAGCCCCTCAGGGAGAGACTTTCCTTGTTTGCTGGTATTCCTTTACTCAATGCGCAGGTCTTTCGAGGTCGACATCAACCGTTGGTAGGGATGGGCTAAAAAGCGCTCCACATAGTCTATCCCGTCCACCGTATAGCTTGGTCCATGTCCCTGGTTGTGCAGCAATAGCAGTTGCGCGTTCGGCAAGTAACGCTTGATGAGCTGGTTGTAGAAGGGTCGACACAGCGGATCGAGGTCACCGGCTGCCACCAGAGCCGGTACGGCCGAATACACGGGATCTTTTACTGCGGGTGGCTCGGGCTTCACGTTCCAGCACGCGCAAAGGGCATGGTTGACGTTGTTGAACCCGTACCCCGCCAGCCAAGGCAAGACTTGGTGCTGCTGTTTTTCCACGGCTGGGTTTGCGTAGGCAATCTGCTCGCTACAGTACACCGAATAGCGCATGCCCAGGGAAAGCGCCGGATCCCCGGCAAATGTGGCATCGAGCACCTCCCGAACGTAGGCCCGGTGGCGCCCCTGCACCAAGTCGTCGATCACAACGGGAAGTGTGTGTACCTGGGTACTATTTAACCGGTTCACCACCGCATCCAGTAGCTCCTGTTTGGTATAGGTAATCCGCAAACTATCGCGGGTGTCTTTCTCCAGGTAGTTGAGCGTAAATTTCTTGCCCGTGATGCTGGTAAAATAGGCGTGGAACCGACTCCGTAGCGCAGCCCTTGCTGGGTCCGCGGCTGTGGCGTCCGAGAAGACTTGTTCAAGCGCCTCGTTGATATTGAGCAAACCGTCTTCTTCGTAGCGCACGTACCCGGGTAGGGGCGAATTCAGCAGCAGGCTGCGAACCGCTTCGGGATGGGTACGAGCGACGGTGAGCATGAGCCCCCCGCTGTACGAGATACCAATCAGGTTCAAGGAGTCCAGCTGCAAGGCAAGTCGTAAATCGTTGATGTCCTCAGCGCTCTCCAAGGTGTTGTAGGCCGACAGATCAATGCCCTGACGAGTGAAGTTCTGCCGGCACGCTTTCACGGCAAGCCGCGTCAAGCTGTCTTGATTCAGGCCCGTGCGGTAACTACGCTTTATCGCTTCCTCCACCCCTGGGCAGTCTAGGCAGGGTTGTGCCCGCTTCGTGCCGCGCTGATCGAAGAGAATGGTTCCGCCATACTTTAGCAGACCCGATTGGTAGCCAATACTGTCGATGTTTGCCGTCGTACTATAGCCTGGTCCTCCCGTGGTGAACAGCGAGACCCTGCGCCTAGCATCCTGGTCCGGCCGGCGCACAAACAGGTAGGGTATTTTCACCTTCCGCCCATGGGGGCGTTGCCGGTTTTCCGGCACCACCAGATAGCCGTACTTCACCACCAAACGCGGATCCGTCTTGATGGGGCAAACGGCCGGCTCCAGCACGGGGTGGTAGGCCTGACTAAAAGCGAGCAGACCGAAGTGTAAGAGGAAAAGCAGCGTTAGTGGAATGGTTTTCATGTTTCTCTTTGCAAGCAAGAATAGCAGCGTACAGCACCTAAATCCCTGCGATATAAGACCAGGTGCAATTGCGCAACTCCTACTGGCTAAATGTAATTACATAGTACCTTGTATTGCAAGTTAGTCAAGCAAATAAAGTTCATAACTGCTTACTAATCCATTTCCGCACGCTACCGTATGGCAGCTTGTACGCACCTGGCCAACTAATGCAACGCTCAGATCATCCGCATTGTATCGTCTGACAGCCTAAACCCGCTATCCGCACCTCCTTACAGTAACCAAAAGCCCCTTAGCCCCCTGAAACTGCTTGGGTTCTTAGAACGGCACTAACCCAGTCCGTTGCTGTTCGTTTCCTTCCCTAAGAGATAGCCGCTTGGTATCTTAGGCGATACTAAGCGGCTTCTTTCCCGCGTTGTTGCTGTTCTATGAAGCTTCTACTGCTGCTGCTGACACTCGCCGGCCTGACTGACGCTACGGCCCAGCGCACACCGCGCCCCGTGCTGTACCCACGGTTAAGTAAAACGCTCGATAGCCTAGCCTACGTTGATCAGTGGCCGATGCAGCGTATCGTCAAGCAGCAGCCCGACAGTGCTGGCCGGGATTTGGTGCAGGTGGAACAGGAAAACTATGCTCGCCACCAGCCCCTCTTAGAGAAGATGGTGCGCCAGTATGGGTATCCTGGTAGCCGGCAGGTAGGAAAAAAAAGCGCTAGCAATTTCTGGCTGCTGGTGCAACACGCCGACGCGCACCCCAACTTTCAGCGCCGCGTACTCACGCTGATGCTGCCCGAGGTGCAGCACAAGAACGCCGACCCTTCTGATTACGCCTATCTGGTGGACCGGGTCGCCGTCAACACAGGCCAGCCGCAGGAATACGGCACCCAGGTAGAGTACAAAGGTCCTGGTCTGGGCAAAGCAGTACCTACGTCGCTGCGCGAACCCGCGCATGTCAACCAGCGCCGCGCGGCCATCGGCATGGAACCGCTGGAAAACTACTTGGGTATGATGACCCAGATGCATATAGAAATGAACACGCCCAAGGCGTTAAACAAGTAGACAGGTCACAAGCCGACGCTTGTATCCTCCGCTCCCGAAAGCACCTACTCAGAGTAGGTGCTTTCGGGAGCAAGACGTGGGTCAGGACACAGAAGCCGATGATTTCCGATAGCTAACGAAAGGCAAGCTTGGTTTACAAGCCTAAAATAAAAAGCTCTCACCAGTGCTGGTAAGAGCTTTCTTCTTAAGATCTCTCGCTACTTAGCTCTCCTAAAGCGCTGTTGGCAGTTGCGGCAAGCGCTTGAGCAAATCTCCCCGTGGGGTAAGAATCGCCAGCACCTCGCCGGTTAGTCCATCTACTTCGATGTAGTTCGTCTCCTGCTCAAAACCGAACGGATTCGGCTCAGTCTGATACGATACGGTCCACACAAGAGGAGCCGAAGCGTGTTTACGCGCAAGTCTGGCCTGCAAACCTGCCGCTTCATCGTAACGCAAGTGCATGCTTAGTAGCGTGGCTTGGGCTAGATCCAGGGCTTGCTGCTGGCTGATGGTAGTCTCGGTGGCAGTTAAAAGGGCAGTGCTCATGGTAGTAGAACGCTCGCATCAAGTGGATCCATTCCCTGATCGGCTCGAATCTTATTGATATAGCGGAACGCGTCCAGCAGTTCCGCTGAAGTTAAGTTATGCTTTTCGCGCAGTAATTCCTGAAAAACATACGTCTCCTTCTCTAACGTAGAAAGGTCTTGGTACGGTTGCGCGCCTACTTGGGCCCAGTGCTTGGCGTGCTTCATCTCGTGCGCTAACTCAAAATACGTGGCATCTCGCCGAATGTAAATGGTTTGCTGGGGCGCGGAGAAGCCTGCGCGCATCCCGTTCGCGTCCATATACGCTAGTACTGGACTGCCCTTCTTTAAGACGATCAACGTCACCTGGTAGTTCGCTGCCAGGATAGGCCGGTACATGCCCAGCATCCGTTTCGTCAACCGCTTGCTTCCCAGGTACCCCGTCCCACTGCGGCGCCTTTCCTCGAACGATACGGGTTTGATGCGCTTTTGCCGACGTGAACCTTTACGGCCTCTGCCCATAGTGCTCGATAAAATAGATCCGCATAGGTAAGGGAGTTTAGAGCCTGATCCTAGTACGAAAGCAATAGGTCCACCTTACACTTAGAGTCCGCGCTCTTGGCACAACAGTTGGGCGTAAAGATCGAGCTTTGCTTTACTCACTATCAAACCATTCTTTAGCTATTATCCCATGAGGCGACGCATACTCTGCTATCTCTTTTGCCTGCTATCCTTCACTAGCGTTGCCCAACAGTCTACTAGCACGGAGCCAACCGTCACGCAAGAGCAAGCCGAGGTTTACCGCTACGTGAATGCTTCTTCACTTACCCTACGGGCCCAACCTACTGCTTCGGCCCTCGCCGTAGCCATCATCAATGGGGCAAGCCGAGTCCACGTACTGGATACCCGTGCGGACGGGTGGAGTAAAGTAGAAGCCCAAGAGTATACCGGCTATGTGAAGTCCAGCTACCTCGTCGATGATCAACAAGAAGTCACCGCCGAGACGATTGACTGGGACGTGGTGCAAGTCAATGGCGGCACCGAGTACACGAGCGTTGCCGCTGTAGAAGTTACCTCCGCTGCGTACAGTACATCCACGCATGCTCCGGCTCGGAAAGCGGCCCCCAAAGTAGCGGCTGGGCCTAAGGTCTACATCTGCGGCAACGGGCGCACGGAAGTCTATCACAGCAGTGAAGACTGTTCAGCCATGCGGCGCTGCACCTATCAAACGCTTGTGATGAGTGAAGCCCAAGCGCAGAGCTCTGGTTTGCGAGGCTGTATGAAGTGTTATTAGGTAGAAGGCCCTTCTAGGATCGAGCCGCATGGTATTTGTAAGAAGTAAGATGTTATGCTTTATTCTCTTCTATGCTCTTTTCTACTCTTTTTTCGCGGTGGCTTTGCAGGGTACTTCCTTTCGTCTTACTCGGTAGTTTTACTGCGATGGCGCAAACAACACCTACCTGGAAAACCACTTATGCCATCGGAATCGGCTCTTCATATACACTGGTAGCAGCCGTCGACGCCTCAGGGAATACCTACGAAGCAGGCAGTTTTGATGGTACTACCTCAATCGGTAACGTTTCGCTGACCAGTAAGGGAGGAATGGATGGCTACTTGGCTAAGTATCGACCAGATGGTTCCGTTGCCTGGGTGCGCCAACTAGGCTCTTCAACTAGGGACTTAGCGCTGGATGTGACTGTAGATGCTACAGGCAACGCCTATGTGACGGGTTGCTTTTCCGGCACGATCGCACTGGGAAACAGTTTGCTGCTCACGAGTAATACGTCGTCTCTTAAAGGCTTTGTCATACGCTATTCTCCGCAAGGGGAACCGGAGTGGGTACAACAGAGCATTGCAAGGGCAGGCAACAGTGTTCTTAATAGTGGTATCGGCATCGACGCAATGGGCCATGTATACGTGACCGGCTATTGCGACCATGCTGTTACGTTTGGCACTTCCACTGTGACCTACCCTGATAACGGTACGTTCTTAGCGCGCTTTTCAGCTGTCAGTGGCGCGGTTGAATTTCTTAAGCCAGCCTTCGCCTATGATCCGCTTTTAGCGACTCCTCTCGTGGCCTATTACTACAACCCTCAACTAGCTGTTGCTCCTTCCGGAGAGATTTGTGTCCTCAACGTATTTAGCCAACCGGCTGTCCTTGGCGCCACGACACTCATTAGCCGTGGGGACGATGATGTTCTATTAGCCAAGTATGATGCGCACGGCACTTTTCAATGGGTTCAACAGTTCGGTGGTCCAGCGACTGAACGGATGACTAAAGGCGGATTAGATGCGGCAGGTAATCTCTACGTGGTAGGTTCCTTTCAAGGTGCTGCTCTTTTCGGCAACACAACTGTAGCGAGTAATGGTGACGATGATGGATGCCTAGTGAAGTACTCTGCGCAAGGTGCTTTCCAATGGGTACAACCCGTTGGAGGATCTGGCGCAGACAGATTAACGAGCGTGAGCTTAGATGCAGGGGGCAACCCCTACGTGAGCGGTGACTTCAAAGGCGTAGCCCAGATGGGAACGGCTACCCTTACCAGTGCTGGTAGCAGTGATGTTCTAGTGGCTGCGTACACGCCGGAAGGCCAGGTTCGCTGGGTGCAACAAGCGGGCGGAGCGGGGTATGATGCGGGGAGTTGCCTTGGGTTGAGTGCCCAAGGGGATATACACGTGTTGGGACGTTTTATGAATAATTGTGCATTTGGTCCGTTGACACTCGCCACCACTGCAAACAGGCAAGAAACCTTTCTTGCTACGCTGGGGACAAACGTTTTAGCGGCACAAGCAACTCGTTCCACCAAGATCAGCCTCTACCCGAATCCTGCCACGAGCCAAGTACACCTTTCTGGTCTTACGACTAGTAGTCCGGTACAACTGCTAGATGCCGTAGGTCAAATAGTGCGCACCTATACTTTTTCTACAGAAGCGGCCCTATCCCTAAATGGTATTGCACCAGGTCTATACACCCTGCGTGCAACTGATGCGCAGGGACGTACTTATACTAGCCGACTGCTCGTGCAGTAAGAATTCTAATAAAACCACGAAAGCCCTGTCTTGGTCAGGGCTTTTTCACACGCTCCAAGATTCTGGGCTTATGCCGTGAAACCAGTGCACATTCCCTCAGCTAGAGGACGCATTAGGTTACTCATCGCGTTAGCAACCCCGCTCTTTTATTCTTTCTTCCTCCTTACCAACTTGTTAGACCTGTTTGACTCGAAGCGTGTAGGCGGTACAGCAAGCTGAACCGTAGTATTGGCACTCTATTTCGTCTTGCCTATGCCTACTGCTCCCTTCCCGACCTTTCTTCAGTTTGGCTCCCATGGGGAGTGCCTGCTCAATACGACACAGATCCGCGCCGTCACCCGGGACACCCTGCCGGTGACGGCCGCCAACCGGGAAGCCCTGAAAGGCCACATCTCCCCGGAAGGCGTCGTGTATCTGGTCGAAATCGAGTTCCTCGATGGCGAGCACCTGACCATGAAATGCGCGAGCGTACAGGCCCAGCAGCAGCTCATTCTGCAAATGAGCAAGGCCATGCAGGCGCACCTCATCCCCGGCAGTGAAGCCCTGTAAGCCACCCATCGCCCCACCTCATGCGTTCTCCCTCACCGACCTTCTTGCAGTTTGGCCCCGACGCCACGATGATTCGCCTGGACGACATCCTCTCCATCAGCTGCGAGTACCTCGACATCACCGACGAGCGACGCGAGCGCTACAAGGGCTTTATCACGCCCGACGGCAAAGCTTACGTGATCCACCTCTCGTTACGCGATGGGCGCTCGCACCGCATCAAGTGTCTGACCCGGGAATTCCAAACCGAGATCTTTGCGTCCCTGGGCCAGGCGTTACACAACCTCGTTATTCCCTTTCCACCGGCCATGC
>NZ_MTSE01000064.1 GCF_002154225.1 Hymenobacter crusticola
CACTAGGGTAAATCAATCAACTGGGCGGGACAGCGCGATAAGTAGTCCCGCGCTCGGGCTCACGCCTGACTAAAGGCTTCCAGCAGGGTGCGCAAATGTGGGTCTTGCACGTACTGCTCGATCAGGGATGCGTTCGGGCTGGGATGATCCAAACTCGTCAGCACCCAGTGGAATTCGCCTTCGTCCACGGTCACAAAGCCCATCTGCCAATCCGCAAAGAAGCGGTGCGCATCGTGGGCCGTGCTCAGGGTAGTCACTTGTCGATGGCGGGGGTCGCGCTGAATGCGGGCATAAAGTAAGTCGATGGGGTGTGCCTTGCCTTCCAGCAACTGCACAAACTGGCGGTCACTGTAGCACAATAGCCCCGTGATACCATGTTTTTCGTTCCAGGCCCGGGCTTCGGCCAGCAGCTCGCTGAGCTCTTCCTCATCGAAGGCTTGCGTGGCCCGACTGCGGTAGAGCACGTGCTTCACGCGCTCATCGAGCAATTGCAGTACTTGCTCTAACGAGAGGGCACCCACGGCATACTCATCGAGTAGCCCTTGCTCGTAGGCTTGGGGAAAGAGGGGGGTATTCGTCGCCAAAGCCGTGGCCCAAGCAATCGCACGGCGCCGCGCGGCTTCCGTTGAAAGATCGTTCATCTTTTTTATACGGCGGGGCCCTCGCCGCTACCAGCAACGAAGGCCGGATAACTACGGGTTTACCGCTGTATAACTACGGAATATTACTCAGGAACAGCACTTTACCAATCTACATGGACTTCACTAGTACGGTAGCGGCCTGGTCAGTGACAGTGGACAGCCAGACGATCCGCACGGTAGCAACAGCGAGGAGGGAACACGGCGCATTAGGTGTTGACTGCAGTCCTAGCTTCACGGCCTGTTTGCAAAGCTGGTTATTTCCTCCCTTGGGTATATTGCTGTTGCCTTGGAAAGGCAGGCGAGCGCTCGATTGGGAAACGGACAATACCCCAACCGCTCTGGCTAATAAAGCTCGGTTGGCAAGAAGAATTCGCGGCGTTTAGCTATAAAGCTGGGCAATCTCTAAGAGCTAATGGGAGTGGTATCAGGCAATCTATGAAACGTGCTTTCACAACGAGAGGCAATAACTGCTGGTAGGATCCGGTAGGTCGGGCACCAAAGCCGTCGTTTGGCTGCAAACGGCTGCTGCTTGGTAGTGACTTAGGGAGGATGCGCAATAGCATTACCAAGTAAATTGCATAACAATTGCCTGAAAATGAATCAAGTAAGATCTATAAGCAGGCGAACTTCGTAGGTGTAATATGAAAACACCCCATTGGATTATTGGTCGATTAGGATCGCAACGTCTGACTTGTGCGCTGTGCGTCTGGCTCGGCTTGACCTTGGCGGTGGAACTTGGCTCGTGCCAGGCCACGCAATGGGAGTATCCGTTGTCCCAGGTGATGCGTCAGTAAGTAGCACATGAAAAAGGGCGATAGGGTGGTTTACTCTCCGCCGAAGCTTGTTACTGGTGTAATCCTCGCCAGCTTATTAGCCCGCAGTCCGGCCCTAAAGGCGATTAAGGGAGCAAAGCATGAGAAAACTCTTTCGTCAGCTGCTGCGCGCAGATCCCTTATGGCGGGCAATCTGGGTGCTGGTATGGCTTGCCTTGTGTTTAGTGGCTGAATTTTGGGTGGCATGAGCCCGACGCCTTTACTCCTACTTGCTGCAAAAACTTTATCCGCCGAGGGTTGGTATAAGGATTTCATCGTCATCTACCGGCAGGGGAACATGAAGTACACCTACAGGAAATGGTACAAGCGGCGACCACTCAGTAGCGCAGGCATGGTGGCGATCGTGCTGGCCATTGCCCTAGCCGTACAATTGTGGCTCAGTCTGCTACCTTAGGGGACATGAGTCGGATAAGGAGAAAGCGCCTGTTGTAGCACCCTTGCTAATAGTTTTGTTTTTGTTGATCATCGTTCAGCTTTTTACGTAGAAGCGGCCAGTCCTGGGTTGTTGCATTCCCAGCGAGATCAGAGCGAGAGCAGAACCGGCTGCTTTGTAGCCGGCTCTGTCGGTCTGACGACCCGCGTCGACCGTGGTAGCAGGATGCAGCCGGAAGGAAATAAGTAGTTTTTCTCGGCGGCGTCTTAGTGGTATTTGGTGATGATTGCGTTGGTTATAAGCCAGATGCATTCTACCTTGAGGCTTCACGCACCCGCTCGTTTCGATGCAGACCTTGGCGTTCTCGTGGGCATACCGGCTGCTGGCGGTGCTCCTTCTTGGGTTTTTGTTAGGGCTGGTCATGCAGTGCACCTGGATCTCACCGGCTTCTACCAAGCGCCGCGCGTACCGCACCTTACCTGCCGAGTCGCGTCTGGACGTCTTGGCCTCCCTGGAGCTGGATGCGGGTTACTACGTGCACATCGCGCACCTAGGTCAGCATAGCCGAAAGTGCCGGCTGTTGGTGCATTTGGGACGACCAACCACCCTGTGAATAGTTGATAAGCGACTAGTCAGGCGCTATTGGTTTCTAGGCGTTTCAAAAGGGGCACACATCGCGCAGACGGTGCAACTGCGTCAGCCGCCGCTGGTAATTGGCGCTAGTAGCCCTCGTGAACATAGCCGGGGCTTCCTGCCCTGCTTGCGGGATCTGGTGGAAGTAGCGCCCAATCGGCTGTTTCTTTAGGTCTTCGTTCAATACTCAGCCAGTGCGTTGACGGGCAGTTGCATTTTTCCGACGCCACCCATTGGATGCATCTAGAACGGGCTGATGCCGTAAACAAGCTACTGTTGTCCTTTAGCACTGCTTCAGCGACGGTAAAACACATACCTTTTCCAGTGCGCCACTTGGTTACCTTTCCGCTTGTTGCCAGTACCGCCCTGGGCTAGCTCATCCCTACCATTTCAAGTCTTTACTCTTTGTAATTTCCCTCTATGTCCTTGCCCACTGCTTACGTGCGCTACACCGACGACGTCGAAGAAATCCAGCCCAACGAAGACCAACTGATTACCGAAACGGTCGAGTCAATGGCGCGCATCAACCGCTTCGTCTTCGAGCAGAACCGCCATGCGGTCCGCGACGCCCACGCCAAAACTCACGGCATACTGCGTGGCGAACTGCACGTGTATCCTAACCTAGCCGCTCACTTAGCGCAGGGCATGTTTCAGGAACCAAAAACCTACCCGGTCATTCTCCGGCTCTCCTCCGCGCCGAATACCATCGACCCCGATACCCAACCCTCCGTGAAAGGTCTGGCCGTGAAAATTATTGGTGTGGCAGGCCAAAAGTTTTTGCCCGACCAAGCCGACGAAGTCACTCAGGATTTTTTGCTAGTGAATGATACCATCATTCCTACCGGCGACATTAAGAGCTACCACGACATGCAACTGCGTCAGGAAAAAGTGATTGCCAACGCTCCTGAAGTCGTGACGAGTCTGATCACGCAAGCCGGTACGCTGGTCAATCAGGCCCTGGACGCCGTGGGTATTAAGAAAGAGGTACCATTAGTGGTACCTCCTCATCCGAACAACCATATTCTAGGGGAAACTTTCACCACACTCGGGGCCATTCGCTTTGGTGAATACGTAGCGAAAATCGGCGTGGCGCCGCTCTCGGGGAACGTGCAAGCCTTAGCTGGGGAGCAGGTAAAGATCACGGAAGCTGGGGGCTGGCGCGATCTGGTCGTCGATTTCTTCCGCACCCAAGGCGCCGAGTACGAGTTGCGGGCCCAGCTCTGCTCCGACTTAGCAACCATGCCTGTCGAGGACGCGTCTGTGGACTGGCCGCAGGACCAGAGCCCCTATCAGACCCTGGGTAAAATTGTGATTCCGGCGCAGGACACCTTCAGCCCCGCGCGCCGCGTATTTGCAGAAGACGTGCTGTCCTTCAATCCGTTTCATTGCCTGCCCGAGCACCGGCCCCTGGGCTCCATCAACCGGGCGCGCATCAAAGCCTACGAAACTTCCACGGCCTATCGCCACCACATGAACGCGCAGCCCCGCCTAGAGCCGCGCGATATCAACCAACTCCCAAATTAACGAATGGTAAGCTGACAAGTAAATTACTCCTCCAGCAAGGCCAGAAACTTTTGGGCTGCTTTACCAGACGAACGCCCTACTGACAATTTTTAGCGCCTCCCCGGCAACATCAAATCTAGTGCGGGTTCAGGACAGCTTCCACTACTGCGGCCGGCGCCTCACGGGGAACATAATGCCCCACGCCGGGCAACACGCGTCGTTCATACGGCCCCGTAAAATAGGTGTCTTTGCCTTCCGAAGAAGCCACTAAGCTAGCTCCATCTAGTTCGCCGTGTAGTAGAATGGTCGGTACGTGAATGCGGGGCTGCGGCGTCAGCTGTTTTTCCAGCGCCTCGTAGCGCGGATCAGGCGGCGCGGCGCCCCAGCGTACGCAGTAGGCGTGCAGCACCACAGCCACCCAATCCGGGTTGTCCCAAGAAACGGCGGTGCGGGCGAAGGTAGCTTCAGCAAATGACCAAGTGGGCGACCACGTATGCCAGATATACTTACAGAAGGCTTGGCGGTTGCTGTGCAGGGCCTCGTGGCCGCGCTCCGAGTGAAAAAACCACTGGTACCAGTAGGCATGAATCTGCTCAACCGGCAATTGATCGCCCGGCTGGATGCCGGTTTCGTAGCCACCCGACAAGGCGACGAGCCGCTCGACGCGCATCGGCCAGAGCGCGGCCAGTAAATAGCCCGCGCGGGCGCCCCAGTCGTGGCCCACAACCACGGCGCGGTCAATGTCTAACTGGTCGAGCAGGTCAATAGCGTCCTGGGCCTGGGCCACGGCCTGGCCGCTACGGGGCGTGTCAGGGTCGAGGAAAGTCGAGCCCCCACAGCCGCGCATGGACGGAGCCAGGGTTTGATAGCCAGCCGCGAGCAGGGCCTCTACGACCTCATCCCAAGTGCGCACGTCGTCAGGGAAGCCGTGCAACAATAGCACCACAGGGGCATTGGCCGGGCCGCGCCGCTCGTAGGCGAGGTGCAACACGTCGGTTTCAATAGAATGCGAGGAAGTCATAGGAAAAGAGTTAGCAGGAATAACACGTAAATTCGCTATCCGCAGGACCTACACGGGAGCGCAACGAACGTAGCCAGCAAACGGCTTCGGTTACTTGGGCATTTCCTCGGGGCGTGAGAGGAGGCCGGCGACGAGGCCAAACACGCCCATGACCAAAAAGGTCGTGCGTGCCTTTTTATTCTGAGCAAAGCCGAACACCCACGGCGCGGAGAGCGCCGTCAGACCGCCGAGCGTATCAATAACCAGGTGGGCCTTGTAAGGCATCACGCGAAGGGGCCCCCACTCCGCGCGGGTGAACAAACTGGAGAGCAGCACCGTGCCGCTAAGCACGTGACACAGGGTCGTCGCCGCTTTTTCTTGGGTGAACCCCACCAGATCAGGAGCAGAGGCCACCAGTGGCACGTAGGAATAATCGGTGAAAGCGTGTTGGCGGCGGGAAATAGGCTTTTGCATGGACTAAAAGGTAAGCGGAAGATAAACAGCGCACAGGGCCACTAACGGTTCTGCCCGGGAAAGGATATACGTGTACGCGCCTTCCCACCCACGCTACCAGCTAGCAGTGGGCACCTTCCCTCTTTTACATACCTTACTCAACCAGAAGCTCGGCCGTACCGTAAGAGGACCCTCGTTCACTTTCTTTCCCTCCTATTTGTATGAAACGAAGTTTTCTGCCCGCTTTACCTAAGGTGTTCCGCCTTGTACCCCTGGCTCTAGCTGCCACCCTGCTCACGGTTCCCTTGACGTCGTGTGATGACGACAGCGACGACAATGATCCCAAGACGACCCTGATCCAGCCCACGGGCGCGGCGCCCACCTACGCCCCCGCCATGGATGCGCAAATGCTGGCCGTCATCGAGCAGTTCACCAGCTATGGTACGCCCCCACTGCCCACCCTCTCTCCGCGACAATCGCGCATGGCGCCCAGCGTAACGAATGCCGTGCAGGATCTGCTCAAGAAGAATAACCTGGCGCCCACCCCGCCCAACGTGAGCGTGACCCAGCAGGTGCTGCCCAAAAGCTACACACCTCAGTCCGCCGCCGACGGCATTTTAGTACGCATCTATAAGCCTGCCGGGGTTTCCGGCTCGTTGCCTGTGATTGTCTATTATCACGGGGGGGGCTGGGTGATCGGCTCACTCGATGTGTACGAGCCCTCAGCCAAAGCCCTAGCTGCCAACACGGGCGCTATCGTGGTGTCGGTCGATTACCGTCTCTCGCCGGAGGCTAAGTTCCCTGCGGCCCACGAAGATGCGTATGCAGCCTATAAGTGGGCCAAAGAGAACGCTACGAACTTCGGCGGCAACGCGGCTAAAGTCGCTGTCGCCGGGGAAAGCGCCGGCGGCAACATGGCCGTGGGCGTGTGCCTGCTGGCCAAGGAGCGAGGCCTTGCGCTGCCGATCCACCAACTGCTGGTCTATCCCGTCGCCAACAACGACCTAAACACGGCCTCCTACAACCAATACGCGAGCGCCATGCCCTTGAGCAAAGCCAATGTACAGTACTTCACCCAGAACTACTTCACGACCCCAGCCGACGGCGAAAACCGTTTGATCTCGCTGACGGACGTGGCCAACCTGAGTGGGTTGCCCGCCGCCACCATCATTGCCGCTGAGATTGACCCGCTGCAAACCGAAGGCAAGCAATTGGCCGATAAGCTCACCCAAGCCGGGGTAGCCAACCAATACATGCTGTACCCGGGGACTACCCACGAATTCTTCGGCACGTATGCCGTGGTACCCAAGGCCGAAGAAGCCCAGCAGTTCGCCGCCACCCGCCTGAAAGCCGCTTTCCAATAGAGCGCCGAATTATTCCGCTTGTGTGCGGCGCGTGATTCTCCAAAAAGCCCCTCTGGTAGAGGGGCTTTTTTCGTTAGGTATTCTTGTGTGAATTAGGCGCCGAGCGCGTTACGCTGCTGGCAGCTCCGCAGCCACTCTTC
>NZ_MTSE01000065.1 GCF_002154225.1 Hymenobacter crusticola
GAAAGCGACGGAGTTGCTGCTCCAGTGAAGGAGCAAGTGGTTGGGATAAGCGTAAGGTGGGACGCAGCATACAGATAGAATAGCATAGCAGACAGCCTGTTAACCAGCGGGAGCACCCGTGGGTTTTCCGCGCTAGCTAATAGCAAGTACGTCAGCTATACACCCAAGCGTCGGGGCCACCCGTACGCAAGCTGCTTAGGGTAAGGTTTCTGCCCCTCTCAGCATGCGTTCTTACCTACAGGGAGAATCCGTGTCCCTGCTCGGGCTGTTGTTCCCGTGTGCGCTCCCGCTCCAGGGTGCGCAGCGCCGTGTAACGGGCCGTCTGGTTGGCCCTGTCCTCCTCGACCACAATCCCAGGTGTACGCCGCCCCTGCGTGAGCGTTTGACTGATGGCTTCAATTGTGTGCCAGTCGAAGCAATAGCTTACCCGTACTTCCAGCTGGTGATCCGGTAAGCGCTGCACCTGCCACACATTGGCGCCCGCTTGCTCCAGGGCACATGCGAAATAGTGGGCTTGTTCGGTGTCCGCGGCCAGCAAGCGCACGTGCGCGGCGCGGGGGTCTTGGGCCAGCGCGTGTTTGCGGGCCTGCTCCTGCTCGCGCTGGGTGCGTGTGATCGCCTGCTGGAGTTGCTCGGCTAAGGGGTAGCCATTGGGCTGCAGCGAGTCCAACGCAAACAACGCCTGTGATTGCTGCCCCCGTACCAGCACCTGGCCGGTGGCTAGCTCTTGAAGCGCGTAACCATTCTGCTGCAGGGCCGTGTACACCTGCTTCAGCTCGGTCACCGGCCCGCGCAACGTCTGCTCGATCACGGTCGTGGCTTTTTGCCGGCTCTGCTCTTGCGCCCGGGTAGCCCACTGCCGCAGCGCAGGAGAAAGCGCTTCACCTTGGGCCGTGCGCACCACCACTTGCGCGTACAGCTTTTCTTGCTTCTGCAAGGCCGCTATCTTCGCTGCTAGCTCCTGCTTGGTCTGCTCCAACGCCGCGGCGGTCTGCTGCTGGGTTTTCTTACTCGTGGCCAGTTGCTTTTCCAGGATCTTGGCGCGTTCATGCTCTAAGGTGTTCGCGGTGGCCACGGTGGCTACTTCCGCCAGCTTGGCGTTGACTAGTCCCACTTGCCGGGCGAGGTGCTCGTTCATGCGAGCCAGCTCCCGTTCAATGTAGGCCTGCGGGTTCAGGTGCTCGCGCCACTTCTTCTCCCCCAGCACGAAGGGNGTTGCAGGGGAGCGGCTACCTGGGCAAGCTGTTCTTTGGTGGTCTGCTGGGCCCCATAATAGCGCCGCACGTCCTCGTGGAAGGCCGTACTGTATTTGATGCCCCGCTCCATCCCGTGGTGAACCATAGCTTCAGCGTACTCAGTTTGCAGCCGGCGTAGACTGCCCGGGCTGAGCATTTCCCGGCAGGACAGGCGCACGGCCTCCCCTACTGGCTTGCCTTCATGTAACCGTTTTTCGCGGGTGATGGGAACAATGACGGCGTGAATATGCGGGGTGGTTTCGTCCTGGTGCAGAGTGAAGCTCACGACGTTCGGGGTGCCGAACTTGTGCTGTAAGAAGGCCAAGTTATCCTGCATCCACTGTGAGTCGCGCATGTCGGTGGCCTCGCCTTGCGCGTTGCGCTGGAACGCTTCTGGACTGGCCGTCAGTAGGATCTCCACGGCTTTGATGGCATCCCGGCGCAAGTGGGTCAATCCTACCTGTTGAATGCGCTCGTTGGCTAGCTCCCAGTAGTTGCGCCGGGCATGATTGAGTAATTCTTCGTTGCGGCTAAAGCGCCCCGGATCAGCGTTGGGCGTGTCTTGGGTGCGGTAGTTGTGCTGGGTTTTGCTCTTGGCACTGTCGTAGTTTTTGATCTTCCCAATGCGCAGAATCGCGTACGCCATAACACAGATAACAGAGGGCTAATAGGGGAGCGTTAACGAGGCGAAATTCAGTCGTTCGATATAGGCCTATGCGTAGTAAGTTCTACGCATTCTACGCATACCCCCGCTCCTACATAGGCCACCGGGACGCTTGGATCCCGACTGTACCTGTTCAAGTCTCGTGCCCTTTTTTCCTTTAAGTGCTTGCGTACTTCCGCAAGCACTTAAAGGAACTCCCGGTCGTGCGTGCCTAGTGAGAGTCACTCTGGTAAGCGAACTCACCGGTCTTCGTTGTAATTTTCTTCCTACCTGCGTGCATCCCATCAGGGACCTAAACCGTAGCAAGAAACTTTCGGGCGGCTCAGCTAACGTGGCGAGCTGTTCCCTCTATTTATCTACTGTATGAACTATGCCCTTATCACGGGTGCTAACAAAGGCATCGGCTACGAAGTTGCCCACCAATTGCTGCAAGCCGGCTATTTCGTGTTCCTTGGCTGCCGCGACGTAGATAGCGGTCAACAAGCACAACACCACCTGCAAGAGGCTGGCTACGACCAAGTACAAGTCATTACCTTGGACGTAACCAGTGACCAATCCGTACAGCAAGCCGTGGCTACCGTGCGCCAGCGCACCCCGCACTTGGATGCTCTCGTCAACAATGCCGGTATCCCCAGCGCAGACCTAACGCAGCACGCCTCCACGATTGCGCTCGATGACTTTCGCGTTCTGTTCGAGACCAATTACTTTGGGGTGGTACGCACGACGCAAGCGCTACTACCGTTGCTCCGGCTCGCTCCTCAGCCGCGTATTGTGAACGTATCCTCTAGTCTAGGGTCGTTGACGTTGCAAGCGGACCCCTCGTGGGAGTATTACGATATAAAGCCAGTCACCTATTGTACCTCCAAAGCCATGGTCAACGCGTGGACCATCTTTCTCGCTTATGAGTTGCGCGCTACCTCGTTTAAAGTCAATGCAGTTAATCCGGGCCAAACGGCAACTGACTTCACCGGGCATGCCGGTCATTCCCCGGTCCATGCGGCGCAACTAATTGTACAGTACGTCTTACTCCCTCCGGACGGTCCCACCGGCCAGTTCATTAGCGAAGATGGCGTGAGTCCTTGGTAGAAGCGCACGTCGGGCATAGTTTAAAAACAACTGCAATCTATCTACAGCCTAACTTTCCAACTAAGAATTACTTAACTGTCAACGTTTCACTAACCAATCCACACCAGCTCGTTGCTCAATCACGAACCCCTCACTCAAGTACAGACGCTGTAGATGCTCATCAAAGGTTTCCTTCCCAATCATCTTCTTCAGGAAAGGCCCAGGATTGAGATACATCTGCTCTACTTCTGTTAAGGGCATTGCTACCTCTGTTGGCACTACAGGCTTTTCTGGGGCAGAACGAGCAACAGGTTTACTCTGAGCTTCCAGATATTCCGCTAACAAGTATTTATCAACTAGGGCTTTATAAATAGCACCGGCAGGCTTCTTTACCTTACCTAGACGAAGTTGTTTCGTGATGCGAGCCAGCACAAAGTCTACGTATCCAAGTGGGTATTCACCGGCCGCTAATTGTTTGCTGATCTGCTGCACACTGCGCTTGCTCACCCCTGCCTTCAATAATTCCTGATGCCAACCCGGAATTTCAGTTTGCTCAGCTTGCTCAACATTTTCAGTATACTGAGTAAGTTCAGTTTGCTCAGTAGATTCACTTTCCTCATTCTTACCAGATAGCTCTATCAGAAACTTGATCTTCTGCACAATCTGGTTCTGCCGCTCCAATTCAAAGGTGAAGGGCATATCGGTACCTGCTAGTTCGCTTTGAGCTTTGTCAAGTACCCGGGCCTTGAAATTAGAAAACCGTGGATACTCGTTCTCCGCAATGTCGAGCATAAAGCGGAGCTGCTCTAAACTCAGGGTACGTTGACCAAAATCCGCGTACTCTTTCAGCAGCCAATAGATGCGCAGCGCGTAGGGACTCTTTAACTTGCGCAGCTCCGCTAGGGCTGCTGTGGTGAAGTTGCCGCTTTCCCGCAGTTGTAACAGGTACGGCATGATGCTCGGGTTGAACGAGGCCAGTACTCCCCCTTTATCTCCTTGGTACTCCACCGTATCCATCAAGGAGATAAATTTGTAATTGGGTCGTTTGCGCCGGCGGCGTGTTCCCGGTTCTAGCTCTTCGATGTAAAGCGTGAACGAAGTCAATTTCTCACATACTTCTTCCAGTAACTGGTAGGAAGAACCACCACGATCGACAAACCCGATCTCGGAGAAGGGAACAAAGTGCTCCCGAAAACTTGTGTCGTCGAATTCAATACGAGCTAACAGAGCCAAGAACAGCCGCATCTGCAACGGCACAAAGCTAAAGCGCGCATTAATTAAGGCGTTGTGCTGGGTGACGATCTTATCCGGCTTGTTCATCGCAACGTCAATTTTGTAGCAACCTGAAAATTTCAGACGTCATTGTTGTAGCAACCTGACGTCATTGTTGTAGCAACCTGGGGAAGTGAACGTCAATCTTGTAGTAGCGTGACGTCAATCTTGTAGCACCCTCACGTCATAATTGTAGCACCCTCACGTCAATTTTGTAGCAACCTACTCTTGTTACTAACTCATAGTCAAATAGATACGCAGCCTGTAATACTATAAACTTATAATAGAAAACAAGACTAGCTAGTAGCTTTTTTATGAGTAGGTTTTTCAAGTTTACTAGAGAAGGAAGCAAAGATCCTTGATGATATAAAATAGTACAAAATGAATGGCGCTTTTTACTAAAATATACTACTTAGGTGAGAGTTTACGATTGGTTTTCAACAACTTATCAAGCACATGCGGTGGTAGCTCTTTTTGTGCTGACGGTAGTTGGGCCAAGGCAGCTTGCAAGGCTTGCTCGACGAACTCACGGATCTCAAACCCAGGTTCCCAGAACTCGGCCTGCTTCAGTTGCAGGTACGTTCCTAAGCGCGTATACGAACCGAAAGCGACCCACCGGTCTTTATCTAGTACTGGTTCCGCTACTGAAGGTGCTGGTACTTCGGGTGGAACAGCAGCGTTTAGGCTAGGGAACATGAGCTGGTCAGGCGTAGGCGTGCTGGGCTGACTGAGCGTAGATTCTCCAAAGCGCTTTTTCGCGGGACGGTTCATAGTCGGGCAAGGATTTCGGTGGTGAGTTGATCGTAGTCATGCGCGCCGTGGCTGGTCGGCGCATACTCGTAGAGATTCTGTTTTTCAATTTGGGCCTCGGAGAGCTTCCCGTTCTGGCGAATGCTCGTGGTCATCAGCAGAGGTCTAAGCACGGGGTTCTCCTGCATGGTGGCCACCACGTCATGGTGCAGCGTCAACCGGTAGCTAGGAGAATACCGCGTAAGAAACAACCCTTTGACCTTAAGACGCGGGTTGAAGTTTTTACTCATCACTTTACACGCCTCCAGTAATGTATTTAGCCCTTCAAAACCGTAGTACTCAGGTTGGACCGGAATGAAGACGGCTTCGGAAGCAACAAGGGCCGCGTAGGTGAGGCTGGTGAGCGCCGGAGGCGTATCGATAAGCACGTAGTCGAATAGCCCGTCTACTTCCTCCAGAGCATCCCGGAGAAAGAATTGATAGGCTGGCTGCTGACCTAGAATCTTCTCCATTTGCGTGAGCTCTAACGCGGAGCCTACGAGTCCCTGTTTATCGCCGACCTGCGTGATTACCTGCTTTAGTGTCTGATCCCCACGAATGACGTGGCCTAAGTGGTTAGGCACCGCTGTGGGGAAGCTCATAGTCAGATTGTGTTGGGGATCGCAGTCCAAGAACAGCACCCGGTGGCCTCGCTGGGCAAGTTGTTGACCGACATTGAGCGTGCTAGTGGTCTTGCCTACACCACCCTTATGGTTGGCAAAAGTGAGAATGCGCATGGTGGTAGCCAGTGGTTAGTTGGCCAAACATACTGAATAGGTTTGATCTACTCAATATGTGCGACTTTCAGAGTACACTCAATATACTTAGTATATTGAGTGTACTGAGTATGCTAATGCTGATAAAGTTCCGTTAACTGCGGTACACTGCTTGTTTGTCTTGTTTGTTGTATATGAGAGCCTGTGCAAGCAAGGATGAACTATAACGTACTGTAGCGGAGCGTTTGCAGAAAGTTATAAGTCATAAGT
>NZ_MTSE01000066.1 GCF_002154225.1 Hymenobacter crusticola
CCCCTTCCAAAAAAGGCTCGACTCCTGGACACTTCATCGACCTAGATTGACGGCCCCAGAGACATGCTTTTCTGGGGCTGTTTTTCATGCCCTTTTTCGGACACCTAGAGACTGTCTAGCCTCCAAAAAACGGTGCACAAAAACGACCTAAAAATCTGCGTTTCCGGGCCGTTCACATAGGGGACTATACCCTCCAAAAAACGACCGTATATTGGAGAGTAAGAAATCTCTATAAGACATGAACCAAGCAAGTGAGAAGAAACGACAGGATGCAATCAAAGAAGCTACACTTAAGAAAGTACGACAAGCGCCTAGACGCTGTTCGCATCCTGGTTGTTCAAACTATGCTATAGGTTCACATCTTATTCAAGAAAATGGAGTGCTGAGCGTCATAGCTGACGACAAAGGTTCTGTGATAGAAATTTATCCCCATGCAGTTGCTAGCTCGTTCAAGCCAGAACAATTCAAAAATGTTAGTATAGGTATGGCGAGTGTTTTTAAAGGCTTCTGTAATCAACATGATACAATGCTATTTCATGATATAGAGAACGTAAATACTGATTTTAGAAAATATAAAGATTGCTTGCTCTTAGCTTATAGGACTGTGGTTGCGGAATTAATTGAGGTTGATAACACTATAAACTTTCAAAATAGATTAAGGAGCGATTTAAGGCTTCCTATTAAAATGCGTGAATATTATAAAACTCAAAAAGCTCAAAGGATATTAGCTAAAAAGGATTGTCAGTTTTTCAAAAGGAGTATTGAGGAAGAGCTTGATGGTATAAAAAACAATAGCTTTAGTTTTGGTTTTATAATTAGGAGTATGCCTAAGCTTGATATAGCAGCATCTTTCATACATGGAAGCGCAAATACTAGTTTTAATCCTTACAATATAAATGCTGCATTAATTGCAGATCCTGCAAGTTCGCATTATATACCGGCTTCAAATCCGGTATTTATAAATTTGATCCCTCGCAACGATCATACAGTTCTTGTTATGGGATCTTTTAGAGATTATAAGATTTTTAATAATTATACTATTAAAGATGTTTTGGCAATGAACGATAAAGATGCTCTTAAAATAATTAATTACTTTTTACTGGCGACTGATGGATGGTTTATGTCAAGAAGGTTGTTTGATCGATTGTCATTTCAAGATAAAATTGAAAAAATGTTTGAGGTAATAAAAAACTTTGGCAAGTCAGGTGCTCTTGATTATAGATTTAATATTTTTGATGGCATAGTGTAAAATATGAAAGTGGCTATTTACGCCCGTGTGTCGACGAAGAACAAAGGGCAGGATACCGAAAACCAGTTGCACCAGTTGCGGGAGTTTGCTGAGCGGCACGGCACCATCTATAAGGTGTTCACCGATGAGGAGTCGGGCAGCAAGGCCGAGCGTGCTCAGTTCAAGCAGTTGCTACTAGAGGCTTATCAGAAGAAGTTCGACTTGGTGGTATTCTGGCGCCTCGACCGCTTCAGCCGCGAAGGCGCCCTCACCACACTCAAATACCTGAAGGAGCTAAAAGATCATGGGGTGGATTATAAGTCGTTCACCGAACCTTACCTAGATTCGCTCGGTCCGTTTGGGGACGTGATTGTATCGATGCTGGCCACTATTGCTAACCAAGACTTAATCAAGGTGCGCGAAAACACCAAGGCCGCTTTGGCCAAGAAGAAGGCAGCAGGTGTTAAACTGGGAGCGCCAACTATCAACGATAGCGTCGTGCAGCAAGTACGGGCACTAAAAGCTACGGGAGCGTCGAACCAAGTAATTGCCAAGGCAATGAAGATTTCACCTAGCACTGTAGCCAAGTATATCTCTGTAGCTTGAAAAGCTGCTGGTTTGAAAAAGAAGAATGCTTAACAAGATAAACTATAGTATGGATAACCGCGGAAAGAATAAGTTGGTTAGTGGAAAGATCAAATATGATATTGTTCCACAAGGGAGTAGTAAAGGTTTATTACTAAAAGATAAAGTTTTAGATTCCTTTAATTCATCGTACCTAGGTTTAGGTAGTTTAGATGTTGATAGTAGATCTATTGATGCAGTTGCAGCAGTTTTTGATTTAGCTGGTTTCACAAGTTTTTGTACCCAGATAGAGCCTCACCTATATGTGCCTGCATTTTTGAGTCGTTTTATTGATTGGATGTTTGCTTCTATAAAAGAAGAAATGATAGATCGTAGAGATAATGATAATATTTATTTATGGTGTCCTCTTCCGTTCTATACAAAATTTATGGGTGATGGCTTGATGATTTTATGGGATGTTTCTTCTATTACGCCAGAGCTTAGAAGGAATATAATTATTAGTTGTGCTGTTATATGTAATAAATATAGAGATAATTTTTATTCTTCTATAAAGAAACTAATCCCAAATCCTCCGCAAGGGCTGAGGTGTGGACTCGCTAGAGGTACTGTATTTTCAGTAGGTAATGGTAAAGATTATACAGGTTCTTGTATTAATATGGCTTCTAGATTGCAAAAGTTAAATGGGTTGTCTTTTGCATTTAATATTAAAGGATTTGATATGCATCACAGAAAAGCGGATAATGTATTAAAAGAGTTTATAGTTATTAAAGAAGTTGATATACGTGGTATTGGTAACTGTGAGCTAGTTGGAGTTATCGAGCAAGAATTCTTGCGACTTTCAGAAGAAGATAAATCTTTATTTAATTCTTTTTAGTAACTGCGATAGATTCATGTCCAAGCGTCTCGGCCTAGGTCGTATATGGGATAAGCTAGTCGATCAATACCCCTGGCTCTGGAAGGTAGAGCAAGCGATAGGCTACACCATCTGGACCTTTATCCTCCTAGCTATTGGAGTAAGTGTCTGGCATGCCTTCACTTAGAATATGATGTTTCACATAAGCCTTTTTAAAAAGCCTCAGTTTAATATCTGGGGCTTTTTTGCGTTCAGTAAGAAACCGGTTTCCGAACACTTTCGCCAGCCCTGAACGCATGCTATAAAGGCGGTTTTTTCAGGCGTTTTTCCAATAGGGTTTCTGAACACCTATTGAACGTTTATTGGAGAGGTTGAGGTAGCTTTGAAGAAGCTATCTAACCTACTAAGCAATGATCTACGATAAGAACGGGTCGCCCTTCGAAACCGGCAAAAAGGCTGTATGGGCATCAGGAGATTTTATTCCTTCGAACCTTGCATGGCCTTTGTGGCGGGTAACAGATAGTAGTGGGGCAGAGACTATGATTCAGAGCGAAGGCAAGGCCAGTGTTATTTTTCTTGATGAAGCTAAGGGTAAGTTATTTAGAGTAATCAAGGAGCCAGTCCTTCTAAATTATCATGATGATGAATATTGGAGAGCAGTAAATAGTTATATTCAGAAAGGGCATGTGGTGTGGCTTGAGCAGCCGAGAAATAATATTATCGAAATCCACATTGTTCGATTTTCAGGTGGGAATGACTACGTTCTAGATTCTATTGACCCTGGAGCTTTTCTCCATGCTACAACTAAACAGCCAGTTGAGGCATTGCTAGAGTGGTTTGAGTCCAATGTTCACAAGCTGTCTTGACCATATATGTCTTTAATCGCAAGTTGACCTGTTTTCTGTCCTTCGTTGAGCGGCGTTAGGTGCGGAAGTTTGAGTCTCTTCAATCTTCCTCATCTCACTCACTCTTCGATTATGAGATCATTTCTTCTTGCTGGCCTTGCGCTGTGTGTTGGTTCTATCGGTGCCCTGATGGCAGCACCGCCGCCACCCATACCGAAGCCAGTAGTGCTGCCCTTCATTCAAGTGGAGCGCCACACTTGGCTAACGGATAGCCTCAAGCGCTATGTGACGGCAACCATGCCGGTATTTAGTGCGGCTGACATGACGCCGCAGGCCTTGGATACCCTAAACGCAAAAGGCGTCACGTTGCCGGCAAACAAGGGTGTATGCCACCTGGTGTGGCACTACCGGCCTCGCCACTGGACGGTGGCGCGCAATAACTACTTCACGGGCCGCGTGCCGGTACCCGCTTTGAAGGTGCCAGCTATCGTGACGCACACAATCTAGGTGTGTTGAGAACAAGAAAAAGCCCCGGCTGCTCATGCGGCTGGGGCTTTTTCTTTTCGGCGGCCGCAGCAGAGCTAGACTACCTAGTGTTTAACTACGACCTGCGTTTTAGCCGAGTTTAGTTTATATTCATCGTCAAAATAATAACTAGAATACATGCTTGCTGGAGTCGTAATAGCACTAGGCATCTTCGTCGGGCCTGTCTTCATCGGATATTGGATATTGAAGTATTCAGGCCTTATCAAATCTGCGCTGCTGCTGCATGGGATTAAGTGGTTTTGTTATGGCTGGATGATGTGCGTAGTGGTTGTTCTAACCGGTACTTTTCAAAAAATGAATGGGTACTATGCACTCTCCGGTATGGCGTTGTTCTGCCTTATCGTGGGTGTATTCGCCGTGCTGATTGTAGAGCGACACTAGCTAGCTTTCATCATCGGCACGTCGTCCAACTCGTCGAGCATCTTGATGGCGTCACGCTTCATGTCGTTGTCGACGTGCACGTACTTCATGGTAGTCGCTATCTTCTCATGGTCCATTAACTTCTGGAGCACTTCTACTTTACCACCCCGTCGAATGAATTCTGTAGCGAACGTCTCACGCCCAACATGGTAATGAAGCCGGGTTTCAATGCCTAGATGGCCCGCTATAATTTTCAGTGCCCGATTGGAGTACTGATCTGTATAGTCGTAGAAGCCAGGCATACCTTCTTCCCGCTCAGCATCCTCCAAGTAGCTCAGCGCCTTCTTTGTAAGTGGCAGCATCATTTCGCGCAGCTTCTTATCGTAGGTCTTGTAAATGCGGAAGTGCAATTCCTGCCCTTCGAGCCGGGCATTACGCAGGCCTTTTAGGTCACTCAGCCGCAAGCTGGAGCAGCAGCTAAAGAGAAACTTCGCCAAGATGCGCCGTTGAGGAGAGCGAGGCGCGCACTGCTGATAATAAGCATCGAGTAGCTGTTGCTCACCGGGCTTTAATGGTTTCCACTGGCCCGGAGCTGACTTGTTCTGAAAGTCCTGGTAGGGGTCTTCAAATTTGATCTTATCCCTGCGGGCTAGACTTAAGTAGGCTTTTACATCCTTATGGCGGCCCCAGATCGTGTTCACGGACTTGATCCGCTTGCGCAGAAAGGAATCAAAATCATCCGCAAACTTGGGATTGAGGCAGAAAAAAGGGAGAGACTTGCGGAATTCACGCAAGGCATTCAGCGAGCTGGTGTGATTCTTTCGAGTGGTCTCGCTAATGCCATCACGGTGACTTTTGCCTTTGCGATATCGCTCGGCAATCTTGTGCTCCATGTAGGCCACGAAGTCTTTCTTGCTGCCCTCGGTATTATAAGAGTAGAGAAAGCCGTCGCCCGTGAGCACCTGGCCGCTTAGTCGGAATTCGACAAATACATCGTTCGCCTTACTTAGGGCCTTGCCGATGATCAGATTGTAGTCGGCTAATTTCTTCTCTAGCGCTTCGGCTGTGCCCCCGGCCCACGCCGTGGCGGTGCTCAGCGCCTGCTCATAGCTGTTCGGTCGGGCCTTCTTCGGTACGCTAGCTAGACAGAGGCCCTTCTGCTCATCAAATAAATCGGGAAACCATCCGATGCCCAGCGATACAAATTGGGGCTTGCGGCTGATGATCACTTGGAGCCGGATCGGGCACGTGCCGTCTTGCCGGGCTGGATAGCGTAGATTAATTTTTGCTGAATAATGCATTGTTAAGCGGTTGTAAAGCGCGGAAAACGCAAAAGGCCAGAAACCGACCTTCCTAGTGAACTAGAAAGGCCGTTTTCTGGCCAATGGCGCTGTTTTACAGCTAAAAAGTACCCAGAGCCGGGGTCGAACCAGCACCCGTAAAGTCTACAACTTACCTCCGCAAGATAATAACGAGCATGACATTCACTAAAACGAAGTCCTTTGCCACTCCGGCCTACAAGCAGGCTGGGCACTACTAAGGATGAGCTTGTATCATTTCACAAACGCCCGTTTAAGTAACCGTACG
>NZ_MTSE01000067.1 GCF_002154225.1 Hymenobacter crusticola
CCATAGAAGGCAAGCGCTAGGCGTAGTAGCACTAAACAATTACCACGCAGGGGCAGCCACTAGCGTACTGGCCACGCCGCGGACCGCTACAGCTGGTGGGGGCGCAGCTTATTGGCCGAAGAGCTGTTGAAACAGGGCGCGCGTGTCCCGGGCAATCTCCTCGGGCAAGTGCGGGTGCAGACTCAAACGCACCGGCGTCTTCGTGCATTGCAGCACCAGGTTCTCGGCCAGCGTGGACGGCTGGGGCTCGCTCCACGAGCTCCGCCGCGACAGGGTACTGGTAAAGTACATGTCGTACTTTACCTCGAGCGCGGCGACACCGTGCCAGAAGGCGGTGAGTTGTGCCGCGACGTCGGCGGGGTACGGGGGTGGGGAGAGGCGGTGGCGCATAGCGAGCAAGAAGAAAACGAACGAGTCGCCGCCCAGGCAGGCAGCAACCTAGCTAGTACTGACAGGGGTGCTAAAACGTTATAGCAACGGAAGATATAAAAGGGCCGCCAGCTTTCCGCTCCTGCTCCTCAGCGGGTATCCTCTTCTCGCCGAGGTTCTCTCAGTAGGCAACTGCCTACACATCTCTCCTGGACTTCCACCCAGAAAAGCCCTGCTCATTTTTGCTTGGCCATCAATAGAAGCAAAGCTACCAGCGCCTGTCTTTGTAGCCACCCGCCGTTTGGTGAACGCATCCGTCTGGCAAAAGCTTATACAACCAGTTACCTACTACGATGTAACTGTATTGCTGAGACTTACCATGCGCACTTTCTACTCTTATACTCGGGGCATTGGCGTCGTTGACGCGTATCACTCCCACGCTGAGTGCCAGATTGGACAAAGTGTTTACCTGGCTGATCGGTTGCCTGGTTATCCTAGAGGATGGCCGGAGTGCCTCTTTTGCGTGCTGCATCACACGCCCCTGGTGCTCACGCGTCTCGACTTGCTTCTAGCCGAATTTCGACTTGCTCAATCGTTAGATCTCCCTTCACAAATTGCGCCAGCAACTCGTGTTCAAAAGCCGTAGGCGCTAGCGGAGTATTGTGCGTCAGATTAATCGCTACGGTGACCAAATAACGGCGCCCTTGCTCTGAATCTAGAAGAGACGGTTGATCACTCATAAGCTGTAAACTCAGTATGATGGATTTAACGCAGGGAGTGAGCCTAGGAACTTTATCAGTACAATCTTTACGTAATATTACGGAGTATTATCCAGATAAATACTTATGGCTCTGCGCATTTGCTTGAAGCCTGTTGGCCTGCTAGAGGTTAGTTAGGTTAGGGCCCCGGAAAAGCTGGCGCGACCAAAACCAGTACTCGGGGTGGCGGCCGAACGGTAGCAATGACCCGCAGGTCTTCTATTGACAGTAATAGTCTATCCATAGACTAGTGGCCTGTGACCTTGATGTACAAGCGCGCATCATTCACCGCCGAGCTAGCCCGCTGCTGTGCGCCTAAGGCCCAACTGCTGCTTCGGCAGTCAATTCTCGTTGCAGCGCTTGAGGCAGGCCACTTCCCTAGTAGGATGTGACGGGTTGTTATCGTGCTTGTCCGTATTACTAGCCGCGATTAGCGGAGCAGTCCGTAGAAATCGCGTAATTTTCCCGTGTAACTACCCGTGCCTCGTTTGCAGTAAGCAAGAGATGATGTTACTCTTATTTCGGTGCCCGGTTTTTTCCCTGTACCACGATTCTGACAACCGCTGGCTCTTGGCCCAGTGGACGGGTCTGCAGGATAGCGAGGCCTCGCTGGCAGCCTGCGCCGTTATTGTGCAGCACACGCGTGAAATCTCGGTCACCAAGCTGCTGTGTGATAGTAGCCAAGCCATTGACGGGTGGAGTGAAATCAGCGAGTGGGCCAGCACCAACTACTTACCCCGTCTCGCGGACCTAGGCATCTGCATGATCGCTTGGATCAATGCCCGGGACTGGCAAACTACTGAGATTATCACTGCTTTCGTGGAACACTCGCACAAGCCGTACATTGCCACCTTTGCGGAAGGGGCCACGGCTTACGAGTGGCTACGCAATACCCACTTTATTTGTCCCTAACGCGGTGTTGGTGACCGGAAATGTGAGCGTCATGTACTGGTAGCGTCGTCACTACCACAGGCACCCTACTAAGGGGCAAAGATTTTAACTCAAGGCCATGGTGATCGCCAACTAGAAGGGCGTACCTTGGTCGCTGTCCGCCTTCCCCCTCCTTATGCTTACTCCCGCCGCTTCAGCTCTGCTTCCCGGCGACGGGAATTTTGATTACCTCTTGCACCACGTGCTGGACGTCTCGCTCACCGGCATTCAGTTGCTGCGCCCGGTCTACGCCCCGGAGGAGCAGACCCCGGTGGACTTCGCCTTCGTCTATACCAACCCCGCCGGACTACGCATCTCCCGCGTCACAGAGCCCCTGCGCGGCACCATACTCGAACACTTTCCCCATACCCACGCGGCCGGCGTGCTGGCCTACTACCAGCGGGCCTTCGCCACCAATGAGCCGCTGGCCTACGAGGTGAACTACCAAGCCGACGGGCTCGACAACTACCTGCGCTTTCAGGCCCGGCGCAGCGGCGAGCACCTACTGGTCAGCTTCACCGACACCAGCGACCAGCCCCGCTCGGCCGTGGAAGAGGCCCTGCGTGCCAGCCAGCAGAGCGAGCAGCTAGCCCGGGCTGAGGCCGAAGCGCAGCAGGCCAACCTGACGCGAATCTTCCAGCAAGCCCCCGCTGCCATCTGCGTGCTTGATGGCCCGGAGTTGACGTTTGCGCTGGTTAACCCGCTGCACCAGCGCCTGTTTCCCGGACGCGTGTTGCTCGGCCGGCCCCTGCGCGAGGCCATGCCCGATTTATGGAACCACGAAGGGGGACGTATCCTACGCCAGGTCTACGCGACGGGAGTAGCGCACGAAAGCCCCGAAATCATGGTTCCCATGAGCCGGGTAGAAAACGGGCCGGTGGAAGACATTTATTTTCGCAACGTCAGCCAGCCCCGCTTTAATGCCCACGGGCAGGTAGACGGGGTGCTGCTGTTCACGTTCGATTCCACCGAGCAGGTACGCGCCCGCCAGCAGGTCGAGCAGCTCAACCAGGAACTGGAAACCCGCGCGCAGGCGCGCACCCACGAAACCCTGGCCCTACAAGCCGAGCTGCTGGCCGCCGCCCAGCGGCAGGTACAGACGCGCGAGGCCGTTTATCAGGTGTTCGAGCAAACCACGGTGGCCGTGGCCCTGCTGCGCGGCCCCCACCACCGCTATGAGTACGTCAATTCCGCGTACCGGAGCTTTGCGCCCCACCGCCGGCTCGTGGGAGGCACCATTGCGGAAGAATTGCCCGAACTCAATGCCCAAGGCTTCGGCGCCCTCCTGGATCACGTCTACCAGACGGGCGAAACCTACGTTGGCGTGGAACTGCCCTTTACGCCGGACCCGCGGCTGGGCGAGGCCCCTCCCACGTCGTACTTTAACTTTACGTACCAAGCCTACTATGAGGCGGGCCAGATGATAGGAGTCACCATCATTGCCCTCGATGTGACGGAGCAGGTGCTGGCCCGGCGCGAGCGGGAAGCGCGTCAAGGGGAGCTGCAACGCATTTTCCAGCAGGCGCCGGTCGCCATTGCCGTCTTTCGCGGCCCTACCCACATGATTGAACTGGCCAACGAGCGGCAGCTCGCCATTTGGGACAAAACGCGGGAACAGGCGTTGGGCAAAGGACTTTTTGAGCTGTTGCCCGAAGTGGAAGGCCAGGGCTTTAAGCAGATTATGGCTGGCGTCCTGGCCACCGGCCAGCCCTACATGGGCGTGGATGCACCAGCCCGCTTTACGCGCCACGGTGTGACGGAAGAGATTTTTGTGAGCTTCGTGCACCAGCCCCTGCGCGAGGCCGACGGCCATATCAGCGGGATCGTGGCCGTCATCACTGATACCACCGAGCAGGTGCGAACGCGCCAGCAGGTGCAGGCGCTCAACGCGGAACTCCTCGCCATCAACGAGGAGCTACACGAGAGCAACACCCAACTCACGCGCACCAACATCGACTTGGACAATTTCATCTATACGGCCAGCCACGACCTGAAAGCCCCGATCACCAACATTGAGGGCCTGCTGCTGGCCCTGGAGCACGAGCTACCCGCCGCTGGGCGTACCGGCGACGTGTCCCAGATGCTCACGATGATGCAGGAGGCGGTCGAGCGCTTCCGCCGCACCATCACCCACCTCACCGACCTGAGCCGCCTGCAAAAGGAGCACAACCCTGACAGCAACGCCGTGGCCCTGGCTCCCGTAGTCGACGCGGTGCGCCTCGATTTGACGCCGCTGCTGGCCCACACCCACGGCCAGCTGACGGTGACCATCTCCGAAAGCCTGACCGTGACGTTTGCCGAGAAGAACCTACGCTCAGTAGTCTACAACCTGCTCAGCAACGCCTTCAAGTATCACCATCCTGACCGCTTGCCCGACGTGCACCTACGCAGCTGGCTGGCCGACGACTACGTCGTATTGGAAGTGCAGGACAACGGCCTGGGACTGGACTTGGCGCAGGGCCAGGAGCGACTGTTTGCCATGTTTCAGCGCCTGCACACCCATGTCGAAGGCACGGGCGTCGGCCTGTACATGGTCAAGCGCATCGTGGAAAACGCGGGGGGCCGTATTGAGGTGAGCAGCCAGTTAGGACAGGGCTCCACCTTCCGGGTTTATTTCCCGCGCTAACCCGGCCAATGACCGTTTCTGATCGTATAGTGCTGATGCCTAAAATTCCCTGCGTGCTGTTGGTCGATGACGATCCCACTACCAATTTTCTTAATAAAAAGCTTCTACTACGCCTCGACGTCACGGATAATATCCGCGTAGCCCGCAATGGGCAGGAAGCCCTTTATGCGATGCGCGAGCACTGCCAACAGCAGCCGCAGGATTGCCCGGTACTGGTTTTTCTGGACATTAACATGCCGGTGATGACTGGCATTCAGTTCCTGGAGGCCTACCAGCAGCTGCCCGTCCAGGAACAGCAGGCCGTGGTGGTCGTGATGCTCACGACTTCGGTGAGTCCCCGCGACCAACAGTTGATCCAGGAACTGCCCATTGCCGACTACCTGGATAAACCCCTCACCCAAGAAAAGGTACAGGCTGTACTGCAACAGCACTTTGGCGAAGAGCTTCGTGCAGAACGATAGTAGGGATTCCCATTAGCCCGTCGGTTGACCGGGGCACTGGTTCAGGTGCTCGTCTGGACTAGTAAACGTCCCTCCTCGTTGAGCAGAGCATTTCTTGCCTACGGGAGCAGCTAACGAATCGTATCCAAGGCTCGCAGCAGCACGCTCAGAATTTGGTGCTGGCCCACGCGGTGTACTTCCTCGGGGTGCGCTTGCAGGTAGGCCGCGCACAAGGCTTGCCCATACTCCAGTGCCCCTTGATGGTGTAAGCGCTTCCGGTCGAGCACCACGGACCACCACTGCTTTTGCAGGTGGTAGGTGGGACTCAACCACAAGTGGTCCTTCTCTACAAAGGCAAACAAGATATCGCCGAGCGCAGCATGCATTCCCCAAGATAAAAATATCTTCTTAATAAACTAAGCAGCAATGCCTTAGCGCCTAGGATTGAGCCCTAGCGTCCTGCATTCGGGCGACGTGCTACCGCCGCCAGTGCGCATTACGTAGGCTGCAACAGTCACAGTAAGCCGGTGAGCCCGGCGCTCCCGCATAGGCATTGATGCAGCGCCTTGTAGTGCGTAATATGAGTAGA
>NZ_MTSE01000068.1 GCF_002154225.1 Hymenobacter crusticola
TCTATAACGTCTTCCAGTAGAACGATTGGAAAACGTTATATAGCCTGCTCAGGGGGAGGACCTATGGTCTCTCACTGCTAGCAGGAACCCGCTACTTGTCACTAGCTAGCTCTTTCCTGCAGACACGCCACGAACGGGTGCAGTGGTAGCGTTTCGAGATGATGGGCACTGAGATAGTGCTCTATGCGCATCGTATGGCGGCGCTCACGAGGACTCAGCTTGGGCTCTAGGATCCTATAGCAGAAGTGTGCAAGCTGAAGGCGCAGCTTTTCCAAGGCGATAGAATAGGTACTGGGAGCTTTCTCTAGGTAGACTCGATACGTCTCTAGCGCGCGCCACAGATACGCCACCTCAACGCACGTCAACGAATTGTTCCGCTGTGTGATCGTTCCTACCAGGTGGAACAAGCGCTGCTTGCTCGAGAGATGATCTGGAAGCCTTTCGGTGGCAGGTACTTGTGCGACGGCAGGATATTTCGCTTGTAGGAAGTGCGCGATGACGGCTGGCTCGACTTGGGTTTGAGCATAGGCGACATAGTCTTGCCAAGCCCCCCAACGACTGCGATCTAAGCTCAGATCAAGGTGTCGCAAGTAAGCAGACAAAGCGACGAGTGTCGGGTGAGCAAACGGAATGTATTGCATGAGCTACTAGGTGCCAGGGTGCTACCTTGCTAAAGTGCTATGTTTGACAGGCGGTCGTACGAAGATATAAAAACGTATTATTTCAATATTATCGTTATATCAAACATTATGTCAAGAAATTATTCTAAGAAAGAGACTTAGTTAATAGCACCCTCCCAATACTTCTAAAATACAGTTTAGATTTACATCAAAAGACTTCTCAAGGGCTCTTCTCGAAAGCAGAAGATATGTTACAGCAGTTGATTGTAGTAAAGCCGTTTAGCACGTGATGAAGTAGCTTGGAGAAAGAAGTAATGATAATCGTAAAAAGAGTAGCCTTCACTGTCTTTCTATTCTGCATTGCCTTCTTCTTGCAAGGACTTTTGGTGAGGACTTCACCCAAGCTATCGACCTGTAGCGCGTTCTCGAATCAGCTGTTCTCGATGGGAAAGCTTGCGTTTTTAGAGTGCCTCTTTTTTGCACTAGCTCTGTATTACATGCTTACACAGGCATTTAGAAGCTCTCCTAAAGTGGCGGGTGCTTATGCGCTTCTGTTTACCGTTGGGTGCCTACTCTCCTTTGTGTTGTTAGTGCTCGACTATCGCAAGGACTGCGGCTGTTGAGAAGGGTCTTATAAGTAAGAGTTAGGTCAAGCAACTGGTTTTAGCGTAGTGAATAGGTAGTGTGATGGATCTTTTAGGCTCTGTTCTAGCCCGGTATAAACAAGCAGCGGTTGCGCATGGGGAAGCAACCGCTCAAGGGAATTACCGTGCGGGCAATCAACAGTACGAACAGTTAATTTGGCACTATCTAGCCTTACGAACAGCTGGTAGCGAAGGCCTAGCGCACTTGCTTACGTTGTTAGCAGACGAGAACACGAGTGTTGCCTGCTGGGCTGCAACGCACTTGCTGCCCTATTATGAGCAACAAGCGATCGAAACGTTGAACCGAATTGCTACCCACACGGACATAGTTGCTTTTAACGCGGAAATGACGTTACAAGAATGGCGAAATGGACGGCTCAAGCTAGACGATCCTACGGGTTGAAGCTGTCGTATAAGTCCGGTGGCTGTTGCAAAAGTCGCTACTCCCGTTGGTTGGTTTAAGAAACAGGACGTTTTTCGCTAGGTAGTCGCCCNAAGGCTGTCTAAGAAGGACCTTTTGCTCACTGCCAGACTTTTGCAACAGCCACTCCGATTATGTTAAATAGTGCAATCCATCTACTGGTTGTTTCCGCTACGTTCACCACTTCTAATGCACCTTGCTTGAGTGGCTTAGCCTCTACGCGTCTGCTGCGTACTAGCTTCGTCCAGATCGGATCGAACGGCCTTGGCTCGTCTACTTTGCGCCGTTCTTGCCACCCGTGACGCCACGCTTCCAGCTCGGGCTTGGCAGGTCTGAGCATCGTTTCTCCCCTGTTCAATCGCCGTAAACAAGTGTTTTTCCTCCACACGTTTCTCGCCGCTTACCTAGGCGGTGGTACGACGCGCTACCCCTCAGCGCTTGACTTCCACCCAACCCCGGTACCGTCGACCACTCACTGGATGCAAGAGCCAATAGTAGTAAATGCCATCGGGCTGCCCGGCCGCATCCCACTGCCCCTGGTAGTAAGCCTGCTCGTACACCTGTCGGCCCCAGCGATTGAACACCTGCACCTGCCAAGCCCCCGGCTCCAAGCCTTTGAGCACTAAGGTCTCGTTGAGCTGATCCCCGTTGGGGGTGATGATGTTCGGGATGGTGAAGGGACATGCCTCGCCAAAGCGAACCTGCACCTGGACCCGGCTGCTACAGCCCGCGGGCGAGGTTACCTGCACCGTGTAATCCCCTGGGGTGACTACCTCTAAGCTCGCTTGGGTACTGCCATCTTGCCAGCGGTAGCGGCTGCCGGCCGGTTGCGGGCCGGGATCCAGCATGAGATGCTGCTCGGCGCAGATGGTTTGTTCCCGTTCCAGCGAGAGGGCGGGCACGGGTAAGAACGTGAGGGCCACCGAATCGCGCACCGGGCAGCGCTGCGGGGCGGTCACCTCGACCCAGTACCGGCCGCTCGTTTGGGTGGCATACTCGGCCCCAGTGGACCCATCCTGCCAGCGGTAGGTCGTGCCGGCTGGCTGGGCAGGCGTCACCCGCAGTCGGGCCGGCGTACCACTGCACAACACCGGTTGGTCGACGGTGAGGTGCGCCTCCGTGAAGGGCAGGATGGTTACGCGCTGCTGGTAAGTGTGCGTGGCTCCGCTGACTTCCCGTACGGTCATGGTCACCGTGTACGTCCCCGACGTCGCGTAGCGATGCGGCACGGCGCGGCCCGTCGCCGTATTAGCAGCGCCGGCCGCGGGTTCGCCGAAATCCCAGGTGACCACTGCATCGGGAACCTGCGGGTACAAGGAGGCGGCAAAAGCAACTGTCTCGCCCAGGCAGACCTCGGTGCGCACCAAGCCAAAGGTGGCCAATAGCTCGCCCGGTACGGGGGGGCGCACCAGTACATTCGGCAGGCCCATGCGGCTGTTGTGTGCATAGGAAAAGCCGGGCACAGCGTTGAATTGATACTGGCAACCCACGCCAAGCGTGTTGGGCGCGGCGATCACGCCCACCCCATAGGGATTGGAAAAGGCAGAAGTGAGCGCCACATAGATCTTCTGATCGGGACCCAATTGCAGGGCCGCCGGTTCGGCAAAGGGTCTAGGAGGAGTAGCTAGCTGCCCGATTGCCGTCATCGCCCCCGTTAGCAAGTTGTACTGGTACAAGGCGGGGCTGACATACAACAGGTTACCATCTGGCGAGAATTCGAGCCCATAGTAGTGTTGCGAGAATGGCAAGGGCACAGTAGGTAAGCGGCGCGGGCCGGACACGACGCCCGTGCCGTAGTTGAAGTCAAACACCTCCAGGGGCCCGTCGTACTGCGCCACCGCCAAGCGTCGCCCGGTGGGGGCAACTTTCATATAGCCAAGGGCATTGTAGTCCTGCCGCGGATTGGTGCCGCCTTGGTGCACGGTGCCCCCAGCCGATATAACGGGCGTGGAGGAGAGGCCGCTGTCGGTGAGCAGAAAGCTCAGGAATACATTGCTGTTCCAGCCGTGCACCACGAGCCAGATGTCGTGCTGGTTGGCGTGGCGCACGGCCACCAGCTTTTCCGTGAGTCGCCCGTCCCCGACGGGAATGGGGACAGGCACCGCCTTTTGCACGACTTCGCCCAATCCCCCCTGTCGGGCTATGTCCACTACGGAGTAGTGCAAGCCCCCGCGCAGGTTGTTCTCGGCTGCGTCTACGGTGAAGACGTAGTACTCGGTGCGGCTGCCGGGCTTGGGGACAATTGTGACGCCTTGTGTGGCCGAGTTGGGAAAGATTTCCGAACGCGCTGCGTCGGCAAAGCCCCCTAGCGCCGTGCCATTGGACAGGGGCTGGTGCAGACGGTTCCAGGCCGTGATGCCGTTGGTATAGAAGAGTAATTGGCCTTGAGCGTCGCTGATGGTGGCACAGCCCTCGCCCGAGAGCATTGCCCCATCGGTTAACGCCTGCACGGTGGTGCCTTGGAAGCGCAACCCAGCGAATTGACCAAAATACCAAGTGTTAAATTCTTGTTGCGCGCGGGCTGAGACCGTACACAGCAGCAGGGCTAGTATGCCGAGTACGCGCGGCCACGATAGCGGGAGTAGCATGAATAGAAACGAGAGCTAGTAACAGATTGAACACGCACTCCGATGAGCCAAGAGCAAGAAGTAGGATAACGGTGCTATAAACTTCAAATAAAGTGAGTATCTTATATAGATCGACCAAAAGGAAGTAGAAGGGAAGAAAAAAACACAGACCCATTCTGTATGCGTCCGGCGTACACCTCTTACTGGAAGAAGCAGGCTCATGACAGCTAGAGAAAGGCAACCTGTTCACGACCAAGAAGCTGCCTGCATTCTGGTTGGTTGGCCGAGCAATACGAGGTATGTCAAGTAACAACTAGTGCACTGCCACCGGTCTCGGCATGCATTTCGTAGCGCCTGACATCCGTTTCAATTTTCGTTAGGCGGGCTGCTTGCGCGAGCAAGAGCCAAAAAGCCGGCGTGTGCGGGGCTTGTTCAGCTATTTCGTCAACGTCCCCAGCACTAGTTACCATCCCTTGTGTTCTACAACTTTGTGAAAGGCCTTCACCGTAACGCTGACGCGGCTGGATCGAGGATGAGAACTTATGATAAGTGGTGAACACTTATTTCACTCAGGGCATAACTACGCGCAACATCAGGAAAACGAGGCTGCGGAATCTTGCTTTTATAAGCAAGACTTAAAGTAGACAAAAAGCAGAAATAGGCTATTCTGACCAAGTGCCGCAATCCTTATAAAAGTTGATTTACATAATCGTGCTTATAACCACACTCTTGGAATCAGTGCGGTTTTCATGACCTTCCTGTCTTCGTTTAAAATTAGATTTTGCTTTGATAAAGCCGATACCTCCACCTCAAGGGGAAACCTCAGAAGCTCGGCAATGGGTTGCCGAGCAATTGAATCTTCCTTATCACACTGGCATGCAGGACTGGCCTTGGGAAGTTGCTGATTCAGAACACTTAGACGATTACCTTCAACTGTACGCCCGTGCTGCTGATGCAGAACGAGTTGTGATTATGGAGATGCTTTTACAAGCTGCTACTGAGCAACCTAACCCTGAGAAATTACGCCTTGCTTGGGTGAAAGTAGAAGCACTCCTAAACCAAAACCCTCACTTACATGCCTCCACTGCGCAGTACTGGTGCATCTGGGGTTACAAGGAGCAAGATTTGGACGTGTATGGTTTCTCTGTATCGCCTTACGTGCGAGCTTGGTGGAGAGCTAATTACCCTGTTCCCAACGATTGGACAGAATAATCTTCCAAGTTTTACATGTTAGAAAACACCCTTTCCAGCTTGTGAAAGGCCATTGAGCTTAACTAGGTAAGAGGT
>NZ_MTSE01000069.1 GCF_002154225.1 Hymenobacter crusticola
TGAAATGCTTACGCGCTACGGGTTGCAGTGAATAGGTTATGAGGGTCATTCTTCATATTGAACGATAGGCTGTAGCTAAAGCTGAATAGAACATAACCATTAACCAGAAAGCCACTTCCTGTGTGGAAGTGGCTTTCTGGTTAATGGTTATGTAGGGTGGGTAGCGAAAATGTTGCTAGCTAGTCGTCGGTAGATGACGCGGCTACTTTGGTAAGGGAGGCAAGTAGGTCGAGTCAGGGGCTTTCTCCACGAGGACTTTCACTTGAATGCCCACTCCCATACCCCGAGCGCGTCGCCATGCGCCCTCACTGGTTGGCCGGTAATACGAAGGACCATTCAGATAGCCAGCGGACAGGTATAACCCTTTCTGGGGACTACCCCATCCTTGCACCAACTCCACGGCCACTAGCACGTTGCCGGTAACGGCTAGTGGGTGAGAGGTTAAGTTGAAGGTGGCCGCGCCCGTTTGGTTGCCCACGCGCATAAGTACCTGCTCCATTAAGAGGTTTTGAGTCGGCACGCCTTTTTCCAGCCGATACACGTTCAGGCGTAGCAGCAGGCTGTCGTAGCGGTTGTAAGAGAGCTGAACGGCCACCTTCTCCAGGCTTACCGGCTTTTTTCCTAGATGCAGGGGGATGCCTACTTGCGCTCCTGATTCCGCCGACCCGAAGCCCGCATTGACGAAGGTTGACGTGGTTGTATTGCCTAGCACCCGCCGCACGGGCCGGGCACCCTGAACCACTACCTCGGGTAAGGGTATTTGCTGCTCCCATAGCGCTAGACGCAATGCTTGCCCTCGCGCACCAGCGCTTAGGAAAGCAACGTCCCATTCCCGGCTTTGGTACCCGACGCAGGAGAAGCGCACCTTGTCGGTGGCCCGAGCGCCCCGTAAGCGCAATTCGAACGTGCCATCCCCTCGGCTCACTGTACCTTGGTTACCGCCCACTACCCCGATGCTCACGTACGGCAAGGGGGTACCATGCGCATCGGTCGTCGTGCCTCGCAGGATCGACGCCAGGGAGGAATAAGCAGGTGCGAGGGTCGGTGCGGTTAGCGTTAGCCGGGTAGGCTGTTGCCGCAGTAGGGCTTGTAGGGTGTCGGGAAACGAGGTTTGGTGGCGTAGATGCGCGTCCAGCCAGCTGCTCACCAGCCGTTCCAGTAGCGGATAAGCAATGGGAGTAGGACGTCGCTTATCCAAGTGGCTGGCGAGTGTGGGCAGGCAGGAAAAATCCTCGTGCCGGGTTCTGAGGAGGCGCACGTAGGAGGCAACGCGAGCCCTAATTGGCAGCGCGTACACAGAATCGATCACAAACTCGGGCGTTTCCTGACCACTACTTAGGTAGAGATAAGGCGCGCTCAGGCGATGCGGCGCAAAGTAGGTGGCCTGCCGGATACGGGAGAACTGCGCGTCCTCGCCGGCATCTTCCCCATAGGGGTAGCGGTCGTTGCCATCCAGGGAAATGACGGCTTGCACGGGCGGCTCTTGCATTGCCAGGATGGTAGCGGCCAACCCGCCCCAACTGTACCCTAGCACGGCCACTTGGTTGGACAGCACCCAGCCTCTTCGCTGCAGGTAGGCGCGGGCAAACTGCGCGTCGGCGACCTGTTCGATCAGATCGACGGGGTCCATCGTCATGTAGCCGGGGAACTTGCCCACCGAGCTAACGGCGGCCACTAAGTAGCCCTGGCTAGCCAGTCCTTCCAGCAGGAGCAGATTTTCATAGCTCAGCCCGTTGTAAGCCGGGCAGTAAAGCACCAGCGGAAAGGGCCCAGCAGCCATTGGCGCCGCTAGCGTGCTCTGCGTCGGTAATATGCGCAGCTGGTGGGGAGCATCCAAACTCAAAACAGCCCCTAGGTAGTCGGTGAGTTGCGCACCGACGCGGCGGCAGGAATCGGCGGACAGGCCAAAGTTCATCCGCGAGCCGTAGGCCTCTAGAAAGTAGCCATAGGATAAGGTGCCCGTGCTTGATTGAACAGAGGGATAGAACAACTCCATTTGCACGGGGCGGAAACGCAGGCTGTCCACGCGCGTCGTGTCGAACGAGCGCGTCACGTCATAGCGTTGAATTCGTAGGTAGCCCACTCGGTACGATCTAGTGCCCTCAATTGATTGTGCCCGTACTAGCCCCGACGGAAAAGTCGTTAGGACAAGGAGTAGCCAGCCCAGTCGCCGTAAAAAAGAAGCATGCATACTCGTGGGAGCCGGCAACTGACTCGAAAGGTTGCACCAGTAGGTTGAGCGTGGCTTTTATTAGGCTAGCAAGACGCATGGCTTCTAACGAGCAAGTGCGTTTCGAATGTCTGCTGTATTACTATCGGCTCGCTGAACCAAGAACGTGCGCACGGATACCAGTACGACCTTCGTTACCAGGGTGCCCCACCTGTTGGACTGGTCACGTCAGTGGCGCACCTGTCGCCGATTAAACGATGTGCGCAAAACAGCGTCCATAGGCGCAGTACTTCTACTAGTCCCCCTACCTCTCGAACCGATGCGAGCCCAAGTGCTTCTCCTGCTCCTTCTTTTTGCCTTGCCCCTGGCCGGTTTGGCACAAACCTATCACAGCTCCAACAGCTTCTTTTTTCTGCCCCAGGTATCTATCGAACGCTATCAAGGCCAACCGTACCGCTACCAAGTGAGTGTACGTTACGTGCCGGCAGATACCACGGCGCACGTGTCGCTGATGGCCTTGCAGGTAGGCAAAAGCGATTACGACTTCAAGCAGCGAGACACACTAGCGGAGGCCGTCCGCCCCAATGAGTGGCAGACTTACACCCTCACCGGTCAGCTTGGGCCGAGCACCAAAAAGATCTGGTTTTATTCCGCCATCGGGGGCAATGGCACCTTCTTCTTTGATAATCTAACGTTGCAGGTGCAGGACGCTAATCAAGCCTGGCAGCCGGTGCCCATCAAGTACGGGGACTTTGAGCACTCGCCTACGCCACTGGCCGGCTATGAAACCATAGAGAAGGCATTGCCGACGGGGCTAGTGGCCGCCCTTGCGCCGGGGCAGGGCCCAGATCACAGCCAAGCCCTACGGTTGACCTTCTCAGGGGGCATCTTGGTCAAGAACACCCCACCTTATGGGCATAACCCGGCCGCCGGACACTACTGCCAGTTGCCGGGGGTGCGGCTTTACTACGAAACCTATGGCCGTGGCGAGCCGCTGTTGCTGTTGCATGGCAATGGCGAATCCATTCGCTCCTTCCGCAAGCAAATTGAAGCTTTCTGGGCGCACTTTCGCGTTATCGCTGTCGACACGCGAGCGCAGGGGCAGAGCCTGGATTCGCTAACTACTCCCCTCTCTTACGAGCTGTTCGCGGCCGATATGAAAGCGCTGCTCGATAGTTTGCACATTCCCAAGGCGCACGTGGTCGGCTGGAGTGACGGCGGGAACACAGGGTTGCTCATGGCCCAGCACTACTCTACCTACGTGCAAAAGCTAGTTACGATGGGCGCCAATCTGTTTCCGACTACCGAAGCAGTAGAAGCCAAGATGCTACGCCAGTCTGAGCAGGCCCGGCAAACTTTGCTCAAGCAGGGAAAGACCGCATCAGCGCGCTTGTTGACGCTTGTACTCACCGAACCACACCTACAGTACGCGGATTTGCAGACGATTCGGGTGCCCACGTTGGTGCTGGCCGGAGAGAAGGACATCATCAAGCGAGCCCACACCCAGGCAATTGCTGCGCACATTCCCCGCGCACAGGTTGTTATTTTACCGGGCACGACACATTACGCCCCGCAGGAAAACCCCGCGCTGTTTAACAAGACCGTACTACGCTTTCTGCTAGAGAAGTAGCTAACACAGAAAAAACGGCTAGGCTACCTACTTAGGACAGCCCGGAAGTCACGAGGAAGCCCCTTGTAGAAGGGATTTTTATACGATGCTTAAGTCAGTGGTGCGCGGCGATGCACACGCAATAAAGCTAGCCGCGGACAATGCAACTATTAGGAGCAGCTGTCTACTCTCTTAAGCAATATGTCGGGCTGCTGCTCAGCGCTTATCAAAAAGACGATGGTCCCCCCGAACCGCTGTTCTACTACGGCTTTGACACGCAAACCCCGTTGACCGTGGTTGACTATAAAGTTCTCTTGCGCTATGAAAGTCTTCGATGAATTCGGCAGCGACAACGATACGGACTGGAAAGAGAATGGCGTCGACGAAGAGGGCCAGAAGTGGAAAGTCGCTTACAAAGATGACGCTGAGAGTCTCAAGCCCTACACCTGCACAACGACTTGCAGCAGTACTTCGCCGGCAGTGATAGCCGCGGGGAAAAGATCGGCACCAGCCACGCGGAGGACTTCCGCTCTTTCTCCGAGCACGTGCGCCAAGCTACGGACTTCAACCCCTTCAAGCTGCTGCGAAAGTTCACCAGCGCCAAACTAACCGTTTACTACGAAGGCGAAATGGGGGAGATGATTCCGCAAACCCTGGGCGAGGAGATCGAAGACGAGTTCAACGAGGATCCCAAGAACTAGTCGCTGGTGCACTTCTTCGAGCAAGTACTGGTGCGCGCCAACCCGGCCGTGGCCACCTTCACTTTCGCCACGATGGCAGAGGGTTACCGCCAACTACTGACCTAGCTAGAAACGATCCGTGACGTGCGCTTCCTCTAATTGGGGTCTGGCCAGATCCAGCACTTAGTTAGGACTTTGGAGGCTTAATGAAGAGCAAGGTACTAGTCGCGTACCCATCACTACTCCCCTTGCTAGGTAGGTTCTCGGGCAGGATGCCTTGCAATACGTAGCCCTGCTGGTAATAGGCGGCGACGAGCTTCTGATACTCCTCGGCTACGCGCTTCTTCTCGTCGTCTTTCAGTTGGAACTTGATTTCCTGCCGTTCAGCCGGCCCTCCCCCTCGGGCAGTGATCACGAAGAGCCCTTGCCAGCCGTGACGCTCAAGCGTTACGGCAACTACCTCCGGCGCCTGCTGTGCCCAGGCCGACTCGCAGCCTAGTACCACCAGGCAACTCGCCACAACGAATAGCTTTTTCATGAGCCCAAGGTACTCACTCAGCCTTTTTGTACGCTACTTCTTTCTCCCCTAGTGTATCGAAAATCGGGCGTTTAGGACCCCTCCACACCCGCCTGGCCATCCGCCGGCAGCATCTTTCGCCTGTTGCGTCTGGACCAGTACCAGTTCACTCCCGAAACCTTCGAAGAGTAGGAGCGTCGGCCATGCCACCGTCATGCAAGCCGAGATCGAGGACCACTGCCGGGGCTTACGGACCATTGAGGCCGCTTGCCACCACGGCTTGAACGGCACGGTTATGCAGAAGACGGCTACGAGTTCACGGAAGACCCAGAAACGCCCGATCGGCCCTACGATGCCTACACCAACATTCTCGGTTACCTACGGGGGCGCCAGCATCAGCTGCCTCACCTTGAGCCCTCCGCTGAAGCACTTTATCAAACTGCTGCGGATACCGCCGGTTGCTTGCCGTTTCGCTC
>NZ_MTSE01000007.1 GCF_002154225.1 Hymenobacter crusticola
TTTTGCTGTCGTCGTGCTCCAGCCATACCACTGGCCAGATCATCCACGTCGACGGCGGGTACGTGCACCTCGACCGTGCCTTGGCTAACGCGTAACTAGTTGAGGAGCGTGCCTACGTCTTTCAAATCGCAGGAACACGCTCCGCGCTTCTAGCTCCTGACTCCTAGCTTCTTTTAGAAAAATGAATACGTTAGTTTGCGAACAGCCAGGCCAGTTTGCCTACGCGGAGCGGGAAACGCCCGTCGCGCCCGAAGGGTATAGCTTGTTGAAAATTCGGCGCATCGGTATCTGCGGCACCGATTTGCACGCCTACGAAGGCACCCAGCCCTTCTTCGCTTATCCGCGCGTGCTCGGCCACGAGCTAGCCGGCGAAGTAGCAGATGCGGGCGCCGCTGAGGGGTTCACAGTGGGGGAGGCCGTCACGTTTATTCCGTATTTCAACTGCGGCACCTGCATTGCCTGCCGCTCGGGCTTGCCCAACTGCTGCACCCACATCAATGTATGCGGCGTGCACATCGACGGCGGCATGGCCGAGTACCTAGCCGTGCCTTCCTACTCGCTGGTACACGGCGAAGGACTGAGCTTCGACGAGCTAGCTTTGGTGGAGCCGCTGGCCATTGGTGCCCACGGCGTGCGTCGCGCCGCCGTCCGGCCCGGCGAGTTTGTGCTGGTAGTAGGAGCTGGGCCTATTGGCCTTGGCATCATGGAGTTTGCGCGCATCGCCGGCGCCCATGTCATTGCCATGGACATCAACGAGCAGCGCCTAGCTTTCTGCCAGGATAAGCTACGCGTGGCCCACACCGTCAACGCCCTAGCTCCCGACGTAACCGAACAGCTTCGGCAGCTAACGAATGGCGACATGCCCACCGTCGTGATTGATGCCACGGGCAGTCAGCGGGCCATCAACAACGGCTTTCAATACCTAGCCCACGGCGGGCGCTACGTGCTGGTAGGTTTGCAAAAAGGCGAAATCAGTTTCTCGCACCCCGAATTTCATAAGCGCGAAGCCACGCTCATGAGCAGCCGCAACGCTACGCGCGAAGACTTCGAGCACGTCATTGCCTCTATGAAAGCCGGGCAGGTAGACCCTACCACCTACATCACCCACCGCGTAACATTCGGGCAGGTGCAGGAGGAGTTTGCCAACTGGCTTAATCCGGCCAATGGCGTGATCAAAGCCATGGTAGAGCTGTAGAGACACATACTTGTGTCTCGTCGTTGCTGATGTTGTTTAGGCCAGTTTGTTCTGAGCCGGGCCATGCCGCTTAACGACGAGACACAACTATGTGTCTCTACAATCCCGGGAACGTTTGCATAAATAATCTTGCTGCTGAGCGTTTTTTACGCTGAAAATGCGGCGTACTTGGGTGTCTGCTTCCAACTCCACCCGTATGCACAACCGCCTGCTGACGAGTACCGCCATCCTAGGTTTTCTCCTGATAACGGCCTTTGCCTCACCGCCAAACAAAACCACTGTTTACCTCATCGGCGACTCGACCATGTCGATTAAAGAGGTAAAGAACTACCCGGAAACGGGCTGGGGTATGCCGTTCGCCATCTTTTTCGACGAAACCGTGACGGTAGACAACCGCGCCCAGAACGGTCGTAGCACCAAGAGCTTCGTAGCCGAAAACCGCTGGCAGCCGGTAGCCAGCGCGCTCAGGGAAGGCGACTACGTGTTTATCCAGTTTGGCCACAACGACGAGGTGCCCACCAAGCGCAGCTACACGCCCGAAGCCGACTACAAGAACTATCTGATCCGCTTCGTCAGCGAAACGCGCGCCAAAAAAGCCACGCCCATCCTCATCACGCCCGTGGCCCGCCGCAAGTTCGACGCGGCCGGCAAGGTAGAAGGCACCCACGAGGTCTATTCCGAAATCGTGCGCAAAACCGCCCAGGAGCAGAAAGTCGCCCTGATCGACCTAGACCGCGAAAGTCAGGCGCTGTTGCAACAGTATGGTGTAGAGAACTCCAAGCTGCTGTTCAACCAACTCGTGCCCGGCGAACACCCCAACTACCCCGACGGCAAGGAAGACAACACGCACTTCAACGAGCTAGGTGCCCGCAAGATGGCGCAGATCGTGCTAGCCGACATTCGGGCCCTGAAACTAGACCTCGCCAACCACATTGTGCAGCGCCAAGCCGCCAAGACGGTAGATGCGCAAGCCAAGTAAAAGTTAGGGTTAAAACTCCAGACCGTCATGCTGAGCTTGTCGAAGCATCTCTACCGCTTCGTTGCTAACACCGTTTAATTTACCATTGCGGTAGAGATGCTTCGACAAGCTCAGCATGACGGTCTTATGCTTCTTACCTATGAGAATATTTTTTTCCTGCATAAAGAAAGCCTGGCCGCTCAGCCTATTCGTACTGCTCGCTTTTGCCGGCGCGCCGCCGAAGAAGATCAAGCTTTACCTGATCGGTGACTCAACAATGGCGAATAAGGTCAAGCAAACCTTCCCCGAAACGGGTTGGGGCATGCCGCTCGTTACCTTCTTCGACTCGACGGTGGTAGTCGATAATCGGGCGCAGAACGGGCGTAGCACCCGCACGTTTTTGGCCGAAAACCGCTGGCAGCCCATCGTGGATGCGTTGCAGGAAGGCGACTACGTGTTCATTCAGTTCGGCCACAACGACGAGGCCGAAAACTACCCCGACCGCTACACGCCGCCCGAGGACTACCGCAAAAACCTCATCAAGTTCGTGACCGAAACCCAGCGCCGAAAAGCTAGCCCGGTGCTGCTCACGCCCATCACGCGCCGCAAGTTCGACAAAGACGGCCACCAGCAGGAAACGCACGTGGCCTACTCGCGCGTGACCACCGAAGTAGCCAAGCAGTACAAGGTGCCGCTTATCGACCTCGATAAAATGAGCCGCGACTTGGTGCAGCAGTTTGGCGCCGAAAACTCGAAGCTATTGTACTTGCAGCTCGCCCCCGGCGACCACCCGAATTACCCGTACGGCAAAGAAGACAACACGCACTTCACGGAGCTAGGTGCCCGCAAGATGGCGCAACTAGCCATAAACGAAATCAAAGCCCAACACCTGCCGCTGGCCGAGCGCCTAGCCAAGCCATTGCCCAAAAATGCCGTGCCGCCCACCAAGGGCAAAGACGCACAACCCACCACTCCATGAAGAAACTGTTTGCTCTGTTGTGCCTGAGCTGGCTGCTGATCGGTCGCGCCTTTGCCTATGATTTTGTGGTCGCGCAAGATGGCAGCGGCAACTACCGAACGGTGCAGGAAGCGTTCAACGCCGTGCCCGATTTTCGCAAGAAAGTCACAACCATTTTCATCAAGAAGGGCGTGTACAAAGAAAAGCTGGTGCTGGCCGGCTCGAAGAACTTGGTGAAGATCATTGGCGAAGACCTGACCAAAACGGTGCTCACCTACGACGACTACAACCAGAAGAAAAACATCTTCGGGGAAGACAAAGGCACCTCGGGCTCGTCGAGTATCTACATCTACGGCGGCGACTTTTCGGCCGAGAACATCACCTTTCAAAACTCCTCGGGGCCGGTGGGGCAGGCGGTAGCCGTGTGGGTAGCCGGCGACAAAGCTAGGTTCAAGAACTGCCGCTTCCTGGGTTTTCAAGACACCTTATATACGTATGGCTACGGCAGCCGCCAATACTATAAAGACTGCTACATCGAAGGCACCGTGGATTTTATCTTCGGCTCCAGCACCGCGTGGTTCGAAGACTGCACCATTTTCTGCAAACAGAATGGCTACGTCACGGCAGCTTCCACCCCCGATAGCACCCGCTACGGCTACGTGTTCAAGAATTGCAAAATCACGGGCGACGCACCGGCGGGTAGCTTCTACCTAGGTCGGCCATGGCGACCTTACGCCAAAACCGTGTACCTCAACTGCGACCTAGGTCCGCACATCAAGCCGGAAGGCTGGGACCATTGGGGCAATGAAAACAACAAGAAAACCGCCTATTACGCCGAGTACCAGAACAAAGGCAAGGGCTTCCAGCCCAAGCAGCGCGTGCCCTGGTCGCACCAGCTCACCGACCAGGAGGCGAAGGAGTACACCCGCGACAAAGTGCTCCGCAACTGGAACCCCACCCAAGACTAACGATGCTTTTTCGAAAGCAACTTCCGGTGGCCGGCCCGTGCTAGCTGCACAGGCGTTGCACGCTTAGCTAGCAAACCAGCTTATCGCAGACGGAACCAAGCGGCGCACCTAAAAAGGCAGTTGCTGTTGTGGAGGCTTTGCTGAAAAGGTAAACTTAAGCTCGTGTGCGGAGAGCAACCGTGGAAATAGACTCAGAGGCAGGATAAATTATTTGGCTGTAGTGCAACCAATGGCCGCAATCTGGCCTCTTCCTACTATCCTCGGTTACTCATAATTTTATATGAATAAGTACTATTCTGTTGCTAGTCTACTCTTTTTATTTGTTGGGTTGTCGGTAGCCCGAGCACAAACCTATTTGGCGTCGGCTCCGGCGCCCGCGGGAGAGGCTACTACGCGCAAACCTGCCTACTTACGTCTCGGGTTAGGCACAACCTATGACATAAATGGCGGTTATCGGTGCGGGCGCCTATCCGTAGAATACGCTCCTATGCTCACGCACCATTTCGGACTAGCGAGTCGGATAGTAGGAGTATTGGGGAAGCCTACCAACCGGTTTGAGCGGCAAGTTCCTCATCAGGAGTATAAAGCTGGTTATCTGGAGCAGGAAGCTGTTTTTTATCCTTTCGGTGCTGATAAGAAAGTGCTTTTCGGCGTCGGCGCTGGTGGCTTTTTAGGCTATTATAAAAAGAGTACCTATTCGTATTTATCATTGGTGTCAGGCAAGCTCACGGACTACCAGCTTGCTGCGTACGAAGGATTTCATGGCGGCTATTTGCTGTCGTTGAACCTAGATGTAGCCGTAGGTACTGCGCAGCGTTGGCGCGTTGGACTACGATCGAGCGTTCAGAACGGCACGGGCGGCAACACAACTTCTCCTACGCACAGCCTGACCATCGCCCGGCGACTGTAAACCATCAAGACTACGCGTAAACTGTAAGGGGTATGTCTTGGGCGCAGTATCATCGGGCCGCTAACTCTACTTTGCTGATCGTGGGGTTGTCTGCCGGAGCAGCAACCGCGCAGTCATCGGCTACCTACGCCAAAACCGCTCAGGCGCTACCGACCGTCGAGCCAGCACCCGAACCCATTGACCTACGCCTGAGCCTTGGCACTACCTACGACGGCGAGGGCGCCTACCGATGCACGCGCGTCGCCTTGGAATTTGCTCCTGCAATTTCCAAAAACCTAGGGACGGTCATTCGGCTCGCCAGTGTGGTTGGAAGACCTAACAGTCTGCTAGAGCGGCAAGCGCCTAACCAAAACTACAAATCAGCTTACCTCGAACAGGAATCCGTGTTTTATCCTTTCGGCATCCACAAACGGATTCGGCTCGGAATAGGTGTTGGTGGGTTTGTGGGTTATTATGAAAAGAACACGTACGCCTACCTGAAAGCCGTAGCCGGAAAGCTGACGGACTACAGCTTAGTTTCGCGGGAAGGCATGCACGCCGGCCTAGTAGGCTCGCTAAACCTGGACGTTGCCATAGACGCCGCCCAACGCTGGCACTTCGGGATCAAATCAGCCGTGGAAAATGGTATCGGTAGCAACAGGATATCGCCAGCCCACAGCCTCACCGTGGCCCGTCGCTTGTAGCGCAACTTACTTTGGCAAGCCTCCCCTTCTAGGCGAGGGCAACAGAACAGGTGAGTGCAGGCGGCCATCTTGCGGAGAGCATGCTAGGTTGAGGCTGTTTTGATGAGCAGGCTATCGTTCTGCGGTCCTGCTTTCACGTTAGCTCTTCCGTGCGATGCTGCCTAAAAGATTGAAGGACGACTTCTGGTTTGTCAAGGTGCTGGTGATGCTATGCAATCGGAGCAGTTCAAGCCCGCCTACGCCGTGGAGTTGAAAACGGTGCAGGATATCTTCGAAACACCCTCCAAGGAAACCTTCGCAACGTATACCAAAGACAGCCCCGACGAGCTGAAGCCCAAAGCAAACAAGTAGCTGCGTTGGAATACATCGACTCAGTAGGGCGTTCTTTATGCCGCGGAAAGGTAGATTTGTGTTATGCCAGCTAAATTAGAATCTATCCATTGCCGTGCTGAACAAGGCGTTTGGCTAGTTGCCAGCCGGCTGGCAGCTGTGTCGAGCCTCGTCTGCCTGGGGCTAGGTTTGTCGGCCTGCCAACAAACGAGCCCGACCGAACAAGCCACCGTTGCCACGCCCACCGCACAAACGATGTGCGTAGCGCCCACCTCAAAGCTAGGTGCGCAGGTCGGTAGTGAGCCTGTTGCCAACCAGGTCAACGCTGAGCCGCCAAAAGGCCCAAAGCCCACCGGCATGGTGTGGGTGCCGGCCGGCGAATATCAGATGGGCACCAACGACGAGCACAGCTTCCCGAACGAACGGCCTGCGCACGCGGTGCGCCTCACGGGCTTTTGGATGGATGAGCACGAAGTAACGAATGCGGAGTTTGCCCGCTTCGTAGCTGCTACCGGCTACAAAACCACTGCTGAGCGCCCCATCGATTGGGAGCAACTCAAAACGCAACTGCCACCTGGCACACCCAAGCCGCCCGAAGCAAACCTAGCTCCGGGCTCCATGGTATTTACGCAGCCCGATCACCCCGTGCCCCTCGACGACTACACGGCGTGGTGGCGCTGGGTAACGGGCGCAAACTGGCGCCACCCAGAAGGCCCGAATAGCACCCTGAAAGGTCGCGAAAATCATCCGGTCGTGCAGGTGTCGTGGGACGATGCCGTGGCGTACGCACGGTGGGCCGGCAAGCGCCTACCCACCGAAGCTGAGTGGGAGTGGGCCGCCCGGGGTAGCCTTGCCAACAAACGCTTCGTGTGGGGCAATACACCGCCGACAGCTAAGCAGGCCAACATCTGGGAGGGAAAGTTTCCGTATCAAAATACGAAAGCGGATGGCTACGACCGCACAGCCCCCGTGGCGTCGTTTGCCGCCAATGGCTACGGCCTCTACGACATGGCTGGCAATGTGTGGGAGTGGTGCTCCGATTGGTACCGCGCCGACGAGCACGTGACTTTGGCTAGCCTAGGCCAGTGCGAAAACCCCAGCGGCCCCAAGGGTAGCCTCGACCCCGACGAGCCCACCGTGCCGAAGCGTGTCACGAAAGGCGGCTCTTTCCTGTGTCACATAAGCTACTGCGAAAGCTACCGCCCCAGCGCCCGGCGCGGCACCGCCTTCGATTCGGGCATGTCGCACGTCGGGTTTCGGTGCGTGCAGTAAGGAACTAGCGTGGCGCATTCGCCGCGTGCTGGCTTCGGCGCATGGCGCGGTTGTCCTCGTGCTCAACATGGAGCGCATCAGGACTTTCCACAACTCGTCTCTATAGAAAGGAAGGCTCATGCCTTTGACGGGCACAAACCTAGTGTTGGTTGCAGCTTTTGGGCGAAGCTGTGTGAATATTAAAGAACGCCTTGGAAGTTGCCGTAGCAGGCTCTAAAGCATGTAAAAGTGAATTAAACCAAGGCAAATAGCAGTGGGAGTTGAACAAAATCATGGCATAAGCGAACATAAGCCTCGCTGCCCCGTACAAGGCCATACGAAAGACGCAAAGTCTTACACCCCAACTTCCCTCTCTCAACACAACCTCTCAACATGAAAACTGCATTCATCTTCGCTTCGCTTCTCGCTGCTGGTATCACCACTGCTTCTGCTCAAACTACCACCGGCACTACTGGCACCACCGGTACTACGTCAGGTTCGATGAGCACTACGTCGGGTAGCACTGGTACTACTTCGGGTACAATGAGCACCACGTCGGGTTCGACCACAGCTGGCACGGGCTCTACTACGTACGGCACCACAGCTGGTTCGGGCACGACTAGCGGCACTATGGGTACCACTAGCGGTACAACCGGTACTACATCGGGTTCGATGAGCACCACTTCGGGCACTATGAGCGATGGCTCTAGCAGCACGAGCGGTTCGATGAGCTCCGACAAAAAAATGAAAAAGTCTGGCAAATCAGGCAAAGGCAAAATGAAGTCGTCGTCTTCGTCGACGATGTAAGCTGCCTAGCTTTCTAGTTCAAAAAACCGTCGTTGCCAACTGGCAACGACGGTTTTTTTATGTCGAAGCCCATGGAAGTCGACTGTTGTCATTGCCGAAACGTATACCTTGGTCTAACCAATAAAGGGTTTGTAATCCCGTCTTCCGTATGAAACCGTTATACCTGACCTTCTTGCTGGCTGCTGGCTTGAGCCTGACAGCGAAAGCACAAACCACGACCACGCAAAACACCACCAACGCGGCTGCTTTGCCCCAGCCGACGGTGCCTCCCATTAACCTAGGTCCTCCAACTAACCAGAACCCAGCGGTAACTCAAAGCCCAATCAACCAAGCTACGATTGACTTAAAAGATCAATCTACCACTACTACCAAGGGGCAACAGGGAGTTACGGGTGCTGACTTTATTCAAGCGAACCGAAACGCTAATCTTCATCCGGCAAATAGGGTAAATAAGACGAAGACGACAGCTGAGCAGTCAGAAATCAACGCACTACGCACTGGGAAGAAAGCGGGAAGCAGCACGACAACCCAACCCACGACGGCTCCACGTCCTTAAGGTGTTTGCCTCTAGGGTACCGGGATTCGGTTGTGCTGAAATATTTCTTACTGAAGCCCAAGCACACGGTAAAACGCATTAACCTAGTTCCGTTTCAACCCAAAAGGGCGCTTGTACAAGTACAAGCGCCCTTTTGAGTTACGTATTATTTTGCAAGGACTTTTTCGGGGGCGAAAAAACGCGCTGAGTTTGGCCGCTGGCTATTGGCCAGAGAGGGAAGCGCCCGCCTGCAAAAGCAAGTCGCCAAGGGTACGCAGCTCCGCTTGCGCGTCGGGGTCGGCGTGCACGGCTAGCTCGGTAGCTTGCGAGCCAAGCATGCTCAACGAAGCACCAATAGCGCCGCCATCAAGGCCCGCATCGCCACTGCTCAGCAGCGACTGCAAGTTGCCTAGCTCGCGGGCCACGTTTTGCAGATCCGGGATGCCACTGCGTTGCAGCTGATCAAACCACGTATCAATGTTGAGGATGGCGTCGCTGAGGGGAATGCTGGTGAGGCCACGCTGCAACGTATGAATAGTTTGCGCCAAGTGGACGGCACCGCTGAGAAGTTGTTCGTCAGCCATGAGGAAAAGAAGAGTTAGTGAGGAGTAGGTGAAAAGGGAGGCCGTTAAGCCGTGGGCTCGGGTAAGGCCGGCACCCGACCTAGCTCGCGCAGGATCGCCACGGCTCGTAGCGCGCTGGCTTCCTTATCTTTAATTTCGAGCATAATGTCTGGCTCTAGGTTGCCAACGTTGGGTAGAAACTCGCGGAATAGCTCTTCTTCCAACGAAGAGGTATGCTTGCCTTTCCGCTCGCCGAGCTGCTGCGAGCTGTAATCCATCATCAGCGGACCGTCGAGGTTGGGGTCCCACGTGCCAGCAGCCAGTTGGAGGGCTTCGGCCATGGGCTCGCCATGGTTGAGGCACTCGTGGTGAAAGTTGTCGAACAAGATGGGAATACCGACGGCTTCGTGCACACGCAAACAATCTTGGAGGCTGAACAAACGGTCGTCGTTCTCGATTACCAAGCGTACGCGCACAGCTTCAGGCAAGGTACGGTAGGTCGCAATGAAGCGGCTAATAGCTAGGTCTCGGTCGCCGTACAAGCCACCCACATGAATCTGGAGCTTGGCTTTTGAGTCGAGCTCCATCAGATCGAACATGCTGCCTTGATACACTAGCTCCGCGATGCTGCGCTGCACAATGCCCTCGTCGGGCGAGTTGAGCACCACAAACTGATCGGGGTGAAAAGACACCCGCATGTTGTTGGCCTTGATATAATCACCGATCTGACGAAACTCCGCGGCAAAGTGGTGCTGCCACGGATAAGTGTTGATGGGGTGGGAGCCAAACGGTACGATGCCCGAGCTCAGGCGAAAGAATAGCAGACCGCGCTCCACGTTATACTCCAGGATGCGCTGCAAACAAGCTAGGTTGGTTGCCACCGTTTGCACGAGGCGCTCATCATTATAAGAAGCCAGCCGGAAGGTGGTGGCGGAAGTGCAGTCGAGCGTTTCGTTGACGCAAGGATAACCGATTCTCATACCTAGGCTTACGGCCGGCGCCCGCCGAGGTTGGCTCACCTCAGGGTACAATGAAGAAAGCTAGGTTAATTAAAAGGAAGAGTTTGCCTCTTTTCGAGAAAGGTTTGGGGCGGGCTAGGGGCGTAAAAGGCAGCCTAGCTTATTCGTAGCCGCGGTTGTCCTTGAAGTTGCGGTTGTATCGCTCCCGTTCTTTGCGGGCCTGCTCGGCTCTCCTCTGGGCTTCATCCGCAGCTTGCAGCGATTCTAGCTTGCGCCGCTCCTTGCCCGCTTTGGAGAATTGGTCATAAATCAGGCTAACCGGACTCTGAATAGTAACCTTCGGCGGACCTGGCGCGGTTGAGTCGACGGGAAACAGGGGAACCCGCTTAGGCAACCGCACGACACTGGTAGGCGACGCAGGCGGTTTCCGAAGGTTGCGTAGGGCTCTGTTGATCTGGCTGCGGTCGGGGCGGCCTTCTTCCACGCGCACTTCGCCGAGCAGCACGTTGCCGGGTACTAGCTTGATTTGCAGAATCATCTGAGAAATGCCCGTACGCCCGAGCGGCAGCCGCTGCGGCTGGTAGCCGACGGAGCTAAATACCAGCGTATCGGCCGAGTTGGCCACGTCGATGCTGAACTCGCCCTCGTTGTTGGCAATAACCCCTTGCTTGGTGCGGCTGATGAGCACCGTAGCGCCCGGCACCGGTTTGCCCGTGGAGGCATTCGCAATGGTGCCCGTCACGCGTACCTGCGCCGTAGCTGCCCCCGAGAATAGCAACAACAAAGGCAGCACTAAGTAAAAGCACCGAGGCAAGCTAGCCGGAAGAGTGGAACGCAGGGAATTTAGCACAAGCAAATAAACGTAACCAATACGCAAGGTAATGAACTCAAGAACCAAAAAAAGCCCGCACCGTTGCAGGCGCGGGCTTCTCAGCAGGCAATAAATCGACTAACGGCGCTTATTGCTCTATCTTCTGCTTCTTGCCATCGGCAGGCTTGGCCTTGATGGTGCCATCATCAGCGTCCATTTTCAGCTTGTTGTCTTCCGAATCCTTGAGTTTTACGTCGCCGTCTTTTTTTACTTTCAGCTTGTTGCCGGCCTCGTCTTTCACCTTCATCGGTGTCGAGTTGTCCACCATCACGCCCGAAGCCGTGGCCGAATTATCATCCGACGCCGCGCTGTTGTCGTCCATGTAGTTTGACTCGTCGTAGGTCGAGCGGCTCGATTCGTAGGCTGAGTATTGGGTAGGATCGGTGAAGATGCCCTTGAACTCCGTATCCGTGTCGGTGCCCACGCTCCGCATGTCCGCGGCCATGCCGGCAGTATCGGCCGTGTACTTCGATTGCAGCTCACCTAGGCGGCGCGAACGGTTATAGTAGGTATTCTCGATGCGAGATACCACGGCGGTGTCCGTAATCTTCATATCCGAAGCCATGCGCTGGGCAATGCGCTGAGCCCGAGTGTGGTACACGGCATCGTTATCAGTGGAAGCGGTTGCCGTAGCGTCCGTCGTCGTGGTGCTGGTGCTGGTAGCCGTATCGGTGGTTTTCTCTTGCGAACAAGAAGCCATCGTCAGCGCCGCAGCGCACGATAGCAAAAGGATGGTCTTTTTCATGAGGGAGATGGTGAGCGTACAGGAAATAACGCCGAATGTATTAGCGTTGGCGGATATACGGTCGAGTTTTAAAGGGAGTTACTTCCACCATCAGCTCTGAAGACAAAAAAGGCCGCTGGTGCTTTACCAGCGGCCTTTTAGCGCATTAAATTTTATCCAGAACCTAGGTATCGAATAAGCTAGAACAGCTCAAGCCTAGGCCTGCCGCAGCTCTAATAGGGTAATTTCGGGTAAGAAACCCACCCGGCCAGGATACCCCAGAAAACCTAGGCCTACATTCACGTACAGGTACTGTTTGCCTTTTTGGTATAGCCCGGCCCATTGCTCGTACACGTACTGCACCGGGCTCCATTTCATAAAGGGCAGATTCACACCGAATTGTGCGCCGTGCGTGTGGCCCGAAAGCGTCAGGTCGATGTCGGGGTAGTCGCGCACTTGGGCATCCCAGTGTGTGGGGTCGTGCGAGAGTAGGATCTTAAACGGAGCGTCGCCCGAGGCGGCGTGTGCCTTGGCTAGGTTGCCGTACTTGGCAAACTTGGTACCCCAGTTCTGCACCCCGATGATGGCAATCTTCTCGCCGTTGCGCTCCAGCGTGTGGCTCTCGTCGAGCATGAGGCGCCAGCCGATTTTGGCGTGGTTATTTTTCAGCCGATCTAGGTTGGTGCGTTTGGCCTCGGTGCTTTCCCACTGCACATAGTCGGAATAATCGTGGTTGCCGAGAATGGAAAAGATCGGGTGCTCCGACTCAATGCCAGCTAGCGTTTCAATGTGCTCTTCCACTTCCTGGGCGTAGTTGTTCACTAGGTCGCCGGTCATGAAAACAAGGTCCGCTTTGAGCTTATTGATCAGCGCCACCGCTCGTTGCAGCGGTTCTTTCGACTGAAAAGAGCCCGTGTGTAAATCAGAAATCTGCGCAATCTTAAGGCCGTCGAACGAAGCGGGCAGGTTGGGGAAGCGCAGCGTAACGCGCTTCACTTGGTAGTCGGTGCCTCCCTTGAACATGCCCCACAGCAACCCGAAAAAGGGAATAGCGCCTAGCAGAAGTGCTAGCTGGCTAATGAATGTGCTGCGTGAGATAGGCGGGCCAGAAACGCCGCCAGATTGGGTGACCTGCCGCGTTACGAAGCGGCCAAGGCGCACCACATCTTCCAGCAGCAACGGCAAGGCAATCAGGAGCTGGGCGGCTATCATGGCCAGCAGCAGCCCGCCGAAGTACGATTTGTAGGTGGCATGCAGATCACGCCGGGCCATCATTCCCCAAATACCCAGGAACCAGATGCCAATCGTGACGAGTAAGTAAAGAACGGTTGTGAGGCGGCGGCCAGTAGGCGTGGCTGCGTGTAGCAGCGTGCGAATAGCCTGTAAACCATACCATTCGGCCAGCACCAAGCCGACCAACAGGAGAGGGGAGAAAATGCGTGACATAGAAAAATCAAGAGTCCACAGCGCCGGGCACTAGCTTCCCGGACGCGTTACGTCCAAACTAGACGAATGAGGGGAGAGTTTACTTTATTTTGGAAAAAGACCTAGGCTCTTGCTGAAGCTTCATGGCACCACTGTTGTTCAAGTACCTAGGTAGCGCCCTAGGTTGCCCGCGCCACCCAGAGTTGGATGAGGGCAACCTTGAGGCGCTAGGTTGGATAACAACAACAGGGCACAATGGATTCAGTTGCTATTTTATCAGAAGACGAAACGCCAGCCGGGCCCTACCAGGCACCCGCTAGCTTCAGCATCAAGAGCTGGGCCGAGGAAGACCGGCCGCGCGAAAAGCTTCTCCAAAAAGGCCGCGCCGCCTTGTCGGATGCCGAGCTAATGGCGATTCTGCTTGGCTCGGGTACGGCCAAGCTCTCGGCCGTGGATGTGGCCAAGCTTATCCTGAACGCCGTGCAGAACGACCTGAACGAGCTAGCTCGGCTGTCGGTGAAAGACCTGATGCGCCACAAAGGCATCGGTGAAGCCAAGGCAATTACCATCATAGCAGCCTTGGAGCTGGGTCGGCGGCGCAAGGAAAGCGCGGCAGCGCAGCGTGCTACCATCACGTGCTCTCGCGATATTTATAACCTTGTGCGCCCCAACCTGCAGGATTTGCCCCACGAGGAGTTTTGGGTGGTGCTGCTCAACCGCGCCAACGTGGTAATGCGCAAGCAGCCCATCAGCACCGGCGGCGTGGCCGGCACCGTCGCCGACCCCAAACTGATCTTCAAGCACGCGCTGGAGCAGCTGGCCAGCTCGGTCATTTTGGTGCACAACCACCCCAGCGGTAACCGCAACCCCAGCGCCGCCGACATTGCCCTCACGCGCAAAGTGAAGGAAGCCGGCAAGTTTCTGGATCTGCCCGTGCTTGATCACCTCATCTACACCGACCACGGCTACTACAGCTTCGCCGACGAAGGTATTTTGTGAGGTAGCGCGAAGCCGGCGCGGCGTGTATCAGTGATTAATCATGCACCAGCCTAGCTGCCGGTTGGCCAACGATACGCGCTGTGCTGGCTTCGCGCTACAACCACTTGCGTACCTTTGCCACGTGAAACTCAATCCCAAACTCCTCATTGGCCTAGGGCTGCTGCTCATCTTCGGCTATTTCCTGCAAGACTTGGTTTTCGGCAACGATCAATATGCTGTCGGTATCAAGAAAGCTAGGTCTGAGAAAAACGATTCTTTTCGCCGCGGCAACACCTCGCCGCTGCTGACGGCTCAGCGCGCCACCTTCGACAGCCTGCGCTACTTCGCGCCCGATAAAACTTATCGGTTTATTGCCCAGTGGGAGCCGCTTGCCGCGCACGACACGGTGCTTATCCCGCTCACCAACGGCAAGGTGGAAAAGTACCTGCGTTGGGGCCGTGCTTCCTTCACCCTCGATAGCCAGCCCCAGCAGCTCACCTGTTTGCTGAAAGCCGATGGCAAGGACACCACCTTGTTTGTGCCCTTCACCGACAAAACCAACGGCTTCGACACCTACGGCGGTGGCCGCTACCTCGACGCGCCCAAACCTAGGCCCAACGACAAGGAAATCACGCTCGACTTCAACGCGGCGTATAATCCTTACTGCGCCTACAACAGCGAATACGTCTGCCCCGTGCCGCCCGCCGACAACCGAATGAAAGTAGCTGTTAAAGCGGGTGAAAAGTCGTTTCACGAGTAAGCTAGGTTAGAAAAGTCCCAGCGCAACGAAGCAAGCCAGTTGCGCGCCTAACTGTAGCGGTTTGTTTGCAACACAGCCACGGCCGGGAAAAGACTAGGAATGCGCTTGTTAGTGCACGTTCTTTACGGCAACAAGCCCCCATTATTATGCAGGATAAAAGCTGGTTGTCAGAGTATAAGTGGCTTTTGTTGCTCCCCGCAAGTCTGATCCTGTATCTGGCTTTCGACCCCATATTGAACCGGCTGGACAAGCAGATGCTAGGTGCCCATCCCGAGGTTATTCTGAAGGCCATCAATAGTGCCAAGGCGTCTCCGAAGATCGTTGGTCGCACGGGCACAATACTTTCGGAAAGCCACAGGTTGGATAAGCGCAGTTCCGAACCAGACTCGCTCATCCTTCAGATTAATCTGAAGGGAGAAAAGTCGACGGCGACAATCACTGCCTACGCGGTAAAACAAGCTGCCGGCGCGTGGCGGATCTACAAAGGCGATACGATCTTCACGAAGTAGAGACTGAGGGTTAACTTCTGGTTTCGCCGAGGGTACGCTACAAAACAGACTTTTCGGCCGGAATGCCAGAGGTATTCGAGTAAGCTCAGCGTACCTACCTAGGTTGTTTCCGCCTCAACACTACAACTATTTACCCAACAGCCACAAAGATTACAGGAGCGAGCTGCTTTTTCGGCGGCTGCGCAAATCTGTACCTTTGTGCTTGCCTGCCTAGCTCAACGCGAACGGCCGGCAGCTGATAACCGACAACTTACAAGCAAATGCTTATCTCCCTCGACTGGCTCCGCACGCTTATTCCTACCGACAAATCTGCCGCCGAAATTGGGGCACTGCTCACCGGCTCCGGGCTGGAAGTGGAAGGCATTGAGGAGCTGGAAAGCGTGCCGGGCGGCCTGCGCGGCGTCGTGCTTGGCGAAGTGCTCACCTGCGAAAAACACCCCGACGCCGACAAACTCAGCCTCACCACTGTGGACGTGGGCGACGGTACTCCACGCCAAATCGTGTGCGGGGCCCCCAACGTGGCTGCCGGCCAAAAAGTGGTTGTGGCCTTGGAAGGTGCTATGCTCTACCCTTCGCAGGGTGAGCCGTTCAAGATCAAAAAGTCGAAAATTCGGGGGGCTGCTTCCGAAGGCATGATCTGCGCCGAGGATGAAATTGGCCTAGGCACCTCGCACGCCGGCATCATGGTGCTGGATACGCCGCTGCCCAACGGCACCCCCGCCGCCGAGTACTTCGGCTTAGGTTCCGATTCGGTATTCGAAATTGGTCTGACGCCGAACCGTGCCGATGCGGCTTCGCATTACGGTGTGGCCCGCGAACTGCGCGCCCTGCTTCAGCAGCCCTGCCACCTGCCCGACGTGAGCCAGTTCCAAGCGCCTGCCACCGCCGCCAGCAACATCAGCGTAACCATTGAGGACGAACAAGCTAGCCCCCGTTACGCAGGTTTGCTGCTAGAGAACGTGCAGGTAGGCCCCTCGCCGGAGTGGCTGCAGCGGCGCTTGCGCAGCATCGACTTATCGCCGATCAACAATGTGGTCGACGTCACCAACTTCGTGCTGCACGAGCTAGGTCAGCCCCTGCACGCCTTTGATGCCGACCAGATTACGGGTGGCCAAATTCGCGTGAAGCGTGCTACCGAAGGCGAGAAGTTCGTGACGCTCGACGGCGCCGAGCGCACCCTGAAGGCAGATGACCTAGTTATTGCCGATGCCAACGGTACGCCCATGGCCCTGGCCGGCGTGTTTGGTGGCAAAACATCGGGCGTGAGCAACGCTACTACGCGCGTATTTCTGGAAAGCGCCTACTTCGCGCCGGCTGCCGTGCGTCGCTCTTCCCAAACGCACCAGCTCAAAACCGATGCTTCCTTCCGCTTCGAGCGCGGCACCGACCCAAACATGGTGCCGGTGGCGCTGCAACGCGCGGCGCTGCTGCTGCAAGAAGTAGCGGGAGCTAGCATCGCCGCGCCAGTGGTCGATGAGTATCCCGCGCCGGTGCAGCCTGCTACGGTGCGCTTGCGCCTATCCCGCGTAGAGCGTTTGGTAGGCCAGTACATTGAGCCCGAGCGGATTCGCCAAATCCTGATGGACTTAGATATTCAGATCAGCGAGGAAAGCACGGAGGAGTGGAACTTGACGGTAGCGGTGCACAAAGTGGACGTGACGCGCGAGGCCGACGTAATCGAGGAAATTTTGCGCATCTACGGTTACAACAACGTGGCACTGCGGCCTTTCAACTCGGCTTCGTTCCTCGCTAAGTTTCCGAACCCCGATCCGGAAGTAATTCGCCAGAACACGGCGCGGCTGCTCAGCGGACAAGGCTTCTCCGAAATCATTACCAACTCACTCACCAACTCGCAATATTTCGAAAAGGAAGGCGAGCCGAATGAGACGTTAGTGCACGTGCTCAACTACAACAGCGCCGACCTAAACGTAATGCGCCCCAGCGTGTTGCACTCCGGCCTGGAAGTGGTGCGCTACAACCTCAACCGCCGCCAGCGCGACCTGAAGTTGTACGAGTTCGGCAAAACCTACCACCGCCAAGCCGATGGGCAGTACCAAGAGAAGAACAAGCTAGCTATTTATGTGACCGGCAATGCCACCGCCGAAACCTGGCAACATAAAGCCGAGAAAACCACCTTCCACGACCTAGCCAGCGTGGTGCAGCAGGTGCTAAATGTCCTAGGTCACGCGGCGCCCGCGCCGCAGCCTGTGCAGCACCCATATCTAGCCGGCGGCCTCACGCTCCTAGTACAAAACCAGCCCGTAGCGCAGCTAGGTGCCGTCTCGCCGGGCGTGCTCAAGCGCCTCGATGTAGGCCAGCCGGTGTGGTATGCCGAGCTGGATTGGGATTGGCTGGTGCGCAAGTACAAAGCAGCACTAGTGGCCCGCGAGTTGCCGAAGTTCCCGGAAGTACGCCGCGACCTGTCGTTGGTAGTCGACCGCACCGTGACTTTCGATCAGCTTCGGCAGATTGCGCAGCGCACCGAGAAGAAGCTTCTGCAAAGCGTGAACGTGTTCGATGTGTATGAGGGCGAAAACCTAGGTGCCGATAAGAAATCGTACTCGGTGAGCTTCGCCTTGCAAGACCCCACGCAGACGCTTACCGATCAAGCTATTGACGCAGTGATGCAGCGCCTCATCGGACAGTTTGAGAAACAAGCTGGTGCCTTGATTCGGAAATAGCGGAAGTTTCCGGCATTTTGTCGGAAACTTCCACCTACATAACCATCTCACTATGAATACACAGGAAAACTTTTGTACGCTGTTGGCTCCTTTCTGCTTTTGCTTGGTGTATTCTTACGAATTGGGCATTTCGTGGAAGTTGGGACGGGAACATCAGTAGTCGTGTTCGGCTTTATGTTATCCTTGCTAGCGTATAGTCGCTACAGCCGCCGTTTGGCTATCCGAGTAAACCAGCTAGAAATGGAAGTAAAGCAACTACGTTCGGCACAGTAGTGGAGTCCATTGTGCCGAACAGCAATGAAGTTTGGGTTTGTTTTTTAGGTTTAAGACGTCATGCTTGGCCTGCTGACCCACAGGGAGACGCAAGCCAAGTATTTTGCTACTGCTTTGTTACCACTGCGGTAGAGATGCTTCGCGGGGCTCAGCATGACCGTTCCAGATTAGTAGAGCCCTAGGCTGTTGACCTAGCGCCAAAAACCAGCAACGAACCACCAAAAACCAAAAAATGGCCTCCTCTCAGCAACTTGCCCATCTCGACCGCCTGGAGCGGCAGGTAACCACGTTAGTGGCTGCTTATCAGCAGTTGCGCGAGGAGCTAGCCGATGCCCAAACCACCATCCAGCAGCTCCGCGCCGACGTGCGTGACCGGGACCGGCAGGTGAAGGATTTCCAAAATCAGGAGAATATCGTTAAACTTGTCAATACCATAGCAGGAGACCCTGCCCACGCCACCGAGCTGAAACACCGCCTCAACGACTATATTCGAGAAATTGATAAGTGCCTTGCCTATTTGAGGGAGTAACGACCATCAAGATTCCACCTGCCGCTGATTATGAGCGATTTATCCATTAAAATTCGCGTCGCCGACCGGGATTATCCAATGCGGGTAAGTCCCCAGGAAGAGGAGCGCCTGCGTATGGCGGGAAAGCTGCTCAACGACCGGATTAAGGAGTTTCGTGAACAGTACGGCATTCAGGACAAGCAAGATCTGCTCGCCATGGCCGCGTTGTCGACCATGGCTGACAGCCTGAAAGTCAGTAAGGAAAAGGATGGGACCGATGCAGCTTTGTCTGAGCGCTTGTCGCGCCTAGATAAGTTGCTTGCGACGCTAGTACTCAGTTAATCAGAGTACTGGCACGGCTTTATGTCTGATCAGGAGCGAAGCAAGCGGCTTTGCTGCTTTTCGGGGACGTTGGGCAAGCGTTTGTTGTTATGGTTTTCAATTCCTCCCATAAACCATAGCTCATGCCCACCATTGTGTATATTGTCCTTGCCGCTGTCGTTGCCCTCGGGGCCGGCGTCGTGCTAGGACGCCTGCTGGCCGGAAAGGCCCGGCAGGACCATGAAGCCCAGGCGCAAGCCCGCGCCCAACAACTCCTCCAAGAAGCCGAAGAAAAGGCCAACCGCATCCGCGACGAGCGAATTCAGCAATCCAAGGATAAGTTTCGTCAACTCAAGAACGAGTTCGACCTCGACAGCCGCCGCCAGAAAACGGAGCTAGAAGCCGACCTAAACCAGCGCCGCCTCGGTATTCAGGAGCAGGAGCAGAGCATCAAGCAACTGACCCAAACCACGCAGCGCCAACTCGAACAGCTTCAGAAGAAGGAAAAGGACCTCGACATGCTGCGCGACAAGATTCAGGTTGAGTCGCAGCAACTACGCGAAAAGCTGGAATCTCAGGACGAGAAGCGCCGCACCACGCACGAAGCGCAACTCGAAAAGCTTACCCGCCAGCAGCAAGAAGTAGAAGAGCAGCGCCTTCAGATTCAACACCAACTCGAAACGATAGCTAACCTTTCGGCCTCTGAAGCCCGCGAGCAACTCGTTGATTCTTTGCGCAATGAAGCCCAGATTCAGGCTAGCTCCTACATTAAAGATGTGGTGGCGCAAGCTAAGCTCACGGCGACCAAAGACGCCAAGAAGATTGTATTAGAAACCATTCAGCGCACTGCCGCTGAGCATGCCATCGAAAACTGCGTCTCGATTTTCAATATTGAATCGGACGACGTAAAAGGGAAGATCATTGGCCGCGAAGGCCGCAACATTCGGGCGCTAGAAGCCGCTACCGGTGTTGAAATTATTGTGGATGATACGCCCGAGGCGATTATTATCTCAGGCTTTGATCCGGTGCGCCGCGAGGTAGCACGTTTGTCGCTGCACTTGCTGGTGAAAGACGGCCGTATTCACCCGGCCCGGATCGAGGAAATCGTAGCTAAAACCCGCAAGAACATTGACGAGGAAATCGTTGAAATTGGCGAGCGGACCATCATCGACCTAGGCATTCACGGCTTGCACCCCGAGCTGATTAAGATGGTTGGACGGATGCGCTTCCGCTCCAGCTACGGCCAGAACCTGCTTCAACACTCGCGTGAAGTAGCCAACCTCTGCGCCACCATGGCTGCCGAGCTAGGGCTGAACGTGAAACACGCCAAACGTGCCGGCCTCCTGCACGACATCGGCAAAGTAAGCACCGAAGAACCCGAGCTACCCCACGCCATCCTCGGCATGGAGATGGCCAAGAAATACAAGGAGCACCCCGACGTGGTAAACGCCATCGGTGCCCACCACGATGAGATTGAAATGACGGCCATGATTTCGCCGCTCGTACAGGCCTGCGACGCTATCAGCGGCTCGCGTCCTGGCGCTCGTCGCGAGATGATGGAAAGCTACATTAAGCGCCTGAAGCAGCTGGAAGAAACGGCCGTTGGCTTCGAAGGCGTGAACCAGTGCTACGCCATTCAGGCCGGCCGCGAGCTGCGCGTGATGGTGAACGCCGACAACGTGAGCGATGAGCGGGCTCAGGAATTGAGCTACGAAATCTCGCAGAAGATTGAGAAAGAAATGCAGTACCCTGGCCAGATCAAGATTACCGTAATCCGGGAAATGCGCGCCGTGGCATACGCCAAATAATATAGCGTAACGTATTGAAAAGCCGCCGTAGCGAAAGCTGCGGCGGCTTTTTTGCGTCTAACGCATGCAACGCTATGTGAGCTAACTTGATCATATTGGTGCGCGATCTTATATGCCACCTAGCTATTCTATGTATCCTCCTTTACTAAAGAAAAGAAACCTAGCGTTGGCTTCTACGGGCTTGCTGGCCAGCTGCTCGGTGTACACGCCGTTGCAGCCGAGCGCGCCCCTGCTGCGTGACAAAGGCCAAGTGGAGGTGGCAGGGAGTGTTTTCCTGGCGAAACGGCTGGAGGGCTCTGTCGCTTATTCGCCGGCGCGCCACGTGCTGGTACGCGCCGCAGGTGGGCTACGACCGGGTAAAGTGGATACGACCCGTACTTATTTCCGCCTCCGCCAATTCGAACTTGGTGCGGGTACGTACTGGCCGCTTTCCGGTCAGTGGCTGGTGGGTGGCCTAGGGGGCTACGGTCGGGGCAAGAGCAGCCGACGCTTCGACGCAGGTGGCTTTGAATCACTCAACGATAGCGTAACGACCTACCAGTATGAGGCGCGTTTTCACAAGGTTTTCGGGGAAGTGTTTGCGGCCTACGAAGGCGAGCGAACGACGATGGGCCTGACGTACCGGCTATCGCAGGTACGATTTCCGGCGTTGACCAACAACGGAATACCTATAAACCTACGACGTATGACCCGAAATGAGCCCATGTTCTTCGTGCGGTACTGGGACCGGGAAGGGGTGTTTCCGTGGGCGCAGTTGCAGCTAGCAGTCAGCTTGTCGTGGTCAGCCGACTACTCAAAAAAGATTTGGTACGAACAGCCCCTTAGAGATTTAAAAGAACCACAGGTGCTTACCTCACTTGGGCTAGTAATTTACCCGCACCGGTTTAAGAAGCAATACTCAACGCGCTAGCTGTTAATGTGCTACAATGAATTTGCCGGTGCTCACCGCTAGCTTGTGGTTATCAAGTTGCGAGATGCGGTAGAAGTACACGCCATTGTGCATGGCCTGTGTATTGAGCGTGAGCTGGCCGGAAGCGTCAGTGAGCGGCTGCGTCAGAACCAGGGCGCCCGCAGCATTCACGATAGCTAGGTTGCCTGGGTGGGCAGCCGAATATGGATAAGTGACCTTAATGTACTCGGCCGCCGGATTGGGATAACTGGCTACGCTTAAGGCCTCACTTTTAATAGTCGATAAAACGGTGGTGTTGCGGGTAGCTAGGTATAACTCGTTGGAAGCCCAGCTATTGAGGGACGTACCGGTAAAAGCCATGCACTCCATGTTGGCCGACATAGAAGGCTGACCATTGTAGAGCGTCACGTCGTTGATGCCTTGGACCTGCTGAAAAGAGCTAGCGTCGAAAGCACTGGCGGTTGTGGAACGAGTAATCTGGTACAGCGAGCGTTGGGCCGTGCCATGGGAGGCCCCCAGAAAATAAGTCAGATCGTCTTTAGACAACTGGCCTGGAAAAGGCTGATAGCCAGCCGGCAAGGGCAGCGTGCGTACGTAGTTGAAAGAAGTAGCCGAGGTACGGACAAATTCTACGATGCCGATGGCCGCTGCGAAAAGGAAAAGCCGATCTTTCGTAGCCGTGAGCGACGGCGCTGCAATGAAAGACGTGAGCAACCCATTGAGCGCAATCATGACGGGCGTGCCAAAGCTAGCCGTTAGGGAAGGGCGCTGGGCAAAATAAAGGCAGTTGTTAGCCGTGAAATAGATATCTAGTTCATCGGCAGAAAGCCAGCAAGAACCAGGGGCAAAAGGCAATGCCAGCGGTACTGTAACGGGGGCGCAAAAAGTACCAGTGACGCTTGCACGCTGCGTAAACATCAGCTTGCTGTCGGTGCCTGTGATGTAGTACAAGCGCAGGCCACTAGGAGAAAGCCACGGGTAGGCATCGGCGTCGTTTGCGTCGTTGATCTCGGCTAGGGCACGGACCCCGGTATAAGAGTATGTAGTAGCCGCTGTGCTTGCGCCCGGTAAACTAGAAGGCGTGTAGGTAGAGACATTGCCCAGTGGAAACCCATTGGCGTCGTGGCTAGATATCGTTTGGCTAAAAGCACCGTAAGAAAGAAGCAGATTAATGAAGAGTAAAGCTTTTTTCATGCGGTGCGTATTGAATTATGGCTATGATTTTTTGTACGTCTTTAACGACTTGTCAAATTTTATAAAAGGAAAGTTTAAAAACAAATTCATATACAACAATAAGTAAATTTATTCTATCTACAGTTATATTAAAGAAGGCTGCCCGAATCCGGGCAGCCTTGCATAGAATAAGAAGCAATATGCGATTAGCGCTTACGCTTCATCCGGCGGCATAAGTTTGGAGAACAAATTATTTAGTGCTTCCGCCCAAGTAGGGTGGGCTAGTACCATATTCTGTAATATGGTACAGGTTAGATTGCCTGCCATCGCTAGCTGAAGCATCGTCATGATTTCGCCGCCTTGCTCGCTCAAAACTGCCGTGCCGAGAATGTGGTTTTCTTCATCTACCAGCACTTTGATGAAACCCGCTGTATGACCCGTTTCACGAGCCCGCCCGATCGTCGCGACGGGCATGGAAGCCACCCGATAAGCCACCTTCTTCTCCTGGGCTTGCTTTTCCGACAGCCCAACGCGACCTAGCTGTGGCTCCGTGAACACCACATACGGTAGCGGGCGCTGCTTGGCCGAGCGGGGTTTATCGTGCAAAATAGCGTCGCGCACGACGCGGTAATCGTCGTAGCTGATGTGTGTGAACTGGGGACCACCGTGTACGTCGCCAAGCGCATACACACCAGGCACGTTAGTGAGCAAGTCGTCGTCGACTTTAATATAGCCATTCTCGTCGAGTTCTACCCCTGCTTTGTCCAGACCTAGCTTGTTGGTATTGGGCTTGCGGCCGGTAGCTACGAGTAAGTGCGTGCCTCGCAAGCGCCGCTCACCTTCCTCCGTATCGACGCTCAACGTTAGCACGCCTTCTGCATTCTGCGACACGCGGCGGGCTTTGGCACCTAGCACAAACTCCACGCCTTCGTCGGCGAGCAGTTGCTGCATGGCGTCGCACACGTCGTCATCTTCGCGGGACAGGACGTGCGGGTTCGACTCGATAATAGTAACCTGGCTACCTAGGCGACGGAAAATCTGACCAAACTCCAGTCCGATATAGCTGCCACCCAGAATCAGTAGGTGCTCAGGCAGCTCCGAGGTGTCTAGCAGCTGCGTAGGGGTGAAGTAAGGCACTTCCGTTAGGCCTTCGACATCGGGTGCGGCCGCGTGTGTACCGGTGTTGATAAAGACTAGCTTCGCTTCGAGCTCTTGCATGTGGCCATCATCGAGTGCTACGCGGAGGCTACGTGGGCCCGTGAACTCCGCGTGGCCATGCAGCACGGTAATGTCGGGCTGCTCCTCCGTAAGGTTTTTGACGGTGCCCTCGCGCATCTCGCCCACAATATGATTCTTGCGGGCCATAACAGCAGCAAAATCAACTTTGGGTTCCGACGCTTCAATGCCGTACTCGGCGGCCGTGCGAACGTGGTGTGCCCGCTCAGCCGAAGCTAGCAGGGCTTTCGTGGGGGTACAGCCATAGTTGATGCAGGAGCCACCAAAAAACTTTTCTTCCACCAGCACCACCTTGCGGCCCGCTTTGGCAAAAGAAACGGCAAGTGGGTTGCCAGCTTGGCCGGAGCCAATAATGAGAACATCGTAAGAAGTGGTCATAGAATGTGCGCGGAATAGGTGGCCCTTGGACGGCAGAAATAGCCTACAGTTGGGCTTGCTATACGCAGCCGCCCGACGAAGGGTCGGCAACGAAATGCTACTCTATTCGTTTTGGCTCCACAATCTGCTTAGCTTTCGGATATGAAGCTCTATTTGCGGGCGCTGCTGACGCTCTTCGTACCCTTCCTGGCGAGTTGCTCGTCGTTGTATTTTCCGCCGCCCCCCCAAGTGCCTTTGCTCACCCAAAAGGGTGAGTTCAGCGGCGGTTTGCACACAAACTTAGACAACAACGTGTCGTTGCAGGGGGCGTATGCCGTGGGCGAACACCTAGGGGTGATGGGCAGTGCCTCCTTCCTGCACACTGACAAGAAGAAAAGAGTGCTCGACCACGACTTTGGCGAAGTAGGCCTAGGGTATTACACGCGCTTAAGCGACCGGCGTGTACTGGAAGTATATGGCGGCCTAGGCGGGGGGCACTCCAAACGCGTTGAGCGTGATGCAGAGAAAGTGACCACGCGCACGCTGGAAAGCGGCCTGACGAAGTACTTTCTACAGGTGAACTACAGCTCGAAGGACAACAGCAACGTGCACGTTTTCGGCCGCGACTTTCCAATTACCTACGGCACGGCATTGCGCCTAAGCTACCTACAGCTCGAAAACTTCAAGTTGGATAATGTGCCAACAATAGGCGAGGAGAACGTCTTTATAGAGCCTATCACGTACACCCGCATCCAACTTGTTGGGCCAGTGCAGCTTCAGCTCATCAGCGGCAGCAACTTTGGCTTGCGGCAGCGCAAGTTCCTGAAGGCAGCCAACTCAGTATTCAACTTTGGCGTGGTGGTGAATATTGGCGGGCAGGAGGGTAAGCGGTAACAGCAAGCCTCCGTTTAGTGGCTATCAGCCGCCGAACCAACGCCTACGATCTTTTGCACGACATCAGCTAGCGGTTCAAGGCTAGTAATTTCTTCAACATCAGGCAACAGTCGGGTGGCGCCGAAGCGATTCAGCCACACCGGCCGTATGCCCACTGCCAAGGCGCCGAGCACGTCGGCCGTCCAGTTGTCACCAACCATCACGGTAGTAGCGGGCTCGGCACCTAGGCGCTGCATGGCTACCTGAAAAATGCATGGGTCGGGCTTTGGCATGCCCACCTCTTCAGAGGTAATCAGCGCGTCTACCAAGTGGCGCATACCTAGGTAGTGCAGTTTGTCTTCCTGCTCCGCCGTGCGGTTGTTCGTTACAATCCCGATGCGGTACTGCGGCTTCAGGGCTTCCAGCAAGGCCAGCGCACCCGTAATAGGCTGGCGCAAACCACGATAGTGCTCGTAGTGAAACTGCGCAAATTCATCAGCTGCCGCATCCGAGGTTAGGGCGCCGTACGGCGCCAGCAACCGTTGGAAGCGTAGCCGCCGCGCCTCTAGGTAGCTGTAGTGGCCAGCCAACACGAGTGGGTGCATCTCTTCCAGAATCTCGCTGTAGCGGTTGTATAACTCATCCAATACGATGTCGGCGGCGAAGGGCAACTGATGTGTACTAGCCGCCAACGTCGCCCGCGCGGTAGTCGCATGGTCGAACAGCGTATCGTCGAGGTCGAAGAGGATGGCGGTGGGGCGTAGGAAGGCTGGCGCTGTGGACAACGACATGGCGGTGAAATCTGATAGCAAGTGTAAGGTGGCAGCGCACGTCAGGAAGAAGTCAAACAGCCTTGCGCGTATCTAGGTTAGGGCACTGGCCAGAAGAAAATAGGTGACGTAAGAACCGAGCACAAAAAAGCCCCGGCGCAAACCGAGGCTTTCTTTTCTCTTAAAAGCGAGCTAACCTAGCCGTTCAACACGCGCAGCATCGTGTCGCCAATCTCGGCGGGCGAATCCACTACGTGGATGCCGCACTCGCGCATGATGGCCATCTTAGCCGCAGCCGTATCATCGGCGCCACCTACAATAGCACCGGCGTGGCCCATGCGGCGGCCGGGAGGAGCCGTCTGGCCAGCAATGAAGCCCACAACTGGCTTCTTGTTGCCGCTCTCTTTAATCCAGCGGGCTGCTTCGGCTTCCATGCCGCCGCCAATTTCGCCGATCATCACGATGCCCTCCGTTTCGGGGTCGTTCATGAGCAGCTCCACCGCTTCTTTGGTCGTGGTGCCGATGATGGGGTCACCACCGATGCCGATAGCCGTGGTCTGCCCTAGGCCAGCTTTGGTGAGCTGGTCAACGGCTTCGTAGGTCAGCGTACCCGACTTCGATACGATACCGATTTTGCCTTTCTGGAAGATAAAGCCGGGCATGATACCCACTTTGCACTCGCCGGCAGTCATGACGCCGGGGCAGTTCGGGCCGATCATGCGCAGGCCTTCGCGGTCTTTGAGGTATTCTTTCACCGCAATCATGTCCTTGGTCGGAATGCCTTCGGTGATGGTTACAATCACTTTAATACCAGCGTCGGCGGCTTCCATGATGGCGTCGGCGGCAAAAGCCGGGGGCACGAAGATGATGCTCGTATCGGCGCCAGCTTGCTCAACTGCTTCAGCAACCGTGTTGAACACGGGCCGGTCGAGGTGCTGGGTGCCACCTTTGCCAGGCGTCACGCCACCCACTACGTTGGTGCCGTACTCAATCATTTGCTGAGCGTGGAAGGAGCCTTCCGAGCCGGTGAAGCCCTGCACAATCACTTTAGAATCCTTGTTAACCAGAACACTCATTCGAAGCGGGTTTTAGAGTAGCTATTCCGTTGGGGGTAAGAACGCCAGCATCGGAAAAATGCCGGCGCACAAAAGTAGGCTTTTTTGGTCCGGCTGCAAGGCAAGCAACGGAGTAACTGAGTAGCGGCGCAACGGAGTAATGCTGTTCAACGATTTACTCTGCTGCTCCGTGCGAAGCCACTCGGTTACTCTTTCGTACCTTTGTCGCTCCAACCACCCCACACTCATGTACCTGAATCATATAGTGGAAGCCATCGGTAACACACCGCTGGTGAAACTCAATAAAGTAACCGATGGCATCCGCGGTACCGTGCTAGCCAAGGTCGAATATTTCAACCCCGGCAACTCGGTGAAAGACCGCATGGCGGTGAAAATGATTGAAGATGCCGAAAAAGCTGGCTTGCTCAAGCCAGGCGGTACTATCATTGAAGGCACTAGCGGCAACACGGGCATGGGCCTAGCCTTGGCAGCCATCAGCAAAGGCTACCGGTGCATTTTTACGATGAGCGATAAGCAGGGCCAGGAAAAGCGGGATATTCTGAAGGCCGTAGGCGCCGAAATTATCATCTGCCCTACCGATGTAACGCCTGACGACCCGCGCTCTTACTACTCGGTGGCGCGCAAGCTCAACGCCGAAATTCCGAACTCCTTTTATCCTAACCAGTACGATAACCTCTCCAACACCGCCGCGCACTACCAGCAAACGGGGCCGGAGCTGTGGGTACAGACCAATGGCCACATCACGCACCTAGCTTGCGGCGTGGGCACGGGCGGTACAATCTGCGGCACCAGCAAGTACCTGAAGGAGCAGAATGCGCAGCTGGTTACGGTCGGCATCGATACGTATGGCTCGGTCTTCAAGAAGTATAAGGAAACCGGTATTTTCGATCAGAACGAAATTTATCCGTACAAAACCGAAGGAATTGGGGAGGATATTCTGCCCAAAAACGTTGACTTCGATCAAATTGACCTGTTTATCAAAGTTGCTGACCGCGACGGGGCTCTCATGACGCGTCGCTTGGCGAAGGAAGAAGGCTTATTTGTGGGCTGGTCGTGCGGCTCGGCCGTGTTTGGCGCACTGGAATACGCGCGGGAACACTTGCAAGAAGACGACACGATGGTGGTAATTCTGCCCGATCACGGCACGCGCTACCTAGCCAAAATTTATAATGACGACTGGATGCGCGCGCAGGGCTGGTTGTGATAAATCTTTAATTTAGAACCCTGTAACGATTGGCTTCAGTGATTTTGACTATGACCAAAAAGCTCCAGAACATCGTGTTGGTTGATGATAACGAAACAACCAGCTTCCTAAATAACCGCTTGCTCAACCGCCTCGCTATTGCGGAGCAGGTGCGCACCTTTACCAGAGCGGAAGAAGCCTACGAGTTTCTGTGGGGCAACGGCCGGCAGCCATCCGATGCGGCTGATCACCTGCCGGAGCTGGTTTTTGTCGACCTGAAAATGCCGGGTATGGATGGCTTTGAGTTTCTGAAGCAGTACGACAGCCTTCCGCCCGAAGTGAAAAGCAAAACCGTGATGGCCGTGCTGACTACTTCCATGCATGCCGCCGATACGGCCCGCGTTTCTCAATTCAAAGACGTGGAATACCTTACCAAACCGCTCACCGAGGAGAAAATGCAAAAGCTCCTGACCAAACGCTTTTCGTTAAGCTAGGTTGCTCATCGAGCTCATGCTGTAGGCCCTCGACCTAGGCCGTTGAATGGGCTTTGGACTGATCAGTAACCCTGACAGAGGCTTCAAGCCCTGTCAGGGTTTTTTTATGCTCAAACTACCGCATCTACAAACTGGAAGGCTTCGCCGTCGAACAAACCTTTGTCGCTGAGCTTCAGACTCGGAATAACTAGTAAGGCCATGAAGGAGAGCGTCATAAAGGGCGCAGCGAGCGGACTGCCTAGCTTTTTGGCCAGTGCATCAACGGCGGTATACGCCTCCGCCACGGCATAGCCATCTTGGTCTGACATGAGGCCGGCCACGGGCAACGGCAGAAGCAGTTCTTCGCCGTCGGCGCTGACGGCTGCTAAGCCACCTTTGGCCTGCATCACTAGGTTTACGGCGCGAGCTAGGCTCTCGTCATCGCAGCCGACGGCGGTAATATTGTGCGAGTCGTGGCCGACGCTGGAAGCCAGCGCGCCGTGCTTCAGACCAAATCCTTTAATGAAGGCCACTGCTGGCGGAGCAGCCGCGTAACGGTTCACGACTGTTAGTTTCAGAACATCAGTAGGTAAGTTGGGCACTACAAAGCCCTGTTCTACTAGGGCAGCTAGGTCGTGGCGTGCGGTGATGAGTTGCCCATCAAAGCATTCAATAACACGAATCGTCGCCGTCTCCGCGGGAGCAAGCAGCCGAAAGCTGGTAGCTTGTACAAGGTCGGTGTGGAAATTATTGATAACGGGTACGGCCGCCGCCGGAATTCTAGTTTGGCCGTTCTCAGCCACCACGTCTCCATTGATGTAAGTCCGCTGGACGTTGAATTCTTGCAGGTTATCAACCAAGATAAAGTCGGCGGGGTCGCCCTCACGGAGCAAGCCAACAGGTAGCTTATAGTGGAGTACAGGGTTCAAGCACGCCACGCGCAGCACCTTCAATACCTCTTGGCCGCGCGCCACGGCGCGTTGCACGAGCTGATTGATATGACCGAGCACGAGCGTGTCGGGGTGCTTGTCGTCGGAGCAGAACATCAGGTGCTCGTAGTGTTCCGGCAACAAGTCAATGAGCGCCTCGAAGTTGCGGGCCGCTGAGCCTTCCCGAATCAAAACCTTCATGCCCACAGCCAGTTTGTCGAGGGCTTCTTCGGCGGTAAAGCATTCATGGTCGGTGCTGATGCCGGCGCTGGCGTATTGGCGGGCATCGTCGCCGCGCAAGCCGGGTGCGTGTCCATCCACGGGACGGTTGTAGCGCTGGGCCAGGGCTATTTTCTCCATCACCAGCGGGTCGCGGTGCAGCACGCCGGGCCAGTTCATCATCTCAGCTAGATAGCCCACGGCAGGGTTCTGGAAAAGCTGCTCAATGTCGGCGGCCGTGATGGTGGCGCCGGCTGTTTCGAAGGGCGTAGCTGGCACACACGAAGGTGCCCCAAAGCAAAATTTGAACGGCACGGTGTTGCTACTCGCCAGCATGTACTCCACGCCCTTCACGCCGAGCACGTTTCCAATTTCGTGCGGATCGGATACCGTGGCTACCGTGCCGTGCACTACCGCCAACCTAGCAAACTCCGAGGGCACTAGCAGCGAGCTTTCGACGTGCACGTGCGCATCCACAAAGCCTGGCAACGCATACGGCAGTGTTGGATCGGGGCCTACCTCGGAGAGCTCCATCCGCTGGATGCTGCCATCTGCTACGTGGATAGTGCCAGGCGTTATGGTGTTGGTAAATAGATTGATAACGTTGGCGCGGAGGGCGAAGGCAGCAGGCATAAGCTAGGTACAAAACGACGGTAAAGTTCAGTTCACAGAACGGCGAACGGGTAAAGAACCTTATATTTGTGGGAAAATCCACCCCTGTGAGAAAGATTCTAACGATGCTTTGGGTTGCCCTTTTCTTGGGTTCGGGTGTGGCTGCCACCGGTTGCGCGGGCCGCACAGCGCAGCAGAAGAAAACCGCTTCGTATAAGCGCAAAGCCAAATCCGGCCATATTCCTTGCCCGTGCGACAGTCATTAGGCAATACGTAATCCTAGCTCTCTTAACTTCTCAATGGCTGTCGAATCGCCCCTAGGTACTTTGCAAAACGCCGCTGAAACTGTTCGTCAGCAGCTCCGGCTCCCTGCCTTCGATGCTGAAGCGGTGCAGCGCTTGGCAGAACTTATTGAGACGCAACGACCTAGCTTAACAGATAGCAGCCGCGAAAACGCCGTAACGGCGCTAGGCTGCTTTCTAGGTCAGTGCTTGGTGCAAACCTACGGCGGGCAGTGGGCCGCCGGACCCGATGGTACCACGGGGGTTGGCATTGGCGGACACTCTTTTTTTAATCCCTTTTACCGCGTTGCCGAACAGCTCGCCCACGGCCGACCTTCGTCGGTAGCCGTATTCTTTACGGAACTGCCTGAACGTCTGGCTGCCGCGTCCGGCCGTAAAGAACAACATTCGTGACTCAACCTAGCCCTCAGCCGACCGATTTTGCCATGCAGAAACTTGTCATTGCCATCGACGGCTATTCTTCGTGCGGCAAGAGCACCACGGCCAAAGCCGTAGCCGCCGCCTTGGGCTACGCCTACATTGATACTGGCGCCATGTACCGCGCCGTGACGCTGTACTTGCTCGAAAACAAAATTGCGTTCGACGACTTGCCCCGCATCGAGCAAGCGCTCCACGACATGCACATCACCTTCAAGCGCAACCGCCGGACGGGTCGCAACGAGCTTTGCCTTGATGGGCAGGTGCGCGAAGACGAAATTCGGCAGATGTACATCTCGAATAATGTAAGTGAAGTGTCGGTTATCCCGGCTGTGCGCCACGCCATGGTGCGGCAACAGCAGCGCATGGGTCGCAAGCGTGGCATCGTGATGGATGGGCGCGACATCGGTACGACCGTCTTCCCTGATGCGGAAGTGAAAGTGTTCATGACGGCTGATACGCACACCCGGGCCCTGCGCCGGCAGGAGGAGCTAGCCGAGAAAGGCGAGCAGGTGGAGCTGGAGGCAATTATCGAAAACCTCACCAAGCGTGACTATATTGACTCGACGCGCGCCGAAAGCCCCTTGCGTCGGGCTGCCGATGCCGTCCTGCTCGACACCACGCACATCACCATCGACGAGCAAGTTGATTTTGTGCTAGAACGGGTGTCGGCCGCCTTGTTTTCGCGGGCCATGTTGGCGCAGTCGCAGAATAGCTAGGGCAAAACCTAGCCACCTTGTCAGCTCGGATTGGGGCGCGAAAGTTGTAAGAGTAAGTTCTGTTTGTTGAAGAAAGCGCATGAACGTTACCATAGATAAGAATTCCGGCTACTGCTTCGGCGTCGAGTTTGCCATTCAGATGGCCGAAGACGAACTGGCGCACGAAGAGACTTTGTATTGCCTCGGCGACATTGTGCACAATCGGATGGAGGTGGAACGCCTCTATCAGCAGGGGCTGCGCATTATCGACCGAGAACAGCTAGCTGAGCTTCACGATTGCAAAGTGCTCATCCGGGCTCACGGCGAACCGCCGGAAACCTATGAGCTAGCTTTGCGCAACAACCTAGAGCTCATTGACGCTTCATGCCCCGTGGTGCTTAAGCTCCAAAACCGTGTGAAGCACGCCTACGACTCCATCAAGCGTCAAGACGGCCAGATTGTCATCTACGGTCAGCCCGGCCACGCGGAGGTTACTGGCCTCACGGGCCAGACCGGCAACCGTGCCCTTATCGTGATGACGGAAGCCGACCTCGACCAGATTGACTTTACCCGTCCTGTTACGCTTTTCAGCCAAACGACTAAGAGCACGGCCGGTTTTTACCGCATGAAGCAGTTGATCGAGGAGCGCATTGCGCTGGCTGGTAGTTCCCTGGATTCGTTTGACGCCAACGACAGCATCTGTCGTCAAGTGAGCAACCGGGAGCCAGCACTTGCCAAGTTTGCCGTGCAGCACGACATCATCGTGTTTGTGAGCGGGCGCAAAAGCTCCAACGGAAAAGCTTTGTTCAGCGTGGTAAACAAGACCAACCCGCGCAGCTACTTCGTGGAGAACGAGCAGGAACTAGACGACGAGTGGTTCCACGGCGCTGAGTCGGTGGGCATTTGCGGCGCGACTAGCACGCCCATGTGGCTCATGCAGCGCGTAGCCGACCGCATCGAGCAAGTGGCAGTTGAGGCGTAGTTTCGCTAAAGAGGGACTGAGTAGCTGAGTGACTGGGTAAAGTTGTTCAAGAACTTACTTAGTCCCTCAGCTACTCAGTCCCTCTTTTTTATGCGTAAGTTTTTCAATTACTTTCTTAACGGCTTTCTCATCGTGGCGCCCATCAGCCTCACGATGTACATTTTGTACGCGAGCATCAGCTGGCTCGATGCGCTGTTTCGCTTCAATGGTATGCCGCCGGGCCTAGGTCTGCTTTCGGCTATCGTGGTGCTCACGGTGGTTGGCTACATTGCCAAATCCTTTATGGTGCGGCCGTTTCTGGTGATTACAGAGCGCATTCTGCACCGCACGCCGTTGGTTAGCATTATTTATTCCAGCCTCAAGGATCTGTTTGATGCCTTTGTAGGCGACAATCAGAAGTTCAACTGCCCGGTGCTGGTGCGGCTAAATGCCACCGATCAAGTGTTTAAGCTTGGTTTTGTCACGCAAGACCACATGGCAGCCATTAATCGGGAACAGCTGCTAGCTGTGTACTTTCCGCACTCTTACAACTTCTCCGGCGAACTAGTACTCGTGCCCAAGGAAAACGTAACGTACCTGGAATTGCCGAGCAGTGAGGTGATGAAGTTCATTGTGTCGGGTGGGGTGTCGCGGCTGAGCTAGGCAGTGGCGCGATGCTCAGCCTTCGCACCGCATTTCATAAGCTACTACTTGCTAAATCGGGGACGAATAGAGCCATCATTCTGTTCTATTCTTGATGATTACTGAGCAATTAACAATCGAAAAGACGTACGTAGCCAGCAAGACCAAGCTGCACTATCAACGCTACGGCGACGGGCCGCGGGCGGTGCTAGCTTTCCACGGCTACGGACAAAGTGAAGGGCACTGGCGCTCGGTGGCTTCTGTGCTAGGGCCGGAAGTGAGCGTGTATTCGTTTGATTTATTTTACCACGGGAAGAGCCGTCTTGTAAAAGCCGACGCGCCCATCACGAAGAAGCGTTTGGCCGAGCTCCTGGGCGAGTTTCTGCACGAACAGAAGATTACGAAGTTTAGCCTGCTGGCCTTTAGCATGGGCGCCAAGTTTGCTCTCACGGCCGTAGAAAACTTCGCCGACCAGATAGAGCAAGTGTGGCTGGTGGCGCCCGATGGCATTCGTGCGCAGCTCTGGTACACTTTGGCAACTTCGCCGCTGCTGATGCGCGGCCTGCTGGGCCGTGCCGTGCTGCGACCCCAACGGCTGTTAGGCTTTATCAATAAGCTGAGCGAAAAACGACTGGTTGATCCCGGCTTAGTGCGCTTCGCCGAGTGGCAGCTAGATAGCCGTGAGAAACGGTTGCGCGTGTACCGTAGTTGGGTTGGCTTCAAGAACCTAGCGTTCGACCTGAAGCGGCTCGCTACGTTGCTCAACCGCAAACCGACGCCAGTAACTTTCTTCCTAGGTAAGTACGACCGGGTGATTCCGCACACGGGCTTGAAGCAGTTTATTGGCTCGTTGGCGAAAGCCGATTTGGTGATGCTTGACGCCGGCCACGGCGGCCTAATCTATGACGTGGCCGCTTACTTGCGTCGCCACCCAGAGACGCGCTTGTAAGAAAAGACAACCGCAATGATACCAGTCCGATGCGTCAGCATCCGATCAATATCATTGCGGTCGTTTATACAAACCTAGGTGTGTGCGGACCACTCCGACAACCAGTCGGCCGCCGTGGGCGTCGGGCTAACGGAGGAAAGATGACGACCCTAGGTCAGTTCTTGCTCATACAACCGGTGATTTTCTGCGTCAAAGGCAACGAACACAACTATTGCTGGCACCTGATTCTTCGCCAAAAACTCACGCGCTTCGCGTACGGCAATGGTAACGGCTTCGGCTTTTGGATAGCCATAAATGCCCGTGCTGATACCAGGGAAAGCAACACTTTCTAAATTGTTCTCAGTAGCTAGGTGCAGGCTATTGCGGTAGCAGTTAGCAAGCAGTTCGGCTTCACGCTTTTGCCCGCCATTCCACACGGGGCCGACGGTGTGAATAACGTACTTAGCTGGTAGCCGTCCGCCGGTAGTAATCACTGCTTCGCCAGTAGCTAGGCCCTTGCCATAATGACCCGCGCGCAAGCGGCGGCAAGCTTCCAAAATCTCGGGGCCGCCCGCACGGTGAATGGCTCCATCGACGCCGCCACCGCCGAGCAACGATGAATTAGCTGCGTTAACGATGCCGGTAGTATCGAGCTTCGTAATATCGCCTTGGTAGAGTAAAATGCGACCGAATGCTTGGGCCTGGGTGCGCCAGCTAGCAGGAGGGGAGGAGATGGCCATAGGACAACTAGCGATAAAAGGAATAAGCAGCTGACCGGCGATTACCGTTCATCTGTCTTTTCAAACAGTTCAACGCTGAAAGCTACCGCTTGGGTAGCTTTGTTTTTCAGCGGGCAGTAGGGAAAGCTAGCTTTGATCATCAATCAAGAACAAAACCTCTCCTTATAATCGCTGCACCATGGAAACGACACCCCGCGACCCCCAACTCTGGCACCAAGCAAAATCCCGTGCTCGCTTCAAGGCTAGCTTGTTTACTTACCTAGCCGTTAATGCGCTGCTGTGGATCATTTGGGCCGTCACTTCGCGTCATCAGTTCTATCCTTTGCCTTGGCCCGCTTGGTCTACTATCTTCTGGGGCTTTGGCTTGTTCATTCAGGGTGTTAATACTTACGGTGGCTACGGCCGAGGAACGATGATGGAGCGTGAGTACGAGCGGCTGCTCCGCCAAAAACAAGAAAAACTTCGCTAGAAAGTAGCTGCGTAAAAGCGTAGCTACATAAGAGAAAAATCCGTTGAACAGGATGTAATCTTATGCAGTTACGCTTTTACGCAGCTACTTTCTTATGCGCTTCCGCCGATTTCTACCAACCATCTTGCTAGCGCCCCTGAGCCTAGCTTTTGCGCCCGAGCGCCCCACGGCTCCGGCCGATGCAAACCTGAGCAAGATCAAACTGCCGCCGGGCTTCACCATTAGTTACTTCGCGCAGAACGTGAGTGGCGCCCGCGAAATAGCCGTGGGGCCAGATGGTACGGTGTACGCGGGCAGCGTTGGCAACAAAGTGTACGCCCTGCCCGACCGCAACCACGACGGCCGCGCCGATGAGGTCATTACCATTGCCACCGGCCTAAACTCACCCAACGGTGTGGCCGTGCGCAACGGCGCCTTATACGTGGCTGAAATAAACCGCGTGCTGCGCTACGATAACATTGCCAAACAGCTGAAAGCTAGCCCTAAGCCCGTGGTGGTGTACAGCAAGCTGCCCGATAAAGAGTGGCACGGCTACCGCTACATTGCCTTTGGACCCGATGGCAAACTCTACGTGCCGGTAGGAGCGCCCTGTAACTCCTGCCTGCCCGAAGCACCCATTTTTGCCACCATTAACCGCATGAACCCCGATGGTTCAGGGTTTCAAACCATTGCCAAAGGCGTGCGCAACACGGTCGGCTTTGATTGGAGCCCCGTGGATAAAGCGCTCTGGTTTACCGACAACGGCCGCGACCAGCTCGGCGACGACAAACCTTCCGACGAGCTGAACCGCGCCCCAACCGCTGGCCTGAACTTCGGCTTCCCGTACTTCTTTGCGGGCGACGTGCCCGACCCCGAGCTGAGCAAAGGCAAAGTGGCAGACAGCTTCGTGAAGCCGGCCCAAAAGCTAGGTCCGCACGTGGCCGCACTGGGCATGAAGTTTTACACGGGCAAGCAGTTTCCGGCCAAGTACCGCAACCAGATCTTTATTCCCGAACACGGCTCCTGGAACCGTAGCCAGAAAATAGGCTACCGTATTAGCCTCGTAACGCTCGACGCCAGTGGCAAAAAAGCTACTGGCTATACTACATTTGCCCAGGGCTGGCTGCAAGGCCAGACCCCGTGGGGCCGTCCCGTTTGCTTGCTGCAACTGCCGGATGGCTCGCTGCTCGTTTCTGATGATCAAAATGATGCGGTGTACCGTATCAGCTACAAAGGCTAACGAAACTTCCTGCTGCGCGCTACATTCGGCTCATGAAGAAAAAGAAGCACGTTCCAAAGCGCATCATCGGGCGACTGGAGTTGGTCGATTTTCCTCAGTTTCAGATTGAAGGCGTAGAAGCCAAGATCGACACGGGTGCTTACACCGGCGCCATTCACTGCACCAATATGCAGGTGATAAAGCTAGCCGACGGCCAAACGCGGCTGCGCGTGAACCTGCTCGACGACGCACACCCGAATTTTGATGGGTACTTGATGGAATTTACTGACTTCTCGCTGCGTACTATCAAGAGCTCCATTGGCGAAGCGCAACGGCGCTACGTCATTCGAACGGTAATTCGGCTGTTCGAAGAAGATTTTACGACGGAGTTCTCCCTCTCCGACCGATCCGATATGAAGTACCCCGTGCTCATTGGGCGGTCGTTGCTACGGCGCGGCGGCTTTTTGGTCGACGTGTCGAAGCGGTACGAGGCCCAGAAGAAACGATTTGCGCCCGGCGGTATGCGGTCTTGAAAGCTAGGTGCCGTACTTTTGACCCGGTTTCCGCGTCCCACCCCTTTACGAAACTTTTCTGCATGAAACTGGCGATTTTGTCGCGTGAGCCCACGCTCTATTCCACGAGGCGCTTGGTGGAAGCAGCCCAGCTGCGCGGCCACGAAGCCATCGTGGTAGATCACCTGCGGTGCAACCTCGTGCTGGAAAAAGGTAAGCCCGGCATTATCTACCAAGGCCAAACCCTCACCGATTTCGACGCCGTTATTCCGCGCATCGGGGCTTCGGTTACATTCTATGGCACGGCCGTGGTACGGCAATTTGAGATGATGAAGGTCCGAACAGCTGTTGATAGCCAAGCCATTGTGCGTTCGCGCGACAAGCTGCGCTCCATGCAGATTCTGGCTCGTGCTGGTGTTGGGATGCCCAAAACGGCCTTCACCAATTACTCTGACGAAGTACCGCAGATGATTGAGCAGGTCGGCGGCGCCCCCGTAATTATCAAGTTGCTGGAAGGTACGCAGGGCCTAGGTGTCGTGCTGGCCGAGACAGCCAAGGCGGCGCAATCAGTTATCGAAGCTTTCCATAACCTCAAAGCACGCATCATCGTGCAGGAATTCATTGCCGAAAGCAAAGGGGCTGATCTACGGGCATTTGTGGTAAATGGCGAAGTGGTAGGCGCTATGAAGCGGCAGGGAAAAGAGGGGGAGTTTCGCTCCAATCTGCACCGTGGTGGCACGGGGCAGCTCGTGAAGCTGAGCCGGGCGGAAAAAGCCGCCGCACTGCTAGCTACCAAAGCGCTGGGGCTCGACATTGCGGGCGTAGATATGCTGCAAAGTAAGCGCGGCCCCTTGGTGCTGGAAGTTAATTCCTCGCCGGGCCTAGAGGGCATTGAAAAAGCAACCGGACTCGATATTGCCGGTAAAATTATCGAGTACACAGAGGAGTTGACCAAGCGCAAAGGCAAGAGCAAAAGCAAGAAAGCCAAAGGCAAAAGCAAGGAGCACGAGCCGCATCCCGATACGCAATCGGACGTGGCGGCGTTCTAGCTTGAACGTGGTAGCCTGCACAGCACAGAATACCTAGGAAGAGCCTATCACTGCGCGGACCACAACAGCTGCGTTCGTGTCGGGCTTTAGCCTCCCGATTTTCGTGCCTGCTAGTTTCTGCGTTTCTTTGGTCTGCCTTTCAAGGCGTTTTCTCTTCACTAATCCCACCTAATGAATAATTCATTGCGCCTGATTATCGACGCGGTGCTCGTTGTAGCGGTAGCCGTATTGTTTTACCTGCATTTCTCCGATAAGTCGGCCAAAGCGCCCGCGCAGCCCGCCGTAGTGCAAGCCAGTACGAGTGCTGACTCTACCAAAACAACCTCTGTCGCAAACGCCGACACCACAGCAGCGAAGCCTACCCCAGCGGCCGCTACACCCATCTTGCACGGCAAGATTGCTTATGTGGAGTCGACCAAAATGCTGGATGGCTACAAAGGCATGCAGGATGCCCGGCGTAATTTTGAGACGAAGGCCAAAGGATGGGAGCGGCAAAACCGTAACCTAGTAGGTGGATTTCAGTCGGCGGTACAGAAGTATCAGCAGCAGGCCGCTAGCCTCACGCCCGAGCAGCGCGCTGCCACCGAGCAACGCCTCCAGGCCCAGCAAGCCGAAGTAGGCCAGCAGCAGCAGAAGCTTCAGCAGCAAGCCGCGGAAGAAGAAGCCAAGGTGACCCAGCAAGTATTGGAACGTGTGAACAAGCTGGTGGAGCAGTACGGCAAAGACAACGGCTACGAGATGATCCTGATCGCGGCGCCCAGCGGCACCATTGCCTACGGCCGCAAAGACCTCGATATCACGCCGCAAGTATTGAAGCACCTGAATGCCTCTTACTCAAAGAAGTAAGACCTAGCATAGCAAACTACTTTAGAGCCCGCTGCTTCCAGAAAGCAGCGGGCTTTTTTGTGCATCGTTAGCACTGGTATAAGGATTTAACTTCCTCTTTTTGAGCAGTGGTTGAGCGTAGTTCTTGTCGTTGAACAGGTAGCTAGGTGTAGTATTCCAGCTTTAGCTACACCACCTACGCCTCCTCCAAAAAGAGAGGAGTGCTTCGGCCTAGCTTGAGTCCACACCATTTTCGAGCTGAGCTGCCAACCTTTTTTCTGTAGTCGGCCTCTATCAGCCAAATACGAAGGTGGAGGGCTTCGTTGGCTGTATATATTTGACAATTAATAGCTAGGAATAATTAAACTATTTCTTTATGGTAAGATTTATCCGTGGGATAATCGGTGGGGTAGGATTAGTAGTGGCGACCGGATCGGTGGGGTGGGCACAGCAAGCGGGGAAGGTGACCATCAGTGGGTACGTGCGCGACCGGAGCACGGGCGAGAACCTTATTGGAGTGGCAGTGGTGAGCCCTAGCACGGGGCAGGGCACCGCCACCAACAACTACGGCTTCTACTCGCTGACGCTACCCGTCGCGGAGGGCGACTCGGCGCGGCTGCTGGTGTCGTACCTAGGGTATGAGAAGTTGCGGTTTGCGGCTGCCGCCGGGCGCAATGTGGCGCACAACTTCCAGCTGCGGCCCCTGACGGCAGAGCTAGCCGGCGTGGAGGTAGTTGGGAGTCGTAGTCAGGAAGAAAAAATTGCGCAGACTACGCGCATGGGCACCATCAACGTGCCAGTGGCGCAGATCAAGAATCTGCCCGCGCTGCTAGGCGAAACCGACGTGCTGAAGGTGCTTCAACTGCTGCCTGGCGTGCAGAGCGGCAGTGAAGGCACCAGCGGCCTCTACGTGCGCGGCGGCTCACCCGACCAGAACCTGATCTTGCTGGATGGAACGCCGGTGTACAATGCTTCGCACCTGTTCGGCTTTTTCTCCGTGTTCAACGCCGATGCTTTGAACAACGTGGAGCTGATCAAAGGCGGTTTTCCGGCGCGCTACGGCGGGCGCCTATCGTCGGTGCTGGACATCTCCATGAAGGAGGGCAACATGCAGAAGTTTCAGGGAGAAGGCGCCATTGGTCTCGTGGCTTCTAAACTCACTTTGGAAGGGCCTATCAAGAAAGACACCGCTTCGTTCATCATCTCGGCCCGCCGGACCTACATCGATCTGCTAGCTAGGCCCATCATCTGGGCTGCTACCCGGAGTGAGACTGGCCAGGCAGCTACCGTGGGCTACTTTTTTCATGATATCAACGCGAAGCTCAACTGGAAAGTAAGTAGCCGCGACCGGCTCTACCTGAGTGCTTACACGGGCTACGATAAGTTTTACGCGCGCTACACCGACAAAGAAGAAGACGGCGACTACGACCGCAACAACTCAAACCTAGGGTGGGGCAACCTCACGACGGGCCTACGCTGGAACCACTTGCTGAACGACCAACTGTTCATGAACACGCACGTGACCTACAGCAAGTACCAGTTCAACGTTGGCATTGAGCAGGAGAACCGCTACCACACCCAGGACGAAGTGCGCACCGACAAGTTCAACCTGCGCTACCTGTCCAACATTCGGGACCTGAGCATTAAAACGGACCTCGATTATGCGCCCAACCCCGACCATTACATTCGTTTCGGCGGGCAATACATTCTGCACTCGTTTCGTCCGGGAGCCTTGCAGGTTAAGGATAACAGCAGCGACCTAGGTAATCAACTGAATTCGGTGGCGCGCACCATGGCCAGCGAAGCTGGCATTTACGCCGAAGACGACTACCGCGTGACGCAGCGCTTGAAGGTGAATGGCGGCCTGCGCCTAAACGGCTTTCTGGTGGAAGGCAAGTTTTATAACTCCATCGAGCCTAGGGTATCGGCCCGCTTCCTGCTAACTCCGGAGTGGGCCCTGAAAGCCTCGTACGCCCGTACCACGCAGTTTATTCACCTGCTCACCAACAGCGGCATCGGTCTGCCCACCGACTTGTGGGTGCCGGCCACGGCCAAAGTACAGCCCCAACGGGCTCAGCAAGTTAGCCTAGGTTTTGCCCGCGACTTGCGCTTCCACGACGAAGACTACGAGTTTAGCTTCGAGACGTACTACAAGCCCATGCGCCACCTGATCGAGTACCGCGAGGGAGCTAGCTTTTTGGGCACTACCGACAACAACTGGCAGGATAAGGTGACCAGCGGCAAAGGGTGGGCCTACGGCGGGGAGTTCTTTATTCAGAAGAAAACCGGCCGCACCACGGGCTGGATCGGCTATACCCTAGCCTGGAGCAAGCGCCGCTTTTCCGAGCTAAATCAAGGCCGCATCTTCCCCTATAAGTACGACCGGCGCCACGATGCGTCGTTGGTGGTGATTCACAAGTTTAGCCCAACGCTCACGCTATCCGGCACGTGGGTGTACGGCACCGGCAACGCCGTTACACTTTCGCAGGCGCGCTTTCAGCTAGGTCCTTATGCTACCTACGACGACTACGGCGACCGGAACAGCTACCGCATGCGCGCTTACCACCGCATGGATGTTGACCTGAGCAAAACTAAGAAGAAACGCTGGGGCGAAGTGGTGAATAGTCTCAGCTTCTACAACCTCTATAGCCGCAAGAATCCTTACTACATCTACTTTCAGGAAGGGCGGGAGGATCAGAATGGCAATGTGGAGAGAAAGCCCGCTTACAAGCAAATTTCCCTATTCCCAATCATCCCATCCTTCAGCAAAAGCTTCCGATTTTAAGTGGAAAGCCACGGGCTAACTGAGCTGTTGAACGAGCCAGACGCCTGGCTACTAGTGCCCAAGAACTAGTTACTTATCGAGTGAAACTATGAAAAAGCTAGCCACCTTTTTACTGTTTGCCTTAGGTTTGGCCGGTTGCGAGTCAACAGTGACGCTGCCCGAACCAGCCCATACGCCGCGTATTGCCTTGCTCTACACACTCAGTGATCAAGCGCTCGACACGAGCAATGTACTATCCGTCACGCGGCAGCCATTTGTCAGCTATAGCAAGCGGTTGTTCGACACAAGAGACCTCGCTGGCCGCGACGATGCCCGTATCGAAATACAGGATGCCACGGGAGCCGTGGTGGAACGTTTCAAGGCGGGCTACCCGCGCAAACTAGATTACTATTACCCCTCTTCCGGCTACTACACGCCCACGATGGGCCTAGTGGGGCAAGCGGGCCAGACTTATACGCTACGCGCCTCGGTGCCCGGCTTCGAAACCGTAGAAAGCACTCTTACAATGCCCACCAAGCCCGTCATCGACGATGCTACTTTTGTAGTGCGCTCCGGCGGCATGTTAGGTGGGAACACGCAAGGCAAAGCCCGGCTCACCATTACGCTCACCGACAACCCGTCGACGACGGATTACTACGCCGCCTTTGTGCGCTTGTTGGACAAACAAGGTAAAGCCATTCAGGCCTCCTCCATTTATACCGATTTCGACGACCAGGATAGTGATTTTGAGGTTGGCCGTTTTGAGCTTTCAGGAGATAGTTACTCGTTTGGCACCAACCTAAACCCCTACGCGGACACCAACGTGAGCGGTAAGCAATTCTCTCTCAGCGCTAATGTGAGCTACTATGTAGGAGGCTGTTACAGTTCGCCGTCGCGGCCGGTGGTCTGCCAGGAGCTAGGCTATGTCGAGGTCAGAGTGAGCAATATGACGCCGGAGGCGTACCGGTTTTATCAGTCGAGCCATAGCTACGAAGAGACGCGAGACAACCCCTTTGCCGAACCGGCACCCCTCGCTTCCAACGTCAAACCGGGCTACGGCTTGTTCGGCGGCGCGGCTGATGCCACGTACCGTATCAAGCTGTTTTGAGCCTATATGAGTGGTAACAAAAAAACCAGGTTCTGATTAAACCTTCGTGATTTTTTAGCGTCTAAAAGATATGATTCTTGGTTGTAATCCCCAGGCAGTCATCTTACTTATGAAAACGCGCCTTCCAATATTTGTCGTGCTAGCTTTGGCTAGCCAACTGCTTTTTAGTTGCGTTGCTTCTGGTCCTGCTTACGTAGGTGTAGGCGTTGGAGCGCCCGGTCCGTACTATGGGCCTTATTATGGCCCGCGCTACTACCCCGCCCGGCCTTACTACCGCCCACGCACGGTTATCGTCGACCGGCCCCGGTATTACCGCCCGATGCCGGGTCCGCGCCCTGGCTACTACCACAACAACGTGCGGCCTCACCGGTCTGTGCGGGTACGGTAGTCAACCTAGCTATAAAAAAAGCCCCGCTGTGTCTCTCGCAGCGGGGCTTTTGCTTTTTAGGCGCTCTTTTGTTTAGAACGTAAATCGTAGGCTGACAGCCGCATCATGATAAAAACCGGTGTAGCCGTTGAACACTTCAAAAAACGGCTTGTAATCAACGCCAATCACGAAAGGCAGATCGTCCATTTTATACTCCAGACCTAGCACTAAGTCGGCGCCGCCGGCTACGCGGGTGCGGTCATCGTTGATGTAGTAGACGTAGTAGTAATCATACTTCTTGCCGCGGCGATACCGCACATCCTCGAAGTAGTAGCGGCCCCGATAAGCGCCTAGGTGACCACCGGCACCGTAATAAAACTGCAAACCTTTGAGGTCTTTCACTGGCACGTGCTTCTCCAGCAGCAGCGTGAAGCGGGCCCCGTGCGCGGCATACTCCGTCGTGACCAGTCCTTCGACGGCGACGTTGTTTTTGCCACTCAGAAAATGCTTGATGGTGAGGCCAGAAGAATAACCGCCAGCACGCAGGCCAATACCTGTTTGATACCCGGCGTTAGCTGCGGGGGCGCTTTTTTTGCGTTGGGCAAAGCTAGCTACGGAAGAAAGGCATAGCGCTAAAATTGTTAAGCGGAATAAGCGTGTTGTCATTAAAACAGAGAAATAAAGGTGAATTATTTCTCGCCAGCACACACTTAACATGCCAAACATGCTCAGGTTAGTTGGACCTAACGGCTACCTGTCGCCGCAATTTCATCTGATAAGTGCACACGCACCCCGCCCCCTTCTTCCTCGGCCGCATGCATCATAGCCTGCGCCACAGCGCGAGCCGACACTGCCCGATACTTGCGCAGTGGACCTAGCAACAAAGGGCTTAGCAGTTTCATCAGCACGGCACCGATTTGCTCGCCCACGCGCTTGTCAGCACGTTCACCCAGTAGCAGCGACGGCCGAAACAAATGAATTGCCCGAAACTGCGTTTGTCGCACGGCGTCTTCCATTTCGCCTTTTACTCGGTTGTAATAGAGGCGCGACTCGGCATCGGCTCCCATGGCCGACACTACCAAGAGTTGCGAAGCGAAGTTGGCCGCCGTGAGGGCCGCCAACTTCACCACATACAGATAATCAACTTTGTAAAAAGCCTCTTTAGAGCCTGCTTGCTTCATGGTAGTGCCTAGGCAGCAGTACACATCATCGGCAATGAGCGAGAGTCGCGCTTCCTCTAGGTGGTCTAGGTCGAGCACGCGCTGTTCTAGCTTAGGGTGCACTAGGGGCAACGGCCGGCGTCCCACGGTAATGACCTTAGCGTAGCGGTCGGAGGCGAGCAGAAGCGGCAGCAATTGGCTACCCACTAGGCCCGTAGCGCCAGCAATAAGCGCGGTTTTATTTGGTTTCATAGCGGTCGGAATAGAACGGCACTGTCGCGCCGTAGCAGCCACTACAACTTGCGGCCGCTAGGGAAGTATCCGAGCCATAAGACGATACGAAGCAAGCAGAGGTTGTCTGCTTAGGTGCGCCAGGAAACAGAATGCAGCTGAATAGTCTACGGCTTGTCCACAAGCTGCGTATGCTCGGGCGACAACTCTACCAGCCCCTGCTTATATAAGCTGCCGAGGGCTTTCTTAAATACCTTCTTGCTCATGCCCAAACGCCGGTAAATGTCGTCAGGCTCACTCTTGTCGGATAGGGGAAGTCGCTGATTGGGTGCCGCGCGGAGCGCATTTAGCAAGGTATCGGCGGCATCCACGGCTTCTTCGTAGCCGGGTTTCTGAAGTCGCAAGTCGATTTTGCCGTCGGGCCGTACTTGGCGGACATAGCCAGTGGGCGTGTCCCCGAGGCGCAACGGACGAAATACCTCGTTATAATACAGCAACCCTAGGTACTGCCCATTCACCACTGCCGTATACCCTAGGTCAGTTTCCTGGGCTACAAACAATTGTACCGCATCGCCGGGCTTCCCTTCAAATGGTTTGTCGGGTTGCAGAAAGTTCTCCCAGCGCGCCGAAGCCACGATGCGGTCGGAAGTTTCGTCGAGGTACACGTACACCGTTAGGCGCTGACCAGGGCGCACGTTGTTACGCTGGTTGCGGTGAGGAAGAAACAGGTCTTTTTCCAAGCCCCAATCCAGGAAAGCGCCGTGTTCGGATACGTCGCGCACGGTGAGGGCCGCTAGCTCATTCACACGCGCCAGTGGCTTCAAGGTAGTGGCAATCAGGCGGTCTTCTGAGTCGCGGTACACAAATACGTGCACCACATCACCTAGCTGGGTGCCCTCGGGAACGTACTTGTTAGGCAGCAGCAAGTCGCCATCGTCGGAGCTCAGGTAGAGACCAAAATCGACGAAGCGCGCTACTTCCAAATCATTATAATCACCTAGGTTCATGTTTTCAATTACCAATTAACAGTTACCAACTACCAGTCGTATTTTACGAGGAGCGATGCGTAATCCTTTTGTGAAACCGCAAAGTACGTCCATAAATACCCTGGGCCGTTGCATTCGGTTGCTAGTTATCCGCTATAAATGAATAGCTAGCTTACAGGGGCTAGGCGAATGCTACTAACGGGTAAATGGTAGAGCATAACGAGCAATTGGAAAACTACTCGTAGCGCACCACGCCAGGCTGCGCGAAGTTGAAGTCGCTGAAGTTGTAGTAGTTGGAAGTGTTTTCGAACAGCCGAAAACTACTGCCGCTTACTTGGCCGCGTGGATAGAAGCCAAGCGAAATTTGGATGGTTCGAATGGCCGTGTACTCGTTGCGGAAGCGAAAGCCGATGCCGAAACCTGTGTACGGCTTTTCGCGAAAAGGATCGGAGCGACCCGGCGTAGTAGCTAGCCACGCCGCATCAATAAAAGCAACCCCGGCTAATCGGAAACCTAGGATGGAAACGGGAGTGTAGACCGTCGTCTCATAGTTGAGCAAAAACCGGCTTTGCCCCCGCAGCTGCTCATCAATTGAAAACCCTCGCACGCCGCGCCGCGTGTCCAAAATTAGGTAATCGGTTGGGCGTCGGTGAAATCCGATGAGTGAGCGTACCCACAAAAAGCTGCGCCATTGATAGTTGCCAGCATGGTAAAGACGCGTAAAATACAGTAGCTCGTTGCTAAGCAGGCCTTGCTGCCAGTCGTTGTCCTCGGTGCGCACGTAGCTACCAAACTCGCCGCTTATATAGAGGTAACCGTGGCGCAAGCTGTAGCCGGCATACGCCGTGCGCAGACTCACGTAACGACGATTCTGCCGCGCATTTAGCTCATACCCCGTGGTGAGGCTTACGAGGGAGCCAGTCGGAATATCTTCGGTGCGGCCAAAGCCAAAAAGGTATCGGTCTTTGTAGTAGCGCCGCACGCTGTAGCCAATAGTGGCTAGGCCGAGCAACGCATTATCGTACTGATAATCCGGATTGGCTTTAATCGAATCGGCAATGCTGGTGTAGCGTGTACGCAGCAAGCGTCCGGATACAATCATCCGGCCGGGGTTTTCGTAACCTAGGTCGTAGCTATGCAAGTGAAACGCCCGACCAACCCATAAGTCTTGCGTGTTATAGCGCAGCGGGTAAAAGACGTATTGCTCATCCGTCGTACCGGGAGAGGCAACAAAGGGAACTCCCTGATAATACGACTCCATTGAAAAAGCGCCCGCATACTTTGTATTAACGGAAGCAAAGTCGCGGAACACCGAAAAGCCGCCTTGGCGGTACTGGTCTTCGTTGCGGTAGCGTGCCTGGGCGTAAATGAAGTTGCGAAAAGGCACCTGATAGCTACCCCGGTAGCTCCAGCTTTGCGTTTTGCCCCGGCCGTACTCGTAGCGGTTCCGAAACTGGTGGCCTTGCCCCAGAAAGTTGTTGTCGCGCAGCCCGATAACCCCCGCCGCTACGTCGCGCACTTGCAGCGTGCCGCTGATGCTAAATACATCTTTGGTAATCACCTGCACGTCCACGCTGTCGGCGGTGGTGGTGGCCTCGTTCACAAACACGCGCGCATCCAGAATCTCTGAGGTCTGGCGAAGTAGGCGTTCCGACTCGGCTAGGTCCTGCGGCTCTAGCTCGTCGCCCACCCGAAACAGCAGCACCTGCCGCACCCTAGCCCGTGAGGTTTTGATGTGCAGCATATTGCCGCTTTTCTCCAAAATGTTGCGGGGTTCCCGGTTCGGGTCGGCGATGCTATAACCGAACGCATCGAGGGTGGTAATATTAATGCTGCGCACAACCTTGTAGTTGTGCTGGTCGAACTGGCGGTCAAGCAATGCGACATCGAGACCCGCCCGGTCTTCTTGGCGTGTTCGAAAGTTGAAGAGCGCCGCCGCGGCTTTGCCGGCAATGGTTTTGCGCTTGGTGTACGCCTTCAACCCATTCAGCATGCGCTCTTGATCGAAGCGCCGGCGCAACGAGTCGGGACGGGCGGCGGGCTGCGTGCGGGCAGAGTCGCTAACGACTGGCTGGGTAGTTTGCTGCGCGTACACCACGTTGGTCGCTAGCAACAGCAGCAAACCCAGCCCCAAGAAGAGTTGGCTAAGCAGGCGAGGAGCAAACACGAAGCGGAGCATCAGGGGAAATAGCAAACAAAACGGGCCCTATAACGAGTGGTGCGGGCCGTTTGGCAACAGGCAAGATACGAATTGATGAGGGCAGTAGAAAGCAACGCGCGTATAGGCGCCGCTTTTGGCTGAGCCAACACACCACTGCTAGGTATAACGAGCACAGTACAGCATTTCGTGCAGGCCAAAAGCAGCGGCTTATGACTACAAAAGAACCTAGGTAACGAAACTTTTCCTAAAAAAATTAGCTTAATGATATAGTGCGTATATGAGAACAAGCTTCTATTTTTAAGGCGAAAATTGGTTCCGAATGAACGAGCGTATTCAGGAAAAGCTAAGTATTTTGGCAGACGCCGCGAAGTACGATGTATCGTGCTCCAGCAGCGGTGGCAAACGTAAAAATGAGAACCGTGGCCTCGGCAATGCTGAAGGTATGGGCATTTGCCACAGCTTCACGGAAGACGGTCGGTGCGTGTCGCTGCTCAAGATTCTACTCACCAACCATTGCATTTTTGACTGTGCCTACTGCGTATCGCGCAAAAGCAATGACGTGAAACGGGCTGCTTTCACGGTGGATGAGGTAGTGGACTTGACCATGAATTTTTACCGCCGCAACTACATCGAAGGCTTGTTCCTCAGCTCGGGTATCTTCTCCTCGCCCGACTACACGATGGAGCGACTTGTGCGCATCATTAAGAAGCTGCGCACCGAGCATAAGTTCAACGGCTATATCCACGTCAAGACGATTCCGGGCGCTTCGCCGGAGTTGATTCAGGAAGCCGGCCTCTACGCCGACCGCCTCAGCGTGAACATCGAGCTGCCCTCGGAGATGAGCTTGACCAACCTAGCTCCTGAGAAAAACTACGAGGAAATCCTGACGCCGATGGAGCAGATCCGCGACAACATCGTGCAGAATAAGGAGGAGAAGGCGCTGTTCAAGAAGGTGCCGCAGTTCGCCGCGGCCGGTCAGAGCACGCAGCTCATTGTGGGTGCTTCGCCCGAAACTGACCACCAGATCTTGCAGCTATCAGACTCGCTCTATAAAGGATATGGGTTGAAGCGCGTGTACTACTCCGGCTATGTGCCCATCACCGACGACGCACGGCTGCCGCAACTCACCCAGCCGCCCGTCATCCGGGAGCACCGCCTGTACCAGTCCGATTGGCTGATGCGCTTCTACGGCTTTCAGGCCGACGAAATCTTGGACCCGCAGCACCCACACCTCGATCTTGAAATTGACCCGAAGCTAGCTTGGGCACTGCGCAACCGCCATGTGTTCCCGGTCGATGTGAATACCGCTGACTACGAGATGATCCTGCGCGTGCCAGGCATCGGCGCTAGGTCGGCGAAACGCATCGTGGCGGCCCGGCGCTTCACTAGCCTTTCCCTTGACCACTTGCAAAAGTTTGGGGTGGTCATGAAGCGGGCTAAGTTCTTCATCACGTGCCGCGGCCAAGCCCTAGAACGTCGCGACTACGATGAGCAAAGTATCCGCCGCCAGATTCTGTTTGGGGCAGGGTCGGTGCGGTCGGCCTTAGTTACGCAACAGCTTGACCTCTTTGCCCAGGCCGGGTAGAGCGGTCAGGCCGCGCAATGCGCTTTGAATATAAGCATAAGTTTTTGGCAAACAGGGTTTTTGGCGAGCTTATTGTATTCAGGCCGGAAAATATAGTGTTTGTACATAGTTTTTGCCTCAGCAGCTTAACACAGTATAGAACTCAATTTTACTCAGTGACATGAATATCTCACATCGCTCTCCCGCTGAAATGACCACGGCCGCTAAGCCTATGAAACTTGCGCCGCTGTCGTGCTATTGCAAGCTTGATGATTTGATTCCGCGCGTTAAGCAGCTTACGCAGTCGAATCCTACACCGCCTACGAACCCGGCCAAAACGGCGGCCTAGGTTGTAGCTCAACCGTAACCTGCTGGAGCAGGCCTAGGTATAGCCAGGCATGCGCTACGAACTCGAACACCACTATGTCTGGACCAACGGCGTCACGCTGCACGTGGTCCAATGCGGGCCGCAGGATGGTCCGCTAGCTATGCTGCTGCACGGCTTTCCCGATTTTTGGTATGGGTGGCGGCACCAAATCGAGCCGTTAGTCGCCGCCGGCTACCGCGTGTGGGTGCCCGACCAGCGCGGTTATAACCTGAGTGATAAGCCGAAACGTATCCGCGAGTATACACTCCCGGCCTTAGCCCGTGATATTGTGGGCTTGCTTGATGCCGCAGGTCGCGAGCAGGCTTACCTAATTGGTCACGATTGGGGCGGCATTGTGGCCTGGTACCTAGCCACGTACCACGATACGCGTTTTATCAACGCCTCTATTCTGAATTCCCCGCACCCATCGGTGATGCCGAGCGCCTTTCTGCGCCTTCCCGATCAGCTGTTGCGCAGTTGGTACATGTTCTTTTTCCAGGCTCCGTGGCTGCCCGAGCAGTTCATGCACGCAAAAGGGCTGAACCTGCTCTTGGATACGAGCCATCGCGGCGCTTTTCGCCAAGCCGATCTGCAACGCTACCGCGCCGCGTGGCTGCGCCCTCACGCCATGACCGGCATGATCAACTGGTACCGGGCCTTCCGCTACACGCTCGGCCACAAAGAAGAGAACCCACGCATCACGATTCCGGTACAGGTAATTTGGGGAAAACAGGATGTGACCTTGAATGCAAAGCTGGCGGAACTAAGTGGTCGGTTCTGTGAAAACGGCACGCTGCAGTACTTACCGGATGCTACCCACTGGGCACACCTGGAAAAACCAGCGGAGGTGAATGAGTTGCTGCTCAAGTTCATGGCGAAGTAGGAATGCGCTACGGCGTATGCGAACGTTCAGGAACCACATTAAACTGTATCCTAATCACTACCGTTAACTATCGAATGCACCATAGTGCATTCTTGCCATGACTCACGACTACACCTACGACGGCTCTTTCGACGGCTTGCTAACAGTACTGCTGGAAATGTATGAGCGCAAGGTGCAGCCCAATAGCGTTCAGCCCGCCGACGCGGTGCAAGGAGGCTTGTTCACGGCTACCGTACCTATTCAAACCAACGAGGAAAAAGCCGAGCGGGTCTGGAAGGGAATGTTGAAGTACATGGATAACGACACGCGCACGAAGCTGTACCATGTCTTCCTTTCTGAACGGCCTGACCGCGAGATGCTTATTTGTCGGTTTGTGCAGCAAGCCGTGACGGCACGCGGACGGGTAGATGTTTCGGAAAACTATGCTGACGATACCGTGCGGCTCGTGCACCACATTAGTCAGCAACTAGGGCGTGAGAAGCACCGGATGGAGGCCTTTGTGCGCTTTGAGAAAACTTCCGAAGAGTTATTCCACGCCACGATTGAGCCCGACTTCGACGTGTTGCCGCTTATTGCGCCGCATTTCACCAAGCGCTACGCCGATCAGCGCTGGCTGATTTTCGACCAGCGCCGCCGCTATGGTCTGTACTACGACCTAGCTCGCACCGACATTGTCGAGTTTGAAACTGAAGCGCCCCAGCGCCGCACCGATGTGTCGGCGACGGTACTGGATGAGCGGGAGCCGTTGTTCAAGCTGCTCTGGCAAACGTATTTTGACCACGCCAACATTCCGGAGCGCAAAAACTTGAAGCTACACCGCCGCCACATTCCGTTGCGGTATTGGAAGTATCTGAGTGAAAAGCAGCCACGTGAGCAGCGATTCGAGCCTATTAAGAATAAGCGTTCGTCTTTGTGAAGGTGAGAATGTGCTGTATTGCGCTCCGACAAAAGAACTACTTTCGGGCTCATTATCAACTTGCTTTATCAACCAGGCATAGCATATGAGTACAACAGTGGTTTTTGGAGCCTCTGGCCAGCTAGGTCAGTGCCTCCGCCATGTTTCACAAGAGCGAGCAATCGGTGACATTATCTTCCCGGCGGAAGACCAGGCCAATATCTTAGATACAGATAAACTGCGGACGGTATTTGAGCAGCATAAGCCAGCTTATTGCATCAACTGCGCGGCTTACACTGCCGTAGATAAAGCAGAGGATGAGGTAGAGCTAGCCCGCAAAATCAACAAGGAAGGCGCCGAGAACCTAGCTCGGTTGTGCGGCGAATACGGCACGACGCTTATTCATATTTCCACCGATTTTGTATTTGCCGGCACGAGTAATCAGCCCCTCGTGGAAACGGATGCCGCCGAACCCATTAGTGTATATGGCCTCACGAAGCTGGAAGGAGAGCAGGTCATTCCGACGCATACAGAGCACTATTTCATCTTGCGTACGAGTTGGCTCTATTCTGAATACGCCAACAACTTCGTAAAAACGATGCTGAAGCTAGGTCAGGAACGGGAAGAGCTACGCATCATTTGGGACCAAGTCGGCACGCCTACTTACGCTATTGACTTGGCTGGCTGCATTCTCACCATCATTGAGAGTAAGAATCAGCAATATGGCCTCTATCATTACAGCAACGAAGGCGTGACTTCGTGGTACGACTTTGCCACGGCTATTTTTGAGCTGAGTAATACCGTAGTGCGCACTGTACCCATTCGCACTTCCGAGTACCCTACGAAAGCTACGCGGCCGGCATTCTCGGTAATGGATAAAACAAAAGCCAAGACCAACCTAGGTGTTGCCGTTCCACACTGGCGCGAGAGTTTAAAGGTTTGCCTGAGTCGTTTATAAGCGCTTCCATTTATTTAAACTCATAAATACAAGAGGCGTCATTCATTCGAATGACGCCTCTTGTATTGGATAAAAGTACTTGAGTATTGGGTAAAAATGTTCTGCTAGTAAGTAGACGCATACTTACGTCTACTTACGCTTGCCGAATTATTGCGCTGGTTGCGCTGAGGAAGTTGGTGTATTCTTCACGTACTTATCAAGCCACGTATTCATCTCCCACAGCATGTGCATAATGTTCTCACGCGAAGCGTAGCTGTGTGCTTCGAAGGGCAGCACTACGTAGCGTACCGTAGCACCGTGGCCTTTCAGGGCGTTGTAGAAACGCTCGCTTTGCAGCGGGAAGGTGCCGGAGTTGTTGTCGGCCTCGCCATGGATGAGCAAAATAGGCGTCTTGACTTTATCGGCGTAGTTGAAGGGCGACATGGCGTTGTACACCTCGGGCGCCTGCCAGTAAGTGCGCTCCTCGGCCTGGAAACCGAAGGGCGTGAGCGTGCGGTTGTAGGCGCCGCTGCGCGCAATGCCGGCCTTGAACAGGTTACTGTGCGCGAGCAGGTTGGCGGTCATAAAGGCGCCGTAGGAATGTCCCATCACGCCTACGCGGTTGCGGTCGACCACCCCTAGCCTAACTCCCTCATCAATGGCGGCTTTGGCGCTGGCAACGAGCTGCTCGGTGTAGGTATCGTTGGGCTCCTTATTGCCTTCGCCCACAATCGGGATGGAAGTGCCTTGCAGCACGGCGTAGCCCTGGGTTACCCAAAAAATAGGCGTAGCCCAGCTCAGGCGGGTGAACGTGTAAGGTGACCCTTTTACTTGGCCAGCATCACTTTTGTCTTTAAACTCCACCGGGTACGCTTCTATGAGCGTAGGCAGCGGACCGTCCGACTTCTTGTAGTTCGGGGGCAGGTAGAGGTTGGCGGTCAAGTCGACACCATCGGCGCGCTTGTACTTGAGCACTTGCTTTTGCAGGCTGCCTACTGCGGCGTAGGGGTTCGAGAACTTCGTGAGAGCCGTGATTTTCTTCTTATTGACGTCGCGCAGGAAATAGTTAGGGTTTTCCTTCGGCGATTCGCGACGCGTCACGAGTAGGCGCTTGTCGGTATCTAGGATGGCAACGGGTACTTCGTAGTACGGTGCTTCCGAACGCCACCAGCGGCTAGCTTTTTTGGTTTTCAGATCGAGCTGATCAACAAACGGCCGGTCGCCTTCGGGAGAGGCGCCGGTGCCTACCATATAAATCGACTGGCCTTTGGCGTCGGTGGCTAGCACGTAGTGACCCGCGGCGTTGCGGTGCTGGTAAGGCGTGCCGGGGTCGTTGTAAGTGTCCTGCGACGAGCGGTCGAAGAGTACCGTAGGGGCGCCTTTCGCCGAGGGGTTAATCGTCCAGGTCATTTCCTTGCGGTCGGCCCAGCGAGAACCCTGTATTAGTGCCAGCGACGACGTGCCCCAGTAGATATCATTGTAGCGTAGTGGCAGGGCAGCTAGCTCCTGCGGGGCGCCCGCGAAAGGAGCTGCCAGCGTAAAGAGTTTGTCGCGCACGGGCGCTTGTACCTTGGGGTCGCCGCCGTCCTGAGCTTCCACCCAAAAGAGCGTAGCCGGGGCATCTTCCCGCCATGCGTGAAGGCGCTGGCCAGTGGGCACTGCATCGAAGCTAGTAGGCACGTTATCAGCCAGGGGGAGGTCGGTGATGGTTTTCACCGGTTGGCCATTCAGGTCGAGCACATCAACCTTGACCGGAAAACTGCCCACCGTGAGCTGATAAGAGTAGGGGCGGTGGCGCGTTTTCACCAGCACGTACTTGCCATCGGGGGAAGGCGCCGCTACCTGAATGACGCCGGGCTGACCTAGGGGCGTCGTCTTGCCATCAAGGTCAACTTTCACGAGTTGGGTCGTGGCGTAGTAGTCGAATATCTTCTCGTCGCTGGGATTCTTCAGTAAGTCTTGGTAGGTGCGTACGCCTGCCTTTTTACCCGCGTTTTCCTGCACGATGGGGCCAGTGGGAACGGCGTTGCTGGCAGGGGCTTCACCGCGGTTGGGCAATACCGTATGCGCAATGAGCGTGCGGCTATCGGCCACCCAATCGAATGAGTTGCCAAAAACCCCGTTCAGCGGCAAGTTCATCAGCTTGCGCGCCTTAGCAGAGGCTACGTCGACCAGCCACAGCTCCATGCGGCTGTCGGTGGGCGTGGCATCGGTGGTAAGGGCAAAAGCTAGCTTGGTGTTGTCGGGCGACCAGCTCACTTCGCTGATCTTGGCAGCTTTCGGCAGGCCTTGTACCGGCGTTTCTTTGGTATCGCCAATCCGCTTCAACGTAAGGCCCGTGGAGTAGCTCACGCGGCTAGGTCCGTTGGTGCGCGGGTTGAGGCGCAAGCCCGCCATGCGCAACTCCGGCTGCGACAACTCGGCGATGGATGGCAGGTCTTGCACCGGCATGAGCACCATCCACTTACCGTCCGAGGAAAGGCTCAGGCGCGGGGTGGCCGGCGCATCGACTAAGTCGGCAATAATCTTGGGCGGTGTTTGGTAAGTTGCCTCTTGGGCCTGGGCCGCCAAGGCAGACAACCACAGCGCGCCGGTAAGAACGGAGAGCTTTTGCATAGAAAGTTGGTTTGAGTTCTGGCTAAGTTAGCAGAAGACAAAGCGCCAACGTGGGGGTTGCTTACGGAGGCAGTTACGGCGCTTCGACAAGCGAAGAAATCTAGGTTTGCCCGGATTGTCCGGCCGGCTTTGTAATCCGGCTGCTCGGAGGCGAGGGTTTGCAATTCTCGCTTGCAACGCGTGCCTGTGTTTGCGAACGATCATTCAAACGACGCGTACGGGCGGATTACAAATCCGCAACTCCAACGACCGGATTATACATCCAGCCGAGCAAATGCCGAAGTACCGTGTTAAGGAAGAGCTTAGGTTCTGGCCTCTACCTACAGCGCGCACTGCTTCTTATACAGACCCGGCGTGATGCCTTCGTATTTCTTGAACAGCACCTGGAAGTAGTTGGTGTTGTTGAAGCCCACCCGAAAGCACACGTCGGCTACGGTTGACAAGGGGTTGCGCAGCAGGCGTTTGGCCTCGCTGAGGCGCTCTTGGATGATATACTCGACGGGCGTTAGGCCGAACTCGCGCTTGAACACGCGGAAGAACGTTGCCTTGCTCATGCAGGCTAGCTCGCTCAATTTCTCCACCGTAATCTGGTCGGTGAGGTGCTGCTTAATATATTGTACCACGGCGGCAAAGCGGTGGGAGGTAAGGTGTTGGGCGTAGTTACGGAAGATGAGTTGGCGCGCTTGCGTCTGCATAAGGCGAACGAGCAGCTCTTGAAGCGTGAAGCTTGCTAGTACATCTTTGGCGGCGTGGGTTTCTTGCGAGAGATGCACGAGGCGTTCGAGCGTGCCGGTCAGCTCGGGGGTGTTGGTAAGGTGGGCCGTGTCGGAATCGTTGAGGTGCCAGGGCTTGTGGTCTTCGGCCAGCGGGAAACGCTCGTTCAGCAAGTCAACTGTGTGGCGAATGGTGTCGGCGGGGATGGCCACGGCTAGGCATTGCGTTGGGTTTTCCGCATTCGCCTCAGGGAAATCGATTTCCATTGTCTGCTGCTCGCCCACTACTACCGATTCGCCGGGCAGGTACTCGAAGGCGTTGCGGCCGGCTAAGTGCATCACCTTCTTGCCGCGCAGCATGGTGGTGAGTACCAGGCTGCCCATGCTTAGCGGGACCCGGCTGGCCGTTTGGTGCGTCTCGAAGATGTTCAGCTCAAAAGCATCGAGCGAGTAAACAGTGCGGTTTTCAACCAGCGTTTGAAGCTGGTCGGGGCGGTGTAGCGCAAGGGCGTTCGATAAAGAAGTACGCGGCATGAGCAAAGGCTTTAGGAAAACGCAACGGGTGTACGCAATATAACTAACCTCAACCACAAACGTTTGCGGCGCCCGCTACTACCTAGCTTCGGGACTAGCTATCAGTGTGAAAAACATGCTGCAAGCCAACTCAAACGTTTGCGACTATCGGAGAGGATGTTGAGAGGATACTACACCTTCTGAAGCTATAACGAGAGCTACCTTGGACCTAGTCTTTACGTCCTAACTTCTACCTCATGGAAACCTTAGTAGAAAGCACCACTCTCGTTGCCCGTCCGCAGTTCAAAGAGCACTACGATAACTTTATTGGTGGCAAATGGGTCGCCCCGGTGAAAGGCCAATACTTTGACAATCCGTCGCCCATCGATGGCAAGGCCTTTACCAAGGTAGCGCGCTCCACCAAAGAGGACATTGAGCTAGCCCTCGACGCAGCCCACGAAGCGTTTAAGACCTGGAAAAATACGTCGGCGACTACGCGCAGCAACATGCTGATGAAGATTGCCGACCGCATCGAACAGCACCTAGAGCACCTAGCCGCCGTGGAGTGCGTGGAAAACGGCAAAGCCATTCGTGAAACCCTGAACGCCGACTTGCCGCTGGTAGTCGACCACTTTCGCTACTTCGGGGCCGTTATTCGGGCCGAGGAAGGCTCTGCTACCGAACTGAATGAGAACACATTGTCGTTGATTATCAACGAGCCGCTGGGCGTAGTAGGCCAGATTATTCCCTGGAACTTCCCGCTGCTGATGGCTACTTGGAAGCTAGCCCCCGCGCTGGCTGCTGGCTGTTGCGTGGTGATGAAGCCCGCCGAACAAACGCCCGCCAGCATCATGGTGCTGATGGAGCTGATCGGGGACCTGATTCCGGCCGGCGTGGTAAACGTGGTGAATGGCTTCGGGCTGGAAGCCGGTAAGCCGCTGGCCTCGTCGCCGCGCATCCAGAAGGTGTCGTTTACGGGTGAAACCACCACGGGCCGCCTTATCATGCAGTACGCTTCTGAGAACATCATCCCCGTGACGATGGAGCTAGGCGGCAAGTCGCCTAATATCTTCTTCAAGAGCGTGATGGATGCCGACGACGACTTCCTCGACAAAGCCATTGAAGGCGCCGTCATGTTCGCCCTGAACCAAGGCGAAATCTGCACGTGCCCTTCGCGCATGCTGATTCAGGAAGATATTTACGACGAGTTTATTGCCCGCGTCATTGAGCGCGTGAAAGCCATTAAGCTAGGCAACCCGCTCGACAAGGAAACCATGATGGGCGCCCAGGCCAGCAACGACCAGTTCGAGAAAATCCTGAGCTACCTCGAAATTGGCAAGGACGAAGGCGCCGAAGTGCTGGTTGGCGGCGACGCGTACCACCAGGAAGACGGCGCCCTTGCGGAAGGCTACTACATTCAGCCCACCGTGTTCCGCGGCCACAACAAGATGCGTATCTTCCAGGAGGAAATTTTCGGCCCGGTGGTGTCCGTTACCACGTTCAAAACCGTGGAAGAAGCCCTCGAAATTGCCAACGACACACTCTACGGCCTAGGTGCCGGCGTATGGAGCCGCGACGCGCACGAGCTGTACCAAGTGCCGCGCACCATTCAAGCGGGCCGCGTGTGGGTGAACTGCTACCACGACTACCCCGCTGGTGCCCCATTTGGCGGTTACAAGAAGTCAGGTTTTGGCCGCGAGAACCACAAGATGATGCTGGAGCACTATCGCCAAAGCAAGAACATGCTGATTTCCTACAGCCAGCAGAAGCTAGGTTTCTTCTAGGAAGCTAGCGAGTTCCGGCTAGAACGTTGAAAGCAGACCGTCATGCTGAGCTTGTCGAAGCATCTCTACCGCAGTGCTAACTTCAACAGTAGCGCAACGAGGCGATAGAGATGCTTCAACAAGCTCAGCATGACGGTCTACTATATAGCTACTAGGCCCTAGCAAGCATCTTTCTACTAATGATTTGCGTCTCTATTGTACGTTACGGTCACTTAGTATTATCTGCTCATGAAACGCTTGCCAATTCTTCTGGCATTAGGTTGTGTATCCTTCGCCACTCACGCGCAACTGCTGCCTGTTCCAGGCAAACTGAACCCAGATTGGACGCTACAAAAAGCCGAGGTGCAAACCGATAACGGGGTATTTCGGCAACTGCCACCTGCCACCGACCAGATGCTCAATAGCTTGAAAAGCATATCCAGCAGTGGCAATCGTCATTACCACTGGGATGCTCAGCAGCAGCTAGCGTACCAATGGCTGAGTCAACCAAATAGCGGTAGCATAGCCCCCGATAAGCAGGTAGTGGTGCGCGATGAGCGAACGAGCACCGTGTACACGTTCACGCGTAAAAAGTAGCTGGCTACCACCTCCTTTCTTACCCCACCAATGTCTTCTGAACTCATCCCACGCGTCCTCGTTACGCCCGCCGCCGAGGCCCTAATCGATATTCTGCGCGACGAGCACGGCCCGCTCATGTTTCACCAGAGCGGCGGCTGTTGCGACGGTTCTTCGCCCATGTGCTTTGCGGCCGGCGAGTTCAAGGTGGGCACCAACGACGTGTGGCTCGGCCGCATCCATGGCTGCGACTTCTTTATGAGCGCCAGCCAGTTTGAGTATTGGAAACACACCCAGCTAACCGTTGACGTGACGAAAGGCCGGGGGGCTAGCTTTTCGCTGGAAATTCCGCACGGCGTCCGTTTCCTGATCCGCTCTCGCATGTTCACGCAGGAGGAAGAAGCCAACCTAGAGCCGGTATTTGATGGCGAGGAATACCCAAATTTTGCAGGCTGATCGAGTATAACTCCGTAGCAGCTAGGATTTATACGTAACAGAATCTCCAAAATTCTATTGCGAAAACCCGTATTTCCCGGATCGTTGAAGCCGCGCAGAGAGGCGTATAGACAGCAAAACCGTTGGCATGCATACCAACGGTAGTTGTTTTTCACACCTAACGTCCCTCTCACCATGTTCTATCACGACCGAGAACTCCAGTACAAAGTGCGCGTAGATAAGCCCAACCCTGTATTTGCTCGCATGTTGCAGCAAGCCATTGGTGGCATCGAAGGCGAAATTCGCGTTTGTTTGCAGTACCTGTTTCAAGCGTGGGGTTCACGGGGCCCGGTGAAGTACCGCGACATGTTGCTGGAGACCGGCACCGAGGAAATTGCCCACATCGAAATGCTAGCCACGGCCGTAGCGCTCAACCTCGAAGGCGCTCCTATGAGCATGCAGGATGAGTTTGCGAAGGATAAAGTAGTAGGCGCCATCATGGGCGGCATGGATCCTCGCCATATTCTTTCGGCCGGTATGTCGGCCCTAGCTACGGATGCCAACGGTGTGCCTTTTAATGGCTCGTGGGTAGTAGGCAGCGGCAACATTGTGGCTGATATGTACACCAACGTAGCCGCCGAAAGCACCGGCCGCACCCTAGCCACCCGTCTTTGGGAAATGACCGACGACCCCGGCATGAAAGATATGCTGGCCTTCCTCATCGCCCGCGACACTATGCACCAAAACCAGTGGATGGCAGTGATTGAAGAAAATGGCGGCCTAAATGCGATGCCGATTCCGAACAGCTTCCCCCAGAGCGAAGAAGTACAAGGCTTCAACTACGCTTTCGTGAGCACCTACGTCGGTAACGAACCCACCCCGGCTGGTCGTTGGGTATCAGGGCCGTCGATAGATGGCAAAGGTGAGTTCCATCTGGAAAAAGCAGCGCCTCTCGGTGGTGTGCCCGTACTAGCGCCTCCGGACCCACGCGGCCACGCCCAGAAAGAACAAATGACAACTACGGACTCAGCGATGGGTACCATCAGCGACAAAGTAAGAGGTACGCTAAGCGGTAGCGGCAGCCACAACAGCGACGCTGTGTAAGCGGCTGACTTTGCCCTTCAATACAGTAAAGAGCCCCAACTACCTAGGTAGTTGGGGCTCTTTGTTTGAGAGGTGTTTAGTGGCCGGCATTCCAGTCGTAGCCGCGGTCGGCCCAGTAGTCGGCGGGCCGCTGGTCTAGGAACTGGATGGTGCCGATGCGCTTGAGGTACTTGATGCCATACTTCACCGGCATGGCCAAGCGTAGGGGCGCGCCGTGCGTGATGCTGAGCGGTTCGCCGTTCATCTCGTAGCACAGCAGCGTTTGGGGGTGCATGGCACTGGCAATGTCGAGGCCAACATAGTAGGCGTTGTCGGGCGTAGTCACGCGTACGTAGGGCGCTAGTGCATCGGCACTGGTGGCTGTGGCAGCGCCGTTGGACGTAGCCAGCCCGTATTTATCGGCAAAATCGGAGAAGCGAGCCCCAGCCCAGTTCACGACCACGCTCCAACCTTCGATGCACTTCAGCTCCGTGGTGATTTCGACACGCGGGAGGGCTTTGATGTCTTCGAGGGAAAAGGTTCGGACCTGTTTAGGGTCAGCATAAGCGCTGACCTGCAAGCGCCAAGCCGCGGGGTCAAATTCGCCGCGCATGCCGATTTTGCCATTCACGCGCGGCTCCCGCACCAAGTGCTTCGGAAACACAGGGGCTAGGTGGGCATTGCTGAAATACTCGCCAGCTAGCTTGCCGTTGGCATCGAGCACGGTGCGCAGGGGGCGCGGAATGCCGGCTTCTTTCGGTTGCGAGACCAGCCAGCGCCAGCCACCTAGGCTCGCTAAAGCAGCTGCTCCCGCTACCAAGAAGGCCCGCCGCGAGCGGCTAGCAGCTTCACGTTGTACTTGCTCGTCGGGGGGGGAGCTGGGATTTTGCGGAGTATTGGCCATAAAAGCTAGATCGAAGAAGGAGCGGGGCGGTCGGCGGCGGGGGCCGTCGACGCTTGGGGCGCGGGCGTATCCACCACCTCAAAGCCCGCAATCATAGAGCGGAAGTTGTTCCAGCCGGCCCGCGCTACTTGCAGCACATGCACCACGAAAAACAGCACGTAGCCAATCGTGAGCACGAAGTGTTGGGCGCGAGCGGCTTCGTACCCTCCTAACAGTTGGGTGAGCCAAGCAAGTTGCGTGGGCTTGTAAATAGCTAGGCCCGTGAGCAAGGAGCCGATGCCCATGAGCAGAACAGCTGTGTAGGCAATGCGCTGGGCCCCATTGTATTTGCGCACGGGCGGCTCCGTTTTGCGCAAACCTAGGTCGTGCAGCGTTACCTGCCACGCTTCGCGGAACGAATGGCGATTGGGCAACAAGTAGCGCCATTCGCCAGAAAGAAACGTGTAGGCCATGTACAGCACGCCATTGATGACGAACAGCCACATAAACACAAAGTGCAGCGACATGCCCTCCGCTAGTCGAAACGGCACGTTCAGCGCTTTGTAAAAAGAATCGGGGAAAAAGCGGAAAAGTGTGGTTTTGCCCCAGCCAATACGGTAAATGTCGTTGGCCCAGTAGATGAGCAAGCCGCTCCAAATCATCAACATCAGCACCGGAAAGTTGATCCAGTGAAACCAGCGGATAGCTAGGGGGTGCTTTTCTTTAAGCTGCTTCATAGGGTGAACTGTACGTAATTCAGGCAAGCTCAGCTTTGTGAGAAGGAAAGTTTATCCCGAGCGGTGTAGAGGCGCAATATTTTGCGTCTTGTCGTTGCTGTGGTTTACGGCGCATCGTTCTGAACCAGCTAGTTCTAGGCCCATCGTTCAACGCGGAGACGCAAAATATTGCGTCTCTACATCTCCGTAACCGTCACTTGGATATCGGTGTTTCGGCCGTGGTCGTCGGCGCAGGAGATTTTTAGCGGGCCGGGTGGCGGTTGAAAAAATACGCGTTCTGAGGCCGAAGCGGCCCGCAGAAACCGGTCGTTGACGTACCAATACACTTGCCGTACCTCATTGTCGGCGGCGCAGCTAAGCAGCAACTGTTGCTTCTCGTGGCGATTGAGCACGTATTCGGTGTTCGCCAAGGGCGACGTGATGCTAGGTGCCCGCTCCGTGCCGCCACGCACCAACTGACAGCCGGGATTGTGGGGCGGCAAGCGATGGTACGGAATGCCCTGCGTTTCCTTGTAGGCTAACACCTCCGGCAGCATATTAGGGTAGAGCTCGCGCCGAAAACCCGTCGCGGGCGCGCAGGCTCGGCAGTACGCATACTGTCCGTCGGCCGACACGAGCACTTCTTTCTGGTGCTGGCAGCGCTGGGTGGAGGAAGTGCCGGGCAGGAAATAGTCGATGATTTGGTTGGGGCAATGCTCGCCGGGCAGCAGACCCGTTTCGGCGCACACCAGCCGAAAGTCGAGGGAGGCGGGTGGCTGGAACCAGTCGTTGGGCGAGTTGTAGGCGATGGTGTTAAACAGGTCGAATAGCAACGGCGTGGCTACGTCGGCACCCGTGAGAGCCGGCGCGCCTTGTCCGCTGAAGTTGCCTACCCACACGCCAATGGTGTACTCGCGGTTGTAGCCGATGCTCCAGGCGTCGCGGCGGCCGTAGCTGGTGCCGGTTTTCCAGGCCACTTTCGGCAGGCGCATGCTGCTTTGGTAGTTGATGGGTAAGTCGGGGCGCGTAAGCTGGCTGAGGATGTCGGTAACGAGGAAGGCCGAGGCGTCGGAAACCAGTGCAGTGCCTTTAGGAGCTAGGTTCTTCGCAGATGGGCGAGTGCTAGGCGAGGATCGGGTCCACCGCAGCGGGGCGTACTTGCCGCTATTGGCCAAGGTCACGTACAGGTTCGTCAACTCCTCTAAGCTAGCCCCGCAACCACCCAGGATGCTCGACAGGCCGAGCTGTGTCCGGTTCTGCGTGACGCTTTGGAAATCTGCTTCGCGCAGCTTATCGGTGAACGTGGGCACGCCCATTTCAGAGAGTACGCGCACGGCCGGGATGTTGAGGGAATGCGCTAGGGCGCGCTCCAACGTCACTTCGCCGTTGCAATGCTTGTCGAAGTTCTCGGGCTGGTAACCGCCGAAGTTGGTGGGCACGTCGGGTAGCACGAGCTTGGGCGTGAGCAGGCCACGGTCCATGGCTAGGGCGTAAAGAAACGGCTTGAGCGTGCTGCCCGGCGAGCGAACCGCTTGAATACCATCGACCTGCCCTTGGTTGAAAGCATCCTGGAAATCGGCGGAGCCAACGTACGCTTCCACCGCCCGCGTGCGGTTGTTGATGACCAGCACCGCCGCGTTGGAAATACCTAGCTCGTGCAGGCGGCGCACGTAGTTGCGCGTGAGGTCTTCGGCCTTGGCTTGCTTGCTGCGGTTGAGGGTAGAAGCGACAATCGCCTCGTGCGGAAGCTGCCGGACCAGGCGCCGCGCAAGGTGCGGCGCGAGCGTAGGGGCGGCATGGCGCTGCACATCAAGCGGCTCCAGCAGCGCGTCTTCAATGTCCTGTTTTGTAAACAAGCCTTGCTCGCCAAAACGCCGCAGCCAGCGGTTGCGTTCTTGCAACACGGCCGCGTTGTTTTTGCCTAGCACCAGCCCCCTAGGTCGGTTTGGGATGATGGCCAGCGTCACGGTTTGGGCGAGCGACAGATAATCGGGCGGCTGTTGGAAGTAGAGCAGCGCGGCCGATTTCACGCCTTCCACGTTGCCGCCGTAGGGTACCAGGTTGAGGTAAAGCTGTAGGATTTCGTCCTTGCTGTAGTGCGCTTCGAGCTGTACAGCGCGCAGCATTTCTAGCAGCTTATTGCCTAGGGTGCGCTCCTTGGGCTCGAGCAAACGAGCCACCTGCATCGTGATAGTACTGGCACCCGTCGTGCGACCTTGGCCAAACACGTTGCGCCCAGCGGCCTTCACAATCGCCAGCGGATTCACGCCGAGGTGATAGTAAAACCAACGGTCTTCCTTGGCAACAATGGCCGTGCGCAGCGCCGGTGTGATTTCGCGCAGCTCCGTTTTCATGCGCCACTTCTGCGTTGGGTTCAGAAAGGCGTGCAGCACCGAGCCATCAGCCGCCGTCACGATGGGCGAATATTGCGGAGGGTGCGGTAGCGGGAAAGCTAGGTTGAGGCCGGCTAGCAGAAGCAGCAACAGCCCTAGCCCCGCAAAAAACCGTATGCTGACGCGCCGCTTCATAGGTGCCATGTAGAGACACCTACTGGTGTCTCCTCGTTGAACGACTGACGTTGAATAATTGCCATTGAACGTTCTATGGACGAGATGTTTATCATACGGCGCGTTGCCGCTCGTTCAACGACGAGACACGAGTAGGTGTCTCTACTGCACGCGCACCACACCCGCACCATTATAGCTGTGATACTCCGCGTTGTACATGGCGTCGGCGCTTACCGGGCCCAGGCGGAAGGTGCCTTTGCTCACGGCCCGCGCCAGGTAGTAGAACGACTTCGGTTGACCCGTGGCGGTGGTAAACAGGTTGATCCGGTCGTCGCGCACATCCAGGTAGTCGGGTTGGGCGGCGTCGGTGGCCCAGGCTAGGTCGCGGACGGCACCAATGCGTGGGTTCTCGATTTCCAGGCCGGCGGGCAGCAGGTCGGTGATGGCCACGTTCTTCACCTCGCCGGCTGCGTCGGCCGCTTGCAGGGTTATTTTCACCACCACCAAGTCATTCTGGCGGAAGGTGGGCGAACCGAGGGGCTGGCCGCTGCGGTCGAGGAACTGGCGGCGCACTTTCAAGTAAGCGTCTTCCTCGCGGATGGTGTTGGTGGGCGAAATGCCTTCGGTTTCCCAGAAGTAGTAGAGGCTGCCGCTGCCGGCCGTGCGCAAGGCTAGTTGCCGATTCGCTACGTTGTTCACCGTGAGGTCTTTGCCCGAAAATTCACCGATCTTCTTGCTGTCGGCAAGGAGAGAGGCCGTGACGGTACTGCTGGCGTTTTGGCGCGCTACTTTGCCGAGAGCTAGCAGGGCAAACGCCCGCTCTTGGGTGCTGAGCCAGCCCGCTTGCTTCACCTGGCGGCTGAGCTGGCGCGTGAGGCTCGTTACTTGCGCATTGCCGGGGTCAGCGGCGAGCAGGGCGTTGAGCACCAAGGCTTCGTCGCGGATGGGCGAGTAGAACGAGCCATCGAGGGCGCGGGCCGCCGCAGTTTCGCCGCCGAACTTGGTGGGCAGCACGTCGCGGAAGCTGCGCTCGTTGCCATTGAGGGAGAAGGTGCAGGCCAGCAAGAACCGCGCATCTTGGGCGAGCAGCGGCCGGTTGGCCTTGTAGTAGTTCATCGCCACCGGGTCTTGCCGACCGGCTAGGGCTAGCACGTAGAGGCTGTAGGTGATTTCCTTCTTGGCGATAAGCTTCTGGCGGGCAATGTTGTTGGCGTCGAAGTAGCGGTACTCTTCGGTTTCGCGCTTGCGGTTGCGGAATTGCAGGTAGCGCAGCACTTTGTCGAGCACGGTTTTATTCACGTCGAAGCCAGCGCGTTGGGCTTCTAGCAGGAAGTGCGCGGCGTAGGCGGTAGCCCACCAGTTATCGTAGTCGCCGCCGGGCCAGTAGCTGAGCGAGCCGTTGTAGAGCTGCATCGACTCGATTTTGCGAATGGCTTCCTGCACATTGTAGTTCGGGTTGTAGCGCTGGGCTTTGGCGGCCTGCCCGGTTTTCTGCTGGAGCGTGGCAGCTAGGTCGCCGTAGTAGAGCTGCGGGAAAGCGGCCGACACGGTTTGCTCCAGGCAGCCGTAAGGGTATTGCAGCAGGTAGCGCAGGTCTTTGGCAAACTCCGTCATCGGCGAGCGGTTCACCACCAGCTGGCTCCGCAACGACGACGGCAGGAAGTTGGTTTTCAGGTTAAACGTCGCGCCGCTGCCGCCCGCTACGACGCCGGAACCGGTGCGTTTTTCGAGCGGCGAAGCGGGACGGATTGGGAGTTCGATGGTTTCGGTGTAAGGTCTTGGCTTTCCTTTGTCATCAAGGCGAACTATGTTATTACCTGACACTCGAACATTGATAACTGCTGTGCCTACTGACCTAGCTACCAAATGGAACATCACTCGCTGTTCTGCATTCGGTTGTAATTTGATAGCATGACCTTCGTAGTACAGACGATAATCACCAGCAGGATGAGAGGAGTCTACTTCATTCGTGAAGTCCTCTCTTTTTGTAAAGACTTCCACAAATGTTTTTGAATCTGACCCTAGGGATATATCTCCAATCAGAGTTTTCCCCGTCGTATTCGTCAGCGTTACCGGCACGTCAATAGTGTCGCCGGGGCTGAGGAACCTAGGTAGCGCGGTGCTGATAACCACTGGGTCAGCCACTTTCATGGTTTTTTCGGCGGAGCCAAACGCGTCGTCTTTGTAGGCGAGGGCCATGACCCGTACGGCACCCGAAAACTGCGGAATGCGCACTTTGTAGCGCACTTTGCCGCTGGCATCGGCCTTCAGAACGCCGCTCCATTTGGCGAGCAGCTTCACGCGGCGCGAGGGCACGGGCGTGGTGCGGCGCGAGAGGTCGGCGGCGTCGCCCCCGGAACTGCTGGTACCTAGCTCGGGCAGCAGGAAGGGGTACACGTCGTAGGCCTGCACTTCGAGGGCGCGCTTCTGGTAGAAGTAGCCGTAGGGGTCGGGCGTGCGGTAATCCTTAAGCTGCAAAATGCCTTCATCCACCACAGCTAGGGTCACGTTGGCGCCAGGCGCGGTCGTGGCTTCGATGGTTTGCCAGGTTTGGGAGCGGCTTTGCTGGGGCACATTCAGGGCGACTTGCAGCTGGGCGTCGGGCTTCTCCACCGTGAGCGGCACAAAGCCGCGGGCCACCGTGAGCGGCAGGCGGTTGTCAGTGATTTCGCGGATGGCAGTGGCCGTCACGTAGATGTTGGGCACGTGGTTGCCGCGAATCGGGATGCGCACGCGGGCCGATTTCTCGTCGGTGGTCACGTAGAAGTGGTCGAGCACTCGGTCGCGCTCCACCGTCACGAGCACGCGGCCGGGGAAGGGGGTTTTCAGCAGCAGATTAGCGGTTTCGCCGGGCTGGTACTTGGCTTTATCGGCCTCAATGGTCACCTCGCCCTCGTTGTTTACTTCGAAGGAGTTGCTCTGCGTATCGCCGTAGCCGTAGGCGTACATGCGCTGCGCCACGTAGGTGCGGGCGCCGGGCCGACTCACCCGCACTTCGTATTCGCCGGAGTAGGTGGGCGCAAAACCTAGGTTCGCGTCGGGGTTGCCGCCCGCATACAGCGGAATGGTGCGGTTCATCACCACCTGCTCGCGCTTCTGCGAGTTGTAGAGGTAGCGGCCGCCGCGGCGCTCAATCACCGTTTCCCACAACAGCCGCACAATGGTCACTTGCGCGCTGGCATTGGTCGGCTGCCCGGCCGGCGTGAGGGCCACAATGCGCACCGGCAACTGCTGGCGCGTGCTGATCAAGTCGCTGATGCGCTGGAGCCCGTAGAGCACCGGCTGGGTTTGCACTTCAAAGGTAGTCAGGCGGTTCACCGGCCGACCCGTTTCGTCGAAAACTGTCGTGAAGGCCGCGCCTTCCAAAATACCTAGGTCGGAATAGCTAGGCACCTCGTACGTGGCCGCGCCGCGCCCGGCCGCGTCGGTGTTGCCTTCGCGCACGGCTTTCTCGAAGCGGCTGGAAATGGCCGACGTGCTTTCCGACTCCTCGTCGTAGCTCGCGCGGCGCTCTTCCCCGGTGCTGATTTGGAAGTCGTAATCGGGGTATTTCTTAGGGTTGAAGAACTTCTCTTTCAGCGAGAATTCCACCTCAAACTTGCGGTCGGAAGCGGGCGGACCGAACAGGTTCGCGGCCGTGATGTTAGCCGTCACCGTTTGCCCTGGCCGCACGACGGCGAGGCTAGCTTTCACCGTCACCTTCAGGCGGTCAGGAATGAATTCTTCCACGCTGAGCTGGCGCGAGGTGAGCAGCACGTCGTTGCCGGTGAGGATTTCCAGCGTGTAAAGGCCGGTCATGATACTGGGCGGCAGGATGAAGCTCGACTCAAACGAGCCCGCTACCGACAGCTTCTTGCGCAGGCTCGCGTACTCCTTGCCCGTGGGCAGCAGCAGCCGAATCTTGACCGGCAGGTTGGCGGGCGGCGTTTTCCAGTTTTCGGTGCGGATAACGGTGTTGGTGCGAATCGTGTCGCCGGGGCGGTACAGGTCCCGGTCGCCATAGAGGAAGGCTTGGTAGCGGGCCACGTTGCTCTGCAAACCACCCACCTCAAACCGCGACGTCTCGACGCGGCTGCGCGGCAAATCGAGGAACGTGAAATCGGATTCGCGCTGGGCCGTCACCATGCTCAGGCGGAAGCGGCTCGTGGCGGCCGTGCTGTCAAACTTCGCTAGGCCGTCGCCGTTGGTCGTGCTCGACGCAATAACCTGGTTATTAGAACTCACAAACTGCACCGACACGCCCGACAGCGGCTTAGCATTGCGGATGGAATTGGCAAACACCAGCGTGCTGCCGGCCTTGCCCTGCTTCACAATCAGCCCAATATCCGACACCGCCACCAGCTTCGAGACTTGCAGCCATTGGTGCTCGGTGTCTTCTACTTTGACCACGTACAGCCCTTTCAGCGGACCCGTAAACTCCAGGTCTTTCATGCTCAGGTTGAGCAGCCGCAGACCCTGTTGCTTCGGCAAACCCGACACGGTGTAGGTGCGCTCGGTGAGCACATTGCCTAGGTTCTCGACGTCGTAGTATTGGAACGAGCGGTCGATGTAGCCACCTTCATCGTCGGTACTGGGCTCATCCTCGTTGTATTCGGGGTAGCCGTACTGGCTGCCGCCGCGCATCAGTTGCTGAATGTTGTTGGCGTACACCTTGGCAATAGTCACCTTCACCTTCTCCACCTCGTTGATGCGGATACCTAGGTTGCGGGCGCCCAGCGCGTCGAGGTACATGGCTTTGTCGCCGTTGGCGAAAGAGAGGCTAGGTTGCTCGTCGCCGAAGCTCACGGTTTGGCTGAAAGGCTCGGCGAGCTGTCCGCCCAAGGCCCCGCGCGTGCCGCCGTTCAGGCTCACTTGGTAGCTGCGGCCCACCTCAAAGCCGCCTTTCAGCGCAAAGCCGCTTTCCAACGCCTCCACCGCAAACGACACCTCCGGCGACACCTTGAGCTGCTCCCGAATATCATCCACCGAAACGGGCTGGTTCGTGAGCACCGTCACGACGGGTTCGCCGTCTTGCAGGGAGCCGGTGAGTTCGCGCACTTGCAGGGTTTGCTGGTCGGGCACGTCGCCATCGGCGGTGAGGGGCTTGGTGGTGGCTCGGTCGCTGCCCACGGCGCGCAGGCCGGGCTCCACGGTCAGCGTCAGCGGCGAGTAGGGGCGCACTTGCTGGGTGAAGCTGATGCCCACCAGCTTGTCCGGCTCCGCCGATACCACCTCAAAGGCCACCGGCTGCCCATCCTGCGTAACGCGCAACTTGCCGCGCACGTCGCTCGGCCGTACCGAGTAGTTGAACACAAGGTTAGCGCGCATCTCCGCCGAGCCCGCCACCCGCCGCGACCGGCCCCAGAACACCTGCGGCGCACTCATTTCCAGGTACGGCGTGTGAAACTTGGTGCGGCTGAGGGCTAGCTTTTGCTTGCCGCTCGGCATGGCTTCCTTGCGCAACGCCGCCTGAAACGCCGTGCTCGGCCGAAACGGCTCGGCGGGCGAAAAGGTCAGTTCGCGGTTGCTGGTCCACTTGAACTTGCCGCGCACCGCCGGCTCAAACTTCACGTACTGCACCGTGTCCCAGTGGTTCTGCTGCGCGTCGCCGACCACGTCCTCGTCGAAGGTGAACACCACGTTCTGGTACGGGTCAATTTCTTCGCCTTCGGAGCTCGCCGCGGCTTTTTCGGTGTTGGAATCAGGCTTGGAGCAAGCGCATAGCAACGCCAGCAGCACCAGCAATGGCACGCGAAATAAGGAGCGGGAAAGCATGGATAAGGATGAGCTAGAAAGGACGCCGGAAGGTATAGAGAAAACGGGATTATTGAGTAGCTAAGTAGGCTTGTGTATAGGTTTTTGTTGTATTCTTAAAGCATGGATAATAACCGAGCTAGCGTAACGGAAGCTGCCAATCGAGTTGCCCGCACGCTGCTGATCGGTACTAGTGTGGAGAGCTTCGGGGTAAGTCATCAAATACCCTTTATAGAGTTTAGAAATTCGCAGGGTGAGGATATTTACCTTTCCATCCAAGCTAATATGCTGTTTCACCCTAGGCCGCAGGAGCACCTTAGCGTCGAAGAGCAGATGTTGTTAGGGATGAATAGCGTTAACCTCAAGAAAGTGATTGACGCTTTCTGCTTAGAATCGAGCGATTTAGAAGTGCATTTTGAAGACGGCTCGTGGTTCCAAGTTAGCGGTACTTCCGATGATGGATATGAACCTTGGTAGCTATCTGATGGAACAAGCGTGAACGAGGGCGGCACGCTGCTTATAGCAGAATCCGAGGGTGGATATGCTATTTGGAAAGGCAGTTGAGGCATCTCACTCGGCTGGATTTGTAATCTGGCCGAGCACCTAAGTGAAAAAGTGCTGTCTACCGAATTATTATCTTGAAGTTGACTCTTTAGTGACGCTTAAATGCCCATGATTTTCTCTGATCGAAAATTAGCCTGCCAACTGGAACGCACGGAAGCACGTGCTAATGCGTCGATTGTAGAAGAGCGAGCTAGGCTTTTTCCGGAAAGCAAGGCCGAATGGCTAGAGGTTGCCGGTGCGTATGCCATGTTCGACGGTCCTGAATCACCGTTGACGCAGACCTTTGGGCTCGGTGTCTTTGATGAAATCACGCATCAGGATCTAGATAAGCTGGAAGCGTTTTTCAAAGAGCGAAACGCGCCGGTTTTTCATGAAGTGAGTCCAATGGCGCCTAGCTCGCTGCTGGAACTGTTGAACGAGAGAAGTTATCAGCCACTTGAGTTTACCAATGTGCTGTACCGCGACCTTACGGATGGCTTCGAACCGCAAACTCCGCGCAATCCGTTGTTAAAAACTCGCTTGATTGAGGCCGGAGAAGCAGCGCTGTGGGCACGCATTTCTGCTCAGGGCTGGAGTGCTGAGACGCTGGATCTTTCTGATTTTATGTTGGAATTTGGGCAAGTCACCGCGAGCAGCGCCGGATCATTTCCCTTTCTAGCTGAACTAGATAGTGAACCGATTGCTGCCGGGGGTCTCTTTATCTACGACGGTGTGGCGCTGCTGGCGGGGGCTAGTACCGTGCCCGAAGGCCGGCAGCAAGGTGCTCAGATGGCGTTGCTCAATGCACGTCTGCAATACGCTGTTGACCAAGGGTGTACTGTCGCAATGATAGGCGCCCTACCAGGTAGTCAGTCACAACGAAACGTGGAGAAGAATGGCTTCCGTATTGCCTACACGCGCATAAAGTGGCAACTGCGCCCTGCTGCTTAACCCAACTCATATCTAAGTAGTAGGGCCGTCAGCACTTCTACTCTAAGAAGTGCTGACGGCCTTAATCGGAAGAAGGATTGACGCTGAACCTAGCTAGTCCGCACCTGCCCGTCGCCGCGCACGAGCCACTTGTAGCTGGTGAGTTCTTCCAAGCCCATGGGGCCGCGGGCGTGCAACTTTTGCGTGCTGATGCCAATTTCGGCACCTAGCCCAAACTGCGCGCCATCGGTGAAGGCAGTGGAAGCATTGGCGTACACGGCCGCGGCATCGACGCTGTTCAGGAATTGCTCGATATGCTCGGGCGTCTCCGAGAGGATGGCTTCGCTATGTTTGGAGCTGTGTTCGGCAATGTGCTGAAGGGCTTCTTCCAAGCCGTTTACCGTTTTGATAGCTAGCTTCAACGACAGAAACTCGGTGCCGAAATGCTCGGGCGTGGCGTGTTGCAGCAGCTCGGCGGGGTACAAGCCGCGCAGGGCCGCGTAGCTAGGCTCATCAGCATACAAGAGCACGTGCGCGGCGGCGAGCGGCGCCGTGATGGCCGGCAGATCGATGAGGCGGGCTTGGTGCAGCAGCAGGCAATCGAGGGTGTTGCACACGCTCGGGCGGCGCGTTTTGGAATTGAAGATGATAGCGCGGCCTTTAGCTAAGTCGGCGGTTTCGTCGAAGAAGGTGTGCACCACGCCCGCACCGGTTTCGATAACGGGCACTTTAGCATTTTGGCGGACGAAGTCAATTAGGCCCTGGCTGCCGCGCGGGATGAGCACATCCACGTAGCCGACAGCATTCAGTAGCGCTTCGGTGGCTTGGCGGTCGGGGGGGAGGAGGGTGGCTACTTCGGGGGCTAGGTTGTGCTGGCGCAGCACGTCGTGGATGACGGAGATGATGGCCTCGTTGGAGAAGCTAGCGTCGCTGCCGCCTTTCAGGATGCTCGCGTTGCCGGTTTTCAGGCACAGCGCGGCCACGTCGAACGTCACGTTGGGGCGCGCTTCGTAAATGACGCCAACCACGCCCAGCGGTACGCGCACTTTGGAGAGGTGCAGGCCGTTCGACAGTTCCCGCTGCAACAGCACTTCCCCCAACGGCGACGTGAGGCCGGCCACATTGCGAATATCCTCGGCAATGGCTTTGATGCGTGCCGCCGTTAGCTTGAGCCGGTCATGCTTGGGGTCGTCCGGCGACATGCGAGCTAGGTCCTTCTCATTCTCCGCGAGTAGAAACGGCGTTTTCGCCACCGCGGCATCGGCTAGGTCGCGCAGCAAAGCATCGATTTTATCGGCTGCTACGAGGCCTAGGCTGCGGCTAGCTTTTTGGGAAGCTTCGAATAGGGGTTGCAAGTTCATGCGCAATGACTTTCTACTTTTTGCTACTTGTTCCTACTTTTTCTTTTTGAACGTCATGCTGAGCTTGCCGAAGCATCTCTACTGCAATGGTAATCCTGATGGGAGGACGAAGCGGTAGAGATGCTTCGACAAGCTCAGCATGACCGTTAGCCGCTTAGGCTATTCTGAATGGGGCATCTTAGCTGATTTCGGCATTCAAAAACAGGTAATCATAATGCACCAGCGGCTTCTGATTTTTCTGGCCGAGGCGCTCGGCGGCTTTGTCGGAGCCGTATTCGGCCAGACCTAGGCCGACGGGTTTCTGGTGTTCATCCACCAGTTTGATGATGTCGCCCTTTTGAAATTCGCCGGTAAGGCGCGTAACGCCTACCGGCAACAGGCTCACTGCTTTACCGGGCGTCGTGAGGGCCGCCTTGGCGCCTGCGTTGATGTGTATTACGCCTTTCGCCGCGGTTTCGGAGTGCGCAATCCATTTCTTCTTACCCGAGGCAATTTTACTCGGGATAAAGCGCGTGTTTTCCACTTCGCCGCTCAGCAACCTAGGTAAGATGTTCTCCGTCTTGCCGTTGGCGATGTGCACCGCAATGCCAAGCTGCGCGACTTTGTGAGCCATGTGGCACTTGGTAATCATGCCGCCGCGGCCGAACTGCGAGCGTTGCGTGGTCACAAACGACGAGAAGCTAGTGGTAGTCGGCTCGATTTCGCGGAGAAGCTCGGAGCTAGGATCTTTCGGGTCGCCAGTGTAAATACCGTTGACGTTGCTGAGGATGAGCAGCGCGTCGGCGTTCAGCATGGAGGCGATGAGGCCGGCTAGCTCGTCGTTGTCGGTGAACATGAGCTCCGTGACGGAAATCACATCGTTTTCATTTACAATGGGAATGATGTTGTTCTGGAGCAGTGCGCCGAAGCAGTTTTGCATGTTCAGGTAATGCACCCGGTCGCGAAAATCTTCCTTCGTGACCAGCACTTGCGCGCACACTAAGTCGTGCTGGCTGAACAGCTGGGCATAGGTGCTGAGCAGCTTCACTTGGCCCACGGCGGCGAGCAACTGGCGGTTGGTCACGGCGTCGGCTTTGTCAGACACCTGCACGAGGCTGCGCCCCGACGCCACCGCACCCGACGACACCACAATAACTTCCCGGCCTTGCTTTTTGAGCGCGGCGAGTTGGTCTACCAAGTGCTGAATGCGGGCCGTGTCGGGCAGACCGTTGTCCTGCGTTAGCACGTTGGAGCCGATTTTAACGATGATTCTTTTGTAAGTGAGCGACATAAGGCGGTAAGCAGAGCGGGCGAAATTTAACCAGAAGCTAGCACAACCAACGCGTTGTGTCATGCTGACGACAGGAAGCATCTCGCGTGCAATGCTAAAATCACCGGATTAGGATTACCATTGCACGCGAGATGCTTCCCGTCGTCAGCATGACGTTCTTAAAACTGTTTCCTTCAACTCCTCACAACCACCTAGCTATGCGCTCCTTGCTTCTACTGCTGTTTTCGCTGGTTTCCTTCGTTGCCGCCGCTCAGCGCACCGTGCAGCGCGACTTCAAGAAGTACTTCGATGAGCAAGATGTGCAGGGCTCTTTTTTGCTGTTCGATGCGCAAGCCAACCAGTACACGGCCTACAATCTCACGCGTTGTTACCAAGGCTTTTTGCCCGCTTCCACCTTCAAAATACCCAACACTTTGATTGGGCTCGAAACCGGCGCCCTGCGCGATACCAGTGAAATTTGCCGCTGGGACGGCGTGACGCGGGAGGTAGCAGCCTGGAACGCCGACATGACCTACGCGCAAGCCCTGCGCGTGTCGTGCGTGCCGTGTTACCAGCAGTCAGCACGCCGCATCGGGGCCAAGAACTACAACCTGTGGCTACCTAGGTTGCGGTTTGGGCGCATGCTCGTCACGGCGGCTACGGTCGATACCTTTTGGCTAGCGGGTGCCTCGCGCATTACGCAGTTTGAACAGGTCGATTTTCTGCGTCGCTTGCAGGCCAACAAGTTATCCGTGGCTGCGCGCCACCAAGAAGCAGTGAAGGCGCTATTGGTGCTCGGCAAAGGCAGCAATTGGACGTTGCGCGGCAAAACCGGCTGGACGGGCTATTCGCGCGGCAACGCACCGAAGACCCACAATGGCTGGTTTGTGGGCTGGCTGGAGCAAGAGGGGCGCCTGTACTTCTTTGCCCTAAATATGGAGCCCAAAAACAACGGCCCCGCCACGGAGAAATTCGTGCAGGGCCGCCGGTTGATTACCGAAAAGATTTTGCGTCAGGAGTTTAAGCTGATGGAGTAACCTAGCTATTCCATTGCGTCGACGGAGACTTTGTAGGTCGGGTCTTCCCAATAGTTGACGTCAATTAACGCTTTAGCATTAGCGAGCAAGCGACGAGAATCGGGGCTGAGGTGGCGCAGGTGCAGCTTCTTGCCGCTTTTGTGGTAGCGCTCTGTAAGCTTGTTCAACGCTTCAATGGCGGACAGATCCGCTACGCGGCTTTCCCGAAAGTCCACGATGATTTCCTGCGGGTCGTTGGCTAGGTCGAACTTCTCGTTGAACGCCGCTACTGAACCGAAAAAGAGCGGCCCAAAGATTTCGTAATGCTTGATGTCCTGCTCATCTACGTACTTGCGGGCCCGAATGCGCACGGCGTTTTCCCAGGCAAAGGCCAGCGCCGAAATCACCACGCCGATGAGCACGGCCAGGGCTAGGTTCTGAGAAATGGCCGTGATGAGCGTCACCAGAATCATCACCACTACATCGGTGAGCGGCATTTTGCCGATGATGCGCAGGCTCGCCCACTCGAAGGTGGCAATAACCACCATAAACATCACCCCCACCAGCGCCGCCAGCGGCAGCCGCTCGATCAGCGACGAGCCCACGACCACGAACAGCAGCAGCGCCACCGCCGCCACTACGCCCGACAGCCGCTGCCGCCCCCGCGACTCAATATTGACCATGGTCTGCCCGATCATGGCGCAGCCGCCCATGCCCCCGAAGAAGCCAGAGGTGATATTGGCTAGGCCCTGCGCTACGCAATCTTTGTTGCCGCGGCCACGCGTTTCGGTAATCTCGTCTACTACCGTGAGCGTGAGCAGGCTTTCGGTAAGGCCCACCAGCGCCATAATAACCGAGTAGGGAAAGATGATGCTCAGCGTCTGCCAGTTAAGTGGCACCTGGGGCCAATGCGGCTGCGGCAAACCGCCCGCAATCGAGGCAATATCGCCCACCGACTTTGTGGGCAACTTGCCGAAAATAACCAGCCCCGAAACAACCAAAATGGCTATTAAGGAAGGCGGAACGGCCTTCGTGAGCCTAGGTAGCAGGAAAATAATGGCCATCGTGAGGGCCACCAGACCGAGCATGAGGTACAAGGCCGAACCACTGAGCCAGTGCGTAGCACCCGTTGCATCGGCCACCTTAAACTGCTCCAACTGGGCCATGAAAATGATCAGTGCCAGCCCATTCACAAACCCAAACACCACCGACTGCGGTACCAGCCGGATAAACTTGCCAAGGCGCAGCAAGCCAATGGCTATCTGGATAACGCCCATCAGCGCGACGGCGGCAAACAGGTACTCCACGCCGTGCTGCTCCACCAAGCTGACGATAACCACGGCTACGGAACCAGCCGCGCCCGATATCATGCCTGGCCTTCCGCCAAAAAGACTGGTGATTAAGCAGATAATACAAGCCGAGCTAATACCCACCAGTGGGCCAACGTGGGCGAGCAAGGCAAAAGCCACTACTTCGGGTACAAGGGCCAGGGCCGTAGTGAGACCCGCCAATACTTCGTCCTTAACGCTGTGGCCTCGGGTTAATTTTTCAAGAAAAGACATTAGAGGGGAAATCCGGTGAAATAAGGACGCAGCTAATACCGAGCGCTACAAAGCGCGGCTAGCCAGCAACCTATAAAAAAGGTAAAAAGCATGACGACAGGCGCTTGCACCCGCAAGCGCCGCGGAGCGCTAGTGGCTCACGGTGGCGTAAGGGCAATATGGAAGAAGGGGCCGGTCATGCGAAACGGTGTGCAAAGCTAGGGCTAAACCTCGCTTTGCGACAAACTTTGGATGCGCATACCTAAGTCGGAAGTCTGCGGTACTATACTGGAAGGAACACCAACTTTGAAATACCTTGCAGGCACATGCTTTCCCACAAACACGAAATCTTTCTGGAAGTCGCGCGGCAGCTGAGCTTCACCAAGGCCAGCCAAACGCTGTTCACGAGCCAATCGGCGGTGAGCAAGCAGGTAAAAGCGCTGGAAGAGTATTACAAGATTGGCTTGTTTGAACGGCTAGGCAACAGCGTGGTGCTCACGCCGGCCGGGAAACTATTGTACGACAAACTCCTGCTGGCCAAGCAGCTGCAACACGAGTTGCACCAAGAGTTTGCCAGCATCAGTACTAGCTTTTCCCCCCAGGTGCAGATGATGATTGGGGCTAGCACGACGATTTCGCTGTACGTGCTGCCGCCCGTGCTATCGGCGTATTTGCAGCAGAACCCAAATACGCAACTCACCCTGCGCAACCGCAACAGCGAGAACATCCTGAAAGCGCTGATTGAGCACGAAATCGACCTAGGTATTATCGAGGGCATCAACAAAGTCAGCAACGTGACTTACACGCCGTTTCTGACTGATGATGTAGTAGCGGTACGCTCGGTCCGCAACCCATTGCCCAAAGCAGAACTAGACTTGAAAGACCTGTACGAAACGCCGCTCGCCCTGCGCGAATACGGCTCGGGTACGCTCGCAGTGCTGGAAGAAGCCTTGGAGCAGCAGCAAATTAAGCTGGTCGATTTGCCCGTGAAAGTGCGGCTGGGCGGCACCGAAGCGCTGAAGAACTTTGTGCGCGTGGATACGTGCCTAGCCTTTTTGCCCCGGCAGGCTGTGGTAAAAGAACTAGAATCGGGCGAACTAGTGGAAGTGCGTATTCGCAATCTGAAACTCACGCGCCAGTTCAATTTCATTCAACGGAAGGGTACGGAGAACAACCAACCTTACCATGATTTTGTGCGGTATACGAAGCGCTGGTATTCCGGAAAGGAATAGCCTATTCCGAATCACTATTTGATTTCGGTATAACGAGTTTCCTACTTGCTCAGGTTTTCAACCTTGGCTTGTCATGACCATTTGCGCCGAAACTTCTAGTCGGATCACAAACCTTGAGTGCTCGGTTTGTGGCGCTCCTTATTCTGCATTTAAGCTACAGCGCCTATCGATATGTCACGGTATGCCGCTCATTGCCCGCTACGATTTGCAAGATCCGCTGTCGAAAGCAAGCATCCATTCGGTGGAAGGCAGCATGTGGCGTTACCGCGAGTTGCTGCCGCTACTCGATGATGAAAACCGGGTCAGCCTTGGGGAGGGATTTACGCCCATTATCACGCTGCAAAACCTAGCTAACCGTTATAACCTTCGCTCGCTCCTGCTGAAGGACGAGGGCAAGAACCCAACGGGCTCGTTTAAAGCGCGGGGCCTGAGCATGGCCATTTCCAAAGCCAAAGAGCTAGGGGTACAAGGCTGTATTATTCCGACAGCTGGCAACGCGGGCGTGGCCATGGCTGCGTACTGCGCCAAAGCCGGTATGCGCGCCGTAGTAGCCATGCCGCGCCACACCCCCAAAGCCTTCAGAGAAGAGTGCTACTGGTATGGCGCCGAAGTACACCTCATAGATGGCCTCATCAACGACTGCGCCGCCTGGGTGCGCGAAACCAATACTGACAATCACCTGCTGGATGTATCGACCCTGAAAGAGCCCTACCGGATCGAAGGCAAGAAAACAATGGGCTACGAAATTGCTGAGCAGCTCGGTTGGCAGCTGCCCGATGTGCTGCTGTACCCCGCTGGTGGTGGCACCGGCCTGATCGGCATCTGGAAGGCTTTTCGCGAAATGCAGGCGCTTGGCTGGTTGTCGGCCGATGTGAAGCTGCCGCGCATGGTAGCTGTGCAAGCCGAAAACTGTCAGCCATTGGTGGAAACATTCCTAGGTCGGCAGGCCAATTCGCAGCAGTATAATGGTCGCCCCACCATTGCCAACGGCTTAGCCGTGCCGCGCCCTATCGGCGAGCCGCTGATGCTGGACGTGTTGCGCGAGTCGCAGGGCACAGCCGTGAGCATTAGCGAAGACGAGATGCTGGAAGGTATGCGCGAGCTAGGTAAGCAGGAGGGTTTGTTTGTAGCGCCCGAAGGCGCTGCGGTTTGGATGGCTGCGCGCCAGTTGCTGGCTAGTGGCTGGATCAGCGCCGATGAACAAATCTTGCTGCTCAACACCGGCTCCGGGCAGAAGTATCTGGAAAACGTGGAAGGTCGCTTTGATCAATAGAAGCTAGGCTAGGTAGCCGACAGGAAGAGCCGTCCTGTTGCGGGGCGCCGCATTTCGCTTGCAGTAAGAACCTCCTTATTAAGAGTTACTATTGCAGCCCAGATGCTGCAACCCGCAGCCTGGCGGCCTTTTCGTGAGCAAATGACAAAACGCAACCCACTGATAGCCGCACTCGCCCTGAATCTGATGTCTTGCTTGAGGCTGCACGCGCAGGGGCCAAGTCAAGATGTTACTGCTAGCTTTCTGTTATCTATGTCTGTCGCTAATCAAACCCGGCTGCACGCGGATGTGCAGTTCCTGACTTCGCTCCAGCCCGCCCGCAACTACCAAAACCTAGCTTCATTAAACAAAGCCGCCGACTACATTCACGCTGAGTTCAAGAAGCTAGGTTGCTCGGTGCAAGAACAAAAGTTTCAGGTGCGGAAGCACGAGTATCGCAACGTCATTGCCTCCTTGGGTCCACCCACGGCGGCGCGCATCATCGTGGGGGCGCATTACGACGTGTGCGGCGACCAGCCTGGCGCCGACGACAACGCCAGCGCTATAGCTGGCTTGCTCGAAACGGCGCGGCTGTTGCAAGCCCAGGCGCCTACACTCAAGTACCGCATCGATTTCGTGGCCTACTCGCTCGAAGAGCCACCCTTCTTCGCTACCGAGGACATGGGCAGTGCTGTGCACGCCAAGTCGTTGCACACGGAAAAAGTGCCCGTGCGCGCCATGCTTTGCTACGAAATGATCGGCTACTTCCGCGACGAGCCTGGCTCCCAGAAATTCCCCGACCCAGCATTGGCGGCCCTTTATCCTAACACCGGCAATTTTATTATTGTAGTAGGTCGGCAGGGCCAAGAAGCTTTCACGCAGCAAGTAAAAACGCTGATGAGCGCTCATAGCAAAATCGACGTGCAAAGCATCAATCTACCTACGTCGCAAGGCTTAGCTGGCCTGTCGGACCACCGCAACTACTGGCGCTACGGCTACGAAGCCGTCATGATCAATGACACATCGTTTCTGCGCAATCCCAACTACCACGAGTCCTCCGACACCATCGATACGCTGGATTTCAAGCGCATGGCAGAAGTTGTGAATGGGGTGTACGGAGCTATCTTAGGGCTGCTATGAACCCAACTATCTTACTAGTGCCTGGTCTTAGTAACTCGGGGCCGCAGCATTGGCAGAGCCTGTGGGCAGCGTTCTACCAGTATCCGCGGGTGGAGCAGCAAGAGTGGGACCACCCGCGGTGCGCCGATTGGGTGCAAGGTTTGCACGAAGCAATCCTGCGCGCCGAAGCGCCGGTCGTATTAGTGGCGCATAGCCTCGGGTGTAGTACCGTTGGACACTGGGCGCAGCAGCACCCCACTCAGGCCGTTGTTGGCGCACTATTAGTTGCGCCAGCAGACACCGACCGGGCCGATTTCCCCGTCGAAGCTATGGGGTTTGCTCCCATGCCTCAGCAACGGTTGCCATTTGCGAGCCAAGTAGTAGCTTCTACGAACGACGAATATGTTTCCCTCGCACGCGCTCAGGCCTTTGCAGCAGCTTGGGGCAGTGCGTTTGTCAACGTTGGTGCTCTGGGTCACCTCAATGCCGCTTCGAACCTAGGTAGTTGGCCCGCGGGCTACGTTTTGTTACAGCAGCTCCTGAAGCGGATCTAAGCGTTTGGAGTTTTCCTATGTCTTCGGCTAACCACCTAGGTTGGTCGGCCGACGCACTATGCCTCAAAAAACAGGCTTGAAACGTAAAGGCGAAGTTTACCAGGCATAAGTAGAGGGAACGTAACTGGCAGAGAGACCCGCTTCAGAAAGGTATTTTTTGGGAGAAGAGGTACTTTTTCGATAAAACCAAATTTAGGACAGGCTACTGTTATTTATCGAGTAGGTTGTTAAATAATGTAGTGTTTTTAGATAAACTACCTCAATTTTCGAGGTATATCTTGTGTAATTATTAATGTTTACGGTATATTGCCATCATATTTCATAGCAGCCACATTCCAAAAATTACCCGTTCAAAGCACTATGTCTAGTTCCTCCACGGGCTTTCGGCCTAGTCTGAGTTTGTTTGCGCTCCTAGCTTGTTTGGCCCTGGGAGCTGTAGCGGCCTTTATGCCTGCTAATCACCCGGCAGCGGCACCTGGCACCATCAACGGTGCCGATGTAGCCTGGATGCTAACCGCTACGGCCTTCGTCCTAATCATGACGCCTGGGTTGTCGTTTTTCTACGGCGGCATGGTGCGGCCCAAAAACGTGATTTCGACGATGCTGCAAAGCTTCGTGGCGATGGGCGTAATCACGCTGGTGTTTTACTTTGTGGGCTTCTCGCTGGCCTACGGCGACAGTTGGCACGGTCTGATTGGCAACCCCTTCACGTTTGCGATGCTGCGCAACGTAGGTACGGCCACGCACCCGCTGCTTTCCCCTACCATTCCGCTGATTTTGTACTTCGCTTTTCAGCTGAAATTTGCCATTATCACACCGGCCCTCATCACGGGTTCCTTCGCTGAGCGGGTGCGGTTTAAGGGCTACCTAGCCTTTATGGTGCTGTTTTGCCTATTCATCTACTGCCCGTTGGCGCACTGGACCTGGCACCCCGAAGGCTTTCTGCACAAGTGGGGCGTGCTCGATTTTGCGGGCGGCACGGTAGTGCACATTTCGGCAGGTATTGCTGCCCTAGCTGGCGCTATGGTGTTAGGGCCACGCGTGGCGCAGGGTCGTAGCACGTCTTTCTCGACGCCCAACGTGCCGTACGTACTCCTCGGTACGGGCCTGCTTTGGATGGGATGGTTTGGCTTCAACTCTGGCTCGGCCCTCGGTGCCAACGAACTAGCGGCACTGTCGTTTGCGAATACCAACCTCGCTTCGGCGGCGGCCTTAGTGATGTGGTTGCTGATTGAAGTGGCTCGTGGCGGTAAGCCCACGGCAATGGGCGCTTGCATCGGGGCCGTCGTTGGCCTAGTAGCCATCACGCCCGCCGCTGGCTACGTCGATTATGGTCAAAGCGTGCTGATCGGCATGGTAGCGTCGCTAATTAGTGCTGCGGCCGTGCATTGGAAAAACAGCCGTACGAACATCGATGATACACTCGACGTGTTTCCTTGCCACGGCCTAGGCGGTATTGTGGGCATGATCCTGACGGGTGTGTTTGCTTCTAACGGCGGCCTTGTGCACGGCACCACTACGCTGTTTGGCTACCACATGCTCGGGCTCGTGATTGTAATAGCGTACTGCTTCGTGGGCTCCTGGATCCTGCTGAAAGTCACCGATAAACTCTTTGGCTTACGCGTGAAACAATCGGACGAAGAGCTAGGCCTCGACCTAAGCCAGCACGAGGAGTCTACTTACCACGTTGACGAAGAGTTTGAAAAAACCTACCGTAAGGAAAAGGACTCGGTAGCGGAGCGCATCGAGCAAATTGCCTAAGCTAGGTAGACTAGCGCAAGAGTAATAACCAGAAAGCCATCGGCCACAAGCCGATGGCTTTCTGGTTATATAACCGCCTCAAGTTGCCCAGCCGGGCATGCTACAGCAGGGGCGGCGTCTCATCATGGCGCATCAGTACTTCATCGATCAAGCCGTAGGCTTTTGCTTCGTCGGCGCGCAGCCAGTAGTCCCGGTCGGAGTGGTCGTAGATTTCCTGGTAGGTCTTGCCGGTATGGTGGGCCAAGATGTTGTACAGCTCAGCGCGCAGTTTCAGAATCTCGCGCGCCGTGATTTCGATATCGGTCGACGGGCCTTGCGCGCCACCCGAGGGCTGATGAATCATCACGCGGGCGTGCGGCAAGGCTGAGCGTTTACCCGCTGCGCCGCCCGCTAGCAGCACCGCGCCCATTGAGAGCGCCACACCCGTGCAAATGGTGGCTACGTCGGGCCCGATGTACTGCATGGTGTCGTAGATACCTAGCCCGGCGTACACCGAGCCGCCCGGCGAGTTGACGTACAACAGGATATCTTTTTGCGCGTCAACTGATTCCAGAAATAAAAGCTGAGCCGTGATGACGTTGGCAATCTGATCATCAACGGCAGTGCCCAGGAAAATAATCCGATCCATAATTAGGCGCGAAAACACGTCGATTTCGGCAAAACGGGTGGGCCGCTCTTCAATAACCGAACGCGTCATGGCCGTAACGAAAGGATGTGCTTGGCCTTCTAGGTGGCGCACGTACCGGTCTACCCCTAGGCCGCTGAGTCCTTGGCTGTGCACAGCAAACTTGCGAAATTCTTGCTTGGTAAGCATAAGAAGGAGGTAAGAGACGCAAAGCCTTTTTCCGCGCGCCGGCAACAGCGAGCCGGGCACTCAGAAAAGTGCTTGCTAGTGAGACAATACGTTCGTGGGGGAGTAGTCGCGAGCTACCAGAAACACCTAGGCGCCAGCCAGAAAGCGCAGCGGCTAGGTAAGATACAGCGCCTAGCGCTTGGCGAGGAAGAAATAACAGCGCAGCTGATAACGTAAGGCGGAGAGTAGGGCCTTGCACTGCGCTATTCGGCTGGGGCGTTTTGTCCCGTAAAGCTGTTGGTGAATAACAGCCAATTCACGGCGAAGCTGTTGCTGCCCCGCTACGTACAAGCCTTGGTACAGCTGGCGCTGAAGGTCCGTATCAGCTGCGAGGTCAGCATCTACTAGCTCCTGCACGTACCAGTCGGCGGCTGGCTGGTGAAGCAGGTGATCCTCAATTCGTTGCAAACGCTCTAGTTCAGGCCGCATGATTTTCGTAAAAAAAGACAGTGGCTGCAACCTTGCGCACCGCCGTGCGCAAGCGTTCTAAGCATTTGAATTTCTGAACCGTGGCCGAGCGCACGCTGCTGTAGTGGTGAGTGGCCGCAATCTGCTCCAGGGGCTCTTTGAAGTAATAAAAAGAGACCAGGAGGCTCTTGCACTTCGCACCGAGATTTTCCACGTAATCCAACACCAGTTCTGCCTGGGAGGTGGTGGGCGCTGTCTCTGAATCGGCGGGTGCCGATTCGGCAAAGTCGGTATGTTCTTCCTCTAGCGTGGTGCTGGGCTGGCGGCTGCGCCGAGCTAGCTCGCGGTGCCACAAGTTGCGGCAAATGCTGACGAGGTATGTGCTCGGCGCAGCGGTCAGGGTCAACGAACCGTGCACTGCCTTTTCGTAGAAGATAACTAGGGCATCGTGGAAGATATCTTGGGCGTCTTGGCTAGAGCCGCTGTGCCGCAACACGTGCCGCCGTACCAGCGGAAAGGTCTGTTGGTACAGCTGCGTGAGGACCCGCTCACGGTTGGTGAGCAGCGCCTCTTGCAGCGCTAGGTCAGGCATCGATGGGGCGAGTGTGGCAAGTGGAGTTCTCATGCAAACGGAAGTTCTGCTTATTAATCCTCGTTTTGCCTGACTATCACCCTCGCCAGCAAAAAAAATGTAGCAGTTCGGCCTTCAGTGGCGAACGGCTTAGTAATAGACGGCTCAGCGCAAAGCGTAAAACCAAACGTAGAGCACCGTGCCGATTATATAACCACCGAAGAAGATGTTTTCATAGGGCGGACCTAGGTGCAGGGCGGTAATCCCGACGGCAACGAGCCCAAGTACGGCCAAGCTCACACCAAACCAAAAGGAACGCTGCCGTTGCGCCGGTACTGCTAAACGCCAGGTACCCACAAGGGGAAAGAGAAGTCCCATTGCCACGAAGCCAAGCATGTTTAAGGGAGCTAGCTTCGTCAGAAAACCCGCCGCGAGGAGCAAAAGGCCCGTGCCTAACAGCGCCGAAAAATGCGTCGATTGCCGCACCTGCGTGGCGCTCAAGGCGTGGCGACCATACGGGTTAAAGCGCAGCAGTGTGTTAAACAGCGGATCAGCAAACCAACTCATAAAAACCAGTACCAAGTAGAGTGGTAGTAGCAGCGGAAAAAAGCGCGAGAAAATAAACAGACCTAGGAAGAGGCCCCGGCGTGCGCTGTCGCTGAGCGAAGACGACCAATAGGCGAAGCGCATAAAACCGCGATACACCCAATACTGCGTTTTAAGCGCTTCAACCAAGCCTTCCCGAGCATACTCAGAAGTAGGAGAGAGCCGCAGGGCCTGTCGAAAATGCTCCAAAGCCGGTTTGGCCTGACCTGTTTCTAATGCCACCCAACCTGCGTCGGCGTGGGTGCCGGCGTCATCCGGGTCGTGGTGCAAGGCGCGGCCGAGGGCGTCAGCCGCCTCATCGCGCCGACCAAGGCGAGTCAGAGAGCGGGCCCGTAGTCCCAGGCAATCAACGTGTTCGGGGTCATAGGAAAGGCCCGTTTCGGCGGCCTTCAATGCGGCTTGCCACTGATGCCGCTGAAAGCGAATAATGCCTAGCGTGTGGTAATAATTCGGATCCGTGGGGTCGAGCGCTAGGGCGTGCTCAATGGCTACCAGCGCGGCTGGCTGCCGATGCTGCCGCAGGTGCGCCAGGCTGAGCAAGTAATAAGCAAAATCGTATTCGGGCGCCAGGTGAATCGCGGTTTCTGCTTCGGCTTGGCCTTCCTCTAACTTGGCCTGATCGAGTAAGCACATGCCCAGCCAGGCGTGGGCTAGGGCATCAGTTGGATCGGTTTGAAGAATGCGGCGCAGCTCCTGCTCGGCTTGCGGCGCGCGGCCCTGGCGAAGCAGCAACAAGACGCGTTCAGACCAATGGTAGGAGGAGGCGTGTTCCATGTAAAGAATAATTCTATCGGATAGAGCGGTTGCTTACTTGGTAGCAAAAGACGCTTAGATAAATCAGTATCTGACCCCACTGAATACGGTGCTTGCGCGGGAGCATCACGAACGGGTCGTAAGGCTGCGTAGATGCATAACATGCTAGGAATAGGCCAGCAGCGGTCTGCCTACGGTATCATCGAAAACCGATGCCATGACGTAGCTCTTAACGACTGGTAGCGAACCAGCCGTGCTGGCTATTGTGTCGCTTGCCACACCAGCACCTAGCCTCAATTCAACAAACCTAGGGACAAGGCATTCAAATAGCAGCATGTCTAGCAACTGCTGTACTGGCTCAGGCCTCTGACGGCCATCTACGCGCTGCAGACTTACTCTCGTGGTTTTTTGATGCCCAAGTACACCAGAATATCGTCGTACACACCGCCTTCATTCGAGTAGAGCGCATAATTCTTGGCCGTGGCAAACCATTCCTTTGTGCTAGCTCGGACCTGCTTGGCTGCGTTCAGCAAGTCGTTTTGCTCGATAGGTAATGGCCGCCCTAACTTCATCGATTCGCGCAACCTAGCTTCAATAGCTACATCTAGCAGCGCTTTGAGGTCGGCGCCGGAAAGGCCAGGCGTTTTGGCCGCTACAGCGGCTATGTTCACGCTAGTGGCCAAGGGCTTTTCACGCAGCAACACCTCCAGTACGGCGGACCGAGCCGGCTCATCGGGCGGGGTGACCAGCACAATGCGGTCGAAGCGGCCGGGGCGTCGAAAGGCGGCGTCGAGGTGCCAGGGCGCGTTGGTGGCTGCCATAATGAGCACGCCGTCATTAGCGCGGGTAGCGCCGTCTAGCTCCGCCAAAAATTGGTTGACCAAGGAGCGGCCAGCGCTCTGACGCAAGTCGTGGCGGTTAGCAGCCAGGGCATCTACTTCGTCAAAGAATAGCACGCACGGCGCTTGCAAGCGGGCCATCTCGAAAAGCTGGTGCAAGTTCTTCTCACTGTTGCCCAGCCACATGTCCAGGATGTCGTTGATGCCAACGTTGATAAAGGAAGCCTTCACCTCGCCAGCAGTGGCACGAGCTAGGTGCGTTTTGCCGCAGCCGGGGGGGCCGTACAGCAGCAAGCCGCCGCCGGTTGCTTTGCCGTACGCCTTATACAGGTCGGGGTACTGGAGCGGATGGATGATCTTAAGACGAATTTCCTCCTTTACTGCCTCCATACCGCCCACATCCGAGAAGTTGATTTTGGGCTTCTCTAAACCGGAGAATAACGCTTGTTCATCAATAACTAAACCGGCGCTGCTAGGCATCTCGGTGGGCGGCCCTCCGTGTGCTGGTTGCGCGGGCTGCGCTAGACTCTTCTCCCGGAGCTGAGCCAAGAGTTCGGCATCTTCTAGAGCAGGATTGTATTGTTGGGCCGTCTCGTAAGCCTCACGGGCGGCGGTAAGCTGACCGGTGCGCGCCAGCAAGCGTGCATGCAACAGGTGAGCGCGCGCATGTTCAGGGTAGCCCTTCAGCAGCTCTTCGACCACCACAAAGGCTGCCGAGGTTTTATTGAGCGCTGCGTACACTTCGGCTAGGCCGAGCTGCAAGTCGGGGTCGGCGGGGGCTAGGCGCAGACCGGCGCGGTACGTGTCTTCGGCCTCTACTAAGCGCCCAACCTGCAGCAGCAATGCCGCAACATGCTTGCGCAGTGGAAGATTATCGGGAGAAAAAGAAAGGGCCTCTAGTAGAGGTTGGATAGCAGCAGGATCGGAAAAGGTGGACATACTAACGTTAACAAGCAACTACCGCCAGCTACTAGCGTAGGGCAGCGTCACAAAAAAGTATAAAGTAACAGACCTAATCAAAAGCTGAATTCGGACTAACACCATGCCAAGGCTTGGCAGCACTGGCACCTAGCTTTAATAAGTGGCTTAATCACCCATTTTACTCAAGAAAAAGGATGCTAAAAAGCCCAGTACGGTAATCAAGCCCGTGAAATTGTGGGCCTCTTCAAAAGCCTCTGGCATCATGGTATCGGCTAGCATCGCTAGGATGGCGCCCGCTGCAACGGCTGTGGTAGCGGCCACTACATCAGCCGAAAAGTGGCTGAATACGGCGTAGCCCACCAGCGAGGCCAGTCCCGAAATAATAGCAATACCAGACCATAGCCAAAAGACGTAGCTCGCCGACCGACCCGACTTCTTCATGCCCGCGGCGCTCGATAAGCCTTCGGGTAAGTTAGACAGAAAAATAGCTACTACCGCTACAGTACTCACGGCACCGCCCGCCAGCAAGCTCAAGCCGATAACAATACTTTCCGGGATGCCATCGAGGAGGGCACCTAGGGCAATGGCCATTCCATTGTCGTCGCCAGCGTCTGTACCCGCTTTTTCGCCCGCTTGCGTTTTTTGTCTTTCCTCATGCTGTTGGCTACCAGAGCGTTTGCGGTGCTTCGCCCCTTGGCGAGCTAGCAGCCAATTGGCTATAGTGTAAGTAGCCGCTCCCCCAATAAAACCGATAGCAGTAGCATCGAAGCCGCCTTTCCGGTAGGCGTCTTCCATCAGCTCCAACGACAGCGTGGAAATAAGTACTCCGCTGCCAAATGCCATAATAGCAGCAACAAGGCGCTGCGGCACGCGCAAAAAGTAGCCGGCTCCTGCTCCTATCAGCAAGGCCGAACCAGATACAAGGCCCCAAAAACCGGCGAGGGCCCAGGTGGGAAATGTCATGAGGGGAAAAAGAAAAGTAGGATACTCCTTACCGAATAGCGCGCAGTGAGGTTGCGCCCAGAGCTAGGTTCTGACTATTGGGCTATCCGGAGCCCATTGCCCACTCTAGTTCAGCCTAGATGATTGCGGGTTTTTTGCTGCTTATCACATAGTTATGCGATTGACGCAGAAGGCTAGGGATGCTTATTTGCCTAGGCCAATTGGTAGCTGCCGATAGGCAGTGAGGATAGTACTACGCGAGATAAGCCATGAAATTTGACCACAAAACCTTATTCGACCTGTACCGCGAGCAGACGAATCTGCGCTTCACCCCCAATCAGGTTGCAGGCATTGAGAATCTGCTCGATTTTGTTGAGCACGACCCGGGGCTAATCGACTTGCGCTGGGTAGCTTATATGTTGGCTACCGTGAAGCACGAGTGTGCCGGTACCTGGCAACCCATTGAGGAGAGGGGCCCCGAAACGTATTTTCAACGCTACGAACCTACCACTAAAACGGGACGAGTATTGGGCAATGTGGAAAAAGGAGATGGTGCTCGCTATAAAGGTAGGGGCTACGTGCAGCTGACTGGCCGGGCAAATTACCGTCAATTTGGTCGGCGCCTGAGTATTGGGCTAGAGCAAACCCCCGAGCTAGCCCTCGACCCTCTGGTAAGCTACCGCATTGCTTCGCTAGGAATGCGCCAGGGTTTGTTTACGGGCAAAGCGCTGGAGCACTACTTGCACGGGCCTGTAACTGACTATCGAAATGCGCGTCGAATTATCAATGGCGTCGATCGGGCGGATGCCATTGCTGGTTATGCTGCCAAGATGGAAGTAGGCCTGCGCCATGCCCAAATTAGCTAGGTAGGCAGCGTACCCTTGTCAAGGCTGATGCTGGGCAAGTACCTGTTGCACAATAGCCTCATCCAGAGTTTCAAAAACTACTTTTTTGAACGGAGTCGCGTGCCCTGTGACCAGCGTAATACTTGATTTGCTGACGCCAAATAACTCAGCTAGGTAAGCGAGCAGACAAGCATTGGCTTTGCCATCTTGCGCCGGCGCTTTCAGGCGAATCGTCAGGCTGCCATCCGCAGCTAGTACCAGCTGGTTGACTTTGCTGTTGGGCTTGGCTTTGAGGTGCAGGGCGGTAGGCATGAGCCACAAAGCTAAGGGCACACGAGGCCGCTACAAAATGCACTGAATAGGCCTTGCTAGTTCCTAAAAGCTAGGCCGGCGAGTTGTAAGCATCGTACACGTTCCAGGCCCAAATAAGAAAAGGCACAACAATCGTCCAGCCCAGCAAAAAGCTCAATGTGCCGCCAATTGCCCAGATAATGAAGGCTTTCAGAAACTGTCCTTTGATAAGTTGCCCTAAGCCTGGGATGAAAAACGAAATCAGAGCGGGTACGCCGTAGGTTGTTTTCATAGTGTTTGTGAGGCAAAAGCTAGGTGGCTAGGTTCGGGGGAGCAGCTGAAGAATTACTTACTATAGGCCAATACAGGCAAGGGTGCGCCACTTAGTCGGGCTTGACCAAAAGGGCACTGATCCAGCACGACGCAGCGTCCGCAAGCGGGCGAGTGGAAATAACAACATTTTTGCCCGTGAAACATGAGGGCTTCGTGGTGGTCATAAACCTGTTGAGCACTCCAATCGGGTGGCAATAAGGCTTCCAACAAGGCGTGAGCCGCTTCCGTGCCTACTTTTGGTCCGATTAAGTTCAGTCGTTGGGCCACCCGGTGATGGTGGCTGTCGACGGGCATGGCGGGCAAGCGCAGCGAACTAAAAAGCAACGTAGCCGCACTGGTTTTGGGCCCTACACCGGGAATAGTTTCAAGCCAAGCTCGCGCTTCGGGTACCGTCTTCTCCGCGAGAAAAGCTAGGTCGCAGGGGCCTCCGCAGCGGGCACTTATTTCCCGCAATACGGCCTGAATGCGCGGGGCCTTTTGTTCGGGCCACGTGCACGAACTGATAGCGGCTTGCACCTCCTCCGTGGGAGCGTCACGCACTTGCTCCCAAGTCGGAAAGCGGGCTACCAACTGCTGGTAGGCACGATGCGAATCTTGGTTGCGGGTACGGTGCGATAGTAGCGCGCTGATAAGCTCGCTCAGTGGGTCTTTGGTGCTGAAGAACGGAAAAGGCGCACCGTACTGGGCACACAATCGTTCGTGCACGAGCAACGCCTTGGTGCGGCGTGCTTCCAAATCGGAGTCGGGGAGGGGAATAGCTGGGCGGGTCACATGGTTGCTTACGCAACCCACCTAGCTCCCGTTGACTATAAGCCGCGGTTGTAGAGGGCAATGGCCTGCCGGATACTGTTTTGTTGCTTGCTTTGCACTACTAACGGCACAATTAGCAGGGGCAGTCCTGCGTACACCAAGGGCGAAATCGTCGGCCCCGCACTGCTAGGGTTGAGCGTTGTAAACAAGCCGGCCAGGATAACTCCGCCCGCCGCTACATAACTCAGGGTAGAAATACGCTGAAAGCTACGAGCCTTGGCCAGCAGCGCGCTACTCCCAGCATTATCGGAGGTGGCAATAGCTAAATTCCGGATAGTCAGGTTTTCGACTGGGCCGTTGTCTTTGCTGAAGTATTCCGTTTTTACCGTGCGGTACGCCGGCCCAAAGCCGCCGTAGCCGTAGCGGCCGAAGCCCCCGTAGCCACCATAAGGGTATCCAAACCCATTGCCCGCGTACTGCGTGCTGGTGATAGAATACAAACTAATTCGGCCTGGTCGGTCGCGGCGCAACGTAGTTTCGCGGCGCGACTTAGGTAGCGTTGTCCGTACGTAGTGGCCCGTTTCGTCGTCGTAATAACGAACGTCGCTCAGGTCGTAGCGCTGCAAGCCATCTACCAGCAAGAAGCTGCGACCGAAGACAGGTTGCTTTACTTCCACATCATAGGCACGCAGCACTTGTCCATTTTTCAGTCCCACCGCAAAGCGATTAGTTTCCGCGGGCATCTGGTCCATTTGGCGCTGCCGTTGCTGCTGACGCACGGAATCGGGTACTACCGGGGTCGTGCTAAGCTGCCTAGGTGCTTCCGGAGCAGGTCTTTGCGCTGGTGGGGGAGCAGTAGGCAGCGTATTCAATTCCCGTGGAGTTTCCTGGGCTCGCGCCAAATCAGGACAGAACGTAAGAAGAGGGAAAAGTAATAAGAGCGGGTGAGGACGCATAAGGTGAAAGGAAAATGTACAGCCCCGAAGGCAGGAATAGCTAGGTGCATAGGGCGTGAAAAAGCGCATCAGCTGCAACTCGTCATGGCACTGCTTACGAGCTTGAATTAACGGTAAATGCGCCAGATTTCGTGCGCATGACTACGTAAAACTGCTGGGTGGAAATTCTCCTTGGGCATTCAACTGCTTAAAGACCTTGTACGGGTCGTGCTCAACTGTGCGGGTGGTTAGGGGTACTCCTTACAGTGCAATGCGATATTACTTATTTCATCCTATTCGCAGCACAACAGCAGAAAACTGTACTGTTGGTGATATTTAGCGTAATTGTTATTCTCGCATATTACATAAATACAATTTATATGAAGATTATTTATACTAACGTACAACGATAACTGCTGTTAGGCTCTTACCCTGAAAGCCGATTTGGGTGTCGTTGTGTAAGATTTAGGTACTCGGTACAAGGTTTGCAGCAAGAATAGTTTTCTGGCCAATTGCTAAAAATAATTATAAACAGGTATTTTTGCTTTACGTCAGTGGCATAAGCTTGTCAGTAGCAAAAGGTTGTAAGCTGCCTTTATATGATCCTAAGACTATACTTTATCTTATTATTGGCTCTAGTCACCCTGCGGGCGCAGGCGCAGCAAGTTGCTGACACGACCCATACGGTCATCCGGACCATTGAAGTCGGGAACGTAGACGTGCTACCGAGTGCTATCGACACCAAAGGCTGGCTGCTAACGGATACTGATATTCAGACCGAGCTGGAAGGGGCAGTCCAGAACCTTTATAACTTCAAATTCGACAAGGCGGAAAAGCAGTTCCGCTCGTTGCGCCGGCGCTATCCACATCACCCCATGCCGTATTTCCTGCTAGGCCTGAGCACCTGGTGGAAGATTATCCCGACAAATCTACAAACTAAGCAGTACGACAAGATTTTCTACGCCTACATGGACACGGCCGTTATCAACGGCGAGAAACTCTACGAAGCCGACCACCAGAACTACGAAGCTTGCTTTTTCTTAGCTGCCGCCTATGGCTTTGCGGCGCACCTACACGGGGAGCGGCGCGATATGGCAAAAGCAGTAGTGGGGGGCAAGCGGGCGTTGGAATACTTGAATAAAAGCCAGGAGGCAAATGGCTTAAGCCCAGAGTTTTTGTTTGGACAGGCGCTCGTAAATTATTACGCCGTGTGGATTGGCGATACTTACCCACTGCTTAAACCCGTGTTATTCTTTTTCCCGCGCGGCAACCGGGAGCTAGGGGTACAGCAGCTCAAGACCGTGGCAGAAACGGGTTTCTACACGGGGCTAGAAGCTCGCTATTTCCTCATGAAAATATTGATGAATGAGGAAAACAAACCAGCCGAGTCATTGCCGGTTTCGCGTTACCTAGCTACCAACTTTCCGGATAACGCTTACTTCCAGCGCTTCTACGCGTTGAGCTGTTTCAATACGCGTAATTTTCGTGAATGCGAGCGGGTAAGCCGTGAAATCCTGGACAAATTGAATCGGGGAATGCCCGGCTACGAAGCTATAAGCGGGCGCTATGCTACCTACTACCTAGGTTGGGTAATGCAGAATCGCTACAAGGACTTGGAGAAAGCCGCAGAATACTACCAGCGGTGCATTGTGTTTGCCGAAAGCACAGGCGAAACGAACAGCTTCTACTACCTCGATGCCAATCTGAACCTAGCCAACTTTGCGGTGCAAAATGGGGACGTGAAAAATGCCATGCGCTATTACCGAGTGGTCAACGACAAAGCGGAGCGCAAATCGGAGATGTACCAGGAAGCTCGCGCTTTTTTGAGCAACAACAAGCGTAGCTAGGAACGGTCGGCTTGCCACCCAATGCTTTTACAACAGAAAAGGCTGCTTCTCAGGAAGCAACCTTTTTCGTGTCGTGACCTAGCTTCCGCAAAAAGTGCTTCTACTTCAGCAGCTTTTCCAACAAGCTCATGCTATCCACCATGTCCTGGTTGGTTTCGAAGTCGATGGGTTTCAGGATATAGCCACTTATCCCAAGGTTTTGAGCGTTAAGGCGGTCTACATCCATTGAGGAAGTGGTTGTGATAAATACTGGGATGTCGCGCAGTTCGGGGTGGTTGCGCAACTCAGCCAGAAACTCATGCCCGTTCATTTTGGGCATGTTTAGGTCGAGCAAAATTACTTCGGGCAGTGGATCAATGGCAGACGCACCGTTGCGTCCCAGGAGCAGGTCGAGCCCTTCTATGCCATTGAACGCCGTATAAAGCTTATGCGGCACGTTGAATTTGGCAAAGGATTTCTGCACGACCATCGTGTCGAAGAAGTCATCTTCGAGTAGCAAAACAGAACGCATAGAGTGAGTGAGTAACGGAGTGAATGAGTAAGTTTCAACGGAATAACTTCTCTCAGTTACTCTGTCGCTCACTTACTTCTTTGGCCACGTAAAGATAAAGGCTGCGCCTTCACCGGGCGCCGATTCGACCCGAATACTACCCTGGTGCTCATCGATAATTTTCTTCACGATACTCAGACCAATACCGGTGCTCTCCGCCGTATTACGGTCACGCAGCGTCTGGAAGATCAGGAAAATCTTATCGTGGTATTCGGGCGCAATGCCGGGACCATCATCGGCCACCGTAAACTCATAATACTTTTGCTTTTCGGTGCAGCGAACGGTGATCGTGCCTGCCCCCGAACCGTGGTACTTCACGGCGTTGCTCATCAAGTTGGTGAATACCTGTTCTAGGCTGAGCCGATCCGTAATGAACGCGGGAAGGGCGGTGGGCGTATGAACCACGAAATCGGTGGGCACAATGAGTTCACGCACGTCTTGTACCAACTGCTCGACGTCTACCATTTCCAGCGTATGCTGCGTGCGGCCAATGCGAGCGTACGCCAAAATACCGTTGATCAGGTCTTCTAGGCGAGCGAGCCGGCCTTTCATCATACCTAGGTATTGGCGCATTTGCTCAGAAAGCTCGTGCGGAAGCTCATCCTCGATCCACTTCACCACCGTCATGACGCCTCGCAACGGCGCTTTTAAATCGTGGGAGGCGACGTAGGCAAACTGATCGAGCTCCTTGTTGCGGTTTTCGAGGGCGCCGAAGGCGGTATCGAGCGTTTGCGTCATGCGGTTGAGCGAGGTAGCTAGGTTGCCCAAGCTATCTTGCTCCTTGTCGCGTATGCGCACGGTGTAGTCGCCCTGTACTACTCTATCGGCAAGGCCCTCAATGATTTGAATGCGTCGTTTGGTATCTGCGTTTACTTGGGCTAACTCTACTTGCAGCCGCGCATTTGCCTTAAGCTCGTTTGATATTTTGACGAAGAGCCAAAGAACAATCAGGATAGCCAGGACTGCTGATACAACGAGTGTTATCGGCGTCGATATTTCAAAAAAGTTTTGGCGGGCGCTCCGGTGGCTCAGCAACGATTCTTCGTCGTCTTTGATGCGCATGATAACATTTCGTAACCTCTCCAGCGTGTGCCGGTCGCTAAGTAGAAGTCCCTTTGCCGCGTCCGCCGAAGGCTTCACCTGCCGCCAGTGCTGCAAGAACTTGGCTTCATGATCAATGATCTGGCGCAGTGTATCTAGGCGTTGGAGTTGGCCAGGATTGTCGGCCGTTAGGCGGCGCAAGGAGTCATAATCGACCAGCACGGCAGGTAAATAGCCTTCGGAGTGGCTCAGGTAAGAAGAGTCGCTGGTGAGCAAATAGCCGCGCAGAGAACTTTGTGCATCCCGGATTTGCATGCGCAGATCGGAAGTATACTGGATTACCCGGTACGTGTGCTCCACTAGGCGCGTGGAAGAAGCGAGTTGCTGAATGCTAAAATAAGCGGTTAAGGAAGTGAGCAAGAGCATGCTCAGCGCAATGCTGAAGCCCAGAATAATTTTGGTGTTGAGCTTTAAATACATAGTGAACCAAGCAGAAGCTAGCTATTTGCCGTAAGCAGCAGGCTAAAGGTACGGGCTAGTCTTGCGAAAAAGTATGCGCTTTGTGGTGGGCTGCCTTGTGCCTTACAGCCGTATCTTCGCGCCGAAGGTGCCCGTGTTCTAAGCTAGCTTGGCTTATGCGCCGCCTGCTTTTGTAAAATAGCTATGCCTGCCGCCGATCCGATTACCAGTCCGCAAAATCCGCGTATCAAGAACCTGCTAAAGCTTCAGCAGAAGCCAGCCGAACGGCGGGCGCAGGATCTGACCATCATTGAGGGCTACCGCGAGTTAACTATTGCGCACCAGGCCGGTGTGCAGATCACAGCGCTGTTTGTTTGCCCTGAGCTAGCCGACGACGCCCGGCAACGCGAGCTAGCTACAATGCTAGGTACAGCGCTCGACTGGTTTTCGGTGTCGCGGCCGGTATTTGAGAAAGTGGCCTACCGAGAGGGTTCCGACGGTATTCTGGCGCTAGCACGACCCCCACGCCGTCGGCTGGCCGATTTGCAGTTGCCAGCCAACCCGCTACTACTCATTCTGGAAGCCGTTGAAAAACCAGGCAACCTAGGTGCCGTGCTGCGCACGGCCGATGCCGCCCGCGTCGATGCCGTCGTTGTCTGCGACCCCCGCACCGATCTGTATAATCCAAATGTCATCCGGGCCAGCATTGGATGCGTGTTCACCAACCAGGTTGTAGCGGCGCCTACCGAAGAGGTACTGGGGTGGCTGCGCCAGCATGGCATTCGCAGCTTTGCTACCACGCCGGCAGCTACGGCCTTGTATACTAACAGGGACTTCCGCGGCCCGTCGGCTATTGTGATGGGCACGGAGGCGACGGGCCTAAGTGACCAGTGGCTTGCTGCCGCCGACGAGCAAATTAAGATCCCCATGGCCGGCTACATCGACTCGCTCAACGTGAGCACCTGCACCGCCATCATGACTTTTGAAGCCGTGCGGCAGCGGGGCTAGGTATCGGGCTTAACAAAACCCGACAACATATTTTCGCTGCGTAATGCGTAAAACTTACTGCGTATAAAAGCTAGAGTAGCATTCCTACCTAGGTCAGCAGGATTGTGCGCGTTGCTCGAAATGACACGGTTTTACAAACCTCCTGCTTTGGTTCTGCGTCTAGGTAGCTAATTCGCTACGTTACTTTTTGCATGATGAACCATTGCACTTACCGCATTTACGGCCGCGTACAGGGCGTTTTCTTTCGCCAATCAAGCCAGAAAGAGGCCCAAAAGCTAGGGCTGTTTGGCTACGCGCACAACGAGCCGGATGGTTCTGTTCTGATCGAGGTAGAAGGGTCAGCGGAAGCATTGAATGCCTTTGAGAGCTGGTGTCGGCAAGGCCCAACGCACGCACGCGTCGATCGGGTAGAGGTGGAGAAAGGCGCTATGCAGGGCTACCAAGAATTCGAGGTTCGGCGCGGCGGCTAAGGGGCTAGGTGGCTTTGTGCTTAGTGCTCAAAAGGCAACGTAAAACCGCAAATAAAGCTAGGCTCCCTAGTGAACGGTACCTACCTTAGTTGTGTAGTTAGAGCGGGCTAGCCTCGTCGTGATAATGCCGGCCCGCTTGCCATCATCTGGATGGTTTCACGCGCTAAGTGCCTTACACTATGGACGATTTTCTTGCTGCCCGCTCGCAGATGGCGTTGTCGCTGGGCTTCCACATCATCTTCTCGTGCATCGGAATGGTGATGCCTTTCTTCATGGCCGTGTCGCACTTTCAATGGTTGCGTAAGGGCGATGAATCCTACAAAAACCTCACAAAAGCCTGGAGCAAAGGCGTCGCCATCTTCTTCGCTACCGGCGCCGTGTCGGGTACGGTGCTGTCGTTTGAGCTAGGGCTGCTGTGGCCGCGCTTTATGGAGCATGCCGGCCCGATCTTCGGGATGCCCTTTTCGCTCGAAGGCACGGCATTTTTCATTGAGGCCATTGCGCTCGGTTTCTTCTTATACGGTTGGAACCGGTTCAATCCGTGGTTTCACTGGTTCACAGGCGTCGTCGTTGGCATCAGCGGCCTAGCTTCTGGAATCTTAGTGGTGGCTGCCAACGCCTGGATGAATAGCCCCGCCGGTTTCGACTTCGTCGACGGCAAATACTTGAACATCGATCCGATGCGGGCCATGTTCAACGATGCGTGGCTGTCGCAGGCCATTCATATGTCGCTGGCGGCGTTTGCGGCTACCGGGTTTGCCGTAGCCGGCGTGCATGCGCTCATGATCTTGAAGCGCAAGAATATTCGCTTTCATACTCACGCGTTTCGCATTGCGGCATTCTTCGCTACTGTTGCGGCCGTGCTCCAGCCCCTTAGCGGCGACTTCTCAGCGAAAGACGTTGCTAAGCGGCAGCCAGCTAAGCTAGCTGCGATGGAGGCGCATTTCCACACCGAAAAGTCTGCTTCGCTTGTGCTCGGCGGCTTGCCAAACGAAGAAAAGCAGCGCGTCGATTATGCCATCAAGATTCCCGGCATGCTGAGCTTCCTAGCGCACGGCAACTTCAAGCAGGAGGTCACCGGCCTCGACCAAATTCCGGCGCAGAACCGGCCGCCGGTAGTAGTACCGCACCTCGCTTTTCAGCTCATGGTGGGACTAGGTATGTTCATGATGGCACTTTCTGGGCTGTACTTCTGGGCCTCGTGGCGCAAAAAGCAGTGGCTGCGTCGCGAGTGGTTTTTGAGGCTTTTTGTGGCAGCTATTCCTGCGGGCTTTATTGCCGTGGAAGCTGGCTGGACGGTGACAGAAGTAGGCCGGCAGCCGTGGATCATGTACGGCGTTATGCGTACCGCCGACGCCGTGACGCCCATGCCCGGTATTGCGTACTCGTTCTACTTATTCACGGCTGTTTACCTGTCTCTTAGCTTGATCGTGGTCTTCTTGCTTTACCGGCAGATCAAGATGGTGCCTGAGTTGTACGACCGCCCCGCCCAGCAATTGGTTGCTGCCTAGCTTTTTCTGCCATGCATTACGTTGTTATCGCCTTCCTCTGCCTGTCCATTCTGCTATACCTGTTACTTGGCGGCGCCGATTTCGGGGCGGGCATCATGGAATTATTTACCAGCAGCAAGAATCGCCGTACCGCCCGGCAAACCATGTCGCATGCCATCGGGCCAATTTGGGAAGCTAATCACATGTGGCTGATTATTGCCGTCGTGATTCTGTTTGTGGGGTTCCCGCGCATCTACAGCGTCATGTCGGTCAGCTTGCACATTCCATTGCTAATTATGCTACTCGGCATCATTGCGCGCGGCACGGCTTTCGTGTTCCGGCACTACGATGCCGTGAAAGATCAAATGCAGGCGGTATACAACCGAATTTTCGTGCTTTCTAGCGCCGTTACGCCCTTCTTTCTGGGAGTCATTGCCGCTAGTGTACTCGCCGGCTACGTTGATCCCGCAGCTCCTGATTTCCTAACGGCTTATGTGTTCAGCTGGCTGCATTGGTTTGCGGTGGCGGTGGGTGTATTTACGGTGGCGCTGTGTGGCTACCTAGCTAGCGTGTATAGTATTGGTGAAGCCGAAAACGAAGCTGATAAGCGCTACTTCATTCGCAAAACGCTAACCATGACTAGCATTACGTTCACGGCTGGCGGGCTGGTGTTTGTGGCGGCGGCGGTAGAAAGTATTCCGCTCTGGCAGTGGATCTTCGGCAACATCGTGGGGACTACCGCGGTGGTACTAGCCACGATTTCGTTAGGGGTGATGGCCTACGCAGTCAAGAAAGAGCAAACCATTCTGCCGCGCATTCTGGCAGGCTTTCAAGTGACCATGATTTTGCTAGCTATCGGTTACCGGCACTTCCCAGATTTTATCGTTATGAAAGATGCTCCTAATCTTTCACTCCTAAAAGACCATGCACCCGCCGCTACAATGAGCGCGCTTGGTTGGGCCTTGCTCATTGGTAGTCTTTTTATTCTGCCGGCCTTGTATTATCTCTATTATAGCTTCCAGCACGAAGCAAAAGAGCACTCAGAAGCAGCTGCCTAAGCATGGAAAAGGCACGACCTAGGTCGTGCCTTCATAGTAAGCCAACAAGTGATATAAGCTAGTTGGCTTTGTACGTTTGCCATTTTCTGCAAGCTTTCCACGCGCTGCTTTAATTGAACGGAGCTTGACTCTGTTACTGCGTCTGCGAGTAGTTGGCAGCATTATCTTCTTGGCTTTTGAATCTAGCCCTGGGCGAGAGCAGAAGATCAGATGAGATTATGTATTCCGCTCGATAACCAGTCCGGTATTCAATAAAAAAGGCGCGACCAACGCCGCGCCTTTTTTGATCTGGGTCAGAAAGCTTAGTCTACTTTCTTAGCTGAGCGTAGACGCTCGTTTTCGTCGAGCAGGATCTTACGCATCCGCACCGATTTGGGGGTTACTTCCAGGTACTCATCCTTCTGGATGTATTCCATAGCTTCCTCCAGCGAGAACTGACGCTTCGGTACAATCTTCACGTTTTCATCCGAGCCAGAAGCACGCATGTTTGTGAGCTTCTTGCCTTTTTGGATGTTGATAGTCAAGTCGTTCGGGCGGGTGTGCTCACCGATAACCTGCCCAGCGTACACTTCCTCGCCTGGATCAACGAAGAACTCGCCGCGGTCCTGCATCTTGTCAATGGTATAAGCGGTGCCAGCACCAGTATCCATCGAAATCAGCGAACCAGAGATACGACCTGGAATCACGCCTTTGTAGGGCTCGTAAGCCGAGAAGCGGTGGTTCATAATCGCCTCACCAGCGGTAGCCGTCAGTACGTTGTTACGCAAGCCGATCAGACCACGGGAAGGAATGTTGAACTCCAAGTGCTGCAAGTCGCCCTTCGGCTCCATGATGGTCAACTCGCCTTTACGCATGGTCACCAATTCGATAACCTTGCCGGCGGTTTCCTCTGGCACGTCAACGACCAAGTGTTCAACAGGCTCCATACGGTTGCCATTGTCGTCTTCTTTGAAGAGAACTTGTGGCTGACCTACCTGCAACTCAAACCCTTCGCGACGCATGGTCTCGATGAGTACGGACAAGTGAAGGATACCGCGGCCGTATACCAAGAATGTATCTTCTTTGTCGGTTTCCTTTACGCGGAGCGCTAGGTTCTTCTCAGTCTCTTTGAACAGACGGTCACGCAAGTGACGCGAGGTCACGAACTTACCTTCCTTACCGAAGAACGGCGAGTTGTTGATGGTGAACAGCATGTTCATCGTCGGCTCGTCGATGCTGATGCGCGTCAGTGCCTCCGGGTTATCGGCGTCGGCGATGGTGTCGCCAATGTCGAAGCCTTCGATACCGGTTACAGCGCAGATTTCGCCCGAGCTAACTTCGGCCACTTTCACTTTACCTAGGCCTTCAAAAACCTGTAGGTCTTTGATTTTTACTTTCTTCACGCTGCCATCAGCCTTCATTAAGCTCATGTTAGCGCCTTCACGCAGCGTGCCGCGGTGTACACGACCGATAGCAATACGACCTACGAACGACGAGTAGTCGAGCGAGGTAACCTGCATCTGAGGCGTGCCTTCCAAGGTAGGAGCTGGCGGGATAGAAGCTACTACTGCGTCGAGCAGCGGAACGATGCTGTCGGTCTTCACTTTCCAATCGGTGCTCATCCAACCCTGCTTCGACGAGCCGTACAGCGTCACGAAGTCCAGCTGATCTTCCGAAGCACCTAGGTTGAACATCAAGTCAAATACCTGCTCATGTACCTCATCAGGGCGGCAGTTTTCCTTGTCCACCTTGTTCACCACCACGATAGGCTTCAAACCTAGGTCGATGGCTTTGCCCAACACAAAGCGCGTTTGGGGCATGGCGCCTTCAAAGGCATCGACGAGCAGAAGCACGCCGTCGGCCATTTTCAGTACGCGTTCTACCTCACCACCAAAGTCGGCGTGACCAGGAGTATCGATGATGTTGATTTTTACGTCCTTATAACGGACGGATACGTTTTTGCTGACGATAGTGATGCCACGCTCACGCTCCAAGTCATTGTTGTCGAGGATCAGATCGTCGAAGTGCTGGTGCTCGTCGAAAAGCTTCGAGGCATGAATGATTTTGTCCACGAGCGTGGTCTTGCCGTGGTCAACGTGGGCAATGATGGCTATATTCCGAATGTTCTGCATACAAAGAGTTTTGCGGGCGCAAAGGTACGCAATAAAGGCGGGAAAACCCGTGTAAATCAATTGTTAAAGATTAAGCAATCATAAATCCTCTATTGGTGCGCCAACCGAACAGAAGCTGCACTGCGTATGTTGAGTAAACAGTAGAACTAGGCTAGCTAGTTCGGCTTTCTCTCTCATTTCTTTATACATACATGTCTTTGCATTCTTCCTTTCTGATTTTGGCGTTGTCGGTACTCACTTTGAATTCGGCCTGCTCGCAGAAGCGGACCGAAGTGGCCGTAGCCAAACCACAAGCTGCCACCAAGCCTGCGGCCTCGGCCGGCGCGTATCCCAAGCCGCAGGTGGTCACGCACAAGCCCGACGAGTTTCCGGTGCGCAAAACCGATGCCGAGTGGCGCAAGCAGCTCACACCCGCGCAGTACTACATTCTGCGCGAGCAAGGCACCGAGCGGGCATTTTCGAACAAGTATTTCGACAATCACGCGAAGGGCAACTATTACTGTGCTGCCGATCATAACCTGCTGTTTTCCTCCGATACCAAGTTTGAGTCGGGCACGGGCTGGCCTAGCTTTTGGGCGCCAGCTACCAACACCAGCTTGAAAGTGACAGCCGATAATACCCTAGGGATGAGCCGCGACGAAATTGTCTGTGCCAAGTGCGGTGGGCACCTAGGTCACGTCTTCGACGACGGCCCGAAGCCCACGGGCCAACGCTACTGCATGGACTCGGACGCCATGGTATTCGAGAAAACTAAATAAGCCGCATCTGACTTAGCTTCCTATTGGCCCGCTGGTAACCTAATCCAGTGGGTCATTTAGTTTTAGAGCTCCCAAATATTTTGTTGTTAGGTGCCTTTCGACGCCCAAAATGGTACGCGGACTGTACATACTTCAGCCGACTGATGATAGCAAACGGCAAGAATAGCGGTTTACTGCATGCAGGTTAGAACGGCTCGTCGAGACAGCATCGAGCCAAATATCTGTACTTCGGTTATTGTAGTAAATTAGAAGTCAACCCAAAGCAGGGAAGTGCGTTGTACAAAGCAGGATCTACCTAGGATCTGCATACAAACAAACGACGTCCCTCATGACTTCCTATTTTACTTCTTTTGTCATCTCCGCACGCCTCCTACTAGTGGTACTGGTTAGTATGCTGCTAGGTGCCTGCACTACGGCCCAAGAAGGGGCTGAGTATGAACAGCCACGCGTCCCGACAGCCATCCGTTCCGATGCAGATCGGCAGGCAGCGTACAACAGTGGCACGGGTTATGGCGGCTCCGTGCCGGACGCTACCCCCGGCCGTGTACTGCTGGGTGAGCAAGCGAGCGGCATCAATAACCGCAAGCGGCCCGAGAGTGTGAACACTAACGACCCCAATAACACTACGCCCGAGACTCGTTTGCGCCGTCTCAACGACGCGCCCGTCGATACTCTGCGGCGCGCAACAGGTTACTAATTGATAACACAAACGGGCCTGCTGCTTATACCTAGCAGCAGGCCCGTTTGATGTTAAAAAAGTTGCTAGGCGTTACGCAGCAGTATCGTCAGAGCCGGCTGCTGACGTCGAAGCCGTGCCGGCGGAACGAGCACCAGGTTTGACAGGACGGTTACGGCGGCTAGCGCTAGGTGCTGAGGCGGGCTTCGCTTTGGCTGGGCGAGCGGCTGCGTTCTTGCCGCTGGCAATGGCTTGGCCGTCGGCACCAGCTTCTTCAGGAAGCAACGCTACAGGCTGCGACGTTGGCTCTGCCTGCAAATCGCCTGTGGTGGCGATGCTATCAGAGGCACCAGGAGTAGCACCATCAGAGTGGCGCACAATGCTATGGAGCGCCTGCTCAAACAACCGTTCGGTTTCGCTGTCTACGTGCTGCAGGGCTTCGCTGATTACCTCTTTGAGCCGGGCCTTCGTTTCCTTGCGAATCCGCTTTACTACTTCATTTATGCGCTTATCTAGCTCTTTCTGCAGCTGCTTGGCGGCGGCTTTCAGTACTTTCTTCTGATCTAATTTCTTCTCGCTGCGCGTATCCTTTAGAGAATCTGCTGCACGAGCAGCTTCTTTTTCTTCTTTGCGCTGCGCTTTCTCAGCTGGGGTTTTTTTTGCTTTCTTTTCAGGTTGTTCTTGCGAATCTTTTTTCATGGGAGAGGAGTGAAATAAACGCTACTAGTTACTAACGGACAAAAGAACTAATCTGCCGAGCTTCCAAGCGCTAAGCACAATTAAGTCTTTAAGAAGTTTTACGCCGTTTAGTCGGCATGTTTCCCTTTTTTTCCTTGTTCTTTTGCACTCAGTCTAGTTGGTGCCAACTAACTGAACGCATTGCCTTCGTTTACAGTTTTTCTGTTTTTCTTACTCATGTCTGCTGATCCTCAACGCTATACTGTCACGGCAGCTTTGCCCTACGCCAACGGTCCGGTGCATATCGGGCACCTAGCCGGGGTGTACGTGCCCGCCGATATTTACGTGCGTTACTTGCGGGCTGCCGGCCGGGATGTAAAATTCATCTGCGGTTCCGATGAACACGGGGTGCCTATTACCATTCGTGCTCAAAAAGAAGGAGTTACCCCGCAGCAAGTTGTGGATAAATATCACGCCTTGATTCGAGATTCTTTCGCTGATTTCGGTATCTCGTTCGATATTTATTCGCGCACTTCTTCGCAAACACAGCACGAAGTCGCCAGTGGTTTTTTCAAGAAGCTGTACGACGAAAATAAATTTATTGAGCAAACCTCGCAGCAATACTACGATGAGCAAGCGGGACAGTTTCTTGCCGACCGTTACATCGTTGGCACGTGCCCCAATTGCGGCAACGAAAATGCCTACGGCGACCAGTGCGAAAAATGTGGTTCGTCGCTCAGCCCTACGGAGCTGATTAACCCGCGTAGCATGCTCAGCGGCAACCAGCCCGTACTGCGCGAAACCAAACATTGGTACTTGCCCCTCGATCAGTATGAGCCTTGGCTGCGCGAATGGATTGTGGAAGGCCACAAAAACGATTGGAAAGCCAACGTGTATGGTCAGTGTAAATCGTGGATTGATCAGGGCTTGCATCCACGCGCTGTCACCCGCGACCTAGACTGGGGCGTACCTGTACCCGTACCCGGCGCTGAGGGTAAAGTTCTTTACGTGTGGTTCGACGCGCCCATTGGCTACATCTCCGCTACCAAAGACCTGCTGCCCGACACTTGGGAAACGTATTGGAAAGATAGTGGCACTAAGCTCGTGCACTTTATTGGCAAGGATAACATCGTGTTTCACTGCATCATCTTCCCGGCGATGCTCAAAGCGCACGGCGATTATATCCTACCCGACAACGTGCCAGCCAACGAGTTCCTGAACCTGGAAGGCGATAAGATCTCCACCTCACGCAACTGGGCCGTATGGCTGCACGAGTATCTCGCTGACTTCCCCGGCAAGGCCGATGTGCTTCGCTACGTGCTCTGCGCCAATGCTCCCGAAACGAAGGATAACGACTTCACTTGGAAAGATTTTCAGGCGCGCAACAATAACGAGCTAGTAGCCAACCTAGGTAACTTCGTGAACCGGGCTGTGGTGCTCACGCACAAATTTTTCGAGGGTAAAGTGCCGGCGGCAGTTGGCTTTACCACCGAAGATGAAGACGTATTACGGCAACTCAGCGAATTTCCACAGCGCATTGGCGAACTGATCGACAACTACCGGTTCCGCGATGCTCTGAACGAGTTGATGAACCTGAGCCGCCTCGGTAATAAGTACCTGGCTGACATGGAGCCCTGGAAACTCATCAAAACCGATGAGGCCCGTACGGGTACGGTACTGCACGTGTCGTTGCAGTTGGCTGCTAGCTTAGTAACGCTGTTGGAGCCCTTCTTGCCCACTGCGGCCGAAAGGCTAGGACAGATGCTGAACGTCGAAAAAGGCCCATGGCAAGCCGCTGGCCGATCGGATGCATTAGCTGCGGGTACGCAATTGGCACCTTCCGAACTGCTCTTCGATAAGATTGAAGATGCCACCGTAGAAGCTCAAGTGCAGAAACTGCTCGACACGAAAAAGGCGAATGAGCTAGCCAAAGCCGTGGCTGCTCCCGCCAAAGAGGACGTGTCGTTCGACGATTTTCAGCGCATGGACTTGCGCATTGGCACCGTAGTGGCCGCCGAGAAAGTAGCGAAAACGAAAAAGCTGCTGAAGCTGACCGTCGATACTGGTTTAGATCGGCGCACTATCGTTAGTGGCATTGCCGAGTTCTTCATCCCGGAAGCACTCATCGGCCAGCAAGTGATGGTGCTCGCCAACCTAGCTCCCCGCGAGATTAAAGGCATTACTAGCCAAGGCATGCTGCTGCTAGCCGAAAATGCCGATGGCTCACTAGCCTTGATGCAGCCGGGCCATGAAGTACGCAACGGCAGCCACGTAGCGTAGGCTTCTTATAAAAGCACGAAGCTCCTGCTTCACGTATCGTTGAATGCTTGCTCTAGGCACAACCTAGGAGCCTGTCATTCAACGATACGTGAAGCAGGAGCTTCGTGCTACAGCACTACTTCGTATTTACCACGTTCATCGTGCGCTCTAGCCCCTGTAGGCCGAACATGAGCACGCCATCGGCGGCTTTTTCAATGTGTGTAGGCAAGTCAATCTGCTCGTCGGCAGAAAACGGGTTGAGCACGTAGTCTACCTGGCGGCCTTTGGAGAAGTTAGCATCGACCCCAAAGCGCAAGCGGGCGTATTCATCCGTGCCGAGCGTCTCTTGAATGTGCTTCAGGCCATTATGCCCACCAGCCGAGCCTTTTCCTTTGAGGCGCAGCTTGCCGTAGGGGAGAGCTAGGTCGTCGGTTACCACGATCATATTAGCCACCGGAATCTTGAGGCTGGTAAGGTAGTGCGCGGCAGCCTTCCCACTCAGGTTCATATACGTGGTTGGCTTTACAAGCACGAAGGTCTTGCCCTTGTGCTTGATTTCCGCGACAAAAGCATGTCGACTTAACTCGAAACGAGCATCGTTTTTTTCGGCTAAATAATCCGCCACCATAAACCCGATGTTGTGTCGCGTGTTGGCGTACTCCGGGCCAATATTACCTAAGGCTAAAACAAGGTATTTCATCGTTACTCTTAATTTATACCTGGACCACGGATTCGGGCGGATTTTTCGGATTCCGTGGGTTTTGCAGTTGGCTCAATCTTTTTCGTACTACACAAAAAAGCCGTCTACAACTAGACGGCTTTTTTGTGCTGAATAAATGGACCGCCCACAAAATCCGCGGAATCCGAAAAATCCGCCCGAATCCGTGGTCTGGATTAATTAGCTGCCCATTTGGCCTTTCAGTGCACGTGGGATGGTTACCGTCGCGATGGGGGCCAAGGGGTTAGTGAGGATGGTGTAGTTCTCAGGAACTACTTTGTTCACCTTGATCGATTTACCTAGCTCTAGGTCGCTGATGTCAACTTGTACTGCATCGGGCAGGTTCTCGGGCAGAGCCCGTACCTTCACTTTGCGTAGCTTCGTTACCAGCTTGCCACCTTGCTGAACACCTGGCGAAACGCCTACGAACTGTACAGGTACTTCCATTTTCACTTCTTTGCCTTCCTGCAGTTCGAGGAAGTCAACGTGCAATAGCATCTCGTTCACGGGGTGGAACTGGGCATCTTGCACGATAGCGCGGTAGGTAGTGCCTTCCACGTTCAGGTCCACGATGTGAACTTCTGGCGTGTACAACAATTCGCGGAAAAGGATAGCAGGCGCTGAGAAGTGCACTTGCTCGGTGCCGCCGTACAATACACATGGTACGTAAGAATCTAGGCGCAGTGCCTTGGCATCCTTCTTACCGAGATTCGCTCTTTTAAACCCTACAATCTCGAGGCTTTTCATAAACGTGTTCTTTTGAAGAAATGAAACGCGTGCCCAACGCGGGCAAACGGGCCGCAAAGATAGACGTATAGTTGCAGAAGAAAAAGTCTCTGGCTCTATTACTTACATAAGCGGCAAAGCTTACCCGTGTCCCGCTTATATAAAGAGTGAGCTAATCGATTCGTGGGTGACTACGTTCCGGATAGCTTGGGCAAACAAGTCAGAAACGGAGAGCACGCGGATCTTCTCATTTTCCTGACGTAACGGAATGGTATCAGTTATGATGAGTTCTTCTAATACGGAAGCTCTGATTCGGTCGTGAGCCGGACCGCTGAGCAAGGCGTGGGTTACAATGGCCCGCACAGAATTAGCACCGCGCTCCATCAGCAGCTCAGCCGCTTTGCAGATAGTACCAGCCGTGTCCACGATATCGTCGACTAGTACAACGTCCTGGCCCGTTACATCACCAATTACCTGCATCGAGGCAATTTCATTAGCCCGCAAACGCATTTTGTCGCAGACTACTATTTCAGCGCCAAATCGTTTGGCTATGGCCCGGGTCCGCACGACGCCACCCACGTCGGGAGATGCGAAAATCAGGTTCTCTAGGTTTAACGATTTAATATAAGGTACCGTAACGGCTGCACCATCAAGGTGGTCGACGGGAATGTCGAAGAACCCCTGAATCTGGCCGGCGTGCAGGTCACAGGTCATGAGGCGGTCGGTACCGACGCTTTGCACGAAGTCGGCCACCACTTTTGCGCCAATACTCACCCTCGGTTTGTCTTTGCGGTCTTGGCGAGCGTAGCCATAATAAGGCATTACAATCGTGACGGACGCTGCCGAGGCGCGCTTCGCTGCGTCTACCATCAGCATCAGCTCCATCAAGTTCTCCGCTGGTGGGAAGGTGCTTTGAATCAAAAAAACGGCGCAACCACGTACGCTTTCATTGAAGCTAGGTCCCAGTTCCGCGTCCGCAAAACGTTGGATGCTTAAGTCGCCGAGACGGGTGCCGTAAGCAGCAGCTATTTTTTCACCGAGTTCGTGGGAGGCGTTGCCCGCAAAAATCTTGACCTGTGGAGGCATAGTCGTTCAGAAAAGGGGGAGAAATGAAGTAAGAAAGGCGAAGGCAATAAAAAAGCGAAAGGCGCCGATAGCTTCCGGGAAGGAAGTATCGGCGCCTTTCGCTTTCGTTGCAGTTGTCCGACCAGGGCTCGAACCTGGACTTTCTTGAATCAAAATCAAGCGTGTTGCCAGTTACACCATCGGACAAAATTCCAAACCGCTCTGCCGTTTGGGTGTGCAAATGTACGACTGGAATTATTCAAGGCAAACTTTGTGGTAAATATTTTTTCAAAAAATGCTGCGCCCTAGCAGTGGAAACAGCCTTTTTAGAGACCTGAGTGATTGGTTTTCAGGGCTTCAGCTAGGTAGTTGGGCAGCGATGAGGATACTATGAAGAGGTCCTTGGCAAAGCGGCGATTTCGCCGTACTTTTGCAGTCAGAAACCTTGCTTACATCTAAATAAAGATAAGATAAACACACGCAATGGCGAATCACGGAAAAATCACCCAGGTCATTGGTCCCGTCGTGGACGTGAGCTTCGCGGGTGAAGACACACGCCTTCCTAATATCCTCGACGCGCTGGAAGTCACCAAAGACAACGGCCAGGTGGTTATCCTCGAGTGCCAGCAACACCTTGGTGAAGACCGGGTGCGTACGATTGCCATGGACTCGACCGAGGGCTTGACCCGCGGCGCCGAAGTGCGCGACCTAGGCTCGCCTATCTCCATGCCTACCGGCGACGGGGTGAAAGGCCGTCTGTTCAACGTAATTGGCCAAGCCATTGATGGTATTCCCCAGCCCAAAAGCAACGGTGGAATGTCTATTCACCGCTCAGCGCCGCCGTTCGAAGACCTAGCTACCAGCTCCGAAGTGTTCTTCACTGGCATCAAAGTAATCGACTTGCTCGCTCCCTATGTAAAGGGTGGTAAAATCGGTTTGTTTGGTGGCGCAGGTGTTGGCAAAACAGTTCTGATCCAGGAATTGATCAACAACATTGCGAAGGCCTACTCAGGTCTATCAGTATTTGCTGGCGTGGGTGAGCGTACCCGCGAAGGCAATGACTTGCTGCGCGAATTCATTGAGTCAGACATCATTCGCTACGGCGCGGAGTTCAAGCACTCGATGGAGCAGGGCGGCTGGGACCTCACGAAAGTAGACCAAGCGGAACTAGAAAAGTCGCAGGCTACCTTGGTGTTCGGTCAGATGAACGAGCCTCCAGGAGCTCGTGCTCGCGTGGCTTTGTCGGGTCTGACGATTGCCGAAAGCTTCCGCGATGGTGATGGTACTGGTGCTGGTCGTGACATCCTGTTCTTCATTGATAACATCTTCCGCTTCACGCAGGCGGGCTCGGAAGTATCGGCTCTGTTAGGTCGTATGCCTTCGGCCGTAGGATACCAGCCCACGCTGGCCACCGAGATGGGTGCCATGCAGGAGCGTATCACCTCCACGAAGCGTGGTTCTATCACTTCGGTACAGGCCGTGTATGTGCCTGCCGATGACTTGACTGACCCAGCTCCGGCGAACACCTTTGCTCACTTGGATGCTACCACGGTATTGTCGCGTAAGATTGCCGAGCTAGGTATCTACCCCGCTGTAGACCCGCTCGACTCTACGTCGCGCATCCTAGATGCTGCCGTACTTGGCCAGGAGCACTACGACACGGCCCAGCGCGTGAAGGAGATTCTGCAACGTTACAAGGAACTGCAGGACATCATCGCTATCCTAGGTATGGACGAATTGTCGGAAGAAGATAAGCAGACCGTATCGCGTGCCCGCCGCGTGCAGCGTTTCCTGTCGCAGCCGTTCTTCGTAGCTGAGCAGTTTACGGGTCTCGCCGGTGTACTTGTTGACATCAAAGATACCATCAAAGGCTTCAACGAAATTATTGACGGCAAGTACGACCACCTACCTGAAGCAGCGTTCAACCTCGTGGGTACCATCGAGGACGCTGTGACGAAAGGCGAGCGTCTGATTGCCGAAGCGAAGTAATTAAATGGCTGAAAGGTTAGATGGTTGAATGGTTAATCGTGCAACGAACAGCCATTTAACCAGTAACCATTTAACAATTCAAACCATGCATTTAGAAATCATCACGCCGGACCGGAAAGTATTTGCGGGTGAAGTTACCTCGGCGCAGTTTCCGGGCTCCGATGGGTTGTTTGAAGTGCTAAACAATCACGCTCCGCTCATCAGCGCGCTGAAAGCGGGTACTATCACGGTAACGAGTGGTGGTGGCCGCGAAGCGTTTCAGATTGAAGGCGGCGTGGTAGAAGTGCTGCGCAACAACGTAACGGTGCTAGCGGAAGGCGTTGCGGCCTAGCTAGCTTTTTTGAATCCTACAAAAAGCCTTTCCTTTACTGAGGAAAGGCTTTTTGTTTTATCAGTGGCTCATGGAGATTCATCCCAAGATTACCCCCATTTACCAGACTTCTGTTTTCAAGTTTGAAGACCTCAACGAGCTGGAGCTTTATTTTAGCGAACCTGGCAGCCGTTATTTATACTCGCGGAACGGTAACCCCAACGCCGATGAGCTAGCCGAAGCCATCAATCGGCTCGAAGGTGGCGCCGGTGCGATGGTCACGGGCTCGGGCATGGCGGCTATTTTTGCGGCCGTACTCGCGTATTGCCAAGCAGGAGACCATGTGTTATGCGCGGCCGATATTTACGGCGGATCTTCCACACTGCTGAATACGGAGCTGAACCGAATGGGTATTTCGGTGACGTACGTGCCATTCGAACAGTTCTACGAGTTGCAGTCGTTCGTGCAACCCACCACGCGCCTGATGCTCGTAGAAACAATGAGCAATCCATTGCTGCGCGTAGCTGACCTAGGTCGCTTGGCAGAGGAATGCCACTTTCACGGCTTAAAGCTGGTAGTAGATAATACCTTTGCGACGCCCGTGCTCACCCAGCCGCTGGCCTTGGGCGCCGACATCGTCTTGCATAGCGTAACGAAATATTTATCTGGGCACAGCGACGTGACAGCCGGGGCGGTGGTGGCCGCCGACGCCGGAGTAGCCGCGCGCCTGAAGCAAATCGGGGTTATTTATGGCCTCACGCTAAGCCCAATGGAGAGCTGGCTGGCCGTGCGCGGCCTAAAAACACTCCGCTTGCGCGTGCGAGAACACAGCCGTAATGCCCTGGCTATTGCCAACTTTCTGGCCGACCATCCGGCCGTACGCGATATCTATTATCCGGGCCTCGTGCAGCATCCACAGCATGAGCTAGCAGTAGCGCAAGGGGCGGGGCTGTTCGGCGGCATGATGTCTATCTTGCTGGCCGATGATCCGGAAGTGGTAAATGCATTTATGCGCCGGACCAAGTATTTCCCCTTTGCGCCTTCGTTGGCAGGCGTCGATTCGTCGCTGTCGTATCCGTTGGGTACTTCGCACCGCGCTCTCACGCCGGAGCAGCAACAGCAGCTAGGTATCACGACGGGCCTTGTGCGCTTGTCTATCGGCATCGAGCCGCTGGAAGAGCTGATGGCTGATTTGGCGCAAGCCTTGGATTAAGTATCGTCGAGATTTAAACCTGTGACGCCAGCGGTACACCTAGGTTTGTGCCGCTGGCGCTGGTGTATTCGACGCAACTGAATAGCAAAGTAAATTCAGCCGATGCTTTCGCAATGATCTTATCTGTTGCTAATAACGAAGCAACTTTGTTTGCCTAACTATAGATGTCGCGTCTGTAGCTGTGATAAGCGGCGGCATTAAGCTATCCTAATTGTCCGCAAGTTCTTCAGATTTAGAAGAGCTCTTGGATAGCTTGGGATACCCGCTCCAGGTCAGCCTCAGTCATGGCAGAGCCAGAGGGCAAGCAGAGGCCGCGCGCAAACAGGTTTTCGCACACCGCGCCGCCGTACCTCGGTACCTGGGCGAAGAGCGGCTGCAAGTGCAGCGGTTTCCACAAAAGGCGCGATTCTATGTTGCGCGTTTCGAGGTGCTGGCGTAATTGCTCGGCGGAAACGGTGGTTTGTTGCGGATCTACTAACAGTGTGGTAAGCCAACGGTTGGAGCGACTATCAGCAGGCTCTGCCGGCCCAATTTGCAGACTTGAAATAGCTTGCAAGTGCCGGCTATACCACGTATAAATCTCTCGCCGCTTCTTTACGCGGTCCTCAATTAGCTCCAACTGCCCACGACCAATACCCGCGAGGATGTTGCTAAGCCGATAGTTGTACCCTACCACGGAGTGCTTGTAATAAGGTGCGGGGTCTTTTGCCTGGGTCGCCAAAAACTGCGCTTGCTGAGCTAGGTCGGCGCGATTGGTGAGCAGGGCGCCGCCACCACTAGTAGTGATGATTTTGTTGCCGTTGAATGAAAGCATACTCACCGCGCCGAAGCTGCCGAGCAGCTGTCCGGCGTAACGTGAGCCGAGCGCTTCGGCGGCATCTTCTAGCACCGGAATAGTGTATTCAGCGGCCACCGCCAATACCTGCTCTAGCTGCGCGGGCATGCCGTACAAATGCACCACGAGCAGCGCCTTGGGCTTTTTGCCCCGCCGCAGTCGGTCCTCAATAGCCTCGCGCAGCCGATCGGGGCAGATGTTCCAAGTGGTGGGCTCGCTATCGACGAAGACAGGGGTGGCACCTAGGTAAGTGATGGGGTTAGCGGTAGCCACGAACGTGAAGGACGGACACAGTACCTCATCGCCGGGCCCTACGCCTAGCACCGCCAGCCCTAGGTGAATGGCCGCCGTGCCTGAGTTCAAGGCCACGCAGTGTGCCGCGCCGGTGTAGTGGCAAAGCTCCTGCTCGAAGCCGCGAACGTTCGGCCCCACCGGCGCGACCCAATTATCCTCGATGGCTTTGTGTACGTAGTTGAGCTCATGGCGACCTAGGTGCGGGGGCGAGAGGAAAATTCGATCGTGATCTTGACTACGCATGGGTTTTAATAACGGCAGCGGGCACACCCACGGCGGTACAATCGGTGGGCAGGTCGCGCACGGCTACGGCACCGGCACCCACAATAGTACGCGCCCCCACCCGCACTTGATTGATAACGGTGGCATTCGTGCCTAAGTAGACGCCTGCCTCAAGGTAGGCATCCCCGCCCACGTTGGCGTGCGGCATCAGCGAACAGAAGTCTTCTAGCACAGCATCATGGCCCACAGTGCATCCTAGGTTTAGCAGCACGTGCCGACCTAGGTAGATATCGGTGGTGAGAATGCAGCCTTGGCTGATGATGCTGCCTTCTCCGATTTGGAGATGCTGGTACGGCTGGCACGCAACCGTTGGGTGAATAAGCTTGGCAAAGCGCAACAGGGGGGAGGTAAGCCGCTGCACAATGGCGGCTCGGTGGCGACTGTTGCCCACGGCCACCACCACGTACAACGGTTCTCGGCTTGCGTTCAGGTCGGCGGAGGTACCTAGGTAGGGTAAGTCGTGAAGCTGCGCGGCCGCGGGGGCGCTGTCGTCGTAGAAGCCTGCGAGGTCCCAAGTGGGCGCGGCCTCATTGATCTGGCGAGCTAGCACAAGTACTTCGCGACCTAAACCACCTGCGCCGAAAATAGCTAGGCGCGGTCGAACATTGACAGTGGGAACCGAATCACTCATACGGAAGGCGGAACTTGGGTCGGCGGATTGCCGGTAAAAGCGGTGGTTGTCGCCTGCCCTGCTGAGGTAATGCCCTGGGCGCGCAGTACTTTCCAGCAGGTAAGCCCCAGGATGCGCAGATCGAGCCCTAGCGATACCCGGTCGACATACCATACATCGTAATCAAACTTTTGCTGCCAAGAAATGGCATTACGGCCATTGACCTGTGCCCAACCCGTGATACCTGGCAAAACTTCATGCCGACGAGCCTGCGTGGCGGAGTAAAGTGGCAGATACTGCGGTAGCAACGGGCGCGGACCTACCAAGCTCAGGTCGCCGCGGAGCACATTCCAGAGCTGCGGAAGTTCGTCGAGGGAGGTAGCGCGCAGCCAACGGCCTAAGCGAGAGAGGCGGGCTGCGTCTGGGAGCAGCTGGCCTTGGGCGTCGCGGGCATCGGTCATTGTCTGAAGTTTATAGAGCGTAAACAAGATCCCGTACCGGCCGGGCCGACGTTGGCGAAACAATACCTGCCCGTGGTTGGTCACTACTAGTAGCAGCATTGTGCTCAGCAGCCACGGCAACGTGAGCAGCAGGAGCGGGCCGGCTAATGCTAGATCGAACAGGCGCTTACCCCAAGAACGATACCAGTCGGTAGGAGAGGAGGCAGACATACGAAAAAGCAAGCTAGACGGACCGCGACAAAGAGCAAAAATAGCTTTTTCTATGGCGTAAGCTTTAGTTTGCACCCGCGTTGGTAACTCTTGCCCGTTGGCCCTTCACCCCCTCGCCACCCTTTTTCCATGCTTGTCTTCCCAAACGCTAAGCTTAACCTAGGTCTTTATATTACGAGTCTACGCCCTGATGGCTTCCGCAACCTGGAATCGGTTTTTGTGCCGCTACCCTGGTGCGATGCCTTGGAGGTCTTGCCGGCCGAAACTAATGTGCTAACGCTTAGCGGCATCCCTATTCCCGGCGACTCCGCAACCAATCTGTGCTGGCGCGCTTACGAGCTGTTGCGGACCGACTTCCAGCTGCCGCCCGTCCAAATGCATTTGCACAAAGCTGTGCCTATTGGCGCGGGCCTAGGGGGCGGCTCGAGCGATGCGGCATTTGCCTTGCGTGCGTTAGACGAGGTGTTTGAGCTACACCTGTCGCCCGAAAGATTGGAAGATTATGCCCGCCAGCTAGGTAGCGATTGTGCCTTTTTTATTCGCAACAAACCCATCTTCGCCTATGAAAAGGGCGACGTATTCGAGCCAATTGCAGTAAGCTTGACTGGCGTAGCCTGCAAAGTTATTTACCCTGGTCTGCACATCAGCACGGCTGAGGCGTACGCCCGGGTAGTGCCACGCGCCCCCCGTCACGATTTGCGCGCGAGCCTAGCGCAACCCCTAGAGCAGTGGCGCGATTTGGTAAGCAATGATTTTGAAGAAGCCCTTACGCCCCAGTACCCAATTCTGGGCGAATTGAAACAGGCGCTTTATACTGCTGGCGCCGCTTACGCGAGTTTGTCGGGCTCCGGCTCGGCGGTGTATGGGCTTTTTCCGGACCGCGAAACGTTGCCAAAGCTGCTGCTGCCCGAAGAGTTTCAGGTGTGGGACGGCGTGCTCTAGTAGCTAGACTTTTACAGTACCGCTTCTACCGGCGCGGGTTTGCGACGGCGCTGGTTCCATTGGTCGAGCACTGGGTGCACGAGCACGCTAAACAGAATGACCAGCGTACCTAGGTAGAAATTCAGCGACATCTTCTCTTGGGCGCCGAAGATGAGCACCGCCAGAATAATGCCGTACACGGGCTCCAAGTTGATCGTGAGGTTGACAACAAACGCCGAAAGTCGCTTCATCAACTCTACAGAGCTGGAAAAAGCATAGACTGTGCAAGCGCCCGACAACACAAATAGCCACACCCAATCCAGGGTTGCAGGAACGAGGTGTAAGCCAGCGCCAGCCGTGAAATACTGCTTATAAACCGGCAGGAACAGCGCAATAGCTAGGCACGCACCGAGCATCTCATAAAACGTTAGGCGCAGAGGAGAATGCTGTTTTACCAGTTTGGAGTTCAGTACACTAAACAGGGCCGACAGTCCGGCAGATATAATTGCCACACCTAGCCCCAAAAGCTGATCTAGCTCTGCCTGCGATACCAAGTAAAGCCCCACCATTGTCAGCAGGCCTAGGCCTACTTCGTAGATGCGGACCCGGCGCCAAAGCACCAATGGCTCCAGCAGTGAGGCCCACAGCGCCAGCGTTGCCATGCCGGCCAAGCACACACTTACGGAAGAAAGCCGTGCCGCTAGGAAAAAGGTAATCCAGTGAATAGCCACCAAAACGCCCACGCTCAGCAAGCGCAATACGTCGGCGGGTTTGATGTTCCAGCTTTGCTTCCTGATAACTAGCAAAGCAGCTAGCCCCACTGTGGCTAGGAACGTGCGCCAGAAGACTAGCTCGACGGGTGGTAGGGAAATAAGCTTGCCCAAAATGGCCGTGAAGCCCCAAAGCAAGACGAGAAAGTGTAAGCGGAGGTAATCTTTTAACACGAGTAACAGAATGACTGAGTAGCGAAGTGACTGAGTGACGTTTGAAGAACAATCAGCCACTCGGTTACTCTTTATTGCGGCACGAAGCGGTAGAGCGTAATACCAATGCCGGTGAACACAAGGCTAGGTATCCAGGCTGCTAGCATGGGATGGACCTGCCCGACCTGAGCTAGGTTGCGGCTCAGAATCACAAAAATGATGAAAATGAAGGCCAGCACAAAGCCAAGAGCAATCTGCCCGCCAACGCCCGCTCTCGACTTGCGAGCACTCAGAATAACTCCGATAACGGTTAGAATGAGAATCGCATAAGGATAGGCGTACCGTTCGTATTTCTCGCTCAGGTAGATCTGCGTGTCGTCGGCGCCGCGCTCTATCTTCTGCTTGATGAAGGCGTTGAGTTCCGGCAGAGTGAGCGTTTCGGAAAGCCGATAGGTGCTGGCAAAGTCCTTGGGGTACAGGTTAAGCGTGGTGTCGCGGGCGGGTAGCGTCAGTAGCTTTTCCTGCTGCCCATTGAATGTGCGCACGAGCTGTGGCGTCAGTTTCCAGGCCTTGCGGGTAGAATCCCAACTGATGGCATCGGCTGTCATGCGCCGCTTCAATTGGGTTCCCTCAATGGTTTCGAGCGCAAACCGGTAGCCAACGTTGTTGGTGTTGTCGTAGCTTTCCATGTAGGCGTAGCTCCGCGGCCCAATCTTGATGTGCACGTTGCGGCCTTTGTACACGTACGGGTTTTTCACGTAGAGGCGCTCAAAGGCTACCCGCGTCTTGTTCGCCAGCGGAATAATCCAGCCGGTCAGCCCAAACGTGACGATGCCGATAATGGTACCGCCCATAATGTAAGGCAGCAGCAACCGCTTGAAGCTCACACCACTAGCCAGAATAGCTACTATCTCGGTGCGGGCTGCCAACCGAGCCGTCACGAATACCACCGCAATAAATACTGTAATGGGAGAAAGCAGATTCGCGAAATACGGGAACAGGTTCACGTAGTACTCCAGCAGTACTTTCTTCGCCGATAGGTTGTGCTTGATGAAGTCGTCGTTTTTCTCCGTAAAGTCAATCACGCAGATAACCATCACCAGCACCAGCACCGTGAAGATGAAGGAAGTCAAGAACTTCTGGAGAATATACTTATCGAGCAGCTTCATGGTAGTTAATGAGCAACGAGCAATTATCTGTGAGCAATTAGCTGTAGTTGTTCAGGAGAACAGTACTCATCGCTCCTTGATAATTGTTCATGGGGATTATAATCGGGTCATCACTTGCTTGACCATGCGCTCTTTCCATTCACAGAAGGTACCCGCCAGGATCTGCTGCCTCGCTTGTTTGACCAGCCACAAGTAGAACGTCAGGTTATGCACAGAGGCAATTTGCGCGCCGAGCATTTCCTGACTCTGAAACAGGTGGCGCACGTAAGCCCGCGAGTAAAACGTACTAACGTAACCACCAAGTTCAGCGTCAATTGGCTCGAAGTCAGTCGCCCATTTTTTATTGGTGACATTCATGATACCCTGCGTGGTGAAGAGCATACCGTTGCGGGCATTGCGGGTCGGCATCACACAATCGAACATATCTACGCCCAACGCAATGTTCTCCAGAATATTGGCTGGTGTGCCCACGCCCATCAGGTACCTAGGTTTGTCCTTGGGCAGAATGTCGCAGACCAGCTCAGTCATCTCGTACATGAGCTCGGCCGGCTCGCCCACGCTCAAGCCCCCGATGGCATTGCCCTCGCGTTGCTGCTCGGCAACAAACTCCGCCGATTTGATACGCAGATCCTTGAAAGTACTGCCCTGCACAATCGGGAATAAGGTTTGGTCGTAGCCGTAGTGGCCCTCGGTGCTGTCGAAGCGCTGAATGCAGCGCAGCAGCCAGCGGTGCGTCATATCCAGCGACTTGCGAGCGTAATCGTATTCACAAGGCCAGGGCGTGCACTCGTCGAAGGCCATCATGATGTCGGCACCGATAGTCCGCTGAATGTCCATCACGCCCTCAGGCGAGAATAAGTGCTGCGAGCCATCGATGTGGGAGCGAAACTTCACGCCTTCCTCTTTGATCTTGCGCGTGTTGCTCAGCGAATACACCTGGTAGCCACCACTATCCGTCAGGATGGGTCGGTCCCAGCCGTTGAATTTGTGCAGGCCGCCAGCTTGACGGAGCACCTCTAGGCCCGGCCGTAGGTACAGGTGATACGTGTTGCCGAGGATAATCTGCGCCTGAATATCGTTCGTGAGGTCGCGCTGCTGCACGGCTTTGACGGTGCCAGCTGTGCCGACAGGCATAAAAATCGGGGTCTCGATGGCGCCGTGTGCAGTGTGCACTACGCCAGCGCGGGCTTTGGTATGCGGGTCTTGCGTTACTAAGTCGAAAGTCATGGTACGGAAGCGGTTCCTGCGGAGGGCGCAGGGTTTTCGCGAAAGGCACTCAACGCAGCGCTTTCTGCGAAAGCCCTGCGCCCTCCGCAGGAACCAACGTTAGAACAACAAAGGTAACTCAAATGCCTACTTTTGCCTGCTTATCTCGTTTGCTGTGTTGCCCTTTCATTTTTCGCCAGTTGTGTGGCTCCTGCTCGCTTGCGTGCTGGTGCAGTTGTTCTACGCCGCCTACTACTTTCTGCCCTTTGCACTACGACCGGAGCCAGCCGAACCTAGCTCTGCTACCGCTGATACAGAGCCGGTTTCGGTGTTAGTTTGTGCCCACAATGAGTTAGAAAACTTGCGTCGGCTGCTGCCGTTGCTGCTGCGCCAAGACTACCCGGCGGGCTTTGAGGTACTGTTGATTGACGACCGCTCCCAGGACGAAACGTACCTGTACCTGCAGCAGCTCACGCAATATTATTCCAATGTGCGAGTTGTTACTGTAGACCGCACCCCAGCCGGATTCGCGCCCAAAAAATACGCCCTGACCCTAGGTGTCAAAGTAGCGCGCTACGAACGCATGCTTTTTACAGATGCTGATTGTATTCCAAACACCGATCAATGGATTAGGCTGATGCAGAGAGGCTTTGCTCAGCCGGCGGAAGTGGTGCTCGGCTATTCGGCCTACGCGGAACAACCCGGCTTCTTAAATAAATTGATTCGGTTTGAAACCCTACTTACCGGAGCACAGTATCTGTCGTTCGCGTGGCGTGGACAACCGTACATGGGCGTGGGGCGCAACCTAGTCTATACGCAGCAGTGCTTTCGGGCCACCAAAGGATTTGCTTCCCATATTCGCAACCTGAGCGGCGACGATGACTTACTGGTGCAAGATGCCGTGAGAGCGGGGCTGCGGGTGGCCGTTGAAGCACGACCCGAGGCGCATACGGTGAGTCAAGCGGCGCAAACCTGGAGCGCTTGGTGGCGGCAAAAGCGGCGGCATTTGTCTGCTGGCGGCCGCTACAAACTGGCCGACCGCGTGCGCATTGGAAACTTTATTGGTACTAATCTGCTTTTTTATTTCACCGTGCTAGCGTTACTGTTTTCCCGGTCCGATTGGGTACCTTTGATTTCGCTATTGGGAGTACGAACAGTATTAATTTGCGCTCTTTATGATCGGCTTGGCCAGCGCCTCGACGATCGACTCCCGGTAGCGTGGCTGCCAGTGCTCGACGCAGTTTACTTTTTCAATTATCTCGCTCTGGGCATGTCCCTGTTTCTCTACCGCACTCTCCGATGGAAGTAAATAATCAGGAAATACAAAAGCAGTTCTCCGCCAAGGCCAAGCATGATTTCAAGCTGATTCGCGCTGCTGTCGAGCAGAGCGATGAGAAAGCCTACGCCGAGCTGATGCAGATCTATAAAAAGCCGGTGTACCATGTCGTGCTGAAGATGGTACGCAACCCTGATGATGCGGAGGACTTAACGATTGAAGCCTTTGCTAAGGCCTTCCGGAACCTGCACAAGTTCAACCCCGAGTACGCTTTTAGTACGTGGCTGTTCCGTATTGCTACCAACAACTGTATCGACTTTATTCGCAAGAATAAAATCAAGACGATGTCGATTGACTCGGCCATCAAGATTGATAACGGCGACGAAATCACGATTGACTTCCGCGACCAGAACTTGAACCCGCAGGAGTCGGCCATTAAAAATCAGAAAATCGAGATTATGCAGCACGTCGTGTCACGGCTGCCCGATAAGTATCAGCGTTTGGTCACGCTACGCTATTTCGATGAGTTGAGCTACGAGGAAATTGCGCAGGAATTGAAAGCCCCTCTCGGTACAGTGAAAGCCCAACTGCACCGCGCCCGTGAGTTGCTCTTCGACATGGTGAAGAACAAGAAGCATATTATCTAAGGTGCTTCTTATAGAGTTGCTGCCCTAGCAAAATGCCCCAGCTTTTTGCTAGGGCATTTTTGTTTTGCTCGTGTCGTACTTTTGCTGCCGATGGATATTATCAAACGTTACTTCCCTGAGCTCACCGACCAGCAGCAACAGCTTTTCGAGCAACTAGAAACGGAGTTTCAAAGCTGGAACGCCCGGCTAAACCTAGTAGCCCGTACGGACGTGGCAAACCTAGTCGAAAAGCACTTTCTGCACTCACTTGGCATTGCGAAGGTGGTGCAATTTCCGGCGGGTGCTTCAGTGCTCGACGTAGGAACTGGCGGCGGCTTGCCGGGTTTGCCACTGGCTATTCTATTTCCAGAGGTGAAATTTCATCTGGTAGATAGCATCGGCAAGAAGATTCATGCTGTGCAGGAGATGGCGCTGGCCCTAAGCTTGCACAACGTAACGGCCGAACAAGCTAGGGCAGAGCAGCTCCGCCCCAAGTACGACTATGTGGTCAGTAGGGCTGTGGCGCGCCTAGCCACTTTTCATACCTGGATTATGCATCGCTACAAGCCGGGCGACAGCAACACCAAGGGCTTGTATTACCTGAAAGGCGGCGATTTAGAAGAAGAAATTGCAGAAGCCGGTTTGCCAACTGCTATCTATAACCTCAGCGATTATTTTGCAGAAGAATTTTTTGAGACCAAGAAGGTAGTATTTGTGCCCGCGAGTTCAGCTAGGTAGCCTAGCTTAGTTGGGCACTTCGGCCGTCAGGAATTCGACCGCGCGCCGCTCTGAGTAATAAATGCCATCTGGTGTGCCTTCCGCAAAGCCTACGTGGCCGCCCTCAGGAGGAGTTTCTAGAAAAACGAACTCACTCTGCGCTGCTACGTCACGTGGAAAGCAAGTAGGAGCGAGGAAAGGGTCATTTTGCGCATTTACCAGCAACGTTGGGATGCGGACTTTGCTTAAGTAGCGCCCAGAGCTAGCTTGCTCATAGTAATCCTCCGCCGATTTGAAGCCGTGCATGGGTGCCGTATAACGAGCATCAAACTGAGGAAAATCACGCAACTCATCAATGTCGACTAAGTCGATCTGGCCGGGTAGCAACTCCGCTTTGCGCCGAATTTTTGTTCGTAATGACTTCAAAAAGCGGTTGAGGTACAGGCGGTTTTCTGGTCGAGAAATTTGATGTGAGCTCGACTTCAAATCCGTTGGGACCGAAAACACGGCGGCGCGTTGTACCTGTTTGGGCACCCGCTCCGGATGCTCTCCTAGGTATTTGAGCGTGACGTTACCCCCCGCGCTAAAGCCAGTCAGGTAGAGGCGACGATACTGGCCAGTGCCTAGCGCATAGCGTACTACAAAATCGAGGTCCTCCGTGTCACCTAGGTGGTAGGTGCGGAGCAGGCGGTTCATCTCACCACTGCAGCTACGGTAATTCCACGCCAGCGCGTCGAAGCCGGCCTTGTTCAAAGCCCGCACCATGCCGCGTACGTATGGCCGACTGGCATCGCCTTCTAAGCCGTGCGAGACAATAGCTAATGTATCTGCTGGCGTACCAGGTAGCCGCGACCAATCCAAATCGAGAAAGTCACCGTCTTCGGTTTCAACTCGCTCGCGCTGGTACTGCACTTCGGGGACAGAGCGCAACACACTTGGAATAATGGTTTGTAAGTGACCGTTAAAAAGGTAAAAAGGCGGTCGGTAGGCGGAGGTGGCAATGAGGGGCATGACCAGCTGCTAAAACTGTAAATAGGGAAGACCAGAAGTAGAAGATACAGCGGCTATAGGGGCAAAACAATTTAGCCCGTGAAAGTTCTGCATGCCTACTAATTACTGACGCCTTGAGTGATAAATCAGCACTGTCTCTGCGCAGAATACTCTTAGCTTAGGTCTGACGCAGTTGGCGCTAGAGTAGAACGTAATAGGAAATAAGAGCTGCTAGGTTTGCTATTTTCAGCAGAACTCGTACCTTTGCAAACCCAAACTGAATCAAAACCGAGCAGAACGTCAATTCTATATACCCATGGCGAATCACAAGTCGGCCCTCAAGCGCATCCGCTCCAACGAAGCAAAGCGCGTGTTGAACCGTTACCAAGCTAAATCGACCCGCACCGCTATCAAGAAGCTGCGCGCTACCACGGATGCAACTGAAGCACAAGAGCTGCTGAAGAAAGTATCCTCTATGATAGACCGCTTGGCAAAGAAGAACATCATCCACAAGAACAAAGCCGCTAACAACAAATCGAAGTTGGCTAAGTTCGTGAAGTCACTGGCTGCTTAAGCAACAGGACTGTCTCTGCTCTTTCTATAGAAAAGGCTCCGCATGTATGTGCGGAGCCTTTCCGTTTATAGCTAGGTAGCACAGGAGGCAGTAGCGTAGCATATATCAGTGTCACGCTACTGCCTCTGCTACTTGACAAGAAGTACGCGCTGGCTCTGAGAGGCGTGACCGGCGTTGAGCCGCACGATATAGAGACCTGCAGCCAACGGCGTACCATTGATGGAGTAAGTGTACCGTTCGTTGGTTGTGGCAGTGCCCTGAGCCACCTGCCGTACCAACCTACCGGTCGCGTTGTAAAGATCTACGGTGTACGTTTGTCCGGCTGGTAACGTAACAACCACGGTAGCTTGCGTGTCAAACGGGTCAGGAAATACCGCTAGTGCTTCGACGTCGGCCGGATTCATTAGGCTCCCGCGCCCCATAGCATCGCAGTCGTTTACGTTTACCAGAATAGGGATACGAGTACTTTCGCAGCTTCCAATAGCCTGAGAAACGTAATAGACCTTACTACCTAGGGTAGAAGTAGGGGGGCTGAATGTATTGCCTGAGCCTACTGCGACAGTAGCTGTAGCACTATCGTAGAAACGCAGGGTAGCACCCGTAGAAGGTGTGTTGAATGCAGTGCTCAGAGGCGTAGCTTGGGCATTTTGGCAATACTGCACCGCAACGCCACCGCTTACGAGTTGGTTGAGGTGCGCATAAATATAGTTGGCAATCAAGTCGCTACCCGTGTTGTTGGGATGCAGAAAGTCTTGGCGCAGCGAAACAGGCGGGATATCGGCGGTGAAGTTGGCCGCATCCTGTGAACTGCTGGTGTTGTACTGTGCCACCATGTAACTGCGCACATCTAAGTAGTGATTGCCATACGTTTTGGCCAAGGCCGCGTTCAAAGCTAGGATTTGCTGGTAGGCATAGGTGCCTTTGCCTTCGCCGTCGCCGTTGAACACAGAGAGCACCAAGAAATTAGTGTGCGTCAGGTTCGCTACCATAGTCGCGATGTTAGCCTCCGTCAAAGCGCGCTGGTCGCGTGCATCGTTGCGCCCAGTCCAGATGATCGATGGCCAGGTGCGCTTTTCCGTGTCGGCCAGCATGCGGGTCTTAACTTGGGTGGAGCTTTGCCCGCCAACACCTAGATTCACCACGTTGTAGCCACTGAGCCTCGAGAGCACAGTGGGATACCGTCCAAAGTTGGAATCAGTGAAAGAGTCGCCCCAGGCAGCCACATTGCTGGTATTGGTTAGCAACGAGCTGACAATAGTAGGAGCGCTTGGTCGCGTGACAATGCTCACGACAACTGGGATACGGTTGCTTTCGCAGTCACCTAGGGTTTGAGAAGCGTAATACGTGGTGCTGCTGATGGCAGTCGTTGACGGTTGAAAGTTGCTAGCTAGGGGAGTGCTACCAGCCGTCGTAGTGTAAAGATTCAGCGTGGCGCCAGGCGCTGTGGTGATACTGTTGCTGAGCGGAGTCGTTGCCGAGCCTTGGCAGTAAGCTACCAAGCCTGCTACTGTAGGCAGAGGCACGGCGCAGGCACCGGAGCAAGTCAGCAAGTCGCTGGTTCTGCCGGCTTCATAGGCTTCGTTAATGGCGGTAATAGCAGTAGTCAGTTGCGCAACGGAGTATTGGCTGTTACAGCCGCCTAGCACTAAGTTCGCTTGGCTTAAAACAAAACTGACCGTTTTGCCCGTGAATGTTCCACTGGTGATAACCGCATCCTTGAGCGCAATACTGGCACTACTGTAGTTTGCATCTACTAAATCAAAGCCCACCGACAGCGTTAACGCAACCACCTGACCGGCAAAATTACTTGCATATACATTGGAGCCGCCGCCCGGCTTACTAGGATTGGTATAGCTGGCGTCAAGTATCTCGGTCGTGCTGGCAGGAGAGGGAAGAAAGCTAGCTACGGCAGCAGCAGAAGCTAGCTTAAGCGTGCGCCCGCTAGAGCAGCCTGCAATCAAACCAGTAGGAAAAGCAGTGGAAAAGCGCTCGGCCAGATAAGTGCCGGTAGTAGCCGAGCTGTAGTACGCTTGCGTGTGGGTTTGAAAGCCACAATCAGCTACGGTTTGCGCCAGCACTTTATTAGCAGTAATACTTGCCAATAGCAAAATTGCTAAGCTACACAAGAAGGCTACTCGTGAGGCTAGGTGCGTCGGCTTTTGAAGAACACAGCTTGGAATCAGATCGAATAGTGTGGTCGCTTTCCGATCTTGGCAGTACAAAAAAACCATAAAAACGATGGCTTGGATTAGACTATTTCAGTCAGGGGCAAAATTACGCCTGTTTCGCCTTACCTCATGCAATAAACTACATATTTTATTAAAATTCGGTGAATAATAAGGAAAATAGTTGTGTATAAACAATGATAGGGGAGTGAAATAAGCTGGATTGTGATGTGTGATTTAATGAGAATAATCCTACAATGACTTGGTGCATTGGAAGCAGCGATATATGAATGAATTCGTTATTTCTAAACTGAAAAATAGGAGTTAGCGAGCCAAAAAAACGTTTGCGGAAGCAAACTAGCCAACGACTATGAGCTGAAATACTCGCGGCAAGCAGCGAGCCAGATACCTAGGTTAAATATCAATATAGTAGTATAGCACGAAGCCTTGTTTATACGCTTTTGCGAAGGCTAATTGCTTGCCTTATCTGGTGCACGTAGTCAAGTCGGAAGTATACTTTTATTTAGAGTACTTTCTTTAATGGTAGATTATTGTTGCTGAGTAGACTAAGAAAGGTGCATAAGCAATAAGGCCTCGCTACCAGTAGCGAGGCCTTGGAAAACACTTTAATAAATATAGCAGGCTATAGCATTGTGAGTGCTGCTATTCTATGGAAAGTGAGACGACCTGCCTAGGCAACACTCACCTTTACCATGTTTGTTTTACCCTTTTCATTAATCGGCATAGAGGCAGTATTAATGAACACGTCGCCTTTTTGCAAATGACCCGCTGCCGTCAGGGCATAACGAATATCCGAAACGGTGCTGTCGGTGCTGAGCATGCGGTCGTAATAGAAGGCGCGCACGCCCCACACCAGGCTAAGTACCGTGAGCAGACTGCGGTTGCTGGTAAAGATAAAAATGTCTGCCTTCGGGCGATACTTGGAAATCTGGAAAGCTGTGTAGCCCCGGAAGGTCATGCCCGTAATGGCTTTGGCGCCAGTGTTCTTCGCCAGGTGCCCCGCTGCCGAAAGTAAGCTGTCGACCATAAAGGACGACGATTTCGGATCGATGGGAAACCAGTGGTGATAGATGGTAGCGGAGCGGCTTTCTACGCTACGAATGATGCTTGCCATCTGGCGGATAACTTCAACGGGGTAGGAGCCCACTGCCGTTTCTGCGGAAAGCATCACTGCATCAGCGCCATCGAGTACGGCATTAGCCACGTCGTTGGTTTCGGCTCGCGTTGGGCGTGGGTTCGTTATCATGCTCTCCATCATCTGAGTAGCCACGATAACTGGTTTGCCCGCTTGATTACACTTCTGGATAATCATTTTCTGGGCGAGCGGCACTTCTCCGCTAGCAATTTCAACTCCTAGGTCGCCACGTGCTACCATTACAGCATCCGTCAAAGCAATAATCTCGTCGACGTTGCGCAGGCCTTCGGGCGTTTCGATTTTGGCAATAACACGCGTCTGCTTGCCACTTTCGGCAATCAGCGACTTAATAAAGCGGATATCCTCGGCGCGCCGGGCAAACGAAAGAGCCACCCAGTCCACATCATGCTCCAGGCCAAACTGCAAGTCAGCAATATCTTTCTCCGTCATGGACGGAGCTGATACGTCGGAGTCGGGCAGGTTGATGCCCTTGCGGGGCTTCACCGTACCGCCGTACACTACTTCCACATCAACTTCTTTCTCGCGGTCGGTTTGGAGCACGCGCAATTCGATTTTGCCATCGTCGATGAGGATAGCATCACCAGGCTTCACGTCGCGAGCTAAGCCCAGGTAAATAGTGCTCAGGCGCGTAGCTGTGCTAGTTTCCTTCTCCCCGCACACCAGTTTGATTCGGTCGCCGGCCTTGATTTCTACGCTGCCGCCTTCTACTTCGCCCAGGCGAATCTTCGGCCCTTGCAGGTCTTGCAGTAGACCAGCGTTGGTGCGCAGATCCTTGTTTACGCGCCGAACTGTGTTGATAACAGCTAGGTGGTCCTCGTAGGAGCCGTGCGAAAAGTTGAGGCGAAACACATCAACCCCTTCCCGGATCAGGGTGCTTAGGCGCTCATACGAATTAGAGGCGGGCCCAACAGTGGCCACAATTTTGGTTTTGTTGAACGTGGGACGAGGTTCCATGAACTTAGTAAGAGGTGTCAGAATGTGATTGGCAGGCCCAAAGGTAGCTTGATCGAGGGAAGACAGCAGACCTAGGCGCCCGATGAGCATGCCAACGGACGGCTGCAGACGTAATACGTGAGGTGTGGGCGTCTGCGTTGCGGCGGCATTGGCCGCTCAAAAGAGCAGATTTTCTTTGAATTTTAGCTCGTTCGGGTCGAACTGACACGCGTATTGCACGTCGGGCAGTGTCGTTAAGCGCTCAACTATTAGCTCGCTCGCTAGCCGCCCCATGCCATTGCAAATCTGTACCAAATAGTCGTACTCCTTAATATCAGGCGCTAGGTAGGGTTTTTTGAGGGTAGAGGGGTCGAGGGAGCGGTTGCGAAATAGGCGCAAGGTGCTCACCTCATTTGCGTATAAATAGTTGCTGATTACCAAACGACCCTGATTTAACGGATAAATAAGGTCTTGCTGCTTGATCAAACGTAGCCCTAATGTATGGTTCAGGGCCCAGGCTAGCTTGTGTTCCCGGCTCGAGGAAACCAGGCCAAATAAGTCGAAATCGCAGTCGTATTCTACCTCCAGCGTAAGTGTTTTCATCGCAGAAAATGGAGCCACTAAACAGCAAAACTAAGCACAAGCACAAGGCCAAGGAACCTGTCCCATCATAATCTTGTACCTAGAAGATTCGGGGGGCTTTGTTTGAAAATGTTAGGGAAGATAGTGTTATTTGTGCCTAGTTTTCCTCAAACCCCCACGGAAATGTCTGAAATTGCAGAAAAAGTAAAAGCCATTATCATCGATAAACTTGGTGTTGAAGCTTCAGAAGTTACGCCAGAAGCAAGCTTCACGAACGATCTGGGTGCCGATTCGCTGGATACCGTTGAGCTGATCATGGAGTTCGAAAAAGAATTCAACGTATCGATTCCGGACGATCAAGCTGAGAACATTGCCACGGTAGGCCAAGCCATCAGCTACCTAGAAGAGCACGCCAAGTAAGGTTTGCGCTTTTTTAATTAGTAAAGTTTAGTGCTTTTCGGCCGGCCCGCCGCCGGCCGTTTTGCTTTTTAGTCCAGTTCTTCTTTCGCCCTCCCGTTAGCCTATGTCTCTTCGGAGAGTTGTTGTGACCGGCCTAGGTGCCATCACTCCCATTGGGAACACTGTCTCCGACTACTGGAGCGGTTTGTCGCAGGGGGTCAGTGGTGCCGCGCCCATCACCCGCTTTAACGCCAGCAAGTTCAAGACCCGCTTCGCCTGCGAAGTAAAAGGGTATAACCCTGACGATTACTTTCCCACGAAGGAAGGTCGGAAGATGGATATCTTCACTCAGTTTGCGCTCATTGCCAGCGACGAAGCCATCAAAGATGCTGGCATCGACGAAGGCGTTGACAAAGACCGAGTAGGTGTTATCTGGGGCTCCGGCATCGGTGGCCTTACCTCCCTGCAAGCGGAGTGTATTGCTTTTGCCAAAGGCGACGGTACGCCGCGCTTTAATCCCTTCTTCATTCCGAAGATGATTGCCGACAGTGCGTCGGGCAACATCTCTATTCGCCACAAATTTCGCGGTCCGAACTTCGTAACGACTTCGGCCTGTGCGTCTTCCTCCGACTCGATCATCTCCGCCTTCAACTACATTCGCCTTAATATGGCTGATGTGGTGGTGACGGGTGGCTCCGAAGCCGCCGTAACGGAATCGGGCGTAGGGGGCTTCAATGCCCTGAAAGCAATGAGCGAACGGAACGACACTCCCGAGCTAGCTTCGCGACCTTACGATAAAGATCGTGATGGTTTCGTGCTAGGTGAGGGTTCAGGGGCTTTGGTGCTGGAGGAGTACGAACACGCCAAAGCCCGCGGAGCCAAAATCTACGCGGAGCTAATCGGTGGTGGCATGTCGGCTGATGCGTACCACATTACGGCTCCCGATCCGGAAGGAAATGGAGTGGTATTGGTAATGAAGAATGCCCTGCGGGATGCTGGCCTCAATCCGGAGGATATCGACTACATCAACACGCACGGCACTAGCACGCCCCTAGGCGACGGCGCCGAAGTCAAAGCTATCCAGAAGGTATTTGGCGACCACGCCTATAACCTGAATATCAGCTCGACCAAGAGTATGACGGGGCACTTGCTGGGTGGCGCTGGCGGTATTGAAGCCGTAGCGGCTATCTTGGCTATTCAGAATAATATTGTACCGCCAACCATCAACCACTTCACCGACGATCCGGAGCTAGATACGCGCCTGAACTTTACGTTCAACCAAGCGCAGACCCGCACGGTGAACATCGCGATGAGCAACACATTTGGTTTCGGCGGACACAACACATCGGTTATCTTCCGCAAATTCAACGAATAATGCCTCGTTCCGGCCAGCCACTTCCGCTGTTCGGTTTTTTCCGACGGTTTCTTGGTCAAGACCGCGCCTTCCGGCAAGCAATTGCCACGGTAATCGGCCGCACGCCTGACAACGTGCGGCTTTATCATTTGGCCTTTACGCACTCCTCGGTGGTGCGCCAACAGCCGGAGCAAGGGCGGCATCAAAGCAATGAGCGCCTCGAGTTTCTGGGTGATGCTATCCTCGGCTCCGTGGTGGCGGAATACTTGTTTCGTAAGTATCCGTACGAGCAAGAAGGCTTTCTGACTGAGACCCGCTCCCGCATTGTGAACCGCGAGAGCCTGAACGCGTTAGCCTTAAAAATCGGCCTTGATAAACTCGTGCAGCTTGACCCAACCCAGACGCGGGCTTCTCGGTCGCGCTCCGTTAATGGCAATGCGCTAGAAGCATTGGTTGGAGCCGTGTACCTTGACCACGGCTACAAAGCGGCTCGCAAGTTTGTGCTGAATCGCCTGATCAAGCCATATGTTGATGTGAAGGCCTTAGCCACGACGACCAGCAATTTTAAAAGTAAGCTGATAGAGTGGGCTCAGCGCCAGGGCAAAAACCTGCGCTACGATATTGAGGGGCAGCCGCAGATCGGGGGTACGATGGAGTTTTCGGCCACGGTGCTGATTGATGAAGAACCCGTAGCTACGGGTATGGGTCTGTCGAAAAAACAGGCCGAGCAAACCGCCGCCGAGCGGGCGCTAGCAGTACTAGGAGTGTAAAGGCGAGTTGCCTTAGTGCGGCAAAGCGGGCCGATTAAGCCAAATCCTAAAAGCTAGGGTACCAAGGGCGTAGGCTACTACATCCAGTGGGTCGCTTACGTAGCGGCTTGACCACTGGGGAACAAGCCCCTCGAACACAACGGAGACGTAGAGCCAGGCGGCCACGAGCCACCTGGAGGGAAAAATAAAAGCTAGGTTCTGGGTGAGGCGCCTTTGCACAACCAGCGTGAGCGTCAGCAGGATCGGCATGCACGTGAGGTCGGCGAGGTAGGAGGTGATGTACGTGGGGAAAGAGACCCAGTGTGAAAGTTGCAGCACTTTGAAGAGTCCGTACACCGCCGCCGCCCCGGCGAACAGCGGTCGGTGCAGTTCTAGTAGTTTTACCCCCGGGCGTATTACCCTGCTAATACCACTCCCAGCCATAAGAAAAAGGAAATAATTGCGGCAAAAAGAACTTGACCGCTCAGCACAACATACTTCCACAGACGGGTAAAAAGGCCGTCGGCTGGATCTATCTTGATGAATACGCGGGGTGCTTTCTCATTTTCTTGTTCGGCGGCATCCCGTTGAATGACCTGCTGGTATGCCTGCGGGTCGAGCAGTTCCCCACAGTGTGTGCACCGATCTTCGTGGTGCAGGGCCCAAGCTGACCACTGCCCACAATGCGGACATTTCTTGGTGTTGGTAGCGGCAGAATTGTCCATAGAAGTAAGCTAGGTTCGTGAAGCATACTTGCTTTCTGCCCCATCTATCTACTGCTGGTTAGCTCGCTTTTGCTGAGCAAGCTGAAACAGGAAGCTGCCGTATACTTACATTGAATTAAGGCCGGCCGACGCATAAAAGCAAGGTTCTAGGTGCCGATCGGGCATGTTTTTACCCGCCAGACACAACCTGCCGAGCCGAAAACGAGTTTTCTTCTCAAACCTTTCCTTACCGCTCATGAGAATTGCCGGCGCTGCCCTCAACCAAATTCCTTTTGATTGGCAAAATAACCTTCGCAACATCGAGGAGGCCATCAAGCAAGCCAAAGCGCAAGGCGTGGAGCTGCTCTGTCTGCCCGAACTGTGTCTGACGGGCTACAATTGTGAGGACCTGTTCCTGAGCGATTGGCTACCCGAAGCGGCGTTAGCGCATTTGCAACAGATTCGACCCTGGACGCAAGGCATTCTAGTGTGCGTGGGGTTGCCAGTGCGCCTCCATGGCCGTACCTACAATACCGCCTGCGTGCTGCGCGACGGCGAGATACTCGGTTTTGCGGCCAAGCAGTTTCTGGCCAACGACGGTGTACACTACGAACCTAGGTTCTTTGTGTCGTGGAAAGCCGGCACAACGGCTCAGTTCACCTGGGAAGGGGAGGAATACACCATCGGTGACCTCGTGTTTGAGCATAAAGGCGTGAAGTTTGGCTTTGAAATCTGCGAGGATGCGTGGCGCCCAGCTGCCGATCGGCCAGCGGGCCGCCTGATACCGCGCGGGGTGCAGCTCATCGTCAACCCATCGGCTAGCCACTTTGCCATGAGCAAAACCGACCAGCGCTACCATATTGTGCTGGAGGCTTCGCGTGACTACCGTTGCACCTATCTCTACGCCAACCTGCTTGGCAACGAGTCCGGCCGCACGATTTACGACGGTGAAATTCTAGTGGCGCGCAATGGCCACCTGATTACCCGCAACCAGCTTATGAGCTTTAAGGAGGTAGACCTAGAGTGCACCGACGTGGACTTTGAGGTCGACTTGCCTATTGCCGAAGAAATCACGCCGCTTCCTACCCCCGACGAATACCGCGAGCTAAATCAAGCCTTGAGCCTAGGGCTGTTCGACTACTTGCGCAAAGCACACAGCCGAGGCTTCGTCTTATCGCTCAGCGGGGGTGCTGACTCTTGCATGTGTGCAGTGTCGGTGGCAGAGATGGTGCGCCTAGGCGTGGCAGAGCTAGGAGCGGCCGAATTTATGCGCCGTTCGGGCTGCTTTTCGGCAGAGGACATCACGAACCTGGCGGGCGAAGTAGACGCAGGCTTTGCCAAAGTGCTGAACCGCGAAAACAGCGGCAGCCAACCTAGCGCAGCGGCGCCTGGTACCGCTCAGGTAACGCAGGAGGCAGTGGGGCGTACTGCTACGCAACCGCCCCAAGCTGCCCAGTTTGCTACCGCCAACAAACCGCTAGTGGAACGCCTGCTGACGTGCGCCTACCAAGGCACTGTCAACTCTTCGGATGATACCTACTTGTCGGCCAAGGAGCTAGCCGATTCGATAGGGGCCGTGTTCTTCGACTGGACCATCGACGATGAGGTGAAGGGCTACGTAGGCAAGATCGAGCACGCCTTGGGCCGACCGCTAACCTGGCAAACCGACGATCTAGCTTTGCAAAACATTCAGGCGCGGGTACGCGCCCCCGGTATTTGGCTTGTCGCCAACGTGAAAAACTGCCTGCTGATCACCACGTCCAACCGCTCAGAAGCCTCCGTCGGCTACTGCACCATGGACGGCGACACGGCCGGTAGTATTTCGCCCATTGCGGGAGTCGATAAGTATTTTGTGAAGCTGTGGCTGCGTTGGGCGCAGCAGGAGCTAGGGTACTTGGCTTTGGCGCGGGTAAACAACTTGGAGCCTACGGCTGAACTGCGCCCCTTGGAAGAAAAGCAAACCGACGAGCGCGACTTGATGCCGTACCCCATGCTTAACCACATCGAGCGTCTCGCTTTCTACAACCGCCTGAGCCCGCAACAAACGCTGGCTACACTGGTAGAAGAAAATCCGAACACCGACTCGGAGTTGCTCAAAACGTACGTGAAGCGCTTTTACTCGCTGTGGTCCCGCAATCAATGGAAACGCGAGCGGTACGCTCCCTCTTTCCACCTCGACGATTACAACGTGGATCCGCGCTCTTGGCTGCGTTTCCCGATCTTGAGCGGTGGCTACCACGAGGAGCTAAATGCACTTTAACGATTAAGTGCTTTTCGAAGCTAGAAAAGCATTTTAATAGACGTGGTCGTAGCATATAAATCCGTTCTGCGAGGAGCAACGCAAGTTCTGATACCCAGATACTCGCGTTGCTCCTCGCAGAACGGATTTTCGCGTTCCTGAATATGTACCTTAGCAGGCGCGGCTGCGCGTCGCACGTACATTCCATTACCTTTGCGCTACTTCTTAACGCTCTGCGCTCATGCTTTCTTTCTTGGCTTATATCACCTGGACTGCCTCACCGATCATCGCTAAGCTAGGCCCCCTTACGCTGCGCTGGTACGGGCTGCTGTTTATGTCGGGCTTTGTAATTGGCACCTTCGTGCTAACCCACATCTACAAATCAGAGCGCGTGTCGCCGCGGTGGGTCGACGTTATTACGGTGTATATGCTGATCGGGACGGTGGTAGGAGCACGGCTCGGCCACTGCCTATTCTACGACCCCGATTATTACTTAGCGCATCCGCTTGATATTCTCAAAATCTGGGAAGGGGGCTTGGCTAGCCACGGTGCTACCCTCGGTATCTTGTTGGCGGTGTGGCTATTCTCACGAAACAACAAATTTGATTACCTCTGGACGCTCGACCGCATCGTGATTGTTGTGGCCTCGGGCGGTGCTATGATCCGCCTGGGTAACCTGTTCAATTCGGAAATCATCGGTCGTCAGACGGATGTGCCGTGGGCCTTCAAGTTTGCGCGCTACAACGAAATTCACCACGAGCTAACCACCATTCCAAACGAGCTGCGCCACCCTACGCAGATTTATGAAGCACTTTTTTGCGTGTTTCTCTTCATCTTGCTTTACGGCATGTGGAACCGTACGAAAGAGAAAACACCACGCGGACTGCTGTTCGGATTGTTCGTCGTGCTGCTGTTTACCTTCCGTTTTCTGGTAGAATTCTTAAAAGAAAACCAGGTTGACTTCGAAAATCGGTTGCCGCTGAATATGGGCCAATTGCTTAGCATCCCCCTTATTTTCGTCGGTATTTGGGTAGTGCTGAAAGCCGGTAAGTGGCCCGGCAATCCATTTGGCTACGCGCCCCGCGACCTAGGCGAGGAAACTACTAACAACCCCGCCGTCAAGGTGAAATAATTTCAACAAAAAAGGCCCGCCGAAAGCGGGCCTTTTTTGTTGAACCTAGCTATCAGCTACAGCTTATACTGGTACAAGCTACCTTGCTCCGTGCTGATAATCAGCGTCTGGTTATCGGTGAATACCAAGCCTTCGGTCTGGCCGGCGCCACCTAGGTCGATTCTGCGCGGCGTGGCTTTGAAGATGGCGTTCAGGTCGTTGCCTTCTAGAATGAATAATTCTTCGCGCCCAAGCAACGCTAAGCGCTTGCCATCAGGGCTCAGGTTTGCATCTGTCACTTCGCCTGGAATAGCTAGCTTGGCAATCAACTTAGCCGTTTGTTGCCCTGGTTGATCGTTGAGCGTGTACACTTTACTAGTAGATTGTTGGGCGCGGTCTTTCGTAAATAAGTACAGCTTGCCAGCGTGCCAGATCGAGGCTTCGCAGTCGAAGTTTCGGTTCTCTTTCTTCGGAGGAAAATCCGTTTGGTCGGCGTAAGAAAACGGGATTTGGCTAACCTGTTGTGGCGCGGCAGGGTTAAGACGGTAGACGACCAGGTTTTTCCGGCTGTTGTTGTTATTACCGGCATCTACCACGTACAGATTGCCTTTATCATCCTTGGCGAGGCTTTCCCAGTCATGGTTGGCTACAGGCAAGTTTATCTCTTGGAGCAGGTTGCCCTTCAAATCGACCTTGTACAATGTGGGCGAATTGCCGGCATCAGCGTTCGTGTAAAACGTGCCGGGTTGATCAGCTAGAGCTAGGCTTGAGCTTTCGGGCACCTTCGATATGACAGCTAGCTTGCTCAGGCCCGGTATCGCAGCATCAATGAAGCGGTTTTCCAAGGTGTCTTCCTTGTTCTTCTTTCCCTTTTTACCGTCCTTCTTACCACCTTTTTTCGATTCCTTATGGGTTTTGGCGGTAGGGTCATCGCTTTGCGCTTGGGAACAGCTACTGTTGCTCAATACGCCTAGCAAGGTAGTAAGTACGAGAAGGGTACGCATTAGGTAATCAGCTATTTACATGAAAAAAGCTGCGCCGAACTAGTAGTTTGGGCAGCTACAGGTACCAGCTTATACGAGGCTTACGCGCTTAAGGTACAGGATCATAGCCGTGCCCGCCCCAGGGGTGGCACCGGCCAATGCGTCGCAACGCCAGCCAGCCACCCCGCCACGGACCATGTTTTTGCACCGCCTGGGCTGCATACGCCGAGCACGTTGGCTGGTAGCGGCAGCTAGCCGGTGTCAGAGGCGAAATCAGATGCTGATAGACCCAAATCAGGCCAAGTAGAAGCTGGCGAAAAAGGAAATGCATGCGCTAAAATAAAAGCGTAGAATCTTTGGTAAGGGAGAAGCGGATGATTAGAGCGATTTAGAATAAAAGATAGTTTTCGGCATACTTGTTGGGTTTTTTATAAAATATTTCCAAGGTATATCAATTACGTGTCGCCAGCTAGGTGGCACAAATTAGGCAAGCAGTAAAAGCAACAAGGTTGCGGTGCTTCTTGCGCAAGCGCTATTCGATAAGCAGTATTTATGAGGAAACTATACCCTGGGTTAATTAGTGCATTATGGCTAGGCGGTACTACTTGCGCATTAGCGCAAGGTAGCGGTCCTGGTGTGCGTGGCGCCCGTGCGGCGGCTTTGGGTAATGCTTCCGTAACGCTACATGATGTGTGGTCGGTAGGCAATAACGTGGCTGGCCTAGGGCAAGTAACGCGAAAAAGCATTGGCTTCTATGCTGCCAATCAGTTTGTGCTACGTGCGCTCAACTCGACAGCTCTGGCCGTGGTACTGCCCATCGGTGCAGTAGCCGAAACCGATACCAAAGCAAAGAACGGCGTGCTTGGGTTTGAAGCCCAGCGCTTTGGCGACAAGCTCTATGCCGAGCAACGCCTCGGGGCAGGCTATGGCTACCGGGGCGGGCAAGTAAGCGTAGGCGTGCGCGCCGATTTGTTGCAGCTTAGTATCGAGGGGCTCGGAAGCCGCCGGGCAGTAGCGCTGTCGCTAGGGGGACAAGCAGAGGTAGTGCCGCAGCGGCTGATATTCGGGGCGTATTTGTACAACTTAAACCAAGCTAAGCTAGCTAGGTATGAAGACGAACGAGTGCCTACGGTACTCAAGGCTGGGCTATCTTACCGGCCTTCTAAGAAGCTCCTGCTCAACGTGGAAACCGAAAAAAGCGTGGAGCAGGAGGTGAACTTGAAAGCCGGGCTGGAATACCACGTCATCGAGGCCTTGTCGCTGCGGGCCGGGTTAGCCACTCTCACCGAGCAGACAACCGCAGGGCTAGGTTTCGTAGCCGGCCGTTTTCAAATTGACTACGCAGCTGCTTGGCAAACAGCTCTGGGGCTAAGTCAACACGTCGGGCTCAGCTTTCAGACGGGGACCAAATGAAGGCTTGGTTGAAAAGCGCCGGTCGATGCTACGCGGTGCTGGGGCTGCTGTTGAGCCTAGCTTGGCCGCTGCAAGCGCAAGAGTATGTGCGCCCACCCCTCGACGTAGATCGGCTGGTGCAGGAGCTGTTCGCCGAAATGCAAAGCGACCAAATGCCATACGAAGATTTGTATGAAACGCTGCTACAATACTACCAGACCCCGCTCAACCTGAATACCGCCAGTCGCGAAGAACTGCGCGCGCTGCTATTGCTCTCCGAATCTCAGATTTCAGCGTTGTTGGCGCATCGGCAAAAGCACGGCGCGCTGCTAAGCCTGTATGAGTTGCAAAGCATTCAGGGATTTGATGTGCGCTCTATTTACCGGGTAGCTCCTTTCGTGACGGTGCAGACCAGCAGCCCAAACCTAGCCCGTGGTCCGTTGTGGCAGCGCTTGTTGCGCCAAGACAACAATGCCCTATTCGTGCGCTACGAACGCGTGCTGCAGCAGCGCAAGGGTTATACTGCTCCTGATACCACGAGCCGGGGCCTCACCAGCCGCTACCTAGGTTCGCCGGATAAGCTGCTGGTGCGCTACCGCGTGAGCCAAGCCCACGACTTCAGCTTTGGCGTGACGGCCGAGAAAGATGCCGGAGAACAGCTGCGTTGGAATGGTACTGCCGGGCAATACGGCGCTGACTTTTACTCGGCACACCTCGTGGTGCAGGAACGCGGCCAACTCAAAACTTTGGCCATCGGCGACTACCAACTCCAGTTCGGACAAGGCTTACTGCTTTCATCCGGCTTGCAAGTGGGCAAAGGAGGCGAAACCATTACCAGCATTCGGCGCAGCAGCCTAGGTGTGCGACCGTACTCATCGGTGCTGGAAAATACCTTTTTTCGAGGGTTAGCTTCGACCGTAGCCGTGAGCAAAACAGTCCGAGCGACGAGTTTCTTCTCGCTTAAGAACGTGGATGCCAACCACCAAAGCAGCGGCGACTCACTAGCGCAGTTCGATGAGTATTCGTCGGGCGTGCTGCTCACGGGGCTGCACCGCACCGCGACGGAACTAGCAAACCGGCATCGGATGCGCGAAATGATCAGCGGTGGCAACCTAACCTACACGAGTCGAGGCGGTAATTTCTCCGCGGGCAGCACCCTGGTTGATACGCGCTACGGCATGGCTATTCAGAAGCGGCCTGAGTTATACAATCGGTATGCGTTTCGGGGCACGCATAACGTAGCGCTGGGTTTGAACTACAGCTACTTGGTGCGCAACGTGCTGCTGTTTGGCGAAACGGCCCGCTCCAGCGGCGGTGGCCTAGGTACCGTAAATGGCCTGTTGGCAACACTGGCACCCAACGTGGATGCCTCCGTCCTATATCGGCACTACGCCCGCAACTTCCATACTTTCTACGGAAACGCGCTTGGTGAAAATTCGCGCAACATCAATGAGAGTGGCCTTTACCTAGGTTTAAAAGTGCGGCCCATGGCCCGTTGGGAGCTAGCCGCCTACTACGACCAGTTTCGCTTTCCGTGGTTGAAGTACCAGGTGAGCGCACCCTCGGTGGGGCACGACTGGCTGCTACGGCTAGCGTTTACGCCCACCAAAACCAGCCTGCTCTATGCGCAGCTGCGTGGCCGAGTGAAAGCCTACGACGCCGACCCCGCGCCCGGCCAAGCCGTGCGACCGATGCCAATGCCCGTGGCCACGGTGCGCCATAGCCTCTTGCTATTCTACGATGCCAATCCGACGCCCGTGCTGAGTTTGCGCACGCGGGTGCAAGGCTCACGATATCAGGAAGGCAATGGCGCAAGGCGCACCGGCTTTGTGCTAGCTCAGGATGCCATTGTGCACGTGACCTCCCGGGTGCGGCTGAGCGGGCGCTATGCCCTCTTCGACACCGATGATTATGACACGCGTCAGTATGCCTTCGAGCAAGATGTACTTTATGCTTTCTCGGTGCCGCCGCTCTATGGCCAAGGCACCCGCGTCTACACGTTGGCCGAAATCCGTTGCACCAACCACCTCACCCTATGGGTGCGCTACGCCGAAACCCATTATCGGTATCAGCAAACCATAAGCTCCGGTTTGGAGGAAATTGAAGGGGCGCGCCGCTCCGAAGTAAAGGCGCAGGTGCGTTACCGATTTTAAGGAAACCTATAGATTCTGAGGTCGCTATCGAAGTTCGCTACTGCTTGAGCAAACGTAGCACAGTTGGGCCGCTGGGCAAGCCCACGTACAAGTGATAGACGCCATTCGCGAGCTGTCGTAAGTCGAGAGGGTAGTGTAGCGAAGAGGCCCCTTTGGTCAACGTATGCTGTTGCACCACACGACCTAGGGCATCGGTGACGCGCAATGTAACCGGACCGTTTTGCGCGTTTTCAAGCTCCACCTCAAACTGCCCTGTGCTAGGATTAGGGTAAACGGAAACTCCAGCCACCTTGACATTCTCCTGCGCAGCCAGCACCTTGTACGTCACCACTACCTCATCGGAGTAAGTAGAAGGTCCCACGGCATTGATAGCTCGCACGCGGTAGTAATAAATACCCGACGCGGGCAGCAGGTCGGTATAGGAAGCAGCGTTGGCCGCCGTGGTGGTAATAAGTTGGTAGCTCGTATTGTTAGTTGCAGAACGCTCTATCTCGAAGCCGGTTTCATCCTTGGCAGTATCCACCCAAGTGAGCGTAACAGTCGCGTTGTTGAGGACGGCCGCCAGGGCAATGGGTGCGAGCGGGGCAGTAGGCTGGGCGCACACCCGGAAGCTGATGAGCTGCGTTTGGCTGATGGTGCCGCTGGTAGCCGTGAGCGTCAGTTGGTAGTTACCAGCGGTAGCAGCGTTTGTGGCAGTCAGAAACAACTGGGTACTGGTACCGGGTGAAATCGGATTGGCGGTAAAAGAGGCTGTGACTCCGGCTGGCAGGTTGCTGGCTGATAGCGTGATAGCATTTGTAAAGCCTAGCACTGGCGTGGCCGCGACGATGCTAGGCGTTGGGCTACTGCTAGAACAGACTGTAGTAGTCGGAGTAGTAGTGCTGACAACAAAGCTAGGTGCTGTCGGCGTTTGAATGGTGAAGTTCTGCCTTGATATAGCAAAGAAGATGTTGCCGATGGCTTCTACTTTGATGCGCGCCGTGGTCGTGTTGCCTAGGCTGCTTGGCAGGGTAATAACCTCACTGCCATCGTTGGGGGTACTAGCTGCCAGTACCGTCGGAAATGTAAGGCCACCATCCGTTGAGAGCGAGATTCTAACACTAGCCGCGTTGATAGGGGCAGCAGTCGTGTTGGCTACATCCCAGGTTACCGGCTGCGCCACGCCTTTGTACCACGTGGCGCCCGTTGTGCTAGGCGAAGTCACCAGAAACGGGCCGGTGTTCGCCGCTACTACTACCTGCATGGAGTCGTAATTGATGGCGCCGCCCGTTGGTCGGTTGTCGCGGGCAACCAGCCGAAAAAGTAGGCGTCGGTCGTAGGTAGGTAGCTGCTCACCGAGCATCGTGGTGTTATTCAGCAGATCGGTTAGTCGTGGAAAGGTACGGGCAGAACTGCTCGTGGGAGGCAGAGCCCGGAAGATAGGAGCATCGCCTTGGGGTGCTGCCGGAACGCCGGCCACTCCTAGGTTGAATTGCTCCCACGAATACGTCAGTGCGTCGCCATCGGGGTCGGTAGCGGTGCCTGTGAGGGTAAAGGGCGTGTTAATCGGAATGATGTAATTGCTGCCCGCATTCACTTCGGGAGGCAGGTTGCCATTGGGGGTATTCACGCTACAACCCGCCGTGCTGGTAAGGTAATCGGTGATCTGGTCGAGGCTGTGGGAGTGAAAGTATGGGTCGCTGTTTATCTGTAGGTCGTCGGTGCCACAAATGCCGGCGTAGGCCATAATGGTGGAGCCGCTGCCCGGCTCGTAGGCAGAGTTTGCGACCCGGTTGCCGCCTCCACAATTGCCCTGGACGCTGTTAAAAGTATGCTCAGCTCCAAACTGGTGGCCCATTTCGTGCGCCACGTAGTCGATGTCGAAGGCGTCGCTGGTGGGGTTGGGCAAGCCCGTGGAGCCCCGCGCTTTTTGCCCAGCCCGGCACACCACCCCAAAACCGGCAATTCCGCCATCAGCCGTATTAAATACGTGTCCGATGTCATAATTAGCCGTGCCGATAATACTGTCGGTCGTTATTTGGTTCTTGGCGAGCGTGGCGTTGTTGCTGAGGTTAGAGTACGGATCTGTGGTGCGATCTAGGTAGATAAGTTGATCGGTATTGGCGACCAGAACCAAGCGCACCGAGAGCTCCTGCCCATACACACCGTTCACCCGGTTGATAGAAGTCACCATCTTGCTCAGTACCGCTGCCTTCGTCGGGTTGGTGCCCGCTACGGCCACGGCGTATTCGCCCGTACAAGCTAGGGCAAGACGGTAAGTGCGCAGCAAGTTGTCATTCGGTAGCCGTTGTTGAGTAGCTGTTGGTTTTTGCGGGTTCTGTGCAGGGGTATTTTCCGTGTTCCGGCACACCCAACTGTCCCGTTGTTGAATGGCTGCCCGCTCAAATACCACGTGGCGCGTCACATCGCTAGGGCCAGCAGGCTCGATATATACAGTTTTGTTGCGCAGCCGAAGCATTGCGTGGAAGCCATCCGGAGTAAGCTCTAGCCGAGCCGTAAGGCTAGCGTCGTCTAGCCCCTGCGCTGTGTAAGTTTTGATGGCTGGGTAGCGCGCCGCTAACTCGGGGGCCATCACTTGCACCTCCGTTACGCTCATGCGGGTTGAGGTACCGTCTGGCAGAGGCAGGGTCAGTACGGCGGCGGTTGGGCTAGCTTTGCGAAGGGCGGGTGTGGCCGCGGGCTGTAAAAGCTGTTGCAACATGCCTAGCTGAAAGCGTACTGTGCGGTAGCGAGCTAGGTGCTGGTGCTGCACCCGCGCTGCATTGGAGGCTTGCGGTGCGTCCGACCAACACACGCGCTGAGCCGCTGCGTGCCGTGGGCTTATCAGGAAGGCACCTAACAAACCAGCTACTCCTAGGAAGCGAAGCCAGAAGCTAGGTAGTCGGGCGGCAGCGATAGAAAGCATAAGAAAAAAAAGGAAGACGATCGGCGGGTAGGTTATGCGGCACAAATGAAAGAAGCTTGGGGCTAATTACCTTCTGGCCTAGCTTCTTCCCTGTTACGTTTGCTATCTGCTGGCAAGCTAGCCGTATCGAAGCAGAGATAATGAGCTGTATCGCCAGGGCGGAAAGGCTCAATGAGCAGCTGGTGCCCTTCATGCACGAGGCTAGCGCGCAACCCGGCTGGCGTAAGCTCCAGGCGGACTCGGTTTTCGGGGTGGCCCGGCAGTTCTCCGGCGTAGGTGCGCAGTTCGGGGTAGCGGGCCGCTAACTCCAGGGCCATTACTTGCGTAGCTCGGAGGCGGAACGCACGGCGCGTACCGTCGGGGAAAGGCAACGCAACAAGCGGACCTGGCGAGCCATCGGCCGGAACGGCGGCTAGTGCTGCTTGCAAGTCGTGTATAGCAAGCGTCATTATACGGTAATGCGACGCCTTAAACCGAGGCGGCCCTAGCTGCTGTACTTCTGCTGCAGGAGTAAACTGCCAAAAGTCGAGGGGAGTTTCTGAAGCCACTTCGGAAGAGGTAGGCAATAATCTAGGCGAAAAACCAGTGCAAGCTACAGCTATCAGCCAGCTGCCCGTCAGAAGCAAAAAAGCCGATAAACGTTGACGCATAGCAAAAATCAACAGCAAAGGAATCATGTGCAAGATGGCCTGCCTACCGGCCACTGATGTGCCAACGGTTAGTGAGAATGACTTCGTTCTTTCAATAGAAATTAAAAAGAAAAAGCGGCTCCCGAGAGAGCCGCTTTTCTTTTGCAGAACCTAGCTACGCTGCTTATTGCTTGAGCAAGCGCGTCACCGTCGAGCCGTCGGGGAGGGCCAGGTGGAGCTGGTACACGCCGTTGACTAGTTGGCTCAGGTCAACAGTGTGTTGCAGGGCTGCGCCATTCTTGGTGAGCTTCTGGCTGAGCATCGTCCGGCCTAGGGCATCGGTTACTTCTAGCTGAACGGCCCCGCGCTGCGTGTTATTAATCTGCACCTGGAACACACCGGCGCTAGGGTTCGGATAAACTTCCACGCCCTTCAGGATACCTGGCGTTATCGTCGCCAGTGGGCAAGCCGACGGCGACACCGTTAGGCTGATAACCCTGCTCTGGGTAACACTGCCACTGGTACCCGTCACGGTGATGGGGTAAGTACCTGGCGTAACGGCCGCCGTGGTGCTGAGCAGCAGCTGCGTGCTGTTACCAGCAAGCAGAGAGCTAGGTGTGAACGTAGCAGTTACGCCAGCTGGTAAGCCAGTGGCCGTCAGGGCTACTTGGCCCTTGAAGTTCTGGAATTGTCCAACTGCTATCGGTACCGTAACGGCGCTGCCGGGGCACAAAGCCAAGCCACCTGCCGGCGCGCAAGCCGGAGCTAGGTAGAAGGTTGGCGTGGTAGACACCTGCACAGCGAAGTTGTTGTCCGAAATGTCGAAGAAGATGTTGCCGGCAGCTTCTACCTTGATGCGTGCGGCCGCAATGTTGCCATAGATTGGGGGAATAGTCACGTATTCGCAGCCATCGTTGGTGGTGCCAGCGAGCAGCACAATGCTAAACGTGCGGCCGCCATCCGTCGACAGCAGGATGTTTACCCGCGCTGCGCTAATGGGCGCGGCCGTGGTGTTGGCCACATCCCAGGTTACTTGCTGTGGAATGCCGGCCGTCCAAGTGAGGTTGGCAGCGCTAGGTGCCGTCAGCACGAAAGGACCTGTATTCTCCACGGCCGTAACCGTGGTAGCGGCGTAGTCGATAGCTCCGCCCGTAACGCGGTTGTCGCGGGCTACCAAGCGGAAGTTCATCGTACGGGCATAGCTCGGCAGAATCTCACCGATAACGGGTACGTTGGTGAGCAGCGCTCCTGGCTGGCCGTTAGGCCGCACAGCGGAAGGGAACGTCCGGGAAGGATTCGGGGTAGGCGGGAAGAAGCGGAACAGAGGCGCATTGCCAACCGGCGCGTTTGGCGCTCCGGCCGGACCTAGGTCAAATTCCTCCCAAGAGTACGTGAGCTGGTCGCCGTCAGGGTCGGTGGCAGAGCCAGTCAGCGTGAAAGGCGTATTCAGCGGAATGTTGTAGCTCAAGCCAGCATTCACAACGGGCGCCCGGTTGCCCGTAGGCGTATTTACGCTGCAATTGCCGTTACCCCGTACGTAGGTCGTGATTTCGTCGAAGCTGCGGCTATGGAAATACGGGTCGCTGTTCGATTGCGTGTTTTGTGCGCCGCAAATGCCAGCGTAGGCCATAATAGTAGTGCCGCTGCCTGGCTCATAAGCATTGGCTGCCGAGCGGTTGCCGCCAGCGCAAGAACCCACGTTGCCGTTGAAGGTATGGTTGCCGCCAAATTGGTGACCCATTTCGTGCGCCACATAGTCAATGTCGAAGGCGTCGCCAGTAGGGTTAGGTAAGCCCGTGGAGCCCCGCGCTTTTTGCCCGGCCCGGCACACAACACCTAGCCCGGCAATGCCACCGTCAGCTGTATTGAAGATGTGCCCGATGTCATAATTAGCCGTGCCAATGATGTTGTCAATCGTGGCTTGGTTTGTTGTGAGCGTAGCGCCGTTGCTTAGGTTGGTAAATGGGTCCGTGGCTGGGTCTAGGTAGATAACCTGGTCCGTCGTTGGGATAAGTACTAAGCGAATTGCTAGCTCCTGCTCGTATACCCCCGTGACGCGGTTCACCGACGATACTATGCCGGCCAGTGCCTCTGCTTTCGTGGGGGCTGTAGCATTCACCGATTTGTTGATGGCATATTCCCCCGTGCACGACAGTGCCAGGCGGTAGGTGCGCAAAATGTCACCGTTGGGTGCCATCACAGAAGCTGGCGCCAAAGCCGTGGCCGTCGATACTTCGTTGGTGTAGCACGTCCGTTGCTGGCTGGCAAAGTCCATGGCGCGCCGGTCAAACACGAGGTGGTGGCTATTGTCACCCTTGGCGGCCGGATCAATAAATACAATATTGTTGAACGACCGAATCATGGCATGAAAGCCAGCTGGCGTTACGTCCAGGCGAGCCGTAGCATTAACGTCGTCAATGCCTTCGGCCACGTACGTCTTAATCATCGGATAGCGGGCGGCCAACGCCGGATCCATCACCACAGACTCCGCCACCCGAAAACGCCCGGAAGAACCATCGGGTAGGGGAAGCGAAATTACAGTGCTCGACTGCCGTACGCCGTTGGTAGCAGCCGCGGGGGCTGTTTGCAGCGCGCTACGGACAGCATCGAGCTGAAAGCTCACCGGGCGAAATTGCCGCAGCGAAGTCGTTACGTTGCGCGCCTGTGTCGGCACTTGCGGATCATCGGCCCATAGCACTCGTTGGGCCACGCTTTGCTGCGGCAAAGCTAGCCCGGCGCTTAGGATACCCGCTGCTATGGCAGAGCGCCATGCGGTAAATACGGTAAAGGTTGCTTTCATAATAGAGACGGATGAATAGTTTGTGAAGTATCAGGCGCCATCAAGATAAAGGGTAATCTGTTGAAAAATAAAATTTCATAGTATGATGCCGATATTTTATTGTGCCAGCTTCGAAAAGGTATTGCACTCATTGTTAGTAAAATACCAATAGCACGTAGCAGGGCTGATGCGGTTTGCCCTCCGTAGGTTAGGCCTAGGTTGGTTTTGACGAAAAAAGCCCATCCGCTCTGCGCGAATGGGCTTTGGAAAATAAAATTGGTGCAATCTGTTAAATTATTTAGCTGTGCTGCTACGAGGGGCCTGTAACCTAGCTTTCTGTCTTCACTAAGACTAGTTGCGCCTTGTCAGCTGCATTGATCTTGCGCCGAAATTCGACGTAAGCCGGGTAGTCCGTGCGTGGGAAGCGAGTATGTGGCATCCGGAGCGTGCGTACGTACTGGATTGTGCCGTCTGCTAGCTTTTGTACCTGGGCCGAATACGTGCCGAAAGTAGTTGTGAGCTGCACGGGAGTAGGCAAACTTTCTACCTGGAAGCCTGCCGGTACGTGAATTCGTACGGTGTCGGCGTGTGCATAAGCACTGGCCAGCCAAATATCCGTTTGGCGCTCACCTACCGGCATGGTTACAGCCGGCAAACGGCTCAACAGATTGGGCAGTAGGAACACGCGCCGTCCACTTGGCGTCCCAAATTGTGGCAGCGTTAGCCCTAGCGTTTCGTTGATCGTCGGGATGGCGGCCTTCGCATCGCTGACCAAAGCAAACTTGGTAATATTGAAGTTGCTCAGGGGTAAGGATTCCGCAATCTTTTTCTTCTGCTGCACTGGGTCCAAGCCGTGCATAAGCTGGCTGAATTGATCTTGTTCCAAACCCGTGCGGCGGGTGCGTAGCATTGCTGTGGCGCTACCTTGCGCATCTAGGTACACGTCCGCACTACGTTCGCGCCGGTTCTCGGCAGCGCCATAGCGGGGCGTCCGCACCAGTTGCCCGCCCGCAGGAGTGAGCAGGAGTGCGTGCCGGTTGCCAGTAAAGCTGCCCATGTAGCCCAGCGCCGTATTTTGACTGGTGCATTCCAACCACACGGTATCTGGTTTTGACGCTTTTTTTAACGGCACGCATAATACCACGTGGTTGAACTGATTACTTGGAAACTCGGTGTGAATATCAGGTTCATCGGCCAATACTAAAGCGCAGTAGCTCGGCACGCCCGCCGCTTTTAGCAAGGCCATGCAGTAGTTCGACAACGCTTTGCAGTCGCCGTAGCCGGTACTGCTCACGTTAGTCGCCGGAATGGTTTGCCAACCACCTAGGCCTAACTGCACCGAGACGTAGCGGGTGGAGGATTGCAATAAGTCATAGACCCGGCTGATGCGCGTGCGCTCGTCAGGGGCGTCTTTCACTAGCGCTGCAACCCGAGCTTGGACTGCTTCGGGAAGGACATCGCGGCCCATATTTAGGTCGTAGTCCCATTGTCCGAGGCCCTGCCAAGACGTAAGCGTACCTGCGTGGCCTTGCACCTCAAAGGTAGTGGGCGCTGTAGCTACTGTTGGTACCACCTCCGATAAGGGTGGCCCATACGGCTCTTCCTCCTGAGCCGGAAGCGCCTTCAGCTCCCACTGGTACACCTGCATATCGCCTTGCTGACTACGTACTACGGCTGCCCCTTTGGGTAAATGCCGCTCCTGAAAGCGCAGCGGCAAATTAGCGGGAGTTAGCACCCGGAAGCTAGCTTGCTCTACGGCGAGCTGCTCAGCAGATTGCGGCTGCCAAGTGGTGTAAAACAAGGAGTTGTCAGAAACAACTTCGTACTCAAAGCTGACGGTATACGGGTAATTTGGTTGGCGTAAATCGGCCACGCGGCCACGTGCATCAGTTGCGAGGCTGAAGCCATCGGAGAGGCTATAGTCTTTTACGTCGGAGGTACGAAGCTGCCGTACCAATTGTCCCTCTGCATCGTACACAGCACCACGTAGGTAGCTCACGCTGCTCAGCTGATCGTAGTACACTAGTTGAGTAGCCCACTCAGCACCGGCCTCATCGAGCACCGTGGTAGCGCGCCGCACCGTGCGCACGGTGCGGCCCACCGATTTGACGAGCAGCGTTTCATCCTCCATGCGCACAACTGCATGCGCATTTTCGCGCAGCGTAGGAGCTAGGGTCGTTACAGGGTAATGCGGCTCTTTGCCACCGGCCACTGCTGCCAACGTAGGTAAGCAGCCTAGGCTTACAAATAAAAATAAGCTGGAAAAGCGCATGGATCAGCTTATGACTTCTTTTTGACCACAATCTGCTCGGCATGCTTGGCCAGCATGCGCGTGTAGAACTCCCGTAGGCTAGCATACTCTTCCGCCGAATACACAGGCTTGCGCAGGTTCAACCGGCTAACTACTTGTACTGCCCCGTTCTGGCTGGTGGCGCTGTACATAAAACGTCCACCATTATCGGGTAAGTCTAGGATAGCTTGTTTGGGAAGTTCCTCAGTTTCGTAGCCGGCGGGCAGCGTAATAGTGAGCAGTGTCGTTTCCTCCATGGCCGCACCGAAATTCACGGGGAAGCGCCGGTCTTCATGCACAAAGGGGTTTTTTACGCTGTCGAATTCGCGCAATGGATTGAGGTACAGCGTAGCAGCGGAAGCATCAGCACCAGTCACTGCAAATTCGTAATCTAGGCTCAACGGCTTCAGCAAATCTTCCTGCTGGTGGAAGGTAAACTTACCTACGCTCCATCCTTCGTGACGTTTGGCAAGCTCTTCCATGTATTTCTTTTCGCCTTGCGTATGGAGCCGCTCGCGTTCATGATAGGCATCGTAGCCACCGTGCTCCTGGTGCACGCTGCCCGTAATGGTGCCCCGTTCGTCGAGCTTTAGGTCCACCTTTCGGTACTCTACATAGCGTTGCGTTGGTTGCAAATCAACCCAGCGAGAATCTTGAGCACGCGGCATGATCAGACGGCCCTGTCCGTTCAGGCAGCGCGTAGGTAAGGTCCCGCAGGGTAATAGCTCTTCGGTAGCGTCTACGAACATTTCCTGCTTCTCGGGCAGCACTACGTGTGCAACCACATAATTGAACTTTGAGAGCAACGGCAAGCTTTGGTTCACCATACCATTGCTGCGAGTGCTGAGTAGTACAGGATTGGCTTCTAGACCTGCATCACGCAGCAAAGCAATAAGCAACAGATTGACATCAGCTGCATTACCCGTGTGCTGATCATATGCACGTCGGAGCGTGCTGGTCGCATAAAAGCCACTTTTGCCGTTGTGCTTCACCGACTGGCGCACAAGTTGGTGGATAGCTGCTACCCGCGTAGCTAGGTCAGTGTGCTGTGCCATAATGGCGGCTACTTTCTCCTTGAGAAAACCGGTGCGCTTGAGTTGGTCTCCGAAGCTTTCGTGTTCCAGCAGACTCGTGTTAATTTTTTCCCACGAACCTGCTACGCTCTGATAAGGCTGATTCGGCCAGCGGATACCAGCTAGCTCAAAATCGATCCGAGACATGTAATCGTCGGCGGTCGTCATAAAAGGTTCGTCGCGGAAAGCAGGCACGTTTTTCATGGCCCAACGGTAGTTTGTAACCCGGGCCGTAACGGTTTCGGAGCTAGCTGCCTGGCGCCCACCTGAGCCGGAGAAGGCGCTGCTTCCTTCAATGAAGCCCCCAGCCGAGCGCAGGGTGAATTGGGCGCTGCCATCGGTGCGCTCTTGCTCGGCTAGCGTTTCGTAGCCCTGCATCAGCATTTTGTAGTCAAAGTATTCTGGTATGCTTGCGCGGTATTCGCTCCAGCGAACCGGAATGGAATTCTGAAACTGCCAGTCCTGGAAGTTGAACAGAAAATCAGAGTTCACGGTGTAAGTTACTTCGATCACTGAGCCCACCCGCACATTAGGCAGCGTAAACTTGCGAATAGAGTTATTGACGCTGGTTTGCTCGTTGAACACAGCCGACGACTCTAATTTATCTTTTGTTAGCTGCCCATTGACCATATTGTATGTGTAGCCACGCAGGTTAGTCAACTTCTCCTCTTGATTGCCTTTCTTATAAAGTGGAACTTTCAACGTAGCCCAGTCATAGCCTGATTTTTTCAGGATTTTGATGCGGAGCACCCGGTCGAATGCTACTTTGAAGTCGTTATCGACCATAGCAAAGCGCGAGCTGCCAAAATCGCACAGGATAACGGCTTCGGCGGCGCTGTCGGCTACAAAGTTTTTTGCCTCAAAGTCCTGCGGATCGGGTTTGCCAAACTTGATGGGGTCAGCTTGGCCATAAGCGGTGAGCGTAGCCCCGCTGAGTACTGCTAGGGCAAATACTGCACGGCGTAAGCGTAGTTGCATAAGGGGTAGATTTATAGTTAAATGAGCAATAAGTTAGGGGGAAGACTCTTTTGATTAAATAATATATATTATTTAATATTAAAGTGTGTATTTAAGCAATCATTGGTTGCTATTTGGCAACTCAAGTGTAAACGAAAAGCTATTTGCGTTGTAGCACGAGCATCTCGCCATGTTTAGCGATGGCGCGACTGTAGAACTCCCGCAGCGCCGTGTACTCGTCCGGCGTATAGACTGATTTGAGTAGTTGCAGGCGTGAAACGATTTGCAGCGTACCAGGCGTAGACTGCGTAATGTTGTATGTAAACCTGCCACCATTGTCGGGCAAGGTCAGCACAAGATTAGTTGGGCGTTCTTGCACGGTATAATTAGCCGGTAGTGTGAGCGTTACCATCCGCAGGTAATCATGAAGCGTGCTGAAATCAACCGGGTACTGCCGCTCTTCATGCTTAAAGGGGTTGGTGAACTGCCCTAGCGTTTGTGCCAAGGGTAAATACAGCAGCGGAGCTGGAGCTTCTGGCTCTGGCAGAGTAAGCGCGACATCCGCCTTCAAAATCTTGGTGGGATCTTGCAGCTCCGTCATCGTTAGCGGACCCGTGAAGTGCCAATCAGACCAGCGGCGAGTGAACTGGGTTTGGTAACCTTGCTCTCCTAGCTCCAGTATTTGCTTGCGGGTTTCCAGTCCGGCGTAGCCGTCGTACTCCAGGTGCATCTTGCCTTGCAAGCCCCCTTTGTCGTTCATCGTGAACTGCGCCGTCGTAAACTGCATGTAGCGCTTGGTAGGTTTTAGTGGCACCCAACGACCAGTATTGGCTAGTAGTCGGCCCTGACCATTGAGACAGCGCTCTGGTAGCAGACCAGCTGGTGCCAAAGGCTCCGTCGCATCGAGCAGCAAATCTGATTTGTCAGGTAGGGCCACGTGGGCTACTACGTAGTTGAATTGACTTAATTCCGGCAAGTCGGTTTGCACGAGCCCATGCCGACGGGTGCTGAGCAGTATCGGATTGGCGTCTAGGCCAGCAGAGCGCAATGTCTGCACCAGTAGCAAATTCAAGTCGGAGGAATTACCTAGGTGCTGCTCGCACGTTTTGCGAAACGACTGCGACGCGTAGATGCGTTCTTGTCCGTTGTATTTCACACGTTGTTGTACCAGCGCGAGTACTGCGGCAGCGCGCTCAGCTGCTCCGGTAATCGTCTTTAGTAGAAGCTGTGCCTCGGCCGTGAGCGGCCCATTTTGCGTCAGCAACACGCCAAACAGTTCTTCCTCTTGCAGGCTCTTCGTTATTTTTTCCCACGTGCCCGTCAGATCATGATATTCATTGCCATTCCTAGAAAAGTCATAACCAGCTAGCTCGAAGTCGACGCTACGCCGGTAATTGCTAGCGCTGGTCATGTAGGGTTCTTCTCGAAAGGCGGGAGCATTTTTTACGGCCCAACGCACTTGAAGTGCTTGCCCGGAGAGAGAAGCACTATGGCCGGAGTTGCCGAAGGAATTGCCGAACGAGTCACGGGCATCCTCGCTGTAGGAAGTGCTGTAAGGTACTACTTGGCTTTCTTCCAGTGCGAAGGGTAAGTAACCGCGTACAGTTTGCTTGTAACGATAGAAAGGGGGAATGACGACACGATACTCGCTCCAGCGCACCGGTATATCGTGCTGAAACTGCCAGTCTTGTAGATTGAACAGGAAGTCGGACTTAATGGTATAGCTGAACTCAATGATAGAACCTTCGCGCACGTTAGGCAGCGTGAAGGAGTATAGCCGGTGATTCTTGTCGATCACTTCTTTGAAGCCCGCTTTGCTGATATCGAGCTTGTCTTTCATCACATCGCCACCTACTAAATTGTAGGTCATGCCTTTTAACTTTTGCAGCTCTTCGGTGCTGTTATCTTTCACATAGAGTGGTACCTGAACCGTGGCCCAGTCATAACCTGCCTTCCGCAGAATTCGAATGCGGGTTACGCGTTCAAACACCACCTGAAATTTCTCACGTGCCCCCTCAATGCGTGACTTACCGAAGTCGCATAGGATTTCGGCTGGCGCGGCGCTATCGGCCTGCGACACAGGAGCCATTGCGGCAAAATCGGCGGCTCCAACCGTACCGAATTGAATAGGGTCTTTTAATTTTTGGGCCTGTACTACGCAAATAGTTGTGCAGGCAATAAACAGCAAGCAGGCGCTGCCTAAATAACGGAACATGGTAACCAAGGATGAAAGCTAGGCCTCGGGAAGCCTACAGAATAAATAGTTATCAAATAAAATAAGTGCGCGTGCTTACTTTAGCTCGCGGAAAGCTGAGCTTAAAAATACAATTGATATCTGAAATAAAAGTATTTTACTATAAATATTAAGTAATACTATTTTGTTGCCGCTTGGTGTGCCACAGTAGGTAAGCCAAAGCTGCTGCGGCGCAGAGCGCGCTGAGTGCATGCACGTAGGGTAAATGAGTGGCCACGTTCCGGTAAATCCAGCCTGCCAGCAGTGCACCTAGCCCAATACCAGCTTCCAGCGCAATGTACATTGTGGCTACGCCCCGGCCCCGGCGTTCCTCGTGACTTAAGTCAATGGTCCAGGCATACAAGGTAGGGGAGTTGAGCCCCGCACCTAAGCCGAACAATACGGCAGCAGCCAAAAATATTTCGGCCGATTGGGCAAAGGCTAGCAAACCCATCGCGAAAACCAAGATGGCGGATGAAATCACCAATACCGGCACGCGACCATAGCGGTCGGAAGCCCGACCTGCTACCAAGCGAATAAATAAAGAGGCCACTGTATAGCAAGTAAAAAACAGTCCCTTATTATGAATGCCGAGAAGGCCACTTTGGTCGGGTATAACGGTCAGAACGGCGCCGTAGGAAAAGAGGCACAACAGCGTGACAACCGCGGGCGCCAGTACGCGTGGCTCCAAAATTTCGTTCCACTGTAGCTTGAGCAGGTGCCAGCTAAACCGCTGCCGCTGGGCTACTGGGAGTGTTTCAGTCATAGTACCCTGCACAACCAACGACAACAAAGCGGCCGCCGAGGAGCAATAAAACATGGTGTTGAGAGAGAAGTGCGTGGCGAGCCAGCCGCCGATAGATGGCCCAGCTGCCATGCCCAAAGAGCCCGTCACACCTAGTAATCCCATCGCTTCGCCGCGCCGCTCTACCGGGATAATATCGGCGACGAAGGCAGCTGTGCCCGTCGGTTTGAAGCCGGTACTAAATCCGTGTAACAAGCGCAAGAAAAGAAAGCCCGCGACCGTACTTACCAATGGATAAAAGAAGCCGCACACAAAGCACACCAGTGAGCCAAATACCATCACCGGAATACGCCCCACGGTATCAGCTAGCTTGCCACTGAAAGGGCGTGAAATGCCAGCTGTGAGCGTAAAAAGCGCGATAATAAAGCCTTTGTAGTCGGCGCCGCCCAGCCGCGTTAAATAATCAGGCAGCTCAGGCAGGAGCATATTGAAGCTAGCAAAGAACAGAAAAGAGCTCAGGCACATCAGCCAGAAACCAGGCGTGTACACGCTGTTTTTGAAGAAAGGCATGCGGCAAAGGTAGCCTACAAGGTGTGGTGATTGAAGCCCTTGGCGAGTGTGTTGTGTCAAGTAGCGCTCTGAATCAGCAGCCTGTAAAGCTTCGTTCGGGCAGTTACTGAGCCTCAGTTGAGTCGGTCAGCAGCAACAAGGAGAGGGTTGACTTCGGCTAGTTTAATGCTAGATAACGTCTATGCATGACGCCCAAGCAGACATGCTCTGCGCCTCAAACTTTAGCTGAACCTAGGGGATGTTGTGCTGCTCGTCACGCCTTACTTTTTAATGAAGTTCAGCGTCAACGAACACTGTTTACTTTATAAGAGAAACTAAAAGTATAGAAGGATTAAATTGTAGATAACCTATTTACTGTGGCACATGCTTTGCCCACGGATGCTATCCTTGTTAACTTTTTCTCTATTCTTTATGCTCCGTGTTACTTATTTCCCGTCGAGTATCGCGATAAGCATTGTGGTAGCCTTGGTAACCGCTTGCAAAAAAGACCCGGCGGCCCCAGCACCTACCCCGCAACCTAGCCCTCCTACTACGCAGCCGCTAGGGCCACATGGTTTTATCCGTGTAATCAATGGGCTAGCTATGGAGCCAACGATGTACCAACTACGCAATGATTCCGTGCAACTCAGCATCAAGACGAAGAAGTATGGACGAAGCCTAGGCGCTGGCAGCACCAGCCAGTACTATCCCATAGAAGTAGGAGCTACAACGGCTGACGTTAACTTGAAACCGGCTTCAGAGTCGGCCTACCAGTGGATGCCGACTAACTTAACTATTGAGGAAAATAAGCGCTACTCACTCCTAGTTTATAACACTCAAAGCTTCACCCAAACCAGATTATTGCGAGAAGAAGCGATGCCGGCTCCGGTGGTCGGGAAAGCGCAACTGCGTCTGATTAATGCCGCGTCGGAGTACGCTCTCGTACATATTGAAGAGCCAGGGGGAGATTTTCAAGTAGATGTTGATTGGGGAGAGATACGAGCTTATATGCCTGTCGCTGCCCGTACTTACAATTTAGTGACCGTTCGTACCAATGCAGCTGTGCAACAGCAGATCACACAAAGGGTGACCTTGGCGCCCGGCAAAACCTATACGCTGGTGCTGCGAGGGGCCTTCCATCCTGACCATCCGCGCGAACAAGCTGCTTTGCTGCTGGTAGAAGATGAGTAATAGCACTAGCCAATGTGAGTAGCTTCGCGGAATGGCACGTATTTGCCGCCGATGATGTCTCGCTACAGCAATGGCTTCTATTTTTAACTTCGCACCTACATCTATTAAAGGGCCCAAGCCAGAAGGCAAGCCCACGCTTACCGTGCGTGAGCGGTTTTCGGCATTGCGCAACTTGCCGGAGTTTCTGAAGCTTATTTGGGAAACCAGCCCTAGCCTTACCCTCGGCAACGTAGGCTTGCGGTTGCTGCGGGCTGCGTTGCCGCCGGCCATGTTTTACGTGGGGCAACTCATTCTCGATGGTATCATCGGGTTAGCACGCGCGCCGCACACCGTGGGGCAGCCTTCGCTGACACCAATAATCAGTTTGGTAGCGCTAGAATTTGGTTTAGCTATTCTGTCCGATGCGCTTGGTCGGGCCGTTGCGCTGCTGGATAGTTTGCTCGGCGACCTGTTTGCTAACCGCTCCTCAGTACGCTTGATGGAGCACGCGGCCCGCCTCGACCTCGATCAGTTTGAAGACAGCGTATTCTACGACAAGCTAGAGCGGGCCCGTCGGCAGACGTTGTCGCGCACGGTGCTCATGGCGCAGGTACTCAGCCAGGCTCAGGACTTTATCACGATGGCATTGTTGGCGGTGGGCTTGGTGGCTTTCAACCCGTGGTTGTTGCTCCTACTACTGATTGCCGTAATTCCAGCGTTTTGGGGCGAGTCACACTTCAATGAGCGCAGCTATTCGCTCGTGCACAGCTGGACGCCCGAGCGGCGCGAGTTAGACTACTTGCGCCAAACGGGAGCCTCCGACGAAACAGCCAAAGAAATCAAGATCTTTGGTCTATCAGACTTCTTAATTGACCGTTTTCGCACGCTCTCTGATCAATTTTACCAGCAAAACAAGTCGCTAGTGGTGCGACGGGCCAGCTGGGGTACCTTCTTCGCAGCTATTGGGGCAACGGGCTATTACGCGGCCTACGTGTATATCATCACTGATGCCGTGCGCGGACAAATTTCGGTGGGACAGCTGACCTTTCTAGCTAGCTCATTTCGACAGATGCGCAGCTTGCTGGAAGGTATTCTGAGTCGTTTTAGCAGTGTGGCCGAGGGTGCGTTGTACCTGCAAGATTTCTTCGATTTCTTCCACATGCAGCCGCGCATTGCGCGCGACGAAACGAGGCCCGTCCGGCCATTCCCACGGCCCATTCGGCAAGGCTTCACGTTCGATAATGTCGGCTTCAAATACAATAACGCCGAAAAGTGGGCCATTCGTCATCTCAATTTCACGCTGGAAGCTGGTGAAAAGCTAGCCTTGGTGGGAGAAAATGGCGCCGGCAAGACCACGCTTGTGAAGCTGCTCTCCCGCCTCTACGACCCTACGGAAGGTCGCATCTTGCTTGATGGCTACGATTTGCGCGAGTACGACCCAGCTGAGCTACGCCAAGAAATTGGCGTGATCTTCCAGGACTTTGTGCGCTTTCAATTAACGGCCGGACAAAACCTAGCCGTGGGCCGCATTGAGGAAAAAACAAACCAAGCCCGTATCCAGTCGGCGGCGGCGCAGAGCCTAGCCGATACGGTAGTAAAAAAGCTGCCCGGCGGTTATGAGCAAATGATTGGGCGACGCTTCGCTGGAGGCGTTGACTTGAGTGGAGGGGAGTGGCAGAAAATTGCCCTAGGCCGTGCCTACATGCGCGACGCCCAACTGCTCATTCTCGACGAGCCCACTGCCGCCCTCGACGCCCGCGCCGAGCACGAAGTATTTCAACGCTTCGCGGATCTGACGGCCGGCAAAACGGCCGTGCTCATCTCTCACCGATTCAGCACGGTGCGCATGGCCGACCGTATTTTAGTCATTGAGCATGGCGAATTTGTTGAAATTGGCTCGCATGCCGAATTGCTCGCGCGGGGCGGACGCTATGCGGAATTGTTCCAATTGCAGGCCGCAGGATATCGGTAGCCGCAACCTTAAATTTTTTTTCAGCTTTTGGTTGTGCGTCAGCGCCTAACAGGCTTGAGTTTCGTATCTTGGTTGGTGTGTTTCCTCCCACTCTAGTACACTTATGAAACTTACTTCTACTCTTTTTGGCGGAATTGGGATTTGTTTAGCGCTGTCAGGCTGCTTTGCGGCGCGCGAAGCAAGAGTTGAGTCGGATTATAGTTACAGCGGCAACTTTCGGCGCTACCGCACTTATGAGTTCGTGGCCGGTGATGGGTTAGCAGCTGACACTAGCAAGCTAGGTAACATTTTACGCGAGGCCATCCGTACCCGGATGCGCATTCAGGGGTACAAGCCTGCCCGTAATCGGCCCGATTTGCTGGTGTCATTCCGATTGTTTGAGGGTGATATGCGCTTTCAGGGGTACTCGCAACAGGATATCACACAGTGGGTGAAAAATGGCCTAGTGGAAGACGAGGAAACTCCTACTGATGAGCGGGTAGGCTACCAGCCAGTGCGTATGTTGCTCACAGATGGCACCTTACTTATCACCCTCATTGATCATCGCACGAACCGGGCAGTCTGGAACGGCTACGCGTCGGGTGTGGAAGTTCCGCAGGGGCCTCGGGGGATGCTGGTGCTTCGGCGCTCAGTGGGCTCTATCTTCGACCGCTACCGGGTTTTCACGCAGGGCTACACGGATAGAGACGGAGGCGGCGATCCTAATATCAGCGAGCAATAAGCCACACGCCATCCGGCAGGCGAAAACTGTTAACGCACAAGGACGATGAAAGTCAGTTTCTCTTAGAGAAGATGGCTTTCATCGTCCTTTTTATTTGTCAGTTTGGCGACGTTGTAGGGGCAGCTAATGGACAACGCTACCTTACTACTTGCGGCTGCCCAGTATTTGGCGCGCGAGTAGTGCAACCCATATACGTACCTTACCTGCTAGCGCCGAGCCGTTGCCGAAGGAATGCGAAATTGCAACCCAATGCTCGGAATGATAGTGAATCCGTCGAGCTGCGTTGTTTTGTTGTTCAGCAACTGATAGGTACCATAGTTCTGATAATAGATGGCCACTGCTGGCACGACATACGCATACCGGTAGCCTAGCTTTATGCTGAGAAAGCCACCATACGACGAGAAGCTCTTGCGTTGCGCGGGTAACGTTGGCAGCTGGCTGCTCCCAGCGCTGTTATAAATTTTGGGAGCCTCGAAGCCGTAGCGCAGAAACGTGTGACTGTACACGAGACCGTAAGAAAGCGCACCAGCTTGTTCTTCGGGTCCGAAGGAGGTACTGAACACCAGCGGCACGATGAGATCGTGACGGCTTGCGTTCAGCCTTAGTACGTCGGAGATATTGTCGAGATATGGGATGCTGGGGAGCTTGGCCCGTTGAGTGGCGTATTGCAAACCGATGCTACCGTAGGTGGCACCTGCTTGCCCGCCGGGGCGCTCGGGAGTGCCAACAGGGCCCAAGAATTGGTACATGGCATCAAAAACGTGCGAGCCAAACGCGTACTTGTACCCTACATCAAGCCGGTCGATGACGCCATAGCGCAAGTAGAAGTCGGAGGTAGGCTGTACCGGGTCTAGTATGTAGGAGAGAGCTGCCGCTTGCAGCTTATCAACAGATGCGCTGTAGCGAATAGTGTCCTTATTGGCCGCAGCTTGGGCAAAGTTCTTCACCGCACTGCCCGCCTGACCTAGCGTCGAGGTAGCTACGTTAAACGACACATTGCCACCTACTTTAAACTCGCCGCGCGGGGTGACTTTGCCCGAACTCACAATCGTACGGGGAGCAGTACAGGCAGTGGCCGCCAAGGCCAGCAAACAAAACAAAGAGGCGGTTTTCATGGAGAAAGAGAGGTGAAAGAAGCGGCGAAATTCGGAAAAGGAAAGATGATCTAGCATTTATGCCAAAACCACGCCGAAACCTAGCATGGTTTTTCGGCATCTTTATCGCGCATGGCAACCCTTTTTCTTTGTTGGCTGCTGCTCGGCGCCTGCAACAACGCTCATCGGCTGGACGGCGTGGCGCCTTGCGGCCCGCTCGCACTTATCGGCAATCTTTTACGATATCCTCTTACTCAATTATCTCATGAATATCCTGTATGGCGTACCAGGCGAAGGGCTTGGGCACGCAACCCGTAGCAAAGTGGTAATCGGATATTTGCTAAGCCAAGGGCACGAGGTGCACGTAGTGAGCAGCTCGCGGGCGTACCAAGTGCTGGCGGCTAACTTTCCAGGGCGCGTTTACGAGATTAAAGGCTTTCACTTAGCTTACAAGAATCTGACGGTGTCGAAGTCACGCACGGCGGCCATGACGTTGCGCACCGCTCCGGAAAACCTACTCACCAACTTCACGCGCTACCGCCAACTGCTACGCAATTTCACGCCCGACCTCGTCATTTCAGACTTTGAGTCGTTTAGCTACTTGTTTGCCAAGGCGCACCGGCTACCTGTTCTTAGCATTGATAACATGCAAATTATCAGTCGGGCCGCGCTCGACATTGCAGTACCCGTCGCCGAACGGGGCAATTTGACCTTAGCCCGCCAAATTGTGCGCGCTAAGCTGCCGGGTAGCCATCATTACTATGTTACTACCTTCTTTGACTTACCCGTAGTCAAGGAAAAGACCACGCTGGTACCACCAATCATTCGGCCCGAAATCCTGGCTGTGCAGCCAACCATCGGGAAACATGTGCTGGTGTATCAGTCAGCTACCACGCAGAAAGACTTGGTGCCGCTGCTACAAGGCTTGCCCCAGCAGGAGTTTCGGGTATACGGCTTCAACAAAGAGGAAAATCATGGCAATGTACAGTTGCGTGCTTTCAGTGAGCAGGGCTTCATCGAGGACCTAGCTAGTGCGCAGGCTGTTGTGACGAACGGCGGTTTTTCGCTTATCAGCGAAGCCGTGTATTTGCACAAGCCCATCTGCGCAATACCTATCCCGGCGCAGTTTGAACAGTTTTTGAACGCCGCCGAAGTTGAAAAGCTAGGCTACGGGCGGCACTTCTCGGCCCTGACTGCCGACAACGTCAAAGCCTTTCTGTACGACCTCAACACATTTGAGCAGGCGCTAGCCAACTACCAACAAGCAGGCAACACGGCGCTATTCGCGCAATTGGATAAGCTATTGCGCATTGTGTAGCCTAATGACCGGCTTGGCCCAGCGCCGTTTGGCTGACTAGCGCACTCTGCGTACAACCAGAAATGAGGGCTCCAAGCAGCAACCTCCGCCGCATTTGGCTATTTTGCTGACCATGAAATCATTTGTCTTTTTCTGGTTAGGGGCTACAGCTACCATTGGTGGTCTCGGCCTTGGGTTAGCGGCGTGCGCTCCTACTGCTCGCGTCACAGAGCAAGTCGCTGCTGCCAATAAGTTTGCTGCCGATAGTACGCTGCGTCGGCTTGCAACGCTACAAGATGAGCGTCGTGCCGTGGCACTGCTTCCATACCTAGCTCGGTCAGAAGCACAGTACCGGCGCGAAGCTGCCTTGGCGCTTGCTTCTGTGCAAGACAAAACAGCCATCCCAGCCTTGCTGACACATCTTGCCGACGCAGATGCCTCCGTACGCAAAGCCGCTGCCTATGCCTTGGGACAAACGGCTGACTCTACCGCGGAAGGGACCTTACTACAACGAATTAGTGTAGAGGTGGACCCTACCGCCCGCCGCTACCTACTGGAGGCCCTAGGCCGCTGTGTTTCCCGAGTGGGCCTGGCAAACCTGACGCGCCTGCCTGCTAACCTCGCTACGGATACGGCGGCGCTAACCGGACAAGCGTGGGGACTGTATCGGGCTGGCTTGCGCGGGCTTACCTCCGAAGCAGCTGTCGGACGTGTCGTGCAGCTGCTGGCACCGACGAATCCTTACGGCGCGCGCTTGGCGGCAGCCAATATGCTGGCGCGTACGCGTAGTCTGAATTTGGCGCCGTATGCTACCGCCTTGCTGAGTGTTGCCCAAAACGACCCTAGCTATGCAGTGCGCAGCGCCGTGGCGGCTTCCCTCGGCAAAGCGTCTACTGCACCAGCAGTGCCTGGGGTATTAGCCAACCTAGCTCGTCACGATTCTGATTACCGCGTACGGCTTAGTGCCATTCGGGCCATGACGCCTGCCATGTACGCCCCAGTGAAGGAGGGTGTTTGGGTAGCTCTCACCGACAAAAACGATCAAGTAGCACTCACTGCCGCCGAGTATTTCCTTGCTAATGCAAACGGGGAGCCTGGAACCATCTTTTTAGAGAAGGCTAATCAGCTAACCCCGTGGCGGGTGCGGGCCACGCTGTTAGCGGCCGCTTTGAAGTATGGCGGCTCTACACGCGGAGCCATCCGAGCGGCCGTCCAGCAGCGGTATGTTGCCAGCTCTGATGTTTATGAGAAAGGGTACTTGTTACGAGCGCTAGCGGAAGACCCTGCCGCTTACGAGTTTGTGGAGAAGGCCATCTTCCCAAAGCCTGCGGCGTTGGTGGTCGGCACCTATGGCATGGAAGCTTTGGTGAGCATGCGCAGCCTTTCAGACTTTCCTACTGAGCAGCAGGCTGCTTTCGCGCTCACCCTGCAGCGCGGCATCGCTACCGGTGATGTAGCTATGATGGGTATTGCGGCTGAAGCCATCCGAAACCCAAAGCTAGCCTTGCGGCCCTTGTTCGTAAACAGCGACTTTCTGAAATCGGCGCGCGATAAACTCACTCTGCCTCGCGACCTGGAGGCCTGGGAGTCGTTGCAGCAAACGGTTGCCTACCTCGATAAGGTGCCCACTGCCCCCTTCCCTATTGCCAAAGCCGCCTCCCATCCTATCAATTGGGCCGTGGTGCAAACCATCCCAGCCAGTCAGCGGGCAACGGTGCGTACGAGTAAGGGTACCATCGTTTTTCAACTTTTAGTGAATGAAGCGCCTGGCTCGGTAGCTAGCTTCGTGGAGCTAACACGCCAAGGCTTTTATAATGGCAAAACCATTCACCGGGTCGTTCCCAACTTCGTTGCGCAGGGCGGCTGCCCGCGCGGCGATGGATGGGGCAGCACCGATTATAATATTCGCTCTGAATTTGCTGACTTACGCTACGGCGAAGGCGCAGTGGGCTTAGCTTCTGCCGGCAAAGACACCGAAAGTTGCCAGTGGTTTATTACACACTCGCCCACACCCCACCTCGACGGTCGCTACACCATATTTGCCCAAGTAGTTAGTGGGATGGATGTGGTCAGTCGCCTCGAAATCGGCGACCGAATTGAGCGGGTTGACCTAGGTCAGTAAAAAAATGGCTACTAACGACAACGGCCGCTTCTTACGAGCGGCCGTTGTCGTTAAAGAAAAGAAATACGCTTTATTGCTTCACAAAGCGAATAGTACAGCGGGATAAGCTAGCTCCTTGCACCTGTACCAGATACGTGCCGACTGGGAGGGAAGCTGGCAACTGTACTTGTCGCTCATGTGCTGCATCAACGGCAGTAGTCTGCGTGTAAATGGGCCGGCCGGCTACATCCAGCAACGTCACGTGTACACTACCTGCCGCCATTGGCAGACGCAACGTGAAATGGTCCGTTGCAGGATTGGGGTAAAGAGAAAGCTGATCAACGGCAGTAGTACGTGTAGCTAGTATAACCGGCTGCAGAGCAACTACCTGCGTACCAGAATACCGGTTGCCGCTCGTTAAGCCAGCTTGACGCAGCCGATAATACACCTGAGTAGCCGTCGTAATGGGTCGATCCTGGTAGGAATACGTGTGCGATGTAGTCGCCACGAGGCTGCGGCTATTTGCCTCAACGAAGCCGATAGACTGCCAAATCACGCTATCAAACGAGCGCTCAACGGCATAGCCCTGCGGGTTGTTCTCGGATTGTGTTACCCAAGTTAGATTGATTACTCGTGGTTGCGCCTGGGTGACCTGGAAGCTGAGTAGCTCTTTTGCCAGCGGGTTGCTTTCAGAGGCGGAGCCGAAGGTGAAAGCCTCGAAGCTAGCCACCGGACCTACCGAAGCCACAGAGCCGGCCGTCAGACTGCCACCTAGGTTGCCGTTGCCTTCAGTTACCCAAGTTGTACCATCGAAGCGGGCTACTTGCAAAGCGGGTGAGAAATCATTGATGCCACTACGAAAAGCGTCTTCCCAGTACAAACGTACTTGCACGGCGCTTGTAGAGCCAGTGCGCGTAAGTGTCCAGTGTTCTACTTGGCTGATGCGTTGAAGCGGAGCCGTCACGGTAGTGGTAGCAGGCGGGGTGCCCATGTACTCAGCCGTGAAACCTGTTGCTGGTTCGGCAGGGGCGGAGATACCCAAGCGTGCCCATACACCCGCTTTACCCAGCGGAAAAACGAAAGCTTGCGAACCTAGCTTCCGAAGTGGCCCCGCTACGTAAGAGCACGCGTTGCCCGCCGAAGCTGTTGCGTCGTCTGTGAGCGTCAGCAGGGTAGAAGCAGTAGTGTACAGCACGCCATTAGAAAGTCCGAGGTGGCCAGCTAGCTGGAAAGGAGCACCTAGCAGTACCGTTTTGCCAGGCCCGTCCAACGTAATACTGCCGAGCGTTGTGGTTCCCGTATTGGTCAACGTCAGACTTTTGCTGAAGGTAGTAGTGCCAACGTAGGTACCAGCAGCAGCTTCAAGGGTACCACCTTCAACTATGGCAGAAGCCGCTTCTTGCAAGTGATTTTCATTACCAGTTTGCACGCTGTTGCAATCAACATGTAGGTACGCTAGGTCTGGTTGAAAGCCACTAGCAGAAGCAGCATCAGTACGGGTGTCTAGAAAAGGGGAGTAGTCTACCCGGCTGGCAGCATCCGCCTTCGGAACCTCCGCGAAATTTGCGGACGGACCTTGCAGCGTGACTACCAAGCCCTTTTTGCCATCGGGACCTTGTACGGCCGAAGCGGCGTTGCTACCTAGCCAGTTAAAAGAAGCATCTATAGGCTGGGTTAGATTTATCGTTCGGATGGCGGTGGCGCAACTATCCAGGCGGTTGTTGCGGATACTGTCGCCGCTGGATAGCAAACCTAGGTTGCCCGAAATATCGAAGAAAGGGGTGACTCCGGTGCTAGCCGTGGGGCGGTCCTGTACCTGCACGCCGCGCTGACACTGCGCCACCACGTTATTGAATACCTTGTTGTTAACTCCTTCCAGCACAATGCCATACCCATTGATGTTAAAAGCACTAACCGTATCGTTGGCGAGGTACCCCCGAATAGTGTTGCCTTGAATAAACGCGCCACCCGTTACTAAATCACCGTTGATGCCACCCACAATACCCGTGGCGCTCCGGTCGCGGTCGACAAAGGCAATGCCCGCGTTGTCGGAGGTAATACGCGTGGGCGCGCCGAGGGTGCGCACGATGTAGTTGTTGCGCACCACAAAGCTGCCCGGACCAGCCGGCCGGCCGTTGCCCGTGCAGGACTTCAGCTCCAGCCCCTGAGAGCCGTTGTTACGAACCGTATTATGCTCTATTAGAGCGGCTGGCGTCGTAAATACGGAGCCATTGCGCAGACCGCCTGCTCCCAAAACCGACATGGCCGGGCCGCTGTTTAATGCAAACTGACAGTTCCGGATGACCAGGCCACTCACACTGCCGTCGTTCACGTCGATGCCTGAGCGGCGGTTTAACTCGTACGAGCCATCCTCGATGAGAATATTCACCTTGCTGCCATTTACCAGGAATAAGCCGCGCCCCGCGCCATTAGCAGTCGTATTGGGTGCTAGGGCGGTACGTGCCGCACGAATTCGTCGGAATGTAATAGCCTCTGATCGGCCACCTAAGCTATTCCAGTAAATCCCGCATTGACGATTACGAACCGTCTCCACGTCTTCCAGCAGAATATGAGCCCTGTTGGTCCCATTATCAGTTTGGAGCCCAAAGTCATAGGCTTTGATGGTAAGGTTCGACAGCGTGAGGGGTGCTGTTGCCGTGCCACCGCTGGCCGTCATAAAAATGCCAACTTCACTCGTCTGCGCGGCCGAAGGAGCTAGGCCACCATCAAAAATAGTGGCGGCGGTAGAGTCGGCGGCCAGCGTACCAGCGCCTCGTAGGCTGATATTCTTGTTCCAGATAACCCGCTCATTATACGTCCCAGCGTCGATGAGGATGGTCGTTGTGCCGGCGCTGGCGTGCGCCAAGGCTTGCTTTACTGTCGCGAAAGGGGCGGCCGCGCTACCATCACCGGTTACGTCGCTGCCAGCCGCTGTGGTAAACCGGTCACCACTGGTGGTGGCATCATTCACATAAAGCTGTGCCGGGGCTAAACTCGTTTGTGCGGAAGCGACTAGGGCACAGGTACCTAGGTATAAAGTTAGGCTGGCAACAGTAGAGAAAGTAGGTAATGGTTTTAGCATGTAGTCGAGTAAGCTCCTTGGTGTTGACTCAGTGACACGAAAGGATAGATTATAGAACGAAGAAGAAGCTAGCCCAAAGCGTGACGAAAAATAGGGCCATGGGATAGTGCACCAACTGTTGAATTAGTGCAAAAAGGGCATACAAAAAAGGCGCCAGCCCCGGATGGAGCTGGCGCCTGCGAGAGCCGACTAGCAGACAGAATTACTTGTCTTCGCGGCCGTGTGCTTGTGCGGGGGGCGTAGTGGCTTCTACGGCACTGAAAGCTTCCAAAATCTTGTACGTGTGGGTGGCACCCTTCGGAACAACCCAAGAGTTACCTGGCTCGAGCACGACAACCTGGCCTTCTGAGTGCAGCTCGGCGCGGCCACTCAGCACGTAGCCTACGGTTTCGTAGGGGCGTGCCACGGGTTCTTTTGCTTCGCCGGGTTGTTCATTTTCCCAGAGGCGCATTGCTACGTGCACGCCAGAGGCTAGGTACTTTTCGCCGTCTTTTCCTTGTGGAGAGTATTGAGAATCTACTTTGGTGATGGTGGTATCAGCCATGACAGGAGCTATTTAAAGTGAAACGATATGCGCTTTCGCTAACGGCTAGGGTATGGCTGTGGTTGTTAGGAAGCAGTAAGGTGGTCTGTTAAAATCCGGGTGTTAGCTATTATTACTAACTCGTTGTCGCGTAGATAAGGTGTCCTGCAAAACCTTAGGCCTCGCCACAGGTTCATGACTATTGCACCTATTGTCCGTGACTATCCGTAGCGTGCTGTCAGACCTAGCTACCCTCCGCGTCACTTCCTCGTTCTATGCATTCCGCTTTCGTTCGATCCTTAGCACTAGCTCACCAGCAAGTGGCGGCGCCGCTGCCAGGAGCAGCTTTTTGCCAACTCACCGAGCAGCTACTCCAATTGCTTTTCCCTGAGCGTGCGCCTCGCCCCGTTGGTAGCGCCGATGCCGTTGCGGCGTTACTAAGTCAACTACGTGCTGAGTTCACAGATTTATTGCACCTCGTAGCGGGGTTGCCCAACTCCCCAACGGAAACGGTAGCTGCTTTCGTCGCGCAGTTGCCCACCTTGCGTAATCACTTATTGCATGATGCCGCCGCTATTGCTGCCGCCGATCCGGCGGCTCAGGGCCTGACGGAGGTAATTGCTACTTACCCAGGCTTCTACGCTATTGCGCTGCACCGGCTTTCGCACGCGCTGTACCAGCTAGGTATACCGCGCGTGCCACGTATTTTGAGCGAGTATGCGCACGCCCGCACGGGCATCGACATTCACCCTGGTGCCCGCATTGGCCTTTCATTCTGCATCGACCATGGGACGGGTATCGTCATTGGGGAAACCACCGTTATTGGCGCTCACGTCAAGATTTTTCAGGGGGTTACACTCGGGGCACTCAGTGTCGCCAAGCATTTGCAGGGTATCAAGCGTCACCCGACCATCGAAGACCATGTGGTCGTCTACGCAGGGGCTACCATTCTGGGCGGTAACACAGTAGTAGGTAGTCACAGCATTATTGGCGGCAACGTCTGGCTTACCGAGAGCGTCCCGTCACACTCTCGCGTATATCACCGCGCCCAGATTCAAGTAACGCGCACAGAAGACCCCTTAGCGGATATTACCTTTTCCATTTGAGCAATTGAATAGAATGCTTACTATACTTGTTTCACGAGAAGTAAGGATAGGGCTAGGTGCCATAAAGCATACTTTCTACTAGCTATGTACTTACGCCTCATTGAGCGAGAAGGCGCCAACAAATAGCCTTTGTTTGTTATTACCACTTTAATTGCCCCACCACTTAACCACTCAACAATGAAAGCTACTACCATCCTTGATACCATCGGCAACACACCTCTGCTCCGGTTGAATCGCCTATTCGCTTCCCGCCCCGACGTAGAGGTGTGGGTGAAGCTAGAGCGTGCCAACCCGGGCGGCAGTATCAAAGATCGTATTGCTCTGTCTATGATCGAGCAAGCCGAAGAAGATGGCATCTTAAACCCCAATAGCCTCATCGTAGAACCTACTTCCGGTAACACCGGCGTAGGCCTAGCTATGGTAGCCGCCGTGAAGGGGTATAAAATAACCTTAGTGATGCCCGAGTCAATGTCCATTGAAAGACGGCGCCTCATGACGGCGTATGGTGCCAACCTAGAGCTAACGCCGCGCGAAAAAGGCATGAAGGGAGCTATTGAAAAGGCCAACGAGATTGTGCGTGACACACCAGGCGCGTGGATGCCCATGCAGTTCTCTAACCCCGCCAATATCAAAGCGCACGTGGACGTTACGGCGCAGGAACTTCTCCGCGATGCTCCCGAAGGCTTCCACTATCACATCACGGGCGTTGGTACCGGCGGCCACATCACGGGCGTTACCCAGGTACTTAAGCAGCACTTCCCAGATCTGAAGACTTACGCAGTCGAACCAGAACTGTCACCAGTTATTAGCGGAGGGGCCCCTGGTCCGCACCCAATTCAGGGTATTGGCGCCGGCTTCATCCCCGAGAACTTGCACACCGATATTTTAGATGGCACCATTCAAATAACCCAACAGGAGGCCTTCGATATGTCTCGGCGTGCCGCTCGTGAGGAAGGAATCTTTATGGGCGTATCGTCGGGTGCTTCGCTAGCTGCCGTTGCCAAGAAGCTACCAGAGATGCCCGAAGGCAGCCGCGTACTCACCTTTTGCTACGATACAGGCGAGCGGTATTTGTCAGTAGAAGGGCTGTTTGTCTAACTAAGAGCGTTTCCGAGAGCAAAAAAGCCACGCTACAACAGCGTGGCTTTTTTGCTCGGGCAAGTAGCGCAAGGCCCAGAAACCTAACTATCATAAACAAAAAGGACCTAGCTAAGATTAGCTAGGTCCTTTTTGTTTGTTCTTGGAGTGGAGAATATCGGAGTCGAACCGATGACCTCTTGCATGCCATGCAAGCGCTCTAGCCAGCTGAGCTAATCCCCCAATTCTTTTGTACCAACCGCCATTCGCGTTTTGGTGGGACAAAAGTACTGCGGTTTTCTAAATCTGCAAGACCGTAAAGCATGTTTTGTGGAAAAAAGTTGAAACTGTTCACAAAAAAAGCAGGCGGAGATTCTTCTCCGCCTGCTTTTAAATTGATAATGAGCTGACCTAGTTGAAGGTATAACGTAAGCCCATTTGCATGTAGTAAGTCGAAGAAGTAGAGACTGTATTACGGAACGTCGACGTGATAGGTTGATTACGGTCCGTTGCTAAGCGGAAAGTTGGCCTAACTGTACCACCAGGAACCAAGTTAGCTTGGTTTGTTGGTACCAAGATCGAGTTGTTGTTCACTGTTTGGAAAATACCCCAATTCTTATTGAGCAAGTTGCCAACGTTGAAGATATCAAGTGTAAACTGTAGGGTGTTACGCTTGCCAGCTGTTACGAATACATCCTGTGCGAACTTAAGGTCAAATTGGTTACGCCAGGGATATTTAGCGCCGTTGCGCTCTGCATATTGACCACGACGCGAATTGAGGTAAGGATCTTGTTCAATGTAACGGAAAAACATGTCACTTTGCTGACGAGCCGTATAGTTGTTCGGTGCTGCAGTTGTACCATAATTGAAATCAGTGAAGGTAATCTCCGTAGCGTCTTTCGGTACGTAGATCAGGTCATTGTTTTGTCCATCACGATTTAAGTCACCACCATAGAGGTATGAGAAGCGACCTTGTGCAGATCCTGAATAAAATACAGAGAATTGAGTAGCTAAGTGTTTTAAGTATTCCTTACGGTATGAGAACGAAGCTACTAGACGACTTGGAACAACATAGTTAGCATAGCTCAAGGTCGGTTTATTAGCATCATTTACAACCGAATTAAGAGACCATGTGTTGATCAATTGGTCACCGCTACCATCATATAGTACGCGAGCATCACTACGTACATAAGCTAACGAAGCAAACATGCCGTTGCTGAAGCGCTTATCTAATTTAGCTGTAGCCGACCAATAATAACCTTTATGGCCATTGGTCAAAACAATTGGGTTGAAGGCCGTAGTGCCAGTCGAGCTAGCTAGACCAGTACCAGTCAAAGGTACCGTAAACTTCTGTGTGGGTGAGTTTGGGTAAATATCCCGGTTGTCAGGATAGCCATTTACAGTCAACTTCACTGGGTTTACCAAGTTGTAGTTCTGTCCTAATGCTACGCGGATGTCTTTGTTGTAAATACCTTCTAAGGTACCAACGATACCACCAGGCAATTGAGCATCCACTGCTAAGCTGCTTTTCCAAGCTTGTGGGTTCTTGAAGTTAGGATCAGTCGCGCTAATAGTGCTCGGTATAACTGAACCTGGAGTCGGCTGCATCGCTGGAAGATATGCATTCGGATCAGGATTGAAGCCGTTCATACCAGTGGGTAAGCCGTTAGGGTTGTTTATCGTCGTCCAAGTTTGCGTCACCTGTAACAGGCCAGCGTCACCTGACTGAGATACAATCCATACAGTTGGCACACGGCCAGCGAAGATACCCGAACCACCACGGATTTGCAGCGTACGGTCGCCCTTCACATCGTAATTGAAACCAACCCGGGGCGATAGCAAAACGCGGTTTTTAGGCAGAACACCCGTGTCAATCTTTCTGCCGTTTGTGAAGTTCAGTTCAGCAACCAACGGGTGCGTTTTTACTTCGTCTACGTTCAAATAGGCATTCAACTCAGCACGCAGACCAGCCGTTATGCGCAGACGATCTGTAACTGCATATTCATCTTGAGCATATATAGAGCCCTGTGCTGTCTTAAAGCGTGGGAAAGCTTGTTGGTATCCAGGTAGTAGCGAATAGGTAAGCGCAAAATCGATGGGGTTCCGACCTTCTGCAAAGTCGCTCCAAGAGTTGAAAGTATAATAGCTAGTAGCAAAACGCTGGAAGCCATTCTTGGTAATTTGCATATCACCTTGGAGACCTGCCGTCAAGGTATGCTTGCCCACAGTTGTTGTTACAAAGTCAACAATAGAGGTAGTCTTTACATCCCGTAGGTTGCCGAGCGTGAATGGTTCGTATCCGAACGAAGTGTAAGGGTTACCATAACCAGTATAAGTAGTGTTGGCAGCATTCCTAGGGCTAGTACCATCCAGAATATCAACGAACGGAAAAAGCGTACTGTTAGAACTACGTGGATCGTTCTGTTGTGTGAAGGTGCCACGCAAGGTATTAAAGAACTTGCCGCCAATAGTCGAGTTCAACTCAGCTGCGAATGAATAGAAGTTCGCTTCCTGGAAATAGTTTGAGTTCTCGTAAGACAGAGCAAAGTTGCTAGTACGCGAGTTTGGAAAACCACTTAAAGGGCTACGTGAGGTGCTAACAAAAGAAGGTGACTTGCTTTCAACCTGGTTATAACGTACCGTAAAGCGGTTGTTAGCGTTAATGTTCCAGTCGAGACGACCTAGAATGCGAGTGTTGTCGCTTTTGAAGCTATAACCTTGGTATGGGCCAGTCTCGTAACCATATTTTTCGCGTAGAAAAGCACTGTAAGCATCCAAATTCTCAACAGTAGGCCGCACTACGTTAGCGGGCGAGTTACTGCCACCATAAGGAACCGCGGTAGTAGAAGCTATATTCTGTTGACCGGGGTTGGTTTCGTTACCACGCTCCGCATTTATAAAGAAGAAGAGCTTGTCCTTGATGATTGGGCCACCTAAACGGAAACCGTATTGCTTGATATTCTGTGACTGCTTAGTGAATTTATCGTAGCCAACTTCGTTGCCCACGAAATTTTGATTGCGCCAGTACTCATAGACTGAACCCGAGAAGTCATTAGTGCCTGAACGAGTTACAGCATTAATAGCACCACCAATGAAACCTGATTGACGAACGTCAAAAGGAGTGAGGTTTACCGTAATTTCTTCAATAGCATCCAGCGAAATAGGCGAGCCACCAGCTGGTAGGTTGCCGCCAATGCCAAAGTTGTTATTAAAGTCAGAGCCATCTACAGTAATATTATTCTGTCGGTAATTGCCACCACCGAAGGAAGGAGCTGCGTTACCAGTTGTAGTTGCGGCCTGCGGAGTCAAACGTAAAAAGTCATTCAAGCTACGGTTGATAGTAGGTAGACGTTGAATTTCCTGTGTGCCAATGTTCGTGACAGCACCAGAGCGTTCTGCATTAAGAACGGAACGTGGATCAGTTCCTGTTACTGTTACACCAGCTAGTTGCGTGCTGGTCTCGCTCAAGTTGATATCGAGACGTTGAGTCTGACCCAAAGTTAGAAAGATACCTTCTCGCGTAACATCTTGATAGCCTACGAACGTTACACGAATGGTATAAGGGCCACCCACGCGCATATTTTGCAGATTAAAGCGGCCATCTGAGTTTGTAGGCGCTACATACTGAGTGTTCGTAGGTGTGTGCACCGCAATGACTGTAGCTCCAGGCAAGCCGGCTCCAGATTGATCAGTAATGACACCGGTCATACTAGAGGTCGTTATGCCCTGGCTCCAACCCGTGTGCACTGACAGTAATGTCAGCAACAGCAGCAGTAGATGGGGTAAACGTATTTGTTTCATAAAGAGTGAAAAAAGTGAAAAAAGAGGCTGAAGTGGTGTGTGCAAAAGCCGCACAAAGCTACGAACGAGTTTAGAGCAATAGGTTACCGAATTGTTACTACCAAGTAACCTAGGTAATAAAACGTGATAATGCTACATTAACAAGATGATAATCATAGTTTTGGCCTGACCGCCTTGATGAACCGACTCAGAAAATAGTCCGTGTCAAAAGTATTTTCTACTACTCCTAAACTGGTAGAAGAATGAATAAACTGCACATCTTCGGCTGTAGCTTGCGTCACTAATCCCACGTGCGTTATGACAGAGCTACCCGGCGAGGCTCCAAAAAATACCAAATCACCAACTTGAAGATTTTGCGGCTTCACGGGGTCTCCCCAAACTGCTTGCTCGTTAGAGGAACGAGGAATTTGAACATCAATAGCCGCGAAGGCAGCATAAAGCAGGCCAGAACAGTCAATACCTAGGCGGGTTGTTCCGCCATATTTATAAGGTGTGCCTTCGTAGGAACGGGCTGTCTCGATGACTGTGGCAAGGGCTTGGGGCAAATTAGCGGGCAGTGGACGCCGCTCAGACGGGGCGCGCTTGATTACTACTTTGGTGTTGCCGGAAAGAGAAGAAATTTTCGATTTTGAGCGCACAGTAGGAGTGCTGCTCCGGCGGCGTGCGTTGGCTTTTAGGCGTGCCATCTCGCGGGCTGAATGGTAACGGCCATTCCGGTAGTTCACTTTTCGGGTAGGCCCGCAACTTGCCAGCCAAGTAATAATCCCGAGCATAATTACCGTTAGTAAGCAGCGCCAACGCCCTGAATGCTGTACCTTCGCAACCTGTTCCTGCATCGGGGGACAAAGATACGTGAATAGGCCATTCGACCTTCTGTCTCTATGAATTTTCAACCGCTAACACCTGAATTGGTTGCTGCTTTCGAACAAATTGTAGGCCAGCACCACGTGCTCACCGCCCAAGGCGTCGAAGCCGACGTATACGCTGACTACGGCCGCGACCATACCGAAGACCTGCATTACGCGCCTGATGTGGTGCTGCGTCCGGCTAACGCTGAAGAGATTAGCCAAATTGTGCGGCTTTGCCACGAGCACCATGTTCCCGTAACGCCCCGCGGTGCCGGTACGGGTCTGAGTGGAGGTGCATTGCCTGTGCACAACGGTGTAGTAATCAGTACAGAACGCCTCAACAAAATCATCGAGATTGATGAGCGAAACCTGCAAGCTACAGTAGAGCCAGGCGTAATCAATCAGGTATTTCAGGAAGCGGTGCAGGCAAAGGGATTGTTCTATCCACCCGATCCGGCTAGTAAAGGCAGCTGCTTTTTGGGCGGTAACCTAAGCGAAAGCAGTGGTGGACCGAAGGCCGTAAAATATGGTGTGACGAAGGACTACGTGCTGAATGTACAAGTAGTGTTACCCACAGGTGATATCATCTGGACTGGAGCCAACGTACTGAAGAATGCTACGGGATACAATCTGACCCAATTGATGATTGGTTCGGAGGGCACCCTAGGTATTATCACGCGTATTGTATTCCGCTTGATTCCGTACCCGCAGCAGAACATCGTGTTGCTGGTACCGTTTCGGAATGAAGAACAAGCCGCAGCGGCCGTGTCCGAGATATTCCGTCAGGGTATTGTGCCTTCCGGAATGGAGTTTATGGAACGAGAAGCCATCGAATGGTCATCACGCTACCTGAATATTCCGCTCACGTTGCCCGAAGATATCCTTGCGCACTTGCTCATTGAGCTGGATGGGCAAGATCTGGATCAGCTATATAAGGAAGCTGAAAACCTGTATGGCGTACTGGAGAAGTACGACATCGGAGAAATATTACTCGCTGACACGGTTGCGCAGAAAGAAGAACTCTGGAAAATTCGTCGCAATGTGGGTAATTCCGTGCGCTACAATTCGGTTTATAAAGAAGAGGACACCGTCGTACCCCGCGCTGAGCTGCCGAAGCTGCTGAAGGGCGTGAAAGAAATCGGGCGTCGTTATGGCTTCAACTCTGTATGCTACGGTCACGCTGGGGACGGCAACCTCCACATCAATATTATCCGCGGGAACCTGTCGGATGAGATGTGGAACCATGGACTGCGCGAGCCTATAAAGGAGTTGTTCCGGTTGTGCGTGAGCCTAGGTGGTACAATCTCCGGCGAGCACGGCATTGGCCTCGTGCAGAAGCCCTATATCGGTATTGCCATCGGTGAGGTGCAGCTAGAGCTAATGCGAGGCATCAAGCGAGTATTCGACCCTCACGGCATCATGAACCCTGGCAAAATATTCTAAGTCTATCTACACCACGGATTTAGTAGAATTTTACGGATTCCGCGGATGACTTCCACGAATTTATCACCACGTTGTAAAGACAAAAGGCATCCTATTCAGGATGCCTTTTGTGTTCTAATAGTGTCCACAAAATCCGCGGAATCCGTAAAATCCGACCGAATCCGTGGTTCAGGTTTACTGCTCGCCTTTCAGTTTGTCCTCGCCGCCGTACGGCGCTCCTGCGGTAATATCACCTTGCAAGCCACCGTTCGAAATGCCAGGGCTGCTCTCGGGCTGTCGTGCGGTAGTCGTATTATCTGTATTCACCTGAGAGCCGGTGGCTGGCTGACCGTTGCCTGTAATTACGGTTGTCTTTTCGCTAACCGGTCCGGCTATTTCCTCTACTTTTGCAACATATTGCCGTTGGGCGTCCTCTTGGCTGGTGCCTTTGTATTTGCTCCACGAATCCCACTGCGCCTGTGACATGCCCTCGGGGCCGCTTGGGTTATCGGGCGTGTCATCGCCTACTTCATTCGTTTTGGCGTCGTGGTCACCTGCGGTGGCTTGCTTGTAAAGTCCGTAAAGATCCGTCATATGGGGGGCAGCCTCAGCAGGAGGTAGGCTATCTACGCGCGACACGGCGGCCTCAAATTGCTGCTGCAAATTCATTCGATTCTGAAGGTCCATGGCCATATAGTTAGAAAGGGGAATTAATTTCGTGTACTAGCATGGCATAGCTTTGGTTACGAGCCGTGGCTGCTACCTTGCGCCAAGCAAGCCTCGATAGTTTGTAATTTGGGCCTCATTATGTGTGGAATTACCGGAACATTTGCTTTTACGGACGCCGGGCGCGCCTCCTTAGCCTCGTTGCAGGCTTCAACTGATGCCATCGTTAGCCGCGGGCCCGATTCACAAGGACACTTTGTATATGACCGCTGCGGCTTAGGTTTCCGCCGCCTCGCTATCCTCGATCTGACTGCTGATGGTAATCAGCCTATGACTGACGAAGCTGGACGGTATACAATCGTCTTTAACGGCGAAATATTTAACTTCCGTGAGTTACGGCAAAAACTCATGAAGAAAGGATATCGGTTTCATTCACAAACCGATACCGAAGTGATTTTGCAGCTCTATATTTCTGAAGGCCGCGGGTTCCTAAAGAAGTTAAATGGGTTTTTTGGTCTAGCTATCTACGATAAGGAGGAAGATTCTCTTTTCATTGCGCGCGACCGGATGGGGGAGAAGCCCTTGCTAGTTTACCGCGACGAGGATAAACTGTTGTTTGCCTCGGAAATGAAGTCGCTACTGGCGCTCGGTATTCCGCGCAAGCTGGATTACGTTTCGCTTAGCCATTACTTACAGCTCAACTATATTCCGGGCCCAGCTACTATCTTCAAAGGAGTGAAGAAGTTGTTGCCGGGGCACTACTTATATATCAAAGGGAAGAAAATTGTTCGGAAGCGCTGGTACAAGATCCCTTACGATCCGAAGAAGGTGCAGAAGAACAAGCTGAGCTACGAGCAGCAGCAAACAAAGCTAGTCGAACTGCTGGACGAAGCCACGTCGCGGCGGATGGTAGCTGATGTGCCATTGGGCGCTTTCCTCAGTGGTGGCATTGACTCTTCTGTCATCGTGGCCCTAGCTTCCCGCCATACACAGCACCTGAATACGTTTAGTATTGGTTACCGCGACGAGCCTTTCTTCGACGAAACGAAGTACGCTAAGCTGGTGGCTGATAAGTATAAAACTAATCACACAGTCTTCTCGCTCACGAACCAAGACTTGTATGACCATATCTTCGACGTCCTTAACTATATCGACGAGCCCTTTGCCGATTCGTCGGCGCTGGCGGTGTACATTCTGAGCAAACGCACGCGCGAGCAAGTAACAGTTGCGCTTTCCGGCGATGGGGCCGACGAAATGTTTGCTGGCTACAACAAACACATGGGCGAGTTGCAGGTGCGACAAGGCGGCTTTAAAGCCGAAGCCGTAACAGGGTTGAACTTGCTGTGGGATGTGCTGCCAAAGTCGCGAAATTCCTTCTTTGGCAACCGCATCCGGCAGTTCCAACGCTTTTCGCGGGGTATGCTCAGCGGGCCCAAAGACCGCTACTGGGATTGGGCGTCGTTCGTTAATGAAAAGGATGCACGCAACCTATTAAGCGTTGACGCCCGCAAAAAGGTAGGTAAGAAGCTAGCAGAGAAACGCCGTCGGGATATCCTGGAAAACCTGCATGCCGAGGGAGACCTAAACGAGGTGCTGCTTACCGATATGCAACTCGTGCTGCCTTACGATATGCTCACAAAGGTGGACATGATGAGCATGGCGAACTCATTGGAAGTGCGCCCGCCCTTCTTAGACCCGAACGTGGTCAACTTTGCTTTCTCCTTGCCAGTCGAAAGTAAGATTGATGCAAAGATGAAGAAGCGGCTTGTTCAGGATGCATTTCGCCCGATGCTGCCTGAAGAGCTGTACAAAAGGCCTAAGCAAGGATTCGAAGTGCCTCTGCTAAAGTGGTTTCGCAATGAGCTACGTCCTCTAATTACGGATGATTTACTTTCCGATGCTTTTGTCGAGGCGCAAGGAGTATTCGACGTAGACGCCATCCGTAAGTTGAAAGAACAATTGTTCTCTCGTAACCCTGGTGATGTGCATGCGCGCATCTGGGCGCTGGTTGTTTTTCAACATTGGTGGAAGAAGTGGATGATGTAATAGCGGAATATTCTTATATTTCGCCAAAATAAGATAAATAGGGTTTCTCATATCTAATCTTACCGTCATGAAAATCGCAGTAGTTGGTACGGGCTACGTTGGCCTGGTAACAGGCACATGTTTCGCCGAAGTGGGCATTGATGTTACTTGTATCGACATCGACCAGAAGAAGATTGACAACCTCAAGCAAGGTATTTTACCTATCTACGAGCCTGGCTTAGAAGAAATTGTATCTCGTAACGTGGATGCAGGACGTCTGCACTTCTCCACTAACCTAGGCGAAGCTATTCAGGAGTGCGATGTTGCTTTCATTGCCGTGGGCACACCGCCCGGCGAAGATGGCTCCGCAGACCTGAAATATGTGTTGGCTGTAGCCCGCAGTATCGGGGAGAATATGACCGACTACTGCGTAGTCGTAACCAAGAGCACCGTGCCTGTTGGTACGGCTGCCAAAGTGCGGCGTGAGATAGAGGCTGCCTTGGAGCGTCGCGACGCTGACATCGAGTTTGATGTTGCCTCCAACCCTGAGTTCCTGAAAGAAGGAGCAGCTATCGACGACTTCCTCAAGCCCGACCGCATTGTAGTAGGAGTATCTTCTGAGCGGGCTGAAGACGTAATGAGCAAGCTGTATAAGCCCTTCTTGCTTAATGGTCATCCAATCATCTTCATGGACATTCCATCAGCGGAGATGACGAAGTACGCGGCCAACTCAATGCTAGCCACTAAGATATCGTTCATGAACGATATTGCTAACCTATGCGAAATCATGGGTGCTGACGTGAACATGGTGCGCAGAGGTATCGGCTCCGATGCCCGCATCGGCCACCGTTTTATCTACCCTGGTATCGGTTACGGCGGCTCTTGCTTCCCCAAAGACGTGAAAGCCCTGATCCGGACAGCTTCCGAAAATGGCTATGACATGCAAGTGCTCAAGGCCGTGGAAAGCGTAAACGAGGCACAGAAGTCTGTGCTGTTCGACAAAGTAAGCAAGCACTTTGGCGGCGAGTTGAAAGGCAAGAAAATGGCTATATGGGGCTTGTCCTTCAAACCAAAAACCGATGACATGCGGGAGGCCCCATCGCTGGTAATCATCGAAAAACTGCTCAACGCAGGTTGCTCTGTATCTGCTTATGATCCGGTAGCTATACAGGAAGCCAAACATTCTCTTGGTGATACTATTACGTATGCCAAAGATCCGTTCGAGGCGCTGATTGATGCCGACGCGCTACTTGTGGTAACGGAGTGGCCTGAATTCCGTGCTCCTAACTTTGGGGTAGTAGGCAAGCTGATGAAAGAGAAAGCAATCTTTGATGGCCGCAACATCTACGATGCGAAGGAACTGGCGGAGCTAGGGTACACGTACCACTGCATTGGTATCAAGACGGCCCATAAAGAACCAGCTTCTGTGTAAAGTCAATTACTGATTGCTGGCTGTTACTTGTTAAGTAATTGTACTTGCAACCTGACAGTCAGCGATCAGCAATCAACCATCAACTACATGTCAGACAAAAAACGCATACTGATTACCGGCGGCGCCGGCTTTCTAGGATCTCACCTCTGCGACCGTTTCTTGGCGGAAGGTTACCATGTTATTGCCATGGACAACCTCATCACTGGTAGCCTCGCAAACATTGAGCACTTGTTCGGCCGCGAAGAATTCGAGTTTTACCATCACGATGTATCAAAATTCGTGTTTGTTCCTGGTAAGCTCGACTATATCCTGCACTTTGCCTCGCCCGCGTCGCCTATCGATTATCTGAAAATTCCGATTCAGACGTTGAAGGTAGGTTCGCTGGGTACGCACAATCTGCTAGGCTTAGCCCGGGTAAAGAATGCTCGCATTCTCATCGCCAGCACCTCCGAGGTGTATGGTGATCCCGAAGTTCACCCTCAAGTGGAAGAGTACTTCGGCAACGTAAACCCTGTGGGTCCGCGCGGTTGCTACGACGAGGCCAAGCGTTTTCAGGAGGCCATTACGATGGCTTACCACACACACCATGGCCTAGAAACGCGTATTATTCGCATCTTCAATACCTATGGTCCGCGCATGCGTCTAGACGACGGCCGGGTACTGCCAGCTTTCTTGTCGCAAGCATTACGCGGCGAGAACCTAACGGTGTTCGGCGACGGTTCCCAAACCCGTTCGTTCTGCTACGTAGACGACTTGGTTGAGGGTATTTACCGATTGTTACTCTCCGACTATCCGCTTCCCGTGAACATCGGCAACCCGTCCGAAATCACGATCAAGGAGTTCGGAGAAGAGATTGCTAAGCTAGCTGGCGTAGAGTTTAAACCGGTTTATCAGCCGCTGCCGCAGAATGACCCCATGAAGCGGAAGCCAGACATTACCAAGGCTAAAGAAATTTTGGGTTGGGAGCCGAAGGTAGATCGTGCTGAAGGCCTGCGTCGTACGCTTGAATTCTTTAAAGAGCACGTGCCAGTAGCTTAAATCTTTAATAGCTTAATTAAAAAACCCCAACCACCGGTAGGTGGTTGGGGTTTTTTAATATTTTATATAAATTTACCAATTATTTCTCTGCCGCGCACTGTCCTCACCTATGCAAAATGACCACTCTTGGAGCAAGCCACACTTAATTGAATTTCCAAGGATTGGCAACCCGCACGAGGGGTATATATCCGTGGGGGAGGGTGGCGGAAAAATTCCTTTTGAAATCAAGCGTAGCTTCTGGACCTATTTCACGCCCGAAAGCATCGTACGGGGACGTCATGCACACTACCGAACCGAACAGGTGCTAATAGCCGTTACCGGGCGCATTGTGGTGTTTACTGAGCTGCCGGATGGCGAAATTCTTACTTTTCCACTAGAGCGAGCAGACGTCGGCGTGTACATTCCGCCAAACGTTTGGCATACGATGCAGTACTCGCACACCGCTGTACAGTTGGTATTCGCCTCATCATCCTACAACGAGAAGGACTACATCCGGGATTATAACGTGTTTCGGGAAACATGGGCGAGGTAATAGAAGCGCTAATAGTTGCTCGTAGCGCAAAGCTATTTTTCTATTCGCCTTATGCCGGCTTGCGCACCCTCGATACCACGAAACAACAAGAGTTGTTTGGTATTGGAAAAGCTAGGTCCTTCACGACTCATCCCCAGCACTACTTGTTTGAAGTAGTGTCACCGGCTGGGCCTATCCAATTTTTGTATCAGCTTTTATCGTGGGATACTGATTTTTTTGGCGCTCCTAGCTATAAGCTGTTCACGGTTCTATTCGCCGATAATACATCACTGGAAGCATTAGCTCACGCGGCCGAAGTATTCAAAAAGGAGCTACAGCAGGCTCGCTTCTATTGTTTCGCAGATATACCTGCCGAAGATAGCAAGCTTATTCAGGCGCTTACTAGTGCTGGGTGGCGTTGCGTAGAAAATAGACTGACGTACTTCCACGATGCCGTTGCCACCTTCCAACACAGTCGGTATTCTGTTCGCAGCGCGCGCGCAGACGAAGCGGCTCACCTAGGGGCAATAGCGGCCACTGCTCGCAATGAGTACGACCGATTTCACGCCGATGGTTGGTTCGGGCCAGTGGTAGCCGATGCTTTTCTGGCGCGCTATGCATCCGCCGCTGTGCTTGGCTACTGCGACCAAGTGTTGGTCCCAAATGAGCCAGGGTTTCCTGTTGATTCCTTCTTAGCTATCAGCGATTTGAATTCCGATGCTGCTTATCTAGGCTGTGGCTTCTCGCGCGTTGTTCTGGCAGCCGTGGGTATCGCTAATCGGGGCTGGCACTTGAAGTTAGTCGCCGAAACTATTCAGCGTGCCCATCAGCTCAACCAACGCTATGTGTTGATGACCACGCAGGCCACTAACCGCGCCGTATTCCGGACGTGCGAAAAACTGGGTTTTAAGCTAGGTGGGTGTAGCCACATCCTGGCCTGCTCCAACTGACCTGAGGTACGGTATCATGTCTATTCCCTTTCTGTCTTTCGGACCACAAAATCAGCAAATACGGGCGCAGGTGCTAGCTGCCATGGCACAAGTATTTGACTCGGAGTGGTACGTGCTAGGTGAAGCTGTAAAGCGCTTTGAAGCCGAGTACGCCGTTTTCAATCAAACGGCTGCCTGTGTAGGGGTTGCTAATGGCTTAGATGCCCTGCACCTAGCTTTGCGTGCGCTCGGTATTCGCGCTGGCGACGAGGTGCTGGTACCATCCAATACGTACATCGCTACCTGGCTGGCCGTATCGATGGTAGGTGCTACGCCAGTGCCAGTCGAGCCGAACCTTGCCACCTACAACCTAGATCCGGCGCGGCTGGAAGCCGCTATCACACCACGCACTCGCGCTATCCTACCGGTGCATCTGTATGGGCAGGCCTGTCAGATGTCGGAAATTATGGCTATTGCGACAAAGTACAACCTACATGTAGTGGAAGATAATGCACAGGCTCAAGGCGCATCCTTCGGCGGACAGCCAACGGGAAGCTTTGGGATACTCAACGCAACCAGCTTTTATCCAGGTAAAAACTTAGGTGCCCTAGGGGATGCAGGCGCCATCACCACGAACGATACAGACCTAGCACAGCAACTGCAGGCCCTGCGAAACTACGGTTCGCAGCAGAAGTATTACAATGAAGTGCTTGGCTACAACTCCCGACTGGATGAGCTGCAAGCAGCCGTACTGAGTGTCAAGCTGCCTTTCCTGACTGAGTGGACGCAGCAGCGCCAAGCCATTGCTGCCCAATATCAAGCAGAACTTGCTGGTATCCCGGAGCTGCATTTGCCTGTTGTGGCTCCGGATGCCACGCACGTCTACCATCTGTATGTAGTGCGTTCGTCGAAGCGCAATGCTCTGCAGCGCTATCTAGCTGAGCAAGGCATCGGCACACTTATTCACTACCCTGTTCCTCCTCATTCACAAGTAGCCTACAAAAACCTAGGCTATCAAGCGGGCGACTTTCCCGTGGCTGAAGAAATAGCAGCTACCTGCTTGAGCTTGCCGCTGTGGCCGGGTATGAGTCACGAGCAGGTGAAGACTATTGCGGAGCATATTCATTCTTTCCACCACAAGCATGAGTAAGGTGAAAGAGCGGGTAAGCGCACCTCTGATCAGTAGCACCCAGCAGGAGAGAAAGGTAAGTAGAGTCTGGATGGTGCTGTTAGCGCTGACTATTTTACCTTTTTTACTGTTAGCCTGCTACACCTATCCGAGCATCCATGACAACTATTTGACAGCCAATGCAATCCTTCGTGGTGGCCGTGCGCACTATATAGTTAAGACTTACTATACCTGGAGTGGACGCTACTCGGAGCTCGTATTGAAAGCCTATCTGGAGCCATTGACTTACCAAAATGCATGGCAGTTAGAAAAAATAGGTGCTGTTGGTGTCATTCTAGGCTTTTTCGCTAGTATTTATGGCCTATTGAAGGTGTTAGCCAAGGAGAAAAAAATAAAGTCTCCTTTCGCTAGTAGTCTGCTACTCTTTACTTTATTTCTTAACGGTCTTTCAAGCGTTGGACCAGTCTTTTACTGGTTTGATGGCTATACTGCCTACACAGCGGGCATTATCATTTTCTTGATGTTGCTGAGTTGTCTAGCCGCGATGCACCAGACCCAGCGCAGTAGCTACGAACGCTTTTTTTATTTCGTAGGGGCATGTCTAGCTACTATCGTCGGAGTAGGGACCTATGAAACTGTGTTGCTAGCTCTCGGCTGGCTGCTTTCAACGGGCCTAATCGTAACCTTCAAACAGAAGGGGAGTACTCGCTGGTGGTGGCTGTCGTTGTTTCTACTATGGCTGCTGAGTGCTTGTTTCTCTCTGAGTGCTCCCGGCAACCTCAGCCGGGCTGCTACTGCGTTGCCTAGCGATACCCATCTATTCGCTGTTGGCCGCATCATGGTCTCTGGGGTAAAGAGTCTTTATTTTATGAGTAGCATGCTCCTAAGTTGGAGCAACAATTTGCTGCTGATACTCGGAACCATCGTTCTGCTACCGTTTGTGACTCACCGCCAACAAGAGTGCTCTAGCTTTTTAAGTATTCCCAAGGCACGACGCGTAATCAGCCTATTACTTTGGTTAGTAGCCGGATTAAGCGTGTGCATTTTCCCTTCTATCCTTGTTTATCAGGACGTCTGGGAACATACTTGGCAGTGCGTTTACGGCTTTTTCCTTTTAGGCTGGGCATTTAGTGCCTCAATAGCCTTTCGTTGGTTACGACCTAGGTATGCCATATTCGAGCGGGCTCTTACAGACAAAGTGCAGCTGGTTTGTCGGATAGCATTTCTATTGATCTGTTTCGGCGGAAGCAATAGTAATACGAATATCGCCTACTTGGACCTAAAGTTTCGTGCCCCTGAATACTATCAACGCACCTTGCAACGCACACTCGATATGCAACAAGCTCAATACTCAGGTAAAGTTGGACGTGTTGCATCAGTTCTTTCCGCCCCAGAGAGTTATAAACAGCCAAAGATCCTGTACACAGTACCTTATAACGATAATGATGTAGTTGGCTTTGCGCATTATTATGGAGTAGACAGCGTGCTAGCACAACCTTAAAGGAACAGTCCCTGCAAGTGGCTGCATTGCATCGTTAGGCTGCTTACTTTTACTGCCTATGCCTACGCTTTCTATCGTCGTTCCGTGTTATTTTAACGAGGCGAACATTCCCGTTACTGCCCACGAGCTGATTGCTAACGAAGCCCTGTTCCCGCCTGAGGTCGCCTTTGAATACGTGATGGTCGACGACGGTTCACGTGATGGTACTTTGCAGCAGCTACTGCTATTCCAGGCCGCGCATCCCGATAAAGTGCGAGTAGTAGAACTCGCTGGCAATGTAGGGTCATACAATGCTATTGTAGCCGGCATGGAGTACGCTACAGGCGACTGCCTAGCCATCATTACCGCTGATATGCAAGATCCGCCGGAGCTGATGGTACAGATGTACGACTATTGGAAAAAAGGATTGAAGCTTATTATTGGCAACCGACAAGACCGGGAAGAGACAGGTATACAAAAGCTCTTCTCCAATGCTTTTCATGCGTTGATGAAGCGTATTGCTCTCCCCAATATCCCCGACGGCGGCTTCGACTTTGTTTTCTTTGACCGGCAAGTAAGTGAAGAAATACTGCGCATCAAGGAGCGCAATAGCAATATCTTCTACCTAATGGTCTGGCTAGGTTACCCTTATGTCAACATTCCCTATGTGCGGCGCAAACGCAAGCTCGGGAAGTCGCGCTGGACGCTTCAAAAGAAGGTAAAGCTCCTGATAGACTCTATTATGGCTTTTTCCTTTTTTCCAATCCGCGCAATTTCTGTGCTCGGTATTCTGCTTGGTTTAAGCGCATTGTTTTACGGCATCTACCTGGCGGTGCTGCGTACTATTGGTGATATACAGGTCGAAGGTTGGACGGGCCTGATGGTCGTCATGTTGTTCGTCGCGGCCTTCCAGATGATAGCGCTAGGTATTATTGGGGAGTATGTGTGGCGTGGGTTGGATGCCACTCGTAAGCGGCCGTTGTATGTAGTACGACAGGTACATGGACAGCAAAAGGAGGCACAAAACCTACCCGACTAGCTTCCTAGTACTACGTTTTCGATAGCTCGTTCTACCGTGCTATAAAATGATATACTATTATTAGTCAGATAGTTGCAGCTTATTATGAAATATTAGTAAGCACAGATGGCTTGTTTATTGGAGAGCCGCCTAAGAGGAGAAATCGTTGCTAACACCATGCATAAAATCGTGATAACAGCGCTTGGTTTTGTTTTGATTAACTTTGTGCCCCCAAATAGCCTCTTATAGTTCACTGTGGATTCTACTAACGTTTTAACCAAACCTGAGCGCCCAACACTTCCATCTGTAGAGTCAGAGGAGTGGACCGAGGTCATCCAGCCCCGAACTAATTTGCTGGACCTAGGGCTAAAAGATGTATGGCGCTATCGAGATTTAGTAATGTTGTTTGTTCGTCGTGACTTTGTCTCGACTTATAAGCAGACGGTGCTAGGACCAATCTGGTTTTTCATTCAACCGCTGCTGACTACTATTACTTATGTTATCATTTTTGGTAACGTTGCTAAGCTTTCCACTGATGGTTTGCCCATGATGGTCTTTTACCTCTCCGGTATCACCATCTGGAATTACTTTGCTCAGACGTTGACAAATACTTCTACTGTCTTTCGTGACAATGCTGGTATGTTCGGTAAAGTATACTTTCCTCGGCTTACTATGCCCTTATCTATTGTTATCTCAAACTTGGTACGGTTTGCCATTCAGTTCGGGTTATTCGTTATTGTGTGGCTGTACTATTTGCTGAAGGGAGGAAGTGGCATACATCCTAATTGGTTCATTGCGCTTACACCTGTTCTGATAATAATTATGGGGTTGATGTCTCTGGGTTTAGGGATGATTTTCAGCGCCATGACCACCAAATACCGAGATCTGGCAATGTTGCTGGCGTTTGGCGTACAATTATTAATGTATGCTACACCAGTTATCTATCCTCTATCCAGTATTACAGGAAAATATCGTCTGCTCATTTTAGCTAACCCTATGACGTCAATCGTAGAGTCGTTCCGCTACGCCTTCTTAGGGTCTGGTACATTCGCGTGGAGCTACCTGGTATATAGTTTAGCGTTCACAATAGTTATTCTACTAACAGGTATCATCATCTTCAACCGCGTACAAAAAAGCTTTACTGATACGGTATAAGGCAGCTTTTACTGCTTTTTATTTTGCTTCTCAATAAGCCGAAGACGAATGAGTGATATTGCGATAAAAGTAGAAAACCTAGGTAAGCTTTACCGTTTGGGTGAAGTAGGTACGGGTACGATAAGCCAGGATTTAAATCGCTGGTGGGCCAGAGTGCGTGGCAAAGAAGATCCTTTCGCTACAATTGGAGAAACTAATGATCGTACAAGTAAAGGTACCAGTGATTTTGTTTGGTCACTGAAAGACGTAAATTTTGAAGTAAAAAAAGGAGAGGTGCTTGGGATAATCGGTCGTAATGGCGCCGGTAAATCTACTTTGCTTAAAATTCTTTCGAAAATAACAGCGCCAACTACAGGTAAGATTAAAATAGATGGCCGTATTGCTTCTCTGTTAGAAGTAGGCACTGGTTTTCACCCTGAGTTGACAGGTCGAGAGAATATCTTTTTGAACGGTGCTATATTAGGTATGAGCAAAGCCGAAATCCGTAGCAAGTTCGATGAGATTGTAGACTTCTCTGGAGTAGAACGCTACATCGATACTCCTGTCAAGCGATATAGCAGTGGTATGTACGTGCGCTTAGCCTTTGCAGTATCTGCTTTCTTAGAACCAGAAATCTTAATTGTAGATGAAGTATTAGCCGTAGGCGACGCGGAATTTCAAAAGAAGTGTCTGGGACGAATGAAAGATGTAAGTGTGAATGATGGCCGGACTATATTATTTGTTAGTCATGATATGAGCGCTATACAAAGACTATGCACTCAATCTATCTTGTTGAATAAAGGAGTAGTCGGGTTCTCAGGCTATACTGGTAAAGTAATAGAGAAGTACTTAACGGAAAATCATCAAAGTGCTTCCTTGAAATGGAAATATAAAGGTGATATGTCGAAAGTGTCCTTGAAACTTATTTCGGCTGAAATTAATGAAATATCTGCAGGAGAAAAGAATATTAGCATAGAAATTAGTTTGACTTATTTTCATAATTTAATCCATAAAGATTCATTTATAGCAGTTGATTTACACGATAGTAGAGAAAATGTATTGATGCAAGCGCTGCCAACTTTAGATAAATTCTTAAAATTTAGAAGTAATGAGTATTCTAACTATAAATTGTCTATTGAGTTACCTCCATTAATTCCTGGAGAGTATTTTGTGAGTTTTTGGGCAGGGTCTCATAACGATCAAACAATAGATTTTGAAAACGAGATTTTGCGTTTTGAGATTGTTGAATCACCAACTGAAGGTAGACTCTTTCCACACACAACAGACCACGGCTATGTTGTTCCATTCTCAAGTATTGCTCCCAATAACTAAAACATACGGAGTTTGTTTCTTCTAAGGATCAAAAAGATGTCTACGCTTAAAATTGTGAAAAGAGTTAATAATCTCTTTGCTGTATGGAGTTTAACAGATGCTTTTAGACTGGTAATAGGAAGTCGTCTGAGTAGCTTTAGAAATGATAGGTTTAGGAAATTAGTTAATGATAGAGATAATATTGAAGAGCTTAGGAATAGCAATTATAATGTTGTAAAAAATAATAACTACTTTACTGTTGAAGACGGTCTTAATAAAATATTTTGCAGAAGATTCTCAAGTGACCTTGATGTTGTGAAACAAATTTTTGTTCAAGATGAATTTAAGGATTTGTTTAAAATAATCAATCAGAATAATATATGTGTGAACAGTATAATAGACGCTGGTGGCAATATTGGTTTGTCGACAATTAAATTTAGTAACGTATTTCCAAAATCAAAGATTATTACTATAGAACCAGATGCTGATAATTTTAAAGTCCTGCAGAAAAATGTTAAGGCAAATAACGTTTCAGCTATATTAATTAAAAAAGGGATATGGAATAAGTCATGTAAACTTTATTTTGACAGATCCTTTAGAGATGGTAAAGAATGGTCTATTTCTCTGACTGAAGAAGCCAATAGTTCGGATTTTGTGGAAGCAGTAAGTATTAATGATATAGTTAAAGATTATTCTTTAGAAGAGATAGATTTGTTAAAGATCGATATAGAAGGTGGAGAAAGGTTTATATTTAATGAAACTGGTTTTGGCTTAGAATTCCTGAAAATAACAAAAATTGTTGCAATTGAAATTCATGATGAGTATGATATAGAAAATAAAATATTAGATATTTTGAAAAAAGATTTTTCAATAAGTCGTAGTGGTGAATATGTTATCGGAGTTAGAAAATAATTGGGTGTAAATAAAATTTTAATACAATTGATTTTATGAGAGGCGTTTCTGTAATAATCTGTTGCTATAACAGTGCTAAAAAGCTGCCTCAGACTCTAAAGCACCTAGCAGATCAGCAAGTAGACAGCAACGTTGAATGGGAGTTAATCATTGTAAATAATAACTCCAAAGATCAAACAGTAGCAGTAGTACAAGAAGAGTGGGCAAAGTATACCTCGTCTGTTACATGCACTATTGTTAATGAAAGTAAGCCCGGATTGTCTTTTGCAAGAGAAGCAGGGGTGAATAAGGCTAGATATGATATACTAATTTTCTGTGATGATGATAATTGGTTAAATAGTAATTATGTGCAGACTGCTTATGGTATAATGCAGGACAACTCATACTTTGGCATTGTAGGGGGAAACAATACAGCAGTAGCAGAGAGTGACTTTCCCTCGTGGTTTGAGGAATTAAAATCAGAATATGCTTGTGGAACACAAGGTGACAAAGATGGCGTCACGAAACGGTTCTATATATGGGGAGCAGGCATGGTAATAAGAAAAAAAATATTTGAAGAGCTTAAAGAGAAACAATTTACGTCACAGCTGTCAGATAGAAAAGGTGTAGAGTTGTCTTCTGGAGGAGATTCTGAAATATGCTTTGGAGCAATACTTCTTGGGTATGAACTTGCTTATTCATCCAAACTTCAATTAAAACACTTTATGTCCTCTGATAGATTGCAGTGGTCATATGTAGTGAGATTGATGCTTGGACATGCTAAAGCATCATACAAATTAGCATATTATTGGGACTTACTAGATAATAGAAACTATGACAAAAAGTGGAGCACTAGCCTCTTCAAAAGAAGCAAGATGTTCCTAGAGAAAGAAGGTGTTTATAGTATATACCATTATTTAAAATCTCATAAAAAGGTAACTGATAAGTTTAGCTTGTCATATATGGTAAGATTGCAGTCATGGGTTGAACATATGGAAATGTATGATAAATATGATGATTTTATAAATTATTTAGAAAACTTGAAAAAAATTCGTGTAAAAAAATAGTAAAAAGATTGATGCTAACTATTATTGATCTTATTCAAAATTAAACTCGTTCCAATAATATAAAATATACTATACTTGAAGGAGAGCATCTGCCTATAGTTGGTGATAAAACTGCATTATATTTCAAGCATAACGGTGTATCAACGATACTAGCAGATCATTTAGCTATGACACACTTTGTTATTTGTATTTAATTATTTTTCATTTTGTTATGCTATTTTGCAGAATTGCATCTAATTTTGTTTTGCTATCTACCCTAACTGTTTTTCTTGTATGAGTACACTGCCATTAATATCAATAGTTACACCGAATTTTAATGGCGGTGAGTACTTAGAATCAACAATTTTATCGGTACTAGAGCAAAGTTATCCTAATCTTGAGTATATAATAATTGATGGTGGTAGCACAGATAACTCTATTGAAATAATAAAAAAGTATGAAAGTAGAATATCGTTTTGGGTAAGTGAGCCTGATCATGGTTTATACGACGCTATACAAAAAGGCTTTGATAAAGCGTCTGGTGATATAATGGCTTGGATAAACTCGGACGATATGTATCATGCTAAAGCATTTTTTACAGTAGCCGAAATATTTTCTTCTTTTAAAAATGTGCATTGGTTACAAGGTATTCCGACCACATTTGATGAGTATGGAAGAACTGTTGCCTGTGCTAGTTTACAAAGGTGGTCTAAGTACAATTATTATATATTTAACTATGAGTGGATACAGCAGGAATCTGTGTTTTGGAGTAAAGAATTATGGAATAAGTCTGGGAGAAAAATGAATACCAATCTAAGATTAGCTGGAGACTTGGAATTATGGCTAAGATTTTTTCGTTATGAGAAACTCTATGTGACACCAGCTTTAATAGGTGGATTTAGACAAAGATCAAAAAATCAATTGTCCTTAGATTCACTGAATGAATATAGAGGGGAAGCAGATAGCTTGATAAAATCTGAGGAGTTAAGTAAATTGGACAAAAGAATAATAATTTTGTATAATATTTTAAGTAAGGTTGCGAATTTTATTCGCAAGTCTAGAATATTTAATGTTGATTTTATTGTAAATTATTATGAAAGAAAATATTTTCATTATCCTTCTGTTATAAATTTTGATAGGATTTATCAGAAATTTAAAATTTAACTTTTTTATCGCTTAACAAAATAAATTTTGGAAGGACTGATACTGAAATATAGCTTAAGATCATAGTTGTCTTGGTTTAGTGTTCGTTTTTAATAAGAAGTCATGAAGTTAGTTGATAATACCCTTTTTCCTGAAATACATGGAAAGGAAGGTTGGCCATGGATGGCTGCTGGCGTAGCGATTTCTGCAATAACTAAAGAACTGCCTAAGATTTCTATAATCACACCTAGCTACAATCAAGGTCGGTATTTAGAAGAGACAATACGGTCTATTGTGTTGCAAAACTATCCTAATTATGAGATAATAATAATTGATGCAGGTAGTACCGACAGTACATTGGATGTGATTCATAAATATGAGCCCTGGATCACCTATTGGGTAAGCGAAAAAGACAGAGGCCAAAGTCACGCAATTCGCAAAGGCTTACAGATTGCTACGGGTGATATTGTCAATTGGATTAACAGTGATGATATAGTAGCTCCTGGTGCATTTTATGCTATTGCCAATGAGTTGGATTTGTCAAATAAAGATGTTCTGTGCGGCTATTGTGATTACTTTAAAGGTGAGTTAGAGAACTTAGATTTACGTAATATGCGAATGGGGTTATCGAGTACAGTTGGAGATACTATCTTAAGCCATAAAATAAATCAACCTTCTACGTTCTTCAAAGCTTCAGTAATAAAGGAGCTAGATATAGATGAACAATTTCATTATACTATGGATCTTGATCTATGGTATCGTTATTTGTTAAAGACTGGACAGGATAGAGTATCGTTTTCGGATAAGCTCTTGACGTATTTTCGTTTGCATGAGACTTCCAAATCGGTAGCGGAAAATATGCGTTTTGAAGAAGATATTCGCAAGGTGTTTTACAATATAGTGTTAAGTATTGATAATACTCCTTCATTACTTAACTTCATGAGACGTAATATATTGGACTTTAAGAAATTTAGCCCTACAAAATATCCTGTAAACATCCCAGTGGCAGAGTTAGATTCGTTCATGCGCTATTTCGCATGGCAAGCTGTACAGTATTACAATGAGATGAAGGATTTCGCTTCTGCTGGCGCGTGTTTAGCTGTCGTTCGTAGAAGTAGACATCCTCTTAATGCTACATTAGCTCGGCAAATAGTTAAGCATAATATTCTGCCTAAATTTTTGCTTCGGTGGTTTACCCGTTCTTAGCTGAGTTGTTCAAATAATGGAGTTAATCAGCATTATTATTCCTTGTTTTAACTATGGTTGGGCTTTAGCTGAGACATTATCGTCAGTACTAGCCCAAACTTATCAGCAATGGGAGTGTATTGTGGTGAATGATGGTTCACAGGATGATACAGAGCAGGTTGCCCGTAGCTTTATTAAGCGTGACAAAAGGTTTAAGTATATATATCAGACCAATACAGGAGTATCTCGGGCCCGCAATAATGGTCTGCAACACGCGCGAGGAACGTACATCCAGTTTTTAGACGCTGATGATTTACTGGCTGATCGAAAGCTTGAGGTTCACTTAAATTATTTATTGCAGAATCCACAAGTTGATTTAGTTTATGGGCCAGTAAAGTACTTTGACAATGGCTGCTTTGGCTCATTTAGAGAGTCACTAGATAAATCACTTATTCCTTGGATGCCCAAGGTAAGTGGGAAGGGGTATGGTATACTCTTTCGCTTAGTGAAAAGTAATATTATGGTAATTCAATCACCCTTGATAAAGAAAGCTTCTTTGGATAAGACGGGCCACTTCAAAGAAGGAATGCGTTATAATGAAGATTGGTATTTATGGATAAAGTTTGCACTAGCTGGCATGCACATGGTCTATGATGATGCAGTAGAAGGTCTTTCCTACGTACGCGTACACGAAACAAGTGCTAGCTACGATAACATCAAAATGGTAATAGGCGAGCGGGAAATGCGCTTGCTACTAAGAACTGATCTTGCTTCCAAAATTTATGTTGATATAGCTCAATATAATATGGATAGGTTGATTGAGCTAAGTCAACGCTTAGGGAGCATGTATTTCAATGATAAGAAATTTAGAAAAGGAATAGAGCTCTTTCTTTATAATGCCCGTGTTACAGGTAGTTATCTAGAAAATCTGAAGCACATACTACATTACCTTAAAAGGGGTTTAATAAATTTAATTTAGCTTATTTATGAGAGCATAAGCATGAGAATAGCATTTGTTTCGTTGCTAAGAGTGCTTCCCTGGGGTGGAAGTGAGGAACTATGGTTCAGAACTGCCAAACTCGCACTAGCAGAAGGGCACGAAGTCTACTCTCTCACTCAACAATGGGAAGCTATTCCTGGTAAGATTGCTGAACTGGCAAAAGCAGGGGCTGATACAACATTCTATCAAAGGGCGAACTACTCTTTATTAGATAGAATTAAAATAAAAGCTAGGTTGCAGAAAAGTGTCGCGAATGTGATACCTGCAGTCGATGCTGATGTTTACGTCATGTCTAGCGGAACGGTACTGGATTGCCTAGCTCAAGCTGACATTGTAAACGCTGTTACGAAGACTGGGAAGCCTTATCTTATCATCAACCAGCACAACTTTGAGAACGGTAATATTCCTACTCTAGAGCAGGTAGAGTACGTTGTTCGCTATTTCAGCGGAGCAAGCAAAAACTTCTTTGTTGCAGAGAGAAATTTGGAGAGCGCCGAGCGGCAACTCGCGTGTCTTATTCCTAACACGCAGGTTGTAAGTAATCCTATTAATATTACAACGCCAGCTATAAAACCCTTTCCTGCTTCAGAAACGTTGTTGATGGCCTGCGTCGCCAGATTCGATTGTGCCTTCAAAGGGCAGGATATTTTGCTAGAGGCTTTAGCAAGCAGTACTTGGAAGAATAGGGCTTACCATCTTAAGCTATATGGTTCAGGTCCTCACCTTAGGCATATTGAAAAGCTTATTGGGCTCTACGAGCTTCGGGATAAAGTAACCATAGTAGGCCAGGTCAGCGATATAGACCAGATATGGGAGACAAACCAGGTTTTGGTTTTACCCTCACTGAGTGAGGGCACACCGCTGGCACTTGTGGAAGCAATGCTGTCTGGCCGGGCTGCTCTAGCCACCGACGTGGGAGACAGTGGACGCTACGTTATTAGTGCTAAAACAGGGTTCCTAGCCGATGTGGCTTCCGTGAAATGCCTGACGCAGTGCCTGGAGGATCTTTGGAATAATAAGGCTAACCTTGAGGGAATGGGCAGAGATGCCTTCCACCATGCTGTAAGCATCACTGACATTCGCCCCGAAGAAACCTTATTGAAGTTCATCACTGAGTAGAAAATGCTTCAGGTAGTGTCAAACGGTTTTTCTATTGTGTTATGCACCTATAATGGTTATAACCGTTTAAAGCCAACTTTAGAGCATCTTGCTGCTTTACAGCTGCCTGTTGGTCATAATGTGGAGCTTCTGCTGATTGATAATGGGTCAACTGATCAGACCGAAGTTTTTGCTAAACAAGTTTGGGGACAGTTAGGTGCTCCCTATCCCCTGATCGTTTTACCAGAGAGCAGAGCCGGCAAGGGGTATGCAGTCGAGACAGGGTATGACGCTGCTAGCTACTCCTACATTTTGACAGTCGACGATGACAACTGGCTCGACTCACAGTACCTGGTGCAAGCCATCGATTTGTTTTCTGCTCATCCTGACGTGGGTATTCTTCAAGGGATGAGTGAGGGGGTATTTGAAGTTGCCCCTCCTACCTGGGTAAAGGAGAATGAACTATACTTCATCATTGGCTCCCCCGTGGAAAAGGCAGGGTATTACCCCAAGAATAATTTTGATGTTTGGGGAGCGGGAATGGTATTTAAGCGGCAGGATTGGGTCTATCTACGCCAAAACGGTTTCGCATTTCTGACTAGCAAGCTAGCAGGGAAGGCTGCTGGAGAGGATACTGAGTTAGCGCTAGCCTTAATTATTCTGGGTCGCAAGGCTTACTATTCCCCAGGCCTCAAGTATCGGCACTTCATGCCGGTTGAAAGAATTACCTGGAACAAACTTAAAAGTAACTTTGAGGTGCTAGGGTATGTAAGCTACTTTATGGCGCTTTACAAAGTAGCAGTAAAAGCGAACAGAGAGCATAAGATAGTACGAAAGTACACCGCTCAAAAGCAGGTGCTATCTGCGATTCTGAAGTATGGATCGTACATGACAACGAAGCAGCACCTGGCATACTGGCTGAAGCCGAGAGAAGAGCATTATCAATTGATGCTTGCAAAGTTTTACTCTCAGCTGAAGTGGTATTATCAATTGTCAAATCATATAATGCGGGATGTCAGCCATATTCAAAAGTGGATGGTGCCTTTGTTAGATGAAAATAAGGATTTCGACTGGCCTTGGTAAAAAGAAGTTGTCTGTTCTCTGCTGCTGTCTGAATGAGCACACTAGTATCCGTCATTATGCCCGCTTACAATGCGGGGCATTATATTGCTCAGTCGATTGAAAGTGTACTGGCGCAGCTATATACCCACTGGGAGTTAATCGTAGTGGATGATGGATCCACGGATGCCACCCGCACCATAGTAGAAGAATATTGCCACCAAGACCCACGCATCAAATACGTATACCAGACAAATGCCCGCCAAGGACGGGCTCGTAACAATGGTATTGCTAAGGCATCGGGTGAGTATATCGCCTTCTTGGACGCAGACGATTTGTGGCTGCCAACCAAGCTAAGTGTCCAGGTGCAAGCGCTAGAGGCAGAGGAAGCTGATTTGGTATTCTCGAATACCTACGTCTTTCATGATGAGCTAACACTTAATGATTCAACCAAGACGATGCAGTCAGTTCCTGGGCTCTACGTCGGAGAAGCAGGATTACAGGTGCTGTTGCAGTATAACAGTATCCCTATTCTGACGGTGCTAGCTACGCGTAGCGCAATTGAGCGTGCGGGTGGCTTTACCGAACTACTTCCTATTCAAAATGCTGAGGATTATCATTTATGGCTGAAGATGCTGCTGACAGGCAGTAAGCTGGTATGCATACCCGGCATCTATTCAGCTTATCGCGAGCATGGCGCTTCCGTATCTAGCACAAATACAGGTCGTTTTAATTTAACCCAGGCAGTTGAGGCGCTATCCGATTTGTACTTTGCTTATCCTGCCAAGCGCCAGCTGCTAAAAGCCGGTTTAGTGTTCAATATCAAGAGAAGTCTGGATCAGCTTACCTTAGATGATCCGAAGTTCCCCTTTGTCATAGCTACCTACCTCCGTGCTTCCGATAAGCGTAAGTTCGGAGTTGTGTTCTCGTTACTGGAGCTAGCAAAGCTACGGCGGCTATCCCTGAAGGCGCTGTATTTCGTGCTGAACTATCTGTAAACAGCCAGGGGCTTAGCCTAACAAGTGTGAGGCTAGCGCATCAGAGTAGGGAGGGAAAGCACCAGGACACAATGCTTCCCTGTATCTTTGCAGGAAAGTGTAAGGGTTGATGAGGATATTAATTTCTACATGGTCGTTGCAGGTAGGTGGGGGAGAGGTGCTAGCTATGAATTTAGCGGCAGAGTTAGTAAGCCGTGGCCACGAAGTAGTCTTATTTAACCAAAGAGCCGAGTTGATTGATGATGCACTGGTACAGCGCCTACTGCCGGCTCAGGTGAAGGTGCTGTCAATGGCGGATAATCCTCTCGGCAGCTATTGGGCTTACAAGGTAAATGCACTGCAAGGAGCATTGGGCAAAGCGGCTACATTTTACGAGCAACGCCAACAAGCATACCTAGGCGCCTGCCTGCGACGCTACCGGATCGAGTTAGTTAGCAGCCACGCAACTTATTCGGATCGTATATGTGCTCCAGTTGTGCACGGGCTTGGGATACCACTAGTCATAACTGAGCATGGTGAATACAGTCGCTTTATACAGGAGGGACGTCGTGATTTTGTGGACACACTGCGTGCCTCCAGTCGAATCCTAACTGTTTCGAAGTACAACCAGCAAATAATACAACAAACATTTACGGACCTTCCGTGCGTGCAGACGGTTTACAATGGCGTTAGGACGGACAGTAAGCACACGGCAGCGGGAATGAGGCAACGTTTGTCGTTGCCCCCAGACGCCTTTGTTTTTGGAATGGTAGCGCGGGGCATCAAGGAAAAGGGATGGGAGCAAGCTATACAAGCTTTCCAACAGTTCTGCGGTTTTGTATCACAGCGCCCAGCTTATCTGGTGTTCATTGGAGGGAGCGATTATTTGCAACACCTACAAGATACTTACGCTACTGACACAAATATTGTCTTCGTTGGGCAAGTACCTGACCCAGATTTTTATATCGCAGGTTTCGATGTTGGCCTGTTACCTACTCACTTCCAAGCGGAAGCATTGCCACTAGCCATTATTGAGTATATGATAAGTGGCAAACCTGCCATTGCCACTCGTATAGGTGGTATAGCAGAGTTGTTGGAGCCGATTTCTGGTTCTGCAGGGCAATTGATTGAACTAAACTCGGTTACTCATACGTCTGATGTCAAAATGTTGGCTCATGCAATGAGACGCTATTATGCAGAACCAGATCTATATAATAGGCATGCGCATAATGCCCAGCAGGCTAGCCGACAGTTTACTATGCAAACTTGTGCCGCACAATACGAGCAAGCGTTTCAGCAGGTATTAGCCATCCAAGCCTAGTAGCTACTAATGAGGATTCTTGTTTCTGTTTTGTGTTTAGAGAAGGCTGGTTCGCACGTGCTTGCGTTGTCGTTAGCTTCCGCCATGGCCGAACGTGGCCATCAGCTATTCTTATTCAATCAGGGAGAACAGCTGGTGGATAGCGGCATGGTAGCACAGTACCTACGACCTGAAATTCCAGTAATCGGAATGGATAGCTATCCGGTGCTCAATGCATTCTGCTGGAAGTTGAACGGCTTACTAAAACGGTTGGGCGTAAAAGCATCTTTTCATGAGTATTGTAAAACGCTTCTTCTATTTTATGTAGTAAGACGATACAAGATTGATTTGGTGCATAGCCATGAGCTTCTGGTTGGAACCTCCAGGTTGGTACAGCTGAGTCGTCGCATTCCACTGGTTGTTACAGATCATGGCGGGTACTCCATGCTTATCAAAATGGGGGATCGGTCATTTACGCCTTATGCCAACTTAGGAAGCGCCATTGTTGCAGTATCTGAGTACTCCCGCCACTTGCTCGAGCAGGATGCGTCGGACGTGGCGGTTGATAGTGAAGCACTAAAGAAAACAGGAGCAAGAATTATTGCCGCAGACTTTCAGGCGGAAGCTAGTAGCTTACGTCATTCTGGTAAGCTAGTTACCAAGGTCCCGTTGACGGTGCCGGTATACACCATTTATAATGGGGTACAAGTCCATCAGGGTGAGTTGCCAGCGCGTGCTACCATTCGTCAGCGACTAAATATTCCTGCTACGACGCTGGTTTTTGGGATGATCGGACGGGGAACTGCGCAAAAAGGCTGGGAGTATGCACTACGGGCATACATGCAGCTGAAGGAGCAACTTCCCGCTCAACTAATGGCTTTCATTTGCATGGGAGCCGGGCCAGTGCTTGATGAACTACAGAAGCAAGTAGGAGCTAGTCATTCGGACATTCATTTCATCGGCAGCGTTGATGACCCGCACAGTTGGATGCCGGCCTGTGATATAGGGATAATGGCTTCATGTTTCTCCGAAGGCTTACCTTTGTCTATTATCGAGTTCTATGAACATGGCATACCGGTAGTCGCCAGTACTTTAGGCGGGATTCCGGAGATAGTACAGCCTAAAGATGGTACACCGGGCGGTTTGCTGGTATCAATGAACTCCGATGCAACTCCCCGCATTGAGCATCTGGTAGAACAGATGTCGGTTTATGCTACTGATTCAAACTTACGGATACAACATGGGGTAGCAGCTAAGCATATTCGCGAAACGTTTGGAATGGCAGCTTGTGCAGAAAAGTATGAAAGGCTTTTTCAGAAAGTGCTAGCTGAAAAAGACACAAGAAAATAAGCGATTATGATTCAGGTTTCCGTTATAATTATCAACTATAATACATTTCAATTAAGCTGTGAGGCAATTGAATCCATTATTACTTACACGCAGGGCGTGACTTATGAAATTATAGTAGTAGATAATGCCTCCACCGAGTGCGACCCCGGCCGGTTTGTAGAACGGTTTCCTGCGATACGCCTAGTACGTAATCCTGAGAACTCTGGCTTTGCTAAGGGCAACAACCTAGGTATTAAATATGCCCAAGGCGAAACTATTCTGCTCTTCAATAGCGATGCCGCGTTGCTTAATGATGCTCTTACTATAACTTACCAGGCTTTAGCTGCTGATCAGAAAGTAGGTGTGACAACTGGACGGCTCCAATATCCTGATGGGCGGCTGCAATACCAGTGTGGTAGGTTCCCATCCCTAAGTTTGCAGGTAGTGGAGCTACTACGCCTACAAAAGTTAATGAACTCTCGACGACGTAGTCATTTAATGCTAGGCACTTTTTTTGGGCATGAAACAGCTCTAAATCCAGATTGGATCTGGGGCACCTATTTTCATGTTAAGCGGCGTGTTATTGATGAACTACCTGATAGTAAGTTACCAGATGATTTTTTTATGTATGCTGAAGACCTGCAATGGTGTTATGCCATACGTAAGCTAGGATACGAAATTCAGTATTTGCCCGAAGCACGAATTCTTCACCACTTTTCACAGAGCACCCGTCGAGAGAAGAAGCTTAATCAAATGAACATGATTTTGCGCAATGAAGATACTTTTCTGCGGCGTGAGTATGGATCATTAGCTACGGCAAGTTACTATTGTGTCAAAATTGTGAACTTGTTGTTATCAGGTGGTCGCAGCAAAGCAAACCGTCATCTAGCTCAGCAATATGGTCGTCTATTGACTGGCCGGGATCTGCAAGCCCATTCCAATGCTTCTAGCTGATGCGGCAGCCTTATTTCTCGATCATCGTACCCTGTTACAACCGCGCTACTATAATTCTCGACACAGTAGCCTCTATTCTGCGTCAAGAATACTCAGATTTTGAGTTAATCTTGGTCGATGACGGTAGTTGGGATAACACGCGGGAGATAGTAGCAACTATTACAGATTCGCGTGTTCGCTACTTTCATAAGGAAAATGGGGAGCGTGGTGCAGCTCGTAATTATGGTGCTCAACAAGCTCGTGGTCAGTATCTAAATTTCTTCGATTCCGATGATGAGATGTATCCTAATCATCTTCGGGTTGTCAAGGACTTTCTCGATCAGAAAGGGGCAATAGAAATAGTGCATACAGGATACGAAATTGTTGATGCTGTTGGACACGTAGTTTTGGAAGTATGCAACTTTCAACAGAGTACTAACGAAGGTCTCATAGAAAATAACTTCCTGGCCTGTAATACAGTCTTCGTACGTCGTGACATTGCGCTAGCTAACCCATTTGTAGAAGATCGACGGCTGGCATCAGCAGAGGATTGGGAACTATGGCTACGCTTGGCAAGCCAATATTTGTTTCACAGTATTTCTGTCAAAACGTTCTGCCTGCGAGAGCACGAAGGACGCAGTCTTAATACTATTGCGCCCGATGCCATTATTGCCCGTGATGAGCTCTTCGGACAACTCATTCGCCAAAACGCTAGCTTTCGACAGCGTTATCCTCAGCAAGTTAATTACTTTATTGCCAATCGGTATACCTTTATCACCTTAGCGTTGGCATTGTCAAAAAAGCGGCGTTTGGATACGTTATGGTATTTGGGTAAAGCGTTACAAGTAGATCCTTCCGTCATTTGGCGGCGGAGGTTTTTGGCGTCAATAAAGCATTTACTATAGATTAAGTGTTTGTAAAAGTAACTTTTAATTACAAAAAATGATTGATGTGGCTGCTACCGAAGAAGACAAGAAGAATGAAGTCGTTACTACGCCCAAAAAGAAATTTGTAGAAGGTCTTACATTTTTGAGAGGAGTTGCCGCTTTATGCGTTTGCTTATATCATTTTACAGGAGGCGCTTTGCCTAAGATAAGAGACCCTCGAATTGAAATGTTTTTTAGTAACGGGTGGTTAGGTGTAGATATATTCTTTGTGTTGTCAGGATTTATTATTCCTTATAGTCTTCTTGGTAAACAGCACGGAATTAATGGGTTCCTTGCTTATATGAAGAAAAGAGTTGTTAGGATAAATCCTCCAGCATATGTTGCTTTAGCTTTGGTGTTAATGCAAGGTTTTTTCATTGATTATATTATTGCACATAAAGTTGTCTATACTGCGGGAGTTTCTTGGGGGCAGATTTTGAATAATATTCTTTTTACAGTTCCTTTTAGTAAATATAAATGGGTGTTAGGAATATTTTGGACACTCGCAATAGAATTTCAATTCTATATAATAATCGGATTAATTTTTAGAAATTTATTTGAAGATTTTAATGTATATAAATTTGTTATAATTTTTACATTGTTGAATATTATTCAGTATTTGCCATTCCAAAGTAATGAGAATTTCTTTAGATTTAGCTTGTTCTTTGCTCTTGGTGGAACAGCGCTATTGTATTATATTAAGAAAATAAACATAATTGAGTATTTTATATTGCTTCTAATATTTTCCACTATTGCCTATTTTCAGCTTAGTTTTTATATGGCTTTAACTGGATTTGTAAGTGCTATTGTTATTAGTTTTGCTAGGTTCAAGCATCCTGCTTTCGATTTTTTAGGTAAAATATCTTATTCTTTCTATTTGCTTCATGTTCTAATTGGGACTACTTGTGAATACTTTCTCATTAAAATTGTTGACCCTACATCCTTGGTGAATAAGATACTTATTTTAGCTCTATGCTTGCTATTTGCTATACTAGGCTCTTATGTATTTTATCTGGTAATCGAGAAAAAATTCATAGCTTTAGCTAATTCAGTAGGGGTTAGAAAGAATACATAACTATCATTTTATATGATAGGAGAGTTTGTTTATAATCTGTGTACTTGCTATAGTTATATGGTTTAGGTAAGCTGTTTAAATGAATGATTGGGTAGTAATACTTTGATTGTTTTTGTGGTAATTAATATTTTAGTGTATTATTTTATTTTTACTCATCTGTCAAAATAATTTCTTAAACTAAGCTAGGGTGATGGCTTGTGAGATTTCATGAAGAAGGCAAAATTATTAATGGTGATTCCGAACCTAGGTTTAGGTGGTGCTCAGCGTGCCTTTCATGACCATAGCGTAGAGTTGCAGAAACGCTACGAAGTGACGGAGGTTGTGTTCAATTTAGATGAGCCCAACATCTATCCTAGCGGCAACCCCGTGGAAAGCTTGGGAGTGTCTGGTGGTGGAAGTCCCTTTAATAAAGCTTCAAATTTTAGAAAACGAATTGTTCGTCTTCGGGAACTAAAGCAACGTTTGAGTACAGATATCTGCATTAGCCATTTGGAAGGAGCTGACTATATAAATTTGCTAAGCAAGGGGCGTGAGAAAGTTATTTTATTAATTCAGGGGTCCAAAACGCATGATCATAATATTAGCGGCCCTATTGGATGGCTGCGTAAGAAAGGACTCATGCCTTGGCTATATCGAAGGGCCGATCGTATAGTGACGGTAAGTCGAGATATAATCCCGGAAATGGTAGACGAATTTGGCGTATCTCCAGATAAGCTAGTTGCTATCAATAATTCATTTGAGGTGGAACAGGTCCGGGCTGAGTCGCTCGAAACTCTGGACGCTGCTATGCAGGCTGTGTATGCAACAGCTCCAGTATTAGTAACATCTGGACGATTAGCCATACAAAAAAACCAAGCGCCCTTATTAACTATTTTCGCTGAATTGATTAGGCGGCAAACTGCTAAATTGGTTTTTATTGGCGATGGCGATTTACGTAATTCCCTGACTCGTCAGGCACGTGACCTAGGTCTACGCGTGTACGAAGCGTGGGCTGGAGATGTCCTTTCTCCTAACTACGACGTATACTTTATGGGTTTGCAGAAGAACCCATTCAAATACATTCGGCCTGCTAGCTTATTTGTATTTCCCTCATCTTGGGAAGGCTTTCCGCTTGCGCTCGGCGAAGCTATGACTTGTGGGGTAGCTGTAGTAACTACGGATTGTCCAACTGGTCCGCGAGAAATGCTAGCCCCTTCTTCTACTACCCCCGCTACGCCTATTCGCACTGCCGAGGTGGCTGAATACGGAGTATTAATGCCGATGCTTAATAACGTATCTACGTTGAGCGCTGACCAGCAAATATGGGTAGATACGTTAATGCGGTTATTAAATGATGAAACCGAGCGCAAGCGCTTAGGGCAATTGGCACAGCAGCGTTCTGATGATTTCTCGCACACCCGCACCTTCCAGCGTTGGAGCCAAATAATAGATGAAGTTTTAGGTAGCTAATAGTCTTATCATTTGCAGCCTTTATACTTACTGTCATTATTTTAGCTTTTTATTTCAGACTTTGTTGAATTCCAGACCTGTCATTTTTATTGCTGATAATTCAGTGGCGGTGACGGGCGCACTCGTTGCTATTCGTAATGCCTCTGACCAATTAAAAGCGCGATACGAGTTTGTATACATCTTGCCTACTGGGAGTTCAGGTAAGCAAGTGCTAGAGCAAGCTGGCTACCAAGTGCACGAGCTACCGTTTGTAGAAATTAGCCGGCGTAAAACAGCGCTGCTACGCTACGGACCTATGCTCCTACTGAATGGCTGGCGACTGCACAGATTAGCGCAACTTCATAAGGCTAGTATCATCCATCTTAACGACTTCTATAACCTAACGGGCTATGTGGCCAAATTACTTAGCCTAGGTAAGTTGCAAGTTGTGACGCACGTACGGTTTTTGCCGCAGAGCCTGCCGCAGCCATTAGCTCGTACGTGGCGTTGGCTGGCCGAACGGTTTGCTGATCGGGTACTCTGTGTATCTGAAGCCGTGCGGCGTTACTTCAGCGCCACTGACAAGGTACGTGTAGTATTTGATCCTATTCCGACGGCAGAAAAGCATGCTGTGTCGGTTGTGCCGGCGCAGCGTTCGGATAAAACTGTGCAACTGCTGTACTTGAGCAACTATATCCAGGGGAAAGGGCAGAACTTTGCCTTCGAAGCTTTTCGCAAAGCATACATGCGCAATGACCGTTTACGTCTGACGTTTGTGGGTGGCGACATGGGCCTAGAAAAGAACCGGCAGTTCCGGCAGCAGCTAGAGGTACAGGTGCAACAGCACGGGCTAGCCGCCGTAGTGACTTTTGGCGGTTTCGTGACCGACGTAGAAAAGCGTATCAAAGAGGCAGATATCTTGCTGAACTTCTCTGAGTCTGAGTCCTTCTCCCTTACTTGCCTTGATGCTTTGTATTATGGTACGCCTCTCATTGCCACCGATTGCGGCGGACCGGCGGAGCTGTTTGAGCACGGAAAGTCAGGGCTCCTGGTGCCCAACCGGGATGTAGATGCCATGGCAGAAGCCATAGGTAGGTTGGCGGCTGATCCGGCAGAAAGAGCACGATTTGCCGCTGCTGGGAGAGACTATGTGCGGCACAAGTTTCAGCAGGCCACCACGTATGAGAAGTTAGGGCGTATTTATCAGGAATTATTGGGTGCCAAAGCGTAGAACTCGTGTAGGACCGCAATGATTCTTTGCTGATCAGCAAGCGTCAACTCATAGAATAAAGGCAGGCGTACAAGATGATCAGCATAAAAGCTAGCTCTAGTCAACGCACGACCATCATGGCGAGCGTAATAAAAGGGGCTATTGTGAAGCGTCTGATAATGAAAAACCGCTAAAATACGGTGGGTACCTAGGTACTTGATAAGAGCAGTACGCTCCTCCAACGTGCGACATACTACATAGAAGATGTGCCAGTTGTGCCGCGCATAAGCAGGTACCATGGGCAACGCAAAGGCATTGGCAGCTGCCAATGGTACCAAGGCAGTATAGTACTGTTCCCATTGTTGCTGGCGCTGTGCTTGGATGAAAGCTAGGTTTTCGAGCTGTGCCCAGAGATAAGCTGCGTTTAATTCTGAGGCTAGGTAGGAAGAGCCCACATCAACCCACTGGTAACGTGCGGTTTCGCCCCGAAAGTAGGCCGCTCTGTTAGTGCCTTTTTCCCAAATTATCTCGGCCCGTGCTTGAAATTGCTCATCATTAATGGCCAGTAAGCCGCCTTCGCCTGCAATCACATTCTTGGTTTCGTGGAAGGAAAAGGCTGCCAAATGACCGATACTACCTAGGGGGCGCTGTTGGTAATAGCTGTCGATGGCTTGCGCGGCATCTTCTATCACAAACAGATTATAACGTTGCGCTAGCTGCATTACGGCTGCCATGTCGCAGGCAACACCGGCGTAGTGAACGACTACTAGTGCGCGTGTGCGCGGCGTAATTAGCTGCTCAAGTTGCGTAATATCGATATTGGGATGATCGGGTAGGCTATCGGCGAAAACAACATGGGCGCCCCGCAACACAAAAGCATTGGCTGTAGATGTGAAAGTGAACGTAGGAATGATTACCTCATCACCAGGCTGAATGTCAAGTAGCAACGCGGCCATTTCCAAGGCTGCCGTCCCGCTCGTAGTAAGCAGCGCTTTGCGAACACCGTATCGTTGTTCAAAAAACTGTTGGCACTGTTGGGTAAACCAACCGTTGCCAGAGAGTTTTCCGTTGCGCAGGGCCTGCTGGATGTAAGCTAGCTCCTGGCCAGAAAGGTACGGTTTGTTGAAAGGGATGGAAGCTAGCACTGGTAGGGGAGAGCAGCTCGCTCGGTGAGGCTGAAAGATGATTCTTGCGAAAGTTACCGACTCCACGACAGTGACGGCATAAGCAGTAGCAAAGCAGAGGAAGGGAAAGCTAGCATAAGCGGAACACCTGCCGCGTTATCTGCCTCGCATTGCCGACCTTTGCAAACTTATTGTTGGCTCTTGCTAGTTCGTTATTCTCTTATGCAGTTGCTTTTTATTGTGCCTTACCCGCCTGGCAAAGCGCCTTCTCAGCGCTTCCGGTTCGAGCAGTACCTTGACTTCTTAACCAAAGCCGGGCACACGTGGCACATGGCCCCGTTTATTTCTGATGCAACCTGGGGCATCTTGTACAAGCCGGGGCATACGCTTGCCAAAGCTAGAGGCATACTTGCCGGCTTTGGCCGACGCTTTTTACTGATGGCTACTGCTGCCAAGTACGATTACATATTTATTCACCGGGAAGCATCACCAATCGGCCCACCTATCTTTGAATGGATCATAGCAAAGATTCTGCGGAAAAAAATTATCTACGATTTCGACGACGCTATTTGGATTCCCAATACATCTGAGGCGAATAAGCTCGTGGCTGGGGTGAAATGGCATCAGAAAGTAGGTAGCATCTGCCGCTGGGCATATAAAGTAAGCTGCGGCAATGCTTATTTGCAGACGTATGCCAAAAGGTTCAACTCGCAGGCTATTGTCAACCCAACCACAATTGACACGGTCAACCTGCATAACCAGGTAAAAAATCAGACGCAGTCAGGCAGGTTTGTTATCGGGTGGACGGGTACGCACTCCACTCTACGCTACATCGAGCAAGTAGTACCGGTACTAACGAAGCTTGAACAAGAATACGATTTTGAATTTCGCGTCATTTCCAATCAACCACCCCAATTACCTCTCAAGTCACTCGTGTACCAGCCGTGGCGAAAAGACACGGAAATAGCCGACTTGCTGGCTTTCAATGTAGGCTTGATGCCCTTAGAAGATGATGCTTGGGCAAATGGAAAATGCGCCTTCAAAGCACTGCAATACATGGCACTCGGCGTTCCGGCGCTTGTGTCGCCCGTTGGTATGAACACAGAAGTCGTAACAGAGGGAGTAAACGGCTATGTGTGTGCCACGCCTGCCGAATGGGAAACGGCGTTACGTGCCCTGCTGCAAGATGCATCCCTGCGCCAGCACCTAGGGCAGGCTGCCCGCGCAACCGTGGAAGCGCGCTATTCTGTAACGGCCAACCGAGGAGTATTTCTCAGCCTGTTCAGCTGAGGCCTTTTGGGCTTCTTTGGTACGGCAGCCTTATACTGCATAATGTAAAGGGCCGATAAGTAAAAGGGCATTAACGGAATCTTATAACGCACCAACGTACCAAAGTTGCCGCTATTAGTGCCTACCCCCACTGCTAATACAATAGAGAAAAGAAAGCAAAACGTCAGAATAGGTTGAGAAGCGATGAGTTTTAAACTTTTAAGTATACCTGTCCGGTAGAATAGCTTTATTGTTAAATACAGGAACAAAGTGGCCTCCAGTGCCGACAGCAGCATGACTGGGTTGCGCGCTTCAAACAAGAAAGGACGAAATAAACTGACAACTACCGCTTGTGGCGCTACTTTAACCATGGAGCCGATAGAACCGTCGAACGTACCAATGTTATAAGCCGAGCCTGTAGCAACCTGCGAGGTCAGATAGGTACTATTGATTCGAGTCCGCTCGCCAATTTTATCTACGTCGTACTTATCATCGCCCGCCGTTAGTTTGGTAGTGCCTAGAAGCGCAGTGGCACCACCTAAAACCAAGAAGAACGGCTTAAGCAGCATGCGTACGCTAGCGGAACGGATACGCTGGTTATTTTCATTGAACACCCAGAGCAATGCTGGCGGTAAAAAGGATAACAGAATGTAAACTTTAACCGAGACAAGGACATAAGCTCCTAGAGCGCCCAGTACACCAGCAAATAGGATGTTTTTCTTCTCGATGGTGGCATGGTAAAAGCCGTAAAAGGTCCAGCCTAGTGCTCCAACACATAGGGAGTCTTTCATCAAGCCAGAACCCCAGAAAAAAACGGAGGGAAGAAAAAATACGGCTAATGCTAGCTTTTGATAAGCTAAGGGAAAAATACGGACAAATGTGATGTAGGTAGCCCACATGCCTGTAAAACTCAAGGCCGCAAACATCAACCCGATTACCGCATAGGTGCAGAAAGAGAAAATAGCAAAAAAGCCGGCCACACGCACAACAAAGTATTCGGTAGAGGAACCGTACCAGTACATCTGCGCAATGTAGCGCGTTAATTCAGGGTCGAATTTGGTGTTGTCGCCGAAAATGAGTTTCAGACCAACAGATGCAGAGTCGCTGAATGCTTGATAAACGACTTTGGTATGAGCGAAATAGTTAAACGTATCTCCACCACCGTAGTAAAACTGATAAATCAAACCTAGGCCAAGAGCACCGACGAACTTGGCAGTGAGTGCAGGGATAAAATACTTTTTCGTGAATTTATTCGTCACTTTTTTCCGTACGGCGAAGGCAATGCCGTAGAAGAGCAACAAGTAAATGGGCGTAAGAAAAAGGTCCTTTAATTCCATACAACAGCACGTAGCGCCCGCTTACTTTTTATTTTTCTTGAGGTAGGCCTTCGCCTCTTTGTATTGCTCTAGGTCGTGGTCGGCGTGGTCTACTACGGCTTGGTAATAGCGCCGCGCTCCTGTTTTATCTTTCTCCCGTTCGGCAAGGCGAGCTAGGTTGAGGTTAGAATAGAGGTAAAAGCCGCCAGCAGTGTCATTGGTGCTTTCGGCAAAAACAATGCAGCGTTGGTAATAGTCCTTTGCTTTCACAAGGTCTTTGTACTTGTTCTGCATCAGCCATCCTAGAAAGTAAGTGGCATAACGGCCACTGATGCCTTCGTAGCCTGGCAAGCCGCGGTTTAGCTTGTCCAGAATCTCGTTGCTTACCCGTTCACATTCGCGAAACTCGCCGTTATTGAAGCACAACAAATCGTAAAAGCGCTGGAAGTACGCATTGTCGGGGTAATGCGTAGCTAGGTAGCGCGAGATAGGCATGGCCAGCGCCGGGTTGTTTTCTTCGTTATTGAGAATACGCATCAGGAAAGTCTTGGCTTCCAGCCCAACGTAAAACCCATTATCCGCCACATTGCGCAGCTGCTGAATACCTAGCTGCTTGTTCCCTTTAGGGAAGAACAGCAATACCGGCTTGAGCAACGGATAGTTTTCTGGAATCCAAACGGCGTAATAATTGAAAAGCGCCTGCCCGAACAGGAATTCTGGGCTGAGGCCGTTGGCTTCCTTGCTCTTATCTAGGTAATCGAGTGATTTTTTGCTGTTGACGGTGGCCTTGCGCCAGTCCTTGCGTTCCGCGTGCAAGCGGGCACTGAACCCATAAGCGGCGGCTAGGAAAAAACAGGCTTCGTAATTCTTATGATCGGCTTCGTAAAGCTTCTCTCCATTCACGATGGCTGTATCCATGTAGGCGAAAAAGATGTTGTCGTACTGCTTCGTCTGCACGTTGCTCGGCACAATTTTCCACCAAGTGCTTAGGCCGAGCAGAAAGTACGGCATAGGATGATGTGAGTAGCGCCGACGCAACGAGCGAAACTGCTTTTCTGCCTTGTCGAACTTAAAGTTGTAGAGGTTCTGTACGGCCCCATCCAACTCCGTTTGAATGTCTTTGTCTAGCAGCAACCACCCTTTTGTGTCGATAGCGCCCGGCATCACATCTACATTCTCGACCTCAATATTGCGCATGGGCGCTTTTTTGGCCGTGTCGGGCTGTTGTGCCAAGGCAGGAATGGACAACAAAGCCAGGAAGAAGACGAAGAAGTTTTTTTGGAGCATGGAGGCGTCTAATTGCGGCCGAACAAGCAACCTTAGCTGCGCGTAAGCCGCCTAACAGAAAGGCTAAAGTATGGCTTTTATCCTAGTATTGAAGTAGTAGACGAACGAGAATGGACCTTTTACGCACCTTGTGTCAGATCGCCGCGCCTTCTGGCAACGAAGCACCCCTGACCAACTTTTTGTTGCAGTATATACGTGAGCAGCAGGCAAGTTGGAAAGCCGAACCGAAAATAGTGTATGATGAGCGTTTTCAGGATTGCATAATACTCGTTTTCGGTAAGCCCCGGACGGCTGTTTTTGCCCACCTCGATAGCATTGGGTTCACGGTGCGCTACGGGCGCCAACTTGTGTGTATTGGTGGTCCGCGCACAGAGCCTGGCTACCGGTTGGTGGGCCAAGATGGGCACGGGCCCGTGGAGTGTACTCTTACTGTAGAAAGGCAAACCGGTGAGCTAGGTTATGAGTTCACCCGCGATATTGAACGCGGTACGGAGCTCACCTTTTACTGCGATTTTCGCGAAACGGCGGATACGGTGCAGTCCTGCTACCTCGACAATCGCCTGGGGGTGTGGAATGCCCTGCGCCTGGCCGAAACGCTCACCGATGGCATCATTGCGTTTGGCTGTTGGGAAGAGCACGGTGGTGGCTCGGTGGCTTACCTAGCGAAGTACATCTACGAAGAATATGGGGTACGGCAGGCCCTTATCTCGGATATTACTTGGGTAACCGAGGGAGTACGCCCCGGCGCTGGGGTCGCAATTTCACTTCGCGACTCGCTCATTCCACGGCGCTCCTACGTCGACCGGATTCGCGCTATTGCTGGAGCTTCGGGTATTCCGCATCAGTTGGAAGTAGAAGGTGGGGGCGGTTCCGACGCCAAGGAGCTTCAGCACAGCGCGTACCCCTGGGATTGGTGCTTCGTGGGTGCTCCGGAAGACAACGTCCACTCTCCCGACGAAATAGTGGACAAACGGGACATTGCCAGTATGCTTGCTTTATATCAGGTGTTAATGCGAGAATTATAGCCTGCTTGGCCGGGCGTAGCAGCACAAAGCTAGGTGCCACGACGAAGAATCTGGAAGGCAGCTCAAAAAGGCTGAAAGTAGTTGGGTAGTAGGGGGTTGACATTGCGGTTAAAAGGTCTATTTTACCAGCCTCAACCCATTCTTCTCCAAACTCCCACCTTCTTACTTTCAGCGCTTATGATGAGTATTCTCTACGTTGCGCCGGCGCTTGGCGTGCTGGCCTTGCTTTACACGTGGCTTCGGGCGGGCTGGGTGGCCCGGCAAGACGCTGGCAATGAGCACATGCAAACCATTGCCGGCTACATCGCCGATGGAGCTATTGCTTTCCTTAGGGCCGAATACCGCATTTTGGCGTTGTTTGCCCTTATTGCGTGCGCTTTTTTAGGATATCTAGGTAGCACCGGCGAAAAATCCAGCCCCATCATTGTCATTGCATTTCTTATTGGCGCTGTATTCTCTGCCTTAGCCGGTTTCATCGGGATGAAAATTGCCACGAAGGCTAACGTGCGCACAGCTCAAGCAGCCCGCACGAGCTTGGCGCAGGCATTGAACGTGTCGTTTTCGGGCGGATCGGTGATGGGCATGGGCGTGGCCGGTTTGGCAGTACTGGGGCTAGGTTCTCTGTTCATTGTGTTCTACAACTTGTTTGTGGTCAACGTAGGAGCGGGGGCCAATGGCATCGAGATGGAAAAGGCGCTGGAAGTGCTGACGGGTTTTTCGTTGGGCGCCGAGAGCATTGCTTTGTTTGCGCGCGTAGGAGGTGGTATTTACACCAAAGCTGCCGACGTAGGCGCCGACCTTGTGGGCAAAGTGGAAGCCGGCATTCCCGAAGATGATCCGCGCAACCCGGCCACTATTGCCGATAACGTAGGCGACAACGTAGGCGACGTAGCCGGTATGGGTGCCGACCTGTTTGGGTCCTATGTGGCAACTATTTTGGCGACCATGGTGCTCGGGCGTGAAGTGGTAGCCGTCGGCGACAAGTTCAACGGGTTATCGCCCATCTTGTTGCCAATGGTCATAGCTGGTGTTGGCATCATCTCCTCCCTAATTGGCGTGCTGATGGTGCGGGTAAAGGAGGGTGGCAACGTGCAAGCGGCGCTGAATTTTGGCAACTACGTTTCGGTGCTGCTTACGGCGGCTTCGTCCTTCTTTTTGGTGCGCTGGATGTTGCCCCCCGGCGACCTGATCATCGGGCGGTCTGGGGCCGTGCCTTTCACGTCGCTCGACGTCTTTTACGCCATCATTGTTGGGCTGATCGTTGGGACGCTGATGAGCATTATCACCGAGTATTACACCGCCATGGGCAAGCGGCCCGTGCTGAGCATTGTGCGGCAAAGCAGCACTGGACACGCTACGACGGTCATCGGGGGGCTAGCTGTGGGCATGGAATCGACGGTGCTGCCGATTCTGGTGCTAGCCGCTGGCATTATTCTATCGTTTCAGTTTGCTGGGCTTTATGGGGTAGCCATTGCTGCCGCGGGCATGATGGCTACGACAGCCATGCAACTCGCCATTGATGCTTTTGGACCCATTGCCGATAACGCTGGCGGCATTGCCGAAATGAGTGAGTTGCCTAAAGAGGTGCGCGAGCGAACCGACATTCTGGACGCCGTTGGCAACACCACCGCTGCTACGGGAAAAGGCTTCGCTATTGCCTCCGCGGCCCTTACTTCCCTAGCTCTGTTTGCGGCCTTTATGGGCACGGCCAATATTGCGCGCATCGATATCAGCAACGCACGCGTATTGGCGGGCTTGTTTGTGGGGGCCATGATTCCTTTCATCTTCTCGGCTCTCGCTATTTCGGCGGTGGGGCGCGCAGCCATGGCCATGGTGCAGGAAGTACGCCGGCAGTTTCGCGAAATTCCGGGCATCATGGAGGGAACCGGCCGACCGGAGTACGAGAAGTGCGTGGCTATTTCGACGCAGGCCGCTATTCGAGAGATGATGCTGCCAGGCGCTATTGCGCTCGTCGTGCCGATTATTATTGGCTTCACGATGGGCCCCGAAGTGCTAGGTGGAACGCTGGCCGGCGTAACGGTGTCGGGCGTGCTCATGGCTATGTTCCAAAGCAACGCGGGTGGCGCCTGGGATAACGCCAAGAAGTCGTTTGAAAAAGGCGTGCTGATTGATGGGAAGATGGAATACAAAGGGTCCGACGCGCACAAAGCCTCCGTCACTGGCGACACCGTCGGCGACCCCTTCAAGGACACGTCGGGCCCTTCTATGAATATTCTGATCAAGCTGATGTCTATCGTGTCGCTGGTAATCGCCCCGCATATTGCCGCGCCCGATAAAGCCATGGCGCCAGTGCCAACGCATCAAACACAGCAGTGGGCCGCAACTAATTCTCTTCCGGCGCCAGCCCCAGTGGAGCTAGCAAAAAGGCAGGCCGCTACGCAACTGCTACTGCGTTGAAGCACGGCCTAGGTACTATTACCTAGCTTTGTGGCTGCTAAAGCTGCTCCTCCGCACCGGAGGGGCAGCTTTTTTGTACTACCTTTGACGTCTTCATTACCAGAGCTCAACCAAACCCGGATGTCGCCGTCTACTATCTCACTGCACGACAAGCAATTCACTCCTTACTTGCCGGCTACTCAAATACTAGGTGCGGTGCGTACGATTGCGACGCGCCTCAACCAAGATTACGCTGGGCAGCGTCCGTTATTTTTGGTGGTTCTGAACGGCTCCTTCATGTTTGCCGCCGACTTAATGAAGGAAATGACCATTGAGTGCGAAGTAACCTTCATCCGGGTAGCTTCTTACCAAGGCACTACCAGCAGCGGCGAAGTAAAGGAAATCATGGGCTTGCAGGAAGAAATAGCTGGTCGCCACCTGATTATTGTCGAGGATATCGTTGATACAGGGCACACCATGCAAGAGTTGCTGCAACAATTGCAAGCCAAGCAACCTGCCTCATTGGAAGTCGCCACCTTGTTCACGAAGCCCGAGTGCCTGCAGCATGAGCTAGCCCTGCGCTACATTGGCCTTGAGTTGCCCAACGAATTTATTGTTGGCTATGGCCTTGATTACGATGGGCTAGGCCGCAACTACCCCGATGTGTACAAGGTGTTGTAGGGCAACATCGTACAGCACAACGCCCTCTTCGTAGAATTTTGATTGCGGTAGTTTTAGTATCTTTTCACAACCCAGCCCACTTTCTCTCGCGCAACGTTTTACTATTATGTTGAATATCGTGCTCTTCGGCCCTCCCGGTGCCGGTAAAGGAACGCAAAGCCAAAACCTGATTGCCCGCTACAACTTGGTGCATCTGTCGACGGGTGATTTGCTGCGTTCCCAAATTGCGCAAGGGACCGAGCTAGGTCTGCGCGCCAAGCGCCTGATGGACGAAGGCTTACTAGTACCCGATGAAGTTGTCATTGGGATGATCGAAAGTCAGTTAGCAAACAACACCAAGGCCAACGGCTTCATCTTCGATGGCTTCCCCCGTACGGTGGCGCAAGCGGAAGCCCTTGACGCGCTTACGCAGCGTTACGACACTGGCATTTCCTGCATGATTGCGCTGGAAGTGGCTGAGGAAGAGCTCGTAAAACGCCTGCTAGAGCGTGGCAAAACCAGCGGCCGCCCCGATGATCAGGACGAAACCAAAATTCGCCGCCGCGTGACGGTTTACAACACGGAAACCGCGCAAGTTGCTGGCTACTATGCAGAACAAGGGAAATTCCATTCGCTGAACGGCATTGGGGCTATCGATGAGATCTTCCAGCAAATCAGCGAGATTATCAACAAGCACCAGCCCACAACATCCGTTGCGGACGGGCAACAAGCCACTGACGAAGTAAAAGCGTAACTTTGCGGCTATAACCGCATACAGCTGTCATCCTGACGAAGGAAGGACCTTATCACGTAAGAACGGTTGTTACCAACAACTCGTTTTCACCTGATAAGGTCCTTCCTTCGTCAGGATGACAGCCGTTTTTAGCCTTGGCGGAAAAGCTAGGTCTGTCCTTCCGCGCAGGCGAGGTAAGCTGAGTTGTTCTGCCAGGCTCTGGCTTTTAACTCAGATCCTTCGCCTTATTGTCAAGGACTGCTTACAATCAACTCTCAACCTTCAACACTTCCAAGAAAGTGGCTTCTAATAACTTCATTGACTACGTTAAAGTCTGCTGCCGCTCCGGGCGGGGCGGGGCAGGTTCGCACCACTTTTTTCGTGCCAAAGGGCTACCCAATGGTGGGCCTGATGGCGGCGACGGCGGCCGGGGAGGCCACATCATCCTAGAAGGCGACTCGCAACTCTGGACCTTGCTGCACTTGCAGTATCAGAAACACGTGATTGCCGGCCACGGTCAGGGCGGCGGCGAAAACCTGCGCAGTGGTGCCCAAGGAGAAGATGTGATTCTGCACGTGCCCCTCGGTACCATTGCCCGCGATGCCGAAACAGGCGAGAAGAAAGTAGAAATAACCGAGCACGGCCAACGTGTAATTCTGACGCCTGGTGGCCGCGGTGGCCTTGGCAACGACCATTTCAAAACGGCTACCAACCAAGCGCCGCAATACGCCCAACCCGGCGAGCCCGGTATTGAAGAATGGGTGGTATTGGAGCTGAAGCTACTGGCAGACGTCGGCTTAGTCGGCTTCCCGAACGCGGGCAAAAGTACACTGCTCTCGGTAGTATCGGCCGCTAAGCCAAAGATTGCCGACTACGCCTTTACCACGCTGGTGCCCAACCTAGGTGTGGTGGCCTACCGCGACTACAAGTCGTTTGTGATGGCCGATATTCCGGGCATCATCGAAGGGGCAGCAGAAGGCCGGGGCCTCGGTACGCGCTTTCTCAAGCACATTGAGCGCAACTCTATGCTTCTCTTCATGATTGCGGCTGACAGCGACGATATTGCCGCTGAGTATCAAGTGCTGATCAGTGAGCTAGAGCAGTTTAACCCAGAATTGCTGGAGAAACGCCGGGTACTCGCTATTACGAAGGCGGATCTGATCGACGACGAGTTAGAAGCCGAGATGCGAGTCACGCTGCCGGCGGATGTGCCGAGCGTCTTTATTTCTAGCCTGACTAATAAGAATATTCAGCCCCTAAAAGATATGATCTGGAAGGCGCTGCATGAGTAAGGAAACCTAGGTTATTGTCTGGCGCAAAGCGGAGAGTACTTCTTCTGGATTTTGCTGCGTGTAGTAGCGAAAGTGCAGTTGAAGCGCCTTCTTCTTAACTGGCAAAGCCGATAACTCGCTCGACAAAAAAACGGGCCGTTGCCACTGTTGGGCCAGTACTACTATTGGCTTTCCTTGCAGCTCCGCTACCCAAGTAGCCTTGCCGCCCGCAATAGAAGCTAGGTAAGATTGAGCGACCACAAGCTGTAGAACCTCAGGCAAGGTGGTACTATCCGGTACGATAAAGCGGGAGCTAGTTAGATCGTCGCTGGCGGCTACACTGTCGCGCGTTAGATGGATAGTCATTTCGGAATGGGTTAGCCTACGACGAAGCTTATATAATGACGCGACTTGACGCTACCTCGTCTGAACTAACTACTGTGCTTGTAGGTTTCCGTGCCACAATGGCAGCAACCTAGCCTTTGGCAAACTCCTTGCCCGCACCCCTTTGCCAATCGGCTAAAAATCAGTGAAAAACCCGTTTCGACGACTTTTTGATAAAATGGCTGACGAGAACAACGTACCCCAGGATGACAACCTGACCGCCGACACCGACCACGTAGCTGGCGAAGTGACGGATACAGCCGCCGCTGAAAGTGGCGCTCCGCAAGCGGAGGCCTCTAAAACCAACGCAGAGCTAGCTGAACTGAAAGACAAGTACTTGCGTTTGGCGGCTGAGTTTGATAATTACAAGCGCCGCACCGCCAAGGAACGTCAGGATTTATTCAAGACGGCTAACCAAGAGCTAATGCAGGTGTTGCTGCCAATAATCGATGATTTTGAGCGTGCGCGCACCCATACGCAGTCTTCCGAAGACGTGAACGTGGTGCGTGAGAGTGTCGATATCATCTACAACAAGATGCTCAAAACGCTTCAACAGAAAGGGCTCACCCCGATGGAAACAAAGGGTGGCGCATTCGATCCTGATCTGCATGAGGCAATTACCCAGATTCCGGCTCCCTCGGAAGAGCTGAAAGGCAAGGTAGTTGATGAGGTAGAAAAAGGCTATTACCTAGGTGACAAGGTCATTCGCCACGCGAAAGTGGTGCTAGGCAGCTAGGCTAGTATTGAGTAGTTGGTATTGAGTAGTAAGCTAGGGGAGGCATTGCCTGCCGGGGCCGCTACAAAATCAGTCAACGAGTCTCAATACTCAATACAAAATACTCTGTACTGAGGAGATATGGCAACGAAGCGAGATTATTACGAGGTGTTGGGCGTGGCGAAAACCGCGTCGGGTGATGAGATTAAGAAGGCTTACCGAAAGGTAGCCATCAAGTTTCACCCCGATAAGAATCCCGACGACCCAACGGCCGAAGAGAAGTTCAAGGAAGCGGCCGAAGCGTACGAAGTGTTGTCGGATAACGACAAGCGCGCCCGCTACGACCGGTTTGGTCACCAGGGTGTGGGCGGCGCGAGCGGCGGTGGACCCAACATGGAGGATATTTTCTCCCAGTTTGGCGATATTTTCGGTGGCGGTGGCTTCGAAGGCTTCTTCGGTGGGCAGGGCCGCTCGGCTGGTGGCCGCCGGGTGAAGAAAGGCTCCAACCTGCGCATCAAGCTCAAACTCGACCTAGAGGAAATAGCCAACGGCGTTGAGAAAAAGATTAAAGTAAAGCGCTACGTAGCGTGCAACACGTGCTCAGGTACCGGCGCCAAGAATGGCACCGAGGTAAAAGAGTGTGGCACCTGCCATGGCCAAGGCCAAGTGAAGCGTGTAGTGAACACCATGCTTGGGCAAATGGTTAGCTCGTCGACTTGCCCCACCTGTAACGGCGAAGGCAAAATCGTGAGCCAGAAGTGCGACGTGTGCCACGGCGAAGGCCGTCAGCTACAAGAGGAAATCATCCCGATCAATATTCCAGCCGGCGTAGTGGACGAAATGACGCTCTCGATGGGCGGCAAAGGCAACTACCCGGAGCGCGGCGGTGTGCCCGGCGACTTGCTCATCCAAATCGAAGAGGAGCCGCACGAGTTCCTGAAGCGCGACGGCAACAACATCATGTTCGATCAGTACATTTCCTTCGTCGATGCGGCCCTAGGCGCTAGCGTCGAGGTGCCTACCATCGAAGGGAAAGTAAAGATCAAGGTGGAACCTGGTACCCAGCCTGGCAAGATTTTGCGTCTGCGCGGCAAGGGCATCAAGGACATCAATGGCTACGGCCGCGGCGATCAACTCATTCATATTAATGTTTGGACGCCGAAGAACGTGAGCGGCGAAGAGCGCGAGTTGCTCGAAAAGCTGCGTAACGCGCAGAATTTCACGCCGAACCCCGGCAAAAATGAGAAGGGCTTCTTCGAGAAAGTGAAGGAGTATTTTCAGTAAGCCTTAGCATTTCGATTGTAGGCAACGCCCGTCTTCCCACAGGAAGGCGGGCGTTGTCGTTTTTGCGAAAGTTTGAGTCAATGGTTACAAGCCCGCTATAAATATTTTTTGCCTATTCTGTAATGCAAAACCTAGGTTGGCGATTCATATCGTGTAAATCCTGACCGCCTCACCTTGCCGCTCGACTCAGCCGCTTTCGTCGCCCTCATCAACGCCCACCAAGCGCTGATTCAGCGCGTGTGCAGATTGTACTGCCAGGGCGCTGACGACCGCCAGGACTTGTACCAAGAAATTGTGTTGCAACTCTGGCGAGCGTATCCGCACTACGAACCGCGGGCGAAGGTTAGCACATGGCTCTACCGTGTGGCGCTGAACGTGGCTATTTCCGACTTGCGCCAGCGTACCCGCAAGCCATCAGCTGCCCGCTTCGGCGACACCATGCCGGACCTAGCCCTGCCGCTCGATGCCGGCCCTGATGCTGACGACCTAGCCCAGCTCTACCGCGCCATCGAACGGCTGTCGGAAGTCGAAAAGGCGTTTGTGCTGCTTTACCTGGAAGAGCGCACTTACGAGGAAATAGCCGACATCCTAGGTATCACGCAAAACAACGTGCGGGTGAAAATGCACCGCGTTCAGGAGAAACTTCGCCAACTGCTAACTCACCCCGCCTGATGGAACTCGATGACTTGCGCCAGCGCTGGCGGCAGCAACCCACTGAACCCACGCCACCCTTGACTTCCGAAGCTATGCAAGCTTATCTCAACCAGGCTGCTAACAGTCCGCTGCTGCGCATCCGCCGCAACGCTCGATACGAAGCAATTTTTACGCTGCTTCTGCTGCCGGTGACTGCTGGGGTATTGTTGTTCGTGCGCGAAACCTATCCGCGGGTGATGGCCCTGTGGTTGATGCTGGTGTGCGTGGGCTTACTGTATTATTTCTATCACAAACTACGGGCGCTCGACCAACTGCGACCCACGGCGCAGGCGCTACAGCAGCAAGTAATACAGCAAACGGCGGGCTTGCGCCATCTGGTGCAGATCTACTACCGTTTCACCATGCTCACGCTCGTTGGTACGTTCGGCATTGGTCTGGTGATGCAGGCGCTGCGGTTTGCGCGAAACGAATACGGCTTAAAGCTAGCCGGCATGCTGATAGTTCTGCTGGCAGCTTACGCGCTCATCGGCTGGTTTACCTACGGGCTGATGCGCCGCTTTACGCACTGGTACCTACAGCGCCTCTACGGCCAGCATATTGACCGCTTAGAGGCCGTTTTGCGCGAGTTGGGGGCCTAAATTTACCGCTTGGGTAAAATCCTGACCTAGATGCCTAGCAAAGTTTCTACATTTAGCACATTCCACTTTTAACGCCTTTCCTGCAACTGTGACCAATATTTTACAAGCCATTGATGTGCGCAAAGCCTACGCTGCGCACGTCGCCCTGAGTGGCGTTAGTCTCGAAATTCCGGAACGTAGCATCTTCGGCTTACTAGGGCCGAACGGGGCGGGTAAGACCTCGCTCATTCGCATCATCACGCAGATTACGGCCGCTGACTCGGGCGAAATTCGATTCCGGGGCGAGAAGCTCAACCCAAAGCATATTGCCCAAATTGGCTACTTGCCGGAGGAGCGCGGGCTGTATAAGAAGATGAAGGTGGGCGAACAGCTGCTCTACCTAGCCCAGCTCCGTGGCCTAAGTCGGGCTGATGCAACCCAGCGCATCAAAGCGTGGCTGGAGCGCCTAGACCTGAAGCCCTGGGCCAACAAGTTTGTGGAAGACCTCAGCAAAGGCATGCAGCAGAAAGTGCAGTTCATTGCCACGGTGTTGCACGAACCTAGCTTGATCATATTGGATGAGCCGTTCTCGGGCTTCGACCCCATCAACGCCAACCTCATCAAAGATGAGATTATCAACTTACGGGAGCAAGGTGCTACCATCATCTTCTCCACCCACCGCATGGAATCGGTGGAGGAAATGTGCGACAATATTGCCCTGATCAACCGCTCCCGCAAGGTGCTCGACGGACCCGTGGGGCAGATCAAGAATACCTTCAAAACCAACACCTACGAGGTAGAGGGCAAAGGCCGGCTCATGGTAGTGCATCCCGATTTTGAGGTATTGGAGCACAAAGAGCGCGAAAACGGCTTCTTCTACGACCGAATTAGGCTGCACGCGGGTGCCACACCCAATGATTTACTGCGCTACCTCATCAATAATGTGGAGGTGCACGCCTTCCGCGAGCAGATTCCGAGCATCAACGAGATTTTTATTCGGCGCGTGCAGGAGACCATGCCGGAATCGTTGGTGGAGGAAGTAACCCAGTAAATGCACAACCTGCTGTCATGCTTAAGCAAGCTCAGCATGACGTTCTTTAGTCCCTTATATACCTAGTTGAAGAGATGAACTACAAATTTTGGCTGATCGCCCAACGCGAATACCTGACGCGCGTCCGCAAAAAGAGCTTCGTGGTGCTGACAGTACTTGTGCCGCTGCTGATGGCGGGCGTTTTCGCGTTCGTCGCAAAGCTGGCGAAGTCCGATGACAACAAAGTGGACGTCATTGAGGTGCGCGACGACACCAACCTAGGTCTCACGAGCCGACTACCCACAACGGAGCAGCTGTTGTTTTTGCCAGCGGCTGGGTCGCTGGCCGAGGCGAAGCAAAGCTTTCAGAAGTCGAAGCACGATGGCTTGCTCTACCTCCCGCCAAATTTGGATGTGCAGAATCCGCAGGGTATTCAGCTTTTCGCCAAGGGCAACGTGAGTATGCGCAAGCAGCGGGCCGTTGAGAATGCGCTAAACAAAACCTTATCGGACCTGAAGATGCAGCAGTCGGGGCTGACGCAAGAGCAGCTCGACCGGCTTCGCTCCAAAGTCTTGCTCACGACCGTCGCCTTGGATGAGCAAGGGCAGGAGAAGAGCAGCGACACCATGGCGACTACGGCCGCGGCGTACGCGTTGGCACTGCTCATTTACATGTTCATTTTCATTTACGGCGTGCAAATTATGCGCGGCGTAGGGGAGGAGAAGTCGAACCGTATTATGGAAGTAATGCTGTCGTCGGTGAAGCCGTTTGACCTGATGATGGGCAAAATTGTGGGTATTGCCGCGGTCGGCCTTACGCAGTTTCTGTTGTGGGGTGTGCTTTCGTTTGGGGCTAGTTCGCTAGTAGGCTCAGCCGTGTTTGGCGGCAACAATGCTCAGCCCGTAGCAACCGCTGCAACACGCTCTGCCACTTCTGCCGAAACGGACAACAAGCAAACTGCTCAAGCAAACGCAGCCAATACCCGCCCGGAAACAGCAATGATGAGCGGGCGCTCGGCTATTTTCGATGCCCTAGGTGATTTGCCAATCGGAATGATTATGGGTGGTTTCCTCATCTATTTCCTTGGTGGTTATCTGCTCTACGGTGCCCTGTTTGGTGCCATTGGTGCGGCCGTCGACGATCAGACGGATACGCAGCAGTTTATGTTTCCAGTGACGATACCACTCATTCTCAGCTACATCATTGGCGTGTCGGTTATTCTGCGCAATCCGGATGGTCCGATTGCCTTCTGGATGTCGATGATTCCGTTTACTTCTCCTATTGCCATGGTTATACGGTTGCCGTTTGGCGTGCCGCTGTGGCAGCTAGGTTTGTCGGTGGCCCTGCTGATAGCCGGTTTCATTGGGACGGTGTGGCTGGCGGCCCGCATTTACCGCGTAGGCGTGCTGATGTACGGCAAGAAAGTGACTTACCGGGAGCTAGGGAAATGGATGTTCTACAAAGGATAAATCGGCACTAGCCAATCTATAACGTCGTAGAGACGCGCTACTTTGCGTTGACTTGCTGGAGCAAACGAACCTAAAAAGCTAGGTTGGGTTGTTCTGGTAGAAGACGTGGAGTTGTGTGTCTCTACGACGTTATAGCTTAATCACGAAGCGCGGCTGACAACAAGTGGCGTTTTTACTTTGCTTCCTTTCTCATGATGCACAAGCTTTTTCTGCTGCCTTTGTTACTTGCCTTGCTCAGCTTTACCGCCGCCGACCGGCCCGCGTATCGCCTCTTCATCGCCAATGGCAAATCGGGCGACTACGACCAGATGCTTAAAGAGCTAGCCCAGGCTGATGTAGTGCTATTTGGAGAGCAACACAACGACCCCATTGCGCACTGGCTGGAGCTTCAGGTAGCCAAAGACCTAGCCCAGCGTAAAGCCGGCCAGGTTGTACTAGGCATGGAGATGTTTGAGCGCGATGTGCAACCGCTGGTGGAGCAATACAACGTGGGCGAGCTAGATGATAAAGCCTTTGAGGAGCAAAGCCGCCCGTGGCCTAACTACGCCACCGATTACAAACCACTGCTCAAGCTAGCCCAGCAACAAAAGCTGCGAGTAGTGGGCACCAATGTGCCGCGCCGCTACGCGTCGCAGGTGGCCAAAGCTAGCCTTGGCTCCTTGGATGCATTGCCCGCCAGTGAAAAAGCTTGGCTGGCGCCGCTGCCCATCACCGTCGATTACGAGCTGCCGGGATACAAGAACATGCAAGCTATGTTCGGGGGCGACGCGGCCCACGGAGCCGGCGTGCAGAACATCATCCAAGCCCAAGCGCTCAAAGATGCCACTATGGCTTACTTCATTCGCCAAAACCGCCAACCCGGCCAAGTGCTACTCCACTTCAATGGCAGCTACCACTCCGACAACCACGACGGCATCGTGTGGTACCTCAAGCAAGCCGACCCGAAGCTGAAGATTTTAACTATATCGACGGTGGCGCAAGAGCAGCTAGGCAAGCTGGAGAAGGAAAACGAGCAAAAAGCCGATTACGTATTGGTGGTGCCAACTGACATGACGAAGACGTATTAATGACGCTATGCTCTCTACCCTAACCTACACCGCGCTACCTAGCCAAGAAAAGCTGCAAGCCATCTGCAAGGCTGTAGCGGTACTAGATGCCTTGAACTCACCCGAGTACGAATACCGCTACTATTCCTACAACAAGGGGTGGGCAGAAGGCGAAGAAGTATTCGAGATGCAGGACGGCGAGGGGGACCAGATGCTCATTCTCTTTCGAGCCGAAGGCTGCGTCATCAACGGGTATGCCTCTGACTATGAGGAATCTGATAAGAACCAACTAACGCGTGGCTTACCGGACGTTTTTGATGAGTTTATCTTCGGTGAGCCTGTTAACTCTATCGGTACAACCTTCTGCCTGTGGTACACGCCGGCGCACAAGTGGCAGATTGGGCAGCTCGAAACGGATGAAGATGGCTCCGAAAACTTTCTTGACATCTTCGATGGCAACCCGCACACCTATATCGAGTGGGCTAGCGAATACTATGATGAAGACCAGGATCGGCCGGCGCCCTCTTTGGATGCTGTAACGAGCATCTATCAAGGTAAACCACTAACCAAGGACCTAGCGCTGGCCATTGTACCCCATGTAGAAGATTGGCAGCAGCTCGAACGAGACCTACAAGAAATTGGCTATCCTTATGATTTTAATTAACTGTTGGCCTGCTAATTAAGTAGCGTAGAAAAATAACTTTAATAGATAAGAAGTTAAGCAGCTCTGTGCTTTATAATAAAAATAAAGTATGCAATGAATAAATCAGAGGCATTAGGGTTAAATTTTGTTTACGCCAACTTAATACTCAACATATACGGTTTATTCACGGCAATAGCATTTAATGTATATCCTAAAGGTTTGCCATTTAGTCTGACACTAGGTTGGTTATTTATGTATTATGCTTGGGCCGCCTTATACCTCGGTATCCCTTTGTTTATCATTACTATTTGGTTAGCGCCTGCTGGAACATTTATAAATCGAACAAAGGCAGGTGCTATTTATTTGCGTGCTTTTCTCCTGAATCAAGCTTTAGTCATGCTGATTTGGTTGGCACCATTTATTTATCTTTTCTTAGTCAAATAATTTTTGAAGCCAAGAATACCGAATCCGACATTTATTAAACAACCTTGGTCGTTGTGCTGTCTTCACAGTGCATGGCAACAAAAACCACCTTTCTCACGGCCGATTGGCGTTATCTGCTTCTCGCAAACTATCCGGTTGAGGCGAGCGTCTTGCGGCGTCACTTACCAGCCGGGGTAGAACTCGACGATTGGAACGGCACGCACTACGCGAGCATGGTTGGGCTGCTGTTTGAAGATACTCGCATGCTAGGTATTGGCTTTCCCTGGCACCGCAATTTTGCCGAGGTGAACCTGCGCTTTTATGTCCGGCGCAAGACGGCCGCGGGGTGGAAGCATGGGGTGGTGTTTGTGAAAGAAATCGTATCGAAGCCAGCTATCGTGTTGGTCGCTAATACGCTCTACCAAGAGAAATATGTGGCCTTGCCCATGCGACACCGCATCGAAGCTAGCCCCACCGGCGAGCTGACGCTGGATTACAACTGGAAGATAAAAGGAGAATGGAACTACTTGCGTGGTACGGCTGCCGCTAGCTCGGAGCCCATGCTGGAGCATAGCGAGGCGGAATTCCTAGCCGAAAACTACTGGGGTTTCACGCGGCGAAGTGCAACTAAAACCTCAGAATATGAGGTGGTGCACCCGCGCTGGACGATTCGCACGGTGTCTGATTTTTCCTTCCACTGCAACGTGGCGGCGCTTTATGGCTCCGAGTTCGTTGAGACGTTGCAGCAGGAACCTAGGTCTGTGTTTATGGCCGATGGCTCTGCCGTCAAGATTATGAGCGGCGAGAAAGTATTGTAAAAGCAAAGCCCCGGCAACCAAGGTTGCCGGGGCTAGGTATTATGGGCTGCGAAGGCTGCGCTTACGCCGAGAACGACGAGCCGCAGCCGCAGGTGCTTTTTGCTTGGGGGTTGTTGAAGACAAAGCCCCGAGCGTTCAAGCCATCCTGGAAATCGACTTCCATGCCCATCACGTACATGGCGTGTTTCTTATCCATGATGAGGATGACGCCGTCGAGGTCAAAGGTTTCGTCTTGCTCTTTCGGCTTATCAAAGCCTAGTAGGTAGCTCAGGCCCGAGCAACCGCCGCCCTGCACGCCTACGCGCAAGCCATATTCGGCTGGTACGTTTTTCTCGGTAAGGATATTTCTAACCTCCTCCAGGGCACGAGGAGTGAGGCTGATAGGAGCAAGCTTGGTGGAAACGGCTGTTGCCATGGTGCGTTCCTGGTTAAGTAAAGAAAGTACGAAGATACGAAGTCGGTAGAATCGTTGCACGACCCTCTGTTGCTTAACAGCGAGGGTGCCCATCCGGTTCACAACTATCTTTGTCAACTATTACGCCAGCGTTTCGTTCATAGGTTGCCATACCACATTTCTCTTATCTACTGATTTGCAAGCTGCCAGCTTGCCCCGCTTACCCGCATGAATACAACTCTTTACCTTTTCGACCTTCTCAAAATCATTCTGCCCGCGCTTATCGTGGCCGGTTCTGTGTTCTTGCTGATTCGGCAATACTTGGAAAAAGAGCAGCAGCGCCGCCTAATTGAGTTGCGTTTGCAGAGCACCAAAGAAGTGTTGCCGGTGCGCCTGCAAGCCTACGAGCGGGTGATTTTGCTCTTGGAGCGCATCACGCCTAACAATTTATTGGTTCGCCTAAACAGCGCCGGGCAGTCAGCATCTGAGTTTCACCGCTTGCTCCTGCAAGAAGTTCGCGCCGAATACGACCATAACCTGAGCCAGCAGCTCTATATGAGCCCTGATGCTTGGGAACAAGTTCGGCAGGCCAAGGAACACATTCTAGGGCTTATCAACCAAGCGTATCAGGGCATCAATACGCCCCAACAAGCCCGTGGTACTGAGCTAGCAAAGCGCATCTTGGAAGGCTTGATGGCCGACGAAGCCGACCCCACCGCGCAGGCAATCAGTGCTGTAAAGCGTGAGGCGACCGGGCTATTTTAAGTTGCTGTACATCAGAAAATAAAAGCGTCATGCTGAGGTAGTGGCCTCGGCATGACGCTTTTTCATGATATAGCCAGCTTAGCTTGAGCTATACTGCTGCTAGCTGCGTGTCGATGGCTTTCTGGTAGCACGCTTCGTACATCGGGACAATCTTGTTGATGTCGAACTCCTCGGCGCGGGCGCGGGCGGCGGCTTTGAACCTAGGTAGGTTGTCGTCTTGCAGGATGAACAAGGACTTCTGTACCATGTCGTTCACGTCGCCAATGGCGCTAATGCTGCCCGTTACGCCGTCTACATTCAGCTCAGGAATGCCGCCGGCGTCGGTGCTCACCACGGGTACTTCACACGACATAGCCTCTAAGGCTGCTAAGCCAAAGCTCTCTTTCTCTGAGGGCATCAAAAATAAGTCGGCCACGCTGAGTACTTCTTCTACGGCTTCGAGCTTTCCGAGGAAGCGAACATCATTGGAGTGCTCTAGCTCACGCACTACTTTTTCAATGCGCTGACGATCGGGGCCGTCTCCTACCAGCAGAAGCTTGGCGGGGATTTGAGCCCGCACGCCAGCAAAGATGCTGATAACATCATCCACGCGCTTCACTGAGCGGAAGTTAGACGTGTGCACGAGCAGCTTTTCGTCCTGCGGGGCAATGGCCGCCCGGAAGTGTCCCTTGTTTTGCTTTTTAAAACGCGTCAGGTCAATGAAGTTGGGAATTACTTCGATGTCCTTTTCAATGGCAAAGTGCTGGTACGTTTCGGCCCGCAGATCCGCAGATACCGACGTTACTCCGTCGCTCTGGTTGATGCTGAAGGTGACTACCGGTTCATAGCTAGCGTCCTTGCCCACTAGCGTGATATCCGTGCCATGCAGCGTTGTGATAACAGGCACGGTAATGCCCTTCGTCCGTAAAATCTGTTTGGCCATGTAGGCCGACGAAGCATGTGGAATGGCATAGTGCACGTGCAGCACGTCGAGCTTCTCATTCTGCACAATGTCCACCATTTTCGAAGCTAGGGCTAGCTCGTAAGGCGGAAATTGAAACAGCGGATAAGGCGGTACATATACTTCGTGGTAGAAGAGGTTTTCGTTAAAGAAATCAAGGCGCACAGGCTGACTGTACGTGATGAAATGCACCCGATGTCCTCTGAGCGCTAGTGCTTTACCGAGCTCGGTAGCAACAACGCCAGAACCGCCGAAGGTGGGATAACAAACAATGCCGATGTTCATGGTGTAAAGAGGGGCGGGCAGTAGCGCGAAGCTCCAGCTTCGTGCCTCGTTAAAAGTTTCTCGTTGGCAGATGCACCTCTATCTGCGCAACGAAGGGCGAAGCTGGAGCTTCGCGCCGTAAACAAAAATTGGCGGCAAGTCATCCAACAAGATGCTTACCGCCAATTGCGGGTCAAGGAGTATACGGGTGAAAACAGCAACACATCATGTCTTGAGCAAAGACTTATAAATCACGTCGTGGATGCGCGTGCGGATGTTATATTGACGCAACTTGTTGTTGCCCGCATCGGGATACACCCGATTGGAAAGAAAGATGTAGAGGATTTTGTTTTCAGGATCGAGCCACACGCAGGTGCCCGTGAAACCCGTATGACCAAAGGTGCTAGCCGGTGACAGGTTGGAGGTAGGTCCTTCGGCTTTTTCCGGGGTGCCATGGTCCCAACCTAGGCCCCGGCGGTTGTTGTTGGTCTGCGATTTAGCAAAGTCTGATACCACGGGCGTCTGAAAATAACGCCGGCCGCCGTACTGGCCATTTTGCAGGTTCATCTGCATCAGGATAGCTAGGTCGTTGGCATTTGAGAATAACCCCGCGTGGCCACTAACACCCCCCACCATGGCCGCGCTTTGGTCGTGCACGGTACCTTGCAATTGGGCGTGGCGGTAGTACGTATCGTTTTCCGTCGGGGCGATGCACACCTGCGGAAAGTGCTGCAACGGGTTGAAGCTCATGGTACTCAACCCTAGGGGCTGGTAGAACGTCTTTTGTAAAAACTGTTCGATGGGCTGTTGTAGCAGCTTCTCGCACACGTGCTTCAGGATGATAAAGCTCAGGTCGCTATACTCTACGGGATACTTGCCTTTCACCTTGGGTAGCAAGGTAGACCGCTGAATCCACGTCCAAACGGAGTCATCAGCGGTTTTGAGGCTGTAGGTGCCGGGAACTACCTCGTTGGGGAAGTCGCCGGAGCGGGCGCTGGCGTAGAAGGTCGGCTTCAGAGCACCTTTGTTTACCGTCCGCTCCCAGGTCGGGATGCCAGGCTTGAGGCCAGCTTGGTGCAACAGCACGTCGCGCACGGTCATGTTTTGCTTGTTGGTGCCGCGCAACTCGGGCAAGTACTCTACCAGCTTCGCATCTAGGTTCAGCTTGCCTTGATCTTTCAAGTACATCACGGCCTGGAGCGTACCGGCCACTTTGGTAACGGAGGCTAGGTCGTAGAGCGTGCTTTCGTCGATGGGGCTTTTCTTCTCGTAGGTTTGGTAGCCGTAGCTTTTGTCGAATACCACGGCGCCATTCTTGGCTACAAGTACCTGGCAGCCAGGTGCCGCCGCATAAGCCGCCATTTCGAGCGTAATGTTATCGATCTGGCTGAGCATCTTAGAATCCAGCCCTTCGCTCTCGGGTGTCGCATAGCGCAGCCGTTGCAGGTTGGCAGTTTGGATACCCTGCCCAGACTTCAACGTCGGCGACACAGTAACGGGTAGTCTGCCCCGGGCCGGCAATGCTCCAAACAAAACCTGCGGCACTACAAGCTGCGAGGGGTAGTTGTCTTCGTAGCCACAAACCAGCGTGCGGGCGCTTTCCAGGTATTTGAGCGAGTACGCATTACCCATCGCCACTACTACCGTTTTGATGCGCTTGTTGGCTTGTAGCTGCTGCAAGAATTTGATAGCGCCTTCCCCAATGCCGTAGCTGTGGGTTGGCGTGTTGTTCATGTTGTGCAGGCTGACTACTACCGTGTTATACGGAGCTAGCTGGGTGAGAATACGCGTAAAAGTAGAGTCGACGGCGTAGCGGTTCGGCACGGAGTACACCGGGCCTGCCTGGTACTTGTTCATCATGTCGCCGTAGGTGCTGCCCACGGGCGAACCAATGGTGACGGAGGCAATGCGCAACGTGTCGAGCCGCGTGAACGGCAGCAACTTGTCGTCGTTTTTCACCACCGTAACAGCGTGCTCGTAGATTTCCTGCTGCACCGTGCGGCTCAACGGCCGGTTTAGGTTCTGCATCAGATTTGGCAGATCTACTGGTCGGTAATGATTGAGCCCAGCCCAGTATTTTGCCCGCAAAATCTTGCGCACCCGAACGTCAATCTCTTCTTGGGTGATGCGGCCAGCAGTAATAGCCTCTCGGATTTTCTGCTGCGCAATCGGTACGTCCTCCGAGAACAGCAGCACGTCGTTGCCGGCCACGAGTGCCATGGCATCTACTTCGCCGGGCTTGTAGAGGTTCGCAACGCTGCGCATATTTAGGGCGTCGGTGAAAACCAGGCCTTTATAGGCCATTTTCTCCTTCAACAGTCCAGTCACTAAGTTCCGAGAAAGAGTAGTGGCCTGGGTACGCACCGTGTCAAAGAGCGGCATGTACAGGTGCGCCACCATCACCCCCATCACGCCGGCCTCGAAGGACTGCTGAAAAGGGTACAGGTCAATGTTGGTGAACCGAGCCATATCGGTATTAATGACCGGCAGCGCCACGTGCGAATCAATATCGGTGTCGCCGTGGCCAGGAAAGTGCTTGGCTACGGCAATAATTCCGTGATCCTGCAGCCCTTTGATATAAGCTACCCCGAGCTTCGATACCTGATCCTTGTTCTCGCCAAACGACCGATTGCCAATCACTGGGTTGGCGGGGTTGGAGTTAACGTCGATGACGGGCGAGAAGCTCACCTGCACGCCCAAGGTCTTCATCTTGAGCGCGATTTCGCGGCCCATCTGATACACGTACTGGTCATCGTCGGTGGCACCTAGGGTCATCTCCTTGGCAAAGTGCATGGAGCTATCGAGGCGCATATCGAGGCCCCACTCAGCATCAAGGGCAATGAGCAGCGGTACTTTGGCTTCGGCTTGGTAGCGATTGGTGAGAATCGCTTGTCGCCGTGGTCCACCCTGCAAGAACATTAGCCCGCCAATATGATAGTTGCGCACCAAGTCATCGATGTGCTGGACGTGCTTCTTATCCTTATTAGAATAGGCCGCCACCATAAACAGCTGACCCATGCGCTGGTCGGGCGTGAGCGTGTTCATCACGCTGTCGACCCAATTCTGCTCGGCCGCCGTAATGGGCCTTTCACCTTTGTCGTTGGGGGCGGAGGAAGAGATTAATAGACCCGTAACGGCCAGTAAAAGCAGTAAGAGTCTAATCTGAAAATCCTTGAGCATCGGCTCCCGTGATGATAACGTAATGTTGAATTCGAGTGGAAATAGCCGTACTTTTGTCTACTATTGAAAGCGATAAACGCCCCGTTGGCGGCCAATTTTAGCTGCCTCCTAGGTGGCGTCAAACGTTCCAAAAGCACCAGCCCAAAATTCCATTTGGGGCTGCGCAAACAAAGGTCGGCCGCGAAGTTACGGATTATTTCCCGAGGCCAAATGTAGCCTCAGCCTCGCCCGGCCACTTTTGCTTTTGTTAACCTATTCATTCTCAACTTCAGTTCCCGGCCCATGGCGGACGTGATTCAGTTGCTTCCCGAGTACCTAGCCAATCAGATTGCGGCGGGAGAAGTGGTGCAACGCCCGGCCTCAGTGGTCAAAGAGTTGCTGGAAAATGCGGTGGATGCCAAGGCCACGCAGGTCCGCTTAATTATTAAGGAAGCGGGCAAGCAGCTTGTGCAGGTTGTCGACAACGGGGCGGGTATGTCGCCCACCGATGCCCGCATGAGCTTGGAGCGCCATGCTACCAGCAAGATCCGATCCACGGAGGACCTCTTTAAAATTCGTACCCTAGGTTTTCGCGGCGAAGCGCTGGCGAGTATTGCGGCTGTGTCGCAGTTGGAACTGCGCACCAAGCAGCGCGACTACGATACGGGCACGTTGCTATTAGTCGACGGCTCGCAGGTGACCAGCCAACAGCCCGTTGCTTGCCCCGATGGTACGAGCATTTCGGTCAAGAACCTTTTCTACAATGTGCCCGCTCGTCGCAACTTTTTGAAAAGCAATGCGGTAGAGATGCGGCATATTCTGGATGAGTTTCAGCACGTGGCGTTGGCCAATCCCCAGATTGCTTTCTCTTTGCATCAGAACGAGCTAGAGGTGTTCAACTTACCGGCGGGTAAGCTTAGCCAGCGCATCGTGGCGCTGCTCGGGAATGGCTATAAAGAGCAGCTAGCTCAGTGCGAGGAGGTGACGCCATTTATTAGCGTGAAGGGCTATATCGGTAAGCCCGAATCGGCGAAGAAAAGTCGGGGCGACCAGTTTTTCTTTGTCAACAACCGCTTTATTCGTTCGGCTTACCTCAACCATGCTGTACTGGCCGCCTACGAAGGCCTGCTGCCCCGCGACACTCATCCGTTCTACGTGCTGTTCTTGGAGCTCGACCCCAAAACGATTGATATCAACGTGCACCCCACGAAGACGGAAATCAAGTTTGAGGACGAGAAAACGGTGTATGCCATCGTGCGTGCCGCTGTGAAGCAGTCGCTAGGTATCCACAACATGGCGCCTTCGCTTGACTTTGAGGGCGACGTGAACTTTGCGCCTATTCAGCCGCTACGCATCTCGGATACCGCCAAGAATAGCTTCGATACCAACTTCCGTCCGGATGCCCTTGCTTCGGCTGCCGCGCGGGCGGCGGCTACACCGCGGGAAGCTAGCTCAAAGGAAAAGTTTACCCCCGAGCGAAATGCGCCACCGCGCCCGACGGAGGAAGCAAAGCGCGGCCTGGAAGATTTTTACCGCTCCCTTGGTCAGACGGTAGTGCCCGACGTGCCTGCTACAACTCCGCCTAGTTCGTTTGCTAGCGCTACGCCGCCAACGCCTACGGAGCCAGCCGCCGCTGAGCTGCCACTGCGCGAAAGCAGCAGCGGCCCAGGAAGCCGAGCTATTCAGATCAATCAACAGTATCTGATGGTGCCTGTGAAGTCGGGGGTGATGCTCATTGACCAAGCGGCCGCGCGCGAACGGATCTTATACGAGCAATATACGCAAGCACTGGAACGAGAAAGTGGCTTGTCGCAAACCCTGCTATTTCCGCGCACCGTTACCTTTTCACCCCAGGACTTTTCCGTGCTGCGCGAAGTAACGGATTCTCTCTACGCCCTAGGCTTTCGTTTCACAGAGTTTGGTCCCAATACCATCGCCGTGGAAGGCATTCCGGCCGACGTACCTGCCCGCGACGAGAAGGAACTGTTTGAAGGGCTCATTGAGCAGTTTCGCATGAACGCCAGCTCCGTGCGCCTCGACCGGCGCGAGCAGATAGCGCGCGCTCTCGCCCGGCGCGTAGCCAACAGCAGCACCGGTAGCCGACTAGCGGAAGTGGAAATGAACACCCTTGTCGACAAACTGTTTGCGTGCTCAGTACCTAGCTACACGCCTGATGGTCGTCGTACGCTGGTGCTACTAGAGCTTAGTCAGTTGCAGGAGTTTTTCCGTAAGGGCTAGCAGTAGCGCGAAGCTCCAGCTTCGTGCCGCGTTGAACGTTTAGCGGCTGCGCTGGTTCAACGAATGACGTTCACCGATCCGCGAAGCTGGAGCTTCGCGCTACTTTGCCTGCCATGTTCAATCTTACCCCGACGGTTCGACTTCTGTTGTTTATTAACGTCGGTATCTATCTGTTGCAAACTCAGCTAGGGCCACAAGTGTCACTGTTCGGAGCGTTGTATCCGATCGGCTCTATTCACTTTCAGCTCTGGCAGTTTCTTACCTACATGTTCTTGCATGGTAGTTGGGGCCATATTTTGTCAAACATGTTCGGCCTAATCTCCTTCGGCCCCTTATTGGAGCAGCGTTGGGGTGGGGAGCGGTTCCTTACCTTCTGGTTGATTTGCGGGCTAGGTGCCGGGGTACTTTACTCCAGTGTGAAGTACTACGAGCTGCACCAGATGAACGAAGCGCGAATTGAATTTAAGCAGCATCCGACCGGTGTTGGCCTAGCAGATTTTTTTGAAAATTACTATCCCGATGCGACTGGTTACGAGACAGTAGCATCGGCGCTACAGCGAAATCCCAACGACCAGGGGCTAATTAGCTCTGCCAATGAAACGCTACAGGCCGTGTACACGGAGAGCCTAAACTCACCAAACGCGGGTATGCTTGGTGCGTCGGGGGCACTGTTTGGGATCTTGTTTGCGTTTGGATACTTGTTTCCTAACACGGAGCTCATGCTGCTCTTCTTCCCGTTTCCCATTAAAGCCAAGTATTTTGTCACGCTTTATGCGCTCTATGAGCTGTACGCGGGCATCCATCGCACTCCAGGCGACAATGTGGCGCACTTTGCACACTTGGGCGGATTGTTGATTGGCTTTATTGTGTTAAAATTCTGGGAGCGGGGCCGCTCACAGTTTTATTGATTTCTTTGTCGCATGAGTATTCTCAATGACATTCGTACTGCCTTCGACCGCCGCGACAATGCGCTAAATCAGTTGTTGCTGATTAATGTATTGGTGTTCGTAGCGTTGATCTTGATCAGAGTTGTCACGTTCATTGCTGGTAGCGGTGATTTATATGAAGATGTCGTGCGCATCTTCAGCTTGCCCTCGGAGCCGGATGCGCTGATTCGCCGCCCATGGACGGTTCTAACCTATGCCTTCCTGCATCAGGGCTTTCTGCATATTATCTTCAACCTACTGAATCTCTACTGGTTCGGCTCACTGGTGCGCGAGTACCTCGGCGACCGTAAACTGGTAAGCCTGTATATTTTAGGCGCTTTAGTAGGAGCCATATTTTTCCTGCTCAGCTACAACCTGATTCCTGTTTTCCGCATGGGGCCGCCTGCTGAGGTGCTAGGTGCCTCCGGTGCAGTCACGGCCATTATTGTGGGAGCAGCTACGTTGCTGCCTGACTATACATTCAACCTGTTCCTATTCGGACCCGTTCGCATCAAGTACATTGCAGCCGTCGTGGTCCTAATTTCTCTGGCGGGTATCGATGGGGGCAACGCTGGCGGTGAAATTGCCCACATTGGTGGAGCTATCCTAGGTTTTGTGTTTATCAAGCAGCTCCAGCGTGGCACCGACCTAGGTCGTCCAGTGCAAGCTGTTGGCGATTTTATGGGCAGTGTATTCAGCGGTCGGCCGCGCCTGCGCGTCACGCATCGGGGCCGGACGGAAGAACCAGCGGCCGCACGACGCAGCACAGTAGTGAAGCCCGAGCAAGATGAAATTGATCTGATTCTGGACAAAATCTCGCGCTCCGGCTACGAAAGCTTGTCGAAGGATGAAAAGCAGAAGCTGTTTCGCGCTAGCCAGAAATAAGAAGAGTGCAGCAGTTGCAAACAAAAAGCCCACCTGATAATTCAGGTGGGCTTTTTGTTTGCAACGGATAGTATACGTGAGAAGCTACGCGGTAGCTTCCGTCATCTTGTCCAAGGCATCCATTACTTCCTTCACGTGGCCACGGGAGGTTTCGAGCAACTGCTTTTCTTCATCGTTAAGTTGAAGCTCAATGACTTTCTCGATGCCGTTTTTGCCGAGAATAACTGGCGCACCTAGGTACACACCATCAATGCCGTATTCGCCCTCTAGCTTGATGCAGACAGGGAACACGCGGCGCTGGTCACGCACAATGGCTTCTACCATCTGAGCAGCGGCGGCGCCGGGCGCGTACCAAGCAGAAGTGCCCATCAGTTTCACGAGTTCGCCGCCACCTACTGCCGTGCGCTGCACAATAGCATCTAGCTGCTCTTTGCCGATCAGCTCAGTTACCGGAATGCCGCCTACAGTGGTATAGCGGGGTAGGGGTACCATCGTATCGCCATGGCCGCCCATCAGCACGGCCTGAATGTCTTTGGGGCTTACATTAAGTGCCTCAGCTAGAAAAGCGCGGTAGCGGGCCGTATCCAGAATGCCGGCCATGCCAAACACTTTGTTCCGCGGCAACCCCGACGTGAGGTGTGCTTGGTAAGTCATCACATCGAGCGGGTTGCTTACCACGATGATAATGGCGTTGGGTGAGTACTTCACCACTTGTTCCGTCACCGATTTTACGATGCCTGCGTTGGTGGAAATCAGGTCGTCGCGGCTCATGCCGGGCTTGCGTGGCAAGCCTGAGGTAATAACAACCACCTCCGAGTCAGCGGTGCGGCTGTAGTCGCCCGTGACGCCGACCGTGCGGGAATCGTAGCCGATAATGGGTGACTTCTGCCAGATATCGAGCGCCTTGCCTTCGGCAAAACCTTCCTTGATATCCACTAATACAACTTCATTGGCGATTTCGCGGGTGGCGAGAACGTCGGCACAGGTGGCGCCTACGTTTCCGGCTCCAACTACAGTTACTTTCATCGGTGAACGGGTTGGGGTGAAGGTTGGGGTACGTGTAAATGTAAGTAAAACCCGTTCACTTCAGCAGGAGATTTTCCAATAACGCAAGGAGTTACACAAGCTGAGCGGCAACACGCAAAAAGCTAGGTTGTTATGCTTTACTCGCACGCAGAACCAGAATGTGTTCCGTGTCCGGCGTTACCTTATACCGTTCGTCGGGACGGTGCCCAATCACCCAGGCAATACGACCATCGGCATTAACGAGCACCCGCACGTCATCTTTCAGGTTAAGCGGTACTTTTTGATCAATGAGGAAATCGCTAAGCTTCTTCTTGCCTTTCATGCCGAGCGGCATAAACCAGTCGCCATCTTGCCAGCGCCGCACCGTTAGGGGAAACTGGAGACGGTCGGCGTCGAGGGCGGTTTCGTTGCGGCCGCGCGGTATGGTGAAGCCTTCGGCCTCCCGTAGTGTAGCCGCAAGGCGCAAGCCATCGGCGATAAGCTCCGGCTGACCGGACATGAGCTGATGTGTGCCGAAGCGAGCTAGGTTCTTGCGCGTAATGACCAGTTGGTCGCGGTCCTTCACCAGCGTGTGGGTGGGCGACTCAAACTGCCGACCAGCCGGCGCTTTGAACGCAGCTACTATGTCCTTCACCACCAAGTACGAGAAGTTGAAAGGTCGGAGCAGCTCGTGCAACACCAGCGCGACAGCGGCAGTAGCTTGCAGCGTAGCAATGTTGAGGTACGTCACCTCATCTTCTACCGTTTGTGCTTGTGCAGCCGTATCTGCTACGTAGCGCCGCACAATTTCCTCGGCACCGCCCACCCGCTCGGCCGTGTATTGCAACGTCTGGTCGAGGTTGGGGTTGATGTCGCGTAGCACGGGCATCACATCGTGGCGGAGGCGGTTGCGCTGGTAGGTGGTGCTATCGTTGGAAGAATCCTCGCGCCATGTGAGCCGGCGCTCCACCACGTAGTCGAATAGTTCTTCTTTGCCAATACCGAGCAAGGGGCGCACGAGGTAGCCATTCTTGACCGGAATGCCGTGCAAACCAGCTAGCCCCGTGCCATGCGTAAGGTTCAGAAGCATGGTTTCGGCAGCGTCGCGCTGATGGTGAGCTGTGGCGATGTAGCTGAGTTGCTGCGTCTGGCGCAGGCGTTCAAACCACTCATAGCGCAGCACACGCGCAGCCATCTGGGTCGAAATGCCTTCTTCCTCGGCAAACGCTTTGGTCTGGAAGAACTCTGCAAAGTAAGGTACGTCGTACTTCTTGGCCAACTTGCGCACAAAATCCTCGTCGGCATCAGCTTCTTCGCCGCGCAGGCCGAAATGGCAGTGGGCAATGGCAAACTGCACACCTAGCTTATGAAGCACATCGGCGAGGGCAACGGAGTCGATGCCACCGCTCACGGCGACGAGTAGCGAATCGGTGGTAAGGGAGAAGAGCTGGTGATCTTCAATAAACTGGCGAACTTGGTCGAGCATAGGAGGGTGATACTGGCGCAGCAGGCTGCTGCAATCCTGATTACTTAGCGCAGAGCTAGGGCACTACAATACAAAGATGGGCGTTACCAGTCGGCCTTCCGTACCTTTGCGCTCAAATGCCGTCCCCTAAGTCACTTTATCTTCTTCTACTTGTGCTTTTGCCTGTGCTAGGCATGGCGCAACAGCGACCCACTCCGCGTGCCGCTACTCCGCCCAAAGGCCAACGTATTGAGCTCCTAACCGCTGCCGAGCTGGTTGGCGGTTCCTTCAATGGCGTTACCATTCGAAAGCTGATCGGCAATGTAAGCTTCCGGCAGGGTACCACGCTGCTTTACTGCGACTCGGCCTACCAATATACCGAACGCAATGCGCTAGAAGCGTTTAGCAACGTGCGTATTATCCAGAATGATACTGTCACCATCACCGGCGACCGGGGCACCTACGACGGCGATACGCGCAAAGCCCGCATGACCGGCAATGTGGTTATGCGCGACCCGAGCATGACGCTCACTACTTCCGCCCTCGACTACGACCTGAGCACCAACCTAGCTTATTACAACACTGGTGGCCACATCGTAGACCCCGAGAATACGCTCGATAGCCAATTTGGCTACTACAACACCACGTCTAAGGTCTTTAGCTTCCGGCGCAATGTGCACGTAGTCACAAAGAGTAACGAAATCAACAGTGACACGCTGCAATACAATACGGTTTCGAAGATTACATATTTCTTCGGGCCGACGCGTATGAAAGACAAGTTGCAGCGCACGCTTTACGCTGAGAACGGCACCTACAACACGATTACTAAGCTGGCGAACTTTCAGCGCAACGCCAAGATCGAAACGCCAGAGTACCTGCTCGGCGGCGACAAGCTGGTCTACGATCAGAACACTGAGTATGGCATCGCGACGGGTCACGTCTCAATGACTTCCAAGAAAGATAATCTGGAAATTCGAGGCGACGTGGGGCGTTATTGGCGCAACCTAGGTCGTATTAAAGTGTATGGTAGTCAGCCCGTAATGCGCAATATCTCCGGAAAGGATACCATGTACTTGGCTGCCGATACACTGCTGAGCATCGAGCCGAAACCGCCCCAGCCGGAGGCGCGAAGCGTGCTCTATGCCTTTCGCAAAGTGAAGATCTTCCGCGGCACTATGCAAGGGCGCTGCGATTCGTTGACCTACGATCGGCAGGACTCCATTATCTACCTGAACCGTAACCCCATTCTGTGGGCCGACAAAAACCAGCTGACGGCTGATAGCATGGAGGTGCGGCAGCGGCGTAACAAGATTGACCAGATTAGGCTTTACGCCAACTCGTTTGTGGTGGGCCAGGACACCCTGCTCAACTTCAACCAAGTCAAAGGCCGCAACATGGTGGCTTACTTCAGCGAAAATAAATTGAAAAAAGTAGACGTACGTGGCAACGCCGAGAGCCTTTATTATGCTCTTGAGGGTGACACGGTCGTGTCGGGCGTGAACAAGGCCTTGAGCGCAAACATGGCGATGCGCTTTGCCGAAAGTAAACTAAGCTCTATTTCCTTTCTGACGAACCCCGATGCTAGCTTTATTCCACCGCCAGAACTCAAGCCCGAAGATGCTAAGCTAAAGGGTTTTGCGTGGCGCGCCCCGGAACGGCCCACGCGTCGGCAAGTGTTAGGCAAACATTTCGCGTTGCCAGTAAAGCCCAAATCCAAAGCAAAGCCTAATTCAAAAACGAAAAAGACCACCCCGAAGAAAACGGCGACGCCCAAAGCCCCAGCGCCCAAGCCTGCTCCGGTGAAAGTGCCCGCTCGGCCGCCGGCTGCCCGCTAGCTATCTGGCGCGCGACCTTTGATTCGGTTTTACCATCTGTTATCTTTGTCCCCCTTATGCTGACTTCCCGTCCGATATTCTTTCTTCTGCTGCTGAGCACGTTAGTTCTTGGCTCCTGCTCGGGCTACCAAAAGCTGCTCAAGAGCTCCGACGTAAATGCGAAGTACGAAGCAGCTATCAAGTATTACGAAAGCGGCGACTATTTCAAGTCGGGCACGCTACTCGAAGAGCTTATTCCGGTGCTAAAAGGCCGGCCAGAGGCTGAGAAGGCACAGTTTTACTTTGCCAACACTAATTACAAGCAGCGCAACTACACACTGGCCGCATACTACTTCAAATCGTTTTACGATACGTACCCAAATTCCCAGTACACGGAAGAAGCAACGCTGTTGCATGCTAAATCGCTGTTCCGCGATTCGCCCAACTACGAGCTAGACCAAACGAACACGTACTCGGCCATTGAGTCGATTGCAGAGTTCATGACCCGGTACCCGGAAAGCAAGTATAAGCAAGAGGCTGAGGGTATGACGCAAGAACTCCAGAAGAAATTGGAGAACAAGGCCTATCTGAGTGCCGAGCTGTATTACAATCTGCGCTACTATCAATCGGCTGTGGTGGCCCTAACGGCCTTCCAGCAACAATATCCAGCTTCTAGCTACAACGAGCAAGCAGCCTTTCTGAAGCTGAGCGCACAGTATAACCTAGCCAAAGAAAGCGTAGAAGAAAAGCAACGGGAGCGGTATTTGGAAGCCATTTCCTTTTATCAGGCTTTCATTGATACGTACCCGCAAAGCCGTAACCTGAAAGCTGCTGAGAATATGTACGATCAGAGCCGTGATCAGCTAGCAAAAATGAAGGAAACCAAATCTACGGCAGCAAATCAGTGAGGTGAATGAATAAATAGCTAAAGGGTTGATCATTGAACTAGACCGGGATAGTTTTCCTCGAAGTACGATAAGCAACCACTTAATCATTCAACTACTCAGCAATCAATAATTTAAACTCATCCATCCCATGAAAACTCCGAACAACGTTCCTGCTTCTATCGTGACGCGCAACATGGCGGACTTAGCCAATGAGACCGGCAACGTATACGAGTCTATTGCCATCATCTCAAAGCGCGCCAACCAGATTTCGGTGAAGCTGAAAGAGGAGCTTAACAGCAAGCTAGCTGAGTTTGCCACCACCGTGGACAACCTAGAAGAAGTATTTGAGAACCGCGAGCAAATCGAGATTTCGAAACACTACGAGCGCCTACCCAAGCCGACTAATTTGGCAATAGAAGAGTTCTTGGAAGGCAAGGTACACTTCAATACCCCCGACGAGGTGGCTGGCCCCGAGCAGACGGGTTTCACCCGGGCTACGGAGTAGTCATTAGCTGCCACAATGCCGCTGCAAGGCCGCAAAATTCTGCTGGGAGTGTGTGGTAGCATTGCCGCCTATAAAGCGGCCATGCTCGTACGTCTCCTCGTTAAAGCCGAGGCCGAGGTGCAAGTCATTCTGACTGCCTCGGCCTCGGCTTTTGTTACGCCGCTTACCCTAGGTACGCTCTCCAAAAAGCCCGTCCTGACCGGATTTCTGAAAAACGAAGCGGCTGGCGAGTGGCACAACCACGTGCATCTAGGCCTGTGGGCTGATGCTTTGGTGATTGCCCCCGCCAGCGCCAATACCATTGGGCACCTCGCCAACGGGCTTTGCGATTCGCTCCTCGATGCCGTGTATCTGTCGGCGCGTTGCCCGGTGTTTTTGGCGCCAGCCATGGACCTCGATATGTACGCACACCCGGCAGTTACGCAGAATTTTGCGCGGTTGCGCTCGTATGGCAACCACATCTGGGAGTCGCCGGCCGGTGAGTTGGCTAGTGGGCTTTCCGGGCCCGGCCGCATGCTAGAGCCAGAAGAAATTGTGGCAGAGCTAGAAGCGTTTTTCTCCTAGGAGCGCGCTATGGTGCGTTCGGTCACCGTCTGCGTCGTTTCAATCAAGGCCACCGATTCTCTTCAACGATTGGACGCGCCGTGGCGCGCTCCTGCAAACCTAGGTTTACAATACATGCGCGTCCTCATCACCGCTGGGCCTACCTACGAACCCATTGATCCGGTGCGCTTCATCGGCAATCATAGCACCGGCAAAATGGGGTACGCCCTGGCCGAGGCCTTCGCTGGGGCTGGCGCAGCCGTAATGCTGGTGAGTGGCCCCACAAACCTCGCCGACCCAGCGCACCCAAACATCAAGACGGTGCGGGTGGATACAGCCGACCAGATGTATGCCGCCGCCGCCGCCGCCGCACCTAGCACGGATATCTGGGTGTTTGCTGCTGCCGTGGCCGACTACAAACCACGGGAGGTAGCCATCACGAAGATTAAAAAAGAAGGTGACACGCTGACGTTGGAGCTTGTGAAGAACGTTGACATTGCCGCGACCCTAGGTCGGACAAAACGGGCCACACAATTTTCCGTGGGTTTTGCGTTGGAGACCAATAACGAAGAAGTTAATGCCCGCGAGAAGCTAGCTCGTAAGCACTTTGATTTGATTGTGCTCAATTCTTTGCGCGACCCAGGCGCTGGATTTCGGCACGACACAAACAAAGTGACGCTGCTGGAGGCCGATGGGCAAATGACTATCTTTGAGTTGAAGCCAAAAGCCGCCGTCGCTGAAGACATTGTCCGCACCATTCTTGCCCGCCTCCCTCATCATGCGTAAGTTTTTGTTGTTGCCCTTGCTATTGTTGGTTAGTTACCTAGGCAAAGCGCAGGAACTGCTCGCCGACGTAACCGTGACTACCGAAAACGTAACGATTTCGGATCGGCAACTCGTCACGCAACTGCAAAATGATATCAAGAGCTTCCTGAATACGCGCCACTGGACCAACCAGGAGTATCGACCGGAAGAGCGCATTCGGTGTCGTTTCTTCGTTGGCATCAGGGAGATTCCGCAGACGGGGACGTACCGGGCAACGGTCCGCATTATCTCTACCCGGCCGGTGTATGGCACTGGGTACGAGACCAACTTGCTTTCCTTCTCCGATCCTAACTGGATCTTCAACTATTCGCCTCAGAACCCGCTCGACTATTCCGAAAATACCTTCGTTTCGAACTTGTCGTCGCTACTAGCTTTCTACGCCTACATCATCGTAGGCATGGATCAAGACAGCTTTTCTAAGCTAGGGGGCTCGCCGTATTACGACCGCGCCCGGACGATTATGCTCAATGCCGCCTCACAAAACAACACCAGCGAGCAGGACCCTTCATGGAAAGACGCCGACCAGCGCAACCGCTATTGGCTGATCAATAACTTGCAGGACCCTATTTTTGAAGCGTTCCGCACCGGGTTCTACGCCTATTATCGGCAGGGGTTAGACGTGTTTATTACTAAACCAGATGATGCGCGAGCCAGTGTGTTCACGGCTATACAAGGCTTGCAACAAGCCGTCGTGCGCCGGCCCGGTACGATGCTGGCGCGGTTCTTCTTCGAGACCAAGTCTGACGAAATTGCTAATATCTTCCGTACTAGTCAAGACGCCCAGCAGAAGCAGCAGGTGATATCCATCATGTCGGAAATAGACCCGACCAACGTTGCTAAGTACCAGACTATCTTACGTCAGCCTTAAGGCTTAACCAAAACGCCTATTTTGAACGGCAAGCAAGGTTTATAATAAAATAATTAGCAGTAAACTAAATCACTTAGTAGATTTGTAGGTAACGGGCGGCTCATTCGCCGTCGGGTAAGCCAGTATTCAGCCTTTCCTAAGGCTCTGATCTTTTATTTTGGCTCCTTATGCTCGTCGATCTTCGTATTCAGAATTACGCTCTTATTGAGCAACTTGAGCTTCGGCCGTCGGCGCTGCTCAATATTATAACTGGCGAAACGGGCGCCGGTAAGTCGATCATGCTCGGGGCTATTGGCCTGCTGCTCGGCAATCGAGCTGACTCACGCATGCTGTTCAACACTGAGCGTAAGTGCGTGATTGAAGGTCAGTTCAACATCTCCGATTACCAACTGCAAGACATCTTCGAGGCCGAAGATCTTGACTATGATACGCAGTGCATTTTGCGCCGCGAGATAAGTCCCACCGGGAAGTCGCGCGCTTTCGTGAACGACACGCCCGTGACGCTCGATACACTGCGCAAAATCGGGGCGAACCTTATGGACATTCACTCCCAGCATGATACGCTGCTGCTAGGAGACGCAGTGTTCCAACTCAACTTGCTCGACCTCTACGCCGGTCTCGTGCCCACCCGGGCCCACTACGGCAATGCCTTCCGGCAGTACCGCAAGCTGGAAGCGGACTTGAAATCCTTGGAAGACCAAGTAGCACAAGCTAATAAAGAGCTGGACTATAACAGCTTCTTACTAAGTGAACTGGAAGATGCCCGTCTCGATGACGAAAACCAGGAGGACCTAGAGCAAGAGATCAAGCAGTTGGAGCATGCCGAAGAAATTAAGTACAAACTCAGCCAAGCCTACCAGAGCTTAAGCGAGAGCGAATACTGCGCTACCGGGAGCATGAAGGAGGCCGCTACGTTGCTGGGGCAAATTGCCGCTTACTCCGATACATTTGGCGCATTGAAAGAGCGCCTCGACAGCTGCCTGATTGAGCTCCACGACATTGCCGATGAAGTAGAAGCTGCTGAGCGCCGCACCGAAGGAGATCCTGCCCGCATCGACGAACTGCAAGCGCGCCTCAACGTGCTGTATAACCTGCAGCGCAAACACCAGGTCCGCGACGTGGCGTCGCTAATCCAGGTGCGCGATGAACTGCGGCAGAAAGTTGGGTCGGTGTTTAGCCTAGACAAGGAAATTGCCCGCCTGCGCAAGGACACTGATGGGGCACTGGCCACGGTGAAGCGGCAGGCTGCCAAGCTGTCGGAGAATCGGCAGAAGGCATTTCCGCTGTTCTCGAAAGAGCTATGTACGCTGCTGGCCGACCTAGGTATGCCACACTCGCGCATTGTGGTGCAGCACAACACGGGCCAACCTACGGCTAGCGGTACCGATGTCATCAGCATTCTATTTACGGCCAACAAAGGTGCTCAGCCGCAAACGCTCAGTAAGGCCGCTTCGGGCGGTGAATTCTCGCGCCTGATGCTCTGCATCAAGTATATGCTCGCCGACAAGACGGCACTCCCTACTATTGTATTCGACGAAATTGACACCGGTATTTCGGGCGAAATTGCGGTGAAAGTGGGGCGCATGATGCAGCAAATGGCCAAAAAGCACCAATTGGTAGCTATTTCGCACTTGCCGCAGATGGCTGCCGCTGGCGATGCGCACTATTTCGTATACAAGGAAGACCGCGCCGACCGCACCGTGAGCCGCATTCGGAAGCTGTCGGAGGAAGAGCGCATCCGCGAAATTGCCCAGATGATTTCGGGCGCCAACCCGAGCGAAAACGCTTTCCAGAGCGCGCGCGAACTGCTAGCCTTAGGTGGGGAGCTGTTAGCAGCGTAAAAACGCCTAGCCTTGTCGTTCCGAGCCGGGCAAAGAATCTGATAGGCTTCAGCTGTCAGATTCTTTGCCCGGCTCGGAATGACTTTTTTTTGCCTCCTTTGTAGTTCCAATATCAAAACACTGCTTTCATGCCTAATAACCTACTCGCTGGCAAAGTCGGTATCATTTCCGGCGCCCTCAACGAAGAATCCATTGCCTGGAAAGTGGCACTCAAAGCCCACGAAGAGGGCGCCCGCATCGTGCTGACCAATGCTCCTTTAGCCATGCGGATGGGCGAAATCAACAAGCTCGCCGAGCAGTGTAATGCTCCGATCATCCCAGCGGATGCTACTTCGGTAGAAGACCTAGAGAAGCTTTTCTCTGGTGCGCAGGAGCAGTTAGGCGGTAAGCTGGATTTCGTGCTGCACAGCATTGGCATGAGCCCAAACATTCGTAAGGGCAAGCATTACGGCGAGCTCAACTACGATTGGTTTCAGAAGACGCTCGACATTTCGGCCTTGTCATTCCACAAAATGCTAGCCGTGGCCGAGAAGCAAGACGCCTTCAATGAGTGGGCCTCCGTGGTGGCGCTGTCGTACATCGCGGCCCAGCGTGCCTTCCTCGACTACACGGATATGTCGCAAGCCAAGGCTGTTCTCGAAAGCATCGCCCGCAGTTACGGCCAACGCCTCGGTAAGCAAAAGAAAGTGCGCGTGAACACCGTAAGCCAATCGCCTACCAAGACAACGGCCGGAACGGGCATTTCGGGTTTTGATGCCTTTTTTGAGTACGCCAACAAAATGTCGCCATTGGGCAATGCTCCTGCCGAAGCCTGCGCCGATTACTGCATTAGCCTCTTCTCGGACCTGACCCGCTACGTAACCATGCAGAACCTCATGCACGACGGCGGCTTCAGTACAACGGGTATTTCAGAAGAAATTGTGGAAGCAATTACTGCCGTGACGAAGCAGAGCGAATAAACTGTTTTACAGTACGTTTCCTATTCTCAAAAGCCCGGCTAGGTAGCCGGGCTTTTTGCTTGTAGAGAACCTAGGCCATTACCGAAACCATCTGCAGGGCTACTTCACCAAGCTGCTGGTTGCCTCGAATCACTAGTTGCTCCCGCACGTGCTCGGGGCGAAGGCTCTTGGAAAACAAGCGCCAGGAAACGTCGGGTGGTATGACAACTTCAGAGGCCACATGCGTGGCCGTTTCTACAAGCGTCCAGCTATTTTCTGTTTTTTGCAAATACCACGAGCCGCCAATATCCGTCGGAATGGTGAGCTGTACCACGGTGCCTGTTTCGGCAGCTACGTGGTGGTAGGTCGGTGGCAAGCCCCGCATAAAGATATTGATGAACGGAAAGAAAAACTCGTGGGTCATGAGGCCGGGTTGCTGCACGGCATCACGGATCTGCTGCTGATGCAGCCACTTTTCCGTGTACTCGCGGGCGATGTGCATCCAGTTTTGGCTTTCACGTTCGCCAGCCCACGCCACGGAGAAGGCCGCCGGCGCAAACGGATCTAACGACGCATAATAGTCGCAGAATGGCTTGCCGGTTACCTCGTGCAACAAGATCAACACCTCTGGGCTAACGCGCTTCATGGCTTTCACCCAATCGGCGTTTAAGCCATTCAGAAAGTTGACTAAATCCTGGTAGGAGTGAATAGGAGGGGGCGGCTCCCCGGCATAATGGTCGCGCAGCATGGACAGAATCCGAATGTTGCCGTCGAGTAAGTGGGCGGCTACATCCTTCACCTTCCACAGCTTAGCAATCGTTTGGCGCTGCCAGTCGTCCGGGGTGAGTGACTTGAGCAGTGCTAGCAGCTTTTCGTCGAGCTGAGGAAGCAGATGCACGATGTCAATTGGTGGCTGAGACATAAGCTAGGGCGTTAGCAGAAGCTAGATAAGTGGCAAACCTAGAAGAAGTTCACTATCCTTAACGACTTCTGCTGTCACTTCGAGCGCGGTGAGGAGTCTGGGTTAGCTACCTGCGTAGCTACCTCAGAGTTCTCGCTGCGCCCGAAACGACACTTCCGGGTGTTAAAATCCTAAAGCTAGCTGTCGGCTTGCCGTTTCGGTAGCCGTATCTAGGTTCGACAGCGTCACGCCGATGAGGCGCACCCCTTGGGGCAGCGGGAACAACGCCGTCAGCAACTCCTGGCTGAAGCGCTCCACTTGCGCCTGTTCGCATAAAGGAGCCAGAAAGCTGCGGCTGCGCGTGATCTGCTGGAAGTCGGCGTACTTCACTTTCAGCGTGAGCGTGCGGCCGCGTAAGCTAGTTCGTTCGCAGTAGCTCCATACCTTTTCCACGCACGGCTGCAAGGCGTCCGTAAGCTCCGGCAGCGTCGCTAGGTCGCGCGGAAAGGTGGTTTCGGCCCCGATAGACTTGCGTAGGCGGTCGGCTACTACGGGGCGGTGGTCGATGGCGCGAGCAATGGTGTAGTAATAGGAGCCCGCTTTACCAAAGTGTTGGCGCAGAAAAGCTTCTGATTGTTGGCGCAGATCCCAGCCGGTGCGAATGCCGAGCTGATTCATCTTGGCCGCCGTTACCTTGCCCACGCCATGAAACTGGCCAACTTCCAGCTGCTCCACAAAAGCTAGCCCCTCGCTGGGGAGAATCACAAACTGGCCATTGGGCTTGCGGTAATCGGAAGCTAGCTTGGCCAGAAACTTATTGTATGAGATGCCAGCCGAAGCTGTCAACTGGGTTTCCTGGAAAATTCTGGCCCGGATTTCGGCGGCAATGCGCGTAGCAGAAGGGATTTGCCGCAGGTTGTCGGTTACGTCGAGGTAGGCTTCATCCAGCGACAAGGGCTCAATCAGGCGTGTGTACTCGGCGAAGATAGTGTGGATCTGCCGCGACACGGCTTTGTACACGTCAAACCTAGGTGGCACAAATAGCAGCTCTGGACACAAGCGACGTGCAACAGCTGCCGACATGGCGGAGCGCACGCCAAACTGCCGGGCCTCGTAGCTGGCTGCTGCTACTACGCCCCGCTCGCGGGCTCCCCCAACGGCCAATGGCCGACCGCGCAACGCGGGTTCGTCGCGCTGTTCGACCGACGCATAGAAAGCATCCATGTCCAAATGGATGATTTTACGCGGCCTTTCTTGCTCGTTCATCTCTGCTGTCAGCACCCCACAAAGATACAACAGCTACGTCGGTGCCATAGCGCAGGCATCCGTTGTGCTACCTAAGTAGAACAAAGAGATTTTTACTTTCTGGCGAGATAGTATGAGCAAGGTAAGGTGTTGTTTTATTGCTATTTGTGCTGCAATAATGCGTCAAATGTTGTATTAAAGGAGTAAGTAATAAGATATAATATAAACTTTATTTAATTTATTACGTTCAATCAAGCACAACAGCAGACTTAGTGTTATGGCAAGATGCTTGCACTCCTAAGTTATTCCTATAGCAGGATTTTTTTGAACTAAATAAACATCGCCATGAAAAAGATCAGTCAACTGCTGAGCTTGGTACTTGTCCTTTCACTGTTGTTTGGCCAAGCCGCTCAGGCGCAAGAAAGGAAACGGTGGAGCCCCCAAGCGAAGGGTACCGTTATCGGTCTAGGTGCCGGCGCCATTACGGGTGCCGTTATCAACAAGCGCAACCGCGTAGTAGGTGGCGCCGTGGGCGGAGTGGTAGGTGGTGCTGCCGGTTATGCTATCGGCAAACACAAAGACAACAAGAACAAAGAAGCAGCACGCATTGCGGCCGCTAATCGGGCAGCTGCTGCTCGTGTTGCAGCAGCCAATCGGCGGGCTGAGCTAGCCCGCCAAGAAGCCAACCGAGCAAAAGCGGCGCCCACTTCCGTGCCCGCTGCTAGCCTCGCCGCCGTCAATGCTGCCGTGCTTTCTGACGCCAATGGCAACGCTGCTTTCCTCCCAAACCCATCATACGGCGACCGTTCGACGCCTTATTCTTCCTCGGAGTACAGAAGAAAAAGCTGGTAAAACCTAGCTGCCTCCGTTTCAAAAGCCCAGGCACAGTTGCTTGGGCTTTTTACATCGCTCATTATCCCCTTCATCACCCCCTCTCATGAAAGCTTTTGTTAGCGCCCTGTGCGCTACCGTTTTGCTCGCCTCGTGCTCAGGTTCCACTGAGAAAGTTAATGTACAAGCGCTAAACCAGCAGTTTATTCAGGCTTGGAACAACAAGGACAGCGATAAGGTAACTGCGCTGCTTGCCGACGATGCTCAGTTTTTGCAAGGTGAAACCCATTTCAGTGGTAAGTCCGAAATCACCGACAAATGGGTGAAAGCTACGCTTGGCACTATCACTAATCTGAAAACCAGCATCGTAAGCTCCGAGACCGATACGAACACCGCATACGAGGCTGGCACTTTCTCCGTCGATGTGCTACCGGCGGGGCCTCAGGAGCCACAGGGTTTCGGCGAAGGCAACTTCATTCTGCTGTGGAAAAAAGGCGCGGATGGCGCGTGGAAACTAAGCTACGCACAGCTTGAAGACCTGCCCGTGCAAGTTAAAAACCGATAGCTCAGCCAAAGATGCGCGTTGCGGTTGTATCGCCGATCAGTTCTAATAAGGCAGGACCTCGATAAAAAATACTGCTGCTAGCGTGAAAAAGCCCCGCGGAGTGACACCTAAATGTCGTCCCGCTGGGGCTTTTCTGTAGTAAAATTTGGGTTAGATGATGTGGTACTGATGCGCGAAGCAAGTAGATCCGCGGTTAGTGCCAGGCGTTTCTGAGAAACCGCAGCCAGTTGCCGTGCAGCATGTTCTCAATGTCCTGCTCGGTGTAGCCTCGTTTGGTAAACAGAGTTGGCAGCTTTTGCAGATCGGCAATGGTTTCTAGGTCGTAGGGGCACTGCTCGCGACCGAAGGCGCCGTCGAGGTCGGTGCCTAGGCCCACGTGCAGGGTGTTGCCCGCCAATTGGCAGATGTGGTCGATATGGTCGACTAGCACTTCCAGGTTGCAGTTCATGCGCTGCGGAGTCGATTCGCCCCTAACCCAGCCGGGCACCATCATCCAAGCGTCCAGGGCGCCGCCAATCACGGCCCCACGCTCGATGAGGGCTTTGATTTGGTCGTCGCTATATTGACGGTTGTGGTTTACTAGCGCCCGGCTGTTGTTATGACTCGCCCACACGGGTCCGTTGAAATGATTCAGGGCTTCCCAGAAGCTGTCGTCGCACAGGTGGGTGGCGTCGAGAATAATGTTCAGGCGCTCCATTTCTTTCAGCAGCTCGTGGCCAACGGGGCCCATAAAGCCGGTAGCGTCGGTGCCTTGCGCGTAGCGGCCGGGGCCGTAATGCGCAGGACCCACAGCGCGAAGGCCGTTCTTATATGCTTGCTCCAGGTGCCCGATGGTAACCAGCGAGTCGGCGCCCTCCAGGCTCAGAATGTAACCAATGGGCTTGCCTTCGTTGGGCGTGCCATCGGCCCAAAGGGCTAGGTGCTGCTCTAGCGTAGCGCGGTTGTTTACCTGCACCATTTCGCCAGCCGCTTCCATGGCGTTGTACCAAGCTAGCTGGCCTTGCGTTTGGGCCCAGGCCTGAGCGGGAGAATGCCACCCCGGCAGGGGGTTATCGGGCGCGACGAAGCGGGCAATTTGCGTAGCCACCACCAAGCCGATGTTCCCCTTGCGCAGCTCGGGCAAACTCACCACGGCCTTGCCCCGGTCGGGCTTATCGGTCAGGCCGGCTTCGCGCGCGTTGATGGCCGCCACGGGTTGCGTTAGGTCCCGATTCCACTCCAGCGCGTTCATGCTCAAATCCAGGTGAGCATCTACTATTAGCATATTCTACAAGTTGATTTTACGGTCGCGCGCAATGGTTTTCCACTCTCCGGTGGGCGCTTGATCCTGTATGGTAATGGCTCGCTCGTACAAAGCCACGGTGGGGCAAATGTGGTAAGGCAACCCGTAGAGCAAGTCGCCTACTTGGTAGCCATGGTTTGGCCCAGCTTCCAGCACTAGGTGCTCTTCGCTCTGGCCGATGGGCCGCAGCTCCGGGGCATTGAGGAAAGTAACGCGCTTATCTAATGGGCTTTCTGCAGCAATGGATTTATGACCTAGGTCCACGCAAATTTTGGTAGCATCGGGCAGAGAAATAACCCGGCTCAGCACCAAAGCGGCGGGCCAATATGGTTGTTCTTTGCACACGTTCCCGTAGCCACTGTCCCAGTAGATGAAGGTGCCGGGGCTGCATTCTATGCTCGGGCGGGCGGCGTGGATGGGAAACGTGGGGCTGCCGCCGGCCACGATAATTGGCTCAGCACCCACTTCGCGCAGCTGCGCGGCTAGCTTTTCCACCAGGGCAAAGGCGCTGTTGCAGTGCTCAGTGCGCAAGGCTAGGTCTTCGTCACGAATGTGCCCGTCGTAGGCGTGTAAGCCCACCACTTGCAGGTTGGCGAGGGCCGTGCACTGCTGGTACAAGGCAAACGCCGCGGCCGGGGCAATGCCCGAGCGGTTCATGCCCACGTTCAGGTCGATGAATACGGGAACCGTCAGCTCGCTTGCCGCAGCCAGGGCGTTCAGGTGCTGTGCCGCCTCGTAGGTATCGATGAGGCAGGAGAACTTGGTTTGCGGGTAGTGCTTGATTACCTGCACGAAGCGCGCGGCCTTGGGGCCAATGGGCTGGTAGGCTAGCAGCACGTCGGGCGCCCCGCTGAGACCTAGCATCTCGGCTTCGGCAATGGTGGCGCACTTAAATTTGGTGATGCCCGCCGCCATCGTCAGCAAGGTCGATTCCTGGTTTTTGTGCGTTTTCACGTGGGGCCGCAGGCGGCTCACGTCGTCAATGCTCGCGACCAGCTGCGCCAAGTTGTGCTGCACCCGGGCCGGGTACACGACCAGCGCGGGCGTATCTAGCGCGTCGGCGTCCGTGATGCTGAACCACTCTTCCATGTTGATCAACAATAACGTACCTAGGCTAGCTCGAACAGCGCCTCAATCTCCACCGGAATGTTGTCGGGCAGGGAGCCAAAACCCACGGCGCTGCGCACGCCAATGCCGTTTTCGGGGCCCCACACCTGCGCGAACAGCTCGCTGCAGCCGTTAATAACGTAGGGGTGCCGCTCAAAATCGGGGGTGCAGTTCACCATGCCGAGCACTTTGATCACGCGCTTTACCTTGTTCAGGCTACCTAGGTTGGCCACGATGGTCGACAGAATAGCTAGGCCCACTTGCCGGGCGGCTAGCTTGCCTTCCTCGATGTCGAGGGCTTCGCCAATGCGGCCGATAATCAGGCTTTTATCGTCTTGCACGGTGCCGTGCCCAGACACGTAGAGGTAGTTACCGTCGATTAGGCAGGGTTTGTACACGCCAAGCGGCGCGGGTGCGGGCGGTAGGTTAAGACCAGTTTGGGCGAAGTTTTCTTCGGGAGTAGCCATGAAGAGTTTAGAGTGTTGTAGTAAACAAAAGGCCGTCATGCTGAGCTTGTCGAACCGAAGGAAGGCGTCAGCCAAGCATCTCTACCGCTTCGTTCTCACATCAGGATTACCATCGCGGTAGAGATGCTTCGACAGGCTCAGCATGACGTTCTAACTAAGTTAAGAAGCTTGCTAAAGGCCCACTGAACTCAATAGGTAACAAGTTCATTCAAAACCAAAACGCCCACGAGTCCCACGGTGCCGACGAGGGCTTCCATGACGGACCATGAGCGGAGCGTGTCTTTCACGCTGATGTTGAAGTATTCTTTGAACATCCAGAAACCGGAGTCGTTGACGTGCGAAAACATCAGGCTGCCCGCGCCTACGGCTAGCACCATCAGGTTGGGGTTGGTGTGGGTTTGCAGCAGCAGCGGCCCGATCAGGCCCGCCGTGGTGAGGCCTGCCACGGTGGCCGAGCCCACGCACGCACGCAGGATGGCTGCCATGAGCCAGCCAAGCACCAGCGGCGGCAAGGCCACGTGTTGCAGCAAGCCGGCTATTTCGTTGCTGGCGCCGCTGTCGGTGAGCACCTGTTTCAGCGCGCCCGAGGCCCCGATGATGAGCAAGATCATGCTGATGTCTTTGATGGCATCGCCGTAAATCGTCATAACCTGCGTCATGCTCCGGCCCGACCGGAGCCCGAGTGAGTACGTGGCGTAAACCACGGCCAGCAGCATCACGACGGAGGGTTGCCCAAAGAGCGTCACCACGTTATGAAACTGCGGGTTGTTGGACAGCAACGGAAAGAGCGCTGCCACCATCAGCAGCAGCACTGGGAGCAGCGCCGTGAAGAAGCTGTTGGCCGTGCCAGGTTCGTTGGCGGTGGCGGCGGGCATCGAAACGAAGGTTTCCAATGGGTGCGCCTCGATCTTCTTCAAGGTTTGGGCAAACAGCGGCCCAGCGACGATAATTGTAGGAACGGCCACGGCTAGGCCGTAGAGCAGCGTCAGGCCCATGTTGGCGTGAAACTGCACCACCAGCGCCGAGGGCGAAGGGTGCGGGGGAAGAAAGCCGTGCGTAACCGACAAGGCCGAGAGCATGGGCAACCCTAGGTAGATGGCCGGCAGCCGGTACTGGTACACGATGGAGAAGATCAGCGGCACCATGAGCACAAAGCCGACGCCGTAGTAGAGCGGAATGCCAATCACGAAGCCTGCCACCACCATGGCCCACTGAATATACTTGGGGCCAAACGCCCGCATTAGCGCCGCCGCTACTTTCTGGGCCGCCCCGCTTTCGGCGAGCAGCTTGCCCAGCATGGCGCCTAGGCACAGAATCATCACCAACGACCCTAGGGTGTCGCCAATGCCTTTCTCAATGGACTTCGGAATAGTGGCCAGGGGCATGCCCAGCAACACGCCGGCGAGCAGAGAAATCACCAGAAAAGCCGTAAACGCATTGATCTTGAAGGCCGATATCAGGACGATAAGGGCGACAATGCACAGCAGCACAATAGCTAGGGTCATGTAGTCTTAGTTTACAAGCAGCTCATCGACCAGCAGCCACGCCTTGCCACCCGCCCCGTATTCGCCGGCGGGGATGGTGCCTTGGTTGACCGCGCTGATCTTCACGTAGCGAGCCGACACCGGCGCGATGGTGGCGCGCACCGGATTGATGCCGTTCACGGGAAAACGAGTTTGGCGGTACACCTCTCGGTAGCTCACCCCATCCGTCGAAACCGAGAACACCAATTCGGTTGGCGCCCACATTTTTTGCCAGTGATAGTTCAGTACGTTGGTGCCCAAGTTACTTATCTGCTGCGAGGAACCTAGGTCTAGCGTCGCGATGAGGTCGGTACCGCTGAAGCCGAACCATTGCCCGTCGTTGTAACGGTTGGTGCCCGCCACGCCGTTCACCAGAGCCCAAGTAGTGCCGGGGTTGTAGTTGCCGGCGGGCTGATTCGCCAATGTAACGGGCTTGCCAGTTGCCTTACTAATAGTTAGTTGCTTGCTGTAGACGGGCTGCGTGCGAGTCTTTCCTTCAAATACCGCCGCCTTCACCAAGCTGCTTTGCGCGATTAGTAAAGGCGCTTGGTACCGAGGGCTTTGGCTGGTCGGTTCGCTGCCATCCGTGGTAAAACGGATTTCTCCCTTGGCTGTAGATTTCAATTGAAGCATGGGCAGATTGCCTTTGCCTGCCCAAGTAGAATCCGTTATCCAGTCGTAGCTGCGGGCTGGCGCCACGTGCATGGCTTGCAGCCGCTGATTTTGGGCGCGGGTTCGGGTTAAAAACGAGGTGTAGTTCCGCGCAGCTTTCGGCGACCAGGCTATTTCAGCCAGGGCGAGCACGCGGGGAAACATCATGTATTCCGCTTTGCTGACATTGGGCAGGTATTCGCTCCAAACGTTGGCTTGCACGCCTAGCACGTAGCGCGCTTGCGCTGGTGTCAGCACGGCGGGCACGGGCTCGTAGCGGTAGATTTTGCTGAGCGGGGTATAGCCACCGGCCGCCAGCGAATCGGTGGGATACAACGACTGGTAGTAATCGAGGTACACCTGCTTTTCGGGCGTCATCACCACGTGGTGACCTAGCTTGGCTGCTTCGATGCCGCCTTGCTCGCCGGTCCAGCTCATCACGGTGGCGCCCGCAGCCAAGCCGCCTTCCAAGATTTCATCCCAGCCCATGAGCTGCCGGTTCTTGGAAGCTAGGTGCTGGCTGATGCGCCGGATAAAATAGCTCTGAAGCTCCCGCTCGTCGCGCAAGTGCTCGTCTTTGATGCGCTTTTGGCACTTTGGGCACGCCTGCCACCGCGTTTTGGGGCACTCGTCGCCGCCGATGTGGATGTAGGACTTGGGGAATAGCCCTACAACTTCGTCCAGCACGCCCGTCAGGAAGGTGAAAGTGGCGTCGTTGCCGGCGCAATACACATCATCGAACACGCCCCAGAAGGTGGCAGTCTGGTACGGCCCGCCCGTGCAGCCTAGCTCGGGGTAGGCCGTCAGGGCGGCCAAGGCGTGGCCGGGCATTTCGATTTCGGGAATGACCGTGATGTGGCGCTCAGTGGCGTAGCGCACGATGTCTTTTACCTCCTCCTGGGTGTAGTAGCCGCCGTAACGCTGCCCGTCGAAGCGGTGCGGCAGCTCCCTTTTGTGGCCGATCAGGGTTTCATTGCGGTAGGCCGCCACGCTTTGCAGGCGCGGATATTTCTTAATTTCAATGCGCCAACCCTGGTCGTCGGTGAGGTGCCAGTGGAAGGTGTTGATCTTGTAAAAAGCTAGCACATCGAGCCACTTCTTTAGCGTACCCACCGGGAACATATGCCGGCTCACATCGAGGTGCATGCCGCGGTAGGCAAAGCGCGGGTAATCCGAAATGGCGCAGCCGGGCAGCTGCACGCTGGCAGCTGGGCCAGGGCTAATGAGCTGGCTGAGGGTTTGGAGCCCGTAGAAAACGCCCGCCTCGTCGTGCCCCGTCAGCGTTACCTGCTTCTGGTCAATTACTAGTTTGTACCCTTCTTTCTGCGGTACCGCGAGGCTATCGAGCCGCAAGTGAATGGCATTGTTGGTTGCCTGCTTAGCCGTTTTGAGGCTGATGCCGCTCACTTTGCGGACGTACTGTTGAAAGAAAGCCGCCTTGCCTGGGGCAATGCCTTGGCCCAGGTGCAGGGTAGTCTGGTTGCTGAGCGTAAAGTGCTGCTTCGTGGTGGACACCTGCACCGGCTGCGGAATGAGTGGCAGCACCGCGCCGGAGCCAGCCGGCTGTGCCCCACCCACGCGCACCAGCCCTAGGCAGCAGAAAGCTAGGAAAAGTAAGCTAGCCCAGGTCCTCTTCACGAAGGTTGATGTTCGCTGCAATGTGATGGTCGTTAGTTGACTAGCTTGTTGTCGCCCTCAACCGCCACCCCGCTTTGCTCCGCCACGGCCTTGTATTCGAAGGCGCCTTTCAGCGTTTTGATGCCGGCGTTGAAGCGTCCATCGGCTCCCACCGTAACCCAGTCGGAGTACTTCCACGGGTCGGCGTACAGGGTTTCCACCCGGCCGCGGTAGGCGCGGTAGGCAAACCTAGCCCGCGTCACGTTCTTGTTTTTGAAGTTGTAGAGGCGGCCGCTCAGCGCATAGCCGGCAGCGGCGGGCTTGGCCGTCACGGTTTCCACGGTCACGGCTTCGGCCATGGCGGGCAGCACGTTGGCGAGCTTTATCACGACGGCGTTCGGCCAACGGTGGTCGTCGTAAATACGCTGGGCCTTCACCACCGACACCTCCAGCCCGTTGGCCATCTGCTTGTAGGTGCAGCTCACGTCGAGGTTGGGTTTGTACTCCATGATCTTGCTGTTCTGGCCGAGCACGCTCACTTGGGTGTTTTTCTGCGCCTTCACCGAGTGCAAGGTAAAGGTTCTCCGTTCCCCTTCCTTCCAGTTGGGCACTTCCGTCACGATGGCGTACACATCTTGCCCCTTAGCTGTGAAAAGGACGTTGTTTTCCTTGTTGACTACCCAAGCCTTGGTGCTATCAATGCACTCGTGGTTGAGAAAGTACCACGCCGCCATTTCGCGCAGGCGGCCTTCTTGCTCTTCGGGCAGCGAACCGTCGGGCTTGGGGCCTACGTTCAGCAGCAAGGATCCGCCTTTCGAGCGCGCTTCTACCAGCAAGTCAATCAGCTGGGTGCCCGACTTGTACCGCTCGTTGGTGGGTTGGTACTGCCACGCCGTACCGATGGTGATGGGCGACAGCCAGGGCTGGGTAATAGGCGTGCCCGGCAAGGTTTGCTCCGGCGTTTTGATAGCCCCGCGGGTGATGAGCAGATTGGGCTGAAGCTTCCAGCAGGTTTCTTTCACCACTTCCTTGGGTTCGCCGTCGATGAAGAACACGTCAATCTTGCCGTACTTGGTCATCAGCTCCTCGCACTGGCGGCGGTTGTAGTCCTCGTACTTCTTGGCCAGGGCCGCGTCCATCTTCACGTTGTCGCGGCTGATGGGGAGCTTGTTTTCGTGCAGAAAGTAGAAGTCCTCGGGCGAAAAGTAGAAGCCAACATCGAGGCCCGCGGCGCGGGTGGCGTCCACAAACTCCTTCAGCAGGTCCTTTCTGTAGGGCGTTTTGGTGATGTTGAAGTCGGTGGTTTTCGTGTCCCACATGCAAAAGCCGGAGTGGTGCTTGGTGGTAAACACGATGTACTTCATGCCGGCTAGCTTGGCCAGCACCGCTATTTGGTAAGGGTCGAACTTGCTCGGATTAAAGGTTTTGGGCAGCTCCTTGAAGAAACGATCCGCATAGTCTTCGGAAGCGCCCACCAGCGAGTGACTAATCACAACACCTAGCTGCGCATCGACGCTGAAGTGGATAAACAGGCCAGCGCCCGTGTTTTTCAGCCACTGCTCGCGCTCAGGCTTATTCAAATTGTAGCTGCTTTTCTCGTCGTCGTTCACCACGTCGTTTTGGGCAAACGCGGCGTGAGAGCAGAACGCTAACGTCAAGCAGGCAAGTACTTTTTTGATCATCTTGGGGCGTGAAGTATTCCGGTAGAATGCGCGGCCCTACCGGAAGTAAAATTCAGTAATACAGCGAAATACGACCTAGCTTACTTATCCCAGTACACGCGGGTGAGCAGGTTGTCGGGGCCCTGGCGCTCGATGGTGGCGCGGTAGGCGTTGGCGTTCAGGTTCTGCTCGGAAAGCGGGTACAGGAAGCGGCGCGGAAACTGCCCACCGGTGGCGTTGCCGGGGTAGTTGTTGGGCGTGAGGGCGGGGTAGCCGGTGCGCCGGTAGCTCGCAAACGCCTCCTGTGCATCCGGGAACACGCTCACCCAAAACTGCGTGTAGATCTGCTTCATCTGCTCGTCGAAGTTGCTCGTCACCAGCCGGTTGTTGTTCACGTAGGTCGTGATCTGCCGGCTCGACAACGTGCCGTCGCTGGAACCTAGGCTGATGATGGACCACTGCCGCAGGGCCGCACTCACCCCGTTGCTGTACAAGGTGCTAGCCGAACCGCTCGACCAGCCCCGCAGCGCGGCCTCCGTTTGCAAAAAGTACGACTCGGCGGCGGTGAAAACCAACCGTGGGGAGTTGAGCAGCAGCACGGTTTTGGGGTTCGGCTCGCTGAGCTGGGCGAAGTTGGCAGGCTTGGCCCCTAGGTTTGCCGGCATGCCTTGCTGCTTGGCAAACGTGGTGTCCGTGCGATTCGGCGAGCCGCCGGTGTACACCACCGAAACGACCCCTAGGCGCGGGTCCTTGGTCGCTTTGAGGTAGTTGATGAACACATCCTGGTACTTGCCGCCTTCCTGGTTGGTGTTGCCGTTGGCGGCGATGTAGTCATTGATCCACAGAAAGTACGCGAGCGGGTTTTGGTTAATAATCTGTCCGCTAGCTAGGTAAGTTACTTTGGCAATGTCGGCATCGTCGGTAATCACGCCGCCGGTCAGCGCCTTCGTGGCCCACGTTTTGGCAGCGGCGGCATCCACTTTCGTCAGGCGCATGCCGAGGCGTAGCATCATGGAGTACGCAAATTTCTTCCACTGCACCGGGTTGCCGGCGTACATCAAATCGGCCACGCCGAAGGTTGGTTTGGCAGGGTCGAGGCTGGCGGCGGCCTCGTCCAGTTCCTTGAGCATGTCAGCGTAGATGTCTTTCTGCGCGTCGTAGGCTGGCGTGTACTGCGCGCCCGTGTAGCCTTGGTTGGCCTGGAAATAGGGAATATCGCCGTACAGATCGGTCAGGCGGCTGTAGCAGTACACCCGCCAGATCCTAGCTTCCGAGAGCAGGTTTACTTTGTTGGGGTCGTCTTTTACCGCGTTGATAACCAGTGTTATCTCATTCAGCGCATTCGGGTAGGCGGAGCTGAACGACGACGACGAGGTGTTCACCTGACTCGCAATGTACTTGGAGCCGAAGCCCGATACGTCGTTGAAGCTGGTCGTGTACTGCATGGTGCCCAGCAGCGAGTTCAGCATGTTGGATACCCCATCGTACTGCGCCTTGGTGAAGACGAACTCGGGCGTGATAGTGCCTACTGCGTTGGGGTTGGTGTTAATCTCTTCGAAGTCCTTGGTACACGCCGTCAATCCGAGCAGCCCGACACCGACAAAAAGAGCACATTTAGATAGAAGTCTGTTCATGGTTGTCGTCTCAGGAATTAGAATTTAACGGACAGGTTCAGGCCGTAGGAACGCGTGCGGGGCAAGCCGATCGACTCCAAACCCTGGTAGTTGCTGTTGCTGAAGCTCTGCTCAGGGTCGAAGTCGGTGTGCTTCATGAGGATGAATAGATTGCGGGCTACGAAGGAAATGGAGGCCGACTGCAGCTTGAGCGCGCTGATGTGGAACGCGGGCAGGTTGTAGGACAGAATCACCTGGCGCAGCTTGATGAAGCTGCCATCGTGCACGAACAGCTCCGAGTAGTTTTTGTAGTTGTCGTAGTAGTTGCGCAGGCCGCTCACGGGCACCACACGCTCATACACGTCGCCGGACTTCGTGACGCCGCGCAGCTGCAAGCCGTTTTCCCGACCGGGCAAAGTCGATTTCAGCAGACCTAGGCGGGTTTCGTACACCTCGCTGATGGAAAAGACTTTGTTGCCAAACTTGCCATCCAGCAACACATTTAAGGACAAACGCTTGTAGCGGAAATCGTTGCTGAAGCCCATCGTGAGCGGCGCTACGCTTTTGCCCAGCGGCTGCAAGCCCGTTGCCACGGGGAAGCCACTGGCCGGGTCGAACACGGTATTGCCGTTCGCATCTTTTTGAATGCGCGTACCCACAATCTCAAAGGCCGACCGCCCCACGATGTTGTTGATATTGCCCCAGTTACCAACCGTAGAAGCTAGGTTGATGGAGGTGATGCCGTCGACGAGGCGCAGGACCTCGTTGTCGTTGTAGGCGAGGTTGTAGCTCGTGTTCCAGGAGAAGTCCGACCCTTTTATCAGCGTGCCGCCCACCAAGGCCTCGATGCCGCGGTTGCGCACTTTGCCGGCGTTCAGGTACACGCTGTTGTAGCCGGAGGTAGAGCTGATTGTGGAATTGATGATGTCCTTGTCGGTCACCCGGTTATACAAGGTGAAATCGAAGTTGAAGCGGTTATCCAAAAACTGTCCTTCGATGCCCACTTCCGAGGTTGTGGACAAAACCGGGCCTAGGTTGGCGTTGGTGATACCCGCGATGCCCGAGCCAGGCGTGTTGCTGCTCACGTTCTGCAGAGGGCGGTCGGAGCTCGGGACGTTGCTATAGGTCAGGTTGACAGCGTAGGGGTCCGGGGCGCCCTGCCCGACTTGCGCGTAGGCGCCTTTCAGCTTGAGCAGGTTGATGGCTTTGGGCAGCGGCAGAGCATCCGACACAATAAAGCTGCCGTTGACGCTCGGGTAAAACTGGCTGTTGTTCTTGGTGCTCAGCGTGGAGTACCAGTCGTTGCGGCTCGTAACGGTGAGGAAAAGCAGGTTTTTGAAGCTAAAATCAATAGAGCCGAAAGCGGAGTTCACTTCTTGCTTCTGCGCCAACGCTAGGGTGGTGCCCGAGGCTAGGTTGTTGTAGCTATAGAAGTACGGGATGGTAAACCCGGTCCCCGCTTGGTCGAGTTCGTTGAGCTCGGAGTGGCGTTTGTTCACCCCGCCCAGGAAGGACAACCCCACTTCCTTGATCTGCTTGCGGTAGGTGATGGTGGCTAGCCCGTTGGTTTCGCTCACGTCCGATTTGATGCCCACATACTGGCCCGTCAGGGCGTAGAGCGTGCCCGTCGGCGTGACGTTCGAGTAGTTATAATCGTAGTGGTCTTGGCTGACGGTGCCTTTGAGGACCAGGTCTTTCGCTAGCTCGTAGCTAACCGAACCCTGCCCGATAAAGCGGTTTTTTCGGTCGTTCTGCTTGAACTTGTTGATAACGAAGTACCCGTTGGTCGCCACGCTGGCGTCGTTCCAGACGGTTTCGTTGCCCGCGTCGTTGTAGCCGGGCTTCAGCCAGCGCACATCGGCTGTGTTGGCAATCATGTAGGGCGACCAGTTGGGGTTGGCTGTGGCGTCGCCAGCGCTAGCCCGGTTCTGCGCCGTCTCGATGTTGTACTGCGCCAGAGCCTCGTAGCTCAGCCGGGGGCTCAGCTTGCCGTTCAGGTTCAGGTTGCCGGTTTTGCGGTTGTAGGTGCTGTTGGGCAGAATGCTTTTGCTCTGCAAATCGGCCAACGAAAAGCGGTAGGCAATGGCCTCGGTGCCGCCCGTGAAGGCGACCGTGTTGGTGAACGTGCTGCCGAGCCGATAGAAGTTTTTGAGGTTGTTTTTCTGCGCTACGTACGGATGCGTCTGCCCATCAACGCCCACGTAGTCGGTCGAGCCGTCAATCTTGGCGCCCCACGACCGGCGGCCAGTGGCTTGGGCGGCAGCTAGGGTCGTGGGCTTCACGCCCCCGTCGCCCTGCCCGTATTCATACTGAAAGTCGGGGAAAACGGAAATGGATTCGAGCGTGGCAGTCGAGTTGTACTCAACGCCGATGCCCTTTTGGGCGCGGCCTTTTTTGGTAGTAATCAGGATAACGCCGTTGCCGCCGCGCGAGCCATACAGCGCCGCCGCCGTACCGCCCTTCAGCACCGTAATCGACTCAATATCATCGGGGTTGATGCTGGCAATACCGTCGCCGCGGTCGACGTTGCTGCCGCCGCCATTGGCCGTCGGGGCTAGCCCTGGCACCGAGTTGTCGATGGGCATGCCGTTGAGCACGTACAGGGGCTGGTTGTTGGCCGAGCCCGACAACGAGCCGTTGCCCCGGATGATAACCCGGCTAGAGCCGCCCGGCCCCGTGGAAAGGCCCGCCACGTTCACGCCCGCTACTTTGCCGGTTAGGGCGTTGGCCACGTTGTTTTCGCGGGCCTGGGTCAGCTCTTCCCCTTTTACTTCGGTCACGGCGTACCCTAGGTCGCGCTTCTGCTTGCTGATGCCCAGGGCCGTTACCACGACTTCCTCTAGGTTCTGGCTGCTTTTAGCGAGCTTGATGGTGACGGGCGCCGACCGGTCGCTCACGTTCAGCTCCACTTTCGCGTAGCCGATAAAGGACACCACCAGCGTCACGGGCTTGCCCTGGTAGTCAGCGGGTAGCGTCAGGCTAAAGTTGCCGTCGCCGTCGGTACCAGTGCCTAGCTTCGTGTCCTTCACGACCACCGTAGCGCCCGGCACGCCGGCGCCATCCTCCAGCACCACTTTGCCCTTCACCACATCATCGGCCACGCTTTTCGAATCGGCCTGGTAAATGACGTATTGTTTATCGGTAATCCTTTTGACGTTTAAATCAAAAGACGTTACCAATTGGGTTAATGTATTTTCAACTGCGCCCTCTAGGTTGTTTGCGTCCAGCGTCGACGGCACGAATTTATTATCCAATAAACCCTTTTTAAAGGCAATTTGAATTTGGTAGTGCGACTTTAAATTATCGACGGCTTCTTTCAGAGATTTTCGCGTTTCAACTACCGGCTGTTCGCCTTGTGTTCTGTACAACGCTCTACTGGAAGTTGGCTTCGTTGCTAACGCAAATTGTGCGTGGCTAGGCGCACCTTTCAACATAAATAACAACAACGGAGCACACCACGTAAAGGAACTTGTCGAGTCAAAGTTTCTCATGCATTTAGGTTGAAAGGGTTAGTTGACAATTATCTGCTTTCCATTTTGGTAAATACTCACGTGTAAGGAAGCCGAAATAGTTTCCAGTAGTGCTTCGACGCCGGTGACGTTGATTTCACCTTCTATTTTCAGCTCTTGAACCGCGGTTTTTGAATACTTAATTTGATAGCCGTACGTGTCTTCCAACACCTTCAGCATATCACCTAGCTTACCATCTTTGAAAATAAATTGGCGCTTGCACCAAGTCACCAACGTTTCCGGGTGGGCTAGCTTCTTTTTCGGAGAAATAGTTTTAGCGGCATATTCCACGTAATCTCCCGGTGCTAGCACCACAGAGCTTGCTGGTTTATTAGCTGCCGCAACGGTCAATTTAATTTTGCCTGTCACTAACCCCACGTCAACCTTGGCGTGGCGGTTGTTCACATTAAATGTCGTACCCAGTACTTCGATGGCGAGGTCATTGCAATGCACGACAAAACGCTCACCCGGTTTAATGTGCGTTGAATCTTTATTTAAGTGCGCAACTCGAAAAAAGCCTTCACCCTTCAACCACACTTCCCGCGAGTTTTTGCCCCAGCCCCGCTCGTACGTCAGCGACGAATTGCCATTGAGCAGCACCTGAGTCCCGTCGGGCATTTCAACGGTTTTGATTTCGCCAAAGGCCGTCTCGAAATGCTGGTCCTGGTTGTACCAGAAAAACAGCGAGCCTAGGCCGAGCGGCACCACAGCAGCGGCAATCCGCAGCAAAGCGGGCAGAGGGCGGGGGCGTAATTGGAGCACCTTGGGTTGCGCTTCTACCGGTCCAACCTCAGCCTCAATACGCTTCCAAAGCTCCGCCTGCCGGCTCGCATTGGTGAAGGTATCTTGCGCCCGATAACCTCGGATGAGCGTGGTAGCCTGCGCAATAGCCTCTTGCTTATCCGGATAGTGTTCGGCTACCTGCTTCCAGAAACGGGTAGACGCATCGGTAGGGCTGATGACCGCGCTGACGAAGTCGTCGTCCGCTAGGAAGTCTTTGGTAGTGAATGAAGCGTATCTGCTGGAATCCATGCGGGGAGCGTGCTAAACACTCCTTATATACCTCACCGTACCCCGATTATCCCTTCGGAAAAGAAATTTTTTAAACAAATCGTAACACTAGCGTAGCAGAGGCTGCAAACAGTCGCCTCAAGCTTCTGCAATCCACTCAACCTAGGTTAGTCTTGCTAACGCTTTGCAACCGGAGCTCTGCCCGTTAGACTACTTGCGGATCAACGAGAATTTTAAAATGAATTACTTATGTTCGAATCTTTGAACACAGATTCGACGCTGTGTAATGCTTTGTAGAGTAACTTATAAGTAGAAGCAATAGTGATATTCATGATGTCGGAAATTTCTTCGTAATCAAAACTCTCGTAAAATCGCAGATAAATAATTTCTTGCTGCCTAGCTGGTAATTTATCTATGACTACTTTTATTTTTACCCGTAATTCTTGTTCTTGCTCAGTAGCAATTACGGCTTGGTCGAACGAGGCTTCAAAAGGTAGGCTATTATCGTCCTGAATTTCAGTAAAGCGGGAGTTGCTTTGTAATTTTCTAAAAAGGGTGCTGCGCAGTGATTTATATAAGTAATTCTTGACAGATAGTGGGTTTCCTAAGTTGCTTCTGGTAGTCCACAACTTGACAAACAAATCTTGAACAGCGTCTTCAATAAAGTTAATGTCTTTGGTAAATTTATAGCCATAGTTGTTTAATAGTTTAAAGTATTGATTGTATAGTTTGGTATACGCATTCCAATCACCTTGCTTGAATAAATCCCATAAAAGTAAGGCGTCTTCTGCGGAGGACATGCTACGGTTTGTGCTAAGTAAAAAACTGGTCCGCCGCAGCGTTGCCTAAGTTGGAGTAGTGTACACGGCCGCGCAAGAAAAATACTATTCAGCAAGCGGTATACGTTTCGGTTACCAAGTAACGCTTTATATCACAAACGCCTAGAATCTTTAAGCGTTTTCTTTTCATTTAATTAAGCTAGTATCCTGCTAAAGCCAGCTGACCGTCGGCTTGCGCGGGCAAAAAATGCTTGCACAACTATTATATTAGCTACAGTAGTTATTTGAAGAGTGTAACGGGTATTTACTGTTAGCTTGTGCAGTTATTGGGTGCGCGAACTTAAATCATTACAGGATACAGTGCTGCGAAGCATCATATGCCGCGTTAGAATAGCTAGCTTAGCCTAACATATTCTATCCCCCTTATAGACATGAAGTGTAAGAACCTGCTGTACCTGTGCAGCTTACTACTTGTAACCTGCATTACCGCGCAGGCCCAGGAAGCGACCCCGACAAGTCCTATCACGGTGGCGCAGGATGGCTCCGGCACGTACCGCACGGTGCAGGAAGCGGTAAATGCCGTGCCTAACCAAGTGCAAACGCAAGTGGTTATCCGGGTGAAAAAAGGGACTTACCGCGAGAAATTGGTGGTGCCAGCGCTGAAAACGCACATTTCGTTAGTGGGGGAGGATAAGAATGCCACCATTATCACCTACGACGACCATACCGGCAAAGGCGACATCAATACCTACACCTCGCACTCAGTGCTGGTGCAGGGCAACGACTTCCGAGCTGAGAACATCACCTTCGAAAACACGGCTGGCTATACGGCTGGGCAAGCTGTGGCTCTGCACGTAGAAGCCGACCGTTGCGTGTTCCGGAACTGCCGGATGGTGGGCAATCAGGATGTATTGTTCCTTGCTACCGACAACAGTCGCCAGTATTACCAAGACTGCTACATCGAAGGCACGACCGACTTTATCTTCGGCTCCAGCACGGCCGTGTTTGACCATTGCACCATTTACAGCAAGAAAAACTCCTACATCACGGCGGCGTCTACCCCGGCGGGGCACCCGTATGGGTTTGTGTTTCTGAACTGCAAACTAACGGCCGATACTACCCTAGCTACGCAAGTGCACCTAGGTCGGCCGTGGCGGCCGAGTGCGCGGGTGGTTTTTCTGCACACGGAAATGGGCAACCACATTGTGCCGGCTGGCTGGCACAACTGGAGCAAGCCCGAAAGTGAGAAAACCGCTTATTACGCTGAGTACAAGTCAACGGGGCCGGGCGCCAAGCCGCAGAGCCGGGTGCCTTGGTCGCACCAGCTTACGGCTAAGGAAGCAAAGCAGTACACGCTGAAGCAGATTTTTGCCGGCCCGCTGCCCTGGAACCCCACGCAGAAATAACCTAGGTCAGTTGACTGGCGCGGGCCTACATACGTAGAGTGTTCGTCGACCTAGCTTCTGTATGTCTGCTTCTCCTCGTGTTTCTACCTTGCTACGCCGGTTCGATCGGTGGGCGACGCCGGTGCTGGCGGTGGTGGCCGTGGCCGTCTTTGTGGGCGAAGTTGTGCGGCCATTGCGGCGGCGCACGCGTCCGCGTGGCAAGCGGTGGCCCGTAAATGTGGGTTTGGCTGCGCCTTCCCTAGTAGGGATGCGGCTGACCCTGCTGCCGGCAATGGTGGGGCTCACCCAGCTAGCTGCTCGCCAGCGTTGGGGCCTGCATCGGCTTCGCTTACCTGAGCCGGTACGCTTACTCGCTGAGCTGCTCGTGCTGGATTATGTGGCGTATTCGTGGCACCGGTTGCTGCACGCGCCATTCTTGTGGCGGTTTCACCGGGTGCATCACATCGACCTAGATATGGATTTGAGCACCGGGTGGCGGTTTCATGCCGGGGAGATGCTAGCAAGTATTCCGTACCGGGGCGGGGTGACGGCCTTGGTAGGTGTGCGGCCTGGCACGTTGCTAGCGTACGAAGTTGTATTTGAAGCGTGCACGGCCTTCCATCATTCCAACTGGCGCTTGCCTATCACGCTTGAGCGCCGGTTGACGCACTTCTTCGTCACACCGCGCGTACACGGTATTCATCACTCCGTGGTGCACCGCGAAACGCAAAGCAACTTCGGGGTAGTGCTCACGCTGTGGGACCGGCTACACCGGACATGGCGCGTGAATGTGCCGCAGCAGGAACTAACTATAGGGGTGCCAGCCCACCCAGATCCGGCGGAAGATACAGTATCGCACTTGTTAAGGCTGCCCCTGGAGCCGCTCCGCCCATGGGCTAGGCCCAATGGCTCCGTACCGGAACGTGCGCCCCAGCCTGGCCCCATAAGTCGCCTTGTGGAGTAGCTACGGTTGGGAAAGTACTGCCTCTGATGAGCCGTAAATTTATTCAGGGCCCTGATCAAAACGGAACCTAGGCTTGGATGCGCAACCAGTACTGCGCAGCTTCCAAGCTATCGAACATGTGGATGTGCAATTGGTCGCCGATGCGTAGCTGCAAGTTCTCGATGGAGAGTTGAGCAAAAATATCGGGTGACAAAATTTGGGCAAAATAACGCAGTCCGGCTCCAATGATCAGCGGCGTCCAGACGTGTTCAATCCAGTCGTTGGCTTCGGTGAAGTTGCCAATCAATTCACGGTGGTCATTCAGGAGCCTAGGGCTAGGCTGTTCGCGTAGCATATCCACGTAGGTGAGGCCGCCATCCATGATGCTGCCTAGGGTTTGGCGGCCGTGCCAGCGGGCATGAATCCAGTTTTCGGGTTGGTTGCGCTCTACGGTAAGGTACACGCTGCCGTCGCCACGGCGCAGCGAAGTAATCATGAACGGGTAATTAAGTTGAAAATAGGTGTCAGGTAATCGTGGGGCAGAAAGCAAGAGTAAAAGAGCTTAACGAAGCCATGCGGCTATTGTTTGACTTAGTAAGCCGAACAGACCGGCCCGAACGCGCAGCCGCTACATGGTGGTTGAAATAGGCACAAAATACCCCTGCCAGTTTTGCACTCCTGAAGCAAGACAATAACTTTCCCCGAAAGGCCTCGTTTGACTACTTCACCCTCGTTGGGTGTCTATCCCCTCCGTTACTATTACCTAAGAAGATGCAGCCGCAACATTCCCTCGAAGACGTACTAAACACGCAGCAGAAGAAGCTAGCTTTCTTTCAGAACCTGGTGCTGATTGCCGCCGCCGATAGCCAGCTCAGCCAAGAGGAAGGTGAGTTCTTGGTGCAAATCGGTGATAAGCTAGGTCTGAAACCCGAAGAAGTGATGCCCATTGCGGACAACCTAGGTGTGCTTAGCTTCATTGTGCCGGCCGAGGGTATTCAGCGGACGCTGGAGCTGCAAACCTTGGTGCAGATGATGCTGCAAGACGGCCAGATTGATGCCCGCGAATATGGCTTGTGCATGGAGTACGCCAACCGCATTGGCTACAGCAAAGCCATCCTCGACGATATGGTAAGTCAGCTGGCCGGTGGTCAGCCCGACCCCAACCGCAACCCGCCCACGGTAAGCTAGCTTACTGGCCGCGGCCTTTCACGCCAGGGTACAGCTCCCTAACGGTATCACTCTGCACAAACGCTTTGGTGCGCACGTTCATCATGGTGAGGCGTCCGCCGTAGGCTGCCCCCTGATCCACGTTCCACACGTTGGTGCGCTGAACCGGCACTACGCTTTCCGGCCAAGTTGGCGTGTGGCCAATAAAGCACGCGGCGTAGCCGTGGGCAATTTCGCCCGTGGTCCACAGTTCGCGGTTCCAAACGAGGTCGTACGGCTCCTGATTTTCAATGAGTTCTTCCGGGTCGTAGCCGCCATGCACGAAGAGGTTGTCATCCTCGTCGATGAAGTAGGGGAGTTGTTTGCCGAAGAATTCCTGGAAGTGTCGCTGCGTGACTTCTGGCCCGAAACGCTGGTAGGCTTCGTAGGTGGCCTGGCCGCCCTGTCGGTACCAGATATACTCAATGTCTTCAAACGCGGGTTGGATGGCCATCCAGTCGGTTGTCCACCAGTCATGGTTGCCCTGGAGCCAGATGCTGTTCGGAATAGCAAGCAGCTGCTCCACGCACTCGGGCGTTTCGGGCCAGCCATCCGACACATCCCCAATCTGCACCAGCCGATCAATACCGGGCCGGAATGGGCTGCGCTCTAGCACCTGTTCTAAGGCCCGGTAAGCGCCGTGAATATCGCCGACAACGTAGGTTTCCATAGAAGTAAAAAGCTAGGTAAAACGGTGAGGCCGGCGCGGCCCGCAGGAGCCGCGCATTAGGGAAGCTTTTGGGCTAAATAATAATACGGTTCAAACAGGTGATGTTGGAAGATTTTGCCTTTTACGTCCGGAAAGCGCTGAAGGTAAGCGGCATCGGCGTAAAGAATGATTGGCGTGCCGGCCCGCACGTAGTTGCTGCTTGGGTAGTATGCCGCTGGCTGGTAGCCTTCTAGCTGCTTAGCCACGCGCTTGCCCACCACGGTGCCTAGGTACTTCTGATAGGCGCGCTGGGCCTTGCGGGTGGGGCGTTCCAGTTGGCGGTAGAGGTAGTTGAGCACGAGGCGCTGCCCAAACCTTTGCTTACCAATGGCTTCTTTGGCGTTCGTAAAGGGGTTGGTGGTGTTAAAGTCCTGAATGGTTTGGATGGAAATCGGCACCTCGGGTACCCAGTCGGCGGAGTTCACTACGTTAAGCGCCCAGCTACCTTGGGCGCTATGCGCCTGGGCTTCGTAGTCGTAGGCGTAGTAGAGGTTGCCGGGTTTGGGGCCGGCACTAGAATAGGTTTTCAGCCGGATATCAGCCGGGAGCTTTTGCTGCCGCTGCAAGGCCCGTAGGTGCGAGGTAAGCAAGTAGGCAATGCCACCACCTTGGCTGTGGCCCATTATCACAAAGTCGCGGATACCGCGCCGGTAGCAGGAGTCCACTTTATGTACCACGTTGTCGGCGAGGAAGGCCATCCCTAAAAGCCAACCCGCGTGCACTGCCGCCTGCGGGTGCGTGGAAAGCTCGTAGGGGAAGGTGCGCGTAGCCGAAAGCTTCAGCTCGCCCTTGGCCGGTAGCATGGCCGCGTAGAAGTTTTCGAGCCAGCTCACCGAGTTGGCCGTAGTGCCCCGAATACTGAGCACGGCCACCGAATCACGACTGGTCCACAAGTCCCAGCGGTTGTCCAAACCTAACACGGGCGAGCGGTACACCATTCGAAAGCGGGTAGGCCTTGGGATTTGACCGAAAAAGGCGGTGTCGGCAATGCGGGCGTGCAGGCGCAGCAACTCTAGGTACTCGGCCTTGTCGAAGCCGGGCTGCAAGTGGCGCGCCTCTGCGCCGTGGAGCAGTGCCAGCAGCAGCCAACCCACAAGTAAGATCTGTTTCATTGGGCCATCAACGGTGAACGGGCTAGCTATACGCGCAATAACGCAGGGAAGCTGCACAATAGTCAGAATATGTGCCGTTTATAGCCGCTAGTACTGGCTAGCTCCTTCGGTCGGGCAAGCAAATAGCAGGTGCTAAACCCCCGTTTCGGCGAGCTGCTGCAAGAGCTGCACGGCTTTCTCGGCGTCTTGGGTGGCCACGAAAATATGATCGTGGTAATAGCCAGCCACCACATTGCAGCTTACGCTGGCGCGGGCTAGGGTCTGAGCAAAAGCAGCCGTCAGTCCGACGGCTGCCAAGGATGAGTGCACGGTCAGCGTGATCCAGGCAGCTACGAAGGAATACGGCAGCTGCAAGCGGTCGGCGGTGGCTTGCGGCAGGATTACGGTAATGGCTTCCTGCTCCCGAAACAGGCAAATAATCTCTGCCAGATCGAGCCCATCGAGGGAAGCCACGGGGCAGAATACGTAGGTGCCCGGCTGAAGCGCCGGCTGCATGGTGCGCACCAGTTGCGCAAGGTTTGTTTCACCGCTCATGATTCAGGAAGTTGCGTGAGTTTTCCAGCAGTTGGGCTGCTCAGTAGTACGGCAGACCTAGGTACCTAGCTTGGTGGCAAGCCAGTCCCGCGTTGCGCGGTTAGTTTGGCGCTCCACTATCGCCAGAAAGGCCTGCGTGGTAGCCACTTTGGCTGCTGCCGTCTCCGTGAGAATCCGGAAGAACTGCGCATCACCCACCCGCTGGTGCAGCTCGAATAAAGTTACGGCGCCCTTGTCGTAAATCACCCGCCGCAGGCTAGGGTAATCGTACTTCGTCACGTCAAAGTTGATCAGAGCGGGCGCCGTGGCTGCCGACTTTTGGCGCTTAGTAAGTTCCTTTTGGAAGCTAGCCGTGTCGCCAACAGCCTTTAGGTAGAGCAAGCCCGAGTAGGAGGCAAAGCCCTCGTTCAGCCAGTTGTCATACGTGTTCCAAACGCCGTAGCCCCACCACTTATGGCTGATTTCGTGCGCCAGAATCATCAAGTCGCCGGGGTCTTTGGTATCGAAAGTTAGGTAGGCAATTACCGCGGCGTTATCCAGTAAGCCTGACGCCGAGCGGTTGATGCTAGGCAGTAGAAAGGTGAAGGTGCGGATTGGATCTTTGCTACCAAACTGGCGATTTTGGTAGGCAATTATTTTGTGAGCATCCGCCAGCAGTAAAGTGTCGTTGGCGTTGAAGGGGCGGTTGGCTTTATACAGGGTAACGCGCACCTGATCAGCCGTGGAAGCTAGCTTCGTAAAGCGCCGAGCGGCCATGGCAGTAATTTCAATGTTGGGCCCTGTTCCCGCGAATGTATAGGTGCCCGGCGTCGCGCGGACGGGCTCGTGGGTGCTAATCACTTGGTAGGCCGGAGGAACGTGTACAGTGAGGTGGTAGTCCACCAACTCGTATTCCTGGTTTGGAATGGTGGGCAGCCAATTTGCTTGCGCCGTGAAGTCCGCCAAGCTATCGGTATAATATCGCTCACCTATTTTGCCGCTGTACTCCACCGTAATCGTCTGCCGCGGCTTGGCATTGGCAAACTGAAGCGTGAGCCGGCGAAGCGTGTCTTTCTGATAGTTATCGAAGAAAGGCGTGGCGGTGTAAGCGCGCAGAGCGGCGCCCGTTACTTTCGCAACGGTAAACTGCTTGTTTACAGTAAGTAAAAAGGGCCCCGGCGAAACAGCCGCCTCCAGCGTGTAGCGGCACGAGAAGGAGTGGGTTTCTGGGCGAATCGTTAGCTCTACCGTTGCTTTGTTCCTGACCGCACAAGCTAGGTGAGTGGTAAGCAACAACGCGCAAAAAAATACTAAAACTCTCATGAGTAGTAAGCCGATACGTAGACCCGCGAAACTACGCGTATCCGCTCACACTAATCGTTTACCTGTGGGCCCTAGGCTGCGGGTAGCCTAGGGCCGCTGGTTGTTGGGCATCTCTGGTGCGACGTATCGCCCTAAGTGCCCGCACGTTACTCGGCTGGCTCGGTCACCGTATCGGCTTGGGTGGTTGCCTGATAAGAGTCGGCATATTTGAAATCGTCGAGCCAGTAGGCGGAACTCACTACCTCGAACGTGGCCGACTGCTCTGCCTTGCTCACGGGGCGTAGCTGCCAGACAATGGCAGGCGCTTCGGGGAAGCTGGTGCCATCGAGCTGCTCATGAAACAGGCGTTTCAGCAGCGCGTTATCGGGCATGCCTTGGGCCAACAGGCGCAGCAGAGGTGCTTCCGGATCCGTGTCGAAAAGGGCAAAAGCCTCGGAATCATCCGCTGTGAGCTTCACTTGGAACTGCACCGCTTCTGCCCTAGGAAATTTGCCATTGTAGGCGGTGTAAAGCAGTTGTGTGGCCTTGAAGAAGCCTTCGTGCTGCTCGAGCTCCGGATTCTCTTCCCAGAGTTTTTCCGTGAGCATCTGATGGGCTAGGTTTTCAATTTGGCCGGCCGTCAGTTGGTCTTCAAACAGGTGTTCTAGCACAGCTTGGGCAGCTTCAGCGGGCTCTAGGTCGGCTAAGGCCATCAGGCACATAGTTTTTAGCTCATCCGGAGCTAGCTCTTCGGGGTTGTCGTAACCGGTTTTGGTCAGAAGCGCTTTGTAGTCATTGGCTTGCCAGGAGTTGGGTAACTCCGTGAGGCTGTCAAATGAAAGCCGCTCTACGGTGAAAGTCTGCATAAGGGAAAGATCTAGGGGGTAGGCATGAGTAGCCAGGCGTGTACCCGTCGTGTTTACGGCGAAGGCCCCGAAGCAACCATAAAATTCCGGCGAACTTCTGCGCTAGGTCGGAGCCGCCTACCGAGTAACGCGCTAAAACGGGCGGGCAATAGCCCCTCGATTGGGCAACGGCCCCGAACAACAGCTAGCCTCCTGAGCAGCCAGCGGCGCGCCGAAAACCTAGGCGGAGCGGGAAGTTTGGTACAGAATTTACTTACGTAGTCAAGCACAACCTTAGTAAGTGTCACATTACCTGCATTTTCTACTTATATACCTCAGTTCAAACAACTTGCCCGCATGAGAAACGGATTACTTACTTCATTGCTACTTGGCGGAGTACTGCTGCTAGGCTCGTCCCAGCAAGCGGCAGCTCAGGGTGCCACCGACGCCGCTTCCGATCGGATGTCGTGGTACACAATGGAGAACAACACGCTGGTGTTGCGGACCAGCAACAAAAACAAGCCTGTGAAAACGACTCCCGTCACGAAGGATGTCGCGTTTCCGGATGGCATGCACCTAGACTACGCGACGCATTCGTTGGTCAGGCAAGATGGAAGCCGGGTAGAGCTGAAGGAAGGGGATATTTTGAGTGCCAATGGGCAGCTAGCTTCTGCTGCCACTGCCAAGCCGCGGGCGAAAGCAGCCGCTACCTGGGGCGGTAGCTCGGCTGCCTTTACCTATCAGCCGGTAGCACCCGTCAACGGGAAGCTGAAGGGGGTAGTGGAGCTAGGTGCCAGCGGCTTCAACATGTTCATCATTCGCGTGGACGAGCAGCGCAACTGGAAGCTGGAGAAGGTGGAGTACGGCAACAGCCTGGTAATGGAAAACATGGCCACTGAAGACGACATTCGCAAGGGCCTGAAGGCCTACATCGGGCAGATGCTGGACTTTGGCGTGGGCGGCCACGACATTCACTTCATTGTGAGCTCCGGCGCCGATATGGCCAAGGTGACGGCGCCCATTGTGCAAAATCTTAAAGCGTTGAGCTACGTCGTGACCACCGTCACGCCTGCCCGCGAAGGGGCGCTTGGCTTCAAAGCGGCCGTACCGAAGCCCTACGTCGACAAAGCCTTTATGGTGGATATCGGTTCGGGTAACACCAAAATTGCCTGGATGGAAAACGGCAACGCGAAAGTGGTAGACACGTACGGCGCGAAATACTTCCAGCAAACCACTGATACCGCGGTTGTGGCCCGCGAGGTACGCACCAAGGCTGCGCAGGTACCTAGCTCGCTGCGCGGCACCTGCTTCATTATGGGAGGCGTACCCTTCGAAATGGCTAAAGTGGGCCGGCAGGAGAAGGAGCCTTACACGGCCCTGCAACCTGCCGCCGCGTATTCGCAGCTGCAAGGCGCCAAGGCGCAAGCCGGCCTGACTATCTACCGGGCCATCGCCGCCGCTACTGGCTGTCAGCAGTTTATTTTTGGCTGGGATACCAATTTTACTATCGGCTATCTGCTGTCGTTGCCGTAGTAGGCTCTTCTGCATAGCTGATAGAAAACGACTTTAGTAGCAAAGCCCGTGATGATACACGTTCATCACGGGCTTTGCTATTGGACGTAAAAAGAACCTAGGGGCTGCTCTACAAAACGCCGGGAACTGGTTGACCTTACTTCGCTTTCATAGGAAGAGCACGCGCCTGGAAAAACGCGTCAGTCTTGCGGTTGAATTCGTCGGCGTGCTCCTGTAAGGTGCCGTGGCCGCTGTTGGGCACAATCCAGAGCCACGCGTAGGGCAGGTTTTGGTAGATGGCCACCGTGTGCTCGGGGCGAATCACGTCCCGGTCGCCGGCGATGATAAAGGAAGGCGTTTTGATTTTCGCTAGCGCAGTGAGCGGCACGTGAGGCTCTTTCCAATCGAGCAGAAACACCTTCCAGTCGTTTTTGCGCTTCGGATCGGTAAACGTCTGGTTTTTGCCTTCCCGGTAGCCGCGCTGCATTTGCTGCCACAGCTCCGGCATCAGCGCCGTGGAATCGGGCCAGAGGTTGGCGCCGGTAGCAGCTAGCCGTTTCACCTTGCTTGGGTGGCGCATCGCGAGTATCAGCGCCGTGATACCCCCGTCGCTCCAGCCGAGCACGTAGGCCGAATCGAGGTGCAACTGTGTGAGCAAAGCCGCGCAGTCATCGGCCATCATCTCGAAGCTGAGGGAATCGCCCGCGTCCGTCGACTTGCCATGCGCTCGGCTATCGAGGGCAACAACACGGTACTTTTTTGCGAAGTAGGGAATGTTCTGACTGAAATCTTTGCTGGTGCCGCCGTTGCCGTGAATAAGCAGCAAAGGCGCGCCCTTGCCGTACGTTTCGTAGTACAGCTTCACGCCGCGCACGGTAGCGTAATGCCCCGCCGCGGGGTTGTTGCCGTACGGCACCGCTTGGCCCAAACCTAGGTAGCTAAGGAGCAAAAACGGTAGGAGCAGGCAGTAGCGGCGCATAACGGAAAGGCTAGGGTACGGAGTAGTAAGATACAAGAAGTTGAAGCCGAGAATATGGTCTACTATCTTGTACTCAATGCCTACTACTTACGGGCGTTTACTTCCGCTGTAAGTACAGCAGAGTCGATTGGCCCGACGGACCGTATTTGTCATTGATGAGAAAATAGCCGCCTTTGTAAGCCGCCAACCCTTCCCAGTTGTAGGTCATGTACTCGGCGGGCAACTCAAACAAGGGCTTCCAACTCACCTTGTCCCGTTTGTAATGCAAGCTGATGAGGCGGCAATAGTTCTTATAGCTCTTCCCGTCTTGGATGAGCCGAGTATTGGGGTCACCGGCCGGGGTGCGGTATACGCTGTCGTCGGCGCCGTTGAAGAAGTAGTTGATGGCCGTGAAGCGGTTCTTGCCTTCGTAAACCAAGTCGGTGACGCGGAAAGGCAACCTAGCTACTGGCACATACTGCGGAATATCGGGCAGACGTGAGGCGTTCGGAATACGAAAAGCGTAGTTGTCGTGGGCGAAATAGTTGTACTCAAACAGCAGCAATAAACTCTTATTATAGCCAGTAGCTGCCTCGAAGCCCGCGTTGCTGATGTGGGAGCCGTCGGTAAGAGCCGGTTTGGGTAGCGGCACCAGATAATCCAGGTCCAGGGTGATGTTGGTGGTGGCGTCATTTAAAGCGCCCTTCACCAGATAGCAATACGTCGAAGGCGTGGTCGTCTCGATGGTGAAATACGCCGTGTCGCCCACCAGCGTGAGGCCCTCTAGTCCTTCGTACGTTTGGCAGGCACTGTCAAGGCGTGCCCTGACTTTATCGAGGTTCTGAATAGCGTACTTTTTGTACGCTAGGGCTTGGGACTTCTTGCTTAGCTGGTCGTCTAGGCTAGCTAGGTCGAGGGCATATACTTTGGCCTCAGCGCGGTCTTGCAAGCGGCTTTCAGACAAGAGCAGTAACTGCTTGTTGCGCAGAAATAGTCCGGAAAACTGGTTGTTCCGGTCCGCAATTTCCTTGGGCAGAACCAGCGTGTGAATGGTAAAAGGAGCCTTCTGGGCGCTGGCCAAAGCCGCTTGCAACACCAGGACGAAAAAGATAAAGCGTTTCAGGCGCTGCACTTGGTGGTAGGATGATGAGTGAGGACAAATGCTCCGCAAGGCAGAACGACACGCAAAGATTGCATGGATATGCTAGCCTCAAATGCAAATAAGTTAAGCTAAACTAAATTTACACAGCTGTCTAGCTGAGGGTAATTTAACTGCAGCAACTGCGCTATCTACTTCACATTCACCATCTGGAAGCATGGGACTATTTGACTTATTTGGAAAAGGCGACAAACCAAAACCAGAGGAAGACGCTGAAGAAACAGTGGAAAATGCGCCTCAGATGCTTTATGCCAGGCTTTTATTTACAGAGAAAATAAGCTTCGATAAAAGGCGAATAGCAGCCGAGCTGGAAGAAGCATTCGATAACGTTGAGGAAGCAGACAATCAGGGTAATACGTTGCTATATTATTTTCCTGATTATAGTGTGCAGTACCAAGATGGTAGCGTTCCTGCGCAGGGCGCAATATTCATTACCGAAGAACCAACATTTGACGCACAATCAGTAGCAACGGCTCTGACACAAAGTTGGCATTGGGCTGAAGCTGCAGCCGCTGTTGAAACCTGCAAGTATGAATGCCTAGTTAGTGATATGATGTCGCGCGGCTTGGACTATAAACAGCGCGCGGAATGCTACCAGAAATTTCTTTCAGCGATAATTAAAGCTACTAGACCGCAAGCAGTCCACTTTATGCAAAGCGATAAGCTAGTGGAGCCGTTTGCTTATGCTTTTGCGGTGTCAGAAGAAGAGCCAGATGTACTTAATGGCTTGGTGAACGTGCGTTTTTTCAATATCGCGAATAGTCCTGAGGGAGAAATGTTTTTGGATACCTTAGGCATGCATGCCCTCGGCCTGCCTGATTTTCAGATTCGTTTTCAAGAATTTGATCCTAATGCGGTTGTAAGTAGACTGTGGAGTTATGCTAATTACATCTACGAAAACGGTGTTGTTATCGAGCCAGGAAATACCATACAAGGCATGTCCGCAAACGACAAATGGACCTGTTACTACGCTGACGCCGCAGTAGAACCTAAGCGTGTGGTAATAGATTTGGAAACAGATTCCTGAGCTCTAGCTCACCCCGCCGTATCCGCCACCTCATCCCCATCATCCACCATCACCCGAGCTAGCTTTTCGATATTCAAGCTTCGCGCCGAGGCGTCGAAAATCTCGCGGTAAGTGCCTTTCAGATCATACAGTTCTTCGTGGGTGCCGCTTTCCACCATGCGGCCTTGCTTCATCACGTAGATGCAGTCCGAGTCTACGATTTGGGCGAGGCTGTGGGAGATGATGACCACCGTGCGGCCCTGCTTGATGGCTTCGAGCGAGTTTTTAATTTGCTCGGTGGCAATAGCGTCGAGGGAGGCGGTGGGCTCGTCGAGGAAGATGATGGGCGGGTTTTTCAGGAACAACCTAGCAATGGCAATGCGCTGCTGCTGCCCACCGGAGAGCTGTTGGGCGTCGCTCTGGTAGCCCTTCGGTAGCTCCATAATTTGCTCGTGCAGGTAGGCTTGCTGGGCTGCGTGCTGAATCTGCTCGAAGCTAGCATCCATGAGGCCGTAGCGGATGTTTTCCTCGATGGTGCCCTTGAAAATGTGGTTTTTCTGGAGCACCAGCCCGATTTGCTGGCGTAGAGCATGGGTGTCGTAATCGGCTAGGGGGCGGCCATCGAGCAGCATTTTGCCGCGGTCGGGGGCGTAGAACTTGCAGAGCAGGTTGATGATGGTGCTCTTGCCAGCGCCCGAGAGGCCCACCAACGCAGTGGTTTTGCCGGCTTCGATGGTCAGGCAGACGTCGTGCAGGGCCTGGGTGCCGCTGGGGTACGTGAAGTCGACGTTGCAGATGTCGAAGGTGCCTTGCAGGTGCTGAGGCTTCAGCGGACCGGTGGGCTCTACCGCGTCTTTCGCGTCGAGGATGTCGAAGAAGCCCTCAGAGTAGGTGAGGGCATCGTTCATCTCGTCGTAGATGCGGTGGAGCTGCCGGATGGGCGCCGACACGTTGTTGAACAGCAAGATGTGGAACATGATGGCCCCAATGCTAATCTGCCGGTCGAGTACCAAGTAGGCCGTCAGGATGATGATGAGCACCACGCCAATCTGCTCGGTGAAGGTTTTCAGGCCATCGTAGAGAAAGTTGGTTTTGCGGGTTTGCAGCTGGGCTTCCTGCAAAGCGTCCTGTTGGGTGTTCTGCTTTAGCTCCTCGTAGTCTTCGCGCACAAAGCTCTTGATGACCACAGCCGAGTCAATGAGGTTGACTAGGCCTTGGCTCCTAGCTTCGCGCAAACCCCGTAAGGCGCGGCGGGTGCCGTTGAGCTTATCGGCTTGGCGGTAGCTGAGCCAGAAGTACACCGGCAGCACGGCCACGGCCACGAGCCCCACGTACACATTGGCCATAAACATGACCACCAAGGCCACAATGGAGTTGGCGAACAGCGGCAGAATATCAATGAAGAAGTTCTGCACCAGCTTCATCAGGCTCTCCACGCCCCGGTCGATGCGGGTTTGGAGCTTGCCGGTCTGGTTGCCGTTGTCGGCGTAAAAACCTAGCTGGTAGCCGACTACTCTGTGCACCGCATCGTGCATGAGGTGGCTCGACACGCTGATGCGGATCTTCTCCCCGTAGAACTTCTGCCCGAACTGGATGAGCGTGTTTACGATTTCCTTGCCCAGCAGCAACCCACTAACCGCCAGCAGCAACGACCCGCCCTGAGCCAGACCTAGGTTGCGGTTCAGCAAGCTTTGCACCGTATCCACGGTGTAGCGCAGCACAAATGGGTTGACCTGCGCCGCCAACGAGCCCACCAGCGTGAGCAGCAACGTAGCAATGACCAGCCCCCGGTACGGGCGGACGTAGGGAAAAAGGCGTTGGATAATCTCCCAGAGGCTCATGCGTCGTTAGGGCTAGGTAAGGGGCTAGCTTGGTTAGACGAGCTTGGCGGGAGTGGGGTTATAATACGCTATAAAAGCTTGACTAGTTGGCTGTCTTTTAAATGCTATATTAAGTTCTCTTCCTGCATGATAATCAGGGCTTTGTCAGTTCCTGCTTTGCCGCCGTTTAGTGAACCGGGAAGCATGATAAGGCGCTTTTTCATCTTGCCATTCTTATCGCGAAACAGAATTTCAAAACGCGCTCGGGTTAGACCACGGAAGGCGGGTTTGAAAACTATTTTTTGAATTTGTTTTCTTTCTATAATTGGTTGAGCTGAATTTTTTAAGCTGATTAAGATAACGTAAACTAGAATTACTGCCAGCAAACCTAGGTAACCAGCCATGATATATTCAGCGTCTTTGTAATTGTTGTAAGACCAATAAGCTAGAAGGGTAGCAAATACTCCATAAGTAATCAGAGGCCGGGCTATGTTGTTGCCAACGTGAGCTTCTGCTAAACTGCCAATAAGTCCCTCTCGAGCTAAAACGATCTTATCTGGTAAGATGTGGCAGTAACCAGTTTTGGTTTTGAATACTTTATGTTCTTTCGTTATAAGTTGGGACACTTTCGATGGAATTGAAATCTATAATTAAAGTTAAAATATACAAACGTGATTAAGTACGTAGTTAATCTAATCAAAACTCAGACCAGCACCGAGTAATGATTCATTTCCTGAATACCTGAATAGAACGGCTTCACCAATTGGAAAAACGCACCGAACTCGGCGCTTTTGCGAAAGCCGTTGAGGTGCCGCTCCACCGAAGTCCACTCGATGCGCCAAATGAATAGCGAGGGGTCTTCGTCGCAATGAGTGAGTTGATAGCTGAGGCAGTCGGGCGAGGCGGCTAGGAGCTGGCAGGCGCTTTTAATGGCCTGCACGAAAGCCGGTTGTTGCTCAAGCGCAATGCGGTAGCGAATGTATTCGACAGTCATAACAGTAGGAGCTAGGTACAGCTTGAAGATACGAGTTTCGCGTTGGCGCCGCCAGTGCGCTGCCTTGTTGAGCTTCTGTCTCCAACCTAGGTATTGCGTATGCTAACTAGGTTTTGGCTTACAGGTAGTTAGGATAGGTGGCAGGCCGAAGCTGCCATACAAAAGGCGTTGCCTGATGGTTGATCAATTCACTAAAGGTGCTTTCGACAGCTGAAGTGAGTCTGGCCAAGAAGCGCAAGTGCGAAGATCAAGTTTAACTATCTCACTGTAAGAGATATTCTTATAACTTCCTTACCGCCTAGCCTGCTCCGGTGAGTAGCAAAAGCAAGGACTCATGATCTACCAGCAACTGCCGCCGCATCCGGCCTTGGCGCCTTACGTCAAAGAGTATGTGCTGCTACACTTTGATTTCAGGGGCTTGGACACGATTCCGACCAAGCTCATGCCTGCTCGGGCCGAACAAAGCTTGATTTTTTACCCTGAGGAGGCGTACACTAAGGTCCATGCCGAGCGCCAGCAGCAGTTTGTGATTCCGCACGCGGTGGTGCAAGGCCAGCCGCTTACGCATTGGCAGCACCATTATCCGCGCCAGTTTAAAGTCATGAAGGTGGTCTTTCAGCCGGGCGGGCTTTATCACCTGCTGGGTGGCATGCCCCTGGCCGAACTGACCGATGCCACGCTGGAGGCGGAAAGTGTGCTAGGTCCGGAAATCAGCCCGCTCACGCAACACCTAATGAACACGGCGCAGTATGCCGAAATGATCAAGGTCGTGGATACGTACCTTTTTCAACGTTTCCGCCGGCGCACGGTGCGCCTAGAGCCCATCGATAAGATGAGTCATTTGCTGCAAGCTCATAATCAGCCGCTTGCCTTGGAGTATCTCGCCCAGCAAGCTTGCCTGAGCTACCGGCAGTTCGAGCGCAAATTCCGCGACCGGATGGGGGTTAGTCCAAAGCTCTTTGCCCGCTTGGTACGCTTCAACAAGGCGCAGGCGCTCAAAGAAAAAAGCCCCGAACACGACTGGCTGACCGTGGCCCTCGCCTGCGGCTACGCTGACTATCAGCACTTGGCAAAAGATTTCAAGCAGTTTGCCGGCGTTACGCCCGTTGCCTTCCTACGGGAAGCGGCCCACTCGCCCGAGCACGTGTTGCGGCTGCGGTAAGATATCGTTTTTTGACCACTAGCCGTGGGTGTCGGAACCTAGCTTTGCTGAAAAGCAACTCATTACCGGCAACCGCTATGCAACCATCTTCCCGCCGTACGGCACTCAAAAACCTTTCTTCCGCCGTATTCGGTATGACGCTTCTAGATTCTTCCGCGCTCAGTGCTGGCCAGCCCACGCCGAGCAAACCTTTCGTTGTGCGCGGTGCCGAGGGCCGTTTCGCGGCCCACTACCGCATCATGGGCTTCGACTTGTACCTAAAGCTCTCCGGCCAAGATACACAGGAGCAATTCTCGGTGTTTACGGGCGTGTACCGCCAACACGATGGTCCGCCTCTGCATGTCCACTACCAACAAGATGAGGAGTTCTACATCTTGGAAGGCGAGTTTCTGGTGCAGGTAGGGGAGGAAAAATACACGCTGAAGGCCGGCGACTTGATCTTTTTGCCGCGCAACATCCCGCACGGCTTTCTGGTCTTGAGCGAAACCGCCAAAATGCTGTTCCTGACCCAGCCCAGTGCTACCACCGAGGCATTCTTCCAGCAACTTTCCCAGCTAAGCAGCACCGCCTCGCTGGAGCAAGTACAGCAGTTACACCTGGCGCATCACATGAAGATTGTAGGACCTAGGGTGAGTGTGGGGTAGCAATACCCCAACGAAGTTCAGCGCTCAGACCACCACGTCAGCGCGTAGTATCGCGCGCTGACGTGGTGGTGGTAAACCGCAACGATAGAAGTTGTCAGTACATGCGCGATGCTACATGCGGCATGATGGCCAACGGAATACGAGCTTTCTCCGCATTTTACCGCGTCAAGCGGTAGATCATTAGCGCGGCGCGTTGTACCAGCAGCGGAAACTCCTTGGTGTTCATGGTTTCGCCTGGCGCGTGGGCCCCTTTGCCCGACGACCCTAGTCCATCCAAGCAGTCGAGGTACTGCGCCACGATGGACACGTCGCCGGCGCCGCGGGAGCCAGGGTCGCCGGCCGTCACGGGGCCAAAACCTAGGTCGCGGCTTACTTGGTCGGCGAGGGTGGCTAGCTTTTGGTTGCCGGGCGTGGGCGGCATGCCGGGCAAGCCGTCGGTGAAGGTGATTTCTGCGCGGGTGTTGGGCAGGCTGTGGGCCACAATGTCGCGCATTTTGGTGCGAGCATCTTCCTTCTGCTGCTCGGTAAGGAAGCGCAAGTCGCCGGCCACATCTACTTCCGGCGAGATGATGTTGGTTTTTCCGACCGCTTCGCCGTGCGCTTTGGCGGCGTCGTACTTCACCTCTGAGCCGCCCACAATCAAGCCGGGGTTGAAGGTGAGGTACTGCTCCTGGCTTAGCTTTTCCCGAAATTCATCGAGGATGCGTGCCGCTTCGAACACCGCGCCGTAGCCCACATTCGGTTTAAAAATGCCCGACGAGTGCGCCGCTTGCCCGTACGTTTTGAGCTGCCAGCCGCTGGAACCTCGCCGCGCCGTCGCTACCGAGTGTAGCCCCGCCGCCGACTCAAAGGCGAGGGCCACGTCCGACTCTTTGGCTTTCGCAATGAAGTCGGCGCGAGCGGCGTCACCGGTGCCTTTGCGCTCTTCGTCGCCGGTGAAGTAGGCGGTGATGGTCGTGTTATCGAGCAGGCCGTTTTGTTGCAAGGCTTGTAGCGCCGCCAGCATCACCACGTCGCCGCCCTTCATGTCGTTCACGCCCTGACCCGTCGCGGTGGAGTCGTTGAGCTGGGTGTAGGGCGAAAAGGGCATGTCGAGTTCAAACACCGTATCGAGGTGGCCGATGAGAAAGAGCTTCTTGCCTTTCTTGCCCTTGCGCTGGGCTACTAAGTGGCCAGCGCGCTGCACTTCAGCGGGCATATCCACCCACGAGGTTTTGAAGCCAATGGCATCAAACTCTTTGCGGAAAATGTCGCCTACTTCGCGCACGCCTTTCAGGTTCAAAGTGCCGCTATTGATGTTTACCACCTGCACCAGTAGCTTCTCGCTTTGGGGCATGTTGCGCTGCACAGTAGCCACAATTTTCTTTTCGGTAGCCGTGAGTTTTTGGGCCTGCGCGGCGAAAGTAGCAGCAAAAGCACAGGCTAGGAGTAGGCGTTTTCTCATCGAATAGGCTAGGTCAGTTTGCAGAAATGAGCCTAATACTATTCAAAACTGCCGTTACTTGTGCATCCGAGGGGCAGATAAGTACCTTACTGGTCGCGGGTTGCGGTGGTGCTAGCTCAGCCCAAACTGCGCCAGCAGCGCCTCCTTATACTGCTTGCCGATGGGCAATTTCTCAGGCAAGTTGTACAGCTCTACCTCATTGCCGCTGATGGCTTTGATGGCGTCCATGCGCACGATGTAGGACTTCTGAATGCGGGTGAAGCGGCTGGCGGGCAGCTGGTCTTCCACCCGGCTCATGCGCAGATACGTGATAATGACCCGGTTCTTCAGAATAATTTTGATGTAGTCCTTCATGCCTTCGATGTAGTAGATTTCATCGAAGAGCACCCGTTGCAACGAGTTACCTTCTTTCACAAACAGGTACTCCGGTGCCGGCGGAGCTAGGGTAGCGGGCCGGTTATGGAGCACAGCCAACGCCTTATTCACCGCCTTCAAAAAGCGCGGAAACGACACGGGCTTGACGATGTAATCCAACGCATCTAGCTCAAAGCCCTCCAGCGCGTAGTTCGGGTAGGCCGTAACGAAGATGACGTACGGCGGATTGTGCAAGGACCGAATGAACTCGATGCCATTGACTTGTGGCATGTTGATATCGGAAAAGACCAGGTCTACTTTCTGCTGCTGTAATACTTCCAAGGCCTCGAACACATGCTCACAGCTGCCTAGTAAGTTCAGGGACGGTATTTTGGCGACGTAATCTTCGAGCAACTCGCGGGCGAAGGGTTCATCGTCGATAATGAGGCAGTTAATCATTGGGCAGGAGCAAAACGGGGGAAGAATAATGCCGGCCGCGCAAGTGGCGGCGCGGTAGACGTCAGCCGAATGGTTAGGGCCACGCGGTACGTGTAGGCTTCCTGGTCGCGGGTGATGGTGAGGTCGTACTCGGTGGGGGCGTAGTGGAGTGCTAGGCGCTTCTTTACGTTATCGATGCCCACGCCCCCAAACTCGCGCCGTGTGGCCGTAGGGCTAAAGCTGTTGCTGACTTCAAATCGTAGCTGGGTAGCGTCCGCCGCCAAGGAAATAGCGACCCAGGAAGCATCGAGGCTGCTATCGACGCCGTGCTTGAAGGCATTTTCGACGAAAGGAAAAAACAGCAGCGGCGTGATGGTCTGCTGGTCCGTGATACCCGATTTCTGGTAAGTGATGCGGACTTTCTTACCGTAGCGCAGCCGTTCTAGCTCTAGGTAGGCATCCAGGAAAGCCGTTTCCTTCGTGAGCGGCACCAGGGCGGCGTCCGACTCATACACGGTGTAGTGCATAAGGTCGGAGAGGTGCTGCACCATATCAGGGGCACGCTCGTCCTGCTTCACCACCATGGTGTAGATGTTGTTGAGGGTGTTAAAGAGAAAATGCGGATTGACCTGGGCTTTCAGAAAACTGACTTCCAGGTTGAGGTTTTCGCGTTGCAGGCGCAGGGTGTGGTTGCTTGTCGTGAGCAGAAATTGTAAGAACCGCCCGAAGATGGGCAGCATCACGGTGATACTGAAATCGTAGAGGCCGATGCTGACCCCGTACCACGAGAAGACGCCCACCCAAATTCCTTTATCCAGAATGCGGTAGATGTAGCTTTCCTTCGGGTCTAGCTGGTAATAGTCGAAGCCTAGGAAGAGCACGTACGAAGCTAGGGCCCAACAGTAATAGATGGCCACTAAGCTCAAAGCCGTGGAGAGCCAGCGGCCTTGCAGCACAAAGCGGGGCAGCACTATCCGCGAGAAAAAGTAAAAACCAACCACCGCGGCCACCGTGTCCTTGAGCGCGAAGCACCACGTAAGCAAGGGCGACTTGTGCCAGCCGCTGTACGTGAAGTACTCAAACCCAATATACAACGCCCATAAAAGCAGCGGCCGTACGACCTGCATGCGTGGGATGCGGAAAGGAAGCGGATAAGTCATAAGAGCAAGGCTGGCACTTTCCTCTAAAGTTGAAGGCGAAGGTGCAAACGTAAGTGCGCATTTTCCTCCTTGAGCTGCACGGTATGCTGATGAGGGTATTGCAATGCTAGCCGCCGCAGCGCTGCTTCAATGGCCGCATCGGTGCGGTAAAGGTGCGCTAACGGCACCCCCGTTGTGCGGACTATCAGCAGCGTCAGCGTATCAGCGTCAACTTGGATCGTGCTCTGAATATGCACAGAACTGCCCGGAACCGCTTCTATTCCCACAAAAAGTCTTTCCAGAAACGGATGCAAGAGCAAGGGCGCGAGCTGCTGCGTGGTGACTATGCCCTCAACCTCGTGCGTGATGGTAGCCTCCGGATGAAGCAGGCGCTCCAAGGCTAGGTAATCTTCCAGGAACTCCAGCTCCCGGCTTAGTGCGACGCGCTCCGTGTCGGTTTCGTAGAGGGTGTAGCGCATCAAATCGGCTAGGTGCAGCACGACGTCGCCCGCGCGCCGGTCGCGGCTGCGGGTCAGGCGCTGCAAGGTGCCGAGGGTGTTGAACAAGAACTGCGGATTTATTTGGGCTTTCAAGTAGCTCAGCTCTAGGTGTAGATGGTCGCGCTCTAAGGCTAGGCGGCGGCGTTCGATGACCAGCGCATACGTGACAAAGCTGATGACAATGGGGAAGAGTACGGTGGCCAGTAAATCCATCAACGAACCCAGCAGTCCGCGCCAGCTTGTCAGGTCGGGCCAAGGGCTTTCGGCGTAGCTTTTCTGGAGGTTGTAGCGCAAATCGGCGCTTATGGGAGCGTAGTGAATAATCAGCAAAGCGCCCGCGTACATCCACAGACGGTAGGTATAGATGAGCACCACTGCCCCCAGCAGGGCGAGGCCGAAGCGGCCGCGGAGCAGCCAGCGCGGAATAATCAGGTATACCAAGCAGTTAAAAAGCCCGATAGCGAAGCCCCATTCCAGCAGCACATAGGGCCAGATGGGACCCGTAAAGTGGTAGTTGGGGCGATTGTTCCAGGCAAAGTAGAACCCGCATAGCAAGAGCCATAGCACTAGCTGCATCAGCACGGCAGTAGCGCGGGGACTTAGGCGGGGCTCCGCGGGGCTAGGTAGAAGTTCGGGCATGAAAAAAGGCAGACCAACTCGCACGTTGGTGGTGTGGGGCCGTGACTTGGTCGAAATAAGTTCGGCTCCTTAAAGGTGCGCAGTTTCTTCGTTCCAGCTTCTTCCCAACGCCAAAAGAAACCACGAAATGCGTCCTTCTCTATTCCCTGCCTTCGCCCAAGCTAGCCGCCTCGCCTTACGGCTGTTGATCTGTTTATTGGTTTGCGTTAGCGCTGCGGCCCAGGCCCAAACCACTATCACGGGCCGTGTGCTCGACCAGCAGAAGCAGGAAGGCTTGGGCTTTGCCAATGTGGTCTTGAAAGCGGCGGGTGCCGAAAGCGTTGTGCAAACCGCCCTGGCCGACGAGAACGGGCGTTTTAGCCTGAAGAATGTAAAGCCCGGCAGCTACCAGCTTCAGGTGCTGATGATTGGGTTTGTGACGCATGTGCAGGCAGTTCCGCTCCCGGCCGGCACCCCCAGCCTAGACCTAGGTACGCTGGGCTTAGCCGCAACAGCGCAAAAGCTAGGTGAAGTCGTTGTGACGGGTCAGCGGCCCTTGATTGAGCAGAAGCCCGACCGCATGACGATGAACGTGGACGGCAGCATCTTGGCCGCGGGCAACGATGCCTACGACATTCTGGCCGCCGCGCCATCTGTACAGCTCATCGATGGGCGGCTAACCTTCCGTGGCAAAGGCAATGTGCTCATTCTGCTCAACGGGAAGCGGCTCCCCAGCGGCACCAACCTAGAAACGTTGCTGGCGAGCATTCCCGGCGACCAGATCGAACGCATCGAGCTCATCAGTAATCCGTCGGCAAAGTACGACGCTGATGCTTCGGGCGGGGTAATTGAGATTTATACCAAGCGCGCGAAAGAGCTAGGTTGGACGGCGAACCTAGGTGCTAATTTCCGCCAAGGCTACCGCACGGGCGCCGGCCTCAACGGCGGTGTGCGGGTGAGCACGCCGAAGCTTGACCTAGCCGTGAATGGCAGCTTCAATCGGCGCGGCGGTTTCGAGCGGAGCACTTCGGAGCGCACGATCTACGAAGGCCTGACGCCAGCCGCCGGCCTAGCGCAGCGCGGCGACCTGAACAAGACCATCCTCAACAGCAGCTTCAGCGCCAGCCTCAACTATCACTTCAGCGCCAACACGACGCTAGGTTTTGATGTGGACGTGCTGCAAAGTAGCTTAGATGGCGCCGGCTGGACCCAGTCATACCTGACGCAGGGTAACGGTCTCACCACGAGCCGCATGCAGGAGAGCGTGCTACTGCAAGATGCCTTCAGCAACTACACCCTCTTCTACAAGCACAAGCTCGATAGCCTCGGCTCGGCACTACTGCTGACCAGCAACTACGCCACCTACCAGAACAAGCAGCAGCAGACATTTGACCAGCTGCTGCAAGGCCCTCAGGACTCCGCCGTGGCAAGCACCTTCCGCAATTTCATTCCAGCTACGTACCACATTTCCACTACTGCCGCCGATTACACCAAAGTATGGAACCCGAACACGCGCTTGGAAGCGGGCCTGAAATACACCGATACGCGTAACCAAAGCCGCCAAAATGCCGCCACCCTCACCGACGGCAACTGGGTCGCGCAAGCGTTGTCGCCCTTCTCGAAGCTAGGGTACCAGGAGCGCGTAGCCGCCAGCTACTTCAGCCTGAACCATACCATCGGGAAGCTAGGTTTGCAGGGTGGGCTGCGGGCCGAGCGCACGCACTACGGCGTGGTCAGCGGCATCGATTCGAGCTACTTCAACCTATTCCCGAATCTGCGCGCCGACTACAAGGTGTCGGATGACTTCACGACCTCGCTGGCTTACGCCAAGAATATCCGCCGCCCCGCCTACGAAAGCCTCATTCCGTACGAGCGGTTTCAGGACACCTACAGCACCAGCCGCGGCAATGCCTCGCTTCGCCCTGAGTACATGCACAGCTTCTCTTGGAACAACCTCTACAAGGGCTTCGGACTGCAACTCGCCTATACCCAAACCGTTGGTGCCATCTCGTCCGTGTACCTCTACGATGCCGCCACGCTGCGCCTGACGACCACGCAACAAAACCTAGCGCAGCGCCACCTAGCTACTGCCACGTTCACGGCGCCTTTCGCGCCTGCCAAGTGGTGGACAATGAACAACAGCGCCAACGTGTTCTACCAAGAACTGAACTTCCCCAATCCGCTCGACAACAGCATGCACCTGACCAAGCGCAAAACCTACTACATGCTCAGCAGCGACAACACGCTCACCTGGGGCAAGGGCTGGTCGGTGCGCGTGTATGGCCTTTATAATTCGCCTTCCATGAACGGCCTATTCGATTGGGATGCTTACTCCTACGTGTCGGTGGGCGTGAAGAAGACGTTCTTGAACAAGCGGGCCTCGCTTAATCTATCCGTGGCTGACTTGTTTTACGACACGAATCCGCGGGTGAGCAGCACGATTGTGCCCGTGGTGCTGAGCGAGTTGTATCGCAACGATACGCGTCAGGTGCGGCTCGCCTTTACCTTCAACTTCGGCAAGGCTGACCTGAAGAGCAAGCGCGTCGAAACCAAAAGCAATGCCGACGAGCGGGGCCGCCTAGGCATGTAGGCTTGAAGCACAACCCTAGGCAGCACCCACGCGGCACGCCCTAAAGTTGTGCTTAACTACGGGCGGCAATTATCTTCACGTATGAAGCAACGAGTACGCTGTCTGTTTTTCCTATTTGCATTACTTGGATCATTGATCGGGCGGGCGCAAAGCCCGCAAACGGCTAGGCTGCGGCAGGCCTTGGCCCGCGCCACTACCGACACTAGCCGGGTGCTGCTTCTAGCCGACCTAGCCGCCTCCTACCGCTACTCCCGCTTCGACTCGGTGCAGTGGTACGCCCGGAAAGGGTTGCACCTCGCTTGGAAGATTGGCTACCGCAAGGGGGAGGGCCGTTGCTTGTCGCGCATCGGCATCCTGATGGGGGAGCGAGGCAACCTGCCGCAAGCGCTTCGCACCGATTTAGAGGCACTGAAAATCAACGAGGAAAGCCATGACCTAGAAGGCACAGCCCGTACGCTCAACCAAACCGGGCTGCTCTATCACGCCCTCGACGACGAACGGCCGGCGCTAGCGTACTTCTTCCGGTCGAAAACTATTTATGAGCGGATCCGGGTCCGGGATGATTCGCAGCTTATCAGCGTACTGGCCAACATTGGGGCCAGCTACACGGCCTTACGGCGCCTCGATTCAGCTGCTGTTTTTTTGAACCGGGCGTACCAACTCACCCAGCAGTCGCGCAACGTCAACCAAAGCTGCTGGGGCAACCCCGCGCCCTACGTGCTGCGAGAGCTAGGCTTGTTGCAGGGTGCGCTAGGCAATACAACCCAGGCTATCCGTTATTACCGGCTTAGTGCGCAGGCCGCCATTCCGGAAAATGACTTACGCAGCAGCAGCCGGGCTTACCAATACCTAGCCGAGCTATATGGCCGCCGCCAGCAGCCTGATTCGAGCGTCTACTATGCGCGCAAAGCCTTGGTGATGGGGCAGTCCCTGCCGTTTATTGTGGGCGTAGTGCGTACCAGCAACTTGTTGGCCGAAACCTTTCAGACCCGCAAACAACGCGACAGTACGCTGAAATACATGAACATTATGCTGCGGGCCGAGGATAGCCTCTACGATCCGCATCGCATCAAGCAGCTCGACGCCATTGGCTTTGCGGAACAGCAACGCCTACGGGAGTTGGAGCTAGAGCGGGTACAGTACATGGCACGCATGCGCCTGTATGCGCTAGCTACCGGTATCACGGTGCTCGTGCTCGTGGCGCTGCTTTTATGGCGCAACAACAAGCTGCAAAAGCAGGCCAACGCGAAGTTGCAAGCCCTTAACCAGCAGGTGGTTCAGCAGAAAGAGGAGTTTATGGTGCAGCGCGACAACCTAGCCCAAACACTGCTAGAGCTGAAGCAAGCACAAAGTCAGCTGGTGTTGCGCGAGAAGATGGCGAGCCTAGGCGAGCTGATGACCAGTGTAGCCCAGGAGATTCAGAAACCCGTACACCAAGTGCGCGACTTTGCCGGCATCAGCCAAGCGTTGTGCCAGGAGCTGCACGCGGAGTTCAACAAGCTAGCACTGCCTGATGACGATTGGGAGTACTTAGATGAAACGCTCCAGAACCTAGGGCAATATCAGGAGAAGATTGTGCAGGCCGGACGGCGGGCCAATTCCATTGTGCTCGGTATGCTAGAGTACGCATCGGCCGAACCTAGCCTGCGCCAAGCTACTGATTTGAACGTGATGGTAGAAAGCAGCTTGCGCATGGCGTATCATGAGATGCGGGGTAAGCATCGCACCTTCAACGCGGCGTTGTTGCCAACGCTAGACCCAGCAGTGGGCATGCTCGACGTTGTGCGCCACGACCTGACCCGGGCACTGATTCAACTGTTTCTTACCGCTTTCAACGCCGTGCAGCAGCGGCAAAGCTTGGATGAAGAAGGTTACGTGCCGCAAGTCGCCGTTAGTACCCGCCGCTTAGTCAAACACGTCGAAGTACGCGTGCGCGACAACGGCCTAGGCCTGACGGATGAGTTGCAGAACACTATATTTCAGCGGTTTTCGACGGGCAACACCACGAACGAGCGCCCTGGGCTAGGGTTGCCCTTGAGCTACGATATTATCAAAAGTCACGGCGGGGCACTTCGCGTGGAGTCACGCGAAGGAGAATTTACCGAGTTCATCATGACGCTACCCGTGAAAGCACAACCGGAAGCAGTAGCGAGTGAAAGTGCTTCTGTCGAAGGATAGTTGGCCAAGCTGTTGACTAGTAGATGGTAGAGTTCTGGTACGGTAAGCCGCCGCCTAGAAGCAACGTTTCCGTGGGCGGCGCGTCAGTGACGTAACATTGCCTAAACGCTCTCAACTCTATTCTTCATGAAAAGACTAGTATTCTTCTCTGTGGTGTGCAACCTCGCCGTTAGCACGTCACTAGTAGCCCAGCAAGCTGAGAAAGTAGACCAAGCCATGATTGCCAAAATCAAGGATGAAGGTCTGAACCGCTCCAAAGTAATGGAAACGGCCTTCTACCTAACGGATGTGTGCGGCCCGCGCTTGGCTAATTCGGAAGGCTTGCAACGCGCCAACCAGTGGACCAAAGACCAACTCACCAAATGGGGACTGGTGAATGCCAACGTGGAACCCTGGGGTGATTTTGGTCGGGGCTGGGACGTGGAGAAGTCGTACGTGGCCATGACCAAGCCGTACTATCACGCCATGATCGGGGCGCCCAAAGCTTGGACGCCTGGCACGAATGGACCGGTGAAAAAGCAGATTGTGTACGTGAAAGCTGCTGCGGAAGCGGATCTGGATAAGTACAAAGGCCAGCTGCGCGACAAGATTGTGGTGACGGAAGTAACCTCGCCGCCTAAGACGGGCTTCGAAGCCGATGCCAAGCGCTACTCCGACGAAGACCTAAAGAAAATGGCAGATGCACCTGCTACCCCGAGCGCCCGCCCGGCCATGACTGACGATGCCATGGCAACTTACCGGGCCAGACTGGCGCTCCGCAGTAAAATGGCGGAATTTCTTTTGGCAGAAGGTGCTGTAGCCGTGCTGAGTAACCCCCGCGGCGGCTCCGACGGCACGTTCTTTACCAGCAATGGCGCACCCTACGCCGCCGATGCAAAGCCGGTGCTACCCGAAATCGAAACCGCACCCGAAGACCAACTGCGCCTGATTCGCCTAGTGGAAGCTGGTATTCCGGTAGAGGTGGAGATGGAAACCAAAACCAAGTTTCAGACCCAAGATTTGAAAGGCTACAACGTGGTAGCTGAGATTCCGGGCACCGACAAAAAGCTGAAAAGCGAAGTAGTAATGCTAGGTGGCCACCTCGACTCATGGCATGCCGCTACCGGTGCTACTGATAACGCGGCCGGCTGCGCCGTAATGATGGAAGCCGTTCGCATCTTGAAAGCCTTGAACGTGAAGCCCAAGCGCACGATTCGGATTGCTTTGTGGGGTGAAGAAGAGGAGGGCTTGCACGGCTCCAAGAACTACGTAAAGAACCACTTCGGCGAAGCGGGCAAGCCTACTGCCGAGCAAGAAAAGCTAGCTGGCTACTACAACCTCGACAACGGCACCGGCAAAATTCGCGGGATCTACTTGCAGGGCAACGAGGGTGTGCGGCCTATCTTCACGGCGTGGCTTCAGCCTTTCGCCGACCTAGGTGCCACTACCATCACGCCGCGTAACACGGGTGGCACCGACCACCTCTCGTTTGACGCAGTAGGTATTCCAGGCTTCCAGTTCATTCAGGATGGCATTGATTACAACACCCGTACCCACCATACCAACATGGACACCTACGAGCGTCTCCAGCCCGACGACCTAAAGCAGGCGTCAGTGATTGTAGCCTCCTTTGTGTACAACACGGCCATGCGCGACCAAAAGCTGCCACGCAAGCCCGTAGCGGTGACCAAACCAGCACAATAAACCACCCGACATGCATGCAAAAGCCTCGCTAGTTACTAGCGAGGCTTTTTTGATGGGCTGCTACGCAGTGTGGGACGACTACAGAAGCTAGGTTGTCGGAGGTGGAGGCTAGCTTTCGAATCGGCCGGGAAAAAGCTTTGCAGCAATTTTTTGCCTGATAAGAGGGCTCCGTTACGGCTAAGCAGCGGCTGGCCTGCCTTTGCTTAGCTCCGCCAAACGGCGGCGTCTCTCCTCAATTGGCCGGTCGTAATACGTGTAGAACACATACGCCATGGTGAAAGTCAGCGCCAGATACACCACCATGTAAGGCAAGCGCTGAAGGCTGCTTAGTTCTTGCGTGTAGTAGTTGAAGGGGATAAACCAGATCCAGTGCGATAAGTAGAGGACGTAGGAAATATCACCCAAGTTCCTGTCAAGTTTGTCGCTCTTCACCCGCACGCTGTTCGCGAGCATTGGGATGAGCAGCAGGCAGGCTGTTTCGCTGAAACGCAGGTGATAAACGGAGAAGGAGTCTCTTACCGCGGAAAACAAGCTAGGTACTACGTAGTGCACGGCCAAAACCAAGAAGAACAAACCAGTGCAGATCACTTCCGTTTTTCGGCGGAAAGTAACAGCATCCTTGTGCAAGCAAATGCCGATGACGAAGTAAACCAGGTAAACGGCTACCGTCTCGTGTAGAAAAGATTTGTTGAAGAACATTTCCACCACAAAGGTTACGAGTCCGAAGAATACCAGCGCGGAAATTCGGCTAGCCTTGTTATTCAACAGCACGAGCATTACCGGAAAAAGAATGTAGAACTGTAGCTCTATATCTAGCGACCAGGCCGGCGCAATGGGTTGGAACGGCAGTAGGTTATAACCGAGAAGCGTGAGATTGGAAAACCAAAAATGAGCTTTCTCAACAACGGAGAAATGACTGATCGTATGCGCGGCAGTGGGATCGAAGAAAATGACCAGTACAGCCGCTAGAATGGCAAAAAGAAAGTAAACCGGAAATAATCGGTAAATTCTGCTCATGTAGAAATCCTGAACGGGCGAATCAAGTTTTTTATACTTGCTGTCGTACATCAAAGAAATCCAGTACCCGCTAAGGATGAAAAAACAGTAAACGGCTAGCGTGCCGACGAACACCACCCTAGCGACGTGAAAGACGACAACAAGTGAAGCGAGAATAAAGCGCAGAAGGCCAGGTTTAATCATGTTTTACAGCAGTTAAGGCTGGTGAAAGAATGACAGGGTATTTATATAACGCCTGTTTTTCTGTGCTAAGTTGTTTTCGGAAAAGAGGCTTGGAGATAAAAAGGCAGACAGCTTTTTTAGAAATGTAGCAGAGCTGTTTGTGATGCTAGGGAGCCTATTGAAGCATATTTTTAAAGAATTAACATTCGTCAAAAATTAAAGCAAATACAGTGTTGCCACTGGTTGCTTTTGTGCAGTAGGTGGGGGTAGGGTGGTATGGAAAAGCCTTCACCGGCCAGATCTGTTATCAGGCGCTCGGGGACTGTCAGTAAGTGTCGGTCAGAACAGCTTTACTTTAGGTTATTACTGGATTCAATCAAGAGTTGATTGAATAATGACATTAATAGGGTCATAACGAACCTAATAGTGAAGCAATTCATAACAAGTATTTTGTTAGAAAATAACAATTTTTTGATAGGATAATTAAATAAAAGGGAGTTTATAGCTTCTATATATCATTAAACTTAAGGTGCGCAATTGATAGAATACCCTGCCATTTTGTAGGGTATAGAGCATAAGTTATAGAACTATACCAAGTTGTATGGAGAAATATGAATTTGTTAATCGAATATGCTTTTTGTTTCTTGTCTGTGTCTGATGCAGGACAAAAAACCATACACATCTTGACTGTTTTGAGTAGGCTACGCAGAATTTATAGTAGAGCTCCAAGTAGTGAGCTGCTAAGCTGCCATACTACTGTTTAAGTACGTTTATTTCGGAGGGTTTAAGTAGGTTGTCTTTATTGACAGGAAAATAACATAGCCACATACGAAAACGGCCCGCTAATTATTAGCGGGCCGTTTTCGTATGTGATTCACTATGAAATGTTACTCGTTTGGATAAAAACTAATTTTTATATTCTAAGTAATTAGTTGTGAACGAGGCGAAGAATAATTAGATGAAGTTTTTTTAAAATAGCTAGGTGCTGTTTTCTCTCTACCAGTGATATTACTACCCTAGCTTCTCGCTGAAAAAGCGTAGCGTCCGGTCCCAGGCTAGCTTCGCGGCATCTGCGTTGTAGCGTGCCGGGGAGGTGTCGTTGTTGAAGGCATGCTGCACCCCATCGTACACGAAAAGTTGGTACTTGATACCAGCGGCTTTTAGCGCTGCCTCATAGGCCGGAATGCCGGCATCGATGCGTTCATCAAGCCCGGCGTAATGTAGCATCACCGCTGCACTAATATTGGGTACGTCTTCCGCTTTGGGCTGCGAACCGTAGTAAGCCACGGCGGCGTTCAGTTGGGGGTCGTGCACGGCTAGTTGGTTGGCTAAGCCACCGCCCCAGCAGAAGCCCACGCAGCCCGTGCGGCCATTGCCATCTTTACGCTGCCGCAAGTAAGTAAGAGCAGCTAGGTAGTTCGTTAAGTTTTGCTGCGGATCGAGTTTGCCAATTAGGGTGCGGCCTTCGTCCTCGTTGGCTGGCGTACCACCTAGGGGGGAAAGCGCATCCACGCCGAGTGCTAGGTAGCCTGCCTTGGCCACGCGCCGCGTCACGTCCTTAATATGGGGCGTCAGGCCACGGTTTTCGTGAATGACAATCACCGAACCTAGCTTCTTGCGACCTTTTGGGCGGGCTAGGTAACCTTTCATGGTGCAGTTATCGCCGGGCCAGGTTACTTCTTCAATCGTCAGGCCCTTGTCGTCCTCGGTAATGGTGGCGGCGTGCGCGTAGCCCGGCTCCAGCACCGACAGCGCTGACATGGCCACCGCCAAACCGCCCGTGAGCTTCACAAGTCGCTCCATAAACTCCTTGCGGGAGAGAGGCTTATGGGTGTATTCGTCGAATAGATTGATAATGCGCTGGTCCATAAAAGGGAGATGAGGTAGTGCTTAAATATAGACAAAAGCCCGACCAGAAGCCGGGCTTTTTTGGAAGCTTGTGCTAAGTGTCAGGCGCTGCAACTAGGCAGCTTACGCAGTACCGGCTACCTAGCATAAATAGCTAGGATGTGCTTAGTAGCGAATCTGTTCCGCGACGAGACGAGCAATGCAATGCTCTATGCGTAGAGTGCGGTTCCTAACACGTGCGTCGTTCGGAGGGTAGAACAAAAGGAGTACCTAGGTGCCTGTACACTTGTGCAACGTTCCCGTAGCCATTCAAGCGTCTTCTCGGTTGACGGTGGCTGGGCTAAAGGCCGGTACGCAAATCGACCAGTATTCGCACTCCTCCTCAAACGGGTTTGAGTAACGGATCCGGGCGCCGGCCTTAATCAGCAGCGACTCACCGGCTGCTAGCTCAATCAGGTCTCCATCGACTTCGAACCGTTTGCGGCCGCGTACCACGATGGTAATTTCGTCGAACTCTGGTGTCTGGTGCGGCTCGCTCCAGTGTGGGGGCGCCACCATGTGCGCCACACTATAGGCACTGGTGTGGGTACTAGCCAGGCCAATGTGCTCCTCAATGAGCTTGCCATCAGTGGTTGGCACGCGGAACGGCGCTTGTTGGCGGAAGTATTTTTTCTCAGACATAGAGCAGAAAGCCAATCAGTTGGTAGTGGTACCTGCGCACGCGCCCTTTGTGTATGAAGTTACGCCGGCATTTGTAGCCACACAGGCATTGCTGTAGGTTTTGCCGTCGCAGCCGCAGACGGGGTCGTACTGCATGGTGCATATGGCGTCCTTGCGGATCTTGGCGGCGTCAATGCAAGGCGTCTTGGCGGTGTCCGGCGCACGGTGGCAGCTAGTGGCCGTTAGGAAGAGCAACAGGGTACAGCAGAGCTTAAACATGGGAGTAGGCGTAGAAAAGAGCTAGGTCAATTAGCCGAATAATCGGGGCAAAATACGGGTGCTACGAGAAAAGTGTGTCTATGACAATGCATATTTTAGTCTATCTATTTTTTAATTCGTAATTATAACCCCTGTTGCTGGGCTTCGTATAGCAGGCAGATTGGCGAAAACAACGGACGCATCTTCCGCTTGGCTTCCTCTCTCCCCTTGGGGGCCTGCTGACGCTACTCCTGTTCTCATTTTTCACATATTCTCTCTCTACATCATGTCCTACCAAGAAGAAGACAACACTGGTAAAATTCTCCTCGCTGCTCTTGCTGGTGCCGGTGCTGGTATCATTGCTGGCCTGCTGATTGCGCCCGATAAAGGCAAAGCAACGCGCGAGAACATAAAAAATACGGCCACCAAGTACAGCGGCCAAGTAGGTGAGCAACTCTCCAAATATGGCGAGGAACTCGACACTAAGTTCAAAGGCTACGTTGAGAAACTAGAGGAGCTAGGTGTATCGCTCCCCGGCAGTGGCCTGAAGTTGAAAGGTAGCTGGGACGAGCTCAAGGGCAAATTGCAGCAGCAGTACGCTCAGCTCACCGACGAAGACCTAGATTATGCTGAAGGCAAAGGCGACGAGCTCATTGGCCGCTTGCAGCAAAAGCTAGGCAAAGGCAAAAGTGAAATCGTGAAGCTGCTGAACGACCTGTAGGTCTGAATAGCACTTCCTGAGTATATCAAAAGCCCTTCTTCCCCGTGGAGAGGGGCTTTTCGTTAACCCTCTGACGTGTCTTCACGTTGAAATAGTACTCTGATTATCTCACCCTCAACTTTCTAAGCTCATGAAAGATAACAATGGTAAAATCATTCTTTCGCTGCTGGTAGGGGCCACGGCTGGTGCCGTAGCTGGGCTCTTGCTAGCACCCGAGACTGGCGAAGGAACCCGCGCCAGCTTAAAGCAATCAGCAGATAAGCTTAGCGACGACCTAGGTAAGGTATTTAAGCAGGGGGTGTCGCGTTTCAATGAGCTAACAGGTAAGGGTAAAACAGACGTTGTTTCGCGGGATTTTGCCGACGCTAACAATGCCTTGAACTCCTTGTATAGCACCGGAAAATCGAGTGCCCCTGCGGAGCCCCGCCGGAGCACTTCTATCAATTACGCGGCCGGCATCGAGAGCGTCCCTAGCACCTACGACGACTTCAACTCCGACTACGATGGCAGCGGGGGCGAAGGACGGCACTCTGGTGACCCGACCTTCGGACGGACGCTTTAGCATTTGGAGCTAACCCATCACTCATACGACTGCTCTGGCTACGCCTAGGCTTTATAGAACCAGAACTTTACTCCATGATCGATCCAACCAATCAGGCCAACCCGCCCGAAGAAAACGAGGCGCCGCAACCGATGCAGGGAGGGAGCAGCAGCACCGACCCAAGCAGTGACGACTTTGCGGCTAGCATTACCGAAGCCCAAGCCTACGACTACAACCCAACCAGCGAAAATTCGGCTGAGCGTGACGAGGAAGGGCCTGTCGATAATATTTTGAAAAAATAAATATGGTTCGCGTAACCTTCCTCAATAGCACTCGTTAAAGAACATATAACGAGCTTGAAAGAAGATCGAAAAGTACTTAGTTGTAAAATTGCCGACAGTAAGAGCTTCTAACAGGAATTTTGGTTTATCAGCCTGTTAGTAAAATCGGACTCGTTCATCGCAAGCTTCTTCAAAGTTTCTGCCGATCAGAAGGGTAAGCTTGTTTTAAAAGAAAGGCCTCTCGCATCTTGTGCGGGAGGCCTTTCGAATTTTAGTCTGGTGCTATACAACACGAGCCCACCACCTAGCTAGGTGGTGGGCTCGTGTTGTATACGCGCTCAGCGTTATTCTACTGGCTTGTCACTTTTCTCCGTGTTCTTCTCGGCTTTTTCCGGCTTCATCTGCGGGAAGAAGAGCACGTCTTGAATGGAATTGGAGTTCGTCATGATCATGCTCAGGCGGTCGATGCCGATACCTAGGCCTGCCGTGGGCGGCATACCGTACTCCAGGGCGCGCAAGAAGTCCTCGTCGAGCACCATGGCTTCAGTGTCGCCGCGCTTGCCTAGCTCTAATTGATCCTCAAAACGCTTACGCTGGTCGATGGGGTCATTGAGTTCCGAGAAAGCGTTGCAGATTTCTTTGCCGTTGCAAATAGCTTCAAAGCGCTCTACCAAGCCGGGCTTCGAACGGTGCTTTTTAGCCAGCGGCGACATTTCCACCGGGTAATCGGTGATGAACGTGGGTTGAATCAGCTTCGGCTCTACATGTTCGCCAAAGATTTCGTCGATAATCTTGGCTTTGCCCATGCTCGGATCGAGCTGCACGTGTAAGCTAGCTGCCGTTTCGCGTAGCGCCGCTTCGTCCATCTCGGTGATGTCGATGCCCGTATATTCTTTGATCGATTCGAACATTGTGAAGCGCTTCCAGGGACGCTGGAAGTTGATAACGTTCTCACCTACTTTTACTTCGGTCTTGCCGTGCAAGGCTAGGGCTACGCGCTCCACCATTTCTTCCACTAAGTCCATCATCCAGTAGTAGTCTTTGTAAGCTACGTACAGCTCCATCTGAGTGAACTCCGGGTTGTGGAAGCGCGACATGCCTTCGTTGCGGAAGTCCTTTGAGAATTCGTACACGCCATCAAAGCCACCTACGATCAGGCGCTTCAGGTACAACTCGTTGGCAATACGCAGATACAGCGTCATGTCCAGCGTATTGTGGTGCGTTTTGAACGGACGAGCTGCTGCCCCGCCATACAGCGGCTGTAGGATTGGCGTTTCAACCTCTAAGTAGCCTTTATCATTCAAGTAGTTGCGCATGGCTTGCACTAGCTGTGTCCGCTTTACAAAAGCGTCACGTACCTGCGGGTTCACCACCAAGTCAACGTACCGTTGACGGTAGCGCTGCTCAGAGTCAGTGAAGGCGTCGTAGGTTATTTTTTCGCCGGTGGCTTCGTCTACGCGCTCCTTCACAACGGGCAGTGGGCGGAGTGCTTTGGAAAGTAGCGTGATGCCTGTAACGTGCACCGAGGTTTCGCCTACCATCGTTTTAAACACACGACCCGTCACGCCCACAAAGTCACCTAGGTCCATCAGCTTCTTGAACACGGTGTTGTACAACTCCTTGTCTTCGCCGGGACAGATTTCGTCGCGGTTGATATAGAGTTGAATGCGGCCTGAAGCATCTTGCAGCTCCGCAAACGACGCCTTACCCTTCACCCGTATCGACATCAGGCGGCCGGCTAGGCTCACGTCCTGAAAGTTGTTCAACTCGGGGTGGTAGTTATCGAGAATTTCCTGAGCATAGAAATTCACATCGAACAGCTCGGAGGGATAAGGCTCGATGCCAAGGTTTTGGAGTTCTTCCAGCTTCTGGCGGCGTATCTGCTCCTGTTCGCTAAGGTGGTGCATAGGGAAGGATGGTTATTAAGTCTGCAAAGGTAGATAAACAAAAAGCGCCGTCCCAAAGGGGCGGCGCTTACGTGTATATGTAGTAAGAAACTAGTTGAGCAGGAAAATGTTAGGCGGCAATGCCCATTTGCGTCGGTGCTTCGCCGGTGATGGTAGGCTCCACCTGCTTGCGCAAACGCTCTGCTACGAAACTGTGCTGCAAGTGCTTGGGGAGCTCGGCTACCACTTGGCGGTAGCGCTCCAAGCCAATGGCCTTGGCAATGTAGGTCTCGTGAATACCGTTCAGGTAGCTCACGATGTTGAGTAGCGACTGGTGGAAGAGCTTGAAGTCAATCTCAGCTTCCACGTAGCGACCAATCTCCCGGCTCGTCTGAGAGATGCGCAACCGGCTAAGCAGATCAAAGATAGTAGTGTAACCGAGGCGCCACGTGATTTGCTGCCAGTGCTGGGCCGTCCACTTATCGAGTACCTTGCCTGTCTTCTGGCTGCGCAGCGCCGTGTTCGGATTGGCTTGTACCTGCTGGCGCACAATCATTGCCTTCTGCTTGCGCGTGGTGCGTAGGAACTGACCAATCTGCGCTTGGGCGTCTATTTCCTTGCTCGCGATGTGCAACCCGGCTTTGTATCCCGCTAATGGCAAACGATGAATGCTGAAGTCGCCGTAAGCACCAGCTGCGTAAAAGGATACTGGCCGTGGATAAGCGTTGCGTACAACTAAACGGCCAACCTCCCGCTGAATAAGCGCCGGGTTATTGGAACGTACTCCCGTCGTGTACAGAAAAGCCTGCAAACCCGACAGAATTGTGTGATACGCCTGTGGAAATGTCCAGTGCAAAGCATTGCGCAGGTAATCCTCATCACCTAGCTCAGCTGTGGCGCGCAGAGCGTACTCGGTGCTCCAGCAAGCATGCAACAGCTTGGTGATGGCTGCCACATCAGAGTCAGCTAGCTCAGCCTGATGTGCCCGGAAATAGGGCAGGTGCTGCAAGCCGCCTTGGGCATCGTCGCCCTCCTGAATGTGGTAGTTGATGGCAAAGAAGTAGTTCAGGAAAACCTGGGCGGGAATGGATTTGCGCCAAGTTTCCTCCGCTTGCTTCTGCTCGTCTGTCACGAGCGGGAACATGTTGTTTTCCATTGTAGTCGTCATGCTAAGTAAACAGCTCTGCCTAGCTAGTAGTTGCATTTTGCAGTATTTTTTGACATGATTTTTAGTAAATTATACTGTTGTATATCAGTATGTTATGACTAGTAATAAAATAAAAATAACTAATTTTTTTAGTCTGATCACTAGCAAGTTATTTAGCCTGTAAAGTGCTGCGTTGTCTGTCAAGTATTTTGTTTGATTCGTTATCAATAGCATAGCTTGCACGGAGTGTCAACAGAGAATAGCTATAAGCAAAAAGCCCTGCTGACGCAAGTCAGCAGGGCTTTCTAAGCACGGTGGAACCTAGCCTTAAATCTGGTCTTTCACCACGGCTACAGCCTCACGTAGAGTCACGTCTTTTTTCAATGATTTAGTGAAACGCAAGTTGCGGTTCACTTTCACCGAGTCGGGGCCCCACTGTTTCAAGTCGAAGGCAAGCGGTGCAATATTCAATGGCTGGATGCCTTTTTCGATTTGCTCATATTTGTCAGACTCTGCTTTAGCTTCTGTTTGCTCTGCACGGAACGTAGCTAGCTTCAGGGATACCATTGTATCGTCTTTACGCTTGCGGCGGCGCTGTACCATGTCACCAATCAGCTTAAAGCTTGGGCTAGCAGCTACACGTGCCTGGCTGCTCGTCTTGAGCTTGTCAATAGGAAGCGCAGGAGTGTTCCACACCCGGTACCGAGCGGAAGTAATTTCGTCCCACTTCAGCGGGTAATCTGATTCTTTCTCTCCTTCATCGAGGTAGCTAAATACATCGGGTAGGATAATATCAGGCACGACTCCTTTGAACTGGGTAGAGCCTCCATTGATACGGTAGAACTTCTGCGTTGTCAGCTTCAACGAACCAAACGGCTTGATATTGTTGAACTCAGCTGGCATTGCATCGTCGAGGTCGAAGATGCGCTGTACCGTACCCTTGCCGTACGTGCTAGCCGAGCCCATGATCACACCACGCTTGTAGTCTTGAATAGCAGCAGCCAAAATTTCCGAGGCCGACGCACTGTATTTATTTACTAGAATAACAAGCGGGCCACCGTATTGTACGCTAGGGTCGCGGTCGTTGAGGATGCTCGCCTGGCCTTGGCCTGAACGCACCTGCACCACAGGACCACTATCGAAAAACAAGCCTGCCATCTCAACGGCATCTTGCAAGGAGCCACCACCGTTGAAGCGCAGGTCGAGCACCACGCCTTGGGCATTCTCCTGCTTCAGCTTCGCTAGCTCCTTCTTCACGTCATCGGCGCTGCTGCGGCCTCCGTTGTTGTCATTGAAATCGGCGTAGAAGCCAGGCAGACGAATGTAGCCGATCTTCTTGCCGCTGTCATTGATCAGCACAGATTGGGCATATGTCTCTTCGCGGATAACAACGTCACGAATGATCGGAATCACCTTGATGGTGCCGTCTAGTTTTTTTACCGTTAGGCGTACCTCAGTACCTTTCTTGCCCTTGATCAAAGCCACGGCCTTGTCTAAGCGCAAACCTTCTACGGACACTGGCTCCGCAGGACCTTGAGCCACGCGCAAGATGATGTCACCAGCTTTCAACTCACCTTGGCGGTAAGAAGCACTACCTGGAAGCAAGTCTGCTACCTTGATCTGGCCATCTTTCTCTTGTAAAGAGGCACCGATACCTTCGAAACGGCCCGTTAGTGCTTCGTCGAAATCATCTTTCTGACGGGGCGCGAAGTACTCCGTGTGCGGGTCGTAGGTATTAGCGATGGTATTGGCGTAAGAAGCTAGGCGCTCATTAGCATCTGTTTGAGACATGTCATTGAACTGCTCATTCAGGTACTTCAGCACACGCTTGCGAGCTTCGGCTTCCATCTGGACCGGAGTGCGATCAGGTTCAGCTGTCGCGACGATGTTGTTGGCAGTAGAAGCAGTAGCATTGCTTTTCTCCTTGCGCTTAGCCTGCTCATCCATCATCTCAGAAACCCGAATCATCGTCTGAAACTTCAGGTACTTGCGCCATTCTTCGCGCTGAGCAGCCTTATCAGCTGGGAAAGTCGTTTTATCTGGCTCCGACTGATACGACTCGTCGGTGGTGAACTCAAACGGCTTGGCGAGGATGTCGCGGTAGAGCGCCTGAATTTCCTTTGTGCGCTGGTCCATAAGCTGCGTCGTCATATCCAGGAACTCGTGGGTACCACGATGTACTTGGTCATCGATATCAGCTTGGTAGCGGCGAAGTTGCGTAACATCGCTGGCCAGCAAAAACTTTTTATTTACGTCGACGCGCTTAAGGTACAAGTCGAACACACGCTTCGAGAAGTTATCGTCAATGCGCTCAGGTTGATAATGCGCGGCGCTTAGCCCCTGCAACATCGCCTTGATAAGGACCTCATCTTTCTGAGGTATGCTGGTATCATTGCGCCGGTACAGCTTGTAGGAAGCTAGCACAAAAACGGCCAGCACCAACGAAGCATACAGCCCTACTTTCAGTCGGGGGAAAGTCATGGAATGCTCTGTAAATTGGAGGAAAATCAAATATACGTAAAAGTCGATCCTGGTGCTATAGACGAAAGCAGCCTGTTTCGACTTTAAAACGTGCGCAGTAGGTAAATAAGTGCCCTGCTAACAAATCTGGTCGCGGAGGTGTTTACGGCGATTGTTTTGACACCAGCAGTGCTAGGGAGCTACTCCCTTTAACGTGTAAAAGGTAAAAGGATATAGCACATAATCCCAAAATAATAGATGAAGGCTGAGCGATTGATGAAATAGAGGTAAGATTAATCGCCGAAATACACAAAAGGCCTCCCTTGTAGCAAGAGAGGCCTTTTGTAATGTACGATACTACCTAAAAGAAGGGTAGTAGCAGAAAACTAGTAGCTGCGTACTTTATCAGCGCTGCTGTTGGTAAACTCGTCGTGGAGGTATTGTGCGTCTTCTGGGTTGCGGTGTTTCACGCCCATTACGATACCGCCGTTTTTGACGTCGCTTTCGTATTCAGCAGCATGCTCTTCTGGAATGCCCGAGCCTACTAGAGCGCCTACCAGGCCACCTGTCAGACCACCTGCACCAGCACCAGCTAGCGCTGCGGCAATTGGGCCAGCAATTACCAAACCTAGGCCTGGTAGCGCTACCGATGTACCAATGGCAGCAATAGCACCAATGATAGCACCAGCCGTACCACCGATTGCTGAACCTACGCCAGCACCTTCCATCGCTTTGTCGCCGAGGTCAGTTTCTGGGGTATCTTCACCAAAGTGCGTCTTACGTGTGTCGTCCGACATCAATACGTTGACGTCGTCTTTCGTGTAGCCACGTGAGGCCAAAGAGTTATAAGCACGCTCAGCGCTCGAACGATCTTTGAACGTACCGTACGTGGTCGTACCATATGTCTTGTCGTTGCCTGTTACGGCACGTGCTGCGTCACCAGCGGTGTTCTGTACTGCGTCGATACCGCGGCCAACTACTGCACCAGCTGTTCCAGCAATTTCACCGCCTTTTTGCGTGGCGCTGTAGTCATGGTGCGAATTAGCGTCTCCGCCAGTGGTACCGAATGAAGAATCGCCAGATACGCTGCTGTCACCAGTGCTTGAGTTGCCTAGGTTGCCGCTCGACGTGGTGTTAGAAGTAGAAGGATTGCTAGCGCTGTAGCCAGTGCCTGAAGCACCAGTGCCATAGTTTGCGCCAGAGCCAGTACCTGCGTTTTCCGGGTTGATTGAATCGTTAGTTTGCATGGGTGGAGAAAGTTAAAAGTTGATTGGGAGAGAGTTAGCATCCTAATGTTCCTCAAAAGCGATGAAGAACTGGACTTGTGTAGCTTAACGGGTACCTCTCCGCGGGGGTTACAGAAAATATTATTTACTTTCTCCTAAATCCCTGCTGGCTAACTATATAACTTATCGGTATGCCCGAATTTTTCGTAATTGACATCGTTCTGCCAAAAAGCTCGGCAGGTTGTGCGCAGCTCTTTCAGAAAGCTAGGGTCATGCTTGAGCGTGCGCCACTCTCCAAGACCTAGCCGCTCGCACAGTTTGTAGAAATTGTCGCCTTGTCCCTTCGAGCCTTCTACTTTTACCAAACAGCTCAGCAAAGGACGGCCGGCATGATACTCGGCTTCCGACAACTCCGCCAGTAGTTCGTTGAGGCGGGCTTTCTCGTGTGATATATCAAGGTTGAAACCAAGCTCTGCTTCTTGCACCAGATTTAGGTAGCTAGTAGTGCCTACTTGATGACGGGAAAAGCGAATGAGATGGTTGCGAAGGCGACTGATCATGCGCAAAAGGTGGGTTTATGTAGGGAAATAGGACCTAAAACACTGGTCAAGATAGAAATCCTGCGCAGTAACCCTGTCATGCACCAAAACTATGCCGCCGAGCTTTCGCTTTATTTGGCCAGCTTACGCCGCGCCATCTCCTTCTGAATCAGTAGAAACTCACGGCTGCTCTGGCCTGCAATGGCTGTATTTTCGTTGGCGCGCCGCAACAGATAGGGCATTACTGCTTCCACTGGGCCATAGGGTACATACTTGGCTGTGTTATAACCGGCGTCAGCCAAATTATAGCTCAAGTTATCGCTCATGCCATAAAGCTGGGCAAACCAAATGCGTTGGTCACCAGGGCGCAGGTTATGTTCTTGCATCAGCTCAGTGAGGAGCAGGGAGCTAGCCTCATTGTGCGTGCCAGCACAGATGCTGATGCGCTCAACATGTTCTACGCAGTAACGCAAAGCTTCGTCGTACAGCTCGTCGGTGGCTGACTTCGTTGGGTTGATCGGGTTCTGATAGCCACGCTGCGTAGCTACTCGGCCTTCCTTTTCCATATAAGCGCCGCGCACCAGCTTGCCGCCTAGGTAGTAGCCTTCGCGCTCGGCTACTTCGGCGGCGGCTTTGATTGCATCAAGGCGGTCGTGGCGGTAGAGCTGGTAGGTGTTCCAGACGATAGCCGACTCGCGGTTGTAGCGTGCCATCATCTCGTACGTCAAGTCGTCGATGGTTTGTTGGAACCAACTTTCCTCGGCATCCACAAATACCCGTACGCCGTACTGATGTGCCCGTGCGCAGATGGCATTTACGCGGTTCTTGGAGCGTTCGAAGCTAGCTTGTTCGGTTTGGGAAAGCGGTTTGCCTGCTTGCACTTTTTCCAAGATGCTGCTTTCGGCTACACCTGTTACTTTAAAAACCGAAAAAGGAATGTGCGTGGAGCGATGCGCCATGTCGATGGTGCCCAGAATCTCTTGGCAAGTAGCATCGAAGCTTTTATCGTTGCCTTCCCCTTCTACGGAGTAGTCGAGGATGGTGCCGATGTGGTAGCGACCGAGCTCTTCAATTACGGGCAGACATTCCCGAATTGTTTCGCCCCCGCAAAACTGCCGAAAGATGGTTTGCTTGATGGCAAACTTGACGGGAAGATTCCACTTCAGTGCAAAGTTCATCAGGCCACTTCCGGTCTTGACGAGGGAGTTACTATTCATGGCCGCAAATAGCGCGTACATGCGGCGTAGCTCGCCGTCTGATTTGCCCGCGAAGGCAATGGCAGTGTTATCGAAGGAAATAGCAGGAGCCTGGGTTGCGGGCATACTAAAAGGAGCTTAAGAGAACGTACGGCGACGCGAAGATAGCCAGCCAGCGGCAGTTTGGGTGCTAGGTCTGGTACACTTACTGAGCCGGCGGATACTATTCCCTAACCGCTTTCTTATACGTAAAATTCCGCCTAACGGCTGCTCCTGGAAGCTAGTACTTGAGTCTCAGCCCCTACGCGCTACTGCCGACGGTAACGGTAGACGAAACCGTCTGCGATGTTATCCTTTAGCGTAAGCTGATCGTTATTCAGCTCAATGTACTGCGGCGTGTAGCGCACGCCCTGGGCAATGTAAAAGATGAGCTTCGCCGAAGGACTATCGCCGGGCTCGGTGCTGCGTCGCACCGAGTACTGCCGCGTGTCCACCACTTTGCTCTTGCTGTAAACGTTCATGGTACTATCCGCCATAAATTCCAACTCGGAAGTGCCCGTTGCAACGTCTGTAGTGGTGCCGGCAATGCCTCCACTTGTTTGGTATAAGTCCCACCGGCCGACAAGCCCGGTGCTCTTCGGGGCCACAGTGTCTTTGTCTTTCTTACAACCCGCCGTAACAACGGCAAATAAGAGAAAGAAAGCGTAAAGAAGGGATGAGTACTGTTTCATAGTAAAAGACTGACAAGCTAGAGACAGGCGTGTTTTTGCTGAACGTGAAAATAGAGGTACGTCAGCGGCTTATAGGGATGACTGAGAACCGACGCGTAAGGTTGCAGGTGCCTATTAAGTTGCTACCTAGGTCTGGTTCAAGGGTATAAGAACAACCCCGGGCTGCGAAAAAGAGTTTGCAAGCTACACCGAGCTAGGTTGGCAATTGGTAGGGGCTTGGTAGGAAGAACTTCAATCCGTGCTGTAGAAATAAGCTGCTTTAAGCGGAACCCGTTACTTTTGCCTCGCATCCGGCTCCGGATGACGTTCTGTTTCGCAAAAGCACTTTCTATTGAACGCTCCGCTTTCTTTCGGTTCCGACGCGCTGCCTACCTTGGCAGCATTACTTCGCCAGCCCGCCGTAAGCCGTGTGTTGGTGTTAACCGATTCCAATACTGCCCGGCTCTGTTATCCGCTGCTCCAGCCGCACCTGCCCGACGATCATAAGTTGATTGAAATTCCGGCTGGCGAAGAGCACAAGACGCTCTCGACCTGCGAAAACGTGTGGAATTGCCTCACAGAGTACCGCACTGACCGCTTTGGGGTGCTAGTAAACCTAGGGGGCGGCGTAGTGACGGACCTAGGGGGCCTGTGCGCGGCGCTGTACAAGCGTGGTATCCGGTGCATGCAGGTGCCCACTACGCTGCTGGCCCAGGTTGATGCCAGCGTGGGCGGCAAAACGGGCGTCGACTTCCAAAACTTCAAAAACCAACTTGGCGTATTTCAGGAGCCGGCCGGTGTGTTCATCGACCCCGTATTTCTGCAAACGCTCGACCCACGCCAACTCAAATCGGGTTACGCCGAAATTGTGAAGCACTGGCTTATTGCTGATGCCGCGGCCTTTGAGGAGCAGCGTCGTCAGGGCATGTTTGTGGAAGACTGGACGCCCATCATTCGTGAGTCGGTGGCTACCAAGCAGCGCATCGTGGAGGCTGACCCGCTGGAGAGCGGCCTGCGTAAGATTCTGAACTTCGGCCACACGGTGGGGCACGCGCTGGAAAGCTTCCTACTGGGGCAGCCTGGCCGAGAGGTGCTGCACGGCGAAGCTATTGCTGCGGGTATAGTGTGTGAGAGCTGGCTAGCGGTGCAAAAAGGCTTACTCAGCCCCGAAGAGCTGGATAAAATCGAAACGTTTATCTTCTCAGTTTACGAGAAAATTCATTTTGTAACGTTCGAAACCGACGCCATTGCCGAGCTCGCTTTGCAAGACAAGAAGAACGTTGGGGCTACCATCAACTGTACATTGCTGCAAGGCATTGGCCACGCCGTATACGATCAACCTGTGACCTTGGCCGAACTGGCCGAGTCGCTCCGTTACTACCATCGCCTGTGAATTCGATCTCTCTGACGCTCCGCTGGTCTGGCGGCCCGCTTAGCGGCACGGCCCAGCTGCCTGCCTCCAAAAGTGAAAGCAACCGCGCCCTCATCATTCAGGCGCTAGCTGGCAGCGGCCACCTCGACAACTTGTCTGACGCCAATGACACGCAGCTTATGCAGCGCCTATTGGCCGATGGTGCCGCCGAAACCCTCGATGCGGAAGACGCTGGCACTGTCATGCGCTTCCTGACGGCCTACCTCGCCGTGACGAACCGCCACGCCTTGCTAACCGGTACTGCCCGCATGAAGGAGCGCCCCATTATGGTGTTAGTTGATGCATTGCGCGAGCTAGGTGCCCAGATCGAGTACGCCGAAACGGAAGGCTTCCCGCCCTTGCGCCTGCAAGGTTGGCAACCCGGACCTACCGCCGATGGCGAGCTAGCGGAACTGAGCGTCCGCGGCGACATCAGCAGCCAGTACATTTCGGCGCTGCTCATGATCGGACCCATGCTGCCCAATGGCTTGCGCGTAAACCTGGTCGGCAAAGTTGGCTCGCGCCCTTACATTCGCATGACCCAGGCTTTGATGCAGCACTTTGGCGCCAATTTTCGCGACCTAGGTACCGTATTGGAAGTGCGCCCCGCCGCCTATCAAGCGGCCGATTACACAATTGAGTCTGACTGGTCAGCGGCAAGCTACTGGTACGCTATGGTGGCGCTTGGGCCCGCTGGGTCGGAAATTACGCTGCCCGGCCTGCGTCAGTACTCCTGGCAGGGCGACCAAGCCATTGTGGGCATTATGGAAAAGCTAGGAGTAGCAACTGAATTTGTGGCCGATGGCGTCCGCCTCACACAAATACCGCCCGCCCCGGAGCTGACCCACGACTTTACCGATTGCCCCGACTTAGCCCAAACGGTAGCCGTGGTAGCCGCTGCGCAAGGCACCAACTTAGTTATGACGGGCTTAGAAAGCCTACGCATCAAAGAAACCGACCGCATTGCGGCGTTACAAACGGAACTAGCTAGCTTCGGGGCTTACTTGCTGGAAGAAGCCGACGAGCATTTCCGCGTCACGGCTGAGAGCTTTCGCGTCGATGGGCAAGAGGTATCCACCTACCATGACCACCGCATGGCCATGGCCTTTGCACCCCTGGCGCTACGTGGCCCCCTAACAATTCAGGACCCGAAAGTGGTGCGCAAATCGTATCCGCAGTTCTGGAGTGAATTGGAGAAAGCCGGTTTCCAGATTGGATAGTTACGGTTTGGCTTAGCGCTGCCATTCCGGGCACGGGGCCGAGTTACCAACCTAGATAATTCAGATTCCTGCCTGTGCTCGGAATGGTAGTTTATAGCTGTAGCTCTCGGAAATACGCCTCGGAGTGCTGTAGTCTGCTGCCGTACCAGCTGAACAGCTCGCCATCGACAACCCGAATGGTGGCGTCTGGACAAATTTCGTCAAACTCCGCCACGTGTTTTTCCTTGAATGGATAGGGCTCTGAAGAGAGAAAAATAGCCTGCGGCGCAGCAGCAGCTAGCTGCTCGCGGGTGACTTCCGGATAGCGGCTTTGCTTCGCAAAAACATTGATGAAGCCTGCACGGCGTAGCATATCATCGATAAATGTACCGTTTGCCGCCACCATGTACGGCTTGCGCCAAATGAAGTACGCCACCGAGACGGGCAAAGCCGTGGGAGCTAGGTTCGTAAAGGACCCAGAAATTACAGTGGCCAAAGCTTCCGCTTTCGCTTGGGTACCGGTGAGCATGCCCACCTGCCGAATCATGCGTAGTGCCTCCTCAAGCGTGCTGATGTCGCTCAGCCAAACCGGGTATTTTTCCGCAAGTTGCTCAATGCCTTGCTGGTAATTTTCTTCCTTGTTGCCGAGGATTAGATCTGGCCGGAGCGCGGCAATTTTTTCGAAGTCAAAATTCTTCGTGCCACCAACGACCGTAGCTTGTTGCCGTGCTTGGCTAGGGTGAATGCAAAACTTCGTTACGCCCACAACTCGCGCCGCCAACCCTAGGTCGAACAGCAGTTCCGTCTGGGAAGGTACCAGTGACACGATGCGCTGCGGTGGAAACGGCACCACTACCCGCCGACCTAGCTGGTCGGTGAGCGTGAGTGGGAGGGAAGGGGTAGGAAGATTCATGCGTAAGAACCTAGCTTGTAAATAGCGTAAGGGCCGGCGTAGGCTAGGTGATATTCATCCTAGCCTACGCCGGCCCTTGCTCAAGTGGGCTAGTTAAACCTTAAGAAAAGTACCGGAAGTCGTGGCCATCTTCAATGCGGAACAGGGTTTCGTAGATGAGCTTAATCACGTTGTCTACGTCGTCTTGGTGCACCGTTTCCACAGTGGTGTGCATATACTTCAGCGGTAACGAGATAAGCGCCGAGGCAATACCCGCGCCGGCGTAGGCGAAGGCATCGGTATCAGTACCGGTAGCACGGGTGGCAGCGGCACGCTGGAAAGGCGTTTCGGTTTCTTCAGCCGTCTGGATGATAAGGTCACGCAGGTTATTCTGCACGGCGGGGCCGTAGGTGATTACCGGGCCTTTACCGCAAGCTAGGTCGCCGGCCGTCTTCTTCTCGTACATCGGCGACTGAGTGTCGTGGATAACGTCCGTGATGATGGCTACGTCTGGCTGAATGCGGTGCGCAATCATCTCAGCCCCGCGCAGACCAATTTCTTCCTGCACGGCATTCACGATGTAGAGGCCGAAGGGCAACTGCTTGCCTTCTTCCTTCAAGCGCCGGGCAACTTCCGCAATCATGAAACCGCCAATGCGGTTATCGAGCGCCCGTCCTACATAGTACTTGTTGTTCATCACCGTAAACTCGTCCTCAAACGTGACTACGGAGCCTACATGCACGCCCATCTCTTCCACCTCCTGCTTCGACGAAGCGCCGCAGTCTAGGAAGATGGTTTCGATGTTCGGTGCTTTCTCTTGCTCGGGCTTGCGCACGTGAATGGCCGGCCAGCCAAATACCGCTTTCACCGTACCCTTCGCCGTGTGAATGTTCACCCGTTTGGAAGGAGCAATGAGGGCATCAGAGCCGCCGTTGCGGCGCAGGTAGATGTAGCCCTCCTTCGTGATATAGTTTACGAAATAGGCAATTTCGTCGGCGTGTGCCTCAATCACGACCTTATACTTTGCATCGGGGTTAATCACCCCAACGGCCGTACCATACGTGTCGACGAAGTACGTGTCTACGTAAGGCTTAAGGTAGTCAAGCCATAGTTTTTGCCCTTCTTTCTCGAAGCCTGTAGGCGAAGGGTTATTCAGGTATTTCTGAAGGAAGTCAAATGATTCTTGACGCATAAATAAAACAGGTAATACAGAGAATGAAAAGTGAGGTCATTAACGATAAAATCGTAGACTGCCTAAAGCGGTACGCGCGACTAAAATTAATGTACTAAAGAAAAACAGGACAGCACCAGTCTCAATATGAATGCACGTCAGCAAACCCGCCAGCATCTGTCCGTACCCAAGCATAAGCAAATTTCCGCCAGCCCAGGCTGCTAGTCCAGTTTTATTTGTTACCCTGGTCGCATCATAGCCCGCTAACAGCTCCACGTTGCCCTCGCGCACCGAACGAGCCAAAACAACGACGAGAGCACCTACCGCAACGAAGATGATAGCTGGAAGAAGATGCATAACCAAGTAAGTAAATCTACAGTGGAATGTTGCCGTGCTTCTTGCGGGGCATCGTATCTACTTTGTTTTCCAGCATTTTGAAAGCCCGAATCAGCTTCTGCCGCGTTTGGGCGGGCACAATTACTTCATCTACAAAGCCGCGGTGGGCCGCCCGGTAGGGTGTGGCAAACTTCTGTTGGTACTCGTCTACTTTTTCCTGAAGCTTAGCTTCGGGGTCTTCGGCCTGCGCAATTTCACGCTTAAAGATGATTTCGGCGGCACCCTTTGCGCCCATTACCGCAATTTCGGCGGTTGGCCACGCGTAATTCATGTCGGCCCCGATGTGCTTGGAGTTCATTACGTCATAGGCCCCACCATAGGCTTTACGGGTAATCACGGTGATGCGTGGCACAGTGGCTTCGCAAAAGGCGTAGAGCAGCTTGGCGCCGTTCGTGATGATACCGCGCCACTCTTGGTCAGTGCCAGGTAGGAAACCAGGCACGTCTTCCAGTACCAGCAGCGGAATATTAAATGAGTCGCAGAATCGCACAAAGCGCGCCGCTTTGGTGCTCGCATTAATATCGAGCACGCCTGCCAACACAGCCGGCTGGTTGCCCACAATACCAATGCTGCGCCCAGCTAGCCTGGCAAAACCAACCACAATATTCTCGGCAAAATTCTGGTGCACTTCCAGAAATGAATCTGTATCAATCACCCCTTGAATGACGTCGCGGATATCGTAGGGCTGGTTAGGGTTTTCGGGAATGATGTTGTTGAGCTCCGGTCGTAGCTCGTCGCCGGCGGGAGTATAGGGGAGGAGCGGAGCGGTTTCCTCACAGTTCTGAGGCATGTAGCTCAACAACTGCTTGATATTGTTGATGCAGACGACTTCGTTAGCACAAGAAAAATGCGTCACGCCACTTTTGGCCGAGTGGGTGCTGGCACCACCTAGCTCCTCGCTGGTTACGTTTTCATGGGTCACCGTCTTCACCACGTTTGGGCCCGTCACGAACATGTAGCTCGTGTCCTCTACCATCAGGATAAAGTCAGTAATAGCGGGCGAATACACCGCGCCGCCTGCACACGGCCCCATCACAGCCGACAACTGCGGCACTACGCCGGAAGCTAGGGTATTCTTGTAGAAAATATCCGCGTAGCCACCTAGGCTTACTACGCCTTCTTGAATACGTGCCCCGCCTGAGTCATTGAGCCCAATCACGGGCGCACCATTCTTCATAGCTAGGTCCATGATCTTCACAATCTTCTCGGCGTGCGTCTCGCTCAAGGAACCACCAAACACGGTGAAATCTTGGGAGAAAACATATACTAAGCGGCCGTTCACGGTGCCATAACCTGTTACCACCCCATCCCCTAAATAATATTCTTTGTCGAGGCCGAAGTCTTTGGAGCGGTGCATCACGAACTTGCCAATTTCCTCGAATGAGCCTTCGTCAAGTAAGAGGTCTACTCGCTCGCGGGCAGTGAGCTTGCCTTTTTTGTGCTGGGCATCTATACGGGCCTGGCCGCCACCGAGCAGCGCTTCGGCGTTCTTGCGTTCAAGAGCTTCAAACTTGTTCAGGTGCGCGTCGTGGTTTGATGGAGACATGCTAGAAGGGTGGGATAAACGAGATTTTCAAAGGTAACCGAAGGATACAAAAAAAGCCGCACCAGATTTTGGGCAGCTTTTTTTGCAATCAGTATGAATATAGGATAGCGTAATGAATTAGCTGAGCTAGCTTTCCTATAATAAAATGAAAAGGCCGGTTCCTGTGAAGGAACCGGCCTTTTCGTATTCAATTGAAGTTATTCACCCTTCTTTCCTTCCGGCGACTCAGGTGCCTCTTCAGGGCGCTCATCGCTGGCTAGGTTGGGGGTTTCACCGCTCTTGCTCACGGCAAAGGTTAGCTCATCTTTGCCTTCTTCATAGTCGGCGGTGATGACGTCACCTTGCGCTACTTGAGCTTTCAGGATTTCTTCCGCAATCGGATCTTCGATGTACTTCTGGATAGCGCGGTTCAGCGGACGAGCACCGTACTTCGGATCGTAGCCTTTCTCTGCTACAAAGTCCTTGGCGGCTTCAGTTAGCTCTACGCGGTAGCCTAGAGCCTGGATGCGGCCCAGCAGCTTCGCCAGCGAGATGTCGATGATGCGGTGAATATCCTTCTTCTCGAGCGAGTTGAAGACAATCACGTCGTCCAAACGGTTCAAGAACTCTGGTGAGAAAGTCTTCCGTAAGGCGTTGGTAATAGTGCCTTTCGTAATCTCATCCATATTCTCGTTCCGAGCTTTGGTGCCGAAACCGATACCAGCGCCGAAGTCCTGCAAGTCGCGGGCTCCAATGTTGGAGGTCATGATGATGATCGTGTTACGGAAGTCAACCTTACGACCTAGGCCATCCGTCAGGATACCGTCATCCAATACTTGCAGCAGCAAGTTGTATACGTCGGGGTGAGCCTTCTCAATCTCGTCGAGCAGGATTACCGAATACGGCTTGCGGCGAATTTTCTCCGTCAACTGACCGCCTTCTTCGTAACCCACGTATCCGGGAGGCGCGCCAACTAGGCGCGATACGCTGAATTTCTCCATGTACTCACTCATGTCGATACGCACGAGTGAATCCTCTTTGTCAAAAAGATAAGTGGCAAGCACCTTGGCTAGCTCTGTCTTACCGACACCCGTTGGGCCTAGGAACACGAACGAACCAATCGGTTTCTTCGGATCTTTCAAACCAACGCGGGTGCGCTGGATGGCTTTCACAAGTTGAGCAATTGCCTTATCCTGACCAATTACTTTGCCTTTCAGCTCATTGCCCATGTTCAGCAATTTCTCGCCTTCGTTTTGAGCAACACGGTTCACGGGGATGCCGGTCATCATGGCAATAACTTCTGCCACGTTTTCCTCTTTCACGGTGTACCGCTTCTTCTTGGTCTCGTCTTCCCAGTTTTTCTTGGCGGTGTCGAGTTGCTCGAGAAGCTTCTTCTCCTTATCACGGAGTTGAGCAGCTTCTTCGTACTTCTGCGATTTCACCACGCGGTTCTTCTCCGTTTTGATATTCTCGATCTGCTCTTCGAGCTTCAAGATATCTTCGGGAACCACGATGTTGTTGATGTGCACGCGGGCACCAGCCTCGTCCAGAATGTCGATGGCTTTGTCAGGCAAGAACCGGTCGCTCATGTAACGATCCGACAGCTTTACGCACGCCTCAATGGCTTTGTCGGTGTACACCACATGGTGGTGATCTTGGTACTTGTCTTTGATATTGTGCAGAATCTCAATCGTCTCTTCTGGCGAGGTCGGATCAACCATTACCATCTGGAAACGACGAGCTAAGGCGCCGTCCTTCTCGATGTACTGACGATACTCGTCGAGAGTGGTAGCACCAATGCATTGAATTTCGCCGCGCGCTAGGGCTGGCTTGAACATGTTCGAAGCGTCGAGCGAACCCGAAGCACCGCCAGCGCCCACGATGGTGTGCAGCTCGTCGATGAACAGAATCACGTCAGGCGACTTCTCCAACTCGTTCATTACAGCTTTCATGCGCTCCTCAAACTGACCGCGGTATTTGGTACCAGCCACCAGCGAAGCGAGGTCGAGCGTAACAACACGCTTGCCGAACAGCACGCGTGAAACTTTCTTTTGAATGATGCGCAGAGCTAGGCCTTCAGCAATAGCTGTCTTACCAACACCAGGCTCACCAATCAGGATGGGGTTATTTTTCTTGCGGCGGCTCAGAATCTGAGCTACGCGCTCAATTTCCTTTTCACGACCTACAATGGGGTCGAGCTTGTCTTCCTCCGCTAGCTTCGTAAGATCACGGCCAAAGTTGTCGAGCACCGGAGTGCGCGATTTTTCGCCTGGCTTCTTGGCAGCCGCGCCGCTGCCACCGGCACCACCGCGACCGGCGTTGCCACCAAACAGGCGGTCGTTGTCGTCGTCATCGGCCTCGGGGCCCGACGTGGGATTATTAGCGGCATTGCCGTGATAATCCAGCGAGTCACGCACAGATTCGTAGTTCACGTTGAATTTGCTAAGGATTTGAGACGAAATATTGTCTTCGTCGCGCAAGATCGATAGCAACAGATGCTCTGTGCCGATGATCTCACTCTTGAAGATTTTGGCTTCGAGATAGGTAATCTTGAGGACTTTCTCGGTTTGCTTGGTCAGCGGGATGGAGCCCGTAATGCTGGTACCTTGCGTAGCCGTATTGCGCGTGGCTTGTTCTAAGGCGTACTTCAGCTCCTCTACCGATACACCCAGTTTCTTGAGTAATCCAATAGCAGTGCCTTCGCCTTCGCGAATCATGCCCAATAGCAAATGTTCGGTACCGATATAGTCGTGCCCAAGCCGGATGGCTTCCTCCCGACTCAGGGAGATGACCTCCTTGACACGATTTGAGAATTTAGCTTCCATGCAGATAAGGTAGTGAAGAAAAAGGGAACCCCGCAAGTACGCCGGAGCGATTTTCGAGCGGGTTGGGCCGATACAACCTGAAAACAGGATAAGTCGGGCGAAGGTTCGGGGCGGTGGTGAAGCTACACGAGAAATCCACCGGCGGCTGGGCCTTGCATGAAAAGCAGGTCCAGGATGCTTAAGTGGGGTACAAAACGTGCGCCAAAGGACTGTTGGTAGGGTCGAACCCTGTCAGAGCCGGACGTCCTGTCAGGTTCGGAGTCGGAAACACCTTTTGGTGTCAGCCAATCGCGCCGGTCGCGCACGGCTGTGAGGTCATAATGCGGGTGGTACTCGGTGGTAAATTCCACGGGAATTCGCATCCGAAGGCAACGCAGATAAAAATACAAAAGCGCTAGGTTAAGGTCAAATAAGAGCGGAATCTTCTTTACGTAAATATCACGGAGATAGTCGGCGTAAAATTCAAAATAAGGAGTGCCCCCGTACGCAGTCTGAAGCGTGCGCCAATGCTGATGCACCCAGTTCTGCCGATAGTCGATTTCCAGTTCTGTTATTCCAACTTTCTCGCTTCGATTTCCATCCACAACTGGCACCGTGAGCGGCTTAACGCCCTGTGCCGTCAAGATCAAGCAGCGGTTACGATACGTTTGCTTGCGGTAGTGCTCTTTACTTTCTACTAACAACGAATCGGCCCCTACAAGTTCGGCGAAAAACGTTGCTGGCGGGTGGTACTGGGCTTCAAATAAAACGGGCATTGTATTGTTTACGGGTAAATGAGGAGCTTTGCTAGTCAACCTAGCTTTTTCTTGCGTGAACTCGACGCCACCGTCACCAAGAAGTGCCAACAAAGAAAATGTCATTTCGCCCTGTGGGAGAAATAGCACTTGCTTCTGGGGAGGGGGTGGTACCTTAGTGCCCACTCCTTCTCTTGTCAGGAGAAAGAATGTTCTTTTCTTGCATTGCGTCCTACTTGAGGTGGGTACCGACACTTTGTCTTGTGCCTGTCATATACCTAGGTCATTGTATTTCTATGCGTTTGCTTCCTTTACTAATACTTGCGTTAGTTGCCTCAGTGGCGCGAGCAGCCACTCCACAACTAATTCTCGACGTAGCCCGCTTCCGCAACCAAAACCTGACGGTGAAAGGGGCCGAAGTGGAAATCTACGTGACGGTGCCAACTCAGTCGCTGACGTATAAGCAACGGGCGCCAAAAGCTTTCCAAGCCGCTGCCGTTGTGACGTTGGAAATTTTGAGAGCGGATGGCAAACCTGCTTACCAGGAAACCATCACGCTGAAACCACCCGTGCTCAATGATACTACGGCTGCCATCAAAAACCCGCTTAGCTTTCAGAAGCGTATCGCGTTGCCCGATGGTAGCTACACGTTGCGCGGTCGGGTGCGCGACCAATACCACGCCGGAGTGGAAGGAACTGTCGAGATGCCGCTGGTGCTTCAGTCGACGAGCAAAGGTGCTGCCATGAGCGACCTAGTGGTGCTGGCTCGCCCGGCTGCAAAGTCGCCGGGACAAAACAACTTTACGCGCGGCGGCTACTTGCTGACGCGCGCGCCGGGTGGCCTATACGCCCGCGGAGCAGAGCGGCTCTATTTTTACGCGGAACTCTACCAGGTAACGCAAAGTCAGAAGTTGAGTTTGCGCTATCGGCTGCAGTCGGAGGAAGGAGCTGGTGCCGAGGCAGAAGCGCCGCTCGAACATATCGACCTAGGCCGCGTGACCAGTATTGCCGGAGAGATGCCACTTGGCCCACTCCCAACGGGTAGTTACACGCTCCAAGTGGATGTACTCGATGCCCGCAAGCAAGTTGTAGTCACTCAAACTGCCCGTGTCCGACGCGAAACCGAAACCTTCGCGCCAGCTGGCGCCGTTGCACCCAAATGAGTAACAACGATAAGTCTTTCCCGTGGTATTACCGGCCACTTTTTTGGCTGCTTACGGGCCTAGCTAGCTTACCGCTCTCCGTGCTTTACGTGGTAGCTCGCGGATTATATCTGTTGCTCGCTTACGTTGTGCGCTACCGCTGGAGGGTAATTACCGAAAACCTGCGCAATGCTTTCCCGGAGAAGTCGGAAGCGGAAGTGCAGCGTTTGGCAAAGGCTTTCTACTGGCACTTTGCTCAAGTTATCGTCGAAATCTTGAAGCTACTGACCATTTCGATGGACGAGCTGTACGAGCGTGCCAAGATTCGCAATCCGGAGTTGGCAATAAAAGCTATGGAACAAGGGCGAACGGTGCTTGCAGTAGGGTCACACGCCGGCAACTGGGAGTGGATCCTGTCAACGGGGGCTCTGTACTTTCATGAGCGAGCCCATGGCGTCTACAAGCCGCTGAGTAACAAATTTTTTGAGTATTTCATGAGGCGGTTGCGCACTCGGTCTGGGGCACACTTGGTGCCCATGCGCGACACGCTACGGGATATTATCCGCCACCGTAACCAAGCACGTTGTTTGGCGCTGCTGACGGATCAGGCAGCCGGCCCCGAGGATCAACCCTACTGGACTACTTTCTTGCACCAAGACACCGGCTTTTACACCGGTGCCGACCGACTTGCAGCACGTTTCCAGTGCCCAGTGTTTTACGTGGGCATTCGCCGCGTGCGTCGTGGCTACTACGACATTCTGTTAACTGAAATACACGATGGCCTTACGCCCCTTGATGGGGACGCGCATTTCATCACCGAAGCGTTTGCCCGCCAGTTAGAACGCGACATTCAAGCTGCTCCAGACCAGTACCTGTGGTCGCACCGCCGCTGGAAACACAAGAGAGTGACTGAGTGATTCGGTGAACGACTGCACTCAGTCACTCCTTAAAGATACTGCTCAATATCACCAGCGCCTTGACGGATGATATCGAAGTCTTCGTTGGTGCAATCGACTACCGTGCTGGCGATGTTGTTGCCGAAGCCTCCGTCAATCACGAGGTCCACCAGGGAGCGGTACTTCTCATAGATCAGGTCGGGGTCGGTGGTGTATTCGAGCAATTCGTCGTCGTCGTGGATGGACGTAGTCACGATTGGGTTACCTAGCTCCCGCACCAGGCCCAGGCAGATGTTATGATCGGGGACACGGATGCCGACGGTTTTGCGCTTCACGCCGCCGTAGCGTGGGGCTTTAGGGCTAGCTTCAAAAATGAAGGTAAAGGGACCGGGCAGTGCTTTCTTTAGCACTTTATACACGGGAGTTGTGATGCCGTGGGCGTAATCAGTAATATTTCCTAAGTCAGAACAGATAAAGGACAGATTAGCCTTTTCGGGATGAACGCCCTTGATGCGGCAAAGCTTTTCCACCGCTTTAGCATTAAAAACATCGCAGCCCAAACCATAAATCGTGTCGGTCGGGTAGATAATAACGCCACCCTTGCGCAGCACTTCTAAGGCTTGCAGCAAACGGTTTTGGGGCGGATTATCGGGATGAATGCGAAGCAGCGTAGCAGACATAGGGAGAAAGAGCTAAGGAGTGGAGGGAAAATTCTGGCGTGCGGTGCGTATCAGCAGCAGTAGGGGCGAGCAGGCAAGTAAGGACTATTCATTCGCACTTTGTGCTTTTTAGGTTACGATCGGAATCGATTTATGTCTGAAAAGCAACTTCACTGCGACGGGCAGAAAGCTAGGCCTTTAGCAGGCTAACCGCAAAACCCTCGCAGATTAGCGTACTTTTGGCGCTGCAAAAAGTATTGCTGGTCATCCACTTTTCGTTTTCACCGCTTTCTTTCCGAAATGGCCCAACCGCCTCGCATCGATCACAAAGCCAAAGCCCTGCGCCGCCGCAAGCAATATGCCTACGTTACGGGCATCCTAGGCTTGTTCTTGGTCACGTTCTCCTACTACTTCTACCAGGTTTTCTACACCGCCAACGTCGAAACCAAAGGGCAGCCAACCTTCGTGCTCGTGCGCCGGGGCGAGACGGCCAAAGCCGTACTCGACTCCATCGACGCTTCTGGGGTGATTGTCGATAAATTGTCGTTGCACTTCGTGGCGCGTCTCATGAAGTACGACAAGCTCGTGAAGCCCGGCCGCTATGAGCTGAAGGACGGCTACACCAACCGAGAATTGATCAACGACCTGCGTAAGGGCATTCAGTCACCGCTGAAGCTTACCTTTCAGAACATCCGGCTGCGTTCCGACCTAGCTAAGAAGCTCAGCACCACCATTGATGCTCGGCCAAATGAGTTCGACAGCCTGCTCAGTAGCTCCAACTACACGCGTAGCCTAGGTTTCGACACCACGAGCATCCTGACGATGTTCATCCCGAACACCTACGAACTGTATTGGAACACCTCGGCTGACAACCTCATGCAGCGCATGAAGAAGGAATACGAGAAGTTTTGGACGCCCGCCCGCGATGCCAAGCGCGAGAAGCTAGGTCTGACGCGCGCGCAAGTGAGCACCCTAGCGAGCATTGTAGAAGCCGAGCAACAGCAGCACCCCGACGAGCGCCCCCGCGTGGCGGGTGTGTACTTAAACCGCCTCAAACGTGGCATGAAGCTTCAGGCTGACCCCACAGTGGTGTATGCCAACAATGATTTCACTATTAAGCGCGTGCTGAACGTGCACCTAGCGAAAAACTCGCCCTACAATACGTATATGCACAACGGCTTGCCGCCCGGACCCATCAACTTGCCGAGCATTGCTAGCATCGATGCCGTACTCAATCCGGAGCAGCACGATTATCTGTATTTCTGTGCTAAAGAGGATTTTAGCGGGTACCATGCATTTGCTACCAACGAAGCAGCTCACCTCGTCAACGCCCGGCGCTACCAAGCAGCTCTGAACCGAACGGGCATTATGAAGTAAAGAAGTGTTACACGTTGGTCGAGTTAAGGATGAACCTTCACGTACACCAACCACAGAGAGCCCGCTTCGAGCATTTAGAATTTAACACGCAGCGTTCAACACTTAGTACTTCCGAAATGTATTCCCACGACACGCATATCCGCGTCCGCTACGCCGAAACCGACCAGATGGGGTATGTATATCACGGTAATTATGCTGCGTACTTCGAAGTAGCCCGTACGGAGGCATTTCGGCAGCTAGGTATCCGCTACAAAGACTTGGAAGCCGATGGCGTAGGTATGCCGGTAGGGGAATTGCGCACGCGCTTTCGGCGCCCGGCCCGCTACGACGATTTGCTTACCGTGCGATTGTTGCTCCGCCAGCCGGGGGAAGGCACGCGCGTGTTGTTCGAGTATGAAATCTACAACGAAGCCGAGCAGCTGCTCACCGAAGGGCACACGCTCATGGTTTTTGTGAGCACGGCAAACGGTCGGCCGGTGCCCATCCCGGCAGATATTCAGGCGAAGCTAGCTCCCTTCTTCACGGAAGACGAAACGGCTAGCCCCATTGCGCCACCACTTCCCAAACTTTCTGCGGACGCGCCCGCTCCGGCTGCCTTCCTGAAAGACAACGAGCAATGAACAAATAGCCATGCGTAGTTGTCCGCTAAAAAAGTAGGGCCGTACTGGCAAGAACCTTACGCCGCCATCTATTGTGCACTAGTAACTGTTAAATGACTATGCGTTTGCCTGTGCGCCGTTATCACCTGCCCGATGTGCGCCGCCGTCGTTCTTATCGCAAGTTCATTGTATGGCTCAAGCGTCTGCACATCGGACCCGGCAGCACGTCCGTGTATGATGTGATAGATCGGCTAATTCAAGAGATTAAGTTAGATAGCGTTACCAAGCGGGCCAGTTATATGGCCTTCAATTTTACGGTGGCACTGTTCCCAACAATCATCTTTTTGTTTACGCTCATTCCGTACGTTCCTATCCCAAACCTGAACGTAGATATTCTCCAGTTTTTGGGCGACCTGATGCCGCGGGAGATGTACGCTGCTACGGCTACTACCATCGAGGATATTGTCAATATTCCCCACGGAGGTCTGCTATCGTTCGGTTTTTTGGCGGCCTTGGTACTAAGCTCCAACGGTATTATGGCGCTGCTCGATGCTTTTGAAAAGAAGTATCCATCATTCAAACGCCGCACTTATCTACGCAAGCGTGTCATTGCCACGCTGCTAACCGTGGTGTTGTCGGCGGTGCTGCTGGTGGCCATTGTAGGTATTTTCTTTGGCACGTACATCATTGATGCATTGGTTTTTAATGAGGTAGTTCCAGAGCAGTTTACCTCCCAGCTAATTACGCTGATCAAGTACGGCTCCTTGGTTGGGCTCTTTCTGCTAACTACTTGTTTGGTCTACTATTACGTGCCGCCGGTGCATAATAAGTGGCCCTTTGTGTCGGTGGGGGCCGTGGTAGCGACGCTGCTCATCTTCGTGGTTTCGTTCCTATTTATTCTTTACGTGAAGATCTTCGACAGCTACAACCACTTTTACGGCTCCATCGGCACGCTCGTGGGCTTCATGGTGTGGCTCGACTTTGTGTGCATGACTATTATTCTCGGGTTTGAAGTGAACGTTAGCATCGATGCGGCAACTGGTCGCCTTAAGACCGTACTAGCTGATACTAAGCGTGTAGCAGCGCACGGAGCCCGTAGCTGAAAAGCTAGGCCAAGGATTTTGAATAAAAAATACGTTCCGCTTCTTGTTAATTATCCGCTGCCGTTTACTTTTGCGGTCCCCAAACACGCTTCTTGGGGTCTAGAGAGGTGGCAGAGTGGTCGAATGCGACGGATTCGAAATCCGTTATACCGGCAACGGTATCGGGGGTTCGAATCCCCCCCTCTCTGCAACGAGTAGCTAACTAGCTGCGTAAGAAGAGTACCCTCGTGCAAAAACGTATTCTGTACGTTTCTATACAAGTGGTTTATTAGAGGAGTGGCAGAGTGGTCGATTGCGGCGGTCTTGAAAACCGTTGAGGGTTAAACCTCCGGGGGTTCGAATCCCTCCTCCTCTGCAAAAAGCCCCGTTTCCGAATAGGAGACGGGGCTTTTCGCTTTTCAGGGGTACAGCTAAGGGTACAAACCTAGTTGACCCACCTTCCTACACCTTGTACAATGGCTGCTTATCTTTGAAGTAGCCAACCAGAAATAGTTGCCAGCTTGCTTTAGAGGGCAAAAGGCCCGCTTTGGCATTCGACAGAGCGGGCCTTTTTCGTTGGTGTCGGATCCTATTTGAGGGAGGAGAAAAAATAAATTGTTTTTAGACGTACACTAAGTACACTATCTGCACTGCTAATGTGCTCTAGTAAGCTGAAAATGATGTTTTAGTCAATGCACTTTGCTTTTCGAAAGTGCACTGCAGAGAAGACAAGTTGCCGTCTTGAATAGGTCGAACTACCCACGCTGGTTACAACCGGTAACCTAACCCCACGCCGATCACTCTTACCAGGGATACTCTTTGGGTACGATAGCTCGACACCAAAAGGCCTACGTGGGTGTCTACCAAACAGCGCTGCCCTAGTGCCCAATGGCGACCAGCCCGCAGCAAGGGTCGTACCGATAAGACACGAAGCGTTGGGGAGAAAGCTAAGATGCCGTCATCCGTAATGCGAGTACGCTGCAGGCCAGTCCTTAGACCGGCCCCGACGAACCAACCAACCAAGGCTGGTTTGGAACCTTGCAAGTAATAGTTGAGCGAAGCGTCAACAACTAGTGTGGTAGAACGGTACCTTCTAGAGATTGGCCCATGGAGCGTCCCTGTTTCGTCTACGGTGTTATAGCTATAACGATAGCTGTTGTGATAGCCGCCTAGACTGGTGCGCACACTCCAGCGGGGGCGGACCGGTGCTTCATAGCCCAAGGCCGGCACGAATGGCGAGCTAATGCGCAGCGTATGCAGCGTGAGCAGGTGGCGGTGGGGAGCCGCCGTCGAGTCAGGAGTGGTGGGGTGCGCTGCATTACCTAGGGGAAGCGCCAGTAGGAAGGCGCCATAGCATAATGTAAGCATGATGGTAGGAGAAAAATAAGGGATAGGTAACAAGGTATAGATCGCAATCTGCTAGACGATGATGAAAGCAGCATTGGACAAGAACGCATAAGTACGGAATACTCAACTATATTATTGTTCAAGAACTGTCCTTGTAGAAGTTTCTGTTTCCCTCCCCATCGAGACATAGGAATAGCAGTTGATGTAACTACAAACAAAAAAGCCTCGGCTCTTTAGCTTGAGGCTTCTGAATAGAGCAATGTTGCTGCTCTAAGAAAAAATAAATTGTTTTTAGACGTACACTAAGTACAGTGTCTGCACTGCTAATGTACCTTCGCTGCAAATGCAGTTTTACTCCGTGCACTTTGAGAGTTGAAAGTGCATTGCTGTTGTTCTTGCAAATGCCAGTATCGCTTGTAACGTCTTTTAATTCGACGTTTAAGTAATGTTAGGGACCCAACAGTAGATAAAATCACTCGCCAAGACTCTATCGAAAAGCAGATCTAAGACTACTGAATTGTACCTAGTACTGTGCTCGGTGCAAGCCAGCAGTCGGCTGTACAGGATTCTCCGCGGGGCATGAGGTAGCTGAGTTGTAGCCGCTACAGGGGCCGTGGCCGTCGCCCTACAACAAGGCACTCCCGCCGTACTGCGCGTTTTTGGAGCGTAGGCCATCCTAATCGGGCTGATTCAATTAAACCTAGTCTAGTTTCGCCGCCAGACCCTAGGTGGCCAGTGGCCCATGATACTAAGCGGAGGACAGTCGGCGATTGCCGGCACTTCCTTCATCCTCCTGGCCCATGCTCCCTCGCAGGAAATAGTAAATCTGGCTGGGTACGCCGCCTTCGGAGCCTTCTATTTCCTGCTCGCGGCTAGGCAGTTGCGTCTCATAAATTCTGCGGAGTCGCCGCGCTAGACGCCTAAGCAGGTGCGGTTGGCGAACCGGCTACTGACAGCGAAAGACAACGGGCAAGGTATAAGCCACGCGCACAGGGCGACCGTTGACGCGGCCAGGCCGCCACCAGGGCATAATGCGCACCAAACGGAGCGCTTCTTGGTCGAGCCCGGCCCCGAGCCCCCGTACCACTTTCGGGTCCAGAATCCGTCCTTCCTCATCGACCACAAAGCCGATGTATACTTTGCCGGAAAGGTTGCGTTGCAGGGCTTCGTCCGGGTAGTGCACCTTGGCTTTGATAAACTGGAGAAACGCCTGGTCACCGCCGGGGAAAGTCGGCATCTCCTCGGCAGTGTAATATACCAGTGGGTCGCCTGTGGCAGGTTGGGTGCTGGGCAGCGCCGTGACATGTTCCCCCGCGGGGGCGTCCAGCGGGGCAGATAAAGATTGAGCTAGCAAGCGCTGGACCGAGAGAATAGTCAGCGCTAACAGCGTACGCGTTCGAGGCATAAGACAAGTGAGCAGGTAACGACTGCGTCTTAGCACAAGAAATATACCCTACCAGCAGCGGCAACATCACCTCTTTGTTATGATTGGGCAGGGGGGCACGGCCAGGGCAAAGGGCGCTGGAACAGGAAAAACAACGGCTGCTTGGTTACACCTGCTCGGTGTTCTTAGCCGCGGGATAGTACACCCTTGCCGGTCGTGCGTGCTAGGCCGCTGACACGGCCAAGGGTGCTGCTGGCTCTTCTTCCTCTGGGAGCCACGCGTCGAGCAGGCGCTGACACAGCGGCACCAGCGGCGCGAAGAGCAACACGCCTGCTACGTTGAAGAGCACGTGCGCGTGGGCAATCTGCCGGGCGACGTCGGCGTGACTGGCTAGGCGCAGCACGAAGGCGGTGAAGGGCGTAATTAGCAAGAGCCCCAAGGCAATAGAAATCAAGTTAAAACCTAGGTGAAACAGCCCCGTTTTCAGCGCAGCGCGGCCCCTTCCAATGGTGGCCAGCAGCGTATCAGAACAGGTGCCTAGCTCTGCACCTAGCATCACCGCAATGCCCGCGGGCAGCGTTAACAAGCCTTTGGCCGCGAGCTTAATCACCATGCCCAGCGTAGCCGACGAGGACTGAATGAGCAACGTGATCAAAGCGCCCGCACCGGCGCCGCGTACCGGATTTTCAAGCTTGAGTAGCCACGCTTGTACGCCTTTGTATTCCTTCAGAGGCGATACGGCTTCGCCAATGATGTACAAACTAAAAAACAACAGCCCGAAGCAAAACAGCGCCCGTCCGATCGTACGGCCCTGGCGCTTTTTGCTTAAAGTAAGGAGCAGCAAACCCGGCAACATGGCAACCACGGCGTATTGTCCAAGGTCGAAGGCGAAAAGCTGGCTGGAAATGGTAGTGCCAATGTTGGCGCCTAGCACCACCCCCAGCGAATTGCGAAAAGGCAGCGCCCCGGCGCTCACCAAGGCAATAGCTAAAATGATTACCACGGAGGAGGAATCCAGTAAGGTCGTTACCACCGTGCCGGTGAGGATGGCCATGGGCACCGTTCTGGTGAAACGGTCGAGGGTCTTCTTTACTCGGTCGCCAGCTACGTGCTTCAGCGCCAAGGCTAGGCGACTCACTGCGTACAGGAAGAGCACCAAGCCACTGACCCCGAGCAAAATAATGGATATTAACGAAGAAGCCATATGAACTGAGCAGGTGAGATTTACCACCTGTAAGTCATCCAACGTAGCGGCTCAACGAGCGGGCACGCCGCCGCCATGAAGAAATTGTTACCGAACTGCTACTACCTAGGCCAGTGAAGGCTAGCGTGCTTTGGCCTCACCAAAACAAGCCAGCATAGCGATAAGCATAGAGTAATAGACTAGTGGCGGCTAGGTCACCTAGGGGGAGGAAAGCAAAAACTGTCCACTTATTCCCAGATAAGACAATCCGTGTGTTTACGAAAAGCTTGACAGAGTACACGTAGCTAAAGCTGCCGCGAAATGCGCTGAGCTGGTTTGCGTACAAACGCGTGCTTCCCTGGTGTAGAAGGCCCTATTCTCCGTGGGTAGGATGTAGTGATCGAGAGCTCCTACGGATCAAGCGGGTCGAATGGGTCAGGTTGACGGGCTTCGGGCACGGGCTGGCACGCGTTGTCTGTTTCCGACACCCGTTGCAAGTTGCTGTAGGGTACGTAGCCTAGCTCGCGGCGACAGCGGGTTTCCATCCCTAGAATACCGCGGCTTTGGCGGGCATCGGTAACCGTCAGCAAGGGCTTATTGGTCGGGAAGCCGAAGGCATACAGCATGCGCACGGTGTTGCGCAGGTTGGTGGTGGTGTGCCGGGCGTGCGGGTCAATGAGTACCGCCGTTTCAGGCAGCCCTAGGGTTTCCACCATGTATTTCTTCATCTCTACCGCTTCGCAGTAGGGCGTTTTGTTTGGGTGCACATGCCCGCCCGACACGACCACGAAAGGCGCCTGCCCGGAGCGGTAGCGCTCCGCCGCAAGCCGGCACCGATACGCACCCATAGAATCGAGCGCCACGCCGGGCTTGCTCGGGCCACTACCGGGCACCAGTATAAGGCTGTAAGTATACCGCGCCCAATCGGTGCGCGACACGGCGGCCTTGGGCCCGGCGTTCAGGCCTGCTACCAGCGGCTCGTAGCGCGCAGCTTCGTCGCGCCCGTTGAGGCGCATCGCCAGCAGGCCAGCTCGCAAGGGCAGATGATAGAAGGCCACTGGGTGACGACGAGTGGTCTGCGTGAGCGGTCGGAGCTGCTGACGAACTTGCTCTGCTAGGTAGGCGTCGCGGCGAGCAAAGCTGCTGGAGTCGATGACTGGGTAGCGCGGAGCGGCATTCGCAAGGTACACCCGCAAGATGCGGTTGAGCCCTTGGGCGGCATCTTGCCAGGCAAGCCGCAGCACTGCCGTGTCAGGCCGGGAGGCATAAAGTGGGTAGCTGCCCGTTTGGGTAAATATAGACGCCACCGCTGCTCGGAAGCTAGCATTTGTAGCGTAGAGCTGCTGTAGCTGCTGCCCAACCGCGCGAATTTCCCGTGGCTGCCACACCAGCGAATCGACGTAGTGCGACACTACCACCGGCTGCTTGCGCAACACTTGGTAGCTGCGCTGTGCTTGTCGGCGCGCCAGTTGTTGCAGGCCCGTTGATTCTTGCAATGCGCGCCGCAAGGCTGGTTGAGCCTCCATGAGCGCGAGCAACGGAAAAGTCTTGGCCACAATGATCGAATCGACGCGGGCAAGGCTAGGTTGAGCCGGCAGAGCTTGTCCGTACCCGACGTGGGTAAACAGAAGCAGCAAGCTACACAAGCAGGCTAGCCGACATTGGTTTAGAAATTCCGTGAGCATACAGGACAACAAGCTAGGAAGGCGGCAAAATGTATGGCTCGGCAACCTACGTTAGTCAGGCGAAATAGTCAGCTCATTCGGCATCGACTAGGGCAAACATAATGGCATCACAACACTGCTGTAACTATTAGATAATAGTGGTGTCGGTCCTTTGCAGCCGCTAACTACCGCTTGGCAAGGTGCAAGCTGTTTGGGTGTAACGCCCTGTTAATCAGCATTGCTTTGGCTTCTAATTCGTTGGCTCATGAAGATGCTCTTGTTGCTCGCGTCGGGTCTGACGGGAGCCTTTTTCTACGCCACTATCCATCTGACGCTCACCGCCTCCACGACCGTTAACGCATTGGGCGCCTGCCAAGGAGCGAGTTACCAGCGGGGCCAAGTGTACTTGTATGGCGACCGGGAAGTGGGCGTCATTCGAACCTACACCGCCGGGCTAGATTCGCTAACGTACGCCGGGCAAGAAGTAAAGCTGACTGAAAAAGGCCAAGACGTTATCAACCACCCCACGGGCATCGCTTGGAACGGGCAAGGTCCCACATTCATCGGTAACAGCATCCGCCTGAACCCCGAGGGCACAAAGTGGCGGGCTGTTATCTACTGCGTCGATTGGGCAGGGCTGCTCCGCACTGGCACGCTCGACGGTAACTTGCTCAACACCATCGAGGATGACGCCTGCATCCAAGGCACCCGCCCCGAATACGTACAGTACCAAGGCAAGCAGTATGTTGCCACGGCCGATTATGGTGACCACGGCAACGAAGTGCGCCTCTACGACCCCGCCCGCCTAGCCAAGGCACGCAAGACCAGCGAGCCGGGCGTGCTGGTCAAGAAGTTTGCCTGCTCGCCTTGGGTGCAAAACCTCCATTGGGTTCCGGCCCAAGGCGTGTTGGTACTGATTCAGAACCAAGTAGAAGGCCGGCGCTGGCGGTTCACGTTCGTGGACCTAGCCAAGTCGCTAGCGACGGGCCATGAGGTCGTCCGCAAAGTGGTGGATGTTGATAAAACTGATGAGCTAGAAGGCTTTACGCTGCTAGGTGATGCTGCCACGGGCCTAGCCGTAACGTCTTCGCCCCGTGATAATGCGCATTTCATGCGCTTGGCTTGGTAGAAAACGGCCCTACCAACCTTCCCTGTATTCTTTCACAACCAACCCCTAGGTCTATTGACATGCAAGGCTACTCCATTCCGTTGAGCCGGTTGCTGGTGCTACTCGCGCTGGGCAGCGTGCCCACCTATCACGTTGCGCACGCCGCTGAGCTGCGCACCACGCGGCGCCCGGCCCGCCTCGTGCGGCTAACCGGCACCGTGACGGACGACAAGAACGAGCCCATTCCGGGCGCCAACGTCATTGAAAAGCAAACTCGCAACGGCACGGCCACCGACGCGCAAGGGCAGTTCAGCATTGAGGTAAATCCGGGCGCGACGCTCGTCATTTCCTCCATCGGCTACGCCACACAAGAGCTTGTAGTGGGCTCCCAATCAACGTATACCGTCAGGCTGAAGGCCGAAACAAACCAGCTCAACGAGGTAGTGGCCGTGGGCTACCAAACGCTGCGCAAAAGCGACCTGACCGGCGCGGTGGCCGACGTGAAAGCTAAGGAGCTAAACACCACCGCGCCCACTCTAGGTCAGGCGCTGGTGGGCAAGCTCGCCGGGGTGCAGGCCGCGCAGGTGAGCGGTGCCCCCTACGTGAGCACCAAAATCCGGGTGCGGGGCATTGGCTCCATCAATGCTAGCTCGGAGCCGCTCTACGTTATCGACGGCTTCCCGGCCGCTAACGACGTGTTTATCAACCCCAATGATATTGAAAGCATCGACGTGCTGAAGGATGCCGCGTCGGCCGCCATCTACGGTTCGCGGGCTTCGGGTGGGGTGGTGCTCATTACCACCAAGCGCGGTAAGGAAGGCAAAGGTCGGCTGGACTACGAGTATCAGTTCGGCGTCAACCAGCTCGCTAAAAAGGTAGACCTGCTGAATGCCAGCGAGTTTGCCCAGCTGATGATTGACGCGCGCAACAACACGTACCGCGACCTAGTGCAGAACAGCGGCCGCCCTTGGAACGACGGGATGTTCTCCGACAACAACGCCACCCGCATCGCACGGGTCGGCAACGCCGGTTCGGTCAGCATCCCCACCGACATCTACGACTTCACCAACCAAAAGCTGATTGCGCCGCAGTACAACACCGACTGGCAGGATGAGCTGTACCGCAACGCGCCCCTCAACCGCCACAACCTCACCTTCTCGGGTGGCAGCAACGGCGTGCGTTACCTGCTTAGCGGCGACTATCAAACGCAGCAGGGCATCGTGGTGGCTACGAAGCAAGACCGGGTGAACTTCCGGGCCAATATCGACGGAGACGTTGGTAAGAAGCTGAAGGTCGGCGCCAATGTGTTCGTGACCTCTACCAACAACCGCGAAATTCAGGAAGGCCGCTTCAACCAAGGCCCCATCCTAGGGGCGCTCATTTACCCATCGACGTTCCGCGCCCGCGACGAAAACGGCAACCTCGTGAAAAACGAAGTAGCTGCCCAGCAATCGGCTTACGGCTACCAGACCGTGGAAAACCCGGTGGCCCTAGCTGAAGAAACGAAGATTACGCGCAAAGGCTTACGTGGTACCTATAATGGCACAGCAAGTTACGAGGTGCTGCCGGGGCTAGTGGCGAAAGCAAACGTGGGCTTGCAGACCTACAACGAGAAGTATGAGTACTACCTGCCCACGAGCTTGAGCAGCGGCAATAACCCGCCCTACTCGCCCCAGGCCATTGCGGCCGCCACCGCTACTGCCTTGACGGTCAATACTCAAAACGTGCTTGGTGAATTTACGGCTACCTACGTGCATCAATTCGGTAAGCACAACCTGAACGGCCTAGTGGGCTATACCGCCCAGAAAACCAACCTCGACCAGATCAGCGTGTCGGCGCAGGGCTTCCAGAACGACGCCGTGCCGGAAATCACCGCCCAGGGCGCCGACCCAACCAACTTCTTCCAAAATTTTGCCGGCAGTGGCCAAGGCCTCACGGGCACGAGTACCGCCACCAGCAGCGTGGGCTTCACCGGCACGGGCAAGCAAGAAGAAACGTTGCTCTCGTACCTAGCCCGGGTGCAGTATAGCTACGATGAGCGCTACTTCCTGACGGCCGCCTTCCGCACCGACGGCTCCTCGCGCTTCGGCCCGGCCAATCGCTGGGGCAACTTCCCCTCGGTGTCGGCGGGCTGGACGATTTCAAATGAGTCGTTTTACAACAGCTGGCTCGGGGCGGGCTCTACGCTTCGCCTGCGCGGCAGCTGGGGCCTGACCGGCAACTACAACATTCCGCTTTATGGCTACCAGCAAACCATAGCCAGCCCGACGGGCGCGGTATTCGGAGCCGGCACCATTCAAACGGCCTATTACGCTGGCGCGCTCCGGGACCAAAAGCTAGGGTGGGAGTCGACGTCGCAGTTCAACCTAGGTCTGGACCTTGGCTTGTTCAACAACCGCCTGACGCTCGTTACGAACGGCTACCTGAGCTACTCCTACAACTTGCTGTTCAACCAGCCCATTTCGGCTATTTCGGGCACTACCAGCATCCTCACCAACCTAGGTGATTCGCGCATTCGCAACAAAGGCCTAGAGTTTCAGGTGGATGGCCGGGCCGTGTCGACCAAAGATTTCAACCTGAATCTGAGCGGTAACATCTCCTTCAACCGCAACCAAGTGCTCGATATGGGCGGCTCGAACACCATTCAAGTGGCTGGCGCTGAGCGCTCCTACATCACGCACATCACCCAGGAAGGGCAACCCGTGGGTATGTTCTACGGCTTCAAGGTAATCGGCATGGTGCGCCAAGCCGACATGGACAAGCTAGCCGCCGACAACGCCGTGTACAACGCGGCTACTCAGTCGTTTCCGGCTGGTTACGTGCTGCAAGGGCCGGCCCGCTCTACGGCTTCCACCAACCCGCTCCGCCCCGGCGACCTGCTGTTTGAGGACGTCAATAAAGACGGCGTGGTGAACGACGCCGACAAGCAAGTAATTGGCTCGCCCTATCCGAAGTTTACGTACGGCTTCTCGCTGAATACCACCTACAAAGCCTTGGATTTCAACGCCTCGTTCAACGGCATTTATGGCAACCAAGTGCTTGACGGGCAGGATTATTACCTCTACAACATGGAGGGTTCGGGCAACCAGTACTCGGTGGTAACGGAGCGCTACCGCTCCGAGGCTGAGCCAGGCAACGGGCAGGTGTACCGCGCCTCGCGGGGCGGCACCCAAAGCAACAGCACGCGCCTGTCGACCTTCTACCTGCAAAACGGCTCGTACCTGCGCTGCACCAACTTGACCCTAGGGTATAACCTGCCCGTGGCGCTGGTGAGCAAGGTGCACGTGAGCGGTTTGCGCGTGTACGTCAACGCCAACAACGTCTTCACCCTCACCAAATACAAGGGCTACAACCCGGAGGTGGACTACAACAACGGCTCGAACCTAGCCCCCGGCGTCGACTACGGCAAGTACCCTTTGGCCCGCGGCTACAACCTAGGTGTGCGCGTTTCTTTCTAAGTCGCTTTGCCCTAGTTCGCTCGCTAGTTCGCTCGCTAGCTCGTGAGCGACCTAGGGTAGCTTCTTCATCCCTCATCAACCGAAACTATGCTACGTTTCTTTCCTACTAAATTTCGGCGTACTTGGCCCCGCACGGTTTCGGGCCTTACTTTGGTGCTGCTGTGCGGCTCGCTGGTGCTTGGCGCGTGCCGCGAAGATTTTCTGGACCAAGATAACCCCAACGCCATTCCGGCCACCGACTATTATAAGTCGGAAAACGACGTGCTGCTCGCCTTGAATGGTGTGTACCAGGGCCTGCGCAGCAACAGCGGCATTGCCGAGAGCAGCGGCCTGTACTCGGAAGAACGCTCTGACAACACCGGTACCAACGACAATCAATCGAATGCGGGCGAGCCGTTTCAGTTCAACGCCTTCTCGCTGCTGCCAAGCAACTCGTACCTACAAACGCACTGGACGGCCCTCTACCAGATCATCACGCGGGCCAACAACGTGCTGGCCGGCTCGGAAACGGTGACCTTCGCCAAGCCCGAAACCAAAGCGCAGTACCAAGCCGAGGCCAAGTTTATCCGGGCCCTGATCTACTTCGAGCTAGTGCGCAAGTGGGGCGATGTGCCGCTGGTAACCACGCAACTCACCACGCCGGAACAGGCGAATACCAACACGTTCCGGGAGAAGAAAGAAACTGTATACGCGCAGATTGTAGCCGACCTAACCGACGTGGTGAACAGCCCATTGCCCGACGTGCAAGCGGCTGCCAACACGGGGCGCGTGTCGAAGGTGGCGGGGCAGGCCCTGCTAGGCAAAGTGTACCTAACCATGGCCACTACGCTCGACCCAGCCAACCGCACCATCAACCTGAACCAAGCCAAAACGTACCTGACCAACGCCTACAACAAGCGCACGTTTGGGCAGCTAAAGGAAATCCCGTACGCCGACGTGTTCGACGTGGCCAAGAAGTCGGCGAACCCAGAAGCTATTTTCCGCATCGTGTACCGGCAGGGTGACATCAACTATTCCTCGCGCATTGCGGCCAACACCCAGGCGCAGGGAGAAACCGTTAACTCGCTGCGTCCGAATACGGGCGTGGGCGGCAACGTGACGCCCGACCTAGTGAAGGACTACGAAACCGGCGACGTGCGCAAGGAGTTCTCCATTAAGTACGCCAACGCCGCCGTCGTGCGCGATTACTTCATCACAAAGTTTCGCGACACCAGCGCAGCCGCTGGCACCAACGGCTACGGCGGCAACGACTGGCTCCTGCTCCGCTACGCCGACGTGATTTTGATGCTCGCCGAAGTAAACCTCTACCTAGGTGACGTGGCCGCTGCTACTGGCCTGCTCAACCAAGTGCGCGAGCGGGCCGGCTTGCCGCTCTACGCAGTAGCCAGCGTTAACCCAGTCTATAGCGCCAAGTATCCCACGCTCAAGCTCGCCATTCTGCACGAGCGACGCGTAGAGCTAGCCTTCGAAAACCAGCGGTGGTTCGACTTGCTACGCTTCTTCACGCCTGAGGAGTTGGTCGCCTATTTCCGCACCAAGAGCCAGGCCGACTTCGGGGCCGCGCAGCTCTCGAACTTCGGCGCCAAGGATTACTACTATCCCATTCCGTTCAACGAAGTCAGGTTGAACCCGGCGGGCATGTACCAGAACCCCGGCTATTAAGGGCGTGTCCAACTAGGTGTTCCAGCAAAGCAGATGTCCTTTTGCCCAACGGGAGAAACCTCGCATGCTGACGCTAGATGGCGCTACCTGGAACAAGCAAGATTTTTTCCGTTGGTCGAAAGGACAACTTAGTTGAATAGCTTAAGCCCCTAAAGCATGGCATAAAGCAATGTACCTAGGGTGTACAGTAGGTACCTCATTCAAGTAGGGCTTCGAAAGTCGCGGAAGCGCTTTTGAAGCCCTATTTAGCATAAAACAGGCTGCCGCCGCACCGCTACATTTCAACAGAAAACCTAGCCTATTCCCTTTTATGATTCGTATTTCCTTGATTCTTCTCAGCATTCTTCTCGTCGGAACCACGCAAGCCCAACAGCGCCGGGTAGATGGCATTATCCGCAGCTTGCGCGACCCTGCTAGCAAGCAGGTATTGGTGGTGGCTCACCGCGGCGACTGGCGCAATGCCCCGGAGAACTCCTTGCTAGCCATCGAGTACGCCATTGAGAAAGGCGTGGATGTGGTCGAGATTGATTTAAAGAAATCCAAAGATGGCGTGCTCATACTCATGCACGACCAAACCATTGACCGCACAACGTCGGGCAAGGGCAAACCCGAGGACTACACCTGGGCTGAGCTACAGCAGCTCACCCTCAAGAACCCGCACGGTGCGCCCACGCGCCAGCGCATCCCCACCTTCGAGCAGTGCATGCTAGCAGCCAAAGGCCGGGTGATGATCAACGTCGACAAGGGTTACGACTACTTCCAGGAAGCCTACGCCGTGCTGGAGAAAATCGGGACAGTCGACCACGCCATTATCAAGTCGAGTGAGCCGTATGAGAAGGTAAAGGCTGAGAATGGCAATCTGCTCAGCAACAAGCAGCTAGCCTACATGCCCATCGTGGACCTAGGCAAGCCCAATGCCGCCACCATGCTGCGCGACTACGAGCAAAAGCTCAATCCCGTAGCCGTCGAGGTGGTCTCGCCACCGACAGTGCGCTGCTGCGCTCCAACTACCAACTTATTCCGAAAGACAACGGCCGGATCTGGTACAATAGCTTGTGGGCGAGCCTTGACGCCGGCCACGACGATGAGCGCAGCGTGGAAGAACGCCAGCCCGAAGCGGGGTGGGGCTGGCTCTTGGCGCACGGAGCCACTATTATCCAGACCGACCGCCCCGCCGAGCTAATTGCGTATCTGCGCAAAAAGAAGCTGCACCCATAAACACCCATGCTCGACGTGAGCACCTGCTACTAGGGGTTAATACTCAACGGAAACTAGCTACCTGCTTCGATACTAGCTCGGGGTGCAAGCCGGCCTGAAAAAACATTTTCAAACAGCCGCTTGGTACCAAGCTAGCTGTGGTTCCTCTATCGGACCTTGCGCACTGAGGAAAAGGATTCATCGATCCATTAATGACTCTGAAATCGCGCTGTGCCGTGGGCACCACCTTGCTGCTGCGGCTGCACCAGACTGTGTGCACTTCAAATGCACTGCATGCCGGCACATGTACTGCCTGAGCCGCGTGACCGTGTTAGTAGTAACGCCACCTAGCTAGTAGGTCATCCGCAGTAATCCTAAGCCGACCCCAACTATAAATTTCCCAACCAGAAGAATAGTACTGCGTATACTTGCAACATAGTTTCATATGATATTCTTCACTTCTTACTACATGAAGCGAGTTCCTCTCATTTACCCTATGCTGTCCTTAGGGCTACTAAGTTTTAGCCTGCTGACCGCCAGTTGCCAGAGTTCACCGGAAAAGACAACCGGAGCAGCTACGGAAACAACTTCCTCCGCTACCGCTATTACACACGATCAACTCGTGGTCGACCACCAAAAGATGGAAGCCGATCATCGCACGATGCAGGAGGCAGATTCCGTAATGGAAACGGACCACCAGCAAGCTGTAGCAGCAGCAAAGGCCGCTGGAATCACCGATAAGCCAGCTTTTGCCGACTTAGAAAAGCGCCACAATAGCTTGATTACGCAGCATCAGCAGGTTGTGGCCCAACATGATGCCGTCTTGAAGCGCCATGCGGAACTAGAGCAGAAGCACGCCAGTGGCAACGTTACCGATGAGCAGATGCAGCAGGACCATGCCCAGATGAAGACCGAAGACCAGCAGATTCAGCAAGAACACCAGCGGCTAGTCAACGATCACAAAAAGATACAGGCGGAACACCAAACCTTGCTAGCGGCCAAGAAATAAATCGCGACACTGTCTTACACCCCTTGGTGGTAGAACGGCGGGTCTATTATATGTAACATTGTTGCATATAATAGACCCGCCGTTTACCTTTGTTACGCGGAACAACCCTGTTCCGCTGCTGCCTTTATTCGCGTGTTCGCTACTGCCCGTATGCTGCTTCTTGTCTTGGCAGCGTAGCGACTCGGTTGCAGACCGGTAGGCCTCACTTCTAGGAATATGAAAACACAATGGATTCGTTTAGCCGCCGATTATGGCGGCATACTAAACAGCAGCTTGTGCCTGCTGCATTGTGTAGCGGGCCCCTTACTGGTCACATTTTGGGGCGTGCACCATCATCCGACGGCGCAATGGGAACGTGTGTTTCTGCTAGCTAGTGGGCTGCTAGTGATGCTAGCTACCTGGCGCATGTCTGCCACGAGGCTACGGATAGCGCTCTGGGGTTTCTTCACGTTGTTTGTGGGAGCGAGTCTGTGGGAGGGCCACTATCCTTGGCTGGAAATCGTGCAGTATGGGGCCTCAGCGGGGCTGATCGGCACGCACCTGCTGAATATGCGCTATTGTCGTCGGACATGTGCTTAGGAGATACTACTCCGGTTTGTTCTCGCTGACCACGGTAGTACTGATCATCGTAGTAGAGGGCGTAATATCCTGCACCAAGAAGCTCAGTAGCAGAAGTTGGTATAACTAAACAAGAGAAGTATAAAGAGCTTTTTCTTAAACGAGAAAAACGCACTACTAGGGCGAAACATCGAAAATCTGTTGCTCACGCCCCAATGGGTTGATGCGACGCGCGCAGTCGGCATACATCGTTTGCACATGCAAGCCGTTGTCGGTACCTTATGCGTGAGGGCAACCGGCGGCGCAGCAAGCGTGTGCTTGGACGCTACCTTGCCTAGGTTGTTGCTACCTTTTGTTTTGCCTATGAAAGCGGGTGCTCTGCTGCTGTTCTTGCTGCTACCTACTTGCCTGGTGCGCGCGCAACAGACGGCAGATCTAACGGCCTTCAACCCTAAAAGTGGCGCCACTGCCTTGGTCCGACAAGGGCGATTAGAAGTAAGTTGGCCCGCATCCGGCGCCGATCGTGGCAAGGTAGTGCTGAACCTAACGGCCAACGCTCCCCTTTTTCGCAGCATTCAGCTCCGCACACGCGGCCACAACCAAGTTATTGCCCGCAACCTAGAGCCCGCATTTATTCTAACGGTAGGGAAGCGGGACCTAGTGTCGCAGAATGGCTGGAATATTTTTTTCGACAAGGTGCCTCAGAAGCCCTTTCGGGCGTACCGGCTAACCCGCGACCACCTAACAGCGGCAGTCAGCAGCACGGGTGCGCGCACCACAGTAACGCTCGGCGGGCTGCATGCGCCAGGCTTTAGCGGCCAGTTGGAGCTGACGCTTTATCACGGTAGCCCGTTGTTTAACGTGGCCGCTGTGCTGACGACCTCGCAAGATTCAACGGCCATTCTCTACGACGCAGGCCTAGTAAGCGCGCAGCCGAACTGGCGTAGCGTGGGCTGGGCCACGCCCGACGATCAGTGGCATAGCATTCCGGTCGGTGCTACGGATAGCAGCCGCAATGTGGCCGTAAAATACCGCACGGTGCTGGGCGAAACCGCCGGGGGGAGCTTGGCAGTATTTCCGGCGCCGCACCAGTATTTCTACCCTTTAGATGAAGCGTTCAATCTGAAATTCACGTGGTTTGGCACCAACTACCGCCAGCTGCTGCCGGGTTACGGCCTAGGTATTCGGCAAGACCTGTACGGTGATAAACGCTACGTGCCCTGGTTTAATGCGCCGCCGAACACGGCGCAACGCTTGCACTTTTACTGCTTGCTCGGTGCCGGCTCGGCGGCCAACCTGCTGACGCAGGTGAAGCGCTACACGCACGACGATACGTACGCCACGGTGCCGGGCTACAAAACCATGGCCAGCCACTTTCACAACGAGTACGTGATGCAGGCTCTGCTGGCTGGCAAGCCAGAAGCAGGTGTTCCAGAGTTCGTGCGATTCTTCAAGAGCGTAGGTCTAGACATCGTGCACCTAGGTGAGTTTCACTACACCGCCCACCCGAAAGGCCCGGACGACCAGCGTCTGCGGGAGCTAGCTACTTTGTTTGAGCTATGCCGACAATCGTCGGACGAGAAATTTCTGCTCTTGCCGGGCGAGGAGCCCAACGAGTTCTTGGGCGGACACTGGCTGGCCTTGTTTCCTCGGCCAGTCTACTGGGTAATGGCCCGCAAGCCGGACGTGCCGTTTGTGCAGCAGGATGCCCGCTACGGTACGGTGTACCACGTTGGTGACAAGACGCAGCTGCTGGACTTGCTACAAGCCGAAAACGGCTTGGCTTGGACGGCTCACGCGCGTACTAAAGGGTCGGTGGGGTACCCAGACGAATACAGGAAAGAGGCGTTCTTTACCGCCGACCGCTTCCTCGGTGCCGCCTGGAAAGCCTTGCCCGCCGACCTTTCCCAACCCCGCCTAGGCAAACGGGCGCTGGACCTGTTAGACGACCTCAACAATTGGGGCACGCAGAAGAAGATGCTGGCGGAAGCGGACCTGTTCACCGTCAACTTTGCCAATGAGATGTACGCGCACCTGAACGTCAACTACGTGCAGCTGCCGGCCCTTCCTGCTTTCCAGGCGGGCTGGCAGCCGGTGCTAGATGCGCTGCAACAAGGCCGGTTTTTTTGCTCTACCGGTGAGGTGCTAATTCCGCAGTTTACTGTGGCTGGGAAAAGCGCGGGCGAGACGGCGAAGCTCCCTCATCCCGCCCAAACGGACGTGACGTTTGACTTACGGTGGACCTTTCCGCTGGCCTTTGCCGAAATCATCTCGGGCGACGGCCAGCGGGTTTATCGGCAACGGGTAGATCTGAGCAGCACGCAGGCGCTCGGCCAGCAGGTGTTCCACGTGCCGGCCGATCTAACCGGTAAAAAATGGGTGCGTCTAGAAGCGTGGGACGTGGCCGCCAATGGCGCCTTTACCCAAACCGTGTACCTAGTTAACTAGCTGGCCGCGACACGTATGCGCAAAATCAGGAAGCTCAAAAAAAGTTGAACACAGCAGGTTTGTCCTAGGACGTGTAGTGGCAGGGCAGCTACAAGGATACAAAATGCTAGAACTCCTGTCGGCATAGCTCAAGGTATTTGGAACGAAGCAGCAACGGTAAGGTCCTGCTAAGAATGTGGCTTGCACAGGAAGAATGCTAGCTGCTTATCTGCGCGGTACGCGTGTGGGAGTAAGGGCGAAAGCCGTCAGACCGTAAAGTGCTAGGTGGCTTAACGGCTCTGCCTGCTGCCATGTATGCATCCGCCACTGGCTCATACGCACAGCCTTACGCGGGTTTGCCTTCGGTTAGTTGGTGAAGGATAGTGGCCGTATCGACTACAGTGGCAAACTCCCCCTGCAGACTAGCTAGTGCAGTTTGGTGGATGAGTTCGGCCCCAAATGTTTGTGCCTCAAGGCTCTTTTTGGGGAACGTAGCACTCGCATCGGCCACTAAGAAGGTATCAAACCCAAAATTGCCCGCCATACGGGTGGTGGTCGAAACGCAATGATCGGTGGTCAGGCCTGCAATAACCAACGTCGTGAGGTGCTGGGCCGCTAGTTGCGCGTGGAGGTCCGTCCCAATGAAAGCACTGTTGACCTGTTTTTGAATTACTGTTTCGCCGAAGACGGGACGAACTTCTTTCTTAAAGGCATGACCCGCTTGCCCAGGTCGCAAGGGGGAAGCTGGATCAGTAGAACAATGCTGCACGTGGAAAATGGGCAATTGTTTAGCGCGCCAGTACGCTAGCAGCCTAGCAGCGTTGTGCTCCGCATCGGGGTTGTTGCGCTCACCCCAGTACGCTAGGTTATCGAAGCCTTGCTGTATATCAATCAGCAACAAAGCAGGCTTAGTGGTTGGCAAAAGCGGCATACGATGGATGCGTATAGGAAGACGTAGGTAGATGGAAAAAGCATTCGATCGTGCAGCGGAAACACCTCCGGTTGGCTGGGTATTAGATAATTATCCGCGTGACCTAGTTATGCCGGAAAAGGCTCCATCACTCTTGCATTCTCGTTTAGCGCGGTTAAATTATGCGGGTGTTATTGCCGAAGCAGTAGGTGAGGGGTGTGCATCGGGAGGGAGTAGAAACCAGGGAAAGCACCGTGCCGAATAGGACCTTGCTAACCTCAGGGCTAGTCAAATAATCGGAGGAGAGCGGGCCGCAGAGTCATGCCAAAACTAGGAAAGCTCATTACGGCTCACTTTCGCCAAACGGATTTCCACTTATCTCAAGCGGATTTTTGTCATCAAACGTTTGGCAGGACTTTCTGCCTGGGACATCAACCTTGCTTTAAGCATAACGTGTTGGCCGCGCCTGCGCGGTAGACGCAACAACTAGTTGCCGTCTGCCTTGCTTTCCTGTATTGGTGCCTTGGTAAAAGCTTCGCGCGTCTCTTCGAAAGATTCTAGCTCAGTATCAGAAGACAGGCTTAGCCATGCCATGCTGGTCTAACGGATGATCCTTTTTGCTTTGGGCGCGAAGCAAGCTAGGGCCACAAGCCTGGAATGCAACAAGCCGGGCCTTAGCGAGATGTCGCTTACCAGACTAAACCTAGCTTTAGACCTACCTCTGGCAGTACTTCCAGCTTACGGGTGCGAATCTCCGAGCGAAAACCTGAGGTCCGTTCCGGATTGTAGACTCCCAGGCCTAGGTTAACATCTACGAGTCCGTGCCCGCCCAAACGGCGTTGCAGGCCCCATTGGGCTGTGCCGGCCGTGTACTCGTATGCGGCCTGATACCCGTTGCCTTCCTGCCATAAACTAGCCGTTTGCAAAGCCCAGTAGTTGCCAATGCCCGCGCCAGTACGGCGGCCGCGCTGCTGCCGGCGCGGCTGGTTGTAGTAGTGCCGCACCCCCGCCTCAAACCCGCCAACCCCTAGCTGCACGAGGTTTGGTTGCCCCACACTCACCAAAAAGCCGCTCAACCCGTTCGCGTACACACTCCAACCTGTAGGCAGCGCATACTCTAGCCCGACTACTAAGGGCACCGTTCCTACGGAGTACGCCGTGGGGCAAGGCCGCGTAAAGCCAGTTGTTAGTTTAACTAACAGCGCCTTTTTCGTGGATACTGGGCTGCCACCGGGAGTTGTGGTGGAGTCAAGCGTTTGCGCTGCGGCCCCTACGCTCAAACTCATTAACAGGGCGCTGCACCATGTAAAGGTGGGTCGTACCATTTCTCGTTGACGACTAGAATCGGAGGTAGTGGATGGAAGTTTTCGTGGCATAGCACGCAAAGCACGACTACTGGAAGTAACTTAACTGATGGCCCGGACGCCGTTACGCCGCCTGGGACTGCCGGCAAAACTACCTCCCAAGCTACGCCCCAACCTTTGCCAGCGGGATTCCCCTTTTTCTCTGCCGGATTAGTTTAAGTGAAAGGTCTTTTTCCTTTGCGCGGGTAGGATGGATTGGTTACTGTGAACTTTGATGCGCTAGCCTCCAAGGTTGACAAATGCAAAAACACTGTCTGCTTATCTATCTTCGGATCTCTCAAGGGAGAGATGATAGCCCTAACGGATGGTAAAGTTGCCACTCAAAACTGCGATATCTCCAGGTTCAGATAAGAGAGCAAAACCACTCATTTGTAGCTCGAAGTACTCACTCGTCCTTGCAGCTGTTTCCCCGAATAAGTTATCAGGCGCTGCCAACAGGGCGTTTTCATGAGCTTGAGTGTCGAATGCGAAGATCAAAGCTTTACTTATGCAAAAAGCCCCGTTTCCGAGTAGGAGACGGGGCTTTTTGCTTTTCAGGGTATCGCTAGGAGGAAGGGTTCATTGAGCATCCGCTCTTTGCAGTAGCTAACCGGAACTAGTTGGCCTCGATGGTTGATACTAGCTCGATTACGTTGCCGTACAAGTCAGCAATGAAGCCGCAACGCTTTCCGATAGCTGGCACGTTGAATGATTCTCGAACAACCTCAACCCCACGGGTGCGCAGTACCGCTAACGTTTCTTCAACGTTGTCAACCTCTAGGCATAAGTGCTGGAAGCCCGAACTAATTAGGTGGGAGGGAGCTGGTTGGGTGTTTGGGATTCCGCCGCTCAGCACTTCTAGCCAGAAGGCATCATCATTCGCCGGTGCCAGAAAGGCGAGCTGCAAGTCGCCTACTGTCCATTGTTGGAGCAACCGGAAACCTAGCTTCTCTGTGTACCATCGAATGGTTCCTTCGTAATCGGGGGTGCGCAGCCCGACATGAGCGGCGCGCATTTTTTCGTTGATGCCATCCGACGTTTTTTGCGGCATCTCAAGCGGTGTAGTGTCTATTGGGTTTTGCATGTACTGCAGGTTGAGCGTCGCCGTTTTCGACGAAGTGTGATAAGCAATGATAAAGCCCGAGGCGACTGAGCTAGGTAGTACAAAGGTCTAGGTTGCCCGAGCGAGATATATGGTGAATATTTCCGCAGCAATGGTGATTGTTTCAGCTTTTGTAGAAGCTTCGGGCCGTGCCTGCGTGTCGTTGACGCCTTGCGCAATGCAGCCAAAAGCTAGGTAGACCCTCACCCGTATTCTAAGCGCGCCAGTATCAAGGCAGGCATGAATACTACTGTTGAGGTTACAACTATGCTTGAGCTTTTTCGTATATGTAGTAATTTTCCTATATAAGGAAGTTTGTAAGTTGCTACTTGCTGTTTGACACACCTTCGGCTAAGTAGTTTACGTCTTTGCATTTCGCGCTCTACTTTCATGTTAAAAAGGCTACTCTGGATCTTGGTCTGGCTGGTATTTGCACCAGGCTCGGTATCTGCCTATTCCGTGCTTACCCATCAAGCAAATGTCGATTCGTGTTGGCGTAGATGCTTGGTACCCTTACTGAACCAGCGCTATCCGGGCGCGACCTATGAGCAGTGGAAAGAAGCCAAATCGTATGCGTATGGCGGCTCCATTATTCAGGATATGGGTTTCTACCCCTTCGGCTCGCAGCTATTCACCAACCTAGCGCACTATGTGCGCAGCGGCGACTTAGTGCGCAACCTCCTCGACGAAGCGCACGACCGCAACGAGTACGCCTTTGCCCTAGGTGCTTTGGCGCACTACGTAGCCGATATAAAAGGCCACTCAGAAGGAACAAACCGGGCTATGGCGTCGGTGTACCCCGAGCTAGCGGCTAAGTTCGGTAACTTTATTACGTACGAGGAAGCCCCTAAGCAGCACACGCAGCTAGAGTTTGCTTTCGACGTGGTACAGCTCGCCGCTGGCCGCTACCGCTCCGATACTTACCACGATTTCATTGGCTTTCAGGTGAGTAAGCCTTTGCTGGAAAGAGCCTTTTACAAAACCTATGGCTTGGAGCTAAGCAAGGTGATATTCAATATAGACCTAGCCGTAGGGAGCTTTCGATTTTCGGTGCAGCAACTTATCCCGACGGCTGCTCGTGCGGCCTGGCACGCCGAGCGCAAGCAAATTCGCAAGCTCAGCCCGCGTGCTCGACGCCGGGACTACGTGTATCACCAAAGCCCCCGCGAATTCCGGCGTGAATACGGCGTAGCGTACGAAAAACCCGGCTTTGGGGCGCGTCTGTTGTCTAAATTGGTGGCCGTGCTACCGAAAATTGGTCCGTTAAAGCCTTTTGCTTTTCGCTTGCCTACGCCCCAAGCGCAGGAGTTTTTCAAGCAAAGTTTTGCGGACGTGATGCAGGACTATTGCATGGCGCTCAAACGCGAAGAAAATGCCAGTGCAAAAGGTAAATCACCGGAGCTGCCAAACTACGACTTCGATACCGGGCACGCGACCAAAGTAGGAGAGTACCCACTGGCCGATGAAACGTACGGGGAACTGGTGCGCAAGCTAGCCGAGCACAAGTTTGAAAATATTGAGCCCGAGCTACGAAAGAATATTCTGAGCTTCTTTGAAGGGGCAAAAACGCCAGCCGCAGAAGACGAGAAAGAAGCGAATACTATTCGCCAAACGCAGGAGGCAATTAAGGCTCTGCGAGCGACGAAGGGAGCAACGGGCGGCTAGGGCTGAGCCCAAACTAGGGCGTTAAGCTTCGCGCGAATGTACAGGCCGCCACTATTTGATATTGGTGTCACTTACCGCAATGAGACTTAGGTGCTTACGGCTGTTGCGTAGCGCTTTCCTGAACCAGCGTGCCGCTTAGGCGCCGCAAAGCTAGCTCAGCCTGTTTGGCCTGAAAACGAATATCGAGCAGGCGCGTGGCCGCGGCAATTTGGCTGAGTTGGGCTTCGCGCAATACCAGCGGCGTGAGCAAACCCAACCGGTAACGCTCTAATGCAATAGCAACGTTCTGGCGAGCTAGGGTAATATTATCCTCTTCCAGTTGAAGCAGCTGTAACCGGTTTTGGTACTGCGCAAAGGCTTGCGCCGCTTCGGTACTCAGGTTGAGGTTCGTTTGTTCGAGCAGCAGCTGGCTTTGGGCTTCTACCACGCGGGCATTCTGCTCTAGGCGCCGATTGTTGAACCCATTAAAAACCGGCAAGCCAATGGTAAAGCCGTAGTTGGGGCCGTATATCCGGTTGGTATTTGTCGTGACGCTCGTGGTGATGGTGTTGTTGGTCCGGGTGATGACAATCGCATTGTTGTTGATGTTGCGATTGATGCCGTAGTTGCCGTTCAGGTCGAGCTGCGGAAAGCGGTTAGCCCGAATGAGGCGGCGGTCATAGTTGGCGACTTGCACGCCTACGCGCGCTTGCTGCAAGCGTGGGTTGCGGGCGGCAATATCCTGCAAGATGCTTTCTTGGTTGAGGGTGCGCTCCACGACAATAGAGTCGGCGGGGCTGAAGTCAGTTGTGGCAGTACGGCCTAGCAGGTTGTTGAGGTTGATCTTGGCCGTGGTCAATAGCTCCTGCTGTTGGATTAGCAAAGAGCGGTCGGCGTTGAAATCGACGCGAGCTGTCAGGACTTCCACTTTGGCGCTTACGCCTACGTCAACCTGCGCCTGGGTTAAGTCGATGCGCTGCTGCCCAATAAGCAAGGCTTCTTCCAACGATTTGATCTTGCCGGACTGGCGCACCACGTCGTAGTACGCATTGCTGATGTCCTCAACGGTTTCTTCGACCGTGGCGCGCGTGAGGTGCTGTTGGCTTTGCTCCAGCGCCCGCAATCGGTCGTAGGCAATGAACATCCCGAAGCCATCAAAGATCGTCCAGGTAACGCCAGCGTTGCCTACCAATGCGTTGGAGCGTCCGCCGCGCACTACGCTAGGGGCATTGTCGCCGGTTTGCTGACGCGAGTAGTTGAGGTTGTAGGTTCGCGTAAAGCTAGCATCCACAATCGGTAGCTGTCCCGCGTTGCCGCGGGTCACGTTGTTGCGGGCAATTTCCTGGTCCGTTTGCGACAGCCGGATGCTGTAGTTGTGCTCTAGGCCAAGTCGAATCGCATCTTGAAGCGTAAGCGGCGGGGCATCGGCTACGGTCTGGGGCTTGGCAAGCTGATTTTGTTGCTGCGCCTGCACGAAAGGCGTCAGTAAGAGCAAGAAAGAAAAAATACTAAGACGAAGCGTAAAAAGAGCCATTGGCAAAGTAAGTAGGGAGGGGCGTGGCGGATGCCTTGCTGCGGCTGTTCTATCCCTTGTGGAAGGCCAGTGCTATAAAGATGATGCTATAAAAAGGAAGTAGCGCACGACCTAGGGTAACTTACCCTAGGTCGTGGCAGAAGGCTAGGCGGGCACCGCTTCTCGCTTTTTCTCCGGTTCCGACTTAGGCTCCGGTTTGTGCTTTTTCGCCGTGGCGAAGTACGAGTACATTACCGGCACCACAAACAGCGTGAGGCCCGTTGCGAAGAACAGACCGCCCACTACCCCAATACCCATGGCGCGCCGACCTAGGGCACCCGCACCCGTCGCAACGGCAATAGGCAGAATACCGAGCACGGCGCAAAGGCTGGTCATGAGGATAGGGCGGAAGCGGGCCGTGGCGCCCTCAATGAGCCCCGTCATATAATCGGCGCCCTTTTCCACGCTTTGGTTCGCAAACTCCACGATCAAAATACCGTTTTTCGTTACGAGGCCCACGAGCATGATAATGCCAATCTGGGAAAACAAGTTGAGCGTTTGGTTGAAGTACCACAAGCTCAGAAGTGCGCCCGATAGTGCCAGCGGCACCGTGATCATAATGATGCCTGGGTCGCGGAAGCTCTCAAACTGCGCGGCCAGAATCAGGTAGATCAGCACCAGGGCCAGGCCGAAGGCAAACACCAGCGACGAGGAGCTTTCCTCGAAGTCGCGTGAGGTACCGGCCAGCGAGGTGGTAAAAGAATCGTCTAGGTTCTTATCCGCAATGGCGCGCATGGCGGCAATGCCATCGCCCAGGGTTTGACCCTTGGCCAGCGACGCCGAGAACGTAGCGGAGTTGTAGCGGTTGAAGCGGTAAAGCTGAGGGGGCGTGCTTTTTTCTTCCAGCCGAATAACGTTGTCGAGCTGCACGAGCTTGCCGGAGCTGCTTTTCACGTTCAGGGTGCGCACATCCAGCGGCTGATTCCGGTCTTGGCGCGCCACCTGTCCGATGATCTGATATTGCTTGCCGTTGCGGATAAAGTACCCGTAGCGCTGGCCACTCAAACCAGCCTGTAGCGTCTGCGAAATGTCTTGCACCGATACCCCTAGGCTCTGCGCTTTCTCACGGTCAATGATCACGCGGAGCTCCGGCTTGTTGAATTTCAAGTCGACATCCACGAAGCTAAACGTGTTGTTGCTGCGCGCGGCATCCAAGAACTTCGGAACAATCTCTGTTAGCTTCTCAAAATCCTGGGTTTGTACCACAAACTGCACCGGGAGCCCGCCCCCTCGACCGCCGCCCGAACCAATACTCTGTTCTTGCGATACCGAGACCCTAGCTCCGGTCAAGGGCTTCACGCTGGCAGTCAAGATGTCGGAGAATTGTTGCTGTGAGCGTTTACGCTGCTCAGGGTTCTTCAGATAGACGCGCACAATACCAGTGTTTACGCTACCGCCACCGCTGCCGCCACCCGCCGCCGTCACGGTCAGAATGTTATTGGCCGCGACGCCGGCACTATCCTGCACCACTTTGTAGAGCTGCATAATGAAGCTATCCATGTACTCGAAGGAAGCGCCTTCGGGAGCCGTGGCCGAAATGCTGATCCGGTTGCGGTCTTCAATAGGAGCTAGCTCGGAGGGCAACGCCCCCATGAAAAACCAGATACCTACGCCTGTCATGGCCACAATGATCCAAGCGAGGAACCGGTTACGCAGAAAGCCTTCCAGCGCGCTCCGGTAGCCGTTTGTGAGCCCCTCGAAGAAGGGCTCCGTTTTGCGGTAAAACCAATTATGCTTCTCCTGCTTTTTCAGCAGCTTCGAGCACATCATTGGGGTGAGCGTGAGCGACACGAAGGCTGAAATGAGCACCGAGCCCGCCAGCACAATCCCAAATTCGCGGAACAAGCGTCCGGTGATGCCCGACAGAAACACCACCGGCAGAAACACCGCCGCCAGCACCACCGTCGTAGAAACGACAGCCATCAGAATCTCCTCGGAGCCTTTCAAGGCTGCTTCCAGGGGCGACTCACCTTCCTCGATGCGACTGTAGATATTTTCTAATACCACAATGGCGTCGTCGACCACAAGGCTGATAGCCAGTACAATAGCTAGGAGCGTGAGCACATTGATGGTAAAGTTCATCACGTACATCACGAAGAAGATACCAATCAGAGAAACCGGAATGGCAACCACCGGAATCAGCGTCGAGCGCCAGTCGCGCAGGAACAAGAAAATGACGAGTACCACCAAAACGAAGGCTTCAATAATGGTGTCCTCAACTTCCGCGATGGATGCCCGGATGAAGATGGAGTTGTCAAATCCATTGATCAGCGTTAAATCTTTCGGCAAGTCGGTTTTGTACTGGTTAACGCGCTTGTTGAATTCGTCAGTAATGGCAATCTGGTTGGAGCCAGGCTGCGGAATAGCCATTACGCCTACCATCGGTACGCCATTGCGGCGCAGAATAGTTTGGTCGTTTTCCGGGTAAAGCTCGGCGTAGCCAATGTCGCTTAGGCGTACCTGTGAGCTAGGGTCGTTGCGCAGAATGAGGTTATTGAAGTCTGCGACCGTCGATAGGCGGCCCATGGTGCGGAGCGAAAGCTGGGTGGTTTGCCCTTGCACAGCCCCGCTCGGCAGCTCTACGTTTTGCTTGGCGAGGGCCGTTTGCACATCAACCGGCGAAATACCTAGGGCTGCCATTTTCACCGGGTCGAGCCACAAGCGCATCGAATACTTCCGCTCGCCCCACACCCGGATTTCGCTCACGCCTGGAATGGTTTGCAGCCGCTCCTTTAGTACGTTGTTGGCGTAGTCGGTCAGTTCCAGAAGCGTCCGCGACGAGCTGCTCAAGTAGCTCAGGATAATAGGCGAGGAGTCGGCGTTGGCTTTGCTCACGATGGGCGGATCCACGTCGCGCGGCAAGCGGCCCTGCGCGCCCGACACTTTGTCGCGCACGTCGTTGGCGGCCGCTTCCAGATCTACCCCTAGGTCAAACTCCACCGTGATGGTAGAGGCCCCATCGCGGCTGGTCGACGACAGGTTCCGGATACCGGCAATGCCGTTGATACCTTCTTCCAGCGGCTCCGTAATCTGCGATTGGATCACGTCGGCGGAGGCGCCGGTATAGCTGGTTTGTACCGTAATGATGGGCGGATCGACGCTAGGGTACTCCCGGATAGCGAGGTACCGAAAGCCGATAACACCAAATATCACAATGAGCATGCTCATCACGATAGCCAAAACCGGCCGGTTGATGCTAGTGGAAGATAAGCTCATGATTAGTTAGCTAAATGGGATGGATAAAGCGCTGTTCTGCGACTTCTAAACCTAGCAAGCGTGGCGCTACCCGGATGGCTAAGCCGCGCCTGCGCAACACGCAGGAGGCTAGGCGCCGCGCCGAGTTTACTGCGTTTGCACTTTCACTGGGCTGTCGGCTTTCACTTGCAAGATGCCGGTGCGCACGATAGTGTCGCCCACCGCTAGGCCATCAATAATTTGAATTACTTGCTCTGAGCGAATACCGATTTTTACCGGCTGCACTTTTGCTTTTCCGTTCTTCACCGTGAAGACAGTGTAGCCACTGGCGTTCGGAATAACAGCTTCCGTCGGGACCTGCAAGGCATCGGTAATCTGACCTAGCTCCAGGTTGACGCGCACGAAAGCGCCGGGCCGCAGTTCCCGGTTGGCGTTAGCATAAACCGCCCGAATGGCCAGCGTCCGCGAAGCGGGGTCGATCTGTGGATTAATGGCGTACACTTTCGCCCGGTACTCTTTGGTTGTGGCTTCGTCCGTGATGCGGATAGGGTCGCCTGCGCGCACCGATTGGGCGTAGCGGCCAGGGATGCTAAAGTCAACTTTTACCGGCTGGATGCGCGACAACGTCACGATGGAAGTGCCCGGCGAAACGTAAGCGCCCACGGACACCGAGCGCAACCCGAGCACGCCGTCGAACGGCGCGCGCACGTTTGCCTTGTCCAGCGTGACGCGTAAGGCTTGCAGATCAGCTTGGGCCGTTAGCAGCGCGTTATTGCTCTGCTCGTATTCCTGGCGGCTGATGTACTCTTTTTCTAGTAGTGTACGCTCGCGCTTTTCCTGGTCTTGATAGAGCTTGATGTTGTATTCCTGCTTACGCAACTGAGCCTGTACATCGGCGGCATTAATCGTAAACAGGAGTTGGCCCTTCCGAACGGGCTGCCCTTCCTTGAAGTTGAGGCTGGTAATTTTGCCGGCTATTTCGCTCTGAATTACCACCGACTCGTCCGCGATAACAGAACCTGTTGCCGCTACCACGTCGGCTAGGCGAGTAGGCTGCACCACGTACGCCGTGACGGGAATTTTGGCCCCCGCGCCACCCGCGCCGCCTCCTTTGCCGCCCGCGCCGGCGCCTTTACCACCGCCCTTGCCCCCCTCGGTAGGGGATGGGAAATAGCGGATCTTGACAAATACCAGCGCCGCAAGAAGCGCCAGGGAAATAACAATCCATAGTATCCGGCGTCCTGGACGCGGCTCCGCTACAACGGGCTCTTGTTCTTTTACTTGCATAAATGGGGAGGCTAATCCCGGACTAGTAGAACGTTTGTTTTCAAGGAGACGAAATGGTACAACGCGAGCACATTCCTTGGGGTTCAGCGTAGCAGATTTCGCCAAAATTTCCGGACCAACGCTTAAGCCGAGAAGTACGGCTGCACCGATCTAAGAAGTTAACGTAGCAGATGTCAGAGCGTTATCAGATAAGATAATCCGAAGGTGGTGAGTTTCAGCAGGAAACAACTGCCCTAGAGATTTACTATTTGCTAAGACACAAAAAAAGCCTGCAGGTTGCAGGCTTTTTCTTCGGAATCAACTGACCACTTACATGGCTTTCTGGTTGATGTAGCTTTTCGCAAGATCGTTGAGCTTCGTATCAGTATTCTGCTCTTCCTGAAGCGTCTGACGCAACAGCGATGTAGCCTCGTCGTAGCCAAGACGCTCGGCGTAGTGAGCAGCTGTGCCATAACCCGCTATTTCGTAGTGCTCAATGCGCTGAGTCGCAGCAATGAGGGCGGCGTCCTTCACTTCGTCGGAAGCATCTTCCGACAAGGTTTCCTGGCCTTCGGCTATCAGGCCTTGCATAGCCTTACACGTGTGCCCACCTAGGTCGATACCGCGCGACTGCGCAATTTGCTCCAAACGCGTCACCTGGTTTTCCGTTTCTTGCCGGTGCAGTTCGAGGCTCTGCATCAGGCGTTGGTCTTTTGCTTCGCTGGCCATGCTCGGCATTGCTTTTAGCAGCTGATTCTCGGCGCTGTATAAGTCTTTGAGTTGTTCTTGGAACAGATCGTCGAGGGTTTCTAGTTTGTCAGACATAGCAGTTTGGGTAGAAATGGGTGGAAAACAGCAATGTTCGGTAGAACAATACGTCCGCTCTTACGCCCTGCCATTCTAGTAGGTTTAAATAAAAAAAGGGCTTTTCCGCTAGCGCTGAGCTTGTTTTACTTGCTTGTTCAGCTATTTCTTCTGCTAATTTTGAGGTATGAAATCTCCCAAAGAACCTACTGAGGCACACCGCAATTTCTTTCAAGATGTGCATGATGTAGTGCGGCTCGTGCCACCGGGGCGCGTTACCACGTACGGCGCCATTGCGCACTACCTAGGGGCGCGACACGGGGCCCGAATGGTGGGGTGGGCGATGATGGCGGCGCATCCGTTGACCGGATCTACTGCCGTACCCGCGCACCGGGTTATCAACCGGCTGGGGTTGCTTACCGGGCGGCAGCACTTTGCCACTCCAACGGCCATGCAGGAAGCCCTGGAGGCTGAAGGCGTGCGTGTGGAGAACGATCAGGTGCAAGAATTCAAGCGTCTGTTCTGGGATCCAAGCACGGAGCTAGGGTAGGACTACTCCTTGGCCGGATTGAGTTCGGCAACGTGGACCGCGCCTTCTTCGGCTAGCACAAGGCGAAGCCTAGGTGCCGCCTGGGTTGCCGAAACTAAGCGGCAGTCGAGGTAGTTGCCTGCCAAAAAGTTAGGGTGAAAGCGGTAAGTTGTTTCTTGGGCAGTGCGGGCAGACAGCGCTAGCTCTTTCTTCTTGTCAGTCCAGGGGATTACCACGTACTCGTTACCGCGTAAAGTGCCTACTACTTGACCATCTACTAGAAGTGTAACTGGTTGATCTGGGGCAGCATCGGGCCGCCGGTAGATGACGATTGAAGTTGTATCGGTAGGTGCTGCCATTGGCGCTGTAGATGGAGCAAACTCGCTGACCTGGCCAGTGGCTAAGTTTAGGGAGTACTCCATAGGTAAGTTGGGCGCAGCGTGAACAAACATAAAGGCGCCGGAGCCCGTGGGTGCCATCTGTTGCTGATTGTTGCGCCAGTCAGGTGGAGCAAGACCTAAGAACGTAAAGTTATCGGCTCGCCGCCGCAGTGGGAAGTAGGCTCTATCGTGCCGAATGTAAAGCTGCTTGCCATCGCAAAAGCCCCATGCTTTATTGCTGATGGAAACCTGGCGACCTTCCGCGTTGCGAAAGTGTGGAATGGCCTGGTAAGAAGCAGCCTAACCATTGCCTTGCAGCGCGGCTTTCTCTACGTCGATGGTGCCGATTAAGCTTGGTGCATTGTTCCGGAATTCCTGAAATGTTGCGTAAACACCAGGGCGGAGCACCTCATCAGCCATAATGGGGTAGTTTGCCTGCGTACGATTGGTGCTGCCTAGCACCTCTTCCCACGTCATGGCCGGAGCAGTCGCAACTACTTGCTCCAGGTTGATGCTTGCTAGCTTTGCCAAGCTTTGGTTAAGAATCTTCACCAGGTTGTACTCGTGATAGGCGGTAGCATCGCCTAGACTCTTCGATGTTACTGCCTCAGCCGTATGGGCTACCAGATGGTAGCCATTACTCTGCTGGTATAAATAATCGACTACTAGTTCTGCGCTTGCGGTTTGGTGCGTTTGCTTTGCATGTTCCGCAACTTGGAGTTCCCGCACGCACATAAGAATAGGGTGCGCGTTTGGTTTACGTGGGCTAGCTGCTTGTACAAAGCTGGTGAGCTCTTGCTTGAAGTCGTGACGGAAATTCGCGAGGATGCGGTTCTCGTACATGCCGCCTTGTACCCAACCGATGTTGTTCTGATTGAGGCGTAAATCAACAACCTGCGCTATGTACAGGGCGTCCGAGACAACAGGATTGGCCTTATCTGCTCTGAGGTCGAGGGTATATTTACTGGACGATTGCGCCCAAGCAGGCAGTAGCGGTAAACTGAGGAGGAAAAGAAAAGGAATAAACTTTAAACGCATAATGGATGAAAGAAACCTTTACATAGTATAAAATATATAATTCAATAATTACTCCAAAGCCATAAAAAGGGCCGCTCACTATAGTGAACGGCCCTTTTCAATGAAAGCAGAAAGACAAAGCCTAGTTCAGCTCCGCTAGCAGCGGGTACTTGCGGCTGCGGCCAATGGCTTTTAGGATAGCGCTACGAACTTCATCTGGATTAGCGTTTTTGAGCAGATAGCCGTGGGCGCCCTCCTGCATCAAGTTTTCAATTAGCTCCGGCTCATCGTGCATAGAAATAATGATGATGCGCACGTGTGGGTATTGCACGCGCAGCAGGCGCGTAGTTTGCAAGCCATCTAGCACCGGCATTTGCAAATCCATTAACACCACGTCGGGTGTGCTACCCTGATCAAGCCGTTCTAACAATTCCTGCCCATCGCCCGCCTCAAAAATCACCTCTATGCCCGGAAAACCGCTAAGCAGCGCCCGAAGACCTTTACGAAATAAAATATGATCGTCTACTACGGCTAGGCGGATAAGCTGATTGGACATAATAACAGGTTAGAGGATAACGAAGGCAGGTGATTGCTCGGCGGTAAGTTACGGAAGCGGTAGCGAAATCCAAACCTGACTACCAGATCCTACAGCAGATTCCTGCCGAAAAGTACCTTGTAGCAACGCTACCCGGCTGCGTAAGTTCGTAAGACCTAGGCCAGTACGTGTGGCGGAAGAAGGCTGACTTTCTACCGCCGCCAAATCGAAGCCGATACCGTTATCGGTATAATGCAATTCCAATTGGGAAGGACCAAAGTCAACGATGATGGTAATGGTCGAGGCGCGGGCATGGCGCAAGCCATTGCCAAGCAGCTCTTGCACCACCCGGTACGCAATCAGTTCATAGCTGGGCTCGAGGCGGCGTGGTGCGCCGCGCTGTTCCAGCACGAGCTGCGTAGGACCTTCGGCCGGCACGGTGCGGGCCAGCGCGTCGAGGGCGAAAGGAAGCCCAAACTTCTGCAAGGCCACCGGCAGCAGGTTGCGTGAGATACGGCGCACCTCGCTGATGGCTTGATCGAGCAAGGAAGCCGCTTCCTGCGTAAGGTCGGGTTGTTGGAGCGCGTTCAAGTGCAGCTTCACGATAGCTAGGGTCGTGCCTACGCCGTCGTGGAGGTCGGCGGCAATGCGGCGGCGTTCGTCTTCCTGGGCCAGCAGGGCTGCCTCAAGCGCCTGCTGCTGGGCTTCGCGCTGTCCTTTCTGCTGGAGCAGCTGCATTTCTTCGCGCTGCGACATGAGGCGCCGTTGGTAGCGAATCACGAAGCCCACGATACCCAGCGCGAGCAGCAGCAGAATAGGCGTGACCAGAAGCAGCGGAACAAGCGCCTCGTTCATGAATTACAGACCAAAAGGCAACTCTCTGTTGCGAGCGAAACTGACCGGGGCAAGGCGCTGCGTGCTTATACAGTGACCTGCGTGGTGTCCGGTTGAGCGGATAGGCGAGCGGGCCGCTCTGGGCGGCGCCTAGCGGCAAAGCGTAGCCAGCATGGCAACGCGTCAAGAGGGTTTACGGCTAGCTTAAAGAGAGAGAAAGCATAAGCAAGTAGGCCTACATAAAGAGCGTTTATGTAAGGAAACACGATCATAACATCATTAAACAAACTTTTCTCTAATAAATTTTTCTCTAATGAGAAATAAGAGAGTGTATGAATAGTTGTGGTAATAGTGGAATCAATTAAAATGGCAACGTTAAAAATAAAATAAGGATTTTTAAATAAACTTTTTGCGTCGCTCTCTAGTAGATTAAATAGATTAAGAAGAGCTAGGGCGACGAACACAGTACCCGAGTATGTATTAGCTAGGGTATTAATATGCGCCATCAAACCACCTGCGATTGTGGCGTCCAGGAGCGCTAGCGGAATAAATAAAAACTGTGCCGTGCGAATGGCAATTCGTGTGGGGCGTGAAGAAGTAAGTCTGTAATATGCTTGGCCCAGGAAATATACTTCTGCAGCGGTGAAAAAATGATAAGTAAATAGATTATTGTGAAAAGCAATAGTTGCCCCACGACGGATGGCAGCCCCAATAAATATAACGATCAGAAAATTATAGACGGAGCGAAACGCTGACGGTAAATTGCTCTCACGCACGGAGGCAACTGCCAACGGAATAATGAAGTACAGCTCAGCTACACGATCAAGCACCCTCTCTATATCCATACTTTTTTTGCGTAGAGCGGATCTGAAATTTGATTTTGGGCTATGCGTCGGCAAGCAAACACGATATGTAGGAAGCTGCGACAAGTGAGCGTTAAACAGACGTGGGTCCTGCTAACAAGTCATTGGAAAAAGACCTAGGTAAGGTTGGTGGGCGGCCTTCCTGTTAGTCGGCCATGAGTCCGGTGCCTGAGGTGCCACAATCAGGGGGGCAGCCTTTTCCGTAGTTTCCGACCATGATCTGGTCCGCATTGGCGGTGCCGTCGTTCGCGGTGGCGTACAGAATGTCGTTGCCATCGGGGTCGACGCCGACGAGGATTGTATGCTGCTTCTGGTTGCTATCGGTGCCGCGGTAAATGCGTAAGCCTACGCACGGCGAGCTAGCTGGCCGTGCTTGATTCAAAATAGATTCAACAAACTCTTTGCTGAAGTAAGTTGAATAAAGAGGATTTTGAGCTAGGTTGTTTTCGTCGAACTCCGGGTGCTCGTTGCGGTAACGCTTCGCCCACGCTTTCGGCTCGGTAATAGTAGAAAAGAATTGGCCCGCGGCGGAGTCGAAAAGAGTATAATCAGACATTACGAAAGAAGGCAGAAGTAAAAAAAAGACTGAAGAGATGCTAAAAAAAGCAAAATTCGCTTACGGATAAAGCAATTGTAGAATTACCGCTGGCTTACTTCAGTCGCAGGTTCTCGCAAAAAAGCGAACGATAATAAAACGTTAAAAGCAATATTCAACAGAAATACGCTGTCGAAAGCTAGGGTAAGAATCGACAACGATTCGTTGAAATTATTGATCAGCACAAACAGCATTCCCGTGCCCGCCGAATAAATTACTAGACCGACACTAGCTAAAAACAAAGGGTCTTGCTCTAGGCGAGATACGCGCAACTCGCGCAGCATTTGCTCAAAATAGAGCATTGCGAAGCCAATAAGCAGCAAACTCTGAACAGCACGCCCGTACGAATTATAACGCGTTAAGCCTTCTAGGTAAAACGCATCGAGCGCCGCAAAGCCTATAAACCCTAGCGTAAGCCAATACACCAATTGCCGGTGCCAAGGGCGGCGCAAGGCAAGGTAGTACATCCGGCCAAACAGCAGCGTTTTCAGCAGCGTGTAAAGGTGCTGAACCGGGTTGTTGAGGTGCAGAACGTGGCGCCCGATCTGTAAGGCCAGCGAGGTAAACAAGGAAAGGTACACGTACCCCGACAGCACCCGGACGGCCGGCGTGAAGAAGACACGGCGACGCCACGCAATTGCCAGGGGCACAAGCACGCTTAGCTGCGATACCCATTCCAGCACGTCAGAAGCCGTTAGGAGCCAAGCAGGAATTTGCAGCATCAAGAAGAGCTCAGCCGAGCTTAACTGTTCAGAATATTATTGTCGCTGCTGTACGGTGGGCTGGGCTTGCCGTCGTTGCCTACTACGTAACTAGCCGTGAAAATAGGGTTGCGGGCACTCGCGGCAAACTCGTCAGCGGCCGGTACATCTTCCTGCCCGTCGGCGGCCGTAGGACCGTTGAGCATGTCGTTGCGGTTCTTATCGACGCCCACTAGCACCAAGTGACGGTTACTGTCCTCATCGAGCGCATAATACATGCGAATACCAATGCAGCCTTTCTGCTGAAGAATATTCTCCAGCATCTGGTGGCCAAAGAAATGGCCTTGAATCTCGCCAGGGTTAGCCTCGCGGTAATTGCGGGTCCATTGCCCGGCTAGCTTGTGGTCAATGGACTCTCCTTCGGTACCGGTGAATGACATGGGGTTGAGCAGGTTAGGTGAGAAAAATAAAGTATATCGTCTCTAAGATGCCCAAATATAGGAGGTTATCTATCGGAGGTCAATGCAGGAGTATGCACACGACCTAGGCCAAGGCAGACGCTAGCGGTCAGCGGGATCATTCGGCTCCGCGTCGTCCTCCTCGTCAAGCGTGTCAAACACCTGGTCGATGGCTGCTTCGGCGTTACGCAGCTTCTGTTTGCACAGGCGAATTAACTCGGCCGAGCGCTGCACCCGAGCCGTGAGGTCGTCGACGTCTACCGTATCGTTTTCAAGGGCACGCAGAATGGTCTCCAGTTCTTCGATGGTCTGGCGGTAAGTTTGATCGTTGGTCATGATTGAGAAAATAGATCGGGCGCAGCCGGACGGCCGTCCGTCGACGACAAACGGGCGATGATGCGCGCTAGCACTACCGAGTCATTGGTCAGCTGAAAGCGCACATGCGTGCCCGCGCGGAGCCGATCGGGGGTAAGCGGTTGGTTGTTATTATCCAGCAATTGAAAGCTAGTGTCCGGCGCGGCAACCTCTTGGGTAGGCACGCGATACGCCGTAGCACTGGCTAAGCGCAGTTCTGCCAAGTGCACCTGGCGTGTAGTAGCGAGCTGCAACTCGTAGCGGTAGCGGAGCAGCTGCTCGCGGCGCCGCCGGTGCAGGTGCCGGAACCGCCGCGCCAACAGCTTGCCTAACGTGCGCAGCTGCCCTTGTTGCTGCCGGAGCGCTTGTCGTGCGGCCCGGTGCAGGGCGCGGCGCTGAGCGGCTAGGTGCTGTTGCTGTCGGCGCAGGTGGATATGGGGCACTTCCCGCGCTTGGCGGAGCTGCTGCTGCAACGCGGTGCGGTGCAAACCTAGCTTCCCCTGAGCCGTTTCGCGGGTACGTAGCGTAAGGCGGCGAAGTTGAACAGCCGCATCTTGAAGTTGTTCGGCGGCTAGCTCCCGAATGCGAAGGGCATAGCCTTCAAACGCCGCATCGAGGCGCGCAAGCCGGTCGGTAAGGAAAGCGGCGACGGCCGTTGGGGTTTTCAGCGAAAGGTGCGCCGTTAAATCCGTCACGGCTTCGTCGCGCTCGTGGCCGATGCCCGTAAGGACAGGTATCGGAAAAGAACCAACGGCGGCAGCTAGGCCGTAATCATCGAAAGCAAGCAGATCCGTTTTGGCGCCGCCACCGCGAATGATCACAACTACATCGAAGGTGCGGCGCTGCGGCCGAATCATATCCAAGGCCGCTCTAATACTGGCGGGCGCCTCATCGCCCTGCATCGAGGCCGGGAAAAGGGCCACGCTGAAGTCGTAAGCAGACTCGCTGAGCTGCTGCATAAAATCCTGAAAGCCTGCCGCGGTCGGCGACGAAATTACGGCAAGGCGCTGCGGCCCAATAGCCAGCGGGAGGCGCCTTTGGCGTTCGAGCAAGTCTTTGGCTTCGAGCTTCCGGATGGTTTCGAGCCGCTGCCGAGCTAGGTCGCCCACGGTGTAGGTCGGGTCGATGGCCACGACGTCGAGGCTCAGGCCATACTGCTCGTGAAACTTCACTTGCACGCGCAGCATCACTTTTATGCCAATGCGCAGCTCTTGGCCAGTTTGCTCCAAAAACGCGGGGGCGAGCTGCTGGTAGCGTTGGCTCCAAATGGTGGCCCGCGCCTGCGCCTTAAGTTGTGCGCCACGGCCCGTGGTGTGCTGATCGGTGAGGACCAGGTAGCAGTGGGCACCATCGAAGCGGGGGAGGGTAAGGTCGGCAATTTCGGCTACCACCCAGTACGACTCGGCAAAGCGGTCGGTGAGGGTTTGACGCACGCGGGCCATTAGCTCCGCCAAAGGCAAGGCTACAGGCGGCAACGAAGCAGGCAAACCAATTTCGGGGCGACGGTTGAACAGCGGCGGCATAAGGGGGCAAGGTACGGAATTCGGACGGCGAAAAGTGCGAAACGGCGTGCAACGGCAAACCTAGGTACGGGTCTTTAGCCTCCACTCAGATAACCAACAAAGGGCCTTTTTGGCAAGTGAAATTCACTTAAATTTGAGATTCTAGTTTCTCAACCTCATCTAAAAACGCGCATTCTCAATCCAGTCCCACATGACCCAACGGAGTAACGTAACGATTACGGCACTAACGGCCGCCGTACTAAGCTTGGCGGCCGGCACGGCAATGGCACAAAAAACTGCCTCCAAACCGGCTGCCAAAACCACTGCCACCGCCGGCAAGAACTCGACGGGCCAAACGGGTGTCGGTATCAACCTAGCGAACATCGACAAGTCGGTGGCGCCGTGCGACGATTTTTTCCAATTTGCTAACGGCAACTGGATCAAAAATAACCCCATCCCCGCGTCCGAAACGAGTTGGGGCTCTTTTAACGAGCTACGAAACCGCAACCGCGTTGTGGCCCGGCGCATTCTGGAAAAGGCCGCCGCTGACCGTAGTGCTAAGCCCGGCTCCAACCTGCAAAAGGTGGGCGACTTCTATGCAGCTGCCATGGACAGTGTGGCTGTGGAGAAAGCCGGTTTGAAGTATTTGCAGCCCCATCTGGCCCAAATAAACGCTATCCAGGATGTGGCCGGTGTGCAGCGCTACCTCGCCGACCCCAAAAATATTGGGAAGGGCTGGTACGGCCTAGGCGTGGGCCAGGACAGCAAGAACAGCAGCGTGTACGCAGTGCAGATGAGCCAGGGAGGCCTCACATTGCCCGACCGTGACTATTACCTGAAGGAGGATGCGCGTTCCAAAACGATCCGGGCTGCCTACCGCACTTATCAGGTCAATGTGTTTAAGCTGCTAGGCGATGACCAGGCCACGGCTGAGAAAAATGCCGATGCCGTGACGCGCCTCGAAACCCGTATGGCGAAAGCCAGCCGCGACCGAGTAGCCTTGCGCGACCGGGAAAGCAACTACAATAAGATGACCGTGGAGCAGGTAGCGGCTAATTACCCGAACCTGAACATTCCCCTGCGTCTGAAGGAAAGTGGCCTGAGCGGTGCCAAGGAAATCATTGTGGGCCAGCCCGATTACCTGAAAGAAGCCAGTGCCATGCTGAAGGAGGAACCCATTGCCGACCAGAAGCAGTACCTACGTTGGCACTTGGTGGAATCCGTTTCGTCGGCGTTGCCAAAAGCTTATGTAGACGAAGCCTTCAATTTTAGTAAGGTGCTGAGCGGCGCCAAGCAGCCGTTGCCCCGGTGGCGCCAGGCCTTCGCGGCAACAGATGGTTCGTTAGGCGAGGCCTTTGGCCAACTTTACGTCGACGAAGACTTTAGCCCGGCGGCCAAAGCCCGTGCCAAGCAGTTGGTTGAGAACTTGCGCGTAGCCTACGCCGAACGCATTCAGGCTACTGAGTGGATGAGCGCCGCCACCAAGGCCGAAGCGCTGAAGAAGCTTAATGCTTTTGTGGTCAAGATTGGCTACCCCGACAAGTGGAAGGACTACTCGGCTCTGAAAGTTTCCCGCGAAAGCTACCTTAATAACTTGTTTGCCGCCGCCGAGTGGCGCACCCAAGATAATCTAAGCAAGTTTGGTAAGCCCGTCGACCGCTCCGTGTGGGGCATGACGCCGCCCACTGTGAATGCTTACTACAGCCCATCATTGAACGAAATCGTTTTCCCGGCCGGCATTCTGCAGCCCCCGTTCTATGATCCCAAAGCCGATGATGCGGTGAACTACGGCGGCATTGGTGCTGTCATTGGTCACGAAATGACCCACGGCTTCGATGATCAGGGCCGCAAGGTAGATGCGCAAGGCAACCTGCGCGACTGGTGGACGAAGGAAGACGGCGAGAAATTTATGACCAAAGCCGATGTGGTGGGCAAGCAATTCGATGCTTTCTCTCCCCTGGATTCGGCCCACGTAAACGGTAAGCTGACCATGGGCGAAAACCTAGCTGACCTTGGTGGCCTCACTATCGCCTACGCCGCGTTCATGAAGACGCCCCAAGCCAAAGCTGGTAAGTCGATTGATGGGTTTACGCCCGAGCAGCGCTTCTTCTTGAATTTTGCTCAAATCTGGCGCGTCAATCAGCGCCCGGAGGCCATGCGCCAACAAATGCAGACCGACCCGCACTCACCTGGCCAGTACCGCACCATCGGTCCGCTGCAGAACATGCCTGAGTTCCACAAGGCTTTCGGCTGCAAGGAGGGCGACAAAATGGTGCGCTCCGGCGACATGCGCGCCAAAATTTGGTAGCCGGAAAGCCTAGCTTTTAGCGTCAAAAGAGCGGCTCAGCTTCCTGGGCCGCTCTTTTTGTGTTATCTTCTCCCCATATTATCCGTTTTCCTTTCTTTTCATCTGTGAAAAACCGAAATCACCTGACTCTCGCTGCCGTTGCGGCAGGGTTGGCGCTGGCTAGTTGCGCCGGCAACTCTTCCAACGCGCCGGCCGCTGCTACTGCCACTGCGCCAGCCGCTACTACAAACCCCACCGCTAGCACCACCGCCACCGCTGACGTAAAAGGCGTGGGACTGGCCATCGAGAACATCGACAAGTCGGTGTCGCCGTGCGACAACTTCTTTCAGTATGCTTCTGGCAATTGGCTGAAAAACAATCCCATTCCGGCTTCTGAGTCGCGCTGGGGCAGCTTCAATGAGCTAGGTAACAAGAACGCGCTAGTGCAGCGCCAGATTCTGGACGAGGCTGCCGCTAACCGCAACGCTCCTAAGGGCAGCAACGCCCAGAAGGTAGGCGACTTCTACGCCTCCGCCATGGACTCCGCGGCTATCGAGCAAGCGGGCCTAACGTATTTGAAACCCGAATTGGACCGCATCGCCGCCATCAAGGATTTGAAAGGCTTGCAACAGGTTATTGGCCGCCACCACCGCATGGGCGTTGGTAGCCTGTTCAATACGGGAGTTGGCCAAGACGAGAAGATCAGCACGCAATACGCGGTGCAGATTTATCAGGGCGGCCTCGGGATGCCTGACCGCGACTACTACCTGAAGGATGATGCGCGCTCGAAGGCTGTGCGCGCAGCCTACGTGACGTACATGGTCAACACCTTTAAGCTGATGGGGGAGAGTGAAGCGGCCGCGACCAAAGACGCCTCGACCATCATGCGCATCGAAACGCGGTTAGCGAAGGCTTCTAAGAGCCGCGTCGATCTGCGCGACCCGTACGCCAACTACAATAAGATGACCATGGCGCAGCTGCAAAAGCAGTATCCGAACCTAGGTCTTCAAACGATGCTGGCTGAAGAAAAGCTAGGTGATGCCAAAGAAGTTATCGTAGGGCAGCCGGCTTTCTTGCAGGATGCGAACAACGTGCTGAAGTGGGATCCGCTCAACGATTGGAAAACCTACCTGCGGTGGCGCATGGTGAGTTCGGTAGCTAGTGCACTGCCCAAAGCCTACGTGGATGAAACCTTCCGCTACAACCAAGCTCTATCGGGTGCTAAGCAGCAGCAGCCCCGGTGGAAGCGCATGATCCGCTCAACAGATGGCGCGCTGGGAGAAGCTTTTGGACAAGTGTACGTGGATAAAGCCTTCCCGCCCGAAGCCAAACAGAAAGCGTTGACGCTAGTCAACAACCTAAAGGCAGCTTTTGCCGAGCACATTGAGCAGAACACGTGGATGAGTGCCGCCACCAAGGCCGAGGCGCTGAAGAAGCTCAACGCTTTTGTGGTCAAGATCGGCTACCCCGATAAGTGGAAAGACTACTCAACGCTGACCATTTCGCGCGATTCGTACCTGAAGAACGTATTAGCCGCACGCATTTGGGCTTCTGATGATAATGCCAGCAAGCTAGGTAAGCCCATTGACCGCAACGAATGGGGCATGACCCCGCCCACGGTGAATGCCTATTATAACCCGCCGATGAACGAGATTGTGTTCCCGGCCGGCATTCTACAACCGCCGTTCTATGATCCGAACGCGGACGACGCTGTGAACTATGGTGGCATCGGTGCCGTAATCGGCCACGAAATGACCCACGGCTTCGACGACCAGGGCCGGCAGTATGACTCCAACGGCAACCTGCGCGACTGGTGGACCAAGGAGGATGCGGATAAGTTCAACCAGCGGGCGGCCATCGTGGGCAGCCAGTTCGACGCATTTACCCCGCTGGACTCGGTGCACGTGAACGGCAAGCTGACCATGGGTGAGAACCTCGCCGACCTAGGGGGCTTGAACATCGCCTACACGGCCATGCAAAAAGCTATGGCCAGTAAGCCCAAGACCAAGATTGATGGCTACACGCCCGAGCAGCGCTTCTTCCTAGCGTGGGCTCAGATTTGGCATGCGCACGCCCGGCCTGAGTACGTGCGTCAGCAGGTACTAACGGACCCGCACTCACCCGAGGAATTCCGCACCGTTGGACCGCTGCAAAATATGCCGCAGTTCTACGAAGCATTCGGCTGCAAGGAAGACGCCAAGATGGTGCGTGCCACTGAGAAGCGGGCGAAAATCTGGTAGACCGGAACCTAGCTTTTGAACGACAGAAAAGGCGGACTGCAACGGCAGGCCGCCTTTTTTAGTGCTCTAGGTGTCGGGCCAGGTACCGAGGAACAGACCCACCTAATGAACCTAGCTTGCAAGGCGCGAGGTGGCCGAGAACTGAAAATGTTTTCGAAATGAAGTACTCTTCAGTTGAATACGTATAAGGCTGGATAAACCGTCGTGCATTGTCGCTCTCTTTTTGCCTTAACTATGAAGCGTTATTTGTCTAAAAACCTAGGTGGGTATTTTGGGTTGTTATTGATAATCGGGCTGTTAGCCTCCTGTCAGCAGCATACCACCGATCCGCAGCAGTACCTCGGCGACCCGAAAGTGGGCGATGTCTACGTCATCCAGTTTCACCCAACCGGCGACACGGCCCGGCGCTACTATTTCTATAAGCTCTACCGCGTAACCAACGACAGCGCATTGTTTCACCCGGCCCGAAAAGAGGAGACTCGGCCCGGCGCCGATGTAAGCGGCGCCGATTTTTTCGCTGCCACGCAGACCCTAGGGTATACCCGCCAGGAACTGCCCAGCTTGCTGAAAGAAGAGCCCGGCGATGCGCTCAAAACGAAGCTAGTTGGTATCCGCCGGGAATAATAACCGGCTGCGCACCTTCTATTGCCACACCTACTTCTCATCCCGAAACCCATCCCTATGATGCGAAAATTGCTTGCTATAGTTCTGGTATTGGTCAGCCTAGGTACGCAGGCCCAGCGCGAGTCGCCACGGCAGCTGTACCCGGAGCTGTTCGAGGCCATCCAGCTCGGCCTCATCTTCTCCGACGGGAAAACCTTTGTGGATGCCGTACCGAAAGTCGCGCCATCGGTCATTCGCGAGGCTTACCAGCAGCAAAAGAGCCAGCAGGGGTTTGACTTGCGACGCTTCACCCTCACGTATTTTGAGCTGCCCGGCGAAGTGACAAAGCTTTACCAGGGCGAAATAACCAAGCAGTACCAGAGCAATATCGACGCCGGTATTCGCCACCACATCGATACGCTCTGGACGGTGCTGGAGCGCCGCGCCGATCCGGCCGTCACTCAGGGGACGTCGCTCATTCCGTTACCGCAGTCGTACATCGTGCCAGGCGGGCGTTTTCGGGAAGTCTACTATTGGGATTCATATTTTACCATGCTCGGTTTGCAGGAAAGCCACCGCTACACCGTGATGCGGCACATTCTCAACAACTTCTCCCACCTGATCCGCGAAGTAGGGTTCATTCCCAACGGCAACCGCACCTATTACCTGACTCGCTCGCAGCCGCCGTTCTTCGCCAACATGGTGGAACTACTAGCGCAAACCGAGGGCGACACCGTGCTCGTGCGCTACCAAGAACCTATGCTGAAAGAGTATGCCTACTGGATGGCTGGCGCCGATACCATCAAGCCTGGCCGGGCGTACGGACCTGCTGTGCGCCTTCCCAACGGCACGCTGCTAAACCGCTACTGGGATGCCAGTGACCAACCCCGAGAGGAATCCTACGCCCAGGATGTGGCATCGGGCAAAACCAGTTCGCAGCCCTTAAATCAATTTTACCGCAACATCCGCGCGGCGGCCGCGTCGGGTTGGGATTTTAGCAGCCGCTGGTTTGGGCCAGCTGGCAACCTAGGTTCCATTCAGACTACCAGCCTGTTGCCGGTCGATCTGAACTGTTTGCTCTGGCACCTGGAAACTACGCTAGCGCGGTCTTACCAAATTCAAGGGAACCGGAGCCAGGCAGCGGCTTTCACAGCTAAAGCAGCACAGCGAAAAAAGGCGATTCTAACCTACTTCTGGGACAAAGACCTAGGGTGGTTTGTCGACTACAACTGGGTAGCTAAGCGCCGCGCTACGGTGCGCACCCTCGCCGCGGCTTTCCCCCTGACGTTTGGGCTGGCGACGCAGCGCCAAGCCAAGCAAGTAGCTGCCGGGTTGCAGAAAGACTTTCTAAAGCCGGGGGGCCTCGTGACAACGCTCAACAAAAGTGGCGAGCAGTGGGACGCCCCCAACGCGTGGGCCCCGCTAGAGTGGATGGCCATCAGCGGCTTGGAGCGTTACCAGCAACACGCCTTAGCCCGCACCATTGCTGAGCGCTGGGCAACGCTGAACATCAACGTGTTCAAGCAAACGGGCAAGCTTCTGGAGAAATACAACGTGGTGGATACAAATATCAAAGCCGGTGGTGGGGAGTACCCGCTACAAGACGGCTTCGGCTGGACCAATGGCGTGCTACTGAAGATTATCAATCAGTACAAGATGGAAGTCAAAAAATAGCTAGCAGCTAAGCTCCCCTCCTTTTTTCAAGGAGGGGTTGG
>NZ_MTSE01000070.1 GCF_002154225.1 Hymenobacter crusticola
CCCCCAAGTACAATATGTTCTTCGCCCCGCCACCTAGCCCAGAGGAGACGACTCCAAAAGAAAAGTAGATTCCTGAAATGTTCATGAAGTCTATCTTTTGGTCATAAACTATCAAGCGCCCCATCCAGCAGCGGATGGGGGCGCTTGATTTGAGGACATGCATACTCGGCTGCCCGACTCAGCTCCCGTGAGCGTAGCCATGGTTCGCGCCGGATTGAGAAATAGGCCAGGAGTTTTAGCAAGGGTCACTAGGCGTATCGGTGAGTAGGTAGCCGTGCGTGCCCTCCTGATCCACCTGGCGTAGGCGGTAGTAGAGCTAGGAGGCCCGGCTGGGTAATCCCATATCGTGGTAGGGAACCTGCAGGCAGCTGGAAGAACCAAGCGTACCTTCTCAAAGACGACGCAATACAGCGTTATACCCTATTTGCTCATCCTATTAGGTCCTCAAGCAACATTGATCAAAGCACTCGTCGGAGTTCGGCAATGGTGACGCACCTACTACTGCGATTCGCACGCTTGCCCTACCCATATCATCAAGGTGAGACACGCTTGGCGGCACTGCTTGACTGATGGCTATAAACTTCGCGCGACTCTTTGCAGCTAGGGCTCGGCGCCTATCAAGCTGCCCTCCAGACTCTACAACGCAGCCATCCAGCAATAGCTAGAACGCTTCGCGTACCTGCCGCCGGCTAAAAAGGCCCACTCAGGGCCGGATCAGGCCAACTGGCCGCAGGGCGTTGGCAGCCACTCAGAACCGCCCGTAAGTTTGACCATCAATCAGTAAGCTCTTGGCTGGTTGGTGCCCGAGCTAGTGCTCCTGGGTTCACAAAGGGTAAGTTTCATTAGAGTGGTTACGAAAAACCTGGTACCGCCCGAATGCATGCATTTCTGAAGCAGTAGCTAAGCCTTTGCTTTTGCTAAGCTAGCGACCAGCTACTAAGTGGCCTCTGAGGTGGTGCGCTAAGCTACATGACTTAGTCTGCTTACGCGCCTGAACCTTTGCACCGCTACAACCTTTTCGCACAGGCACCGCCTCGTAGTGCTCCACACGTGCCGCAGTTTTACCCTTTAGCACCCTTGTTTATCACAAGGCTCCTTATGAAACACCTCACCACCAATCCATCACTTTTGCTTCAGCAGGGAGAGCACTTCGCCGAAATCAATGGCATAACCATCCACTATTATGTCAGCGGCCAGGGCCCCGTTATGTTGATTCCTTCCTCAGGATGGGGGCCATCTGTCAACTTTGTTATGCCCTTAACTGCCTTGGAGCGGCATTGTACTACCGTGTATTTCGATACGCGACACAGTGGCCAATCGACTGGCCCAGACGATGCAACGCAATACAAGCTAGAGAACTTCGTAGCCGATATTGAAGCGCTTCGGGTGTACCTCGGGCAGGACAAGATATTTGTTGCCGGCCACTCGGGTGGCGGTCACCAGGTATTAGCGTATGGCATTGCGCATAACGAACACCTGCTCGGCATTATCGCCATCGATGCTATCGTTGCCGCCGATGGCGTGAGGGCCGAGGAAATGATGCGCCGGGTAGCCAAGAAGCAACACGAGCCTTTTTACCTGGCCAACCCCGCGTATTACGAGCGGGCAATCGCCCTGATGACCAGCCCCAACCGAGCCGCACTGACCATCAAGGAGGTGATCGACGCTACCGGTGGTTTTTACTTTTACCGACCCGAACTAGCCGAGGCAGTCTTTGGCAATATGGAGGCCAACGACGACGTGCTGAAGTACACGCAGCAGGCTGGTTTCCAGAGCAAGAACCTTTTGCCTGAACTGCCCCGCATTTCCGTACCCACCCTGATTATTGTGGGGGAGGATGATTTTATGTGTGACCCCATCTCGCAGGGCCAGCGCATGCACGAAGCTATTGCCTCGTCCACCTTAGTGCTTATCCAAGAAAGTGGCCATATGCCGTGGATTGAGCAACCCGCTGCCTTCGATACTGCCTGCGAGCAGTGGTTCACTGAACAGCACTATGTTTAGCCACAATCGTTGCCCAGCCGCAATGCGCTCAGGCGAGGTGCCATCGCAGGAGCTTTTAAGTCCACCTCAACATGCGGCTGCTAAATGGGTGGCCTGTAGCTCCTAGGGCTGCCTAAAGGGCTCTGCCTTCTTGGGTATCCTTACCTTTTAACGCTCTATTTATGAACACGACACTTGAATCCAGCGCTGGCCTAGTGGCTGCTCCAGCCAACGCGGTTTTGACCGCTTCCACAAAAACCCCGCGTATTCACGCTCCATTGAACCTAGCGAATTATTAACCGCCGGTCACAACTAGCTGCTAGGCTCGCCCTAGCCAGCTTAATGGTCGGTTGGCCATTGGAAATTTAATAAGTACAGCGCGGCGGAGGCTATGCCGCTGCTCTCCCGCGTTTTCTCCGGTTTGGTTTTGGAGGAAATGCAAACAGCCCCTAGCAGATGGCTGGGGTTTGTTTGGGGTGGGAGGACCCATTGTGGGCGACGGTCCTTACCGAGTTGTAGCTTGGCAAAACCACTTTTATAAGTCCCGGCAACAAACCCAACATTTCTAGCTGCGTGAGCAAGCGTGTGCTTCACCGAACATAAAAGTCAGTCTCTCCCTATGGCTCGCTTAATTGACCTATCCAAACCTATTCGGTGTAACGCGAATGACCCGTGGTACATGCGCGTCAGGATTAAGCACAAGACGCATAGCCAAGCCCGCTGGCTGATTCGCTTCCTAGGGCTGCCTTTCCGGCTCTTTCCCAAGTACTTCACGGGCTGGGCTGATGATACCATCCGAAGCATGGGGGTGCACGCAACTACCCACCTTGATGCCCCCTGGCACTATGGCCCCACGGTAGCCGGGCAGCCCGCTAAGACCATCGACCAGATTCCGCTGGACTGGTGCTACGGGCCTGGGGCCGTTATCGACATGAGCCACAAGGCTGATTTTGACCCCATCACGGTTTCGGACTTGCAGGCGGCGCTGCGCCAAACAGGGGTGGTGCTACAGCCCAACATGATCGTGCTCATCCGGACGGGGCGCGACAAACTGAACGGCACGAAGAAGTTTGCCGAGGTGGGCACCGGCATGACCGCGGAGAGCACCCGCTGGTTGATTGCGCAAGGCATCAAAGTTATGGGCATCGACCAGTGGGGCTGGGACTTGCCCCTGCCCTACATGGCGCAGCAAGCCAAGCTGCACAACGACCCCAACCTATTCTGGCAAGCGCACCTGGTGGGCCGCGAGCTAGAGTACTGCCACATCGAGCAGCTGGTCAACTTAGAGTCCCTACCCTCCTCTGGCTTTCAGGTGTGCGTGTTTCCGCTGAAGATTGTCGGGGCGTCGGCGGCTCCGGCGCGCGTCGTGGCCATCCTGGACTAGCCTGCTGGCGGCTAGGCTAGCCGTTGCACTACGGGCGAGCTACTGCATTAATGCGACGCCCAGCGTGGACCCTACTTGTCCCCTTCGTGAAGCCACCCACCAACACGGTTTTCCGGGGCATGGCCTTCGCTCCGCAGGCCGCAGCGCTGAGTAAGGTCCTAGCAATCCCGCAATGTGAACCTGCTGTGCTGCTGTTTCAAAATGATGGTATTTCCGGTGTTCATCTCCATACTCATAGTTAGGTTTTATGAATCGCTATCCCCTAGCTAGTTTTTTATCGGCTCTGTCATTCCTGCTTCCGCTGCGACTGCTAGCCCAAAGCGGGGACTATACTATTCAGGGGCAACTGAGCCCGAAAACGTCGGCCACCAAGATTTACCTGGATTACCTGAAGGGAGAAGATGTTGAGCACGACTCCACCGACATCCGTAACGGCCGGTTTCGGTTTCGGGGCAAGGTAGCGATGCCTACCCTCGGGGTATTGCTCCTAAAGCAGAAGACGCAGTCACCCAACTTCCTCTCCATCAGCAAGCTTTGGGTTTATTTGGAGCCCGGAGTGGTCCAGGTCACAAGTGTTGCCTCCCTGGACCATGCGACGCTGCGAGGCACTCCTCTCAATAGGGACTTGCAACGCTTAAATATTGCCCTGCGACCCAGCGAGGCACAGTTGAAAGCGCTGCGACACGAAGACTACCTAGCCTCGCCTGAACAGCGCAAGGGCCAAGCTTTCCTGACTAATTTGAAGCAGCGCAGGCAGCAAGCGGAAGCCGCGCAGCAAGCAGTGTACCGGCAGTTTATCCAGCACAATCCCCGTAGTCAGGTGAGCCTAGCGATGATCGATATCGCCGACCAGCAAGAAATGAATTTGCCCGTCGTCGAACCGCTTTTTAGGAGCCTAGCGCCAGCCGTGCGCCAGAGCCCCGCCGGCCGAGCCTATGCCGCTCGCTTGGCGAAAGCACGCCGCTTAGCGGTGGACGTGCTAGCCCCCGATTTCAGCCAGCCCGACCCTAGTGGCAAGCTCATTCGGCTGAGCGATTTTCGAGGCAAGTATGTGCTGGTAGATTTTTGGGCCAGCTGGTGCCGGCCCTGCCGCGAAGGAAATCCCTACCTAGTAGCGGCCTACCAGCAGTACCACAACCACAATTTCACCGTGCTCGGCGTGTCGCTGGACCGGCCTAGCGGCCGCGAGGCGTGGTTAAAAGCCCTTAGCACGGATAAGCTCCCTGGAACGCAGGTTTCCGATTTGAAAGACTTTCAAAACGCGGCGGCCCAGCTGTACAGCATTCACTCCATTCCGCAAAACGTGCTCGTCGGCCCCGACGGCCGCATTGTGGCTAAAAACATCAGAGCCGAAGTGCTAAGCCAGCGACTGGCTACGGTGCTGCGCGCTCCCGCCCAGCCATAACGCGTAGCATAAGGCCTGTTATGGCAACCTGTATCCGTTAGGTAGCGCGCGTGGGTTCTTAGTACCAAGCAGAAAGGAAATGAGCCAACCCCGCGCAATATTTTACAAGAAGAGGTAGCAACGAGCCGACTTTTGTGCGACAGAATGAACACATGAGCGCGGCGCAGCTTAGTAAAGGTTTCCGCAAAGCCGGTACACCTAGGCTTAACGTGTGTGGCCTTTGGGTTGGTTGGCATGCCTGCCTCAACTACAAGGGCTAGGCCGCTTCTCCAGCGTTGGAGATGGCAAGGCCGCTAACAATAGCCCTACTTTTTCCCCACTGACTGCAGGAATTGCGCATAGGTAGACTTGCCCGTGGACGCGATGTCCCGGAGAATGAGCAGGCTTCATTTGTCCCACGGCACGTCGAGCGACGACCTCACGAAGCCGCTGGATCGCTGTTTCAACTCTCTCATAAAAGAAAATATACGCGAGGGTTTGCTCTTACCACCATCGGGAGCCGAACTACTTACAGAGCTTTTAAAGAGCTCGGCAGACGTCACTCTACATCACCTTCTTGCCGACCACGCAGTAGTGGTCTTTTAAATTCTGTTTGATCATGCTATTAGTAA
>NZ_MTSE01000071.1 GCF_002154225.1 Hymenobacter crusticola
GCAACAGCCACGCTCCTTCACAGTACGTTATAGGAAAAGGCCCTCCGGAGCACTACAGCACTCGCCACGTTACACCCAGTGGAAGCGCCGCTCGGTGGCTTCGGCGGCGGGCTGGGCCTTCGAGCGGCAGCCCCCTGCCTGGCCTGCCAAGAGCGCTATGAGGACCAGCAGTTGATCCGTTGGGACCCTATGAAGAGGCGCCTGGGGTAAAACGCCGAGGCAGCCTGGCACGTTATACCCCGAACCTTCTTTATAACTCCTTCCCATGCCTACCCTCCTTGGCACCCTGCGCACGGGCACCAGCGGCCTCGTCGTGCCCGGCCCGAAGGCCACCTTTCCGGCGGCCTACCAAGCCACGAGTCGCCTTACCTACTATGCCACCCGGTTTAACTCGGTGGCGATCAACAGCACCTTCTACCGCCTACCCCAGTCCAAAACGTTTGCCGCCTGGGCCGCGGAAACCGGCCCGGCGTTTGACTTTACCCTCAAGCTGTGGCGCGATATTACGCACCCCAAGGCGCTGGCCGAGGACCTCGCCGGCCTGGTCCGCTTTCTCGAGGCAGCCCGTGCGTTGGGCCCCAAAAAGGGCTGCCTGCTCCTGCAGTTCCCGCCCAGCACCACCATTCGCCAGCTACCCGCAGTCAGGGCCCTCTTGCAGGCGCTGGCCGCGGCCGACCCCGCCCACGAGTGGCGCCAAGCGGTGGAGTTTCGCCACCCCAGCTGGTATGCCGAGGAGACGTTTGAGCTGCTGGACCACCACGGCGCCAGCCTCGTGCGGCACGACAAAGGCCCCGGCCGCAACGCCCGGCTCAACGAGGAGGCAGACTTTGTGTATCTGCGCTTCCACGGCCCGCAGGGCAACTACCGCGCGTCCTATGAGCGCGCCTTTCTGCACGACCAGGCCGAGCAGATCCACGACTACCTGCTAGAAGGGAAAGACGTGTATGCCTACTTCAACAATACCATGGGCGCCGCCTTTGAAAATGCCCAAGATCTGCAGCGGCTGGTAGCGGAGCGGGCATGAGCCGTACGACGCGCGTGTGGGGGCAGGCTGGCGTTGGTCTCCAGGGCTAGGGCGTGGTAAACCAAGGCGCGGACCTGTCTGGGTAAACCCTGCTTACTATTTACTTGCTTCAGACTGCAAGAGCGAAGACAGTTACATCTTAACCAGTAAATACCAAAGCCTATGAATATGTAGGTAGATTTACATATGTGTGTTATTGACGTTACTAATATTATCAGTGTTACTAATGTTATTCAAAATCATACTTTACCTAATAAGCTAGTAGTAGGCCTTAGCTTATGAAAAGTGGTTTTTCGTTCTATCGAAGCCCCTGCATCTTCAGAAACAAGCCACCTGGATTACGATCGGCCTTCACCTTATCGGTCTTAAGCTTGTACATGAATTTGAAGAGCTCATCAACCAAGCGTGGCTCGTTGAGGATTTGTTGCATAAGCTCGGCCTGCGCAATACCAAGCGAATCTAGGTGTTGACGAGCTAGCTGGGTACGGGTGTCATCTTGAATATCAGTAAATAGAATGGGTAGCTGTTGTGGCTGTTGCTTGCGTACGTAGAAGCGTACTCCAGTGAAGGCCCTCCCCTTCTTCTGTAGTTGGTAGTCAATCTGTAGATCTGTGTGCTCGTTGATCTGACGCACGGCAATATCGAGCACCCTAGCTTTGAGTTGACTGATATTTTGAAACTGCTCCGGCTCCTTGCCTGCAGGATCTTTGAGCTTGAGCATTAGCTTGAAGTCTTCAAGGTCATAGGCCTTGGTTTCCCCAATGTCTTTCCACTGACTGGCTAGCTGATAAATACGCTTGGCGTACTTGCTAGTCAGCTTAAGGGCAGAATGAAGCTGATAGGAGGTGAAGTTGTCTTTTAATTCGTAGAGATAAGGCCGGATGTGCCGGGATAGCTCTATTTCTAGATACCCTTTCCCCTTGATGTACTCTACCTTCTGAAACATCCAGATCTGCTTGTAGACCTGAGCGTTTTCCACTTCGAACATACGCGAGCCCATATCAGCGGTGGCTTCTCGTAGTTGCTGATAGTTCCAACTGCGCCCCGTTAGGTTCTCAATATCCTTGACGTAGATACAATACTGCGTATCGGGACCGTCATCCTTCTTCAACTTGGATAGCACATAGAACAGGATGTCAAGCTGACAAGCTGAGTAATCGTACCGGGCGGTAGTAATAGCGTTGTGCTGGCGAATTGCCAACTCCTTTAACTGCGTGCTATCTTGGGGCATATGAAGGGAAGTTGCTCGCCAAGATAAATAATTATAGCATAAAAACCACTAGTATTTTTGCACGTGGTTTTTCACTTATAAAACGTGGTGGTTAGACTTATAAAACGTGGTTTTTCACTTATAAAACGTGCGTCTTAACTGATAAAAAGTGGTATAAAACTTATAAAAAGTGGTTTATTACTCTTATATACTTTTGCTAATCAACGAGTTACACTCCCTGCAAATAGATAAATATTACAAGTTTTCACAATATTGTTGTTAACAGATCAGATTAGCTTTTAGGATATTGGTTTGACTTATAAAACGTGGTTTTTCAGAACAAGCAACAAACAAGCAAAAACCGTATATATCGTACAACAGGCCTCGGTGATTGTACTTTTCTCATGTTTATTTGAATAAAAGAATGTTATTCTCACGTTTTATAAGCTTACTCTCCAAAAACCACGTTTTATAAGTATTTATCTATTGTCCGTGACTCCAAGAATAGATTGGCAATGGAGCAGATACTAAACTAAGCGGTAATTGAAGCCAGTAGTATTGGTGTGAGTAGAGATCAAAGCTGAAACTGTTTGACTTAGTACCACACCTATGTTGAAAATACTCATTTAAGAGTTGTTCCATGTATTACTAGTGTTACTCATGTGATTTACCTATAACATGAGTAACACTAGTAATACATAGAACACATGTAACAGGAGTAAGATGCATAACAGTAGTATTACCCTATAACATGGATATAATACCGATTCTGTTGTAGTATTGCCGTATGAGCAAGATTATCGCGTTTACCAACCAAAAAGGGGGCGTGGGCAAGACCACATCCGCAGCGAACATTGGCGCGGGCTTGGCAAGGGCCGGACACAGAGTACTGCTGGTTGATTTGGATCCTCAAGTTAACCTGACACATGGACTGGGCTTATTAGATGCCGAGTTCAACGTATATGGAGCCTTATTGCACGAGTATAAGGTAAAGGCCTATCCCATCCAGGAGAGATTGGCTCTTATAGCTGGCTCACCGGCCCTGTCCAGCTTCGAAAAAGTAAAGGGTGACGAGTTGGATCGTGAGTTCCTACTCAAAGATCTGCTTGAACCCCTGCATGAGCGGTGCGATTATATCCTGCTCGACTGTCCACCAGCATTAGGGTTGATTACTCTCAATGCTTACGCTTGCGCCACGGACCTTTATATTCCGCTGGAGGCGCAGCTCTACGCTACCGAAGGTCTAGAGAAAGTGCTGGAAATGGTGGCAAGAGTGAAGCGCCGACTGAATCCAGGCTTGAAGGTTGGGGGAATCTTCTTCACTCGTTTTGATCCCCGTAAAGTACTACGCCGCGAAACAGCTGAAGTGGTGCGCGATAAATATCCCGATTTGGTATTGACCAGCACCATCCGCGAGGCTATTGCCCTTGGCGAGGCACCGCACCTGGGGCAGGATATTTTCAGCTATGCGCCAACTAGTGCCGGCGCCGCGGACTATGAAACCCTGGTAAAAGAAATTCTGACTCGTTAATTCATGGCCAAATCGTTCAAACAACTCACGCCTAAGGTGGAACTGCCGAAGCGTAACTCTGAAAAGGATATCCTTGATTTTCTAGAGCAGGAGAAGGTATCTGCTAATGATGAATCAGTGACCATACAATCAAATAATAACACTAGTAACACTAGTGTTACCAGTAACATAGGTGCTGATATCACGGCACAAAATGATAGTGTTACAGGTGAAGATGTAGATGTGCGTCAGACTTTCATCATTGGACAGCAGTATATGAACCGTCTCAAGGATTTCGTGCACACCAAACGGGTTAACGGACAATATGAGTACACGCAAAAACAGGCCTTGCATGAGGCCTTAGACCGATTATTTGAGGGGGCAACCATTGAAGAGCGACCAGCTCATATTAGGCAGCAGGAAGAAACCCGTAAGCAGCGTATTCGCCGCGGCATTACCAAATAGGGACTTCTTAAAAAACGGAGAATATAGAACGATGAAACTTTTCAGAAGCGGCAGTGTAACGTACACTTGTCTCATACCTATTTAACATGTCACGCGAGTAGCACTCTGTGAGACGAATTTACTTACTCAGAGAGACTAGGTGATTAGATAGTCCTTGAAAACGTAGAAGGATCTTATCCCCACCGCCATAAGAAGGTCTCTGTATGTAGGATTAGGATGCCTTCTCTCGAACACCTCCAGTCAAACGCTTAGTTCGGTAATTGCGTTGCCATACAGCTCGACTAACTCAGAGGACAGATGAACTGAACAGCGAGAGGAGAGAAGAAGAAAAGTAAGGGGTCGTAAAAAGCTGCTCTAGCAAGGTGGTGTTCATTGGTTTTCAATCCCTCTATCCGAATGCAGCCTAAAAAGCAGACAAACTGTGGCAGATTTACCACAAAAAGGGCCTTTTTCGCCCCTTTTTGTCAGCCCAGTCTCATGAATTTTGAATTAAAGAATTAGCTGCCAATATTTTAACTAGTTTTCATAGGGTTTTTACGTCTCTGGTCACTTGCAGCCCCACGACCCGCGCAGGCGGTCGCCTGCAATTGCACCCCAAAAAGGTCGATATCTGCCGGCGTTATGGGCGACTGATCGAGGGGGCTAACGACCGTTACGGAGCAAAACACTCACCAGCGGGAGCCTCGCCGTCTAACGCACGTGCTCCCCACGTTTAGGTTCGTTAACCGGACGCACGAACAGAAAAGGGGGAGTAGGGTAGGGGAGCGTTCTACCACGCGTGACATCTACGCATTTTGATTCCTACCACCGGAATTGCCGCCGGCAAAGCGCACCCAGGCGTTGTAAATGCGCAACAAAACCGCGGTTTTTGACCGTTTTGTACTGCTTTTTCTCATGTTCGTCAAGCTAACTATCTGTTCCTAAATGTAATAGCCCTGATTTCTGTTGTTTTTTCTCACGTTCTGGGCGCTAGCCCCACGACCCGCGCAGCGCGTGGCCTGCAATTGCACTCGA
>NZ_MTSE01000072.1 GCF_002154225.1 Hymenobacter crusticola
CCAGGGCCGCGAGTTCCGTAGCCGGGGTGGTGGTGAGCAAGCAGTCGAGGGTTGCGTGGCCTAAGCCGCCGGTAGCGCCTGTTACTAATAGCATGATCAAACAGAATTTAAAGGGTGTTTTAAAAAAGGGAGAACCTGCTAGTCTGAGCTAGATGGGCTCCTATGGTGTCAAGAGAAAAACGTGTATATTTACTTGCGATTTGCAAGTGCAAAGATGGGATAAATCACTTGCAAAAAGCAAGTAAAAATAAATTTTCTTTTATGAAAGAGCTAAAACAGCGTTCTACCTGCCCCGTGAGCTCGTCGCTCGATGTGCTAGGGGACAAATGGAGCCTTCTCATTCTGCGGGATATGGTGTTCGCCAAAAAGTCTACTTATGGGCAATTCCTGCAGTCGGAGGAAAAAATAGCGACCAACATTCTAGCTGACCGCCTGGCGGTTCTGGAGACGCACGGCCTCTTGACCAAGGCCGTGGCCGCCGATAAGAAATCCAAATTCACTTACCGCCTGACGGAAAAAGGAGTGGATACCATCCCGCTTATTGTCGAGCTCGTATTATGGGGCGCCAAGCATTGCCCCACCATCGTCAACGCGGGCTTGCTCGCAGAACTCCAGGCTGGGAAAGAAGCGACCGTGGAGAAGTACCAGCAGCTCGCTCGTGAAAACGCCCTGGCGTAAACCGAAGGTGCGCGTAGTAATAAAGGCTAGGGTAGGGGAGATGGTGGAGCGATGAGGCTAAGGCGGCGCCGAACAACGCTAGCCTACCCCCTCGTGGACGCGTAAACCGTGCGCCAGAAGAGCCATTATCAGCCCTGCCCGTTGGCGTTGCCCACGCGGCGCCCTACTTACTGGTAGGCAGGGGCGTAGGATTTAAGTGTTGGCTCTGCTGGGCAAGAAAGGCAAAAAATAGCCTTGCTTTCACGAGAAGGCAGCTTTTTGATCCTTCTCACTAGAGGTTCTACGTTCAGCAAAAGGAGACTTATGCTCTTCTGCGCATTAATGGCGCGGGGGAACGTGTACTACGGCTACTTCGCTCATTTTTATTTGCGGATCCTTACTACCTAGAGTTAGAAGAATGACCGAAGTAATATAAAAATAATATAAGATGACCGCTGGACAACGAGCTTGCTCAGCAAAGTAGGACGTTTGTTCAACGTAAGGCCGGGATACTCAGCCAATCATTTTAGCCCTTATAAGCTTTCATACACTTGTTATCCGTGTTGGTAGCGTACAGTCCTGCTTTTATCGAGTAAAAGCCGTTTTCAAGCCAGCAATATAGCCAGAAGTTTTATATAAAAATACACAGATAATTTTTTCTTCTACCCGTATACGATTACGTTTGAGCACGCCTTAAACAGTTAGTTTTCACATACTCTTTTCAACCTATTCTCCACTTCTTCTCTCCTATTTCATGGTTGTATTCGCTACGCGTTTCTACCGGCTGCGCGCCTGGCAGTCGGTGCCACGCCTATCCCGTACGCTAGGTGCTGGATTTTTATTACTGCTCGGGCCAGCTGGCGCTATCCGTGCGCAGGCACAATTACTGATCTATAGTACCACCCCGGCAGCCCATCAAGTGGGAGCAGCCCGCAACACAAACGTAGCGGCGGCCTTCACCTACACGTTGGGCAACAACCCTACCGTGCAAGGCGCCACCAAGGTATTCAGCCAGCAGGCGGGTGGTTTGCGTGCTGGGGTAACGACTGTTAACAGCAACGTCCTCACCTTCAACCCGGACGCCGACTTCAAAGCTGGCGAAAAGGTATCGGCAACTTTCACTAAGGGTATTCAGCGTGAGACGGGCGAGAACCTCGTCATCCCGCGGGTCTTGCAATTCATTACCGCTACGAACCCGAGCACCGGCACCTTTGGTGGCGGTTCGGAAGTAGCAGTAACGGAAAGACGGCAGAACATAGTGACCGGCGACCTAGATGGGGACGGCGATGTCGACCTCGCTTCCGCCAGTTCTAACCGGACCGTAAGTGTGCGCTTCAACAACGGAGCGGGCTCGTTTAGCGGCACGACCGAAGTGGCGTTGAATCCTGACGTGTCAGTTAGCCGAGTTGCGCTGGCCGACCTCGATAACGACGGCGACCTGGACCTAGTCACGGCGGGCTCGACCAGTGGTGAAAAAGGATTCGTGAGCATCCGCCTCAACAACGGTCAGGGTAGCTTTACGGCCGTTCCCGACGTGAGTGTAAACGATGGCGCCCTAAACCTAGCGGTAGGTGACGTAAATGGCGACGGCTATTTGGACGTGTTGACAGCCAACTCGCCCTTGCGGCCGGGCACGGTAAGTGTCCTTATCAACAATGGCACCGGAACGTCCTTTACGCCCGGTGGCGGAGAGGCCCTGATCTATATTGCCAATCGCCCCTTCGACATCAAGCTCGGCGACGTAGATAATGATGGCGACCTCGATGTGGTAACCTCCAACCTAGGTGGCGTCACGGTCTTCCGCAACTCCGGCACGGGCTCGTTCACGACCGGGCAGCAGCTTTCCATCTCAAGCGCGCCGTTCCGGTACAGCTCCAGCATCGACCTCGGCGACATCGACAAGGACGGCGACTTGGACTTCGTGGCTAATATTGGCGTGAGTTCCCAAGCGACCAACGCCATTGCGGCCGTTGGGATCAACAACGGCGGTACCTTCACCTTAGGGCAACAATTTGGAATTAATTCATTTGACATAAGCCTTGGAGACATTGATGGGGACCAAGACCTGGATTTTGTGGCGTCCAGTGGCACGCGCTTGAACAACGGTCAAGGCACCTTTGGCGCTCCCACTCCGCTTCCGATCAGCGATACTGACGCTCTCACGGTTAGCTACCTCAGCGACGTAGATAACGATGGCGACCTCGATGTGCTAACGGGCAACAACAATGGAACGCAGGTCAGTGTACACCTGAACCAGAATTTCCTGACGCCCCCCCTCGCGGTTACCAGCTTCACGCCGCCTCGCAACACGGTCGCCGTCCCACGTGCAACTGATGTGGCTGTCACCTTCAACCAAGCCTTGAGCAACACATCCACACAGGGCGCGCTGAAGGTGTACAGCGAGCAAGCTGGTGGACTAAGAGCAGGTACCGCAAACGTCAATGGCTCGACACTCACCTTCAACCCTACCGCTGACTTTAAGGCGGGCGAGACGGTATTTGCCTCCATCCTGACGGCGTTCCAAAGCAGCAATGGTCAGAGCCTGGCCAAAGGGCAGGTATTCCAGTTCACGGCCGCTACCGCGCCAAGCACCGGCACCTTCAGCGGCGGCTCAGAAGTAGGCGTTCGTACCAATCCTAGCCGCCCCACGACGGGGGATATCGACGGCGACGGCGACCTTGACCTGCTTGTGTCGAACTCTTCAAACAACATCGATGTCCGCCTAAACAACGGAAATGGCACCTTCACCGGCGGGCAAGAAATCAGTGGCGGTAGATCTATCATACTTGCCGACGTGGATGGTGATGCCGACCTCGATCTACTCGCCCCCAGTGCCACGGTGGGCACGAGCGTCCTTGTCTACTTGAACAATGGCAGCGGCACATTCAGCCTCTACCAAACGGCCACGGTGCTTGCGGGTGTTGCCGATATTGCGGTGGGCGACGTAGATGCGGATGGCGACCTGGATTTAATTACGACGGCATATGGTCTCCGCCCCGGCAATGCGAGCGTGCGGCTCAACGACGGTACTGGCAACTTTCGTGGTGGCCAAGACATCAATTCCAACCTTGATAGAACCTACAACGTGGCGGTAGGTGATGTGGATGGCGACGGCGACCTGGATTTTGTGATGGGCAATGCCTCCGCTAACCCCAGTGACTTTCCGCTCAATGCAGTGACGATTTACAGCAACAACGGCAGCGGTACTTTCGATAACGGTCGACTTATCTCATTAGGGAGTGGTGCTGGCGCAACAGACGTCGTACTCGGCGACCTGGATAACGATGGTGACCTTGACTTTGTTAGCACAAATGGCAGCACTAGCACAAATGGCAGCAACCAAGTAGTAGTGGGGCTGAACAGCGGAAACAGCACGTTCACCCTGCGTCAATTTGCGGCTTCTTTCAATCTAGGCGAACTTTCTTTAGGAGATGTTGACGGCGATGGTGACCTCGATTTCACCACCAGCGCTGCTACTGGCACCCTTGTCTGGTTGAACAATGGCGCTGCTTCCTTCAGCACGACGCAAACGGTAGCCGCGGTTCGCAATGCTATTTTGAGCGACATAGACAGCGACGGTGACCTCGACCTGGTTGGTCCAGACGGCCCCCTGGAAGGCTCTACCACAGTCGGCATTCGCCTGAACCAGAACGCCGCTTCCGAATTGCGTACACCCGAGAACCCGGCCAACGCGGTAGCGGGTCTAAACTACCAGTACTACGAAGGCTTCTGGGACGCGCTGCCCGCCTTCAGCTCGCTCACCCCGACGCGCACGGGCACGGTACCCACCCCGACGCTGTCCGAAGCGCTACGGGATGATGGCTACGCCTTTCAATACACGGGCTACGTGACCGTGCCCGCCGATGGACAGTACACCTTCTACACCAGCTCTGATGACGGCTCCAAGCTCTACATCGGCTCTCAGCTGGTGGTAGACAACGACGGCTTACACGGCGAGCAGGAACGGACGGGCACCATTGGCTTGAAAGCCGGCACCCACGCGCTGACCATCGCCTTCTTCGAGAAAGATGGCGGCCAGACGCTCAACGTGAGCTATGCCGGCCCGAACCTCGCCAAGCAGCTCATCCCGGCTACCGCCTACAAACGAGTTTCAACGACGGCCAACCAGGCGCCAGTAGCCAATGCCGGTGCGAATCAGAGCCTCACGCTGCCGACCAATACCGTAACGCTCAATGGTTCGGCCTCGAGTGATGCCGATGGCACAGTAGCCAGCTACCAGTGGGCGCAGGTAAGCGGCCCTAACACGGCGACCTTCAACAACCCGACCGTCGCGCAACCCACCGTAAGCAACTTGGTGGCGGGCACCTATGTGTTCAGCTTGGTGGTAACCGATAACCTAGGCCTCGCGAGTGCCGCCGCGCAAACAACCGTGACGGTAAATGCTGCCAACAACAGCAACCTACGCACGCCCGAAAACCCGAGCAACACGGTAGCCGGCTTAGACTACAAATACTACGAAGGCTTCTGGGATGCCGTGCCGG
>NZ_MTSE01000073.1 GCF_002154225.1 Hymenobacter crusticola
ACGAAGCCAAGTTGCTCCGCCACTGGCTGGCGGAGAAGGAAGAGTGGCGTACACAACAAGCCCCCGGCCTGAACAAGAGACGGGTTGTCAGGCTATTGCTGCGCTGATGGCTCAGGGGGCTTACTGGCCGCCGGCGCGCCGCTTTTCCTCCTCCGCGCCGTCCGTACGGCGGTTGGCGGCCACTTGGTTGCTACCCAAGCGGTAGCTGAACGAAAGGGTCGCTACCCGGGAATCCCGGCTTTGGGTAAAATGATCCACGTAATTATCGTACGTGGAGGTGGCAATATTCCGGTTGGTGTACAGCACATCGGTGACGTTGACCTTCAGGGTGCCCTGGCCTTTCAACAGACTTTTTTGGGCCCCGATGGTCACATCCCCGTTGGCGCGGGACGTGATAAAGCCATAGATTTCGGGCGACTGATAGGTGGCGCTCAGGTCGGCGCTCCAGCCCCGGCCCAGCGTGAGCGTGTGCGTGCTGCTCACGTTAACCGACGGCATCGCCCGGTTGAGCCGGGTGCCGGCCAAGTCCCCCGTAATGCGACTATAGTAGAAAACGGCACTGTTGTAGATCGACCACGCTTTACAGGGCGTAAGCGGCACGGTTAGCGTCAGGGCTGCGTAGTGCTGAACACCCAGATTGACGGGGCGCGCCAGCACGAAACGGCTCGTGGCGGTCGCGGGCTGCACCACCAGCAGGACCGGGTGTTGCGTGTTACTGTAGCTGAAGCCCACCGTATAGTTTTGCCGATAGGTGTGCGTCACCTCCGCGTTGTAGCTGGTCGGGGGAAGCAGGGCCGGGTTGCCCGAGCGGTAGGTGGTCGCGTTGAGGTAGAGGCGGAAGGGATTGAGCTGGTCGTAGCCAGGGCGGTCGAGGCGGCGGCTTAGCGCCAGGGTCAGCTCGTGGTTGGGCGAAAACGTGTACTTGAGCGAGGCGCTGGGAAACAGCTGGAAATACTGCCGGTCAAACCGCTGATTGCCCACTTCCTGCACGCCCTGGGCGCTCGTCTGCTCGCCCCGCAAGCCCACTTGCCAGGTGGCCCGTACCCCGGTTTGCTGCCAGTTGAGGTAAGCGGCCCGGATGGTTTCGGTGTAGCGAAAGCGATTGGTTTGCGCCGTATCCAAGCGCGTCACCCCGTCGGTGGTTTGGTGGAATACGGCATCGTTGCCCGATTCCACGTGGCTGACTTTAAGCCCGGCGGAGAGGAGCTGGCGGTGCCGGAGCGGGTGCACGTAGTCGAGCTGGCCGGTGCGCAAGCGAAGGTGGCCCGATTGGTCGCTGGTCAGCAGCACGGGCGCCGTGCTGCCAGCATCGAGCAACGCCGACAACCCTTGCTGCCGGCCCAAGCGGTACGTGGCGTAGTTGGCATCGGCGGTCAGGGCGCGGCTGTTGCTGGAATCCGCAAAGGCGTGCCGCAGGTTCACGTTGGCCGTCAGGTTGGGGGTGCTGGCCTTGCGGTACGCGGCCGAAGTGAGTGCGCGGTTGGGGGTGCCTCCGGCATCAAGCAACGCTACCGCGTTGGTTCCCTGCCCGTTGCTTTGGGCTGCTTGGCCGGTGAGCGCGGCCCCCAGCGTGGTGCGACCGGTGAAAGCGTAATCCACCCCTGCTTTCCAGTTGTGGGCTTGGGTGCGGGTGGCGGTGTAGTCTTCCTGCTGGCTGCCGCTGGTAGGCCGGCCTTGGTCGTAAAATACCCGGTGGCTGGTTAGGCGCAGGTACGTGCTGCGGTCGGCATAGGTGTACGAACCATAGGCATTGGTTTTTCCCCGCCGGTAATTGAGCGTGGCCCCGGTGGTCAGCCGGCCGTACACCCCGCGCCCATAGCTCACATTCAGGCTGCCGTTTGCCCCCTGGCGCTGGTCCTTCTTGAGGTTGATGGCAATCACGCCGGCCGTGCCCTGCGCGTCGTAGTTGGCCGGGGGGTTGGTAATTAACTCGATGGTTGCGAGTTGCTCGGCCGGCAACGTGCGCAGGTAGTCGGCCAACTCGGTGCCCGTCATGGGCTGGCGCTTGCCATCGATGAGCACGAGCAGGCCTTGTTTGCCGCGTAGCGCCAGGTTGTCGCTGCCGTCCATAGTGACGCCGGGGGCCCGGGTGAGCACGTCCAGCGCCGTATTGCCCGCCGCCAGCGGCGAGTTTTCCACGTTGACGATGGTGCGGTCGGCCTGATGCTCAAACAACGGCTTCTGGCCCATCACCCGCACTTCCTGCAGCATCGTGGCGGCACTGGGGCGTAGGGCTACCGCGGGTAGGGCTAGCCCCGTGACGGGTAACGCAAAGGGGGGGCTCCAGTAGCGCTCGTAACCGACCTGCGTGACCGACACCAGGTAACGCCCCCCGCTGGGTGCCCCCAACGCAAAGTCCCCTTTCGCACTGCTGAACTCCGACTTGACCACGGTGGAATCCGGGAGCCGGTGCAGGGTGATGGTCGCAAACTCAACGGGGGCTCCGGCGGGGTCACGCACCGTGCCGGTGACGGGAGCCGAGCCCTGACCAAAGGCGGACAACGCGCCGCCCATTCCCCAGCAAACTACGAACCAGCAGACGATGCGCCCCCAGCGCAGCGGAACAGCATCGGCAGCGAAGGAGCGGGCCGCCGCCCTGGGGCCGGGGCAGCTGTTGATACAATAAGTAAGAAAAGGGAAAAGACGGCAGTGGCGCATGGCAGGCAACAGGCTAGTGAAACGATGCCACAAAATTCCCGCTTGCCCTTCACGCCCATGCCCCAGTGCATACGTTGGTCTGCCTCAATCTATGATTTGGGGCGAGTCAATTCACTGGGGGCCTGCCCCACCACCTTCTTAAATACCCGGTTAAACGTTGAGCGTGAGTTAAATCCACTCTCCAGCGCCACACCGACCAGCGAATAGTGCGCAAAGCGCGGGTCGGCGAGTAAGCGTTGCGCTTCCCGCACCCGGTAGGCATTCACGAAGTCGTTGAAGTTTTGGCCGCAGCCGGTATTGATGACTTTGGAGACCAGCCCCGGCGTGGTGTGCAACCGCTTCGCCACCTCGGTCAGCGTCAGTTCCGGTTCCAGCCAAGGCTGCTCCTCGGCCATTAGCGCCAACAGCTTGTCCCGCCACACGAGTAGCTCTGGCGCAAGCGCCGCCGCTGGCAATCCGACCTCGGGCGATGCTTGGATGGCCGGGGCGTCTGCTACCGGGTCTGGGTTCAGTTCAGCCGCTAGTTCGGGAGTAGTGGGTGAGTCAGGAGCACCATCGAAACGCAGCGGGGTGGTAGCGGCGGCGTAGTTGGCTTGCAGACCGACGGCAACCAGCCAATAAACCAGGAAGCCGCGCAGAAAAAAGTAGTTCCAGGAAGCCGCGTCACTCAGGCCAACTTTCCAGTTCACCAGCGTAAAGAGTTGGCTCAACCCCAAGGCCAGGACCTGCACCAATACCAGTTGCCGCAGCCCGGCGAAGCGTAAACGCTCCGTATCCGAAAAGTTATCCTGCAGGTAGCGGGTGTAGCGCCGGTAGTCGGCCAGTACCCGCCAGCAATAGGCCGGCAGCAGCACGTACTGGGCATAGCCCAGGTAGTGGGCAATGGCTTCCGCCACCGCCAGGGCCGGCCCTTTGGTGCCCGCCGGAACCGGGGGGTGCTGACCGCTTACGGCCGGCAGCCACAGCAGGTCGTAGCCCAGCGCCCCGACGATGAGCCCCCCTTGGACCAGACCCGGCAGCAAATGCCGCCACGCGCGCGGAAACAGCCGGAACTCCTGGCTGGTCAGACTTCGAAAATAGAGGTAGTAGGCCGGTCCCAGCAGCAGGTTGAGCTGCCAGGGCACGTAAAACAGGGCCATCGTGTACCCGTCGTGGCTGTCGAACCAGCCGGCGTAGGCCAGCATCTGCTGGGCAATGCTGAGCGTCGGCACGGCCAGCAGCACGGCCAGCAGGGCATCGGTCAGGGTAGCGCGCCGCAGGGCTCGCAGCAACAGCCAGCCCGTGGCGACGATGCCGGTTACCACCGCCGGCAGTAACAACGAGCTATAAGCCCCAAATTTAAATACCATAGGCCCTGTAAGTGGCTGAATGAACCTCGTCCTGCGCTACGCCTGGGAAGCAGCCCCGGCGTTGCCGCCGGTGGGGACACCCAAATGCGCGAGGTAGCGGTAAATGGTGGCGCGGCCGACGCCGAGCAACTGGCCGATTTCGGCCACCGTCTTGTCCTGCTGTAGGTACAGCGTTTTGGCCGCCTGCGCTTTGGACAAGGCTTCTTTGGAGAGGCCTTTGGGCCGCCCGCCCTGCCGGCCGCGGGCCCGCGCCGCCGTCAGCCCCGCTTTGGTGCGCTCGCGGATGAGGTCGCGCTCGAACTCCGCCAGCGAGGCAAACAGGTTGAACATGAGCCGGCCTTGGGCGGTGGTCGTGTCCAGATGATCCTGTAAGCTGACGAAATGCACGCCCTGGTCCTGAAACCCCGTCACCAAGGTGACCAAGTCTTTGAGCGAGCGGCCTAGCCGGTCGAGTTTCCAGACTACGAGCGTGTCGCCGGGCCGAAGCCGCGCCAGCAGGTGGTGCAGGGCTGGCCGCTCTTTCACGGAGGACACTTTCTCCTGGGCCACCTCCGCGCAGCCGTAGGCCTGCAAGGCATCGGTCTGCAAGTGTAGCTGTTGGTCGGAGGTGCTTACCCGGGCATAGCCGAAAATCATGGCAGTTTTTCTCAGAAAGTCAACGGGGGCGAAGATAGCGAGTCGTTGATTGATGAGAACAGCACATGAGACAATTTCTCGTAGTTATTCCAGGCGTGAAGCAGGCGGAGCGGATGGGCCGCTAAAACGGCCGTTTTCTGAGACGA
>NZ_MTSE01000074.1 GCF_002154225.1 Hymenobacter crusticola
CAAACCGGGCTGTTATCTTTAGGTTGTATGTCTCTACCCCCGACGCTTATTCCAGCGAACGATTCTCAGCGCCTGCAAGCGCTAGCCCCTTACCTGTTGTTGGGGAACGCGCCCGACGCGGTCTTTGATGAGGTGGTGCGCTTGACCGCCAAACTGTTCGGCGTCCCCATTGCCCTGGTATCGCTAGTGGAAGAAGGTAGCGTGTGGTTCAAGGCCAATTTTGGCCTTGTGGGTGCCGAGCGGGTAGCTCGGGACGAGAGCATGTGTTCCGTGGCCATTCTGCAAGCGAAAACCACGGTGTACGAAGACCTCTTGCGCGAGCCCTGTCAGCTCACCGAGCCGGGCATCGTAGCGGCCCTGCAATTGCGCTTCTACGCTGGTCATCCGCTACGCACGGCAACGGGGGAGGCGATTGGCTCCTTGTGTCTTATTGATCGTCACCCGCGTACGCTTTCCCCCGAGGAGCAGGCGCGGTTGCAGCGGCTGGCAGCCGTAGTGATGAAACTGCTGGACCTGCGCCTGCTGCTGCACCAAGAAACAACGCCGAGTAGCGGTATTTGGATGCAGGTGTATCACCACCTGGATCAGTCGCTCACCCGCCTAGATACCTTGACAGAACTCGCCCACTGGGAAGAATTGGCCATGACTCCGGCGGCGCTCGCCTACCAACAGTCGTTAGAGGAAGAAGCCAACGTTGTATTGCAAGCCCTCGAGCGGCAAGTCACGATCGCCCTTGCTTCCTTCCAGCAGTAGCGTAATCTTGTAAGGCACGAGAGGGGGCTGACACTGACGTTCTAAAAATCCAAGCAACGGAAGTTTCCTGAGTGGTTCTCGGTTGTTATAATGGCGCAAGGATAGTTGCTTAAGGCTATTAGCTGCTACAACACGGATGGTTTGGTCGTGGTAGTTGTTGGCCTGGATTCAAAGTTTGATTCAACCATTAAAAGAGCCGCTCAACTTACGCTCTAGTACCACAACACGTTTATTCTCAATCTTTGCTAACGGGAAACGAAGACCGAACCGAACATCCTCTCTTCTCCCCTCAACCAGTCGCGTGTACCATGGCATCTACTCCGCAGTTTGTCGAATTTGTCGTCGAGCAATTCAACGCCTCCGGGCATATCCGCGCGCAGAAAATGTTCGGGGAGTACGCGCTGTACTGGGGCGACAAGCTCTTTGCGTTGGTCTGTGATAACAAGGTGTACGTCAAGCCCACCGTCGCGGGGCGAGCCTTCTTGCCGGAAGTAGTAGAAGCGGCCCCGTACCCAGGCGCGAAACCCAGTTTCTTGATTGAGGAGCAGTTAGAAGACCGGGCGTGGCTGGCAACCTTCGCCCGCCTGACGGTGGAGGAATTGCCGGAGCCTAAACCGAAAGCCAAGAAAGGCGGGCTGACTCCTAAGTAGGAGTCCTCAACAACCCGGTCTTGAAGATCACCCTTAGGGACTAAAAAGCCCCTCGTAGTAGAGGAGCTTTTGCTTTTATAGCAGTAGACGTTTCGGGGGCAGTTACTTATTGGTCGGTTGATGGCCTCAGCGTACAGCGACTGCGTCCACCTCTACTTGCAGTCCTTCGTAGGCCAGAAAGTTGATTTCTACCATCGTGGCGGCGGCCTGTATCTGATGCACGGCTACCCAATCGGTGAACACGTCGAAGCACCCTTCCGGGCCAAACAGGGCGGCCGTATCGGTGGTGTACAAGCGCAACTGCACGATGTCGCGGCACTGGTAGCCCGCCGCCATGACGACCTGTTCCACATTGCTGAGTACTTGCCGCAGTTGGGCCCGCATATCGCCCGTGCTGGGAACGCCGTTGGCATCAATGGCGGCCTGCCCCGCGCAGTAGAGCGTGGCGGTGGGTTGTTTTACTTCGACGGCCTGCATGTAGGCACTTGTTGCTTGCCACTGCCAGGGATTAATGACGCGCTTTTCCATTGTTGAAGAAGTGAAAGTACGGGGGCAAATGTCCTCTTTCCTTGCGCGCCGCACCTGTGATCTACCGCACTATTTTCGGGGTGGAGCGTTGATCGGCCAGCCGGCTCAAGGTTTCGCGTGAGACGCCCAGGTAGGCGGCCAACTGGGTTTTGGAGACGCGCTGGGCCAGCGTGGGGTACTGTTGCAGCAGCCGTTCGTAGCGCTCTTGCGCTGGCAGCGTGAGCAGCGACAGAATACGCTGCTGGGCCGCCACGCCGCCGCGGGCGAATTTGACCATGAAAAAGTAGGTCATCTGCGGAAAGCGGGCGCAGAGTTGCTGGTAGCCGGCCAGGGGCAGGCATAGCACCGTCGTTGGCTCTACACACTGCAGCGCGAGCGTCGCGGGGGAGTGGGTTAGGTAAGCGGCAAAGTCGCCCTCCCACCAATCTTCCAGGGCGAAGGAAACAATGTGCGCTCGCCCCGCCGAGTCGGTATAGACCAGTTTGAGCAGCCCTTGCACGACGAAGTAGAGGTGCGGCACGCGCTGCCCAGTCCGGATTAGAAATTGGTGCTTGCGGTAGTGCTGGGTGCTGAACTGGGAAAGCACTTCGGTGAACTCCTCATCCGTGAGCGTGACGATCTGCGCCAGGTGTTCTCGTAACGCTTGTGACATAATGATCTTCTACTCTGGCGGCAGCCGGTTAATGTTTGTCCCCGCTTTTGACCAAGAGCCATTTTCTGCAAAGTGGCTAGGTGCTGGCTACGACGTTGCCGCAAGGTAACGGCTGAGCGCAAGCTTGAAGTAGTGGGTAGCGCGAAAGTCAACAAAACCTCGCCCTAGTGCGCTGATCTAACGAGAAGCGTGGCGGTGTTAATGAGTTGGGCAGCCTTAGTGGACTTGATCAAGTAGCTTCCAGATGGCGACGAACTGGTCAAGGCTCTGAGGACCTTTCTGCAGCTCGGTATTGGTGACGAAGATCTTGCCCACGCGCGTAACCGGATCAAAGAACAGAAAGCTGGTGAGCCCGGTATCCCCGCCGGTATGACCGACCGTGCCGTTGCGCCGGTGGGCCCAGAACAAGCCTTGGTTCGGCTCTTGAGGGTCAACATGTAAGGCGGGATGTGTGGCTGTGAACTGCGGCCGCAGTAGGCTATCACAAGCGCTCGCGGAAAGCGGTGCCCCCGGACTAGAGGGGGCCAGAATGCTGCGCAAGTACAGCGCTAAGCTGTGCGTGCTGGTGAGCAGCCCACCATCGGGGTACGTGATGGTATAGTAGGGAGCCACTATGTGCCCCCGCGGGTCGTAAAGCGTCGCCAGCTGACTGGAATCCACTTCGGCTACGTTCCAGCCCGCGTCCGTCATACCCAGCGGCAGTAAAATGTGCTGACGGGTGTACTCGGCGTAGGACTGGCCCGTCGCGTGCTCGATCGCTAAGGCCGCCAGGGCCGCACTCTCGTTGCTGTAGGCGTAGTACGTACCCGGTGCGTGCGGGACGAAATGGCGTCGCCGGTACCACTTGCCCGTGGGGTTCAAGGTGCGTCGCAGGTACTCCTCGTTGGTGAGCGTCGCTTTGGTGCCCTTGGCGTAGGCGTGGCGGTTGTAAAACCCTTGCGCATCGGTTAGGCCAGCCGTCATGGTGGCCAGGTGTCGCAAGGTGATGGGCTGGTCAGGAAAGTACGGATGGCGGACCTGGAAGGGTAACAGCTCATTGACCGGCTGGTCCAACTGCAGGCGGCCGTCGGCGAGGGCTTGCAGCAGCGCCACTCCAATCAGGGTCTTGCTCACGGAACCGATGCTTTGTACGGTGGCGGGTGTATAGGGGATTTTACGGGCTGTGGTAGCGTAGCCGAACCCGTGTTCATAGACGATGCCCGCAGGGTGGACAACCGCCACGGCGAAGCCCGGTAGGTCGGAGTCGTGCCAGTGCTGCTGCAAGGCCGCCGTCAACCCGAGCGTGTCGGGTGGGGCCGTCAGCAGGGACTGCGCCGGGGAGATGGTGGTAGCAACCAGGAAAACAAGTAGGCAGGGGGAGTAGTTCATGGCCAGCAAGGTAGCAGCCCGCGTGGCACCACATGCCGTCAGCTCAACTATATAATGTTAAACGATAGGATGTATACCAAGCGGTGACTGAGCGTAGGGTGAAAACAAGAAAGCCACTTCTTATTTGGAGGGGGCTTTCTGCTTAAAGCGCTATGTAGAGTGCATCTATCGTGATTCTAAAAAAGTTGTAGGACATGGTACTATAGACTGCTGCCTATACCTCGCTTGATTTTGCTACCATAACAGGCGCAAGCTACATCCTAATGCTGTCTGTCCTGTCTAGACCATCTCACGAGGGTGTTCGGCTCCAGTCGCTCCCGATTTTACAAAGCAGGAGTAAAAAAAAGACCGTCCGGGTACCGTACGGTTCCGTACAGCAAGCAGCCGCGCGGCTACTTGGCCTGAAGTAGTCGCGCGACGTGTAGCTCAACAATGGCTTCTTCATGGCTTCCGCTCAGCAAACGGCCTTCGTGG
>NZ_MTSE01000075.1 GCF_002154225.1 Hymenobacter crusticola
CCCAGGGAAACGCGGCACTTGCCGCCGAGGATGATCGCCAGTTCAATCCGCGCTCCTTGGTTTTTTCCGACCAGCTCTTTAATGGGCGAGCCTTCGAACTACGGGCGTCTTTTCTCTCCCATGGGTATGGTGCTGGCGGCACTCGGAATGGACAAGTTATTAATCCTACCCTCTCCGGCAAGCTGTATCTGGTGCTGCGCTCGGTAAGTCGCTCGTACTATCAGTATCGTAAAAGCTGGACCCGGCACCTCTATAATCAAGGCACAAAAGGGGAGGGCTATGACCTGAATCAGCTGTTGTTTCTGGGCGATCCATCGCCGATGTACTCGAATGTGGCGGGAGGCTACGGTGTCGTGGCTGGTTACGCGCAACAAGCCATGCAGTTACCCGTGCGTTAGGATGGCTCACCTGGCTGCTGCTTGCTCCGTACTCATCGCCGCCCTAGGGCTCGGGGTGGGCATTCGACCCTGTCCCTGTCAGGCGCAACAACGCCGCATCACGTTCAGCGGCTATGTACGGGATGCCCGCACCGGAGAGAAGCTGTTAGGGGCCTCCGTCTATGGCGCCGGGGGATCGTTCGGGACGACCACCAACGCCGCTGGCTTTTATTCCCTGACCTTACCCGAACAAGATTCCGTGCAGTTGAACGCCAGCTACCTAGGCTACCAGCGGGCGCGGGTGACGCTTTCCGCTCGTCAACCCCAGGAACAATCCTTTGCCCTGATGACGGCCAACCAGTTGAGGGAAGTGCAGGTGCAGGGTTCCGCAGAAGCCCCGCTTGAACGGCGTGTTACCATGAGTACCCTGCGCATTCCAGTAGCCCAGCTGCGTAAACTCCCGGCCCTCTTGGGAGAACCCGACGTGTTACGCTCCTTTCAATTAATGCCAGGTGTGCAGAGTGGCCGCGAAGGCAGTGGGGCCTTGTACGTGCGTGGGGGCTCGCCGGATCAGAATCTGACGTTACTCGATGACGTGCCCCTGTACTATGTGAGCCACCTTGGCGGGTTTCTCTCCGTCTTTGATGCCCATGCCATCAGTGACATTCAGTTGATCAAGGGCGGTTTTCCGGCCCGTTACGGGGGACGGCTCTCCTCGGTACTGGATGTCCGGCTCAAAGAAGGCAATCAGCACAAGCTCAGCGGTAACGCAGGTATTGGGGTGCTGGCCACGCACGTCTCGTTGGAAGGACCGCTTCGGCCGGGCAAGACTACGTTCGTGCTCTCCGTCCGGCGCGGGAACCTGGATTTGTTCTCGCGCGTAGCTAGTCGGCTATCCTCGGAGGGTAACAGCGTAGTGGGCTATTCCTTCTACGATGCCAGCCTGAAGGTCAGTCACCAGCTTTCGGCCAAAGACCAGCTCTTTGCCGCTGCTTATTTGGGAGGTGACCGGCTCTTTGTCACGCAGGAGCCTCAAACGATCACCAATGCTCAAGGCGCGTTGCGCACGCAAGGGGCCACGAACCTGCGCTATGGCAATGCCTTGGCCTCCTTGCGCTGGAACCGCCAGTTCTCCGCGCAGCTATTCGGCAACACGACGCTGGCCTATACCCGCTTCCACTACGAAAACGAGCAGCGCTACCAAGCCCAGGATACCTCCCCAGGCGGACGAAGTGAAAAGAGCCAGGCCGCGTTTACCTCCGGCGTGCAGGAGGTGCAACTGAAAACGGACTTCGAGTATTCTCCCAGTACCGTTCACCAGTTCCGGTTTGGCGGCACCCTGATTCACCATGCCTTCACGCCAGGTGTCAATTCTTTTACCACGCGCTCGAATGTCACGGCACTGGATACGGCCTTCGGCAGTCAACGCGTCGGCGCGCAGGAGTTTGCCCTCTACGCGGAAGACGAGCTGCACCTGGGTGCCCGGCTCGCAGGGAACGTGGGCGTACGCGCCGTGGCCTACCGGGTAGGTGGACACGTGTTCACCAGTAGGCAGCCGCGGGTGCTCGGCACCTATCAACTCGGGGATCATACGGCAGTCAAGGCCTCCTGGGCCACCATGCAGCAGTACCTGCACCTGCTCTCCAACAATGGGGCCGGGCTACCCACGGACCTGTGGGTGCCCGCCACGAAGCGTGTAGCGCCGCAACGGGCGCAGCAAGGAGCCATCGGAATAGCACACACCTTGGCGCACTGGGGATTGGAAGTAAGCGTCGAGGCATTCTACAAACGCTTACGCGAGCTAATCGAATTTCGGGAGGGGGCGACCTTCTACAACAGTTCCCAAGACTGGCAGCAGAAGGTCGTTACAGGTGGGCACGGCCGGGTACAGGGCCTCGAGGTGCTGGTGCAACGCAAAACCGGCCGCTTGACGGGTTGGGTCGGGTACACCCTGGCTCGCAACGAGCGCCAGTTCACCGGGCTTAACCAAGGCCAGTGGTATCCCTACAAATTTGACCGGCGGCACGATGCCTCCGTGGTGCTGCTCTATACCCTGCGGCCCGGCATTACCCTAGCTGCTACTTGGGTGTACGGTACCGGCAACGCGCTCACGCTCGCTCAGGCCACCTACAGCGTCATCGAGCAAAGCTATGGCTACGACCTGCCCTCAAACCTGGCGGCGGACCGCTACTTCTACCGGGAAGCCGAGGTGTACGGAGCCAAAAATAGTTACCGCCTGCGAGCGTATCACCGGCTGGATATCGGGGCCACCTTTAGCAAGTCAGTTGAACACGGGGAGCGCACCTGGCGCGTCGGGGCCTACAATGCCTACAGCCGTCATAACCCCTACTATATCTACTACAGTCTGGACCAGAGCAAGCAGAAGCAGTTGTATCAATTCAGCCTGTTTCCTCTTCTACCGGCGATTAGCTACGAGCGCAGTTTTTAACCCCTTTTGGTTTTCTCTTACCGGCTTTCGATGATGTGCTTTTACCAATCTTTTCTGCTGGCCAGTAGTGGACTGGGCGTAGCCGTAAGCTGCCACGCGCAACCGACGACTATACTCAACAAGCCGGCTACTCTTCCCACCTATTGGGGCCTGCGAGCCGATATTGGGGCTGCCTCCTTTGCCGTGGCACCACTCAACACGTTTTTCGCGGCCATCACGCCGGCACGGCTTCCGTCGGCAGGGGCCAGTACCAGCCTGCACCTGCTCGCCAGCAATGCCGTCTTTGGCTACGGCTCGCTCTATTACGAGCATGCCCTCACCACGCCGGACCAGCTGGCCGTTACGCCTACGTTCTCACTAGAGGCGCACACGTTAGGCTTCGCCTTACACAAGGTCTTAGTGGATAAACGCGTGAAAGTCGTGCTCCCTAGCCTGGGGGCCGGCTACCGCCTGTTGAATCTGACCTACAATCGCAATGGGTCGGCCATCACCTCCTTGGATAGCTTATGGCAACGTCCGGGTTCGTTTACTTTGCGCGCGCGCGCCACCGTCGTTCAGGGAGGCGCGGGGATCTACTATACTTTCCGTGCTGTGCCCTGGCTGAGCCAGGGCGAGCTGGACATCGGACTGGCCGGGGCCTATGCGTACACGTTTGAGCAGGGCGCCTGGTTCTTGCTCGGCACGCAAACCGCCGTTCCTGTCCCTCGGCAACGGCTGGATTCCTATACGATCAACCTATCGCTGAGCGTGCTGCTAAATCGCTGAAATAACGGAGTAGACGCAGGCCTTACTAGGCAAGGAAGCCAGTAGTAGCGCTTGGCGGACCCAGCTGGTCAATGACTTACGTACTTTTCCTACTTGGGGCAGTTTGGGGAAGGGTGGCGTGATACAGAGCGATTTTGTCTGCAACGGTTCGTAGTCCTGCTCACTTTCTAGCTCAGCGGGGCTTGCCTCATTGAGTGGGCGGAGCATCTATTTCAAAGGGGTAGGGTTGGACACCTTACAACAGTCCGTGGCTGTTGCAGAAATAGTAGCTGGGTGCTGGGTGCTTTCGTAGAGAGAAGATGCAAGGCAAGAAGCAGTTCACCGATCAAGTGGTCACCCACTTCCGGCTCTCGGAACGGGTACCTGCCCACAACTTCTATCGTCGACTCGACGCGTTACTCGACTTCGGGTTTCTNACCGATCAGCTCGTCACGCACTTCCGGCTCTCGGAGCGGGTACCCGCGCATAACTTCTACCGCCGACTCGACGCGTTACTCGACTTCGGGTTTCTCTACGAGGCCACGCGCGAGCTCTACAGCCACACGGGGCAGCCTTCTCTTGATCCGGTCGTGTTCTTCAAACTGGTGCTCATCGGCTACTTGGAAAACATTACCAGCGACCGCCGCCTGCTGGAGCACTGTGCGATGCGGCTAGACTTGCTCTACTTTCTGGGTTACGAGCTCGACGAAGCCCTGCCCTGGCACT
>NZ_MTSE01000076.1 GCF_002154225.1 Hymenobacter crusticola
AAAGAATCGCGAAAGGTTGCTTGGACATTTTAGAAAGGGACGTGGCTGTTGCAGAACTCTTCACTGTCGGCCTGATCGGTTCCCCTACTACTTACCAGTGGTCTGAAATGCCTAATTGGCGTCTTTTTTACAGTGAAAACCGGCTTGAATATCCTACTCTCAAAGTATTGCCAGGGTTCTGCAACAGCCACGTTGGACTAGAAAACGTTACACCCTAGGCCAACAGCTGGTGCGGGTTAGTCAACGTTACAACTTCTACTCGTGATGTGTTTCTCGCCATCTGCTGGACAGCTGAGCAATAGACGAGCGCATGCAGCGGGTCGTGTCTAACTCATGTGCAGCAGTCGTCACGTAACCACGGTGGGTCAGTGGCTTACAAGTCAGCAGTTTGTCGCCCGTTACTAGTTGGTTTTTGGTCAACGGGTTCCTACCTTTTGCTCGCGGGCCGCTGCTGGGCCGCTTTCTTACTGCGCGCTATGGCGTCCTACGGCTTCTGCTCCTTGCTTGCGTTCGGGTTACTGCTGCTGAGTGCGCCGGCGCGCAGCCAGGTGGTGCGCTACCGCAATAACGACAGCCCCAAACTGTGGACGGCGATCGAAGTGGATACGTTTGTCCAGCAAATGAACCGGCGCGGCCGCAGTGCCGGCTATGAGTTTCGCGCCCGCATCAACAAAACCATCACGCGGGCCGATACTGTTATTCACGAGTATAATCTGCATGGCACTCCCACCCGCGCCGCCGAGCTGGCGCACCAGCAACAACTGCAGGCCTGGGTCGGCAAACCGCTGCCAGCGTTCTCCTTGCCCGACTTGCAAGGACAGCGGGTGAGTACACAAAGTCTGCGGGGCAAACCCGTGGTGGTGAACCTGTGGTTTACCACCTGCGGGCCCTGCATTGCGGAGATGCCCGAACTTAACCGCATTCATCGTGAGTACGCCACTACGGATGTGGTCTTCCTAGCCCTGACCTTTGACAAAAAAGAGAAGGTGCAGGCGTTCCTCAAAAAGCGCCCCTACGCCTTCCGGCACATCGCGGGGGCCACCACGTACTGCGACCAGTTTACCAGTGGCTACCCCACCACCCTGTTTGTGGATCGCACGGGCATCATCCGCCGCGTGCTCGGCGCTATTCCCATCCGCTACGATGCGGTAACGAACAAGCCGACGGGCGCCGATGATCAGGCCTTCTACGCCGCCCTCAAACAAATACAGGAATAACCCTGGCCTAGTAAGAACCAGACCAGCCGTTGCGTTCAGGGCAAAGCGAAGTGCTGGAAAAAACGCTTTGGTCCGCGAAAGCAGGGCTGGGTCAATGCATCAGGATGGCGTGCTTTGGTTGCTGTCACTAGAAGCCGACCTAAAGGAACCTTGGACATTTTAGAAACGGACTACCACAAGATGTCCAAGGCGGGTATATTTGCTTGATCTCCTCTCCCAACTGCCCCTTTTTAGGCCCTTCTTCTCACAACGGAGGAAAAAATCTGTGGCTAATGGCTCAAGCTGGCTTGTAAGTGCTTGCGGTAACGCTTGACGCTGGAGAGACTGATGCCGGTCAAGGCCACGATTTCGGCCACGGACAGGCCTTTCTCCAGTGCTTTCCGCACTTTGGCTAAATTCTCGGTATCTAACCCCTTCGGCCGGCCGATGTGCTTGCCTTGAGCGGCGGCCAACTGCTGACCCGCTTTAGTCTTCTCCAGGATGCTTTCGCGGTCATATTCCGCCAGCGAGGCGAAAATGGAGAGCATAAACTTGCCGGCCGGCGTGGTGGTGTCGATGCCCAGGTCCAGGGCTTTGAAGTGGATACCACGCTGGTGAAAGAAATTGACTAGATGAATGACGTGGTCGCGGCTGCGGCCCAGGCGGAAGAAGCGTGCCACCAGCACCGTATCGCCCTCCCGCAGTAGCCCCAGCAGCTCATCGAGTGCGGGCCGTTGCAGGCTCATGCCCGTGATTTTGTCCTGGAAGATGCGGTCGCACCCCGCCTTGGTCAGCAGGTCAAGTTGGGTGTCTAGGTTCTGGTCGAGAGTAGAGACGCGGGCGTAGCCGAAGACTTTGTTCATGGGTCAACAAGTTAGGTTCATAAAGACAACCAACTAGTTGGTTCTGGCCCGACTTATTGAATCTGTTTCTGAGTAGTCTTCTGGTAAACCTGACTGCTCGGCACCAGGGTTCAGGAAGCTATGGCTTTCTGAACTTACCTTAAATCAAGCTCGCTATACCTATCGGTGTATAAAAAGAACTGAGCAGGCGTTAGAGTATCTAACGCCTGCTCAGTTGAATATGCGATTGACGAATTAGCTGATAGTAATTACTGCCTTAGCTTGTCGGCTATCGGTGACTTGCCCTTAAGCGAGAACAACTGCTTGCAGCTAGCCAGCAGCACGAGCCCACTTAGCCCGCCTAAAACCCACTGTAGGTTTAGCCAGAACCGGTTTGCTCCCGGGCGCAACGTCACGATGCTCAACTCAATGGTTACTACCAGCAGGAACAAACCACTCAGCAGCAAGGTCAAAAAGATGAGGTAGCGACCCTTGCTCCAGTAATGGCGGTCGAGAAGGGCGTACAAGTGGTCCGGAGAGAGCAACTCGTTCGCGGGTCCCCGCAGCTGGCCATTCGGGGCTAGCGCGTAGGTATGCTTCCATTTGCGATAAAAGAAGATGATGCTGGGCTGGCTTTGCTCATTCTGCTCCACATGAAACCGCACCCCCGAGCGGTGAATACGCGGTAGGAGCGCAGCATAGTATTCTTCAAAGGCAGCCTTCAAGGGCGCTAGGGTATTAAGCATGCAGCGAAGACGAAGTAGGTCCAGCTTCAAAAGTACGGTAACCAGGGATAAAAAAAGCGGTTACCTGATTAGGTAACCGCTGGTGCTTCGAGTAATGGACGACCTAGGCGTGCGCCTTGCTTTTGTGCTTGCCTACCATCGGCGCCGGGACTGCGGTGCCTAGGCTAGTTTGTACCGGGATACCCTCACCCGCAATGAGCCCTTGCGTAAGATCCATTCCGGCGGCGTTGCTGCCAACTAAAAGCATCGAGCGCGTGCCATCGGGCGCCACGCAGTAGTATTGCCGCACGCCCATGCACGTGGGCTGTGCTAGGATCTGCTCAATGAGCTGGCGGCCAAAAAAGAAGCCTTGGGCCACGCCCGGGTGCGCCCGCTGAAAGTTGTTGACCCAGGCGCCGGCGGTCGCCGCGCTGATGAAGCCGCCTTCCGCGCCCGTAAAGTGGGGGGCCTTGGGCTTCAGGGGCTGACGCTGGAAGGCGTCGTATTCGGCTTCCGTCATGAGCAGCGACAGCCCAGCCTCGTTGTAGAAATCACAATCGGGGGGGCAACCCTTGCCGTAATCGCCAATTAAGTCACCGAGCCAACCCGCCGACGTTTCCGTGCAACCAGTCGTGACAAAGCGCAGGTTGCCGTCTTCATTGTAGGCGTGGTAGAAGATCATGCCTACGCAATCGGGTTGCGCCAAGATAGTACGCACCACTTCAAACCCGACAAACAGTGCCTTCGTTTTCCCCAGCGGGTTCTGACGGTACGCTTGCGTGGCGGCTTGCGCTGTTCCCAGTTTCAGCGCACTTCCTTCCGCGCCGGTAAAGAGTTGAGTTGTAATTGGCATGCTAGGCTAATAATGAAGTGTAACGCTAGGCCGATTCCTAGGCGTTCTAAGATAGAAGAGGGGGCGGAAATTTACTAGGACGGTCCTGTAGAAAAGATGGCGTGTCTTATTGCAGCGGCTCTTGCACTATGGCCAGCAGCCAGTTATTACCTGTCGGCAGCCAGAAGAAGTAGTTTTGGTGGAATGTCGCCAACTGGAGTAAGTGACAGCAACGTGGCGCCCGCGCGTAGGTACTTAGCTACCGCTTTGGCCAGTTCGGGGCGCTGGCTGCTTTTGCTAGACTCCACTTCTTAGAAAGTAGCTATGATCGCGGCTGGATCCTTAACATATGCCAGCACCGCTACTTGCTGCGCCGCGAGGCTCAAGCCCAACTCACCTTGTTTCTGCGTAGAAACTTGGTAATAGGTAACGTAAGGCGTCTGAGAACAGGGGCTAGTAGGTAATTTCCAAAGATACATCAAGTGTGTACTACTAGGAAGGGAGGGCCCTAGTATGACACACC
>NZ_MTSE01000077.1 GCF_002154225.1 Hymenobacter crusticola
TTTTGCTACTACTAAATATTTACTGTTACTTAGGTCGCTTGATCGCCCATGCGGTACTTGCTTGTTTCACTTGTGCATCCTGCCCTCAATGCTGCCGATTACCTTGATTTTTTTTCTGGCATGAGTCCTTTACTGAAGGTGGTCGTGCCGCTAGTGGTGCTTATCACCACGCTGCTTATCAGCCGCGCGCGTCACGTGTCCTTTGTCACAGATCTCGGGCTCGTGCGCCCCCCGCTGTTGCCTTTGTTGGGCTGGCTGCTCCTCGCTTTGGTGTGGATGTTAGCCAGCGATTCCGTACTGCACTGGCGCGGGACATTTGACTTCCACCCCTGGCAAGCGCAGCCCCTCTGGGTATCCATAGCACGCGTACTCGGCGTGGGCATCTTGGGGCCTGTTGCCGAGGAATTGGTGGTTCGCGGGATGGTATTTGCCCGACTGCGTAGCGCGGGCTTGCCTGTTGTCATCGTGATTCTGCTCACGGCCGCAGGGTGGTCGCTACTGCACTTGGACTATACGCCTGCCGTCATTCTCATCATTTTCATCGAAGGCCTCTTACTTGGTTCAGCGCGGCAGTACACGGGTTCACTGCTGGTCCCTATTCTTCTGCACATCGCCTGGAACTTCTACGCCGTCTGGTAAGCAGGCGCTTGAACGGGTAATTGACCCTCGTGTACTTCGATCATGCAGGCTATGTCCAAGAGCCGCCGCCACTCTCCTCTCCTGCCTGTTGACTATGGATCCTTCCCCACCCTCACCACCTATCCGACTCCCCCTGTTGCCACGTCAGCATGTACGGCGGCAAGTGGGAAAAGCTGTAGGCCATCTGGCTCCTGCTTTAATCCTAGTGCTAGGCGTAACGCCGCTCGCATCGGGTAAGGAAGCGCTAACACTACTGACGAGTCTAGAGGTGATCGTCGGCCTCACGTACCTCGTGCTGATGGTGCGGGAGCTGCGGCACTTGCACCACTATCCTTTCCAGCAGCCACGCATCGCCTGGCTGGAATTGGCGGCGGCGGCGATATTAGCCCTGGAAAGCTACCACCTCTGGCATCGCCATCACGCCGCCGAGTTGGCAGGAGCCCCGCATCGCACCCACTTACTGCCATGGCTTTATGCGCTGGTGGCGTTACTTTACGTGGTCTTGGCTTTTAGCTTCCAGGCCCTAACCCAGCGGCGATACCTACAGCTCCAGGCGGACGGGTTCGCCATCCGCACCGGCCTGTTTTCCTCCGTCCATCAGGTCTGCTGGGCAGAGTTGACCGCCCTAGAGCCGGTCGATCCCAGTGCTGTTCGGCTCCGCTACCGGGACGGCCACGAACAACTCCTGACGTTCGCCGGCTTCCAGCAGGGCGTGGGCCATCGCAACCGCTTACTAAGCTACGCACAAAGTGTTCACCTCCGCTAGTTGCAAAACATACTTCCTCCCTCTGTCGCAGCCACGGAGTGGCAACCTTTACTCACTAGGCATACTATCTTCGTAGCTGTTGTTAGCTGGCATACCACAGGGCCCTGCTGGCCTCTGATCGGTAGCGAAGTGGGCCTAGCAACGGAGTATCTAAGGTGCAGAGCGCGAAAGCGACCGCGCACCAGCACATCAGCAAGAAGGACTTCTAAGGCTCTACTTTGCCACAAATGCGTCTTGCTCGCCTGCACTAGTTAGCAGAGTTGTCCCGAAGCTAATTGTGCCCCTGAAAACACCGACCAGGTATATGTTACTATCAGCATCCGTTGCGGTTTCTTCGGCAGAAGAAACATCAGTGGTTAGTGTCTTGTCCGGGAATAAATTGATTGTTTTCCTCCTTTGGATAAACAAATTACTTCCAATGAGGAAGACTAAAACCTGCTTTTAGGTAAAATGAGCGTCACTTTTCGTCGGAGTTGTTCACGAAATACTCCTTTTTCTTGTACAACTCTCTGCCGACTAGACAGACTATAAACAGCCCTACTAATAGTTTAGAGGCTGTCTTTTAACTAACATGTTCACTCAAATCGAGTATTTGTTGTGTCATTTGTCTCCGACCAGTTCCTGCTCACCAAACTGTTCGCCAAGATACACCCACACTATTTTGCTTTGTGCACGGCCGCTAGCTAGGAAAATTAGCTGGCACTGATGCTAGCTTCGCCCTTCGATGGCCTTACTTCTCGTCGTCCACTATCTCCTTTACACGGGGCTTTGATTTGTCCCAGTAGGTTGCCAGCGTAAACATGAGAACCCCAGAAAGTAAGGCCAGCACAAAATAGCTGTAGCTCAAGCTACGTTGGTCTTTGGCGGGAAAGGCTTCGATGATGGCATAACTCAGAAAGGAAACCAGGATGTAGACGATCCCCCCGGTTAAGCCCCCGGAAATTCCTGCGTTTTTAGGAAACCGGCTTAAGCTATAGGCGAAGTAATTGTTATACGTATACCCGGCGCAGACGTGAATCAGGAAGGCAAAAAACAACAGCGTATACAAATTAACCAGAAAGCCCAGACTGAGAATCATTAGCATGGTGAACGTGACCTGCAGCCCGACATTCCACAGCATCTTTTTAGTAAACGGACTGTTGATCGTGGCCTTCCCAATCAATCCGCCGATCATCCAGGCAACCCCTAATAGCAGCGAACAATAGCCCGCAATGACCGGGCTCCTCTGCAACTGATGCTCAATGATAAAGGGACCGGACATGTTATAGACCATGACCATGGTGTAAGCGAAGCCCAACATGACAATCCCCAGGGTAAACGGGAGGGTTCCGATCATCTCGCCATAGATACCAACGATCTTCTTGAGTCGAAATTCCGTAGGCGTCCGGAGTATTTCGCCGCTGAACAGTACTTCCAAGACGAGGAGTACCGCGGCAAATGCCGCCAGAAAGTAGAAATTAGCCTCCCAGCCAAAAAGGTCCTGCAAATACCCGCCTAAGAATGGGGCAATGATGGGGCCCGCCGACCAGATGATGGTGAAGAGGCTTAAATAGCTTTTCAGGCGCTCACCCGTATAGACGTCCACAAAATAGGCTCGCTTAGCAACCACTATTCCGGCTACGGTAATGCCTTGCACCACGCGCATGGCGTAGAGGAGGTAGATATTGCCCGTCGTAGCGATAACCAAACAAGAGAGGATGAAGAGCCCTAACGCCGCCAGACTGAGCTTGTAGCGGCCGAAACTGTCCACGATACTTCCGACGAACAGCTGGGCTACCCCGTAGCTAATCAGGAAAAAACTTAAGGTCAGCTGCACCTGCAGGCTGGTCACGTGCAGGGCGGCTCCCATGGAGGGCATAGAAGGAATATAGATATCCGTCGCAAACCCGGATAAAGGCAGCAGCGCTAAGGCCAGCAGGGTAGCGATTTTCTGCTGCCGCGTTTCCACTGGCCTTTGAGAAACAATAGTCATAAGAAGTACGCCTGAATGAAATATTGGCCACCACTCGCCGGAACCGGGCATTCCGGGCAAACGCCCAGCGTGAAGAGGTGCTCTCCGCGCGAGTAGGTGGCTAGGTTAAGTGCCTGAGAACAGCCGCCCCGTCGGATAGTTGCGGCCGCAACCTAGATGGCCACGACGCAAGCGTCGTTCGACACCCGTCAACAGGACGAAGCCGGAACCGCTTCGGGGGCTCCGGCTTCGTCCTATCTACGTAGACTTTTACTGCTGTACTTCCGCGGGCGTGCGGTCCTGGGCCATTTGCCAGAACAGCCCGGTCAGCAGGGAATCGAAGGAGATCCTCAGGTGCGCGTCAGAATATAAGCGACGTAACCGCATACTGAATAGATAAGTAGGGGCCCACGGAAGGGCTATGCACCAATACAATAGATCCAGTAGAATAGCCGACTGCTGGCAACGGTAGCGCAAAGACAACACCAAATACATAATACTATAGATAAATACCTATTTTCCTCGCTGACAGCCAAGCGGACTAGGAACA
>NZ_MTSE01000078.1 GCF_002154225.1 Hymenobacter crusticola
AGGAGCCCTCAACCGGAACAAAAAAGGAAGAAGGCCGCAAGTACTACAGAATTTCACTAGGCTCCGCTATAGCTGGTGCTTCATGGTCCTATTCGTGCGCCAGAGGCTTGCCAAGCTAAAAGACCTTACAGCAATCCAGTACCAGCTCGTACGGTTCCTCCGCTAGCACGTTGGGCAGAACGGGATTAAGTATTTTGCCCGTTGGCACGGCAGTAGGCCTCTACCCAAGACCGCAGTATCGCTTCCGCTTGCTGCTGGTACCCTAGATCGTAGTAAAACCCGTGCACTAAGACTCGGGCATGGCCATTAAAAATGTAAAACGTCGTCTTGGGCTGCTGCTGCTCATTGAGGCGAAACAGCAGATAAATGGCGCATCCCTTATGCACCAGGCGGTAATTGTGTTGAACAGGTAGCATCACTAGTCATAACAGTAGCACTGGTAATAGTGGCCTGAATCATCGCGATGATCGGAGCCGAATAGAACAGGTGCTATCTAGAGTAACGTTTTGGATTAATACCTTAATGATACGAATCTAGTGTTGAGTTTACAAGTAAGGTTACCGGTTGCTGGCCAAAATCTTACGCTAGATTCATAGGCAGCAACCCACGCACGCTTGACAGTACATAACGTATTCAAGCCCACGCCTTGCCGCCCACAGAGAACGCGCCAAGTAAAGGGCGTAGAAGTTGTCAGCCTGCTGGTAATCTGTATAGTGAGTGCGTAGCTAGCCGATCCGCCCAGTAGCCATGTCACGTAGGTAGGGTACAGGCGTTCACGGAAATACTCCGCTTCGCCGTACGCTTGCGCATGGCTTCGGCTACTTCCGCTGCGGGTATCGCGGCTGCCTTGGAAAGGCAGGCGAGCGGTTGATTGGAAAACGCACAATACCCCAACCGCCCCGGCTAAGAAAGCTCGGTCGGCACGAAGAACTCGCTCAACTGCTGGACCGCGTAAGGCCACATCCGCGGGACCCTCTCAGAAACGGAAGGCTGCGTGTTCCAGGACCTGCTCTTGGAAGGCTGGGTCGAGCTGGGAGTACCAGACCACGCCGCCGCGGGCCCGGCGAAAGTCCGTGTATAAGCTCTCGCCCACGGGCTTGCCCCACACGGTGACTATCAGCATGTCAATTCGCGAGGCAACACTACCTTTCAACGCTACAGCTAACCTTTCAGCCCTAGCTTGGTGAGGCGGCCTTTCATCTCACGGGTGAGGTTACCGGCTTGTTTGGTTATCTCGACCACTCCTTGTGGGCTGATATCCCACGTCTTACTCTTTTGGTTTTTTAGAGCCTGTACCACTTTCTCCGCTCCCGCAATGGAGGCTCGCTTCATCAGGTCTTCTAGCTGCTTGGCATCCAGTCCGGCCAAGGGGCTGTTTTTGCTTTGCAACACTGCGGTGGCTTGTTGAAACGAAACCATTACGGCGAACGGAGACGTCTGGTGTCGTTCAGCCGTGCGCAGGATTTCGCGCGTTCGTTCGGCCGTGTGCACCTCGTCTCCCTGCTGTAAGTAAGTAATCGAAGGTTTCTCCACTAATCGAGCCCCTCCGGACTTGCCCGTAATTAACTCCGGACCGCGTTCGGCTACTTGCGCCCATTCCGACGGGCCGTCTTTCCGTCCCTTGAAATATTGGGGAAGAGGGGCGGCTTTCACGGCGGCTAGTTGGAGTAATCCACTTCCCGCGGCCAGGGCCACGAACGGGATAGCGGCCGGCGTGAAGCCATAAAACGCTAAGGTTTTCGCGACCGAGATAGCCGTGTTAATCAGGATTTGGAAGATAGCAGCTTGCTGATCGTCCTTGGCGGCTTTCTTTTTGGCCGCCCGGATTTTCTTGTCAAAGTCTGCTTCGATCTGCGAGCGTAGTTCGGCGTTATCCCCGGCGATGCTTACTTCCCGTTCTTTAGCTTCTTCCAGGTCTTGAATGCGTTTTTGGTCGTACTGCTGACGAATAGAGAAGAAAGCTTGCTCGGCTTCAATGGCGAAGTCAACACTGCGTCCAATCAAATCCTGCCGCCGCTGTTCGTCGTCTTCTTGATTCTTGCGGTCGATCTCGCGTTGGGCGTCGTTCTTATCGTTGAACTTCTTAATGTTATCATTCAGGCGTTGGATGGTTTTGTCACTGGAGGTGGCAATATCATCCTGCCCTTTCAAGAATTGTTTGGTATCAATCCCTACTACTTTGAACTCAATCGGCTCTAATTTTAGTTGCTCTTGAATATCCCGGTTGATCTGAAAGACCTTGCCTTTAAAGGCTCGCATATCTTGGTCAACCTTCGCAAAGTATTCCCCTTGGGCGTCTTGGCGTTCTGCGTAGGACTTCTTTTCGTTACTCAGTACCCGCTCAAGCCCTTCGCGGGCATCCGCATCAGCGGCTAGTCGCTCCTGCTGAGCAATCTCAAGGCGGATGCGTCCGCCTTCCCGTATGGCGTCGTTTATGGTGTCTTGCGTGCCGCGTACGCGCTCTTCGTAAATACCAGGTGTTATTTGTTGATCGTCGAATAGCTTGGCTTGTTCGGCTTGGAATTTCTTCGTGTCATCGACAACTGCTTTTTGATAGGCTAACTGGTTTTCGAGATCTTGCTTTCGCGCAAGCGCCCGCGCCTTGGTAGCCTTGTTAAGCGCGTCAGTTTCTGCATCAGGAGTATCCGTTCCCGCGTCAGCTACCGGGGGCTTTACCGGAGCATCTGAGAGCTTTTTAAGGGCTGCTAGGGCTTGGCTTCGCTTTAATTGCTCCTGTGCGAGTTGCTTGGTACTAGCTGCTAGTAAGCCCTGGATCCGGTTGAGCTCTCTAGCCGCATCAATTTGTTCTTTGGGGAAGTTGCGCCCATTCAATGAGTTTAATAAGGCATTGTTAGCCGCTGCATCTTGGACATTCTTTTGTCCTTCAGGGGTGAGGTTGAAGCGCGTTTTAAACGCTAGCTGGGCTTTATTGGCATCCTCCTGAAGTTGGGCGGTGCGCGTCTGCGTGCTGCGGATGTAAGCATCGTACGTTTTTACATCCGTTTCCAACCGTGTTCTATTGTTTGAAACCCGCTGTTTTTGGGAATCGATCTGTTTTTGAATGATCGCCGCTTCTGCCGTGCCAAACTGTACAATCAGCTTGTTCCGGGTTTCGGCTAGTTCGAGTTCTTGGGCCGCACTGCGCTTGGTGGTAGCAGATAGGGCGGTATAGCTATCGAGTAGCTTTTGCGTGGCCGAAGATTGCTCTTTAAGCTTGTTGGTATTTGCGACAATAGCGGTAGTATAGTCGCCTTGTTGCTTTTCTACAAGACCAAGTTTTTCTCTTAGATAGGCAATCCCATCTCCCAACTTTCGAAACCCACTAGCCAAGAACGCAATACGCTCTGCTGTTTCCCCAATCAATTCTTGGAACAAGGCTCCTAAGCCACTGTTGGTCGTTAGGTTTGTAAGGGAGTTTTTCAATTTGTCATAGTCGGCTGCGAGGTTGTTGTTCTTTATAGAAGCTTCGGCTGCCAACGAGGTGCCGTTCGCTAACTGTTCGTTAGCTATGCGTTGCCGGTCCGCGAATAGTTGGGTGTTCTGCGCAAGGGTAACAATAACGTTCTTAGCTTCCCCACTGCTTAACTTCAACGTGCCAAGTAACCGGCTGAGATCCGTCGTCGTCTTACCACCCGCGTTCAACCCTTTTAAGAACAGTTGCAGGGCTTGGTTGAAGTCAGTGTTGACTAATCGAGTGAACTCCTTGAGGGTAAGGTTGGAGTC
>NZ_MTSE01000079.1 GCF_002154225.1 Hymenobacter crusticola
TATGATATAGATTGGGTTCTGCAACAGCCACCTAGATTATGTTTAAAAAAGATTCTTAGGATCCGGGTATCGTTTAACCCATTCTGCTTCTGGCTTTTGTCTACTTTAGGGCTTCCTGAACAAAGCACGTTTCTACTGCCGATCATGAGCTCTCACTCTCTGTTTGATGGCTGGCCAAGCGGCTGCCGCCCGGTAGCCGCGCCCAAGCGGTTGGCGCACGCCTTTGCCCGGAGCTGGAAGCCAGCGCCGCCCCAAACCCCGACGCTGCTGGCCACTCCGCGCCTGCTGCTACTCATTGTCCTTTGCTTGGTGGGCCTGCCGGCGAGGGCGCAGACCAAGTCGGATTACTACCAAAACCCGACCGACACCACCCTCTACTCGCGCGCGCTGGCCCAACCGCGCCAGTTGACGGTGATCTTACCCACTACCTTCAACCCCGCGCGTAAGACTAAATACCCCCTGATCCTGGTGTTTGATCGCCAGAACCAGGACATCTTTCGCCAACTCTACGAGTCGATCAACTACCTGACGCGCTTCGACGCGATGCCCGAAGCCGTGATCGTGGGACTGACCTCTTCCCCCTCTCAACGCAACCGTGAGACCAGTCTGCCCGCCGACATGGCGGGGGCGCGGGGCGAAGAGCTGCTGCGCTTCGTGTTTGACGAGCTGCTGCCCTGGTGTGCGGCCACCTACCACACGGGCGCCTGTCGCACGCTGATCGGGCACTCACGCTTCGGCTACTTCTCCACTGTAATGATGTGCCGGCAAGCCACGCAACTCAGTGGCGTGATCGCCTTGAGCCCTTTCTATCAGCAAGGCCGCGCCAACTGGGTGGACTCGGTCACCACGCGCTTTGCCCCCACCCAGCCGCTGGCCCGCCGGCTCTGCTATCGCTTCGTCACGGGCGACTCGCTCTCCGATACGCCCGGGTATGCGCGCATGCACGCGGCCTTGCGCCGCGCCAAGCTGCATCCCAATTTTGATTGGGGGGGCGCGGCCTTCTACCAGGCCAAACACCACGTCGTGCCCGGCTTGGGGGTGCTGCCCGCTTTGCTGGACATTTTTCAGCCCTGGTCGGCGACGGCCGATGCGTTCTCGTCCTATCCCCCGGTGGGGACGCAGCTCGCGTATGCGGCTTTCCAAGCTAAAATGCAGCAGGTCTACGGCGAGGAAATGAGTTTGGGACTCGCCCGTCTGAACGGCTTAGGCAATGAGTACAATGCCGAGAAACAGTACGACAAAGCGCTGTTCTTCTGGCGACAGTTGCTCGACGAGTACCCGTTCTTTAGCGCGACCTATGTCGATATCGCGGAACTGCTGCTCGTGCAGGGGCAACGGAAGGAAGCCAAGCGCTACTTAGAGCGCGGCCTGCAAAGTTTGCGCGCTAACCGGTTTCTGCCGGCACCAGCGCAGGCGCAACTGGCGCAAACCATGCAGCAGAAATTGGCCACCTTACGCTAACATCCTGTGGGAATAGGGATGGCTGGCTGGTCTTGTAGCGAGGTAGGTTTGAAGCCGTGTACTTTACACGAACTGTGTTAAAAGTCAAGGATTAAGGGCAAGTTTTGACGGAAAATCAGCTTGATAGGGTACACCCGATTTGATAATGGCGAAGGCTTGCTTGAGCAACTTATTACAGACCGCAATTAGGGCCACTTTGCCGTTCTTGCCCTTGGCTACGAGCCGATTGTAGAGCGCCTGACACGCCGCATTTGACTTCTTAGCGGAGAAGCTGCACATGAACAGCTTGCCGCGGATTAAGCCGCCCCCCATTTTGGTGATGCGCACCTTGCCGCGGATGCTGGTGCCGGAGCTGTGTTCCCGCGGCGATAAGCCGGCCATGGCGATGAGTTGACGGTAATTGTTCAAGCGGGTAAGGCCGCCCGCAAATAAGAGCAACATACTAGCCGTCTTGCGCCCAATACCGGGAATGGAGCACAACAGCGCGATTTCCGGCCCAAACCGCTGTTCGAGCAAGAGCAAGAGTTCATTCTCCACCGCCTCAACTTGTTGGGTTAGGGCTTTCAAGGTTTGTTGCAACCGTTTCAACGCCGTCTTGCTGATGATGGGTTGTCGCTGCAACGCCTCCAAGGCGTTGCTGACCATGGTTTTCTGCTTGAGTAACTGCTCGGTGACTTGCTCGAGTTGGCGACATTCCACCAGCACCTGCTCATCGGGCTGCCAGCGGGAGACCGGTTGTTGCTGGCCATAACGGAGCAGCCATTGGGCATCCTTGCGGTCACTTTTGCCTTTACTCAAGTGCATCTGAATGAAGCGTCGGATCACCAATGGGTTGAGCATAGCTACCTCTCCGCCCTGCTCGTGCAGGTAGTACGCTAAGGCCAAGTTGTAGGTACCAGTGGCTTCCATCACAAACAGGCACTGCGCGCCACAGGCCTTCACCAGTTGCTGAAAGCCCACTTTACTGTTGCTAACTTCCAGGTGCTTGAGTTGCTGGTCAGTGGCCTGATAACACACGGCCAACGTAGCCTTACTCACGTCGATGCCGACAACGGGGAGGGAGAGTGGAGCAACCATACTAAGGAGGAGTTGAGGTGAAATCAAGAAGAAAGGAGTTCTAGGAAATCTTTTGCTATCCTACTACAGGCTCTCGGGCCTCACGGAACTGTCCAAAGTAGTCCTAGAAAAAGAAGGGGATTGTCATGTAAAACGGGCTTGCAGTAGCCCCATAATCGATGAATCTTGTTTCTTCTTTTTCCTTTCAGCTGCCCTGATGAGGGCTGGTAAGCGAATATAAAATGCTCTAACTAATTGTCTTCCGTGGGGTTAGCCTTTCTCCCGCCCAATCATAACTCAATGGTTTTCCTCCTTTCTCTGGTTCCCATCCCAGTTGCTGTGCTTGTAGAATGATCAGGGCGGCCTCTCTGGGCTTGATGAGCTGCAGGTTCAACTGGCTGACCTGGGGAAACGCTACCCAGTAGGCGTTGACGTCCGTTTCGAAATAGACTTCAATCTTGCTACCTTGACAATCTGCTTGTTGGGCGACAAAAACATTGTAGCCATCGTTCGGGCTTACCAACCAAGTATACTTGATGCTCTCTAGCGTGATTGATCGAGACTTCTTCTTGGGGAGTGCCATCTGAGAGAGGCCTGGCTTATACGGTGTTTTTTGAAGAATATACTTCTTGCTTAATATGACACAAGCATGTCTTCTTGCTTAGTAGCGGCTTCATTTACAACAGGTAAGCGAACATAGGAAGAACGGACCATTAGAAGGTGTCCAAGCGCCTGCCTGATTTTCGGTGCCGGATCGGTCCAGACAAGGCGTCTGCGGGTGAGCGGCTCTCTTGCGCTTTTCAAGCGACCTGGGGCGAGCAATCGGCGCCTAGGCAGAACGGGCGTGGTACCAAGACCCGCGCCCGTTCCGGCCCGCCAGGCCCTCGCACCGCGCAAGGGGGCGTTACGGGTTGAGCAGATCAAAGAGGGCTTCGCGTTGCTGGCGTAAGGCTTCCGCCGCCCCGATTCCTACTTCGTAGGTATCGCTTTCGAGCACCT
>NZ_MTSE01000008.1 GCF_002154225.1 Hymenobacter crusticola
AGCCGAAGTACTCCCTGTTTGAGCGCTGGGTGGAAGATGGCCTGCTCGACTTAGTAGGGCAGGAGGGTGTGGGCTGCATCCCCTTTTCGCCGCTTGCCCAGGGTATGCTCACCGATAAGTACCTGCACGGCATCCCGAATGACTCGCGCGTGGCCAAGGGAGTTGGCTTTTTGAAGGAAAGCCAACTCACCCCGGAGCGCCTGCGCCAGATTGGTCAGCTCAACGACCTAGCCCAGGCACGGGGGCAAAGCCTCGCGCAAATGGCGCTGGCCTGGATCCTGAAAGATGAGCGGGTGACCTCCGTGCTGATCGGCGCCAGCCGACCTGCGCAGCTACTCGACTCGCTCCGCAGCTTGGACAACACGCGGTTTGATGCAGCCAAATTGGCGCAGATAGAAGCGGTTCTGAGCGCATAAACCGTTGGGCTCGCGCATTTGAGCAAAGTCCGCCGTATAATCGTGTCTAGGAAAGTGGGCTCTTTCTGAGCGACTACTTTTTCAAGCCGACACTCGTTAAGAGCGTTTTTACAAGCCGACGCATCACAGACAAATATGGTTTTGTGTAGAGCTAGGCTGGCGCCGCACTAGCGAGGGTTGTCTACCTTCTTGGCTGTGTGGCGCAGCTGCTTGTGGAGGTGGTACACCTGCTCAAACTCCCGGGGCAGGTGTCGGAGCTGGGCTTTGCTGCGGTCATCATTTTCCCAGCGCACAGGTACTTCCCGGATGCGGAACCCCTGGGTGCGCGCCTTGGCCAGCACTTCCAGGTCAAACGACCAGCCATCCACCGTGCAGGCGGTAAAAAGCTGCTCGGCCGCCGCGGCCGTAAACGCTTTGAAGCCGCAATGGGTATCTAGTATGCCGGGCAGCAGCAACTGCTGCACCACGCGGTTGACGAGTCGGCTCCAGACCAGGCGGAACCTAGGCTGGGGCCGCGTGACCAAAGAAGAAGCTAGGTAGCGCGAGCCAATGGCAATGTCAGCTCCCTCTGCCAGCGCATGCAGCAGCTTGTCTAGCTCGGTAATGGGCGTGGAGCCATCGGCGTCGGAAAACACGCGGATGCGACCTGTGGCTGCTTGCATACCTAGGCGCACCGCGTGGCCTTTGCCCCGGTTGACGGGTGAGCGGAGAAGGCGTAGCTCGGGCCACGTGCTGGACAGGGCCATAACCAGCGCCGCCGTATCATCCGTCGATCCATCGTCGACCACGATCAGCTCGAAGCGGGCGGGGCGAGCGGCCAGAAAGGCATACACGCGCTGCAAGGTTGGGCCCAGGCGTTGCGCTTCGTTGTAGGCCGGGACGATCAGACTGAGCTCCATCCAGCTTAGGCATGTTGCTGGCGCCGGAAACCATCCAACCGGCTACCTAGGTGAGCGTACGCAATCGGGCAACGGTCCGCACATGCTTTGCTACACTGAAACTGGCAACGGATATCTTCCACCGAGTATTCTGCCAGCGGCTTGGCCGGCGCACCAGTTTTCGGCTGGCACAGATGCACCAGGCCCGCGCCATCCACCTCGAAGTGGCGAGCCCCGGCCCGGCATTTCCATTTCTTGTTTTCGCCGCGGGCTAGCGGGAGCTGGAAATTGTCGTTGAGTAGCCGGGGCAAACGCCCTTTCAGGGCCCGGATGCGCAGGTAGGCCTGTAGGGCCTCGTCGCTCAGGGGCAAGGCTTGCCCGCTACTGTCGCGCATCAGGGAGCATTGGAAAATATAGCCGTAGCCAACCACGATGTTGGCCACGGCCTCCATCTCTTCCGGGTTACCGGAGCCTAGCACCCCGTTGACGCGCACGATAAAGCGAGCGTGTTCGCGCAGTAATTCTAGCTTGGGCTGCAGCCGACGCATGCTTTTCTCGGTCACCTCATTATCTTCCAGACTATCGCAGCTTAGTTGCATGCCAAACAAGCCTGCCTCGTTCAGGCTCCGGATAAGCGGTGCCTTCAGCACGTGGCCGTTGGTATTAATCATCGGAATCATGCCTGCCTCGGCGATGTAACGGACCAGCTCGACGATCTGCGGATGCAGCAGGGGCTCGCCCCCGTTGAGAGTCACAAAGACGGCTTTCAGCTTCCGTAGCGCGTCTATCCGCGCTTTCAACTCCGCCAGTGGGACCGGCTTGGAGACCTTGTCGTACTCGTAGCAGTAGCCGCAGGCTAGGTTGCAGCGGCGGGTCACAACGATCTGTACCAGCACCGGCCGGTCTTTGTCCAGGGCGGCCTTGGCCAGTTTCCACAAGACCCGTTTGCGAGAAATGCGCAGCGGTTGCGCAAAGGAAGGTAGTTGCATGCGGTAAGGATTAGGAAATAGTGTAGCGCCCGCCACGAATGAAGCGAGGGTGAACAAGAGAGGAAATGCTTTTTGGTCCGGTAATGCGGTGAATTGTGCTTGCTGAGCAGGTCACCTTTTGCTACTGTTTCCACAAGCGCGCCGCGCCAACAACCCACCGGACTACGGCCCCGTAGGCACTACTTTTTGAAGTAGGCGACGACCTCGGCTTTGTAGGAATGGCCGATAGGAATGGGCGTATTATCCAGCAAGATGACGTGCTCTGGCTGTAGTAACTTGATATGTGCGCTGGCCACAATGAAGGAGCGGTGCACCCGCACAAAATCGCTGCCCAAGGCTTCGCTCATTTCCTTCATGGTGTGGTGCAGCAGGTGCATTTTGGTAGCCGTCATGATTTTGACGTAATCCTTGGAGCCTTCCACGTAGACGATGTCGCGGTGGCGGACTCGGTGTAGTCCTTGCCGGTCTTTTACCAGCAGGTGCTTCTCGGTTTCTGGCGAGGCGGGAAGTGGGGCAGGTAGGCGCGCGATGGCCTTCAGAAACCGCTCGTAGGAAAAGGGCTTGAGTAAGTAATCCAGTACTTCTAGTTCGTACCCGTCGTAGGCGTACTCGCGGTAGGCCGTGGTTAAAATGGTTGGGGGTGGTTGCGGCAGGCCACGCAGAAACTGCACGCCCGTCACCAAGGGCATTTCAATGTCTAAAAACAACAGATCGACGGGATGCTGTACAAGGTGTTCGTGGGCTTCCAGGGCATTGCGGCAGGTTCCGGAAAGTGTCAGGCCGGGAGTCTGCCCGATGAATTGCGTGAGCACTTGGTGGGCAAGGGGCTCATCATCGACGAGCAAGCAGCGTAGGGGAGCAGTCGAGGCGGTCATTGCGGGAGGTGCAGGATAAGCTGGGCTCGGTAGCGGCCCTGCTGCTGCGAAAGCTGCAAGGCATGGGCGCTGGGATAATACACCTGCAGACGCTGCCGAATATTCTGCAGGCCAATACCGCCGCTACGCGGTGCCAAGGTAGTCGGCGCCTCCGGGAGCATATCGTTTTCGATCGTGAAGCAAAGTTGCCCAGGCGTCGTGGTGAGGGTCGCTTCCACGCGGGCCCGATCTGAGTGGTGGTGCAGGCCGTGTTTAAAGCTATTTTCTACCAGGGGGAGCAGGAGCAGGGGAGGCACCTGCAGGGGCGAAGTGCTGCTGTCGAGGGTGGCAAACCGAATGCTTGCGTTGGGGTATTTGCGTTGTTCTAGCTCGAAATAGTTTTCCAAAAACGTCACTTCTTCCGCGAGCGGCACCGTTGCCTTACCGCTGTCGTAGAGCACGTAGCGCATCAGTTCGGAAAGGAGCAGAATAAAGCGGGGGGTGTCGGAGGAGCCAGCCAAGCTCAGGCCATAGATGCTATTGAGCGTGTTGAAGAGAAAATGCGGCTGCAATTGCGCCTTCAGTTGCTCCATTTGCAAGGCTAGGTGCTCTTTTTCCACCCGGTGCCGTTGGGCTTCCTGCTGAAAAGCCAGCCGCACAAAGGCCACGCAACTGAACGTCAGCAGATCAATAAACAGCGGACTGAGATAAGGCTGCGTGCGGGTGAGCAACTGGCTCGTGGCTTCCACATAGCCCGCGTGATAGAACTCCGCTAGCTGGGGCGGGCTAGCCACATGCTGAAACAAGCCATGGGCCAGCACCATGTTCAACTTAATGCCCCACCACAGATACACCATCGCGCTGATGCCCAGCAGCAGATAACGACGGCGGCGGAGCAAGACCGGCACCAGTACCCGGTAATACGGCACGATATAAAGTGTAGCAGCTAGGGCAAACAAAATGAGCTGCGGATGGAGAAAGGCGGCGTGCAGGGACCGTCTGCCTAAGGCTGTGCCCTCCATCAACCGGCTGTACTTGTACAAACCTACGTACAGCACCCACATCAGCCCCTCAAATACGAGCGGGAAGCGGCTAGGAGGGGCAGCAGGAAGGGCCGTGCGGGAGGGCGTTTGCATGGGCCCAAGTTGGTGGTTTTTCTGACCACTGGCCCCATGGCAGTACCCGGTTTTCGACCAAGGAAAGGGTTTTTTCGACTAAAAAACAGGCCTACCTTATTGGTCGCTTCGGAGCGCGCTTTGGTCGAAGGAAGTTTCTCTCTCGCATGGTGCGAGCCACTGCTGTAGGGCAGTGGTCATTGCAGAAAACGGACCTTTCTCAATTCACTTCTTTTCTCTTCTAGGGCTATGCAAAGAGCTAGTTGATGAAAAGGAGTTGAACGCCTCGGCCCCCACGAGGCACATAAGAAGCGTCAAGAGACAGAGAATTTTTTCGGATTCTGCCCATAATGCTTTTCAAACAGCCGACTAAAGTGGCTCAGATTGGAAAAGCCTAGCTCGTAGCCTACTTGGGCCACCGAATACCGGCCGTGCTTCAGTAAAAAGGCCGCTTCTTCCATCCTAGCTTGCTGATAGTAGCTGTAAATGGGGGTGCCAAACGTTTGCTTGAACAGCTGTTTGAGTTTGGTTTCGCTCATGGCAGCCACGTGCGCCAACTCCCGCAGAACCGGCGGCACACTCAGGTCGCGGAGGAGGGCCTGGCGAACTTCAAGTAAGCGGGCGGCGTCGGCGCTGTTGAGGGGTTGATGCGTCGCGTTTTCGCGCAGCGACAATTTCTGAAAAACTAAGTAGAGTAACTCCTGCACCTTGATCTGCAGGTAGAACTGGCTCAGGCTAGCCTGCAGATCCACGGTCATCAATTTGGTGAGCAGCAACCTAGCCTCCGCGGGCATGCTCTCAAAAAACAAAAAGGAATTGCCGCGGCCCGTAATCGTTTGGAGAACCGAATTAGGATCGCGCAGGGCTAATAACTCCGTTAGGCGGGTTGGGGTGATGGCGACTACTACGTACTGAATGCGTTGCTGAGCGGGAAAGCGAATAGTAGAGCTCAGATCGTTGGACGTAACCTGAATGGCCGACTCGGTGCGCTGAGAAAAGAGGACGGGGGGCTCTTGGTTGTACGCAATGCCGAGCGCCTGTTCGTTGTCGTAAAAAAAGATGGTAACCAGCTCATTGCCTAGCCCAGATGCTGTGCGCTCGAGCAGGAGCTCTTCTTGGAGCAGGTAGTGGTGGAGCGTGATTTTGAAATCCGGTCCGAATGCCACTTTGCGAATAGATCCTTGTCCTAGCTTTTCGGGAATCTCTAACACCCCATTATGGATTGGGGTCTGGAGATGACGGGCGAAGTAAGTGATAAAATCAAAGTCGGGGGTGGCAGAAAAACGGAATAGCATGGCCATAAAGCTATTGCCTGCCTAGGTCCCTTCGCCTTCTTTATCGTGTAAAGAAAGCAAAGGGACCTAGGTAGGGTTTGACGCGGGCACTTGGGCAAGCCCGAGCGTAATCTTTCAACTTAGCCCCTAATAGGAAGTTAACCCAATGACTCCTGAATAACCGCAAGTTGCAACTTCAGCCGGCGTTGTTTACGCCTGCTGATACTGGTTCTTAAATTCTTCTACGAATTGTTCCAGCTTGATTTTGCCGGCGACGTTGGCCCCGTTGGCAAAAAAATCCTGGGTCATTAGGCCGGCTCTTACCCCTTGTCCGAGTTCGGTAATAAGCCCGGCCAATTCGGCTGACAATCCAGCCGCCAGCATCCCTTGTTGCAGCTGTTCATCGGGAATAGCCGTCCAGGCCAAATCTGGCTTCCCGATGGCTGGCCCGAACAGCGCCGCAACTTCGTTGCCGGTCGCGATAGTACTGACGATGTACTTAATCTCAAACCCATTTCCTGCCCGTTGCAACTCCTCTGTCACCGCAGTTGCCACATCCTCCGGGTGCGTGAGGGCTAGCTTTATATCGCCGCCGTAGTTGTTGCCGAAGAGGTTCATGTTTTTGATCAGCGGGATGTCGCGCAAGAAGTTGACATAGAAAAAGCCCGACCGTAAGACGGTGACATTCACCCCAGCTAACTGCTGAAACAGTTGCTCGATTCGATGCACGCCTTGTACGGGGCCGGTGCCAGCTGCCGCATCCGCTCCGACGCTGCTCAGCATAACCACGCGGGGCACTTCCGCCGTCCGGATTGCCTGGGCATAGGCCTGCCCAGCCACCGCAATGTTTTGAATCAAATTGGAAGTACCCATTGCGGGCGGCACCATGGCGTACACGGCATCTGCCCCGCGGAACGCCTGGGTTAAGAAGTCCGCGTCGCTGAGCGAGCCAACGGCCGCAACGGCCCCCAGAGCCTCAATTTCGCCTTTACGGTCGGCGGTGCTGGTAATAACGGTTACGTGGTGGCCGGCGGCGAGTAGCTTTTCCACTACTGGTTTGGCCACATGGCCTAAGGAGCCTGCAGTTGTAATGTTCATAATTTTTGGTTGAGTTGGTCGGCGGTCCTATCAGGAATCTTGTGTTAGCCACTAGGGCCTACCGAAAAGTGAGAGAGTCCAAAAAAAAGCAAGCACGCGCTTCGCCCAGTTGCGCCAGCGGCGTTACCCAGCAGCAGGTTTACTGCAGATAGTCCGGCGGAAATACTTGTTGCCCGTACTTTTCCGCCAGGGTCTGTAGTTTTTTCAGGGAGGCTTCTGCTAGGGGTGGGGGCGGGAGGAACTGGCCGGCGGCAACAGGTTTGCCAATCTCGGTGAAGAACATTTCCAAACCGGCGGGCACCACAGTGCACAGCAAATGAGCGGTTTGCTGAGTCTTGTTGCGAAAGCAGTGAACCACGCCGCCTTTGGGAATACGGACGAAGGCACCTTGAGTCGCCACGTAGGTACCAAACTCAGACTTGACTTCAATCTCCCCATCCAGCACATAGAAGGACTCCTCAAAGGCCGCGTGGGCGTGCGGACCCGGGCCGCCCCCGGGGGGAATTAGCATGTCGATAATAGCGAAGGCGCCGGCTGTGTCTTCACCGCTGACTAGGATGCGGTAGGTGTCTCCCACCACCGAAATAGTTTTCCCCTCTCCCGGGGCTAGTGCAACTGGGCGCTTGCTGTGCTGTTCCATTGGGCTCGATAAAATGTGCTCCAAAGGTCCGTAGGCATTAGGGCGGAAAATAGCCTGATAAGACCGTAAATCAGTCCAATCAGACCAACCTAGCTTCGCTAGGGCATCTCATCCTGCGCTTGATGGCGTTGTGCAAGGTGCCGTCATCTGCGGTGTTCCAATGGCAGGACTCTCATTTATAGAAACTAAAAGGTTATGAAAGCCAACAGTGGATGTTTCTACCTGTATAATTCAATGCGATAACCCTTCAGAGGCAAAGCCGACACATTTGCCTGAATACATGGTGCCTCCCTTCTTAGCCAAGCCAAAAGGGCTATTGTCCAAGTTACAGAAACAAAACATACGCTGCTCATAATGGCAACCTGCTAGCAGCAGCACGGGCCTACCTGCTGGTGCAGATAGGCCCGTGCTGAAAGGTACTGTGTCGTTAACAAACATTAATCACCATGACCCGCGCTGGACTCGAAGCCCAGTAGCGCAAGGCGCACTGGCCGTGCGGTTACTTTGTGCTTGGCAACTGTACTAAAGTCGTTGAGCTGGATCTGGTATACTTCGCCTAGCGAGGGTACGGCAACATACGCAAATTTCTCCGAGGCCTCCAGGATAGGCTTGTAAGTATCGGCTGCCGAGGTAGACGGGATAACCGAGCCTTGCTTCTTCAGCGTACCCGTAGCTAGGTCGTATACGCGTAGCTTGCCATCCAGCGTGAGCACGTGCAAGTTGTTGCCCGCGTAGTCCGGCTTGCATTGAAAGGCGTCATCCCCGGCGTAAATGGGCGTGATTTTATTTGTCGTAAGATCAATCAGGTAGGCTCCTTTTGTGGCTACAAAACCAATGAATTTCTTCGCTCCTTCGGCGTAATAAACGTTGGCTAGGCGGAAAGCTCCGAAATCAGTCGGGTTTGGGATCAGGCGCTGCTCGCCCGATGCAGTTACCACCAATACACTGCCGCTGGTGTTCGCCGTGGTTGTAAAGCAGCCAAAGACAGCATTGGTGCCATCACTGGCATTCCCATGGATAGCGCCGGTTTCCAGCTTAATTGGCTGCACCTCCGTGCCCGCTTTATTAATGATTTTCACACTAGTAGGATTTGCCCCGCTGGCTTTCGTCGTAGTAACGGCGTAGGTGCCATTATTGAACTGAGCCATGGCCCCGTGGTGGGGGAGCAGGCCCGCGTTGATCACTCGAAACTTGGCGCCTGGGGTATGCACGTCCGCGTCGTTACCTACGCTCAACGTGCCCTCGTTGTCGTTGAAAATCAATGACTCCGTGTCTTTGCTTTTGAAGTGAGTCGGCTTGCCCCCATCGGCCGTAATGGCGCCCCATTTAGGTGTTCCCTTCACGTCCACGTGGTCGACGTGGGACTCCAGACCCGTATCGAACATTTCGACTAAGTTCTGATTTTGGTACAGCACCGCCGCAAAACGACCAGAGGCCGTCGGATAGATGTTGGCCAGAGGATACTTCGTATTAAAGGATGCAATGGCGGCCGTTGCCGGCGTGATTTGGGTGAGCGTACTGGCCTGCTCATCCGCTACTAATACACGCAAAAATCGGTATTCTTTTTCGGCCTCCGTAGCGGGGCTTACTTCTTTGTCGTCGTTATCGCACGAAGCAAAGGTAGATGCGGCGAGGAATGCCAGAGCAACTTTAACAGTGGAAAAATGGCGCATGAGATAGTGCGTAAAGCGTATAGAAAATTGAGCTGCAATAGTAGATGGATATTTCATTAAATGCAACAACATTGCATTTAATGAAAATAGTAAACAGGTCCTGCGGCCCAATGATTGGATAGGGTTAAGCTAGCTAGGAGCTTGGTTTTGTAACACTAGTAGCGAGTTATACCGAGGTTATAAGCAATAGGATCTAATACTAATGCAACAATAATGCAATTTAAATGTCATGATGAGTGCTTCTTTTTACTGATGTGACAGCGCGCTTTTTTACTTCTACCTTTTTCTTAGTGCCTGTTTAGCTAACGCTCGATTTGACGAAGCACTAAGCCTTCAAGTAGGCCTTTGCAATGCTGATTTCAGTATTGAAGCCGAAAAGATCGTCTGCAGAGTAACACAGTAGTGAAGGAGTAGTCCTGGTTAACGACCTTGCACTTACCCGGCAACGTCATGTTAGAGATGGCCACTTGGTTGAAGCAAGTGATACAGCCCGCCGCACCGTGTGGCCAGCTCTTAGCGACGTAAGACCTGAGCAATATGATTTGGAGAAAAGGTAAGGGGTAAGCTACCTTGAATCAGGCCGGCGTGAGCTGGTGCTTCACACAGAAGCTCTATAAAAGTAACGATGTTGCAGGCTGTGGACTTTGCAGGGAAGTATATTTTATTGCCATAGTACCCTATAATCCGATTTCGGCTCTTACATTTGTTTTTCTACGATACATTGTTGCAAATGCAAACGCTTCGTTCCCGGTTGGCTTTGGTGCTGCTGCTCTGCTTTGTGCGGGTGCTGCTGCCGGAGGCTTGGGTGCTAAGCTTGCATGCTCACCAACATACCACTGAGGAGCCCACGCAAACTCCGGGCACGCTGCGTGGTAAGCTGGTACTTAGCGCTAAGCACCAGCACTGCGACGTGGATCACTTCTGCAACATTCCTTTTCAGCCGGCTCCCTTTTTTGAGCTGGAAAAACTGGTGCTACAGGCTTATCAGCGAACCATCGCGGTAGCACTGATCCGGGCAGGCGAGGTCACACCTCCCGCTATTGACTACCTACGCGGACCGCCCTTCCAAAGCTAAATCCAAATAGCCGTCGATAGCTGCCTCATCTCCTTTGCCAGGAGCTTTGAGGCCCAATTTCCTTTTTCATGGAGTATTTCTCCCGATGCCTCACGGGCATGCGGGGTGCGACGGCTGGTTTAGTGTTTACTGGCTCTGCTTTTTTGTATGTCTTTTCGATTTCCGGGCACTCCGGGGACGGGATGGCTAGGCGTTTGGCTGCTCCTCTTGCTGAGTATAGCCCGCCTTAGCCACGCTCAAACCCTCGTCGACTGTGCCCTGTCACTGAGCGGACGCGTCGCTGACCATGAGTCGCGAGCGGACCTAGCCGGTGCCACGGTGGTCGTGCTGGAAACTCAGCAAGCCACCCAAACTGATGCTGCCGGCAACTTTCACTTGCACCTGTGCCCAGGGCTCTACCATGTGCAAGTTACCTTTCTAGGGTACGAAACCGAGACGGCGGAACTGCGCCTCGAGCGGGCCGTTGTGCGCAACTTTCAGCTTCATCCAAGCGCCGTTTTGCTGCGTGGTGCTACTGTGCGCGGCCAACGAGGCCTAGCCCCCACCCAACCCACAGCCACACTTAGTGGGCAGGCCTTGCAGCAAACCCGGGGGCAGGCCCTAGGGGAGGCCTTGCAGAAGCTATCGGGCGTGACGGCCATTCAGACCGGACCTAGCATCTTCAAACCCATGATTCACGGGCTGCACTCCAATCGCCTGACCATTCTGAACAATGGAGTGCGGCAGGAGGGGCAGCAGTGGGGCCAGGAGCACGGGCCAGAAATTGACCCGTTCATTGCTTCCCGTCTGACGGTAGTGAAGGGCGCCGCCAGCGTCCGCTACGGCTCCGACGCCATTGGAGGGGTGGTACTCGTTGAACCCAAACCGCTGCGTGACTCCGCCGGCACCGGCGCCGAGCTAAACTTGGTGGGTATGAGCAACAACGGCCTAGGTGCCGCCTCGGGCGCAGTAGAAGGCAATCTGCGCCAGGTGCCGGCCTTGAGTTGGCGGGTGCAGGGTACTGCTAAGCGGGCAGGCACCATGCGGGCACCTGGGTACTATTTGAAGAACTCTGGCTTTCAGGAATATGACTTCTCTGCGGCGGCTGGCTGGCGGCGGGAAAACTACGGCTTAGAGGCTTTTTACAGCCAGTACAACACCCAGATTGGTATCCTGCCGGCTGCGCACGTGGGCAGCCCCACGGACCTAGAGCTGGCTATTGCCCGGACCCGCCCCCTAGAAACATCTGGCTTCAACTACGACATTGCCCGGGCCTATCAGGACGTCCGGCACGACGTAGCCAAGCTCACGGGCTTTGTGCAAACCGGGGCCGCGGGACGCTTAACGGCCACGGTTGCCCAGCAGACAGACTTTCGGGACGAGTACGATAAGTACCGGCCCCGCAACGATAACCTCGCCGCCCTGAATAAGCCCGAACTAAGCTACACCAACCGTACTACCACGGCCGAGCTTCTGTGGGAACATCGGCGCTGGCACAACCTGACCGGCAGCGTGGGGGTAGCGGGCACTGACCAGTTTAACCGCTACGCTGCGGGCAGCCGGCAGTTCATCCCCTTTTATACCAACCAGATCCTCGGGGCTTTTTGGCTGGAGAAATGGCAGCGCGGCAAATGGCTGCTGGAGGCTGGCTTGCGCCTAGACCGCCGCGACCTGCAAGTAAAACGTGGCGACCGGGACACAACGGGTGCCTTCTTTGTGGCTCGCAGCCGCTTTCAATACACCACGCCGGCGGCTTCCCTAGGTGCCACTTTCGACCCCACGGCCCACCTGACCCTGAACCTAGCTTCGGGGCTGACGCGCCGCGCACCGGCGGCCAACGAGCGTTTCAGCGACGGCGTGCATAACGCACAATATGAGCTAGGCTACGACCTAGTACCCGGCAACGGCGCGCTGGTACCTGAAACGGCTCTTAATATCGGCCTAACCGCTACCTGGCACGACAACCCTCGCCTAAACGGCGAAATCACGGTGTATCAGACGCGCATCACCGACTTCATCTACCAGGTGCCCATCCTGCCGCCCGTAATTACGATTCGCGGGGCGCTCATCAGTTGGGTGTACCAGCAAACGGATGCCACGCTGCGAGGTGTGGACCTAGCAGGCACTTATCAACTAGCACCCCGTTGGCTGCTAGGGGCCAAAGGCTCGATCGTGCGGGCTCGCGACACCCGCCAAGACCAGTGGCAAATCTTTATGCCAGCTGACCGGGCGGAAGCGTCATTGCGCTACGAGGTGGCCACGCAGCCGGCCGCGCGCCTGCGTCAAAGCTACGTGCAGCTGGGCGGCTACGCCGTGGCTCGCCAGACCCGGGTGCCTGATCACTACGCCGAACGGGATTACAAGCGTCCACCCGCCGGCTACGCGCTGCTCGGGTTGGAGGCGGGTACCACGCTGCACTGGGGCCGCCAGCCACTGGAGGTGAGCCTAGCTGGTGCCAACCTGCTCAACCAGCGCTACCGCGACTACCTGAACCGCTACCGCTACTTCGCCGATGAAATGGGCCGCAACGTGACGTTGCGCGTGCGCGTGCCGCTGGAATTACGCCGGCGCGCGGCGAGTGGTCGGTAACTCACACCTACTTTCTTACTTCACTTTTTCATTTTTCCACTCATGCACACTCCGCACAAAAACACTCTTTCTCGCCTAGCGCTCCTGGCCTTGCTAGCAACTACAACGCTATTCGGGGCCTGCAAAAAAGACAACGATAAGGATGATCCGACGCCCGATGACGATAACGAGCAGATCACCACGGTTACCTACACGCTCACGCCCACCAGCGGCGGCACGCCCGTATCGGTGACCTATAAAGACCTGGACGGTGATGGCGGCACAGCCCCCACCATCGGTACGCTAGCGCTGACCGCCAATACTACTTACACGGGCGTACTAACATTGCTCGATGAAACGAAAAACCCCGTCGTTAATACGTCCGCCGAGATTCAGGAGGAAGCCGACGAGCACCTCTTCGTCTTCACGCCAACTCCGGCTAATCTGGTACAGATAACGCGCACGGACAAAGACAAAAACAACCTGGAAGTAGGTCTGCAAACCCGCTTGGTGACTACCTCGGCGGCGAGTGGCACGCTCAAAATCACGCTTCGTCACCAGCCCGGTGTGAAGAATGGCACCGAGACCCCCGGCGACACAGACGTGGAAGTGACGTTCCCCACGACGGTGCGGTAGGCTAGGTACGCTATCGGGGGTTCGGCTGCAACCGGCTCCCACCTATTTTCTCCTAGTTTGGTTTTGGAGAACCTTGAGAAAGCACCGGTCCATGGCCGGTGCTTTCTTGCTACTCGGCCTACTAGAGGACTCTTTGGCAGGATCTAACCTAGCGCTATCCTGCTCGCGTGTACGGGTATCTTTTCCGGGGTGGCTAGCCTAGCAGATGCTTACAGGCGCCACGCGGTAACGCCATCTAGTTTACGCTTGGCGCACCTCCTGCTGGATTCGTTGTTCCTAGCAAACAGCCAGATACATTCCAGGCGCTGAACGCAGTGCCTTCTCGCTTCCCGAGCGGAATAGCTACTTTGAACGTGTGCTTGCCGGCAGGCAAGTCGGGTAGGGGGATGTACACCGGCGGGGTGAGGCTCCCGGGGCACCAATTGGAGCGGCTCAGGTCGGACGAAGACAGGCCGTTGCCGAAGTTGCCGGAGGAAGGATTGAGCAGCCGATACGTGCTGCAATCGGTTCGCCAGGGAATAAAATGGTACACCCGTTTCCCGTCCACAAAGAGTTCGTTCAGTTTCTGGTTGAACTCATCACCGCCGCCCCAGCCGCCGTGGCCGGTGGTGATATAGCGGAGCTGTACGTTCTTCAGCCCCTCCGGGATATCTACCGTGACGGTCAGGGAGTCGCGCTCGAACATCGTACCGTATTCCTGGCCTGCCATTTCCATCAGGTTGGTGGTGTTGAAGATCGGGAGCACCACCTGACCTAGCTTTTGGTTGCCGTCCCCGCTGCCAGGATAGTATTTCAAGCGCAGGCTCACGACATGCCCGCCTTTGTCGTAGTTGCCAACGAACACGCCAATCCAAACGTCGCCCTGCAAGCGGGAGTGGAGCTCGGTCAGGTCTTGCCGGAACACGGCCGAGTCTGCCCAGGTATAGCCTTTGATGGTGGAAGCCGCGTTGTACTTACGCACGCCAAACGGGGTGAAAAACCGCATCAGCTCCAGCGGGGGCAGATATTGGTCGGTTGCCACCACCCCCTGGTACTTCTCTTTATACACCGGCAAGGCTTTCACCCCTTGTTGCAGCCCGTTCAGGAAAGACTGCTGCTTATCCAGCGGAATCATAAACACGGAGCCCGTCCGGTCATACGCATCGCCGTTGGAATACTGGGTCAGCTCCGCGAACACCTGCGTGCCCGCGACGTACTCGGGCAACCGAATTTTCTTCAAAATCACCGTGCCGCCGGCGTAGTGGTACGTGACGTTGGTTTGTCCTTCCGCTGGGTTTGGCTGGTTATTTCCAAACGAAATCTGTTCCCGATCGAAAACCGAGACGGTCTGGAAGCGGCTTTCAATCACCTGTTGGTTGTAGGTAGCCGCATCAACTACCGGACCCATTTGGGTGGGAGTTGGCCAGGCGAGGTCGGTGCTTTTGACCTTGCTGGTCTGGATTTGGGTGGCAACGGTTTCCTGCTCCCCGTTACGGACCATTTTCAAAACCAGCCCTAAGCCCGGTGTGACGCCAATGCTAGGGGTGCCTTTCAGGGGCAGGGCATTGGTGTACCAAACCTCCACCGTATTGGAGCGAATAATCACTTTGGCCTTCTTGCAGGGATACCCTAGGATGGTTTCTGTGCCCGGCAGCAGTTCCGGCTGTTCGTACTCCTTGAACTCTTTCAGCTGCGTGACGTGGGTGTTGTCCTGCAAGGTGAGTACCTGTAGGGTACGATTGGCAGCGTAGTCCAGGTACAGCTGTTCTCTTGCTTTCGTATCGGCCACTCGTTGCAGATGCGCCCGCTGCCCATCAATAACTAGCTTCAGGCGGCCGCCGGGTACTTCCTTGCCGTGGTACTTTACCTCGTAGGTGACAACGGCACGCTGCTGGGCAACACTGGCAACGGCAAACAGCAGGCAGGCAAACAGGAATAGGTATCTCATACAGACTAAGTCAGGGGCAAGATAGCCAGATGGCCCTACCTAGAAAAAGTTGACCCCGAGAGGTCAACTTTTTCTAGGTAGGGCCATCCTTCTTGGCTACCGTAAACTTTCGTTTAACCTAGCGGAAACGGTACAGGTTGAGCATCATGGACACGCCGCCGTTCGTGCGCCACGAGTTCAGATTCTCCGTGTCGGAGGTCCGGGTGCTCCACAGGTTCCACATGATGCCGTTCGAGTTGCGAATCGACCAGGCTTGGGTTGCATTCAGATCCAGCCAGGGACCATAGGTGGCGGCGGTGCCGGTTTCCTTCACGAAAATGCAGGCCCACCGTGCAAAAATGGACTTTCCGCCCTGGATGTCCAGCACCGCGTCTTCATCCTGCAAAATGCCACCGGGCGATTTGGATAAACTGGTACGGGCATAGTCCATTGCTTTCAGGCCCATCGTCCGGTAGTCGGGGCTAGTGTAGTAGGGGCGCAATTCGTTGGCTGCCCCGATAAAAGTGCCCTGCGTGTAGAGCAAGGCGCCTTCCGTGATTTGGCCCGCCTGGTTCATGGCGCCTTTCACTTCCCCCGTGGAAGCGACGTACATGCGCGATACCAGCCAGTCCATGATCAGTTTGGCTTTGTCGCGGTAGGCGGTATTGCCGGTGGCCTTATAGAGCCGCATGGCGCAGATAGCGGCTGGCGCGTTGACGCAGGTGTTTTTCGACAGCTTATCGGTTTTCCACCACAAGCCCCCGCCCAGCGTCGTGTCCCAGCCCCGGGCCCACACCAAGTCGAAGTTCTGGCGGGCCATGTCGAGCATGCCGCCGTCGTTCCAAATCTCGTAGGCGCGGATGCACATCAACGAGCCCCAGATGACGTCGTCGTTGAACTCGTTGCTGCTCCACAGCAGGCCGTGTGCATCGCGCATGCCGTTGTAGAGGTACTGGATTTTGTTTTTGTATTCGGTGGTGGGGTTTACATTATAGGCGTCAATCACGGTTTCGATGGCCTCGGCCTGGGTCCAGAAATCCATGCGCTTGGTTTTTGCGATATCAAACCAGTAGTTGGCTTTGAAGGAAGGGCCATAGGTTCCGTATTGGTTATAGTACTTGTTGTCATAACTGCTTAAGGCTAGCAGCGCTTCACTTTTGGCAACCACCGCCGAGGAGCTTGCTGGCGTGGAAGATAAACCTGTCCCTAGGGTATCATGGAAATCCTCCTTTTGGCAGCCAGCGAGCAGGCTCAGCAGCAAGGCCGGCAGGATCACCCGACCCGTTTTCAGCTTTCGCCTAGCAGGCACCGTGGCAAGATTCTCGGGGTGGCAAGTAAAATCGTTTGTACACATGGGTTTGGGTTTAATCGGTGGGGTTTTATAGTTCAGACGGGTAATAGCGCTAGTAAAGCCGCACGCGAAGTCCGGCGGAGCGCGCCGCCGGACCCTAGGCAAGCGCTTCTCTCTGCATAATAAAAGCCACGAAGTAGCCGCACCCCCAACGGGCGAGGGAAGTATTTTTATGACTGTCGTGCTGAGAGTTACCGCAAGGTGGCTTCCTGCTCAGTCAGTTCTTGACCGCTCCCACTAGCCAGCGCACTTTATCGTTCGATCACACTTCGCTGTAGGGCCCGTAATAAGTCCCTTGTCGCTATAGCCTGTTGCCGGCCTAGATCTGTTCCCAGGCATGCCTCGAAGAAATCAGGCGCGTAGAACGACGCCGTTTTGATGGCTTTCCTATCAATAAGGTAGAAAGTGTTTTCATCGCCATCGTCTACCACACACTTGTTGGTAGCTTGGCCGGAAGCCTGATCATCCTTCAAAGCCCAAAGTTGATGAGGGCGTACTAGTTGCCAGGAGCGCAAGAGCGTAGCAGGTACTATCGCTTTGGGAAGGAAGTAGCGGTTCGTATCGGGCGTGGTGCTGCGGAAGCGCTGTTCCTGCTTTGAAAAGCTTGTGGTCAGTTTGCCGGGATAATTGACTCCTGCTGTACCTAGGTAAGGGCTGCGGTACGTGAAGAAGTAAATGCGTTCTTTCTGTTTAGCAATGATTAAGTAATTAGGCGACTCATACCAGGAGGAACTGCTTTGATAAATGATCGTGCTGTCGTAGTTGGCCTGAAAGAACAGATGCAAGGGCGTGCTTGCCATGACCTGCTGCGCTTTGAGCGGATCGGGATAGAACAGCCACAAAAGCATGACGCTAAAGAAGGCTTTGGAGCGCGAATCGATCATAATAATAGAACGAGGTTTTTAACGCTGCACATCACGAGTCATGCTTATTTGTCGCCAGCGCTGTGTTAGCCTACGGTGGTGGTAAGTAAGCAAAAATAGAAGCTAGCTTTTGCTCGAGTGGAGACAGCGCTCGGTTTCGCTACTCGCACTGCGCGTTCAACTACGTTCCATTAGTTTACCCCTAACTGGTACTTTTACCCGGCGCAAGCAACCTTACAAAACCGTTGCCTAGCTTGCCCGTACGTTGTACCCTCACTAACCCGCACTCCCTATGATCGCCATACCCGAATCGGAGCTGATGCTTAACCGCGACGGCAGCATCTACCACCTCAACTTGTTACCTGACCATATTTCCGACACCATCATTACCGTGGGCGACCCGGCGCGGGTGGCGCTAGTGAGCCAGCATTTTGACTCCATCGAGACGCAGATTCACAAGCGGGAGTTTGTGACCCATGTCGGCTACTACAAAGGCAAACGCCTCACCGTGATTAGCACTGGTATGGGCACCGATAACATTGATATTCTGCTTAATGAGCTGGATGCATTGGTCAATATTGACTTCGTAACGCGCACGTTGCGGCCACACGAGGAGCGCATTACGTTGCGTATCGTGCGGGTGGGCACCAGCGGGGCGTTGCAGGCAGATATTCCGGTTGGCTCGCATTTGGTGACGGAACACGCCGTGGGGCTCGATTCGCTCATGCAATTCTATCCATTAGTCGAAACGGGCTTGGAGGTAGAAGTGGGCGCGGGGGTGCAGCAAGCCTTGGGGCTCGACTACCGGCCGTACTGCGTGCGCGGCTCCGACCTGCTCCGCGAGCAGCTAGGTGCTGGTATGATTCCGGGTAACACACTCACCTGCCCCGGCTTCTATGGTCCGCAAGGCCGCGTGCTGCGCCTCGACCTGCGCCAGCCCGACCTCATCAGCCGCTTCCAGAACTTCCGCTACAACAGCGCCGAAGGCGAATTCCGGCTCACCAATTTTGAGATGGAAACGGCTGGCTATTATGCCCTAGGGCGGATGCTAGGCCACGAGGTAACTTCCCTGAATGCCATCGTTGTGAACCGCGCCACCGGTGAGTTTGCTCCCGATTCGGAGGCGGTTGTCAATGATTTAATCATCAAGACGCTCGATCGGGTGTAAGCTCCTGCTTACGACTGCATCAGGGCAAACACACAACAATCCCCAGGAAACAAGCTAGCGTAGCTAGATATCCTGGGGATTATTGTAATAGTTATATTTTGTCAAACTGTCTGAGTTCGATACTATATTTAGTAAAAATCAAAGCCTAACACAGCACGTAAGGGCAGCGCCTTTCCTGATTTAAGTGAAATGAATTCTGCATCGCTGGCCCACACCGTGGTATGAACGCGCTTGGTTGAGCCATCGGACGTTTGGAAGTAAATATTTACTTTGCTCTGATAACCATTGCCTAACACAGCCGCTCTTTCGGCTTGCCAACGTCTTTGTTGGCGCTCGACTATGGTTGTCAGGACATCGGAAGTGGGAAAGCGCATGGTAGAAATGGTTTCTCTGCTAACCATTTCGTTAGGTAAGGTATACATACGTGGGTAGGAATGATAGATGGATTATTTCCTGCTAATGTGCAGTTAATATATATTATATACAATGCTTGAAAATGAGAAAAGTTAAAAATGTGTGATTAGTTATCGGCAATCTTTGTTATGTACTTTATATCCAAAAAAAAGCTGTTGCCGCAGTGTATGTTCTGCTGCAACAGCCTCTCTGTTACTAGTTAAATCAGCTTTTTTGTCGAAGTAAGGTAGCTAGCGAAAAAGTCGTTAGAATGTGAACCCTAGCACCGCCCGCAACGGGATAGTGATACCCGCCTTGAGAGTGATATACTGCTCGTGCGTGGCCCACACCGATGTGCTTACGCATTTGGTGGCGCCATCATCTGTTTGGAAATAGATGTTCACTTTGTTGTGATACGCGTTGCCCAGTGCCGTGGCACGTTCCGCATCATGGCGTCGCTGTTGCTGCTCGGCAAGGTCAGACAGCACGTCGTCGGGTGGGAAATGCAGGGTCGGGATGCTTTCTTTCTCGATAATCTCTACATCTTGTTGCTCAAGAGGTTGCATAGGCAGCTAGGATACAGGTGAGGGTAACAGAAAACGACAGGCAGTGGAATGGAAGCCCAAAACAAGCCGCTAAACCCAAACGCGTGGTTGGCGCAGCAATGGGCTTAGGGCTATGTTACGATGGTATTACGCTATTCCGGCCAAAAAGGCCATTGTATCTACCCCATCCGCATAGTCGCCGACGGTGGGTAACTGTGCTTGCCCGAAATCGAGGCTGCCCGTATACCAGCCGTTATCCGAAACGACACACTGAGTTTGGGGGGCGACGCTAGCTAGCTGTGTTGTTAGGTCGGCTTCGTTGGCGTACGTACCATAGTGAACTACCGAAATTGGCGATACCAGCGGCGCATGTTCCGTGAGCAGCAGAAAGCCCGTGTCGAAGTGCGGCACGCGGTTTACCAACAGAATGCTCTTATTGTAATCGTAGTTGTTCTGGTACTTATGATGATTCAGTACCGTTTCCCAAGGCTGTAAAGCATCGAGCAAGGGACTAAAAGAGTAGTCTGCCGGCACAAAAAGCTTCGATACGTTGCGGCAGCCTAGGCCGTAGTATTGGAAGATATCAGGACCTAGCTTTGCTAACTCGGCTGCCGTTTCTTGCCCCGTGAGCACCGCTAAGCTGGTGCGATTGCGCCGAATGAGGTGGGGCTTCTTGCTGAAATAATACTCGAAGTACCGGGCCGTGTTGTCGGAGCCGGTAGCAATGAATGCATCGGCCGCATTAAGGCGGGGTACAAACGCAAAGCGTTCAGCGAAGCGGGGCTCGATACGAACCAACTCCTCCACTACCCAATTCATCAGTACGGTGTCGTCGGCGCTGGGCTTTGCCAGCAGCTGATGGCCGCTGACCAGCACGCAGAGCAGGTCGTGGAAACCGACGAGTGGAATATTGCCGGCCATTACCACGCCCACGCGGCGCGACGCAGCCGGCTCGGCGGGGTAACGGGCCGCCCAGGTGCGTAAGGGCTCTTCGGCCAGTAGGTACGCGATACCGCGCAGGGCAGTCGTTACATTGGGCGCATCAAACCACGCGTTGGTGTTGCGGGCCCTTGCGGCAAGCGTCGTTATCTCGTCGGCGGTAAGCTGTTCTAGACGGCGCCCCAAGGCCACAAAAGCAGCGAGGCGTTCGGAATGGGTCATCGGAGAAATATTGAGTACTAACTAGTAGGTGGTGAGGTGCCGTACCGTGAGTAGCCCTAAGGGGATACGGTATTGACACTTTATCTTTGTGAATTTATAACAGCAGTTTGGGGCACAATGTCCTTCTGCGGCCGTTAAAATTGGCAAATAGCTCGCAAGGCTACGGGTTAGTTTCTACTTTTGCTTAGTTAAGCCGGGCCATGCCCGCCTTTTTTGCGTATTTATCGTCATTCACCGAAATAAACCCAGAGGAAAACGGCTATGGCCATCATGATAACGGACGAGTGCATCAACTGCGGTGCCTGCGAACCAGAATGCCCTAATACCGCTATTTACGAAGGCGGCGCCCAATGGCGCTGGGCCGATGGCACCACCTTGAAAGAAGTAGCCGTAGACGGCGGACAAGTGGTATCCGGCACTGCTCCCCAAACGCCGGTTTCTGACGAGTACTACTACATCGTTTCGGACAAGTGCACCGAATGCATGGGCTTCCATGAGGAACCCCAGTGCGCTGCCGTGTGCCCCGTCGACTGCTGCGTAGACGACCCCGACTACCGCGAATCGGAAGAAAAGCTGCTGGCCAAGAAAGACTGGCTCCACGCAAGCTAATCTAGACCACGGATTCGACGGATTCTTCGGATGCCACGGATTTCGTGGACGCATTTTTTGTAAGTGTATTCTACACTCTTTTAGAATGTAAATAAAGCTCAAAGAGGCACCCTACCCTAGGGTGCCTCTTTGCGTTGGTGCCGGCTACAAAATCCGTGACATCCGAAAAATCCGTCAAATCCGTGGTCTAGATTAGGTGCCGCAGTTGAAATACTTGTCGTAGGCCGATTCGGGCAGTAAGCTGAACTGGCTTAGTATTTTGATCGGCCAGCGCAGCAAGCGAATAAGTCCGTAATTGTTGGGGTAGTCGCGGAAGGTTTTGGGTGGCGCGGCCACGATCTGGTCGAACTCGGCGCGGGTCAGTCCCAGGCGTTTGATGCAAAGATCAATGACGCGTTCATCCTCAATGGAGTTGATCTGGCTGGTGCGCTCCAAGGCTGCTTCGCGCGACATCTGCCCCGAACGCACCAAGGCCGAGTAGTTGAATAAGCGCCGATCAATATTGAACTTGGTGCGGTTCAAGTAGTAGATCACACTTTGGTAGAGGTCATCGAAGTAGTGAGCCCCCGGATTCTTCCACTCTAGCTCCCGCTCTAGCAGCTCATTCACCTCGGTGCGCACGTAGTCGACGTGGTAAAGCAGCGTGACAGTCTTGATGCGGCGCAGGAACGTGTAGTAGAACATCTCCTTCAGATCCAGATTGAAGCCAGGGTCGTTGGGCGACCAGGGCCGCAGCGGTACCGTGCCGAACTGCTTATGCACAGCTTTCAAGTACTTGCCATCCAAGTAATTCCAGGAAAGCGGCGCGATGCCCTCCGTGCGAAACGACTGCCCGATGACGATGCGTTGAATGCCTTCTTTGGCTGCCACGCCGTAGAGCGCCGTGGCAATACCTAGGTCGGTGCCCTCCTCCATATCCGGGGTGGAAGCTTTCAGGAACACAATCTTGAGGTCTTTCGACTCGCGCCAATCGGAGGTGATAGTGCGCATTTCGACCCCTAGCTTGCGGCAGGCTTTTACCATGTTTTCGCCCGCCACGGGGTTGCCGAAGCCATCGTTGAAGTGCACGGCCAAGGGGCGTAGCTTGAGCTGCGTTACGCAGTACCACAAGGTAAACGAACTATCGCGCCCCCCGCTGACACCTAGCACGCAATCGTACTTTTTGCCTTTGCCTACCTGTTTGATGTCGGCTGCTAGTTCCTGCACCTTTTGCCGCCCAGCTTCTCCTAGTGGAAAGGCGCGGTCCAGCTTATCGTGTAGCACGCAGAAGTTGCACTCCCCCTTGCTGTCGAAATGAATGCCAGGCACGGTGGTATCCATGATGCACCGCACGCAGCGCTGGTACTCTTTGGTGTGGGAAAAGTGGCGGGGTGAAGTGCTGGCCAGGGTAGATTCCTCGGATGTAAGGTGCGGCATAGGGAGTAGGGGAGGGCAGAAAAGCGAGTAAAAATAGAAGGAAGCAGCCGGCTTGCGTTACGGCTAGGACCTAGGTAGGTGGTCGAATTGGTAGCCTTTGCGGAGCAGCATGTCGCCGATGGCAGTGCCTTTTTCCGCACGGATAGGGCGGGGCACTTCCGCCATAATCAGTTCGCCGGCAAATTCATTGAACGTGCCCTGAGCCCGAATGCCACTTGCATCAACAGCCAGCGAGCAACCGATGCTTTTCTTGCCTTCGTACGGTCCGCCCACGATATAGCCCACGGAGGTAGTACTAACGACGGCTACGTTGTAGAGTTGGGCCAAGATGCTGAACGGTTTTACCCACTTTTCCTGGTAGGGGTCGTGCTCCTCGGTGATGGAATAATCGACCGTCCAGGAGGCAGGCGCCAGGATAAACTCAGCGCCCATGCGTGCTAGGGTGTGCCCAATGGCCAACCCGTCGATGTAATTGTCGGCGCAAACATTCACCCCGATTTTGCCCAGCGGCGTATCCACGACGTTCAAGGTTTGCCCGACGTTGTAGAAAGGTTGCTCAACAGTTAACAAGTTGATTTTGTGGTATTTGACAATTATTTCGCCCGCCGGATTGATAAGAAGGGCCGTGTTGTAGTTCCGGCCGTTTAGCTTTTCGGTGAGGCCCGCACAAACGTAGATGTTGTGCCTGCTAGCTTCCGCGCACAGCCGGTCGCTGAAGGCACCTGGAATCGGCTGCGCTTCGGTCAGGGCGCTGGGGTGGGTCCAGGCAAAGTCGAGCGTTTCGGGGAGCAACACTAGGTCGCAGCCCCGTTCGGCGGCCTCGGCAATCATACGGGCAGCGCGGTCGAGGTTGCGCTGAGGCTCGCCACCTTCTACCAGCAACTGGCCCATGCCAATACGGACGACTTCGGTAGCAATAGGAGCCGGCGTGTCGGCACTCGGCGCGGGCGGAGCTACCGGGTCAGGTACCAAATTGGGTGTCTTTTTCCGAAGAAGCGAGAACAGCGGAGCCATAAGCAAGGCGAAGGGAGAGCAAAAGCGAGGACTTCAAAAATACCAGCGGAATTTATAAAAGAAGCTGGCCTTTCGCTAAAAAGCTAAGTTGCTTCTGCTCGCATACCACAAACATATTGCGCAATTACCGCAAATGGCGAATAACAACAGGAGAATGCGCTGCTAGCTAGGCGCCACGCCCGTCTGTTCAGGTTGCTCACCGACCCCTGTTATGCTAGCCCGTTCCTTATTTTATTTAAAAGCTACCCCAGGCCTAGCAGTGCATCGAAGGGCGTATGGCAATGAATACCTTATATTTGATTCTTACAGCAAGAGAAACATGAAAGCTAACCCGCTTGAAGCGTTCTATACCAAGTTTGCAGCTATAAGTCGGGTGGGAGGAGAAGGTCTGCCGCCGAACATGCAGCAGGAAGTCGGGCATTTTAACGTCTTCAACGTGACGGATCTGATGCTCACCTACCCTAACCGGCCGCCCATGACGTTTGACCGGCAGCCATTTTACAAAATCAGTTTAATTCGCGGAAAAAGTCGGGTCGAAATTGCTGACCGCGCGATAGAGGTCGAAGGCAAAGCCCTATGGTTTGCTACGTCCAAAGTGCCCTACCGCTGGCAGCCCCACGACGCAAACCAAACCGGCTATTTCTGCATTTTTACCGACGAGTTTCTGCTGCCAATTAGGGACGGGGCTGGGCTGGAAGAATTGCCGGTTTTTCAGTTGGGCGCTTGCCCAGTATGGGAGCTAACGGACGCAGAATATCAGCTGTTAGAAGGCGTTTTTGAGAAGATGGCGCGAGAAATGACCTCTGGCTATGCGTACAAGTACGCCCTGTTACGCGCCTACTTGTTGGAACTCATTCACCTAGGTCAGAAGTTGCAGCCTACCCCGCTTGTGGCGCCCGCACACAATGCGTCGGCTCGGCTAACAGCATTGTTTGCCGAGTTGCTGGAACGGCAGTTTCCACTGGCTATTCCCAGGCAGCAATTGCACCTGCGCTCGGCCAAAGATTACGCCGACCACCTAGCCGTACATGTGAATCATTTGAACCGGATTCTGAAGGAAACCACCGGGCAGACGACCACGGCGCTGATCGGAAACCGGGTGGTGCAGGAGGCGAAAATTCTGCTGAAGCAAACCAACTGGACCGTTTCTGAAATTGCCGATAGTCTAGGTTTTGCGGACGTGGCGCATTTCTGCACCTTTTTCAAGCGGCAAACGGGCCTAGTGCCCAGCGCTTTTCGAGACTAGTGCAATTGTTTGAATTATTAAGTGGAGGGAGCTTAGTCCTGCTAGGCTTGTTTTGCCTCCCTAGCTTTCTGTTGGGAATCCTTGCCCACGGATCTGAACTCATTGTGCAATAGAACCTCTGCTATGTTCCCTGGGCATCAGCTAGGCCTTTGTGGCTAGCGTTTCCCGCCCCGCCGCGAATTGCCTACTTTTGTAGGGATTCTGAACTGATTTTAACCGCCGATGGCCCTCGCCAAAACCTACACGCCCGCCGACGTTGAAGCCAAATGGTACCAGCGCTGGCAGGAGCAAGGCTTTTTCAAAGCCAAACCGAACCCCCGCAAACCTGCTTATTCCGTGGTCATTCCGCCGCCCAACGTGACGGGCGTGCTGCACATGGGCCACATGCTCAACAATACTATTCAGGACGTGCTGGTGCGCCGTGCCCGCATGCAGGGCAAGGAAGCGTGCTGGGTGCCCGGCACCGACCATGCCTCTATTGCCACGGAAGCCAAGGTGGTGGCCCTGCTCAAAGAGCAAGGCATCAACAAGCGCGACCTCACCCGCGAGGAGTTCTTGAAGCACGCTTGGGACTGGAAAGAAAAGTACGGCGGCATCATTCTGGAGCAGCTCAAAAAGCTAGGTGCCAGCTGCGACTGGGACCGGACGCGCTTCACCATGGAGCCTGAAATGACTGAAGCTGTAATGCGCGTGTTTGTGGATTTGCACCAAAAAGGTCAGATCTACCGCGGCGTGCGCATGGTGAACTGGGACCCGCAAGGCCAAACCGCCATCAGCGACGAAGAGGTAATTGCCAAAGACGTGACGGGCAAAATGTACCACTTGCGCTACGAGGTAGTAGGGCAGGAGGGCCAGTACTTGACCGTTGCTACGTCGCGCCCCGAAACCATCATGGCCGACGTGGCGGTAGCCTTGAACCCCAATGATGAGCGCTACAATCACTTGCACGGCCAAAAAGTCCACATTCCGCTGCTAGGTCGCGAGATTCCGCTTATTTTGGATGAGTACGTGGCCATTGACTTCGGCACGGGGGCGCTGAAGGTAACCCCGGCCCACGATCTGAACGACTACGAGCTAGGGCTAAAGCATAACCTAGCCGTCATCGACATTCTCAACAACGACGGCACGCTCAACGAGAAAGCTGTGCTCTACGTGGGCCAGGACCGCTTCGCCGCGCGCAAGCAGATTACCAAGGACTTGCAGGAAGCCGGTCTGCTCGACAAAATTGAGGAGTACCAAAGCGTGCTGCAAACCTCGGAGCGCACGGGGGCGGTGATTGAGCCGCGCTTGTCGTTGCAATGGTTCTGCAAAATGGACCAGATGGCGAAGCCTGCCCTGGCCGCCGTGGAAACCGACGAAATCAAGCTGCACCCGCCCAAGTTCAAGAACATGTACCGGGTGTGGATGGAGAACGTGCACGACTGGTGCATTTCGCGCCAGCTGTGGTGGGGTCAGCGCATTCCTGCGTGGTACCTGCCAGACGGCTCGTTCGTGGTGGCTTTGAACGAGGAAGAAGCCCTGAAGCTAGCTCGGCAGAAGACCGGCAACGAAAACCTAGCTTTAACTGACATCCACCAAGACGAAGACGTGCTGGATACGTGGTTTTCGTCGTGGCTGTGGCCGATTTCGGTATTCGACGGCTTTAAGGACCCCGACAACGCCGACGTCAACTACTTCTACCCGACCAATGACCTCGTAACGGCGCCCGAAATTCTGTTTTTCTGGGTGGCGCGCATGATCATGGCCGGGCTGGAATACCGTAAGGAAGTGCCCTTCCGCAACGTGTACCTCACCGGCATCGTGCGCGACGACCAGGGCCGCAAGATGAGCAAGCAGCTGGGCAACTCGCCCGACCCGCTCGACCTCATTGCCCAATACGGCGCCGACGGCGTACGCACCGGCATGCTGTTCTCAGCCCCGGCCGGCAACGACTTGCTCTTCGACATTAAACTCGTCGAGCAAGGCCGCAACTTCACCAACAAGCTCTGGAACGCCTTCCGCCTCACGCAAGGCTGGGAAGTAAACCAAGATTTGCCCTTCGCCAGCGAAAAAGCGGTGGAGTGGTTCGGGGCTAGGTTGCAGGAAACGCTGGTGCAGCTCGACGAGCACTTCGAGAAGTTCCGCATGAACGATGCGCTGCTGACGGTGTACAAGCTCGTGTGGGACGATTTCTGCTCGGTGTACCTGGAAATGGTGAAGCCCGCCTACCAGCAACCCATTGATGCCGAGACGCTGAAGCACACCATCGGCTACTTCGAAACGCTGCTGAAGCTCCTGCACCCGTTCATGCCCTTCATCACCGAAGAGCTGTGGCACGAGCTAGCTCCGCGCGGCGCGAAGGAATACGTCTGCGTGGCGCCCTGGCCCAAGCTGACGCCGGTTGCGGGCAGTGCCGACATCCTCAGCCGCATGACCACGGTGCTCGACGTCGTGGCCGGTATCCGCAACGTGCGCAACCAGAAGAACATCGGCCCAAGCAAGCCGTTGGTAGTAGCCGCCAAAACAGAGGAGCAGGAATTGTTAGCCGCTTATGCGCCTATCATCAAAAAGCTCGCTAATGTGAGCGAGTTGAGCTTCGTGCACGAAGGGCTGACTGGTGCGGTGAGCTTCGTACAGGGCGCCAGCGAGTTCTTCATCCCGCTAGAAGGCCACATTGACCTGGCGGCGGAGCGAGTGCGCATTGAGAAGGAGATTGAGTACAACCGCGGCTTCTTGGAGTCGGTGTTGAAAAAGCTCAGCAACGAGAAATTCGTGCAGAACGCTAAGCCCGATGTAATTGAGCGCGAGCGGCAAAAGCAAGCCGACGCTGAAGCCAAAATTGCAGCATTGGAGCAAAGCTTAGCTTCGCTGTAAATGGAAGATCATTTAGTTTTACATGAGAAGGCTGCCTACCTAGGTGGCCTTCTTGCTTTCAGGCTTGCCCGCGCATCAGTTATTTCGAATGACGTGGGGAAGCTGGCTAATGCTCTTGGGTGTGGCCTAGGTTCCTGGCACTGTTCGGAAGGATGAGGCTAGAAACAAACCGTCAACATTTCGCCACGAAGCATGCAGCCAACCTAGCTTCTCGCGTTTCTTTGAAGCGAAAGCAAATTAGTGCTGCTTTACGCGTCTTCCACTTTTGCATCCCAAACGCATGAAAAACGTCAACCCTTTACTAGTGGGTGCCAGCGTGCTCGCCCTCGGCTCGGCGCAAGCGCAGCCAGGTAACCCGCCCGTGGCTACCATTAAGCCCAAGCAGCTGACTACCCTAGGTCATACACGCACCGACAACTACTACTGGCTCAACGAGCGCGAAAACCCAGAAGTAATCAAGTACCTAGACGCTGAAAATGCCTATTTCGATGAGAAAATGGCGCCCGCGAAGGCCCTAGAAGGCAAGATTTTTAGCGAAATTAAAGGCCGCATCAAGGAGCAGGACGAATCGGTACCGTACCGCGACAATGGCTACTATTACTACACCCGCTACGAAACCGGCGGGGAATATCCGATCTATTGCCGCAAGAAAGGCGACCTGAAAGCCCCAGAAGAAGTATTGCTCAACGCCAACCAAATGGGCAAAGGCAAGAGCTACTTCGCCATCGGGGGCTACGAGGTAAGCGACAATAACCAGCTCATGGCCTACGGTGCCGATACGGTGAGTCGTCGACTGTACACGCTGCGTTTCAAAGACTTAAAAACGGGGAAGGTGTACCCCGAAGCCATCCCGAATACCAGCGGCAATGCCGTGTGGGCCGCCGACAACAAGACGGTATTCTATGCCAAGAAGGACGTGACAACGCTGCTGCCCTACCAGCTCTACCGCCACACCCTAGGTACCGACCCAAAGCAAGATATGCTGATTTATGAGGAGAAGGATAATACCTTCAACCTAGGTATAGGTCGCTCGAAATCAAAGAAATACATCTTCCTGCAACTTGGTAGCTCGCTCTCCAACGAGTTCCGTTACCTAGATGCTACCACTCCCACGGGCGAGTTCAAAACGTTTCTGCCTCGCGAGCAGGACCACCTGTACAGCATTGAGCACATGGGCGACAACTTCTACGTGCGTACGAACTGGGAAGCGCCGAACTACCGCCTAATGGTGACGCCAACCAGCAATACGGCCAAAACCGCTTGGAAAGATGTGATTCCAGCCCGTAAAGATGCGTTCATCAACGACTTCGACTTGTTTCGCGACTTCCTAGTGGTGAATGAGCGCAAGAATGGCTTGCTGCAACTGCGCGTCATTAACTGGAAGAGCAAACAGGAGCATTACCTCAAATTCGACGAGCCGGCCTACATGGCCACCTTTGGCGCCAATGCGGAGTTTGATACGCCGGTACTGCGCTACGTGTATACCTCCTTCACCACGCCGCCCTCCACTTACGACTACGACATGAATACCCACAAGAGCACCCTGCGTAAGCAACAGGCCGTGCTAGGTGGTTTCAAGAAAGAAGATTACGTAACGGAGCGCACCTTTGTGAAGGCCCGCGACGGCGCTATGGTGCCGATTGCCATTGTCTACAAGAAAGGCTTCAAAAAGGACGGCAACGCGCCAGTGTTGCAGTACGCCTACGGCTCCTATGGTTACTCGCAAGACCCGACTTTCAGCGCGGCTCGCCTGAGTTTGCTCGACCGAGGGTTTGCTTATGTGCTCTGCCACATTCGCGGCGGGCAGGAAATGGGTCGGCAGTGGTTTGAAGATGGTCGTATGCTGCACAAAATCAACAGCTTCAACGACTTTATCGACTGCTCCGATTACCTGGTTAAGGAGAAGTACACCTCACCCGCTAAGCTATTCGCCATGGGCGGTAGCGCCGGGGGGCTGCTCATGGGTGCTGTGGTAAATATGCGTCCTGACCTCTACAAAGGCGTTATTGCAGCTGTGCCGTTCGTAGATGTTGTAACCACCATGCTCGATGAAAGTATTCCGCTGACCACCGGCGAATACGACCAATGGGGCAACCCCAACCAGAAGCAATACTACGATTACATGCTCTCGTACTCGCCCTACGACAACGTGAAGAAGCAAGCCTACCCCAACATGCTCGTGACCACCGGCTTGCACGATTCGCAAGTGCAGTACTTCGAGCCGGCTAAGTGGGTCGCCAAGCTGCGCACCATGAAGACTGACAATAACCTGCTGCTGCTCCACACTGATATGGCGGCCGGTCACGGAGGCGCCTCCGGCCGCTTCAAGTCCATCAACGATACGGCCCGGCAGTACGCTTTCATGCTGATGCTGCTCGGCTTGAACTCGTAAGCGTGTAGCGTGAGCTTCGTACATCAAACAAAAATCCCCGTCGTTCGACGGGGCTTTTTGTTTGGTGAGACCTAGGTCCTTATTCGCCGGATAGCGTGTCAACGGCTACGTTCTGTCCGCCGCGAGGCGTGATGCCTTGCTTTTGCATTTGCAGCTGAAAGGTCACTTGCTCACAATCAGCGAAGCGTTTTTCGGCCAATTTCAGCGCCTGTTCTGTGGTCGAGAGCTGTTGGTACAAATAAATAATAGTGCCTAGCGAAACGAGGAGGGCTAGGAGGAAAAGAAGGTTTTTCATGCGGTAATAGCAGGCGCAACAGCTTGGATGCGCTGCGTCTTAAATCGTAGTATTCGGATCGAACTGTTCTAGGTAGTCGGCTACTTTGCGCACAAACATGCCGCCCAACGATCCATCAACCACGCGGTGGTCATAAGAGTGCGACAAGAACATAAAGTGTCGAATGCCAATCAGATCGCCTTGGGGAGTCTCGATGACGGCTGGTTTTTTCTTGATGGCACCTAGGGCCATAATGGCCACTTGCGGCTGCACGATAATGGGCGTACCCATCACGTTGCCAAACGAGCCCACGTTGGACACCGTGTACGTGCCGCCTTCCAGATCCTCGGGCTTGAGCTTGTTTTGCCGGGCGCGGTTAGCTAGGTCATTCACGCGCTTGCTTAAACCATTGAGGTTCAATTCGTCGGCTTTGTGAACGACCGGCACGATGAGGTTGCCAGAAGGCAGCGCCACGGCGAGGCCAATGTTGATATCGCGCTTCTTGATAATGTAGTCACCTTCCACCGACACGTTGATGTTCGGGAAGTCTTTGATGGCGCGCACAATGGCTTGTACCAGAATAGGCGTAAACGTCAGATTCTCTCCTTCACGCTTCTGGTAGGCTTCTTTGTGCTTGTTGCGCCAATTCACAATTTCGGTTACATCAGCTTCTACGAATGATGTAACATGGGGCGAAATGCGCTTAGAGTCCACCATGCGTTGCGCAATTAGCTTGCGCATGCGGTCCATTTCGATCAACTCATCTTGGCCGCTTACCGATGGCGCCGGCTTGCCTGGCGCAGGTGCATTGCTCGGTTTGGGCGCTGGGGCCGGCGTCGGGGCGGGTGCTTCGTTAGCCGGGGCAGCCGGTTTTTCTGGGGCTGAATCAGTTTTAGGCTCAGGCGCGGCCGTTGGTGCCGGTGTAGCAGGTTCGGGACTTGGAGCTGGGGTCGCAGGTGCCGGAGCACTTGGCTCTTCGGCCTGCGCTAGTGGCTTTTTGCCGTCGGTCACGTACGTCAAGATATCCTTTTTCGTGACCCGATTATCCTGGCCCGTGCCGGGAATCTGCTCTAAGTCGGCTAGGGAAATGCCTTCTTGCCGTGCAATGTTCAGCACCAATGGCGAGTAAAAACGGCCCGGCTGCGCTACACTAGGCTGCGCGGCATGCGTTTGTGCGGCGGCTGGCTTGTTAGGGCTAGGCAGGAAAGGCACCGCAGCGGCTACTTCTTCCTGTTCGACTGGCTCTGGGGCCGCGGGTGCGGCTGATGGCGTTGCTTGCTGAGCCGCTGCTACGTCCGTCTCTACAATAGCAATGGGTGCGCCCACGGCTACTACCTCGCCTTCCTGGGCCAAAATCTCTTGTAATACACCGGCATGAATGGCAGGTACTTCTGTATCTACCTTGTCAGTAGCTACTTCCAGCACCGATTCGTCTTGCTCAATGGGGTCACCTACTTGTTTGAGCCATTTCAGAATGGTGCCTTCCATAATGCTTTCGCCCATTTTGGGCATCACCATTTCCACTCGTGCCATGCAGTTATTGGGGTTGGGTTGAATTATTGATTGGGTGGGGGTGCGGAATTTTGGCCCAAAGGTAATAGGAAAGTCAGGGTGCGGCCCTATGCCAGCGGCGGCAGGCTCACGCGCAGCAAGTTCAGGATGGTTGTGGTGGTGTACTCCACGTTGATTTGGCGGCCGCGGTTGAAGGTGAATTGGCGACTCACAGTTTGGTGCTGGTCGGCGTAGGCAATGCAGATGGTGCCCACGGGCTTGTCGGGCGTGCCGCCATCGGGGCCAGCAATACCGCTGGTAGCTAACGCCACATCGACGCCTAGGTTATGGCGTAAGCCCTCCGCCATTTCGCGCACGGTCGCTTCGCTCACTGCGCCGTGCGCCGCCAGTGTCTCCGGGTTCACACCTAGCTGCTTGATCTTGATATCGTTGGAGTACGCTACCACGCTGCCCATAAAATACTGCGAGCTACCAGGCACGCTCGTGAGCTTGTGCGCCAGGAAGCCCCCGGTGCAGCTCTCCGCAGTACCAATGGTCAAGTTACGCGCTGCTAACAAACGGCCCACAGCGGCTTCCAGCGGAATGTCTTCCTCTGCAAAAATATACTCGCCAATACGGGCACGCAGCGCAGGAAGCAGCGCCTCCATACGACCCCGCAGATCAGGGTGCCCATCATCGGTACCCGTAAGGCGCAAGCGCACATTGCCCAGGGAAGGCAGGTAAGCTAGCTTCACGTTAGCCGGCAGTGCGCTTTCCCAATCTTCAATCAGCTCCGCCAAAAACGATTCGCCAATGCCCGCCGTTTGCACAACTACGTGCTCAATAGCTGGTGTTTGAAAGTGCGCTTGCAGCTTGGGCAGCACGATGTCGGTCATCATGCGCTTCATTTCAAACGGTACCCCTGGCATCGACACAAACACGGTGCCTTGGTCATCAAACCACATCCCCGGCGCCGTACCCACCGCATTGAATACCACTTCGCAGTTGGCTGGCACTAGAGCTTGTTGGCGGTTTACATCGAGCATCGGGCGGTTGAAGCGAGCAAAGATTCCTTCAACGTGGCGCAGCGTCGGCTCGTGCATTACCAATTCCGTTTTGAAATAACCCGCTAGTACGTGCTTAGTAAGGTCGTCTTTGGTGGGCCCTAGGCCCCCAGTGATGAGTACGACCTGCGCGCGCTGGCGCGCTAGGTCGAGGGCGGTTATAATTTCGCTGGCACGGTCAGAGACGCTGCTGATCTGGCGTACGCGCAAGCCGATTTTGGCCAGCTCCTGGCCCATAAAGGCGGAGTTGGTATCGATAACTTGTCCGTAGAGCAGCTCATCGCCAATGGTCATAATTTCAACGTCGGGGAGGAGGGGCATGGAGCTAGGAGTGGAGGGTGGAGGAATTGGCGTAATTTGTGGTCACGACGGATAAGACCGCCACAAGGGCCGTCTGGTTTTTGTCTTTTTGCTTATGCCCGCATTTCGTACTCTTTTCATTGCTACTGCCCTAGGTCTGGCTGGCGTTTACACCGCTTCGGCGCAAACTAAAACCACCACGACTAAAGCCAAGACGACAACCACAAAGGCCAAAACAACGGCCACGAAAAAAACGACGGCTAAACCCGCTACGAAAACCGCGGCCAAAACGACGACCACCAAAGCGGCCACTCCCGCGCCCGCACCGGCTCCTGTCGTGAAGGCCCCGCTCACAGATGCCGAAGCATCCAGCGGCATGAAGGAAACCTTAGTGCAAAGCGTAACTAACAGCGTCGAGCAGGCAAGCCAAGCCGACGGCTTCAACGGCAACGCCGACATCCGGATTCCTTTTCCGCCCGAAGCCGAGATGGTAGCCGCTACACTTCGCAAGCTGCGCATGGGCGCCCTTGTTGATAATTTCGAAGTTGCCCTCAACCGCAGCGCCGAAACCGCTTCGGCGCAAGCCAAGCCTATTTTCCTGAACGCCGTGCAGAATCTGAGCTTCGCCGACGCCATGGGCATTGTGACGAGCAAAGAGGATGACGCCGCAACGACTTACCTGTACAACAAAACGGCCGACCAACTGAAAACGGCCTTGCAGCCCATCATCCAGCAGTCGTTGCAGCAAACTGGTGCGACCAAGCTATACGCCGAGATGGCCGCCAAATACAACAAGATCCCGATGGTGACACCCCTCAACAAGGAGTTAGAGCCGTATGCGACTCAGAAAACCGTTGATGGTCTGTTCACGCTGATTGCTGCCCAAGAAGGTAAAATCCGGACCAACCCAGCTGCAGCCGGCAGCGAAATTCTGAAGCGTGTGTTCGGAAAATAATCCGAAGCCGTAGCCGTTCAGCGAGAGAGCTAGCTTACCAAAGCCGTTGGTTGCCTAGGCAGCCAACGGCTTTGTTTTTCACTCTGCTAACAAAAAATATAGTTGTTGCTGGCTTCCATGGTCATACCAAGGGCTGATTTGGTCTGATTTATGTCTTAATCGCTACATACGGCACCCAAAGCCATTGTTCTTTTGTTCTGCTGACTTATGAAAATAATCTGTCATTCTTTGATTCTTACCGCGTTGCTTGGGCTCAGCTTCGCGGCCTCCGCGCAGATCAGGCTGGGAAAGCTAGGGGAAGTGTTAAAGTCACAAATTCCCAAAACCACTACGTCATCTACCACAACAGGCACCGGCAACGTTAGCCAGACGGAAGCGGCCAATGGCCTGAAAGAAGCGTTGGTGCAAGGCATTAGCAAAGGCACCGACCAAGCATCCAAAACCGACGGCTTTTACCTGAACAAGCTCATTCGGATTCCTTTTCCGCCCGATGCTCAGCGCGTGGCTAATACCCTGCGTACCATTGGCCTAGGTTCGCAAGTGGATAAGTTTGAATTGTCGCTTAACCGCGGCGCCGAAGATGCTGCCAAAAGCGCCAAACCTATCTTCTTGTCTGCCATCAAAAGCTTGACATTCAAAGATGTGTGGGGCATTCTGACCGGCGAGAAAGATGCCGCTACTAGTTATTTGAAGCGCACAACGACCTCGCAACTCACCACCGCGTTCAAGCCGATCATTCAGCAGTCACTGGATAAGGTAAGCGCCACCCGCTACTACACCGACCTAACGACGCGCTACAACAAGATTCCGCTCGTGACACCTGTGAATACCGACCTGAACGACTACGCCACCGGCAAAGCCATTGACGGTCTGTTTACGCTCGTAGCGCAGGAAGAAGCCAACATCCGGGAAAACCCCGTGGCGCGCACTACCGACTTGCTCAAGCGCGTATTTGGCAAAAGCTAGGTCCGCATGCTTTGTGCACAAAAAAGCCTCCGCTCAGTAAAATTGAGCGGAGGCTTTTTTGTGCTGGCCAGCTGACGTGATCAGCTGCGCAACGTCCTAAAAGTCGTCGTCTTCGCTGTAGCGGGTGCTGCGGCCGCGGCCTGTGCGGTGGCTGCCGTAATCATCGTCGTCATCGTCAAGGTCGTCGCTACCGAAGTCGTCATCGTCGTCAAGGCTCGAAAAACCACTGCTATCGGGGTCTTCTGCCGCTTCAGCTGCGGTGAATTCTTCTTCCGTCATGCTTGCTAGGTCGAGCGCCTCGTCGTGCGACGAACCCGTGTCGCGCCACATTAAGTAGTCAGCGTATTTGGCGCTTAGCTGATCTTCGGGGTTTCCACTGGACTTACCACCGCCTTTGGTGGCGTAGCTATCCAGGTCGTCATCATCGAGGGAGTCGTCGTCGAGGTCGTCGTATTGTCTCATGGCCGGGTGAGGGCGGGTAATTGTGAACAGTTAGGTGTGGTTACCGGAGCGAAGATACGGGAGGAAGAGGTTTTGCGTTGGGGTCAAAACCGGATTTTTGCTGCGAGAATTTCTACGGTTTAGCTAAGATTAGCTAGCTCAGCGAACTGAGCGGGCAAAGCTCGTCACGTCGAGCTGTGTGGTGCAGAAGTCGTACTCTTCTGGCACATTGGAGCTAATGAGTACTAAGCGGCCAGAAGCAGTGGCCCGCACATGCTCGCGGTACCACTCTACACCCGTGCGATCGAGGTTAGTAGTAGGTTCATCTAGGAGCAGGAGCGGGGCTGCCGCATAAAGGGCAATACCTAACTTCAGGCGCTGCTTCATCCCTGAGGAAAAATCTCGTACGAGCTTGTGGCGCGACTTCTCCAAGTACATACGCTCAATGAGCCCTTCGGTGCTTAAACCTGCTTGTAGAGGTTTGAAGCGCGTATGAAAGTGCAGGAGTTCGGTAAGCGTAAGCTCTTCTACCAACTCTAGGTAGGGGGCGCAGTAGGCGAGTAGCTGCGGTACCTCTTCCACCGCCACCGATTTTCCCTGGTAGGAGTACGTGAGTGTTCCTTCCGTGGGCAGCAACTGTCCCGAAAGCGTGTTGAGCAACGTACTCTTGCCCGACCCATTCGGACCTAGGATGGCCGTTGCGGTATCAGGTTGAAAGGTGTGTGTAAGACCCCGAAAGATCCAGTCGCGGTGAAAGCGCTTGCCTAGGCTGGTTGCCTCAATTTGCATTAGTCGCCACTGTCGCTGTTGCGCGAATATCCCTTGATGATTCCCCGACCCGAGTTGCGCACGAAGTTCACGACCTCGTCGCGCTCAGGGTTGGAAGGCAAATCGAGCTCTATCTGATCCAGCGCATCGCTCGTGTTCAGGCCACTCATAAATAGCAAGCGGTAGCACTGCTGAATCTGCAAGATGGCGGCATCCGAGTATCCACGACGGCGCAGCCCCACGGAGTTGACGCCAGCATAGGTTAGCGGTTCACGGGCCGTCTTTACGAAGGGCGGAACATCTTTCCGCACGAGCGAGCCACCACCGATGAACGAATGCTGCCCAACGCGCACAAATTGGTGTACGGCCGAGGTGCCTCCGATGATAGCCCAATCCCCAACTTCAACGTGACCAGCTATTTGCACAGAGTTGGAAATAACACAGTTATCACCCACAATACAATCATGGGCAATGTGCACGTACGCTTGCAGCAGGCAATTGCGGCCTACTACCGTTCGCATACGATCTACCGTGCCGCGGTTTACCGTGACGCACTCACGAATAACCGTGTAATCCCCGATGTGTACCGTTGTTACTTCGCCGGCAAACTTCAGGTCCTGCGGAATAGCCGAAATAACAGCACCAGGGAATATCTTACAGTTCTTGCCAATGCGGGCCCCCGACATGATCGTCACGTTGGGCCCGATCCAGGTGCCTTCCCCGATTTCAACGTCCTTGTCGATGGTAGTGAAGGGTTCTACTACCACGTTTTGGGCAATCTTAGCTTCGGGGTGAATATAGGCGAGCGGCTGGTTCATTATTTTCAATTATCAATTATCCCTTAACAATTATCAGTTTCATCTCCATAGCCACAAGTCAACGAAAGGGACGGCTGCGGCATTGTCAGATGCTAGGTGGTAATTGCTAATTGAAACTAGGCGTTTTTGCGAACGATACTGGCTGACATCTCAGCCTCCATAACCACTTTGCCATTTACATAGGCTTTGCCACTCATCTTGGCGATGCCACGCTTGATGGGAGCTAGCAATTGGCAGCGGAAGATAATGGTGTCGCCCGGCTTGACCATGCGCCGGAAACGGCAGCTCTCAATACCCATGAAGTAAGTCCAGTAGTTTTCGGGGTCGGGTACGGAGTTAAGCACCAGAATACCACCGGTTTGAGCCATGGCCTCAATTTGAATGACGCCCGGCATAACAGGGTTGCCAGGGAAGTGGCCTTGGAAAAAAGGCTCATTCATGGTCACGTTTTTCACGCCGGTCACCATTTCCGTGTCAAGATGAATGATCTTGTCGATGAGCAAGAAAGGGTAGCGGTGGGGCAGCGTCTGGCTGATCTGGTTGATGTCCATCACCGGCGTGCGCGCTGGGTCGTAGGTCGGTACCGCGTTGGCATTCACCTCCATCATCTTCTTCTTGATGCGCTTGGCAAACGCTACGTTGGCCGCATGCCCTGGGCGAGCAGCTAGGATCTGGCCTTTCAGTGGGCGGCCTACCAAGGCTAGGTCACCTACCAAGTCGAGCAGCTTGTGGCGGGCGGGCTCATTTTTGTGGCGCAGGTCCACGTTGTTCAGGATGCCTTCCTTCTTCACGGCCACTTTGGGCTTACCGAGCATGTTAGCTAGGTCCGTCAGCTCGTCGTCAGTCACTACCCGGTCGACGACCACAATGGCGTTGCTCAGGTCACCGCCTTTTATGAGATTCTGTTTGTAGAGCATTTCCAGCTCATGCAGAAAACAGAAAGTGCGCGACGAAGCAATTTCGCCCGGAAACTGTGAAATGTCTGTCAGCGAGGCATGCTGCGAGCCGAGCACGGGCGAGTTGTAATCCACCATCACCGTGAGGCGATAGTTGTTGAGCGGCAACGCGGCAATTTCCACGGCGCGGCTGTTGTCTACGTAGCGAATCTCGTCGGGAATCTCGAAGTAGTTGCGCAGTGCATTTTGCTCTTCCAAGCCCACTTCCTGCAACGGCTTGATAAACTCATACGAGGAGCCATCCATGATGGGCGGCTCAGGACCATCCAGCTGAATCAGTACGTTATCAATCTCTAGGCCTACTAGCGCCGCTAGCGTGTGCTCTACCGTGTTGATGCGGGCACCATTTTGCTCGATAGTAGTGCCGCGGGAAAGGTCGACTACGTTGTCAACATCAGCGTTGACAATAGGCTGACCCGGTAAATCGACGCGCTGGAACTTGTAGCCATGGTTGATCGGAGCCGGGCAAAAGGTCATCGTGGCCTGAGCGCCTGTGTGCAGACCAATGCCGCTGACGGTCACCGGTGCCTTAATGGTATGTTGCTTATCGTTCATTACGCTGAAAAGCTGTAAGCTGCATGCTATAAGCCGCAAGCTTTAAGCTGTGAGCTGCAAGCGAGAAAAATCAAAAGAAAAGAGACGTTCAAAAAAGACCACGGTGCTTGCAGCCGGAAGCATACAGCTTGTAGCTTTTCAAAAGGCAAAGCTAGGGCTTTTCCGGTTCGCTTCGGCTGCGCTCCAATTGCGCGAGGCGACGCTCCAAATCCGGTAGGTGACGGAAGATGGCGTTAGCCCGTAAACTGTCGCGTAAATTGAAGGCTGGAGAACCTTGCAAGAACTCCCCTTCGACCTTGATAGACTTCCCTACGCCTGATTGCGCCGTGACGGTGGTGCGGTTGGCTAGAGTCAGGTGACCAGCCAAACCTGCTTGCCCGGCTAGCACACAGAAGTCGCCAATTTTGGTAGAGCCCGAGATTCCCGTTTGGGCGGCAACAACGGTGTGGCGACCAATTTCTACGTTGTGCGCAATCTGAACTAGGTTGTCAATTTTGGCGCCCTCGCGAATTAGCGTAGAGCCCATCGTCGCGCAATCGATGGTCGTATTTGCTCCAACGCTTACGTTGTCTTCCAGCACTACATTCCCAATCTGCGGGATGGCCCGGTAAGAGCCATCGGGTTGCGGGGCAAAGCCAAAGCCATCGGACCCTAGCACGGCTCCGGCGTGAATGGTGCAGCGCGCGCCTACTACCGTATCGGCGTAGAGCTTGGCCCCGGCATAGATGATGGTGCCATCACCAATCACGCACCGGTCGCCAATGTAGGCGTGCGGAAAGATGAGCACGTTCTGCCCGATGCGGCAGTTCTGGCCGATGTAAGAAAAGGCCCCGCGGTAATGATTCTCCCCAATTACGCTGTCTGCACCTAGGTAAGCAGGCTCCTCTACACCGCGTTTCCCGGTGCGTGCGCTCTGCTGGTAAAACTCTAAGAGCGTGGTAAAGCTAGAGTAAGGATCATCTACGCGAATAAGGCTAGCCTGCACGGGCTGGCGCAACGCTAGCTCGCGGCTGACGATAACCACTGTTGCTTGCGTTGTATAGAGGTGCGGCTCATATTTCAGGTTGGCCAGAAAAGTAAGCGAACCAGCCTGCGCTTCTTCAATTTTTGCCAGTCGATCGACGCGCTGGGTAGCGTCGCCCTCGACCTCACCGCGGAGAACCTCCGCAATCTGACCTACCGTAAATTCCATCGGACAAAAGTATAGAAAATTGGTACTTCGATTTTAGTGCTTCGTGCTTCGCGTGCTGTGCTCAGCGTTATTTATTAAGACCTAGGTCATTTAGGCGCATCCGGGTGAGAGCCGACTACCTCTTTTATTGATTGCGCAAACAAACAACGGGCGTGTAAAGCTAGCTACTAGGGCTGAGCACGAAGCACTACACGTTATTGGATAATCTCTTTGGGATAGCAGATGTAATACTTCTCAACGCGTTTGCTGAGGGCGCGGATGTTCGGTAAGTCGGAGGCCTCCGCCACATTCACTACGTGCCCGCTTTTGGTGAGTACATCAATCGTTTCGTCGTGGGAGTCATACGCGTTGTTGCTGATACGGCCACTAAGCATCAGTAGCTTAGCCTCGTCCATGGGCAAACTGAAGTTTTCGCTGATCAGCTCCGTTACCCCTAGTTTCAGGTCCTCGTCTACAGGTTCGCTTTGCAAGGTAATCTTGAACAGGTGCCGGTCGAGAATACTGCGCGACATATAGCTGAGCACCTTGTCGGGGTGGCCGGCCCACATTTTTACAGCCCCCCAGATGTCGTAGTCGTCGAGTTGCACGAAACGTTGCAGGATACTTTCGTCCTGCTCAAAATCTTTAATGCTGACTGGCTTGGATAGAAAAAAATGTAAATCCGGTGACGCGGGCACTTTGTGACCGGCACGGGTCAGGTCGCGGGCGCGCTGCACAATGCGGATAATCATTTGCTCGGCGCTCGTAACAGCCTTGTGCAGATATACTTGCCAGTACATTAGCCGGCGGCTCACCAGAAAGTTTTCGATGCTGTAAATGGCTTTTTCCTCCAGCACCAGTCGTTCGTTCACTACGGTGAGCATTTTTATGAGGCGGTCGGCGCCGGGGCGGCCTTCCTGCACGCCGGTATAGAAGGAGTCGCGGTTGAGGTAATCCAGCCGGTCCATATCGAGCTGGCTGCTCACAAGCTGATGAAAAAAGGGGCGGTGGTAACTGCCCTGGAAAATTTCAATAGCTAGGTCGAGGGCGCCGTGGTGCTCCCGGTTGAGGCGCTGCATGAGCTGCAACGACAACCGCTCGTGCGGGACTTCGTGGAAAATAGCCGTTTCTAGGGCGTGGGAGAGGGGGCCGTGGCCAATGTCGTGGAGCAGAATAGCGGCTAGCGCCGCTTGGCCTTCGGCCGCCGAAATCTTTACGTGCTTATCTTTGAGCGTGCGCAAGGCCATGCTCATCAGGTGCATCGCCCCGAGGGCGTGGTGGAAGCGCGTGTGCAGCGCCCCCGGATACACGAAGCCCGTGAGACCTAGCTGCTGAATTCGGCGCAGCCGCTGAAAGTAAGGGTGCTCGATCAGGTCGAATAGGAGCTCCGTCGGAATGGTGACAAAGCCGTAGACCGGGTCGTTGAATATTTTCTTTTTGTTCATGTATGCAGGGGCACCAGTCAGGCGTTTAGTGCCTTAATACGCTAGTCGCTGTAAAGTGCCCGTCGGTCGAGAGAATAGCATGGGCGGTCCAGATGAGGCTTTCCCCACCGTAATTTTCGGTTTCTTTACGACAGAACAGTGGAAGATCATAATTTTTGCAAACCTAAACGCGGCCTTTGGCAGTAAAGCTACTACCGAATTCTTAGCCTTCTCCTACGCTAGGTGCCTTGTCGCTTCGTCGATGACGCGCCGTTGCTGGAGTGCTTTTAGGGCTGTTTATTCCCCCAAACCTAGGCAAATGCTTAGTGTTTCTTACTCTCAACCCTATGCAACGCTATTCCATTCTTTGGGCCGACGACGAAATTGACTTGCTCAAGCCCCATATTCTGTTTCTGAAGGAAAAAGGCTACGACGTGACCGGCGTAAATTCCGGCGCCGATGCCATTGAGCAAGTGGGCGAACAGAATTATGACCTCGTGTTTTTGGACGAGAACATGCCTGGCCTTACGGGCCTGGAAACCCTCACGGAAATCAAAGCGGCTCGCCCTACCACGCCGGTCATCATGATTACCAAGAGCGAGGAAGAGCACATCATGGAAGAGGCCATCGGCTCCAAGATTGCCGATTACCTCATTAAGCCCGTTAACCCGAACCAGATTCTGCTGTCGGTGAAGAAGGTGCTGGACAACAAGCGCCTCGTCAGTGAAAAAACCAATAGCGGCTACCAGCGCGACTTCCGCCAGCTAGGTATGCAGCTCGGCGACCGGCTCAGCCCAAGTGAGTGGGCCGACGTGTATAAGAAGCTAGTGTTCTGGGAACTAGAAATTGACGAGACGGAAGGCAAGAGCATGGCCGACGTCTTCAACATGCAGAAGGACGAGGCCAACACGTACTTCGGGCGCTTCATCACTGAGAACTACGAAGACTGGGTAAACGGTGACGACGACGATGCCCCGCTCATGTCGCATCAGCTCTTCAAGGAACGGGTGTTTCCGTTGCTGAAAGCTACCGGCGACACGCCCGTGTACTTCGTGCTCATCGATAACCTGCGCTACGACCAGTGGAAGATTCTGGAGCCTACGATTGCTGAACTGTTCACCGTAGACCAGGAGGAAATGTATTACTCCATCTTGCCTACCACTACGGCGTACGCGCGTAATGCTATCTTCTCGGGTATGATGCCGGGCGAGATTCAGAAGAAGTATCCTAATCTCTGGGTGAACGACGACGACGACGAGGGCAAAAACCTGCACGAGCAGGACTTCATGGAAATCATGTTCCAGAAGGCCAGTCAGAAGTACAAGTACAGCTATAACAAGGTGACCAACCTGCAAGCCGGCAAAGACCTGCTTGGTAAGATGGCTAACTTGCACAACAATCATAAGCTGAACGTCATCGTCTACAATTTCGTGGACATGCTCTCGCACGCGCGCACCGACATGGCCATGATTCGGGAGCTAGCCGCCGACGAATCGGCGTATCGTTCGCTTACCCGCTCGTGGTTCCTGCACTCGCCGCTGTACGAGATGCTCCAGCAGATTGCCGACAAAAAAGGCAAGCTCATTATTACCACCGACCACGGCACTATTCGGGTGAAGCGCCCCTATAAAATTGTGGGTGACCGGAACACGAACACCAACCTGCGCTACAAGCACGGCAAGAACCTAGGTTTCGACGACTCGCGCGACGTATACACGGTGCGTAAGCCGGAGCGTATTTTCTTGCCCCGCGAAAACGTGAGCACCGCCTACGTATTTACCATTGGCGATTATTTCTTCGCCTACCCTAACAACTACAACTACTACGTGAACTACTACAAGGACACGTTCCAGCACGGTGGCATCTCCCTAGAGGAATGTATCATTCCATTCATTACCCTAACTCCGAAAGGCGCCTAGGGTTACTACTAAGGCTGTAAGTACACAAAGAGGCCAGTCATTAGACTGGCCTCTTTGTGTACTTACAGCCTTGGTTTATATAGCACGAACAGCTTGTGGCAAGTTGTTTTAGGATATAGGCAGGCAATTTGTAGTCAAGGGGGTAAATACTTGTTTACGGCTTGAATTGTATCGATCTAATACGTTTCGTGTGTAATAGGAATACTTGAACGAGTATTTTACCTATTACATAGAAAAGTATTTAGATTATCATATGGTTTAAGCTAGATTTGTATATTACCAATTAAGGCCACGCATATTCGATGGGCATGCTTGTGAGGCCGGTTTGGTATTATTGTTCTGTTTCGCAATTCATCTATCTCCTGTTATGCCATCTGAAACTACTGCGCCATCTAGGATCCTGACGTGCGCCATACTCGACGACAGTGAAATCAATCGGCTGACGTTAGAGCATTATATTGAAATGAATGAGTCTTTGCAACTAGTAGCTTCGCTGGCTGGGAGTGTAGAAGGGCTCGATTTTTTTAGCGTAGGACGCCGGGTGGACGTTTTGTTCTTGGATGTAGAAATGCCCGATTTGAATGGCCTAGATATGCTCCGTCTGTTACCAGAAGCACCGCAAGTAGTCCTTACTACTGCTCACGAGAACTTTGGCAGTGATGCTTTTGAGTTACGTGTAGCCGATTATCTAGTTAAGCCATTCAGCTATGACTGTTTCTGCCGCGCCGTAGATCGTGTAGTTGAGCGGCTCAACGCCGGAGACAGAGTCATTCACCTAGCTGCGAGCCCCCATCGATAAGTTATAAATATAAATAATATTATAAGTACTTGTGTTATAATTAGCAGAAACTAGATTTGTAGATTATAACTTTTGTCATAAAGCTAGGGTGCGATTCAGCGAGTATCAGTTACTAAATACAAGCTTAGGGCGTGAAGTCATTACTGAAATGACTTCACGCCCTAAGCTTGTATTATTTTGTAGTAAAAGCTTCATTGGCGATGGCGACGGTGCGCCACTGCCGTAACTCATCCAAGAGTTGTGGCATCAATTCTACAAAACAAGTAGCGGCTTCAGTTCGCAATGCAACAGGGGCTGCGGCATCTTGCAGCGTCAGCACGGGTTCAGTGAGCTGGTGTACTTGCAGCATCTTTAAGGTAGGCTTGAGACGGTGCGCAATTTGCCCGATCACTTTCCAATCGTCGGCAGCAACGGCTTGTTGGAAGTTGGTGAGTTCAGTTGGGGTATGCGTGAGGAAAGAATCCAGAATGCGCAGTACAAAGCTTGACTTGCCATGAGCCATCCGATGCACGTCGGCTAGGTTAAATAAGGGCGTAGGCTGCTGAGCTGCAGTCTCGTGTGCTACAATAATTTTGCGTAGCAACTCCAACTCTTCAAACGGCTTGGCGATGCAGTCGTTGATGCCAGCGGCTAGGTACCGCTCATTATCGGAGTGAAAGGCGTTGGCAGTCAAAGCGATGATGGGCGTGTGCGCCCGCACCGTGTCGGGATGGCAACGCATTTTGGCCGTTACTTCCAAGCCGCTCATACCAGGCATTTGGATATCCATCAAAATAACATCATAGAAGGTCTGCTGGAAGAGAAGTAGCGCGGCGGCACCGTCGGCAGCCGTATCAACGTGCACCCCAAAGTTTTCCAGTACCAGTTGGGCTAGCTGCCGATTCACCTCGTGATCTTCAACGAGCAGCACCCGCAGTCCTTGCACTGCTTGGCCTGCTTCGGCTGTTAAAAGGTCCTCCTGATCTTGGTCGGTGGCAGTACTGGCCGTTAGCGCGGCTTTGGCAAACGTAAGCGTGAAGCTGAATGTGCTGCCGCGGTTGGGTACGCTATGAATGAAAAGCCGGCCTCCAAGGCGCTCGACTAAGCTGCTGCTGATGGTGAGGCCAAGCCCAGTGCCTCCAAAACGCCGTGTTGTATCGGTGTAAGCTTGCGAGAAGCTTTCGAAGATCTTTTCCTGTTTCTCCGCCGGAATACCAATCCCGGTATCAATCACCAAAAAAGTAACCGTGAGGGTCGTGTCCGTTTCGGCGCGCAGCTGGGTGGTGAGGCGGACGCTCCCGCGCTCCGTGAACTTGATAGCGTTGCCAAACAGGTTGAGAAACACTTGCTTCAGGCGGTGCGGGTCACTAACTACCATGGGGTGAGGCAGCGCCACCGGATCTGCCGTAAACTGAATGCCCTTTTCTATAGCCCGGAAACCTAGAGTTTGCGCGGCCGTTTTGATGATGGTACCTAGGTCGAATGGTGTATGCTCCAGCTCTAGCTTGCCCGATGTAATTTTGGCCACGTCGAGCACATCGTTGAGGACGCTGAGCAGGTGGGCGCCCGAGTTGCGAATGATACCTAGGTATTCGCGTTGCTGCGAGCTCAGCTCCGTGCGGGCGAGCAGGCCCGCCATGCCAAGGACGCCGTTCATGGGAGTCCGAATTTCATGGCTCATGTTGGCCAGAAAATTCTCGCGGGCCATAACGGCGGCTTCAGCAGCTAGCTTGGCTCGCTCAAGCTCCTGCTCGGCCAATACTCGGTTGGTAATGTCTTGGCTGTACGATATCACGTACGCCGGCTGATCTGGCTCATTGACCAAGCAATTGTGGTACAGCAGATAATGCGTATCGCTGTGCGTGCTAAGCTGCAGCGGAAGCAGACCTGAAGTGTCGCCGCGCTCTGTGATCCTAGTCAAATACTGCTCGAAAGCTTGCGCCGGTATGCCCGACGGAGTAGTAATGAGGTTACTGGCTATTATTTGCTCGACCGGTACACCTAGCAGAGTTGCCCACGCCGGATTAGCCGACAGAATGTTACCTTGCAAATCATGCGTGCAAATAAGCACTTGCGTGTTTTGCATGAGCTCATGGTACTGCTTGGCATTTCGCTCAAGGTTCCGACGAATGCGCTTCACTTCTGTAATATCGGTGCCGACAGTAAGCACCTCGGTTTTGCCGTTATTGCGCACCAAAGGGCGCTTCACTATCTGAAATTGCATCGTTTCACCAGTAGCTAGCGTCACTGGCAACTCCTTTCTTACCTCCTCTTGTGTTTCTAACACGTGCTCACTCCACGCCGTAAGTTGGCGCAGTTCAGCCGCTTCAGGTGTATCATCCGTTGTGTTGACCCGCAAGTGGTTGCCTTGCTGCGTAATCGAATCGAAGGCCACATTTGCAAAAAGTACGTCACCCTCCTTGTCGGTCACATATAGGAAGTTGGGAATGGTATCAACTACTTGACGAACAAACTCTTGCTGCTCCTGGACGGCGGCTTCTGCCAGCCGCTGGCGTTCTTCAGCCAAGTAGCGCTCAGTCAGTTCCACGCTCGATCCAATAACGATATTCAAGGAGCCATCGGCGTGGAATACGGGATATACCATGCGCAACCAGTGCCGCGGGCCAGCCGGGCTCTTAAGCGTTTCTTCCCACGACACTTCCCGCTGTTCGCGCACGGCCTGCTCCCGCCGGGCATTGCGCAGCTCGGCCATGGCAGCCGGCAGTTGCCGGTAAGCACAGTACTCTAGATCTGTTTTGCCAATGATCCACGTGCGAATTTCTGGATCTTGAATACTGCTAGGATTAACAAACCGGTAGCGGCCCTCCGCGTCGTAAACGGCAACGGCGCTCGGCGATTGGTTGAGGATGGTTTCATAGAACGTACGTTGCTCCGCCAGTTGCTGCTCGGCTCGGTAGCGGTCCGTAATGTCTAGTCCGTAGGCAAGCACCATGCGAAGGGTGCCCGTCGGCGTAAAGACGGGATGGTTGATTCGCAGCATCCGCCGCGGGCCCGTAGGCGAATGATGCGTTTCCTCAAAGCTGAGTTGCCGCCGCTCAGCCACAAGTTGTTCGAATACGGCTTGGCGCTGCTCGGCTAGCTCCAATGGGCGCTGACGGTAGGCACAGTAGTCAAAGTTCGTTTTGCCAATAATCCACTTTCGCAACTCGTCATCCTTGATACCAACCGGATTGACGAACAAGTAGCGATTATGTGCGTCAAAAACGGCTATATCAGCGGGCAATTGGTTTAAAATGGTTTCGTAAAACTCGCGTTGTTCGGCCAGCTTCTGCTCGCCCTGGTAGCGCTCCGTAATGTTCAAGCCATAGACCAGCACCATGCTGACGGAATTGTCGGGGGCAAGCACGGGATGCAAGATCCGGAGTAGGTGCTGCGGGCCAGTTGGCGTATGAAATGTTTCTTCGTAGCTCACCTGCCGCCGTTCTGCCATCACCTGCTCGAATATGATCTCGCGCTGCTCAGCTAGGGCAAGCGGGTGCTGACGATGTAGCACGTAATCCCGGCTAGTCTTGCCGATAATCCACTGGCGTACAGTCGCATCTTTGATGGCGACCGGGTTGACGTATAAGAAGCGTTGCTGCGAATCGAGTGCGGCAATATCAGTTGGTAGGTTGTTGAGAATGCTCTCGTAAAAGGCGCGTTGCCTAGCTAGCTGCTGCTCGCCCTGGTAGCGCTCCGTAATGTTTACGCCGTAAATAATAATCATGCGCACTGAACCATCGGCGGCTAGCACCGGATGCAGGTAGCGGAGCAGTCGGCGTGGGCCATCGGCCGCCATCAGGGTTTCCTCAAAATGGATTTGCCGTCGTTCGCTCATCATCTGGGCAAACTTGGCTTCTCGCCGCTCAGTGAGCTCCGAGGAAAGGTGCCGATAAGCGGCGTACTCGAGGTTCGTTTTGCCAATAGCCCACGCGCGGATTGCCGCGCTGCTAATTGCCGCCGGGTTGACGTACAGGAAGCGGTGCTGCTCGTCGACGACGGCTACATCCATAGGCAACTGATTCAGGATCGACTCGTAAAATTCGTGCTGCTGAGCTACCTTCTCTTCGGCTGCGTGCTGCTCGGTGATATCCGTGCCCGTGCCTATTACCATCCGGACGGAGCCATCGGGGTTGAAGATAGGTTGATAAACCCGCGTTAACCGTTGGAGGCCAGTGGGCTGTTGTAAGGTTTCGTGCCACGTGACGGCCTGTCGCTCCCGCACGGCTTGCTCAAACATCGCGGTGCGTTGCAGGGCTATTTCAACTGGGCGGTTGCGTTGGCGACAAGACTCCAAATTGGTTTTGCCAATCATCCACTGGCGGGTCTCATCGTCGGCCACTACCCACTTATTCACCAGCATGTAACGCTCTTGGCTGTCGAAGACCGTGACGCCGATAGGAAGCTGCTCTAGAACAGTAGTGTAAAACGCTTTTTGCTCAACCAAGGCTACTTCGGCTTGGTGTTGTGCGGTAATGTCGGACAGATACAGGTTGACGCACGATCCGCCGGCAGATGGCATGGCGAGCAGTGTGTACTGCTGATCAGCGAGGCCGAGGTGCTGCTGCTGCGGGCCTGACTGCCGAGCGGCTTCTGCCCAGGTACGTACCTGATGATAGAAGGCGTCCGTTGCCGACGGGGCGGCCGTGTGCGTAAAGGTTGACGCGGCCGGGTTCATGCACGAGAGCTGTCCCGTCGCATCAAGCTGAAGAATAGGCGCGGGGCTTTGGGCAAGTAAAAGCTGCGCTTGCGCTAAGGTATTCTGCAACTCAGCTAGTTGCTGTTCGGCCTGCGCTCGTTGCGCCCGTTCTTGCTGGAGTTCGCGGCGCAAGGCTTGGTAGGACTCTTCCAGCGAAAAAGAAGAGAATAACTTACTCATATAAAAGATAAAACAAACCTAGGTATGGTGATGGGTAGAGCGAAGGATGCTTCTGGTCAGAATCTAACTTCTCACACTGAAATGATGCCACTTCTACACAGGCCAAGTTGCTGGGCTACTGCTAAGGAGCGGGTAGTATAGCCGGCCGCAATGCGAAGAGGTTAACTAGTAACGCAACTTGCTGAAATACAAAATTATGAGTGTTATAAACTGTGCCAACGAGAGCCTGCTAAGGCCAAATAGTAACGCAAAAAAATGTGCTTACCTAGGTAGCTGTCTGCCCCATAGTGTGTAGGCTGGGCGGAAGATTGCTAAACTTGCAACTAGAAAAGTTGTCGTCATGCCTACTATCGAAATCCCAATTACTAGCTTAGCTGCTTTGCCGGCCGCTGCTGCGCAGCTTCAGCACCTACTTGCTGATCATCGCATTGTAGCTTTTGAAGGCGAGATGGGCGCGGGTAAGACCACGTTCATCAAGGCGTTGTGCGCTGGCCTTGGCGTGCCAGAGAGCGAAGTGAGCAGCCCAACTTTTTCGCTCGTCAACGAATACCGCGACGCGCATAACCATCCGATTTATCATTTCGACTTCTACCGGCTCAACGATCCGAGCGAAGCAATAGCGATGGGTGCCTTGGAGTACTTCGATTCTGGTTATCTTTGCCTGCTAGAATGGCCAAGTCGCGTGGAAGCTTTATTGCCGCCTGCTTATCTGCTTATTAGCCTCTTCGTTACCGGACCAGAATCAAGGACCCTTCAAGTAAAAATTGAGAATTGAAAATTAAACGGCCGCGCCTAATGTATTGAGAATCAATAATCGTGTTGTGCTAGCTAGTTTTCAAGTCATCGTTTTTAGTTTTTAATTTCTTCCAATGCCTGAAGCAGTACCCCCAGGATTCGAGTCGCTGGCTACCAGCCGCGCCTTTTACCCCCAAGAATCCATGCTGGCTGTGGAGACGCGGCGCCGAAAACTCTTCATTGGGTTGCCGCGAGAAACTTCGTTGCAAGAAAACCGCCTGGGCCTAACGCCCGAAGCGGTGAAGCATCTCGTGAACGAAGGCCATGAGGTAGTGCTGGAAAGCGGGGCCGGGGAGCCTAGCAAGTACTCCGACCACGACTACTCAGAAGCCGGAGCTACTATTGCTTATTCGCAAAAGGAGGTGTACGAGGCCGACATTATCCTGAAAGTGGCGCCGCCCACGCAAGGAGAAATCGAGCATATGCGCGCCAACCAGACGCTGATTTCTGCGCTCCAATTTGGTTCTCTCACCGGGGAATATATTGCCGCTCTGGCGCGCAAGAAGGTGAATGCCATTTCTTTCGAGCTCATCAAGGACCCTTCGGGGGCCCGGCCAGTGGTGCGGGCTATGAGCGAAATAGCGGGCTCCACGGTGATGCTGATTGCGGCTGAATACCTGGCGCGAGCCAATGAGGGCAAAGGCATTATTTTGGGCGGCATCACAGGTGTGCCGCCGTCGCAGGTAGTCATTCTGGGGGCTGGCACGGTGGCCGAATATGCTGCCCGCGCCGCCACTGGCCTAGGTGCCGAGGTGAAAGTATTTGACAACCATATCTACAAACTGCGCCGTTTAAAGCAAAATCTAGGTACTCAGCTCTACACTAGCACGTTGGATACCTTTGTGCTCAACCAACAAATCCGCCGCGCGGACGTGGTGATTGGGGCGCTGAATGTGGAGGAGGGGCGTATCCCCTTCATGGTGCCGGAAGATGTGGTGTCGCAGATGTCGCCGGGCTCGGTGATCATCGACGTGAGCATCGACCAGGGCGGTTGCTTTGAAACCTCAGAGCTAACGAGCCACAACAAGCCAGTTTTTCGCAAATACGACGTCATTCACTATTGCGTACCCAACATCCCGTCGCGGGTGCCACGCACGGCTACCAATGCTTTGAGCAACATCTTTACTCCCATTTTGCAGGAAATTAGCCAGCACGGTGGCGTAAACGAAGTGCTGTTTACCAACGAGCATTTCCGCAGCGGCGTGTACATCTACAAAGGCTCGCTGACGAACGTAGCCATTGCGAAGAAATTCAATATGCGCTACAAGGAGCTAAGCCTAATGATTGCTGTGCGCAATTAGTTTGAACCACGGATTAGGTCGGCTTTTTCGACTTACACGAATTTTGTGGCCACCTATCTGGTGCTTGTAGCAGCAGATAGGTGGCCACATCAAGTATAGGGCTTGCCTAGCTGTTGGGTGGCCGCCGCGCGTACGCGCTGTTGCGGAGACTACCTAAGTCGATTTGGGCGATACCTAGGTTGCTTACGCTACCACGTGCGGTACAAACTCCGACAAATTGGTGATGAAGCCTGCGTCGCGACGAAACCCGATGGCGCAGGCGGTACCGGCCCAGAACACGCCCGCTTGGTAGCGCCGACCCTGCGTATCCTGCGGCAGCTCGGCAAAACGCTGACTTACTTGCGCTTGGTCGGCAAAATCTCCTTCAATGGTTTCGCCAGCCTGTCCGTTGTTTAGTTCCGTCACATTTTGGCCCTCACGACCTAGCAAGGGCTTGCGCACTGCATGCCCCGGCAGGTCTTGCAGAGAGGCTTCGAGCAGCAGCGGATGGTGCGGAAAGTTTTGCCAGAGCCAAGCTAGGATACCTTTGCTCTGAAACAGGAGCGCATAGGCCGGGTTGGCGATAATCAGGTCGCGGCTTTGTAGCAGTTGCGTGAGGTCGGCAGTGAGTTCAGGTTCTTCATCGGCCAATATTTCCCAGGGCACGAGCTTGAATACGAAAGCGAAACGCTGCCATTGACCTGGTTCCACTTCGGCCCAGGCACCCCGGTCTGGGCCCTGCACGGAAACCTGCATGGCATCAACGGAGCTGATATGGACTTGCGCAAAGCCAGCTTCCAACGCCGCTTCGGCCACGACGGCACAGTTAGCCGCATCCTCTTCGCTATCTGGTAGATGGATTAGAAGGAGCGTAGGCTCTAAGTCGTTGTTTAGCTCCAGCCACTGCGCCAGTTGGTTTTGCATACCTTCAAAAAGACCATTCACCTGCCGGTCGTCGTTGGCTTGGCCAGCGGCAACTAAGCTGGCCCATTGCACCACGGCCGTTTCGGGTAAGCTGGTGGCCGTGTCAGCGTTGAATTCCAGTAGTTTAGGTCCGTCGGTGGTTTCGGCTAGGTCGAAGCGGCCATAGAGGTGCCAGTGGCGGTCGTCGTTCCACGATTGGCGCACGGCGGCCCACAGGTTGCCGGGAATGGCAAGCAAGCGCAGCAGGTCATCGGGAATAGGATCGGGGATGCATTGCACCAGCATATCGTAGAGCGCATCGGCGGCTTGCAGCAGGGCATCAGCGGAGCGCTCAGGCAGTTGCACGGCTTCGCGGGCTACGTAGTTTTGGCAAGCATCTTCAATGGCCCAGTCCCATCCTAGTCCCCGCACGGCCGGAGATACGTCGCCGGAGAGCGGCAAAAGTTTGATCATCTGTCAGTTACTATTTGTCAATTGCTGCTTGTCGTGCATCAGGTGGGCTAGCAACAAGGCAAGCTCGACCACTTAATGCCTGCTAATGGGCAACTGGTAATTGAAAATTAGCCGCCAAAACCGCGGCCGCCGCGGCTGCCAAAGCCTGAGCTACGACCAGCCGGGGCACTGCTGCGAATGCTGCTCCGGCTCTGGCCAAAACCGGTGCTGCGAGTAACGGTGGAGCTAGGTCGGATGCCACTGGTTGGCGATGTCCGGCCACCGGTGAAGCCCCGGCCGAAAAAGCCTCGGCCCTGGCCACGCTCTTGCGCCATGCGGGCGCGCCACGCGTTGTTCTGTTGCACTACGCCCGGGTTGGCGTAAGCACCTAGGTTTGGCGTCAGGAAGCGGCCGGCCATGTAGCCAATACCGCCCCACATCAGCACGTCCATCATACTAGTGCCACCCACACGATTTTCGGGGTTGTTGTGGCTGTAGCTCTGCATTTGCTTTTGCAGCGCTTCGCCTTGCAGCGTATCTACTTTGCCATCAAAATGTTTGAGGACGGCCGCAATCTGCTCCTTGCCTGCGGGACGCTCAGCCGTAATTTTCCACTCGCCCGGCTGCACCTCGGTCATTTCCGTGATAACGCCCTCCGAGTACGTCTCGTTGCCGTTGCTCCAGTCACCAGCAGTCTTGTTGTAATCGGAGTTGGAGTCGCCGGAGCAGGCGGGGAGACCAATGCCGAGGCTGGCAGCCGCAGCAACGAGCAGTACGTTACGACGCCAGTCGCCGAGTTGGAAGTAAGGCTTATTCATAGCTAGGAGGTGGTTGTAGGGGTAGTAGGCAGATTGGTTCTGAGTAGGCTAACGAAAAATGGCGTCATGTGAATGAAGGAGCCGCAAGCTAGGTAGGCATTTTATTATTTATCGGCTAATAGCAGCACCTTCCAGGCTTCCTGCACCAGGCCTTCCTCTAAGTACTGTTTAACGAGTAACATGAGCTGACGGCGTTGCTCGGCGGGGTCGCCGTGGTACTTGCTGAGCGTGTACGCCACTAAGGGTTCGTGGTGAAATGCCTGTACGTCGGCCGCTGATGGCAGCGCGGCCGCTTCCACATTGGCCAGCCGACCTAGGTTGTTGCCCGTCAGCAGGTCGCTGTGGCGGACATGCGCCGGCAGTTGGTCGAAGCCGATGCCTTGGTGTCGGTTAGGCCTAGGTACTTCCAGCAAACTTTGGGGACCTACCCGGCAGTAATAATCGCCCCCGAGGCGGGCCACAGCTTCCAGCTTGTGCGGATTCAAGCCAATGCCATTGTCGTTCAGCAGCGTTTCGTGGAAGTGGGCCTGTACCACCCGGCAGATAACGAGGTTGCCCGCGCCACCGGTGTTGCCTAGTGGGACAATTTGCTCGATGACGCACTCGTACGCCGCTGGGCACTCGGCCGCCCGCGGCGGGCGGACTTTATCAGAAGCCACCTCGGTGAAACCGGCCTTCGCAAACTCGTTCACGCCGCGTGGGTACTCTGTGCTGGTCAGTGACAACTGCTCCACCAAGGGGTAATTGGCAATGTTGATGACGCACTCGGCCACTTCGCGTACATTGAGCAAGGTGTCCTTGGGGCTGTTGTCGCGGGCCCGTGTGGTAGCCGAGAAGATAAGAATGGGCGGGCTAGCGCTAAAGACGTTGAAGAAGCTATACGGGCTCAGGTTGACCTCGCCCGCTGCCGAAATGGTGCTGACAAACGCAATGGGCCGCGGCGCCACGGACGTTACCATGAATTGGTACCATTCATTGGCGGGTAAGCTGCCAGGCGTGATGGTGCGGTAGGGAGGAAGGGGCATAAGCAACTGCTTTTGATAGATACCAAAGCTAGTGTAACGGTTTATATCGTCAGGTCGCCGATTCAACCCTATCCCGCTGGAATAGCAGCGCTGCAAAGCTGTTGGGTGAATCAGCTTCTACGCTTTACTGCTTTTGCTATTAGCTGCGACCAAGTTCGTTTGGCTATTCTACTCAGCACTAAATGATAATCATTAGGAAGCAAGAAACCTATTTTTGCTAAAGTAGTATATCTTTGCTAAACAACTATAGGTGGGCTGCCATCGCTATTCTTTGAGACTCATGACCAAGCCTGCCTGCCCCAAATGTGATTCAACAGAAGCTACTAAAAGTGGCGTAGTGGGCGGCCGACAGCGCTACAAGTGCAAAAATTGCGGTTATCATTATTCTGTCGATAAGGTCGGGCGGGAGGTGAGCTCCTACTACGTGATCAAGGCGTTGCAGCTGTACGTGGAAGGGGTGAGCTACCGCGAAATAGAACGACTGCTGGGTGTGAGCCACGTGAGCGTGATGAATTGGGTGAAGAAGTACGGCCTACGAGCGCCGCGCCAGACAGATTATCACCCGACGTACAAAATACTCACTCAGAAGGAGCTAGCTGATTTTATCCAGAATCCGCAGAACCTGAAAGGAGCGGGACTGATGGTGACGGAGCTAGGTGATAAGTATATGATGATTCGCTGGGAGCGGTTCAAAGAAGGGTAGGGCTATACCATTAGCAGAACGATAGCGTGAAGATGGTTTTCGCTGGGCGATTTTTCTACTTGGTGCTGTGCTAGTGTTAGCAGCTGGTAATCAGCTACTCATTGGAGTCCCACCCATCCACCATCCCATGCAAAAACACCGTTACGCATTAGCCCTCAGCAGTATGCTGGTGGCTGCCAGTGCTACAGCGCAGGTAACGCCTCCTCCCGCCGGCGGACAAGCGCCCCCGCCCGCTCCACCCACGGCGCCCCCTCCCACGCCTGCCCCCACTCAGGCAGTTCCTTACGGAGCGGGGATGAAGGTGAACATCTCACCCGATGGCTCGAAATACCTGCGCTTCATCTCCTGGCATCAAGTGTACACCCGCTACACCGAGAACAATAGCGGGACACTACGTGCCCCGGGCAAGCCCCAGCACGGGCAAGTTGACTTTGGGCTGCGTCGTTCGCGCTTGGTGATTTTGGCGCAACTCAACCCGCGCTTTCTGCTTTATACGCACCTAGGGATTAACAACCAGAATGCCGTGAGCGGCGGGGCCCCTGGCGAAGCCACTGGGCCCGGTAAGAAGCCGCAGTTTTTCATTCACGAAGCCGTTACGGAGTACAAAGTCAACAAGTATTTGAGCCTAGGTGCAGGCCTGCACTACTACAACGGCATTTCACGCTTGAGCAGCGCCAGCACGGTTAATATCCTGCCCATGGACCTGCCGCTGACCAACTTTCCCACCATTGATGCCCTCGATCAGTTTGCCCGCTGGATGGGTGTGTATGCGAAAGGCCGCATTGATAAGTTCGATTATCGGGTATCCGTCAGTGACCCCTTCCTAACCAACGTCAGCGGCACACCCCTGACCCTAGGTGCCACGGCCGGCACCACGAACACTGGCACCAACATCGCGCAGTTCAATCCGCAGGATACTAAGCACGTGTATCAGGGCTATTTCAGCTACAACTTCTTTGAGCCTGAGGCCAACGTCCTGCCTTATCAAGTTGGCACTTACCTAGGTACAAAAAAAGTGCTGAGCGTGGGCGCCGGCTTTATGTACAACAAGGACGGCACCTACTCGCGGCCTACTTCCAGTGCCGTAACGGTGCCGCTCGCTACCGGTGCCGATCCGTTTGTGGCCGTTGCGACCCAGAAGCATGACATAAAACTATTCGGGGTAGACGCCTTCTATGACGTACCGCTCAACAAAGACGCTGGCACTGCCCTGACCTTGTATGGCGTGTACTACAACTTCGACTTTGGCCCGAACTACGTGCGCTACATCGGGGCTGAGAACCCTGGATATGGTAGTGCTATTCCGGCCTCCGTCAACCCTAGTGGTAACTTACTGCGCGGCAATGCTATTCCGACGGCAGGTACGGGCTCTTCTGAGTACGTGCAAGTAGGCTTCCTGCTACCCAAAAACACGCTAGGTCCGAAAGCGCTGGTGCAACCCTACGTGACCTACTTGCGCGGCAGCTACGAAGGCTTGCGTCAGAGCAACGGTGACCGGCAGACGGCCAAAACAGTCGACGCAGGGGTGAACCTGCTGCTCGATGGCCATAACGCCAAAGTGACCTTAAACTACCGCTCACGCCCCGACTTTACGAACGTGAACGACGTCAATTACCGTCCCGAAATTACGCTGCAAACGCAGGTTTATTTATAAGCCACTGCGCAGTCCTTCTTGCCTTTCCCAATTCCCACTTCTCATCAACTTATTTCATCAAGCAAAACGAGTATGGAACAGAGTATCCCTAACGCACACGGCTACGCCGCTGATGCTCCGGCGGAGCACGACAACAACGCGGTATCGGCCGGCACCATCTGGCAGGTGATTACTGCCTCATCGGTCGGGACGGTCATCGAGTGGTACGATTTCTACATTTTTGGCTCGCTGGCCGCTATTATTGGGCCGGTGCTGTTTGGGCACGCCGGCAAGATCGAGGATACGCTGCTAGGTGCCCTAGCTGTGTTCGGTGCAGGCTTCGTGGTGCGTCCATTCGGGGCAATGTTCTTCGGGCGCCTCGGCGACATGATCGGCCGCAAGTACACCTTTCTGGTCACGCTGCTGATTATGGGCGGGGCCACATTCATTACTGGCCTCATTCCTAGCTATGATAGCATTGGCATCGTGGCGCCCGTGGTGGTGGTAATTTTGCGCCTGTTGCAAGGCCTAGCCCTCGGGGGTGAGTACGGAGGTGCCGCTACCTACGTGGCCGAATACGCGCCCGACAAAAAGCGCGGCTACTACACCAGCTTCATTCAGATTACCGCCACGGGCGGCCTGATCCTGAGCATTTCCGTGATTCTGATTACTCGTAAGCTGATGGGCGAAGATGCCTTCAAAGAATGGGGCTGGCGCATTCCGTTCCTGCTTTCCGGTTTCCTGGTTATTGCCTCGTATTACATTCGCCGCAAGCTGCACGAGTCGCCTTTATTTGCCAAAGCCAAAGCTACCGGCACTACCAGCAAAAGCCCCTTACGTGACTCCTTCATGAATCCCATCAACCGGCGCTTAGTGCTGATTGCGCTGTTTGGCGTGACGATGGGCCAAGGGGTTATTTTCTACACCAGCCAGTTCCAGGCCTTCACCTTCATGAATGCCACGCTGAAACTCGATATCGTCGACTCAAGCATTATCATGGTGGTATCCATGCTCCTCGCTACGCCGCTGTTCGTGTATTTTGGCTCGCTTTCCGACCGCATTGGCCGCAAGCGCATCATCATGACCGGCATGATCTGTGGCGCCCTGTTCACCATTCCACTGTTCTACGGCATCAAGGCCTTTGCCGGTCCGCTCACCGAGGTTACGCCGGCCACGGTAGATGCCGCAGGCAAAGCCGTACCGGCCGTGATGAAGGCCCTCACGCCCAACGTGCCCGCCATGATTGCGCTGGTATTCTGCTTGGTGGTGTTCGTGACGATGGTGTACGGCCCGATTGCCGCTTACTTGGTCGAACTGTTTCCAACGAAAGTGCGCTACACCTCGCTGTCGGTGCCATATCACATCGGCAACGGTGTATTCGGGGGCTTCGTGCCGCTGATTGCAACGTCGATTGGGGTGTGGGCAGCGGCCCAACCCGAAGGCACGTTTGCCAAGGAGCACAGCAGCCTCGTCGGGCTAGCTTACCCAGTTATCATTGCCCTGATTTGCTTCTTCGTGGGCATGGCCATGATGAAAGACGTGCGCAACGTGAAGCTGATGGACAACAAAGAATAGTGTAACTCAGTGGCTGAGCGACTGGATGCGTTCTTAATTGACCATCCAGTCGCTCAGCCACTGAGTTACCTAGTCACGCATATGGCTTTCAACGAACAAGCCGAGCAGCGCCGCGGGCAGCGGCTCCTTTTTGTGAGTGTGCTGTTTACGGTGCTGCTCAATTTTCCTTTGCTCGCCGTGTTCGACCACCAAGGGCGGGTAGGGGGCATCCCGGTGTTGTACCTCTACTTGCTACTCGCCTGGATTGCGCTGGTGCTAATTACCGGGTGGCTCGTGCGCCAAAACGACGAACCATAAGCTAGGCCAGCGAACCTACTAAGCTACGTCACGCTTCTAGCCTAGCTCCTTACGAAAGGCTATCCTTTCGATTTCTCACTCTAATTGCGCATTGTTCATTGAACCGGTTGCTCGTCATCGGCTTTTCGCTGGGCTACCTAGCTTTGCTGTTTGGCGTGGCGTATGCGGCGGAGCGCCGATCGGCAGAACGCCGGAGCTTGGTGAGCAACCCGTACGTGTACGCCCTGAGCATGGCCGTGTACTGCACCGCCTGGACGTTCTATGGCAGCGTGGGCCGCGCCGCGCATTTTGGACCAGCTTTCGTGGGTATCTACCTAGGTCCTACGTTGCTGGCGCCGGCCTGGTGGCTGGTTTTGCGCAAGATTATTCGCATTTGCCGCTTGCAGCGCCTCACCTCCATTGCCGATTTTATTTCGGCCCGCTACGGCAAAAGCGCCTGGCTGGGGGCGCTGGTTACGGTGGTGTGCGTGCTCGGTGTGGTGCCGTACATCTCGCTGCAAATCAAAGCCATTGCGGTTTCCTTCGATATTATCACGCAGCAGAGCACCACACTACACGCGGCCAACGGTCAAGTAGATATCAGCTCAGCTTTCTACACCACGGTAGGACTCGCTTTTTTCACCATCATCTTCGGCGTGCGCTCCGTGGAGGCCACCGAGCGCCACGAAGGCATGGTGCTGGCAGTAGCGCTGGAATCACTGGTGAAGCTGGTGGCTTTTCTGCTGGTGGGCGGCTTCGTGACCTTCGGTTTGTTTAGCGGCTTCGGTGATGTATTCACGCAAGCGGCCGCCGTGCCGGCCCTCAGCCGGCTGTTTACCTTGCATGAGGCGGGCACAAGCGGAGCGCAGTGGCTTACGCTGCTGGTACTGAGCGTGTCGGCCATTTTGTTACTGCCCAGGCAGTTTCAGGTGGCGGTGGTAGAGAACGTGAACGAGAATCACCTGCGCAAAGCCATGTGGTTATTTCCGCTCTACCTGATCGTGATCAACCTGTTTGTGTTACCCGTGGCACTTGGGGGCGCCTTGCGTTACGCCGGTCGTGGGCTCGACGCCGACACGTTTGTGCTCGCTTTGCCGCTCGATGCGGGCCACCGCTGGTTGGCGTTGCTCACCTACCTAGGTGGGCTCTCGGCTGCCAGCAGCATGATCATCGTCGAAACCATTGCCCTGAGCGTGATGATGAGCAACCACTTGCTGATGCCCTTGCTGGTGCGCATTCCAGCCGCCCATGCCGATAGCCGCTGGTTTGCCTACCTAGGTCGCATTGCCCTACAAAGCCGCCGATTGGCCGTGGTAGTGGTGCTGTTGCTGGCTTATGGCTACTACGCCGTGGTGGGGCACCTGCTGTCGTTGGTGGATATCGGGCTTATCTCATTTGCCGCAGTGGCGCAGTTTATGCCCGTCGTGCTCGGTGGCCTGTATTGGAAGGGGGGGACCCAACAAGGCGCCACGGCGGGTATTTTGGCGGGATTTGCCTTGTGGTTTTTCACGCTCGTAGTGCCTACCATGGTGGGCGCCGGGATGCTGCCAATGAGCCTGCTGGAGCACGGCGTGGCCGGGATAAGTAGCCTACGGCCGTACGCTTTGTTTGGCCTGCAAGACCTTGGTTCGTTGCCGCACGGGCTATTTTGGAGCTGGTTTTTCAACGTCGGCTTGTACGTGGGCGTGTCGCTGGCCGGCCGGCCTTCGGGCCTAGAGCAACAGCAAGCCGCCATGTTTGTGGATGTGTTTCGCTACCGCAACGTGTTTGAGGGACCGGCGGGTTGGCAAGGTGCGACGCCTCTGCCCGATTTGCGGGCCCTGCTCACGGGCTTCCTGGGGAAGAAGCGCGCTATGCAAGCCTTGCAGGCCTTTGCCGATCGGGTGCCCGATGCGCAACTAACCAACGCCCTAACTACGCCCGCCGATCCGCGCTTGCTCGCCTACGCTGAAAAGCTGCTGGCCGGTACGGTCGGTCCAGCCTCGGCGCGGCTGCTGCTAGCGTCGGCAATCGGGGCGCAGGAAACGATCAGCTTGGATAGCGTGGTCGATATTCTGCGCGAGTCGCAACAGCTGGTGGAAGCCAACCGCCAGCTGCAGAAACAGTCGCGGCAGTTGCAGCGCCTCACCGACGATCTGCGCAATGCTTACCAACAACTACAGGAGCTCGACATGCGCAAAGACGAGTTTCTCTACACCGTTACGCACGAGTTGCGCACGCCCCTGACCAGCATCCGCGCCCTGGCTGAAATTCTGTCTGATAATCCTGACCTGGAAGAAGAAGAGCGCCTGCGCTTTCTGAACACTATAACGAAAGAAACGGAACGCCTAGGTCGCCTGATCACGCTGGTACTGGACCTGGAGAAATACGAGTCGGGCAAAGCCACCCTCGAACGCGCCCCGCTCGCCGTGGCCGACATCATCCACGACGCCCTCGACGCCGTGGGGCAGCTACTCCGCGACAAGCATATCCGTCTGGAGGTGAGCGTGCTTCCTGGCTTGCCTGCCCTCAGCGGCGACCGTGACCGGCTCATGCAGGTGCTAGTGAACTTGCTCAGCAACGCCGTGAAATCGTGCCGGGTCGATGGCTTCGGGCATATCTGGGTGAGAGCCGAAGCCGCCGATAACACCGTGCGCATCCAGGTAGCTGATAATGGCAAAGGCATCGATCCGGCGTTGCACGAGCTGATTTTCGACAAGTTCTTTCAGGCGCAGAACCAAACCATGCGCAAGCCCGAAGGTTCGGGCCTAGGGTTGGCTATCACCAAAAAGATTGTGGAGCTGCATGCCGGCCGCATCTGGGTGGAAAGCGCGCCCGAGCAAGGAGCTAGGTTTTCCTTTGAGTTGCCGCTCGCGGTTGATCATTAATCTGTTTTGTTGCTCGCTATGCCCTTTCGCTACCTAGGCTACCACCAACTTTGCCACCCGCTGCTGCAATGAGTTTTTAAGTGCCCCACATGATTCCCGCTATGAGTGCTCCCCAAGTATTGATTGTAGATGATGAGCCGAACATCGTGATGTCGCTGGAGTTCTTGATGCGCAAAAGTGGCTACGGCGTCAGCATTGCCCGCAACGGCACGGAGGCCATGGAGGCCATCGGCCAAACGCCCTTCACGGTGATTCTGCTCGATGTGATGATGCCCGACGTAGATGGCTACCAGGTGTGCCAGTACGTGCGGCAACGCCCCGACCGGCAAGACACCAAGGTGATTTTTCTGAGCGCCAAAAGCAAAGAAGCCGATATCCAGAAGGGCTACGAAGTGGGCGCTGACCTCTATATTTCCAAGCCGTTTAGCACCCGTCAGCTCATGGAACAGGTGCGGGCGTTGGTTGGTCGAGTGCAGCCTATTTAGTTCAAAGCACGCGTAAAAGCCGTTTATTGCTCCTGCCTTCCTCGAAAATTCCCCAAGATCATTTCAAATTCTCCCCATCATGCCCGCTGAACATCCCCGCATTCGCACGTTTGAAGAGTACCAAGACGCTTACCAGCGTAGCGTCGACAATCCTGAACAGTTTTGGGCTCAAGTAGCCGAACCTTTTACCTGGCGCCGCAAGTGGGATTCGGTGATGCAGGCCGATCTAGTTGGTGGTCATAACAAGTGGTTTAGCGGTGCCAAGCTCAACATCACCGAAAACTGCCTCGACCGCCACCTAGAGCAGCGTGGCAACAAGCTAGCCCTCATTTGGGAACCCAACGACCCCAAAACGCGGGGGCTGCGCTACACCTACCGCGAACTGTACCAGGAGGTATGCAAGTTTGCTAATGTGTTGCATAACAATGGCGTAGAGAAAGGCGACCGGGTGTGCCTCTACATGCCCATGATTCCGCAGCTTGCTATTGCTACCCTAGCTTGTGCCCGCATTGGGGCCGTGCACTCGGTTATTTTTGCTGGTTTCTCGGCCAATGCCATTGCCGACCGCGTCAACGACGCGCAGGCATCGGTGGTAATCACTTCCGACGGCCTCGACCGCGGCGCCAAGCAGATTCCGGTGAAGCGCGTGGTCGATGAGGCGTTGGAAAGCTGCCCTTCGGTGCGCGGCGTGATTGTGGTGGAGCACGTGGGCTGGCCCGTGCACATGCAGGAAGGCCGCGACGTGTGGTATCACGAAGAAGTGGCCGAGGTCGAGAAAACCTGCCCCGCCGAGGAAATGGAGGCCGAGGACATGCTCTTCATTCTTTACACCTCCGGCAGCACCGGCAAGCCCAAAGGGGTGGTGCACACGCAAGCGGGCTATATGGTGTGGACCGACTACACGTACCGCAACGTATTTCAAGTCAATGAGAACGATGTGTACTGGTGCACGGCCGACATTGGCTGGGTAACGGGCCACAGCTATCTGCTCTACGGGCCGCTGCTGGCGGGCGCTACTACCCTTATGTTTGAGGGCGTACCCACGTTTCCTAGTCCTGGCCGCTACTGGGAAGTGATTGACAAACACGGGGTGAACGTGTTCTACACCTCGCCCACGGCCATTCGCTCACTCATGGCCCAAGACATCAACCACGTGCTGGCTTACTCCCTGGATTCGCTGCGGGTGCTAGGTTCGGTGGGGGAGCCCATCAACGAGGAAGCGTGGCACTGGTACCACACGCACATCGGCAAAGACCGCTGCCCTATCGTGGACACGTGGTGGCAGACCGAAACGGCTGGCATCATGATTTCGGCACTGGCAGATATTACCCCTAGCGTACCAGCGCGAGCCGGTTTGCCACTGCCTGGCGTACAGCCGGTGTTGCTCAATCAAGAAGGCCAAGAAATCGAAGGCAACGACGCCGAAGGCTACCTAGCTATCAAGCAGGCCTGGCCGGGCATCATCCGCACAACCTATGGCGACCATGAGCGCTGCCGCCAGACGTATTTTGGCGTGTACCCTGGCTACTACTTCACCGGCGACGGTGCCCGCCGCGAGCACAACGGCCTCTACCGCATCATGGGCCGCGTAGATGATGTGATTAACGTATCGGGCCACCGCTTCGGCACAGCCGAAATCGAAAACGCCATCAACCAAAACAGCCACGTGGTTGAGTCGGCAGTGGTGGGCTATCCACACGACGTGAAGGGGCAAGGTATTTATGCCTTCATCATCTGCCAAGACCCGGTCGACTCCACAGAAGCGCCCCGCGTGGAAGCCAGCATCATCGAAACCATCGTGGCCGAAATAGGGCGCATTGCCAAGCCCGATAAGATTCAGTTTGTGTCGGGGTTGCCTAAAACGCGTTCTGGTAAGATTATGCGCCGCATCTTACGCAAAGTAGCCGAGGGCGAAACCAGCAACCTAGGTGATACCACCACGCTGCTCGACCCAGATATCGTGAAGGAAATCGTGGAAGGGCGCAAGTAATTGCTGTAGACATTACAAAGCAGCCGCGGCAGATACCTGCCGCGGCTGCTTTGTGTTTAAGACCTAGGCCTAGGTTATGGCGCCGCTACAATATTCTGCTTCAGCAGATCAAATAGAAACTCATAAAACTCTTCTTTGCGCACGCCTACGGCCGTTTTCACCCACTGCCCTGAGCCTGGTTTGCGGTAGGTGTTGCCTGCAGCGGGGCCGCTCGGAGCTACCTCTAGCTCAATCATTTCAAGCTGAAAAGCATTTGGAATAGCTAGGTAGCTGGTAGTGAGCACATCCCACATAAAGTAGGTGTATTCGTAGGCCGGGATAGTGTCGATGGTAGTAGCCCAAAACTGCCCGGCGAGGTTCGAGAAGAAATAATCTGCCTGCGAGGCTAGCTTCTTCAGGAAGTCAAAGCTGACCGGAACGGTATTCGTAACATCCAGTGGCACCAGCGTGATGGGCAAGCCGGAGCGAAAGAGCTTATGCGCCGAAATGGGGTCCCAGAACACGTTCCATTCGGCGGAGCCGTCGTGATTGTAGGTTTTTACATTGCCAATCACGTCTACCGCGCCGCCCATCCACACGACTTCGGCTATCTTTTCTCGCAAGCTAGGTGCTTTTCCGAGGGTATGCACCAAGCTCGAGCAAGGCCCGGTTATAAGGAACGTAACCGGCGCCCGTGCCGCTTCAAGCTGCCGGATGATGAAGGCCGTGTTGTCGTCGTAGTGCGCCGCATTAGCCTCGACTTCCACGTTAATCATGCTTGGCAACGCGTTCAGAATCTTTGGCTTGGCCCGCCAATCAGAAGAGAAGGCGTTTACACCGTGATAGTTGCCGCCGCTTACCTCCACGTCGCTCCGTTGGGCCAAGGCTAGCAGCTTGTGCGTGGTGAGCAGAGCGTTTTCTAGGTAGCAATCGGCGGGCGTAACCGAGACGCCGAGCAGCTCAACGTGCTGCATATGCAGCAAGAGCAATAGGGACAAGAAATCATCGACTCCACCATCGTGGTCGAACAGCACGGGCCTTTTTGCGGGCGAAGAACTAGGTAGCATCAGCAGTTAGTCGCTATTGAATAGAAGCTTAGTCTAGTACCCGCACTGGGTCGCCCACCTTTATTACGCCGCCGTGCAGAATGCGGGCCGTAAGGCCACCGTGGCCACGCATGGCATTGTAGCCACCAGGACCCAACTCTTCTTCCATGCGTGAGCAAGGGTGGCACTCACCGGTGATTTCCAGTTGCACATCCTTGCCAATCTGCACCTTGCGGTTTTTCAAGGCGAGTAGGTTCAGTCCGCTCACCACCAAGTTGCGGCGCAAGCGCTCAGGATCTATCGGTTCTGCAAAACCTAGGTAGCCTGCAACAGCGGCTAGGTCTTCGTGCTGGATAAGCGTCACTTGCCTTTTGCCACCCGCCTTCGGCGTAGCGTGGTCACCTTGGATGTGACGGTCCGTTTCGACGGTTGCTTCTCGCATGGCTACCAGCGGCGCGCGGCGTACCGGCCGGATTCCAATCCACTCCAGGTGCCCGACTTGGGGCAGCGTTTTCAGCAGCGTAGCTATCGTCGATTTATCATCGCCGGCAAAGGGGAAGGCCATGGGGTGTGCAGTAGGAGTGAGGACTAGGAAAAGGCTAACGAAAAGAGGAAAGCTTACCAGGAGCATCTGATGCTAGGTAAGCTGTCAAACAGCAGTAGTTTTCTTGAATTCCAAACTAGAAAGAAGGTAACCTAGGTTTGCCCGTAAAATATACTGAGCAGGCTCAACCCGGCGGTAGCATATGCGTAAAGAGGGTATCCTTGGGCAATCCGTCGGACTTGTTCAGGCTCCTCATCGAATAGATAATCCTTGCACTATGGCAACCGTAACCAAAGCACCTGCGAAGAAAGCAACTCCCAAAGCATCAAACGACCAAGCTGAGCAGAGCAACCCAGCAGTTAGCGTTCAGCCTATCCTTAACCAACAGAAGTCGGCGCCTGCTCCCTTACAGCGCTTCGGCACTGTATCGCAGCGTCTACCCATCGGCCTCGAAGAAAACGTGCGCCAAGAAAGCGTCGACATGCTGAACTTGCTGCTAGCCGATACTTGCTCGCTACGCGACATGTATAAGAAGCACCATTGGCAAGTAGTAGGGCCCACGTTCTACCAGCTGCATTTGCTTTACGATAAGCACTACGAAGAGCAAGACGCTCTAATCGACCAGATTGCTGAGCGCATCCAAATCCTAGGTGGTATTGCTGTTGCTATGGCTGCTGACATTGCCGAAACCACCAGCATTCCGCGTCCGCCCCGCGACCGGGAGGAAGCTCCCATCCAAGTATCGCGCTTATTGGAAGCACACCAAATCATCCTGAAAAACTGCCACGAGTTTGCGAAAAGAGCTGCCGATAGCGGTGATGATGGCACCAACGATTTGATCGTGAGCAATGTAATGCGCACGAACGAACTGCAAGTATGGTTCGTATCAGAACACGTTGTTGATTCGCCCTTGGCGCAAGCTGAATAAGTAGCGTTTAAAGGCTATTACAAAACGGCCCTGCCTCTTTCTAGAGGCAGGGCCGTTGCTTTTGGGGCTATACCATATAGTATGCCTTATTCAGTCTCGGTGGGCACTCAGCTTCTCCGCATGGTTTTCTTCGGCCTCTTCCACGGAGTGAGTCTGACCTAGGTCGTTATCGAGCTTAGCTTTTTCTGCCAGCAGACAATAGTACTGGTGAATGAGGTTGATTTCGTTCTCCGTAAAGTCTTGTGCGTTGATGAGGCGGTTGCTGGCGCCTTTTGTAGCTGCTATGAGCTCATTAAGCTTCAGGTGCAGCACAAGCGAGTCTTTGTTCTGCGCCCGCTGAATCAAAAAAACCATCAGGAAGGTAATGATGGTCGTGCCGGTGTTGATAACGAGCTGCCACGTTTCAGAATAATGAAAAACGGGGCCGACGGCGGCCCAAACGATAACCAGCGCTAGCGCGCCACTGAAGGCCATGGTAGAACCGGAGAACTTAGTGATGCTCTCGGCAAAACTGGCAAAGAAGGATGAAGAGGGAGAGAGTGATTTGGTGGACATAAAAAGGCAGTAGGGAATGTGTACAGTAGTAGTGGGAGAGACAGTAAGTACAAAGTGCCTCTGGGTGCATAAATTTTTGATGAAGCTTACTGACTGAGTTATAAGCCCAAACCGCTTAATAAAAGGATAGTAAAGCGAAGACTGTAGAAAAAACTAACGCCTGTGCTTGCACCGCGAAGCGTTAGTGCCTACTTTTGTCCCCACTTCGCCGCCTCAGCGAAGTCAGAAGCTTTGAAGCATCTGCTGGATACTACGTTTAAAACCAACTGCGCACGTGGTGAAACTGGTAGACACGCCATCTTGAGGGGGTGGTGCCCTCCGGGTGTGGGAGTTCGAATCTCCCCGCGCGCACAAAAAAGCCCAACCAATATTGGTTGGGCTTTTTGCTTTTCAGGGCCTACTACTGCGCTAGCTTATTCGCTCGAAAGGGTTGGCGGGCACTACCAGTACTACTTTTTCGCGCTCCACGATTACGGCGCCAGGAACTGCTCCCTTGGGCTTGCGTACGAACTTCTTAGGCGTCACCGTGACGGGGCAGAGCGAATCGTTCTTGCGTCGCGAATACCAAGCAGCTAGCTGTGCCGCGCGTTCCACTACCGGTTCTGGTACTACATGCCCAGCGCGGTGCCGAATAACAACGTGCGAGCCAGATACGTCTTTGGCGTGTAGCCACAGGTCTTCTTTGTGAGCGTAACGTTGGGTGAGCAGATCATTATTCTGCGCATTGCGGCCCACCATGATTGTAAAGCCACTGTCTTCGAAAACTTTGAAAGGTAATTCAGTGACTGTCGGCGCTTTTGTTTCGGGCTGAAGGTCATGGGTCTTTCGCCAAGTACGCAGCAGCCGCAGATCAGTGATAGCGGCTAGCTCCTCTAGTCGTTCCAAGCACCAGAAGGCCTCCGTCTCCCGCCGCTCTACGCGCTCTTGTAGCTCCTGCACCTCGATTTTCTGATTTTTCGCTTTGCGGTATAAGTTTTGGGCCGTGCGCTGGGGGGTCTCCGTCGCCTTCAGCTTCAAAACGCGGGCTTGATCTTGGTAGAAGTCATATACCTCTACCTGCGTGGCGCCCAGCGGTATTTGAGTCAGATTAGCCATAATTAGGTCTGCCGTTTGGCGGTAGCCTGCCGTGTGCTCTAAGGCATGGAGGCGTGCGCGCGCCTGGCTGGCACCTAAAGTGGCTTCCTCAGCACGCCGCTCAAGCAGTTGGCGAACTTGGCGAAGCTCCATTTCGTACGAGCGCCGACCTAGGTATAAGGGCACAAACAACCGTAGTGCTGCAATTGGCTCAGGCGGTAGAGTTTGTTCTACTTCCCCTACGGGCAGTAAACTCAGTCGCGTACGACCATCAAGCATGATCAAATAAAAATGCGCTGGGTTCTCCAACGTAGCTACTACGGATCGCACTAGGTCCTCTTTGTGAGGAGGGGAGGCTTGGTCGTAGCCGTGGCTACGCAGATAGCGCGGCGGCAAATCGCCAAGGCTAGGGTATCGTTTGAGCGGATCTGTTGCCGTTGTAGGAGTACTAGAGAGAGGAGCTAGGTCCGCGTCGGCTGCATAGCGCTGGTGAAACAGTTCAGTTGGTGCATCCGGTGCTGAACGGAAGATAGCGTTGGGGCGTGGTCCGTAGAGTTTGAACAGGAGTGTAGCACCATCCATAAAGCTGAGCGTAAGTACCCGGTCATTGGGAAAAACTCCGACGCTGGCTACCGTGCGCCCCAACAAGCCAGGTAATAAATCGACTGAGTTGGCTCGGGCTCTAGAAAATGTTTCTGGCAGCGCCAGTACCGGAAAACTAGCAGAAAGCTGCGCCCGGAGCCAAAACTCCTGCAACCCATCTGTCAAGCCAATTACTAGCTCATCTTTTTCCTGTGAGAAGCAAGTAGTTACACGGTAGCCAACTAACTTCTGTGTAAGAGCTGGAGCTAATTGGCGCAGGAAATAATAGTTGTTGTGCATAGAATGATGCCATAGCGCTGAAGTGCAGCCCCATCAAGCATTGAGAACTGAAGAACAAACAGTAACAAATTAGGATAGATTATTGCATATATTTAATGAATCCTATCAGATACTGATACGCATTGCTGCTCAGCAAGAGCCTCTTGATCAAGTTTAGAGTCTCTATTAGAGGCAGACTATAAGCCAATTTATTAGACTGAAAAATGACACGGAGTTCTTATGATAATATAAAGTTTTATTTACAATAGAAAGTTTTTAGATAAGCTTCAAATGATTTATCAGGCCAGAGACTATATATGTTGCAATTAATTAAAACTACTTTTTTATAGATATGTGGTAAATTATACTCTATACAAATTATAACTCGCTTAACAGTCATCGTACTAGTTCACTCTCTTCTTGAATCGTTTCTCAGATATCAATACAATACTTAATTTCATGCAAGTAATAAAAAACCTAGCAAAGAAAATCGTTGCTCTCAAGTCGCAGGAAAATGTAGTGCCGCTAAAAGATTTAGTTTATTTAGGGTCAACTTTTCAGGGCTACTATGTTCCTAGTAACTACCTAGAAGCTAGCTCCATCTGTTATTGCGTAGGAGCGGGAGTGGATATCTCATTGGATGTTGAACTAGCTACCATGTTCAACTCTCAAGTATTCATCTTTGATCCAATGCCTTATGCTTTAGATCACTTTAATACGCTGATAGAAAAAACTGAACGTGGCGAACAGTTTAATGCGAGCGGAGGAGATGGGAAATACGTCTATACAGTGAAACGCTCGCAATTCGATACAATTCAGTTTTTAGCGACTGGCATTTGGAATGAGAAAAAGACAGTTAAATTCTATTCTCCTTCTAAAGAAAATTACCCTGGCCATTCAATTACAAATCTTCAAAACACGGAAGATTATATTGAAGCTCCAGTGGATAAATTAGTAAATATTATGCGGAGTCTAAATCATCAGCATATAGATTTACTGAAAATCGAAATAGAAGGTTCTGAATACGTAGTGATTGAAGATCTACTTCGTGATCAGCTAGATATTCGAGTGATTTTAGTTGAATTTGACGAGTTTCACCACCGAGCGGGCAAAGTGTTGGCAACGATGAACCGTATAAATCACTCAACTAATAAACTCCTCAAGGCCGGGTATAAGCTGGTGCACTCCCTCAGCTTCTACAAACGAACATTCGTCAGAGCCGATGTATTTGAAACTCTGCAGCAGAAATAGGCCCTAGGTTCTAGATGACGCTTTATAGTTGTACGCGCAACCCATCGTACGCAAGACGGATGAAATCGGGGAGGGTTGCTTCCACTTCCCGATGACGGCCTAGCATGTGACTAATGTGCGTAAGATAGGCGCGTTGCGGAGCTAGGTCTTCTAGAATAGCAACAGCCTCGGGCAGCGAAAAATGTGAGATGTGCGGCTCATTACGCAAGGCATTCAGCACGATGACTTCGGAGCCGCGCATCTGCTCCAGTGCCTCTGGCGCCAAGTAGTTAGCATCGGTTACGTAAGTAAAGCCTCCGATTCGAAAGCCAAGTACTGGTAGCTTATAGTGTAAAGCACGGATAGGCTGTACCTCCACGCCCTGCACGAAAAAGCGTTCCTTATCGCTCGCAAGCGGCATAAGTTGCACTTGCGGCACACCAGGATATTTTTTCTCAGCAAAAATGTAGGCGAATTCCTGTTTTAACTGCGCTAGTACCCGCGGTTCGGCATATACAGGCATGTCTTGGCGTTGCCGGAAATTGTAAGCTCGAATATCATCGAGGCCCGCTGTATGGTCCTTATGCTCGTGCGTAAACAGCAGCGCATCTAGGTGGTCGATCCGTTCGCGTAAGACTTGTTGGCGAAAGTCAGGCCCCGAATCGATAATGAGGCTTTTTCCTTGCACTTGCAAATGTACGGACACCCGCAGTCGCTTGTCACGGTAGTCTAGAGAGCGGCATACCGCACATGTGCACCCAATTACCGGGACGCCCTGAGAAGTGCCAGTGCCGAGAAATGTAATTTCCATCTGTCGAATAGCTAAACGGTTGTATGATCAAATGGTTGACTACTCTAGCTACGTGTTAGAGCAATCAACCATTTACTCATTTAGCAATTCAACCGGCTACCCCACGTATTGCTTTACGACGCGTACCAACGCGTCGAAGTCAAGGGGTTTAGGTAAGTAGTCTGTTACGCCAGCTTCTTTAAACTGCTCCATCGAGTAGTTATTAGCGTTACCGGTGATGGCGATGATGGGCAGCTGCGCGATGCGCGGATCGGAATGGCGTCGAATCTCACGTGTGCATTCCATGCCATCCTTCACAGGAATATTAATATCCATCAGCACACAATCGATGGGTTGGGTTTCTACTTGCTTAATAACCTCACCGCCGTTCTTGGCCGATACAATGCGATAACGCTGCAGTTCTAGGATCTTCTTGGTTAGGTTTAGAATAACGGAGCTATCCTCCGCAATTAGGATTGTTTTAGAATCGGCCATGGAAATGAAATTAGAAACGCCGGGTATGGTGGATGAATAAAGAGTTTGTTGTTAAGCTAGGCAGAGTGAATCAGAGAAGGGTATGCAGCAACGAACTGTGCAAAGTAACGCAGCAAGCGTTGGAAATCCCGCTCAACATTATCCCTTTGTCCTTTTTTTAAGTCATGCTCCAATGTTTTGGCTTGTTCGGCCACTGGATTAATGCCGAGGGTAAAGCCAGTGCCTTTTAACTGGTGCAAATGAGGTAATATCTGGTTGTAATCGCCGGAAGTAACGAGTTCAGTGGCCTCTTTCAGCAGCTGTCCCGCTTCCGTTTCGAAGTCACTGTAAAGTTGCGCCGCAAATTCGGGGCCACCAAGCTGACGTAATTGTTCTACTACGTCCAAATCAATCAGATCGGTTGTAGGTAAGGCGTCGGTTTCAACCACTGCTGGTGTTTCTACAGCAACTTCAGGGGTTGGAGTTTCGTCTGGCAATACTATACTCGGTGCCGTCCAGCGACGCAGTACTGTGTACAGATCATGCGTTTTCACGGGCTTCGACACGTAGTCGTCCATGCCCTGCTGCACAAAGCGTTCGGCGTCCTCTTTCATCGAGTAGGCCGTCATGGCCACCACGGGTGGGCACTGCTTCCCCAAACGCTGCCGAATCTCTTGCATAGCCGTAACGCCGTCCATTTCGGGCATTTGGATATCCATGAAAATGACATCGTAATGCACTTTAGGATCGGTAGCCCGGCTAATTGCCTCAAAGCCATCATTGGCGACATCACTCTGGCAACCTAGCTTATCGAGCAACCGCACCGCCACCTTCTGGTTGATCGGATTGTCGTCGACGAGCAGTACCCGCGGTGTGATTTCGAAGCGTACTACTTCGGGGGTGCGCTCACGAGAGGCTACCCGCTCCTGCACAATCTGAGCTGCGTTGGAAGCTATACGGCAGCGGATTGTAAACCAGAAAGTACTACCCTCGCCTTCGTGCGAGAAGACCCCAATTTCGCCGCCGAGTAGTTCCGAAAGCTGTTTGCTGATAGCCAGACCTAGGCCCGTACCACCAAATGCTTTGGTCGGAGTCGTATCGAGCTGCGTGAAGTTTTTAAAGAGCAGCTTTTCGTTCTCTTCCGAAATACCAATACCAGAATCTTGTACTGCGAACCGTAGCGTGTGTTCTTCGCCATCTGTAGCAACCGAGGACACCTGTAGGCTCACCGAACCCTGAGCCGTGAACTTGATGGCGTTAGACGTCAGGTTCGATAGAATTTGCAGCAGGCGTGTTTCATCAGTGATGATGAAGCGTGGCGTTTGCGGCGTAATGTGATACGTAAAATCAAGATTTTTTTGGCTGGCTCGGTTAGCAAACAGCGAATGGATCTTGTCGAGCGTATAATGCAAATCAATGCCGGACTCACTGACCTGCAGCTTACCTGCCTGAATCTTCGATAGGTCGAGGATATCGTTGAGAATAGCCAACAAAGCTTCCGACGACTTGCGCAGCGTGTCAACATATTCTTCCTGCTCTTCCGAGGCTACCGTCTGGTGTAGCAGGTCGATCATGCCGATAATGCCGTTCATGGGCGTGCGCAACTCGTGGCTCATATTAGCCAAGAACTGCGTTTTAGCTTCTAGAGCGGCTTCTGCTTCATCTTTAGCGGCTCGCAGGTCATCCTGCATTTGCTTGAACTCCGTGATGTCGCGACCAATCCCTTCGGAGCCACCAGCGCCACTCACTTGTCGCGCGTTCACCAATACGCTCACGGAGTACCCATCCTTGTGGCGCATGGCAAGTTCAAAGTTGCGGGCCGCACCTTGGGTTTGAAGACTATTTACAATGCCATCCCGCTCCTGAGGGTACACATAGTAGTCAGCAATAGGAGTGCCCGTAACTTCCTCAGGTGTATACCCCAGCATATCTTGTACCGAGGGGCTGACTAGCGTAAGAATGCCTTGCTCGTCGGTGCGGTAGTACACGTCCTGGAACGATTCGAAGATGGCGCGGAATTTTTCTTCCTGCGCGGCTAGCTCCAGTTGCGAGCGTTTTTGCTCCGTGATATCGTGCGCAATGCCCGAAATTTCCTCGAAGGAGCCATCATCTAAGTAGATGGGATTCAGGTAGATTTCGTGCCAAGTATCCTGGCCTTTCACGTCGTTCAGGCGCACCTCGAAACGTTGGGGCCGTCCTTCGAAGACTTTGCGGTAGTTCTGAGCAAATAGCTCCCGCGTTTCCTCATCCATCATGGCTTGGTCAGCTTGCCAAAGATTGATGTTGAGGGCCGGATAAACGCCATTGCGCCGCAAGAAATAAGCGGAGTAGTTGCGGTTGAAAGAAGTGAGGCGTGAATGCGTATCCACGGACCACATCAAGTGGGAGCCGCTCTCGAAAATTGCGTTTAAGCGGGCATTTTGCTTGTTGATCTGTACTTCATTGCGCTTCCGCTCGATGGCGAGCGCAACTTGGTTGGAAATGAAGTGCAGAATCTCAATGTCGCCGGCCGCATAAGCATCGGCTTTGTGGTAGTCTTGTACGGTAATTACCCCAATGATCCGCTCGCCAATACTCAGCGGTGAGCACAGCATAACTTCTGGCATCAAGCCATAAGCCGTGATAGTGCCGTTGGCAATAAGCTCTTGCAACTCCGCTTTTAAAAGGAACTGAGGCCGGCCCGTGCGAATGATGTATTCGGAGATGCCTGAGGAGAACGGCCGCGACTTATTGTGCTGCTCGCCCTGGGAGTTCTGGTCAACGAAGTACGCGAACTGGAGCTGTGTGCGTTCTTCATCGCAGAGCGCGATATAGAAGTTGTTGGTTTCAATGATTTTACTCAGCTCCCGGTGAATAGCACCGTACAAAGAGTGTAAGTCCTTGGAGCTAATTGCTAGGTTGGCAATGCTGTAGTATACCTTCTGTAGCCGCTCAGCCTTTATACGGTCCGTGATGTCGTGCAGGATGGCGCGCGTAGACACGGGCTCCGCATCTTGCCACGAGCAAGAAATACTACCGATCAAGTGTACCGGCTTACCCGATTTCGTCAGGAATACCGTCTCGAGTTTGTTGACTTTTTCACCCTTGTAGAGGTTGCGAAGCTGGTAGAGCAGTTTGGCTTTATAGTAGGGGTGCACTACGTCGCCAAGGGTGAGGTGAGGCAGGTCGTCGTCGTCGTAGCCTAGCTTTTCCTTCCACGCCTTGTTCACAAACAAGAAGCGGTTGTCGATGCTAAGGTTCTGAATCAGGTCGTGCGCGTTGTCGAAAAAATCTTGTAGCCGATGACGGTTATCCGACAAAGCACGCGCCGTAACGTGCCCATCAGTTAGGTCACGCCCAACGACGAAAATTCCGGAGATTTTATGCGCTTCGTCGTACGTAAATTCTGCGTGCCAGTACACCATGCGGATCTGGCCAGATTTCGTCAGGAGTGCGCGCTCGTAGTATTCTTGTAACTGTTCTTCCTGAATAAGACCTAGGTAGCTATTCCGGCGAAGCTCCCGTTCCGTAAGCGGACTGAATAAGTCATAGTAGTTGCGACCGACTACTTCCTCGCGGGTATATTCCGTAAAATCTAAGAAATAGTCGTTTACGTCCCTGACAATACCTTCACGGTCGAGCATCAAATAGCTCAAGCTAGTGTGCGTCAGCAGGTCGCGGAGCTGTTGGCGGCTATGGGTAGCCACCAACGCTTGGCTCGGTTCTGGGGCCTGGGCTGCCGGGGTTGATTCGCGGAGAGTAAGCTGCACGCGAACTAAGCCACCTGGAAGTACTACGCGGTGTAAAGTTGCCCAGCCGTTGAAGGCAACTTTGCCTTGCCAACCCTGCCAGCCTTTAGAAAAAGGTTGCCCCGTTCGTGCTGTGCGAATAACCGCCTCGTGCAACGTAGTAGCTGAAAACCATTGGTCGGGCTGTTCCACAGTAGCCGGGGCCGCATACGCCATTAGCCCGGAGGCCAGCAGCATGGCGCGCGTGGTGCCTAGAAAACGCAGCACCGTTTGATTGCAATCAAGCAGGACTCCGTGTTCGTCGTAGAGCAGCAGCCCATCATAGGCCTCCTCAAACAGCGTACGATAAAACGCGTCCGGCGAAGCGAGCCCAGGCTGAGCGACAGCAGGAGTAGGAGAGGGGATAGAGCGAATAGGCATTGATAAGGACGGCAACGGCCCCTTGTTCCAGCTAAACAGGTGCCTCGATTTTACCCCTAAATTTGTCGAAAATATCCCAGATAAGTTCTTTTGTCTTCGGTAGACTACGTTAAAAAATGGAGCAAGAATATTCTTTATGAGTTTAGTACTATTTACAGTTACGACTGATTTGAATTATGATCAGCGAATGCAGCGTATCTGTAGCAGCTTGGCACGCCACGGCCACGATGTACTACTCGTTGGAAGAGTATTGCCTCACTCTTTGCCCTTAGCTGAGCAGCCCTACCGACAGCACCGTTTGCGCTGCTGGTTCACGAAGGGAAAGTTGTTTTATTTGGAATTTAACTTACGCCTTTTCTTCTTCTTGCTGGGCCAACACGCTACCGTCTGGTGTGCCATCGACCTTGATACGGCGCTACCGGTGTGGCTGCGGGCGAAGCTAGGTAAGCAGCCTTTTGTGTATGATGCCCACGAGCTGTTCACGGAAATGCCGGAGGTCGTAGCGCGTCCGATTGTGCAGCGGGTCTGGCGTTTGATAGAGCAAGTCGTGGTGCCGCGTGCTACCCTCGCCTACACTGTTGGACCAGCCCTGGCGCAGTTATTCAGGCAACGGTATGGTCGTCCTTTTGAAGTCGTGCGTAATATCAGTCGGCTTACCGAAACCACTCTGCCTCCGGTACCTCTAGGTGCACCGCCCGAAGGCTACATTCTCTACCAAGGCATGCTGAACGTCGGGCGGGGGCTGGAAGCGTTGCTGGATGCAATGCCACAAGTAGCCGGAAGATTGGTACTCTGCGGGGAAGGAGACCTGTCGGCAGAGCTGCGGGAGCGGGCTGCACACCTAGGTCTGTTAGCAAGCGGCAAGGTAGAATTTAAGGGCTTTGTCTTGCCTGAGCAGCTCCGCGAGATTACGCGGCAAGCGGCAGTAGGAGTAATGCTGCTGGAGCCGCAAGGGCTGAGTTATTACTACTCACTGGCAAATAAATTCTTCGACTATCTGCATGCCGGTATTCCACAAATACTGGTTGACTTTCCGGAATACCGGCAGCTGAATGATCAGTATGAGGTAGCTGAAATTGTGGACCTAACTCCTGCTTCTATTGCTACTGCGCTCAACCGGCTGTTGCGCGACGAGCCTAGCCGCTACCAACAGCTAGCCTCTAACTGCCGTCGGGCACGTCTTGAACTGAACTGGCAACGGGAAGAGCAACATTTGTTGGCGCTGTATGCGCCGCTTACTGAGCCACAATCAACATCCGCATGAGTACCTTATTGCTTCCTGCTGCGCCAACGCTACTGGTAGTCGCCGGCCCAACGGCTGTGGGTAAAACGGCCTTGTGCGTGCATTTGGCGCAGCAATACCAAACCGAAATCGTGTCGGCTGACTCGCGGCAGTTTTTTCGGGAACTGAGTATTGGTACGGCCAAACCCACGCCCGAGGAGATGCAGGGTGTACCACACCACTTTATCAACTCGCATAGTATCAGTGAGGAGTATAACGCTGGTCGTTTTGAAGAAGAAGCCCTGAGCGTTTTGGCGGAGCTATTTCAACGGCATCGGGTTGTTATTCTGACGGGGGGCTCAGGCTTGTACTTGCAAGCCGTAACGGAAGGGCTCGACGAAATGCCTGCAACTAATCCTGAAATACGTGCTGCGCTTCAAAGCGAACTGCAGGACCTAGGTCTGGAAACGTTGGTAGCGGAGCTAGCGCGCCTCGACCCTGTGACCTACGCCCGCATCGACCGTCAGAATCCGCAGCGCGTTGTGCGGGCGCTGGAAGTTACGCGCAGCACGGGGCAGCCTTTTTCCAGCTTCCACGCCCGGAAAAGTGAGGTAGAGCGGCCATTCCATACCGTGAAGGTCGTACTCAACCGAGAGCGGGAGGAACTGTATCAACGCATTGACCTGCGGGTAGATCAGATGATAGAAGCGGGGCTATTAGAGGAAGTGAAAGGCTTGCTGCCGTATCGGCATCACAACGCGCTGCAAACCGTTGGCTATAAAGAGCTATTTGACTACCTCGACGGCCTTCAGGATTGGCCCGAAACTGTGCGCTTGCTGAAGCGCAACACGCGGCACTACGCCAAGCGGCAGCTTACGTGGTTTCGCCGCGACCCCGCCTACACGTGGCTGCACCCGGAGCAAACAGAAAACCAGGTACCTAACTTGCTGAGTAGACTAGATAATAACGGTTAGAATCGATGACCTAGCTTCACTTGCAGAGAAGCCAGGGAGTTGCCAAACGTATCGTTCTGAAAGGCCGCCTTGCCCCCGACAAGCCAGCGTTGATCAGAAGTAAGCGCCACATCGAGATTTAGGGAGAACATGTAGCCAGCGTGCACTCCCTGCTCATGGTCGAGGACAACCTCGCTCGTATTGTTGGTGAAGTCACCACGCATTTCAGGAGCACCATAGCGGTTGGAGTAACCTAGGTAGCCACCGCCACCCACGGCAAATAACACTTGCTTATCGTTGCCGAAGGGATAAACGTATACTTCCTGTTCTGCATTGAACGCTTGGTAGCCCATTACAAAAGGGACCCTAATGCCGAAGCTAGTAGCAGTGGGATGCTTTAGCCAGTTATAGGATTCACGGCTGCCATTCACGAAAGCTAGCCGAGTACCCGTACCTAGGTAGCGACCAAATAGCGGCGTATACTCTACATGCGCTTTAAAACACATGTAGTCACCGGTTCCCATGCCCGCCGAACCTAGACCTAGCTGCCAAGTAGCGCGGGCAGGCGAAGCCGTAGGAGCGTTTTGCGAAAAAGTAGGCATTGTAGCGGCGCTCAGAAGAAGAATGGAGCCGAGGATGCGGTAACGATTAATCATAAAATGTCGCTAAGTATATGAGGCTAGCAAAGTACTCTTTTTCTTAAGGCTACAAAAAAAGCGCGCCTGGTAAGGCGCGCTAATAATAGATTGTTAATGAAGAACCTAGGTCGACTATACGCTCAGGATTTCTACCATCCGCATAAAGCTCTGGCTTAGCATCTTTTTCTTATAGATGGTATCCTCGAAGGGGGTGTACACGAGCTTACGGTCGATGATGCCAGCCATCACGTTACGCATGCCGTTCATGAGGCCTTCTACGGCTGCAATGCCGATTTGGGAAGCTAGCAAACGGTCGGAGGCGGTGGGAGCACCGCCGCGCTGCACGTGCCCAATAATGGTAACGCGGGCGTCAAGCTCCGGAATAGCTTCCTTCACGCGGGCCGCTACGTGGGTTACGTTGCCTTCCTTTTCTCCTTCGGCCACTACCACGATAAACGAGGTTTTGGAGCGACGCCAGCTGTTGCGCAGCGTTTCAATCACAGCCTCTTCCGACATCTGTGTTTCCGGAACCATTACAATTTCAGCCCCGCCACCAATGGCGCACGGAATAGCGATATAGCCTGAGTCGCGCCCCATTACTTCAATAAAGAAGCAACGGTCGTGCGAGTCGGCGGTATCGCGGATCTTGTCGATGGCCTCCAGGGCAGTGTTCACGGCTGTGTCGTAGCCGATGGTGTAGTCGGTGCCGAACAGGTCGTTGTCGATGGTGCCGGGGGCCCCAACGGTAGGGATGCCAAACTCCCGCTCGAAGATCATGGCGCCGGTAAACGTGCCATTGCCGCCGATGGCAACCAAGCCCTCAATGCCGTGGTTGACCAGTTGGTCGAACGCCTGCTGTCGGCCTTCCTTGGTCATAAACTTCTGACTGCGTGCCGATTTGAGAATCGTGCCGCCGCGCTGCACCGTGTTAGCAACCGAGGCCGAGTCGAGCTTAATAAACTCGCCCTTAATCATGCCGCTGTAGCCGCGCATGATACCATACACCTCAATGCCGTGATACACAGCCGTACGCACTACAGCCCGGACGCAGGCATTCATGCCCGGCGAATCACCCCCGCTGGTAAAGACTCCTATACGTTTCATGGTAATGTAATAAGCGGAAAATGCCCGAAGCGGACAGGGCAAAGGTGGGAAATCCCTTCCGAAAAAATACAGGCATTATCCAATGCAATCATAAATGAGGAAAACAAACGGCTTTTTTTCTGCTGGCTACGTATGCGATTCTGTTGGAATTGAGCAACCTAGGCGCTAACTTACCTGCCCTCCGCCCTGATTTGCGCTTTGTTCTACAAGGTTAGCTTCCTTAACCCTCCACCCTTTATAAGCACCAGTTTGTATGTTTGGTTTTTTTGAAAATGAGCAGACAAAGAAAGTAAAGAGCCACCTCATCAACCTGGCAACCCTGGCCAAAGCCGATGGCCACATTGACGAACGAGAAATGAGTTTTATCGTAGCCGTTGGTAAGAAAAACGGCATGCGCCCCACGGAGGTTCGCAATATTGTGGCCAACGCGGGAAGTGTTAAAATGCTCATCCCTGACAACGACTCGGAACGCTTCGACCAAATATTTGACTTGGTAGACATGATGCTCGCCGATGGCATCGTGGACGAAAATGAAATGGACTTCTGCATTGAGATGGCCGAGCGCCTAGGTTTCCGCAAAGCTATTGTGGGAGTGCTAGTGCGTAAGATTTCGATGGGAGTGAAGGATGGCTTGCCACGTGAGCAAATAAAGGAGGATACCCAAAATTTCCTTCGCTTTGAGTGCAACGATCAGAATAGCAAGGGCTAGGCATTCGCCGCCGGCTGCTGCGTTACGTACGTGATAGCCCGCAATAAGGCTGCGCAAGCCTCATCAATTTCTGCGTTGGTAATGATAAGAGGAGGCGCCAAGCGCAGCGAATTGTCACAAAACAGAAACCAATCCGTCAGAATATCCTCGTGCTCTAGCGCCCGATCAATAATAGGCTTGAGCACATCATACGAATCAAACTCTACCGCCATCAGGAGCCCATGTCCACGCACGGCCCGGATAGCAGGATGTTGCAAAAGCCGCCGAAAACGGGCGGCTTTTTCGTGTACGCTCGCCAGTAGCTGCTCTTCTTGAATAACGCGTAGCGTCGCCAACGACGCCGCACATGATACCGGGTGCCCGCCAAACGTGGTGCAGTGACCTAGCACGGGGTTCGTCTTAAACCCCGCCATGATTTGCTGGGAAGAAATAAACGCCCCAATGGGCATCCCGCCACCCATTCCTTTGGCGCACACTAGGATATCGGGCCACAGGCCAAACTGCTCGAAAGCCCAGAACGTGCCGGTGCGCCCAAAGCCACACTGGATTTCATCCAGAATCAGCAGGGTGCCGGTGAGTAGGCAGCGCTTGCGCAGGGCTTGTAAATAGCCAGCAACGGGTACCCGCACACCTGCCTCGCCCTGGATCGTTTCGATGATAACAGCGGCCGTGCGCTCCGTGATCAAGGCTAGGTCTGCAAAGTCGTTGAACTCGATGTGGCGTACATCGGGGAGGAGGGGGCGGTAGCTACGCTTGAAACTCTCGGAACCCGTAACCGACAGCGCGCCCTGCGTGGAGCCATGGTAAGCCCGGTGGCAGGAAATCAGCTCGGTGCGGCCGGTATGGCGCTTCGCTAGCTTCAGGGCACCCTCTACGGCCTCCGTGCCGGAGTTGGTGAAGTACACATTATCCAGGTGCGCAGGCAAGGTTTGGTGCAGCGCTTCGGCTAGCTCGGCCGGTGGCGCTTGCACTAGCTCGCCGTACACCATTAAGTGCAGGTATTTATCGGCTTGGTCTTTAATGGCCTGCACTACCCGCGGGTGGCGGTGGCCTACGTTGCTGACGCCAATGCCCGAAATCAGATCGAGGTAACGGCGGCCACCGGGCGCATACATGTATACGCCCTCTGCACGTTCGATTTCGAGAAGTAAGGGGAAATCAGACGTTTGAGCCTGGTGGCGAAGGAAGAGCTGGCGCGGCGTAAGCATAGTACGGTACAAACAAATTCAAGCCGCAAAAGTATGCATGCCGAAGAGTAATTAGGCAACAAGGCTGCGGATAAACGTAGCGGCTCGCGTGGCAGCGGGCAATAGACAAGCCCTGCACAAAGCAAAAAGCAGAGTGTCATAACATTCTGAAAACGTGCTAGTAATGCACAATGATAAAAATGAAAAGAGGCTGCCTAAGCAGCCTCTTTTAGGGCGTAATTTGTAACCTAACCTAGTTAGCGGCCCCTGCTGGAGCAGGTGTGCCACCCCGGCGACCACCTCCTAAACGTTGAAGAATTTCGCGGGTGAACTCGCGCTCAGCTACCAGCAACTGGCCCGTTTGTCGCACCGAAAGTACCTTCTGGAATTTATCGTAATATTCTTTTTCCAGATTGACTTCGTTCTGCCGTAGCGTAAGGTTTTGCTTAATTAGGTCGCGAATCTGCTGATCATTCAACGACTCAACGTTAGTGCTCCGTAGCTGGCGTTGCCGCTGACCTAGGTCCTTGCGCTTGTCGGTGAACTCGTTGTAAATGGGCCAAAAACGCTGAGCCTGCTCTTGCGTGAGCGACAGTTTGTCGGTTAGGAAAGCAATTTTTGCGTTTTCGATTCGGCTCATCCGCTCTTGGCGCTGGTCTGGCGTTTGAGCGTGCACTTGAATTGTGCCTGCCAGCAAAAACAGCAGGACCAATGTATTGCGAAGGAGGTGATTCATAGGAGTAAAGAAAAACGCCATCAGGTGCTGACGCTAGAGGTAGTTAAGTTCGCTAGGCTGCTCATCTAGTGCAGCTTGCACTTCAGCAGGTGAGGCTTGGAGGTAATCATGTACTAAGTCTTGATCGGCAACGGGCAGCTCCGAGAGGTCGCTCGTGGAGAGGCGCTCGTCGCTGGCTAGCAGGTACTGGACCATCTCAGTGCGCGGCACGGCAGCTAGGTTGGCATGCGCTAAGCGGGGTGTCGTTGCAGCGTCTGGCTGACTGAGCAAGAAGGTAGCCGTGAAGCCTCCCAGCACCACCACCGACGCTAGGGCCGTACGCAGGGGCATGGAAAGCACCCGAAGCCAACCGAAAGCGGCGGACTCTTGCCGCGCTTCGGGCTGCACCCGCGCCATTATCTGGGTGGGCAACCGATCAAAATAGCCATCCGGGGGAGGCGTCAGCGGCTGCGGCCGGCGCGGATGATCATCCAGACGAAAAGGAGTATTCATATTCCTTAGAGGCCGCACAAGCGGCTAGGTTTAAGACGGTTCATTAATGTACTGCTCAATTTTTTTCACCGCATGGTGATAAGAGGCTTTGAGGGCCCCCACGGAAGTGCCCGTAACCTCCGCCATATCTTCGTATTTCATGTCCTCATAGTATTTGAGGTTGAACACCAGCCGCTGCTTATCGGGCAGGCGCAGAATAGCTTTTTGCAGCTTCAACTCTACCTCGTCGCCGGCGAGGCTAGGGTCGGCTTCCATCTTGGCCGCTAGCTCCTCGCTTACATCGTTGAGGGGCAGCAGAAACTTGCGCCGCTTCGAGGACAAGAAGTTCAAGCATTCATTGGTGGCAATGCGGTAAATCCAGGTGTAAAGCGATGCATCCTGCCGAAAATTACCTAGGTGGTTCCACACTTTGACGAAGGTATCCTGGGTTAGGTCGTCGGCATCGTCATGGTCGACCACCATCTTCCGCACGTGCCAATACACTTTCTGCTGGTACTTGCGCACCAACTGATTGAAGGCCAGATTACGGGAGGCAGGGTCGGCGAACTTGGCGAGGATATCCTGGTCTTCCAAGCAGGAGGGCGGGTAGAGCGGTGAAAAGTAAGTATGGGTTAGACGAAGGAGTGCGACCTAGGTTTAATCAGAGCCTAAAAAGTAACTCTCCATTAGAAGGGCCTAGCCCAACGCGCCTTACGCTCATGATAAGGTGCTACCCCCTGAACTAAGCCCAGAACAGGTGGACCTGACGACCTACTAAACGAAAAAAGCCAGCGCGCCCGAGCGGGCACGCTAGCTTTAAGTACTTGCGCCGGGTAGCCTTTCCTAAAGGCAAACTCGGTGCACTTTCTATTCTGCGGCGAGCTGTTACCTAGCTCTAACTCCGTGATGGTGCGGCTTTCCTGGGGGACTGATGTAGTTCAGACCCTTGTTATAAGACAGGAGCTAGGTAGCTTACACCTTCACGTGCTCCATATCGTATTGCTTCAGTACGTCCGCAGGCACGCCCGTCCACCGGTTAGGGGAGTTGCCCACGTAGCCAATATCGGCCATGCCCATTTTGCTGCTGAAGAACCCAGTGGCAGTTAAGTCGCGCATGCGGTTGAAGAAGGTCACGCCTTGCTTCATCTCGGGCTTAGCTTTGAGGGGGTAAGCAATGGCCGTCACCATCTCAATTTGCTGTTGACTTGAGCAATCCACGAACGCATGGGCGAAGCGGTTCAGGCACTGCATATCTAACCAGCGCAGCCCGCCGCGCAGGGGCACTTGATGCTCGGGCATGTCCTTCACGATGAACTCAATAAACTCGGGCACCTTGGCATCGGAGGCGCTACCAGACTTGTCATCTTTGGGGATGATGATGTCGGCTAGCACCGTGATGGTGGCCATTTCGTGCTTGGTAAAGAAGGTTTCGGCGTGAAGCTTTTTGTCGCGCTCTATTTCAAACTCCTGCCGGCCCACCGTGTCGGTAGGGGTTTGGAGCACGGAGGCTTGTTCGGTCTTTACTTCCTTTTCCTGGCAGGAGTCGAGCAACAGGCCGGAAGCTAGGGCGGTCAGGCCGATAGCCTTTAAGGATTCGCGTCTTTTCATGAAATTGGCAGACTAACGGTTAGACGGACAGCTTTTTACGCTGCTCCAGAATATACTCACTCGTGCGCATCGACAGGGCTAGGATGGTCCAGGTGGCGTTTTTATCGCCTTGCTGCACAAACGGAGACGCGTCCACCACGAATAGGTTTTTGCAGTCGTGGGCCTGGCACCACTTATTCAGCGCCGATTTTTTGGGGTCGTCGCCCATGCGCACGGTGCCCACTTCGTGGATGATGCGGCCAGGTGCTTCCAAGCCATAGTTGGTATCGGCGCCATGCACTTTCGAGGTGATGACGGCGCCCATTTCGTGCATAATGGATTGGAAGGTTTCCTGCATGTGCTTGGCTTGCTTCACCTCGGCATCGGTCCACTTGTAGTGAAATTTTAGCACTGGAATGCCGTATTTATCAACTACGTCCTTGTCGATTTCGCAGTAGTTGTCGGCGCGGGCAATGGCGGTGCCCCGGCCGGCCATACCTACTTGTGTGCCGTAGAAGCGTCGATAGTCATCTTTTAGCGAAGCCCCGAAGCCGCCGGCTTCTCTCACTTTGCCGTCGCGACCGGGCACCAGGCCGTTGAGGTTCTGAATGCCGTGCCCGAAGCCGTAGGAAGGCATGTGCATGCCACCGCCGTACTCGATGTGGTAGCCGCGCGGAAAGTCGAGTTTCTTGTTGTCGAGCCACCAGGGCGTGTAGATATGCACGCTGCCCACGCCGTCTTCGTTGTAGCGTTTGCGGTCCATGAGCTGGGGCAGGAAGCCACCTAGGCTAGCCCCCGTCGAGTCGTGCAAGTATTTGCCCACCACACCGCTGCTATTGGCCAAGCCGTTGGGGTGGTTGCTAGAAACGGAGTTGAGCAGCAGACGGGCACTCTCGCCGGCGCTGGCCCCCAGAATGACCATCTTGGCCTTGATCTGATACTCCTGCAAATCGTTCTTATCCACGTACGAGACGCCCGTGGCTAGCCCGTTCGGGCCCGTGAGCACCTCGCGCACCATGGCGTTCGGGATAACCTTTAGGTTGCCGGTTTTGATGGCTGGAATCACTAGGCAGGAAGACGCCGAAAAGTCGCCGTACACTTTGCAGCTACGGCCGCACTGCCCGCAGAAAAAGCAAGCGCCCCGATCTTTGTTGCCCGGCAACGCTTCGGTCAGCACCGACCCGCGGCCCGTAATAACTTTCACACCCGCTTTTTCAGCGCCTTGCTTAATAAACAGCTCGTTAAGCCTAGGTTTGGGCGGCGGTAAAAAGATGCCATCGGGCTCATTTTCGAGTCCTTCCACGGTGCCATAAACGCCAATGAGGCGGTCTACTTTGTCGTAGAAGGGTTTCACCTCTTCGTAGGTGATGGGCCAGTCGTCGGTGAGGCCGTCGATGTCGTGGCTTTTAAAATCTTTGGGGCCCATGCGCAGGGAAATGCGCCCCCAGTGATTGGTGCGTCCCCCAAGCATGCGCGCCCGGAACCAGTCGAACTGCGTGCCGTCCTTGGTGGTGTAGGGTTCGCCTTCCAGTTCCCATCCCCCAAACGCGGCGTCGAAGTCGCCAAATGGGCGGGTGGTAGAAGCTCCCCGGCGCGGCGATTCGTAAGAAAATTTCAGCTGTTGCGCATCCTTAGCCGGATCGAAGAAGGGTCCGGCCTCCAGCATCAGAACTTTCAGGCCGGCGTGTGCCAATACGTACCCGGCCATGCCGCCTCCGGCCCCAGAGCCAACTACGACGGCATCATACACCGTCCCCGATTTCTTTATTTCAAAAACACTCATGCGGTAAAGACAATAAGGCTGATGAGCCTAGCAGGCAAAAGGTAACCTAGGTCGTGTGCGCAAACAAAGCGTCTGCAATCGTTTCCAGAGACCTTGCCGCAGGTTGGGTTAGCGAGGTAAGTTAAAGTTGGGTGATTTTGATGTTGCGGAACGCTACTTCGTGGCCGTGGTCTTGCAGGGCAATGTGGCCTTTGGGGTAAGCCGCGAAGTTCTTCCACGTCTTAAACTTGCTGTTGCCAAGCATGGTGTTCCAGGCGGCACTACCCATCTGGGTATCTACTATTTCGATGCCGTTCAGCCAAAAGGTGAGGTGCCCGTTTTGCTTGCGCAGCTTAACCTGATTCCACTGCCCAGCTGGCTTTACCACGTTCTTCGCGGGCGCCTGCATATCATACAAGGAGCCCGCTAGGTGGTTTGGTTTTTTGTTGTCTTCGGCCTTCTGGTCGTCCAGAATCTGCATTTCTATGCCCGTTTCGTAGGTGGCGTGAAAGGCCGGGTCTTCCTGCACCCCGAAGATGATGCCGCTGTTGCCTCCCTCGGTGATGTTCCAATCCACGGTCAGCTCAAAGTTTTCGTACTCCTTATCGGTCACCAAATCGCCGTGGCCGGCTCCTTGGGGGTTCAGCTTCAGCGTGCCGTTCACAACCGACCACGCGGGCTCGGCCGTTTGCTTCTGGTAAGTATGCCAGCCTTGCGTGGTTTTGCCGTCAAACAGCACTTGCTGGGCTCCTTTGGCGGTCGATTTTTGGGCCAGCGCCGTTTGGCTACAGAGGGAGCCTACGGCGAGAGCCGTCAGGAAAAAAGCGTTCATACTGCGTGGGTTGGTGGGTTCGTAGAGGCAAAAGCAAGCCCTAGGGACAGGGCCTGTGAGCAGGAGAGAAGCTAGGTGAACGAGAAAGATAGAAAGCATTCTGGCTTCTTCTAGTTCGTGCACCTAGCTTCTGTCTTTGCCGAAGTGATAGTGGTTTAGTTGGTTCCTAAGCTAAGAAATTGGCCTCAGACTCAACAGTGGTTCGCTGTTATTTACCTGGGTATCCAGGGTTTTGCACCAAGTTAGGGTTAGCCGCTAGCTGCCGCTGGGGAATGGGGAACAGCTCCTTGGTTTTGTCGGTGGGCTGGTGGTCCCACCAAGAAGCCGTGGTGAAAGCACCAAACCGAACCATATCCGTGCGGCGTTTGCCTTCGAAGATAAACTCCCGGCTGCGTTCGGCCAGAAGTTCCGGCAACGTCAGGGTGGCGGCAGTGTAAGCTTCTTTGGCCACGTCGGCTGGGCGGAAGGCGCGCTTGCGCACGTCGTTGATCAGCTGAACTGCCTCGGGCACGGCCGAGCCGCCATTTTTGCGCATCAGGGCTTCGGCTTTGTAGAAGTAGATGTCGGTGAGGCGGTACAGGATCCAGTCGTTGCTCCAGTACTTGGCTTCCGATTGCCGGCCGGGGCGGTACTTGTTGAAGCGGGCGCCGCTGTTTTCTTCCCCGTCGATCATCGTCGAGCTGGTTTTGTTCTCGCTGGCCCGCCGAATTTCTTTCACGAACACCAGCTGCTTATCACGGTACTCTTCTGTACCGAGCACGGGCTTGGTTGGGTCAGCAGCCTGAAATTGCGGACCAATCAGCATCCAGGTCGACTTACGCAAGTCATTGTCTTTGAAGGCGTCGTAGGCCGAAGGGATGACCACTACACCGTTGTTGCCATTGGCGTCGCCGTCGTAGATCAGGCGCTGGGCGAAGTGGTAAAAGTCGCTGTTCCAGCCGCAACGGGTAGGCGTAGCCTGGTAATCGTAGGTAATCTGAAACAGCGCCTCTTTGGAGTTGTCGTTGGTGTTATTGAACGTGGACAATAAGTCAGAATCCAGCACTGGGGCTCCGTTCAGGCCACCCGTTTCGCCCTTGCTGATCTTGTCGCAGGCGGCAATGCAGTCGTCCCACCGGGGGGTGCCCGACCAGACTTGCGCGTTCAGATACAGCTCGGCCAGCATGGAGTAACCCGCGGCTTTGGTCAGACGCCCGATTAGGGCCTTGCTAAGGTTGGGTAGCTGGTCAATGTTTTCCTTGAGCTCCTTCTCTACGAAGGCAAACACCTCGGCCCTAGGTGCCGTAGGTGGACTGAGCGGTTCCCCCACCTTGGTCACGATGGGAACGTTACCGTACAAATCCATGAGCTTCATGTAGTGATAGGCCCGGAATACTTTCAGCTCAGCAATGAAAGCGGCCTTGTCTTGGTCGCTGACGCCGGCCTTCACGAAATCCACCTTCTCGAAGTCACCTAGGGTGCTGTTGCAGAAGCCGATGCCTGTGAAAATCAAGCTCCAGGGGTCCCACATCATGTTTTCGGTGAAGGTCCAGCTATGGCCGTGTAGCCTGATCCAGACGGCATCGTCGTAGCCGTGCCGGCCTTTCTGCGGCCAAGCCAACTGATCAGCTGACATTTCATTGAGGCGCCAATAGCTGTTTTGTGAGGTGGGCGCCATCCAGGCATTCGCGTGGGTGTAGGGCCGAAGCACGCCCGATAGGATTTCCTGGCGGTTGTTGTAAAACTTGCTAGCGTCAATCTGGCTGTACAGGGTTTCGTCCAGGTTCGTGCACGAGTTCGTGCCTAGGAGCAGGGTGAGTGCGCCTGCGAGAAAATAGCCTTTATGCAATTGTATCATAAAAATTCTAATTAGAAGCCAATGTTAAGACCTGCCGTGAACGAGCGCGTGCGCGGATAGAGGCTGCGACCGTCAGGTGGGTTAGGTTGGCCACGACCATCAATACCAGGCGCCAAGCCTGTATCGTTCACTTCTGGATCAACGCCGCTGTACTTGGTGAAGGTGAGTAGGTTACGGCCCGTTAGGTAAAAGCGTAGGTTGCGAATGAGCGGTGTCTTGAACTTGAAGTTGTATCCTAAGGTCACGTTATCAAGCTTCACGAAGCCACCGGGCTCTAGGTAGTAATCCGAGAATTGCAGAGCGTCATTGATCTGGCTGTTGCGCGTAATGGCGTCTTTCAGCACATTATTAGGTAGATACACCTTGTTGCCGAAAAATACCTGCTGTAAATTCAGAATATCGTAACCAAACTTACCTCGGAAGAAGAGGGTGAGGTCTAAGTTTTTATACTGGAAGCGGTTGTTCCACGACAAGTAATACTTAGGAATGCCATTACCAATATAGGTGTAGTCGTCATTGGGTACGATCTTATCGGCTGTAACGGCTTCTCCATTGGCTTTGTAGAACAGCCAGCGGCCCTCAGGCGTCAAGCCGGCGAAGCGCTTGCCGTAGAAGCTGCCTAGTGAGCCGCCCTCGATGGTGCGGATAGCAGGACCTAGGGCCCCGAAACCGCCAATGTCGCCAAAGGTCAGGAAGGTAACTCTAAACACATCATCCGAAAACGACACGAGCTTGTTGTTTTGGGTGCTGCCCGTGAAGTCCATTCCCCAGCTGAAGTTGTTCTTTTTCAGTACCGTACCGCTCAAGGTTACCTCTACGCCATTGTTATCAATCACGCCGACGTTGGTGTAGAGCGTAGATTGCACGAAGGGCGGTAATTGGGTATTGAAGTTGCCGAGCAAGTCGGAGGTGCGGCGGCGGTACACATCTACGGTACCGGTCAGACGGGCGTTGAACAGGGCGAAGTCGACGCCGACGTTGAACTCCTTTTTCCGTTCCCAACGCAGGTTCGGGTTTGGGTTGTTGTTGGGGCCGTAAGTCTGGCGCCAGATGCCGTCGTCGTTCAGGTACTGGTTGCCCGTGCCCAAGCGCACCACTGATTGATAATTGGGAATGCCTTGGTTGCCGGTGATGCCGTAGCCGGCGCGCAGCTTCAGGTCGTTCACGAAGGTTAGCCCACTCATGAAATTCTCCTTGCTGATCGTCCAGCCTACTGACGCGGCCGGGAAGTCGCCATACTTGTGGTTGGCACCAAACCGCGAAGAACCCTCGTGGCGCAGAATGAACTGGGCAATGTATTTGTCTTTGTACGAGTAGTTTACGCGGCCGAAGAAGGCAATCAGCCGGTTATCTTCCTTGTTGCTGCCCAACGAAGACTTGCCGAGTTGCAAGAAGTTGCCGGCACCTAGGTTATTTTCTTGAAATACGTCGTTCAGGAAGCCGCTATTAGCCCCTGAAAATTCCTCAAACACTCGGTACTGGTAGCTGTAGCCACCCAGCGCCCGTAAAGTATGATCTTGGTGGAAGGTGCGGCTATATTCCAGCGTCGACTCAAATGTGTAGTTGTTTTCCAAGTAGTTACGCTTGCGGGCGTAGGCGGTGCCTTTCACCGGCGTACCGTTCAGGGTACCGATCTGCGAAAAACGGGAACCTGCCTGCCGATACTCGTTATCATTTTGCGCGTCTCGAATTAGGGCGCCAAAGGCCGTAGCCCGCAGCCCTTCGATGGGTTCGAGCGTAAAGCGTACGTCGGCAGAGGTGGTGTTCTGGCTGCGCTTGTTGCTTTCCTGGTTGAGGCGGCCGAGGGGGTTGGTGGTGGAGCCTTCCTCGTAGTAAGTTCCGTTAGGATTGAAAACGGGCTGCGTAGGGTTACGACCTAGTGCATCTTCAAAATCGCCGGTGTTACCGCCGAGTAGGTTGGCGTTGTTGAAATTCGTGGCCAGATTGAGCTGGGCGCTGAGCATGTCATTGAGACCTCGCTGGTTGAGGCTAAGGCGCCCCCCATATTGCCGTCGCCAGTTTCGAATGGTAATTGGCTCGGCATCGTTGTAGTACATAGAAGCCCGATAGCTGCCCGTGTTGCTTCCACCTGATAAGGCCAGGTTATGGTACTGGCTAAGATTGTCTTTGTTTAGGAGCAGGTTGTAAAAGTCAGTGGAGGCCCCTAAGTCCCGCATCTGGCTTGCTTTGGGGTTATTAGGATCGGCGCTGTAGGCGCGCCATTCCTCCGCATTCAAGAAGCGGGGGCGTTTTGCCACGGCTTCGTGCTGCACGTAGGTCGAGTAATCGAAGCGAGCGGGCCCGGCTTTGCCTTTCTTGGTGGTAATCAGGATGACGCCCGCGTTGCCGCGCGTACCATAAATAGCCGCGGCCGAACCGTCTTTTAGAACATCAAAAGACTCAATATCATCTTGTTGTAGCAGATCGAGGTTGCCGCCGGGTATCCCGTCAATTACGATCAGTGGCGCTAGGCTGCCATTCACCGATACAATACCTCGTAGCTGAATAGCGGGGCTAGAGTTTGGGTTGTTGCCCTGCGTCCGGGTCACCGACAAGCCGGCTACTTTGCCCTGAATCAGGTCGAGGGCGTTGCGGGTGCCGCCCTGGTTGAAATCTTCCGCCTTCACCGTCGACACGGCTGAGGTTACTTCGGCCCGGCGCTGGGTACCATAGCCTACCACCACTACCTCGTTCAGCGACTTCACGTCCGTCTTCAAGGTGATATCAATGGTGGTCCGGCTGCTGATTGCCACTTCCTGGGGGGTAAATCCGATAGAGGACACCACCAGCGTAGTCGCATTGTCGGGCACGTCCAACGTATAGTTGCCGTTTGCATCCGCTACGGCGGCAGTGCTGGTGCCTTTTACCAGGATTGTTGTTCCCGGAATGGGCTTGCCGAGTTCATCCACTACCCGGCCTTTTATGGGCGCAGGCAGCCGCTTAATCGTTTTAGCATCCGGATAAAATGCGAATGCGTTGTTGGCCTCCTGACCACTAAGACGCTCTGTGCCTTTCGGGCGTAGCGTAGTGTGTACCGGGCTGCCGGTTGCCATGCTGGCCGGAGCCAGGACGAGGTGAAGCCCGGTCGCGCACAGCGTGACCTTGACATTTCTCCACCAGACCTTTCTTGCGTATACGTATTGCACCATGCTTTAAAGATTTATATTAAAAAGGGTGAGATTCTTCTATAAAAAAGCACAGTAAATGAGCTGATAATCAGCGCAAACTGTCAACAACGTGCCCTTAGGGCCAGCGGGTCAGGCTAGCTCATGGTACAAGGCATAACCAGCGCTTTCGTATGACGGATACCGTCAACGAAAACTGTAAGTGGTTACTCAGCCCCAGCTAGGTCAACTAGTTGGGCAATGAAGGTGTGGATAATCGTAGGGCTAGTTCGAAAAGGCAGCGCAATAAGCTCGATTCTTTGAGCTGAATAACGGGGCAAAACAAGCGGGTTACACGACAAAGTTGCGTCGCTTATTGGTCAAACATAATAATTGCCCCGGAATATCTTCACTAATTTTTCATATAATTTATATCTATAGCTCTACTGTAGATTCAGGTGAGCTACCAAAAAGCCTTGACGCTAGGGCAGGAGTGCAAGCAATGCGAAGGCGTTTTGGTCAAGCAAGATAGAAGGCAGTTAAGAGCAATTTGTTAATAATTAGATAGTTGAAAGATAAACGCTCCGTAATCTTTGCAGGGTGAATTGCCACAGGTTCCGTAGCCCTAGGTTTGGATACTCGTGCGGGAAAAAGCGTGTTGTTTTGATGCGCGGCACCCCACTTGCAGGGCTGCTCACAGCTAGTTACTCAAAGCCTTCAACCACGCGGCACTACCTAGCTTCAAACCACGCCTGCTAGCTGCCTTCTCGTTCCTTGTGAGCCGGAGCCAATCTTAAAATAGCCTGTCCGATCTGCCAGTCCAGCGTAGAAACGCCAATATTTTGCGTCTCTATGGCTTAGTAGACCATACAAATAACTGCTAGGTAAATCGTTAGTATGACGTAGTTCTTACCGCCGCGTGGAGTAGGAGACACCTAGGGTCACGTTGGTATTGTCAGGCACTTTGCCTTCGCTGTACTGGCTTTCGTGGGTGTAATTGTAGGAGAAGTTAACGGCCAGCGCTTTGGTTAGCTTCAGGGCTAAAGTGGTCAGGTTGCTAAAGCGGTAGTTATTGAAATCAGCTAGCGAAGGCTGATAAAACGTGACAGCGCTAAGCGTCAGAATCTTAATGGAGTAAGCCACCTTTAGCCGCACCGAATTGCGCGCCGTGAGTTGCGTGGTGCCATCCAAAAAGTTGGTTCTTTCCCGAATGATCAGGTTGCTCACCGACACCTCGCGCCCTAGGGTATCGGAGTAGAAGGCCCAGCCTGGCCCGGCCCCTAGCTGGACCCGGTCGGTGATGCCGCGGAGGTTGCTGCGCTCGAAGCCCCCAATGGCATACGCCCGGAACCGGCCTTTGTAGTAATACGGCGTGGTATTCAGCAGTAGCTCCCGCTCTTTCAAAAAACCATCCTGTTTGCCGTAGATGAAGCTACCATTCAGGGGCAGGCCGTAGTGCTTGCCGCGGGTGAAGGTGACGGCCTGGGTAGTAGAGAGCAACGCGCGGTTGACGCCGCCTCGACTGTAGGCGCCCGTCAGCTGGCCGTTGTACACGATGAGGGTGGTGTCGGGCTGTTGCTGATTTTGGGCGTAGGTACGGGGAGCTAGGAGTAAGCAGGGAAGCAGCAGCAGGCAGAACGAGACAAACTTGGGCATGGGTAAGCAACTGAGCGGCATTGCTGCCATATAGGGAGCCCTGCCGGTTTGCGGAGAGTCGCAAAGGTACAGCGCAAGATTCAACTGCTCAGTTGCTAATTCCGCCGGCCATCGGCAGCTGTACTATACAATGGGTACATTCAACCGCTCACGCCATTGCAAGCCAGCAGGAAGATTGAGCGACGAAAACTCGAGGTGGATGACGCGGCGCGGGCGTGGACTGGTGCTACGATTAGAAGCATGCAGCGTTAAGGGCTTCATCAGCATCACGCTACCTGCCGGACTTGGGCATGAAATAGCATGTGCCGTGTATGTTGACAGCTCAGTGGCCGGAATGGCGCCGTGTTGATGCGAGCCGGGTACCACTTTGAGCGCCCCATTCGTGGCATCACAATCGTCGAGGTGCAGGCGGAGGGTACAAATGTTCTCAGAAATGTCGCGTGGAGGCTGCACTGATATGTCACCTTTCTTATCCGTCCAAGGACCGAAGTGCGGTATCTCTAAACGTTTGTCCACGCTAATCATCAAATCCTGATGCCAGGCGACGAGCCAATTCGATTGCGCGGGCTTGTCGAAGTAAATAGCTTTTGTGAGATAAGGCGTAATGGGGAATAGCGCGGCTAATAACTGCCGTAGCTTAGGCGTAAATAGCAGGCCTTGTAGCGCCGGAATTTCGCCTAGCAGGTTGCGAATAGCAAATAAGTCTTGCGTACGGCGGAAATTACTAGAAGACCCTGTTGCTGTATCAACGATTTGTAACAGACCCCTGACCTCGTCCGCATCAAATACATCCGGTAGTACGGCGCATCCTTGAGCCGCTAGTTGAGCGGCGGCACCTAGCTTATCGCCAGGCACAAGAGGCGCTAAGCTGGGGAGAGGCGGAGTAATAGCTGCGGTCATCATCTCCCAAAGATACTCACCGACGTTGTTTGGGCGGCGCGGATGGTAAAGTTGCGGGTGTCGGTAAATTTACTGCCGGTGCTGGTTTTGGTACGAAACACGAGGCGGTAGGCGCCGGGCTGCATGGGCAAGTTGATCTTGCTGCTAACTTCGGGCAGGTTGTACACCCACGTCTGCGATTCGTCGTCGTTGAGGCGGTAGATGCTGCCGTAGCCTTTCAGGTCCGTCACGATGTTAAGGGTGCCGGGCGCCTCGTAGGTAACAGTCGTTTCCTGACCTTGCTTGATGCTGATGCGCCGCATGATGCGCGGAAGCGTGAGCACTTCCACTTCGTAGTTACCGGCTAGTAGCTTTTGTTTCGTGCCGAAGGGGAGGGCTACTACCGTGGTCGGGTTGCCCGCGGCGCGTACCACGGCCTGCACCTTGCCGTAGGGATTAGGCGTCAGGTTTGGGGATTGAAGCGCCAGGGTGCCCTGCGGAGTTTTGTAGGTCAGCACGTTGGCTTTGCCAGCCCGGATAGCTAGGTTTTGCTGTCGCACCGGTGGCACAGTATTAATTACCAGATCGTAACTCTGTAAGGCGTCGATGTCGAGCACATCGGGTTTGCCTTGGTCGTCGCGGTAGTGCACGTAGTTGTACTCGGGCTGCTCAGTCACGTTGTTGACAAACGTCATGTTCACGTTGCTTTCCACTGGGCGGCCACTTTCGTCGGTGAGGTTCACGCTCACAGTGGTTTTCTGGAGCGTCTGGGTGATAACATTGTCGAGCACCGAGCGGAAGGTCTTCACGTCAGCCGCGTTGTAGTACTGACCTAGGCATTCGAGCTGCTTACCAAACTCTTTTTCTGCCCCGATGCCAATCACGAAAGGCTTTAGGAATACACGCTTGCGCTGCAACGCCAGCGAGGTTGCGCACGGGTCGCCTTTGCAAGATTCCAAACCATCGGTTATCAAAATCAGCACGTTGCGGGCGGTGCGGTCGGCGGGGAAGTCGTTGGCTGATTGCTGAAGGGAGTAGGTAATGGGGGTGTTGCCGCGGTTTTGCAAAGCCTTCAGCTTGGCCTTGATAGCCGCCGCGTTGCGGGCCCCGAACGGCACCTCCAGCTTCGAATCTTCGCAGTTATTTTCCTTGGCTTCGTGCAGGTGGCCGTACACGCGCAGACCTAGCTCCAGGTTTGGGTAGGTATTGAGGGAGTCGGCCATCTTGGCCAGCAAACTCTTGGCAACCTCCATCCGTGGGCGGCCTTCCCAGGGCGCGTTCATCGAGCCCGAGGCATCGAGCAAAAACAGAATACGGGTGGTACGAGGCTTTTCCGGCGGTGCCTTTTGAGCCCGCCCCGGCACCACTAGCAGCACAAGACTCAGGAGGAAAAAGCTGAAAAAACGTATCGGGTGAGGCATACTACGTACAACGGGGCAACATCTCTGATTCGTGTAAATGCGCATCTAGCAGTCAGTGGCTACGGCGCGGCGCAACGGTGGAGCTTGCCTACGCCGCAGCAGACTGCGGCACCGGTTGGTCGAGGGCGGCCACTTTGTTGGAACCCCGTGAGAAAGAGACAATGGCGCCCAGCAGTACCAAGCCACTCATAACCAAATAGGCATAATGCATGCCTTGCACTTGGGCCTCAGCGTTTTCGGGCGCTAAGTGGTGCGCCAGGGCGTAGCGGTTGCGAGTGCTATACCAGACCGCCGCTGCCAGCGCAATGCCGACCACAAAACCTAGGTTGCGCATGAAGGCCAGCAAACTACTCGCCACACCCCGTTGTGCCAACGGGGCCGCATTGAGCGCACTACTGCTATTAGGCGACTGAAACAAGCCGAAGCCCATGCTGATAAGAGCGCTCCGCCACACCACGTTTTGCCAGCCCCAGTCGGGCTGGAGGCGCGAAAACATGAAGTAGCCAAAGGCCGCCAGCAGCAAGCCCGCAGTCGAGATCCAGCGGGCGTTGATTTTATCGGAAAGGTAGCCGCCCAAGGGAGCTACCATGCTCAGCGTTAGTGGGCCTGCCAGCAACACCAAGCCCGCACGCTGGGGGGTGAAGTGCAGGAGCTGCTGGAGAAAGAACGGGATAATAAACAAGTTGGAGCCCGACGCCACAAAGCCCAGCAAGGCCGCAAAAATGGCTGCCGTGTACGGGTAGTTGCGAAACAACTCTAAGCGCAACATGGGCTCTTTCACCCTAGCTTCCCAAAAGAGGAAAGCCCCTAGAAACACCGTGCCGCTCCCAATCAGCGCCAGCACCAGCGGATGATCCCAGCCGTACTGGGGCTCGGGACCGAAATCCAGTCCAATCAGGAGCGTGACCACGCCCACCAGGAAAAGCCCCGCGCCGATGAGGTCGAAGGCTTGCTGGGGCTGTTTGTTGCTTTTGGGTAATACCGTCCAGGCTCGCCAGATGCCAATGAGACCAATGGGCACGTTGACAAAAAAGATGCTCGACCAGCCGAAACGACCTAGGAGAAGCCCGCCGATAACCGGACCCGCGCTGCTGCCGGCCGCCACAATAGTCCCAATCAGGCCCAGGGCCCGCCCGCGTTCTTGGGGAATAAAGGTATCGCTAACGATGGCGGGCGCGATAGCAAAGATCATGGAAGCACCTAGGCCCTGAATAACCCGGAAAAAGACCAACGACCAATTGCTCCAGGCGAGCCCGCACAGCAAGGACCCGCCCACAAACACCGCAAAACCCGTGATGTAGAGCTGCCGCCGGCCCACCAGATCCGAGAGCTTGCCCATAATCAGCAGCGTGCTGGTGGTGGCCAGCAGGTAGCTAAGCACGATCCACTCGACACTGTCGCCGGCGTTCAACTCCCGTCGAATAGTGGGCAAGGCAATGTTGACGATGCTGCTGTCGAGCGTGGCCATGAAGGTGCCAAAAGCTAGGGTAGCGAGCACCATCCACTTGTTGGAGGCGGAGGTAGCGGGAGGAGCAACAGGCGTTTCGGGCACGAGCGAAGGAAATAGCGGAGCTTGAAATAAAAAAGGTCATCCAGAGCATAGGAAGGACCTAGCTCCGGATGACCGTTCATACGGTGTAACCCGTTTAGAGTAGCTGCGCCGCGTGGTTTTTCGTGTCTACCTTCTCGATGATCTTCTCGATAATCCCTTGCTCATCAATTAGGAAAGTGGTGCGCATGGTGCCCATGTACTTACGGCCGTACATCGATTTTTCCTGCCACATCCCGTAGGCCTCCACAATTTTTTTGTCCGTATCGACCAGTAAGGGGAAGGGCAGCTCATACTTCAGAGCAAATTTCTTGTGCGACTTTTCACCGTCGACGCTCACGCCAATGACTTGCACGTTCTTGCTGGTTAGCTCTTCGCTGTGGTCGCGCAGGTTGCAGGCCTGGGCAGTGCAGCCGGGCGTATCGTCTTTGGGGTAAAAGTAGAGGGCTACTTTTTTGCCGCGCAGATCAGCCAGACGAATGAGGTTGCCATCTTGGTCAAGGGCTTCGAAATCGGGGGCGGGGTTGCCAGCGTGCAGTTGCATAGGATAAGATTAGCGCAACGCTCCCGTTGGCGGAGCGAAGCGTGTGGAAGAAGCAGGTAAAGCGTGAAACGAACCGCGAAGCTAGGGCTTCAAACGGCAAGTTGTCTACGCTTCTTCACCTAGCGGCTGGCCCGTGTAAATCAGGTTTTCGACGGGGAAGCCTAGCTCGTGAGCCTTGACAATGAGCCGGTCGCGGATGGAGCGTTCTAATTGGGGCGTGCGGCTTAGCACCCACAGGTACTTCCGGCCCGGCTCGCCTACCACGGCGAAACGGTAGTGTGGATCTAGCTCCAGAATCCAATAGTCGCCTTCAAAAGGCCAGAAGAACTGGACTTTCAGCTTGGCATTAGTTTTCGGATCCACGACGCGGGCTAGGCCTTTGGCCGTGTCCGCTGGGCCATTCACGTCATTTTTGTGGCAAGTGTTGAACACGTTTACCTTGCCATCGGGGCGCAGGTGGTAAGAAGCCGTGACATGCTCGCAGTTTTTCTCAAACCGTGCGGGCAGGCGGGCAATTTCGTACCACACGCCCATGTAGCGCTTCAAATCGACGTGTGGCACGACGGGCAGGGGAGCACGACGGGCTTTGGAGTAGAGAAGGGCAGAAGCTGCTACAACGGCTGTGGCAGCAGTAGCAAGCAGAACAGGGCGGCGTGGTTTCATAGGGTTTGAGGCTTAGTGCTTGGTAAGTACTACCTAGACGTGGTTCGTTTACTGCTTAACGCTGAATCAAGTTCTACGTGCTACGTAGTAAGCGTCTGCCCCGCTAGGGTCGCATCAGGAAAGCGAACGTCATGTCGACCACTGGTCGAAATGACGACCTATTGGCTTAATCACTAAATCCGAAACCGCAGCACCTTTTCGTTGCCGGCTTGGTCGGTGAGGTGGAGCTCGGCATCGCCGGCCAGCGGTACGGTGTGGTCCTGCCGGTCGGTGAAGAGCGTGGCGTTCTTGTACTCGTAGCGCAGCAAGCGCCACTGGCCGTTCACCAGCAAGCGGTAGCTAGCGAGCCCCGAGAGGTTGTCGCCGACCACGAATGTCACGCCCGCCGCCGACTTGCTCACCAGCCGCGCCGAGGGCGGAATGGTGTCGGTGAGGACGCGAAACGAACCGAATGTTTTAATCGGTGCCGTAATCTGATTGCCGTCCCACTTGCCGCCTTGGTAGATGCGGCCGCCGCGCGCGTTAATCATGTACACCGCCGAGCGTTGCTTGTCGATAATCTCTTCCTCGGGCTTCAACGTCAGGCGCAGGGGCTCAAACAGCGGCGTGCGGGTGTTCTGAATGGTCCATAGGCCTTCCTTATAGCTGGTTTGCAAATACAGCGTATCGAACAGCGTGCGCGGCCCAAAAGCTAGGTTCAGCACGCTGTTAGAAAAGGCAAACTCCTGGCCCGCGGGTATTAGGGCCTGCCGGTTGAAGCGCTGCACCACGCGGCCAAACCGAATGGAATCAGGCAAGCCCGCGCGCAAATCGTAGAGGTACACATTCTGGCTCTGCACTGTGTAGCTAGGTTTTAGCTCTAGCCGGCGGCCGTTGCGCAGCAGCGTCAGGTTGCCGCCCTGGCTAGCGGTATCAGGGTCGGCTACGGATACCTTCAGGATGTTGCGCGTGATGTCGTAGCGCACAGCAGGCTGGCGGACAGCGGCACTACGCGTTTTGTAGTACATGGGCTGTTGGCCGCGCAGCACAAAGCGCAGCGGCGTGCTGTTGCCGTACGAGTCGAGCAGGTTCACCTCCACGGCGTAAAGCTTGCCGTCTTCCACCCGCAGCTTGCCTTTGCTAGGGCCGGTGGTGTAGATCGGCAGGATGTTGCCGTCGTCTACAAACAGCTTTTCCAGGGTGCGTCCCATGGTGTGCTGCCATTCGTAGTCGATGTGGTCTGAAATCGTACGCGTATCGCTAAATGGCACCCCGTCAATTACATACTGATACGTTGGCTGCCCATTTACGCGCACTTCCACGCGCTGCAAGCCATTGCGATTCCAGGCCGTATCGAAGCGGTCGAAGGCCTGCACCTGCAAGCCAATAGTGCCAAAACAGTTAATCGTATCAGCCCATGTGACCGGCACGCCGGGGCCCACGGGGAGCTTGGGCGCAAGCACAGCCTTGTCAAAACGACCACTCACCCGCGCATCAATGCTGAGCGGTTCTACGGCAAACGCCTGAATAGTAGGCGGCACGTGGTCTTGAATTTCGTCGAAGCCGCCCCACTGCAAGGGGTTGAGCTGCGCGTCGTGGGCGTCGCGCACTTCCCAGTGCAAGTGCGGCCCGCCCGAGCCGCCCGTGTTGCCCGACAGCGCAACTAGGTCGCCGCGCTTCACCGGAAACTGTTCCTTGGTGAAAAACAGCTCCAGTTCAAAGGTTTGCTTCTCGTACTGCTGCTGTCGCATCTGGTCGGCCACGGGGCCTAGGAAGCGGTTCAGGTGACCGTACACGGTTGTCAGGCCGTTGGGGTGGGTGATGTAGAGCACGTTGCCGTAGCCGAAGCTCGACTGCTTCATGCGCGAGATGTAGCCATCAGCGGCAGCGTACACCGGCAAATCCACGCGGCCGTCGGTTTTGATGTCGAGGCCGCCGTGAAAGTGGTTGGGGCGCAGCTCTCCCATGCTACCCGCTAGGTAGTTGGGCTTGCCGGGCTTGATAGGGAACAGAAAGTAGCCCTTCTCCACATTGGGGTGTGAGACTGGCCCGGCTTGCGGCGTGCCCGGGCCGGCGTTGCTGCTGCCCAGCGAGAAGCCGGCTTTCGACTCCCTTGCTGGTGGCGCAGTAGCTCCAAACGGGGCGGGGCGCAAGCTGGTAGTGGTCAGCAGCACCAAGGCGCCTACCGCTAGCTTGTTCCAAGAAAAAACGCGTACGCGAACCGGCTGCGAAGAACCCACGACCGGCAATCGAAATTTATTTAACCGCAACATCCAACAATTTCTCGTCCTCAATATACCCCGTTAGCTGATCACCAATCTGCACCGGCCCTACGCCGCTGGGCGTGCCCGTGAAAATCAAATCGCCCATTTTGAGGGTAATAAAACGCGAAATGTAAGAGATTATGGCCGCAAACGGGTGCAGCATCAGGCTGGAGTTGCCCTGTTGGCGCACCTGGCCGTTTACTTCCAGACGGAAATTGATGTTGGCTAGGTCAGCAAAATCGGCTACTGGCTTGAAGGTGGTCGAGAGCGGGGCCGACCCGTCAAAACCCTTGGCAAGTTCCCACGGTAAGCCCTTGCTTTTGAGCTTGCCCTGCAGGTCGCGGGCCGTGAAGTCGATGCCTAGGCCAATAGCGTCGAAGTAGGTATGAGCAAACTTCTCGTCGATGTTCTTGCCGTTTTTGCTGATGCGCAGCACCAGTTCGATTTCGTGGTGAATATCCTGCGAAAAATCGGGGTAGAAGAACGGCTGGTTGCGTTGCAGCAAGGCGGTATCTGGCTTAGCGAAAATGACGGGTGCGTCAGGGGTTTCGTTCTGAAGCTCGGCGATATGGTCGGCGTAGTTGCGGCCGATGCAAAGAATTTTCATTGGGGCGTAGTGCTTGGGGGCTTGTGCTTGGGGCCTAGGCCTCGCGTAATAGGTAACGTTCTTCCGCCCGTATCCTGCTACGCGAGGGCCTGCATGCTTATGTACTGGGTTGCGTTTGGCAGAGTTGTTCTGTACGCGGTGTCAAAACTAAGCACCAAGCACTAGCCCCCAAGCACAAAAGTGACATATAGGCAATCAAACATTTTACCTAGGCCCCGACGTATAGCTGCTTAACGCTGACCTAGGGTTCAACCCCCGAGCCTGGCGCTGTCTCTCCACAGTTCCCCTCTTCATCATGCTTAAAAAAATCATTCTAGCAAGCTCGTTGCTGATAGCCGCTGGCTGCACCACCGTTCCCATCACTGGCCGTCGGCAATTGAGCTTAGTTTCCGATAGCGAGATGCTGACACTCAGCAACCAGGAGTACAAGAAAACGCTAAGTGAGAGCAAACTTTCTACAAACGCCAGCCAAACGGCCATGGTGAAGCGCGTGGGGCAGCGCATTCAGCACGCCGTGGAAGAGTACATGGCTCAAACTAACAACACTGCTGCCCTCGCTGGCTACGAGTGGGAGTTTAACTTGGTAGAAGATAAGCAGGTGAATGCCTGGTGCATGCCCGGTGGCAAGGTGGTGGTCTACACCGGTATTTTGCCCATCACGCAAGACGAAAACGGACTAGCTGTGGTGCTCGGCCACGAAATTTCGCACGCTGTAGCCAAGCACGGCAGCGAGCGGATGAGCGACCAGCTTATTGCGCAGTACGGTGGCGCGGCATTGCAGACCGTGACGGGTGCTAACCCAACGGTGGCAGGCAGTATGCTCATGACAGCCGTAGGGGCGGGCTCGCAGCTAGGTTTACTACACTTCAGCCGCCAGCAGGAAAGTGAGGCCGACCACTTAGGCCTGATTTTTATGGCGATGGCCGGCTACAACCCCGAAACGGCTATTGCGTTCTGGCAACGGATGGCGGCTCAAAGCCAAGGCGGTACACCCGCGTTTTTGTCTGATCACCCCGCCGACCAGCAGCGCATTGCCGACATTCAACGGTTAATGCCAGAAGCTCAGAAATACTACAAGCCTCGCTAAGGGACTTGTCCTTCACCCACTCACATGAAACCTTTCTCTTCTGTTGTCGTGCGTACGGTGCTCGCTGCCTGCCTAGGTCTGGCAGGAGCACTCACGGCCTGTGAAACCAGCAAGCATGGCTTCCCCGAAAGAGGAATGCCCGCCGACGACCCGGATGCGGCCGCTGCGCAACGCCGCCGCGAAGCCGTAAACAGGCAGATAGCCACGATCAACGAGGGCAAAGTAGAGTACATTGTGCCGCGCAATCAGATGGCCACAGCTTTTATCCGCCTGTTCAACGATGGGACGGTAATCGACAAAACCTCTGTGCAGAAGGTACAGGAAAGCAAGAACGACAAACCCGTATATTACCTAGTAGGCGTTGGGTTGCGCAATGGCATGTACCGGGCCATGGCCATTCCGCTGCAAAGCTCCTCAGACAACAGCCTATACCTAAGCTCCAGCGCCGAACGCTACATCCTGACCAGCGTAGGCTGCTCGTTTTGCTCGTTTTCCTTCGAGAAGAACCGTATCGTGGGTACTACCTGCGAGGAAAACACTGGCGGTAGCCGCTGCGACCTGATTGTGAAAGAGTACAACAATTTTTTCGTTCGCCAATGAACCGCAAATGGATCCTACGCCTGAGCCTCACCGCTCTTGCCCTGTTACTAACCACCGACAAGCGGCGACCCAAGCCGGCAAAACCTACTGAAGAGAAATAGCAAAGGCCCGCTCACGCGGGCCTTTTTGTATGTATCTGCCAAGGCTAACCTAGGTAGGATTAAGCGCTAGGTCGGTTGTTCTCGTCTTCGCGGCGGTGCATGTAGCTCTGCGAGCGCAGCCATTCGTCGGTACGCTCCCGCTGCTCTGGGTACAAAAGCCGGCGCAAGTGTACATCAATGGTAATGGTGAGGTTAGGCGCCATGAGCGTACTAATGCGCTGGGCTTCTTCCTCCAGCGAAAGTTGCTGCACATCGGTCCGCAACGATTCTTTCTGTAGCTCGATTTCTGCGCGCAGATAATCTAGGACGGCGTGCGTGAGGGCATTGGTCAAGTGCTGATGCAGCGGAGACTTCGTGTCCATTCAAAGAAGTATAGCGGGTAGGGAAATCAGTACGACGACGGGGGAGAATCCAACAAAGCTAAAAGGAAAGAAGCAGTCTGCACGGCGTTCTAATTGGTTTATTTTCAACCAGTAAACTACCTGCTTTAACGAGAAAAAAGCCCCTTTCACGCTGCTTGCTGCGTGAAAGGGGCTTTTTATACTGGTGCAGAATCTTTAGGAAACTACTTCTGCTGCTAGCTTGGCCAGATCAAGCCCATCGAAGGTGCCCGACGACATCATCAGCAGGTTGGCGTTGTTCCAAGGCTGCTGGTGCAGGAAGTCAGCCAGGGCTTGGCTGTCCGTAAATACTTTCAAATCGGGGCGCTGGAAAGCTGTCTGTACAGCCTCGGGAGCTAGGGGCGGTAGGCGCTTGTGCTCCAGCACGTGCGGGTTGAAGTATACCACCGCCACATCGGGCGCGTCGAAGGTGTGCGCGTACTGCGGCAGAAAGGCTGGGTTCAGGCTACTGAAGGTATGCAGCTCCAAGCACGCGACCAGTCGGCGCTGCGGAAACTGCTGCTTTAGGGCCGTAGCCGTGGCCTTGAGCTTGGAAGGTGCGTGGGCGAAGTCTTTGTACACCACCGAATCTTGGCCGGCGCGCACGAGCTCCAGGCGGCGGGCAGCTCCTTTGAAAGTGGCAATGGCTTCGTAGAAATCTTTGCCTTTGATGCTCAGTTGCTTGCAGACTTCGCGTGCTGCCGAAATGTTGCGCAGGTTATGTTCGCCAAACACCTGAATCGGCACTTCCTCGTCTTTCTTCGTAAGCAAGTACGTGCGCCCCTGCCGAATGACGTGCTCGTGCGGGCCATAGCCCACGTACCGCACGTCGGGGGAGGAGGGCACCGTCACGAGCTGCACCTGCTCGTCGTCCTGGTCGTAGATGAGCACGCCTGCTTTGGGCGTCATTTCAGCGAAAATGCGGAACTGCTCGCGGTAGTCCTCTTCCGTCGGAAACACATTGATGTGGTCCCAGCTGATGCCAGAAATCACACCAATGTGGTGCTGGTACAAGTGAAACTTAGGCCGTCGATCGATGGGCGAGGAGAGGTACTCATCGCCCTCAATGATGATGATGGGTGCGTCGTCGGTGAGCTGCACCATTAGGTCGAAGCCTTCAAGCTGGGCCCCCACGGCGTAGTCGAACTTGCGACCGTGGTAGCGCAGCACGTGCAGAATAAGCGAGGTGATGCTGGTTTTGCCGTGCGAGCCGCCAATCACGATGCGCTGCTTGTCTTTGCTGGCTTCGTGAATAAACTCCGGGAACGAGTACACCCGCAGACCTAGCTCCTGGGCGCGTAGCAGCTCAGGGTTGTCGGCGCGGGCGTGCATACCCACAATCACGGCGTCGAGGTCGGTGGTAATTTTTTCCGGAAACCAGCCTTCCTCGGTCGGCAAAATGCCGGCGGCTGTTAGGCGGCCGCGCGCGGGCTCAAATATTTCATCGTCAGAACCCGTTACCTGTACGCCACTGCGGTGCAACGCTAGGGCTAGGTTGTGCATGATGCTCCCCCCGACGGCAATCAGGTGCAAGCGTTGGAAAGAAGGAAGAGAGGCCATTCAGAAGCGGTAAGCAGGAAAAGGCCGTAAAGGTAAGAACACACGGCACAGAGTTGCGTCTGCCATTTTGGGAAAAGCTCGTCCAACTCTCGGAAAAAAGAGTAAAAGCCTGGGCTACGTATTCGGGTAAGATACCCAAAAGAAAGGATAAGGACACTTTGCTAAATCTAAGTTGTAGCCGCTAGCTTTGTGCCCCTTTTGCGTTAGATTTGTTGAGTACCCCTATGAGTGACCGAATGGATGACCGCCTAAAACAATCGGCCTCGCGGGCCAAAGCCGCTTGGAATAGCCGCCCGCCCGTGCTGACCCTCGCTTCGCCCACTGGCAAGCTGCCGCCCCAGGCGCGCGAGTTGGAGTCGGCTGTGCTAGGTGCGCTAATGCTGGAAAAAGATGCTCTGACCACGGTTATCGATATTCTGAAGCCGCAAAGCTTCTACGACGACAAGCACCAGCGCATCTTCAAGGCCATCCTAAACTTGTTCGACAAGTCGGAGCCGATTGATATCCTGACGGTCAACCAGGAGCTGCGCGAGATGGGCGAACTAGAAGCGGCCGGCGGCACGCACTACGTAGCTAATCTCACGTTCAAGGTCAACTCGGCCGCCAACATCGAGTATCACGCCCGTATTATCACCGAAAACGCCATCAAGCGGGAGCTGATTCGCATTGCTAGCGACATCCACCGCGACGCATTTGAGGATACCACCGACGTGTTTAACCTGCTGGACCAAACCGAGCAGTCGTTGTTTGAAGTGTCGGAATCGAACATTCGCAAGAACTTCGACGACATGCGCTCCTTGATGGGGAAAGCCATCAAAGAGCTGGAAGAAAAGAAAAACCAGAAGGATGGCCTCACGGGTGTGCCCAGCGGCTTCTCAGCGCTAGACCGAGTAACCAGCGGTTGGCAACCGTCCGACTTAGTGATTATTGCGGCTCGACCGGGTATGGGTAAAACCGCCTTCGTGGTGTCGGCCATGCGCAACGCGGCCGTCGACCACAAGAAGCCGGTAGCTATCTTCTCGCTGGAAATGTCGTCGATTCAGCTCGTGAATCGTCTGATTTCAGCGGAGGCAGAGCTAGATTCGGAGAAGATCAAGAAGGGTAACCTAGCCGACTACGAGTGGGCCCAACTCAACCACAAGATTTCGTCCTTGTCGTCGGCCCCAATTTTCATTGACGACACGCCCGCGCTGAGTATCCGGGAGCTACGCACCAAGTGCCGCCGCCTCAAGGCCCACCACGACATCCAAATGATCATCATCGACTACTTGCAGTTGATGACGGGTAACGCGGATGGGGGCAAAGGCGCTGGCAACCGCGAACAGGAAATTGCCTCTATCTCGCGGGCGCTCAAGGGTATTGCTAAGGAATTGAACGTGCCGGTGTTAGCCCTGTCGCAGCTCTCGCGTTCGGTGGAAACCCGCGGCGGCGACAAGAAGCCACAGCTGAGTGACCTTCGTGAATCAGGTTCTATTGAGCAGGACGCCGACATGGTGGTGTTCTTGTACCGCCCAGAGTATTATAAGATTACGGAAGACGAAATGGGCAACCCAACCCAAGGTATGGGTGAGGTTATCATTGCCAAGCACCGAAATGGCTCGCTCGAAACGGTGCAGCTCAAGTTTATCGGTCGCTTCACCAAGTTTGCCGACCTCGACGGTGGCGGCTTCGGCGGCGACGACTTCAACACCGGCGCCTTCCCCGCCAGCACCTTCGACGATGACGCGAGCAGCTTTGCGCCTAATACCATCCGCCTAGGTTCGCGCATCAACAACGACACGCCACCCCCCCAAGCTTTCCCACGCAGCAACTTCGGCAACGAAGATCCGCCGTTTTAATAGCCTATTTAACAATAAACCCGTAACATGCCCTATTCAGGCGGGGTACGGGTTTTATTTTGTATTAATAGTACTCAATTATTCTCTGGATAACTCTAGTAAGTTTGTTGTCTGTTAAATAAGCCATCTGCTTCCAGTTTCCGGCTTTGTCGTACTTATAAAGATAAGAATACTCTTGCTCAGAAAGCTTGGAGTTTCTTGTGAATAGGACTTCGCCTCTAATAGGAAGTTTATTTATGTAATATGTTTTAAAGTGACTTTGAATGATCGTTGAATCTTCGTCAAAGTAGTTACTTTCTCTTATGGTTAAATCTTGTATTTGTTTAATTGTTTCTATACTCGATGGAGTATACTTCTTTGATTTGTAATCAAAGAAGTATTTTGTATTCTGAGTTATACTAGTGTCATTTTGCTGACTATAGAGTGTTCTTTTGTGTAAGGTCTTGCCCCATATTTCAGTAACACTGCGTAGTTGATTATCTTTTTCATAATGCCGTTGATAATTAATTGTATGGCTAGTGGGGAAAAGAATTTCGTTTGGTGCTAATTGTCTATAGTTGACACTATTAGGGTCTAATTGTGTGTTGATTAGAGCTTCTTTTATCAAATTTCCCTTTAGATCATATTCGTAATGAGTAACGATCAAAGGATTGTCTACTTGTGCATGCGATTCCAAGCGGATAAGTTTGCCGTTTTGATAGTAACGAACAGCTTTCTCGCTTCTTACGCCCGGTACTTTGAAAACAATTTCCTCGCTTATTCCTTCTTTATCATGGTAATAATATAGAATCTGTTGTCTGTACTTGTCTGCAGGTCTATTTTGTTCAATAATACGCCCTAGCTGGTCGTATTTATATTGCATATAGATGGTGTCAGTATGAGCTCTGATAAAATCAACTTGGATAACATTGCTATGGCGATTATAAATAAATCGGATATCCTCGTAGCGTTTTTTCGCTCGCTGTTCATCTATAACGGAATCCAATACGGTAATAACGTGTACCCTTCCCTGCGGACTTACAGGAGTAGGTAGATATTCTCGTATATAATTAGATTTAAAGCTCTCTAGTTTTTGACCTGCTACTACTTGGCTAATCATATATAATAGCAGTGTTGATATCCTGGCAAGATTAATCATTGAGATTAATTATATATTCTAGAAGTACTTCAAAAGTAAGTAAAGCGAGTAGAAGAGTCAATGACAGGTACTTGGGTAAAAGTATATGTACGAACAACTCCGCGCTTATTTTCAAACACGCTTACCTGGAATTACTGATACGCAAGTCGAGGCGCTACAAGCTCAGTTGCAGCCGCGTACGTTACGACGACATGAGGTTCTTATCCGGCAGGGCGAGGCAGGACGCCGTGGTGCTTTTGTAGTGCAGGGCTGCTTACGAAGCTATGTGGTCGATAAGAAAACCAAGGAGCATATTCTGCAATTTGCGCCGGAAAGCTGGTGGATATCGGACCAATACAGCATGTTGCGCGGCTTGCCAGCTATGTTTTCTATCGATGCCTTGGAAGACTCGGAAGTGTTGCTCTTTGGTCCTGATTTCTTGCCGTTGTTACAAACTATTGGACCGGAGTTTCAAGCGTTTTTTCATACGCTGTTGCAGAATAGTATGGCGAGTATGCAGCGGCGTTTGATTTCCATTCTGAGCGCCACAGCCGAAGAGCGCTATTTGGAGTTTCTGCAGATGTACCCGACCCTGGTGCAGCGCTTGCCACAGCGTATGATTGCGGCCTACCTAGGTATCACACCGGAGTCGTTGAGCCGGGTGCGGAAGGAGTTAGCTAGGTCGTGAGGGAAGGTTGATTTCTTATCCTACATCAAGGCGCTGAGGCTTGGGAGAAGGTAATTTTGGTATGAAATCAAGAGGGTAGCTGGTATGCAACGCAGTCGTTTTCTGAAGATGCTGGCCGCCCTGCCTTTTGCTTCAACCATGAAACTGAACGATTTATATTCCACTGCTACTTCTTTCCGGAAGAGCGACAAAATGCCGGTGCTGTTTGTGGGGCACGGCTCGCCGATGAATGCGCTGGAGGATAACTCCTTCACCCAAACGTTGCAGAACCTAGGGCAGCAGATCCGGCTCGACCACCCGCCCACGGCCATCTTAGTGGTGTCGGCGCACTGGCTCACGAAGGGCTCGTTTGCCACGCTGAACCCCATGCCGGAGACCATTCACGATTTCGGCGGCTTTCCGCAGGCGTTGTTTGATATGCAGTACCCAGCACCCGGTTCGCCGGAGTTTGCCCAGCAACTCATCGACATGGTGCCCGACGTGCACGGCTCCGACGAATGGGGACTCGACCACGGCTCCTGGACCATCCTGCACCACCTATTCCCGCAGGCCGACATTCCGGTGTTCCAGCTCAGCCTCGACTACACCAAGCCGCTAGCGTATCACTTTGAACTAGCTCAGCAGCTTCAGTTTTTGCGCGAGCGGGGTGTGCTGATCATTGGCAGCGGCAACATCGTGCACAATCTGCGTCTGAGTGTGCCCAAGCTGATGATGAACGACAACACGCCGCACGATTGGGCGGTGGAGTTTGATGCGTGGGTGAAAAACAAAATCGACCAGCGCGACTTCCGCAGCCTCGTCAACTATCAGCAAACCGGCCAAGCCGGTGCCCTCGCCGTCCCGACCGTCGACCACTACTTGCCCGTGCTCTACAGCCTAGGTGCCACCGAAGCGAAAGAACCCATCAAGCAGGTGTTTGAGGAGGTGTCGTACGGCGGGCTGAGCATGCGCACGTTTATGGCAGGGTAGCGTTAGAACTAAAAACCAAGTTCCCCTCCTTTTTTCAAGGAGGGGTGGCCGCAGGCCGGGGTGGTTGAGCTAGAACTAGAAGACTGGAGCTGGCTTTTGAGTTCTAGTCTCTAATCATCGTTCAACGACGTTGACCACCCCGGCCTGCGGCCACCCCTCCTTGAAAAAAGGAGGGGAACTAGTTTACTAGTTTTAGCTCCTAGTCCTATTGCTTAATCCCCGTCAGTACGATTTTCGGCTGCGGGGGCTTTTTCATGCCGGCACCTAGGTAGAAGCCGGTGTGCGGCGGCTGATTATAGCTCGTGTTTTGCCAAGCGATACTGAGCCGGTATTGTGGGTCGTGCATCAGGGTGTAGAAGCGGTGTTCGGTGGGGATGGTGGTGCTGTAAATGCGAAGTTCGTGGCTGTCGGAGGTGCGCCAGATGACTTCCTCGCGCCAGTCGCCTAGGATGTCGGCGCTGAGCGTGGGGGTGGCTTTGGTGCCGTTGTTGGCTACGCAGCCTTCGGCGGTGAGCAGGTTGCGGGTTTCGGCTTTGGTCCAATCCCACTTGTCGATGCGGTTCTTGTCGAGCAGCTCGCGGGTGAGGTCGCCATCCCACCATACTAGGAAGTTGGTGGAAGAAGGCACCTTTTCGGTGATGGTTTTGCCGTGCACGTCGCGTAGGCCGCCGGGGCCGCCCCAGTTCTCAAAACCTAGGTGCGTGGGGTCGATGTCGGCGGCGACGCCGCGGCCTACGTCCACGCCGGGGCTTTGGCTGAAGAGAGTCTTGCCGGTTTTGGCGTCATACATGGCCACGCCGGGCGTATTCAGGGCTAGCGTTTTTTCCTCGCTTTCGTGAATGCCGAATACTTCTAGGCCAGGGTGCGCCGGGTCCATATCGGTGAGGTGGATGGCATCGCCGTGGCGCAGGCCGGTGGTGTAGAGGCCCTGGCCGTTGTCGTCCACGGTCATGGCGCCCACGCAGACTTCATCGCGACCGTCTTGGTCCACGTCGGCTACCGTGAGGTTGTGGTTGGCCATGCCCGAGTAGGGGTTATTACCGTCTTTTGAGTCGAAGATCCAGCGCTGCGTGAGCTTGCCTTGGCGCCAATCCCAGGCTGAGAGCACCGTGCGGCCGTACCAGCCACGCACGAACACTACGCTTGGGTGTACGCCATCCAGGTAAGCCACGCAGGCGGTAAACCGGTCAGGGCGGCCGCCAGTGACGTCGTTGCCGCCGTTGCCACCGATGCCGCCCCAGCCATCGAGTGGGTAGCGCGTCGGGGTGTAGGGCTGGGAAGCTAGGGCCGCGCCCGTCAGGCCATCGAACACAGTGAGGTACTCCGGCCCGTCCACAATTTTGCCGTATTTTGGGTCAGTAGCAGAAGTCAGGGTACGCCAATCTTTGCTAGCGCCGCCGATAGGTTTGCCAGTGCCATCAATGGTGCCATCAGCCGTTTTGCAGACGAGCTCAGCCCGGCCGTCACTATCAAGGTCGTACACCATAAACTGCGTGTAAGCGGCGCCCGAGCGAATGTTCTTGCCTAGGTTGATACGCCACAGCCGCTTGCCCGCCAAAGTATACGCATCTAGAAACGTAGGCCCAGTGACGCCCGGCTGCGGCGGGTTCTTACCATTTGAGGGGTCCCACTTCAGAATGATTTCGTATTCGCCGTCGCCGTCCAGGTCGCCTACGCTGGCGTCGTTGGCGCTGTAGGTGTAGGCGCTACCTAGCTCTTCGCCGGGTGGGGGCACCTGAAGTGGCACTGAAAGGTAAGGGCGCGCTGGTGCATTGGCCGCCAAGGTGAAGGGCGCGCTGGCGGCCTGCTCGGCGCCTTTCAGTACCGGCTTCACGAAGTACGACCTAGCTTCAGTCGAGCTAGCTTTTGTGTCAAGAAAGCTGGTGCTTTTTGTGAGCGGCGTTTTGTTCAGCTTGACTGGCGCTTGGTCACCGGTTTTGCGGTACAAATTGAACGCAAGATTTTCTGAGTCAGTACCGAGCAAGCGCCAACTGACAAACGTCGAATCGCGCCCTTGCTGAATGGCTACTACGCCGCGACCTAGGTTTTCCATCTGCCGCTGCGCGAAGGTTGGCTGGCTCGCAAAAGCTAAGAGAGCGGAAATGGAAAGAATAAAGCGTTGCATGAGGGGAAGCTTTCGAGGCGGGTGTTTCTGATTTGAAAGGAAAAGAGAACGTCATGCTGAGCTTGCCGAAGCCTCTCTCCCGCTTCGTTGCTCAGTGTAGAGACGCAATACTTTGCGTCTCCTCGTTGAACGACCGGTATAGGAAACCTAGGTCAACAACATCAGCAACGACGAGACGCAAAGTGTTGCGTCTCTACAATCGATGAAGCGGGAGAGAGGCTTCGGCAAACTCAACATGACGTTCTAGATATAGGTAACTACAGCTCCGTATGCGCGGCTTTCTTAACCTTCTTATCCTTGATCGATGATGAGCGCAGCACGCTGAAATCTTCTACTTGGTCGAGGACATAGCTAGGTACACCGGCCGCCGTTTTTATCTTGATGGATTCAAAATCAATCTGTTGCACATCGTTCAGCAAGATGGCAGGGCGTTGGTCGGGCGTGATGGGTGTGAGGTCGACGTTGCGCACGGTGACGTTCTTGGCGTGACGGATGAAGAAGCCATAAGCGGGCAGCTCGCCAAACATAACTGGGTCAGGGTAGTCCTTCTCGGCCTCGGGGACCTTGATCTTGGCTTGCGCTGCCGTGCCGCCACCGGCGTAGTAAATCTTGATGTTGCTCAGGCTCACGTCTTCAATCGGGTGGCCAGGGATGCCGCTAATGATAGAAGCGTACCTAGGGTCAGCGTTGTAGACCACGATGTTGCTGATGTTGATACGGCGCAGCACACCGACTGGCGTACCGGCCGGGCCGCGCATGCGGGCGCCGAGGCGTAGGAAAATCGGCGAGCTGGAAAGGTCGCGCATGGTCAGGTTCGTCACGCTGACATCTTCCAAAATGCCGCCATCCACGGTTTCCAACGCTAGGCCACGGCAGAACTCAAACACGCAGTTGGAGATGGTCACGTTCTTGAAACCGCCGTTCGACTCGGTGCCGAATTTGATGCGACCGGTTACGCCGTCGTGGTCGGGCACGAGGTCGGCTTCCTTGCGCTCGTAGGTGCCTTTCAGCAGCGTGCCCCGGTCGTAGCCGCTCACCTGGCAATTGGTGATGGTCACGTTCTCGGTGGCGCGGGCGTAGCCGAGACCGAAGGAGCTTTTGAGGCAAATGGCATCATCGAAGGGCGAGTTTACGGTGCAGTTCGACACGCGCACGTTATGGCAGCAGTCGATATCGAGGCCGTCGCGGTTGGTGTCGAGGCGCAGGTTGTCGATAGTCATGTTATCGACGCCGGTGGCCAGCAGCACGAAGTGGCCGCCATAGAGCACCGTGAAGTCGCGCAACAACACGTTGCGGCAAAGCTTCAGGGCAATGGTTTTGTTGGCAATACCAGGTTTTTTGGGTGTCTCGCGGGTAAGGCCCTTAGTCCCGTCAATCATACCTGGACCTAGGATAGATACATTCTCCAGGTTCTCGCCCCAAATCAGGCTATTGTGCCAGTGGCTGTGTCCAAAATCCTGAAACTTGTCGGAAGCGTTGGGCTCAGCTAGGTCGTAAAGGCCTTGGCCGATGTTCGGGTCGGCGGCTAGAAGCGTGGCGCCCTGCTCCAGGTAAATAGAGATGTTGCTCTTAAGCCGAATCGAAAAGGAGGGATACGTACCGGCGGGAAAGTACACCTGTCCGCCGCCCGCCGCGGCTGCCGCTTCGATGGCGCGGTTGATGGCCTGTGTGTCAAGAGTTTTGCCGTCGCCCACGGCACCGTACGCTTTGATGTTGTAGACGGTAGCGGGCGGGGTTTTTAGCGTTTGGGCGGAGAGGCTGGTAACCAAGCAGCAGACGCTCAACAACAGCCAAAGCTGGCGGGGATAGTAGCTTTTGAGAATATTCATTCGTGGTGAAAGGGTAGGGCAACCGCGTGAGTGGCAAAGCTAGGTTGTGCTTCAATATTAAGCGGCTAGGGCCGAACGGGTCTACTGTACTGTGCTGGAGGTTGGGCCTACGCGGCCTACTAATGGCAGGAGTTTAGAAAATTTCGCGTGCAAGCAACGACTGATCGGGCTAGCAGTCTGTAGCTTGAAAAACAAGCTCATCAACCGCACGCATGAAAAACCAATACCTACGAAATACGACGCTTCTTACCCTAGGTGCCTTTGCGCTCCTGACCACAGCCGCGCACGCCCAACAAAACAAGCCGACAACGCACCAACTCAAAGTCACTCCTAGCACAGTAGCTTGGGGCTACTACGATGCCGCCGCTAAGCCCGTATTGCGCATCAAATCTGGCGATGCCGTTGATGTCGAAACGATGATTACCAACAGCCCCACACGCCTGGAAGGCGCCGGCGTAAAGCCCGAAGATGTCGAGCAATCGTTACGTGATATCTATAAAGACGTAACCAACAAAGGCCCCGGCGGCCACATCCTCACCGGCCCGATCTACATCGAAGGCGCCGAGCCGGGCGACGTGCTGGAGGTGCGCATCAAGAAGATTGACCTAGCTATTCCCTACGCCTACAATGCCTTTGGCCCCACGAGCGGCTTTATCCCAGAGGATTTCGGCTACGCCAAAATGAAGATTATCCCGCTGGATAAGAAGAAGATGGTGGCCCACTTCGCGCCCGGCATCGACATACCCTTGAAGCCCTTCTTTGGCAGCATGGGCGTGGCGCCGCCGCCCGCATCGGGCCGCATCAACAGCGCCCCTCCTGGTATTCACGCGGGCAACCTCGACAATAAGGAGTTGGGAGCGGGCACTACGCTTTACATCCCGGTGCACGTGCCGGGGGCGTTGTTTGAAGTGGGAGATGGGCACGCCGGCCAAGGCAACGGCGAGGTAGATATTACGGCCTTGGAGACGTCGTTGCGCGGCACCCTAGAGTTTATCGTGCGCAAAGACATGCACCTGACCTGGCCCCGCGCCGAAACGCCCACCACCTACATCACCATGGGCATCGACGAAGACCTAACCAAAGCCGCCAAAATAGCGGTGCGCGAAATGGTCGACTTTCTCTCCAAAGAGAAAGGCCTGACCCGTGATGAAGCCTACATGCTCGCCAGCGTCGCGGCCGACCTCGATGCCACGCAAGTAGTCGACGGCACCCGCGGCGCCCACATGATCATCCCCAAAAGCATTTTTAAGAAGACGGCGAAGAAGTAGGTAGCCTAGGGTGCGCTCAGCCTCAGCGGGGCGGCACATGGGTAGCAAAGTAGTGCCAGGAAATAGCCAAGCCCCCCAGCAATACCAACCCTAGGTGTGGTCCGGCTGGGGCTTGGCTATTTTCACAGCGAGTTGTATGGAAAATAGCTGCTCTTGGCATCATGCGGTTGTCTTCTGTTCTCACTGCCTATGTTGCGACATCTACTTCTTGGCTGCTGCCTGCTTCTTCTGCTTCCTGCTACTGCCCAGCAGCACTTGGCCCAAGCCCGTCGACAGAGTTATTACACCAAAGTATTTCAGCTTACTGATGCGCAGATCAAACAGCTGTACAGCAAAGGGCTAGGTCGTATAGAGAAAACGTTCTTCACTCAGCCCGTCGACTCTTTCCCAACGGATAGCCTGACCGGCAATCGGCGGCCACTGCCCAACGGCTACTATCTGGTAGCCCACGCAGAAGGGTCGCGCCTAGTATACTGGCTCCGTACGGTAACCGACCGACAGCTGCACGTACTTGATAATCAGGTAGACCTCGCCCTAACCGTTCAGAATGTTGAGGGGCAGCTTGTGCCTGATGCTGAGGTGCGGCTACGTAACCGGTTAATTCCGTTTGATGCATTGACCCGTACATACCGGCTGGCGAAAGGCGGCCACCAAGGTATTTTGTCGGTAACGGCCGCGGGGCGCACCACGTACCATGTGCTCAACCGCACCTTCCCGAGAAAGGCAATAGTTAGCAGCTGGTCGCGCCGGCTGCTATATGGGTTCCCACTCGGCTACCTGAAGCGCCCGTTGCGGACCTTCTGGCAAGAACTTGCCCATGCCTCCTATACCAGTTCGGGACTGGTTGGGCTCTTGCGCTCTGCCTTCAACGAGGAGGTGCGGGACGAACGCCAGCAGCGCCGCGACGACAAGCGAGAACGAACCTGGACAGGGTACCTCGTCCTAAGCAAGCCGCGCTACCGCCCCACCGGCGATACGCTTCGGCTGAAAGCCCGCGTATTGCGCCGCCGTAACGGCCGACCTAGCTCCGCGCCACTTACGCTGTGGTTGAGTAGCAATGGTCAGGCTAAAAAGATAGTGACGTTGCACGCCGTCCGACCCGGCTCGTACATCTACGATTTGCCCCTGACCGATACCCTAGGTTTCCAGGCTGACCGCACGGTGCAAGTGCGCCTAGAAGATGAGCAAGGACTCACCCGCGCTAGTACGTCGTTTTTGTTGGAAGATTACGAGTTAAAGAGCACGCACTACAGCCTACGGGTCGCGGAGGCGGAGCAGCGTCGGGGCATGCCGCAAGCCTTGTTTCTGCGGGGTACTGATGCTAATGAACTGCCGCTACTAGATGCCCGCGTGCGGGTGGCAGTGGTGCCCGAGGGCTTAAAGGAGCTAGCCGCGCCTGTGGTGTTTGTGCCCGATACGCTTTGGACCGCCACCCAGCCGCTCGACCCGGTAGGCGAAACCCGTCTAAACTTACCGCCCCAGGTACTGCCGGCGGCGGAACTGCGCTACCGTGTAATTGCCACCTTTCTCAATGCCGATAACGAACGGCGCGTCGAGCAGCAAACGGTAGAATATCACCTAGACCCGGCTGAGCTACAGCTCACGCTGCGCCATGATTCGTTACAATTACGCTACTCCGAGCGCGGACAAAGCGTGCCACACGCGGCCACTTTGGAACTGTGGGCAGCTGGTTCTGCCACGCAGCCGTTGACGCAACAAGCGGTACAGCTTCCCTTGCTGCTGCCCGTGCAACCGCAGGTAGTGCGCTACGTGCTGCGAGACCTAGAAGGCCGCCGCGCCGAGTTACGGCTGAGCAGCAGCAACGCTGAGTTGGCGCTGCGCTCAGACCGCACCCGCGACTCGCTCCAGCTAGAAGTAGACAATCCGCGCCGATTACCCTTCTGGTATTTCCTTTATCGCGGCAATACGCTGGTGCAGCGTGGCTACGGCAAAAGTTGGCACCTAACTACCCGTACAGCCAGCCCAGAGCCATGGTTTGTATCGCTGCATTATTTCTGGGGCGGCCAGATGCAGGCGGCGGAATACAAGGTGCCGCTGCCGCAAAAGGCGTTACACATTCGGGCTGAGCAGCCCACAGTTGCCTATCCTGGCCAGCACCTGCGCCTGCGCTACACCGTGACCGATGCCAGCGGCGAACCAATGCCCGGCGTGGATCTGACGGCGTACGCCTACACCACCAAGTTTGAGCAAGCCGAAGCGCCCAACCTACCTAGCTTTGAACCGTCGGTGCTAGGTCGCTCCACGCGGCGGCGCTTCTCGCTCGGGGCTACGTTCGACAACAATCCGGCGCACGCCGCTACCCGGCCATTAGCCGCCGACTGGCCACATTGGCGCACGCAGCTAGGTCTCGACTCTCTGCTGTTCTATCAATTCCTGTATCCGGCTACCGGGCAGTTTCGCGAGTACCGACCCGCGCCGGGCGGCATTACGCAGCTAGCGCCTTTCGTCGTCGATTCGGGCCGCGTGGCGCCCGCTGCCGCCGTGTACATTGATGGCGTGCCGGCTTACATCCGGGAAATAAACCACACGGAACCCTACGCCATCGTGGCGGACAGCGGCTACCACACCGTCGCTATCCGGACGGCTACGCGGCTCGTGACCTTGCAGCGCGTGTATTTGCGCCACCTGCAAAAGCTCACGTTGAGCGTAGACCCCGCTCGCGTCCAACCGGAAGTGCAGGTAGTTCAGCAACGCGCTGTGTTTACCCCAGCCGAACAGGCCAACCTAGGGCGGTACGTGCTGCCAGTGTCGGTGGGCGTATCGGCTTGGCCCGGTGGAGCAACGCTGCGCCAAGGGAACCGCTTGCAAGTGATAAATCAGGGCAGCTACCAGTACGCAGGAGGTACCCGCTTGGCGGGTCCTTTCCGGCCTGATTCCGTGCTGTACCGGGAGGCAGCGGGCGGGCGGCGGAAGTTCTTATTTGAGCCCTACTACCGCTACCACTTTGCGCCGGGTTTGGTGAAGATGACCAGCACGGCGCCTCACCATTTTGCGCCGCTCAGCACCTTAGCGGGGCTCAACGATTCGGTGCCGCTGAAGGGTTTTGCCCTGACCGAAGCTGCCGTGCGGGCGCAAGTTGGCCGTTTGGTACCCGTGCAGCGCCTTGTGTTGGACGACACCATCCAGACCCGAGCCGGGCAGGGCACTCTGCAACTGTGGGTGCCACCAACAGAGCACGCGGCAGAAGCTGTGCCAGCGCCTCTATTTACCTTGTTAACGCAGCCGAGCAAACCTAGCTTCACTCGGTTGCTGCGCGGGCTAATGCCTGTGCGCGGACTGGCGCCCGGTCGCTACCAAGCAGTCGTGCTGCTGGCCGACAGCACTTGCCTCGTACCCGCGCAAGTGCAGGTGCAGGCCAATGGCACCACTTATCTGCAACTACGCCGCACCGATCAGCGGCAAGGCGACTCCGAACGGCAGCGCATTCGGCGCGTGGTGCAGCAACGGCAGCAGCTAGCCGCCGCTCAACCTGCTTTGCCAACTGTGCGCCCGCTAGCGCCACGTCCCAAAACCTCAACGCTGGTGCGAAACCCCGACTGGCTCATCGTGCAAGGTCGGGTAGTAGATCAGGGCTCAGAAGAGGGATTGCCGGGGGTGACGGTACTCGTGAAAGGCATTACCATAGGTGTCTCAACCAACGCCGATGGCAGCTTTGAGCTGGCCGTGCCGCCGCATAGCCTGCTCACGTTTGCTTCTGTTGGCTACGTCACTCAGGAACAATTAGTGGGCAGCGGCGGCGCGGTAGAAGTGCGCCTGCATCCGGACACTAAAGCGTTGGATGAAGTTGTAGTGGTCGGCTACGGCATGCAGCGCGTTGGGCAACTTCTGAGCGGTAAAGTTGCCGGTGTATCGGTTGCCTCCAGCGCGTCGATTCAAATTAGGGGCAATGCTTCTACGGTGGTTAGTATGCGCCCATTGCTGATTGTGGATGGGGTGCCTTTCGAAGGTCAGCAGAGCGACCTAGACCCTTCGGCCATTCGCTCGCTCAAAGTCCTGAAGGATGAACAAGCTGTGGCGCTCTACGGTGCCCGGGCAGCGGCCGGGGTAATCATTATCCAAACAAACGGAAGCGCTGCCCGCCGCGCACCTAGCCTTGCGGATGCGGCAACGCCCGCAGGAGCGACTGGGCAAGACACTCACTTTGCGCTTCGTCGCCGCTTCTCAGATTATGCCTGGTGGCGCCCGGTGCTGTTCACCGATAGCCACGGCCAAGCCACTACCGAAGTCACGTTGCCCGACGATGTTACCGGCTGGAATACCTTTGTACTAGGCTCCGACGACCACGGCCGCACGGGTAGTGCTACCGGGCGCTTGCGTTCCTTCAAGACATTGCTCGCTGAGCTGGCCGTACCCCGCTTTCTGGTGCAGGGCGACCGGGTGCAAGTGCTAGGCAAAGCTTTGAACTATCTGCCTGACTCAACGGTGGTTACTACCTCGTTTAGTCTGAATAAAAACGCGCCATCAACTCGGCAGCATCAACTAACCACGGCCGTCATCGATACGCTGACCCTGACAGCCCCCACGGCGGCCGATTCGTTGCAACTTACCTATAAATTGCAGCAAGCCAACGGCTACCATGATGGCGAAGTGCGCACGATTCCTGTGCTGCCACAGGGTAGCCGCGAACGGGTGGGCACCTTTGTCGTGCTCACCGCCGCCGATACTACCCTGCAACTGCCTATCAACCCGACGCTAGGGGAGGTGACATTGCGGGTGGAAAGTGACCCGCTGCCTCTGTTACTGGATGAAATCCGGCAAGTGCAGGCATACCCGTATTTGTGTAACGAGCAGGCGGCTTCCAAGCTCAAAGCCCTGCTGGTGGAGCAGCGCATCCGGAAAGTGCTTCAGCAGTCTTTCACTGCCGGCCACCAGATTCAACAGCTGATTCGCACGCTGTTACGAGGTCAGCACCAGCCCGAAGGGCTCTGGGGTACTTGGCCGGCTTCGCCCGTTAGCCCGTGGGTAACGCTGCACGTGTTGGAAGCCTTATTGGCCGCTGAGCAGCAGGACTTTGCGGTGAAGCTAGATCGTAAGGTCATGCAACAGTACCTGCTAGGGTTGCTTGATGCGCTTTTCGCCGATGATGCTTCGCGGGAGGACCCTCGCCGGTCGCGGCTCGCGGCCGACCGTATTCGGCTATTACAGCTGCTGCACCAACTCGGCACCGAAATCGATTATGCGACGTACCTGAAGCGGTTGGATCAGTTGGGGCGTAGCCGGCAGCTGCTCGATGTGTACCTAGCTGCCACGACGTTGCGCCAGCAGCTACACTTACCGTATCAGGTGGATACATTGCGCCGCTTTCGTCGTGCTACTGAGCTAGGAGGCATATTCTACGAGGACACGTTGCATGCGACCAATTCCTACTACCAGCAGCTACTACCAACTCGCATTGGTAATACCCTTCTGGCCTACAAAGTATTACGCGCAAAAGGCGGCTATGAGACGGAGCTGTTGCGCCTGCGTACGTTCTTGCTGAACCAACGCGTGGGTGGTCACTGGAGCAGTACCTACGAAGCGGCCTGTATTCTCGAGACGATTAGCCCTGAGTTGCTGCTAGGAAAGCAGTCTATCAAAGAAGTAGCGAGCACCGTAAAGTTGAGCGGCCCACTCACTCAGGAAATTGCCCGCTTCCCTTTCCAAACTACACTACCTGCCACCAGTAGCAGCCTGTCGTTACGGAAGCAAGGCCCCTTGCCGGTGTATGCTACTGCGTATCAAACCTTTCTCAATCCTAAGCCTGCCGCTGTTCAAACACCTTTCCGAGTAACTACCGCTCTTGCCGGCCAGACGGGGGCCCGCGTATCGTTGCGCACCGGCCAGCCCGTCGAGCTGGTAGTGACGGTGGATGTGCCGGCGGAGGCCCGCTACGTGCTGGTGGAAGTGCCGATTCCGGCCGGCTGTTCTTATGGTTCGGCGGCGCCCACCAACCGCTACGAAGTACATCGTGAATACCTGCGCCAGCAAACTGGCATCTTCTGCGACGTCTTGCCGGCTGGTCGCCACGTTTTCCGCGTGGCGCTGCAACCTAGGTTTCGGGGGCATTACACACTTAATCCAGCCAAAGCAGAGCTTATGTACTTCCCGACCCGCTTTGGCCGGGCGGCTAGCAAGCAAGTTGTGATGGAATGAGCTAGGGGTTTACGAGCCTACCTAATTGCACAAGGGCGCGGGGTTTGAAATTGCTGTTCGTTGAAGACAACCCGTACTTAAATCGCTGCATCTGATAGGTTATACTACCTTGCTGTTCCAGATCAGCTCTCCCAATTCCATGAAGAAAATCTACCTGCTCGCCTTTGCTGCCAACATCAGTGCTTCGGCATCGGCGCAACAGCCAAGCGCTGCAACTGCTAACACCTTTGCGACCAGCTACCGCGCCACGCCCGCCAAAGTTAACGACTTGGTACACACCAAGCTGGATGTGCGCTTTGACTATGCCAAGCGCTACCTCTACGGCAAGGAGTGGGTGACGCTAAAGCCGCACGGCTACGCTACTGATTCGCTCCGGCTCGATGCCAAGGGCATGGACATCAAAACGGTGGCCTTAGTGCAGAACAGCAAGCAGCAACCGCTCAAGTACGACTACGATCAGCAGCAATTGCTCATCCACCTAGGTCGGACGATGAAGGCAGGGGAGAGCTACACCGTTTACCTGGAGTACACCGCCAAGCCCGATGAGCTGGAGGTGAAAGGCAGTGCCGCCATTAGCGACGCGCGAGGCTTGTACTTCATCAATCCCGATAGCACCGTGAAGGGCAAGCCCGTGCAGATCTGGACGCAAGGCGAATCGGAGTCGAACTCGGCGTGGTTCCCGACCATCGACAAGCCCAACCAGAAAACCACCACGGAGCTGAGTATGACGGTGCCCAGCAAGTACGTCACGCTGAGCAACGGCCAACTCACGTCGCAGACGCCGGCCGGGGCAGGGCTGCGCACCGACACCTGGAAGATGGACCAGCCCTACGCACCCTACCTGGTGATGATGGCCATTGGGGACTTCAAAATTGCGAAGGAGCAGTGGCGCGGGAAGGAAGTGAGCTACTATATGGAGCCGCAGTATGCTGCGCAAGCGCAGCGGATATTCGGGCGCACGCCGCAGATGCTGGAGTTCTTTTCGAACAAGCTAGGGGTGGAGTTTCCCTGGAATAAGTACGCTCAGATTGTGGTGCGCGACTACGTGAGCGGGGCCATGGAAAACACCACCGCGTCGTTGTTCGGAGAACAAGCCCAGGGTACAGCCCGCGAGCTGCTCGATTGGGAATACGCGGGCGTGGAGCGCGAAATTGCCCACGAGCTGTTCCACCACTGGTTCGGCGACTACGTGACCTGCGAAAGCTGGAGCAACTTGACGGTGAATGAGTCCTTCGCGAATTTCTGCGAAACCGTGTGGGCCGAACACGCCTTTGGTACCGACGCTGCCGAGGCTCAGGGCTACCGCAGCATCTCGCGCTACTACGGCAACCCGGCCAATTTCACCAAGCCACTCGTGCGGTTTCAGTACGCCGACAAAGAGGACATGTTCGACGCGGTGACCTACCAGAAGGGCGGCAACATCCTGAACATGCTGCGCGTGTACCTAGGTGACGACGTATTCTTTAAAGGCTTGAACCTGTACCTCAAGCAAAACGCCTTTGGCAACGGCGAGGCTCAGCAAGTGCGCTTGGCGCTGGAAGAAGCGTCGGGTCAGGATCTAAACTGGTTCTTCAACCAATGGTACTACCGCGCCGGCCACCCCATCGTTACTATCGACTATCGTTGGGATGCGGCGCGCAAGATGCAAGAAGTAACCATCAAGCAAACGCAAGCGGGTCAGCCCTTTGTCTTGCCGTTGAAGGTAGATGTATACGTGAATGGCAAGCCCGAGCGCCACGCCGTATGGGTGCGCGACGCCGTAACGACGCTCCAGCTCCCGGCCGCTTCGAAGCCCGATCTAGTGAACGTCGACGCCGAAAAAGTGCTAGTGTGGCAAAAAACCGATAATAAGAGCCTCACCGAATACGCCTACCAGTACGCCCACGCGCCGCGCTACCTCGACCGCCTCGAAGCGCTGAAAGCGGGCAAGGAAAAGCAAACCGACAAGCTAGCTCGCCAAACCGCGGTAGCCGGCCTCAGCGATAAGTTCTACAACATCCGCGTGGCCGCCATCGAAAACCTAGACCTGAAGAACAAAGCCACCCGCAAAGCCGCCGCGCCGGCCTTACAAAAGCTAGCTGCCGCCGATTCTTCGTTGAAGGTGCGGGCGGAAGCACTTAAGGCATTAGCCGAATTCAAAAGCAAACGCTACGAAAAGCTGTTCGCCGACGCCCTGCGCAGCCAATCCTACGCCGTGCAAGGTGCTGCATTGCAGGGGCTAGCTTCGGTAAACTTAAAGCAAGCGCAAGCGCAGGCCAACACCTTGGAAGCCGATAACAAAGGGGAGCTAACCCAGGCCCTCGTGGCAGTATACGGCCAAAGCGGCGACCCAGCAAAGTGGCCTTGGGTGCTAGCTCGGTTTGACGCCGGCGATGCAAACGACCGATTCGGCATGATGCCGGGCTTCAGCAGCTTACTAGCCCGGGTGCAAGAGCCGGCAGCCTTTGCCCAAGGCGTGAGCCGTATTAAAGACCTAGGTGTGAAATACAAGCAGTTCGGAGTGGATAAGCGGCTGCTGCCGCTGCTGGAATCGTTGAAAGCGGGCAAAAGCAACGACGCGGCTGCGCAGCAAGTTGTTGATCAGGCAATAAGCGCAATACAAGCAGCGAAGTAGAAAAATAGAACCGCGTGCTATATAGTTTGGCTGCTATTTTGACGGGGACGATGCTCACCATTTTATTCTTCAAAAATAGCTCGTGAGAAAAGTTCTATTCTTAGTAGCAGCAGGCTTACTGCCTTTTTGCGCATCAGCCCAGTTGTCGGTTGGAGGGTTCACGCACTTAGCCAGTGCCGGCGTTAGTATGGCCACGCGTAAGCACAACCCGAAGGCTAGCTCAAACAAGCCAGACGCAACCGTGACGCACTTCCGGGCGGGTAACAAATCTATTCCGCAGAAGCGCACCCCAGAAGATCAAATTCGCGGCAGAGCAGCCGAAGACATCAAGACGTTGGAAGGATTCCTGACGGCTGCGCAAGAGGCGTATGCTCGCCCTGAGGAGAAGAATGTCTGCCATGATCCTTCGTTGGCCCAAGCTCTTATCGCTAACATCAAGAAGCTACAGCCCAGTTGGAGTGTGGTTCCTTACCAACAGGAGCTAGCTTTTTACGTGCAAGAACAGAAGCGGCGTCAGCAGCCAGAGCCAGGAAGTGTGACTCCGTAGCCTTTTAGCTTTGCTAATTACCAAAACAACAGAGCCCAGGACTGCGGTCCTGGGCTCTGTTGTTTTGGCTGCGCCGTGCGGATGCTTGTACCTAGCTTTCCACTTCCTCCTTTTCTCTGGCTGCGAAGGCTTTACGAGCTTGTGCAATAGCGGGCGCGTGCTGGCTGGCCCAGTTGCCAAACTCGATAACAGCTCCCAGCAAACCCTGACCTAGCTCGGTGAGGCGATACTCTACGCGGGGCGGCACCTCGGCGTATACGGTGCGCGTCACAAGGCCGTCGGCTTCCAGGGTGCGGAGCGTCACAGTGAGCATGCGCTGCGAAATACCGTCGATGCGCTTGCGCAACTCGTTGAAGCGCAGACTACCCGCGCTACCTAGGTGCAGGATGGAAAACAACGACCACTTGTCGCCGAAGCGGTCGAGGATGTCGCGTATGGGGCATAGGCCGGGGCCATTTTCCGGAACGGCGAGGATTTTTTGCGCGGCAGCCGCAATTTTATCTACCTGATTATCAGCAATAGTTACGTACATGTGCCTTAGGAAGCGAAAGATGCCTTCTTGTACCAGGCTGACTAGCCCAGTACCTTTGAGTTACTAAAAGTAACCATTGAACTTTTACTCTCCAAACATATGCTAGCTATTACCGGCGCCACCGGCCACCTTGGCCGTGCTACCATCAACGCCTTACTGCCCAAAACTGCTGCCGATCAGATTGTAGCTCTTGTTCGCGACCCGCAAAAAGCCGCTGACCTTAGCCAGCAAGGCGTGCAGGTGCGGCAAGGCGACTACAGCGACCTAGCTTCCTTAGAAGCTGCCTTCCAGGGTGTGGATACGGTGCTGCTCATTTCCGGCGACGACCTCGCCAACCGCGCCCAGCAACATAAGAACGTGATTGACGCCGCTAAGCAGGCTGGTGTGAAGCATGTTATCTACACCAGCGTGGTGAAACCCTCACGTGAATCGCACTTCCCGGCCTCGCCCAGCCACGTCGATACGGAAGAATACCTAGTGGCTTCGGGCCTCACCTACACGCTGTTCCGCAATGCCCTCTACCTGGACTTTGTGCCGATGATCATTGGGCAGGAGGCAGTGCCGAGCGGCAAAATCTATTCGGCCGCTGGCGATGGCAAAACGAGCTACGCCCTACGCAACGACATTGCCGAAGCGCTAGCTAACGTGCTGACCTCCAGTGGTCACGAAAACCAAACCTACGACATCAGCCTAGGTACCGCGTATTCCATTCAGGATATTGCCACGGCGCTGAGTGAAGTAACGGGCAAAACCATTGAGTACGTACCGATTTCGGGCGACGACATGGCCGCCAGTATGCGCCAGCACCACGTGCCCGAGCCCATTGTGTCGATGATGGTGGGCATGACCGAAGCCATGAAGCAAAACGAGTTCAACGAGCCTAGCCCCACGCTCGAAAAGCTACTCGGTCATAAGCCAACCGATTTGAAGCCGTTCCTCACCAGCGCATACGGCAAGTAAGCAGCCAGCTAGTCATTCCGAGCAGCACCCTAAAGCTGAGTTGGTAGTAGCAAACTATCACGCTTGCTTACTTGCGTCGCCCGAAATGACTAGCATGCATCAGAAGCGCCCAATAGTACTAATTTAGGTTGCACAGCCACTACGCCTAGCCCCAGCAGGGCGGCATGTTGGTAGCAACCAGCACACCAATACACCCGAGCCCCAGCAGGGCGACCCATCGTTCAACGAGAGGTGTCGCTCCGCTGGGGCTCAGTCGTTTTTGCAGGGTAGCTTCTGTTGGTATAGCCTGCTGAAATTCGGTCCAATGACTGCGCAACTTCTTGGAATAGCAATACTGGACGCCTTCGTTTTACGAAGGTCTCCTACGGGTTGAGGAGCTTTTTGGGAAGACAGGCGCCGCTTGGCGGAAGCAGCAAGCGCTCAATAGAAATAATTAACCCTACCTTCACACAGCCGTATTGGCAAACCAAAAACGGCCTGAAAACTACTGCTGAGCTTGCTTTCAACCTGAATAGCTCGCAAAATCGGCGGTACAGAATGCCGGCAGGAGCCTGGCTAATTTCCGTATTTTACGGCCTCCCTATTCGAAAAGCCAGCTGCTGAAGGTAGCAGCCACGCCGCGCGCCCCACCTACGTTGCATGACACAAGAACAAATACGCTTAGCGGAAACCAAGACCAAAGAAATCGATTGGCAGCGCTTTGGCCCTTACCTCTCTGAGCGGCAGTGGGGCACCGTACGCGAAGACTACAGCGCCAACGGCGACGCCTGGAACTACGTGACCCACGAAATGGCCCGCAGCTACGCCTACCGTTGGGGCGAGGAGGGCATTGGTGGCATCAGCGACCATCGGCAACTGCTGTGCTTTTCGGTGGCGTTGTGGAACGGGCAGGACCGCGTCCTGAAGGAGCGCCTGTTTGGCCTGACCAATAACCAAGGCAACCACGGCGAGGACGTGAAGGAGTGCTACTATTACCTTGACAGCACGCCTACGCACTCCTACATGAAGATGCTGTACAAGTACCCGCAGCGGGAGTTTCCGTACGTGGAAGTGCGCGACGAAAACATGCGCCGCACGCGTCAACATCCGGAGTTTGAGCTGATGGATACCGGTATCTTCAATGATGGGCGGTACTTCGACGTCTTCATTGAGTATGCTAAAGCCGGCCCCGAAGATATTCTCATCAAGATAACAGCCCATAACCGTGGCTCCGAGGAAGCTAGCCTGCACGTGCTGCCGCAGCTCTGGTTTCGCAACACGTGGGCCTGGGGACACGATGATTATAAGCCGCAACTGAGTACGTCCGCGCCCGGCGTAGTGCAGATCGACGAGCGGGAGCTAGGTCGCTACAAGCTCTACTGCGACCAAGCGCCCGACCTGCTCTTCTGCGACAACAGCACGAATGGGGCAAAGCTCTACGGGCTAGATCCGGACGGCCACTACTTCAAAGACGGCGTCAACGATTACCTGATCGACGGTGATACGGCAGCCCTTAACCCGGCCCAAAAGGGTACGAAGGTAGCCGCGCATTATCCGCTGACCCTAGGTCCTGACGAGGCGTACACCGTGCGTTTGCGCCTGAGCAAGGAGCGGCAGGAAAGCCCGTTCGAGGACTTTGAAAACCTGTTTGCACTGCGGCAGCACGAGGCCGATGAGTTTTATCACTGCATTCAGCAGGAGATAAAAGACCCCGATGCGCGCAACGTTCAGCGACAGGCATTTGCGGGGATGATGTGGAGCAAGCAGTTCTACTACTACGACGTAACGCAGTGGCTCGACGGCGACCCGGCCGTGCTAACGCCCCCAGTGGAGCGCCTGAAGGGGCGCAACAGCACCTGGCGTCACCTCTACAACGCCGACATCATCTCGATGCCGGATAAGTGGGAATACCCGTGGTACGCGGCTTGGGACTTAGCTTTTCACTGCATCTCGCTGGCCATGATCGACTCGCAGTTTGCCAAGAGCCAACTGCGCCTGCTCACCCGCGACTGGTACATGCACCCCAACGGCCAGCTGCCGGCCTACGAGTGGGCCCTCGGCGACGTGAACCCGCCGGTGCACGCCTGGGCTACGTGGCGCGTATATCAGATGGACCAGAAGCAAAATGGAGGCGAGGGCGACACGGCCTTTCTGGAGTCCGTATTTCACCGTCTCACCCTCAACTTTACGTGGTGGGTGAACCGCAAGGACCGCCACGACCACAACATCTTCGAGGGTGGCTTCCTGGGGCTGGACAATATTGGCGTATTCGACCGCTCGGCGCCGCTACCCACAGGCGGCTACATCGAGCAGGCCGATGGTACCTCCTGGATGGCTATGTACGCCCTGAATTTGATGCGCATGGCCCTGGAGCTAGCCAAAACCAGCCCCGTTTACCAGGACATTGCCAGCAAGTTCTTTGAGCACTTTCTCTACATCGCCGAGGCCATGACCAAGGTCGGCGATGAAGCCTTCAACCTCTGGGATGAGGAAGACGAGTTCTTCTATGATGTGCTGCATACCCCTGATGATCAGCGTGTAAAGTTGAAGGTGCGCTCCATCGTAGGGTTGATTCCGCTGTTTGCTGTGGAAGTACTCGATGAAGAGCTCTTGGAAAGCATGCCCGACTTTACGCGCCGGCTGAAGTGGTTCCTGGAAAACCGCCCCCACCTAGCCGAGCTGGTTTCGCGGTGGCAGGAGCCGGGTAAGGGCGAGCGGCACCTGCTGTCGTTGCTGCGGAGCCACCGCATGAAAAAGCTGCTGCAGCGCATGCTCGACGAAGGCGAGTTCCTGGCCGACTACGGCATTCGAGCCCTCTCGCGCCATCACCTAGATCACCCGTACGTGTACCGCACGCTGGAAGCCGACTTCACGGTGAAGTACGTGCCTGGCGAGTCAGAGTCAAGCTTGTTTGGCGGCAACTCCAACTGGCGCGGCCCGATTTGGTTTCCGATCAACTACTTGCTCATCGAGTCGTTGCAGCGGTTTTACTTCTACTACGACGATTCCTTTCAGGTGGAGTACCCCACAGGTTCGGGCGAGATGCATTCGCTCAAGGAGGTAGCCGGGGCCCTTTCTCAGCGACTCACGCGCCTGTTTTTGCGCAACGCCGAAGGTAAGCGGCCAGCCATGGGCGACAACCCCTTGCTCCAGCACGACCCACACTTCCGCGATTATTTGTGGTTTCACGAATACTTTCACGGCGAGAGTGGCTGCGGCCTAGGTGCTATTCATCAGACGGGTTGGACGGGACTCATTGCCAAGCTGTTGCAGCCCAATGGAAAGGACCAGTAGGCAAGACTGCGTACCTACTGTCTAGAAGTAAGCAACAGTGTTGAAAAGAGCAGCCTGGCTGTGCTGCCCCTAGGTTGTGCCATAAATTTGTGACTAGATGCAGCCTTTGGGCAGCTAGGTTGTTCTTGTGCTTTACTTTTTCTTTGCACCTGCACTTTCCTATAGAACGAGTCCTGCCACTGGGTATTCGCTACTCAGTACCAAAAACTCACTACGCACACCTTCATGCTCAAAAAGTATTGCGCGCTGTTTTTACTAGCGCTGTTGCCCTTTAGCCTTCGGGCGTGGGGCGTAATGGGGCACCGCACGGTGGCCAAGATTGCCCAAAACCATCTGAAAAAGAGCACCAAGCGGCAAATAGCCCAGCTGCTTGGCACCGAAACCATTCCGCTGGTAAGCACCTGGGCCGATGAGGCCCGCTACTCTTCTGAGTACAAGGAAACCGCGCCCTGGCACTTCGCCAACCTCCCCGACGGCCTAGGCTACGAGCAGTTTTCCACCCAACTCAAAGCCCTAACGGTGCCAAACGCCTACCAAGCGTTGCAGCAGAACATCCAAATCTTAAAAGACCCAGCAAAGAGCAAAGACGAGAAGGTAGTAGCCCTCAAATTCGTCATTCACCTCGTTGGTGATGTGCACCAGCCCATGCACGTGAGCCGGGCCGAGGACCAGGGCGGCAACAAGATTCAGGCGAAATACCAGGGCAAAGAAACCAACCTGCACAGCCTCTGGGACAGTGGGTTGGTAGAATACCAAGGCTACACGTACAGCGAAATGGCCCAGGCCTACGACCACGTGCGCGGCAGCCAGCAGAAGCAGTGGCAAGCCGCCGACCCCGTGCAATGGATGTTTGAGTCGTACCAAATCAGCCAGCAACTCTACGCCGAGGCCGCGAAGGGCACCGACTTCGACTTCCGTTATACGCCCGCCCACCTGCCTACCGTGCAGGAGCGTATCACCCAGGCCGGTATCCGGCTGGCGGGCGTGCTCAATAGCATTTACGGTTAAGACCTAGGCTAGACCTTAACTGCACGTCCCTATAAGCCGCTGCTCTTCAGAAGAGTGGCGGCTTTTCTATGTGATTATTTTTTTCGGTTTTGCACCGTAATAACTGATTTACCGGCGGTGTCGCGGCGAGCTATATGGTGTTGCTGCGCGCGTTGCTCATCGGTTTCGCTGTGGATGGTGTTCTCCCTGGTAGCCCAGAAGAGCGCCAACACGGCTACTACCACCATCAGAACGTAAATAACCCGGGTCTGCCGCGGGATGATCTCGCTTGGTTTCATTGTCGTAGGCGATGCGTACAACCCCCTAACGGCAATGGCGCATTGGAGTTGCTGCGACCAGCCAAACGGCCGAGCTTGTACCTCGGCTACGCGGGGCGGAGGCGAGGAAAGCTAGGCCGTGACTCGAAACCGAGAGCCAGAATTTGAGTTTAAGCTAGCAAACGCGCAAAACAAGCCACTGCCTAGCAGCACTGAGCTAGGTTGCGGAGTTCAAAGACAACATCAACCAACCCCTCTAGCCTACCCATGAGTTATCCCAATGCCGTGTCGCTGCAAGTCAGTGACGGCACCGAAATGCAAGCCTACACGGCGCGCCCCTTAACGGCCGGCCCTTTTCCCGGCGTCATCTTACTTCAGGAGGCCTTTGGCGTAAACCACCACATCCGCAGCGTGGCCGACCGGCTTGCCGAAGAAGGCTACGTGGTAGTTGCGCCCGAGCTGTTTCACCGCACGGCCGCGCCCGGCACCGAAATCTCGTACTCCGACTTTGCCAGCGCCGCGCCGCACTACCAGGCCATCAATCCCCAAGACCTCACGGCCGACTTGCAAGCCGCGCACGACTGGCTGCAAAACGAACCCGGCGTGGTGAATGACCGCATAGGCAGCATTGGTTTTTGCCTCGGTGGGCGTGTGTCGTTCCTGGCCAATGCGGTGTTGCCGCTCGCGGCGGCTGTTTCATATTATGGCGGTGGCACGCACCTGCTCAAAGATCGGGCGTCGGCGTTGCATGCGCCGCACTTGTTTTTCTGGGCTGGGCAAGACCAGCACATCTTGCCCGCGAACGTGGCCGAAGTGGTGCAAGCGCTGGATGCGGCCGGCAAACCGTACATCAACACCGTCATCTCCTACGCCGACCACGGTTTCCACTGCGATGAGCGCCCTAGCTACAATCGGGAAGCCGCTCAGGAAGCATGGGCCTTCACCATGAGCTTTTTCAACGAAAAGTTACGCTCCCCCGAGTTTTAAGGCTTAACATCAGCTTGCAAGACAAAAAGCGCCGGATCGACACGTCCGGTGCTTTTTTTATGTCCTGTGCTCGCGCAACTCCCGCGGCGATACACCAAATTTCTTTTTGAACGCCGCGCTAAAGTGTTGCAGCGACGAGTACCCTAGCTCAAAGGCAAGCTCACTGGCGGTTTTGTGGCCGTCGAGTAGCTGCGCCTTGGCCTCCGTGAGTCGAAAATCGGCTAAGTAGCCAAACACCGTTTGGCCAAACTGCCCCTTAAATCCTTTCTTCAGCTTGAACTCATTGAGGCCAGCCAAGCGAGCGAGCTCAGGGAGCGTGGGTGGGAGCTGCAGATGCTGAACGAGGTAGTCGCGAGCAAACAGCAGCCGCTCCTGGTCGTATTCGGTGCGGGCAAAGCGACGGGGTGTACTGGCTTGCGCAAAGGCATCCGCCTGCAAAACCAGGATTTCGATGGCTTTGGAATACAAAAACAGCTTCTTGAGGCGACCCTGAAAACGACACGTAAGTACCTCCCGGATAGCCGTGTGCAAAGCCAGACCTAGGTGCAGGCTCTCTTCCCGGAGCACCGCCGGTCGGCCGCGCCGTACGTCATTGGCAAGTTGACGTAGGGGCGCAGAAGCTTCCTGGGCCAGCGCCAGGAAAGCCTCTTTGCTAAATTGTAGGATGAACGTTTCCGATTCCAGCTCCTCGTAGCGCATAGTGGCTTCGAAGCCGGGGTGGTAGGCGAGGTAGTGCTGGTAGCTCGCCAGGGTGTGCACCCGCCCCGACAGCTTATTTTCAATAACCACCCGGCCGCGCAAATTGAAGTGCAGGTGTACCACATCGAGGTCGGTACGCCAAGTCGTTTCGAAGGGCTGATGGTAGTGCCAATGCGAATAGCCCATCCGGATGCCATCGAAGTACCAATGCGCCATGTAGCCGCGGCCCACGGGCAAATCTAGCGTCTGGGACGCTTCCACTAGCTCCGACGAGTCAAAGTCCGCCGTTACGTAGTCGTTCTGATGAACGAGGCTGTGGTCGGTACGATGTCGAACTTCGAGCGGCATACTAAGTCAAGAAGTGAAGCTAGCTAACCAGGAGTAGGCACAAGCCAAAAGTCGTTGCCTGCGCAGGCAAAGGTGCAAACTCCTGCCGCGAATAAGTTATGAATAAAGGAGTTGTGTTTACGCCAAACGGAGCCTTTACCGAGGTGCAAGCAAGCGTTAAGATAGTCCGGCGCTTGTAACTGAGATTCCCGCTGGTGTAACGCATTAGCTAGCCACCCAACGCAATTTTGCACAGGCTCCGAGCAAGGTAGCAAGCGGAGCCCATGGCTATGCAAGAAATAGAAGTCTTTCGGACCAACGTAACGTGCCGCCGGGTGGCGGCCGGGCTCCTGCGGCAACTACTGGCGCGCTATCCTGCCTGGGGCATCACCTTCGACCTCACCGATTGCGACCGGGTACTGCGCGTGCAAACCCCCGGCTGCCCCATCGACTCTGCCACCATCATCCATGTACTGCAGGCCAGTGGTTACTTGTGCGAGCCGCTGCCCGAGTGACCCGCTTTGTCTTATGGTCTCCTTCAAACAACTTCGTCAGCTTATGAAAACGCAAGGAAGCGGCACGATTGCCAGCCAGCAACACGTAGTGAGTTCCTTTACCCGCCTCCACCTCAGCGTGCGTGGCACGGTGGAGCTTTACCAAGGCCTTGAGGAAAAAGTAGTTGTAGAAGCCGATGATAACCTGCTCGACTACGTGCAGGTGGTCAACTCCGGCCGCACGCTCTACGTGACCAGTGAAAACAAGCTGCGGGCGCCGGCCTTCACTCGCCTGCGCGTGCAAGTGTACTTGCGCCAGCTCGATGAGCTCTATATTGCCTCCCAAGGCGCTGTGGTGTGCGCAACGCCGTTAGTGGCGGCCGAGTCGCTGACGATCAAAGTGTACGCGCAGGGCGATACGGCGCTCCATATCGTTGCTCCCAAGCTGGCGCTCACGGCGGCCAGCCAGGGCAACCTGAGCGTCGCCGGCCAAGCAGATGAGGTAGTCATTAAGCTAGCCAGCGAAGGCAACTTCGACGGCCGCGACTTGCGCGCTCAGCACCTGCGCCTGCGCAATATGTCGGAGGGCAACATCGACTTGTACGCCGAGCAGACCATTGCCCTTACCCACCTAGGGCAGGGCTACATTCATTACGGTGGCTCCGCCCGGCTCGCCGACGTGCACCAGTACGGGGCCGGTGAAATCTGCCACGTAGCCTAGCTAACCTTATGACTGCCAAACGAATCTTGCTAGTGGGTAAACGCCCACGACTTTGACCTGATCGGGCTAGGAGGCGGGCTTGAGCAACCGGAGCGCCAAGCCCTGACGGCGGAGTTTCGGCGTTGTAACCCCACGGTGGAAGTGGTGGATTTGGTCGCGCCGCTCGTGGTAGAACAATTGCGCTATCATATCCAAAAAGTGGCCGCGCCGCTATTGTCCGACTTAAAAGCGCGCGTGCTACGCGAAGTAGAAATCAGCTTTAGCGTGGCGGAAGCGTGCACGCTGGAAGCTAGACTGTACCACTACAATCCGCAGCCAGTGATGCAAGTAGTATTTGTCGGGGAGGTGCCACGGGGGCTAAATATGCTGGAAATCAGTAAAAGCCTGCTAGGTGCCGGACCAAACTTTGTGGCGCTACAAACAAAGACCGGCGAGATTCTCGCCGGTCGGGTTGGTGGATAGCCTTGGCAACGCTGCTTGCCTTACTTCATCTTTTGTTCTAACAAGGCCGTTACGTCTGGCTTGCCAGCTTCTTTGGCTAAGGCCAAGGCATCTTTGCCATCGTCGTCTTTGACTTTGGCATCGGCGCCGCTGGCTAGCAGAAACTCTACCACGGCCTTATGGCCTTTGCTCGCCGCCGTCATGAGCGCGGTAGCTTTGAAGGCATCCGCCTGATTTACTTGCGCTTTGTGCTTCAGCAGGAGCTTGACCATATCTAGGTTGCCACTACCCGCGGCGGTGATGAGGTAGGTGGTCGGCACGCCCGGTACAATCTCGATGGTGGTGTTGGGATTAGCGCCCGCCACTAACAATGGCTCGGCGGCGGCGGCATTGTTTTTCATAATGGCCGCGAAAAGCTCTTTATTTTGAGATTGGCCTTTCGTAACGAGTGTAAAACACAAAAGCGTAGCAACAAGTAGTATACTTTTTTTCATTTTTAGTGTATAGGAATAAGCCAAATTTTCGGCAAAAGTAAAAACAAAAACCAGAAAATGGATTCTACCTCATACACTACCGGCAAAGCAGCCATATAGCGAGCAGTAGAAGCCGAAAAAAGGCTTGCCCCTTGCAATAAGCGTGCTGCGTTAGCCTGTAGCTAACGTTATAGGAGCTGTACTTAATCTTTTTACTCTAGGTTCTTCTAAGCCAATGCCTTGGCGACAAGCGCTTGCGCTGAAGGAGGTAAATCCAATTCCAGGGCTAGCTGATGCCCGCGGGGCGTCATCTTGCGCCACGTCTTTTGTACAATATCGATTACCTTTTCTTCGGGGTACTGACTGGCAAAATCGAGAAAGTAATACTCCAGAAAGACCAAGCAGATAACGTCTTCTAGCAGCTGCATCTCGGGGTCCGTTTTCAGCTGTTGCTTTTGGAGGAGTTGCTGCACGCGGTCAATCGTTTCGGGTTCGTAGCCAGCGGCTTCTAAGATTTGGCCGGCTAGCTCGGCGTGCAGACGCTTGAGACTGTTGCGCCACTTATGGTAGCCTGCCGTGTCCATCGTAAAGGCGTTGCGGGGAATGCTCCAGCGCCGAATGTGCTGACAGCGGGCGGCCAGTTGCAAGGCTTCCGGGGCATCGGGCGCCACCCGACCTAGGCAGGCACTCATGCGCTGAGCGTACAACACCTCTTTGGGGTAGGGCTTGCCGTCGGCAATTTCTACGTTAGGATCTTCGCTATTGGCTTCGTCGAAGCGACGAATAGCTTCCTCAAACCGGGCTTTGTCAGCAATCATAAGGCACAACCGTTTGGGGCAATTTAAACAAGTAGCGCGGACTTTGCAGTCCGCGCCGTGCCGAAACGAAGCTAGGTGACTACGCTGCCTAGGAAGGCAACGCGACTGGTTGCGCCGCGGCTTGCTCGACCTTCCGGCCCTGCGCGCGGGCGATGATGCTGGCAATCAGGATCTGAATGGCGTGGTAGAGCATGAGGGGCAACAACAGCGCGCCCGTGGCGGCCGTGCTCGGAAAGAGTAGGTTGGCCATCACGGTACCGTGCACCAACGACTTTTTGGAGCCACAAAACACGGCCGTAATTCGGTCTTCGTGGCTAAAGCCGAGCAACCGGCAAACCAGCGTAACGAGGCCATATACCAGGAAAAACAGGCCCGCCATACCTAGGCTCAACGCCGCAATACCGAGGGCGCTGTAGCCCTCGAACACGTGGCGCGCGAAGGATTCGCAAAAGGCCGTATACACAATGAGCAGAATCACAAACTGGTCGGAGAGGCGCAGGGCGTTGCTGTGCCGGGCGGCAAACGCGCCGAAGCGGGCGTTGAGCAGCACACCCGCCACCACGGGCAGCACCACCTGCAACAGCAAGTCGGTGATTAAGCCACCTAGGTTGACGCCGCCGGTATCGGTGTTGAGCACCAGGCTTGTGAGTAGCGGTGTGGCCACAATACCAATGAGGCTGGAAATACTAGCGTTGAAGATGGCCGCCGGAATGTTGCCGCCGGCAATGGACACCATCACCACCGAAGTGGAAACCGTGGAAGGCAGCGTCGTTAGAAAGAAGATACTGCTCCACAGCGTAGCGTTTTCTTCGTGCGCGAAAAAGGGCCGGGCTGCTAGCGCCAGCAGCGGAAATAGCACAAACGTGGTAAGCTGCACCAGCACGTGCAGGCGCCAGTTGCGCATGCCCGCCCGCAGCTTGTCTAGACTCAGGCGGAGGCCATAGAAAAAGAAAATCAGCCCGACGCCGAACGTGGTGATTTGGTGCCACGGAATGGGGCTCTCGTCGCTGCCGATGCTGGGGGCTAGGTAGGCTAGTCCCACCGCGCCGGCTAGCGCCAGCAGAAACGGATCGAGCCCAACACGGGCAAGCAGCGCCGAAAAGGGATTGGTAGGACTAGATTTGGTAGGGGGGGTAGGGGTGTTAGAAGTAGGCATGCACTATCGTACGGCGCCAATTATCAAGCGGTTGAAAAACCCCGCGCCGCACTAGGTTAACCCAATGCGGCGCGGGGTGTTCAAGATAAAACCTAGGTTGATACTACTGCGGATGCTGATTTAAGGCTTTGAGCTTCATGATTAAGTCGCGGAAAGCACCGTGAAAATCAACGAATAAGGGGTTGTCGCGGTAGGCAAGCTGGGCGTTGCTGAGCAGCTTCACGCCCAAGGCTAGCGAAGCCGCATTCTGGGCGTCGAGTCCCGAGTTTTGCTGCACCTTCTCCAGAATCTCGAACAAGTTATCATGGTTCGTGAAGGTGTAGGTGAACGACTCGTGGGGCGTGTTCTCCGCGTTAGCGTCTGCTAGGTGCTCTAGGGTGAGCCGGTACTCGTGGTGTCGTTTAGCCATTAGAAATGATGTTGAAAAAAGAGCAGCGAGGAGTTGCTATGACAACGCAACGGCCAGCGGCTTCTGTTGTTTTTTCTTGCTCTTGTTGGTGCGGTTCCACCACAAGATGGTACCCGTGATGGGGAAGGTGGCGCCGAGAAGCACAATGACAAAAGCTAGGATCTTGGTAGGCAAGCCGAAAATAGCGCCGGTGTGCACGGGTTTAAATAGCCCGCGGATCTTCTGGCCGGCCGGGCGCTCCGCGTAAGCCTGCTGGCGCAGAATCTTCCCCGAATATTGGTCGAGGTACACCTCATCGGTGGCGTTTTCGGTGGGAGCGCCGGGGCGGAGCATGGCCACGCGGATGCTGCCGGTGGGCTCCTTGGGTAGCTGGACGGAGAAGCTTTCTGCATCAGGCGCTTGCTGGCGGGCAAAAGCTAGCACGGCGTCGGCGGCTATGGTAGCGCCCGTGCCCGCGGCTCCCGACGTAGGCGGCTCTGGCCGCTGCTGAGGCGAATGGGTGAGTGTGTTGATGGTCTTGGTAACCCAATCGAACGACATGCCGACGCCCGTAATGGCCATGATGAACAAGAACAGGGAAGTGTAAAACCCGAGCACAATGTGGAAGTCATGGTTCAGGCGCTTCCAGCTGCTGCCCCATTTGATCGTCAGGCGTTGGCTGAACATACGGCGCGCAGTAGGCCACCACAGAATCAGCCCCGTACCTAGGATAAACAGGAAAAAGATGGAGTTGATACCCATCACCGTTTTGCCCACACGCCCGGCCACTAGCCCCCGGTGAATCTGCTCGATGGTATGAAAGAACGACTCCCGTGGGTTTATCTCGCCAAGCACAGCGCCGGTATAGGGGTTTACAAACACCCGCGGGCCGTTGTCGCCGCCGCGGCCGCCTTTGCCACCCGGTCCGCCGGGGCCACCTTGACCTGGGCGGCCCTCTCCGCGCTGTTCGCCCTGCTGGCCACGGGCGCCTTCACCCCGGTTTTCACCCCGTTGCTGACTCGTGGCCTGCCCTGGCCCTTCCCGGCGGCGCTCGTCTTGGCCAGCGCCGCCTGGGCCGCCTGGCGCGCCCGCTAGGCTCACTTCCATCGTGCGCGTGGGGTCGGCGTACACCTTCATCCCGCTGATTTTAGCCTTGGGCTTGTAGGCGCGCACCGCATCTGAAATCTGCGCTAGCGTCAGGCGGGGCGTTGTAGCGGCCTCTACAAAGTAGCGCTCAGGGTGCAAGGCTTGCTCTATCTCTTTCTCGAATACCATGAGGGCACCCGTAAGGCACACCATCACCAGAAACAGCCCCGAAACCAAGCCTAGGTACAGGTGAATGCGGCGAAAAAAGACTTTCATAGGAGAGGGGCTGAGTAGCTAAATAACTGAAGGGAACAGGCCAGGGCTTTTGCAATTAACCCACCGGACAACGAAGTGCCCGGTGGGTATAGCGTGTGAGGAAATGCTTGCGGGAAAGCTTACAGTTTGTAAGATACAGTAGCTTGGAAGTTACGTGGCGCGATGGGGTTCACGCTGTTGTCGTCGTGCAAGTTATAGCTCAGTTCGTCGAGGATGTTGGCTAGCTTGAGGCGCACCGTGAAGCGGTTGTAGTTGTAACCTAGCGAAGCATCGAACAGCATATAGTCGGGAATGGAAATGAGCTTGAACGCATCCGCCGACGCCGCAATTGGCTTGCCATTCACGAAGGTGCGCGGGTTGCGGCCCGCTATTTTATCACCCACGTAGTACCCCGTCACGCCGGCGGTCAGGCCTTTGAAGAAGGTATTGTCGCCGAAGGAGTTGCTGAAGTTGTAGAACAAGCTCAGGTTGGCGGTGTGCGCGGGGTTGTAGCGCAGGCGGCTGCCGTTTTCGTAGAGGTTGCTCTTGGTGTAAGCCGTGTTGTTGTAGCTATAGCCCGCAATAAACGTCCACCCTAGGTACGGCTTGCTTTGCACGTCCAGTTCCACGCCTTTGCTAGTCACTTGGCCCGCTAGCTCCTGAGCCGTCGGGATATTAACGTTGTAGTTTGGGGCGCCCGGCAGAATCGTCTGCGACTGGTTGCTGTTCACGATCTTATACGCCGTTACGTTGGCCGAGAGCAAGCCGTGGAACAGGTCGTTCTTGATGCCTACTTCGTACTGGTCGATGATAGAAGGAGCTAGGTTCTGCCCCGTCGCATCGATGCCAGAATTGGGCGAGAAGGAGTTGGAGTACGAGGCAAACAGCGACGTATTTTTCACCGGCTGGTACACCAAGCCGAAGCGGGGCGAGAAGGCGTTGTCGTAGCGGCGGTTTTCAACCACGGTGGTGGCGCTACCTTGCTTGTAGGTGTACACGTCGCTGGGCGTTTCCTGGTAGCTCCAGCGCACGCCCACCAGGGCCTTTAGTTTGTCGCTGAGGCTCAGCAGATCTTGCACGTAGAAACCCGCGCGGCGGGTGTTGCCCTTGGTAAGCGTGTTGCGCAACAGTTCATCGTAGCCGCCCACGCGGGTGCGGGGCTGCCGCAGCTCCGTGTTGCGGTTGAAGACGTTGATGGAATCGTAAACGGCACTTGTATAGGCCAGGGTATTGGTGTTGTATTGGTCGGCATCGGCCCCGATGAGCAACGTATGACCTAGGAAACCAGTGCGGAAGGTGCCGCTCAGGTCAACTTCGGCTAAGTAATAGTTCTCGGCGGTTTGGGTGCGCTGCAAGCTGCGCTGCCAGTCGCCGTAGTATTGGCCGGGCTTCGCTACAATGCCGATGGGGCGGGAAGCACTGCGGAGCTGGTTGTCATAGCGTTGAAAGCCGGCCACGGTGCGCAGCTGCCAAGCGTCGGTGAGGTGCGTGGTGAGGGTAGCCGTCGCGCTGGTTTGCGTGGTAGCGTTCTTCGCATCCGACGTGTTCAGGAACCGGCTGCGCGACTCTTGAATCTCGTAGTTGATAGCCCCAATGCCGAAGTCAGGCGTGCGATGGTCGCGTAGGTAGTCGCCCTCTAACACCAAGCTAGTCTTAGGCGTGAGCTTGAAAAGCAGCGAAGGATTCACGTACACGCGGTTTGACTTCACTCCGTCGCGGTAGCTGTCGGCGCGCTCGTAAGTGCCGTTGAGGCGAAATGCTACTTTGTCGCTCTGGCCTACGGCACCGTACACATCAAAGATCGGCTTCACCAGGCCAAAGCTGCCGGCGCGAAGGCTCACCGAGCCGCCTCGCTCAAACCTAGGTTTCTTGGTCACGAGGTTCAGCACGCCGCCAGGACCCACGTTGCCGTACAGAATGGCCGCGCTGCCTTTTAGCACTTCCATGCTTTCGAGGGAGCTAGCTTCGGGCATCACGCCGTTATTAAAGCGCACTCCATTTTTAAAGGTATTGTTGCTGTTGTAGGCAAAACCACGGCTACCTAGCTCTTCCTGCGTGCCGCCAGTGGCGCTGGTTACGTAGATGCCGCTCACGTTCACAATGGCGTCGCTGAGACGCAGTACTTGCTGTTGCTCAAGTGTTTCCTGGTTTACGGTGACCACGCTCTGCGGCAAGTCGAAGGGGCGGATGGGCATTTTGCCCACGCCCGTCGGCCGCTGGTTGATGGTACGCGTCTCGGTCACGGTTACTTCCGAAAGCTGCTGGGCGCTTTGGGCGAGCTGCACGGTGGGCAGCGTAGTGGTTTCGCCCGCCGTTACGGTTACGTTGAACTCCTGGGGGGCAACCCCGAGGTAGCTCACGACCAGCACGTGGCTCCCGGCCGGCACCGCCAACCGAAAGCGACCATCTACCCCCGTGTTGGTGCCGAATGAAGAACCCTTTATCAGGATGCCAACTTGCTCGGCGGGCTGGCCATCACTCGTCGTCACCTTCCCCGCAATGATTCCCTTGTTCTTGTCCGGTACGTCTGCGTAGTGGACGCTACTTGCAGGCGGTGTAACCATCGCTAGCTCATGCTGAGCCTGAATGGTCAGGGGCAAACCTAGTAAGCAAAGGAAAGGCAGGATAGGGGTAGAAGAGGGCATATGTTTATTTAGACTGTTTAAAAACAGTACAAATGAACACGCTATTTAGATTCGCTCAAAATAGCTGCCCGTAATTTTTAAGATTATTTCTAAATAAGCCGTAGCTGTGCCCGGAATGAATCCAGTAAGTAATTGTATGGTAATGGTTTATAAACAAATTGGTGTTTAATGTAAGATTAAAAAAAGAGCGTCTCGGTGGTTACACCAGACGCTCTTCCCTGCTTTGAAACAAAACAGAATGACTTGTTGCCTACACCGCTACGGCCACCTGGGCCGCTTTGGGCGTTAGCTCAAACACCTGCGCGAGCAGTTCGTAGGAGCGAAGCCGGTCAGCAAAATCATGCGTAATCGTGACGGCTACGAGTTCATCAACGCCGTAGTCAGCAGCTAGCTTGGTCAGCTTGGCGTGTACCTGTTCGGGGGTGCCGCTTACCATGCGCTGGCGTTGGTGGGCGGCCCGGGCCAGCTCTTCGGCAGAGTAGCGGTAATCTTTGATTTCCTCGTAAGGCGGAAAGCCTACCCGCTCGCCCCGTTCCAGGCGCATCATTTGCAGTACCATCGTGTCTTCGAGCTGCTGGGCCTTCTCCGCCGTATCGGCACACAGCACAAAAATGGCAACGTTGGCTTGGGGTGCGCGCAACAACGGGGAAGGACGGAATTTTTCCTTATACAGGCGCATCATCTGCGGACCGCCGTTGGGGTTGATGAAGTGCGCAAACGAAAACGCCCAACCTAGGTACGCAGCAAACAGCCCGCTTTGCCCACTGGAGCTGAGCAGCCAACGCTCTGGTACCGTATCCGTAACGGGTGCGGCCTGCACGAATGGTCCGTCGCCCTGCTCGTCGGTGAGGTAGCGGTCGAGGTCCTGAAGCTGGTCGATGAAGTCATTTTCATCAAACTTATTGGCCGGGTTCAGGATAGAAGCCGTGAGTCGGTCGGCACCAGGGGCCCGGCCAATACCTAGGTCGATGCGGTTGGGGTAGAGGGTTTCAAGCATTCGGAAGTTCTCGGCCACCTTCAGGGCGCTGTAGTGCGGCAGCATCACGCCGCCCGAGCCTAGACGTAGGTGCTCCGTTTCGGCACCTAGGCGCGCGAGCAGCACCTCGGGCGTGGTGCCCGCCAACGACCCCGCATTGTGGTGCTCCGATACCCAATACCGGGTGTATCCCAATTGGTCGGCAAGCTGCGCTAATTCAATTGTCTGTTGGATAGCCTGCCGTGCGGTAGTGCCCTGCGGAACAGGCGACTGATCGAGCACGCTAAGGCGGATTTGCTTTGTTGCGTCCATAGCCATGAAAGTTATATCTGGTTAAACAAGCAACCGGAACAAGGGTTCAATAGTCGGCTGCGCAGCAAGAAGGAGGGTAGCTTACTGCGTGAAATATTTGTGCCAAGCATCGTTGTGGCGTATCGTTTATGCAGCGCCAGGGTGCGTGTTTAAGTCGCAAGCTAGGTTACCTTCGCGGGCATTATGACCCTCACGCTCGTTCTGCTCTGCTGCTTTGCCTTTTTAGCCGGCTTCATCGACTCCATTGTGGGTGGTGGTGGGCTGATTCAGACGCCAGCTATGCTGTTGCTGTTGCCTTCCGTACCCGTAGCCACCGTGCTTGGCACGGGCAAAGTTTCCTCCATCTCAGGCACGGCCATGGCCTTGCAGCGTTTCGCCGGCAAAGTGCCCATTCGGTGGCGCTCGGTGGGCGTGGCGGCGGTGGTAGCAGGTAGCATGTCGTTCGTGGGGGCACGCGTGGTGTCGTTGTTGCCTTCAGAGCTGCTGCGGCCGCTAGTGCTTGGGCTGCTGGTGGTTATTGCCATCTACACTTTCTGGCGCAAAGACTTCGGCGCCATCCACGCCCCGCGCCTCGACGACCGCCGCGAGGTGCTGTTTGGCATCGGTATTGGCCTGGTTATCGGGTTTTACGACGGCTTTTTTGGGCCGGGCACGGGCAGCTTTCTGCTGTTTGCCTTCGTGGGCCTGTTTGGTTATGACTTCCTGAGTGCATCGGCCTCGTCGAAGGTGGTAAACGTGGCCACGAACCTCACTAGCCTAGCGTATTTTGCTTACACGGGGCACATCATCTGGCACATTGCCCTGCCTATGGCTGCCTGCAACGTTACAGGTTCGGTGCTCGGCACCCGGGTGGCGCTGAAGCAGGGGGTCGGCTTCGTGCGAATCTTATTCCTGGTAGTGGTCTGCGGAATCATCATTCGCCTAGCCTACGACACGTTCAAGTAACTCAGAATGATAGCTTCAGGAAGTACGCTGGTTACGCCACTTAGAGAAAAGAATTAGTAGAAAGTAACCCACTCCTTTCTGAACAAGCAACTGGATATTGTCCCAACAATCTGTCGGCTGCGAGCGAAGTCCTTGCTGCCAAGCCGCGAACCAGGAACCTCTTCTGAAGCAACAAGAGCTGAGTACTTGGATAGTTGGCTCTTGTCGACTGCGTAAGCGTCATCCATTATTCGATGATCCACTCAGGTACACACTGAAGGTGTTGCCCAGCAAGTTGGCTGTTTCTAGGTCCAGATCCTCAGCGTGCTGGTCTGACGTGAGGCGCGGAAGGCTAGATTTGATCAAGGGCAAAAAATAGCCCAGTCGGCGGGTCGCACGCTCGTGAGCGTTGGTACAAACTCTGCCATAAAAGGCAGTGATACCCTTAGCAGAGGGACTAGCAGGTGAGAAAGTCAACTTATTGTAGCCTAGAGCACTTCAAGTGCTTTTACAACCTAGGTTTCCATTCGGTGTGGCCTAGCGAGCACCTTTTCTGGTTTGCCTAGGCGGTGATCCGAGTACAGGCTCGTTCCGTTTCGATGGCTGGGAGACCCTATTCTGGGAGGGTGGGCGGTGCCCGCGCCGGCACGGCGCGGCACTGATGCATTCTTTTGCCGGTCGTGTTGCGCCTGCGCAACGACTGCGCAGGCCGGGCAGCCTTGTCCTAGCAGGTGGTGGTTCGCCGCCTGCGCAAATCGCCCATGTACCCCGCAGCCAATGACGACCACAGTGGCCGCTGCGCGATACACCACCAGCGAATAATCATAGCGCGAGCCATGCACAGCCCGAGCGCGCGCAATCCAGCCTTTGGTGGTCAGTTTAGCCGGCATGACGCATCTGGTTGACTGGACGAAGGATACTCGGAGGTGCCTGAGGCAGGCCAACACGGACTACATGGTAGAAACTTCGTGCAAATAGCAACAGAACGAGTCGTCTGGTTTGCGCGCTGGGGCACATCCAGGCTCCATAACCTCTCACCAGTCTAGTCAGGATCAGCACCCCAGCAGTCAGCAGCACGACAGTTAAAACATCCATTTTTGAAAAAGTAAGCGACAGCGAAAACAGTACTGATCGCCAACCTAGTGCCACGCTGCGTCAAGCTGCTGCTAGGCCCAGAATCCCCCTTTTGCGGGAAAGGCCCCCTAGCATTTTGCACCAGCAACCTAGCAAAACAGCAAGGGGCTAATTCAAGAAGAGAAATACTGTTTCCCTCAAAGTGGAGGCCTTTGTCAACGGCAGAGGGGGCGCTTCGCGTGCTAAGATTTTCATTTCCTGAAAGCTTCTTAGAAGACAAGAATCAGAAAACATAATTCTGAATTGATCGTTTCATAATTTAATATACCTTTGTTCTATTAACTGGTTATGGCAAGAAACGTCGAATTCAACGAGGCAGAAGCAATCCAAAAGGCCATGCGCGTCTTTTGGGAGAAAGGCTACCATGGCGCGTCGCTTCGGGATTTGACCACCGCCATGCAGATTAACAGCAGCAGCCTTTATAATACCATTGGCGACAAGGAAGAGCTCTTTGTCCGGTGTGTGCAACATTACACGGACCTGCGCAAGCAGGATTGGCAGCTGCGCTTAGCGAGCGAGCGGCCAGCGCTAGAGGTGCTGGTGGAATACATTCAGTGTGCGGTCGACATAATCATCGCGGAGGAAAACAGCTGCTTAGCGATTAAAGCTGCGTTTGAAATGGCCACAAGCGACGAGCGCGTCCGAGCTATCTTGAAAGCAGACAGCGAGTATGGGGAAGCCTTTTTGAGAGAGTTGCTCAGAAAGGCCGTAGCGCAGGGCGCGATACAGACCGAAGAGTCGCCGGAGTTGTTGGCCGACTATTTCAACAGTACGTGGAAGGGCTGGCACGAGTCCTATATTCTGCATAAAGACCCTATACGAATCAAAAAAATGGCCCAATACTTTATTAAACAGATAGGCAAATAATTTTTTTTGCCCTTTTCTGAAACGTTTGATTCAGAATAAATCATCCACCTCATTTTTCCTAACAGCTTCATTTATCATTCACCCCCATGCAGAACGCAATAACTAACACAGACCTTCTAGGCAAAAGAGCTTTAGTAACCGGCGGCAGCAAGGGCATTGGCAAAGCCATTGCCGAAGAGTTGGCCCGGGCCGGGGCTGAAGTCATTATTTCGGCCCGAACTACTGCAGGCGAAGACCTCAGTGGCTATTATTTCATCGCGGCGGACCTCACCAAACCCGACCAGGTGGCGAAGCTTCAAGAAGAAATTGCGGCGCGCTTCGGCGGCCTTGATATTCTCATCAATAATGTGGGCGGCTTGACGACCCCGAGCGGTGGCTTCAGCACGTTGACCGATGAGCTATGGGAAAGCGAACTGCAGTTAAATCTGCTGGCGGCCGTTCGCCTAGACCGCTTATTCGTGCCGGACATGATTGCGCAGAAAAGCGGCGTGATTATCCATATTTCTTCGGTTAATGCCCGCCAGCCTTTATGGAACGTAACCATGGCCTACGGAGCAACGAAAGCTGCATTGAATAGCTACAGCAAAAACTTGTCGATGCAACTAGCCAGCAAACAGGTGCGGGTGCTGACCGTTTCCCCCGGCGCGACCCGAACCGCCGCCATGGAAAACTTCATTGCAGGGTATGCAGCCCAGCTAGGTATGACGGTGGAGGATGTGACGCAACAGCTACTGGCCCAGATGGGCGGTATTCCGATGGGCAGAATGGCTGAACCAGAAGAAGTAGCCTCGTTAGTTCACTTCCTGGTTTCACCATCTGCGGCCTACCTAACGGGGGCAAACTATGCCATCGACGGGGGCGCGTTGCAGGTGGTGTAAGCTCCCCCAAGAATAGAATACGGTGCCGCGTCGAAGCGCCTCGGAGGCAGATCGTCGAGGTCCGCCTCCGGGGCGCTTCGGCGCGACGTAGCAAGCGTCGAAGCCGTTTTGCTTACGCCGAGGTGGTTGGGCAGGCGCTGCAACAAGTCGATACCTTCCCTGCAAAAAAGCCTCGTTGGCTACTACCACCGAAAAAATGATGTCCTGGTTGCCAAGCAGGGATGAGGGGCAGGTAGACACCTAGGCTATTACAACCAAGAAATACACCTTCCGTCACCATAATTGGCTTGCTGTATGCGCCTTGTGAAGCTGTAGCAGCGTAAAACCATTCCTGCTTATGCGCTTTCTTATTCAGCGAAACTACGGTGGCCCTTGTACAACCTAGCTCGTTTCCTAGTAAAATGAGAGTTGACTAAGAGCATTGCCAACTAGCCTTTCAGGGCTATGAGCGCCATTCTTTGGGCTTTCTGATTGTGAGATAGATTCCAGTCGTAATGCCAATCTCTTTTTGTAGTCAACTGCTGGTGCTTCCGTGCTGAAGGCCCTCAAAAGAGCAGCACTACTTTCCCCTGCGTCCGGCGTGATTCTAGGTCGCGTTGCGCGGTTTGAACTGCCGTAATTGGGTAGGTCTGGACGGGCAAATGCAACTTGCTGGCCCGAAAGTAGCCCAGCAGCTCCTGGGTATATTCTCCAAATCGGGCTAACTCGGCAAACACTGTGTAGCCTCGCACCACCTGTCGTTGCCCGATCAGCTGCTGGGCATCCAGCTGAGTCGGTTCGCCGCTGGCCGCGCCATACACGACACTGGTGCCCCCGGCACCAAGTGCTTGCAGGGCCTGCGCGCCTACGTGGCCGCCCACGGCATCAAAGACGGCCGCCACGCCCTGCCCCGCCGTGGCCGCACGGACCTGCTGTACCCAGTCGGCCTCGGCGTAGTTTACGACCAGATCGGCCCCGCTAGCGTGGGCAGCCGCTTTTTTCGCGTCGCTGCCTACGCCAGCGAGTACCTGTAACCCTCGGTTTTTGGCCACCTGTACCAGCAAGGAGCCCACGCCCCCAGCCGCCGCTAGCACCAGCACCGACGCATAGGTGCCCGTGTTGAGCAGGCCGACCGCCGTCGGGCCCTGAGCCAGCAGGGCCGTGGCCTCAGCGTCACCTAGCTCCGCCGGCAAGGGCATTACCTGCGCGGCCGGAACCACCACATACGCAGCATAGCCGCCGCTTGGCAGCATGGCCATCACCCGCTGGCCCACCTGCACTGTCGTCACGCCGTTGCCTAGCGCTGCAACGGTGCCTGCTACCTCGTAGCCCGGTACATAAGGCAACGGTAGGGGCGTGCTGCCCTTGCGCTGCCAGATGTCCGCGTAGTTGACGCCGGCGGCGGCTACTTTCAGCAGGACCTGGCCCGCCTCGGGTTGGGGTATGGGCAAGTCGACCAGCTGCAACACCTCGGCCTCGCCATATTCAGAGAATTGTACTACTTGCATTAGGATACGGAATTAGGTAATTCGGTTAGGGATGTAGCAGCGGTTACCACGGAATTTCGCCCGTCACAGGGGTATGTTCTTCACTAATGAATTTGCCCGTAGGACCGTCTGCGCCTATCAGCACGTATTTCGCTATCCGCGTCCCAGCCTGCCCCACGGTGCCGGTGCCGCGGTGGTTATTAAGGTCAGTAGCCGTAAAGCCGGGATCTACTACGTTCACCTTAAAGGGGGTATCGCGCAGCTCATAGGCTAGCGTGATGGTGTACATGTGCAGCGCCGCTTTGGAGGCCGGATAAACTGCTGCCTTATGGTGATAGTATTTCCAGGTCGGGTCGCTCTGCAAGGTCAAGGACGAGCCGCTGGAGCCCACGTTGACGATGCGGGGCTGGGGTGCACGCTGGAGCAGGTCGATAAAAGCCTGTGTGACTTGCACCACCCCCAGCACGTTGGTAGCAAATACTTGCTGGAATACATCGACCCTAGCCCCGAGGGCCGCTTGGGGCATGCCACCGGTAATGGCGGCGTTGTTGACGAGGGCATCAAGCGCCTTGGTCTGGCGGCCTATTTCGGCGCGCGCGGCTTGCACCGAGTCGGCACTGGTAACGTCCAGTTGGATGGCTTCCACCTCGGCTAGGCCTTCGGCGTGGAGTTGCTGGGCCGCCTGCTGGCCCTTGACGAGGTCGCGGCTACCTAGGTACACGTGGTAGCCCTGTTGGGCGAGTTGGCGGGCGGTTTCAAGGCCGATGCCTTTGTTGGCACCGGTGATCAAGACGGTTTTCATGAGTGAGGCGGTTTGTTTACCTCACAAAGGTCCGCTACCCAAAACGGCCGTCATTTGCCATTTGGCAAAAAGCGCGTCAGCGGATGTTTTTTCGTATCCGGCTTAATGACGACTGCGTGATGCCCAAAAACGAGGCTAGGTAGGACAGCGGAATGCGGTTGGCCATGCGCGGGTAGTTTTCGATAAACTCCTGGTAGCGAGTCGTGGCATCTTGGGCCACCATCGGGCTGATGCGTGCCAACTTCTCCCGCAGGTGCTTGGCTGTCATCTTGTGCACCATCTCGCTCCACCCCACAATGGTATGGGCCAAGTCATCCCAGTCGCGCTTGGAAAATAGGAGCAGCCGACAATCGGTCACGGCCTGTACGTACTCCGGGGAGGGCAAGCTGTATTCCAGCCCGCGCAAATCGGCCACGAGGTGCTGCTCGTCGACAAAGTTGCGGGTAATTTCGTCGCCCTTGTTGTTGTAATAGCAAATGCGCATTACCCCTTCCAACAGAAATCCGACGTGCCGGGCTACGTGTCCGGCTTCCAGGAAATACGCGTCCTTGGGTAGGAGCAAGGTCGTGGTTTTGCTAGCAATCAAGTCCAGTTGCTGCTGGTTAAGCGACCCAAATTGCAAGAGGTAGGTAAAGAGTTCATCCATGGGGGCAAGTTACACGAGCGGCGGGAGGCCGTACTTGCCATTTGGCAAAAAGCGGACTTCAGTCGTTCCGAAACACGGCATTTAAACCAACCTTTTGTCCAAGCTCACGCCCAGGAAGTTTCGCTACAGGGCGTGCGGGTGCTGACCGTGTCCTGAGGGTTTATTCGGACAGCGGCGGTCAAGGACCCCAGCCAACTGAAGTAGCCGAACTCGTTGCCTTGCTGGTTTCCGACCGGGCTGCCTACCTTACGGACACCGAATCCGTTATCGACGGCGGCACCATCCCAATCGTTTGACGGGGTGGCTTACCCGCGGCGGGTGCAGCTGATCTACGGAGGCGAGGTTCGCCACTCCCCGCGCGTCCGCTGACGTTCGTAATGGCTTACCCGGCCGACGAAACCACCGAGAACCGTCCGTCGACTGGCAAGCTCGTGGTGTCTGGTGCTAGGTCAGCTGTTAGGCTAACCGGCTTGATACGGCGTCGGCCGACGTGCTTTTATGTTTCTCTTTCTTGTTTGCTATGTTTCCTCGCTCGCCTCTGCCCCGGCTTATCTGGGCTGCTCTCTTTCTTGCCGGGTTTTTCTGCGCTAGCCGCGAGTGCGCGGCCCAACGGCCCGAGGCATCTAAGCTCGGTTCCCAGGAGGCGTCCCCTAGGCCAGGCGCGGAATTGACTTTGCCTCTGACGGAGCGGATCGGACGTACCTCAGATGAGGTATTGCAGAAATTCCGCGAGGCCGGCATGACGCCCCAGCCGCACGAACTCACGGCGGCCGAACGCCGCTTGGTTGCCAACGCGCTGGCAGCCTTGCCTTCGCTGCACCGGCCGGTACTCACGACGCATTTGCGCAGCCTGAGCTTTCTGGACCATATGCCGAACACGGCCCTGACCTCCACTGTGCCCGCCCCGTACCCGCTCTTCGACATCACCATCCGGGCTGCTATTCTGCCGCAAACCGCCACCGAATGGCTAACTGAAAAGGAGCGGACGTGTTTTGCGGCCACCGATTCGGCTTGGCAGGTGGCTATTGAGGCAGGAGTGCGCTCCGCCCTCGACTACGTGCTACTGCACGAGGCGACGCACGTTGTAGATGCCGCGCTGCACCTCACGCCAGCCTATTCTGCCGCCGGCCAACGCCTTGACAGCGCCGCGGCCAAGCCTTTTACCGCTGGCATTTGGCAAGACCGCACCCAGCCCGCACCTAGGTTTCGGCACGCGTTGCTAGAGCACATCCGCTTCCGCGGCGGTCCGCCGCTGCCTATGGCCCAAGCGGCGCCGCTGTATGCGCTGCTGCAGCAAACCCCGTTTGTCTCTCTGTACGGCAGCACCGGCTGGACGGAAGACCTAGCGGAGTACGTGACCGTGTACCACTTCACCCAGAAACTGCGGCAACCCTTTCGCCTCGTGATCCGCCGAAATGGCCAGGAAGTGTTCGGGTATGAGCCCATGAAGTCGGCCCTGGTGAAACGCCGTATGCGCCAGATGAAGCGCTTTTACTCCTGAATGCGCCTGCCCACAGGCCTTTCCTTTCGGGTGCGGATGGGGCAAAACAGCCCGCAGCGGATCCGTTAAAGGCGCATGGGACCTTGTTGGCTATCGTGTAGGGCCTTGGAAGGGACCCTTTAGGTTGCCTGGTAAACGTACCTTCGTTTAACTAAGAAGCAGTTAAGTAAAACGGTACGGGCCGTGAATAAACCAGCCGAGAAACGGCTCTCTTCGTCCAGTGAGGCAGTGGTAAGCTACTCTTGAGGCCTGCCTATTTGTACTAGCGAAACCCGAGCCTACTCTTTTTTGGGAGCTGCCGCCGACTTATAGGTTTTGCGCGGCGCATCTAGGCACAGACCTTGGTCAATTATTAGCACCCCATCGCGAAGGGAGTAGCTGGCCGTAGGAGCATAGCTAGGCCACGTGAAATTGATCAGAGTGGTGTCGGCTGCGCAAGAGGTTGAGCCCTGCGCTAGCTCGTACGTGCCAGTTTCCTGGACTTGGCCATCCTTGTACATAGTTACCTTGCCCGTGGCGTCGAAGGCAATGGCTTCGTTGGGCGTAGGCGTGTTGGCCGGGCAGTAGCATTCGAGTTTGGTCAATGACCAGTACCCAATCAAGCTGGTTGGTTTTGGAGACGCTTCCTTCGATTGGCAACCACTGATAGCTAGGCCACTGAGTAAGCAAGCAGTACGTAAGGTCGTATTCATGGCAGAATAGTAGCGGCGATGAGTGCAGCAGGAAGAGGCTAGCAAGCGGGCAAATGGTTGCATGGTCACGACGTACTGCTATTTCTGTGCAGTGCACTTATACTATTTGTTACTGCGAATCAGTTAGATAGAAAAGCGGCGCAGAAGGCCTAGCTAGTGCCTGCCCCGCTACCTAAGCTATAACTATACTAGCCGCAGCATGCGGATACACACCTTATAGTACGATCATGGTGCCATCTTACTTATATCCTTATGGTATTACCACAACTATTCTGGCGCCTTGCGCCCCTGACGGTTGGTTTAGCAGGCGCCGCTACGGTGGCCGCGGCCCAGCAACTCCCCAACACAATTATCACGGCCGTACCGTTTCTTCGGCTTAGCCCCGATGCTCGTTCAGCTGCGCTCGGGCAAGCCGGGGTCGCACTTACCCCCGACGCCAATGCCGCGTATTACAATGCCGGAAGACTAAGCTTTATCCCGGCCGCCTTTGGTGTTTCTGCGTCTTACCTGCCTAGGTTGCGCACCACTACTAGCTCTCGGGGGCTAGCTTCCGCAGCCGGATATGGCCGCCTGAGCCAACGGTCGGTCGTGGGGGCCTCCGTGGAGTACTTCGATACGAAGCTAGGTGGTTGGAATGGCGCCATCAACAGTGAGTATGCCATTAGTGCTTCCTACGGTTACCGACTTAATGAGTATCTGGGAGTAGGGACAACCGTGCGTTACATTCAAGTTAACTTGAGCAACATGAATGCGCCGAGTCAGGCAGCCGCCATGGATCTAGGGCTATACTACACCAAAGACCTGCACCTCGGTATCAACCACTACGCGTTAGGCTTGGGAGCCGCCTTGACCAATGTTGGTGATAAGATGACGTACACCAACCCAAGTCAGAAGGACTTTTTGCCTACGACCTTGAAAGTAGGTGGGGCCCTGACCCGTGCACTTGGCTCGCGCAGCACGCTTACGTTTGCCGCGGACGTCCACAAACTGCTCGTGCCCACGCCATATTATGTCAACGGGTTGCCAGCCAACAGCCCAGCCGTAATAGCGCGCAACCAAAACCTAGCGCAGCAGAAGGTATTCAAGACGTTAATAAGTACCTTTAGCGATGCGCCAGGCGGTTTTCGGGAGGAAGTGCGAGAGATTATGCTCTCCACCGGCTTGGAGTACGCCTACAACAACACCGTCTTTGTGCGGGCAGGCTACTATTACGAAAGCCCGAAAAAGGGTGATTTGCAATACGCAAGCGTCGGGGTGGGTGCACACTACCGCGCACTAGGGTTGGATGGGGCTTACCTTGTACCGAACACACGCCAGAATCCGTTGGCCCAAACGCTGCGGCTGTCGCTGCACGTTACCTTCGGCAAACAAACGCCCAGCCTTAAGCAAAGTAGCTAGCTGAGAAGCACCTGGCTACAGCTCGTGCGGCGTCTCTTGACCTAGAGCACACGGCTTGTAGCCAGGTGTTGTTAGCAGCTGTTTACTCCTCGCCCCGGCCGGCGGGCAAGCCTGGGGCCGAGTTGCCTTGGGCCCCACGTGTGCTAGGTACGCCCATCTTCTGCTCACGCTTTTGCTGGTAGCGGTTAAATTGGTCGGGCGTGAGTACATCCTTGAGCGCGGCTACGCGCGAGGCGCCAATATCCTGCGCCATGCGGTTTAGACCCGGTAAATCGGCTTTGTAGCGGTTGCTGGCCGTTTCCATGTTGCGCACGCTGGTCAGGTTGATCTGCCGTACCTTCTCCACCTGCTGGGGCGTGAGGGCAAGTCCTTGGCGCATGTTTTCGGTGAGGGCGTTGGCTCTTTCTTCCACGCGCGCCGAACTGGGCGCTGATGCAGCATTAGCAGCAGGCAAGGTGACTTTTGTTTTATCGGAAGGGCCAGCGGCGGGCTTTACTTTGGTCTTAACGGTGGTTTGAGCCTGGCTAGCGGTGGCAGTAGTCAGCACGAGCAGCAAGGCAAACAAAGAGATCTTCATGATGTGGGAAGAAGCGAGAAACGGGAAAGTCAGCGCAAAAATTGGGCAATTTGCCGCCAAAAGAAACAGCATTTCGTCGCTAACGTTCCCCAATACCACTTTCATGTACCGTTGCGCCAAAATCTGATCGAACGCAAGCGCAACCTTTCCGCCTCCGTTTCCTTACAAGTTGGTATGAAGCGAGAAAATCAAAACAACTGGCTCGTGGCCGCGGCGGCAGCGGCCGTTTTTGCAGCTGCCACCGTATGGCGCAATCGCCGTGGTGCCTACGACTTAGAGGGGCGCGTAGTTCTTATTACCGGCGGGTCGCGCGGGCTAGGTCTGGTGCTGGCCCGCCAAGCCGTAGCTGAGGGTGCGAAAGTAGCTATCTGCGCCCGCGACGCGGAGGAGCTAGAGCGCGCCCGCCAGGAGCTAGCCGCCGACGGCGCCCAAGTCATTGCCTTGCCCCGCGACCTCACTGATGCCGACGCCGTACGCACGCTCGTGGAGGAAGTTCAGCAGCAGCTAGGTCCTATTGATGTGCTGGTCAACAACGCGGGTATCATCACCGCTGGCCCCCTCGACAACACCGAGCTGCGCGATTACCAAGATTCAATGGACACCCACTTCTGGGCGCCGCTGCACGCTATGCAGGCCGTGCTACCCGCTATGCGTCGGCGCGGAGAAGGGCGCATCGTGAACATTGCCTCCCTGGGTGGCAAAGTAGCTATTCCGCACCTAGCTCCGTACAGCGCTAGCAAGTTTGCGCTGGTCGGTTTGTCGGAGGGCTTCCGCGCCGAGCTGTCGCAGCATGGCATCATGGTCACCACGGTATGTCCTGGCTTGCTGCGCACGGGTAGCGCCCGCCACGCCATTGTGAAAGGCCAGCACAAGAAGGAGTATAGCTGGTTTACCATCGCCGACTCTATGCCGTTCTGGACGCTCAGCGCCGAAACCGCCGCTCGTCAGATCTGGAACGCCTGCCGCCGAGGCGACGGTGAAATCATCCTGAGCGTGCCGGCCAAGGTGCTCGCTGCCTTCCACGGCCTCATGCCCGGCGCCGCCACCGACATCCTAGGTTGGGTAAATCGCAGCCTTCCTGGCCCTAGCGAACGAGGCAACGAACGCCGCCACGGCTACGAAAGCGAGACTCCACTGACACAATCGTGGCTTACTACGCTCACGCGCAAAGCCGAAAAGCAGAACAACGAGCTGAGTAGCAACCGCTAAGCTGCTGCAAATAAATGTAAAGACCCTCTTGCCAGGCTTCCTCAGCTCGGTAGGAGGGTCTTTACATTTGAGATGTTGACGTGTTTGCTAGGTTGAATATATTATTAGTTGTAGGCTGCCTAATTAGATAAAATAAAACACACATAGCATCCAGTTAAACATCGAATTAGTTCGAAAAACTTAAGTTTCCAGCATATGACAAGTACATTCTAGGCATGATGGTGCGCCGGGATGGAATGATGTCGAAGCAGGTCACTTCCTCCATGGTAGCCATTGCTGCTGCAACGGGCAAAAAAATAATGGACTTGCCCGTGGAAACCAGCAAGACAGAGCATCTGTCATTAAGCTCCTTTACTTTTGACCCCGATAAGCGTGAGTTCATTGCAGTTGGAGAGTATTACAAGCCTGATGATAAGCCTTTTGTAAACAAAAGCTAGGGATTCTATATCAAGCGGTTTTCCGAGGCAGGAAAGGTCATAAGTGCCAAAAATTACGGATGGCAGAAGGAAGTTATGTCGCTCATGCCCGCCGAAGCAAAGGCTAGCTTAGAAGACAACTTTGTGAACTACACACACTCTATCGCGAAGGGTGCCGATGGTAAGCGCTACATTGTAGCCGAGCAGTACAAGATCGTCGCCGATGGTATGGGTATAGCGTTATCTGCCCTAGAGGGTGGTAGAGGCCCTAGTGTGTCGAAGGGTAAAATTGGTAATCTGCTGGTCTTTGAACTTGACCCCCCAAGCAAAGCTCTCGGGCGTGAAGTTTTACCAGAAAGACCCCTCTAATGCCACGTTGCCTGCTGGTACGGACCTGATGAGTGCTGGCATCCTCGGCCACGTCATTAAGTCGCAGGGTGGCTTCGACTACCAGTTCATGCAGCGCAACGATACGAATACTCAGTTTAATGTGGTGTACATCAACTTTGATAAAGAGAAAGGCGAAGGCACGAAGCGCATCATTGGCAACATTGCTTTTGGTGACAACGGCAAGTACGCAGTAGACAAAATTGACCTGACGAGCGCAGCCAATTACTCGTACTTATATCCGGCCAAGCCTGGCTACGTGATGATTGCCGATTACTATAAGAAGAAAAATCAGCTTGGAATGAAACTGGTCAAGCTTAATATTTGATACTAGTTGCTCACAAAAAGCCCGGTTGATAGCCGGGCTTTTTTGTTGGTGGCTTACCTTGAGCCATCAAGCTTCTACCAACCATCGCCTCGTGACGTTCCCTGTTCAGCTGGCGCTCGGGCCGCTGGTGTTGCCGGTGCATTTGCTCTGCGAAGTGCTGGCGTACTCGCTCGGCTACCGCCTCTATAACCGCCTACGCAACCCCGCCCAAGACCGCATCAGTACCGAACATCGGCTCTGGATATTTGTGGGCGCGGCGACCGGTGCACTGTTTGGCTCACGGGTGCTAGGTCTACTCGAACACCCTGATTTGCTGCTGCACCCGCCCGGCGGATTTATTTATTATCTCACCAACAAAACTATTGTGGGCGGCTTGCTGGGCGGCCTGATAGGAGTGGAGCTGACGAAGAAATACCTTGGCGTCACCGCGTCTTCCGGCGACCTGATGGTGTACCCGCTGCTGCTCGGCATGGGGCTAGGTCGCGTGGGCTGCTTCCTTAGTGGCCTCGAAGATGGCACCTACGGCACCGCCACTACGCTGCCCTGGGGCATCGACTTCGGCGATGGAACACGCCGCCACCCGACGAATCTCTACGAAATCTTATTTCTGCTTGCGTTCGGCCTAGGGTTGTGGTTGCTAGAACGCCGTCGGCTGCTGCCTGATGGCTGGCGGTTTCGGCTATTCCTGGCTTCCTACTTGCTGTTTCGCCTGTTGGTGGAGTTTATCAAGCCCACACCGCCGCTGCCGGGGCTAGGTCTCACGCCTATTCAATGGGCCTGCGTGGCGGGGCTGGGGTATTATGCGTGGTTGTTTGGGCGGGAGAGACAGGCAAGCAGGAGGTGAAGTATCTGATTGTTTTTCTGTCTAATGACATTTCGTTACTAATCTATTTGATCATAATCTTTAAAGTAACAGGAAAAATTTGTTCAATTTTAAATTATTCAATAACGTGAAAAAGCATTTTAAACGTTGGCTGATGAGTAGAATGAAAACATCTGGTAGCGAGCATAGGTATGTGGTTAATGAACGATATGCAGATGAAAGATATAAATGGAAAAATACTGATATTGACGCACTGCCTATAATCGAAAGTATCAAATCGTCTTATAAATTTTACAACGGTAAAATTAATTACGGAATCCTTGTGCGTTTCTTGCGTGGCCGAATTGGAAAAGACTGGAATGATGTATACTCGGAAATTATCAATCGCATTCCAATAAAATTGCTTGATTATAAAGAGATGATTTTTTGGTTTGTAGCCAATGATGTTGAAATAACCAGCGAAGGATTATGGAATAAGAAAAGTCAAAAATTTATTTGGACAAACGGATTATTTGAGTCAAAAGATATTGCAGATAAGTGGCATCGTCTGCAATTTATAGAGTTTTATGTAGATCCTAAAACTAACTTATTAATGCATATACCACAGAAATCAGTAATAAAAGCAATAAATCATAGAAGTTAGTTTTGAAAACCATACATTAATATTATGCCCGAACGCCCTTATACCTACTACGACTTTACCCTGAGCCTGTGCCCGCATTGCTTGCGGCGCGTGGAAGCCAAGATTGTTTTTGAAGACGGCGGCGTGTACATGCTCAAGCGCTGCCTCACGCACGGGCGGCAAAAGGTGCTCATTGCCACCGACGTGGAGTACTACAAGAGCATCCGCAACTACGTGAAGCCCAGCGAAACGCCGCGTCGCTTCAACACCGCCACGCACTACGGCTGCCCCTACGACTGCGGCCTCTGTACCGACCACGAGCAGCACAGTTGCCTTACTGTTATTGAGATAACCGACCGCTGCAACCTGACCTGCCCCACTTGCTACGCCGAAAGCAGCCCCACGCACGGGCGTCATCGGACGCTGGAAGAAGTGGAAGCCATGGTGGACGTGCTGGTAGCCAACGAAGGTGAGCCCGACGTGGTGCAGATTTCGGGTGGCGAGCCCACGCTGCATCCGCAGTTCTGGGAAATCCTGGATATGTGCAAGCGCAAGCCCATCAAGCACCTGATGGTGAACACCAACGGCGTGCGCCTAGCCAAAGACGAAGCTTTCGTGGCGAGGCTAGCCACCTACGTGCCGGCCTTTGAGGTGTACTTGCAGTTCGACTCGTTCCGCAAGGAAGTGCTCGAAACCATGCGCGGCCGCGACCTGCGCGACGTACGTCTGCAAGCCCTAGAGCACCTGAATAAATACAACTTGAGTACCACGCTCGTGGTGACCTTACAAAAGGGGCTCAACCACGATGAAATCGGCGAAATCATCGACTTTGCCCTGAAGCAACGGTGCGTGCGCGGCGTCACGTTTCAGCCCACGCAAGCCGCCGGCCGCCTCGACCATTTCAACCCCGAAACCGACCGGTTTTCGCTCACCGAAGTGCGCCAGGAAATTCTGCGACAAAGCCCGCTCTTCACCGCCGCCGACTTGCTGCCCGTGCCCTGCAACCCCGACGCGCTGGTGATGGGCTACGCCCTGAAGCTAGGCGGGGAGGTGTTCCCGCTCACGCGCTACATTCAGCCCGCCGAGCTGCTGCAAAACTCCGGCAACACCATTGTGTATGAGCACGATCCGCGCCTGCGCAACCACTTGCTGCGCCTGTTTAGCACGGCCAATACCGTGGATACTGTCACGCCCGAGCTAAACCAACTGCTCTGTTGCCTGCCGATGGTGCAAGCGCCTAACTTGCGCTACGAAAACTTGTTCCGCGTGATCATCCTGCAGTTCATGGATGCCTGGAACTTCGACGTGCGCGCCGTCAAGAAGTCCTGCGTGCACATTGTGAGCAAGGATTTGAAGATCATTCCGTTCGAGACGATGAACATCTTCTATCGGGATGCGGAGAAAGTAGCTAGGTTGCAGGAACTGCGTGATATCTCGGTACTATGACGGAGCCCGTAAAACCGAAAAGTTACTTTGGCCGTGTGCTGTTGGCCAACATAGGGCTGGTGTTGGTGCTGCACCTAGGTCGCACAGTAGTAGCACCTGATTCAGGGATTTACGGCGCCTTGTTCTTCTTAGCATTCATCGATTTTCTGTTGTTTATAATCGCTTTGCTAAGTGGAAAGGGAGAAACAGGCCTTGCGTTTTTCCTATCGATGCTGTTAGTTTTTCTCGTTGGCTTTAGTGATTGTGGTACTCATTTTCACTTGGATGTGCGTTAATTAACCTAGGTTTTGCTATGCCTGAACCAACGCCCTCAAATCACATCCTGCGTAATAACTTGCTCGGCCTGCTCGTCGGGGCAGTGCTGGCAGGCTCCTTGGTTCGTGCCACGGGTGGTACGACGGTCATTGTATTCGTACTCTGTTACTTACTGCAAGTGCTTGTAAACTTAGCGCTTGGCTATAAGTACCGCGGGCAAAACTCTGGACCTTATTTACTGAGCGCGCTCTTGGTTATGCTGATTGGCTTTGGCGCGTGCTCGGCTATGTTCTTTGTGAATTAGGAGCTAGTGTCGTTCAAGTAATTGAACGACACTAGCTAAACCTAGCTAGCTTCTTCCGCTGGGGCGGGCTGGCAAACCGGGCAGAAATACGTCGCGCGGCCACCCACATACTTTTTCTCAATCTCGACTTTAGGGTGGCGGGGGCAGTACTTGTGTTGGTCGGTGCCAGGCGTGGCAGAGGTGTCCCACTCGCGGGCGTGGATGAGGAAAGAGGCGGGAAAGTGCCGGTAGGTAGCCTCGTGCCGGATGGCGGTGGTAAGTACCAACTGAATAGCCCCGCGTAGGTCTTCAAACTCCTGGTTGGTCAGTGTGTTGGCACGACGCTCGGGGTGAAGCTTGGCCTGAAACAGCACCTCGTCCACAATCCAGTTGCCGAGGCCGGCGGTGATGCCTTGGTCAAGCAGCAAGGGCTTAATGAGCTGCTTCTTAGCGCCAAGAACCTTCTGCAAGTGAGCCGTCGTGACGTCGAGTGCATCGGGACCTAGCTTTTTGGCTTTTTGGTAGTGCTCCACGCTCTCCGCCAGCCGGATGCGCCCAAACTTGCGCGGGTCGATGAAGGCGATGCGCAGGCCGTCGGCGAGGTGCAAGGCCACGCGGGTGAAGCGCGGGGCGTCGTGGTCGTCGCGGTAAGCACCCACGTCGCCAGTCATGCCGAAGTGCAGCGCGAGAGCGGTGCCGTCAGAAAGCTCTAAAAAGCAGTTTTTACCAAGACGGCGAGTGGCCGTAACGTGCTGGCCTACTAGGCGCTGGCGGAGCACTTCTTCCTCCACCGCCAACACGTGGGCGTCGCGCACCTCTACGGCCGTGATGGGTTGATGCAATACCAGCTCATCGAGGAAGCGGCGATAAGTTTCAACTTCAGGTAGTTCGGGCAAGGGGTAGAGGCTAGGGATGAGGCTGACAAAAGCAGCGGTTCCTGATAACAGCATTCCGGCGCCCGAAGTTGCCTAGCTAGCTCAGCTGTTAAACAAACCTGAGCGCCCCGGCCTAGCTTACGCCTGCGGTTTCCATTGCATAACGCGCCCGGCTTGGCCCTGGCCCTAGGTATCCGATCCGTATCATAGAATGAGTGGGAAGAACGACCGGAGATAACAATCATCGGGCACCTAGCTTTTCTACTGCCTCGTTGAACGACACTCGGCCCGCTATCTAGGTAGCGGGCCGAGTGTCGTTCAACGAGGCACAAAGCCTTAGCTCCGCGCTACAACTTCAAGGTGCCTTCAGCGACGACTACGGCTGGGCCTCCGATTTGCACCGCGCCAATATTATCCCGCAGCCCGGCAATAATGACTTGTACTGCGCCAGGACGACCCATCCAGTGGCCTTGCTCGGCAATAAATTGCGAATGCTCGAGATAACCATAGTGCCAGAGGTAGGCCGCCATGCCACCAGTAGCGGAACCCGTTACGGGGTCTTCGGCAATATCTGGTGGCGTGCCGAAGTGACGGGCAAAGGTTTGGCCCGCAGGAGTGGCGCCACCCAAGCAAAATAGGTGAGGACTGAAAAAATCACTGCTAGCCCGGTAGCGACCTAGGCCCGCCGCATCGGCGACGTGGGCGCGGCGCAATGTGTCGTGGTCGCGCAGCAAGATCATAAGCTGCGGGGTGCCCGTGCTCACCGTCTGAATCGCTGCACCGGGCAGCAAGTCGTCGGGTGAAAGGCCAAACAGGGGAAGAACCACCGCCGGGTCGTGGACCGCCCCGAACACCGGGCGGCGTTGGGTCATCCGGATTTGTAGGGGCTGCTCGGCCGTGGCGGCCCGTACCTCCACCCGGATGGGGCCTTCCAGCAACTCTAGCTGCAGCATGGTGCGAGCACCCGTGAGGGGCAAGCGGCCGGTATGTACCAGCGCGGCTACGGTGGCAATAGTCGGATGGCCCGCTAGCGGAATCTCCTCAGCCGGCGTGAAATAGCGCACGCCAAATTCTGCTACCGTAGAGCGCCGGACAAACGCCGTTTCGGACTGGTTGAATTCGCGGGCGATGCGCTGCATCATCTCGGGGGTAAGATCGTCGGCGTCGAGAACCACGGCGCACGGGTTGCCGCCGAGGGCTGTTTCGGTGAAGGCGTCGACGAGGAGAAAAGGGTAAGGCATTGGGGTGCCGGGGGAAGCTAGGTGGACTAAACGGAGCGCGAAAGTAAGCAGCATCTATCAACAAAAAGCCGGCCTCACTGGTGGAGAAACCGGCTTTTTAAAAGGTAAGCTACTGCTTATTGTACAACAACGCGGCGGGAGAATAGCTGGCCGTCGGCGGTGCGACATAATACCACATAAATACCCGCCGGGCGGACACTAGGTAGTGAGTAGGTAGTGGCCGCAGCGCTGGTGAGTGCTACTTGCGCCTGCCAGCACGTGCGGCCGACGGCATCCACCAACTGCACGGTGGCGGGGCCTTTCACGGGCGGCAGTTGCAGCGTGAGCGTAGCGCCGCTTTGCACGGGGTTTGGGTACACTTGCAGGGCCGGCGACTCAGCCACGGCTTGGGTAGTAGCTAGCACTGTGTTGTCTATGCGTACGTTGCTTAGGTACAGGTCATTGCCAAATCGATTGTAGGCAACAAACCGCAGGTAGATTTGCTGGTTGGCGTAGGCCGACAAACTAACGTCCTCTTGCCGCCACTGATCGGCAGCGGTAGGCACAAAGGCGGCAGTAGAAGTAGGACGCGCTGCCGTGGTCCCGAGGCCCGTTTGCTGCGACTTGATGTACACCCGACCTAGGCGGGTGGTGGTGCAGGCTGCGTACACATCCACGGCCAGCGAATCGTTGAAATTGCTGCTGATAGGCGCGTAGGCTACGTCAAAATGCAAGATGGCCTGGCCTTGGTTGCGCAAGTCCAGGATGGGGGTTTGCAGAGAATCTTTCTGTCCCGTCACTGAGTAGTCGAAGAAGGGCATAAATGCAGCCGGGCCGGTCGTACCGTCTTTGCGCACGACGCTTGCGTTTGCGCCCCACGTGTACGTATTATCTGGGTTGAGCACCGTCCAGGAGCTAGGTAAACCCGAGGCAAAGTTCTCGACGTAAGGTAGTCCCGTGGGCGTTTGCACCCGAACGGTAAAGGTTTTGCTGGTAGAGCCGTTGGTGTTCGTGGTGGTGAGCGTGGCCGAGTACGTACCCGCAGTGGCGTACGTCACGGTGGGACTGAGGGACGTGCTGTTAGCGGGCGTGCCGCCGGGGAAGCTCCACTGATAGCTCACCGGACACTGCGTCGAGGTATTGGTGAAGGTAAGCGAACCGCCAGGGCAGATCGGCGTTTGGCGGACGGAGAAGCTAGCTATTGGAGGAGCCGCTGACACATTAATCAGCCCCGAAACGGTGCGCGTAGCCGTGCCGTTGGTATTGGTCACTTGCAGCGTCACGGCGTAGCTGCCGGCAGTAGCATACGTAACGAGCGGGTTCGATCCGGTGCTGCTGGCAGGCGTGCCGCCAGGGAAGGTCCATAAGTAGCTGGTGGCGCCGTACAGGGAGGCATCCTGAAACTGCACTGCCGTGCCGGGGCAAATTGGATCAGCTGTCACCGAGCTAGAAAACAAGGGCACGGGTGCAGCCGTGGCCGTGGGCCCACTCACCAGAATGTCGTCGAAGGCCCGCCCGCCGAGGCGGGTGGAGGCGTACGAGTCCACTTGGCCGCGGCCGTAGCGCTGGAAGCGGATGCGCGTGTCGGCCGCGAGCGTCAGCCCGGCCGCTTGCGCGGCTTGGCTCAGGTTCACCGTCACGGTCTGGTAGGTGGTAGTGGCGGCCGTGCCGGTCAAATCCACCAGGCGGTACCAGTTGGTACCGTCCACGCTGATGGCTACCCCGTCGGTGGCGCTGGTGCCGGTGAAGGTGGCCGGCATCTGCTCATCGGTCTCACCAGCGAACTTCTTCTGGCGGAAGGTCAGCACAAAGCCACCAGCTGGAGCCGCAGCTAGGTTCAGGTGCAGCGTGGCCTCGTTGGTGCCGGTGCCGGTGGCCAGTCCGTTGAGGGTGCCATAGTAGGGGAACACGTTGTCGAGCACGAGCTGACCGGGGGCCGAGGCCGGATTAAAGTCCGAGCGCACCAGCGTGCGGGCTGCCACCCGATCGGTGAGTTCCCAGTACTGCGCCAGGCCAGTGTTGTCGAAAGCTTCCAGCAGGGGCGTGGCGGCCACGGTGGGGTTGCCGAAGATGGCGCGGTAGGCGTTGATCAGGCCCGCGCCGGTGAGCTCATCGAAGCCGGGGGTGTTGACGTCCTGGGCCGTGGCTTTGAGCTGCGCGATAACCTGGGCCGGGGTGAGGCTAGGTTTGGCCTGCCGGAGCAGCGCCGCCACGGCGGCCGCATTGGGCGCCGCAGCCGAGGTGCCAAAGAACAGGGAGCCATCCTTGGGATCTGGCGTCAGCGAGCCGAAGAAAGAAGTGCTTACACCATCGACAGCGCTGAAATCAGGCTTCGGGCGCGTGGTGGGCGTAATGGCGTTTCCGAGTGCGTCGAAGAGGATGATGGGCGAGCCTTTCGAAGTGTATGTTTCCGGTGTAAGGCGGCTATACGACGGCGTCGCTGCTACCGACGCGGCACTTGCGGCGGCCGTATGCCCCACAATGGTGCCGCTGCTCGTCCAGTATTCCGTCGCGATTTGGTCATTGAAGCTGATGTACTTCAGGCGGGCCGGGTCTGCCGTGTTGCCGCGCCGCCGAATAACAAGGTCGAAGACGGTGCCTGTGCTGGAATTTGTGTAGGAGATTAATTCGGAAGGCGTCTGTATACCTAGGTTATTATCAACGCTGCTGGCTACGATGGTACCATCCTCACGCTTTAAGTAGATGTCGAGGTCTGTCTTAACGCCATTGGTTGTGTAAAACGGGTCACTCCATTGCAAAGCCATCGTAAAGGTCTGGCCGCGCGGAATGGTGAAGCGCTGCAGCGTATCGACCGCGCCGCTAGGATTGAAATTTAATACGCCGGTGCTCGTTGCTGTAGCCGCCACAAAGCCTGGCGTTATGTATTCGGAGGAGTTGCTACCGGTGTTGCCAGCCGAGGAGAAATAGACCACACCACGTTGGGCCGTCACTTCTTCCACGGCTTGGGCAATCACGCCGTCCTGGAACATGGGTTCCTCGAAGTAACTCACATCATCGACCAAGATCTTGCAGTTGCCCAAGCTAGGGTCGGCCAGCCGGCGAATCTGAGTGGCAAAGTCGGCTTCGCCTTGGTATACACTGCTGAAAGCTAGGCCTGCGCCGGGCGCAATATCGTGCACCAGTTCCAGCATGGCTCGCCCTTCGTCGGTACCGTCGGCAACGTCTTGCAGCACCTGCACGTTGGCAGGCAAGTCGCCGGAAGCCACCCCAGCGGGTGCCGTGCCTAGGGAGTTATAGGAGTCGCTCATCACGCCGATGCGCGTGCCCGTGCCATCGTAGCCAGTAGGGGAGGCGTTGCGCACTCGGCTAGCTTCCAAAACATAATCTGCCTGATTCTGCACCTTGCCCGCGTGGTTCTGCGGCCGGGCCACGGGGCGCACTCCAAGTAGCCCTTGCGCGGCGAGGCTGCTGATGCCTGCCGTGCCCGGCGCAAGCTGACGAAGCGGCAGCAGCCCTTCTATAAAGTGCAACTTGCTTTGGTCCGACGTTACCGCGAAGCCACGAGCTACGAGCAGGGGCTGAAGCGCGGCTACATCCTTTGCCGTAATGCGTACCAGCACAGTCTGCTTTTCGGGGTTAACCAGCAGGTCTGGGAAAGTGCTCTGCAACCGTACGGCCGCGCCGCCGCGGGCAGCTCCTGTGCCTTCCCACTCCTGGTAAAGCTGCTGTAAGTTGCCGCCTATGCGCGAGTTAGGATCGAGCTGTGATTTGACCGTGGGCGATGTGGCGGCCACCTGCCGTGCCTGATGTCGGATAGGAAAAGCTCCTTTCGCAGCAGGATCTGACTGGGCGAATATCGGCTGAGAAAGCAGCGTCAGAAGCAATGCCGTAGCAAGTTTCTGCATATCGAAAGATGATAAGTAAAAAAGGATTAGCAGCTGGAAAGTACGCTATGAAAAGGACAATTAAGCTAGTAAAATCATATTCTCTGAGTTTACTCTTCCACACCGTATTAGTTACCGATTAACACCTCGTTTTTATAGATGATTTTGGCCCGGCAAAAAAAGAGGGCTGCCCAACTGGGCAGCCCTCTACTTGACTGATAAGGCAGCAATACAAACTATTCTACCACCACGCGGCGCGAGAAGAGTTTGCCGTCGGCGGTGCGGCACAGCAGCATGTACACGCCCGCTGATTGCGCGCTGCTGAGCGTGTAAGTAGTCGTGGTGGTGCTGTTCAGCTCCACCTGCGTTTGCCAGGTGCGACGACCTAGGCCATCTACTAGCTGCACGCTAGCAGCACCCTTGATGGCGGGAAGCTGCAACGTCAACTGGGCGCCGCCGCGTACGGGGTTCGGGTACACTTGCAGGGCCGAAGACTCGGCTACTGCCTTGCCCGTTGCCAACACGATATTGTCGACGCGCACATTGCTCAGGTACAAATCGTTGCCATACTGATTGTAGGAAACAAAGCGCAAGTAAATGGGCTGGTTTGCGTAAGGCGACAAGTCGGCATTTTCCTGGCGCCACTGGCTAGCAGCGCTAGGCACAAACTTAGTCGTTTGGGCAGCTGTGGTAGCTAGGCCCGTACGCACCGACTTGAGATACACCCGACCCAGACGCGTGGTCGTGCAGGCCGCGTACACATCCACCGACAGCGAGTCGTTGTACGTGTTGTCGACAGGAGCGTAGGCAATGTCGAAGTGCAAACCAGCGCGGGCCTGCGTGCTGAGGTTCAGCACAGGCGTTTGCAGCGAGTCTTTGCGGCCAGTGGTAGCATAATCGTAGAAAGGCATGAACACGGCGCCACCACGGGTGCCGTCTTTGCGAACCACGTTGGTAGCGGAAGACCACGTCAAGCCATTGTCGGGGTTAAGCACCGTCCAGGAGCTAGGTATGCCGGAGGAGAAGGTCTCCGCAAATGGCACCGGCGCGGGAGCTTGCACGCGCACTGTACCCGTTTTGGTGGTAGAGCCGTTAGCGTTGGTAGTCGTGAGCGACACCGTGTAGGTACCCGCGGCGGCGAACGTCACCGTGGGGTTGGGCACCGTGCTGCTAGAGGGGGTGCCACCAGGGAAGCTCCACAAATACGTCTGGGTACACGTGGTAGGCGCGCTGGTGAACTTGATGGAGCCACCCGGGCAGATCGGCGTCTGGCGGAACGTGAAATCCGCAACTGGTCGTGCCGCTGAGATGTTGACCACGCCTTGTACCGTGCGCGTAGCCGTGCCGTTGGCATTGGTTGCTCGCAGCGTCACGGCATACGAACCAGCAGTTGGGTACGTCACCGTCGGGTTCGGTAGGGTGCTGCTAGAAGGCGTACCGCCTGGGAATGTCCACAGGAAGCTAGTAGCGTCGAACAGAGACGTATTCTGGAACTGTACCGTCGTGCCGGGGCAAACCTCAGTAGTTGTAACCGAGGCAGTAAACAACGGCACAGGAGCAGCTGTGGCTGTTGGGCCACTCACCAGAATATCGTCGAAAGCCCGCCCGCCGAGGCGAGTAGAGGCGTACGAGTCAACTTGACCACGGCCATAGCGCTGGAAGCGGATGCGCGTGTCAGCCGCGAGCGTCAGGCCAGCCGCTTGCGCAGCTTGGGTCAGGTTTACCGTCACGGTCTGGTACGTGGTGGTAGCGGCTGTACCGGTCAGGTCGACTAGGCGGTACCAGTTAGTGCCGTCCACGCTGATGGCTACCCCGTCGGTGGCGCTGGTGCCGGTGAAGGTGGCCGGCATCTGCTCATCGGTCTCACCAGCGAACTTCTTCTGGCGGAAGGTCAGCACAAAGCCACCAGCTGGAGCCGTAGCTAGGTTCAGGTGCAGCGTGGCTTCGTTCGTGCCAGTACCAGTGGCAATTCCGTTGAGGGTGCCATAGTACGGGAAGACGTTGTCGAGCACAAGCTGGCCAGGTGCTGAAGACGGGTTGAAGTCGGAGCGCACCAGCGTGCGGGCTGCCACCCGATCGGTGAGTTCCCAGTACTGCGCCAGGCCGGTGTTGTCGAAAGCTTCCAGCAGGGGCGTGGCGGCCACGGTGGGGTTGCCGAAGATGGCGCGGTAGGCGTTGATCAAACCAGCGCCGGTCAGATCATCGAAGCCAGGGGTGTTAATGTCTAGGGCCGTGGCTTTGAGCTGCGCAATTACTTGTGCTGGCGTGAGGCTAGGTCTGGCTTGGCGCAACAACGCCGCTACAGCCGCTGCGTTGGGCGCTGCGGCCGAAGTACCGAAGAACAAGTAACCATCTTTCGGGTCGGGAGTGAGCGAGCCGAAGAAGGTGTTGCTGCTGCCATCCGTAGCGGCAAGGTCAGGCTTCGGACGCGTTACCGGAGTAGGGAGTGGCGTGCCATTAGGAGCAAACAGGAAAGTCGGTGAACCTTTAGAAGTAAAAGGCTCGGGCGTGCGACGGTTACCAGAAGAGGTTGCGGCCGTCGAGCCAGCGCTTAAGGCGGCTGTGTGCCCTACAATTGCTCCAGCGCGCGTCCAGTATTCGGCGGGCGCGGCAGAGCCACCATTGTTTAACACAACGTACTTAATACGGGCTGGATCAGCCGTGCCGGCGCGGCGCCGAATGACCAGATCAAAGGCCGTACTAGTAGTCGAGTTCGTATAAACAATAAGCTCAGAAGGCGTCTGGTTGGTGATGTTTGCATCAGTGCTGCGGGCTACCGTGTCACCAGCCGCATTCAACAGAAACATGTCGAGGTCCGTCTTGACCCCGTTGGTTGTATAAAACGGGTCGCTCCACTGCAAAACCAGCGGCATTCTAGCGCCGCTCGGAATAGAGAAACGCTGCCGTGTGTCGGCAACCCCCGTGGGATTGAAGTTCAGGTAAGCGGTGGTGTTGGTACCTGCGGTGAAAACCGGTGAGGTGTATTCCGCCGCATAGTCAGCATTGTTACCAGCTGAGGAAAAATACACAGCGCCTTGTGCCGTTACTTCCTCAATAGCCTGGGCAATGACACCATCCTGGAACATGGGTTCCTCGAAGTAGAAAATGTCGTCGACCAGCACCTTACAGTTACCAATGCTCGGGTTCGCTAGGTTGCGGATCTGCTGGGCAAAGTCGGCTTCGCTAACGAAAACACTACTGAAAGCTAGGCCTGCGCCGGGTGCCACGTCGTGCACCAGCTCCAGCATAGCCCGGCCTTCATCAGAGCCGGCAGCATAGTCTTGTAACACTTGTACGTTGGCGGGCAAGTCGCCGGAGGCTACGCCAGCAGGCGCGCCACCTAGCGCGTTGTACGAGTCGCTCATCACCCCGATGCGCTGCCCCGTGCCACTGTAGCCCGTCGGTAATGCGGCGCGCACGCGGTTAGACTCTAGGATGTAATCCGCTTGGTTCTGGATGCGGCCGACATAGTTCATGGGGCGGCTCACCGACTTAATCCCCAACAGACCATTACTAGCTAGGGCACTAACGCCTGCTTTGCCAGGAGCAAGCTGGCTTAAAGGCAGCAGGCCTTCAATGAAATGCAGCTTGCTTTGATCAGAAATTACTTTGAAACCGCGGGCCGCTAGCAGCGGACGAAGTGCCGCGACATCTTGCGCTGTGATGCGTACCATCACCGATTGCGCCTCATCATCGATATTCAACTGCGAAAAAGCAGTCTGCATCGAGGTAGCTGCCCCGCGCGAGGCGCCTGCGTTCTGCCATTGGGCATACAGTTGCTGCAGAGAGCCGCTGATGCGTGAGTTAGGATCTGGGCGTTTTAAGATGAGGTCCGGCGCTGCTGCCGTCACCTTGCTGCGTTGTAGCAAAGGATTATCTCCTTTGGCCGCGCCTCCGGTTTGGGCAAGAAGCGGGGCAGAGAACAGCGTTAACATGAACGCTGTAGCAAGTTTTCTCATAGGGTAGAGGTTGTGAGCGATAGGGTAGAAGGTATGGTTGGTAATCGCAGGTAAAGTACCTTATTAAAAGACAATTAAAAATAAGATCGATAATAAGATTTTGGGTTGCCATTGTTTAGGTTCGGAGGCCTCAGTATGGCGGGCGTAGCAAACGCAAAAAAGCCGGCTCCCCGCTAAGGGAACCGGCTTTTTCTGATGGGAAGTACGAGCGCTAAGAAGGGTCGGAAACTTGACCTATCTCTTCGCCGCGGTTGTTGTACACACCGCCTTCGGCACTCACGTAGAGCCGACGCTCCTGGCCATCCACGAGGATGTAAGGAAAGGAGCGGCTATTGGAGCGTGTTAGCTTCCCCACGACCTGCACGGAGCGCGAGTTTTGCTGTAAACGCACCACACTCAGCTTATTAGTGAGATAATACAATTCGTCGGGGCTGTCGTGGAAAGTGATCTTGCCGACAACACTCATCGGGCTAGCCGACGTTTGGGTAATGGGCGCTTGGTTTTGGGCCGGACGGGGCGCAATGGCTACCGGTGCCGACGAAGGAGCCGCCGTGCGGGTGCTGGCCAGGATCTGGTCGTTGGCTCGCTTCCAGCCGTCGCCAATTGCTTTCAGGCGCGGGGCTTGGCTGGGGTGAGTGGCCGAAGCTCCTTCATCCGATACTACCGCCATCGCCGTTTGGGCCTGCGCGAGACTAGCACCCATTTTACGCAGCACAAAGCCCGAAAACTCGTCGGCTTCTAGCTCGTCGCTGGGGTTGCTGCCGCCAGCTTGTAAGGTGTGGCCATTGAGATGGTGACCCATTTCGTGCGCCAAGATGCTAATGCCTGCCCAATCGGTGTGACCGGCGCGGTTCACGGCCGCCACAAACTGAGGATTATAAAGTAAGTAGCGCTTGCCGCCGTACACCACAGCCGCTGCATTCTGAACGTCCGTAGTGGCCCGCAACTCAAAGCGGGGCTTCAGGCCGACCACATCCGTAATTTCACGCAGCACGTCGCGGGTGCCGGTCGTGGTTTGGGCCACGGCCACAGTTCCCGTCAGGAAAAGCCAGCCGGCAAGCAACAGGCCTGCACAGTGGCGGAAGATGCGGTTGGTTTTCATGAATATTCTTTGGGTTAGCTGGACTATAAGAAGACAAAAATCCTGCCGGACGCAGAGTCTCTGCCACTTTGGCCCTTGTAGGGATATAACGTAAAATAGGCATGCTTTAGTGCCTAGCTTGTCATCTTGGCGAACGACTTCACTCACATAGTATACATACAGTTTGTGTGAGCTACACGTGCCAGTGATGTCAGGAGAAACTGATTCTCTGGCTAGCAACAAGGCTAGCTCTACCCTAGGCCTCGGATTTAGAGGCACGAGCATAATCTTTTTAGTAACAACTTTGAAATACAAAGTACTTTATAGTATGTTTGTTGTCGTTGTATTATTCCCGTTGCCTTATCTCGCTCTATCGAATGAAACAGCCCACGGTGTGGCTTTATTATGCATGTCTACTTGGGCTCTTCTGCCTTCTTAAAGTGGCATACATCCAGGCCAGCAGCACGGACCTATACATGCTGCTGGCCCCTACCAACTACTTAGTTGAGCTTACCCTAGGTTCTACTTCTGTCTTTGAGCCCACCGTGGGCTTTGTGCATCCTAGCCTGCACATCAGCATCGACAAATCCTGCTCTGGCTTTAATTTCTGGGCCATGTGTTGGCTCATGCTGAGCGTGGCCGCCGTGCAACAGCGCTTGCGTCTGTTGCTGCCTGTGTTGCTCGCGCTGCCACTAGTAAGCTATGCCCTCGCTTTGCTAATCAATACTTCTCGCATTCTGACGGCTATTCTGCTGCGTAGGATGCTGCCTAGTACGCAGCACTACGAGTGGCTGCACCAAGCTGAAGGGGCAGTTCTATACCTGTTTTCTTTGGTGCTGATCTATTTGGGGTTTGTTGCTATGTGTTCTTATCTCCACACTCGTTATGCGCCATCTGCTTAATCCAAATTGGGTATTCGGACTTGCTGTGTTGCCGGTGTTGGTGCTTATTAGTCTGTTGTCAGCGCAGTACCAGTTAATCAAAAGCTTACTGCCACCAGAGAGTGTTATGTGGTGGCAAAGCCTAGGCGTCACGGTAGTTCTGTTAGTGTTTTTGCAAGCAAGCTATGCCGGATGGTGCCGTTGTAAACAACAGGCATTGCCGAAAGCATACGGAGCCATTACAGTAGTGGTGTACGTCGGTTTTTTGTACGTGTACGCTAGTCACATCGACACGCTATTCCCGCGTACAATAGCGAATTGGATGCTTTTTGATGTGGTTCCGCTGTACCCGGTGACGTTCTTAATGCCTACGCTCGCCCACGCCACCTTGGTACTCATCATCTGGTATACGCCCGAGGAACAGCCCCACAAAGCCGGGCCTACCTTTTTGGGCGCGCTGGCGGTGCCCGTAGTGTGGTACTTAGTGCTTCAGGTAGTATTACCTCTGTGGAGAGGCAGTGGAAGCAAGTTCGGAGAGCATGTGCTTGTGGTAGCGCTGGTGGCAGGCACCGTCATCTTCTTGTTTTTGCTGGCTCGCGGCGTGTATATCTTGGGGGTGCAACGGGCCGGGATTTGGATTAAGTGCCAGTTGGTTTGGAAGGTGCTGATTGGGATAGTATTGCCGCTGCTAGGGCTGCTAGTGAACAACGGCGTGCTGTTTTCCCCACATTTTGGAGCTAGCACTGGCATCTTTGGCAACTTCACAAGTCCCTGGTTCTACGGGTTGGCGCTGCTCAACGGTATTTTGCTGTGCCTGCCCGTGCCGCGTTCCGCTGGGCTGCACTTGGTGTTATACCTAGGTCGGGGCCTGACGCTGGCTTACACCCTTTACTTCTTCCTGGTTTTTCTGCCATTTTTGCCGCTATCCATTGTGGCTGTAGTGGCTGTTGGTACAGGCTTCTTACTGCTGACGCCTTCGCTACTGCTGTTGGTGCAGTTGCGCGAGCTAACGAACGATTACGCAGTGCTGCGGGCGTTCTTCGCGAAAGGCTGGTTGGTGGCGGGCCTCTTGCTGAGCAGTCTGGTGCTGCCGGCAGTCATTACACTCTCGTACTGGCATCAGCGCCAAGTGCTGAACCAAACCCTAGCGTACCTCTACCACCCCGATTATAAGTGGCACTATGAGCTAGATACAACGGCCCTAGCTACCACGCTGGAAGCTGTGCGGCACCACAAAAGCAACAACGCCGACGTGCTGTTTGGTACGCATTTGCCATATTTATCAACGTACTACAACTGGCTCGTACTCGACAACCTTACGCTCTCAAACGAGAAGCTCGACCGTATCGAGCAGGTGTTTTTCGGCGCATTACCCTCTAAACGGATGCTGCTCCCATGGCCCCGTACCAATGTGGCCGAACAGAAACCTCGCCTCACCCGCTTGCGCAGCCATAGCACTTATAACACGCAACAGGGGGCGTGGGTAAGCTGGGTCGATCTGGAAATTACCAACCCCGCCGGGAACTCCTCGCAGGCGGAGTTTGCCACCACCCTGGCGCTACCCGTGGGGTGTTGGGTGAGCGGCTGTTACTTATACGTAGGTCGGCAGCGCGTAAAAGGACTACTGACGGAAAAGAAGGCTGCCACTTGGGTTTTCTCCCAGATTAAAGAGGAGAGGAAGGATCCTGGAATCCTCTATTATACCGGTGCTAACGAAGTGACCCTACGCGTTTTTCCCTTCGCCGCGCCTGAGGTCCGCCGCACCGGTATTCAGTTTTTGCACAAAGAGCCCGTGACCTTACAGGTAGCAGGGCAGCGGGTAACCCTAGGAAATACCAACCACACCTTCTCCCCAACACCGGTTACAGCCACAAGCCAATCTTCCCAGGTGAATTATATAAGCGCGCAGCAAAAAGCTAGGTTGCCACTGGTTACTCGCAAGCCCGTCTTTCACTTCTTGTTAGATGTATCGGCCCAGCAAGCGGCAAACCAGGGAAGCTACAGTGCGCGGGTAGATGCTTTTATGCAACACCACCACCTAGAGGCAGCGCACGTGCAGTTCAGCTTGGTAGATGCCTACGTAACGCCAATCGACTCAAGCAAAGCATGGAAGCGGTGGGTAGATAACCATCATAGCACGGGTGGTTTCTACTTGGCAGGTGCCTTGCAGCGCCTCCTCGTTGATGCCGCCACCGTGCCCCGGCCTACGTACCCGGTTATTGTCGTCGCAACAGATAGCCTGAACCACGCTGTGCTCAATACCGATTTTTCAGAGTATGCGGCGGCTTATCCGGAGAGTGACCTGTTCTACGTCTTAGGACCTGACGGGAAAGTAGAAGCGCATTCGCTTCGCAACCGGCCGCTCGATGCAGTTGACAATGCCGGCTTCGTAGCACTAACAGAAACTCCCGTGCGAGCTTGGCCAACTGCGCAACGTCCACGAGCCTATCTACCCGACGACGGACAAGCTAGCCTCGTGCTGCCCACGACGGACGTAGACCTCACGGCGGCCAACCTAGCCCCTGGCAGTTGGCACAGTGCGCTGTTGCTGCATGGACACTGGCTGGCGCAGGTCCTGCACCCTGCCACTAGTGAGCCCGAGCGCACCCGCGCCGTGCGGGGTAGTTTCCGTGCGGGCATCCTGACGCCCCTGACAGCTTATATGGTTGTTGAAAACGAGGCGCAACGCGCAGTGCTGCGCCGCAAGCAAGAGCAAGTGTTGGCCGGCAACGACGCCCTAGACCTAGGCGAAGAAACCCAGCGCATGACTGAACCAGGCGAAATAGTGCTGCTCTTGGTGCTGGCAGGGGGGCTGCTAATGCGGTGGGGCCGCACTAGGTACCGCCTAGGTAAGCCAGTCTAGCTAACGGGTTGCACCAACTGTGGGGCAATGGCAGCGGCGGGCCGCTCGCCGATCTGCTGGCGCCACATGGCGTAGTAGAGCCCTTTCTGCTCCAACAGTTCCTCGTGGCGTCCTTGCTCGGCAATGTGGCCGCGCTCCAGCACGAAGATGCGGTCGGCGTGCAGGATGGTGCTCAGGCGGTGGGCGATGAGGATGGTGACGTGCTGGCGCGAGCCCGATAACTCCCGCACCGTCCGCCCAATTTCTTCTTCCGTGAGCGAGTCGAGGGCCGAAGTGGCTTCGTCGAACACCAGCAGGGTAGGTTTGCGTAGGAGCGCGCGGGCGATGCTCAAACGTTGCTTCTCCCCACCCGATACTTTTACGCCGCCTTCCCCAATGATGGTATCAAGACCTAGGGGGGCGCGGGCCAGGAGCGTATCGGCGGCAGCTTGGTGCAGGGCGCGCAGGCATTCCTCGTCGGTGGCTTGCGGCGCCACGAAGCGCAGGTTTTCACGGATAGTGCCGGCAAAGAGCTGCGTGTCCTGGGTTACGAAGCCGATTTGCTCCCGCAACGTATCGAGGTCTAGTTGAGCCCCGGGGATGCCGTTGTAGAGAATCTGGCCGCTGGCGGGCGGGTAGAGGCCCACCAGGAGCTTAACCAGCGTGGTCTTGCCCGAGCCCGACGGCCCGACGAAGGCAATGGTTTCGCCGAGCTTGGTAGTGAACGTGATGCCGGCCAAGGCGGGCACGCTGGCCGAAAGGTGCTGGAAGCGAACCTGCTCGAAAGCGAGGGTCTGAATCTTATCGATGTGCTGCGGATGTGCGGGCTTTATTTCCTTTGGCGTTTCAAGAATCTGCTGGTAGTTGGCCAGCGAAGCTTCTGTTTCGCGGTACACGTTAATGATGGTACCCATTTCCTGCAACGGCCCGAAGATGGCGAAGGAGTAGATGAAGAACGAGAAGAACTCGCCCACGGAAATAATCTTCTGCACTACCAAGAACAGCAGCATTAGCAGAATGATGTTGCGCATCAGGTTCACGAAGGTGCCCTGCACGAATGACAACGAGCGCAAGTAGCGCACCTTCTTTAGCTCCAGCTTCAGAATCTTGTCGGTGGTGTTGTTCAGGCGGAGCGTTTCCTGCTGGGCTAGGCCTAGGCTTTTAATCAGCTCAATGTTGCGTAGGCTTTCGGTGGTAGAACCTGCTAAGGCCGTGGTTTCGGCTACGATGGTTTTTTGGATAACCTTGATGCGCTTACTCAACACCAAACTCAGCGACCCGAGCAACGGGATGGTCAGGAAGTACACCATCGCAATGGGCCAGTATACGCTGACGGCGTACCAGGTCACGAAGATGATGGCCACCAGCGAAATAAACAGCACGTTGACGAAGCTCTGAATCAGCTTCTCCACATCGGTGCGGACCTTCTGGAGCTTGCCCAGAGTCTCGCCCGAGCGCTGATCCTCAAACACTTGGTAAGGCAATTCTAGCGAGTGGCGCAAGCCATCGGAATACAACTGCGCACCTAGGCGCTGGGTGATGACGTTGGTGTAGTAGTCCTGAAAGTTCTTGGCAATGCGCGACACCATCGCCACACCCATCGCCTTGAGAATCAGGATGCCTGCTCCGGTAGCCAGAAATTGCCAGAAGCTAGGTCGCACGGTGCTGCCTAGGGTCGGCGTGACGTAGCGGTCAATAATTTGCCGCAGAATGTAGGGGTCGAGGAGAGAAAATATCTGGTTGATGGCCGCCAGCAACAAGGCTAGGGCCAACAGGCCCCAGTAGTTGCGGAGGTAGCTGTAGAGAAGTTTCATGAGAGGGAAAGGGCAATACTATAGAGATAAGTGTCGAGCCTAGGTAGAAGTTTTAGCGCGTACTATTTCTCGACAGACAAAAGATATTGTGTCTAACGACCTAGCAACTGAAAGGCGTGTTATAACTTAAAGAGCAGAGTAAATGGAGATTTGTAACGATTTGTATATTAGCCATAAGAAAGTTATTTATATTATTTTAGTTGTATTCTGCATGCGCTTATTCCTTGTTGCTTCTGTACTTGTGCTTCATGCTAGCTTTAGCTCAGCTCAACAAACGCCTATTCCGCGCTTCTACGGGGGGGTACAAGCCTTTGTCAGCAGCTTCCCTATCTTCTATCCTGGTGCTACTAATTCCTATCTAACTTATTCCGGACCAGTTGAGCTACTTGCAGGCTACCGCTTTGCTCCGCGCTGGGCTATGCAAGTCGGTTGGATTGGAACTCGGAAGGTCTATCACGATGGAAACCACTATGTGGATCCCACCACTGGTGGCGATGTAGTGAATATGAGTCGGGAAGACCGCCGCAATACGGCCATTCCAGTGTTAATGCGCTACTCTTTGACGCGCAAGATGGCGCATCGAGTGCAGTTTGACGTGCTAGCTGGAGTGACCCTCGTGCACGCTTCCTATGAGAGGCGCGCCACACGGTTGGTAGATGAGCAACTTGTTTTTGATGATCGTAAAGTCAACAAAGCCACGAATATAGCGCTTTGTATTGGGCCGAGCATCCGCTATTCTTTAGGGTCACATTTAGGATTGATAGCTCATTATGGGCACAATGGAACTCTCAATCCACGTCATAAGGCAGGTTCTCCTATTTTGGCCACTGGCTTCGCCAATACCTTCACAGGAGGGATACACTACCGATTTGGTTATAAGTAAGGGAATAAATACACTTTACTCCCAGCCGCCCCCGAGCGCTTTGATAAGATTAACGGAGTAGCGAAGCTGGTCAGCTTGCGTTTGCACCACGAGGCGAGCCGCCTCCAGGGTCTGGCGGTCGGCATCCACTACCTCGAAGTAGGTGGTAAGGCCGCGGTTGTACCGTTCGCGGGTGAGCAGTCCGGCCAAGCGGGCGGCTCGCAAAGCACGCTGTTGGGCTTCGAGTTGAGCGGCACTTTGCTGCACGTCGGCCAACGAGGTTTCTACCTCCTGAAACGCCGTGAGGGCCGACTGCTGGTAGCTAGCCGTGGCTGTGTTGAAGCGAGCTTCGGCTAGTTGTTGGTTGGAGCGCAAGCGGCCACCGTTGAAAATTGGGATACCGAGCGTGCCCCCTAGGTAGTACGTATAACTCTCATTGAGCCGCGCTATTTCGCTGAACTGGGCGCTCTGCGGACCAATGTAGCCGTTGAGCAGCACGGTGGGCCGGCGCGCTAGGCGGGCCGCGTCGATGCGGGCGTCGGCGGCGGCGAGTTGGCGCTCGGCGCGCTGCAAGTCGGGGCGGCGGGCTAGCAGAGTTGTTGGCACGTTCGTCGGTACGGAAGGAGCGGCTAGCACCGTTGGGCGCGGCGCTACGGTGAAGCTGCTGGCCGGCTGGCCGCACACCGTAGCGAGGGCAGCCACGTAGCCCGCCCGTTGGCGCTGCACTTCTATGCGGCTGGCGTCTACGTTGGCTAGCTCAGTTTCGGCGCGGCGTACGCCAATCTCGTTGTCCACGCCGGCTTTGAAGCGGGACTGCACGAGCTGTAGGTTTTGCACTCGGGCTTCGCGGGTGCTATCGAGCACCCCTAGGTCGGCGTCGAGGCCACGGATGGTGAAATAGTAGCTAGCTGCATCCGTAGTGAGCGTGAGCTGCACCACGCGCACATCGGCTTCGGCTGCTTGCTGGTCCGTTTCGGCGGCGCGCACGTTGCTGCGAATCCGGCCCCACACGTCCACCTCGTAGTTTACGTTGATGGGGATGTAAAACTGCTGTTGGCTGATACCAATCACGGTGGCGTTCGGGAACTGCACCGGTCGCAACGCCGACAAATGGCTCTTGTACACCGAGGGGTTGAGCGTTACTTCGGGCGTGCGGTAGGAAGTAGCATTGCGCACCGTGGCCCGTGCCTCCTCCACCCGCGACACGGCCGCGCGGGCGTTGAAGTTGTTGGCTAATGCCTGCTGCTCCAGTGTGTTTAGGTCGGGGTCGTTGTAGAGCGTCCACCAAGAGGGCGCCTGCGGCGCCTGGTTGAGGGGAGCGGGCGTCGTGGGCACCGGGGTCGGACTGGCTGGCTGCGGCGGAGTCGCAGGGTTTGTAATAGGAGCAGAACTATTGTTTTGCCACTGCGTTGGTGTCGCTACATCAGGCGCTTTGTAGTGCGAGGTAGTAGCGCAACCCGCCAGCCACAGCCAGCCGATACCAAAGCTCAAACGACGAAAGAGAGAACAGGGACTATTCAAAAACTTCATTGCGAAGTGGTGAAAGCTAGGTAAGAGGGAGATAAGGATAGTTGATAATAAGATAGTTGTAATTGCTAGGATAGAAGTAAGACCATCATGCTGCGCTGGCCGAAGCCTCTCGCTTGTGGTCGTTGTAAGAGGAATCAGCCGTCAGCACGCGAGTCTTTGGCAAGCTCAGCATGACGGCCAAGCACGTTCCGTTAATGTCCTGCATCGGCCACCGGCGACGATACGCGCGGACGGTCGGGGTCGTAGGGGCGTTCGGGCGCGGTCGGTTTGGCGGGGCCTTCGGGCTTCTTCGGCGCCTCGGCTACTTTGGTCTGCACGATCTGTCCTTCTTCCAGCGTTTCGGCGGGGTTGATGACCAGCAGTTCGTGGCCTTGTAGGCCTTTCGTTACTTCCAGCTGCGCGCCAAAGTCGCGGCCGGGAACGATGGGTTGGTAGTGCACTTTCTTGTCCTGAATTACCACCACTTGGGGGTTCGTGCCGCCGGGCACCAGCGAGTTAGCCGAGATGATAACGCTAGGAGCCGTGCGAATCAGCTTAAAGCGCACCTGGGCAAACATGCCCGGCAACAGCTTCTGGTCGCGGTTCGGAATCTTTACCTCCGTGCGCATGGTGCGGGTCGAGGTGTTCAGGGCACCCGCCGTGCGCGATACAATGCCTTCGAACTTGCGGTCGGGATACTCAGGTACCAGCACGTCGGTGTGCATCCCCACCTTGATGCTCGGTACGAAGTTCTGCGGCACTTCCACGAAGGCACGGATGGTATCGGTTTGCTCGATCTTGAACAGCTGCGCGCCCTCGGCCGTGTTGGGCGACACCAGCGAGCCGACTTCCACGTTACGCTGCGTCACGATGCCGCTGAACGGGGCCACCACCTGGCGAAAACCCTGCTGGGCAATCAGGCGCTGCACGCCGGCGCGCTGTGCCGCGTACTGGGCCTGGCTTACATCGAGTTCTTGCTTGGAAATAGCGCCGGGCAGCTCCACGCTTTGCAGACGGTTGTAGCTGGTTTGGGCCAGACCTAGGTTGGCGCGGGCCTCCGCAATTTGCTGGTCAAGCTCGGGGGTAGAAATCACCGCCATCAGTTGGCCTCGCCGCACCCGCGTGCCGATGTCGGTGCGCCAGGTTTTTACAAAGCCATTGGCTTGGGCAAACACGAAGGTTTCGCGGTTCGAGCGGGTGTCGGCGGGGAGCTGCACCTGCGTGGTATCCGGCGAGGGATTCGCGGCTTGCACCGTCACGATGGGGGCCGCCGAGGCTTCCGTGCGCGCATCGGCTTTCAGTTCCTTGTCGTGGCGCAAGCGCGGTAGCAGACCTACTAGGAGCAGACCGCCAAAAACGAGAAGCACAAGGAGAATGGTAATCCAAAAACGGCGTTTGCTGCGGGGCGCGTTGTAGTCAGCAGAATTGTCCATAATTCTATTTTCGAGTTTCTCGCGGAGGCTTGTAGAGGGAAGGCGCTGAGGCCTACCGAGGTCGACTTCTGCAAACCCCCGCGAGAAATTAATATTACTAGTGTACGAGCTCAGGCTCGGCAGGCTGCTCTTCAACGGGCCTTTCTTCCTGCTTCTTCAGGTAGCTGAACATGATGGGAACGAAGAACAAGGTAGTCACCGTGGCTAGCATGATACCGCCAATCACGGCGCGGCCGAGCGGGGCGTTTTGTTCGCCACCTTCCCCTAGGCCCAGCGACATCGGCAGCAGACCAATCGTCATGGCCAAAGCCGTCATCAACACGGGGCGCAGACGGGTGTAGCCGGCATCCAGCGCCGCGTCGAGGGGCGACAAAGTAGGCTCTTCCTCGCGGCGCTCGTTGGCGAAAGTCACCAGCAAGATACTGTTGGCCGTCGCCACGCCGATGCACATAATGGCACCCATGAGCGAGGGCACGCTGAAGGTGGTTTGGGTCACAAACAGCATCCACAAAATGCCCGACATAGCGCCCGGCAAGGCAGTGATGATGATGAAGGGGTCGAGCCACGATTGGAAGTTGACCACCATGAGCATGTAAACCAGTACGATAGCGCCAATCAGTCCGATGCCTAGGCCAATAAACGACGTGCGCATGCTGTCTATCTGCCCACGAACTGTAATGGTAGTGCCTTTCGGCAGGTTCTTCTCCGTTTCAGCAATGATCTTGCGAATGTCGGTGCTGACGCTACCTAGGTCGCGGCCTTCCACGCTGGCGTACACATCCAGCACGCGCTGAATGTTGTAGTTACTGGCGACGGCCGTTGTTTTGGTGCGGCGCACCACGGCGAAGTTGCTCAGCAGCTGCGTTGCATTCTGCGTGGCGCTGGTCACGCCAATGTTTTGCAACTCATCCAGCGTACCTAGCTCCCTGGTAGGTGTTTGCACGGCCACGGTGTAGTTCACGCCGTTTTGTGGGTTCAGCCACTGGTTGGGGTTGGTCTGGGTGCTGGAGCTGAGGTTCACGAGCACGTTGTTAGCAATATCGCGCTGCGACAAGCCCGCTTGCTGGGCCCGCAAACGGTCCACATCCAAGCGGATCTGCGGCTGGTCGAAGGCTTGGTACACAAAGGCATCCACCACGCCTTCCACGTCGGCAATCTGCTCTTTCAGCTTGGTGGCAATCTTCTGATTGGCTTCCTTGTTACGGCCCACTACCTGAATATCAATCGGGGCGGGCAGACCGAAGTTCAGGGTCTGATTCACAATGTCGGCGGCTTGGAAGAACACGCTCAGGTCGGGGTGCTCTTTTCTCAACCGGCGACGAATCTCGGTGATGTACTCGGCCGTGGGGCCATGCTCTTCCTTCATCGACACCAGAATCTCGCCGTCACCGGCACCGATAGTGGGGTTGTCGCTCAGAATCAAGTTGATCGGTACTACTGGCAGGCCAATGTTATCGAGCACCAGGTCTAGCTCATCGGCCGGAATAACATCGCGAATTACCTTCTCTACTTGGGCAAAGCGGCGTTCTGTTTCCTCCACCCGCGTGCCCGTAGGAACCCGAATGTGCAAGCGCAGTTGACCCGCGTCAACCTTGGGAAAGAAGTTTTGCCCAATGAACGGGTACAAGCAGCCCGAGCACACAAACAGCACGGCGAAGCACGTCACCACGGTGCGGCGGTGGTGCAGGGACCAAGCGAGGGCACCCCGGTAGCTTTCGCGGAACTTCTCGAAGCCATGGTCGAATGCCTTGTGCACGCGCCAGACCCAGCTACGCTCGATGCCTTCGGAGGCACGGCGCTCGGCGTCGGTGATGGGCAACTCGTCGTCTTCCTCGGGCGATAGGCTGGCGTGCTGCTTCTCGTAATTCTCGCGCAGCAACTGCTCTAAGCGAGCTTCCTGAGTACTTACCGGGTGGTCGTCACGCACTTCCGAGCTAGGTAAGTGGGCGCCGCCTTCCTTGTGGTAAATCGGCAGCTCCTTGCGCAGCAGGTACATTACCATCGTCGGTACCAGCGTCCGGGAGAGCAGGTAAGAAGCTAGCATGGCGAAGATGACGGCCATGGCCAGCGGGGCGAAAATGGACGAGGCCGCACCTGCCAGGAAGAACACCGGCACGAACACAATACAGATAGCCAGCGTGGCTACCAAAGCCGGCGTAGCAATCTGCTGGGCGCCATCGAGGATCGAGCGTTTCAGCCCTTTCTTCATGCCCATGTTGCGGTGAATGTTCTCGATTTCCACCGTCGCGTCGTCTACCAGGATACCTACGGCCAGTGACAGGCCGCTCAGGGTCATAATGTTAAGCGTCTGGCCGAGCAGCTTCATCACAATGATGCTGACCAGAATCGACAGCGGAATCGACAGGGCAATGATGAGCGTAGAACGCCACGAACCAAGGAACAGCAGGATCATCAAGCCTGTAAGAGCCGCCGCAATACATGCCTCCGTGACTACCCCTTTAATAGAGGCCTTCACAAAGAAAGACTGGTCGAACAGCAGCTTGATGTTCAGGCCGGCTGGGGCCGAGGCTTCAATCTTGGGTAGCTGCTGCTTCACCCGATCAATGATGTCGAGCGTACTGGCGGCGCCGGTCTTCAGGATCGGGATGATGGCGGTGCGGCGGCCGTTCTGACGCACGATGTTCTGCTGCACCGCGAAGCCTTCATGTACGAAGGCCACGTCGCGAATGTAGATCGTGCGGCCGTCTACTTGCTTGATGGGCAAGTCGTTGAGGGTGGCAATAGCTTCGGGGCTACTGTTGAGGCGTACGTCGTACTCGCGGCTGCCGATCTTGGCCGAGCCGGCCGGCAGTGTGAGGTTCTGGGACGTAAGGGCATTCACTACGTCGTTGGCCGACAAGCCGCGGCCAGCCAGCGCCTCCGGGTTCAGGTCTACCATGATCTGCTTGGGCTTACCGCCGTTGGGCTGCAATACCGAAGCGCCCTGCACTACCGCGAGACCCGGACGAATGAATGCGTTACCCGCGTCGTATAAGTCCGACTCACCTAAGTTGTTGGAACTCAAGCTGGTTTGTGCAATCGGCACGTTGGAAGCCGAGTAGCGGATGATGAGGGGCGGCGTGATGCCAGGGGGCAACACACGCAGCAGCGTCTGAGTAATAGCGGTGAGCTGAGCCACGCCGGCTTCCACGTTGGTGCCGGGCTGGAAAAACACCTTAATCAAGCCCACACCCTTGAGTGACTGCGACTCGATGTGCTCGATGTTGCTAACGGTGGTGGTGAACGCCCGCTCGTTGATAATGACGATCCGCTGGTTCATTTCCTCCGGGCTGATGCCGGCGTACGTCCACACCACGCCCACCACGGGAATGTTGATTTCCGGAAAAATATCGACCGCCATGTTGCGGATGGTCATGATGCCGCCCAGCAAGATCAGCAAGGACATGACCACGAAAGTATACGGGCGCGAAAGCGCCAATCGAACTATCCACATAAACTAGAAAACAAAAGTGGCTTCGACCAAAGGTCCGCCGCGGCGGATGAGGGAAGTATGAAATAGGGGCCTTCTTGCCACTGGGTAGCAGGGATAAGCGCTAGGTAGTGCTAAAACCTTTCAGTGTATAGACATTCCTCTGCGCAAAAAGGACGCATCCAACGTCGAAAAAAACAGAAGCGTAGGGGCACAGAACTACGAGGAACACTTCTAACTGCTTCGTTTGGCTATTGTTATAGTCGTCATCTGATTTCAAGAAAGAAAGTAGCTAGGTCGGCCGTGAGGCAGCGAGATGTTGACAGCAGTACGGCTCATTTCTAAACCCGGCTGTAAAAATAAGATATAATTGTGTAAGTGCTTACGTAATTATTTAAATTTGTTCTATGAATCTCTTTGATGAACTAGGACCTGCCATATTAGGAAGCCGATTGCGTCGTTTGAACGAGGTGATGACCGGCCAAGCGGCAGAGGTGTACGCCCTCTACCAGGAGGTGCCGTTTGAGCCCCGGTGGTTTCCCGTTTTCTATACGGTGGCCTCACAGCCTGGCTTGCACGTGGGCGACGTAGCCGAGCGGATAGGGCAGACGCACGCCGCCGTGAGTCAAGTAGTGAAAGACCTTGTGAAGCACGAACTGGTAAGCGTGCAGCGCGGAGAAGCAGACCAGCGCCGCAGCATCATTACGCTCGCCGATAAGGGCACGAAGCTATGGCCGATCTTGCAGCAGCAAGTTGCTGATGTGCGACGCGCCAACGAGGCCCTGCTCGCCGAAACTCGCCACAACCTTTTGCTAGCCATAGAAGAAATGGAGTATGCCCTGTCGCGCCAGAGCCTAGCCGCGCGGGCCAAGGCGGTGCGCGATGCCCGCATCGCCGACGAGATCCGGCTGCTGGAGTATCAGCCCCAGTACCAACCCGACTTCAAGCGCCTGAATGTTGAGTGGATTGAGCAGTACTTCCGGGTGGAAGAAGCGGATCTGAAAGCCCTCGACCACCCCAACGAGTATATCTTGCAACGCGGCGGCCATATTCTGCTGGCCGAATACCAGGGCCAGATTGTGGGCACGTGCGCCCTGCTCAAGATGGAGGCCGACACGTACGAGCTAGCCAAGATGGCCGTGTCGCCCACCACGCAGGGGCTCGGCATTGGCTTCCGGCTAGGGCAGGCAGCCATCGACAAGGCCCGAAACCTGGGCGCGAAGCGGCTGTACCTAGAAAGTAACACGAAGCTGACGCCAGCCATCAACCTTTACCACAAGCTAGGTTTCGAGAAAACGGTGGACTGCCTACCATCGCCCTACGAGCGGTGCAACATTCAGATGGAATTACTGCTCACCGCCTAGACTCACCCGCATGTACGACCACAAAATTGCCATTGTGCTGAGCCGCGACTTACTCGACTGGCAGAAGCTCAACGTGACGGCCTTTCTGGCTAGTGCTGTTGCCATTCAGTTTCCCGCTACGCACGGGCAGCCCTTGGTGTCGGCGTCTGGTACGCCCTATCTGCCCTTTCTGAAGCACCCGATTTTGGTGTACGGCGCCAATTCGCCGGCCGAGGTGCGCAGGGCTTTCGAGCGCGCCCGTGAGCGGAACGTGCAGCTAGGAGTGTATCCGCGCACTTTATTTGCCACCAAAAACGAGGAAGAAAACTTGCAAGTAGTAGCTCAGCAGGCCGATGAGGAGCTAGAGCTAGTAGGCATCATTCTGTACGGCGAAAACAAGCAAGTTGATAAAGCGCTGCAAGGCTTGAAGTTTCACCCGTAAGCGGCGCTCTTGGCCCGCCAACACGACAAGCTAGCCAGGGAAGCGAGACTTATATACAGTAGCGTCGGATTCCGTTCTGCGACAAGCTGGCGGCGAACAAGGTCCGCGGGTGCAAAGCCCACGAACTTCTGCACTACGGGCCTAGCTACTTACCTAGGTGGGGCTGCAAGGAACGCAACCGGCGGTCAATCCTGCCAGCACCTAGGCTAGCTTAGGTGCCGGCAAGATTGACCGCCGGAATGCATTTTAGAAACTACCTAGGAAATTAGGAACACTGAGTCGAGCCCAAGCAAGTGCAAGCAGCGCCGCAAGACGGGGTCAACTTTGCGAAGCCAGATGCTGGCGCCGCTTTGGCGCAACAATAGCAGCTGCGACACAACGTGGCTGACGCCTAGGGTCCGTTGGCAGCGTAAGTTGTCGCAGTCGATCAGGAGCTGCGGCCGGGGTTGTTGCGCCAAGGCATGAACTAGCTGCGCAGTTTCTACGGCATCTAGGTCTACGGTGAAAATGGAAACAACAGGTTCTGGTTTTGCTGATGCAGGTAGAAATGCGGACATAAGAATAGTGGTATGATGGGTGCAGCGCGTAAGCAGCACTAGCTGCTTGGTCTATCAAACGCTTAGGCGAGCAGGTTGGGTCCCGATTTTCTACGGGTTTTCAGTCCAGGTAAACCCGTAATTCCTTCTCCGTAATTTCCTCCTAGCTTCTGCCGGCTCTTACTGGGGTGGGGGTGGAGGCACAGCGTGTGGTGCCCATGGCGTGGTATACGTAGCTAGCTCAGTAGCAATAAGAACCAGCGTGTAGCTAATCCTTGTGCTGGCAACTGCCGTAGGGTGAGCTTAGGTTGCCGGCGTGCGCGTGTAGCCGCAGGTTTCTATTTCACTTCGTCTCGCCTTCTTTATGAATACTTCGCCAGATCCGCAGCCGCTGCTCAACCATTTTCTCGATCAGTTTGTACACGCCGCCGGAACGCGCGCCGTCTTTGGCGAGCCTGTGGTGCTGCCCTACGCCACGGTTGTGCCGGTGGCCAAAGTGATTTGGGGCTTGGGCGCCGGATTTGGGGGCGGCGGGCGGGCCCAAGCATCCGGTGAGGCCAGCACCACCGGAAGTGGGGGCGGCTATGGGGGCGGCGCCAAAGCCTACCCGGTCGGTGTCATCGATATTCGCCCGGAGCGGACCCGTTTCCTAAGCACCCCGAGCGCAACGCGCCAAGTGCTGTTGGGAGTTGCCCTGGGCATTGCGCTCACGCAGCTGCTAAAGCTCAGCAGCAAGTAGGTAGCCAGCTTTCCATGCGTACGGGTTACGGCAGGGCTTCCGTCGGGGCATTCAACACGGCGGGTGGGGCCGGGGCGTACGACTGCGCAATTAGGTGGGATACTTTCGGCAGCTCGGCACTGCGATGAAACTTGCGTGCCTGTGCCAGCAGGTCGGCTTCTTCGGTGCCTAGGCCGCGCTCGTGCTGCTCTTCGTGCTCGGCCCACGACTCCACCACGAAGTATTCCATCATCCGCTCTGGGTCGGCTAGGTCGGCGTAGAGGCCCACGCGCATGGCCCCTTCGCGGCGACGGATGCGACCTAGCTGCCGCATAATCGTCGTAAAAGCAGGGCGGTCTTCAGGGGCCACGCGGTAGGTAATGGTTACCAGTACGGGGCCATCTTTCTCGGTGGGCTCGTGCACGATGGTGGGCTCGGCCCAATGCTGGGCAATGGTGAAGTCGAGGTTTTCGCCGTTGCGCAGTGAGAACCGGAACACCAATAGCAGCGTTAGCGCCATCCAGATGGCCGCGCCTAGCAAGGCCGCCGGCAAGCCAAACTCGTCGGCCACGGCACCCCACGTAGCGCTACCCAGCGCCATGCCACCCTGGAACACGAAGATGTACACGCCCAAGATGCGGGCCTGCACCCAGTTGGGTACCACCGTCTGGATGGCCACGTTGAAACTGTTCTGGCTCATCATCCAGGCCGCGCCGCCGATGGTAAGCAGCACATACAGAAGCGGGAGCGGCAACCGCGGCGAAAAAGCTAGCCCTAGGCTGACCAAGGCAAACAGCACCGCCGCCAAATTTACGCGCGAGTCGATGCCGAAGGCGCGGTTGAGGCGCGGCAGCAGCAGGGCCGTGACTACCGCGCCCCCGCCCATGCACGAGAGCAGCGCCGAATATACCCCGCCCCCTAGGTGCAGCATCTTATCAACCACCGGCGAAAGCAGGGCAAACACGATGCTCGCGCCAAACGTGTAGGCGAAGGCGCGCACCAGAATATTCTGCACCGGCGGCGAGAAGCGGGCGTAACGCACACCCCCGCGCAACGCCGCCAAGATCCGCTCCCCATCCAGGCCCGAAAAGCTCAGCCCGTGGTTTTCGCGCTTCCAGGTATACACCATATAGATAGTAGCCAGGAAGGACAACCCGTTCAGCAAGAATGCCAAGCCCGGCGACGTATACGCCACCACCAAGCCGCCCAGTGCCGGGCCCAGGGCGCGGGCCAGGTTGAAGCTGATGCTGTTGAGGGTAATAGCGCCGGGCAGCAAGGGCCGCGGTACCAGCTCGGGGGTGGTGGCCCGCCACACGGGGTTATTGAGGGCGCCGCCCACGTCGAGCAGAAACGTCAGGGAAAGCAGGCCCCACGGCGAAATGTGCCCCAGCAGCGTAACGACCGCCAGCAGCATCGCCACCACGCCCATCCAGGCTTGGGTGAACAGCAAAAACCGGCGCCGGTCGACGAGGTCGGCCAGGGCACCGGCGGGCAGGCTGAGCAGGAAGATCGGCAGGGCCGAAGCCGTTTGCATGAGCGCCACCAGCACCGTGGAGGTGGTCAGGTGGGTCATGAGCCACACGGCACCCACATTCTGCATCCACGTACCGATGTTCGACACGAACGACGCAATCCAGAGCATCCGGAAAAATTTTACCCGGAGCGGCGCCCAGGGCGAAACTGGTGCTTGGGAAGCTAGGGTAGGGGATTCGGGCATGGAGAGAAAGTCAACTTGGAGAAAGCCAGAGGTTGCTTACGTAGCCAAAGGAAAGGAGGTGCTAGGCTTTTGGCAGCACACGAACCAAAGCTAGAAGACTAGCACCTAGCTCCCCTCCTTTTTTCAAGGAGGGGCTGGGGGTGGTTCCTGGTCGTTGAACGACAAACTAGCTCTAGTCTTCTAACCCTAGCCGGACCACTCCCAACCCCTCCTTGGAAAAAGGAGGGGAGCTAGGTGCTAGTCTTCTAACCCTAACCAGACCGCCCACAGCATCTCCTTAAAAAAGCAGGGGAACTGCTGGTTTTGGCTCGCGCTTTTAGTGGCTATGATGCAGCTTGGCCGGTTCGGCGCTATTTACTACTTGCAGCTGGCGCACTTCGCCTTTCTCCCAGGCGTTGGCGCCGGGCAGCACGGGCGGTACTTGGATATCAGCGCGCTGGCGGCGCTTCTCGGCCATCGAGACGTGCAGGCGCCGGTCGCGCTGGCCGACCATGGCCGTGTCGATCTGGCCGTCGGCGGTGAAGCCCGCCATGAGCAGGGGCGTACCGAGCGGCAGCTCTTTGTCGCGGTCGGTGTGCCAGGTGTGGAAGGTTTTGCCGTAGGTGGAAGCTAGCTGCTCCATCAGCTCGTGCTCGGCTACATCGGGGAGGCCGGGGGCCACCAGCTCGCCCGATTTTACCTCGTAGGAGTGGCTGTGCCAGAGCTTCTTCTCCTCGGCGGGCAGCTTTTCAAACAGCCGCCGCGAAATGATGTATTCAATGCCCATGATCTTGGCATCCTTGCTGTTGCCATCGTAAATCACCGACTGGATGACGTCTTCGTTGAGCTTGGCGCCGAAGTGGTGCGCCTCCATCTGCCCCGACATGTCGCCGTTGTAGAAGTGGAAGCCGTCGAGGTAAATGTCGAGCTGGCGTAGGGGTTCTTTGCCTTGCAGCACATCGGCGCCTACTTCTAATATTTTTGTTTTTGCCGACTTTTCGGCGCCGGGCGGGGTCACCGGCGATTTGGTGTTTTGGTCGCCGCAGGCGGCTAGCAGGCCGAGGGCCGACAGCAGAAGGTAGGAGGGTACACGCATCAGATAAAGAAAGTAAGTAGATCAGGTGAGGCCTAGGTCTACCTACTCGCAAAGCACGCGACGCGTTCTGGTTCAGCTTGCACGCCGGGCCCCCGCCCGCCGCGCACAGAGGGGTTCCTCGCAGGCGGAGCTCTTAGGTCTTTAGCAGGTTTTCAACAGGCTTTGGGTGCTGGGGCCGGCTGCTTCTTGCCAAACAAAAAAGCCGCTGGCTTCCCTTGAAGCCGAAGGAAAGCAGCCTCCCAGAGTAGCTAGCGGCCGGAGTTGCCGATTAGAAATTTACTCCTGATTAAAAAAGCCCCGAACGATCTGGTGGGCATGCTGCACCCCGCGAAGCAGCTCTCTCGCCTCGTTGTGGACCGTAGTGTTTGCCACTGCAGGAAAAATGCTGCGCGGGGTGCAGCATACGGCCTTTCCTGCGGCTCGGGCAGCAACGAGCTGTAGCACGAAAACCTAGGTCGTAACCGAGGGCGGCTAGCTGCTACCGTTCGTGTTCCGTTGTTGGGCCCGCGGCGCCGTTTACGTCTTTGCCGTTGAGCAAAAACTCGCGCAGCCGATTGATGTGGGCTTTGATCTCGTTCACGCGCTCCTCCTGCTGCACGCTCCACAGGCCTTGGCCGCGACTAGCCATGCTAGTGAGCAGGTTTTTGCGCTCTTCCATCATGCGCAGGGCCACCCACAGGGTTTCTTCCAGCGAATCCTGGGTGCGGTTCAGCAACGACTCGGCGGTGTAGGAGTGGCCCGTGTGGCAACGGTAGCGCAACACATGGCCTTGGTCTACTTGCCACAGGGAGCCGCCGCAGTCGGGGCAGGAGATGGGCACCTGATGGCCTAGCTTGCGTACATCGTCTACTGATCCCACTACTCGTTCCGCAATAGCGGCCTCCATTTTTAAGTCCTCAGGAACGTTGCTTTCAGGAGAAATTTCTTGCTCTACTAGCTCTTGGAGCAAGTAGCCCATGCGGCTCAGGGGCACGACATAGTCGATGGGGACGCTGCGCAAGGCGCTTTCGGGCATGCTCGGGAATTCGGCTTCGCCGGGGTCTTGCACCACCGTGAGGCCGCCGCACCGCCGAATAAAATCGAGGCCGGCCGTGCCATCGTGGAGCATGCCGGTGAGCACCACCCCAATGGCGCCGGCGCCGTACTCAACGGCCGCCGACCGAAACAGGGCGTCGATGGAGGGCCGGAAGTTGTTTTCGTGCGGGCCTTTGGTGATGAGTAGGTGGTGCTCCTTGACCAGCAAGTGCCGGTCGGGCTGGCAGAAATACACGTGGCCCGGCCGGATGTGCGCGCCGTGCTGGGCCACTTCGCAAATGAGGTTGGTGCTATCGTTCAGCCGGTCAACCAAAAAATCCGACGACGAATTGGGGGCTAGGTGCTGCACCACCAAGACGGCCGCGGGCAACGTGGCCGGTAGCTGCGCGAGCAACTCGACCAGGGCCGGCATGCCACCCGCCGAAGTGCCAATAACAATAAGGAAAGAGCTGTGCGTCAACGCTACAGATACGAAAAGTGAGAAATAAGAAAAAATAGCAGCATAAATTACGGGCTTCGCGGTATTTGTGCTGCCTGTCGAGCTAGGTTTTTTGCGAAAAAATAAGGCGCTGAAACTAAAGCACCCGCTGGTTAATTTTACGTAATCCTATGTACGGCGCAAATCCTGCGTAATTTTTCATACCCCTCATACCCCTCATACCCCTCAGCGACTTGCCGCGGGCCGAGCGGTACCGCAATTCTTCATGTCTGATTTTCCTTCTACGTCGTTGGCCGACGACGAGTATGCTCCTGATCAGGAAGCCATTACGGTCGATAAAAGTGTTGGCGACCTAGCTGTCGGGCCGGCGGGTCCGCGCGTGTCACGCGTGCAGGGCTCCGACGACAAGTTTCCTATTGTGGCGATAGGAGGCTCGGCGGGCTCGGTGGTGGCGCTGGAGCAGTTTTTTGCCAAAATACCCGTCAACTGCGGCATGGCCTTCGTGGTGGTTACGCACCAGCTACCCACCCGGGATGGCGAGCTCGCAATGGTGCTGCAGCAGTTTACCTCCCTGCCGGTGGTGCAAGCCGAGGATGGCATGACCGTGCGCGTCAACTACGTGTACGTGATTCCGCCCAGCCAGGAAATGAGCTTGCTCAACGGCCGGCTCCTGCTGTTTTCGCCCACCCAAACAACGGCCCGGCGCTTGCCCATCGACTACTTTCTGCAAAGCCTCGCCCGCGATGCCCGCGACCGGGCCATCAGCATTATCTTCTCCGGCACCGGCTCCGACGGCACCCTAGGGCTGAAGATGGTGATGGAAAACTACGGGATGGTGATGGTGCAGTCGCCTAACACGGCGCAGTACGATGCCATGCCGCGCGCGGCCATCGCTACCGAGTTTGTGGACTATGTGCTGGCGCCCGAAGAAATGCCGCAGGTGCTGCTGGAGTACGTGGAAAGGCCGCTGCTGGCGCGCCCCTCGCGCGCGGAAGCCGAGTCGCAGGAAAAACCGGCCCACGCCCTCGACAAGATTCTGGCCCTGATCCGGGCGCAGACAAACCACGACTTCTCCCTCTACAAGCGCAACACGGTGCTCCGGCGCATTGAGCGGCGCATGAATTCGCACCAGATCAAGACCTTCCCGAGCTATGTGCGCTACCTGCAAGAAAACCCGCAGGAAGTGGAGCAGTTGTTTCGGGAGCTGCTCATCGGGGTAACCAAGTTTTTCCGCGACGCGGAAGCGTTTGAGAGCCTTAAAGCCCACCTGACCCCGTTGCTGCGGCAGAAGCCCAACGATACGGTGCTGCGGGTGTGGTCGCCTGGCTGCTCCACGGGCGAGGAGGCTTACTCGCTGGCCATGTGCCTACTGGAGTGTCTCGATGAGGTGGACGCCAGCAAGTACCTGAAGGTGCAAATCTTCGCCACCGACATCCACGCCGAAAGCATCGACTTTGCCCGCGTCGGCATCTACCCCGAAAACATCACGGCGGATGTAAACCCGGAGCGCCTTCGCCGCTTCTTTCATCGCCACGAAGGGCAGTATCAGATCCGCAAGGAAGTGCGCGATATGGTAGTGTTTGCCGTGCACAACATCAACCGCGACGCGCCCTTCACCAAGCTCGACCTGCTGTGCTGCCGCAACCTGCTGATTTACTTTAGCACGGAGCTGCAAAAGAGCCTGCTGCCTATTTTTCATTATGCCCTCAATCCGAACGGGCTGCTGTTCCTGGGGCCGTCCGAAAACCTGAGCGGCTTTCAGGAGCTGTTCACGCCGCTGGATATTCGGTGGAAAATCTCGCGCCGCCTCGAAACCATTGCGCCCCTCACACGGCTCGTGAACTTCCCGTTTTCGATGTCGCGGCAGCAAACGCCCCTCGCCCTGCCCATGGGCAGCGGCGGCATGGCCGCCCCCCTGCTGAGCCTAGGTCGGCGTAGCGATACTGGCGTCCTGAGCGCCTTGGTGCAGCGCATGCTGCTGGCGCAGTACGCCCCGCCCGCCGTCGTGATTAATGCCAAGGGCGACATTCTGTACGTGAACGGCCGCACGGGCAAGTACCTGGAGCCCGCCCCCGGCCCCAGCGGCATGAACATCTACGACATGGCCCGCGACGAGCTGAACTTCGAGCTGAACACGGCCATTCACAAAGCCACCCAGCAGCAAGAGTCGGTGCAGGTAGACAACGTGCGGGTGAAAACCGAAAGCGGCTACCAGCTGCTGCGCCTGCGCGTGAAGTACTTGCAGGAGCCCGAGCAGCTGCTGGGGATGCTGCTGGTCGCGTTTGAAGACATGCCCACCCCGCGCAAGGTGCGCCAGGGCAAAGCCGAAGCGCCCGGCTCCGACCTGAGCCGTGACGCGGTGGTGGCGGCCCTCGATAAGGAGCTGCAATACACCAAGAACCGCCTCCAGATGACCATTGAGGAAATGGAAAGCAGCCTGGAGGAGTTGAAGAGTACCAACGAAGAGCTGCAATCGGCCAACGAGGAGCTGCAAAGCACCAACGAGGAGGCCATGACCAACAAGGAGGAGCTGCAAAGCCTGAACGAGGAGCTGCTGACCCTGAACATGCAGTACGAAAGCAAGACGGAGGAGCTAGCCCAGGCGGCCAACGACATGCGCAACCTGCTCGATTCCACCGAAATTGCCATCGTCTTCCTGGATAATGACATGATCATCAAGCGGTTTACGCCGCGGGTGGCGCGCATCATCAACCTGTTGCCCTCCGATATTGGCCGCCCCATCACGCACTTCGCCCCCAACATGCGCTACGAGCACCTGGTGGAAGACGTACGCCTGGTGCTCGACCGCCTGACCACGGTGGAAACCATGATCCAGACCACCACGGGCGAGTGGTATGCCATGCGCATTCTGCCCTACCGCACCCTCGACAACTACATCAACGGGGCCGTTATCACCTTCACCGACATTACCAGCCTCAAGCGCCTGGAAGAGCAGCAGCGCACCGACACCACCAACTTCGTGGCCTACGAAGTGGAAAACTCCCTGGGCATGCTGCTGGCCATCAACCGCAACGTGAAGGTGCTGGCGATAAGCCCGGCCTTTGCCAACACCTTTCAGCTCGACGCCAACGCGGTGAAGGGAACGTCGTTGCTGAAGCTCAACAGTGGTGCCTGGAACCAGCCGGCGCTGCGCGACCATATGCTGGAGCTCTTGGCTGGCGAAGTGGAGCGCTTCGACAACGTGACCATCGAAGCGCGTTTCGAGGAGCTAGGTCGCCGCGTTACGTTTGCGTCCCGGCGCGTGGTGCGGCGCCAAGACCAGACCGATTATATCGTGCTGGAAGTGACCGCCATGGAGGAGGTACAACGGTAAAAACCAACCGGGCCGCCGCTGCGGCTAGCTAGCTTTCCTTCTTTGCGGAAAGGGGGCCAGCTGGCCGCAGCGGCGGTTTTTCTTTTTGTTGGCACAAATATTCCTTCTTTGTTGAGGTTGACGTATAGAGGAATAATGCCGAACTAGCCCCGTCAGAGAACGAAAAAAGCAAGCAGGGTAAGCCATGGCTGAATCTGACGATACTGCACTGCAGAACCATAACCAGAATGCCGAGGACTCCCTGAAGCAGCTGCGGCAGCGAGCGGAGCGGCGGCGCGAGCTAGCTACCCAATCCACGAGCAACCGTACATCCGAGGAAATCTCCCAGGTGCTGCAAGAGCTGCAAACGCACCAGATCGAGCTGGAAATGCAGTACGAGGAGCTGCTGCAAGTCCAGAGCGAAGCCCAAACAGCCCGGATCCAATACGAAGACCTGTACGAGTTTGCGCCCATTGGCTACCTGCTGCTCACGTCGGCGGGCGTTATTCAGCAACTCAACCTCGCCGTGACCCAACTCCTGCGCACGGTGCGCCAGCGGTTGCAGAAGCGCCGTTTTCTGTTGTTTATCACTCCAAACTACCGCGACAAGTTCCTGACTTTCTGGGGTGAGGTGCAGCGGAGCGAGCACCGGCAGGTGTGCGAGCTAGAGCTGCAACCCGAAGTAGGAGAGCCCATTTTCGTGCGGCTGGAGGGCATCAGCCTGACCCTGCCGCTGAGCCAAGCCCCGCTGTGCCGTTTGGCCATCATCGATATTACGCAGCAGCACAAAACTACCCAGGCGCTGATAGCCAGCGAGGCTAGGTTCCGGATGCTGTTTGAGCAGAGCAGCGACGCCGTGGTGCTGCTCCAAAACGACCGCTACATCGACTGCAACGCGGCGGCGCTGCGGCTGCTAGGTACCCGGCATAAAAGCGACCTGGTGGGGCACAGCTTTTTGGACAACACCCCCGAGCGGCAACCCAATGGCCAACGTACGCACGAGCTGTTCCGGGAGGCGGTAGAGCAAGCAGTCGTAGCAGGCTCTAAGCGCTACGAAGTAAGCATGTACCGCTTCACGGGCGAGAAAATCTGGATGGAGGCTGTTCTGACGCCCATCCGGCTGGATACGCAGCCCCTGATTCACATCGTATGGCGCGACATCAGCGAGCACAAGCGCGACGTGGAGCGCCTGCGCCAGAGCGAGGCCCAGCTTAGCGCCGCGCTGCGGGCGGGTGGGCTAGGGGTGTGGCGCTGGACCCTGGCGACCGATGCCCTGGAGCTCGACGAGCGGGCCCAGCTGCTCTTCCAGACGCCCCCCACCAAGCACCCCACCTTCGACCTGATCCGGGCCGTGGTGCACCCCGACGACCTCGCCTGGGTGGGGGAGAAGCTCGCTGACATCTTGGCCCACCACCAAGAGTTTGGCTTTCAGCACCGGCTGCTTTTGCCCGATGGCACGGTGCGCTACGTAGACGCCAGCGGCCAAGTGGAGCGCGATGCGCAGCGGCAAGCCGTACGGATCATTGGCCTGGTGCACGATGTGACGGAGCGCGTGCGCCTCGCCGAGGAAACCACGCGCCTGCGCCTACAGCAGCAGCAGGAGGTGCTATCTGCCATTCTGAATACCCAGGAAGAAGAGCGCCGGCGCATTGCGGAGGCCTTGCACAATGGCGTGGGGCAGCTGCTGTACGCCACAAAGCTCAACCTGGAAAACCTAACCGTCAAAAGCTCGGAGCAGCGGAGCGTGGTGATGGAACTGCTCGACGAAGCCATCAGAGCGACGCGTACCATTTCCTTCGAGCTAACCCCAAGAATACTGGAGGACTTTGGGCTGGAAGTCGGGCTGCAGGAGTTCTGCAAGCGCATCCCCAAGCGGAATCTCCACGTGCACATGCAGCTGCACGGCCTGGCGCAGCCGCGCCCCCGCCTACTCGACGTGGCCATTTATCGCATTGTGCAGGAGCTGCTCAACAACGTGATCAAGCACGCCCAGGCGCAGGAGGCGTTTGTGCACGTGGTGCACGAAAACGGCCAGGTGGTTATTTCGGTGGAAGATGATGGCGTCGGTTTTGATTCCAACGCAAGTAGTGCCGTTTCAAAGGGAATTGGGCTGGCCGGCATCCGACAGCGCGTCGACTTACTCGGGGGCACCCTCGCCATCGACTCGCGCCCCGGCCGCGGCACCATCGTCACGATAGAGCTAGCCCTCTGAACCACGGATTCAGCGGATTTTTCGGATTCCACGGATTTTGTGGACGAATATTTGAATTTTAAAGAGTGGCGCCGCTTTAGCGGCGCCACTCTTTATGCTAGTAGATACTCGATATAATGAAGTAACCCGCTGCGTTATTGGTTGTGCCATGCAAGTTCACCGCGCATTAGGCACCGGTTTTCAGGAGGTGATATACCAGCGCAGCTTGGCAGTGGAAATGCAGGAAGCTAGGTTGCCGTTTATCCGTGAAGTTGAGAGGCCGATCTTCTACAAAGGGGTGGAAGTAGGAAGTCGGCGCGTTGATTTCCTAGTAGCTGAGAATGTGCTTGTGGAGCTAAAAGCTATAAGTGAGTTAAATCACGCACACTACGCTCAAGTAATCAACTACTTGGAAGCATACCGACTAGAAGTAGGCTTATTAATCAACTTCGGTGAAACAAGCTTAAAGTACAAACGCTTCCTCAAGAACCAACCTAGGTGATCGTTTGCCGCCAAAGGCGAAAGCAAAAAGCTGCGCTCGTCCACAAAATCCGTGAAATCCGAAGAATCCGTCGAATCCGTGGTTCTGGGCTACAGGCGAATCCCGATGCCCGGCCCGAAGAGGAAGAAGGGCGCGCGCTTGTTCATGAGGTAGCCGCCACCTAGGTACAGCGGAAACGTGAGCTTGGCATCGGAGCGGGTGGGGTACACCGAGCCCAGCACCACGATGCCTAGGTCGCGGCCGACGTTGCCGTCCTGGCTGAGGTTGAACGCGTTGAGGGCCACAAAGCCTGCCCCCACTTTGTAGGGGCGCAGCTTATTGATTTTGGTAGGGTGATAGAAGCTAAGCTGCGCCAGTGTAGCCAGCGAGATACCGCCAAAGGAAGTAAAGCTCGACTCGCCCTTGTATTTGGTGAGCAAGCCGCCCGGAAAGCTGATGTCGATGTCGAACTTCACCCGGCGCTGAAGCACCAGCTCCAGCTTCTGCGTGAAACCGGGTTCCTGATACTGGGCCTGGTTGTGGCGCACCGTCACAATGATGGTGCTCCAGTCGTCGAGGGCGTAGGTTTTGCGGGCCGAAAGCAAGTTGTTGAGGCTGATATTGCCCACTTGGCACTGCTTATCTTGGTAGAAAGCCGCCCGCACCGAGCTTTCATCTGGGCACACCACAATGTTGTCGACGGTGCGCATCTCAATCAGCTCACCCTTCGCGTTTTGCGTGCGAATGTCGAAGCTCAGGTACTGCTTGCCGTAGAGCTGCTTGTCGGAGTCGATGCCGGCCGTGTTGAAGCTAAACACCACGTCGCTGATGGTGCGAGCGTAGAGCACCGGGCCGTTGAGGCGCGTAACCGGCCGCGGCGATTCACCGAACGTCACGCTCACAAAATCGAGCGGGTGCGGGCGCTGAAACTCGCGCACCGCTAGGCTCTGGCCCGTGGGCTGCCCGCCGTTATAGATGGTAATGCGCCGCTTGTCGATGGTGATGGGCACCTGAATACGGTACACGGCCGCCGCGTCGGTGCGGATGCTGGAGTCGGAGGGAATCACCTGCACATCCTCGAAGTGAAACCGCGCCCGCGCCAGCGACTCACCCTCCAGGCGCACGTCCACCGTTTCGCCGGGGCTCACGCTGGTGTTGGTGCTCCAGTCGCTGCCCCGGTGCCGCACGCTCACCGTTTTGATGGCCGTTTGGGGCGCGATGGTGAAGTTGGTGATGTACTTGGGCTGGTCGTTCTCCTTAATATATAAGTAGCTGTCGGTGAGGCGGTGGGTGTTATAAACGCGCACCCAGCACAGCACCCGGTCGTTGGTCAGGTACTGGCGCGTGAAGATTTCAGCAATGAGGGCGCCCCCGGCTTCTTCTTGTTCCTCAACGCGGTAGGTGCGCTTCAGCTCGAAGCTGCGGCCATTATCGAGAATGATTTCTACGCCCCGGCGGCGCGCATTCTCGTCGATGGTTACCTCCTTCTTGTCTACGTTGAGGAAGCGCAGGCGCGAGGCTTTCACGTTGAACTCCTGGCGCAGCGGCGGCAGGGCGTAGCTCAGGCGGCGGTTGTTGTCGGTGAGGAAAGGGCGTTCCGTTTGGGGGCGGGCCGTGAGCACGCGGCTACCTAGGCTGTTGGGCAACACGTGCAGGCGAAGCTGCCCTTTTTCCTGCGTAATGCGGTAGTCGATATCCTGGCCGCGCGTCCACTCGGGGGCGGTGCGCACGTTGATGGGGTTGTTGCTGCGCAGCTCAAATACCTTTTCCTCGCCAATGTACAGGTCGGGGTCGTTCACGCGCAGCTCCACGGTGGTGCGCGTGATTGGCAGCAGACTCACCGACTGCGTACGCAGGCTCTTGCTGGCCGTGTCGCTGGCCTGGGTGAAGGTGAGCTGTAGAAACCGAGCTCCAGTCAGCTCCTTAAAGCGAATCTTGGCGCGGTAGTAACTATTATCAACGGCCGTCACGGAATCAACAAGCTGGAAGTCGGCCGAGCGAACCAGGCGCAGCGGCTTGTCGGCCTGAAACACCGTCGGGTAAATTTGCAGCTCCGCCGTTTCGTCTTCCTTTTGGTAGTAGAAGTACAAATTGGGCTCGCCCTGCACAGTAATGGTGTTCTGGCTCAGGGTGTAGCGCGTGGTGTCGAGGCGCAAGGCTAGGTCGCGCAGCAGGGGCCGAGGTAACTGCGTCTGGGTGGAAAAGGAAGTTTGCGCGTTGGCGGGAAGGAAAGCAACTAGGAGGAGCAGCGAAACGACAGCGCCAACGGCGCCGCGAATACCCAAGAAAAAACGCACTGGCGGTTCAGGTCAGAGAGTGGAGAAAAGCATTAGTGCGCAAAGGTAAAACGCCTTGCCTTTGTACAACAATGGGAAAAACTAGGCTTTTGCCCGCAAGGAGCGCGCCAACTTGGAAAAAAATGGCGTTGCGCGCCAGAAGCTAGGTGCCCGGAGCCCATCAGACCAAGCCCCGCGCGGAAGCATGCAGGCCCGGCTACCGCGCCGTGGCCGGGCAACTGTGCTTGCGTAAAAAGGTTTTCCGGCGCCGGGGCAAACCCTGCTTAATGCTTAGCGCGCAGGGAATAAAGGCAACCCAACCGGCGCCGATGCGGTACTAGGCTGAATAGGCTTTTGGCCCCAGATTATACTCTCTTCTATGACAAAGCATACCTACGACCTAGGTCTGATCGGCAACTGCGCCTACCTCGCCCTCATCCGCAAAGACACGTCGGTGGCGTGGCTGTGCTGGCCGCGCTTCGATAGCAGCTTCATCTTCGGCGACTTGCTCGATAGCAAAAAGGGCGGCGAGTTCAGCGTTCGGCCCGCCGAAAAGCAGTTCACGTCGAGCCAGTACTACGTGGAAAATACCAACGTGCTGTGCACCGAAATCGAAGACATAAACGGGCGCTACCGCGTCACCGACTTCGCCCCGCGCTTCTCGCAGTACGACCGGTACTACAAGCCCCTGATGATTGTCCGGAAGATCGAGCCGCTGTCGGGCATGCCGCGGGTGCAGGTGACCTGCAACCCCGTCGGCGAGTACGGCAGCCTACAGCTCAGTCGCCGCCGCAGCTCTAACCACATCGCCTACCTAGGTTTGGACGAAGAAATTCGCCTCACCACCGACATTCCGCTCACCTACATCATCGACCAGGAGTGCTTCGTGCTGAATGAGACCAAGTACCTCGTGCTGACGTACGGCGCGCCGCTGGAAGCTTCGCTGGGAAAAACCGTTGAGCAGTTTTTGCGCAATACCCTGCAATACTGGCAAACCTGGGTGAAGAGTACCAGCATCAGCAACTTCTACCAGGACCAGGTAATCCGCTCGGCCCTTGCCCTGAAGCTACACCAGTACGAAGACACCGGCGCCATCATTGCGGCGACCACCACCAGCTTGCCCGAGGCGCCCGGCAGCACCCGCAACTGGGACTACCGCTACTGCTGGATGCGCGACACGTATTATATCCTGACGGCCTTCAACAACATCGGCCACTTTGAGGAGGTGGAACGTTACTTCCAGTACATCGCCAACATCTCGACCAAGGTGCAGGACAAATACCAGCCCCTCTACGGTATTGGCGGCACAAGCAAACTGGTGGAGCAGGAGCTGGACCTAGAAGGCTACCTAGGCAACAAGCCCGTGCGCATCGGCAACGATGCCTATACCCACATCCAGAACGACGTGTACGGGCAGGTGCTGGTGGCGCTGCTGCCGCTCTACGTTGACCGCCGGTTCCGCGATGATGAGCGGGTGAACTCCTCACGCATGATGTACGAGGCGCTGCGCATGATCAAGGAAACCATGAACATGCCCGACGCGGGCCTGTGGGAGTTCCGGCACATTGCCCAGTACCATTGCTACACGTACCTGTTCCACTGGGCGGGTGCGCACGCAGCGTGCAAAGTGGCTAGCTACCTCCAAAACAAGGACATGGAGAAGCTGGCAAAAGAACTCATGCGCGAAGCCGCCGAGAAAATAGAAGCTTGCTACGACCCGGCGCAAGGGGCGTACACCAACGCCATCGGCTCGCCCCACCTCGATGCCAGCGGCTTGCAACTCATCCTGATGGGCTACCTCGATCCTACGTCTGAGCGGGCCAAGACGCACGTTGAGGCGTTGGAAAAAGCGTTGAAGACCCCCGAAGGCCTTTTCTACCGCTACCGTCACCCCGACGACTTCGGCACCCCCGAAACGACCTTCCTGATCTGCTCTTTCTGGTACGTGGAAGCCCTGGCCGTGATTGGTCGCCTAGAGGATGCGAAGCGGGAGTTTGAAAAGCTCATCACCTACACCAACCACCTAGGTCTGCTCTCGGAGGATGTAGACGCCAAAACGGGTAGCCAGTGGGGCAACTTCCCCCAAGCCTATAGCCACGTGGGCTTGATGAACGCCGCATACCGGATTTCCAAGAAGCTAGACCGCCCGAACTTCCTGTAACATCCCAAAACCTAGGGCAGACAAAAAGGGCGACGGTGCATAACCGTCGCCCTTTTTGTCTGCCCTAGGTTTTCTAGGAAAGGCTTACAGCAGCGCCCGCAACGTGCGGCGCACCTCATTGGTAGTGCTCAGATGATACAGCGCCAACGAGCGGCCCGTGCCCCCGACTTTCACCGTGAAGGCGTCTTCGGGCATGGCGCGGAAGGTATCTTCATCGGTACGGTCATCACCCATGGCCAGGATGAAGTTTGCCTCGGGGTAGTTTGCCAACCACCGGGCAGCGGCTACGCCTTTATTAACGCCGGTACTTTTTACCTCGACCACCTTGTTGCCTTCCATCACTTGCAAGTCGTTGTTGGTAGCCAAGAAGTTGAGGTGCGAAATCAACTCGCGGGCGCGCACGGCGGCTAGCTCGGCATCGGCGCGGCGGTAGTGCCACACCAGCGAGTAGTCTTTCTCCTCGATAAAGGAACCCGCCGTCCGGCTGACGTGCATGGCCAGGATAGGACGAATTTCCAGTTTCCAGTCGCTGCGCAGGGCCTGCGCCATCGTCCATTCCTCATCCCGGCTCTTGTACCACACGCCGTGCTCGGCAATGAAGTCGAGCGGCAGGTGGCCAAGCCATTCCTGCAAAGTGCTGCGGTCGCGCCCGCTGATGATAACCACCCGGTTGTTCTCGTCGGCGCTCAGGGCCCGTAGCAACTGGAGCAGGTCTTCGTCGGGACGAGCTTTCTGCGGGTTTTTGGTGAAAGGAGCTAGGGTGCCATCATAGTCCAGGAACAACAGGCGTTGCTTGGCTTTTCTGTACTTCTCCACCATCTCATGCAGCACTTCCGCATCAAGCTTGGTAGTGGCCAGCGTTTGCTGCTTGATTTTGCTGTAAGTGAGGCGGTCCATGAAGAGCTGAACCCAATGGTGCACGTTGTATTGCTGCACCAGCGCCTGCATGCTCGCCATGCGCTGCCGCTGCTCTTGCTCCGGCATGATCAAGGCCTCGTGCATGGCCTCCGCTACCTGCGGCATGTCACTGGGGTTGATGATAATAGCATCGGAAAGCTCGCGCGCCGCACCCGCCCGCTCGCTCAGGATCAGAACGCCCGGCCGGTCGCCTTTGCAAGCCACGAATTCTTTCGCTACCAGGTTCATGCCGTCGCGCATGGGCGTCACGAGGGCTACTTCGGCTAGGCGGTACAGCCCAGCTAGGTCTTCAATCGGGAAGGAGCGGTAGAAGTACTGCACCGGGTTCCACGACAGGGTGCGGTAGGTGCTGGTGATGCGGCCCACCAGCTCATCGATTTCTTCCTTCAGCTCCTTATACTTCTCTACTTGGTCGCGGGAAGGTACCACTAGCATAAACAGGGTTACCTGCTCGCGCCACTCGGGGTAGCGCTGGAGCATCAACTCGTAGGCAAGCAAACGCTGGGCAATGCCCTTCGTGTAATCAAGCCGGTCGATGGATAGAATGACGCGCACGTTGCCGAGGGCTTCCCGGTAGGTCTGCTCGCTTTGAATAGCGGCCTGCGAGGCTGCTAGCTCCGCATACTTATCATAGTCGATGCCCATCGGGAAAGCGTCCACCAGCACACTGCGGGTCCCGGCTTCGATCATCCCGTTTTGGCTGGAGTAGCCAAGTAGCTGCGACACCGCACTCAGGAAGTGGCGCATGTAGCCGTAGGTGTGGAAGCCGATTAGATCGGCACCTAGCATGCCTTTCAGTAGCTGCTCGCGCCATGGCATCGCCCGGATGATTTCGTGCGAGGGAAACGGGATGTGCAGGAAAAAGCCGATGCTGCTGTCGGGCCGCGCTTTGCGCACCATCTCGGGCAGGAGCAGGAGCTGGTAGTCGTGCACCCAAATGGTGTCTTCGGGGCCAGCTTCCTGAAGCACGGCCTCGCAGAATTTCTCGTTGACGGCCACGTACGCCTCCCACTGCTGCTGATCAAAGACGGCGTATTGGCTGAAGTAGTGGAAGGTAGGCCACAGCGTCTCGTTGCTAAACCCCTCGTAGAAATCCCGGATTTCCGTTTCCGTCAGGAACACAGGACGCATGCTATCGGCTTGTAGCTGGTCTATCACGTGCTGCTGTTCGGCTGGCTCTTCTACCACAAGGCCAGGCCAGCCAATCCAGATATTTCCATCGGCACGATAAATAGAGCCCAACCCTGTTGCCAATCCTCCTTCGCTCGGTGTGAAATCTAATCCTCCCTCGGTGCGATGAGCCTTTGTAGGCAAGCGGTTGGAAACAATAATCGTTCGAGACATAGATGCTAAAGTTTGTTTTCAGTCCATCTACATACGGTAAGAATGGCCTTTTTGCCGAAAGTATTTGCTAGGTAGCCTCGCTCACAGCTCCAAACGCCACGTTAGCGCCCAGCATCAATGCCTCAGAGAAAGGGTACTACAAGAAAGCTAGGGCCTAGAGAATAGGTTGCAAACCTAGGTAGGCGATGAAGCAAGAACGACCAAGTAGAGTATTCCCAGAATCGGTAGGACAGAGCGCCGCAGATGCCCTAGCGTTACTGCGTTGATACGCCTGCTTCCCACGGTAGTAGTAAACGGAGAGCTTGCACTCTATTTAGAACGCATTAAAATAAATTAATAGAAGTAATTATTGAAAAAGTTAGAAAAATACGGTTTTGCACTCTTCGCCCACGCCGGGAGCATTACTTCTGGATAGGAACCAGGTAAGTATAAGTTGTTCTTTACTGATAAACGCGATAAAAGCTTACTGGCACTTGTTCAGGCAGATATATGTTTTCTAGTAATATTTAAGGATTAAATAAAACATATTTATAAATACTACCGTATATTTACTATGTTCTACGGTGTGGCTGGTTCGAGTTTTGAAGCAGACGCGGTTTCGCCCCCTATCTACGCTGCTACCCACCCAAAAAGCGGACAGTCAGAAGCCTAAGGAAACTTGGTTTCTGCTCTGCGCCGCAACTCACGTGTCTATGATATTATTTACTCTTACCCCATCTGGCCAGACTCGCGTGTCCGCGCAGAAGATGGTACGTACTCTAGGTCTTGCTAACCTTTGCCTCCTATTCGGGGTAGGAACCGTTCTTGCCCAAGCCCCCACGCTTAGCAGTGTGTCGCCTGCCCGTAATGCTCGGGCTGTGTCGGTCACGACGGCCATCACGGCAACTTTCAGCCAAGCTTTGCGCCCGCTTGGAAGTCAACAAGGGCCCATTCTGCAAGCTTTCAGCAGCCAAGCTAGCCGGGCCAAAAGCAGTATCACCTGCACAGGCAATACGCTCAAATACACGCCTAGCAGTAGCTTTAAGCCCGGCGAAACTATTTTTGCTACTATCACCACAGCCGCGCAGAGCAGCAGCGGGGAGCACCTAGCTGCCCCACAGGTATTCCAGTTTACTACGGCTACCAGCCCCAGCACAGGTACCTTCGGCGGTGGCTCCGACCCGGTGGTGGGCGACAACGCGACCAGCGTGACCCTGGGGGACCTAGATGGCGATGGGGACCTCGACATGCTGACGGCCAACTACAACACCGACGGTACAGTGAGCGTGCGCCTCAACGACGGCCGGGGTAACTTCACTGGCAAGCAGGAAGTGAAAGTTGGCTACGGCCCCTACCAAGTGGTTCTCAGCGACGTAGATAATGACGGCGACTTAGATTTGCTCACGGCCAATGCCAATACCGTTGTTAGTACCGTGAGCGTGCGTCTGAACAACGGCAAAGGAACCTTCGGCGGCGCACAGGAAGTCAAGACCGGTGAAAACCCGCACGCCCTCGCGCTGGCCGACGTAGACGGGGATGGTGACCTCGATTTATTGGTAGCCAACTACGTAGACAGTAGCAGCAACTACACGAGCAGTACTGTGAGCGTCCGCCTCAACAATGGCACCGGTGAATTTGCTTCTCAGGGGCAAGAGGTAATGGTAGGCACGCGCCCCATGGGGGTAGCAGCCGGCGACCTAGACAACGATGGGGATATTGATTTTGTGACGGTTAACTCCAACATCACGACGGCCAGCGTGCGCCTGAACAACGGCAGAGGCATATTTGGCGGTGGCCAGGAGGTAAACGTAGGCGTGAGTCCGCACGCAGTTAAGCTCGGCGACATCGACGGCGACGGCGACCTGGACTTGGTAACGGGCGACTTGAACACGAACACAGTTAGCATCCGCTTCAACAACGGTTCTGGCTCATTTAGCGACGGGCAGACCGTTACACTTAGTACGGGAGCTCGCAGCATCGCGCTGGGCGACGTGGATGGTGACGGTGACTTAGATTTGCTCGCGGCTACTTACACGGGCAACAAAGTGGAGGTGCATATGAACAATGGCACTGGGGCTTTCACCAACAAGCAGGAAGTGAGTGTGGGCGAGGGCCCCTACAGCCTAGCCCTCGGCGACGTAGATGGTGACGGCGACCTAGATTTTGCTACGGTAAACAACACGAGCAAAACGGTGAGCGTCCGGCTGAACCAGAACGACAATAAAAGGCTGGCCGAAGAAGTAAGCATCTATCCAAATCCGGCGCACCTAAAAGCCCAGATGATCCTACCCGCCCGTCTTGGTAACCAAGCGCTGCACATGCGTATTATCAACGTGGTAGGCCAGACCATGATTGAGCGCGACCTGACGGTTGAGCAATTGATGATGCCTTCGGGCTTGGTGCTCAAAAGCCTAGCTAACGGCGTATACTATGTTTGCCTCGATACCAGCGAAGGCCGCGTAATCAAGCGCGTAGTGGTGGAGAAGTAAGCTGCTCGTACGCCAACAAAAAAGCCGGTCAGACGACCAGCTTTTTTGTTGATGCAATACTCTGTAGGGTTAGTAGTTAGCTTCGCTAGCCGGCAAATCGATCAAGACAAATTGGGCGTCTTTTGTGGCCCGAATCTCCACTACGTGTTCGTCTGTCATGCGGGCTTGGTCGTTGATACCTAGCTCCGTACCATTAACGAAGATGATGCCTTGTTTTACGTAGATAAAAGTATTCCGAATAGGAAAAGTCTGGAACAGGATTTCTTTATCGGCACCTAGGTTCGCCCAGTACACGGCGCTGTTAGAATTCATGTACACGACGTCTTCCAGTACTTTTTGACCCGTCACGAGCGGCACGAGCTCGTTTTTGGTGCTGAGAAAATCGACGTCTTTCTGTTCGTAGCTCGGGCTAAGGCCTTTCTGGTTGGAAATAAACCAGAGCTGGTAAATGTGCAGCGCGGCATCAGTGCGGTTGAACTCGGAGTGTGCGATGCCGGTACCAGCGGTCATGCGCTGCACTTCACCTTTCTTGATAACGGTTTTGTTGCCCATTGTGTCCTCGTGGGTTACTTCGCCATCCAGCACCAGCGTCACGATTTCCATTTCCGAATGCGGATGTTGGGGAAAGCCTGATTGTGGGGCAATGCTGTCATCGTTGAATACGCGCAACGGGCCGAAATGAAGATTATCGGGGTCGTAGTAATCGGCGAAGCTGAACAGGAAGTAGCTGCTGAGCCACTGCACGGGCGCTGCATGGTGGCGGTCGGTAGCAGGAATGTACTTAAGCATAGGGGTCGGAATTGAGGTTAAAGGGAGTAACCCTGCTTCTGCATACGCGGCCGGGCAAGTGGAAGTTAGCTAGGATCTGTTACTTAAGCGCCCACTGAGCCCTTGAGCGCAAAAGAAAACCGGTCTGAAGACAGCTGTTGTCTTCAGACCGGTTAAGGCAAAAGTGCAATACGAAAGGGGTTACGCCTTTTTCAGCGTGGTCATTTGCTGCTGAAGATCCAACACAATGCTGGCCAATCGGTTCAGGGAAAGGTCGGCGATGGGGAAAGTGCTGCTGATGTACGCTTTGGCTTCCCAAATCTCTACGACGTCCTGCACGTCAATCTCGTAGGGCGAGTACACGGGGTTGTCGGAGTGCAGGCTGAGCGTGGCGGCGTTCTTGAGGCGGTTGTACACGCGCTTGAACACGATACCTTCTTTAGCGCTCACTACAATGCAAGGCGTGCCATCCTTGAGCGTCAGCCAATCGTCCACGTAGCGGCCCACGATAACGGTACCAGAGGCAATCGGTAGCATGGAATCACCGGAGATTTCGAAGGCGCGGTAAGTGCCTCCAGTGCCGAGCATGGGCAGGCGGAACTTTGGCAGCTCCTCGATGAACTCAGGGTCGGCGTAACCATTGAGGTAACCGGCGCTGGCTTTGAGCGGCACTAGCTCGATGTTTTCGTTCTGCTCCTTATCGACTGTAAGAGCCAATACGCGCAGATTGCCAGCAGGGCGGGGCGGCTCCGGCGTAGTGTTTACGGGCTCCAAATGACGGATAGCCGTCTTGGCTTTGCCCTTTTTGCTGAAGTCAGTCGTCACCAACGCGTCCAGCGTAATGCCGAACAAGCGGGCCATATTGACGAGCGTAGTAAGTTTGGGCTCGGCGCGGCCTTCTTCGTAAGCGCCTACTAATGAACGCTTAATGCCTAGCTTCTCAGCCATTTGGGCTTGCGTCAGGCTGAGCTCACGCCGCCAGTATTTAAGGTTAGTATTGATCATCACGCAAAGAGCCGGGGAAAGGCTTCCTATTCAAGTACATATCGGCTCGTGAATTTAGTAACATCTTTGCGGTATTACTAATTCAATTAGCTTAAAGTTTTGCTAAATTTTTTATTGAGGTTAATCTTATCGTTTAGCTGTAGGCTCAGCGCTGACTGAACTGATTCGCTGCGTTGGGTTATAGTGTGCAGGCTAATGCAAACGTTGTTTTTCGCGGCGGTTTACAGTGTTTTAAAGCCGGTTTTCCCATCTCATTCTCCAAGCTAGGACGGCTGCCATAGCGCATTACAGCCTGAAGCCTGCGCTTCGCATATCTTGAATGACTCGTGCTAGGCATCCGTCGTTCAGGGATATGCGAAACGCAGGCTTCGCGCTGCAGTGCAGAAAGGTTATTCGCCGCGCAGCTTCTTCTGGTAGTGCAAGGCTAGGCGCAGTTTGAAATAATCGTATTTCTCGCGTAGGTGGTCGAACAGGTCGCGGAGTAGGGGCGAGCCACCTAGCTGCCCGATAGCGGTCTGAATTTCAGCAAACTCGTCCATCGTTAAGAACTCTTCCAGCCGAATCGGGAAGCCCTTGGCGTAAAGCGTTTCGATGTGGGCGCGGATGGTGCCGGGGCTGAGGTTGCGGCGCTCCGCAATAGCGTCCACATTCAGGCCCACACGGTGCAGCTGCAAAGTCGTTTCGTGGGTGTCGCCTACGTCCTTCTTGCGGGCGGGGCGAGCCGCAGGAGCTTCTTCAACTTCTTCGGCGTCGTCTGCTTCCATGGCATCGGCGGGGTTGGGGGCACCACCATAGGCTAGTATTTCCTTGATAAATACCTCGCCGTAGTTCTCAAATTTCTTCATGCCTACACCCGAAATAGCTAGCATGGCCACACGGGAGATGGGGCGCTCAGCGGCCATTTCCTGCAAGGTGGTGTCCGTGAAGATGACGTACGGTGGTACGTTCTGCTCGTCGGCAATGCGCTTGCGAAGCTGACGGAGCTTGTCGAACAGAGCCGTAGTAGCATCCACTGGCTTGGAAGCTTGGGCAGCGGCTTTCTTGCTGGCGCGGGTCGGCTTCTCGGCTTTCTCGGCGGGCTGAAACTTCTTCAGGGCTAGGGTGCGCTGGCCCTGCAGAACCTCCCGACCTAGGTCGGTGAGCTTCAGTGCGTAGCCTTCTTCGTAGGCAATGTAGAGCAGCCCATCGTTGAGCATTTGGTGGATGTAGCTGTACCAGTCCAAATAGGGGAGGTCGGCGCCGGCCCCGTAGGTTTTGATTTGGTCGTAGCCGCCCGTGAGCACAGCCTGGTTACGCATGCCGCGCAGCACGTCGATGAGCAGGCCAATGCTAGCCCGTTCGCGCATGCGCACCACCGCTGATAGCGCCTTTTGGGCGAGCAGCGAGCCGTCAAAAGTGGTGGGTGGGTTGCGGCAGATGTCGCAGTTGCCGCAGTCCTGGGGCAGTACCTCGCCGAAGTAGTTGAGCAAGATCTTGCGGCGGCAGCCGGCCGCTTCCGCAAACTGCTGCATGCGCTCCAGCTTGGTGAGGTTGAGCTGCGTGAGGCTAGGGTTGTCCTTGGTGAGCATGTCGCGCAGGCTCATCACGTCGCCGAAGTTGTAGAACAGCATCGCCGTAGCCGGTGCCCCATCGCGGCCCGCCCGCCCGATTTCCTGGTAATACCCCTCGATGTTCTTGGGCAGGTTGTAGTGAATCACCCAGCGTACGTTGCTCTTGTCGATGCCCATACCAAAGGCGATGGTGGCCACAATCGCCTGCAAGTCATCTTTCAGGAAAGCTTCCTGCACGGCGCCGCGCTGGTTGGGCGTCATGCCGGCGTGGTAGTGGCCAGCGCGAATGCCCTTAGCTTTCAGCTTCTCAGCCATCGTTTCGCACTGCTTGCGCGAGAGGCAGTACACGATGCCGGCCTCGTCGGGATGGCGCTCCACAAACTCCACGATGCTGCCCACGCGGTCTTGGCCGGGGCGCACGATGAGGTTTAGGTTGGGCCGGTCGAAGCTGGAAAGGAATACCCTAGGTTCGTTCAGGCGCAGCTGCTGCTGGATATCACGCTGGGTGAGGCGGTCGGCCGTGGCGGTGAGGGCGATAATAGGAATCTGCGGAAACTGCTCGCGCAGCAGCTTCAGCTGGGTATATTCGGGCCGAAAGTCGTGGCCCCACGAGGAAATACAGTGGGCCTCGTCGATGGCAAACATGCTGATGCGCAGGCGGCGCAGAAACTGCAGAAAGCCTTCCGATAAGAGCTTCTCGGGGCTGACGTACAGCAGCTTCAAGTAGCCGTTGAGGCAGTCGGAGGCAATGCTGGTCTGCTCGCCCTGACCCACGCTGCTGTTAATATAGGCGGCCGAAACGCCGTTTGCTTTCAGCGCTTCTACCTGGTCTTTCATCAGGGCAATCAGCGGCGATACGACCACGCACACGCCCTCCTGCACAATGGCCGGCACCTGAAAGCAAACCGACTTGCCGCCGCCCGTCGGCATGAGCACTACCGTGTCGCGCCCACCTAAGATGGACTCAATAATATCGGCCTGCATGGGCCGAAAAGAGTCATAACCGTAGTATTGCTTCAGGACGCGGCGGGCCGAGTCGAGGGTAGGAGCTAGGGGTTCGGGCGCAAATAACATTCGGTAAAAATACGGCGATTAGCGGGGACTTCCGAAGGTTAATAAACCACAAGGCGGCATAAATCGTGCACAACTGCCGCGTAATCCTGCACCTGCTTACGGTTGAGTCCTGACGTATAAAAGGAAACATTTTTAATCTACACTACAGGATGAATCAGTCTGCAACCATTGCCAACCTGCAAGCCAACCAAACCATTCTTGATGCCCTAGCTCGCTGCATTGCCGCCTGCGAAATGTGCGCCGCCGCTTGCCTGCACGAGAACAACCCCCAAATGATGGTGCCCTGTATCGAGCTAGATCGGGACTGCGCCGACATCTGTCGCCTTACGTCTGCGTTTATTGCCCGTGGCTCCCAGCACGCGCCGCACGTCATCAAGGAGTGCATTGAAATCTGCCAGAAGTGCGCCGACGAGTGCGGCCAGCACCAGCACGACCACTGCCAATACTGCGCCGACGCCTGCCGCAAGTGCGCCGACGCTTGCCAGCAATTTGCAGCCTAGGTAGCCGCGAAGGAGACAGATTCATTCCCCAGGACGGACCGTTGTTAGGTGTTCAGGGAAACGAAAGGTAGCAATGTCTATTTGCACGGACGTAGCTTTGTGGTATGCCTTTCATTTTCAGCGTCTACAGTGTGTTGCTGCTGCCTTGCTTTGTGCAGGGAGTGGTAGTGAGCGTAGTGCTGCTCACGCGCGGCCGGCAGCATGGCACGCCGGCCGATGGTTGGCTAGCCTTGCTCTTGCTGCTCAACGTGGCGCGGGTGGCGCAGTGGATGCTCGGGTTTGCCGGCTGGTACGATTCGCACGATGCGTTTAGCACCTTCATGTTTTACTTTCCGTTCAGCAACTGGCTGGCAGTTGGGCCGGCGCTGTATTTCTACTTTCGCAGCCTCACGAACCAGGAGTTTCACTTCTCGCGGCGCGACTGGTGGCATTTCGTCCCGGCCTTGCTGTACCTAGGTTGGCGGCTGCTGCTATTCGGCTACGATATAGGCTGGGAATACACCGTGCTGGGTCAACCATTGCGTGGGCATTTCGATACGAAGGGCACACTGGCGATTTGGCTCCAAACGACTCCGTTTCGCTTCTGGCCCGAGGTGCTTGGCTACGCGTCCATCGTTTGGTACGCCGTGCTGACCTTGCGTGATTACCAGCCCTATCGGCAGTACATCAACGATAACTTCTCGGATACGGAGCACATTCGCTTTGTGTGGCTGCGCAATGTGGTGGTAGCCGTGCTGATGGGCGTGGCGGTCACGCTGGCATTCGAGGTGGTAAACGCAACCGTGCTCCCGCTTAATTATGTCCAAGCGTGGTACGAATACCTGTTCACGGGCATTCTGATTTATTTTCTGAGCATCGCCGGGCTGCTCGCCAATCATCGCCTGACGGCACCGCTTCACTTTTCGCCCGCGCCCGCAGCAACAGAGGCGCACCCGCCGGAGGTAGCCGCCGCAGCGGTGAAAGCGGAACCTAACTCCCCCATGCCGCTTGCATTGCCAGCGGACGCCACGCTAGGGTCGAGCGAAACCCTAGCGGCCGTTCTGACGCAAGCCGAACCCGCAAGTGCTGCCGAAGCCGACCCGGAGCTACGGCGCTGGACGGAGCGCCTGCTTAAGCACATGGACGCGGCGCGCCCTTATCTGGCTCCTGAACTGACCTTGAAAGAACTAGCTGCGCAACTGCGGACAAATACCTCCTGGTTGTCGCGGGTCATTAACACCGGATGCGGGCAGAACTTCAACGACTTTGTGAACGAGTACCGCGTGCGGGAAGCTGAGCAGAAGCTAGGCGACCCCCAACTGCGGCACTATACGCTGCTGGCCGTGGCGCTGGAATCGGGCTTCAACTCCAAGTCAACGTTCAACCGCGTGTTTCGCAAGCTGCGCGGCACTACACCTAGCGAGGCCGCTCGGCGCAATGTATAAGTTGGGACGTCCTAGGTCGTAAATCGGGGCGCAAGGCGAAACGGGTGGCCCTTCCTTTGGCTACTGTTTCACCCTAGCTTCCTTTACGATGACAACTGTAATTCGTGCCCGCCTGCTAACGAGCCTGTTAGGTGTGCTGCTTCTGGTAGCCACCGCCTGCTGGGCCCGCAGTATCCATTCCGATTTATTCATTGAGCCGGGCAAGCAGTTTGTGCTCGGCGGCGGGCAACGTGGCTCCTTCAAAGTCGCCGCGCACAACAAGGGCTCCGAGGCAGTGGTCGTGAAAGAACGGCCCAAAGGCGGTGGCATTTTCGGGAAGGCCACGCTGGCGCCCGGTCAGCACGCTACCCTGAGCTTTGGCGCCGGTTCCTCGGCCGTACTGCTGAACCCCACCGTCCAGCAAGCCCACCTCGACCTGCGCATCACTGGCGACACAAAGCTGCGCATGGATTACGAACCCACCGCCTCCCGCTAAGCCTAGGTTTCATTAGCTACTTCACTATGCAAAAGCTACTGCTTGCTTCCACACCCGGGCCATTGGCTCGTGACCTGATTTATTCTCTTTTTCGTGTGCACCTCAGGTTGTCGATTGCCGTTGGGGCCGCTTGGTCGAAGCTGACCAACCTGACCACGACCACCGAGTGGCTTAAGCCGCTGGCGCGCTCAAGCAAACTGGGCGCCCCAAATTGGTTCGTGCAGCAAGTTGCTACCCTAGGAGCCGTAGCTGCCTTAAGCTGCCTGACGCTACCATACGCCCAGGCGCAGGGCACAGCCGAGCCAAGTACGGTGACCAGGGCCGATCTTAAGCCGCTGCTTCGCGCCGACTGGCAGGGTGCACTTACCTACCGAGACTACCAAAATCAGCAACTCGTCACGCTCGCTACGCAGCTAAGCGCGACCGAAACCACCCCGCAAGTCGTGACGCTCAACTACGTGTACCGTGAGCCTAATGGCAAGCAAGTGAGAGGCGCCGACCAGCTACGCCTCCAAGCCAACGGTACGCAAATCGAGTGGGACGGCCTGCTGATGCGGGTGCAGCAAAAGCGGCTGTTGCCACGCCGCGTCGTGCAACTAGTGCTGGTCGGGGAGGGGACCGATAACAACCAGCGGGCTACCGTGCGGCGCACCGTGTTGTTGGCGGCCCGGCAGTACTCGGTACGCAAGGAAGTGCGTTTTCAAGGCGATACTACCTTTTTGCTGCGCCACGAATACCAGTTTCAGCGCTGAACAACGAGGGCCAGTCGATGGCTAAGATCCTCAATGTCAGACCGGCGTACTAACACCTGCAACCACTCCGCCGGAATAGCTGCTTCGCCATAAGACAGCCCGGCGAGGCCACCGGCTACGGCACCAGTAGTATCGGTGTCATCACCTAGGTTGACGGCCGCCAGCACCGTTTCCGCGTACGTCTCGTGGCGCAACAGACACCAGAGCGCGGCTTCCAACGTGTGCAGCACGTAGCCACTGCTATTGATAGCTGTTTGAGGCACATCAGCCAGTCGGCCGCTTAGGACAAGTTCAAATTTGTCCGCTTCATGAGCTGGGATCTGCAACTCGTAAAGCTTGCTAGGCGCTTCCTGGCACAATCGCTCGTAGGCGTTGGCAGGGGAAAGACCTGCTTGTAGGTGCGCTGCTATTTCCAAATACAGCAGGCAAGCCACAGCCGAGCGGATGTGCCCGTGCGTCAGAGCTGAGACCTCCTGAATCAGTTGAAAACGAACTTGTAGCAGCGCATCTGGCTGGGAGAAAGCTAGGGGCAAAATGCGCATCAGGGCGCCATTGCCGTTGCTATACTCATCGGTGCGGCCCGCTGCAAGTACATCGGGCGCGGCTTTTAAGCGCTGAATGGCTTCGCGGGTCGTGATGCCCACGTCGAACATCACGCCGTGGGCGGTCCAGTAGCCGTGGTCGTACCAATTGATAAAGCGACGACTCAGATCACTTAGGTCGTAGCCGTGGCACAGGCTTTCCGCCAGGCAAAACGTAAGCGAAGCATCATCCGACCACGTGCCGGCCGGCTGGTTGTGCGTACCATACGCCCGCATCGTGACAACCGGGTCGAGCTTGCGCCGGGCGCGGCTCTCAAATTCCACAGGAACCCCTAGGGCATCCCCAACCGCTAACCCTAGCAACGAAGCGCGAATTTGGGCTTCCACAGTATGATAAGTAGACATAAAGGTGTGGCCTACGAGCAAGTGATTATAAGGATAGAATCAATTGTGTAGAAGCTGATTAGCGCTAAATGATCAAGCTTGATTTGCGTCTGTCTTGGGCTTTCGTGTGCCTTGGTACAGCTCGTACTTCAGCAACCGGCAATCAATCGGCCCATTGTAAAGTGGAATGCGGCGCGAGGTCTTCAAGCCAATGCGTTTGGCGGCCTCCAAGTTGCCGGTAAAAATATAAGCGTCGTAGCCCTGAAAGCCACCTTTCAGCGTGTCGCCGATGATTTTGTACAGCGCGGCCATTTCCGCTTCCTCCCCAATTCGCTCGCCGTAGGGCGGGTTCATGATGACGATGCCGGGCGCCTCTTTGGCCGGCGCCTTAGCGTCTTTCACGTCGCGCACCGAGAGGCGAATGAAGTCTTCTAGATCCGCCGCGGCCACGTTCTGGCGGGCTAGGTTGATGAATTCGCCCGAAAGGTCGGAGCCACTTAGGTAGGCTTGCGGCTCTTCCAACCTAGCTTGGCGCGCATCGAGCTGCACCGAATCCCAGAGTGCTTGGTCGAAATCAGGCCAATTCTCAAAGCCAAACTTGCCCTGGTGGTACAGGCCCGGGGCAATGTGCTGGGCGATAAGCGCGGCCTCGGTGAGCAGCGTACCGGAGCCACACATCGGGTCGATGAGGGTTTTGCGGCCATCCCAGCCCGTGAGCAGGAGCAAGCCCGCGGCCAGCACCTCGTTTAGTGGCGCCACGTTGGTGCCCTGGCGGTAGCCGCGCCGGTGCAGCGAGTCGCCGGCCGCGTCGAGGCTCAGCGTCACCTCATTTTCCAGCATGTGCAGGTGCAGGCGGATGTCGGGGTTCCTCACGTCCACGCTCGGGCGCTGACCCGTGCGGTCACGAAACTGATCCACAATGGCATCTTTGGTGAGCTGGGCCACAAACAACGAGTGCTCGAAGCTCGACTTATTTACCACGGCCGTAATGGCAAACGTCTGGTCCGGACGAATGTATTGCTGCCAATCTATGCGGCTCACTTCGCGGTAAAGCGCTTTTTCGTCACGCGCATAGAAACCGGCGAACGGCTTAAGAATGCGCATGGCCGTGCGGCACCACAGCACGGCTTCGTAGAGTAACTGCTTGTTGCCGCTGAACTCGACGGCCCGCTGCCCCACCCGGTCGATGGTGGCCCCAAGCTGCTGTAGCTCATGGGCTAGTACTTCTTCCAGCCCAAACTGGGTAGTGGCAGTCATGTAAAAGGAGGCAGAGCGGCGGTTATCAGCCATCGAGCAAAAGGGTAAGTGAGCGCGCAAAGGTCGGCAATGTTGAGCGGCCAATAGCTATTTGCTGCCCCAAAACACCGGTTTCCGGGAAGGAGCGCCTATCTTGCCTGGGTGTGCTGTGGGTAGCAGCTGCTCAGGCGAGCGGAGTACTCGCGCCTGCATACCGCTACAAGCTACTGGAGCGGCAGCGAACTAACTACTCGTGCTGATAATAGCAACGTATCTATGTACACTACAATAAAGCAGGCAGTAAAAACGGTAGTTACGAAGCAGGCTTTATTTAAATACGAGCCGTTTTTTAGATTCTTGCTTTATCAGCTATACAAAGGCACTACGTATCAATGCGTGGTGTGCGCTAAAAAATCACAAAGGTTTATAGCGTTGGGAGATGATAAGCTATGCGCGTATTGCGGTAGTTTGGCACGGGACAGACGATTGTGGAGTATTATTTCTGGCCAGTTTATTAAGGCGGGAACAAGCATTTTGGATTTCTCGCCCTCCAGAAGTTTATACAGAATACTGAAACAGAATACCACCATAACGTATGCCAGTACTGATCTTTCGGGTGATTTTATTTCTGATTTTCAGTATGATATAACGCAGATCGACGAGGGAAACGAGCGTTACGACCTGATCCTGTGCTACCATATTCTGGAGCATATCGAGCAGGATATGGTAGCCATGCAGGAATTGTACAGAGTCCTGAAAAAGGGAGGATCCTGTATTGTGCAGACGCCTTTTAAAGAGGGTGACATTTACGAAAATTATTCAATTAAAACGGAAAAGGCTAGGTTGCTGCATTTCGGCCAGGAAGATCATGTGCGTATTTATTCAGTAAATGGTCTTGTTAGCAGATTAACGCAATGTGGATTTAACGTTGAACTCAGAGAATATACGGAAGCAGCTGATAATTATTTTGGCTTCAAGCCAAATGAAAAAGTTTTGATATGCATGAAAGAATGAATCAAGCGCTAATTAGAAAAGGGCAACCCTAGGTACCCTTAATTGGTTGCGCTGATTTATACACTGCTGATGCGCCAGCCAATAGGCTAAAATTTGTAACATTACTCGTGCGGCCACACGGCCGCATCTTTCATCGTCTGCATGGCTGCTCCTACTTCTCCTTCCTCAACGGTTGCTACTACCAGCGCCGAAACGACACGCGGCTACTTCGTGCCTATGGCCGCCATGACGGCCTTGTTCTTCTTATTTGGGTCCGTCACGAACTTCAACGACGTGCTGATGCCCTACCTCAAAGACGTGTGTCAGCTCACGGATTTGCAGTCTTCGTTGGTGCAATCGGCGTTTTTTGGGGCGTACTTTCTGATGTCGTTGCCGGCGGGGCGTATCTTGGAAAAAGTGGGGTATAAGCGCGGGATCGTGCTCGGCCTGTTGGTCATGGCGGGCGGGGCCCTGCTCTTTGTACCGGCAGCTAACTCGCGCACGTTCAGTTTGTTTCTGACCGCGCTGGGGTTGCTAGGGGCGGGCGTGACGCTGCTTCAGGTAGCTGCCAATCCGTACGTAGCCGTGCTCGGCTCCGCCCGGCAAGCGGCTAGCCGGGTGAGTATTGTGGGCGTGGCCAACAACCTGGGGGGTACCATCTCACCCTTGCTCGGGGGCATGCTGCTGTTTGGCGGCTCGGCCGTACTAAAAGCCCGTTTGGCTGCCCTGCCCTTGGAGCGGCGCCTCACGGAAGAAGCCGCGCTGGTTAAGACCCCTTACCTAGGGTTGGCGGTGTTCCTGGCGGTGTTAGCCAGCATTTTCTTTCTGCTGCGCCTGCCTGATATCGAGAGCATCCCGGCCGATGATAGCGCGCCGGCCGACATGCCAGCTACCGGACAGGGGCGCCGGTCGGCCCTCGATTTTCGCCATTTGGTGCTCGGTATTGGAGCTATTTTTCTGTACGTAGGCGTTGAGGTGGGCCTGGGTTCTTTCCTGATCCGCTACGGTGAATCGCAGGGTATCAGCCAGCTCAGCGACTTCACGCAAGCGTTGGTACGTGGCCTGAATGTCGCCACCAATGCCTTTGCTATTCTCTTTGGCCAGTCGCCCGCGCCCATCGACACCACGGTTGGGTTCACCAAAGCCGTAGGGGCGGTGCTGGTGTCGTCGTACTGGTTCGGCTCCATGGTCGGGCGTATCGTGGGCATTCCGCTCTTGCGCCGCTTCAACGACCGGCTGCTGCTGACGGGAGTGTGCGCAGCGGGAGCAGCCCTAGTGCTGGCCTCCGTCTTCTCGCACGGCGAAGCTGCGCTGTGGATGGTGGTGCTTTGTGGCTTCTGCAATTCTATTATGTGGCCGGTTCTCTTCCCGTTGGCTATTAAGGGCCTAGGTATTTTCACCAAACAAGGCTCCTCTTATCTGATTATGGCCATCGTGGGGGGCGCTATCATTCCGCCGCTCATGGGCTGGGTGGCTACGCATGGCGGGGGCTTGCGCGTGGCATTTATGCTGCCGGCGCTTTGTTATGCCTACTTGCTGTACTACGCCGTGAGCGGATACCGGGTGCGGTAGGTATGGCAAGTCATTGCTGTTGGTTTATCGTGTTGTGGCTGAGCATAGGCCTAGCCTATGCTCAGCCTGAACCGCCCGAACTGAAAATAAAACAGCACTACTTTGTGCTATTAAACGATCCGGAGTTTCCAGTGCACGAGGTGAAGGCGCGGAAGCAAGTCGGCGATAAACCCTACTTTCTGGATATCATAAATATCCAGGTGCCCAGGAAACAGGTGCAAGCCTACCGAGCACTCACGGCTCACTCAGCTCATTCCATCGACATGATGCGGGTTCGGCTGAATGACGAGCTTCTGTTATCTATGGCCGTTCTGCCCTTTCACTGGCGGCGCACCCCCGCGCAAAACCTAGGTCAAGTACAGTGGATACCCATTGAGTTAGATACGATTCCGAAGAGTAAACTCCTATCTGTAGCGCAACTGAGTAGCTACTACTATCACGCGCTGCTTAAGTACTGGCGAGAGGATATGCCTGATTTTACTCCTTTTACTCGCCTGCCCAATGTATCTCCTATCGTCCAGCGAAACGGCCGCTACTGGACTACAACCAACGAAGTAATAACAGAATGCTTTCTGGTCTGTAACCGGCCTACTTGGTATCCTACCCAAGGCGACGTAGTGACGATCAACACCGGAGCGCGGCCGTTTTCCAAGCAGGATTGCATGGAGGAAGAAAGAAAATTCGAGCAGTATCATACCGCTGAACCGAGAGGCGCACTGCTCGGCGGCGCTTTGGGTCAAAAGCTTATTCTCGGTGAAAAGAAAAACGGGGAGTTTACCTTTTGGTCGTTTCCACCTATTTTATCTGAACCCTACTGTAGTTGGCTAGGTGCCGTTGAGTTTCGGTACAAACCAGGTGTTGGTCTCATTGCCGCTGACTATTCAGAATGTTTAGAATTGCCGGTAAGCAACGTACTTCTCCCTAATGAGATAAGAGGGTTCGGCGACCGGCTTGGTCCTAGGGTGCTCTTTGAGCCTTTCGAGATTGATGGGCTACCAGTAGCGCCACCAACTTTACCTGCGCCAGCAATTCCGAAAAGTAAAGCCGCCTCACCCAAACGGCTACCTTTGCGGCGTTAGTCGATGATCATCTTCCTGTATGCCTGTTTCTCTTGAATCCAACGTTTCTCTCCGTGCCTATAACACCTTCGGCATTGATGCCAAAGCGCGCCTTTTTGCCCGCTTTGCCAGTGTCGAGCAGCTGCGGGCACTACTGGTCTTGCCTGAAGTGCAACAGGCCGAGAAGCTCATCCTAGGGGGAGGTAGCAACCTGCTCTTTACCAAAGATTTTGATGGGGTTGTTCTGAAAAATGAGATCCGGGAGCTGGAAGTAATCAGCCATGACGATGTCAGTAATACCGCCCTGGTGCGGGCTGGGGCTGGCGAGTCGTGGCACGGCTTGGTGGAATATGCGCTCAGCCAAAACCTGAGCGGCATTGAGAATCTGTCGTTGATACCGGGGACTGTGGGCGCCGCGCCGCTACAAAATATTGGCGCCTACGGCGCTGAGCTGCAAGATACTTTTGAACACCTCGAAGCAGTAGAGATGAGCACAGGCCATCTGCGCATGTTTACGCGTGCCGAATGCGGCTTTGGTTACCGGGAAAGCGTGTTTAAAAACACACTCAAGAACCAGTACATCGTGACGGCGGTAGTGCTGCGCCTGCACCGGCAGCACCAACTCAACGTGAGCTACGGCGCCATCCGTACCACCTTGGAAGAAATGGGCTTGGAAACAGAGCCGACGCCAGCCGACGTGAGCGAAGCCATTATGCGGATCCGCCGCAGCAAGCTACCCGACCCCGCCGAAATAGGCAATGCCGGCAGCTTCTTTAAAAATCCGGAGCTTTCGCAGGCCAAGTATGATGCTCTTAAAGCCGAATACCCTGACCTGCCGGGTTATCCCGTGCCGGGAGGCGTGAAAGTGCCTGCTGCGTGGCTCATTGAGCGGGGCGGCTGGAAGGGCGTCCGCCGCGGCGCCCACGGCGTGCACGACCGGCAGGCCCTAGTTCTGGTAAATCATGGTGGGGCACAAGGCGCCGATATTCAGATGCTAGCGCAAGAGATTATCACCTCTGTACGCGCAAAATTCGGCGTGGAGCTGCATCCTGAAGTGAACATCATGTAAGCGCAAGTATCCTGTCGATAGAATTTCGCCAGGAACCTAGGTTTTCTTCGCTAGCTACAAAAGCTGCTTCCGGCTGAGCATGAAAAAAGCACGCACGGCAGCGCCACAAACAAGCCTCTAGGAGTACGCAGACGCTTTTCGTTGACTTTAATTAACCTAAATATATTTATTTTTAAATATAGGCACGCGTTTTGAATGTAGCATATCCAAAGGCACTTCTCCAGGTGCCGTGGTATGGTAAGTAAAAGCCCCGGATCTTTGATCGGGGCTTTTCTGCTATATAAAGAACCTAGAAAACTGGCTGCACAATGCCAGGCACGCTCTACAAAAGAGGAGCAAACAGGCAACCAATGAGTTTTGTAACTTATCGAACGCGGCTCGGAGTTGGCTCCTGGGTACGAGTTCGTGGGTCGTGCTCTACGCTGTGGGTAACTGGCTTTTCCTCGCTGCCAGCGCGCGGAGTAGTGCACGCTTGCATGGCAAGCGTGGTAAGAAGCAGAAGCAGTAAGCGTTGTAGCATGGTTGATTGTAAGATGAGGGTATGGGCAGTAGGACCTCACCTATCGTGCCACCTTGCCCACGAATAAGAAGTGAGTAGGTTTTGTTACAAAACGATAAAGTGCGATGCTAACTGCCCCCATTTGAGCAGTGCAGCAAAAAAGAGTAGGCAAAACGGCTTACAGGGCTGCCAGGAAGGTAGGGTACCTCCCCACGTTTCTATTGGCTAGTTGCGCCAGTAGAGACTGTGAGCCAGATAAAGTGCCATTACGCCCGAGATAAGCTTGACGGCAGTGTAGCCCTGCACAATCAAAAAAGGAATAACTAGGCTACAAACACGCCTTGCCTATAAAGTGCCCGCAATATAGTGGAGCTTAGCAATAGACCTAGGCACTTATTCTCATTTACTACAATTTCGGTATCAACCCTGCGCTTAAAAAGAACCTTGACTACAGACAGCGAGAAGCTAAGTAGCTCCCGCCGACAGCCATCCTAGGTTGCAAGTCAGAACGGCTGTTTTGTCTGGGGAGGAGGTGGCGATACGTTTTCAACGACCTAACTCAACGAAGTTGAAAGGTTTTAATAGATTGTCTGTCATGTACTTATATATAATTATGTAGACTCTTTTACTCAATCGATTGTGTAATTTGATTGGAGTTTCTACTTTTCGCTTCTTGTTTACCTAACATGGGATAAGCTTCACCCAGGTGCAGGCGCCGCAGACGCTGAAAAGTAGTGTTGGCTAGCCTTTTCTGTTGCTCTACTCTAAAACACTTCTTCGACTTGTGTCGTCGGCATTGCAACTGCTTCAAAATCAATTATTCAATCAAAACACAGCCAAAGCCAATTTGGGCATGCAAAACACAGATTCAACGGCGGCCGGCACGGACGCCTATGTAATTGGGGTCGATTACGGCACCGATTCCGTCCGCTCCCTGCTCGTTAACGCCCGCACGGGGGAGGAAGTGGCTCAGGCCGTGCACTACTACCAGCGCTGGAAAACCTTGCAGTACTGCAACCCCATCCACAACCAGTTCCGCCAGCACCCCCTCGACTACATCGAGGGGCTGGAAGCGACGGTGCGCAAAGTAGCGCAGTCGGTACCGGCGGAGCAGATCGTGGGCCTCGCTGTCGACACCACCGGCTCGACGCCCGGCCCGGTGAACGAGAAAGGGGTAGCCCTAGCCCTCACGCCCGGCTTCGAGGAAAACCCGAACGCCATGTTCGTGCTTTGGAAAGACCACACGGCGCTGGAAGAGGCGGCTGAGGTCAACCTGAAAGCCCGCACCTGGGGCGGGGAGGATTTCACGAAGTTCGAAGGTGGTATCTACTCCTCGGAGTGGTTTTGGGCGAAGATCATGCACATCGTGCGCGAGGATGAGGCCGTAGCCCAAGCCGCGCACTCGTGGATGGAACACTGCGACTGGATGACGCTGCTGCTCACGGGCGGCGACCTAGCTCATTTCAAGCGGAGCCGTTGCGCCGCTGGTCACAAGGCTATGTGGCACGAGAGCTGGGGCGGGTTGCCTATTGAAGAGTTCATCGTACACTTAGAGCCGAAGCTAGCTGAACTGCGCGGCCGCCTTTACCAAGAAACCTACACCGCCGACGAGGCCGCTGGCAACCTTTCCGAAGAGTGGGCCCAGCGCCTAGGTCTGACTACCAACACCGTGGTGGCCGTGGGCAGCTTCGATGCGCACGCAGGCGCCGTGGCTGGCGAAATCGAGGCCTACTCGATGGTGAAAGTAATGGGTACTTCGACTTGCGACATCGTAGTGGCGCCTTCCGACGAGGTAGGAGGGAAGCTGGTGCAAGGCATCTGCGGCCAAGTAGATGGCTCTGTCATTCCGGGCATGCTCGGTCTGGAAGCTGGGCAGTCGGCCTTTGGCGACTTGCTAGCTTGGTTCCGCCAGATGCTGGAGTGGCCCTTACAGAACGTGCTGTCGTCGTCTTCGGTGATTACGCCGGAGCAACAAGCGGCCTTGCGCGAGGAAATGAGCAGCAAGCTGATTGTGGAGCTGACCAAAGCCGCCGCGCAGGTGAACCCCGAAGAATCGGCCGTGCTAGCCCTCGACTGGGTGAACGGCCGCCGCACGCCGGACGCCAACCAAGGCTTGAAAGGCGCCATCATGAACCTGACCATGGGCACCAGCGCCCCGCAGATTTTCCGGGCCTTGGTAGAAGCCATCTGCTACGGTTCGAAGCAAATCGTGGAGCGTTTTGAGGAGGAAGGTATTCCGATCAAGCAGGTGATTGGCATCGGCGGCGTGGCCAAGAAGTCGGACTTCGTGATGCAGACCCTAGCCGACGTGCTCAACCGCCCGATCAAAATTGCGGTGTCGGAGCAGGCACCAGCGCTTGGCGCCGCCATGTACGCGGCCGTGGCCGCCGGCGTGCAGCCCGACGTGCTGACCGCCCAAAAAGCCATGGGCAGCGGCTTTGCCAAAACCTACGAGCCCAACCCCGCCAGCGTGGCCGATTACCAAGCCCGCTACGAGCAATACCAGGCCTTCGGCCGCTTCGTGGAAGATATCACGCTGCGCGAGGGCGAAGTTGCCGAAACTACCTTAGTTGACGAAGTATAACGCATGAGTCAGTACCAAGATCTAAAGCAGGCCTGCTACGAGGCCAATATGCAGTTGCCGAAGCTAGGCCTCGTGCTGTTCACCTTCGGGAATGCCAGCGTCGTTGACCGCCAGCACGGCGTATTTGCCATCAAGCCCAGCGGCGTGCCTTACGATACGCTGCGCCCCGAGGACATCGTCATCGTTGACTTCGCCAACAAAATTGTGGAGGGCACCAAACGGCCTTCCTCGGATACCAAGACGCACGCGGTGCTGTTTAGCCACTGGGAGCACATCGGCGGCATCGTGCACACGCACAGCACCTACGCCACGGCGTGGGCGCAGGCCCAACTCGATATTCCGATCCTAGGTACCACGCACGCCGACCACCTCACCGCCGACATCCCGTGCGCGCCGCCCATGGACGACAACATGATTGCCGGCGACTACGAGCATCAAACGGGTTGGCAGATCATGAATGAGTTTCAGCGCCGCGGTATTTCGCCGGAGGAAGTGGAGATGGTGCTGCTCAGCAACCACGCCCCCTTCACCTGGGGCAAAACCGTGGAAAAGGCCGTGTACAACAGCGCCGTGCTGGAAGAAGTAGCCCGCATGGCCTACCTCAGCTGCACGCTCCGCCCCGATGTGCCGCGCCTGAAAGACGCCTTGATTCGCAAGCATTACGAGCGCAAACACGGCGTCAATTCCTACTACGGTCAGAGCTAGGTTAGCTAGGTTTTTGAAAAATAAGAACGTCCTGCTGAGCTTGCCGAACCGAAGGAAGGCGCAAGCCAAGCAGGACACAACCCTCTTTACATCACCCATTCACCCATGATTGACATTTCGCAGTACGAAGCTTGGTTCATCACCGGCACCCAGCACCTTTACGGCCCCGAAACGCTGAAAGAAGTAGCCCAACACTCGCAGCAAATTGCGGAAGCGCTGGACAGCAAGCTGCCGATCAAGATTGTATACAAGCCCATCCTGACTGGCCCCGATGAAATCTATAAGCTGATTCAGGAAGCCAACACCACTGCAAACTGCGTGGGCCTGATTGCCTGGATGCACACCTTCTCGCCGGCTAAGATGTGGATCAACGGCTTGAAGATTCTGCAAAAGCCGATGGCCCACCTGCACACGCAGTTCAACCGCGACATTCCGTGGGGCACCATCGACATGGACTTCATGAACACGAACCAATCGGCGCACGGCGACCGGGAGTTTGGGTTCATCGGCACGCGTATGCGCCTGAACCGCAAGGTAGTAGTGGGCCATTGGGAAGATGGCGCGGTGCAAGATCAACTGAGCGTGTGGGCCCGCGCGGCGTGCGCCTGGGCCGATTGGCAGGGCGCTAGGTTTGTCCGCTTCGGCGACAACATGCGCTACGTAGCCGTAACTGAAGGCGACAAAGTAGAAGCCGAAATCAAGTTTGGCTACTCCGTGAATACCTACGGAATCGGCGACTTGGTAGCCGTGGTAAACGCTATTCCAGAGGAGCAAGTAGACGCGCTTGTTGCGGAATATGAGCAGCAGTACGAGCTAGCCGACACGCTGCAAGCAGCTGGTAGTCAGCGCGAATCGTTGCGCGATGCGGCCCGCATCGAGGCCGGCATGCGCAAGTTCTTGCAAGACACGGGCGCCAAAGGCTTTACGGATACCTTCGAAGACCTGCACGGCATGGTGCAGCTGCCCGGCATTGCCACGCAGCGCCTGATGGCCGAAGGCTACGGCTTCGGCGGCGAAGGCGACTGGAAAACGTCGGCCCTGGTGCGCGCCATGAAAGTGATGGGTGCGGGCCTGCCCGGCGGCAACTCCTTCATGGAAGATTACACCTACCACTTTGCGCCCGGCAACAACCAAGTGCTCGGTTCGCACATGCTCGAAATCTGCCCCTCGATTGCCGAAGGCAAAGTGCGCGCGGAAATTCACCCCCTAGGTATCGGCGGCAAAGCCGACCCAGTGCGTCTGGTGTTCAACTGCCCCGCCGGCCCCGCGCTGAACGCCACGCTTATCGACATGGGCAACCGTTTCCGCATGATTGTGAACGAAGTAGAAGCCGTTGCTCCTGAGCAAGATCTGCCGAACCTGCCCGTAGCCCGCGTGCTGTGGAAAGTGAAGCCCGACCTAGCTACCGGCGCAGCTGCCTGGATCTTGGCCGGCGGTGCCCACCATACCGGTTACAGCCAGAACCTGACCACCGAGTACCTCGAAGACTTCGCCGAAATGGCCGGTATCGAGTTCGTGGTAATCGACGGCGACACGAAGCTGCGCACGTTCAAAAACGAGCTGCGCGCTAACGAAGCCGCTTTCGGTGGCCGCTACTAAGCGGAAAGCTAGCTTGAAGGTTCAACAAAGACCGTCATGCTGAGCTTGTCGAAGCATCTCTACTGCAATAGTAATCCAGCATGTGAGAACGAAGCGGTAGAGATGCTTCAGCAAGCTTAGCATGACGGTCTTTTGTCTTTTACCTATTTTCTGCCTGCGTTCTGTAACGCTCAGTCCCACAAGAATTCCCGCTCTTTAACCTGCTCTTGCCCTATGATAAAACGTTCGTCTCCTTACTCGTCATTTTTGCCGTTGGGGCTAGCTATCAGTAGTCTGGTAGCCAACCCGGCAGCAGCCCAAACCGGCACGCCTACCACCGTGACGGTGCAGGTAAACAAGCCCGGCGCGGCGGTGCCCAAGTCGATGTTCGGCTTGTTTTTCGAGGATATTAACTTTGGTGCCGACGGAGGGCTTTACCCGGAACTGGTGAAGAACAAGTCGTTTGAAACAGATGACCACCTTATTGGCTGGAAAGCCATCAGAGGTGGCGCCGCTCTCTCGGAGTACACCATCCTAGGTCAGCAGCCTCTGAGTGCTACCAATAACCATTACCTACGCCTCACGGCCAAAGCGAGTAGCCCCGATGCCGGCTTTATCAACGAAGGCTTCCGGGGCATGGGCGTGAAGCAAAATGCCGAATATAACTTCTCCGTGTACGCTCGGCGTGGGGCTGGCAACGTGAGCGGCTTGCGCGTGATTCTGGAAGACGAGAAAGGCCAGGCGCTAGCCCAAGCCCAAGTTTCGGGCCTGACGGGGGAGTGGAAGCAGTACACGGCTGTGCTGAAGCCCTCCGCTACCAGCAGCAAAGCCCACTTGAAAGTGGTGATGGACGGTGCCGGCACGGCTGACCTCGATGTGGTATCGGTGTTCCCGAAGGACACCTGGCAGAACCGCCCCAACGGCTTGCGCACCGACTTGGTGCAGCTCCTGAAGGATATGAAACCCGGTTTCCTGCGCTTCCCCGGTGGCTGTATCGTGGAGGGCCGGACCTTGGATCAGCGCTACCAGTGGAAGAAAACCATTGGCGCGGTGAATGACCGCGAGTCGCTGATCAACCGCTGGAACACCGAGTTTACCCACCGCTACACGCCCGATTACTACCAGTCGTTTGGCCTAGGTTTCTTCGAGTACTTTCAGCTCTCTGAAGACATTGGCGCCGAGCCGTTGCCCATCCTGAACATCGGCATGGCGTGCCAGTTCAATTCGGCCGAGCTAGCTCCGCTCAGCGCAACCACTCCCAAGGGCGGTCCGAATGCCAGTGCTGATACGCATGTGCACAGCGCCGACGAAATCACCTTGGAAACATTTATTCAGGATGCCTTGGATCTGGTGGAATTTGCCAACGGCCCCGCCACGAGCACCTGGGGTGCTAAGCGGGTTGCGATGGGCCACCCAGCACCCTTCAACCTCAAGATGATTGGGGCGGGTAATGAGCAATGGGGCCCTCAGTATTATGAGCGGTACGAGCTGTTTGCCAAAGCCGTCAAAGCGAAATACCCCAATATCAAGCTGGTTTCCAGCGCGGGTCCTGACCCAGGCGATGAACGCTTCAAAGCTGCCACCACTCGGTTCCGGGAGCTTGGTGCCGACTTTATCGATGAGCACTACTACGCCAAGCCCGAGTGGTTCCGCCAGAACGTAGGTCGCTACGACAACTACCCGCGCACTGGGCCGAAAATTTTTGCGGGAGAGTATGCCGCCCAAAGCGTAGCAATTGCTAGCCCCCGCAACAAAAACACTTGGGATTGCGCCATCTCGGAAGCCGCCTTCATGACGGGCCTAGAGCGCAACGCCGACGTAGTAGAAATGGCGTCGTACGCCCCGCTCTTCGCCAACGTAGATGCCTGGCAATGGACGCCCAACCTTATCTGGATGGACAACCTGCGCTCCTACGGCACGCCGAATTACTACGTGCAGAAGCTGTTCAGTGTAAACAAAGGCACGACCATGCTGCCCGTAACGAACAAAAACGGCGAGGATAACCTCTTTACTAGCGCCGTCGCCGACAAAACCACCAACGAAATTGTGGTAAAGCTGGTGAACTACTCAACCTCGGCCCGGCCCGTAAAAATCAACCTGGCTGGAGTGAAGAAGGTAGGCCAAACCGTAAAGGCTACGGTGATGGCCAGCGATGATTTGCAGGCCGAAAACAGCCTTGACAAACCGATGTACCTAGCTCCCAAAGAAGAAACCTTCAAAGTCTCTTCACCAACAATGAGTTACACGCTAGCCCCTAACTCCTTCACGGTGCTGCGTATTCCGAACAAATAAAAGCAAGCGTACAAGCTAGCTAGGTTAATGGGCTGGGAGAAGATAAGAACGTCTTTTTCCAGCCCATTTTGTATTCGCCTCCTCGGTAAGCTCCTACACGAGTCGTCCAATCTTACTTCCACACTTCTTTGCCAGTACGCATTTCCATGTTCCTTCTCTTACCACCAAATCCCATCCTACATGAAAATTATTACCCTTTCCGCCAAGCTTCACCGCTTGGCTATTACTGGCAAGGCAGCGCTCTTACCACAGGTTGAGTGGCTAGGTTTCGCCTACCGCCGAGTGGTAGTGTCCTTCTTTTTACTTTGCTCCCTTGCTGTTCAGCACGCTTACGCATTGCAAGGTGCCAACGGCGCACACGACCCAAGTACTATTGTGAAGAGTGGCAACACTTACTGGATCTTCACGACTGGCGACGGGGTATACGGGATGTACTCCACCGACCTGATTAGCTGGACGCCGGCGCCGCGCCCAGTTTTCGCTCTCGGTACTTGGCCGAGCTGGATCAACGCGAAGGTACCGGGCTTCGCGGGCAACTTCTGGGCGCCGGAGTGCAAGTTTATGAACGGGAAATATTACCTGTATTATTCATGCTCCACGTTCGGTTCTAAGGTATCGGCTATTGGCCTAGCTACCAACGTGACACTGGACCCAACCAGCCCCAACTACAAGTGGGAAGACCAGGGCGAAGTGGTGTCGACCAATGCCAGCAGCGCCGTCAACGCCATCGACCCAGCACTTATCGAAGATGCCAGCGGCAACCTGTGGCTCACGTATGGCTCCTTCTTTGGTGGCATTCGAATGACCCAGCTGGATAAAATAACCGGCAAGCCGACAGACCTAGCTACCCAATATGCCTTGGCTAACGGCGGGGTGGAAGCGCCTTACGTGATTCGTAACGGCAATTATTACTACCTGTTCATCAACCGCGGCGCTTGCTGCCAAGGGATAAATAGTACTTACAACATCCAGATTGGGCGCTCTACCAGCCCCACGGGCCCGTACGTGGATAAGAATGGTATGAACCTGAACAATGGTGGTGGCACGACCCTACTGGCTACGGCTGGGCATTATATTGGGCCGGGCCAAGTGGGCATTTACCAGGAAAATGGCATAACCTACGTCAGCCATCATTATTACGAAGGCTTCGAAAACGGAGCGCCTAAGCTGAGCCTAGCCTCATTACAGTGGGACGCGGCGCAGTGGCCCGTGCTCACCCGCGACTGGGTGGCCGCGGGGCGTTACGAAATCACAAGCAGCAACAGCGGCAAAGTGTGGGATGCCTGGGGTTGTACCGGCGTGGCCGGGCAGGCCATTGCCCAGGGCAATAGAGCAGGCCTAGCCTGTCAGCAATGGGATTTTGCCCCGCTCGGCAACGGGGAGTACAAAATTACTAACGCCCTCGGGGGCCTAGCGGCCGAAGTGGCGAGCTGCTCGCCCTACCTAGCTGCTAGGTTGCAGCTGAATGCGTACAGCGGCCTGCTGTGTCAGCAGTTCAAGGTCGAGCGAGCCAGCAACGGGGCGCTGGTGTTGTCGTCGGTGAATGGCAACCGGGTCGTGGAAGTGCCCGGCGCTTCCCAAAACGCCGGGGTGCAGCTAGGTTTGTGGGACTACAACGGCTGTACCTGCCAGCGCTGGACACTTAGCACCCCCATCGTGACGGCCAACATGGCGCAAAGGCTGCCGGAACTAGCCATTTATCCTAGCCCCGTTACGCAGGGCAAGTTTACGGTCGACCTAGGTCACTTGAAGCCCACTGGCCAGGTGCGCGTTGAAGTACTGAATGCTCAAGGGCAGCGAGTTTCTCAACAACTGTTCGGCCCGCAGGAGAAGCTGGAAGTTGCTATTGATAAGCCTCTAGCCGCTGGCGTATACCTGGTGCGCCTGCAAAGCAACAGCGGCCTGCTGACCAAAAAAATCATCGTGGAGTAAAGCGTCGCTGCACTACGTAAAAAAGCCGCTCTGCAAATTTGCAGAGCGGCTTTTTTACGTTCTAAGTAGGGCTTACAATTGCACCTGCGGCCAGCCTTGGGCATCCCAACCTAGCTTCTCTTGGCGCAGCTTTGGCTTGCCCTGGTCGGCGGCGTCATAGGCGTGGAAGATGAGGTAGTCAGTGTTATCGAAGGTATACACGGAGTTATGACCTAGGCCATACCACTTGTCGTCGCCGGCTAGCACTTGCGTGCCGCCGCCCTGCTCCAGCGGCTTGCCTTCGCGGTCGACGTAGGGGCCGGCAACTTCCTTGGAGCGGCCCACCATGATTTTGTAGGTGCTTTTGGGGCCGCGGCAGCAGTAATCAAACGACACAAACAGGTAGTAGTAACCGTTCTTGCGGAAAATGAACGGGCCTTCAATGGCGCCGTCGCCGGGCAAAGAATCCGTTAGTTTCGGGTCGCGAGGACGGCTGGCGATGGTACGCCAGTGCTGGGGCTCGGCGGGAGCGGTGAGGTCGGGGCGGAGCTGCACGAGCTTGATGCCCTCCCAGAAGGAGCCGAACGACATCCAGGGGGTGCCCGCCTGGTCACGAATCAGGTTGGGGTCGATGGCATTCCACATGTCCCGGCCCGGTACCGACTGCACCACCTTGCCGTGGTCAACCCACTTAAAATCGGGCGAGCTAGAGTCCAGGGTTTTGTTGGTAGCGAGGCCAATGCACGAGGTGTTCTTGCCGAATGCCGATACGGAGTAAAACAATGAGTAAACGCCATTATGCAGGGAAATATCGGGCGCCCAGATGTGGTTGCCACGAAAGCCCGGCACGGCTTGCACGGCCCAGGCTGGGGCCGTGGCAAACACCGGCTTCTCCGCCTTCCAGTTTTTCTGGTCTTTCGACGACCACACGGCGATGCCCCGCCCAGTGCAGAACATATAATACGTGCCGTTCTGCCGAATCATGACTGGGTCGTGGGCCGGAATAAGCGAGGTCGTGTTCTGGGCCAATGCCGGAAAGCTGAGCAGTAGCAACACGAAAAAGAACAATTTCTGCCTCATTGTAAAAATTTACATAAACGATTGTGTGAGCCGTTGCCAAGTAAGATTTCTTCGCCAATTTCTGCGCTATGCAGGTAAATCAGCGGTTTCGTAAGATCTAACTGGCGTTTATACTTCCAATTTATTAAGTTAACCCGCTTTCGGTTGAGAGTAGCCATAAAATACAATGTTGGACGGAGGCGAGTTTGGGATAATTGATTGTGTAGCAGCTTCTAAGCGTGTAGCTTCCATTCGAGTCGATAAACCAGCCTAGGTACTAGTAGCCGCGTAAACAGCAACAGCGTAGAAGGGGAGCAGTGGCTTGCTTTCTTCTTGTTATTGCCCCGCACAAACATTTGATAAGCGCTAATCCATATCGGCATAATCCTTTTAGCGCACTCGCGCTAACCGCTTACGAGTAGTATACCCCCATGGCTTCACGAACGAAAAAAGACAAGGAAATAGTAAGTAGCCCCGTTTCTATGGCCGACTTGGCCAGGGAGCTAGGTGTGTCGATGACGACCATTTCCCGCGCTTTAAGTGACCATCACAGCATTGGCCCGGCCACGAAGCTAAAGGTGCAAAAGCTGGCCAAAAAGCTGAATTACCAACCCAACCACCTGGCGGCAGCTTTGCGCAAGGGCAAGAGTAAATTGCTGGGCGTTGTGGTGCCCTACATCGAGGGGCGGTTTTTCCCTTCCGTCGTTCACGGCATCGAAACTGTAGCGCGCAAGGCCGGCTACAGCGTGGTGATGTGCCAGTCGAACGAAGATGCGGCGCAAGAGCGTCATAATATTGATACGCTGCTAAATGCCCAGGTAGCAGGCATTTTAGTGTCATTGGCGCGTACTACCAACGATTTTCGTCACTTCGATAAGGTGCGTCGGCGCGGTATTCCACTCGTGTTCTTCGACCGGGTGATGACGGGGGATGACGTAAACGCCGTCGTGCTCAACGACCGGGCCGGGGCCTACCAATCCACGCGGCATCTGCTGGAGCAAGGGTGCCGGCGCATTGCTCACTTTACGGGCCCTCAGCATCTTAATATTTACCAAACCCGTCGCCAAGGCTACCTCGACGCCCTACAGAGCTACAGTATTGCGCCGGATGAGGAATTGATTGCCTACTTTGACATGTCGCAAGAGCAAGGAGCCGAGGAAATGGCTCGTCTGCTGGCATTGCCCAATCCACCCGATGCTGTGTTTGCCGCCGGCGACTCTTCCATTCTGGGGGCTCTGCAATACTTGAAAAGCCAAGGGCTGCGCGTACCCGAAGATGTGGCGCTGGCGGGCTTCAGCAACGAGGCCTTCACTTCCATCACCGAGCCCATGCTCACCTCCGTCGATCAGCGGTGCGAGGAGATGGGGCAGGCTGCCGTGCGGCTGTTTCTGGAGCTAGTGGAGTCGAAAGGAACGCCTTTTTCGCAGCGCCAGGTGGTGTTGCAGCCCGAGCTGTTTGTTCGCGGATCTTCCCTGCACACACCTGCTACGGGTGCCAGTCCGAAAAAGAAAGCGGCCGTGGAGCAGCACAGTTAGGCTAGCTTTTTTAGCGCCTGGGCGCTAAACGCCAGATCATAGCCTGCAAACACAAGCAACGAAAACCCCAACGCCTATTGCTGCCGCAGACGTTGGAGTTTTCGTTGCTTGTGTTTGCAGGGCTAGGTAGTGCCTAATTTCCGCTGGAAGTAGATTTGGCTTTCGGGGCGGCGGCTGGGGTGCCCTGCTTAGCTGGTTTCACGCCCTCCGAGGTCATTACCACCCGCTTCAGCGTGCCGTCCTTGTTGTAGTAGAGGTAGTCGATGCACACGGAGCGGCGGTAGCTGCTGCCTGCCGTGGGTACGCCGCCGTTGTGGTAGATGATGTAGGATTGGCCTTTGAAGTCAATAATGGCTTGGTGGTTGGTGTTGGAGTTGCCGGCTATTTCATTCAAAATGCCTTTGTATTCCCACGGTCCTTCCAAGTTACGACTCATGGCGTAAGCCATTTTTTCCGGGAATTGATAAGCGTACGATAGGTAATACCAGCCGTCGTGCTTGTGGATCCAGGGTGCTTCGGTGAAGTTCTTCAGGCCTTCTACCTTCTTGATGGGGCCGTCGAGCTCCGTCATGTTGGGCTTGAGCTTGGCGTAGTAACAGATGGTATTGCCCCAGAACAAGTACGCCTGGTTGTTGCCATCGATGTAAACGGTAGGGTCGATATCATCCCAGCTGATCTTCGCTTCCGTGGTCATGTCGTTGGTAATCAGGGCCGACCCACGTGCATCTTTGAAAGGACCCGTGGGACTGTCAGACACGGCTACCCCGATAGCCTTGCCTTTGATGGTGCCGTGCTCCACGGCCGCGTACCAGTAGTATTTGCCGTTGCGCTCAATCACCTGTGAGGCCCAGGCGTCGTCTTTGGCCCAGGCAAAGTCCTTCACATTAAGAGGCGAGGGATGCTCGGTCCAATGCACCATGTCTTGGGAAGAAAAGCACAGCCACTCGTGCATCACGTAGCGTTCCTGCGGGGCCGGCGCTTCATCGTGGCCCGCGTAGAGGTATACGGTACCATCTTTCACCATCGCAGCCGGGTCGGCGGTGTATTTATGGGTGATGATGGGGTTGCCGCCGCTGACGGGCAGGGCTACCGGTTTTTGTTCGGTGGGAGCTGGGGTGACTGTCTGCTGACCTAGGGCAGTAGGGGCAAGCAGCGGAGTGATGAGCAGGGCTGCTACCAGACCGATGGGCGCGGCAGTTAGCTTCGTTCGACTACGAGTGATTTTCATGGGGCCAATTAACACAATCGTTTGTGAAACTTCCTCACACCCACAAAGTATTTTCTCCGCAACGACAAAATGCGGCCGGGAGCCGTTAAACTAGCCGAAACATTCTAGTACAACTTACGCTCAACTTTCAAAACCAGGTACGTGCCATTCGCCTTACCTAGCTTCTCTCATCATGAATCAATACTTGATTACTGCCTACGACTACACCGATGCGGGTGCCTTGGCGCGCCGCCTAGAAGCGCGGGCTTCCCACTTGGAAGGCGCCCACCAGCTCCGGCAAACCGGCAACTTGCTGTTTGGCGGCGCTATCCTCAACGACGACGGGCAGATGATTGGCTCCATGATGGTGGTGCAATTTGAAAGCCTCGAAACCCTCAACGCCTGGAAAGAGCAGGACCCGTACGTCCTGCAACGGGTGTGGGAGAAGGTGGAAATCAAACCCTTCCGGCAAGCGGCCGTGTAAGTACTTAGCTGCTTTCAAGACCAGGAGCTAGGTCCTGGAGTACTGCCAGAACCTAGCTCCTGGTGTTTATCAGAGTACAACCAGCAGCGAATAGCTAGCAAGTAGAAGAGCAAAGAAGCGAGGGATGCTATAGTCGTTCTGTAAAAAAACAGGGCGTATGACGTAAACATACGTCAGAGTATGTCGTATGTTTACGTCATAGTAGAGTTATTTGCTTATGACGTACGCCAAAACCACTGCTTTTACCCAGGAGCAGCAGCAACTTGCCCGGGTAGCTAAAGCGCTTGCGCATCCGGCGCGAGTTGCCATTATTCAACTGCTCGCCAGCAAAATGACCTGCATCTCCGGCGATATCGCTGCCGAACTGCCTCTTTCGCGCACCACCGTTACGCAGCACCTGCAGGAGCTAAAAGCTCTTGATCTGATTCGGGGTGAGATTGACGGGCTCACCGTCTGCTACTGCCTCAATACGGAGCTGCTACGGCAAGTGCAGCAGCAGTTTGCTGGCTTTTTCGCGGAAGCTACCGTCGGTCCGGTTTGTGGCCCTGGCGATGCCTGCGCTTGCTAGCTATTCCTTCCACCTTTGCTTTTGTACCCTATGGAAACTCCCGTTTTCCCCCGGATGCACGTCTCTTTGTACGTCTCCGACCTAACCGCCACGGTCAACTTCTACACGGCTTTTTTCGGGCAGCCGGCCGCCAAAATCCGGCGCGGCTACGCCAAGTATGTCCTCGATGAGCCCTCGTTAATTATCTCATTCGTGGAGAACTCCGCGCGCGTAGCCAGCAACTTCGGGCACCTAGGTTTTCAGGTAGAGACGCTGGAGCAACTCAATCAGCGCCTGGCGGTGGCGCGCAAAGCGGGCCTGGTGCAACGTGAAGAGATGGGCACGGCTTGCTGCTACGCCAAGCAAGACAAGTTTTGGGTAAACGACCCCGACGGGGTAGAGTGGGAGGTATATTACTTCCACGAAGACGCCGAATTCAACGATCCGCGTTACGAGGCTGAGTATCAGCAAGCCAGCAGCCAGTGTTGCATTGCGCCCGCCGCGCAGGAAGCCTCTGCCGAAGTGCTGACCACTGCGCCCATGGCCTTCACGCTCGCCACCACCAGCGCCGAAAGTGGCCCTGCTTGCAGCCCCGGCGGTGGGTGCTGCTAGGTATTGACTACGTATAAACAATAGGAGCTAAGGCAAGCTGCATATCTTAGGCTTGCTTCTAACCTTCAGTGCTTAATGCCTACCATCCAGCCCTTCACCGCAGCGCATTGGCCCGAGGCCAAAGCCATTTACGAAGCCGGCCTAGCTACCGGCAACGCTACTTTCCAGACTGAAGCCCCGACCTGGGAGGCGTGGGACCAAGGGCACCTGTCGCATAGCCGCTTGGTCGCTACCGACGATGCTGGTCGGGTGCTAGGCTGGGCGGCGCTGTCGCCGGTATCGGGGCGGTGCGTGTACGGGGGCGTGGCAGAAGTGAGCGTGTACGTAGCCACCGAGGCGCATGGGCAAGGGGTGGGGCGGCAATTGTTGGGCGTGCTCATCACCGAAGCGGAAGCCGAGGGTATGTGGACGCTACAAGCCGGCATCTTTCCCGAAAACATACCTAGCCTCAAGCTGCACGAAGGCCTAGGTTTCCGCACTGTCGGCTACCGCGAGCGGATCGGCAAGCTGCACGGCGTGTGGCGCGATACGGTGCTGCTAGAACGCCGCAGCTCAGTAGTGGGCCTGTCGTAATCCCGCGTTTTCTTGACGAATGGGTCTTGATAAGCCTTTACTGGGATGGTTGGTCTCGTAGTTAAAGTGCTGGCTCTCTGGCTTCGCTGCCAGCACGCCTGAACTGAATAGCCAAAGAAAAAGGCCCCTTGCTGATGAAGCAAGGGGCCTTTTAGCATTACAAGAACAGTTTACTTCAGTACAGCGAGGGTTACCCCGTCGCCGCCGCGGTCGGCGTGCTCGTCGCCGACGCTGGCGATGGTGCGCACCGAGCGGAGGTAGTCGCGCACCACTTGGCGCAGCACTCCATTGCCACGGCCGTGCAGGATTTTGAGCTCCGGCAAGCCAAACATAACGGCATCGTCTACAAACGCCATCAACTTTTGCAGGGCATCTTCGGCCCGCTCACCGCGAAGGTCGAGGGTGGGGCTGAAGTCCGCCATGCGGCCGGTCAGGTCGAGGCCGGAACCGGCGGTAGCGTAAACAGATTTCTCTGCTTTCTTCTCCCGCTCCTTCACTTCGGCGCGGCTGAGTTTTTCAAGCTGATTTACCTTCACCAGCGTCTTCATGCCACCGAACATAACCTCAGCGGTTTTGCCTTTCAGGCTGGCAATTTCGCCGTAGCCGTCTTGTCCTAGTAGCGCCACTTTATCGCCCGCTTTTAGGTTGGTGGCGTCGGCAGCTTCGCGGGTTGGGCGCGGCTTTGGTGGCTCTATTTGCAGCTTTTCGCGCACAAACGTATCGAGCTGCTCGCGGGCCTGCTTGGTTTGCTCCTTGTCGGCTTGGTTGCGGCGGATTTCGGCAATGGTTGCTTCGATCTGCTGGTTCGTGTCCTTGAGCAAGGTTTTCGCCTTCTGCTTGGCCTCGCGCAGTACTTCCAGCTGCGTGTCTTCCAGATGGCGCTTCAGGTCTTGGTAGTCCTGGGCGGCCTTCTTCAGGCGGCGCTCTTGCTTGGCGGCTTCGGCGGTGCGCTGCTCTAGGTCGGTTTTTTCTTTCTCTAGGCCTTCCAGGAGCTGGTCGTAGCGAATCTTATCCTTGCCCACAAGGCGAGTGGCCTGTTCCACAATCTGCTTGGGTAAACCAATTTTGCGGGCAATTTCGATGGCGAATGACGAACCAGGCTTGCCGATTTCCAAGCGGTAGAGTGGCTGCAACTGCTCAGGGTCGTAGCGCATGGCGCCGTTCACGATGCCTTGCGAACGCTCGGCAAAGTTCTTCAGGTTGGTGTAGTGCGTGGTAATGACGCCGAAGCTACGGGCCTGGTTGAACTGGTTCAGCACGGCCTCCGCAATGGCGCCCCCTAGCACTGGCTCAGTACCAGTACCAAATTCGTCGATCAGCACGAGGCTGCGCTTGCCGGCAAACAGCAGAAACTGCTTCATGCTCAGCAAGTGCGATGAGTACGTACTCAGGTCATTTTCCAGGCTTTGCTCGTCGCCGATGTCGAGGAAAATATCTTCGAACATACCGGCTTCCGAGCTTTCGCCGGCCGGAATGAGCAGGCCGCATTGCAGCATGTATTGCACCAAGCCCACCGTTTTCATCGCCACCGATTTACCCCCGGCGTTCGGCCCCGAGATGAGCAGGATACGCTGGTCGGGGTTCAACTCCATATCAAGCGGAACCACGTCGCGCGGGTTGTCTTTCTGCTCCTTGAATGTGAGGTAAAGCAGCGGGTGCCGCACCTGTTTCCACTGCACCAAGGGGCGTGCATGCAGCACCGGCAACGTCGCTTCCAGACGCTGGGCAAGCAGCGCTTTGGCCCGGATGAAATCCAGCAGACCTAGGTATTGATACGCCTTGCGCAAATCCGGAATGTGCGGGCGTAGTTGGTCGGTGAGGGCCGTCAGGATGCGGATCAGCTCGCGCTGGTAGGCATTCTCAAGGTCCTTAATGTCATTGTTCAGCTCAAAAACCGCTTCCGGCTCAATGAACACCGTCTGGCCCGAAGCCGATTCATCGTGAATCAGACCACGCACCCGGCGCTTGTGCTCGGCAATGACGGGCAGTACCAAGCGGCCGCCGCGGATCGTTGGTTCGGCACCCTCAGGCACCCACCCCTGCTCACGAGCATGGCGCAGCACCCCCGCAATTTGCTTGCGAAGTTGCCCTTGGCGGGTAATTAGCTCCTGGCGCAGGTGCGATAAGAACGGCGAGGCATTTTCGCGTACCTGGCCTTCGTCATCGACCACTTTATCCAGCGCCGCCAGCAAGTTACGGTCCACCTGCACCCCAATGCCGAGCAGGCGCAGGGTGGGATAGAGGCTTTCCTCGGCCTGGGTGAAGAACAGCAACGCCTGCCGGATGGTCCGGAGCGACATCTTCACGGCAAAGAACGCGGGCACATCAAGGAAAGCACCGGGCAAGTTGGCGCGCACCAGGTAGGGGTGTACGTCGTGGTAGTGCTGGCTCGGAAAGTCGGCGCCAGAGTTCAATAGCACGCGGAATTCGTCCGTTTGCTGAAGAAGCTTCTGGAGCTGGTCGTGCTTGGTCTGGAACTGCATCTTGCCCACGAACTGGCGACCTAGGGCACTCAGGCACAACGACTCCAGCATTTCTCGCAGTTGCGAAAAGCCTATTTTAGACTCAAAATTCTGAGGTAGAATCAAGATTGGTTATTCGGTATTAGGATCAAAAAAGCCTTGTAAAAGTAAACAGTTAGGAGCGCCAGAAGATTCGCTCGTACTACTATATTACTATGAATTGTCTGATTTTAGTGGAAAGCTCATCGAACGCCAGCATCAGCACGCCAACGCTAGGAAGCAGGAGTTAGCAAAAAAGCCGAGGGAGTACCTAGGCTTTTGCATTAGAAACTCCTTGCCGCTCCAGCTCGACTTTCTTCTCTAAGAAAACAGAGTTGAAATAAGACGGATACCGGACGCTCATCAAAGACAAAAGAGCAGCGCGCCTTCGCCTGGCCGTTTTACGTGGCTGAGTAGCCCACTAACGAGCTTGCCAAATAGAGCGACCTAGCTACGAGTTTGTAACTGAACAGTTTCACAGCAAAGTGATTATTTTTATGAATTGTTTGCAAAATATTTGCATTGAAGTAACCGTATTTATATAATTGAGGAGAATTAGTTGAAAGAATAATAAAAATACTGCTTGCTACTGCCTTTCAGTTGCTTTCAGTAGAAGCTAGCTTTCGACTTCTTGACCGCGCCGCCTTCTACCAATTCCCACGCTAGAAGTTGCCATCCCCAGAGTTCCTCGTTCTGTCTCTGCCAATTCCCGCGCATTACCTCAGTACGCCCGTGTAGTTGCCCCATAATGGCGCGGCTGCGGCCGGGCGTTCCCGGCGCTCCTTATCCTCTTCTGCTACCACCTATTTAGCCAAAGGCACCAGCAATGCGTGTCTACGGCCGCTTGCCTTCCCAGTGAAGCTCACTGACCATTCGGAACGGCAAGCTACCGCAAAAGAAGAGGTGTTTTCTATTCAATAACTAATTGACTTGTAGGTAGTCCCGCAGCGCCTAGGCAGCGGGAACGGTACGCTACTGCCTACAGAATTCAGAACTATCCCCACTTCATTCTAAAGCCCAACGCATGAAAAAAGTAGTACTCTTACTTTTCGTTTGCCTTTGTACGCTGTCCGTGGCGCTTGCGCAAACCCAAAAAGTTAGCGGAAAAGTGACAGAAGGTGAGAATTCTCCCTTGCCTGGCGTCACGGTGCTTGTGAAAGGCACTTCCCAAGGCATGACAACCAGCGCTGATGGCACCTTCACTATGGAATGTGCGCCTACCAGTACGCTGGTTTTCTCGTTTATCGGCTACAGTTCGCAAGAAGTACCCGTGAATGGTCGCTCGAGTATCAGCGTAAAAATGGGCGCTGATACCAAGCAACTTGCTGATGTAGTGGTAGTAGGCTACGGGACCCAAACCAAGGAAGAATTTACGGGCTCGGCCGCTCGTGTGAAGGGCGACGCCGTGAAGGACTTGCCTGTGCAGAGCTTCGACCAGGGCCTGGCGGGCAAGGCAACGGGCGTAAGCATTGGGCAGCCCAACGGGGTACTAAACAACCCACCCGTTATTCGTATTCGGGGCGTCAACTCCATTTCGCTCAGCTCTTATCCGCTGGTAGTAGTCGATGGAGTGCCAATCAACACGGGCAACGTGGCGGGGAGCAGCACAGTGGCCAACAACCCCCTAGGTGATATTAACCCCGCTGATATTGAATCGATTGATGTGCTGAAAGATGCCGCATCAACTTCTATCTACGGTTCGCGTGCGGCGGCTGGCGTTATCCTGATTACGACCAAAAGCGGCAAGGCTGGCAAGCCCAAGGTGACCTACGAAGGCTGGGCCGGCGTGACCCGGGCCGTGCGCCTACCCAAAATGCTCAACGCGGAGCAGTTCATGATGATTAAGAACGAGGCCGTGCTGAACTCGAAGATTTTGTCGGGCAATGCGAATAATGCCAGTGTGGCGTCGGAGCTGTTCTTCCCCATGTACAACGCCGATGGCTCGCTAGTCGATACAGATTGGTATAAGGAAGTATACCAAACTGGCTTCTCCCAAAACCACAGCCTAAGCGTTTCGGGGGGCTCCGAGTCGACCAAGTATTACTTTTCGACCAACTACAGCAAGCAGCGCGGGATTCTGAAAACCAACGAGTTCAGCCGCAAAGCCGTCCGCTTCAACGTGGACCACAAGCTCACCTCGTGGCTGACCCTAACGGCTAACGCGAACTACAACAACACCCTGAACGCCTCGCCCAACACGGGGTCGTTGGAAGGCAATGCGTTCGGCTTGGTAGGCTCGGCGCGGCTGGCGTGGCTCTCGGCGCCCAACGTGCCCGTGTACAACCCCGATGGCTCCTACAACCTGAGCACGGCCAACACCCTAGGTATGGGTAACAACCAGGTGTCGAGCAACTTCTACAATCCGGTGCCGATGCTTGACTTAAATAAGTACACCTCGGAAAACGACCACATTTTGGGGACCTTCGCCGCCGATTTTCACCCCGTGAAGGGGTTGAACTACCGGATAAGCTACGGCGTCGACCGGCTGAAGATTGAGAACGTGACTTTCCAAAGTGGGGTGCACGGGCCCGGCTATCCGAGCGGCAACGCGACCAACACAAGCATCGCGGCCAACAACTGGGATTTCACCAACACCCTCACCTATAACCTGACGGTAGCCAGCAAGCACAGCATCGGCTTACTAGCTGGCTACGACCGCCAAAAGTTTGACAATGCCGCGTGGGGCGCTACACGCTCCAACTCGGCGGATATTTTCTTCAACGACTTTCAGGGTAGTTACGGGACGATCATACCGGCCAATAACGCCTTGAACGAGCGGGCTTTGGTATCGGTCTTTGGCCGCTTCACCTACGACTACGACAAGAAGTACTTCCTAACAGTAAACTTCCGGCGCGACGGCAACTCGGCCCTAGGTGCGGGCAAGAAGTACGGCAACTTTGGCGGCGTATCGGGGGGCTGGTCGCTGGCGGAAGAGAATTTCTACCGCAATTCGTCGCTGGCCCAGGTGATGACGGGCCTGAAGCTGCGTGCTAGCTGGGGCAAGATCGGCAATGCCAACCTCACCAACTGGTACGGCTCGCTCTCTTTGTATAACTCAGGCCTGTATGGCTCGGCCGCTACGTGGGCCTTCTCGCAGGGCGGCAACCCCGACCTAGGGTGGGAAACCGGCAAGCAAACTAACGTGGGCGCCGACATTGGCTTGTTCAACGACCGGATACAACTCGACCTGACCTACTACCGCAACAACGTGGATGGCCTCATCCTGAACGTGCCGCAGTCGCCCTCCAAAGGCATTCCAAACAACGCCATGCTCATGAACGTGGGCTCGATGTACAACCGGGGTTTTGAGGTGGGCGTAACGGCCAATGTGCTGGAAAGCGGCAAGTTTAGCTGGAATACCAACTTCAACTACACCTTCAACAAAAACCAAGTAACGGCGCTGTACGGCGAAGGAACCGAGATTGTGGGCACCACCAGCGCCACGGCCGAAACCTCCAACATCACCCGCGTGGGCTACTCGGTAGGGAGCCTCTACGGCGCCAAAACCGACGGCGTGAACCCCGAAAATGGGCAGCGCATCTTCATCAACCGGGAAGGCCAGCGCGTACAGTACAACCACGCCGTGCCCTCGGGCCAAAGCCGCTGGACCTACCTCGATGGCTCGGCCGCGCCCGCTATCAGCGTGAGCGACTACCAATTGCTCGGCAATGCGCTGCCAAAATTCTACGGCGGTTTCAACAACACCTTCCGCTACGGCAACTTCGACCTAGGGGTAAACTTCACCTACTCGGGCGGCAACTACGTGATGAACGGCTCGAAGGGCACTTGGCGCGACCAGCGCTTTTGGAACAACACCACCGAAGTACTCGACCGCTGGACGACGCCGGGCCAAAAAACGGACATTCCGCGCGTGGTGTACGGCGACTTGCTCTCCAATGGCTCGTCGTTCCCGATTTCGGAGAACGTGGAAAAAGCCGACTATATCCGTTTGCAAACGGCTTCGCTAGGGTACCGCGTGCCGGTGCAGCTGTTCGGCGCCAAGTCGGGCATCAGTTCGGTGCGCGTGTACACGCAGGTGTTCAATGCCTTCCTGATTACAAAGTACTCCGGCACGGACCCGGATATCTCGTCGAATGGCAACAGCAACCTCACGCCTGGGGTGGACAAGAACTCCATTCCGCAGGGCCGCACCTTCACTTTCGGCGTGAACGTGGGCTTCTAGGCCGGACGCCTTCCTGGCCTGGTGCCCTAGGTGCCCGGCCGGAGCAATGGCCTGAGACAGAGGTACAAATCACTTAGCAGAACTCAGAGAGCAATGAACATCCATACTTCTACAGCAAAAGTAGTTAAGGCGAGCCTAGCGTGCTTGGTGCTTACCGTTGGCCTAGGTCTTACGGCCTGCGACGAAAAGGACATCATGAACCCGGTGCCGCAGACGTCCTTGCAGGGCACCTTCCTGTTTGATACCCCAGAGCGGGTGCTAGGGCAGGTAAATGGCATGTACGCCGGGCTGAAAGTGGGAAACTTCTTCGGGGGGCGTTTCCCGATGCTGAGCGACATCCGGGGCGAAGAATTCATTAACCGCCTCCAAAACGTATTCACCGGCTACGACGCCTGGAACCACACCATTAACTCCGGCTCCAACGACGCCCTCACGACCTGGAGCAGCGCCTACGCCACCATTAACCTAACTAATCTGGTGATTGACGGGCTGGCCGCGCACCCCAACGTGGTGGATGCCGCTACCACGGCGCAGTACGTGGGCGAGGCCAAGTTTGTGCGGGCCCTATGCTACTTCAGCCTTATTTCCTTCTACGGGCAGCCTTACGTGAAAAACCAGGGCGCTTCGCCCGGCGTGCCCTTGCGGATGAAAGGGGAGGCGTCGCCGGCCAACAACAACCTAGCTCGCAGCACAGTGGCGCAGGTATATGCCCAAATTATCAAAGACCTAGACGACGCAGAAGCCGCCCTGCCGCTCAAGTACTCGTCGGATCTTCTCAACACGACGCGGGCCCACCGCAACACGGCTATTGCCCTCAAGACGCGGGTGTACCTGAACATGGGACAGTTCGACAAAGTGGTAACGGAGGCTAAGAAAGTGGTGTCGGATGCCACGCCTTACAAAGCTGCTACCGGCGTAGCGCACCAGCTGCAAGCTGATATCAATACCGTTTTCACTTCCAGCTATACCACCACCGAGTCGATCTTCTCTATGCCCATGACGGAGCTAGACAACATCAGCGGTCAAAGCTCGCTGGGCTACGAGTATAACCTGAATCAGGAGTACAACCTGAACGCAACGGGCATCCTAGGTAATGCGCAGTGGCGCACGGGCGACAGCCGCCGCACCATGCTGCGTGCCTCCGGTACCACGATGTACTTGATGAAATACCGCAAAGCCAACCCTTACCTCGACTACGTACCCGTAATTCGCTACTCGGAGGTGCTGCTGAACTACGCCGAGGCCCTCGCTCGTCAAAGCACTCCCGACCTAGCCAAAGCCACCGCCGTGCTCACCGCCGTGCACCAGCGCTCGGATAGCGGCTACACGTTCCCGGCGGCCACAACCAGTTCGGCCACGGCCCTGACCAATGCCATTTGGGTGGAGCGCCGGATAGAGCTGCTTGGCGAAGGATTTCGCTCCAACGACTTGCTGCGCAACATGTTGCCGATTCCGAGCAAGGGTACAGCCCCGTCCATTACATCGAGCCAGCCAGAGTATATCTTCCCGATTCCGAACGCGGAGATTTCTTCGAACAAGGAGTTGTAAAAACGAGCTAGGTCGTCGGGCCGCCGTGTAGACATCCTGGCTGTGTTCCGTCCTTGAATCGAAGGTCAGCGCAGCCGACTACCTCGCTTTGAACAGCCCTCAATAAATAACCTCCGCAACTGAGCGACACTCAGTTGTGTCTCTTCAGCTAAAATCGCAAATCAGTACCAATACCAAACCCGCACGCCCGATCATCTATGAGAGTAACTCGACCCTTACTGGTGGGAATGTTGGCCTTCAGCCAGATTTCTGTCGCCCAAAACACCCCTGCCAATCCCGCCCCCCGAGCCGAAGCTAAGCCTGCCGCATCCATCTCATCGGTCACGCAAGGCATGAAGAAATTCGATGGCTATTTCCCCTTTTATTACGATGAGAAAAGCGGCAAAATTTACCTAGAGGTCGATAAGCTAGGCAAAGAATTCCTGTATTTCGGCTCGCTCACCAACGGCGTCGGATCGGGCGGGCCGGAGCGAGGTCAGGCGTCTTCGGCCATTGCAAAGTTTGAACGGGTTGGCTCCAAAGTATTCTTGGTAGAGCCCGTGTACAGCTACCGGGCCATGTCGAAAAATGTGGATGAGCAGCACGCCGTAGAAAACGCCTTTGCTAAATCGGTGATTTGGGGCTTCAACCCCGCCGCCGTAGAAGGCGACAAAGTGCTGCTGGATATGACCCCTTTCCTGGTACGCGATAGTCAAAAAATTGGGGACCGACTCGGTACCCCTAGCTACGCTGGGCCCGGCGTAGGGGGCGGCAGAGCCGGCGGTGGTGGCGCCAGCACGCCGTACCGCTTCGATGAGTCACGCTCGGCGGTGTACCTGGAAAACACCAAGAACTTCCCCAAAAACACCGAGTTTGAAGCCATCATCACCTTCACCGGCGGCCCAACGGGCGCCGGGCGCGGCTTCTTCGGGGGCGGCTCCGACATTGCGCCCGACCCCAACGCGGTGACGGTGAACATGCACCAGTCGTTTGTGGAGCTGCCCGACGACAAGTACAAGCCGCGCAAGTTTGACCCGCGCTCGGGCTTCAACCAGTTCACCTACATGGACTTCTCGGCGCCCATGACGGAGCAGCTCACCAAGCGCTACACGCGCCGGCACCGACTAGAAAAGAAAAACCCAAAGGCTGCGATGAGCGAGCCGGTCGAGCCGATTGTGTACTACGTGGACCGCGGCGCGCCGGAACAAATCAAGAAAGCGCTCATCGAGGGCGGCTCCTGGTGGAATCAGGCATTCGAAGCGGCCGGATATAAAAATGCCTTCCAAGTAAAGGAGCTGCCTGCTGGCGCGGACCCCATGGACATTCGCTACAACGTGGTGAACTGGGTGAACCGCTCCGGTAGCCCGCGGGCTTTTTCGTATGGCTCTTCGTACATCGACCCGCGCACGGGCGAAATCATCAAGGGCGTCGTGACCCTAGGTTCCGACCGTCACCGCCAGGATTACCTCATTGCCGAAGGGCTGCTGCAACCTTACCACGATGGCAAGGCGACGACCGACAAGATGGAGAAGATGGCGCTGGCTCGCATCCGGCAGCTCTCAGCCCACGAAATTGGCCATACCCTCGGGCTCTACCACAACTTCACCTCCAGTACCCACGACCGAGGCTCGGTGATGGACTACCCATTCCCGCGCTTCGAACTCAAGAATGGGGTAGTAGACGTATCGGATGCCTACGCCACCGGCATCGGCAGCTGGGATAAGCGCGCCATTACGTGGGGTTACCAGGATTTCTCGAAGGGCACGAACGAGGATGAGGCGCTGGATAAAATCATGGCAGAAACCCTGAAGCAGGGCCACATTTTCATTCCCGACATTGGCGGCTACGTGCACCCCAACTCCCACCAGTGGGACGACGGCGACAACGCGGTGGTGCAGCTCAACAAGCTCATGACGGTGCGCCGCCACGTGCTCGACAACTTCTCGGAAGCGGCCATCCAGAAGGATATGCCAATGGCCACGCTAGAGGAAGTATTAGTGCCCATCTACCTACTGCACCGCTACCAAATCGAAGCCACAGCCAAGTCGCTGGGCGGCTTGTATTTCACCCATGCAGTGAAGAACGATGGCCAGACCATCACCCGCATGGTGGACCCCACCGAGCAGTGGAAGGCCTTCGATGCCCTGATGGCGACCGTGTCGCCGCAAGCCCTAGCTCTGCCTGAGAAGCTGATTCAGAAGATTCCGCCGCGCCCATCAGGCTTCCCCGGTGGCCTCGAAACGTTCAGCGGCTACACCGGCCCGACGTTCGACCCAATGGCCGCGGCCGAGTCGGCGGCAAACGAAACGATTTCCTCCATCCTGAATCCGGAGCGGGCCGCCCGCCTGGTTGAGTACCACGCCCGCGACGCGGCCCAGCCCGGCTTTATGCCCGTGGTCGACAAGCTGCTGGATAAGACGTGGAAAACTCCGCTGGCGGCTGGCTACAACGGCGAGATACAAGCGGTAGTGAATAACCTCACGCTGAAGTATTTGCTAGCCCTAGCCGCCAACGAAAAAGCCTCGCCCAGCGTGCGGGGCGAGGCCTTGCTAAAAGTGGACGACCTTCAGCAGTGGATGAACTCGGCCGTGGCGAAAGCTGAACCCCGGCAAAAAGCTAATCTGCTGTTCGGCCTTTCTCAGATTGGCAAGTACCGTGAAGAGCCGGAGAAATTCCTGACGCCCGCCGCCTCGGTGATGCCTCCCGGCGCGCCCATCGGTATGCCCGGCATGGACTTCCTCAACGACGATTTTGCTTATTAGGGCTTGTAGCGCAAAGCCCCGGCTTCCTGTGTCATTGAAGGGGAACCCGCTGTGACGACACGTGAAGCACAAGCTTCACGTGTCGCTGACGAGGCGCCTAGCTATGCTAGGTTCATTGACGATGTACGAAGCTGAAGCTTCGCGCTAGAGCGCAATGATGCCGTTGCAACAACCAACCCTAGGTACCACTGTGCACGAGGCACGAAGCCAGCGCTTCGCGCTACCGAGCAACCTTCTTTTCACTTCAACCAACCACTACGCTCATGAAAAGAAAACTACCGCATTTGTTTCGTCGGGCTGGCCTAGTGCTAGCTTCAGCGGGCTTTGTTAGCGCGCTAATGCCTACCCAGGCCGCCGCCCAAACTACTATCTCGCCGGCCAAGCTGGAGGCGCTTAAGAAAGAGATGGTTGCCGAAATCGACAAACAACAAAAGTCGACGCAGGAGATGGTGGATATGGTGTTCAGCTTTGGGGAGCTAGGTTTCCAAGAAACCGAAACCTCGCGTTATCTGACCGACATTCTGAAGAAAAACGGCTTCACCATTGAGCAGGGCATTGCCGGTATGCCCACGGCGTGGATGGCTAAATGGGGTTCGGGCAAGCCAGTTATTGCCATTGGCAGCGACATCGACTGCATTCCGAAGGCGTCGCAAAAGCCCGGCGTGGCCTACCACGACCCTATTATTGAGGGGGCGCCAGGGCACGGCGAAGGCCACAACTCGGGCGAGCCGCTGAATATCACGGCCGTGCTAGCGCTCAAGAAGATCATGCAGCGCGAGAAAATTCCGGGCACGCTAGTGCTGTGGCCGGGGGTTGCGGAGGAACAGCTAGGTAGTAAGGCCTATTTTGTGCGCGATGGATACTTCAAGAACGTAGATGCCTGCATCTTCACCCACGTAGGCGACAACCTAGGTACGTCGTACGGCGACGTGGGCGGCAACGGCATGGTATCCGTGAAGTTCAATTTCAGCGGGCAGGCGGCGCACTCGGCTGGTGCTCCGTGGCGGGGGCGCAGCGCCCTCGACGCCGTGGAGCTCATGGACGTGGCCTGGAACTTCCACCGCGAGCACATGGAGGTCACGCAACGCTCGCACTACGTCATCCCCGACGGCGGCGACCAGCCCAACGTGGTGCCCTCCAAAGCAGCGGTGTGGTACTACTTCCGCGACCGAACCTACCCCAAGATCATGGAGATGTACCAAGACGCCATCAAAATGGCGCAAGGAGCTACCATGATGACCAACACCGAAATGACGTACGAGGTGCTAGGTAGTGCCTGGCCGGGGCACATGAACAAGCCCATGGCCGAAACCATGTACGAAAACATCAAATTGGTGGGGCTGCCTGCCTGGTCACCCGAAGACCAGACCCTAGCCCGCGCCACGCAAGTGGAGATGAAAGCACCCAAAACCGACCGGCGTGGCCGGCCCATTGATGGCCTCGCGATGAAGTTGGACAGTCTGAGCAAACCGGACAACAACTCCATTGGTGGTGGCTCCGACGACATTGCCGACATTTCTTGGAACGTGCCCACCATCGTGCTGCGCTATCCTTCCAACATTCCTGGTTTGCCCGGTCATCACTGGTCCAATGCCATTTCCATGGCCACCCCCATTGCCCACAAAGGTGTAACGGCCGGCGCTAAAGCCGAGGCCATGACCTTGCTGGATCTGCTCGTGAAACCGGAAATCATCAAGAATGCCTGGGCGTACTTCAACGACGTGCAAACCAAGGATACCAAGTACACGCCCTTCGTCTCCAAAACCGACAAGCCGGCTGTAGAGTTGAATAAGAAGATCATGGCCGAATTCCGGCCCGAGATGAAGAAGTATTACTACAATCCGGCGAAGTATAAAACGTACTTAGAGCAGCTAGGTATCAAGTACCCAACCGTGCGCCCAGCTGCTACCAGCCAAACCACCACGGGCGGTAACTAGGGAGTCGCTAGGGTTACTTCCAGTCGCCAACTACAAGAAGGCCCCGGTTCTGCTGGCAGAACCGGGGCCTCTCTGTTTTCACTCAGTAGCAGATTAAAAAGCCCCATGCTTTTCCTCGACACCTAGCCCAAACAGCGCGAAGTCATACTTCACCGGGTCAGTGGGGTCGAAGGCGCGCAGGTGCGCGGTAAGCTCCTCGGCTGCTTGCCAATCCACGAGTTTGCGCGTCATCAGACCTAGGCGGCGGGCCACGCGCTCCACGTGCACGTCGCAGGGGCAAACAAGGTCAGCCATCGGCAGACGAGTCCAGAGGCCGAAATCCACGCCGCGCGTGTCTTGGCGCACCATCCAACGCAGGTACATATTCACGCGCTTGCACGCCGAGCCGCGAGCGGGCGTGGCTACGTGTTTGCGCGTGCGCTGCGGTGCATCGGGCAGGCTGAAGAAGAGCTGATGGAAATTCTCCAGCCGCTCCCGCTGCGTATCTCCGATCAAAAAACCGTCTTCTAACGTGCTGTGGCTTTGGTAAAACCAACGCAGCCAGTGCACGAAGTACAGCAAATCGGTGTCGCAGAACGTGCGGTGGCAAAACCCCAGCAAGCCTTTCAACTCCTCATCGGTGTGCTGGGTAATAAATTGATACGGTGCATCGTCCATGCGGCGCATCAATTCCGTGCACTTACTGATAATGGTTTTGCGCTGGCCCCACGCTAACAAGGCGGCAAACAAGCCACTGATTTCAATATCCTGCCGCTGGGTAAAGCGATGCGGAATGCTGATAGGATCATTCGCAATAAAAGCCGGCTGATCGTAGCGGTCGTAATGATCGTCGAGAAACTGACGAAGCTGAGCGGTATTCAATAAAAAGAAAATAGAAGTGAGAAGGTAGGAGCTAGGAGTAGAAAGACAGGAGCACAAAGTCATTCGGTGGCTAGCTCCTAGCTTCGCGCGCCTAGCTTCTTCTTACGGTACATACGACGTTTCGACGCGGAAGCGGCTATTCGGCATGGAGAGGCGCTGCACGGCGCGTGGGGAGAGGCGGACCAAGATGCTGCTGTTTTCGCCCGTGTCGGGTAGTTGGCCGATCACGCGCACGTACACCGATTGGCCGTTCATGATGTTGCGGACCTGCATAATGGTGCCCACCGGCGCCGTTTTGTGCAAGGCCAGGTACTTGTCTGTCACGGCGCCTTCGATGGTGGCGGCTAGGCCATTTTCGCGCACCCGGTGCACCACTTCGCTGGCCCGTTCGGGCGTGCGGTCTTCGGGGTTAGGGGAGGGGGACGTAGCCGCGTCGGGGGTGGCTTCTTTATCGCGGTCGTTTTCCTCGGGCCGTTCCGGCAAGGTAATGGCCGGAGTGGTAGGGGCGGGGCTAGGTTTGGGGGCGGTGGTTACGGCAGGCTCTGCGGTAGGTTTGGTGCTAGGTGCCGCACCGCCAGCGGGCACGATAATCAGGCTTTGCCCTACGCGCACGCCATAATCCGTTGGTAGTTGGTTGAGGCGAGCTAGCTCGGCGGGTGCCATATTAAAGCGACGAGCCGTGGAGAACAAGGTTTGTCCCTTTTCTACAACATACACCTGATTGCCGCGAGCATCTGCTTGTAAGCCAGCTGCACTAGCAGGCGCGGTCGGTTTGGGGGCCGTCGGAGCAGCAGCGGGACGAGTTGCCGGGGCTGGTCGGGGAGCAGCAGAGGCGGGCGTGGGGGCAGTGAGCACCACACGCGTGCGTGGCACCAGCACGAGTTGCCCCGAAAACAGGGAGCCTTGCACTTTCGGATTGGCGGCTACGATTTGGTCAACGGGCACCTTGTAGCGGCGCGAAATACCATAGAGCGTTTCACCGGCTTTCACCCGGTGCTTGATGAGCATTTTATTGTTTTGGTACACAACCCCGATAGAGTCAATCGGAGCAAAGGGCCGAGGCGCGGCCAACGCGGCAAAACCAGCGAAAAAAGACGCGGTAACCAGCACTAAAAAACGAGTCATAGAAAAAGGTGCGCAGGAAGCGCGCAGAAGCCAGGCAGCCGGGGCTAGGCCCCGCGCGGAAGACGGGAAAAAGTAGGCGGAAAGATAAAAAATAATCCTAGCCCAGAATGATTCGCAGGCCCTTCGGGCGGGGCAGAAGTACAATAAAATAGCTATTTCTGCCACGGGCTCGGCTGGCATCACGGAAATTTCGGTTTTTTGCAAAACGATTTTCGTCTTGCTCTATTATGCTCAACGCCCTCGGCATCATTCCGGCCCGCTACGCCTCCTCCCGTTTACCCGGCAAACCCCTCATCGACCTAGGTGGTCAGTCCATCATCCAGCGCGTGGTGGCGCAGGCGCAAAAATCGTCGCTCAGCCGCGTGGTGGTGGCCACCGACGATGAGCGCATCTACCGGCACGTGCTCAGCTTCGGAGGCGAAGTTATCCTGACCTCGCCCGATCACCCCAGCGGCACCGACCGAGTGTTTGAGGCGTACCAGAAGCTGGACCTAGGTGCCGAGGTAGATTGCGTCATTAACATCCAGGGTGACGAACCTTTCGTGCAGCCCGCCCAGATCGACGCGCTGGTGCAGCTGTTCGCTGCCACGCCGCCGCCCCAGATTGCTACGCTCGTGAAACCCGTTCTCACGGAGGAGGAGCTGCGCAGCCCGCACCTGCCCAAGGTCGTCATTGATCAGCGCGGACAAGCCTTATACTTCAGCCGTCACCCATTGCCTTACCAGCGCCAACACGCGCCGGAGCAGTGGCTGGCGCACCACCGCTACCTGCGTCACATCGGCCTCTACGCGTACCGCCCCGATATTCTGGAGCAGATAACCCGCTTGGCGCCGTCGCCTCTAGAAATAGCCGAGTCGCTGGAGCAGCTACGTTGGCTGGAGCATGGCTTTCGCATCCAAACAACGGAAACCAACCTCGAAACCATCGGTATCGACACGCCCGACGATGTAGCGCGGGCCTTACAATTCTTGCAAAGCCAGGCTCATGCGTAACGCAGCTTTTGTCGTCGGTGCTACTTAGCCCCCAGCCTTCTTTGCTTTGTACCCCAGGTCCAGCAACACGGCCAAGGCTTTGTCCCGAAAGTCCCCCTGAATCAAGATTTCACCGTCTTTCGCGTTACCACCGACGCCGCACTTGGTTTTCAGGGTTTTACCTAGGCTTTGCAGATCCGCATCCCGGCCCACAAACCCCGTAATAAGGGTTACCTGCTTGCCACCGCGTGCCTTCTTGTCCAGCTGTACGCGCAAGTTTTGTTGTTTGGGAGGCAGCGTTTCGGATTCGGTTTCGCCTTGCTGCTGATATTCAAAATCCGGGTTGGTGGAATACACCACGCCTTCCCGGCCGCTACGATTTTTCATGTGCAAAAGAGTAACTGAATAACGGAGTAATTGAGTAGGAAGTAGCTGAGTGATTACGTAACAGGGTAGGTCGATGAACATCAGTACTTCGTTACGCAAGTACTTGGTTGCGCTTATGTAGCTACTTCCAAAGCTAGGGGCGTCAGGTCAACTTTGAAAGCGGAGGCTTCGCCCACATAGTCGCCGTCGACGTGAAAGCCGAGGGGAGTAGCGGTTTGTACGTGCACTTGGCGGGCCGTATGGAAATCAGCGGCACCCGACTTGGGCAGGTCGCCGAGGGCTAGGCCGAGGCCCACGCGCACGGCTCGCCAGAGCGGAAGGGCATCAATGAGCACCAAGTCGAGCAAACCATCCCGAATGTCGGCTAGCGGGGCGATGTATGCGTTGTTGCCGTACTGCGCTGCATTGGCAAAAGCCAGGATGTAGCAGTTGGTATCAAGTTCTTTCTCTCCAAATGTAACCTGAATAGGCGTCGGCCGAAAGGTGCGGTACTCGCGCAAAGCTACCTGCACGTACGTAGCTAGCCCCCGGGTGCCAGCTGCCGCAAAGCACTTGCTCACGTGCGCATCGAACCCTAGGCCGGCCGTGCAAAAAAACGGATGGCCGTTGATGTCGCCGACGTCGATACGCTGAAAATCTGGCGCATTGAAGCGTCGGATAGCCGCTGGCAAGGCCAAGGGCACGCGCAGATGACGAGCAAGCCCATTGCCAGAACCCCGCGGGACAATGCCCAAAGCCGCTGCAGTGCCTAGCAAGCCCCGCCCTACTTCGTTCACCGTACCATCGCCGCCCACGGCTACCACCACCCGATACCCTTCGGCTGCCGCTTGGCGAGCAAGCTCCTCCGCGTGGCCTGCGTACTGCGTCCGGTAGATGGTGGACGCAACTTTATCGTGGTCGAGGTGCTGGGTGATGAGCGCCGGCACATCCTGCCGCCGGTTTGTGCCGGAGTTGGGATTTAGAATAAAGCAGATGCGAAGCCTAGGCATAAGCTACTGATAGAAGGAGTTAAGCTGGAAAGCTGCGGTAACCCATTAAAAAGAAAGCCCACCCGAAGATGGGCAGGCTTTCTAAGAGGGAAGAGCACCTAGCTTACGAAGCCATCTTCTCACCCAGTTTCTGGATGAGGTCAGCTGTGCGCGTGCTGTAGCCAGTTTCGTTATCGTACCAGCCAATTACTTTCGCCAGGGTACCATTCGCCGAAGTGAGGGCCGAGTCGAAAATGCACGAGTGGGGGTTGCCCACGATATCGATGCTCACCAGCGGATCGGTGGTGTACTCGATGATGCCTTTCAACGGACCTTCAGCAGCTTGCTTCAAGGCGTCATTGATTTGCTCCTTCGTAACTTCCTTTTTCAGGATTACGGTCAAGTCAGTCATCGAGCCATCGGGCACAGGAACACGCATGGCCAAACCATCTAGCTTGCCTTTTAGCTCGGGCAACACCAAGCCTACCGCTTTTGCAGCGCCAGTGCTGGTTGGGATAATGCTGTAAGCGGCAGCGCGAGCACGACGCAAGTCCTTGTGAGGAGCATCCTGCAGGTTCTGGTCAGAAGTATAGGCATGCACCGTCGTGATGTAGCCCTTCTCAATGCCAAACACCTCGTCCAGTACTTTCGCCATGGGGGCCAAGCAGTTGGTGGTGCAGCTAGCGTTCGAGATGATGGTCTCGTCGCCGGTCAGGATATCTTCGTTTACGCCCAGCACAACTGTGGGAATGTTGCCGGTAGCAGGAGCCGAAATTACCACTTTCTTCGCGCCCGCTGTGATGTGCTGACCGGCGCCCGCTTCGTCCACAAAGCGGCCCGTCGACTCGAGGACTACGTCAATGCCCATTGAACCCCAGGGGAGGAGCTTAGGATCGCGCTCGGCAAGAGCATGAATGCGCTGGCCATTTACCGTTAGGCTTTCCTCGTCGTACGTTACCGTTCCGTCGAAACGGCCGTGTACCGAGTCGTACTTCAGTAGGTGAGCCAGTGTCTTATTATCCGTGAGGTCGTTGATAGCCACCACTTCTACATTGTCGCGCCCGAGCAGCGACTTGAAGGTGAGGCGACCGATGCGGCCGAAGCCGTTGATGGCAACTTTAATTTTAGCCATATTAGGAAATTGGTTTGGCGGCTCCAAAGAGCCGGATGAAAACGCGGGGCTAAGGTATAAGGATGGGGTAACTTCGCCAAATCAGAGTAAGTCTTAGCGAATTCCTCGCCTTAGGTCGCCCGATAATTAGAGATATAACAACTGACCAACTGGATTGATTCGGTTGGATCAATTCAAGCGAGAGTTTAAGGTATTCGGCGCCCTGTTGCACCTGTTTGTAAGGGCTGTGTCATCATAGTACTAAAAAATTTCTCCTTGAACCTCAGCCTCTTTCTGCAAATGAGTGATTTTTTTTAGGGCTAGGTATTGCGGTGAAAGTTCGCAGTTCTATCTTTGCACCATCAAAACGAACAAGGGACGACAATAACAGAACAAAATGGTCCGTTCGTCTAGGGGTTAGGACAGTAGATTTTCATTCTACCAACAGGGGTTCGATTCCCCTACGGACTACAGAAACCCTCGTTTTGAGCAAAAGAAACCGCTTCCGCAGCCTGCAAAAGACTGCGGAAGCGGTTTCTTCGTTTTACGCGTTTCCCACGCTAATGAGTTACTCCGCCAAAATAAAATTGAAGACGGACTACCCATCTGGAGCGACTAACCGGAAAGACGGCACCTCCCTGGTGTATCTGCAGATCCTGATCAATCGGGTTTCGAAGAAAATGGAACTCGACATCTATTGGCCAACGATGTTCTGAGATTTCGACACGAGAGAAGCTAAGCCTCGTCGATGTGGTGATAAGGATGTCGCCGATATCAACCTGATCGCCGGCAAGGCCCTGGCCAACGAAATCTTCGTCAAGTGGCGACTGCACGAACTGGAGCCCACGATCGAGGCGTTTCTGCGCGAGTACTACAGCCGCCTCAACAAGTCGAACCTGTGCGACTACTTCGCCCAGAAGCTGGAGCAGCGCTACAGCAGTGGCGAAATCAGTGAACTCACCTACAAGACCCAGCGCAGTTCGCTGAAGCGACTAAGGGAGTTTCGGGTGGTGACGCAACGCATGCAGCGCGCCCAGCACCTGCTGCTGCACCGCCGCTTAC
>NZ_MTSE01000080.1 GCF_002154225.1 Hymenobacter crusticola
TAAACCCTGCGGTTATCTTTATCTGTAGGTCAAAACCGATCAACTACACAGCGAATGCGATGGCAGCAAAGAAGCAGGCGTTCTTAGACGCATTACGCGCGAGTGAAGGCCAACTGGAGGAGTATGACTTAGGAGAGAATTTGGGGTTCACCAAACAAGAGACGCAACAGGTGATTGAGGAACTAGAAGAAGAGGGCAAGATCGTCTATCAAGCCCTTAGTTTGTGCCGCTACGCCGTGGCCTCGTAACGCTGTTTGGCGGCGGGCACAAGAAAAAAGCCCCGGTATGTCGGGGTTTTTTCTTGTAGTGCTACACTCTAGCTGCGGCAAGGTGGAGGGCCTAACGCCGGTTGGCGCTGCTTGTTGTCGTGTAACTTGCTGTAAGCACATCAATATCAATTGTATGGAGCAAGTCGTACACAGTCTATCAACACACACAGCAACTGCGATGGACTCGAAGAAACAGAAGTTCTTGACTGCTTTAAGAGCTAGTCAAGGTCAGCTAGAGGAGTACGACTTAGGGAACCGCTTGGGACTCACCGAAGGAGAAACAAGGCAAGCAATTAAGGAGCTAGAAAAGGAAGGAAAGATTGAGTACCAATCGTTTGGCCTGTGCAACTACGTAGTGGCCTTGTAATTCTGCTTGCATAAGTAACACTAGAAAAGCTTTGAGCAGTTGGCCTGGGCTTTTGCTGGTAGTCCTTGCTCTACAAATGGAGCTATAGCTGCTCAGGAGCGAGATAGCAGACGCGATGCAACCAATCGTAAGCGTTAGACCCTTCGTCGAAAGTAGCCATGAAAGGCTCCGTCGACTTGCGCATCAGCTCCTCGGTCCGCTCGTGTCTGTACCAGTCGTGGGCGTTAACCCAGGCAATGGCTTGCATACCGGATTCTGTTAAGAAGCTGAGGTAGCTGGTGCTTAGCCAGCGACCAATCTCCTCCCACCCGTCCAAGGACTCACTAGCGTCGCATAAAAGCAAGGTGCAGTGTAGCTCGCTGGTAAAGTGTAAAATCAGGGCGCGGCTGCTTAGGTATATTTCCGCCGTCGGCTTGCCATGCCACGTGGCCGTTAACCAGTGATGAGCCGCCTCGTAGTGCAGCGAAAAAGCAGGAGATTCGAACAAGGGTCTCATGTACTGCTTATCGTTATTGACTATCAGTTAGTTATACGGAAAATAGTTGGTAGTTTTACGGAGTAACTAAAGGAGTACTCCGTAGCAGGGACGATCTGAGTTTGCCGTGGCCTCTCGGCGTGATGGACTAGTTTTGTATCAGTTCTGGTAATTATCAGAATAGTTACCTATCAGAACTGATACGTAACTATTCTGACGGGCAATGAGATTGATACCCACCAGGCTTGGTAGGATCCTTCAGCGATGTGGAGGACGGCTCTCCTACACGATTTGAAAGCTGGACCAACATGGCGTTTATGTGGTGGGTCGTTGTCCTGCAATCCCCGCAGCCCGCAGCGCAGTAAGCCATGTCTTTGTACATACAAACTCAGGTTGTATGTACAAAAGAGCCGAGAATGAACGCAAGCTATTCGGCTCGTAAATAGGATGGGTATGAGCGATTGGTACCGCCGAAATCAATGCCACTCTGCTGTGTTATTCAGTAGCCTATAGCGCCTCTGTTCTATCCTTATGCCGACACCTATCTTACGCTTATCCCAACCCTTGCCTTCTGCGCTCGAGCAGAAGCTTCGGCGCTTTTTGGCCGGCAATCCCTTCGTCCAACAGGTATCCAGCCCCATTGCTGATCTACGCCAACTTGCCCAGCAGCTCTGGTTTGAAGACCTCGGTACCGTGCTTTTGGTCTACACGCGAGAAGGTGAGCACGTAGGTTATATTGCTGCCGAGTAGTACCTCGGCTGAACGCCTACGAAATACGGGTGGAAGTAGCGCCTTCTTCCGCCCCGAGGATTACGTGCGCCTGCAAGGCCTTGCCGAGCTGTAAGAGCATCTGCTGTTGTACCGCTTGGCTCGTGCAGGTGAAGGTGATTTGCTCGCCATCCAAAAACTCCACTTGCAGTAGGTGTACTTGTCCCTCGGGGGAGATAGAACCTGTGAACTCCTCCCGATTAGCGGCCGTTACCGGCAGCCTGGTGCGCGTAACGGCTCGGATTTGGGTGGTGTTCAGCAGGCACTCGCCGTGCGTACCAAATTGCAGGAAGGTTGGGAGAGAGGCAGTAGACATGGACAAACGGAGAGACGCGACAATAGTACGGTTCAGCTGGCAATCCTGCATCCAGTATCCTCGCCAAACACAACTAAGTATCTGCTAGGCAAGGAGAAAAAGCAGGCATCAGGAATGCTAACGAGCTGAGCAGGATCTTGTGCCACTAACACTTCATGTACCCGTCGAGCTGCGGGCTTGGCGCTCACGCATCACGAAGGTCTTGTACCTACCTAACCTGATAACTACCTATTCTGATAGCTATCAAAAAGGATAGTCAACTATTCTGCTGTGCAACTGCGCTGATAGGTAGTTATGCTGCTACGTAACTGCTCTGATAGGTAACTATTCTGTTATCTAACAATTTAATTATTTAAATACTAGCTTAAGTAACTGTTGTGTTAGCTAACAGGCTTGATAGGACCCTTGTAGTGGGGCTGGGAATACAGCTCCTCCAAGCGACTCCGAGAGGACTACTCCAGTGCTTTCCGGCGGGTCCTACTCCTGCAGCAAGCCATGACTTTGTAGCTACAAAGCCCACCCAGGAAGGCGACGCATAGCTCTTCCCCCTTACGGATCTGCCAGTGGTAAAGAGGATCCCAACACGGTGGTGATCCTAGTTGCAAACACCAAACAACTGGGCGCTTCCGTGGTGCAAAGAATGCGCCTACTCGTCCGGGTGGGATACCAACGCACGCGCCAACTGGTAGTAAAATAGAGTTGCTGCTGGTAGTGAACGACGGAGTGTATCCAGTACGGTGATAGAAAACCTGAACGAAAAGCGCCTCTGCTTTCTGGATGTTAGTAACACTTCATACAGCCACGTAATCCGGAAGACTAGGCTTGGCTCTCACGCATCACCAGCGTTTGGTAGGTGCAGCGCCGCATGGCCGAACAGTCTTCACAGCTGTGCTGCGGTATATTTCTGTGCGCCCATTGCCACAGATATAGACCTTAGGTCCGGCGGCTACCTTGTGCGCGGCTTTCCGAACGGAGGCAGGCGTGGATGAACTTGTAGATAGTTAGGGTAGCTTCTAGGGCGGCGATGCTCGTGTACTCGGTGCCGCCATGTTCCTTCTTGGCATGACTTTTTAGCGCGTGCCGTGTAGCTCAACAATGATTTCTTTATGGCTTCCGCTCAGCAAACGGCCTTCGTGG
>NZ_MTSE01000081.1 GCF_002154225.1 Hymenobacter crusticola
ACACCTTCGGCCGGAACGTATCGTTGATACCATCCCCGTTTGGCGTGAAAATATTCGGCAACACGAACAGCAAGCAATTATCGGCACAAGCGGAATCGCTCTGCAAGCTCCGCCGACCGAACGTATTGATAGCCTGCACCGTGTAGCAAACCGTTTGCGTCGTGAGATTGCCGTGCGCGTACGTAGTTTCCTTCGTTGAAGCCAGAAACTGGTAACTAGCGCTGCCTTCCAGACGGTAGAAGATGTCGTAGTGGTCGATGCCCGTGTTGTCGCAGCCTGCGGGTGAGTTGGAGCCTAGCTGCCAGCTCAGGCTGTTCGTATAGGTCTCGCCGGGGCGGGGGAACACACCCGGCCGGGTAAGTACTGTGGCGCTTAGCGCTTCGCAATTATTATCGACGGTGAGCACCGGCTTGCACGGCACAGGCGTGTACTCCACGTCTAGCTCCTGGCTGTTATTGAATAGCCTGTCGGGCAGCTTCGGGTTGTTGTACGTACCATTGGTTTGTACATAGTAACGGTAAGTCTGCCCTTGCACGAGCGTGGTACTGCGGTCGGTGTAGCGGCCGCCGGTGAGGGTACCTTGTACGGTACCAATGGCAACGTAGGCGCTGCCCGTTGTCACATTGCGCCGGTAAATGGTGGTCGGGCGCGAGGCAGTCGAATTATCCCACGGCACGGTGTAGGTCCAAGCTAGGTCTACCTGGGTAGCGCCGTCGTTGGCTTGGCCGCTCAGGCGCACGCTGGAAGCGGTGGGCGGTGTCTCCGGCACGGGCTTGCCGCTGGGGTTATTGTTGGTGAAGAACTCCAGCTTGTAGGTGTACGCGTTGGCCTGCGTATTCAGGCCCTTCTGATCCACGTACACCGTATCGTTCAGGTTGAAGGCCGTGTATACCGAGTCGAAGGCAGCACTGGTGCCAACGGCCCGCGAGAGCCGGTAGCGCAGCGGCAGCGGGAACGTAGTAGTACTACGCGGCTTGGTCCAGCGCACCGTTATCTGGCCGTTGCTCACATCGGTACGGTCGACGGTGACATTAGTAAATACGGTGCTCGCACCATCTAAGGTGATACAAGCCTCGCCGGAAGCTAGGCTTGCGCCCCCCGCTGGTCGGGCGAAGGCCACGTAGATGCGGTAACAGTAGTTTTTGCCGCGCTCTAAGCCTTGGCCGTTGCGGTCATCCAAGAACGAGCGCTGCCCAACAGCAACGGTACCAATCTGCACAAACCCCGACGAGGCTGGAATACCCGTTTCGCACGGACCAGGGGTGAAGCTGGAAGGATTTTCCTTGCGGTAAATGAGGATTTGCGCACCTGGGTTTTGGCACGTGTACGCGTCCCAGGTAAGCAGGGCCGCGGCAGGGTTTGTAGTGGAGCGTTGCGCTACCAAGTTCTTAGGTGCAGGCCCGATTACGGTAATGCGCCACACTTTCTCGTCAATAAACGGATCCACGCCTGTGGGCGGCTGATCGGTGGCTTTGAAGACAACTTGTGTCGGCTCACTCGCAATGTTGGCGCAACTAGGCGTCCAGTTGAACACGCCCCGGGCCCGGTTGGCTGGGCTGTTCGATAGTTGACGGAAGGTAGCCGGCGGGATAACCCCGCTGTAAGCCGCTAGGGTTATAGGCCGGTTCTCTGGGTCGGTAGCCGTGACGTTGCCTTTGAATGGCGTGCCAGCTACAACGCAAGTATCCGTTGGGATAACTAGGCTAGGGCGCAGATTGGTGCTAGCTCGCACAATAATCTGCATGTCGCGTACTACTTGTCCAATTCGGCGGGCGGGCGCCCCAGGTATACGGCGCCACTCCTCGACAATAAATGCCACATTGTAGCACCCTAGGGTGTTGGGAGCATTCCACACGATCTGCCCCGTGTACTTATTTTGGGTGAAGGTAACTGGGTTGCCACCCGGATCGGGCCCGCCACCCGCTTTGCCCGGCTCAGCATCTGGGCTCCCCGAAGGATTACCACCGAAAGCGACGGTAGTACCGCCAAACCTAGATGCATCCGGGTATACAAAGTCCGTGCAGATAGTGACCACCGGCTGGTTTGTACCGGGAGGGCTAATTGTTCCGTCGACACCTAAAGCTACTTGCCGACTTTCAAACCGCACGTACGCGAGGGAGTCACCGTCGGCGTCGTACGCGGCCGGATTGTGCAGGAACACCTGCCCGCGCGCAGCTAGGTCAATGGCTGGTGCCTTCAGCACAGGGGAACGGTTTATACCTAATGCGGGATCTATTACGAAGGTGGTGCGAATGTAAAAGGTCTGGGCGTCAGGCCGCGTCATGTTAATAACACAGCCATTACGGTACTCCCCAATATAGCTGACCGTGTACGTCCCGATGGCATTGTAAGTATGCTCAAAGTAGAAAACATTGATATCTGTGTCGTTTCCCACGGGAGTACCGTTGCCGCCCGATGGATTATTGGCACGTATTATCTCATTTAAGCCAGTACTGGTGCCATCGCCAAAGAAGATCGTCGCTTTCTCGGCCTTGGCTGCGCTAGAGGCTTCCGTATACAAGATCATCTTGAAGAAGAAACGACGCGGATTTCGGCCCGCCGTCGTGTCAGACTTCACTTGGATATCACCGGCTCGCAAGTGAGAAGCTCGGGCAGTGGGTAAAAAAATTAGCCCTACCAGCAGCGAGGCTAGTAGGGCTAACAGGAACCGTTCGGAACGAATAGGTAGCTGAAGAAACATAGAGAAACCTAGCAATATAGTCGACTAGATTTCATGAAGGTAGGTAATAGGCTACACTATTACCATACCTAGCTAGTGGTTAATCTGTACCCAGCCTTTGAAGGTTTTTTTGGTGCCGT
>NZ_MTSE01000082.1 GCF_002154225.1 Hymenobacter crusticola
TTCCAATCGTTCTACTGGAAGACGTTATAGAACTTAAGTGCACCTATCATATTCTTGAACACTCGTCTATAAGATCTTAAGCGGCACTGCTTGTCTCGATTAACTACAAGGACGATTGCGCATGGTCATTGGGATCACGGAATACGGCCCTGTAAAAAAGTGAGCAGGTCGACTTGCGCTAGCGCTGGCGCTAGGTTTCGGCTGCCGGTAGGCTGGTACAGGCAGCTGCCATTCCACCAGTACTGGCACAGGGGCTCGCCCGCCGTGGTGCTAGCGGCGTTAAACGCACCGCCGGCTCTAGCGAACACATATTTTCCGTAGTGCTGCCCATCCCGCGTGCGGATGAAGAAGCCTGCTTCCTTGCCCGTTAACACGTAACGCGAGCAGTAGCCCTGCGTTGGCGCCTGGGTCTGCTCGAACAAAGCAGACTGCGCGTACTCCTCGGCGAAGAGTGGCCGGATCCCACCCCGGCCCCCCGCCACTAGCAGGGTGGGAGCCTGTCCAATCGCAGGGGGTGCCAGCCACAGGTCACACACACTCGTATCGCGGCTAATGCGGGGGCCGGCCAAGACCAAGCCATAGGTATCGCGGAATCGTTCGCCACTGCGTTGAGGACAGGCGTCTACCTTCAGCACCACCGGAACGTTTCGTGGCCCATCGGCCACGCTTGAGCTCGGCAAGGCGCGGAAGGCGCGATCCGCGCTGGCCAGCGGGTGCGCATACAGCGTGGTCTGCAAGGTGGGATTCGGCTGGGCNCCGCGCTGGCCAGCGGGTCCGCATACAGCGTGGTCTGCAAGGTGGGATTCGGCTGGGCGCGGTGCAGCGCCAGGACCAAATTAGCCTGTGGCTGTTGTACGGCCAGCTTGCGCCGTCCCGGCTGATAGCCTGGCGCGTGCGCGGCCGTGGCCACTAGAAAGCGTGGGCAAAGGTGGCGCGGACCTGTCCGTGCGCGTCGGTATGGGTATAGCAAAGCGAGTCTCCGTAGGCAGCCCCCAAGCCATTACGCGCATAGACGCTGACCAGCAGCACCTGTGCCTGCGGAATCGGGCGTCCAGTCACCGCGTCCACCACGTGCACGGTGGCGACAACCCCCGCTGTATTCGTGGGCTCGCATCCCATCATGCCCAACAAGAGCCCGAACAGCAGCAGGCGATAACGCATAAGAAACGGTTAGACAGAAAGACAATCGAACAAAGAGGTAGGGTTGAGCCTTCTCCTCACGTGCGGTTAACCGGGCACGTTGACCAGGAGAGCGCCTCTATCCAGGAGGTGCGCGAAGATCTATAGCAGGATTCCTCGGCCGCTAGCTTACCAGAGAGCAGGCAAACTAGCGGCCAAAGAATCGCGAAAGGTTGCTTGGACATTTTCCAAAGGGAGGTGGCTGTTGCAGAACCCTATTTGTATTCCGGATAAGCTATGTTTAACCCCTCGTTTACGGAAAATAGCTGCCATAAACAGGCTTTTTAGCCTGTTTCACTCGTTGGTGCTACACATCCGATTCACTACTGGGAGTTCTGCAACAGCCACGGAGGACCGTAAAGTGTCCAACTTACGCCTTCTTCCCAGATCCTTTGGATGCAGAGCTGAGGACAGGTCCTGGCTTCCATTCCTAGAAGATGGCTAGCCGCTTCCTGGTCGGCGAAAGTGGCCCTGACCCGTGCCGCGGGTTACGCGCGTGCGCCCGGCGGCCGGGCGGCGCGCTGAGCCGCACCTGGCCAGCCCGCGACGGTGGCACTTACCAGCAACACGCCCCCCTGGACCAGGCTCGCCCAGTGAAATAGGGACCCACCCCAGGCCTGCGCCGGGGCGGCCAGCAACGAGAGACCACACAAAAGCACGACCCCTGACCCGACGCGCCGCGACGGGCAGAGCCGGAGCAGAAACGTGGCCACGCCAAATCCTTGTCCTAGCATCAGCACGAGGAACAGGGGGGGATTCGGGACAACGGGTTGACCCGCCGCGATGGCCCCCACGGCCCGGGCCACCAAAAAAGCCAGCAGGTGGGCCACGTCACCCAGGCTCATCATGGTGGCGACCACAATGCCGAGAAAGAGTAGATATTGGACGACCTTGCGCATACCTTAGCGCCCTGACTGGCCAGCCCTCCAGTCTAAAACCCGGCGCGCGGCCCGGGTGGAATAGGTGCCCGCACAGCGATTAGCCGTCGGCGCGTAGGACAACAGGGGGCGAACCAGGAGGCGTCCGCGCGCAGCCGCGGCGCGATTCCTGCCGCAGCCGGTCGGCAGCCGAACAAAGGAAACAAGCATAAGGGAACTACTAGGCCGCTAAGCAGTACAATTTACGCTCCAAATAAAGCCGGAAGTAGCGAGACACGTCGTGTGTGCGAGGCCCCAAACCGCATCATGGCGTCTAGGAAGCACTCCCTTCCAACCCCACTAGCAGCAGGCCGAACGCCTGGGTGAGACATCTTACAATCCTGCGTTTGTCCTACGATGACATGAGCCGCTGTGTCATTCTAGGAAGGGAGGGCCCTAGTATGACACACC
>NZ_MTSE01000083.1 GCF_002154225.1 Hymenobacter crusticola
GCGCACCAGCGCTGGCTCCTTCAGCAAGAAGGTCCTCATCCAGCACTAAGCACCTAGCTATAAGAGCTGAACAGTCATAAAAACCCCGATGAGCTACTTGCTCATCGGGGTTTTCGTTATTGGACCTAGGTACTCGCGCACCATACTGCTCAGCCGCGGTTTGCACTCAGCGAAATCGAGTTCCTTCTATTGCTGTGGTAGCAAGCTTAGTTCCAAGGGCAGCATGAACGCTACTAGAGAAGAAATTGCATTAATAAGATAAAATGAATTTTAGATGAATTTACATTTTTTATTACGCTCAGCTATCTATAGGTTTAAGGATTAACTACTTCGGCGTCTACCATACCATTCTTTACCTCCTAATACCGCACTATGAGAACAACCTTTACGCCTACCCTAGGTCGGGCATTGGTCTTCGCTAGCCTGCTAGCTATGCCCACCCTTGCCTCTGCTCAAACCTCCCCGGCGGCCCTGAGCACTGCCTTGAGTCAGTTCACAAGCCAACATGCTAAGCTAGGACTGAGTGCTCCGGACGTAGCCGATCCGGCCGTAACCAGCTCCTACACGGAAGCCGATTCCAAGGTAACGCACGTGTATTTGCGCCAGCGTCACCAGGGCATCGAAATCTACGGGGCTGAAGCCGATCTGCACCTCGATGCCACCAACAAGGTCGTAAGCCTACACAGTGCCTTCGTGACGAATGCGGCCAATGCGGCCAGCGTTGCAGCCACAGCCCCTACGCTTACCCCTGCACAAGCAATAGCCGCGGCAACCCGAGCTCTAGGCTTGGCAGCACCTAGCCGGCTGGAAGTAGTACAAGCTGGCGCGCCAGCAGTAGGGATGAAGTTGAGCGAAGGTGGTATTGCCCGGTCGCCTATTGGCGTAAAGCTGATGTACCAAGCCACCGAAACCAAGCAGCTAGTGTTGGTATGGGATGTAACTATTGACGATGCTACGTCTGACCACTATTGGAATGTGCGGGTGAATGCCGCCACCGGTGCGCTGGTCGATAAGAGCGATTACACGGTCTCGGAGCCGGTAAGCTTTTCCGAACTCACCCAACGAGCCCTAGGTACCAAAAACTGGCCTGAGCCGGCTGTAGCCAGCAGTGTAGCGGCGCCCAACAGCTACAACGTATACCCCCTCACGGTAGAGAGCCCGCTATACGGCAGCCGGCAGGTGGTGGTAAACCCTGCTGACCCCACGTATTCGCCTTTCGGCTGGCACGATACCAACGGGGTGGCTGGCCCTGAGTACACCATCACGCGCGGCAACAACGTGCACGCCTACGAGGACCGGAACCGGGCTAATGCCCCGGGCTACAGCCCGGATGGCGGCACCGATTTAATCTTTGATTATCCCTTCGACCAAAGTGCGGCGCCGCAAGTATATCAGAATGCGGCCATCACGAACCTGTTTTACTGGAATAACCTCGTGCACGACGTGATGGCCTACAAAGGCTTTGACGAAGTGAGCGGCAACTTCCAGGTGAAAAACTATACCGGCGCTGGCCTCGGCAATGACGACGTGCGCGCCGAAGCCCAAGATGGCGGCGGTACCAACAATGCCAACTTCTCCACGCCCGTTGATGGCTCCCGGCCCCGCATGCAGATGTATCTGTGGCCCGGTGGCGTTGGTAGCATTACGGCTCCAGCCACTATTGCGGGTAACTTGCCAATGCGCGGTACCGCCTACGGTAGAACGCTGACGGCCGCAGGGCCAATCAGCGGTAGGATTGTGCTAGCGAATGACGGCTCCGCCAACCCGCCGCGCGCTTGTAACCCCCTCCTCAACGCTGCTGCCATCAACGGCAACATTGCTCTGGTATACCGGGGTGGTACCTGCTCCACGCCCACCAAAATTCGTAACGCGCAGAATGCTGGTGCTCGCTTGGTGATGATAGCCGACAGCATTCCGAATACTGCCATTGCTAACTACGGCGGCGCCGCCGACACGGTAGGCTTGCGTATTCCTTCGGTTGCCATATCCAAAGCGGATGGCGACAAAATCAGAGCCGCGCTTACCTCGGGTGTGAACGTTACGGTAGCCGTTAGCGGCATCATTCGCGACGGGGACTTCGACAACGGTGTTATTGCCCACGAATACGGCCACGGTATCTCTAACCGTTTGACGGGCGGTCCAGCTAACTCCAACTGCCTTGGCAATGCTGAGCAAATGGGAGAAGGCTGGAGCGACTTCTTCGGCTTGTGGATGACCACCAAGCCCGGCGACCAAGGTTTTACCCCACGCGGTATCGGCAACTACGTAACAGGTGCCCCAATCGACGGCTACGGCATTCGTCCGCAGCGCTACTCAACGGATTTCGCCGTGAATAACCAAACATACGCCCTCATTGGAACCGGTGCCTACACCGCGGTGCACGCCATCGGCTCGGTATGGGCGGCGACGTTGTGGGACCTGAACTGGAAGCTGGTGG
>NZ_MTSE01000084.1 GCF_002154225.1 Hymenobacter crusticola
TTCTTACAGATGAGTCGATGCACACCAATTTGGTAGTCGTCTCCGCGCCTTTTCGCACCAAAACAGTAGGTGATGGACACCAATTTGGTAGGCGATGGACACCAAAACAGTAGGCGATTACCCTTGTAACTATTTGCTAAACAACTAGTTGCGCGACCCGTAAACTACTTTAAAAGAAAATAATCTTTCTAAACAGCTAGTTTCTTGTCGTTTTCTTTTTTGCATTGAAAGGGCTAGGAACAGGAGAGGAGAAGCGCCGCCGTCAGGAGTAGCTCCACCGGGGGGGCGCAGCCCACCACCAGGAGAATATATAGTTTAACATGTTGATTTATAGACAATTATCACGATTTAGGCGCGTAACTCGACTACCATTTTGGTGTCCATCAACTACTATTTTGGTGGCCTCCTCGAGCGCCTGCGGAAGGGGCAGACCCTATTCCGGGGGCTCGTTTCCAGCCGGAAACAAACCCCCGGAATAGTGCCAGTATCGACTACATTTTTGGTGGTACGCTGTAGCGCTGAACGAACCTTGTAAAGCACTGACAATGAGTTAGTTATTTTTCCATCCAAAATCAAGGAAAAGTACTAAATGGCAGGGTCGGAATGCTTTCCTTAAAGCAGCTGGTCCGAACAGGCAGCGGCAGCGAACTGCAGGGAGTTACCACCAAAAAGGCTGCATCTGCTTACTTTGGCGAGTAGCCCTTAGCAGCTTTGATAGAGCTTGGCCTTGGTAGTACCAAGAGTAAACAAGCGGCCACACGGTGGGCGGGTCAACGCGTCCTACTGCGCTGCGGTGAGACAGAGTACCTCTCCTACGCCGAAGCCCCCCACTGTTCTCATTGGTGGACTTCGTGCTGTTGGACGATGTTCCACGGGGGTTGGACATTTTATAAAGGAGCCCTGGAAAGTGTCTCAGAAGTGGAGCGCATGAGCCTACATAGACCCTGCTGGTCGGATTAGCATGCCGCCTAGCGTCTCGTCCGTCCAATTATATGAAGGATTACCACCTACTGGAGGGCCAAGGCAACCAGTTCGTGGCCGCAATGGGCTTAGCCTTTCGGCAACTTGGCGGGCCGGTATTTCACCACCACGGCCCGGCCCGACGCAAAGGGAAAAAGGTACACCTGTTTTTGCGTAGCGTTGGTCAGGTACTGATCTAGCGGAATGGCTTTATCGCCCTGGCGCGTGTACTCGCCCTGATCGTAGAGCTGCACCAGGCACGCCGTGCCCACATAGCGGGCGGGAATGGGTTGCACCAGGGCCTTCGTGCCCATACTGGCGGCAAGCCACCGTGGACGCCCCTGCACGCGAGTCAGCGGCGGGTGCAGCACTTGCAGATCCACCTGACCCGCATATTCACCGCTGACCGTGGGCACTTTGCCCGCCGTGGCCAACACCATCGGGCGCGTGGCCGACGCTGGCAGGCGGTAGTCGGACGTCTGATCAATGGTCAGCGGATCCACCTGCCCTAGTTCTCGAAGGTAGGTGGCGAAGCGTTTGATCCCGGAACGTTCCTTTTCTGCCAGATGATCGTAGCCCACCAGCGCCACGACCTTGGCGCCCGGATGCTGGCGCAGCACGGCCAGCATATTCACGGCCTGTAGCGAGTCGCGATATTGCTGGCGTTTATTGAAATCCGCCAGTTCCTTCTCTTGGTCTACCCGAATCTCGTGGCCAAACACATAGTAGCCTTGCTCGGCCGCGGCCCGCAGCAGGTTGCCCATGGCCGGCTCGCACGTGTAATAGCCGGACGTAGCGACGGGGTATTGGCGCTGGTTGAAAGCCGTATCGGACGGGTTGAGGGCTTCGACGGCCAACAGCGAGTAGCCGAGCCGGGCGAGTTGGGGCAGCAGCTGGCGGCAGTAGGCACGGTGGGCGGGTTGGTCGTGGGCTTCATTGATTATAACCATGGAGGTGGCCTGGGCGCGGGCTAGCAGCAGCGAGTCCAGCGGCAGGGTCTGATAAGCGGCTGGCAGCGCCTTGGTCGTCTGGGCCGGTAGCTGTCCCACAAAGGAGAAATGAGTCGCCAAAGTTTGAGCATACATATTAGGTTCCAACTGCGCCTTGTGGGAGAGCAAGGCTTGCAGGGGGGCCACATAGTTGAGCTGCTGCTGCGCGTTTTGGAAGTGCTGTCCCGCTAGGCGAAAGGCGTTGGCGGAGGGCAGCGGCGGCTGCGCAATGGTCATCGCCGAGAGCCCGGGGTAAATCAGTATGATAGCGAGGAGCAGTAAACGCAGCAATTTCATAGCTAGGCGGGAAGAAGAAGGAGATAGAGTACAGTAGCTAATATAGACAATAAAATATAGTAAAAATCTCACGGTCAACTTATTTCAGGACGACACCTCGTCTCAGAAAACGGCCGTTTTAGCGGCCC
>NZ_MTSE01000085.1 GCF_002154225.1 Hymenobacter crusticola
CCCGGCGCGGGTAGGCTTTTCCCACCGGGGCTGTTGTGCCTTGGACATCATACGGTAGTCCGTTCTTAAAATGTCCAAGCTATGAGAGGGCTTTACTCTGCTTTGAAGAGGAGGGTATCCTCCCCGAGAGTGCGAACGCCAAAAAAGTCACGAAGACTGTCTCCGGCCAGCCAACGGGAAGTCGTGGCGGTTGCAAGAAGACCCGCAAAAAAGCGCTAGTTTTAGCAACTGCTGCTCCCACCCACCCGTCTAGCGACAGGGCGTGAGTGGGGCTTGGATTTGGTATCAACCCGTTGACCGTCTGCTGCGATGACGAGCGTGTTCTGCACCACCCTTTGTTGCTGTTTGCTTTTCGTGGCGACACGGGGCTACGCCACCCCCCCGAGGGCCGTATTGCTCGCCGAGCCGGGCAGCGATCCCATTAGCTTCGGCTACAGCAACATTTATGGTTTGTCTAAGCGCAGCGACGTCAGCCCCCAGCGGCCCGGCTACGTCGAGTTTGACAGCCTTTCCTTCGCCCCGGTACTCGTGTCGTTCACCACCGAGTTGCGGCTGCAGCGCGGGCAGCGTTCCCAACTCCGGGAGCGACCGGTCCTGGTGCTACTGCCCGGCGACACGGTGCGCGTGACGCATCACGCGGCCGACAATACGTTCTCGTTTCGGGGACGCCACCAAGCCGAACTCGATTTTTGCGTTCGCCTCTGGCAAGGATCCCTGAGTCTCAGCGGCCTCGACAACCGGCAAGCCGAGGTCGTAGGCACCGACTCCACCATCACGTATTGGGACCCCCAGCGCAGCGGCTGGGCCGCCCGCTCTGCCCAGCCGCTGGCTCAGTACCTGCAGCAGTGGAGCCAGTGGCGGGTGGAAGCCGAGGGGCAGCTGGCGCGCTTGCGCGGCACGCCCGGCCTTCGCCCGGAGGTGGCCGCGAGCTTGAACCGACACCTGCGGCTACGGGTCTTTGCGCGGCTGCTCCGACCGGCCCATCCGACGAGTCGCCACGACAGCTTACGCACGTTCCCGGCCGCTTACCGGGACACCGTGGCCGCGTACTTACCGGGTATCTTGGCCCTGCAGACGCTGCCCGCCGCGGCCGCGGAGGGGCTGGCCTGGGCCCTGCATAGCTATATCACGTATCAGTGCGTGCTGGCCCGCCAATTCCCCTCTTTGGGGGCGCGGTATCTGCAGGCCAAGCAGACCCTGAGCGGTTTCCATCGGGCCTGGGTCTGTTTTCTAATTTTGAACGAAGGACCGCTGCGGCGCCCGGACATTCGCTACCGCCTGCAAGACTACGTCCGCTGGGTGGCGTCGCACCAGGAGTTTGTGCGGGTCTTGCGCGGAGAACCGAGCCGGGCGCTGCGGTCCTACCCGCACGCGGCCTTTTCCGATTCGTTGACCAGTGCCACCAACGCGGCGAGCCATCTAACGGACCTGCTGGCGACGCAACGGGGGAAAGTGGTGTTGCTTGACTTGTGGGCCAGTTGGTGCGCGCCCTGCCAAGAGGAAATGCCGGCCTCTGTGGCCTTGACCCGGCGCTACGGCGCGCGGGGGCTGGTCGTGCTCTACCTCTCCGTTGACCAAGAGCGCGCCGCCTGGCAAAAAGCGTTGCGCCAGTTGCCGGCCGGGACCCGCCAGCACTACCGTTTCCGCCAGCCCAAGGCCTCCGCTTTTCTGCAGGCGTTCGACGTGCGGACGGTGCCGCGCTACATCTTGCTGGATCGCAGCGGCATCGTCCGCGATCCGGACGCGGTGCGGCCGAGCGATCCGCGCTTGCGGGACATCCTGGAAAAACTCCTGTAAGCAAGGAAATAACTTTTATCTAGCAAGGTTACTACACGCAAGCACGAGCCAGGGAATGGTTGATCAGAAGACTATATTGATTAGGACATCGAAGCATGCCTGAAATTATTACTTTTCCAAGATAAGTCCGCGAACAGGTATTATGTTCAGAAATTATTCTAAGAATTGCTTCTACTCAATATGGCTTCTTGGTTAGCCGTAAAATTCTATTTGCTATTCCTGAAAGCTTACTCATTGAGTGTCTTTGCGCTAGTTAACGCTGCTAGTGTACTAATGTAGCTAGACGAAAGGCAGCTAAGCCGGGTATTTGCTGTATCTATGTCTGATGAACACCTTTAGCACACTACAAGAACTAGAAGCCAGCGTGGAGGCGTATTGGCGTTGGATTGCCACGGATCCCGTCTGGGCAGGTTTGCCGTTGGAAGAGGTAAAATCCCGCTATATCGATAATGGCCACGACGGGCCTGACTATGAACGCCTGCGGCACCAACTAGAACGGGGCGTGCTGGCCGTCATCGACGTGGCTAAGG
>NZ_MTSE01000086.1 GCF_002154225.1 Hymenobacter crusticola
TGGTAGCACCCGATTGCGGCCGGGGCCCATCAGTTCGGAGACTCTTTCCCAAATACCACGATATAGTCCTGCAACGGCAATTCCTGCCGCCGCGGTTCTAGCGACTCTTCACTGGCCATCTGGCAGCGGTAGCGGTCGATGAGGTAGGGCACTCCCTCCCCCCGCAGCAACGTGGCCGACGTCGTGACTTCGAAATGCAGGTGGGGCTCACGGGCATCGCCAGAATTGCCGATCCGTGCGAGTGGCTGCCCCCGTCGTACCCGGTCCCCGGCCTTCACGCGCACACTGCCTGGTTGCAGGTGCATATAATGCGCAAAATGCCCCCCGCCCAGGTCCAGCACGAGCGAGTTTCCTGCTACGGTTTGCAGGGTAATCGGCACCGCGGGGTGAAACGAAACCCCGTGTCCGGGAATGTTATCGGGCAGGCCATCGCGGGCGGCCACGACCCGGCCGTTTGCGACGGCCAGCACGTCTTTTCCGTAGCACTGGTAGGCGCGCACGTCCCGGGCATCGCCCGCGAACGAGGCGCCGTCTCGCACCTGCTTCCAGTCGATGGCGTAGCGTCGGGAGTCTACTGCCTGCCCGCCCAGCAGCAGTACGCCGCGCCGGTGATGGTTGTCCGGGTCATTGCTGGGCCCGTCGGCGGCCAGCCAGCCTGCCCCATCTACCGGTGGCCCCAGCACCGGCAGCACCGTATGCCGGGTTCCGATGATGGCCCCTTCCACGGCCACGTCCTCCGTGCGCAGGCGATGCACCAACCGGGTGGGCAGCCGGGCCTGGCGGTCGACCGCCACGGAGATGAAGACGATGGCCGTCTGGCCAGCCCCCAGCAGGAGCCGGTCTGCTGGGGCCGCCGGGGTGGGAACGCCGCTGAGCTGCAGCATGGTTGTCAACTGCGCCGGCAAGAAGGTCGCCAGGGGCTGCGTACTCTCGGCGTTCGCGTCGAGCACCTCCAGCCGCCGCACCGGTAGCGGAACCGGTCCAAAATTGGTGAGGTATAACTCGTACAGCAGATAGGAATGAGCCCCGCTGGGAAAGGCGGTCGGCGCAAAGGGCACGCGCATTTCCAGCGGCACGGGCCATAGAGACGGTTCAGCCGCCTCCTGATGGGGCTGGCTAGTTTGGGCGGGCAAGGAATCGAGTGCGACCAAGGCCATGCCGCAATGCGCACACGCGCCCGGTGTGGGGTAGCGGTCCGCGTCACAGGCTTTGTCGCACGGCCCGCACACCCACGTACGCGGGCCTTTTGCCGGCGTAACTTGGGCCCTCGTGTAGCCGCAGCACCAATACAGCAACAGGAAAACAACGAGCAGGCGGGCGCTTTTCATAAGGGTGGATTTTCTTTTAAGTAGCCGACACTCAGCTGGTCGATTCGCCGGTTCGGGTGGATTCCAAGCGCTGCAGTTGCCGCACGTTGCGGAAGCCACACTGCGCGGCAATGCCTTCCTGGGGCAGGGCGGGGTTGTGGCGCAACGTCGCCGCCAATTCCCGGCGCAGCGCCGTGTATACTCCTTACTGCTGATGCCGGTGGCCTGGCGGAAGGTGCGGGTAAGCGGGCGCGGGCTCATATGCACCATCTCGGCCAAAACGTCGATAGTTGCCCCCATGGCGAGGTTGTCAACCAGCCAGTCCTGCACCTGGTGCACGCCCGAGTGCAAGTGGTTGCGATAGTCTAGGTAAACGCGGCGCTGGCGGTGCTGCGCGCCGCGCCGGGTGTACACTACCAGTTCGCGGGCTACTTTGGTCGCGAACGAGGGTCCGTGCCGTTCCTGCAACAGGTACAAGGCCAGGTCAATGCCCGCCGTTAAACCCGCGCTGGTATCGATGCGACCGTCGCGGACAAACAGCGTGTCGGCCTGCACCCGCACCTGCGGGTAGCGGGCCTGGGGCTCGGCCAGCCGCCGCCAGTGGGTCGTGCATTTTTTGCCGTCCAGCAGCCCGGCCTGCGCTAGCAGGAATGCGCCCGTGCAAATGGAACACAGCCGCACGCCCCGGTGGTGCTGTTCCCGCAGCCACGCGAAGAAGGCGGCCCCTTCTTGCCGAAAGGCGTCCGAGCGCAGGTAGTCCATGGCCAGCCCCGGCAGAAAAATAAAGTCCCCTGGGACCAGGGGTACCTCCGCGAAAGGCACTAGGGCCCCCACCCCCAAGCCGGCCGCACTATGTACTACGGGGTGACAGGAGCCAAACGTCAGTTGATAGGGCTGGCCGTAGGTAGCGGCCTCGTAGAAAACTTGTAGCGGACCGGTCAGGTCCAGCAAATGCACCGCGGGCGGCACAACGAACAAGAGATGGGGTAAGGGTTTCAAGCAGGCGAGCAGAAGAGGGGG
>NZ_MTSE01000087.1 GCF_002154225.1 Hymenobacter crusticola
ACTGTTGAATCTGGGCTGCTTCGAATTGCTTTTGCCGCTCCAGCACGTGAGCTACCGTCTGCGTGAGCTGCTGCACTTGTGCTGCTAGATTTTGCGTCACGGCCAGGTATTCCGCGGTTTGGCTGAGCGCGTTGGCGCCTAACGCCCCAACGCCTGCTGCCAGGGCTGTCTGCTGAAAGGTGAGTCCGATGCCACTCCCACCGCTAGCGCTCGCCGCGACGGCTGACGGCGTGCGGCCCAAGCCTTTCGCCCGGCGCCGTGCCCGGACTTTTTTGGATTCGAGTGGATGTGCCCGCCCCGTCCGCTCATTGGAGGCAGCCACGCGACAGGCACTGCTGCAATATTTCTGTACCCAACGCCGCCGGGGCGTGTACGGTTGCTGGCAATACGTACAGGTGTTCGGGGAAGTAGCAGCAGCACTGGAGAGGGGAATAACGGTGGCCATCAGAAAAAGCTTCGTACGTGTTGTTCGCAATTGCTGGCAACATTCGCACCAGCTTTATAGCTGCCTTAATACTCCCTGAAAAGCGGTGCTATCTGCTTAACGATTGGGTAACGAGCTCTTGGCGTATTCCCGCGAACACCCGGTAGCGGACAACGCCCGCCTACTTCCTAAAGTAGGAAGCATAGCGTAGTGGCCCATTCCGTAACCCTTAGCACTAGCACAACGCCTACTTTCTGAGGCCTGGTAATCAACGGGTTGTCAGCCTATACCTCCACAAGCCTAGCCGTCGCTTGCGGCTGCTTTTCGGCTTTAATAGGCGATCTTGCTGACGCGATTGACGTGAAGTCTAGGAGCGAATGGGGGCTATCCGCGGAAGTCCTCCTTCGGTTCAAATGCTAGTAGTGAGCAGTAGGATGACGACAGGAGCCTTAATTAATTCGTTACGTGTTGTTTGCAATTGCAGCCAATTACCAAGACGCAGATAAGTCGTTACGAGCTGATCAGCCGTCTGCTGGTGGCAAAGGGTAATAGGAGCCGACAGAGCAGAAGGGCCAACAGGAGAGAACAGACCGCTCGTTCGCAGCAACAGGAGCATAAAATAACATCGCTGCTCGCTTCCAGCGTGTTGTTGGACCGCTTAACCAGCTAGCGGCACCTTGGCGGCGTTTTGTCCAGTGGAAGGAAGGCTCGTATAGGCCAAGAGCATGAGGGTCTGTGCTGTCTACGCTTTACCGAAGGACCTACTCTCGCTCTAGGCATTGTTTGCAATTGCTGTATACCCGTTGCACCTGAAATAAGGTAGGATAGCAGAACCGCATACTACCTGTTCTTCCCCTTTTGGCGGAAGGATACTGCTCCACCAGTTCATTCGCAGCGCTCGGATGCCACTTACCGCTTCGAAACTGTACGTCTAGCCGGTGTAAGCTGCTCCACCTACCCGGCTAGGGGTCGTTCACCTGTTCCGTAGTAAGCTTAGCCGAAGCCTGATTTCCGTACGATTCGCCAAGCCCTTCCCGTTTACGGAACTCCCCTTACGGCCGACCCTGTTCTCGCCCCTAGCAAGCTAGGCGACGAGCAGTCAGGTACCTATAGCGGGAGGTTTTCGTGGCTAAATAGCCCTCATAACCACTGAAGGTGAGATTTTGGCGGGTAAGTGCCCTAGTGGGAAGCGACTCACTAACCTGCTGGATCACCTGATGCCCCCCTGCCATTCGTAATAATTTTTTATCAACTAGCGTGCGGAGCGGTAGCGCCTAGCGAAGCTAGTAAGTGTTGTTGGCAATTGTAACCAACGACGGATGTGGTACGCCTGCCCTTGATTTGGGTGTGGTTAAATAACTCGGGCAAAACCGCCAACTCGGGCGCATCGTTGCCCGATTTCTATCGCCAGCGCCCTATCTATCCATACTTTACCAATCCCGCAGGCAAAACGATCGGGTCAACGTTCGTTCTGGCTATCTCCTTTTAGTGGTCCTCAGGGGCGTGTCAGACGATCGGGTTTTTACTGCTTTTACCACGTTTTGGCCCCTGATCACCAGCGCCCAAACCCGTTGGCCACGCACGCGGAGGCTTTACCCGATTTGTTTCACCACACCCACCCTTTGGAAAGACCCTTTCCGTGGAGTGGTCGAACTCGAAACCAGTGGGGAAAGGGGCTGTAGGAGCCGTTTTAGCCGCTGGCCCCGGCTTGCGGCCGCTTTTCCGGTCGTTGCGCCACGTTCGGCAACCGCCACGGGAGGAATAGCCCACCCGCTTTACCCGCTGGCGAGCAACCCAGGGGGCTCCCGTTCTTCCTGGGTGACCTCGACGTAGCTGATTT
>NZ_MTSE01000088.1 GCF_002154225.1 Hymenobacter crusticola
CTGCAACCGCCGTCAATAATGGCAGCACGGCCGGGTGCGGGCCGCTGACGCTGCAAGTGCAAAAGCAGGGGGTGGTGTACGGTCAAATAGTTGAAGGCGGCACGCTGACGTTAACCGCTCCCTCGGGTACGGTGTTTACCGCGGTTGACTTTGCCAGCTACGGCACGCCTACCGGGACTAACGGCAACTATGCTCTTGGTGGCTGTCACGCCGGTAACAGCGCCTCTATCGTTGGAACGTATTTGCTTGGAAAAAACTCGGCCAGCATTCCCGCTACGAACGGTGTCTTTGGTGATCCTTGCTTGAATACGTACAAAGCCCTGGCGGTGCGCGCTACTTACGCCACCCCCACACCAGCAGCGCAACTCACGTACTCGTGCGCCGAAGTGGGTACGAGCACTATTCTATTAACGGTGACGGATGCCAATGGCAATACGAGCACGACAAAGGCCACAGTAACGGTACAGGATAACCTAGCTCCGACGGTAGTAGCGCAGGATGTAAATCTGACGTTAGATGCTACTGGCATGGCTACACTGACCACTGCCCAGGTAAACAATGGCAGTTTCGACAATTGTGGCATTGCTTCTATGAGCGTCTCTCCTAGCACGTTCTCTTGTGGCAACCTCAGTGGTCCCAACCGCTACGCTGTAAACCTCGACGGTGTCGATGACTACCTGAGCTTGCCTAGCAACCTGCTCTCTACAAACCGGAGCTTCACTTTCGAGACCTGGCTAAACTACCAGGACAACGGCAACTGGACTCGTCTCTTCGACTTTAGCAGCAGCACAAACACCTACCTGCTGCTGACGCCTAAAGCCAACTGGGATGCTAATTCCCTAAATAAACTCGCGTTTGCCATTAGCACTGGCGGCAACCCGGGCGAGCAGCGCATCGTGGCCAACACCACAATGCCTACCGGTTGGCACCACGTTGCCTTCACCCTAGCGTGGAACACTAGTACCAACCGGGGTACCGGCACGATTTACCTGGATGGCACCGCGGTTGGGAGCAACAGCGCCCTTACGCTGAATCCGTCTCTTCTGGGTACACTCACAAACTATTGGCTGGGCCGCTCGATCTACGGCCAGGACCCTTATTTGAAGGGGCAGCTTGACGAGGTGCGTATCTGGTCAGTGGCCCGCACCGCCGCCGAAATCGCTGCTACTAAAGACCGGACGCTGGTGGGTAACGAAGCCAACCTGCTCGCCTATTTGCCTTTGGAGAATGGTCCTGGCTCAGTGACAGCTACGGATGCGTCAGGCCACAGCAACAGTGGAACACTCCTGAACAGCAGTCCTTCAACCGCGTGGGTAACGACTCCTTCTGCTGCTGCTCCCACCGGGACAGTGCCAGTGACCCTGACGGCTACCGATGCTAATGGCAACAGTAGCACGGCCACTGCAACCGTGACGCTACAGCAACCCAGCGTGAATAGCATTCCGAGCCTGACGTGGACGGGTGCCACCAGCACGGACTGGAGCGACTGCGGCAACTGGAGTTACGGGATGGTGCCTAGTGCCAGCCACAACGTCACGATTCCAGCAGGCCTGAGCCGGTATCCAATTTTGAGCGCGGGTACGGCAACGATGACCAATCTCACCATTGTTAGTGGGGCCAGCGTGACTCTCGCGAGCGGCGCGACGCTGCAAGCGACTGGCAACGTGGATGAACAAGGTCCGGCGTTGGGAGGTACTGTCCGCCTGATAGGCACGGGAGCGCAAACGGTAGCTGGCAGCTTCAGCACCCTGGTAGTCAATAAGGCGAGCGGCACGACGACGTTAAGTGGTAACGTCAACGTGGCGACCGCGTTAACTCTAACCAGCGGCACCTTGAACACGGGCAACTACACGGTGGAGCTGGGTAGTGCAGCCGCACTAACGGAGTCGGCGACCAACTACTTGACGGGCACGGTAAAAACTACGCGTGACGTGAGCACGGCGGGCACCCGCTACAGTTTTGAGAGCCTGGGGTTAGCCTTAACGCCCACCGGCTCAACGCTCCCGGGTACAACCACGGTGCGTCGGGTGACGGGCACTGCGCTAACCGGCCAGGGTACCAGTAGCAGCATCAAGCGCTACTATGACATCCAAGCGGCCACCAACAGCAATTTGAACGTGACGCTGGAGTTTGGCTACTTCGACACCGAACTCAACACCATCCCGGAAGCCCAGCTCACGCTGTTCCGCTCCAGCACCGGCACTACGGGCC
>NZ_MTSE01000089.1 GCF_002154225.1 Hymenobacter crusticola
GCAGTACGCGAATACCGGCCTGACTCAGCTCGGCTTGGGCGGGCAGCGTGGCGGTGGCCGTCACCGACAGGGGCACCCGGTAAGAGGTGTTAAGCGGGATGCTGTCTTGTTGCGCCAGCGTGGTGCTCAGGCGGGCCACCATCGCCAGGGGCTTGCCGCCCGTTTCTTTCCAGCCATCCGGCGAGGCGCGCAGGTTCACGGTTTCGCCCGCGTAGAGCACGAGGTTCGTAGCGCCGGCAATCGGATATAACCCCGTGGCGCCGGCCGCTACATTGAGAAAAATGGCTAACCCGAGGTTTTGGCTCGCACTGGGTAAGGTGAGCGTGTACCCCGCCCCCGTCACGTAGTAGGCCTTGTTGGCGCTGAGCGTGGTGGCCTGCGTGGTGGTCACGGGGTTCGTGAAGTCAATGCCGCTACCCGTGCCCGTTCCCGGCGTGCTGCCCTTGGGCGCATACAACGTGTCCGCTAAGGCCCGGCTCAGGAGCACATACTTGCCTTCTTCTTTATTCTCACTGGCGGCTTTGTAAGCCGCCAGATCCGGGTACAGGTACTTCGGTAAGAAGGACGTGGTAAGCGTTTGACTATAGCCCACTAAGCCGAGCCCTCGGATCTTCGCGTTCGGATTGTCTGCGTTCGCTGGATCTTGTAGATCAACAAAAAAGCCGTCGCCCCCTCGGAACCAATGCCGATATGCCTCATAGAAAATCTGGCCGCCATTCGGACTATTGAAGTCAAAGACCGAAAGGCTGCCGAGCGTTTGGTTGAACACCAGGCGGGAGCCGCTGGCCATTTCTATATCCCCCGAAACCGGAGCCCCTGGCGTGGTGCCGCTGAGCGGCAAATAGTCGCCCTGCGGCGTGCTCGACTCACCTAAGCTGCCAATGATCGTTGTGGCGTTGATCTCGCCGATAATCGTGCACTTGCCGCGCAAAATCAACGTGCCTGCTTTTACAACGGGCTCCCCTTCCAGGCCGAGAATGGTGTAATCGGTGAGCGTCACTGTGCCAGTAGAATCAATGAGCAGCGATGCATTGGCATCCCGGTTGGTTTGCCCGTCGAGCAAGCCTTGCTCCAGCGAAATGCTGCCGCCGTTGTCGGCTTTGATCACCGCATTCCCCGGCAGGTTGATGCGGCCCGAGTGCACGAGGCTGCCGTTGCTGGTGGCGTACATCGCCTGCGAAGCAGTCACGGCTTGAATCGTGCCCTGGCTGCGGACTTTGCCGCTGCCCGTGACGTATAAGCCGATGGCGTTGGCCGCGGTGAGCAGCAGGTTGCCCGTATGGGTTAAGGTCGCACTGTCCTGCGCCCAAATGCCCTTCGCATCGGCCCCGATCTCGACATTGATCCGATTCAGGCGGTAGTTGAGGCTGGCATTGCCCGTGTTTTGGGGCGTGCGAATGCCGTTCGCCCCGAAGCCTTGGGCGTACACAATCGCATCCTGGCCGTTGATGTACCCCGGGCCGCTCACGATCAAGATGGTATCCATATTGAAGCTAGCTGATTGCCCGAGGGCTTGCCCGTTCAGGTTCACATTCACGCCCGGCCGCAAGGGCAGCACCGAACGGGTGTTGGGGGGCAGCACGCTCGTGATGGGATAGTACAGATCGACTAAATCACCCGCCTGCAAGGAAGTCTGAATGTCGGTGTACTGCGGATGATAGGTGCGCGCCCCATCGGCAGCGCGTGTGACGGATACCTTACCGTTGGGCAGCTGGCTGCGGGTTGCCACCGGATCACCCGCCGAGAGCAATGGGTTGCCCTCGATGCCTGCTTTTTGGGCCGCTGTGAGCTGCGTGGCATCAAATTCCAAATTCCAGTTGGCGCCTTGCACCGGCTGCGCCGTTGCGGTCATGGCCAGCCGGGCGCGCCAGAATTTCAGCCCGACGGTATAGCACCAATCCTTTTTCACCGCCTGGCTGGTGCCTGGCGTAAACACGCCGCCGTACTGGTAGCCCAGCACCGAAGGATCGAAGCCAGTGCCACCACCAGGCGTGCCCGTGATGGTGCCCACCAGCACTTTCACCAGCACCACGTCATCGACCTCTAACTCGGCCGCGGCCGAGATGCTGAGGCTGCCATTCACCAGCGAGTAGATACCCTTGGGGTAGTTAGGCAATATGGCATCATCGCCGTACTTGGCGTTGCGCACCACCACCGAGAGTACCTCTTTGGTGTCGGCCGGCAGCGGAATAGTTTGCGCGCCA
>NZ_MTSE01000009.1 GCF_002154225.1 Hymenobacter crusticola
GCCGTTCCGGGTGGGACGGCTTTTTTTGTGCTTCAGTCTCAACGCAATAGGAGTACCTAGCTTTTCAAAAGCTAGGCTAAATCAGGGTATTTGGTTGAGCTGAGCCAGCCATTGTGCTGTTTAGGTCACTTATCGTCGTTAGAATCAAGTTATCGATTTGGTCGATTGTCTTGATGAGGTTCTTGCGCTGCCGGCGTAAGCCGTATGCTTCAATATTGGTAGTTACGGTACCAACGCTGTACTTACCGGCCCGGGCGTAATCCGACTGAGCATGCGTAATCTGGTCAACAACGTAATGGTATTGACCGTCCTTTACCTGAATAGCCAAACGGAAAGCCTTGGCATCGAACTTATTGCCAGCTCGAACGTGCGTAACAAGCGTACCTGTTTCAGGGTTGCTCACGCGGTGGGTTACGGTGTGGGCGGAGCCGAGCTGTGTGAGCCAGCCTGTTGCGCGCGCGAAAAGTTCTTCGCTATCAGCCCCAGCCACGGGGACGATGGCGGTGTACTCTACCTTTTTGGTTTCTTGGTTAATAGGTAGTTGGAAATAGCCTGGATACGGCGCTGGCTGGGCAAACGCTACGCTACTACCGAATAATACAAGCAAGAAAGTGCATACAGTTTTCATGAGAGTGGGTGGATAATTTCCTGATACTGGGTGGTGTCAAGAAAGGGGGTGGTTGGTAAGGAAAAAGAGCAGCGAAGGCGAGCTACAAGGCTGTGTTGCATAGACGGGTGAGATGCAAGTAAACCTTTTAAAATTATAATGAGATTAAAGAATTAAAACCTCATTAATTTGTTTCTAGCCTGAAAAAAAGGTGTTGATGTAAAAACGAAGCTTGTGCGATTTAGGATAGTACAATTTACGCACGTAGGATGATATAGTTCTATAAAAGAGCCAGCTGTACGCACACAGCGAAATCTGCCAGCTAGAAGCTAGCAAGTAGACCATAAGTGACAGCCTAGGTGAGAAGACGCACTTAGCACCTCGTGAGAGGCAAAACTATGTCGCAAACATTTAGAAAGAAGATAGGCTAGCTTCCTTCAGTGTTTGCCAAAGCTCTACAGCGCTTTGTTCCCATGAAAAGCGTTGTGTATTGCGAAAGCCTCTGGTTATCAGCTCTTCCCGTAAAGTTGCGTCGTGGTACAACTGCGTTAGTGCGGCAGCAATAGACTCAACGGAAAACGGGTCAACGAGTAAGGCGGCATCGCCGGCTACTTCCGGTAAAGAGCTACAATTTGAGGTAATAACGGGGCTGCCGCAAGCCTGGGCTTCAATAACTGGAATGCCAAAACCTTCAAAATAAGGAACATACACCGTAGCGAGAGCCGCCGCATAAAGGCCAACCAATTCTGCGTCATTTACGCGGCCGGTGAGGTGCACATCATCTTGGTATTGCATCTGGTCGTACACATCGAAAATGGGGCCCGCTTTCCACGCTTTGCGGCCTACCACGAGCAGTTGGGTTTCGGCGCCGGTTTCGGTCTTGAACCGGTCGAAAGCCCGGAGCAGGTTCACCAAGTTTTTGCGCGGCTGCAGGGCACCCACAAAAAGAAAATAGGGCTGGTCGCTGCTGAACTTGGCGCGAATGGGAGCCTGCATAGCCTCTGGCTGCGGCCGAAACCGTGCATCGGCGGCGTTATAAATAACCTGGATGCGCTCGGCGGGAAGCTGGTACGTGTCGATCAAATCTTGCTTTGTGGCTTCCGAAACGGCTACCACGCAAGCCGATGCGAAAGCAAAGCGTGGGGCAAAAAAGTAATAGTACTGGCGCTGCAGAAAGCCCACATCTTGTGGAAAATGCTCGAAAGCTAGGTCGTGCATCACCGTCACGCGGGGTACGTTGGTGCGCAGTGTGGTGAACCCGTCGAGGCTTAAAAACACATCTGGCCGCAACCGCCGTAATGTCTGCGCCACCGCCCCCTCAAACCAAGCCACAAACAGGAAGGGGTGCCGGGCTGGGGGAAACAGCACGTGCGGCACTACGTTTTGGGCAAAGACATACTTAGGATCAAACGGCCGGTCAAACAGAAAATGGAAGGTGTGCTCGGGATGCTGCCGCACCATCCGAATAAGCGTTTCGTAAGTAAAACGCCCGATGCCCTCGAGTTGGTTGCCGGGCAGCAAGAAGCGGACGTTGACGGCGATGATCAAAAGTGTATGCTAAGTAGCTACGTAATAGGGTGATTTCAGAGAATAAGGGCGACGTACCTAGGCAAGCAGCTAGCCTAGCCGCGCTTGAGCAGCTTCCTCAGCTCTGCTACACGTACGATATTCGTCAGGAACAAGATACCAACGAACCCGATGCCAGCCAGCACCGACTCGATGAGCCACTGATCAATGAGCAAGCGCAAACCTAGGAAGGTGCCGCAGAGCAGGCCAAATGCCAGAAGCAACTGCGCCAGAACGCGCCACGGGATGGCTACGCCAGCTTGTTTGCGCACCAGCCACAAATATCCCACCGACACAAACACTGCACATAGAAGCGTATTGACCGCGGCCGCCACGGCACCGTAGCGGGGCAGCAGCACAAAGTTCAGCCCAACGTTCAGGGCAATGCTGCCGGCCACAAGCCAACTTACCGGACGTTCTTGGCTGGTACTAGTAAGCAACGTGCTGTAGATGGCGAAGAAGGCATGCACCAGCACATTCACAAACAAGATCTTCAAGCACAGCGTCATGCGACCTAGCTCCTCGGGCGAGCTGTGGGTGAACTGCCAGAAGAGCACCTCGCCCCGGAACAGCACGAAAGCGCACACAAATAGCAAGGGTACCGTAACGACGCGTTGCCCGAACCAGAGCAGCTCTTGTTGCTCCTCGCGGCGGTGTGTGGCGAGGGCAAATTTGGCAAAGAATAGCGGCAGCACCGTCCACAAGTACATCATCACAGCATCGACCCAGCGGTAAGCGCCAGCGTAGTAGCTAGCCTCCTTCGCCGACACAAGCCGCTCCAGCATCCCCATGTCCACACGCTCATTGAGGCCGTAGAGCAAAGCGATGAGCGCGAATGGCATGCTGTCGCGCAGAAGGGTGCGGGCATGGTCCCAGCGCAGGCGGTAGCGCACCCGACCATACAGGCGCGATACCAGCCCATACAGTACCACAAACGTGAAGAGCACGGCCGCTGAGCGTGCCCCCACGTAGCGGTCGAGCGTGAGCCCGATGGGCAGCAACCCTAGCACCATCAAGAGCAATAGGGCCTTTTCCAGGATGGAGAGTACCGCGTCGGTGTTGAAGCGCTGATGTGCCTGCAAGGCTCCGCGCAAGAACTGCGTGTATTGGGTCAGCAACAAACCGGCGCCGATGAGCGCTAGTAGCAGCAGTACGTGGCCTCGGTAACCGAGCACCGCACCAACGGCCACCGTTATACCTAGGAAGACGGCCATCAACCAGCCTTTGAGAGGCAAGAGCGTGGGGAAGTACTCTGGCAAAAAGTCGGGTGAGGCCGCTACCCGTTTGGTCATAAGCTGCGTGGTACCTAGATCCGAAACGGAGGCAATGATGAGCGTCCAGGCCGATAAGGCGGTGAACGTGCCGAAAGCGGCGTGCCCGAGCCGGTCTTGCACCAGGTTTTCGACCACCACCCACCCCGGCTTTACGAGCAGGTTGAGCAGTACAACGAAGCTGATATTTCCGAAGAACTTTTTGATAAAAGCAGAAGCGTAAGTGAAAGCGGCGAAAATACGGGAAAAGCAAACGTGGAACCTAACCCCCGCCTGCTGACGAAGCAGCTAGGTGGCGGTTCCACGCGCTTACTCAAACCGCAGGTGCTTCACCGATTCGCCGGAGTTCTGCAATTCGATCAAGGAATCGATACCGATCTGCAGGTGCGCCTGCACGTAGCCCGACGTTACTTTCGTATCGCTCTCGGCTGTTTTCACGCCTTCGGGCGTCATGGGGTTGTCGGATACCAGCAGCAGGGCGCCATGTGGGATTTCGTTGATAAAGCCCACCACGAAGATAGTAGCCGTTTCCATGTCGACTGCCATGGCCCGAATCTGGCGCAAATAATCCTTGAAAGCCGCGTCGTGCTCCCATACCCGACGGTTGGTCGTGTAGACCGTGCCAGTCCAGTAATCCTTCTCGTGCTTCTTAATCATGGAAGAAACAGCGCGTTGCAGGCGGAAAGACGGCAGTGCAGGAATTTCTGGGGGCAAATAGTCGTCAGAAGTACCTTCGCCCCGGATGGCGGCGATGGGCAGAATCAGGTCACCTAGCTTGGTTTTGTTCTTTAGGCCGCCGCACTTGCCTAGGAAGAGCGCCGCCTTGGGGTTGATGGCCGAGAGCAAGTCCATGACGGTGGCAGCCATCGGGGAACCCATGCCGAAGTTGATGATGGTAATGTTGTTCGCTGTGGCCGTTTGCATCGGTTTATCCAGGCCGCGCACTTCAACACCAAACTGCTGCGCAAACATTTGCACGTAGTTGATAAAGTTCGTCAGGAGGATGTATTGTCCGAACTCCTTGAGCGGAACGCCCGTGTAGCGTGGCAGCCAATTCTCCACAATGGAGGCTTTGTCTTTCATGCAGTTAAATGTTATATGGTTGAATACTAAGTGGCTGCTTACTCAAAGGTTAGGCATTTGCTAAAAGCTAGGCTAGCTCGCATTACCTAGATAATTGGTTGATGCTGTAATAATTCGATCCGTTAGCTATTCAACAATCGACCCTTTTAAAAACAAAAAGCCGTCACACAAAACTGTACGACGGCACCCCAATGAAAAGCGGAAACAGACGCTCCGAGCGGTACCTTTGTAGGTGATGCAAGCGCTAAACCTGCCGCCTTTCGAATACAAAGTTACAAAATCAGGCCCAAATTCGCTAATCTGGGACGTTTTACGCCGCAAGAACGTAGTCCTGACACCCGAAGAATGGGTGCGTCAGCACGTGGTACATTACCTGCTGGAGCACCTAGGCTATCCGCGCGGATTGCTAGCCCTGGAGCGTGGCCACGCCTACAACCAGCGCCAGAAGCGCACCGACTTGTGTGCTTTCAACCCAGCCGGTCAGCCCTTGTTGTTGGTTGAATGTAAGGCAACCACGGTGCCAATCACGGCTGCCGTCGCGCACCAAGTCGCTACCTATAACCAGACCATTGGGGCGCCACTACTGCTGCTTACCAACGGTTTGCACCACTACTGCTGGCGCGTCGACTTTGTGCAGCGACGCAACGAACAGCTGGCCGAAATTCCAGATTATGCTACTGCTCAGTTACTTTCTGGAGGCTCACCGACTGCTGGTACCGCCATCCGATAACCTTACCTATACAGTTGATTGTCAGCCAACCCATTCACAAAGAACTGCACACAAGCTTTTAGCTCATCGCCGTACTGCTGTACTTTGCGCACATCAGGGTGGGGGAGGGATTCGGCGGGAATAACGTGCGTCCGGTAAGGATAGAGCAATATCTTATTATCCGTTGTAAGCTCCGTCACAAGGTCGCGGTGCACCAGGAAGTAGGAGCCCCCATTAAGGTACAGGGCCCGGCCAGTGGTGCCTTTGTCAAACACGGAGTATCCAAAAGGTAAGAGTTGGCGGGTGGTACCTAGGCCTAGGTAGTCAAGAACGGTGGCAGGTACGTCGGCTTGCTGGGTGATGCGGTGCTCATCAGCCGCCGGAAGTTGGCGGCCCGGGTGGAAGAGGAGCAATGGCGTTTTGTAGTTGCCCAACGCGTTCTGGTAACCCGCCCGGCTCGTCTGCGACGTGTGGTCGGCGAGTAGAATAAACAACGTGTGCTTGTACCACGGCTGGCGGCTAGCAGTGGCAAAAAACTTTCGCAACGCGTTGTCCGTGTAGCCAATAGTAGCGTGGATGGGCAAGTCGCCGGCCGGGAAATGGTTTTGATACCGAGCAGGTACCGTAAACGGTTCGTGGGAGCTGAGCGTAAACAGCGTTGAGAAGAAAGGCTCTTTTTGCTGCCCTAGCTGCTGGCTAAAGTATTGTAGGTAAGGCTCATCGAAGATGCCCCAGTGCCCATCATAGTCGGGGCTGCTGGCGCCGCCAGGATACTCCGACAGCCCGTAGTACCGTTGCACGCCCGCAATGCCCGCGAAAGTATTGAAGCCCATCGTACCATTTTGTGCCCCATGAAACATCGACGTGGTGTAACCCTGACGGCCTAGCACCTCCCCTAGGCCATGCAGCTCATCGGTTTGGTAGTTCGATGTGATAAATGGCCCTTCCATGAGCGAGGGCAAACCCGACAGCACCGCCGGTAGCGCCTCGATGGAGCGACGACCATTAGCGTAATGCTCGCGGAAGAACAAACCTTTGGTCGCCAGCGAATCGAAAAAGGGTGTGTAGCCCCGCCCGCCATTCTCGATACCAGTGTACTCAGAAGCGAAGCTTTCAAGCAGCAGAACTACTACATTATCACGTAGGGGGGCGCCGGTCGCAGGGTGCTGGGGCAGTGGCCTAGCCGCTAGCGCGCGGCGCAAATCAGTAGCAGAGGCAAAGTAGTGTTTGTGTTCGGCTGGCTGATACCCTAGGCTTTTCAAAAAGGTGAAGGTGCTGTTTAGGGCTAGATGGCCAAGTACAGCTGGCTGCTGTACAAAGGCGTGACCAGTGCGCAGGGGCTTTAGCTGCAAGCCACCCCGAATGCCAAGCACCACCGCTAGAGCGACGAGTGCTACCTCTGCTGCTTGCACGCTAAACCAACGCAGGCGTCCGGCCGGTGGCAAAGACGACCTCGGTTGTGGGGCAGGCATCGGGTACAGATAGCCGAGTAGCACCAGCAGCGCCACAAACGGAATCAGCAGAAACCAATAGTGTCCCAGCAGCTGCACCGCCTGGCGTGATACGTCGGAGCCAATAGTAGACAGCTCGTTGGATGTGCGCCTCCCAATGAATTTAAAGTATTCTGCATCAACAATGTTGAGCGCCAAGCCTACGGAGTTCAGCACCAGGTAGATGCCTCGTAACATTCGTTGCCAGCCACGACCAAACGCCGGCACCAACGACAGCACCACAAATGGCACATTGAGCAGTAGTAAGCCGGAAAGATCGAAGCGGAAGCCGTGCCAGAAGGCCCAGAGGATCTGCCCGCTCGACGCCTCACGGAAAACGTCGTGATTGGCTACGTAAAACCCAATTCGCAGCAGCAAGTATAGGCCGAGCAGCAGGGCAAAGCGCCGCAGCAACAGGCGCAAAGCAAGAGAAGGCATGCGCGTGGCCACGTTATTCGCCAGACTTAAACTGAATCGACTGCCCGTCGGGTAGACCTTTGATCTTCTGGTAAAAGCTAGCTAGCCAAGCGAGGCGCTCCGAGCTAGGTACCGCCTTAATGCTCGGCTTCGTTTTACCATCGGTAGCAATGCATGCCGGTGGGTAGAGGCTCAGCAACTGACCGGGTGGGAGCACGCCGCCACCTTGTTGGAAGGTGCGCAAGGGTTGCATGCCTAGCGCATCTACCGGGAATTTCTCCACCCCAAACAAGAAGTGCTTAAAATCAACCTCTAGGTCAGCTAGCTCGCCAGTTTCAGTATCGAGGAAATACACTGCATCGCCGCGTAGCAAAAACTGGTTGCCCACGCAATCCTGCGCAAAAGGAATATCGCTTCGTTCTACGGTATCGTAGGTGCGCCAAAAGGCCGTCGGGCCGTGCCAAGCTTCTTCCAAGGAATGCCAGGCGGGCACGCCCCCGCAGCCGCGAATGTGTAAGCCACCGAAATAAGCGACGACGCCATTCTGTTTGCGCAAGAAATTTTGAAGGTAAGCAGGAAGGAGAGCTAGGGTTGTGGCACTGGCAATGGGGGCGCCAGTGAAAAGGATTCCAATCATGGAAGCAAAAGAAGCGGTATCTACAAAAGAATAAAAGCCTTCCCGACGGAGCGTTGGGAAGGCTTTTCACAAAGGTAAGAAAACTTTAGGCGTGGGCTGGCTCCAATACTGACTCTACACTTACCAGAGGTAGGTTCCAGGCATCAGCTACACCTTTATACACCACTTCGCCGTTCACCACGTTCAAGCCGAGGCGCAGATCAGCGTTCTGGCGGCAAGCCTCCTGCCAACCCTGGTTCGCTAGCTTCACGGCATAGGGTAGCGTGGCGTTAGTTAAGGCTAGGGTGCTAGTGTAAGGCACTGCACCAGGCATGTTGGCCACGCAATAGTGTACGATGTCGTCGATGATGAACGTCGGGTCTTCATGGGTGGTGGGCTTGCAGGTTTCGATGCAGCCACCTTGGTCCACAGCCACGTCGACGAGCACGGTGCCCGCTTTCATGGTTTTGAGCATGTCGCGCGTGATGAGGTGCGGCGCTTTTGCCCCCGGAATTAGCACGGCGCCCACAATCAGATCGGCCGTTTTGATGGCTTCACGGATGTTGTATTCGTTGGAATACACCGTCACCACGTTCTTGGGCATGATGTCGTCAAGCTCGCGCAGGCGATTCAGGCTGATATCCATAATGGTTACCTGGGCACCTAGGCCCGCCGCAATCTTCGCCGCTTGGGTACCGACGATGCCACCGCCCAGCACCAACACGTGCGCGGGCTTTACGCCGGGCACGCCGCCGAGCAGAATGCCACGGCCTTTCAACGGTTTTTCCAGGTACTTAGCGCCTTCTTGCGGCGCCATGCGACCAGCTACCTCGCTCATCGGAATCAACAGGGGCAGTGAACGGTCGGCGCGCTCCACGGTTTCGTAGGCGAGGCACGTCGCCTTACGCTCGATCATGGCGTGGGTCAACTCCTCGCTCGAAGCGAAGTGGAAGTACGTGAACAGCAGCTGTCCTTCCTTGATCAAAGCGTATTCTTCCCGAATCGGCTCCTTCACTTTCACGATCATCTCGGCCTGAGCGTACACATCGGCAATAGTTGGCAGAATCACGGCGCCAGCTTGCTCATACTCCGTGTCTTGAAAACCACTGCCGAGGCCCGCTGACGCTTGCACGTACACAGTGTGGTGATGCTTGCGCAGTTCCGCAACGCCTGCGGGGGTAAGGCCTACGCGGTTTTCGTTATTCTTAATTTCTTTCGGAACGCCGATAATCATGGTGAGAGGAGGAATAAAGGGAAATTACGGGTGGTAAAACGGCCGCAAAGATACGTAGCGCGTGCGCACGGCGGAATGATTGATACAACAACCTAGCTAGAGTCGTTCCACTAACGGGCGAAGCTTGGCCGGTGCACCAAATTTTACTTGAACGGAACGGCGGTGCCGCTTTCCTTTACCATGCTCGCTGCGTTTAGGTCGCGCACGACGTTGGCCCGTAGCGTCACTTTCGTGTCGCCCGTTAGGTCATTGGAGCTCATCGTCACCACCTCCATGCTCTGACCAGCTTGACGCGGCGCGTAGATCAGCTCAACGGGTACGCTCTGGCCGGGCTTGATCGGTTGGGGAGCGGCCTTGTAGCCTACACAGTTACAGGTGGAGGAAAGCATGCCCATCACCAAATCCTGTTTGCCGGTATTCTGCACCGTGAGGCGCACGACGGGTTGCTGACCCACTTCTACCTTACCAAAGTCGTGGGCAGTGGTGCTGAGTTTGGCGTGAGGAGACTGGGCTAGCTGGGCCGGTGTGAGCTTGCTCTTCAGCTCATCTTTGCCGAGTACAGTGCCTTTGATGCTGAGCACGGTGCTCGGCGTAGCTGCGTTGCTGGTTACGGTTACGGTTTTGTTGAACACGCCTGGTCGACCAGCGCTGCTGTACATAGCTTTCACTATACCGGTTTTGCCGGGCAGCACCGGAGTCTTGGTCCAATCGGGGGTAGTGCAGCCGCAAGACGCCTGCACGTTGGCGATGACGACGGGCTGGTTGCCAGTGTTCTTAAACTTGAACTCGTAGGTGGCCATGGTGCCTTCGGGGACGTTGCCAAAATCGTGGCCATCTTTTTCGAAGCTCATAACGCCTTGTGCCTGAGCACCTAGGTGGGTCAGCAAAAGACCAAGGCCAAACAAAAGTGAGACAAAGTTTTTCATAGGAGAAGAAGACAGGTTTGTAAAGCTGAAATCGAAAAAAGTTGCAGCGCACACGCACAGCCATTTACTTATCTTGCTGCCAGGGCTGCCTAGCAATAGCTACTGACACAGTATCACAAAGATAGACAAAAACGTTCCGGGCTGCACCGCTATCCGAAACGGCCCAAAAGAGTGGCTTGCCCAGCGTCTTTCCCAAAATCTGTACTTTTGTCCTGAGTTTGCAGCCTAGGTGCACCTGATTCGTGTCAGTTGCTTGTTGTCCACCCGTTTTGTTTTTTATGTCTACTGTCGAATCTGCCCTAGCTCCGGCTATTGCCCTGAGCAAAGAAGAACTGCTGCGTGATTACCGCATTGGCTGGGAAAGCCGACAGGCCTCGCTCGCTGGCCGCAAGGAGGTGTTTATGGGCAAAGCTAAGTTCGGCATCTTCGGCGATGGCAAAGAGCTGCCTCAGCTGGCCATGGCGCGCGCTTTTCAGGTAGGCGATTTCCGTTCTGGCTACTACCGCGACCAAACCTTTATGCTCGCTGCTGGGGAGCTAAACTTGCAGCAGTATTTCGCCCAGCTCTACGCGCACCCCGACGTAGAAGCGGACCCTGCCACCGGCGGCCGTTGCATGAACGGGCACTATGCCACGCGTTTGCTCGACGAAGATGGCAACTTCAAGCCCCAGACTTCCAGCAAGAATTCCAGCGCCGACATTTCACCCACGGCTGCGCAGATGCCACGCTTAGTTGGCCTAGCGTATGCCTCCAAGCTGTATCGCCAGAACCCGGAGCTGCATGGCTTCACCGACTTTTCGGTGAATGGTAATGAGGTGGCTTTCGGTACCATCGGTAATGCTAGCACGTCGGAGGGCATGTTCTTCGAGGCTATTAATGCCGCTGGCGTGCTCCAGATTCCGATGCTCGTGTCGGTGTGGGATGACCATTATGGCATCTCGGTGCCTGCTGAGTATCAAACGACTAAGCAGAGCATTAGTGAAATAATGGCCGGTTTCCAGCGCAATGGGCCAGGTGAGCAGGGCTTCGAGATTTTTGTAGTGAAGGGGTGGGACTACCCCGCACTAGTCGAAACCTACCAGCGCGCCGCTGAACTGTGCCGCCGCGAGCATGTGCCTGTGCTCATCCACGTCACGGAAGTAACGCAGCCGCAGGGCCACTCCACTTCCGGCTCGCATGAGCGCTACAAAAGCAAAGACCGCCTCGCCTGGGAGCAAGAGCATGATTGCCTGCGCAAAATGCGGCAGTGGTTGCTAAAAGAAGGCTATGCCACGCCCGAGGAGCTTTTCCAGTTGGAAGATGAAGCCATGGACGCCGTGAAGAAAGCGCGGAGTGCTGCGTGGCAGTCCTTCTTTAACCCTATTCAGCAGGAGCGTGAGGAACTGGCCAAGCTGCTGGAGCGGCTAGCGGCAGAGGCCGAGAAGCCCAACAACTTGCACAAGTCCATCGAGCACCTAAAGCAGCATCCCACGGCTTTACGCGCCGATATTATCCGCACGGCCCGACGGGCATTGCGCCAGGTGCGCGGCCAGCGCAGCTTTGCGCGGCGCGAACTGCAGCAGTGGCTAGAACAGGCCACGGCGGATAATGCCGACCGCTACAACTCCTACCTCTACAGCCAAAGCGAACAAGCGGCCCTGAACATCACGGAAGTGAAGGCAGAGTTTGCGCCCAACGCGCCGCAAGTAGACGCCCGTGAGGTCTTGCAAGCCTGCTTTGATGCCAACTTCCGCCGCGACCCGACTATTTTCGCCATCGGGGAGGATGTAGGTCGTATTGGGGACGTAAACCAAGCTTTTGCCGGCTTGCAAGCCAAATTTGGTGAGCTACGCGTTACCGATACGGGCATCCGCGAAAGCACTATTGTGGGGCAGGGCATCGGCGCCGCGTTGCGCGGGCTGCGACCCATCACCGAAATTCAGTACCTGGATTACATGCTCTATGCCATCCAGATTCTGTCCGACGACCTAGCTACGCTTCAGTACCGTACGAAAGGCGGGCAGAAGGCACCCTTGATTGTGCGCACCCGCGGCCACCGGCTTGAAGGTGTATGGCACGCTGGCTCGCCTATGGGGATGATACTGAACAGTATACGGGGGATGCATCTATGTGTACCGCGCAATATGACGCAGGCCGCGGGGTTCTACAATACCCTGCTCCGCTCCGATGAGCCAGCAGTGGTAGTGGAATGCCTAAACGGCTATCGGCTCAAGGAGACCATCCCGCAGAACGTGGGCGAGTTTACCGTGCCGCTCGGCGTGCCGGAAGTGCTGTTAGAGGGCTCCGATATAACAATCGTGACGTACGGTTCCATGTGCCGCATTGTACTCGACGCCGCCCGACAGCTTGCTAAAGTAGGAATATCGGCGGAAGTGATTGACGTACAGACGCTACTGCCTTTTGACGTGGAGCACCTGATTGTGGACAGCATCCGCAAAACCAACCGGGTGGTGTTCACAGATGAGGACGTGCCCGGCGGCGCTACCGGCTACCTGTTGCAGCAAGTGCTCGACGAACAGCAGGCGTATCAATACCTCGACGCGCAGCCCCGCTGCCTAGCCGCGCAGCCTCATCGCCCACCCTACGGCACCGACGGTGACTACTTTAGCAAGCCGAATGCGGAGGATGTGTTTGATGTAGTGTACGAACTCATGAGTGAAGCCGATCCTAAGCGCTTCCCCTCTATTTACTAGTACAGTAGCAACAGAAAGCCCACCCAGATATGTGGTCTGGGTGGGCTTTCTGTTGGTATAGTAGCTAGGCAATAGCTGACTAGAATTGGAGAGGATCTGTGACAACCGTGTTACTTTCGTGCAAGGCTCGGTCAACGATGCTTACCTGGAAGCGTATGTTAGAACCTTTTGGGAAAGTGCCTGCGAAGAATTTGTAACTAAATGTTAAATCTCCTTTTAAAGGCTCTGAACGGCCACTAGTATTAAGGTAAGGATACCGTTGGTAATAGCCATACCCTACGTTGAGGTTCTGGTAAGAGCCATCACTCTGTCGAATTTGTGGCTGTAGAAAATAGTTGTTGTAAAACCTGTTGGGGGTTCCATCCAAATTTTTCTCTTGATAAGGTGGGTTAGTATCCTCGTTTTTAAGACCTAAGTCACCGTCACCGTCCCGGAAGGTAATAGTCACTTTAACACTATCAAACTCCCCGTCATCTGTTTTAAAGTACTGTTGTGTAATGCCTTTAAAACTAATTTCCGGCGTGTCGGGATAATCAGGAGCAGTGATGCAAGACGAAACAGCAAGACTGACGAACAGCATCAGCATAGCTAAGCCCAGCATCCGGGAAGGAGTAAAAAGCTTGGTCATAGTAGGGAAGAAAAATCAGCAGACAACGACATTGGCTGAACAGCTTGAAGATACAGCTTCTCAACGAACAGCGGTGCTATTTGTTATACCAAAACGCTAACTGAATTGTGTTGTAATGAGTTTCCGCGACGCTTACCTACAGCAATTGCCTCACCTGATTGCCACTGACTTCGAACAAACCGCTTTGGCGCTCTTTCGGCACCAAGCAGTGCATTGCCCGCCGTACCAAGAATACCTAGCTCTGCTGGGTCGCAACCCGCAACAGGTACAGCAACTTACCGATATTCCATTCCTGCCCATCGAGTTTTTTAAGACGCATGATGTACGCACGGAGCCTGCTGGTTGGGAGCCACAGGAAGTGTTCCTGAGTAGCGGCACTACCATGCAGCAGCGCAGCCAACACCGCCTGCGCGACCCGCAGCTGTACCGCCAAAACGCCGCCCGTATCTTCGAACAAACTTACAGCCCGTTACGCGAATGGACCTTCTTGGCGTTGCTGCCATCGTACCTGGAGCAGGGGCAGTCGTCGTTGGTGGCCATGGTTGACTACTTCGCCAAAGAGTCGGGCCAAACGCAGCCGGCTTTTTTCCTTCATGACCACGCAGCGCTGGTGCAAGCTTTAGGGGAAGCCAAGCACCTAGGTCGTCGCGTGATGCTTATTGGTGTAACCTATGCGCTCCTCGATCTAGCTGCTGAGTATGGTCCCGCGCCCGAACTGCAAGGGCTGACGGTGCTGGAAACGGGCGGCATGAAAGGGCGGCGGCGCGAGATGATTCGCGAGGAACTACACGCGGAGCTGAAGCTAGCTTTTGGCCCCGCCGGTATTCACTCCGAATACGGCATGACGGAGTTGCTTTCCCAAGCCTACAGCCTCGGTGATGGCCGTTTTCACCAGCCAGTGCCGCTGCGTATTCTGTTGCGCGACCCATCCGATCCGTTCTCTATTTCGACCACTCGCCCCGATGGCGCCATCAACGTTATTGACCTAGCCAATATTGATTCCTGCGCCTTCATCGAAACCAAAGACCTAGCTCGTCAACATCCTGATGGTTCTTTCGAGGTGCTAGGTCGCATGGATAACTCGGATGTGCGCGGCTGCAATCAACTAGTTGCTTAACAAAGAAAGCCTAGACTTACATCTAGGCTTTCTTATTCAAACGAGGTATTTACTTGCCCGAATAGGCTTTGGCGTCGGATTCAGTGATGACGTCGTCGCTCATGATAACGAGGCGTTCAACCACGTTGCGCAATTCCCGGATGTTACCCGTCCAGTTGAGGCTCTGTAGGTATTTCAGGGCTGCTGCATCCGCTTTCTTGGGCTTATTGCCATAGTCGCGGGCGATGTCGTTCAGAAATTTCTGCACCAAGTCCGGAATGTCCTCGCGGCGGTCGTTGAGGGCTGGCACTTGGATCAGGATAACGGAGAGGCGATGGTACAAGTCTTCGCGGAAGTTGCGGTCGGCAATTTCTTGCACCAGGTTCTTGTTCGTAGCAGCTACCACGCGCACGTCGACGGAAATTTCTTTTTCGCCGCCAACGCGGGTGATTTTGCTTTCCTGCAAAGCGCGCAGCACCTTGGCCTGCGCCGACAGGCTCATGTCGCCAATTTCGTCCAAGAACAGTGTGCCGCCGCTAGCCTGCTCGAACTTGCCGATGCGCTGCTTAACGGCCGACGTAAACGATCCTTTTTCGTGGCCAAATAGCTCACTTTCAATCAGCTCCGACGGAATAGCAGCGCAGTTAACCTCTACCATGGGGCCGCCGGCGCGGTTGCTTTGCTCGTGCAACTGGCGGGCTACCATTTCCTTGCCAGCGCCGTTGGGGCCGGTGATGAGCACGCGGGCATCGGTAGGTGCTACCTTTTCGATGGCCTTGCGCACCACGCTCAGCGCGGCCGAGTTACCGACCATCTCCGAGCTTTTGGCAATCTTCTTCTTAAGCGTCTTGGTTTCGGTCACCAACTTGGTGCGGTCGAGGGCATTGCGCACCGTGATGAGCAGGCGGTTCAGATCCGGGGGCTTCTGAATAAAGTCGAAGGCGCCTTTTTTAGTGGCATCCACGGCGGTTTCGATGCTGCCGTGCGCCGATACCATAATGAAAGCGGAATCGGGCGATATGGTTTGGGCGCGCTCCAACACTTCGAGGCCGTCCATTTTCGGCATCTTGATGTCGCAGAGCACCACATCGTACTTGTTTTTGACGAGCATATCCAGGCCCGTGGGACCGTCCTCGGCTTGGTCCACGGCGTAGCTTTCGTACTCCAGAATCTCCTTCAGAGTATTACGAATGGCCCGTTCGTCGTCGATGATTAGAATTTTGGGCATGGGTAGATTTAGAGAACAGATGAGCGCAAGTAGAAACGAAGGTAACGAATTGTAAGGCGCAGGGGAGAAAGAAATACGCGGCTCCTTACCTAGGTAGATTTATAGAACCTCCGGTAAAGTTAAACGAAGTGTGCCTTGATTTGCTATTGGTTTGCTACTTGTCCGCCCACGGGCAGCGCACAGCACACTTAGCAAGCAGACCTAGCTCTACTATCTTGGAAGCAGGAAGCAGCGCCACGAGCACCTAGGTAGCGCCCATAAAGCTAACTGCTTGGTTACAAAACCGTGCGCCAGTGTTTGGCGCGAGCATGCACCGCGGCAATATTTAGCTGGTTTCAACAGTTGCCAACCGTCGAGAGCCGCCTGTGGCTGAGTGTGGTAGTACTGCTGCTGGTGTTGCCCCAAGCTACGCATTACGTGCTAGATGGCTTTATCTGGCGAAGGAGTAGCCAAGGCTGAAAAGCTAGCCTAGAGGGTAGCGCCTGCGGCAGTTCAGCCGACAACCCATGCGCAACGTACAGAGGCATCACCGGGAGGCTACCACAATTTCACTGATACCGGCCGGATACCCTAGGTGCCCGTCCAGTGAACGTATGTCAATGCGGAGAAGAATTGTAGCTTCGCTGCCTCAGAAAACAGTTGCTGTCTTTCCAACCTTCGGGCAGCACTACGTGTCTGTAGTCTGCACAGAAGAATCATTGCCGCTCACCACCACTCAAAACGTCCTGCAAACCATTCTACACCCATGAAAAGAAACCTGACGCGCTACTTGCTGCTCCCGGCTGCCTTGGTCGGAAGCTTGTCTTTGTATGCCCTCACCACTCCCCCCACACTGGTCGCCGACGCCAACAATGCGGGGCTGAAGTTGCCTACTGGCTTCGGTGCCCTCGTAGTAGCCGAAACCGGAGCTAGGCCCCGCCACCTCACCATCACGCCCCAGGGCAATATTTACGTTAAGCTCAACCGCGTAAATAAGGCCGGCCAGGGCATTCTGATGCTACAACCCACCAGTGGTGGCAAAGCCGAGGTTAAAACCGGCTTCGGTGATTACGGCGGCACCGGCATGTATTACAAAGACGGCTATTTGTATGCTTCCTCCGACCAAGAAGTATTCCGCTACAAGCTGAATGATAAAGGTGAAGTAACCAATCCTGGCCAGCCAGAGAAAATTATAACTGGCCTCATCAACCGGCGCCAGCACGAAAGCAAATCCATTACCCTAGATAACGCGGGCAATGTGTACGTGAACATCGGGGCCTATTCCAACTCCTGCCAGCAGCGCGACCGCCAGAAAGGCTCTCTCGGGCAGCCCAACTGCCCGGTGCTGGACTCGGCGGGGGGCATCTGGCAGTTCAAAGCCAATCAGCTTAACCAAACCTACGGCAACGGCACACGCTACACTACCGGCTTGCGCAACGTAGTAGGCCTCGATTGGAATCAGCAAGACAACCAACTCTTCGTGATGCAGCATGGCCGCGACCAGCTGCACGATATCTTCCCCGATATGTACACCTCGCAGCAGTCAGCCCAGCTGCCCGCTGAGTGCATGTACGCTGTTAAGAAGGGCGACAACGCCGGCTGGCCTTACTTGTACTACGACCCCACGCAGAACAAAAAGATGCTAGCCCCCGAATACGGCGGCGATGGCAAGAAGGAAGCTGATAGCAAGTTTATTGACCCAGCGGCGGCTTACCCGGCCCATATGGCCCCCAATGGCTTGCTCTTCTACACTGGCAATATGTTCCCGGAGCGCTATAAGAACGGCGCCTTCATTGCCTTCCACGGCTCCTGGAACCGCGCCCCCGAACCGCAAGCAGGCTATTTTGTGGTGTTCCAGCCCTTCAAAAATGGCAAGCCCGATGGCAAGTGGGAAGTATTCGCCGACAACTTCGCCGGGACGCCCGAGAAAGTTGCCTCCGGCCGCGCCGACCATCGCCCGTGTGGCCTAGCCCAAGCCCCCGACGGCTCGCTATATGTCACCGACGACTCGAAGGGTACCATTTACCGCATTTTCTACAATAAGAAGTAACCACCTAGGTATGCAGAAGCTAAGCCTCCTGTGCTTGCTGGGTTTTCTGAGTTTGCCGCTGGCGGCACAGAAGAAACCAGCCCCGAAACCCAAAGCGCCCGCCGCTTCCGCCGACTTATCGGCCTCAGTTGCGCAGGGCAAAAAAATTTATACCCAGTACTGCCTGAGCTGCCACCAAGCTGATGGGGGTGGGGTACAGAACATGAACCCGCCGCTCATTAAAACGAGCTATGTGCTCGGTGACAAAACCCGCCTCACAAAGGTGCTGCTCAACGGCTTGCAGGACGTAGATATCGATGGGGAACCGTATAACAACGTAATGCCCTCCCACGATTTCCTGACCGACCAGCAGATCGCCGACGTGCTGACGTTCGTGCGCAACAGCTTCGGCAACAAAGCGCCCGCCATCAAGGCAGCCGAGGTAAAAGCCGTGCGCGCAACGAATAAGAAGTAAAAGCTAGCTTAGTAGAGTCCGAGGACAGCGAAGAATCTAAGCAAGAGACTAGCCAATTCAATTTCTTCACTGTCCTCGGAACGACAGACAACAAAAAGCCCCGAAAGATCTTTCGGGGCTTTTTGTTGCTCGTTTGTAGAGAGGTTAGCGGCCGCCGGGCGGGCAGTTCTCCTTCAAAAACTTTGTGTAGGTAGCGGCTAGGTGGCGGCTAGTGCCTTCGCCTTCCGAGATGCTGTGCGTACGGTTAGGGTACGACATCAGCTGGAAAACTTTGCCCTGGCGTACTAACTCGTTGATCATTTGCTCGGCGTTGTTGTAGTGCACATTATCGTCGCCGGTACCGTGCACGAGCAGTAGGTTGCCGCGCAGATTTTTGGCGTGTGCCAGCGGGGAGTTATCCACAAAGAAATGTTTGTCTTCGGGTAACAAACCCATGTAACGCTCCTGGTAGATGTTGTCGTAGTTGAGCTGGTTATCAACGGCGGCAACGGAGATTCCTGTTTTGTAGATCTGTGGGTACTGGAACATCAGGTTCAGGGTGGAAGAGCCGCCGCCACTCCAGCCCCACACGGCCACGCGGCTGGTGTCCACGAAAGCGTTTTTCAACACTTCCTTGGCGCCCATCGCCTGGTCGCGGATGTTCAGCTTGCCGATATTGTGGTAGATGGCCTTGCGGAACTCGCGGCCGCGCGGAGCTGGTGCGCCGCGGTTTTCCAGCGAAGCGTAGATGTAGCCATCATCGGCCATGTTGCCTAGGTAGAGGCGGTTGGAGCCGGTGCCGGCGCGGTCCGTTACGGTTTGGCTAGCGGGCTCGCCGTACACGTAAAACACGATAGGGTACTTCTTACTCGGGTCGAAGTTGGTAGGCTTCACCATCCAGCCGTCCAGTGTCACTCCGTCAGCGGTTTTCACTTGGAAGAATTCTACCTTCGCCAGCTTGCGGTTTTGCGTTTGCGCAGGTGCGTCGCCACTAAGCCGTTGGTGCGCGGGCAACGACACCACATCGGAAACCGAGGGGGTGCTGGCACTGGAGTACGTGTGCAAAGCCAACTTTCCATTGGGCGAAATATCATAGCTGTGCGAGCCAGCTAGGTTCTGCGGGGTCACACGCTCCGCCTTGCCACCTTTCAGCGGCACGCGGTACAGATACGTCTGCGTAGCATTGGTGGGGGAGGCCATAAAGTAGATTTGGCCGCCTTTCTCATCAATTGATTCTAAGCTGATGGCGTCGTAGTCGCCTTTGGTCAGCAGTTGCTCCTTGCCTTTGCGGTCGACGGCGTAGAGGTGACGCCAGCCGTCCTTCTCACTCGACCACACAAAGCGCTTGCCGCCCTCAATCCAGTTCCAACCCACCGCGCCGTCTTTGGCATCAACCCAGGCTTTATCCGTCTCGCTGAAAATTGGCTTCACGGCACCAGTGCCAGCGGTGCACAGCATTAGCTTGCTTTCGTTTTGGCGGCGGTTGAGTTGTTGCAGAATCAATTCATCGTTGCCGGCCCACTCCATCCGCGGAATGTAGTGCTGCACGGCGTCGCCGGGCACGTCCATCCACTTGGTAGCGCCCCCCGTTACGGGTACCACGCCCACGCGGCAACGGCTAGGGTCTTCACCCACCACGGGGTACTCCACCGGAATAGTAAAGGGATAGAGCTGATCCGTGGTGTTCAGCATCAAGTAGTTGCGCGTCTTGGTGGCGTCGAGTTGCCAGTAAGCTAGCTTTTGTCCGTCGGGCGCCCAGCGGAAACCGTCGCGGCAGTCTAGCTCTTCTTCGTACACCCAATCGAAGGTGCCATTGATGAGGCGGTTGGTGCCGTCGGTAGTAAGCGGGATGATGCGGTTATCGGCTAGGGTCTCCACATAAAGGTTGTGCTCACTTACGTAAGCCACTTTGCTACCATCAGGCGAGAACTTGGCAAACATCAACGATGACTCTGGCCGGCCTTTGCCGAGCTGCGTGAGCTTCTGACTACCTAGGTCAAATACCCAATAGTCGCCGCGCGTGTCGTAGCGCCACACTTTTTTGGTGTTGGTGTTGAGCAGCACCTTCTTGCCGTCGTCGGCGAAGGCAAAGCGGCGCACCTTCAACGGGGCTGTTTGCCCCTGCGGAGTCAGCAATTGCCTGCTTATCAGAACAGTCTTCTTGCTAGGGTCACGCGCGTCGAGTTGCACGATTTCGTCATCCTGCGCCCGCATGTAGCCGTAGCCATCTTTGGTCCATTGGGTGCCAGGACCTACCTGCGCCCACGCTGCCGGCAGCACCGCCAGTTGCACGAATACGAGAAAGACCGTGGCGTTACGTATCAAGGGTTTACTCATGTGAAAAAGTGGTTTTGAAGACTGAAACGAATACCTTCAGCAGGTATTCGCCTCAGTTCGGATCGAGTACGAAAGTAGGTAGATTAGTTTATCTGGGATACTTTGGGGGCTAAAGGCCCTACTTTCGGGCAAAGGACGGCGTACGCAGTACTACGTTGCCTGGGTAGGCTAAAACGCCGGCATAGTTTCAATGATGTAGCCTTAGTGCCCAAGTGCCTATTTTGGCAACAGACTATTTCGTTACTTTCCGCACATTTACTCTTCAGCTTCGCTAGCTATGGCTGCTTTCTTCAATAAAGGATTTGGACGCAAACGTGAGTCGGCCGGTAGCGACCGGGTTCCGCCAGGCCAGTACGAAACGCATGACTTCCCCGTGCTGTCGGCCGGCCCTACGCCACGTATCGCACTCGCTAACTGGGCGTTTACCCTCGAAGGCTTAGTGGAAACGCCGGTGCAATGGACGTGGGAGGAGTTCAATGCGCTGCCCCAGCAATCGTTCACTCAGGATATTCACTGCGTCACGAAGTGGTCGAAGCTCGATACGCAGTGGACCGGCGTGAGCATCGACACCATCCTCGAACACGCCAAACTGTTGCCTGAAGTGCGCTACGTTATGGCGTATTCTTACGGCGGCTACACCACCAACATCCCTTTGGAAGATCTGCGCAATGGCAAAGGCTTCATCGGGTTGAGTTTTGAGGGTAAGCCCCTTACTCCCGAGCACGGAGGCCCGGCCCGGCTCGTAGTACCACACCTTTACTTCTGGAAAAGCGCCAAATGGATTAATCGGCTGCGCTTCATGGAAGAAGACGAGCCAGGGTTTTGGGAGCGGGGCGGCTACAGCATGTACGGCGACCCCTGGAAGGAACAGCGCTATCGCACCGACGACGAAAATAGTACGTGGTGAGCACTACAGAAAAGATGCCGTGGCAGCTAGGAGTCGTCACGGCTATTGTACAGGAGACACCCACCGTCAAAACGTTCACCTTGCAGCTACCGCACTGGCAGCCGCATCTTCCCGGTCAGCACTACGATTTGCGCCTGACGGCCGAAGATGGCTATCAAGCCGAACGCAGCTATTCCATTGCATCACCGCCTGAACAAATCAACGAAATCGACTTAACTATCGAACTAGTTGATGATGGCGAAGTTTCGGCGTACCTACACGAAGGTATCGTAGTCGGTGACTCGCTAGAAGTACGGGGCCCAATTGGCGGCTATTTCGTGTGGCGACAGGAGATGTACACCCTCCCGCTACTGTTAGTGGCGGGTGGCTCCGGGATAGTGCCGCTTATGGCGATGCTACGACACCGCGCCCTAGTGGGGGCCACTAACCCAACCGCGCTGCTCTTCAGCGTGCGCACTGACACAGAAGCCATTTATCGACACGAGCTAGAAAAGCTAGCCCAACAAGACCCGAATTTTACCCTAATCTTTACGTTTACTCGGCAGGCACCACCCGCTTGGACCGGTTATCAGCGGCGCATCGACCACGGCATGCTCGCTGAGATAGTAGAGTCATTTCCTGTGTCGCCCCAAGTATTTATCTGCGGCCCAACCCAATTAGTTGAGTTTACTGCTAACACGTTGGTCGACCTAGGCTTGCCCGCCGACACTATTCGTACGGAACGGTTTGGGCCCACTGGTATAAGTTAAATAGTACTAACCACACCCGCGACTGTAATCGCATTCGATAAAACTTAATCGGTTTAGCATCAAATCGGCATTGTTTCTTATCCGCTAGAGATGAGCTATGCAAGACTGTACAATCAAGGCCATATGGTCAAAAAACCGTTTTTTGCGTGTGCAGTAAGTGTATAACTGATGTGTTAGCCAAGCGAAAAAATGCCTTTTAGCGTTGATAAAGGCTGTTTTTGGATTTGCTTTTTAGAAAAGTACACCAATATATTTGGTCATAGAGTCGGCGTGCTAATCACGAATAGGCCACCTACTACTAGTCGCAAGTCTACCCGTGGACTAAGAGAATAGTATTATCTCTTGTCCTGTTCGTCTGCGCTACCACTCTACCAATTTTCTGCTCTACTACAGGTATTGTTGCTTCCAAGCAGCCTTACTACCCACCCGCCCCAAAACCCCACCACCCATGAAGTATACGATTACGCCTGCTATAAGTCAATCCGGGATCGATTGCGGTGATTGCAGGAGCCTGCTCGTTTTCGCTTGTTTAGCGAAGTCCAGCGAGGTACAATCTTAGTAGGTTAAGCAACTATTCCAATAAAGCTGCCTGCTACGCACTAACCCATAGTATGCTTGAACCTAGCTTGTTCAAACATAACAACTAGGCAGCGTACGATAGCCTTTATTTCTCCTAATGTCGCTGATAGGGAGAAAGCAAATAGTTTCATAGCTGCCAGAGTCCACTTGTGGCCCCGCGAATAAAGCGGCTAGAAAAGAAACTGCTATAGCTAGGAGACAACAGGTGCATGCAATGCGCCAAACAAGTTAAATAAGTAAAACCGTAGCGTGAGAAATGACGGTAAAAAGAGGGTAGGGTATCTCTGCCCTTTTTTTCTTTCTCTGCTAACGAGCATTCTCAAACAGCGTGTTATGAAAAGCAGAGACAAAGTCGCCTCTACATGGCGCTATCATGGGCTGTTTGCAGTGCTGTGTGCCATTATAATAATTACATTCGGTAGCATCTGTGCTAAGGCTCAGCAAATGAGCATGCTCCGAGCCGAAGGACCTAAGATTGTAAATAGTAACGGCAAGGAAATGCTACTTCGCGGCTTCAACCTAGGAGGGTGGCTGCTTCAGGAAAGCTATATTCTACAAACAGATACCTTGAACTGCCAGTGGCGCATCAAGCAAGGGCTGCTGCGTACTATGTCGGAGGAACAGGTAGAGGCATTCTACCGGAGCTACCGAGCCAACTTCATTACCAAAGCAGATATTGATTTTTTGGCCAAACAGGGTTTTAACTGTGTGCGCCTGCCATTCCACTACGATCTGTTCCTAACTGCGGCCCAGCGCCACGCCCGTACGGAAGTCATCCGTAATCCTACAAATACGCGAAAGCTCGACGCCTATGTGCAAAGCCTGAGCACGTGGTATGATCAGAATCAGCTGTTTACCGACCCAAAGCTCGAAGGCTTTCAGTATATCGATAAGGTGCTAAACTGGTGCGCGGCCAATAACCTTTACGTGATTTTGGACCTGCATGCTGCTCCAGGGGGACAAGGTACCGACCGCAACATCAACGATACTTTTTTACCGCTAGACCTTTGGAAGCGACGCGATGCCAAAGGCCGTGCTATATACCAGGATATAACGGTACGCCTTTGGGAAAAGCTAGCAGCCCGCTACCAAAAGGACAGTCGAGTTGCTATGTATGACTTGCTCAATGAGCCGCACAATTTGAATGAGGCTCATGGCATGTCGTCTGATAATAAGGAGCTTAGCACTTTATACGCACGGCTGATCAAAGCAGTACGCAGCCAAGGCGACCAGCATTTGCTGCTGCTAGAGGGCAACGGCTACGGAAATGAATACACCAACTTGACGCCCGACAAATTAGCCGCGCCAGAAAAGCAGAACCTAGTGTACAATGGGCACCGCTATTGGTGTACGAATGCGCCCGAAGCCACCGATCCGAATCCTAATCAAATTAATTTGATTAAAAACCTGGTGACCTTCCGAGACCGTTGGCAAGTGCCTGTATGGGTTGGGGAGACAGGCGAAAACTCCAACGAGTGGTTTGCTGCCGCTGTACAAGGACTTAATGCCAACAACATTGGGTGGTGCCACTGGAACATCAAGCGCGTAGATAGCCCTGCTAGTCTGTTACGGGTGAAGTCCTATGGTAGTGTTCTAACACCTTCAGGGCGCGCGGCTTTGCTACGCAATGTGCAATTTGCCAACTGTGTTCCCAGCCGCGACGTTGCGGCCGCGCTTACCCAACCAAGCAACTTTACGGCTCCTTTCGCCTCGCTTACACTACCAGGTACCATTCAAGCGGTTGATTATGACCTAGGTCGTGATGGGGTAGCTTACCAAGACGAATATTCCGCGAAAACTGATTACCGGAGTAATAAGCCCTGGAATCAGGGCGGGGCGTATCGCAACGATGGAGTTGATATCCAGAAGATTGATGATTCAGCAAGCAGTGGGTTTGCAGTGAGCCACCTAGCCGCAGGAGAGTGGCTTAACTACACCGTAACGGTAACCATGCCGGGCACTTATGCCGTGCAATTGCGGGTGCAGCCGGCCGCCACGCCTGGCCGCCTGACACTGAAGCTAGGAGATACTACGCTTGGATCGGTAATGACTGGGCAGCAAAGCGATACAATTGCCTGGCAAACGCTCACGCTCACGGCCAAGTCGTTGCCTGCTGGTCGGCATACGCTGCGGTTGTGCATCGACCAACCCGTTGAGCAGCTAAGCTGGCTGCGGTTCCTATCCGACAATGCGAGTACTGCTGGTGGACAGTAAACCGAGCTAGGTTTTCGTACCTTGGAAAGTACTATGGAATCGACTTTGTGCTATAGGAGGATGTTTTTTTGTGTTTGGGCGAAAAGCTTGGTTCTAAGCTTTTTGCTATTGTTCATTGGGCTAGGTAGTGCTGCTGCTCCACAACCCCTGGATACGTTACAGGTGGCTGCAGGCTTAGATGAAATTTTTATTGAACCAGCCTTGTACAGCATTCTAGCGGATCCTTCGGGGCAGCTTACCCTTGCAGATGTGCAGCAGCCCGCGCAGGCAAAACGCTTTGTGCGCGGCGACAAAGTGCCCACCACGATGGAGCATCCTGGGGCAACTTATTGGCTGCGGCTCGTTATACGCGCGAAGGGTCAATTATCGCAGCACTGGTATCTGGAGCTGCTTGATTCCCATATTAATGATATTACCTTCTATCCGCTTACCAAGTCGGAGCGAGGAGCAGTACACACAGGGGCTGACTACCGGCTTGCCTCCCGCAAATTCCCCTACAAAAACTTTCTGTTTCGATTACCGCTCGCGGAAAACCAGGCCAGCACCTACTATTTCCGACTGGAGTCTAATTCCAAAACCAGTTTCGTAAGCCGTTTGCGCACAGAGCAGCCGCTAGCTGTGCATTTTCAGACGGAGTATAGCTTGCTCGGAGCCTTCTATGGCGTGCTGCTGATCATGGTAGTGTACAATCTCTGCCTCTACCTATTTATTGGCGAGCAAACATATTTACGCTATGTGCTGTACGTTCTGAGCTGCAGCTTGGTATTCTTATCGGAGGACGGGCTAGGGTTCCAGTATCTATGGCCCGACTTTCCAGCTATGAATCAGTTGGTTATTGCCTTGTCGCCCATCTTGCTGTTGTTCACTTTTAGCTATTATGCCCGGCAATTCTTAGACGCTCCGCAACGGCTCCCCAACTACGATCCTTGGGTGCGGCGTGTGGTATTGATTAGCATCAGTTTACTGCTACTTGATACGTTGTGGCTGCACTCTGGATGGGGTTTCTGGTTTTACCTGATTCCTTATGGCATGCTCTATTATGTAGCTTTTTTGGTGTGGCGCGGTGGGTTTCGGCCTGCTCGTTTCTTTCTGCTAGCGCATGCCTTAGTTGCTATTAGTGTGTGCTTTATGATCTTGCGCAAACTAGGTATCAACACGTTCACAAATACAGCAACCGTGTACAGCATGAACGTGGCCTTTGTGATTGAGGTAGTAGTGCTATCCTACGCCCTAGGTGAGAAGATTAAGGCAATTAAAGACGCTACTATCAGAGCACAAGGGAAACTGGTGAAGCAGCTACGCAAGAAGCACCAAACACAGGACCTACTAGTAGAGCAGTTGCGTCAAAATCAGGAGCTTAAGGATCAACTCAATACTGAGCTAGAAGCCTTGGTAGCTCGCCGCACGGAGGAGTTACGACAGCAAAGTGAGACCATTGCCGCTCAAAACAGGGAACTGCTGCACGCGAATGGCCTTTTAGCATTGCAATCAGCAGCTATCGAGAAGCTGAATATTGATTTGCGCCACGACCTGCAGCAAGCGCAAGAAGCGAGGGTACTGTCGAAGGAAGTGGACTTTGGTGAATTCAGCCAAATCTATCCTGATAAAGATGCTTGCTTGCGCTACTTGGTCGAGCTAAAATGGGCCGCTGGTTATCAATGCCGGCGGTGTGGTCATGAAAAGTATTGTGATGGACGCGAACCGCACTCTCGGCGCTGCACGCGGTGTCGCTACGTAGAGTCGGCTACGGCATACACGTTGCTGCAAAAGTGCAAGTTCTCGACAGTAAAAGCCTTCTACGCTGTGTTCCTACTATACACGCACAATGGCAACTACTCTTCTCAAGAACTTTCGCGAGTGTTAGATCTTCGACAAGGCACTTGCTGGAGCTTTAGTCAAAAAGTATTGGAAGCGATGCGTCGTCGTGAACAAGCTGCTGATTACGAGGAAAACGAAAGCTGGACACATGTCTTGTTGGATGCTAGTGGCGAGCATGCAGAGGAGCACATAACGGAGCCAGATGAAGCCGAAAACATAAGCTAGCTCGTGTAGTTGAAAACGTTTTTGAAGATTATAAAGAATTTAAAACTAGCTAGTATTTATAGCAAAATTCGTAGTTGTTCTTTATCCGGTTAAGCAGTGTGCACTAGTAGGCCTTTCAGCTGTTTTAAGCAACAATGTAGGTTCTTTTACGTGTGTTGTAAGTGTATAGACTGCTTGTGAGTTATCACAAAAAGTGGCTTTCTGAGCTGTACAAGTAGATTTGGGTACTTGCATTTGCCAAACAAGATCTGATATCTTTGACTCCTTCTCTTCGGCTAATCTTTTCCAGCTTCTCGAACGAGAAGCTCACAAGTAGTGCAGGGTATTGCACATTATCAAGCCTTTAAGTAGGCTCTCGTCTTCTCTCCCTTCTATTCTTGCTTTAACTCTAGTGCCTAGCATCCTGCCTGCTTATTCCGGGAACGTTTCCGGAAACGATTGTTGGCCTGCTGGTTAAGCAGTTCTAGGATCTATTTGCCTTATAGTGCACGCCTTTCTATTTCCCTTACCACCCTTATAATCATTCCCACAAACCTTGTTTTATGAGCTCAAACTCTTACAAACATTCGCTTTGGCGGCGAGTAGTGATGCTAGCTGCTTTAGGCGGACCGGCAGTCGCTTGGCCAGCTCTTGCAACACCTAGAATACCAAGTGGGCCTTTTAATTTGCTCACCGGAACCTCGCTCGCTGACGTACCAGTAGCGGGCCGAGTAACACAAGCCAATGGTACCGGCTTACCTGGCGTTACGGTAGTTGTGAAGGGTACTACCCTTGGCACTTCCACCGGAGCTGATGGTTCGTTCTCCTTGAACGTACCCGAAGGCAGCACTTTGGTAGTGAGTTCCGTTGGTTTTATCAAGAAAGAGGTGCCCGTGAGCGGTGCTACTAGTAGCCTCACAATCAGCCTTGTCGAAGACCGGCAAGCCTTAAGTGAGATAGTAGTAGTGGGCTATGGCACTCAGGAACGAGGTAGCGTGACGGGCGCCATTTCGTCTGTCAATGGAGCAGAACTGGTGCGTCAGCCGGTAGCTGATGCGACGCAGGCTATCCAAGGTAAAGTTTCTGGTGTCACTATTACTTCCAACGGGGGAGCACCTGGTGGTGCCGCTGGTACCTCGGTGCGTATCCGGGGTATAACCTCAGCAGGCAACAACTCTCCTTTGTACGTATTAGATGGCTTCCCGCTGCCAGACGGTTCTGATAGTCAGATTAACGCTATTAGCCCCAATGACATTGAAACGATTGACGTGCTAAAGGATGCTTCGGCTACGGCAATCTACGGTGTGCGTGCTGCCAACGGAGTTGTCATCATTACCACAAAGCGGGGCAAAGCGGGTCGTACTACTTTCAATCTGGATGCCTACCGCGGCGTGCAGGTTGTAGCACGCAAGCTCGACTTGCTCAATGCTCAGGAATATGCGACTATCAACAATGAGTCGCTTCTGGCAGCTGGTAAGCCCATTGCGCTGGATAAGTTGCGCGATCCAGCCTCACTAGGCGAAGGAACTGACTGGCAGGACTTGCTATTCCGCCGGGCTAAGATTCAGAACTACTCGGTTTCTACCACGGGCGGTAGCGAAAGGGCCCGCTACGCCTTATCGGGTACGTACTTCCAACAAGATGGTATTATCCTCGGGTCCAATTTTGAGCGCTTTACGTTACGTGCGAATGGCGACGTACAAATTGGTAAAATCCTGAAGCTAGGTAATAACATCTCCCTTACGCACCTAAGCGACCGGCAAGTTGCGAGCAACGGTGGTGGCAACGGCGGTAACAACGAATACGGTGCCGTGCAGCAACTATTGCGCATACCGCCAACGGTGCAGGCATACCGGCCCGATGGCTACTGGTATCAACCCAATAGCGCCAGCGACAACTTTACGGAGGAGAATCCACTAGCTACTTCACAACGGGCCAATCAGAGATTTACCCGCAACCGGGCACTCACGACCTTTTTCGCTGAGCTAGAACCCGTAAAAGGGCTGCGCTTCCGTTCTAACGTGGGCGCCGACTTTATCTTTGAAAACTTCAACAGCTTCGCGCCTCGAGGCCCCGAGCTAACAGGCTACACTCAGCGCTACATCACGGCTGGTGCCACGGCGACCTCGCGGTATGCACCTAGCTACCTGATTGAAAACACGGCGACTTTCGACCACTTATTCGCTGATAAGCACCAAGTAACTCTGTTGTTAGGTCAGTCGGCGCAGCAATTCTCTTTCAGCAACGTGGAGGCGTATCGTTCGCAGTACCTGCGCAACGACCTGCAGGTAATCAATGCCGGACCAATCAATACGCTGTTGAACAATGCAGGCACCATCGACCCACCTCGGCGTCTCGCTAGCTACTTTGGTCGTCTCAACTATGAGTTTGGTGGCAAGTATATTTTCCAGGCTACCGTTCGCTACGATGGCTCTTCCCGCTTCCAAGTCGGCGAGAAGTTTGGTTTCTTCCCCGGCGCATCCGCGGGCTGGCGCATTTCGGAAGAGGACTTCTTGAAAGGCAACAGCACCATCAGCAACCTGAAGCTACGCGTTGGCTACGGGCGAGTGGGTAACGAGTTGAACGCTGGTCGGTACGCATACCTGTCTTCTATCAACTTTGGCATTACCTATCCGCTTGGTCCAGATGCTACCATCAACACGGGTGGGGCACCAACTCGCCTGCGGAACCCCGATCTGCGGTGGGAGTACAACGACCAGGCTAACATTGGTATAGACTTAGGTTTCCTGGATAACCGCTTTGAGGCAAGCATCGACCTCTACAACCGGAACTCGCCTAATCTGATTGCGCCAGTACCTCCGTCCTTGGTGTCGGGCACGTACGAGTCGGTGAACCGCAACGCGGCCTCTGCTTACAATCGCGGTATCGACGTGGGGCTAACCTCCCACAACTTCACAGGTGCTGACCAAGGTCTGACCTGGACGACTACCTTCAACATTTCGGCCTACAAAACGCGCCTGGAGAAGCTAGGGGTAGGGGTGCCTTATAATGGCCTAGGTTCCCTGAGCGGCACCATCGTGCGCTATGATGTGAACCAAGCCTTTGGCTCTTTCTATGGCTACGTAGCCGATGGCTTGATTCAAACGCAGGAGGAACTCAACACGCTGAATGCTGGTGCGAACAAGAATAATCCGAAGAACGACAAGTTCTACCAGACGAACGGCACGGGGCCTGGCGACATCAAGTTCCGCGACCTGAATGGCGACGGCGTTATCACGGATGCTGACCGGAAGTTTATTGGCAATCCGAATCCGAACTTCACGTTTGGTCTTACCAATAACCTAGCTTACAAGGGCTTCGATCTGAGCTTCTTTATTCAGGGCGTGCAGGGCAACGACGTGTACAACCTCAACCGCTACATCACGGAGAGTGCCTTGTATAGCACCACCAACGGTACCACGCGCATCCTGAACCGCTGGACGGGCCCCGGCACTAGCAACGATGTGCCGCGCGCCATCAACGGCGACCCCAACAATAACCTGCGGGTATCAACCCACTTCATTGAGGATGGCTCTTACGTGCGCCTCAAAAACCTTACGTTTGGCTACACGCTGCCCAAGAGCATTATGGACCGGATTTCGGCTACTCAACTGCGTGTGTACTTCACGGCTCAGAACCTGATTACGCTGACCAAATACACCGGGTACGATCCGGAAGTTAGCGCCAGCGGCGTTGATCTAGGTATTTATCCGCAAGCGCGCGTGTTCATGGCCGGCCTGAACATTGGGTTCTAACCCTTATTCCCACTCTATTATCATGAATATCTCAAAATTTACGTGTGGTGCTTTCCTACTTTCCCTAGGATTGCTGACGGGCTGCGATGAGAAGTTCTTGGAAGAAGCTCCCGCTGACCAAGTAACCGACGCCAACTTCTACCAAACCCAGCAGGACGCCATTCAGGCCACGACAGCCGTGTACAGCGAGCTAACGAAAGAAGGCCAATACAACCTAGCCATGTGGGCGTTCGACATCATGGCGGATATCTCCGTTTCGGGCGGCGACGATGGCAACGACGCCATCGAGTACAAGCAACTCGAAGCCTTCAGCATTCCAACAACGAATACTGTGGCTACGCGCCTGTGGGGCGGCAGCTTTATTAGTATTCAGCGGGCCAACATCGTGCTGCAGAAAGTGCCGAGCATCCAAAACATGGACCCCGCTATTCAGAAGCGGTGCCTAGGGGAGGCGCAATTCCTGCGCGCCAAGTTCTACTTCGACCTCGTGCGGGCGTACGGCGACGTACCCTTGTTTACGACGCCGCCCGCTAGCCCAGAGGCAGTGAATATCCCACGCACGCCGGCCGCCGAGGTGTACAAGCAAATTGAGCAGGACCTGACGGATGCCATTGGCAACCTGCCTACTTCCTATAGCGGCGCCGACCTAGGTCGGGCTACTAAGTGGGCCGCCACGGGCTTGCTAGCGAAGGTATATATCACTGAAGGCAAGAAGAACGAGGCAGCCCAGCGCGCCCGCGAGGTGATTAACAACTCGGGCAAAACGCTGTGGGCCAACTACGCCGACAACTTCAAAGTGGCCAACGAAAACCAGAACGCCAAGGAGTCGCTCTTTGAAGTGCAGTACACGAACGGCCGCAACGAATACGAGCGTAACAACGTCGGCTCGGCCATGAACGAGTTCTTCGGGCCTCGCGGCGCCAACCAGACGCCGGGTAGCGGCTATGGTTTCAACGTGCCCGAGCCTGATTTCGTGGCGGGCTATGAGGCTGGCGATACGCGCAAAGCCGCCACCGTATGGGTGCCCGGCGATACGTACCCCGACGGTGGCAAGCAGTCGGCTAGGGCCACTGGCTCACCCTTTGGCTACAACTGCAAGAAGTGGTTTGTGGGCAAGGTAGGCACCAACATCTGGGATTCGCCGCTGAACGTGCCAGTGCTCCGCTTAGCCGAGATGTACTTGATTCTGGCCGAGGCCGCTGGGCCAACGACGGAAGGCTTGGAAGCTATTAATAAAGTACGCCGCCGCGCCTTCGGACTGGACATCAACACGCCCTCGGCGCGGGACCTAACGGCTAGCACGTCCGACTTTACGGGGGCGGTTCTGCGGGAGCGCAAATACGAGCTAGCTTTTGAGTTCGACCGTTGGTTTGATCTGAAGCGCTACAACGGCACGCCTTACGGCTTGATTCCGGTAATGACAGCGCAAGCAAACTACCTGCGCGGAATCGGTATTCAGCGGGGCACGCCCACCGAAACCAACCTGGTGTTGCCCATTCCGCAGTCGGAGCTGGACGCTAACCCTGGTCTCAAACAAAACCCCGGCTACTAAGCCGCTTTCTTCCGACGATTTCAGCTTTCATCTGTATGAAACATACATGGACTAAAGCGGCTTGGGTTTTACTTACCAGTCCGCTACTCTTTACTGCTTGCGAAAAAGAAGACCACGGCAAGCTAGAAGGCGGCCTGCCAGCCCCTAGCTTTAGCAGCGCCGTCAATGCAACGCAGTTCCCGGTCACCGTCACCTTCACGGATAATAGTCAGAATGCCTTTGTTACGCAGTGGGAATTCGGCGATGGTACCATCGGCAAGGGTTCACCCGCGACGCACACGTATAACACGCCGGGCACGTACAAAGTACGCCTGAACGCATCGGGGAAGGGGGGCTTCAGTGCCACGCCCCAAACCGATGTGATCGTGCCGTCCGCGTGCAGCAACGCGGGTTTCTCGGCGCTGGTGGGCTGCCAGGGCAGTGCGCCTTCAGCGCGGGTCTGGACGTTCTCGGCAGCGGCCGGTGCTATTAAGCGGCTAGATGCGAATAACAACGTCACGTCTTCCTCGGCGGCCAACGCGCTACCCTCTTGCCAGGCCGACGACCAGTTTACGTTCAGCGGCACCTCGTTCACGATGACTTACGCGGCCAACAACATCTGCGGATCGGAAAAAGCAGGCTCGTCGCCGTTTGTTTACAAGCCCAGCGGCAGTGGCCTCGGTCAGATTGTACTCAGTACTGCCGACGCTTTCATCGGCGAGAATGTGGCCGTTACGAGCCAAACGTACGACATCATCGAGGCAAGCAGCACGATTTTGCGCCTGCGTGGTACGCTAGCTAATGGCACCAAAACGGAAGTGACGCTGGTGCCTTTCGATGCCGTAACCCGGGTAAAGCAGCTGCTCACGGGCGGCACGCAAAAAACCTGGGTGCTTGATAACAAAGTAGAGCAGACGATTACGGTTGGCACCGAAGCTGACCCCAAGCAGTATTACCCCGGCGGTGCAGTGGGCGCGCTGCCAGCTTGCCAAGCCGACGACGAGTTTACCTTCTCAGCCGCCAACGAATACAAGTACGACGCAAAAGCGGAAACCTTTGTAGCCGGTAGCCCAGGCAGCTGCCAAGCGGCCCGCTCTACTACCTCTGCCTTCACCTTCGGTCCCGCCGATGGAACGGGCCTTGCCCAATTTGTTCTGAGCAAAACCGGCACCTTCATCGGCATCACCGATGCGCCGGACTTAAACTACCGCATCATTTCCATCACCGACAAAAACATGGTGCTGCGAGCTGGTTCGGGTAAGAACAACGGCACCGTCTTCGACATGAAGCTGGTAGCTAAATAGTTTCTGTGAGCCGGACTGAACCGATCAGTCCGGCTTCGCTTTTCCATTCTATGAAAAACAAATCCGCGTCCTTTCTCTCGCGCTCCTGTATGGCTGGAACCAGTCTCTGGCTAGCTCTAGGCTTGCTGGCTTGCACCGAAACCAAAAAGCCCGACATTCCGCCGGCCCCAACGCCCACGGGCAGCACCGAAGCCAACGCTGCCGCCAAAGATTACGATCAGTACACGGAGCTAAAATGGAGCGACGAGTTCGATGGCGGTGGCGCTGTGGACCCCTCCAAGTGGACCGCCGAAACCGGCGGCAGCGGCTGGGGCAATAATGAGCTGCAGTATTATACCAACTCCGTAGAGAATGCCTACGTGAGTGGCGGCAGCCTGATTATTCAGGCGCAGAAACAAAGCCAGAGTGGGCGGGACTATACCTCAGCCCGTCTTATTACGAAGGGCAAACAGAGCTTTACCTTTGGCCGAATCGACGTGCGGGCGAAGTTGCCTAGGGGGCAGGGCATCTGGCCGGCTATCTGGATGCTTGGTAGCAGCATCGACCAGCGCAACTGGCCCATATGCGGGGAAATCGATATCATGGAGCTGCGCGGTCATGAGCCAAACAAGATTCTCTCGACCATGCATTTTGGCGCCAGTACGGCCGACCACCGCTACAAAGGCACCGAAACCACGCTGCCTAGCGGCAACTTCTCCGACGACTACCACCTCTTCAGCACCGTCCGCAGCCAGGATCAAATTCGGTTTTACCTCGACGGCAAGCAGTATTACACGTTCACCAGCAGCGATGCCTCGCCTTATCCGTTCAACGACCCGTTCTTCGTTATCTTGAACGTGGCCATTGGGGGCGACTTCTTAGGCAACCCTAGCCCAGCGACGATTAATACCACTACTTTCCCGCAGCAGATGATGGTGGACTACGTGCGCTATTACCAGTATAAGTAAACAGCAACGGCACGCCAGCGCAACTCGCCTTTGCCAGTCGGGTGCCCTAGGCATCTGGCTGGTTGCCGTAAGCACGAGCCGCCAGAACGACCAGCGTGCACCTAGCTCGGGCCAGCGTTGGTAGGTGGCCTGTTGTACTAAAGAACCATCACCCCATGTAAGACCTAGGTTTGTCGGCGCATACTGCGGTGTGTCCTGGCGGACCTAGGTCTTTCTTTATCCTTCCATTCGACATGCCCAAGTTTCCCCGTTTTATTCTGGGAGTGAGCGTTGCGGCCAGTGTGCTGCTCGTGTTACCTAGCATTGCGCAAGCTCAGAAAACCAAAAAGCCAGCCGCTTCCACTACCAAAACCCTCGATCAGCGCCTCGATGAGTTGATCGCGCAAATGACGCTGGAGGAAAAAATCGGCCAACTCAATCAATATACCGGCGACGCTGCCACTGGCCCGGCCGTGACCGACAACAACAAGCTCAGTCAGATTCAAAAGGGCCAGGTGGGCTCCATGCTGAACGTGAAAGGCGCCGCCCGTACCCGCGCTTTGCAGGCCGAGGCCCTGAAGTCGCGCCTGAAGATTCCGCTGCTGTTCGGGCTCGACGTGATTCATGGTTACCAAACAACCTTCCCGATTCCGTTGGGCGAGGCGGCCAGCTGGGACCTGGCGGCTATCCGGCAGTCGGCGCACATAGCGGCGCGGGAAGCGGCGGCAGCCGGTCAGCACTGGACGTTTGCCCCGATGGTGGATATTGCCCGCGACCCACGCTGGGGCCGGGTGATGGAAGGCGCGGGGGAGGACCCCTACCTAGGTTCGCAGATTGCCAAAGCGCGTGTACTCGGGTTTCAGGGTGAGCAGCTAGGCGGCACTGATGCCGTAATGGCCTGTGCTAAGCACTTTGCGGCCTACGGGGCCGCCATTGCCGGCCGCGATTATAATGCCGTGGACATGAGCGAGCGGGCCCTGTGGGAAGTGTATCTGCCGCCCTTCAAAGCAGCTGCCGATGCTGGCGCTGCTACCTTCATGAATTCCTTTAATGAGCTAAACGGCATTCCGGCCACGGGCAATAGCTACTTGCAGCGCGATATTCTGAAGGGGCAGTGGAATTTCCAGGGCTTCGTGGTGAGCGACTGGGGCTCCATTGGCGAGATGATAGCGCACGGCTACGCCAAAGACAACAAGGAAGCTGCGCTGGAAGCCATTACGGCCGGGAGCGACATGGACATGGAAAGCCGCAGCTACGGGCCCAATTTGCCTGCGCTGGTGCGCGAAGGCAAAGTGCCGGAAGCATTGATCAACGACGCCGTACGCCGCATTTTGCGCAAGAAATTCGAGCTAGGTCTCTTCGACGACCCCTACCGCTTCTCCAATGAAAAGCGCGAAAAGCAGGTGCTGGCCGATCCGCAGAGTCGTGCCATCGCCCGCGACGTAGCCCGCAAATCCATTGTGCTGCTGAAGAATGACAACAACGTGTTGCCCCTGTCGAAGCAGGCCAAAACCGTTGCCGTTATCGGGCCGCTGGGCCAGAGCAAAACCCAGCACCTAGGTTTCTGGAACGTATCAACGGACTCGACACAGGTGGTAAGCTTGTACGAAGGCTTGCAGAACAAGCTAGGGAAGACGGCGAAGCTGCTTTACGCCAAAGGCTGCGGCATCACCGGCGACTCGCAAGCGGGCTTTGCTGACGCTGTAAAAACGGCTCAGCAAGCGGATGTAGTCGTAATGGCAGTAGGGGAGGCCCGCGACATGAGCGGCGAGGCCAAGTCGCGCGCCGAAATCTACTTGCCCGGCCAACAAGAAGAGTTGATCAAAGCCATTGTGCAAACTGGCAAACCTGTGGTGGTTCTCATCATGGCGGGCCGCCCACTCATTTTCAACTGGACCGCCGACCACGCGCCAGCCATTCTCTACACGTGGTGGCTAGGCTCGGAAGCCGGTAATGCTATGGCCGATGTGCTCGTGGGCGACTACAACCCGGCCGGCAAGCTGCCCATGAGCTTCCCCCGCTCCCTCGGCCAAATCCCGATTTTTTACGCGGCCAAAAGCACCGGCCGCCCTTCCGCCAACGATAAGGATACCAACTACCGCTCGGCCTACCTCGACATGCCGAACTCGCCCCGCTATGCGTTCGGCTACGGCCTGAGCTATACCACGTTCGACTACAGTGGCTTAACGCTTAGTACCAAACAGCTCAAAAAAGCGGATAAGCTCACGGTTAGCTTCACGCTCACCAATAAAGGCAAGTACGCCGGCGAAGAGGTTGCGCAGCTATATCTGCGGGATGTGGTGGGTAGTGTGACGCGGCCGGTGAAGGAGCTGAAGGACTTCCAAAAAGTGATGCTCAAGCCCGGCGAAAGCAAAACCATCACCTTCACCCTCGACCAAGACAAGCTAGCTTTCTACAACCCCAGTATGAAGTGGACTACCGAGCCCGGTGAGTTCCGCCTGATGATCGGTAGCGCAGCGAGTGATATTCGATTGGAGGATAAGTTTGAACTGGTGGACTAAATTGGTACGCTAGGCCTTAATGCCAAAAAAAGCGAGGAACTGGGAGCAACCCGATTCCTCGCTTTCTTTTTGCGACTATCAGCAATGTAGCGCGAAGCGTAGGCTTAGCCCTCGTTAGTTCACCACCATCGTCATGATGGAGTGCGGCTGGCTCGTTGCTTGGGCGGCTTGGCCTTTGATCCAGAGTTGGAAAGCCTGCTCTTTTTCACTGTTATTCATCACTACCACGGCCACTTTACCATCGGTGTTCAGGAAAGCAGTGGTTTGGAGTACGTCGCGGCTAGAGGCGGTGGCAATGCGCTTGGCGCCGGGGCGGATGAACTTGGAGAAGTGGCCGATGTAATAGTAGATGTTCGTATAGATGAGCTTACCCGACTTCGTATCACCGATAACGGGCGCGTAGCAAAAGTTGCCCACGTGGTTGGGGCCGCCGGTTTCGTCGAGTAGGATGTTCCAATCAGTCCAGGCTACGGTGCCAGCGTTGAAGTCGTTGATCATAGAGTTACCGTACCGCTCGCCCAGGGTCCAGTCGTTCACTTTCGAGAAGTCGAATTTCTCGATGCAGCCTTCCGTGAAAACAAGGTTTTTGGTCGGATACGTTTCGTGTACGCGGCGCTCGTTGTCGAACTGCATGCCGCTACCAGTCCAGGTTTCGTACCAGTGGTAGCCGAGGCCCCAGTAGTATTTGCTGGCCTCCGGGTCATCAAACAAGGTGCTAGCGCGCTGGTACATCAGGTCGCGGTTGTGGTCCCAGCCGATGAGCTTCCGGTCGCCGAGGCCCCCTTTTTGCAGCGTCGGACCTAGATAGCCCTTCACGAAGTCGCGCTCCTCCTCGGCCGTGAAGATACACGACTCCCAGGTTTGCTTCGCCATGGGCTCGTTCTGCACCGTTAGGCCCCAAATGGGAATGCCTTGGCGCTCATACTCTTTGATGAACTTCACGTAATGGTTGGCCCAGCTCTGGCGAAACTCGGGCTTTAGCTTGCCACCTTTCACCAGGCTATTGTTGTCCTTCATCCAGGCGGGTGGGCTCCAAGGGCTTACGTACATCGTAAGCTTCCCGCCAGCCGCGGCAATAGCTTGCTTGATGAAGGGAATCCGGTACTTCTCGTCGTGCTTAACGTTGAAGGTTTTTAGCTCCTTGTCGTTGTCGGCTATGTAAGCGTAACTGTCGCTGGAGAAGTCGCAGCTGGCAATGTTGGTGCGCCCTAGGGTGTAGCCGATGCCCTTGGTGGGGCTATAGTAGGCTTGCATGAACTCCTGCTGCTGCGCCTTGGTAAGTTTAGCGAAAGTTTCGGCCGAGGCATCGGTGAGGGCGCCGCCAATGCCCACGAGCGTTTGGAAGGTATGATTAGGGTCAACAAAAATGGTGGGCTGCGTTTCAAGTGGCTGCCCAACTTCTTGGAAGGAAAGCTTATCGCCAGCTGCGAGGCGCTGCTGGGTGCTGGCCGCAGTGGTATACACTTGAACTTGCTTGCCAGCGGCCGAATACGACTTGATGGCAGCAGGTGAGGTAGCTTTTTGCGCTGAGGCAGTGGTGCCGAGTGCGGAGGCAAGCAGAACGGCAAGTAGGTTTTTGTGCATTTGGTGAAAAGGGTGGAAGTGCTAAGAACGCTGCGCAGAGCTAGCTAGCTTTGAGTGCTGCAAAACCCAGTACTACATCTGCCCAGCGTTACAACGATGGTGTCGGAAACAAATGTACCTAGCTTGGGCGAGCTAAGCGGGTGCGCAAACTAAATCCGGAATTATAGCTTGCCCGTTTCGGTAAGAACTGGCTGCCAAGAAGGAGCGAAGTAGGACGAAGGTATCGTCCTGAATAGGGTAAATGCAAGCGCGAAGTGCTAACGAGAAAACAGCAAAAGGGCTCTGGAAAGCGCGTTTATTCACTTACGTCACACGCAATACCAAGCACTGGGGGAAAGCTAGCCCCCATGCAGCGCTAAGGAAAGACAGCTACGGCACAACAGAAAAACACAGCTCCGCCGAGGCCTTTTCAGCTGCCAACAAACAAAACAGGCTACCTAGGATAGGTAGCCTGTCGTAAGACGGAAGCAGAAGCTACTTGATGAAGCGTTGCGTAAGCGGCTGCCCGTTGGTCTGCACCACCAGCACGTACATGCCGGGCGGTAGCGTCGCTACGTTGGCGCTGCCATTTTCCAGCACGCCGCGGCTCACTTGCCGGCCTTGCGCATCCAGAATTTGATACTGACTGCCCACGAGAGCTAGGTCTGAGGCTGCTACGTGGAGCTTGTCGACGACGGGGTTCGGGTAGAGTTGGAGCTGCTGGCTGGCGCGCTCGATTTTGGAAGCTCCCGGAGAAGCTAGCACGGCACTGGTGCTAGCACCAGCAGGTGGCGTAATACGAATCCAGTTGAGGTTCCAGCCGCCAGTTTGGGCAAACACCCCGAAGCTATACGTACCCGCATTGATGTAAACTGTGCGAGAAACAGTCGTCCAGGTCTGCCAGCCCCCGGTGGCCGGCACTGCGGTGTTGCCGAGCTGAATAGAGCCGGAGTTCAGATCCGAGGATAAGGTGCTGCCGCTGGGGCTCGCCACACGATACTCCAGCGTGTAGTTGCCCGATACAGGGAAGTTGATGTTGCTGTAAGCCATCCAGTCGCCTTGGTCGATGTAGCCCACATTTTGCCCACCGCCGGTGTCGGAAGTGGTTTCTAGCTGCACGCCATTCATGGAGCCGTAGCTCTCGGCCTGCAGGAGCGTGGCCGTAGGTGTGGGCGTAGTGGTACCGGATTTCTGGTACACCCGCACGTAGTCGACGTACATAGTGGCGGGCAGCTTGCTTTCGTCTACCGTTTGACCGGGCCAGTTGCCGGCCACGGCTAGGTTCAGCAGCAAAAAGAAAGGGCGCTGAAACTCTTCGGTGCTGCCAGTCCCGTTGGTGATGTTGATTTCGTGATACTTAACGCCATCTACAAACCAGCGGATGTACGTGGGCTCCCACTCCACGGCGTACACGTGGTAATCTTGCGGCGTGGTCACGAGGTTGCCACCGTACTCGGCGTGTCCGTTGCTATCCCAGTGCACGGTGCCGTACACCTTGTTTTCGGCGTTGATGTGCTCCATTACGTCAATTTCACCGCAGGCCGGCCAGCTTACGGTGTTGATGTTGCTGCCGAGCATCCAGAAGGCTGGCCACAGTCCTTGCCCTAGTGGCAGCTTCATGCGAGCTTCGATTTTGCCGAATTTAAATTCCTTGAGCCCCTGCGTTTTCATGCGAGACGAAGTGTAGGGCATGCCGCCCACCGTTTCCTTCTTGGCCGTAATTTGCAGGATGCCATTTACCACGCTCGCATTAGCACGCTGGTAATATTGCTTCTCGTTGTTACCCCAGCCCCCACCGCCGGTTTCGAACACCCAGCTGGAGCTAATGCCCGTGTTGAACTCATCGGCCCAAACTTGCTGGTAGGTTTGGGCGCGGGTAGAAGTTAGGTGGAGCAAGCACAGCACAGCCGCTCCCACAAGGGAAGTAAAGGTACGTTTCATAACTGGGTAGAATTGGGTGGAAAAAGCCGCGCGCAGGAATACGCTAGGGTATGAAGCTAGGCTGGCAAATAGGCGGCAGGCAGACCAGCGCTGGTCTGATGGGCTTACTGAGCGAGGGTCAGCAGCAAGGGCGATAACCAAATATATCTCTTCTTCTTGCCGTAATGCAAGCGGTAAGTTGAAATACAAACAACGCTTTTTGCTGTTGAGAGAGTGGTTTATACACTTACGGCACACGCTTCGTAGAGCCAGAACAAGGGTCACAAAAGCTCATTCTAGCACCTAGCTTTATTAGGCGCACGCTTAAGAAACAAGCCTCTTATTATCCTAGTGCCAAAGTTTTGTACAATGTAGCGGCTTGATGACTTACGGCCAATACAAATGCAAAAGGCCCTCGGCAACCTAGGTTGCCGAGGGCCTTTTGAAGAGGGTGACGAGTCTGTAAGCCGGGTTCTGTCCGCGACCTAGGTCGCGTCCCCACCATTTATCTAGGCCAGTTCTCGCGAAAAGGCTCCATCAACCTACCCACGGACGCCGGACGAGCCGCCCGGTGCAGACCCGAAAGCCTGCCTGCCCGCTTATTTGGTCTTTCAACCCCTGAGGTTTACCCAGCCGGACTAGTCACCTAGCCGCTGGTGCGCTCTTACCGCACCTTTTCACCCTTACCAGGAGCTACAGAGTAGCTGAGTGACTGAATAAGGTAGTTTACTACGCTACTTAGTTGCTCTTCTACGCAGTTGCCATCTGGCGGTAGTTTTCTGTGGCACTGGCTGTCTGAGCCTTACGGCCCATCCTTCCCGTTAGGAAGCAGGGTGCTCTGTGTTGCCCGGACTTTCCTCGCCGCCCGAAAGCGCCGCGGTGGAGCGACCCATCACGGTGCAAAGGTAGGCTAATAAACGAATTAGTCACGCTGCACTTATTCCCGTTAGGCTGATCAGTAGGCTAGCCGATAGCTAGCTTACTCGGCACACGTCAGCAGATATAAAACGCAGCACCAGCAGCAGTATAAGTATTAGAATTTCTGAATGTCACAAATAGGGACTTTGTTTCTGAATCTAGCATTCTTCAGCAAAATAGGCGGCTTTTAGTGTCTTTTGTGGGTCGGATTTGGCATTATTCCGCTTGTGCTTGGAAAAGATAGTGGTGGCGGCTGTGTAAAGATTCCTACATTTCACATTCTCGTTCCTAGAAAGTAAGGGGTTGCCACAAGCGTTTATCTACTCCAAATCAACCCAATGCCCTAGGTCTTGTCCTATTCTCTCCCTTTATTACCAAACCCATCACAGCATGCAAAAATATCCACTCAATGCCCGCCTTACTTCTTGGTTGTTAGGTGCTTCGGTTGTAGCAAGCGCTTCCATATTCACGGCTTGCTCCACCGAACCAGTGGCTCCTGCTGATGCAACGGTAGCTCAATCTGGCAGCGACGCCAAAACAGCAGAAGATTTCATTGCTGGGCAGTACATCGTTGTTCTGAAAGACGGCACGGTGGAAATCACTGCCGGCGACTCGTACGACACGAAAGTGAAGAAAGTAAAGAACGTGGGGCAAGGCCTGCTGAAGGAAAAAGGCATGAAGCAGGAAGCCATGGGCCTAGCGTATGGTCACGTGCTCAAAGGCTTTGCAGCCTCACTCACGCCCGGTGAAGTAGCAGAATTGCGCAAAGATGCCCGCGTCGCGTACGTGGAGCAAGATCAGATTATCTCGCTCGGCAAGCCAAGTTCGGGCAGCGGTACTGCGCAACCAACTCAAACGACTCCCTATGGTATTGCCCGCGTAGGCACCGGCGATGGCACTGGCAAAACTGCCTGGATCATTGATACGGGCATCGACCTCGACCACCCTGATCTGAACGTGGACGTGGCCCGCAGCAAGTCGTTTCTGACCAGCGGCGCTAACTACGCCTCTCCGAATGATGGCAACGGCCACGGCACCCACGTATCGGGCACTATTGCGGCCAAAAACAACACCATTGGCGTGGTAGGAGTGGCGGCTAATGCTTCGGTAGTAGCAGTTCGCGTGCTCGATTCGCGCGGCAGTGGCTCCAACTCCGGCGTTATTGCAGGCGTTGACTATGTAGGCGCCAACGGCAAAGCTGGTGATGTAGCTAATATGAGCCTCGGCGGCGGCGTTTCGCAGGCCCTGGATGATGCTGTTCTACGAGCGTCCGCTGGTGGTGTGCTCTTCGCACTGGCTGCTGGCAACGAAACGGATAATGCTAACAACCACTCGCCAGCTCGCGTGAACGGTGCCAACATCTTCACCATCTCGGCCATGAATAACACCGATAGCTGGGCCTCCTTCTCCAACTTCGGCAACCCGCCCGTTGATTATTGCATGCCCGGCGTGAACATCCAATCGACGTGGCTGAATGGCGGCTACAACACCATCAGCGGTACCTCCATGGCTACCCCGCACATGGCCGGCGTACTGCTGCTCAAAGGTAAGTCGTTCACTACCAGCGGCACGGTGAAAAACGACCCCGACGGTAGCGCCGACCCGATTGCGCACTTGTAGGGCCTAGGCTTTCAGGTTCTCAAGCCAACGAAAAAGGCCGCCCGTGAGGGCGGCCTTTTTCGCGTTATCCATGAGCACATTGCAGGCGGCAAAAACTTAACCTGCTGTCAGCAAAAAGAAGAAGCCAACACTTTGCCTTGCTGTTGATTATTAAGCTGATGGGTCTGGATATTTTCGTTTACTTACAGTCAGCTAAAGCTAGCGTGTATGCTGCCTCAGCAACGCTATTCTAGCGCCTACTATATACCTACGTGCGAAGCGGTAAAGCCAACGCTGCGTAGACCCTAGGTTCTGTTCCAAAACAACCCCACCCAACTGCCCATGCGAGACTTCTACACACCAAAAATTGCTTTTCCTTCAGCAGCAATCCCAAACCCGCTGCAACGAGGAAGCCGGGCGCCATGGCTGATGGGCCTGACTTTGCTGGCCTTCCTTGCTGCCCCTCCAACGCATGGGCAAACGAAAGCCACCACGCAACAACCGGTTCTAGGGAGCCGCTCGGCCAAGATTATTCAGGTGGGCAGCCTAAAATTCAAGGACCTAAATAAAAACGGGAAGCTCGACCCTTACGAAGACTGGCGCTTGCCGGCGGAGGCGCGGAGCAAGGACCTACTCGCCCGCATGTCGGTGGAGGAGAAGGTAGGGTTTATGCTGATCAGCACCACGCGGTTGCAAAATGATTGGGCCTTCGAGGCGCCCAAAAACAAGGAGCCAATTACCAGCAGCTTTAACGAAGAAGATCTGGTGGCTACCACTAACATGTTCACGCGCAAGCCCTTGCCCGTGCCCTTGATGAATGCCGCCGGCACCACGAAAGCCGTGACGCAGTACCACTTGCGCCACTTTATCCTGCGGGCTAGCACGAGCGCCCGCACCATGGCGGAGTGGGTCAACAAGCTTCAGGCACTTTGCGAGCAGCAACCGCTGGGCATTCCGGCCATCGTGGCGTCTAACCCGCGCAACCATGTGACGGCCACAGCTGCCATCGGTACCAGCGTGGGGCAAACGGCCTTCTCGACCTGGCCCGGCGAGCTAGGTTTGTCGGCCATGCGCGACTTGAAGCTGACCCGCGAGTTTGCCGACATTGCCCGGCAGGAGTGGACCGCTACCGGCCTGCGCAAAGGCTACATGTACATGGCCGACCTCGCCACCGAACCCCGCTGGCAGCGCGTAGATGGTACCTTCGGGGAGAATGCCGAGTGGGCCGCGCAGATGATAACGCAGGTAGTGCTAGGGTTTCAGGGCGTCAAGCTAGGTCCGACTTCCGTGGCCATGACGACGAAGCACTTCCCCGGTGGTGGCGCCGGCAAAGACGGCCAAGACCCGCACTTCGACTGGGGCAAAACCGAGGTCTTTCCTGGTAACTTGTTGGCCAATAACCTGATTCCGTTCAAAGCTGCCATCAAAGCGGGCACCTCCGCCATCATGCCTTACTACTCCATGCCCATCGGCACCAAGTACGAAGAGGTGGCCTACGCCTACAATAAAGGCGTCATTCACGATTTGCTGCGTACGGAGCTAGGTTTCAAAGGCATCATCAACTCCGATACGGGTCCGATTGAGATGATGCCATGGGGCGCGGAAAGCTGGTCGATTACCCAGCGCTACCACCGGGCCTTGCAAGCGGGCGTCAACATCTTCGCGGGCACCGCCGACCCCACTGAACTCCTGAAAACCGTGCAAGCTAACCCCAGCGATATGGCCCTAGTCGACGACTCGATCCGGCGGCTCTTGTTGGAGAAGTTCACCCTAGGTCTGTTCGAAAATCCCTACGTGGACGAAGACGCTGCCGAAAAGATTGTGAACAACCCGCAGTTCGTGGCTCGCGCCAATGTGGCCTTGCGCAAATCCGTGGTGCTGCTGCGCAATGACACCAAAGCCTTGCCGCTGAAGGCGAAAACCAAGGTGTACTTTGAGTCTTACCAGAAGAAGTACGGTACGCCAGATGCTGGGCCCGGCGAAGTGTACGCTGCGAAAGAAAACCAGCCGTCGAACCTGGAGTTTGTAAAAACACCCGAAGAGGCCGATGTCATTCTGCTGTGGCTGAAGCCTAGTGGCAAGCCGCTGTTCGCCTCCGACGGTTCGCCGCTGTATCTGTCGCTCTCCAAAAACGCCGTGGATATCAACTACATCAACGCGCTGACTGCGAAGAAGCCCACCATTCTGGCGGTGAACTACACTAGCCCGTGGGTCATAAACGAAATCTATAACACCGATACGAAAAGCCGTTTTCAAGGGGTGCTAGCCACCTTCGGTACTACACCGGATGCAGTGCTGGATGTGGTGAGCGGCAAGTTCAACCCCAGTGGCAAGATGCCCTTCACCACTCCGGTCTCGGAAGAAGCCGCTAAGAACCAGAAGGAAGACGTGCCAGGGTATCAGGAAGGCGCTGCATATCCGCTGTTTAAGTACGATGAAGGGCTGAGCTATTCGGTAAAGTAGCTAGGTCACGTTGTGGGTACGCATTTGAGGAGAATGAAACGGAGCACAAGAAAAGACCGCCCAGAAAGGTGGTCTTTTCTTGTGCTCCGTTTTGAACGGGTTTCGGCCTTATCTCAACTAGTTATTTCCCCTCCCACACATTATCCTTCGGGTAGCTATCTGGCACGTAGGTGCTACCGAGCGTCACCTTCTTCACCACTTTATCAGCCGGGAAAGTCACATTTACCGACTTTTCGCCCTTTTCCCATACTTCGATGGTGCGGTGGATTTTCTGAGTAGAATTGTCCGCGAAGGTCACGGTCAGGTCTACCGGGACGGGCTTGGTGCCTTTCGCTTCGACTACAACTTGGTAACCGTTGCCCTGCTTCGTGACAGTGGCAATAGCTAGGTCGGGGTAACCTAGGTCGAAGAACCAGCGCTGCCAGAACCAGTTGAGATTGCGGCCGGCACCAGCGTTCATGCTGTTGAAGAAATCGTAGGGCATGGGATGCTTGCCGTTCCAGTTTCGGATATAGGTATGCAGGGCCTTAGTAAACAGCTCGTCGCCGAGTAAGTCCTTCACGTAGAGGTAGCCTAGGCCGGGCTTAGGGTAAGAGTTAAGGAAAAACGGCGTACCATTCTGCTGGGTGGTGAGCATGGTGATAGGCAGATCGGCTTCGGTGTCGGCGGCGCGGGCGTAGGGCGTCACGCCATATTCATCGGTGTACTTGGGCTCAATGAGCGAAGAAATAACCCACTCGCCGATGGTCGCCCAGCCTTCATCCATCCAACCGTACTTGGTTTCGTTGATGCCCATGTAGAAAGGGAACATCGTATGGAAAATCTCGTGGTCGGTGAGCGTAATCACGTCCTCGCGCTTGTCGAGCGGGTTGTCGTTCACCATCATCGGGTACTCCATCTGGTCGAGGCCGTCGAACACGGTTTCGTGGGGGTAGGGGAAGGGCCACTTCGGGAAGGTGTAGCTCATGGCCTCCACGGTGCGGCGCGCAAAGGCCGTCACTTCCTCAAAATCCTTGTGCTTAGGGTTATACACGGCATCCACGCGGGTGCGGCGTTTAGTAGCGGGGTCGACGACGAGGCTGCTGGCCTGCCACACGTAGTGGTCGGCGGTGGCAAACACGAAGTCGGTCACATTTTGCGCTTCGAAGTGCCAGGTATTCTGAGGCTTGTTCGCCGTAATATCGCGCCGGCCTAAGTCGGCAGCGTCGATGATGGTGGTGATGCCATCTTTCTGACCAGCTTCTTGGAGGCGCTTCGCGTACTTTTTATTGAGCACCAGATCGGCGTTGGTTAGGTCGCCGGTAGCCCACACCACGAAGTTTTTGGGCACCGTCACGTCGGCTTTGAAGTTGCAGAAATCGTTGTAGAACTCCGCCGAGCCGGTGTACGGAATGCGGTTCCACCCGTCGATGTCGTCGTACACGGCGATGCGCGGGAAGAAGTACGCCACAAAATCGGCGCCGGGCTCAATTTCGCCGGTGCGCATGTGTGAGCCTTGGTTGAGCGTGTAGCTGTAAGTGACCAGCACCTGCGTTTTCTGCTTGGGGCCAATAGGTTTCACTACTGGCACTAGCATATTCGTGGCATCAATGCGCAGCTTGCTCACGTCCAAGGCCTGCCCGTTGATGCTCATCTGCTGAATCTGCACGCCATCTGTCTCGTCCTCTGGCTTGATCGCGCTGGCACGCGGAGCCCCTTTCTGGTAGTAGTTGGGGTACAGCTTAAAGAGAATCTGCCGAAGCGTATCCGGGCTGTTGTTCTGGTAATCAATGGCTACCGAACCTAGGATACGCCGAGAAGCAGGATCAACGTTTACCTTGATGGCATAGTCGGCGGTATTCTGCCAATAGCTAGGCCCAGGTTGTCCGTTGGGCGCCCGCGTGCCTTTGGCGTATGTGGCCTCTAGGTTGCGCGGAATCGGTAAAGGTTGCTGAGCAAGGGCTGCCGTAGTGCCCGTAAGAAGTAAGCCGAAGAAGAGGGTGCGAAGCATAGCCGCAAGGTACGCAAGGATTGTACCTTGCCCTAGCTACCGCAACAGCGCAAGGTAGATGCCGTGTGTTCCAAGCAGCGCGAATCCACGCCGTGAACGTTGAGTCGTAGGAGCCGGATAGGAGTGTAGGGAGGCGTCAGTTGTCACGCCACCTAGGTCCTCCACGACCAAATCGCGACGGGTGCGGGTAGGCAGAGCGCCTAAAAGTGGTTCTGCAAAATAGCTTGCATCTTCTCTGCGGTGAGCGGCTTGCTCACAAAATCCGTTACGATGCTAAGCCGCTGCACCCGTTCAACATCGCGCGGATGCAGAGACGTCGTAAGCATAATAATGACAATAGCTTGCTGCTGCGACAGGGGCATTTGCTGGTAAGCTTCCAGAAACTGAATACCATTCATGCCCGGCATGTTCACATCCAGTAAGATCAGGGCTGGGTACGTTGGTGCCTGAGGCTCGGCTGGCTGGGTCAGCATGTTAAGGGCCTCTTGTCCGTCCTGCGCTACCAGGATCTGCTCGGCTATACCGAGCTTTTTAAGTAGCAACTGGTTAAGAAAGTTAGTGGTCTGATCGTCATCCACCAGCAGAATACAGGAGAGCTTAGACATTGAGAACGCAGTGAGTAGGGCGCTTGCACAAGTGAAAATAAACCAAAAAGAGGACTTTACGCTGGCAACTGAGCGTCGTGCCGAAAGTAAACGGAGAAAGTGGAGCCAATACCAGCCTCACTACGGACGGTGAGCTTGCCGCCCCCGTTCTCTACCATTCGCTTCACCATGTACAACCCAACTCCAGAGCCCTCAATACCAACGTGAAAGCGCCGAAACATCTGAAACAGCTCGGCCTGCTGATCTTGGTTCAGACCTAGGCCGTTGTCATGTACTTCCAGCACGATATATCCCTCTTTTTGCTGACAATGCAATTGTACGCGTGCCGTGCGCTGCGGGTGTCGGTATTTAAGCGCATTGCTCAGCAAGTTGTAAACAACTGAGCGCATGTTTTTGCTCGAAAAGGACACCGCCGGGCACGCTACAACATTCACTTCCACGTGCGCATTGGCCTGCTTGATCAGCGGCTGCAAGTCCAACTGCACATCCTGAATAATGGTAGCTAGGTCTACCTGGGTGACAGGCTGGTGATGCTCCTTTTGCAGCTTAATGACGTCGCTTAGGTGCGAAAGGGTGCGCTGAAAGCGCGCTACGGCCTCTTGCATCATGCTCAGCAGGGGCGTTACGGCTTCCCCTAATTCGCCGTCAGTCGGCAGCTGCTCCTGTAGCTCATACACCAAGCCTTCAATGTTGGTGATGGGTGCCTTCAAGTCGTGCGAGGCTGTGTAGATGAAGTTGTCTAGGTCCACGTTGACGCGGATCAGCTGCTCGTTGTTGGTGCGTAGTTGCTGCTGGGCTTCTGCTTCGCGCTGCTGCCCTAGCTTGTGCTCGTGAATGTCGGTATAAGTGCCAATCCACTGAATTACTTGTCCTTGCTCGTTGCGGGAGGGCAACGCCCGGGCCAGCATCCAGCGGTATTCGCCATCGGCGCTACGAATGCGGCATTCCATCTCCAAGGCCTGCGAAGTCCGTAGGCACTGCTGCCAGTATTCCATAACCACTGGCAAGTCGCTAGGATGCAGCTGAGCGCGGATGTCGTGCGGAATAGAGCGGCGCAAAGGCTGCCCAGTGTAGTCGAACCAGCGCTGGTTAAGATAAGTGTTGTGCCCGCTAGGGTCGGCTGTCCAGGCAATATGCGGAATGCCTTCCAAAATACGACTGGTTTCGGCGGCGGCCTGCTCCACCGCTTGCCGGGCCTGGGCCTGCGCTTTCAACTCTTCGTTGGTACGCGCCAATAAGTCGTTCTGCTCCACCACCCGGGCCCGAATGGCGCTGATTTCTCGCTTATCAGATAGGTCCGTGACAATGACGGCCAGCATAGGCGTGTTGTTGAATGACAACACGTTCAGGCCGAGCGCAAAGGGCTGCAATAGTCCGTTGGCCGTCGCCAGAGACATCTCGCCCTTGCTACGACCTGCCCAGCCAGCGGCCAGCAGCAGCTCCCAATAGACCTGCTGCTCGGCAGGAACAAAGCTTCGGAAAGAGGTGCCCATGATGGCTTCCATACGCTGGCCAAGCAGACCGGCTAGGCAGGCATTGCAGTACAGCACCGTGGCATCCTGGCTCAGCAGCAGCGCCCCCTCATTCATCTGCTCGATCAGGGTGCGGTAGCTTTGATCCGCGCCCTCCAGGGTGAAGATACGTGGCCCTTCGGCGGCCTGCACGGCTAGCGCATCTATGGTGCCGGTGCGGATGGCCGTAATAAGCTCCTCGGCCTCTTGCAGCTGTTGGCGTAACAGCTCGTTCTCCTGGGCTAGCTCAGTAGTGGTAAGCGGCAGACGATCAGCCATGCAGGTAAGGGTCGTTGGGGTCAGGCGTAAGATCAAGTAGGGCTAGCACCCGCTCCCGGTCCGACAAGTCGCCGACCAGCCACCGTGCGCCGCCCGGACTACGCTTAACCAACGTGGGGGCCGCAACGATGCGAGCTTCCTGCGCCTTTTCTGGCTGCTGGTATATATCGACAATTTGAAGCTCGTAGCGCCCTGCCAGATACCGGTCGCAGATATCTTTCAGGTTGCGTACAGCCCGCGTTGAGTTGGGCGTAACCCCCGTAATATATAAATGTAGCACGTACGCAGTCCCGCTCGTATCCTCGCCTTGCTCTGGTTTCATATCGCGCGGCTTACTTCGGGTCAATGGGTCGGATGTCTAAGCCAACCAGCACGCGCTCCTGATTTGAGAGGTCACCAATAATTTTACGGATGGGGGAGGGCACCTTGCGCACCAGCGTCGGGATGGCAAGTATTTGGTCGCCTTCCGCTAGCTGCGGATGTTGCAGTAGGTCAATAACTTCCAGTTGGTAGCGTCCCTTCAGGTGCTCCTCGCAATACCTTTTTAGATTGGCTAATGCTGTGACAGATTTAACTGTTTGGCCGGCCACGTACAACCGCAATTCCCAAATTTCTTCGTCCATGAGTAAGAGTAGGGGGCCGAAGGCATTCCCTAGATAGGGTATTAGGAATGAGTAGGAGCAGCAGGTGAATTACCGGCCAACGGCGCGGGGTTTCCCTTCGCAATCTGCCGGCGGCCCTGCGAGAGGTCTTCGCGTCGTTGTTCCTCTTCTTGGTTGGTTTGGCGTAATTCTTCCTCCACTGATTCGAACTCCGTGCGTAAGTTGGCAATGGTAGCTTCCAGTACCCGGCGCTTGCGCTCCAGTTCCCGCTCGCGGCGCTCAATTTCTTGCTGAGCCGCTGTTGCTAGTGCTTGCTCCTGCAAGAACTGCGTATGGCGGCTAGCCCCCGTGATGATGCCAGTGGGCCCAAGTACCACGTCGAGCAGACGGACCCCCTCACTTGTAACGAGGAACTCCCGCACTTGGTTGGAATGAGCCATGCCCCGGGCCTTCAGAATACTCAGGCCACGGTTGCGCTCCCCAATACCTTCCAAGTCGCGCACGTGGAGCCAAACGTCAACCAGCGAAGAGACACCTTCTTCGGTCATTTCTTGGTTGGCGTTGCGGCCGCTCACTAAGGCCGTAAACAAGGCGGTAATACCTTTTACCTTGAGGTAGTCGATTAGGCGGGTGAGCATGCCTCGCACCTCCACCAAGCTTCCCACGGACACGAGGTTGCTGATGGGGTCGATGATAACGGTTTGGGGTTTGTACTGCCCGATTAGCTTATGAATCGTGACTAGGTGCTGCTCCAAGCCGTTCAGCGTTGGCCGTGAGGCTTCGATGTGCAGCAAGCCTTGCTCAACGTACGGCCGCAGGTCCATACCCACGGAAAGCATGTTGCGGATAAGCTGCTGCGGCGATTCTTCAAAAGCAAAGAACAGGCATTGCTCGCCCCGGCGACACGACTCCAGCGCGAAAGCGGCGGCAAGCGTCGTTTTGGCCGTGCCCGCCGTGCCCGTGATGAGTGCGCTGCTGCCTCGGTACAGACCACCACGCGTGAACATCTCATCTAGGCCCGGCACCCCCGTCGATACTATCTCGTTGGATACCTCGTGCGTTAGCTTGAGCGACGTAACGGGCAGCACCGAAAGGCCGTCCTCGGTGATGAGGTAAGGATATTCGTTTGTGCCGTGTGTGCTACCCCGATACTTCACGATGCGCAAGCGCCGGGTCGTAATTTGGTTTACAACCCGGTTGTCGAGCAGAATTACGCAGTCGGATACGTACTCTTCCAGTCCCTGCCGGGTGAGTTGTCCTTCGCCCCGTTCGGCCGTAATGACCGTAGTGACGCCCTTGTCTTTGAGCCAGCGGAACAGCCGTCGAATTTCGGAGCGTAGAATAGCCTGGTTGGTGAAGCCGGAAAACAAGGACTCAATTGTGTCGAGCACCACGCGCTTGGCACCAATACTATCAATGGCGTACCCGAGCCGAATGAACAAGCCCTCCAGGTCGTACTCGCCGGTTTCCTCAATCTCGGAGCGGTCGACGTGCACGTGGTCGACGCGTAGCTTTTTATCGGCTTGTAGCTGTTTTAGGTCAAAGCCCAGTGAGGTCACGTTGGAGGCTAGCTCCTCAGCCGTTTCCTCAAAAGCCATGAGCACGCCGGGCTCATCGAACTCCTGAATGCCCCGCACCAGAAATTCTATCCCCATCAGCGTTTTGCCGCAGCCGGCGGTGCCACAAATCAGCGTGGGCCGGCCGCGTGGCAGCCCGCCCTCCGTGACTTCATCAAGACCTTCAATACCGGTAGGAGCTTTGGCAAGAGCTGCTAGTGAGTGGGAAAGAGTAGACATTACAGCAGGAACAAACAGAAAACAGGATGCTTCACTAGGCAAGGTACAACCAAGAAAACCGGAAAACTAAAACAGGGGCGCCGGTCGGCAAGCTGCGCGCCGGAAATGTCGTGCTTGCTTTTGAGGCAAACGACTAGCTTGAACGCCTGCGCCTACTAGGCGCTACTAGCTGCTGCTCGCCGGGCACCGCCTAGAGTGCCCGCCTAGGTCGTTTGTTGCCACTGCCTACAGGCTTTAGTCCTGTACCTAGGTAGTGTAGCGAGAGGAGAAGCAACCGTTTACTTCAGGCGCACCAGGGTGGCACCGTAGCCAAACTTTTCCTTGCGCGCATCTTCGAAGAACTTGATGTCTTTGTTACGACTCAGCAGCTTATGAATTTCCTTGCGCAACGTGCCGTTGCCAGAACCATGAATAAACACGATTTCGTGCATGTTGGTAGCCAGGGCACGACTCAGAGCATCCTCAAAAGCATCAATCTGGAGCTTGAGCATGGCCGTATTGCTCAGCGGCGGCTCTGCTGTTAGGGCTTCCGGGTTGAGCGCTTCTAGGTGCAAGTCGAACTCGTGCGATGGCGGCACGATGGCTTTGACCGGCTCCGGCGCGGGCGCTATGGCAGCGGGCTTGGGAGGCGTGTTGCCCGTCAGTTGCTGCTTGAGCTGCTCGGCCAGCTTCTCGGGGGCTAGCACAACGGGGGCAGCGGGCTTTTCATCCAGCTGGAACAAATACGCTTCTTTTTGCAAAATAGGCGCTTGCTGGCGGCTGTTGTAAAAGGTAGCTGCCTTGAACTGCTGGCGTTTGGTTAGCAGCTCAAACGCTGTGTTGCCGTTTACGCGGTGCGGTAGGAGCTGAATAATGACGGCCGGCCACTGTTCAAAGTCCTTTAAGTGCCAGTGCGCCAGCGGACGACTGGTTGCCTTCGGACCTAGCTTATCCGACGACAAGCCGCGGTATTGTCCCTCGCGGTCTTCGCCGTAGGTGAAGAGCAAGTCGCTATCGGTGTTATTGACGAGGTAGGTCGCTAGCAGCTCCGGCGACTGGTGTACCAAAGCTAGGTACAAACCTTTCTGCACGCGCACGGGCTCGGGAGCCGGCGCTTTTGTTCCGGTTTTGGAAGCAGCAGGTGTTGGCTTAGTAGTAGAGCTAGGGGTGTTCTGGCGGGTGCCAGCCGCCGCCGCATTGCGCTCAGCAGCAATAGCAGTAGCCGTTTGACCAAAAGCTTTTTGCTCTTCAGCCGCTACCACCACTACTTCGCGGCGCAATACTGGAATCGTGAAATCATTATCAATGGCTACTTCTACCAGGTCGTTGTCGAGCAGGCGGGTGATGATGCCCTCCTCACGACCGGTGAGCAGGCGTACTCGGTCTCCTACATTCATGATGCTTGTTGCTGGGTGTGGGGTAAAGGTAACGTTTGCGCGCCCGGAAAGATCTCAACGAAGGGTAACGGAGCAAGAGAGTAGCTGCGTAGACGAACAATTGAGTAGCAGAGGAAGGTCGTTCAACAAGAACTGAAGAGCCATCTTCGGCACTGTTGGCTGCCTCGCTAACTACGGAAGGTCATTCCATTACTCAGTTACGCGCTACCAGTACAGGCCGCGCACGACGAAGCCCCGCCGGTTATTAAATTCCAGCGCTGGCGCTGGGAGATGAAAAATGCTGGCCACGTAAAACACGCGGCGTATGAGCTTACTACGCGTAGGGATACGAAGCAAGTTGATGTCGAGGGTGAGATAATATTGGCGGTAGGCGCGCAGCCCTAGGGCGGCGTTGCGGCTAGGGTCGTTGTACACCATTTGCTGTGCGCCGTAGCCAACGGCTGGTTGCAGCCACTTGGGCCAAGGGCTTTGCGCTGGCAGCCAAGCAGCTAGATCGGCGCAAAGCCAATAGGTATGGCCGTTGTAGTCTTTTAAGTATTGCTCTCCCAACGATTTGCCGAGCACGTTGGGGCGTAGTTGGGCGTAGCGGGTGGTATGAAAGGAATACTTCGGCATGAGGCGCACTTCGCCCCACGTAAGCTGCTGCCCTACTAGCGCCGCCGAGCCAAGGAAATTAGCGGCTAGGTCGGTGGCGGAGGCCCCGTAAGCGGGGTCGCGGCCGTCGAGCAGCTCGATTGGGCTTTGCAGTAAGAAGCCCACGAAGCCGCCGTACCAGATGGCCTGCTTATCGGGGAGGCCCGTCCAACGCAGCATATCCACGGCCCCACGGCTTTCGTGGAACGCGCCCCAGAAGTGCCCGGCCTTGTCGAGCTGTTTCCACTCGGGCCAGTCATTAAACCAATGCAACGGAGTGCGCGGGCCCGTGTACCAGGCCTCACTCAGCAGCACCAGGCCGCCTGTGTACGCCACCGCCAAGCCACCCGCCAACAAGGGAAGTCGCCGACCTAGGTGCGCAGAATCGGGGGCGGATGGTGGGCGCCGCAGCACGGTTTGGGCCGTAAGGCGGGGCCGAACAGAGTCAGCAGTGGAAGAAAACGATTGGTAGGCAGAAGCCTGGGCGCGTGCTTGCCCCCGCGAGAGCCAACCGACGCTGGCGAGAAGCACAATCTTGGGCCACGCAGCAAAAAAGGAGGAAACAGAGCAACGCGGCATAACTAAACAAAAGAAGGCTAGGGATGTAGCCCAATTATTCGACTAGTAAAATAGAGCTAGCTAGGTCCCAAAGCTATAAACAAAAGTGACGGTCCACTTGGCGGCCAACTGCTCGTATGCGTATCTACTTCTCCTTTTTACCACCATTCCACCTCTTCTTTTATGCATAAACTTCGACTCTTGTCGGGCCTGATCTGGCTGCTGTTGCTTGTTGGCCTAGCATCTGCCCAGGCGCAGGTGGTCACCACGCAGCCCTACTTCTTCCGCGATGATACACCCGTTACCCTCACCTTCGACGCTACCAAAGGCAACGCCGGGCTTGCCAACTTCACCGGGCCAGTCTACATCTGGACGGGGGTAGTAACCAACCTTAGCACCAGCAACACTAACTGGCGCTACGTGAAAAGCCCAAACTTCAACCAGGCTGACCCCGCCGCGCTCATGACGCGCAGCGCCACCAACCCCAATCTGTACACCATCACCTTCACGCCGCGCACGTTTTACAACGTGCCTGCCGCAGAGCAGATTCTCCGCCTCGGTATGCTGTTCAAGGACGCAGCCGGCAATACCATCGGCCGCGGCGACGGGGGCTCCGATATTTTCGTGGATGTGTTTCAGGGGGGCTATGCCGTGCGCATCACGAGCCCTGTTACGGGCGGCAACCCACAGTTCGTGACGGCGGGGGCTACCGTGACGGTAAGCGCCGCGGCTTCGGCCTCCTCTCGCCTAGAAGTGTACCTGAACAAGGCATTGCTATCGGGCCAGTATGGCGTTACTACCATCTCGTACTTGTTGCCCCTAACGCAGGCTGGCCGCAATGTGGTGCGAATTCAAGGCAACAGCGGCGCGCAGACCGTTTCCGACTCGGTGGTGTTCATCGTGCGTTCGTCCGACGTACCTACGGCTGTCCTGCCCGCTGGCACTAAGGATGGCGTAACCTACCTTTCCAGCACTTCCGTCCGCCTGAAGCTTACGGCGCCCGAAAAGCAATTCGTGTATGTGCTCGGCGATTTTAATGGTTGGCAGCCCACCCAGGTCATGAATCGCACGCCCGATGGCAAAGACTGGTGGCTCGATATCACCGGCCTGACCCCGGGACGAGAGTATGCTTACCAATTTTTGGTAGATGGACAGTTGCGCGTGGCCGACCCCTACACGGAAAAGATCCTGAACCCCACCGACGACCAGTACATTCCGGCTGTCACGTATCCTAACTTGAAGGCGTACCCTGCGGGGCTCACGACGGGCAACGTCTCGGTGCTACAAACCGACCAACCTAGCTACAACTGGCAGGTTACGAACTTCCAGCGCCCGAAGAAAACAGACCTCGTCATTTACGAGCTGCTCCTGCGCGATTTTGTGGCGCGCCATGATTACCAAACCCTGCGCGATACGCTCAGCTACTTGCAGCGGCTCGGGGTAAATGCGATTGAGCTGATGCCATTTAACGAGTTTGAAGGCAACGAGAGCTGGGGCTACAACCCGTCGTTCTACTTTGCGCCCGACAAGTACTACGGCACCAAAAACGACCTGAAGCGCCTGATTGATGAGTGCCACCGCCGCGGAATGGCCGTGGTGATGGACATGGTACTAAACCACTCCTGCGGGCAAAGCCCCATGGTGCAGCTTTACTTTAATGGCGCTACCGGCAAGCCCGCGGCGAACAGCCCATGGTTTAACCAAGACGCCACGCACCCCTTCAACGTGTGCTACGACTTCAACCACGAAAGCCCGTACACCAAGTATTTCAGCAAGCGCGTGATGGAGTACTGGCTCCAGGAGTATCACATTGACGGCTACCGCTTCGATCTTTCTAAGGGCTTCACGCAAAAGCAAAGCGCAAACGTGGATGAGTGGAATAAGTATGATCAGTCGCGGGTGAACATCTGGCAGGATTACCGCAACACGATCGTTGGAGCCGACCCCGGCGCTTTCATCATCCTGGAACACCTCGGCAACAACGACGAGGAGAAAGTACTGGCCGACCTAGGTATGCTGTTGTGGGGCAACATGAACGACAGTTACAATCAAGCTACCATGGGCTACACCGACCGCTGGGATTTCAGTGGCGGCTACTATGGCGCCCGCACCTGGACGCAGCCCAACCTAGTAACCTACATGGAAAGCCACGACGAGGAGCGCCTCACGTTTAAGAACGTCGCCTATGGCAATAGCGCCGGCGCCTACAGCGTGAAGAACCTGAACACGGCCCTCGCCCGCGACGAAATGGCCGCGGCGTTCTTCTTCCCCGTACCCGGCCCCAAGATGGTGTGGCAGTTCGGGGAGCTAGGCTATGATTTCAGCATCAACAGCTGCCCTGATGGTTCTGTCAAAGACGAGTGCCGCACCGCCAACAAGCCCATCCGGTGGGATTACCAGCAGGTGCCGGCCCGCAAACAGCTTTACGAGGTGTACCGCAGCCTGATTGCGTTGCGCATCAATGAGCCGGTGTTTGAAAACCCGGCTAGCTATACCCAGCAACTCGCGGGCGCGGGCAAAACCATCCACCTGACGGACCCGCGGCTGAACGTGACCATCATCGGGAACTTCGACGTGGTGCCAACTAGCGTAAACCCAGGTTTCCAACAGGCCGGCACGTGGTATAACTACTTGACCGGTGCGACACGCGTTGTGACGGACCCGAATGCGGCCATCACCTTACAGCCCGGCGAGTACGCTGTGTACACCTCGCGGCGCATCACGCGGCCAGGGGTGCTAGCTAATAAGGCGGCGCAGCAAACAGCCCTGCGCCTAAGCGCGGCTCCGAACCCCGCCGACGCCACCGCCACGCTACGCTATGAGTTAGAGCGTGCGGCCCCGGTCAGCGTCACGGTGACGAACTTGCTAGGTGCTACCGTGCGTACGCTGCCCACTACCACACAGCAAGGCATCGGCGCGCACGAGCTGACTCTCTCCACCGCCGACCTAGCAAACGGCGTATATCTGGTGCGCTTGGCAGCCGGTACCCAACAACAAACCACGCGCGTGCTGGTAAGGCATTAAGCTAAATAGTCGATTGCCAAAGGACTGGCTGCTCTTGTTAGGGCCTAGGGGCTTATGTCAAGCCGTAATAACAACCCGGTAAAAAGGCCGGCTCCCACCTGGGAGCCGGCCTTTTTATTATTGGTTAGGTAGAGTGGTAATCAACCAATTAACCTGTCTAAGCATTGATCTTCAGCACGCAGCCTTACTTCTTGTACGTTGCGTGGTAGGTAACCAAATCATCGATAGGGGAGCGGATGATTTTACCCACTTTCATACCGTACTCGTTGGCAACTTGCGCCAGCGCATCGCGGAAATTGTAGCCAACCGAGCCGATACAGTTAAAGGTGTACGACTGGTAGTTGGGGTAATGCAGCACAATGTTCTTGAAGAACGCCTGAAAACCCTCTACCACAATCTCGCGGCAGTAGCTGATGTTGTTGTGGTCGTAGGCAAACTTGGCGAAGCTAGCCAGGAACCGGTTGGGCAAAGGCTGATTATACAGCCGGTCCAAGATGTCGTCGCGCTCTAGCTTGTAGGTATCCCAGAAAATGGTCTGCAAGCCGTCGGGTAGCAGGTCGCGCATATAGTCGCGCAGCAGGCGCTTACCAATAAACGAACCGCTGCCTTCGTCGCCCAGGAAGTAGCCCAAGGAATCGACGTTGTAGCTTACTTTTTCCCCGTCGTACACGCAAGAGTTAGTGCCCGTGCCGAGAATAGCGGCAAAGCCGGGCGTGTCGCCGAGCAGGGCGTGGGCCGCCGCCAGCAAATCGTGGTCGACGTGCACTTCGGCGTTGGGGAAAGCCTGGCGCATGGCCTTGGCAATTTTTTCGGCCTTCTCCGCCGACGAAACACCGGCCCCGTAGTAGTACACCTGCTGTACCTGGTCGCGTGGCAGCGTGTCGGGTAAGTTTTTGTCGAGTGACACCGCCACGTCTTCCGTCGAAACGAAATCGGGGTTGTAGCCTTCGGTATTGAAATAAACACGGTTTCCAGCATCATCGAGCTGGCACCAGTTGCTCTTGGTGGAACCGCCGTCGGCAATAAGGATCATGGGTAAAGCGAAATCAGAGTGGCAAACAAAGAAAGGGTTCGGCTAGGTACGATACACAGGCGCCGAAGTAGCGAAGCACGGAAAAGATTTTGGTAGATAAAAATATAGAGTTGCTCCCTATTCTTTTTCGAGGCTAACAAGGGATGAAGCCCGCTCGCCCGACTAGTAAGAATAGCAGGTAAGAAGCCAATCGACTGGTACCTGTTTTCCCCGAAAGCAACCTGCTTACTCGGCCAGCAGCCTAGTCGATGAAAGTGGGTTGGCTGCTCGGCCTAGCTCCATTTTTTCCATTCCTAAGCACGAAAAAGGTCTGCTCCCCTTCATCATTTATCAGTTAACTAGTACATGAACAAGAGTTTCACGGTCTTGCTGCTCGCCTTCTGTTGGGCCGCTTTGTTAACCCCCGCTGTTGCCCAGCGCCCCAAACAAACCAAGCAGGGCGATGTGTACGTGGATAAGAAGGGAGTGCTCCGCTGGCAGCAGGGCAAGCAAGAAGTTGCCTTATTTGGCGTAAACTACACAACTCCATTCGCTTATGCCTACCGGGCGCACCAGCAGCTAGGTGTCTCGCCCGAGCAAGCCATTGCCCAAGACGTGTACCACCTGTCCCGACTAGGGCTTGACGCTTTTCGGGTGCACGTATGGGACATTGAAATCACGGACACGCTCGGCAACCTTCAGGAAAATGAGCACCTGCGCCTGCTCGACTATTTGGTGGCGCAGCTGAAGCAGCGCGGCATCAAGGCCATCCTGACGCCGATTGCCTACTGGGGCAACGCCTACCCGGAGCCCACCAACACGGGGCCTGGCTTTTCCAGCATCTACTCCAAGCAGCAGGCCTACACCAACCCGCGGGCCATTCGGGCGCAGGAAAACTACCTGACGCAGTTTTTGAACCATCGCAACACGTACACCAAACTGCTCAACCGCGAGGACCCCGACATCATTGCGTTTGAGGTGTGCAATGAACCTAGCTACCGCAAGCCTGAAGAACCAGTAACGTCGTTTGCCAACCGCATGGCGCAGGCTATTCGGGCCACGGGCTGCCGTAAGCCGGTGTTCTACAACATCGCCGAAAACCCCAGCGTGCACGACGCCATTTTAAACGCCAACGTCGACGGACTGACCTATCAATGGTACCCGCAGGGGCTGGTGAGCGGCCACACGCTACGCGGCAACTTCCTGCCTTTTGTTGATCAGTATCCTATCCCATACCAGAAAGATGCACGCTTCCAGCGCCGAGCCAAGATGGTGTACGAGTTTGAGTCGGCCGATATTCTGCAACCGGTGATGTACCCGTTCATGGCCCGCAGCTTCCGCTCGGCCGGTTTCCAGTGGGCCACGCAGTTCGCCTACGACCCCATGGCCATTGCCTACGTCAACACCGAATACCAAACGCATTACCTCAACCTAGCCTACACGCCTTCCAAAGCCCTGAGCCTGCTCATTGCCTCGCGGGTGTTCCACGACGTAAAGCGCGGCCAAAGCTTTCCGCGTTACCCCGCCGACTCGCTGTTCGATGCTTTCCGCGTGAGCTACCGCCAGGGCTTGAGCGAGATGAACACGGCCGCAGACTTTTTCTATACCAGTTCCACTCAAACTGCGCCGCGCCAAGCAGCTAGCTTGCAGCACGTGGCAGGCGTAGGTTCGTCGCCGGTGGTGCGCTACCAAGGCACGGGGGCGTACTTTCTGGATAAGCTAGCGCCTGGCGTGTGGCGCTTAGAAGTGATGCCCGATGCCGTAGCGTTGCGCGACCCGTTTGAGCGTACTTCACTGCAAAAGATCGTCACGCAGATCGTGTGGAACGATCAACCCATACGCGTAACCTTACCCGACCTAGGTGCCGCTTTCACGGTGCAAGGCCTGAACGAGGGCAACACCTTCAACGGAACCGCTACCAACGGCAACGTGGTACTGCGCCCCGGCGCATACTTGCTAGCAGCCTCCGGCAAAACGACTGCTGCCTGGACCGCTCAAACCGTCGTGAACAACCGGAAGCTAGGTGAGTTTGTGGCTCCGCCAGCCACCAACCTGCCGCCCCAAGTGGTGCACACGCCCGCCGTGCAAGCTACGGCCGGGCAGCCGTTGCAAGTCATGGCGCAAGTTGCTGGTGCTGATGCTGCTGATAGCGTGATGCTGGTGGCGCGCTCGTACTACGGTGCTACGCGGGTGCTGCCCATGACGCGCCCCACCTTGCTCACCGCCACTGCTGCGGTGCCCGCTGAATTGATGCGAGCCGGGCTGTTGCAATACTGGATTGTAGTGCGCAAGCCCCAGCAAGCCCTAACGTTTCCCGGTGGTTTTGCCGGAACGCCCCGCGACTGGGATTATTTTCACAATGAGCACTGGGAAGTATCGGTAGTGGCTCCCAACGCCCCGCTCACGCTCTTCAACGCACAAGACGATAAAGAGCAAGTAGACGTAGCAAGGCTAGCCCGCAGCAGCTATAGCGACTACGTGACTAGTGCGGCGGGCACCCTCAACTTGCGCTTGTTGGTACCGACACCGCGCACCGGCGAGCCTGCCAACGAGCCTGGTCCGGCCATTGCCCTGCGTGCCTACCTAGGCCAGAAAATGCAGGCGCGGGCTACGGCACTCAGCGGCTTCAAGGAACTGGTGGTGAAGGCCCGCGCTAGCCAACCGGGCGCTAGGGTGAAAGTGGTGCTAGCCACCAAAGATGCCGCCGCGTACTCCGTTGCCGTACCGGTAACGGAAGTAATGCAGGAAATTCGCGTCCCATTGGCCAGCCTCCGGCCTGATGCATTGCTTCTGATTCCGCGGCCATACCCTAGCTTCTTGCCGCTCACCTTCCAAACTACGGCCGCCCCAAAACCATTGGTGCTAAGTGAAGTAGAAGTACTGCAACTTATCCTCGACGCGGGTGCGGAGGGTACAGCGCCTAGCTTGGATATCGAGTCGATCTGGGTCGAATAGCGTAACCAATAGACTTATGTCCAACAAAAAAGCCGCTGATTATCAGCGGCTTTTTTGTTAACTCTAGGTTCTGGACGCTTACTATTGCTTCAAGGAGTACGTCTTGTTATTTAGATCTAAAATGACGGTGTAGGTACCGGCAGTCGTGACCATAATATCATTGCCCGGATTTGTATCGATAGGAGCGGTGCCGCTGCTATTTCTAGTACTAGTAGAGCCGTAGCTGGTAACCCAGGCCTTATTCAACCGGAACTTGAACGCCCCTGCATTCAGTGCACGCTTCGTCGTGTAAGCTTTCAGGTCACAATCATAGGTAAGCTGTACATCAGTATCCCAATCAACTCCCGCAGGTCCGATAATCGACCATACGTCTGCAGTAGGAGGTACGCACGCTTTGTAGATGGTAGCCGTGAGCGGAACGGTTGGCGAAAGCACGGGGCTGTTGGCGGCGTAGCTAGCCTGCAAACGCACTTCTAGCGGTGTTGCTGTGCCGGGCGTAAGACCTAGGGTAGTCAGGCTGGAGTTCAGCGCATCTACGGTTACAGCTGTGGTAGGGCCGTTGCCGGCAGCAATGGATACGGGGGCCGCAAAGTTGTTGCCCTGCTTATCTAGTTGCAGGTTGTATGTAACCGCCGGATTATACGGGTGCTCGACCTTATCCCACGTGAAGGAAGTAATAGGCATCCAGGTGTACGTAATCGCCGTTTGGGCGCCATTAGCCTGGTTGAGCACAACTGTGTTGGTGGAGGCGGTTAGACTAGGTGTGCTATTGGGCTTCAGCGTGGCCTTTACTTCATCTTTCTCGCAAGCCGTGAAAGAAAGCGCCGCTATAGCAAATAGGCCCGCCAGCGCTTGGGTAAGCCGATTTTTCATGATTTGTCTGGTAAAAGTGGGAAGTAGAAAAGCTGTTCCTCTTATGAAAAGAGGAACAGCAGTAGACAGTTAGTAACCAGCGTTTTGAACCAAGTTCGGGTTCACGCTCAAGTCGGCAGATGGGATGGGGAACAGATTGCGGAACTCCGGCACGCTCGTGCCTGCCGCTACGCCGCCCTTCCAGGGCCACAAGTAGGTAGAGCCCGTGAAGCGGCCGTAGCGGATCAAGTCGGTGCGGCGGGTGGCTTCCCAGAACAGCTCACGTGAGCGTTCGTTCAGGAGGAAGTCTAGCGTCAGGTTCGTAGCCGTGATGTTGCCAGCCGACGTGTTATTAAAGGCACGCGTGCGGACGCGGTTCACATACGTCAGCGCTAGGCCTTGGTCGCCGCCGCCACGCAGGGCTGCTTCGGCGTACATCAAGTACACGTCGGCTAGGCGGAACATGGGGAAGTCTGTATCGACGAACGTGGGGTCGGTGCCTGCTACGCCGGTAGAAGAAATGTTCTTGAACTTGATCGGCACGTAGCCATACTTAAAATCCGTTTGAACCACGATGTCTCGCGTCTGACCACCGGTCACGAACTTGCCGCGGCTATCAGCGGCCGTGTCTGCGAACTGCTGGTAGAGGTTAGCCGTCGTGCGAATACCGCCCCAGCCACCACCTACGCCGTAGCGAGCTGGGTTCCAGTTGGCATCAGCCGTACCAGCAATGGCAGCGTGCGTGATGAAGGTTGTGCCGCCGTACGTTTGCGTCCGCTTGCCGTCGTACACCACCGGGAAGATAATTTCGCGGCTCGTGTTATTATCGGTACGAAACAGGTTAGCGTAACGTGTGGTGAGCGAGTAAGCACCGCTATCAATTACCTTCTTCGCGTAGGTGGCGCATTCGCTGTAGCGGGCAGTGCCGGTGTACACTTGGGCGTTCAAATAAAGCTTAGCAAGCAGCGTCCAGGCCGCCGCCTTATCCGCCCGGCCATACTGGTTCTGACCCGGTGCTACTAGGTCGGCATCAATAGCGATGAGCTCACTTTCAATGTACTTGAACAAGTCAGCCCGGCTGATCTGTTTCGGCGGCGTGGTGCCGCCGATTTCGTCATTTTCCGTGGCGAAAGGCGGGTTGCCGTACAAATCCAGCGCGTGGTAGTAGGAGAGAGCCCGCAGGAAACGCACTTCAGCCCGTAAATTCCGGGCAGTAGTAGCATCATTGCCCGTGATGTTACGATCAGCTAGCTTGGCGTCAGTTGCTTCGGACAGGAAGCCATTGCACAAGGTTACTTCGTAGAGAATACGGCTGTACAGACCGCGCACAAATACACCGCTAGTCGTCCAGTTCATATTGTGAAAATCCTGTACGCCAGGGTCATTCCACGCAATAACGGCTTCGTCGGTGGTCAGCTCCTGCGCGCTCCACAGCTGACGGATGTAGTCAGAAGTACCTTGGTCGATGCCCTGGATATCGCCAGTCGTAGCATCAGGACCCTGGCCACCCGTTACAGCGAAGCCGCTGTATACTTTCGCAGCCGCTGCCTGATAACCAGCTAGGTCCTTATAAATGGTTTCCGTGCTAAGATCGTAGGTAGGCACGCGGTCCAGGTCTTTGGTGCACGAAGATGCCGTTACCAAAACCGAAGAAACCAGCGCCAAGGCTAGGGTATGACGGGAAGAATGAAACAGTTTCATATACAAAGGGTGGGAAAATCTAGAGGTTCAGGTTCAAACCGAAAGTGAAGGTGCGCGGCCGAGGATAGATGTTGTTGTCAATCCCGTTGAAAATCTCGGGGTCGAGGCCACTATACTTGGTGATCAAGAAAGCGTTCTGCACAGCTGCCGTCAACCGCAGATTTCCCTTTTCGTGGAACACCTTCCCCACGTTATAGCCCAGCGTGATGTTCTCCATCCGCAGGAAGGAAGCATTCTGAATGTAGTAGTCCGAAGAGTAACGCTGTTGACTCGTTAGGGTGAAGCCAGTGGTGTTGGCGTCCTTGGTCACGTTGCTCAGGAAGTTCGTAGAGCCGTTGATGCCGTAGTAGTTACCGGCGTTCGAGTTGATGTTGTTGTAGTTGTAGTTGCCGAGCAGGCTGCGCAGCGTGAAGGCTAGGCTCCAACGGTCGTAGCTCAGGTTAGAACTGAAACCTAGGATAACGCGTGGGGCCGACTGCTTGTAGAGGTAACGGTCGTTGACGTCTACTTTGCCGTCGCCGTTCGTATCGGCGTACACGTCCTGCAAAGGCTTACCGTTCTCGTCGTACACTTGCTTGTATACATAGAACGAAGACGAAGGTGCTCCGATGCTGTAGATACCGATGTTGGTACCCGTGCCACCCTGTACGGTACCGCCGTTGTTGGTTTCAATGCCTACAAAGTCAGCGGCCTGTGGCCCGAGCGACAGGATTTTATTTACGTTGTAAGTGGCGTTAGCATTTAGGGTCCAGTTCCAACGCTCACTCTGCACGGGGCTAGCATTCAGGTTGAACTCGATGCCTTTGTTCTCTAGCGAGCCTACGTTCGAGACGAGCTGGTTCGAGAAGTTGGTCAGCAGCGGAATAGGAATAACTGCCAGCAAATCCTTCGTTTTGCGGTAGTAGGCATCAACCGAGCCGTTCAATCGGCCTTCCAAAAAGCCGAAATCAATGCCCGCGTTATAGGTAGTGGTTTGTTCCCACTTCAGGTTGCGGTTGAAACCCTGGGGCGAATACGGCGTGACGTAAACATACGTGCCCGTCGTCTGGTCGAAGTAGCTGTACTGTGCCGTCGGCACGTTCAGCGAATAGCGCTGGATGTAAGGATAGTCGCTGCCAGCTGCCGCTACAATGTCCTGCTGACCCGTGATGCCGTAGCCTACCCGGAACTTCAACTCCGAGAAGGTGGTGTTGTCTTTCAGGAAAGACTCCTCCTTGAGGCGCCAAGCAAACGAAGCTGCTGGGAACAACGCATTGCGGTTGTCGGGGGAGAAGCGTGAGGAAGCGTCGTTACGTAGTGTACCCGTGAAGATGTACCGGTCGCGCAAGGTTACGTTGGCCCGGCCATAGAACGAGACAATCGTGTACTGGGTGCGGAACGGGTTGGTGGCGGCGGCCTTAAACACCGTGGTTTGGTCACCTAGGTACGTTGCAAAAGCCGGCTCCTCGCGGATGAAATCCTGATAGGAGTAGCCACCCAGTACTTCCAAGCGGTTGTTGCTACCGAACTGCTTCGTATAGTTCAGGTAAGCTTCCAGCAGCTTGTTGTCGCGGTTTTGCGAAGAGCGGTTAAACGAGCCACCCCGCACGCTGGTGTTGGCGGGGTCGAGGGGCACGTTCACGTACGTAGCGGCCGAGTTCGAACCAACCAGCTTCGAGCCATTGCTGCGCGTGACGTCGTACCCTAGGTTGACGTTGGCATGCAAATCGGGCAGAAAGTGCAGGCTATAATCGAGTTGAATATTTCCGATGCTGCGCTTCACGGTGCTCCGGTCGCGGGTGAGGCGTAGCTGCGCCACGGGGTTGCGGGGCACGTTGATCTGGGGCGGGCCGCCGGGGCTTTGCAGGTATTCGAAGAAGCCGCCGTAGCCTTCCGCGCCGCTCATCACGGGTTGGGTAGGATCAAAGGCTACCGCCGAGCCCACAGCAGCATTGTCGGCGAAGTTGTTGTCGATCCATGAGCCCTTCACGTTCACGTTCACGCGCAGGTGGTTGTCGAGCAGTACGGGGTTCAGGCTGAGCGAACCCGTATTACGAATAAGCCGGTTGGTAACCAGGATGCCTTGCTGCTCCAGGTTGCCATAGGAAGCGCGGAACGGCAGCTTGCCGACAGCGCCGCTCAGGCTAACGTTGTTATCGAAGGTGGCAGCCGTACGGAAAATCTCGTTCTGCCAGTTGGTGCTGGCTGTGCCTAGCAAACCCGTCTTGCCAGGAGCTACGCGGGCCACGGTATTCCGGAATTCATCGGCCGAAAGGACAGGTACTGAGTTGTAGCGACGCGACACCGACGTTTGAGAGCTTACATTTACCGTAAGCTTTTCTCCTTGTACCCCTTTCTTGGTGGTGATGAGAATAACCCCGTTAGAAGCACGCGAACCGTAAATTGCCGTGGCCGAAGCGTCTTTCAGCACGGTATAGGTCTCGATGTCGTTGGGGTTAATTAGGCTGAGAGGGTTCGCTGAACCTGTGAAGTTGTTCGTCTCCACGGGCACGCCGTCAATCACGATAAGTGGGTCATTGCTAGCATTCAGCGATGAGCCCCCGCGGATACGGATGGTAGCAGCCGAACCTGGTGCACCGCCGCCAGTTGTGATCTGCACACCTGCTACTTTGCCCTGAATGAGCTGCTCTGGGTTCGTTACTTGACCTTGCACAAAGTCCTTCGACGTAACAGTAGCTACTGAGCCCGTTACGTCTTGGCGGCGCTGGGTACCGTAGCCCACTACCACCGCTTCGTTGAGCAGCGTTGTGTTTTCAGCTAGGGTAGAGGTAGCAACGGTTGTGGCTTGGCCGCCCGTCACGTTAACCGGGATGCGGTTGGCGTTGTAGCCGACGTAGGAGGTGATAAGGGTGTACGAGCCCGCAGGCACGTTCGAGATGGTGTAGGCACCGGTAGCATCCGTGGACGCACCGAGCGTGGTGCCTTCCAGTACTACTGTTACACCGGGAATGCCTTCGCCCTTGGCATCAACAACGCGGCCCGTGACGGTGCCATCGGCGGCGATAGGGTTGAGGATGATGCCATCTTTCACTAGCTCGTAGCGAATTTGCAGCGGGGCCAGCATATCATTGAGCACGTCGGCCAGGGGCTTATCGACGGCATCAACGGACACCCGGCGGCTCGCCCCGATCAGCTCGCGGCTATATAAGAAGTGAGTGGCCGTTTGGTTTTCTATTTTCCCAAGGATCGACTTAATGGTTTCACCCTTAGCGCGTAGCGTAACGGGTTGATCCAGCAATTGTTGCGCGCTTGAAGGATGCGCGCCCGCAATACTGGTGAATAAGCTTAAACTAAGCGCCTGGGTAAGCAACAACCTCTTGACGGTACAAGAGAAGCGTGAGGATGGTAGCGAAGAGGACATAAATGTGGGATGAATGAGGGTGAGGTCTCTGCTGGAAATCATGCAGAAATTGGCGCCGCCTCGCAAACGTTTGCGCCAAGTCTGCAAAAGAACATGCTGCTACAGCAGAACTGGGAAGAAAAGGTGTGCGGCTTTCGCCATAAGCAAGTGTGTGGGGGTATTAATTTTGAAGGGAGAAAACGCGAGAAGCTAGCTTTTGCAGCCCTGGCTATGAACTACTATATGGGTATCCAGAAGTTCGTAAGAAGCACCTAGGGTCTTGCAGAGAATAGCTAGCTTGTTGAACAACGACTGGTCTTTGAGGACAAGACTTACCGTGCAGTTAGCCAGCTTGCTTTCATCATACACAATGTCAACGCCGTAAGCTTTTTCTAATGCCAGCAGGACTTCCGAAACTGGGCGGTCGTCAAAGGCAAAAGGTTGATTCGTCAACACCGCAGGCTGGGCTACCAGTTCCTTGGTAAGCTCCTGCGCAGCGGCTGAATAAACAGCCTGCTGATTGGGCCGCACTACTAGGCTAGCCAGCGCCGGCGACAGCACCTCGGGGTTCTTCGAATCGGGTAAGCGAGGCGTTACCTGTACTTTCCCGCGCCGCACTTTTACCAGTACCTGCGCCTGACCAGCGTAGGAGCGTACCGTGAACAGGGTACCTAGGACGGTGGTTACCAACTTATCCGTGTATACCCGGAAGGGGCGAGCAGTATCGTGTTGCACGTCGAACGACGCTTCGCCCGTTAGGTACACTTGCCGGCTAGAACCCGTAAACTGCCGTGGGTACTGCAAGCGGCTGCCGGGTGCCAAAAAGGCGGTGCTCCCATCCGGCAATTTAACAGTGGTAGATTGCCGGGGAGAGGTGGTGTAAACTAGTAAATCATCTGCCGCCCAAGCTGGCATGGTGGCAATAGCCGTAGCTGCTGGCTGTTGCGTGACAACCGTACTAGGCTGTGCTAGCTGGATGCCTACGGCGCCAAGCCCTACGGCTATCAAGGCAGCGGCGGCCCATCGCACGGGCGCAACTTGCCACCACCGGTTTGGTTGGTACGCATCCAGCGGCTCCTCTACGGACACCGTCTCGCGCGCAATTCGCTGCCAGAGGTCAGCTTGCAGAAGTTGCTGTTCTTCTGCCGAAAGTTGGAGTTTTTCTGGGCTGCCTAGCTCCTCATACCAAGCTTCGACTACTTGCCGCTCTTCGGGCGTGCAGTTGCCTTGCTGGTAACGCCGCAAAAGATCTTGTAAGTGGGCTGGGTTCATGCGCTAGGAATAGCAGAGAAAATCTCCGTACGCCTATTAAGTCGATCAATTTGTGCCGGACCCTAGCCTCCTCCCGAAAAAAGTTGCTGAATTTTTTTTGTCGAGAGCCGAACGACAACTTGTTGTGCTGTAAACCGCTGATTACCAAGAAAGAATTTACTTCTTCTTACTTGTCTGTACCAGCGCTATGCCCAAGGAAGAAAATTAGAAATGACTGATAAAACTGAAGATCAGCAACGGTAAGAAATCTTTCAGCTTCACCCGGAGCATCTTTATGGCTCGCGTCAGGTGATATTCTACAGTTTTCTGCGACAGGTTGAGGCGCACCGCAATTTCCGGTACTGATTGGTGCTCGAACCGGCTCAGGCGAAACACCTGCTGCGTGTGCTCGGGCAGATGTTGGACGCTGGCAACCAAGGCGAGCGACAAGTCTCCGACCGCAACTACTTCTTCCGTGGTAGAATCTAGGTCCGACAAATGCGGGCGCGTGTGGGCTAGGTAGCCCGCGTGCGTAATCTTTGACTTAATAGCGTCAATGATTTGATACTTGATGGCTGAGTGCAAATAAGGCTTCAGCTTATTAATTGTGTGCACCTCTCGCTTATGCCAGAGAGCCGTAAATAATTCCTGCACAAGCTCCTCGGCAGCTTCGCGGGAATTTAGCTTGCGGTGCGCGACTTCAAAAAGCGAGTACCAGTATCGTACGTAGATTTCTTCGAATGCCTTGGCATCTCCCTGACTGAGCGCTTGTACCAGCGCGTCGTCGCTCCAAGCGGCGTAAAGCGTACGATGAGCAGCGGACATAGAGCGGGCAAATGGGGTGGGCAGAAAAGAGATACGAATTTATAATAAATAAAGATTTCGTAATGCGTATTCGATTCCGATTTTCATTTTTTTAAAACAAGACTTCCAAGAAAGGCTTAGGCTGCTAAAATCATAACGGTAGTGCTTTTGTTTGATTTTTTGCTGTCGTGCTAGGGAGAGGGGAAGGTTGTTCGACTACTACTAGTGTCAGCGCGCCCTGATCAGCCAGGATCACTTGCCGCTCTAGCCCATGAAATGAGCCGCAGTATGAGTCTCTTTCTGGGTTTCGTTTCCTTTCCAACTCACTACCAAGAGGTTTTGAAATTTACTCACACCACCTTTCTACGCTTGGGGGTAGCCTCCTTGCTAGGAAGCTTTGCGCCCGCAACGGCCTATGCTCAGTTTCCGGCTCTGCAAACTCTCGGCAATGTGCAGCGTGCCGAGCCTGCTGGTAACACCTTGCGCCTCACCTTTGCCAACGCCACTGGCGAAGTCACGGCCTATTCACCTTCTATTCTGCGGGTGCGCTTGAGCCCGAAGCCACTCGCCCAGGATTTTTCTTACGCCGTAGTGGCGCAGCCTAGCGTCAGCGCTCTGCAAGTGCGTGACGAGGCCAACATGCTCACCATCACCATCGATTCGGTGCGGCTAGTGATTCAGAAGAGCCCAGCCCGCTTCAGTTTCTACACCGCCGACGGCAAGCTGCTGAACCAGGACGAGCCCGGCCTAGGTACGTCCTGGGTAGGGGAGGAAATCACGACCTACAAAAAGCTGCAACCCGGTGAGCGATTTCTGGGGCTAGGGGAGAAGACCGGGCCTTTGGACCGCCGTGGGCAAGCCTACCTCAACCAGAACACCGATACTTACGGCTACGGCACCAGCGCCGACCCGCTGTACTCGACCATCCCGTTTTACATGGGGCTGCACGACGGGCTAGGCTACGGTATTTTCTTCGACAATACGTTCGTCAGCCAGTTCAACTTTGGGGCCTCCAACGATCGGTTTTCGTCGTTTGGGGCTAGGGGTGGCGAAATGAACTATTACTTCATTGGGCGCCGTAAGCCGGCCGGTATCATTCAGGATTATACCTATCTCACTGGCCGCATGCCCATGCCGGCGCTTTGGAGCCTAGGTTACCAGCAGAGCCGCTACACCTACTACCCTGATACCGAGGTGAAACGCATCGTGCAAACTTTCCGCGAGAAGAAGATTCCGCTGGATGTGCTGTACCTCGACATTCACTATATGGATGCCTACAAGGTCTTTACTTGGCACCCGCAGCGCTTTCCGCAGCCAGCCAAGATGCTCAAAGACCTGAAGAGCATGGGCGTGCACACCACCGTCATCGTGGACCCCGGCGTGAAGACCGAGAAAGGCTACGCGCCTTATGAGGAGGCTCTGCAGAAAAGCTTGTTCGTGAAATATCCCGATGGTACCAACTACCGCGGCGAGGTGTGGCCCGGTTGGTGCAACTTCCCCGATTTCACGTTGCCGGCCGCTAGGCAGTGGTGGGGCGAGCAGTTTAAAGGCTACGTAGATGCCGGCCTGGATGGCTTCTGGAACGACATGAACGAAATGGCTACTTGGGGTAACCAATTGCCTAGCAACATCTTATTTAACTACGAAGGCCGTGGCGCCACTACCAATGCGGCCCGCAACGTGTACGGCATGCAGATGGCGCGCAGCACGTACGAAGGCACGCGCAAGCTAATGAATGGGCGGCGGCCGCTGATCCTTACCCGCGCCGGCTACGCGGGCATGCAGCGCTACACCGCCATCTGGACCGGCGACAACGTAAGTACCGACGAGCACATGCTTACCGGCGTGCGGCTGGTTAATAGTCTAGGGTTGAGCGGGATGCCGAACGCGGGCATGGACGTCGGGGGCTTCACGGCCACGCCGCCGCCCACGGCGGAGCTCTACACCCGCTGGATTTCACTGGGCACCTTCACGCCTTTCTTCCGCGCCCACTCCGCTGTCGATACCAAGTCGGCGGAACCCTGGAGTTTCGGGGAGGCCAACACGGAAACCAACCGCAACTACATTCAATTGCGCTACAACCTGTTGCCTTACTTGTACTCTGCGTTCTACGAAGCTACCCAAAACGGCATGCCGGTGCAGCGCTCCTTGGCCATCGACTACCCAACTGATTCGCTGGTGTATAGCCCTGATTTTCAGAATCAGTATCAGTTTGGGCCGGGCTTGCTGGTGGCACCGGTTAGTAGCACCCTCGCAGCTGCTAGGGTGTACTTACCCGCTGGCCGTTGGTACGATTTCTACAACGACCAGCCTGCCGCGGGCGGCAAAGCTAGCTACGTGCCTACACCGCTCGACCGGCTGCCAGTGTTTGTGCGCGGCGGCAGCATTATTCCGATGCAAAGCCCCGTGCAGTATACCGCCCAGGCGCCGCTGGACACACTTTATTTACACATTTACAAAGGAGACAAACCAACCAGCTTCGTGTACTACGAAGACGATGGCACGACGTATGCTCACGAGAAAGGCCAATACGTGAAGCGCACCATCACCCTCGACCCCGCCGCACGTGCCCTAGAGCTAGGTAAGATGGAGGGCAGTTTTAAATCGAAGTTCAAAAACGTGGAAGTTGTATTTCACGGTTTTGAGAGCCTAGGTCCGGTGCAAACCGCGGGTAAGCGCCAAACGACAGCAACGCGGGTTTTTTATTTGCAAAAATCGGCTAGCCTCACGGGCGAAAACACGCGCAGTACTGTTATAACGGTGCGCAATGCAACAGAAGCAGTGCGCATTACATGGTAAATAACTTTCCCGCCGAGACGCGCCGAGGTTTACGCAGAAGCACGCAGGGCATAGCCTCTGCGAACCGTTGCTTTTTCCTCTGCAGTCCTTTACGGGAAATAATCGTAGGATTTTTTCTCTTGTTAAGTATCCCAATGGAGGCGCAAGTAAAGGCGTCTACCCGCACGCCGAACGTCACGGTCCTTACCGATTCGTTCAGCATTCCGCAACTCAACCGCGAGCGGCGGGTGTGGTTGTATTTGCCTAACGACTATGCCACAAGTCAGCGCCGCTACCCCGTACTGTACCTCCAAGACGGCCAGAACATGTTCGATGAAGCGACCTCATTTGTGGGCGAATGGGGTGTGGATGAAACGTTGAGCCAGCTTCAGCAAAGCGGTCAGGACCAAGGCTGCATCGTGGTAGCCGTGGACAACGACGGGCAGCGCCGCCTCGATGAATATTCGCCGTGGCGGAACGAAAAGCTAGGTGGGGGCGAGGGCGATGCCTACGTGGACTTTCTGGTGAAAACCCTGAAGCCTTACATCGATGCCAACTACCGTACGTTGCCGGGACGCGAGCACACCGGCATTGCCGGCTCGTCGATGGGCGCACTTATTTCGTTGTACGGGGGGCTGAAGTACCAGGACGTGTTCAGTAAAGTAGGCTTGTTTTCGCCGGCGTTCTGGTTTGCACAGCAGCCGTTGTTTGCGTTTGTAAAAGCGGCAAAAATTAGGCAGTCAACGCGTTTCTACTTCGTGGCAGGCGCGCAGGAAGGGCCAACGATGGTCCCGCTGATGGCCGCCATGCGCGATTCGCTGTGCCAAGTAGGGGCGGCTCAAAAAGACATTAGCTACCAAGTGCGCCCCGATGGCAAGCACAGTGAATGGTTTTGGCGCCGCGAGTTTTCAGCGGCGTACCAGTGGCTTTATGCGCCGAAGCGACAGTGGTGGCAGCCGCACCGTTTGTTTCGAACGCAAAAATAATTTGCATCCAACCTAGGTGCGTTTATCTTTGCGCCATCAACGCCCAACAAAACTCGGCAATGACATTGCAACTGACTCAAAATGCATGGTGGTGGCCTCTCCGAAACTCCGGACGGGATACCCTGTGCGTGCGCTAGAGTCAGTTCTTCACTTTCGCATCGACCTTCAAGGAAGCCCGGCCAACCAGCCGGGCTTTTTTATTTTCAACACTGCTACAAAACAGCCGCCAGCGTACCGAGGCCCCTTCTAACTCCTTGCTTCTGTCTCCTAGCTCCTCCTATGAAATACGCCCTCAAAACTCGCCACGTCCGTCTGCTCGCCGATACGGTGACGCCCGTAGGTCTGTACCTGCGCCTGCGCGACCAGTATTCCAACTGCCTGCTGCTGGAAAGCTCCGACTACCACGGCCAGCAGAACGCCTTTAGCTACCTAGCTTTCGAGCCGTTGGCACGCTTTGAGGTAAGCCGCGGCGAGCTGCGCCAAACCTTCCCTGATGGCACTAGTACTGCCGAAACTCTGGCGCAGCCGCGCCTAGCCTTGGAGCGGCTGCGGGAGTTTGCTGGCAGCTTCGAGACGGAGACGTTGGAGTTTGACTTCATCACGGGCGGGCTTTTTGGCTACATCGGCTACGAGGGCGTACAGTATTTTGAGGACCTCACGCTAAACCCGGCCAAGGAAGCCGCCGGCCAGATTCCGGACATCATTTACGGTACGTATCGCTACGTCATTGCTATCAACCACTTCCGCAATGAGCTATTCGTGTTTGAGCACTCACCCGTAGCAGAAGCCATCGACCACGAAGGCCTCACGCGCCTCGTGAACCTGATTCGCAACCCTAGCTTGCCGGAGTTTGGTTTTGCGCCGGTGGGGGAGGAAACCACGAATCAGACCGACGAGGAGTTCCTGAAAGTGCTGGCCGCCGGCCAGGAGCACTGCCGCCGCGGCGACGTCTTCCAGATTGTGCTCTCGCGTCGCTTTCAGCAGGGTTTTGTGGGAGATGAGTTCAACGTGTACCGGGCGCTACGCTCCATCAACCCGTCGCCGTACCTGTTCTACTTCGACTACGACAACTTCAAGATCTTCGGCTCCTCGCCCGAAACGCAGCTGCTCATCAAAGGCCGCGAGGCTAGCTTGTTCCCAATTGCTGGCACCTTCCGCCGCACCGGCCGCGACGCCGAAGACGCCGCCCTTGCCCAAAAGCTAGCCGCCGACCCCAAAGAAAACGCCGAGCACGTGATGCTAGTAGATCTAGCCCGCAACGACCTAGCCCGTCACGGCGACAACGTGAAGGTGAAAGTGTTCCGCGAAATTCAATTCTACTCGCACGTAATTCACTTGGTAAGCGAAGTAAACGCCACGCTGGCGCCCGGCGCCGCTTCCCTGCAAGTGGTAGCCGATACCTTCCCCGCCGGTACGCTCTCCGGCGCCCCCAAGCACCGCGCCATGCAGCTCATCGACGGCCTGGAGCCCACCGGCCGCGGCTACTACGGCGGCTGCCTCGGGCACCTAGGTTTCAATGGCGACTTCAACCACGCCATCATGATTCGCTCCTTCCTGAGCACAGGCAACCAGCTGTACTACCAAGCCGGTGCCGGCGTGGTAGCCGCTTCCGATATCAACTCGGAGCTGAACGAAGTGCACCACAAGCTGGCCGCCCTGCGCAAGGCCCTGGTAGCCGCGGAAGGAGTAGGCGAGAAACTAACGGTAGCTCAATAGAAATAACAAAATCAGAACGTGATTCCGACGTCAGGAGGAATTTCGCGTGCAACGGTAACTTCGATTGTCGGGCCTACACCCTTACAACGTCCGCGCGCAAGATTCTTCGCAGGCTCGGAATGACGTTCTAGCGAAGCACGCGAGATGCGCCAACCAGCTCAGCATGCCAAACAAACCAAGATCATGAAAATCCTCGTTCTCGATAACTACGACTCCTTCACCTACAACCTCGTGCAATTGCTGCGTGAACTAGGCTACGGCGACAGCACCGACGTGGTGCGCAACGACAAAATCGACCTCGATAAGATAGAAGAGTACGATGCTATTCTGCTCTCGCCGGGGCCGGGGGTACCGTCGGAGGCAGGTTTGATGCCGGAAGTGATCCGTCGCTACGCGCCGACTAAGCGGATGCTAGGCGTATGCCTAGGTCACCAAGGCATTGCGGAAAGTTTTGGTGGACAGTTGTATAACTTGCCAGCTGTGTTACACGGCATTGCAACGGATGCCGACATCATCACCAGCAACGACCGGCTGTTTCAAGGTTTACCCACACAGTTCAAAGTCGGCCGCTACCACTCTTGGGTTGTCACGCCCGACACCATGCCCGAAGAGCTGGAAATAACGGCCCGCGATGCCAACGGCCAAGTGCTCGCCCTGCGCCACCGCAAATACGACGTACGCGGCGTGCAGTTTCACCCCGAGTCCATCCTGACGGAGCACGGCCACCAGATGCTGAAAAACTGGCTCGAAGGCAACGACTAGTAGGTAGGCTACCTTCGCGCCACCGTTAAAATCAGCCGAATAACCTTCAATCAACCAGTCCTTTGAAACAGATTCTGGCCACCCTTTTTGATCAACAAACGCTGACGCACGCCGAAGCCCACGAGGCTATGTCGCGGATCGGCAACGGCGGCGCCAACGCCGCCGAAACTGCCGCCTTCATGTCGGTGTATCGGATGCGGCCCATCACTGTGCCCGAGCTGGCGGGCTTCCGCGATGCCCTGCTGGAGTTGTGCCGCGATCCGCAGCTCGGCACCCACGATGTGGTGGACATCGTAGGCACCGGCGGCGATGGCAAAAACACGCTCAACATCTCGACCCTCGCTTGCTTTGTGGTGGCGGGTGCGGGCTATAAGGTGGCCAAGCACGGCAACATCGGTGTGTCGTCGGTGACGGGTTCGGCCAACATCTTGGCGCACTTCGGCTACGATTTCGAGGCGTCCTCCGACAAGTTGCGCGAACAATTGGACCGCGCCAACATCTGTTTTCTGCACGCGGCCGCTTTTCACCCGGCTATGCGCCACGCAGCGCCCATTCGACGGGAGCTAGGGGTGCGCACATTCTTCAACATCCTAGGTCCGCTAGTAAATCCGGCTCGGCCTAATGCGCAACTAGCGGGCGTGTTCAGCGTGGAGCTGCTGCGCCTCTACAACTATCTTTTCCAGCAAACCGGCACGCGCTACGCCATCGTGCACGCCCTGGATGGCTACGACGAAATTTCGCTTACCGGCGCAGCGAAGCTCGCTACCCCAGCTGGCGAGCGGGTCGTGACGGCCGAAGCGTTGGGCTTAACGACTCACGCCCCCAGCGACCTAGCCGGTGGTAGCACGGTCGACGAATCAGCTAAGCTGTTTCTTGATGTGCTGGAAGGTCGCGGAACTCTAGCCCAGCGCGACGTAGTGACGGTCAACGCCGCCCTAGCTTTGCAATGTTCCAATCCGGTTTTCTCCTTCGAAGAAGCCCTGGCTGCCGCCCGCGAATCGTTGGATAGTGGCCGTGCCCGCGAGTCGTTTCGCCACTTGTTGAACGTGTAGCGGAACAAACTCCGCGCCCCTTCGTCAGAACTCCCGTAAGCGAAATCCCTCCTCAGAACTTCTCACTCCTTATTATATGAGCACTGCCCCCACCATCCTCGACCAGATTATCACCCACAAGCGCCAGGAAGTAGCCGAGCGGCAGAGCCTCGTGCCTACCAAGCTGCTGGAGCGCAGTTTGTATTTCGGCAGCACGCCGCTGAGCCTGCGCAAATACCTACTGCGCGAGGACTTAAGCGGTATCATCGCCGAATTCAAGCGCAAGTCGCCTTCAAAAGGATGGATTAATCCGCACGCGCCGGTCGAGCGCACCACCATTGGCTACATGCAGGCGGGTGCGTCGGGGCTGTCTATTCTGACGGATACGGAGTTTTTCGGAGGCAAAAACGAGGACCTGACGGTGGCCCGCCGCTTCAACTTCTGCCCAATTCTGCGCAAAGATTTTGTCATCGACGACTATCAGATCCTGGAAGCCAAGAGCATCGGCGCCGATGCCGTGCTGCTGATTGCCGCCGTGCTCAGCGCCGACGAGGTAAAAAACCTAGGTCAGTTTGCCCGCAGCCTCGGTCTGGAAGTGCTCTTGGAAGTGCACAACGCCGAAGAACTCGACCGCACGCTGCACCCCGACGCCGTGAGCTTGGTTGGTGTAAACAACCGTAACCTCCACGATTTCAGCGTGAGCCTAGAAACCTCCGTGGAGCTAGCCCAACGCATCCCGAGCGAGTTTGTGAAAGTGACAGAAAGCGGCCTAACCTCGGCCGCCGACCTAGTGCAGTTGCGCAACGTGGGGTACCGTGGCTTCCTGATGGGCGAAGCTTTTATGCGCCACAGCCGCCCCGAAAAAGCTTGCGCGGCACTGGTGCAGGAACTTAGCACGGCCGCTGAGGTGTCCGTAGCCTAGGTTCACCAAACTTGTCTCCCTATGGCCATTACCGAATCGACTACTGCTCTTGCAAAAGACCAAGCCGATAACAAGCTCCGCATCAAAGTGTGCGGGATGAAGTTTGCCGAGAACATTGCGGAAGTCGCCATGCTAGAACCCGACTTCCTAGGGTTCATCTTCGTGTCGTCTTCGTCGCGGTACGTGGCCGATATTCTCGATCCGCGCCAACTGCGCGCGTTGCCGCTGAACATCAAGCGAGTAGGGGTGTTCGTCAATGAGACGTCGGCCACCATTCTGCGCTTGGCCGGGCAGTATGGACTGGATCTGGTGCAACTGCACGGCGAGGAGAAGCCAGAACAATGTGCTGAGTTGCAAGCTACTGGCTTGCCCGTGATGAAGGCTTTTCCCGTGGGAGAAACCTTCGACTTTGCAACACTGATGCCTTACGTGTCGAGCTGCACGTATTTCCTCTTCGACACCAAAACTGACTTGCGCGGCGGCAGCGGCCACACCTTCGATTGGAGCTTGCTGGAAAGCTATCCGCTTTCCATCCCTTACTTCCTGGCCGGCGGCATTGAGCTCAGCCACTTGCCGAAGCTTCAGGAACTTCAACTACCTGGCCTGTTTGCCGTGGATCTGAACAGCCGCTTTGAAACCGCTCCTGGCCTAAAAAACGTGGACTTGCTCTGCGAGATGCTGCTAGCGCTGCGCAATAAACCAATGAATTAGAACGGTCATCCTTATTGCAAGGTGGAAGCCCAGTAGAGAAGGCAACGCTCCTACTAACGCAGCTCTCGCTTTGCAGCCGGAAGGACTGTTAACAACGAAAACCTAGCTTTTCAATACCGAATTCCCATGAACTATCAACCGAATGCCCGTGGCTACTACGGCGAGTTTGGCGGTGCCTACATTCCAGAGATGCTTTACCCCAACGTGGAAGAGCTGCAAGAGAATTACCTCCAAATCCTAGGTGACCCCGAATTTCAGCGCGAATACCAGAAGCTGCTGCGCGACTACGTTGGGCGGCCCACGCCGCTGTTTGAAGCCAAGCGCCTCTCGGCCAAGTACGGCACCCGGGTCTTTTTGAAGCGCGAGGATCTGTGCCACACCGGCGCCCACAAGGTCAACAACACGGTTGGGCAGATCCTGATGGCTCGGCGCCTGGGCAAAACGCGCATCATTGCGGAGACCGGTGCTGGCCAGCACGGCGTGGCCACGGCCACGGTTTGCGCACTGATGGGCATGGAGTGCATTGTGTACATGGGCAAAATCGACATGGAGCGGCAGCGGCCCAACGTAGAGCGCATGCGCCTACTCGGGGCCGAAGTGCGCGCCGCCGTGAGTGGTAGCCAAACGCTGAAAGATGCCACCAACGAAGCCATCCGCGACTGGATCAGCAACCCCGTGGATACGCACTACATCATCGGTTCGGTGGTAGGCCCGCACCCGTACCCCGATTTGGTGGCCCGGCTGCAATCAGTGATTAGCGAAGAAATGCGTAAGCAGCTGCACGAAGAGCTAGGTCGTGAACTGCCTGACTACGTGGTAGCGTGCGTGGGGGGCGGCTCTAATGCGGCCGGTGCCTTCTATCATTTCCTCGACGAGCCTTCCGTTAAGCTCATTGCCGTGGAAGCAGCCGGGCACGGCATCAGCTCGGGGCACTCGGCGGCTACTTCGGTGCTCGGAAAGCCAGGCATCATCCACGGCTCGCGCACCTTGCTCATGCAAGACGAGCACGGCCAGATTACGGAACCGTATTCCCTTTCCGCAGGCCTCGATTATCCAGGCATCGGGCCGTTGCACGCCTTCCTCGGTACGTCGGGCCGGGCTAGGTTTATCAGCATCGAAGACGAGCAGGCCCTGTACTCCGTAGCGGAACTGAGCCGCTTGGAAGGGATCATTCCGGCCCTGGAAACGGCGCACGCCCTAGCGGCGCTGCCCCAGCTAGGTGCGGGCCCGGAGGATGTGGTGGTGGTAAACCTCTCCGGCCGCGGCGACAAGGACCTTGCGACTTACCTTCAATTCGCTGACAAACTGAACTCCTACGACTTCTAAGCTGCTGCTCCGTGGAAAACCGCATCGCCAACGCTTTTGCCAAAAAGCAGAACCATCTGCTCAACGTATACCTCACCGCTGGCTATCCTACGCTCGACGCCACCGTGCCGCTCATCGAAACCCTCGCTAGCTCCGGTGCCGACCTGATCGAAATTGGCATGCCGTTCTCCGATCCGCTGGCCGATGGCCCGGTGATTCAGGCGAGCAGTACAGCCGCTTTGCTCAACGGCATGAACCTGTGGGTGTTATTTGCGCAGCTCAAAGACATTCGGCAGCGCGTGCCCGAAACGCCGATCTTGCTGATGGGCTACCTAAACCCGGTGATGCAATTCGGTATGGAAAACTTCTGTCGCGAAGCCGCTGCTGCTGGCGTCGATGGCTTGATTCTGCCCGATCTACCCCTAGCCGAGTACGAAGAAGAGTACCAAGATGTCTTCCGGCGCCACAATCTGCGACCGGTGTTCCTTATTACGCCCCAAACCTCGCCCGAGCGCATCCGCCGCATCGATGCCCTAACGGAGTCTTTCCTGTATCTCGTGTCGGGCCCCGGCACGACGGGCGGTGGCACCACGCAAGATCCCACCAAGCAGGAGGCGTACTTCGAGCGCATCGCCGCTATGAACTTGCGCAACCCGCGCCTCATCGGCTTCGGTATCGGCGACAAAACGTCCTTTGATCGAGCCTGCCGCTACGCTGAAGGTGCCATCATTGGTTCCGCCTTTATCAAGGCGCTCGAAGGCAAAGAAGATGCGCCCGCCGCGGCGCGGGAGTTTGTGGAATCAGTTCTAAACTAACATTTCTCGCAGCGATAGCGCAGAGGCACGCCGTGAGCAACCTCTGCGCTACCGCTGCGGTCCTCAGCGGGAAATAAATCATGCTCATTCAGCTAGAACAGTCCATCAGCGAAGCCGCCAAAGCGGATATCATCGCTTATATTAAGAACATCAAGTACAAAGTCACGGAGGTAACTACCCAGCGGGCGCATTACCTCGTGGGCATCGGTAAAAGTGAGTTCGACCTGCGTCCCCTAGGTCAGCTGCCGGGCATCCACGATATCCACCGCGTCTCCGACGACTACAAGCTGGTGAGCCGCAAGTGGCGCGTGCGCCCAACCGTCCTCGACCTAGGTGACGGCGTACGTATTGGCGAAGGCTCTCTGAGCTTGGTGGCTGGCCCATGCAGCATCGAAAGCGAAGAGCAGATGGAGAAGATCATGCAGCACCTCGTTGATAACGACGTGCGCCTGATGCGGGGCGGGGTGTTCAAACCTAGGTCATCGCCATATTCCTTCCGCGGCCTGGGCATGGAGGGCTTGAAGCAATTCCACCAGATGGCCCGCGCCCGCGGCATCAAAATCGTGACGGAGGTAATGCAGGTGTCGCAGGTGGAAGAAATGCACGACTACGTCGACGTGTTCCAGGTAGGCGCCCGTAACACGCAAAACTTTAATTTGCTTGATGCCCTGGGAGGCGTGGATAAGCCAGTGCTCATCAAGCGTGGCATCTCGGGCACCATTGAAGAGCTGTTGTCGTCGGCCGAGTACGTTTTCTCGGGCGGCAACGAAAAGCTGATTCTCTGCGAGCGAGGCATCCGGACCTTCGAAACGGCCAGCCGCAACACGCTCGACCTCAATGCTATTCCGATTCTGAAAGAGAAAACTCACCTGCCCGTGATGGTTGACCCGTCGCACGGCATCGGCATCCGCGACTACGTGGCACCGATGGCGCTAGCAGGCGTGATGGCTGGCGCCGACGGCATTCTCTACGAAGCCCACGAAAAGCCCGAGGAAGCCGCTTCTGACGGCCAGCAGACCCTCAACTTTGCTGAGTCGGCTCGCTTGATCCGTAATCTGCGCAAGGTGTACGCCGTGCGACAAGAGCTCGAATAGCTGAGCCACGATTACGTCGGCTTCTCTTCTGATTCTTAACAAAACCCAGGGCTAGTTGCAAGGAGGTGATAAGCGTCTTGCAACTAGCCCTACTCGTTTACACGTATAAAAAGTGTTACGAAAATATTATAGAGTTTTTTGAATACGCGGTATTCCTCAAATAGACCCTAGATTCGAGGGTATTAATTTAAGGAATTGTTAATACTTGAGCTTGCTGGCTTAAATTTTAATAGGGGTAAGCTCGACTTTTTAACAACTTGTTAAAAAACAACCTCAAAAACTTGAGTATAGGGCGTACAACTTGTTTATAAATCTTTTTATCTTTGCTATCACTATGCGACACCAAGCTGTGCAATGCCTAAGTAATATGATTACCAAGCGCTTTAAGCGCACTGGGGTCGGGCTTTATTGTCAGTACGGAAGCTAGAAGCAAATGCAACTAATCCTCTGAACCGCAAAGCCCGATCCTTTACAGGAAACGGGCTTTTTTTATTTCTCTCTATCCATTACGACCATGTTTCAGCAACCTTATGACCGGTACACCGCCCAAGATCAACTCGTCTGGAAGGTACTGTTCGACCGCCAAACCGCTGTGCTTCACAAACGCGCGGCCTCCGCGTTTGTTGAAGGGCTAGCTCGTATTGGTTTTAATCGACATGCTATTCCTGTTTTCTCGGAGGTAAGTCAGCGCCTGCGTGCTGCTACTGGCTGGGAACTCACGGCCGTGCCAGGCCGGGTAGAGGACGCTACCTTTTTTGCTATGCTGGCTGAGCGTAAGTTTCCGGCTACCATGTGGCTGCGCAGCATGGATCAGTTTGACTTTGTGAAGGAGCCTGACCTGTTTCATGACGTGTTCGGCCACGTGCCGCTGCTCATGGATACTACCTTCGCTAACTTTTTGCACTTACTGGGCAAAACGGCCTTGCAGCACTTGAACGATGCGGATGCCTTGCGCCGTTTGCGGGCACTGTATGGCTACACGGTCCAGTTTGGACTGGTAATGGAAGATGGGAAGCCGCGCATCTACGGCGCTGGTTTGCTGTCGTCGTCGCTCGAAACGCACCACTGCGTACACGAAGACACACCCCGTCAGCCTTTTGGCCTTACAGCGGTGCTGGATACCAACTACACGGAGGAACGCTTGCAAGAGCAATACTTCGTGCTGAACTCCTGGGAACAATTAACCGATATTGTAACCGACCTAGCTATCTTATTAGTTACAGCCACCGTTGGTGCTTGGGAGCTGAAAGCTGCCTGCTAGTTGCTTACCTATAGTAGATAAGAAAACGCCGGTTATCCCGAGGTAGGGTGACCGGCGTTTTGCGTGGGCGAGAACCTAGGTGCCGCGCCTAATAACGCCAGCCAAGCCGCTCATATACAAAGTGCAGAAGCCATACCGGACCAATCAGCAAAAACTGCAAGTCTTTCAGGAAGCTAGGTTTTTTGCCTTCAATCTTGTGGCCCCAAAACTGACCAACCCAGGCCAGCACGAAGATGATGAGGCACACAGCCCAGAGCGGCAGCGGCGCACCAGCCTCGACTATGCGCAAGCCCGCCGCCATAACGGCCCAAATGAGCACCATGCCCAAGGCTAACCGCACGGAAAGGCGCAGATAATACAGCACGGCCAGCGCCATCACCAGCGTAGCCCAGTTGACCCACGGCCCGGCCGCTTGCATGAAGTTCGGAACGGGTACCGACCACAGCAAACCTAGGAGGCTAAACATGATCAGCGGCACGCAAATCCAATGCACGCGCTTGTTGGTTGGGTTTTGGTGGCTTTCGCCATACTCGGCTAGCAGGATAGGTAAGTTGCTCATAATCGGGTGGGTAGGAGGGTATAGCTAAATTTAAGTGTTTTTCGTTTTTCCCGCTTATGAAAGTTAGGAAGCAAAAAAGCCCCGTCGAACTGCTTCGACGGGGCTCTAAAGGGAAGTGGCAGCTGCGTTAAAAAAGCTAGGCTTTCAACTTGAAGTTCTTGCGCAAATAATCAACCGTAGCGGCGTGCGCTTCGGCGGCGTATTTCTGGTTGAACTTTGGGTTGGAGGGATTGGCGAAAGCATGGTCGGCGTCGTAGCTCTTGATGGTTACTTTCTTCTTGGCGGCAGCCATGTCTTTCTGAAACTGACCGACAACCTCGGGGTTAATCCACTTGTCCTGAGTGCCGAAGATGCCGAGTACGTCGGTATTCAGGGTCTTAAGCTTCGCGACGTCTTTCTCTGGCATGCCATAGTACATCACGCAGCCCACGTCTTTCGAGCCGGCGAGCAGAGCCGTTTGCAGCGACCAACCCCCGCCGAAGCACCAGCCTACCGAGGCAATTTGCGCCTTGGGGCCAGCATACAGGATGGCGCCTTTAATGATGTTCTGCGCCCGGTCGGTCTGTACGCCTTGCATGAGCTTACCGGCTTCTTCGGGGGTACTGGCAACTTGGCCGTCGTAAAGATCTAGTGCGATGATATTTACACCTTTTAGCTCACTGGCAAACGTGCTGCATTCCTTCTTAATGTAGTCGTTCAGGCCCCACCATTCATGAATGACAAATAGGTACTTATCCGAGCGAATAGCGCTCTTGATTTCGAAGCCGTGCCCCGTTTTGCCATCCGGCGTCTTGAACTCAATAGCTTCACCTTGGCCTGCGTAGGTGTAAGGCAGAGGCGCATCGTGGCCGCCCGAAAAGTCTTCGTTGGAAGCTAGCATGGCGAAGGCCTCGGTGGCGGTAGATGGCTTGGCGCAACAGCTCATCGATTGGGCCGAAGCCACAGATACCACGCTCAAAAGCGCAGCGCAAAGGGTCCAGAGTTTTTTCATGAAATGGATAAGGGGAAATGGTAGAACAAAACCGGCAACCTGAGTACGGCAAGAAACCGCCTGTCATTCCCCATACTATTGGAATAACAGGCGGACTCTCACAGCGTCCAGGCGACCGGTATAGCCCTAAACTAATAAAGCTCCTTAGAGTTTGGCAACTGCTGCAAGAACCGGCGTCTCCGTCCGGACTTCTGCTTTCAGCTCCGATAGTAGTGCGTAGAGGCCCACGTAGGTGCGGTTGACGTATATAAAGTGGCGCGAACCGCGGGGCTCGCGTTGCTGCCGCAGCTCGGGCTGTTGCATGAGGTCGTCACCTAGGGCATAGAGCGACTGGATGTAGGCCTCATCGCCAAAGTCGAAGGTGGGCTGCTGGAATGGCCGGGCCACTAGCTCCAACGACGCACGAATGGTGCGCAGGTACAAATCGCGCTGCGCAGGCGCGTCATCGGGGCGCAATACCTCCAGCTGGGTAAGCAACGAAGCTAGGTGCGCTTCATCAGCTAACACGCCCGGCTCTAGCAAGGCAAAAAACTGCTCGTAGAAATCGGCGGGGATATCTTTCACGCAGCCAAAGTCGAGCACTCCGAGCGTGCCACCATCGTCGGCGCGCAGCAGGAAGTTGCCGGGGTGCGGGTCTGCGTGCACTTGGCGCAGGGTGTGAATTTGGAAGGCATAGAAATCCCAGAGCGCCTGACCTAGCTGGTTGCGTACGGCCTGCGAAGGATTCGTTGCCAAGAATTCTTTCAGATGCTGGCCCGGCAGCCAGTCCATCGTCAGGATGCGGGCCGATGAGTATTCGGGGTAATAGCGCGCAAACTCCAGGTGCGGAATAGCGGCACTTTGAGCAGCAATTTCAGTTCCGCGTCGCAGTTCTAGCTTATAGTCCGTCTCCTCCAGCAAGCGTGTTTCCACTTCTTCCAGATAAGGCCGTACTTGGGCTTCGGCTAGGCCTAGCACCCGTAAAGCAATTGGTTTTACCAAACGAATATCGGAGCGGATGCTGTCAGCTACGCCAGGGTACTGCACTTTCACTGCCAGCGGCTTCCCTTCTTTGCGGGCAAAGTGCACCTGCCCAATGCTGGCAGCCTGCCGGGCATTGATGTCAAATTCATCGAACACCTCGTACGGAGAGCGACCTAGGGTATCGCGAAAAACCTTGATAACCAACGGGCCCGACAGCGGCGGCGTTTGGTACTGGGCCTGCGCAAATTGATCGGCATAGGCGCTGGGAAGGATGTTTTTCTCCATTGCCAGCATCTGGGCTACTTTCAGCACGGAGCCCTTCATCTCGCTCAAGGCACCGTAAAGCTCCGCCGCATTGGCAGCGTGCAGATCTTCAGTGGTACTGGTAGCACCTACCGACCGCTTGGCGTAGTGCTTCACGTAATTGGTGCCCACTTTAAAGCCGGTCTTGGCGAAGCGAGCCGCCCGCGCAACCTTCGTGGTGGGGAGGGATACTAAAGACTTTGGTGATTCTGGGGTGGAGCTATTCTCTTGAGATTCAGACATGATAGGGCAATAGCAAGGTAGCGCGAAGCTCCTGCTTCGCGTATCATTGAATGATGCTTGTTGCAACGGCCCCATGGTAGGGTCTGCAACAATGCGCGAAACAGGAGCTTCACGCTATAACCTAGCGGCGGTGCAGCAGAAAGCGCGCTAGGTCGAGGGCAGAATCTAAGGAGTTGCGGCCCACCAAATCGAAGCTCAAGGTCACGGCTTTCTCCACGGCCGCGTCGGAGCGCTCGAAGTTTAAGCTGTCGTCTTTGGCAAAGAAGCCGAGCACAAAGAGCACCTGCTGCCAGAAGGCGCGTGGGTATTGCTCCTGTACCAGCGGCCGGCTAGCCACTTCCTCGGTACGACGGCCTTCGCGCAGTAGGTCTTCGGCAAACACTTCGAAGTCTTGGCGGAAATCGTCGAGCACCCGGGGGGTGAAGCCAGGCACCTTGGGCATGGAGCGGCGCAGCGACTGCAAGGCATAGCTGCGGTTCTGCTTCAGAATTTCGAGTAGGGTGAAGTAGAAAGCCAGCAGTCGCTCGCGGGAGCCATACTCATTCCACACGGGCTCTTGGGCGGCGCGCTCCCGTGCCTGCCGACCGAAGTCTCCCCAAATATCACGGTCGATGGCCTCAAAGGTGGCGTAGTAGCGGTAGAACTCCGCCTCCGGAATACCTAGCTTTTGGGTGAGTTTGAAGACCGAAGCCGGCGGCGCGCTTTTGCGCAGCACGTAGTCGAGGTAAGCCTGTTTGATACGTTCTTTCTCCATATTAATACAACCAACTGCCGAGCCGGAAGGTTGCCGTAACTGACGGAGTTTGTGCACGAAAAGCAAGGTAGCGCGGACTGTGTAGTCTGCACGTAATCCATGCAAATCTTCCAGTGTGGACCTAGCCTAGCTACGGCTATTCCGCCTAGCACAGGCTACCTAGGTAGCAGCCTCTTGGTAAGCCGCCCGTAGGCTGTCAATAGCGCGTTGGCGGGCGAAAGGATGATCGACGATGGGAGTGGGATAAGCGGCAGTACCTAGCTCGGGCACCCACTTCTTCACGTAGGCTAGGTCGGCATCGTACTTCTCCTGCTGGCTCTGCGGGCTATACACCCGAAACCACGGTGCGGCCACGGCGCCCGTACCGGCCATCCATTGCCAGTTACCTACGTTTTGAGCCATATCATAATCGAGCAGCTTGTCGGCAAAGTACCGGTCGCCCCAACGCCAGTCGATGAGCAAGTGCTTCACCAAAAAGCCTGCCGCCGCAATGCGGATGCGGTTGGGCATATAGCCGGTTTCGTTTAGCTCGCGCATGCCGGCATCTACCAGCGGGTAGCCCGTGCGGCCTTCGCACCACGCCCGAAACTCCTCTTCATTGTTGCGGTAAGGTACATTGCGCAAGCGCGGGTTGTAGCTCTCGGTGGCCGTGAACGGATAATGCCAAAGCAGCATCATAAAGAAGTCGCGCCATACGAGCTCCGCCAGCAGCTTGGGGTTCAGCTCCTTGGCTTGTCGCATGAGTTGGCGTACGCTCAACGTGCCGAAACGCAGATGCACCGAGCGGCGCGTGCTGCTGTTCACTAAGCTAGGTTGGTCACGGGTTTTGTGGTAGTTGCGCACCAGGTCATCGGTGGGCAGTTCGGCGGCGGGCACAAATTGCTCGTAAGGCTCGAAGCCCATGCTTTCCAACGTTGGCCGAGCAGGCGCCTGAGGCAGAGGCACTAAGTTAGCCGACGTGAAAAGCTCGGTGGAAGGGTACGGTTGCAGGTGCTCATCGCGTAGCGCACCCAGCCACGAGTCGCGGTAGGCGCTGAAGTTTTTGGGCGGAGCGCCGCTCTTGGTTAAGATCTCGTTTTTGGCAAAAATCACCTGGTCTTTGAGCGCTTTGAACTCCGCGCCGTGCTGGCGGCATAGCTCAGTCACTTCCGCGTCGCGCACTGCGGCGTAGGGCTCGTAGTCCTCGTTGGTATACACGGCCGCTACCTCGTGCTCGCGCAGTAGCGCCGCAAATACCTCCGCCGGCCGACCGTAGTAGGCTAGGTAAGTGCCACCGGCTTGGTCCGTTTGGCTGGCTAGCCGCTCTACTTCGTTGTAAATAAAGGTCACGCGGGCATCGCGCCGGCTCGGCAGCTGATCCAGAATTTCGCGGTCGTAGATGAACAGGGGCACAACGGGGTAACCCGATTGTAGCGCAGCCGCCAAGCCCGCATTATCGTGCTGGCGCAAGTCGCGGCGATGCCAAAAGAGGGTGATCTTAGCCATAGAAATAGGTGGGATAGGAGCTAGGGAAGTTATGAAGCCTGAGTGCACCTGTCGGTCCTACGCCCTAGGCAGCCGACCGGTTGTCGGCTGCGGACAGCAAAACCACTATTTAAGGCGCGACATACCACCGTCGACGGGCAAAATCTGGCCGGTGATAAAGGAGCTATGGGCCGAGAGCAGAAACGAGGCCGCATACGCTAGATCCTGCGGCTGACCGATCCGCTGCAAAGGGTGGCGCTTGGCGCCTGCTTCAGCTTTCTCAGGCGTATTGAGCAGGGACGCCGCTAGGGGAGTGTCCGTTAGGGAAGGCGCAACGGCATTCACCCGAATGTTGCTAGCTGCGTATTCGGCTGCCAAAGCGCGGGTTAGGCCTTCAATGGCGCCTTTTGCCGTCGCAATACTGGAGTGAAAGCTCATGCCGGTACCCGCCGCCACAGTGCTGAATAAGACGATAGAGGCACCGTTGGCTTTCTTCAGGCGCTTTATCAACGGTTGCAAGACCTGCACGGCACCGAGCACGTTCAACTCAAAGTCAGCCCGAAAATCGTCTAATGCAATACGCTCGAAGGGCCGGAGCTTGATGCTGCCGGGGCAATATACCACACCGTGCAGCACCTCGGGCAATGCGTCGAACACCGTGGGGGCTAACGGTTGCGTGACGTCCAGCTCCATATGCGTCGTCTGCAAAGCAGCTAGCTCGGGCGACAGGTGACGGGAGGCAGTGAACAAACGGTAGCCTATCTGGTGGAGCAGCTCCGTGGTAGCTAGGCCAATGCCAGAGGAAGCACCAACAACGAGTATGTTCTGATTCGAAAAGTCCATAGGGTGAGAGCGGTAGTGGAGTTGTACCTACAACTCCACTGTTCAACTAAGGTTTGTGGGGCAGGTGGGTAAACCCGCGCGTGCTGTGGCACACTAGCGCATGGCGCAGAGCGACGAGTGAGAATGAAGCCTTTGTTTGAAATGATGCAGTTTTACTTCGAGTTTTCGTGTAATTCGCTCCTTATTTTGAAAAATAGCTAACGTTTTGGCCGATTTAATAGGAGAATTTCGCTTAAAGTTGGTCGCTTTGGTGTGCTTTAGTAGCTTACGCCACAATAGACTTTTTTGCCAAAACCCTCTATGAACATTCGCAAATTGCTCGTCGCCAACCGGGGCGAAATTGCCATTCGCGTACTACGCGCCGCGAGCGAGCTAGGTATCGCCACCGTCGCCGTGTACACCTACGAGGACCGCTACTCGCTGCACCGCTATAAAGCCGATGAAGCTTATCAAATCGGGCGCGACGAGGAACCGCTGAAACCTTACCTCGACATCGAGGAAATTCTGCGGACGGCCAAGGAAAATGGCGTCAATGCGATTCATCCTGGCTACGGTTTTCTGAGCGAGAATGCCACCTTTGCGCGCCGCTGCGCCGAGGAAGGTATCGTGTTTGTAGGGCCCCGCCCCGAGGTAATGGAAGCGCTTGGCGACAAAGTAGCGGCCAAGCGAGTGGCCGTGGAGTGCGAGGTGCCCATCATCGAGAGCAGCGTGCAAGACCTCACCAGCTTCGAGATTGCCACGGAAGAGGCGCACCGCATTGGGTACCCGGTTATGCTGAAGGCGGCTTCCGGCGGCGGTGGCCGCGGTATGCGCGTGATTCGGGATGATGAGCAATTAGAAAAAGGCTTTTTCGAAGCGCGCAACGAGGCCAAAAAAGCCTTCGGTGACGATACCGTGTTTCTGGAGAAGTTTGTGGAGAAGCCCAAGCACATTGAGGTGCAGCTGGTGGCCGACAGCTACGGCAACATTGTGCACCTCTACGAGCGCGACTGCTCGGTGCAGCGGCGCTTCCAGAAAGTGGTGGAAGTGGCGCCCGCCATCAACCTGCCCGACCACCTGCGCGAGAAGCTCTACGAGTACGCGCTGAAGCTGGGAAAGGCCGTGAACTACAACAACGTCGGTACGGTCGAGTTCTTGGTGAACCCCGAGGAAGACCGCATCTACTTCATCGAAGTGAACCCGCGCATCCAGGTGGAGCACACAGTGACGGAGATGATTACCGGCATCGACCTGATCAAAACGCAGATCTACATCGCCGACGGCGGCCGACTAACTGACCCCGAAATCAACCTAGGCCCGGACGTGAAGCCGCCGAAGATCGGGGTGGCCATCCAGTGCCGCATTACTACCGAGAACCCCGAGGAAGATTTCAAACCCGACTATGGTACCATCATTGCCTACCGCTCGGCGGGTGGTTTTGGTATTCGTCTGGACCAAGGCTCGGTGTATCAGGGGGCTAAGATTTTGCCCTTCTTCGACTCGCTGCTGGTGAAGGTATCGGCGCAGGCGCGCACGCTGGCCAACGCCGCCTCACGCATGGCGCGGACGCTGGATGAATTCCGTATTCGCGGGGTGCACACCAACATCCAGTTCCTGCAAAATATCATCTCGCACCCCGAGTTTGTGAGTGGCCAGGCCAACGTGGACTTTATCAAGGACCACTCCGAACTCTTCAAGTTCAAGGTGCGGCAAGACCGCGGCTCGAAGGTGCTCAACTTCGTGAGCGAAATCGTGGTGAATGGCAACCCCGACGTGAAAGACCTCGTGGACCCGAACCGGGAGTTTCGCCGCGCTATTCGGCCCGACTACGACCCGGCTGCGCCCTACACGCCGGGTACCAAGGATAAGTTGACCGAGCTAGGTCCGGAGGAGTTCTCGAAGTGGTTGCGCAACGAGCCGCTGATCCACTACACCGACACCACGCTGCGCGACGCTCATCAGAGCCTGCTGGCTACCCGGATGCGTACCTTCGACATGATGAAGGTAGCCGAGCGCTACGCCAAAATGCACCCCCAAACCTTCTCGATGGAAGTGTGGGGTGGTGCCACCTTCGACGTGGCGTTGCGCTTTTTGCACGAAGATCCGTGGGAGCGGCTAAGTAAGCTGCGGGCAGCTATTCCGAACATTTTGCTGCAAATGTTGATTCGCGGGGCTAATGGGGTCGGCTACAAAGCGTACCCCGATAACCTCATCGAGCGGTTTGTGGAGCAGGCCTGGGAAACGGGCATCGACGTGTTCCGCATCTTCGATTCGCTGAACTGGATGAAGGGTATGGATGCCTGCATTGGCTTCGTGCGCAACAAAACCAAAGCCCTAGCCGAAGCAAGTATCTGCTACACCGGCGACATCCTAGACCCCAAAGCGCACGGCAAATACAACCTCGACTATTACCTGCGCCTGGCCAAACAACTGGAAGACGCTGGAGCGCATATTCTGTGCATCAAAGACATGGCCGGCTTGCTTAAGCCCTACGCCGCCAGTGAGTTAGTTTCGGGCCTGCTCGATACGGTCAAGATTCCAATCCACTTGCACACCCACGATACGTCATCGTTGCAGGCCGCCACCTACATGAAGGCGGCGGAAGCGGGTGTCAATGTCATCGACGTGGCCCTAGGTTCCATGTCGGGGCTCACCTCGCAGCCCAACTTCAACTCGGTGGTGGAGATGTTCCGCCATACGCCGCGCCACCGGGAGTTCAACCAGGAAAGCCTAAACCAGTTCTCGAACTACTGGGAAACGGTGCGCGAGTACTACTACCCATTTGAGTCGGGCCTGAAGGCAGGAACCTCGGAAGTATTTCAGCACGAAATTCCGGGGGGGCAGTACTCCAACTTGCGGCCGCAAGCGGTAGCCCTAGGTTTGGGCGAGCGGTTTGAGGAAGTGAAGAAAACCTTCACCGACGTCAACTACCTCTTCGGCGACATCATTAAAGTTACGCCCTCTTCGAAAGTAGTGGGCGACATGGCGTTGTACCTGGTCACCAACAACCTCACCACGCAGGATGTGCTGGAGCGGGGCGAGTCGCTTAATTTCCCAGAGTCCGTAGTAAGCCTGTTCCGGGGCGACATTGGGCAGCCGGAAGGCGGTTGGCCCGCCGACGTGCAACGCGTTATCCTAAAAGGCGAGCAGCCCTTCACCGACCGCCCCAACGAACACCTCGCGCCCATCGACTTCGACGGCGAATGGAAGAAGTTTCAGGAGAAGTTTGGGGAGGGAGTGAAGTTCACCGATCTGCTTTCCTACCTACTGTACCCCAAGGTGTTTGAGCAATATTGGGCGCACGTGCAAGAGTTCGGCGACGTGTCGCCGGTGCCCACGCGAGTGTTCTTCTATGGCTTGCAGCCGGGCCAGGAAACTATTATCGACATCGCCCGCGGAAAGTCCATCATTATCAAGCTGCGTTCCATTGGCGAGGTGAACGATGAAGGTAACCGCACCTTGTTCTTCTCCTTCAACGGTCAGACTCGTAACCTCGAGGTGCGCGACAAGTCGGTAGAAGTGAAGGCCGTGCGCAACTCCAAAGTCGATAAGAACAACACGCGGCAAGTAGGAGCGCCGCTACAAGGCATGCTCTCTAAAGTGCTGGTAGTGCCGGGGCAGGAGGTGAAGCGCAACACGCCGCTTTTCATCATCGAAGCCATGAAAATGGAAACCACCATTACTGCCTCCGACGATGCCAAAATAGAAGCGGTGCAGCTCAGTGAAGGAACACTAGTGAATGCCGATGACCTCGTGTTGACCCTAGCCTAAACTAGCTACTTAGCCTTACGGCGAATGGGTGCCTTGGCCGCGGAGCCAAGGCACCCATTTTCTTTATAAAGTAATGTATATTGGCTCTAAACTACCATCAATCGCTATCATGAAACCTCTATTATTCTGTACTACAGGTCTGTTACTCGTCTCGCAACTCGCACTAGGCCAGTCTCCTGTTTCCATTACCAGCCCAGACCCGCAAACCAATAGCCTACAGGACCCGTCCAAGATTTATGAATACACGAGAAGTTTGGACGCCATGCGCGACGATAACCCTTACAAAGGAGTAAGTGGGTCGCCTTACGTCGTGCCGCGCTGGCTCTCAGCCGTCATCACAACGAAAGGCAAAACGGTGATGCCTGCCACGCCGCTGAAGTATGATGTGCTGCGGCAGCGTGTGCTTGTCCTTGATCCGCAGAAAGGCGATTCGCTCCAAGTAGACGAGACCCTGATTGCTAGCTTTGTGCTAACGGACCCAGAACAGCCGCAGGAACGGCGCGCGTTTCGCCGCTTTGCCGAGGCGCCCGTGCCGGAGCAGGCGCGGGAGTTTGTGGAGGTGCTGCACCAGGGCAAATACACGCTGCTTAAGCGCTACACAAAAGATGTGCAACTCGCTGGCTACTCCAGCGCTTACCTCTACGATGAGAGCCCCAAGGCCATAGAAGACAAGATTATTTATTACTTAGCCCGTCCGAACGGCTCGGCGGTACCCGTTAAGCTGAAAGTTAGAGCCTTGCAAACTGCCGCACCCGAGCTAGCCACTGCGCTACGGGAAGCAAGTCGTAAGCGCAGCATCTCGCAGGAGCAAGACGCCGTAGCGCTGCTGCAAGTCGTCGATAAGCCCTAACGCTCCTTACGAGCAGTATTGGCAGTAAACTAGACAGAACAAACGAGTAAATCAGCAACTGATCGGTCGGTCTGGTCAATTGGCTGCCTGGCCTTTTACCGCTAGTCGCTAACCAGCTTGCCGTTCGTTGCTGCGCTATTATTCACTCCTACCGTCATTTACCCGGCATGAAGCAACTGATCTTCATCTTGGCAGGCCTAGCTATTTCCGAAGTAGCAATTTGTCAAAACAACAATTTGTACACCTCGCCCAATATTCAGGAAAATCTTAACTCCATCATGAAAGGGTCGGCGGGGATGACTATGGACAACCGCTACGAAGGGCTAAGCGGCACGCCGTACGTGGTACCGCGCTGGCTGTCAGCAACTATCACAACCCGGCAAAACAAAGTAATAGAAGCCACGCCCTTGAAGTACGACGTGCTCCAGCAGCATCTGTTGATGCGGGACCCGCACAATGGGGATTCCTTGCTGCTGGACGACAACGCTGTAGCTAGCTTCGTGCTGCACGATCCGGATCGACTGCCCGAGAAGCGCGCGTTCCGGCGTTTCTTGGAAGCGCCTGTGCCGGCCCAATCCCGCGAGTTTGTGGAAGTACTGCACCAAGGCAAGTACACGCTGCTCAAACAGTACAGCAAGGAAGTGCAGAAAGCTAGCTACAAAGGCGCCTACAGCACCGACCGCCGCGCCGACGAGATACGGGACAAAATCACGTATTATCTTCTGGGAGCCAACAAGTCTGCTACGCCGGTGAAGCTGAATGTCAAAGCCTTGCAGACGGTAGCTCCCGACCTAGCGGCAGCCTTGAAGGAAGAAGCCAGCAAGCGGCCGGCGCGCACCGAATCTGATTTGGTTGCGCTCTTGCAGGCAGTAGATAAGTAAGCACAGCTACCGCAGATAAACCGCTTCGAACGTCGCAGAAGGCTGCTCTTCTGGCCCCGCATAAAGCCGTAAGGTGTCGCCACTGACGCGCAGACGCTTGGCGGCGCCCAGAACTTGCAGGTACTGTGTTTCGAGCGCCAGCCGGTCGCAAGCCATGCGGGTACTACCTAGGTTGCTCATGCGAATGGAGTCGGGGGCTGGCTGCGTGAACTGCCCGAAGAACCGGTTGCAAGCAGCTTGGCCGCTTACTTTATCAGCAGCAGCATCGAACTGTAAATACATTTCGCGGGCATTTTCAGGAGTAGTAATGGCCGTGCCAGCCAGCGTGCGCAGCACCCAACGCGTGTTACGTAGGCTAGCTGCCGGCTTTTGCGCAGTGGTGGTATCGGGTGTCGCGGGCGAGCTGGTGGGCTGGGAGGCTTGGCACGCGCTAAGCAGCAGCGCAGCGCTCAACAGAAAACTAGCGGAGAGGAAGTGACCTAGCATAGGCGTAAGCATAAGGAACAAGCTGGGTAATTGACCAAGGATGAGCGGAATGGTTTATTTTGGCGCCATGAAGAAACTGATTCTCTTATCATTCCTGCTCAGCTTATACGGCCAAAGCCAAGCTCAGCGGTCAAAATCGACTAAAAACAACGCCTCTACGATCACGCAAGCCTCAGTAGAGCACATAGTACGCACCCTGGCTGCTGACGATATGCAAGGCCGGGCTTCCGGCACGCCGGGCGGCCTCAAAGCCGCGCAGTTTATTGCGGGCGAATTCAAACGGATCGGCCTGCAACCTTTGACTGGGCTAACGAACTTTGAGCAGGTATTCACTGCCTACGACATCCACTCCGGTGAGGCGAAGGTAGAGCTGAACGGTGCCCCCGTTCCCGCCGACCGAGTTTTGGTAGCTTCGGGCGTGCCGCAGCTAGCTTGGTCAGACAAGGATAGCCCAGTCGCGCGCGTCGTAGTGATTGGTCCTGATGCGAAAGTAGGGCAGGAGTTGCGACCCTTGTTGCAGCCGCATGAGAACTTGGTGGTGCTGGTTGACCCAGCACACACGGCGTACTTTCAGCGGTTCGCGAACTACTTCGGACAGAATGCTATCCGCGCCGAAAAGCCGGAGCCCTACGCAAGCGTATTCATTCTAAGTGCACCGTCGCCTACGCTCCCTACTTACCGCATCACGGCCACCACCATCATCAAACCGGTACAACTGCGCAACGTTGTGGGGGTGTTGCCGGGGCGCGACAAGACGAAAGCGGCGGAAATGGTGGTTTTCTCGGGCCACTACGACCACCTAGGGGTGCGACCTGCTGTGGCAGGCGACTCCATTGCCAATGGGGCCGATGACGACGCCAGCGGCACGACGGCTGTGATTACGCTGGCAGAGTACTTTAAGAAAAAGAAGGACAACGCCCGTACGCTTGTATTTGTAGCTTTTGCGGCCGAAGAATCCGGCGGCTTTGGCTCCCAGTATTTTTCCAAGCAGCTCGACCCGGCGAAAGTAGTCGCCATGTTCAACATCGAGATGATCGGCAAAGTGGCCCAATTTGGTCCGAATACCGCCTTCATCACCGGCTACGAACGGTCGGACTTTGGCAAGCTGCTTCAACAGAACCTGCAAGGTACCGCGTTCCGCTTCGAGCCCGACCCGTACCTGGAGCAAAGCCTTTTCTACCGTTCTGATAACGCAACCCTAGCACGCTTGGGCGTACCGGCCCACTCCATCAGCACCGACCAGATTCCGACCGACAAGCTCTACCATTCCGTGGATGACGAAGTAGAAAGCCTTGACCTAGCTAACATGACGGCCGTTATCCAAGGTATCGCGCAGAGTGCCAGCGGTATTATCTCGGGTCAGCAAACGCCGACGCGCATCGCACCCGAGTCGGTAGGGCAGCGGCCGTAAGTAGTTGCTTATTTATTTTACACACGGAACCCTAGCTTCATTCGGAAGAAAATGAAAGCTAGGGTTCCGTGTGTAAAGTGGTTACTGGAGCGCAAAGGTTAAAGCGTCATCGCACCCAGCGTTCTTCACTTAGGCAGCCGCACGCTCAGGCCTCCACCCAGTGTAAAGCCTGTACCTAAGTTGCCGAATTGCTGGCCTGCTGTTACATCTAGACGCAAACCAGGTAGCGGCCGCCAGTACAAACCGCTCGTTAGCCCGGGTAGGAAGCGCGTGCTACGTTGCCACGTCGTGTAGGCTTCGGTGAAAAATCCAAAGTTGCCCCCGAGCGGGCCGTTGAGCGCGAGGGTGCCGAGGTATTGACCTAGCTTGGTATCGGCCGCCTGAAAGCCCCGCTGCCGAAAGCCGACATTGGCTTCCAGTCCATAGCGGGCCCCAAGCTGCTGCGACACCAACAGACGAATGGCTGGCTCGTAGGCCTTGTTCAGGAAGGAGGCGTCGCCCGTGCGCAGCGTCATTTCGGTGAGCAGCACTACCTGGGAGCGAGCATCCTGATTTGTGGAGGCCAGAAACTTGGCGCCCACTGTCAGGGGCGTGAAGCCCGCCGGGCCCACAGTCGGATTAGCCTCGTTAAAAACAGAAGTGCCTGGCAAAGGATGCAGGTAGCCCTGGCTGGCACGTAGCTCGATGTGGTTGAAAAAGCCTACCCGGAGCAATGCGCTGGAAAGCGTCCGGCGCGTGCCCCAGCTTGCATCAGTCGGATCGAAGCGCAGGATGCCGGTTTCGAGCTGCACCTGCCCGGGGTGGAGCATATTGGTGGTGACGGTCTGACCAGGGCGGTCGGGGCGGATATTTTGAATGAAGGGTGTATCGGCGTTATCGACGTTCGGGTCAGTCGTTTGAGCCAGGGTGCTGATCGGGCGTGCCAGCAAAAGGCCGGCGCTGATCAGCAGTGTGGTCGTATTAGGCATCATCCCTGACGCATCGCTGCGCCGGAAAGTTCGGCAGGAGCCGTGCAGGATCTTGGCAAGCTCAACCGTAGCTAGGTTTCGCGCAAGCTGCGCGAGGCTAGGTTGCAGAACCTGTTATTGGGCCGGCGACTAGCAAGCCCCCGGCGGCTACACGTATTCCTTCAGAAAGCACGTGAAGGTGGTGCCGGTTTCTGGCGTGCTTTCCACGGCGATGTGGCCGCCGTTTTTTTGCACAATGTTATGTACCAGGTGCAAACCAATGCCTTTGCCCTCAGCCTGCGTAGTGAGACGCGAAAAAGGCATAAACAGCTTGTGGCCCTTACTATCTAGGTCAATGCCGATGCCATTATCCTGAAAAGATATCACCGCAAAATCGCCTTGCCGCCACGCTTTAATAAACACGGTCAGAGGCCGGCCCTCATAGCGGTACTTGAGCGCGTTGCTGAGCAGGTTGCGAAAAATGCTGATGAGGTAGCTGCGGATATACGTCAGCTCGGGCAGGGCAGAAAAGTCAGTATCCAGGGTGGCATCTTTGGGAATTTCGGCGGCTAGCTCGGCGGCCACTTCTGCCCATATCTCTTCCAACCGGAGCAGATGCACGACTACCTGAAAGGTACTTTGTACTTCCAGCACCTCGACCAGGTCGGCAATAGTGCCCTCTAATTGCTTGAGTGAGATCTGCATGTGTTCCAGCAGCATCTGGCTTTCAGGAGCGTGGGGCTGTTCCAGTAGCAGGTTGGTCAGCACGGTGAGGTTGCCTACGGGAGAGCGAAGGTCGTGGGCTGCGGTGTACACGAAGTTTTCCAGGTGCCCATTTACGCGCGTGAGTTCCTCGTGTTTCTGGGCCAGCAGCTGCCGCGAACTGATCAGCTCGGCGGTGGCCTGGCGCTGCTCCGTCATGTCGCGCACCACGGATAGCAAACCGACTACCTCGCCGCTGGGCGCGCATTCCGGAAGCACTTCCACCTGGCAGTAGCGGGTGGCCTCGGCCCCAGCCGGCAGCTGCACTTCCACGCAGGTAGAAGCGCCGGTGAGGCGTACGTGTTGCAAGGCTTCCAGCCACATCGCCACGGAAGCCGGGTCAAACAAATCGGGTAGTGTTCGGCCCTGTATCGGCGTAGTCTGCTTGGCTAAGGTTGCAAAGCGTTGGTTGGCAAACGTAAGGCGCAAACCTAGGTCGTAGCGCGCAATGGCCTCGGGTAAGATGTCCAGAAGAGTGCTACAGGTATGTTCCATTGCTATGCGGCCCAATCGCAAGAATCGGCGCCATGGTAGTAGCTAGACTGCAGATGTAGTAGCGACCCCAACCCTAGGAGCGGCTGTTTGGTGGCTTGAAATAATTAGGCAGATCATTAATCACCAGCCAATAATGCACAATTTCGGCAATACTCAGGGAGTATTTTACGAAGTTCATTGGCTTGATGATATAGCTGTTGGCGCCGGCTTGATAGGCTTCCTGCATCTGAGCCGTGGAGGTCGAGATGGTAACCACCACGACGGGAATAGCCTTGGTACGTGCATCCGCCTTGAGCGTTGCCAAGACCTCCATGCCTTTGATCTTCGGCAAGTCCATATCGAGCAGAATAAGCAGGGGCAACTCGTAGGCCTGGTCCTGGTAAGTGCCCTGCCGCAGCAGGTAATCCAACGCTTCCTCCCCATCGCGCAGGTGATAGTACTGCAACGACGGCATCTTAGCCTTCAAGGCCCGAAAGGTAAGTTCGGCATCTTGGGCGCTATCTTCAATGAGCAGAATTTCAGGATGGATGGGTTGCATTGTAGTAGGAAGCCGTTTTAGTAAAGGTACGCAGCCTTTGTTTCCTACCGCCCGAACCAGTTGGAACGCGCTGCGTTCATTGGTGGTACTCCAAGGCCGACGGCACGGTCCGTAGCGGTCTACAAAAACTAGGGTAGAGGCCTTTGTATATACAGAAGTTCTATGCGGAAAAGAGTGTACCTGAGTTTTCTGCTGGCGGCGTTGCTGCTGGGGATTACCAGCTATTTCTACAGTCGCAGCACCACGCGCTACATCCAGACCGTGTTGCGGGTGCAACAGTCGCAGCGCGTAGTTAATCAGTTGGAACTCGTGTTGTCGCTGGCCAAAGATGCCGAAACCGGCGAGCGAGGCTACGTGATTACACGGCAAGAACAGTTTTTGGAACCCTATGTGGCAGCGCAGCAAAATGTGCAGCGGGAGCTAGCCAGACTGACTGCATTGGCACGCCCCAAGCCCTTTCACGCTGCCCGCTTGCCGCAGCTACAAAGGCTGGTGAGAGCGGAAGAGGCATTCTTAGACGAAACAATTCGGCTAACGCGGCAAGGGCAGTCGGGTGCGGCCGCGCAGCTGATCATCGGTGGCGAAGGCAAACGGATGCTGGATGCCATACGTCGCCTAATAGCCCAGATGCAAGCACACGAGCGGCAGGAGCTAGCCCGCTTGCTGGGCCAGGTAAAAGCCGAAGCGCAGTTCAACAACGCCGTGAACCTAGTGGGGGTGGTCGTGTTGGTGATGCTGTTTACCTTGGCCGCCTACACGATCAATCAGGACATTAACCGTCAGCAGCAGCTCCGACGCGAGCTAACGAACAAGAACGATGCGTTAGCGCAGCTGTCGGCAGGGCAGCGTACTTTGCTCGATCAACTTTATGAGGCTCAAAGCATTGCGAAGGTAGGAAGCTTTGACTTAGATGCTAATGGCCTGTTCATTGGCACGCCCCAGCTTTACCAGATTTACGGCTGGGACCTCGCCTTATCCGGGCAGCGAGCTCCGATAAAATTATTGCTTGAGGCGCTGCACCCAGAAGACCGCGACTTAGTCATGAATGCCGTCCAGACGTCTTTTCGCGAACAGTTGCCCTACGAAACCCAGCACCGTATCAATCTGCCCGATGGAACCCAGCGCTACCTGCTAGGCCGGGGAAAAACCGTGCAGCACGACGGCCTAACTCATTTGCAAGGCACCGTGATGGACATCACGGACCGGATTCAGTATGAGCAGCAGCTTCAGCAGCTAAATCGGAACCTCCAGGTTACGAACGATGAGCTGTCCACGGCGCTAGAAGAATTGTCGGCGGCCAGTCGTCAGATCAAGCAGTACAGCGCCGAGCTCGAGCAGAAAAATCAGGACTTGGAAGCCTTTTCATACTCCGTTTCGCACGACCTGAAAACGCCCTTGCGCTCGGTGCTGTCATTCGGCGGCATCTTGGAAGAAGAGTACGCCTTGGCGCTGGATGAAGAGGGCCGCCGGCTGCTGGACATCGTGCTGAAGAGTGCCCACACCATGCACGAACTCATCGAGGCGTTGCTGCAATTCTCCAGGCTAGGTCGTACGGCCGTTCACAAGGAACCGGTAGATATGGATCAGCTGGTGCGGGTGCTGGTAACACAGGTAGCTGAGAGCCAAGCGGGCCAGGCAGGCATAGAGGTGGGGGCGCTTGGCCAGGCCTGGGCCGACCGCCCTCTGATCCGGCAGGTGTGGTTTAATCTGCTCAGCAACGCCGTGAAGTTTTCGGCCAGCCAACTAGCACCGCGTATCACCGTGGGGTGCCGCCGGCAAGAGCAGGAAACAATTTACTTCGTTGCCGATAACGGGCTAGGTTTCAATCCGCGCTACGCGGGCGAGCTGTTTGGCGTATTCAAGCGCCTGCCTTCCGCCGAAGGCCTGCCCGGCACCGGCGTAGGATTGGCAATTTGCCACCGCATCGTGGCCAACCATGGCGGCCGCATCTGGGCCGAAGGGCAGGAAGGCCACGGCGCTACCTTTTACTTCACCCTTCCGCTGCACCCTTAACCTAGCTGCTCTGATGCTCAACGTCGATATCTTGCACGTAGAAGATGACCCCTACTGCGTGGAGCTGGTGCAGCGGGCGCTGCGTAAGCTCACTCCCCCGCCGGCCTATCTCGCCGTGCGCGACGGGGAAGAGGCCCTGGCTTTTCTGGCCGGTCAAGTACGCCCGCCACGTCTGCTACTACTTGACCTGAAACTGCCGAAGGTGAGCGGACTCCAGGTGCTGGAAGCGCTGCGGGGCAACCAAGAGGCGGATATGCTGCCGATTGTGGTATTTACCTCGTCCCAGGAACTACAGGATGTGGAGCAATCGTACCAGCTCGGTGCCAATAGCTACGTCGTTAAGCCCGTGACCTATAAGGAGTTTAGTGAAGCCGTGCAGCACATGGTAAACTATTGGGTTGGTATCAATTACCTGCACTAGCTAACCCAGAGTGGCGTTGCGCCGCCAGTAGAGCTTAAAAAGCTAGGTTCCCTTCGCAGCCGCGAAGGGAACCTAGCTTTTTAAGTCTAGGCAACTCTTGCCCGGCTTCTAGCCTAGGCTACTTGGCCTGCTGAATGGCCTGCTGGGCTTGCTCAATCACCTGCTTGTTCTGGGCGGCGCTGGTGCCCGATTGCTTGCTCTTTAAAGCCTCCAGCAAGTTGATCATGGGGTCGGCGGCGCCGTAGCTTTTGAACTGAATACCTAGGTTCTTGATGCGGTCAACGCCCTCGGCAACAGCAGTAGGGTCGTTGAGGCGCATCAGCATCCCGGCAAAGCCTTTGAGTAAGTCGAAGCGACCTTGTGGACCAGCCTCGTCAAACTTCTGGCGCACAAAAGGCCACTGTTCCAAGCCGCCTTGGGTCGCATATACTTCGGCAATGGCGGCAGTCAGCTTGCCTTTGTTATCGGCCTCGAAGGTCCTAGCTTGTGCCAAAGCTTTAGCAGGCGCCACGGCAGCTAGGCCGCTCAGGGCAGCGCCTTGCACGGCATACGACTGGCTCTTGAGGTTGCTGGTGAACAGGGCTTCGTCGCGCTTGTCGGTTAGCTGACCTAGGGCCGTCAGGATTTCAGCTTGCACGAGGGGTTCCTTCTCGGTGGTGAGCTGCTTGCGCAAAACAGGCGCGATGAGCTTCTGCATGGCTTTGCTTTCTAAATCAAGGTTTTGCAGTGCCTCAATGCGAAGACCATAGTATTTATCGGAAGTAGCCGCTACGAGCAGACTGCGCGCGCCAGCATCTGTGCCCTGCTTCTCTTTAGCGGCGGCAATTGCCTCATACCGGTCCACATAGCGTGGAGCATGCTGGTACTGGTACACATAGTCGGCCAGCGGCTTATTGTCTTTTTTCTGCCACAGCATCACTTTTTGCGCGTCCACGTTTACGAGGTCGGGCTTGGCGGCTACTGGGAATTCCAGCGTTTCGGTGGCGTTGCGCAGCACCACGTTGCGCCGCTCCACTTTCCCTTTCACGTACAAATCAATGGCAATTGGCAGCGTAAATGGCTCGCCAGGCTGCAACTGCTTCACCGTGACGGTCTGCACTTTGCGGCCACCGTCCCAAGCGTAGTCGATCGTAACAGTGGGCTGGCCGGCGTTGAAGAACCATTGGTTGTAGAACCAATTTAGGTCTTTGCCTGAAGCCGCCTCAAAAGCTAGCCGCATCTGGTGCGCTTCGCCGTTGCCGAAAGCGTTCTGCTTCAGGTACTGATTTAAGCCGGCAAAAAATACATCGTCGCCTAGGTAAGCGCGTAGCATGTCGAGGATGAGGCCACCTTTCTGATAGGTCACGGCATCGAACATGTCTTCGCGCTCGGCGTAGTGGAAGCGCACTAGGTTCTTGGTGTAGTTTTCGGGGTTGCCTAGGTACTGCGTAAGGTAACCGTACTTGTGCGCGTCGGCAGCGTCTTGGCCGTACTTGTGCTCGGCCCACAGGCCTTCGCTGAAGTCGGCCATCGACTCATTCACCGTCAGGTTGCTCCAGCTTTCGGTGGTCACGTAGTCGCCAAACCACTGATGAAACAGCTCGTGGGCAATCACCGATTCGTCGTTGCCGTATTGCCGATCGATCAGCTCGCGGGGTGTTTTCTGCAAGAAGTCGCCGTGCAGGGTGGCCGTGGTGTTTTCCATGGCCCCGCTCACGTAGTCGCGCACCACAATCTGGGCGTACTTATTCCAGGGAAACTCTACCCCGAGCCGAGTGGAGAAGAATTCCAGCATCTCGGGCGTGTTGCCAAAGATCTGTTTGGCATAAGGGGCGTAGGTTGGCTCTAGGTAATAATCAACGGGTTTGCCGCGCCACGTGTCGTGCGTCACCTTGAAACTGCCCACCGTCATCATCACCAAGTAGGGCGAGTGGGGCTGCTCCATCTTCCAGGTATCGGTGCGCAAGCCGGCCCCAGCGGGCGTCTGCGATACCATTTTGCCGTTGGAAAGCGTGAGGTACTTGCTCGGCACCGTCATGCTGATTTCCGTGGTCATCTTCTGGTTGGGCCTGTCGATGGTGGGGAACCACGCCGAGTTCGACTGCGACTCGCCTTGGGTCCAGATCTGGACGGGCTTGCCTTTCACGGTGCTGTCGGGGTTGATGAAGTACAAGCCTTTGGCGTCGTTGATGGCCGCGCTGCCTTTCACTTTCAGCTCGTTCGGCTTGGCCGTGTATTCTAGGTACACGGTATAAGCGGTGCCCGGCGCCACCGTTTTGCCTAGCTGAACGAGCAGTTGCTGCTGGTTGTAGTCGTACTTGAGAGGCTGCGTGCTGCCGTTGCTGCCCACCAGCGCCACCGTTTTGATGTCCATGCCCTGCGCATCCAAGCGCAGCGAGTCGGTGGCATAGGCGTGGGGCTTCAGCGTCACCCAGGCTTTGCCGTAGAGGTAGCTTTTGGCGTAGTCGAAGCGCACGTCGAGCTTGGTGTGTACCAAATCGTTGACTTTGGTGGCCGTGGCGCGGTAGGGAAGCAGCGCTGGGTCGGAGGCCGCAGAGGTGGTTGGTGCCTGCGCCCAAAGACTAAAAGAGCTGAGCAAGCAAACGCCAGCAGCAAAAACTTTTTTCATGAAGAAGACTGAGGTGAATCGAATCGTGCAAACCTAGGTAATAGGAAGAACGGTTTGCTTGGTGAAGATTGCCTTTTTCCTGAAAAATCCTGTCACTGCCCGTGGCTCGCTCGAATTTTGCCTGCTGCCCGGCGGCCAGTTTGCTCCCTAGTGGGGCAGCTGCCTAGGTGGTACGAAGCTAGGTTTGCTAGCGCCGCGCTGCTTGTTGTACTATGGCAATAAATATATAAAAATGCGATTATCAAATGCAGAAAAGGCAGCCCATTAGTAACTTGCGGCCGCAATTGTCTGCGTGGTTCATGAGAGTTCGTTCGGGAGCGTCCTTGCTCTCCTTTGTTTTAGGTGGCCTGATCAGTAACCGGGTAAGTGCCCAGGCCATTCCGGTGCCGCCAGTGTTACCGGTGCCCATCGTGTCGACTATTCCGGTTGTTACCAAACCGAAGCTTGATACGCTGATTGTCATTCTGCGGCCACCATCTCCCTGGAAAACAGCCTTTAAAGCAACATTCAATTTGAATGAAAGCGCCCTGTCTTCCAACTGGCGGGGTGGGGGCGTGAACTCCATTGGCCTGAATGCGCAGCTAAACCAGAAGGCCAACTTTCACCGCGGCCGCAACAGCTGGGACAACGAGGCCGATTTCCTATATGCTTTTGTCGCCAACAAGGATCAGGGCTACCGCAAGAGCCTCGACCGGTTGTTTCTGGACACCAAGTACGGCTCCAACATCAGCACGCAGTGGAACATGTTTGCCTCGCTGAACCTGCTCACGCAGTTCGCGCCCGGCTTCAAGTACAGCACCGACGCCAACGGGCAGCAGCGGGCGCAGAAGGTCTCGTCGGCCTTCGCGCCGGCTTACATCACGGCGGCCTACGGCATGGAGTATGTGGCCAATAAGTGGTTCAAGATCAGGCTTTCACCGCTGGCCTCGCGCCTGACCATCGTAGGGCGGTCTGAGCGGTTTGTGGATGTACTCGGGGAAAAGCCTTACGGGGTGACACAAGGCCGCTCTACGCACTTTGAAGTGTTGGCCGGACAAATACTAGCTGAGCTGGATAAAGGGCTAGGTTCTAACATGAACCTAAAAGCACGCTACCTGCTTTTCGCCGACTACGAAAAGCTAGCCCTGCGCCGCGTCGACCACCGCCTTGATGCCAGCTTCACGGCCAAGGTAAATCGCTACATCAACGTGGCCATCACCGGCATCCTGCTCTACGACTACGACCAGGACCGGGCCGTGCAGTATAGTCAGGGCTTGTCGCTGGGGTTGATTTATACCCGGCAGAACCCACAAGAAAAGAAGTAGGATAAGGGGAGTGTCGTTAATTGGTTGAGCATCTAGGATTAGCGTTAAACCTAGCTCCCCTCCTTTTTCAAGGAGGGGTTGGGGGTGGTCTAGCTAGAAGGGGTGGTCTAGCTAGAACTAGAAGATTAGAGCTACCCTTTAGAAACCGTTCAACTAGTTTTACCACCCCCAACCCCTCCTTAAAAAGGAGGGGAGCTAGGTTTTAGCTCTAGTTCTTAACCTAGGCACTCACGAGTTGTGGCTTCTCGGCTATGGGGGCCGCTGGCGCATCTTGGTGCATTTCACGGTACGCCCAGTCAAATACCAGCGGGAAGATGAGCAGCGTAAGAATAGTAGCCGACACTAATCCGCCAATCACGACAATAGCCAGCGGCTTTTGGGTTTCGGAGCCGATGCCGGTGCTCAGCGCAGCCGGGAACAAGCCAATCATAGCCATAAGTGCCGTCATCACCACGGGTCGTACGCGAGAGGCTACACCCAGGCGCAGCGACTCCTCCAGAGGAATTTTGTTGCGCAGATTCTGCTTGAACACCGTGATGAGAATCACGCCGTTCTGAATACAAATGCCAAACAAGGCGATGAAGCCGATACCGGCCGAGATGCTGAAGTTGACGTGCGTGATGTGCAGCGCCACAATGCCGCCGATGAGGGCGAAGGGCACATTTACCAGTACGAGGCCCGCATCCTTGCCATTGCCGAAGGTGATAAACAGCAGAATGAAGATGATTACCAGCGAGATAGGCACCACCTGCGTGAGGCGCTTAGTAGCACGTACTTGGTTCTCGAATTCGCCAGCCCACGTGATGCTGTAGCCCTTAGGCAAGTGAATCTGCGCGTTAACCTTCTTCTGCGCTTCGGCAATCGTAGAGCCCATGTCTCGGTCGCGGATGCTGAATTTCACCGCAATGAAACGCTGTCCGCCGTCGTGGTATACGAAGGCCGGGCCGTTAAGCGTCTTGATCGTTGCTATTTCCTTCAGCGCCACCTTACTACCGCGAATGGTCGATACGCGCAGCTCGCCGATTTCGGCTTCGGTGCTGCGGTAATCTTTGGGGTAACGGATGCGCACGTCAAACTTCCGTTCGCCTTCGTAGAGCTGTGTTGCCGCCTTGCCGCCGATGGCCATTTCCACCACGGCTTGCGCGTCGGCGGCGCTCACGCCGTAGGCGGCCATGCGGGTTTGGTCGAGCAGCACGCTCATTTCGGGCTGACCTAGGTTGCGCAGAATACCTAGGTCTTTCACGCCGCGCACCGTCTTGAGAATGTTCATCACCGAGTCGGCTTTGTCGTCAATGGCTTGCAGATCATTGCCGAAAATCTTCACGGCCAGGGCCGCGTTGATGCCGGCCACGGCTTCCTCCACGTTGTCGATGATGGGCTGGGAGTAGTTGAAGATGATGCCGGGATACTCCTTCAGCTTATGGTCCATTTCCTCAATCAGCTGCTCCGTCGTGATTTTGCGCTTCCACTCTTCCTTCGGGTAGAGGTTCACCTGGCACTGCACGTAGTAAATGCCCGAGGGGTCGGTGCCGTCGTTGGAGCGGCCCGTTTGGCTCAGCACCGATTGCACCTCCGGGAACTGGCGCAGAATACGGCGGAAGTTGCCGGCCATCTTGGTCGTCTCGGTCAGTGAGGACGACATGGGCATCTTCGTTTCCACCCACAGGGCGCCTTCGTTTAGCTCGGGCAGAAACTCGGAACCTAGGAAAGTGAACGAGTACAGCGCCGCGGCCATAATCAGAAAGGCGGTAGCGAGGCTCAGGCGCTTGTTGGCGTAGGTGAAGGCAAAGCCTTTCGTCACGATGCGGTCGAAGAAGTTAACGAGCGGGTTGTTCTTCTCGCGCACGTCCTTGTTGAGCAGGATGCTCGCCAGCACCGGCACCAACGTCAGGGTCAGCAGCAACGCGCCAACCAAAGCAAAACCTAGGGTATAGGCCAGGGGAGAGAACATCTTGCCTTCCACCTTCTCGAAGGAGAAAATAGGAAGTAAGCAGGTGAGAATGATGAGCTTGGAGAAGAATACCGCCTTGCCTAGCTCGCCGCCCGTTTTCTTGATTACCCCCATTTTCGCCAGCTTGTTAAACACCGGCATCCCGACTTTATGCGCCTTGTGGTCGAGTACCACGAAGATGCCTTCCACCATTACCACGGCCCCGTCGATGATAATGCCGAAGTCGATAGCGCCCATACTCAAAAGGTTGGCACTCATGCCTTTCAGGCGCAAGCAGATGAAGGCAAACAGCAGCGCCAGCGGCACAACGATGCCCACAATCAGCGTCGAGCGCCAGTCGGCCATGAACAGAAACACGACCAGCGTGACAAGCACAATGCCTTCAATCAGGTTGTGAATGACGGTGTGCGTGCAGTGGTCCATCAGCACGTCGCGGTCGTAGAAGGTCTTGAGCTTGATATCAGAGGGCAGGATCTTCGTGTTTAGCTCGTCGACTTTGGCCTTCACGCGGCCTAGCACCTCGGCGGGGTTTTCGCCCTTGCGCATAATCACGATGCCTTCCACCACGTCATTGTTATCGTCGAGGCCAGCTTGGCCCACGCGCGGACGGAAGCCTTCGGTGATGGATGCCACGTTGCGCACCAGAATGGGCGTGTCGTGAATGTCCTTGACGATGATGTTACCGATGTCAGCGGCGTTCGTCAGCAGGCCGATGCCGCGCACTACGTACGATTGGCCGTTTTTCTCAATCACGTCGCCACCTACGTTGATGTTACTCTTCTGCACGGCTTGGTACACTTCGAGCGGCGTGAGGTCGAACTTCTGCAATTGTGCCGGGTCAACGGTGATTTCGTAGGTTTTGGTAGTGCCGCCAAACGCGGCAATGTCGGCCACGCCCGGTACTGACTTGAGCTGGCGCTCTACCACCCAGTCTTGCTCGGCAAGCAATTGGTTGGTTGTGCGATCTTTGCCTTGCACCGTGTAGCGGAAAATCTCACCCGTAGGACCGTAGGGCGGCTGCACATGGGTGTCACAGCCGTCGGGGAAATTCACGCCCGCTAGCAGGTTGTTGACCTGTTGGCGGGCGAAGAAATCCTCCACATCATCATCGAAGTTGATCTTCAGCACCGACAAGCCGAACATGCTGATCGAGCGCATGTTGCTCTTCTTCTGCACCGAGTTCATGGCCACCTCAACCGGCACCGATACGAACCGCTCCACTTCCTGCGCCGAGCGCCCCGGCCACTGCGACACAATGATGATCTGTGTGTTGGTGACGTCCGGAAACGCCTCAATGGGCGTGTGTAGGTAGCTGAAAACGCCACCTGCGATGAGCAAAGCCGTCATGAAGAACACGAAGAAGCGGTTCTTCAGCGAAAAGGCAACGATGCTTTGAATGAATTTGCCCATGGGGAAGAAAGGGGAAGTGGGTGGTGAAAGCCCGAAGCCGGGAAGGTGGAAAGGAGCGGCTCATGCTTTCTTCCTTTATAGCGGTAAGGCTAGGTTTGGCATGAAGAATTGGTGAGAATCTGATGAATCTTTAGTGAGGGTTTGATGAAGAGAAATCGGAAGAAAGCTAGGTGCTTGGTGCCTTGGCCCACGGTCTCAGGCGTCGAATCAAGGCACGTAGGCTCAGGCACTGAAAACAAAAAAGCCTTCCCCGTATTGGGAAGGCTTTTATCCTGAGCGAAGTTGGTTTGAGCTAGGTATCTACCGCTTACTGCTGAACGGGCTTCACGGAGAAATCTTCGAACGTCACGGGGAAGCCTTTGCCATCGGGGGCGGCGCACATCAAGCCAATCTGCACCTTCTTGCCAGGCGTGGGCGGGAAGTAAGCTAGGCGCAGCATCTTGAAGTCTTTGTTGTCGAAAGAATACTGAATTTCCACGTAGTCACCCTTACGCAGGAGCGTGAGCCACACCGTTTTGGGGCTGTCTTGGCGGGGCACCACCGACCAGTCGGACACTTCCCGCGTCACGACGGCGCTTACGTTCTGCACGCCCTTCACGTACTCGATGCCGGTCTTGATCCAGTTCTTCTCGTCGAGCCGAATCATGAGGCCGGCTTGGTCATACAGCTCCTTGTACTGGCCGGTGATCTTCACTTTGGCCATAAAATCTCCTTCCTGCTCCTGGTAGTAAAAGTGGCCGTTGTCGCGGATGAAGCCGTAGTGCGTCACGCGCCAGAAGTCGGTGCCTCCATCTACCTGTACTTGCACTTTCTGATCGGTGATAGTCGCTTTTTTGGGCGCATTTTGCCAGTTCATCTTCGAGAAAGTTTGGGCGGAAGCCGCAGTAGCTAGGGCGAGAAAAAGGCCGCTGAGGAGCAGGGTTTTCATGGACTGTGTAAGGAAGGTTTCGGTGGACAGCTGTAGGTTTTAAGCTGACAGGTGAGCGAAGAACTAGGCTAGGTGCCGCCCGAAAGTAGGCAAAAACAGCTCAGCTGTAAGCCAAGGCGTGCGCCGTAGTAGGGCTGGGCAGCTGAGCAGTACAAGCCAGTAGAAAACAAAAAAGCCTTCCCGAAGCGAGAAGGCCTTTCCGAAACAGGTTAAGATTTAGGCACCTACCAACGCCGGGTTGCTAGGCTGCTTGTGGTGTTTCTCGGGGTGCAAAGCTGGATCGTCGCCGTAGTGGGTGTGCTCGGAGCGATAGAAGCGCTCGAACACCAGTGGGAAGATGAACAGCGTCAGGATGGTACCCGTAATGAGGCCGCCGATAACCACAATAGCCAGGGGCTTAGAGGTTTCTGAGCCAATGCCGGTGCTGATGGCAGCGGGCATCAGACCAATGGTGGCCATCATGGCCGTCATCACCACGGGGCGCACGCGGCTAATGACGCCTTCGTGGATGCTGTCGTCGAGCGACATCTTCTTCACTAGGTTCTGCTTGAACACCGAGATGAGAATCACGCCGTTCTGAATACAGATACCAAACAGGGCGATGAAGCCAATACCGGCCGATATGCTGAAGTTGGTGTGCGTAATCAGCAGCGAGGCAATGCCACCGATGAGGGCAAACGGCACGTTCACGAGTACCAGACCTGCATCCTTCAAGTTGCCGAACAAGATGAACAGGATGAAGAAGATCATGGCTAGCGAAATAGGTACTACCTGACCTAGGCGCTGAGTGGCCCGGCGCTGGTTCTCGAAGTCGCCAGCCCATTTGATCGAGTAGCCTTTCGGGAGCTGGAGCACCTTGTTCACTTTGCGCTGCGCTTCTTCAATCGTGGAGCCCATGTCGCGGCCGCGAATGCTGAACTTGACAGCTGCAAAGCGCTGGTTGTCATCACGGTAGATGAGTGAAGGACCATTCACGTCGGAGATATTGGCGATTTCCGTCATGGGGATGGTGTTGCCTGCTTGAGTCGGCACCATCAGCGCGCCGATTTCGGCAGGCGTCTGGCGGAACTGCTCCTGGTAACGCACCCGGATCGGGAACTTCCGCTCGCCTTCGTACATCTGCGAAGCTTGCTTACCACCCACGGCCATTTCGAGCACCGCGTTGGCATCCGACTTCGACACGCCGTACTGGGCCATGCGACCTTCATCCAGATCAACGTGCAGCTCAGGCTGACCGATGTTGCGCAACACCCCTAGGTCATCAATCCCTTTCACGGTTTTGAGCTGCTCGTACACTTGGCGGGCCTTGCCTTCCAGGGTTTTTAGGTCGGTGCCGTAAATCTTCACGGCGATAGAGCCTTTCACGCCGGAGGCGGCTTCTTCCACGTTGTCGGTGATGGGCTGCGAGAAGTTGAAGTCCACGCCGGGGAAGCGGTTCAGCTTCTCTTTCATGTGCGCAATCAGCTCCTCGCGGTAGGCGGCGCTCTTCATTTTCTTCTGCACTTCATCCGTGTGCTTGATCTGCACCAAAAACTCGTTGTTGTAGAAGCCCGTTGGGTCGGTGCCGTCGTTGGGGCGACCGGTCTGGCTTACCACGTCGCTCACCTCGGGGAAGGTCAGGAACACACGGCGCATCTCGTTGCACAGCTTGTTCGACTCATCCAGGGAGATACTCAGCGGCAACTGGGCCCGCACGTAGATCGAGCCTTCGTTCAACTCGGGCAAGAACTCGGAACCTAGGAAGTGGAAGGAGCCTACCCCAACAGCCACAATGATCGTAGCAACCAGCAAACTAGCCGTTTTGCGGGCGTAGGTGAAGCGGAAGAAGCGCTGGGCGCCGCGGTTAATGCCGCGGACGAAGAAATTGTCCTTCTCCCGCACGTTCTTTCGCAGCAAGATGCTGGCTAGAACCGGCACTAAGGTCAGCGTAAAGATCAGAGCACCAAGCAGGGCAAAACCGAGGGTCCAGGCCAGCGGCGAGAATACCTTGCCTTCTACTTTTTCGAAGGAGAAGATCGGGAGCAACGCCGTGATAATGATGGCCTTGGCGAAGAAGATGGACTTGCCCATTTCCTTACCAGTCTTCTTGATCAGACCTAGCTTGGCGAGCTTGTTAAAGCGCTCCATGCCCATTTCGTGCGCCTTGTGGTCGAGGGCGACAAAGAGTCCTTCCACCATCACTACCGCGCCGTCGATGATGATACCGAAGTCGATAGCACCCATCGAGAGTAGGTTGGCGCTCATGCCCTTCAAGCGCAAGCAGATGAAGGCAAACAGCAGGGCCAGCGGGATAATCACGGATACGATAACCGTGGTACGCCAGTCGGCCATGAAGATGAACACAATCACCGTCACGAGGATGATGCCTTCCATGAGGTTGTGAATCACCGTTTCGGTCGAGAAGTCAATCAGTTGCTGCCGATCGTAGAAGGTCTTGATCTTCACATCCGAGGGCAGAATCTTGTCGTTTAGGTCGGCTACTTTGTCCTTCAGGCGGGCAATAACTTCGGAGGGGTTTTCGCCCTTGCGCATCACCACGATGCCTTCCACCATGTCGTCGTTGGTGCCGCGGCCCACCCGACCTAGGCGGGGCAGCGCCGACTCGTGCACGATAGCCACGTCTTTTACCAAGATCGGGGCACCGTTCACGTTCTTAATCACGGTGTTGTTGATGTCGCCGATGTTGTTTAGCAGACCGATACCGCGTACCACGTAGTTCTGCTGGCCTTCGTTTATCACGTCGCCGCCCACGTTGATGTTGGAGCGCTGGATGGCGTTGTACACGTCCAAGGGCGTGATGCCGAAGTCCTGGAGCTTGCCGGGGTTCACGCTGATTTCGTAATCTTTCACCTCGCCGCCGAAGCTGTTCACGTCGGCCACGCCGGGCACGGCTTTCAGGTTGCGCTCAATCACCCAGTCTTGGATGGTCTTCAGCTCGCGGGTCGTTTTGTCGGAGCTAGCTAGGGTGTAGCGGAAGATCTCGCCGGTAGGGCCGTAAGGCGGCTGCACGTCGGGGTCAGCGCCTTCGGGTAGGTCAGCTTGGGCGAGGAGGTTGTTTACTTGCACCCGGGCAAACGCGTCGTCTACGCCGTCGTCGAAGATGACTTTCACCACCGACAAGCCAAACAGTGTGGTCGAGCGGATGCTGGTCTTTTTCTGCACGGGGTTCAGCGCAATTTCGATGGGCGCCGTCACGAACTTCTCAATCTCCTCCGCTGAGCGGCCGGGCCACTGCGTGATGATAGTAATTTCGGTGTTCGTTACGTCCGGAAACGCCTCGATAGGCGTGTTGCGGTAGCTCACTACCCCAGCCACGATGGCCACCACGGTCATCAGGAAGATGAAGCCGCGGTTCTTAAGGGAAAAGGCGATAATGCCTTGGATGAACTTGTTCATGACTTGCTAAAAAGCTAGAATTCAGAAGCTAGGAGGAAGGAGGAAGCGGAAAGGAGCCTTTTTGAAGAGGCAAGGGTATGGCCGTCAGCACAGTTCAGCTGACTTCTACTCCTCGCTTTTAGCTCCTGAATCCTCCGGTATTAGTCGTTCAGTTCGTCGTACACGAGTAACTGGTTCTGGGCGATGATCTTCTCGCCGTCTTGCAGACCCGACTTCACGTAGCTCACGTCGCCCACTGTTTTGAGGATTTGCACGGGGCGCGTTTCGATGTGGCTGCGGTCTTTGAAGACCATCACGAAGTTGCGGTCCTTGTCGAACACCACGCACTTGGCAGGCACGGCCAGCATCTTGTTGCCTTCCGTATTGCCCACTCTAATTTGAGCGTACATCTCAGGCTTGAGCAGGTAGCCGGGGTTATCGAGGCGGACGCGCACCTTCATAACCTTGCTTTCGGGGTCGAGCACGTTAAAAACTTTATCGATGCGGCCATTGAAGTGCTTGTCGGGGTAGCTCAGCGTTGTCACGTCGGCCTGGTAACCTTCGCGCACTTTGGCAATGTCCGATTCAAATACGTTGGCCATAATCCACACGTCGTCCAAGTTGCTTACCGTAAATAGGTTGCCCACGTTATCGGCGTTAAACTGCATATGGTCAGTGACGTTTTTCTCGGTGATGAAACCTGAGATGGGCGCCCGCAAGGTGTAAGTGCCGTCGGCTGATACGCCATACACGCTCAGTTGCTTGCGGCTCTTGCCCACGTTGCCTTGGGCTTTGCGCAATTCCTGACGGGCTAGCACCACGTCGCGTTCGGAAGCTAGGCCGTCGTGGAACTGGTCTTCGGCTACTTGCAGGTTCTTGCGGGCAATGTCCAAGTCGGAGCCAGCGGCGGAGCTTTGGTTTTGCAGGTCAGCAATTTCGCCGCTCTTAATCACGGCTAGCACCTGGCCTTTGGCCACGTGGTCACCTAGCTCCACGCTAAGCTGCTCAACGACGCCACCTACCAGCGGATATACCTTCACGGTTTTGTCGCCGTCGGAGGCAATCTGGCCGGAGAGCGTCAGCTCGTCGCGGATGGGCTCAGCGTGTACGGTATCTATTTTCAACTCACGCAGCATTGTATCCGACATCGTAAAGCCGGCTTCGGCTTTCTGCGGCGTTTCCGCGGCGTCTTTTGGTTTCTGCGAGCAGCTCGCTAGCAAACCCAGCGAAGCGGTAGCAGCGAGTATGAGGGAGGGGATGCGGTTCATATCGTTGATTCTTTGGATCTAATGAGGAGTTCTGGTACAGTTATTCAGCCCTGAAAATGGGGCGGCCCACAGAGAAATTAAGCTGCTCGAAGGCTCGCATGCGGTTGGAGCGCAGCTGGTTAAGCAGTACTAAGTTGTTCTTGTAGCTTTCGTAAAAGTCCAAGAACTCCACAATGGTGATGTTGCGCTTGGCGTAGCTCTGCTCAATTCCCGTAATGAGGCGATCGAAGTCTCCGGTTGAGCGGTTGGTATTCTGATAGAGTTCGTTGGTTTGCTGCGTGAGGCGGTAAGCTTCCTGCACGTCGTTCTGCACGATAAGCTGTTGCTGGTTTAGCTGAGCCTTGCTGCTTTCAATCTGCGCCTGCGCCGAGCGGATGTTGCCTTGGTTGCGGTTGAAGATTGGAACGGCAATACCTAGGGTCAGGGCGTTGTAGTTCTGGATGTAGCTGCCAGCGCGGTCGTAGACGTAGCCCACAGCTAGGTCGGGGGCCGCAATGGCGCGTTGCAAGCGCAGGTTTTGGTTTTGCTGCTCCACATCGGCCTGCCGGGCACGTAGGTCGGCGCGCGCAATCTGGGCGGTATCAGCTAGCTGCTCCACCGAGTAAGAACCGACACCTAGGCCTTGTAAGCGGCTCGGATCGGCCTGGGGCCGGTAGTACGTGCCGGCGTTATCCCGAATCAGCACCCGTAGGTCTGCTTCTTGGCCGGCAATATCCGTAAGTAGGCCTTGGCGCTCGTTTTCCAGCTGAAACAAAAAGGCTTTCAAGCGAATCACTTCTTTCAGGGCAATGTTGCCCTTGTCATACTGGCCTTGGTACTGAGCTACCGTGCGGCGGAAGGAGTTGATTTCTCGATCGTAAGCACCTACGGTTTGCTGTTTGAAGAACAGATCGTAGAAGGTAGTGCGAAGCTGGTAGCGCAGATTGCGCTGCAAGTCTTGGAAATTAAACTGCTCAACCAAAGCGTTTTGCTGCGCTACGCGGCCAGCCGCTTTACGCCGACCCGCAATCGAGAACAGCTGTTGCACCTGCACAATGCTCTCGCCGCTTTTCGTCATGTCGAAATGCTTGCCCGTGGTGGGGTTGTAGGTGTTCTGTTCCAGCGAGATGGTCGGGTTGTCCCACAGCTTGGCCTGCTGAATCTGGGCTTCGGCCGCCGTCACGTTGTACTGCTGAGCGAGCAGAGAGAAGTTATTCTGCACGAAGCGCTGCTCGGCTTGCGGTAGCGTGAGCTGCACTGTATCGGCGAGCGCACTGGGCGCTGGAGTGGCTGCCGCTTGGGCGGTGCCAGCTAGCAGCGATAGAGAAATCAGGAACAAAAATAGGCGTTGCATATCCGATGAAGCGTTTGGATATGCAAGTGTACGACCACCGTATTAGGGACGTATTAGAGGTAGATTAGAGCCAGATTAGAAATGACAATTTCTTATAAAAACCTCGTTTAAACCCTAGAAATAGTGTTTTATGCGTTGATGTTTTTTAGAAATAGTCAAAAAAATAGTGTGTTTGCCTTCGTGAGGGTATACGGTGTTAGGGCTGACCTAGGAAGAGCTAGCTGCCAGAAAACAAGAATACCCGGACGATGAAGTCTAGGCATTCCGGGTAACAAGTAGCTGCGATGGGCGAGCGTTAGTCGTTTAGCTCCTTATAGAGCAACAGTTGATCTTGAGCAACCACTCGCTCGCCATCCTGCAAACCCGACGAGACGTAGCTCGTAGTGCCCACGGTTTTGAGGATCGAGACTTCACGCGTTTCAATGTGTTTAGGGTCTTTGAACACGAGCACAAAGTTGCGGTCGTTGTGAAAAACCAGGTTTTTGTGCGCTACCGCTACGTGTCGTTGGTTTTCGACATTGGATACGTTTACGCGGGCGTGCATACCAGGCTTAAGCAGGTAGCCGGAGTTATCGAGGCGTACACGCACCTTCATCACTTTGCTCTCCGGGTCGAGCATGTTAAAGATCTTGTCGATGCGGCCGCTGAAGTGCTTGTCGGGGTAGCTCAGCGTCGTTACGTCGGCGGCATGGCCTACCTGCACATGGGCAATGTCGGCTTGGAAAACGTCGGCTAGCACCCAAACCGTACTCAAGTTCGAAATCGTGAACAGATTATCGACGTTGTCAGCGTTGAACTGCATGCGGTCGGTGACGTTCTTCTCGGTGATGAAGCCGGAGATGGGTGCGCGCAAAGTGTAGGTGCCGTCGGCCGATACGCCGTACACACTCAACTGCTTACGGTTCTTGCCGGCATTCGCTTGCGCTTTGCGCAACTCTTGGCGGGCGGTCAACACGTCGCGCTCCGCAGCTAGGCCGCTGCCGAATAGGTCCTCCGTCACTTGCAAGTTCTTACGGGCAATAGCTAGGTCGGAACCGGCAGCGGAGCTTTGGTTTTGCAGGTCGGCAATCTCGCCGCTCCTAATGGTAGCTAGCACTTGACCCTTCTCCACATGGTCGCCAAGGCTCACGCGTACGGCTTCCACCACGCCGCCAACCAGCGGGTACACCTGCACCGTTTTATCGAGGTTGGTGCTCACGCGTCCAGTTAGCTTCACTTCGCTACGAACTGCCTCCGTTCGGGCGGTGTCTAGTGTAAGATTGCGCAGCATATGGGGATGCAGCGCCGACCGCTCGGGTGTTTTGGTGACTAGCTCAGTAGCCTCTTCCGAGCAACTCGTGAAAGTGCAGGTGGCAAAAGCTGCCACAACAGCAGAAGTAATACGGATAGTACGTAGCACAGGTAGATTCTAGAGGTGATATGCAATGCTACGAGCCCGAAGTTAGAGGTAGGTTAGAGACGCATTAGAAACAGATTAGAAGTGGCCATATTGAATTGTTTTATTATAATAAGGATAATAATTATGAGATATGTTATAGTTAAAGGTAAAGTATAGCGGCATTTTTCATCCAATTTTCAGGAAGCTATACCTAGGTAAATCAGTGAGAAGGGCTACAACTTGAACGTTACAGCCGCTATGGTGCCCTCGTTTAGCTGCGAAGTAACGGTGAGTTTACCGCCATGCAACTCGATGATTTTCTTAGAGAGTGGTAAGCCCACACCATGCCCTATAACACCCCTAGCATTGCTAGCGCGGAAGAACGGTTGGAAAATACCCGATAGGTCTTTCTCCGAAATGCCAATACCATGATCCTCGATCAGGATATAAACGAAGCCTTCGGCGTACTCAAAGTGCACTTCCACGGGCTTGTCTCCGGAATACTTCAGGGCATTATCAAATAAGTTTGCCAACGCCCGGCTCAACAGCTGGCGATTACCTGAAATCTCCAGTTGGGTAGAATCAGGAGGCAGCGAGTCAAGGGTAATATGGATGCGCCGACGCTGGTCAGGGGCTACAGCTTCGCGCGCTTCCCAGAGCAACTCGTCCAAGCGGATTTCGTCGCCCGTCATGGTACCCGTGTTGGCCTGCGTAAATTCCAGTAGGTTGTTTATTAAGGTTTTAAGCTGCTGTAGCTCCGTTAATACAGAACTCAACGCCTCGCGATAAGCAACAGGCTCCCGGTCGCGGGCAAGGAGCACTTGCAGCTCGCCAATAGTAGCGGTGAGCGGCGTGCGTAGCTCATGTGAGGCATTGCTGACAAATGTGCGCTGGCCCTCGAAGCTTTCCTCCAAGCGCTCCAACATACGGTTGAAGGTGCGGGCGAGGCGCGTAATCTCGTCCTTGTCGCTACGGCCTTCTTTCACGCGCAGGTGTAAGTCGCGCGCCGTGATGCGGTCTACTTGGTCGTTAACGGCGGCAATAGGGGCGAGGGCCCGGCCAGCAAACAAACGACCCGCGACGTAAATCACTACCAAGCTCCCAAAAAAGACCAAAGCGAGCATAGAAGCTAGGTGTTCCATGCGGGCCTGCCCCGAGCGATTTTCGGCGGCGGCTACAATCACGAAGTCGCCCTGGTTATCATGGTAGAACAAGCCGATAGCTTGGCGCGCACCTAGCGTGAAGTAGAGTTCCTTTTCGGCAATGATGCGTACCAGCAGTGAATCGGAAAGGTGAAGGCGCGCATCCTCTTTGATGAAGCGCGGGTTCAGGTGGGAGTCATAGATCTGAAGCACTTCGTCGTTGAGCGTGCGCAGGTAGCGCTGACGGAAGTTGCTGAAAGCCGACTCGTGCAATTCGTCCTGCTCCAGAAATACGTAGCCCGTTACTTCGGCTCGGTCGCGCAGCCGTTGGTGAAATTCTTGCCGTGTATACTGCGCGTGCAGCAGAAAAGTAACGGATAAGGCTCCGAATAGAATAATGCCCACCAATCCTAAAAATAGCAGGGTGAGACGGTTGCGAATAGTCATATAATATGGCTAGGTGCTTGGAGCTAGCGAAGAGTCACTTGCCTATGTGCTCTAACCTAGGGGCGAAGTTCTAAATTCAATCTTCTTCCCGCATGACGTAGCCCATGCCGACAACAGTATGGATCAGCTTCTTGGAGAAGCCCTTATCTATTTTGTTGCGCAAGTAATTAACGTATACATCAATCACATTAGAGCCAGAGTCGAACGCTTCTTCCCAGGAGTTTTCGGCAATTTCGGCGCGGCTCAGTACCCGTCCTTTGTGGCGCATGAATAGCTCCAAGAGCCCAAACTCCCGGGCGGTGAGTTTGAGCGGCTGACCACCGCGGGTTACTGTTTTGGCGGCTGTGTCGAGGGTGAGGTCGGCGAGGGTAAGCAGGGCACCTTTCTTTTCGGTGCCGCGGCGGCGCGTAAGGGCCCGCACGCGGGCGAGGAGCTCCTGAAAATCGAAAGGCTTGACCAAGTAGTCGTCGGCACCGCCATCGAAGCCTTGTAGCTTGTCGGTGGTGGTACCTAGGGCCGTCAGCATCAGAATAGGCACTTGTTGATCTTGGGCGCGCACGGCGCGGAGCACCTCGAGGCCGCTCATATTGGGCAGAATCACATCCAAGATGATCAGCTCGTAGTCGTGGGTAAGCGCTAGCTGCCGCCCAAAATGACCGTCGTAGGCTACCTCAACTTCGTAGTTCTCTTCCTCCAGGCCGCGACGGATAAAGGCAGATACTTTCGGTTCATCTTCAACAAGTAAGATCTTCATTGCGCGAATGTGCTGACAAGATGATGAAGCGGTGATGTAAGGATGTGCCACGGCGTGGTCGTCGTTGCGCATCCCAGAAGAGATGAGAGGAAGTTGAATAAAGCAATAGATGCCTCAAAAGAGGAAGGCGCCACGGCGTGTTTCTACTCCTTAATCATCTTCGTAATCGAGACCTAGGAACTGATTGAGGGCTTGTTGTAGCTCGCTAGCGGCGTGCATTTGCCCAGCTCGGCGGCTTACTTGTAGGCCCTTTCGGTAAACTTTTTCGGCTTCTTCGGCATTATTCAATTGCTCTAGCAGCTTGCCCGCGTGATAATACGTACCCACGTAGTCAGGGTGTTCGTCGAGCAGCTTCTGGTAAAATTCCATGGCGCGCTGCGGTTCCGTAGCGCGGTATTCGGTGGCCAACGCGTAGATCGTGAAGGCATCGTTGGGGTCTTCGGCGTAGAAGGCCAGAAGCTGTTGCAGACGAGTTGGAGCGGTTTCCATAAGGAAGGTAGATTTCTGTATCTTCGCCCGAAAGTAGGGGGTTTCCCTAGTATTTGTTCATTCAAGCAGCCGTAGATGAAGTTTCTCGTTTGCATTAGCAACGTGCCTGACACGACCACCAAAATAACCTTCACTCCTGATAACAAGGAGTTTAACAAGGCAGGGGTGCAATTCGTGATTAACCCCTGGGACGAATACGCCCTCACCCGCGCCATTGAGCTGAAAGAGGCTCAGGGTAGTGGTACCGTCACGGTAATCAACGTGGGTGAAGCCGATACGGAACCCAATATTCGCAAAGCTCTAGCCATTGGCGCCGACGACGCCATTCGCGTAAATGCCAAGCCAACCGATGCGTTTTTCGTGGCCGAGCAGATTGCAAGCGTAGCGAAAGAAGGCGCCTACGACGTGATTTTGATGGGCAAGGAAAGCATTGATTACAATGGTTTTCAGGTACATGGCATGGTAGGCGAGCTGCTCGGCATCCCGACTGTAGCCCCAGCCATGAAGCTCGATATGAGCGGCAATACAGCCACCCTAGAGCGTGAAATCGAAGGCGGTAAAGAAATAGTAGAAGTAAATACGCCTTTTGTCGCCTCGTGCCAGCAGCCCATGTGCGAGCCCCGCATCCCAAACATGCGCGGCATCATGACGGCCCGTACCAAGCCGTTGAAAGTAGTGGGACCCGTAGGTTCTGGTGCCCGCACGGAAGTAGCCGAATATGCGCTGCCGCCTAAAAAGCAGGGAGTAAAGCTCATCCCCGCCGAAAGTGCCGGCGAGCTGATCAAACTGCTGCGCAACGAAGCAAAGGTCATTTAGTTATAGAGCTTAGAGCATAGAACGTAGAGCGTAGGCTATGGTTGGCTAAGCTCTTGGTTCTCAATGCATAGAAGTCTAAGTTCTAAGTTCTAAAATCTAAGTTCTGAAAGAAAAATGTCTGTTTTAGTTGTAGTTGAATGTGATAATGGCGAGGTGAAAAAATCTTCGCTGGAAGTGGCTTCTTACGGCAGCCAGGTAGCACAGCTGCTCGGCACGACGGCTACGGCCATTGCAGTAGGCGTAGCAACCGAGGCCAACCTAGCTCAGCTAGGTGAGCAGGGTATCAGCAACGTGCTGTATGACGCAGAGCCGCGTTTGAAAGACTTCGTGAACGGGGCGTATACCAAGCTCATTGCTGCTGCTGCTGAGAAAGAGCAAGCGCAAGTGATTGTGCTAGCTAACTCCAACATTGGCGCGGCCGTGGGGTCTCGCTTGTCGATACGCCTGAAAGCTAGCCTTGCTACCAACGTAGTTGAGCTGCCCAAGGTAGATGGCGGAAAGTTCACGGTGCGCCGTGGAGCTTATTCGGGTAAAGCGCTGGCCGACGTGGTGTTGACGGGGGACCGGAAAATCATTGCCGTGAAGAAGAACTCCATTGAGGCCTTGCACAATGCTGGTCAGACGGCTACGGTAGAGCAGTTCTCGGCTCAGCTCAGCGACGCTGACTTCGCCGACGCACCCAAGCAGGTCGTCATGCAGGAGCAAGCAGGTGGGGTGCTGCTCCCCGAAGCCGATAAGGTGGTATCGGGCGGGCGCGGTATGAAAGGTCCCGAGCACTGGAGCTTGATTGAAGACCTCGCTAAGGCGCTGCACGCGGCTACGGCTTGCTCCAAGCCCGTATCCGATGCTGATTGGCGTCCGCACCACGAACACGTAGGACAAACGGGTATCACCGTGTCGCCGAACTTGTACATTGCTTGTGGCATTTCGGGCGCAATTCAACATCTAGCGGGCGTAAACTCGTCGAAAGTAATTGTCGTAATCAACAAAGATCCGGAGGCTCCCTTCTTCAAGGCAGCCGATTATGGCATCGTTGGCGACGTATTCGACGTATTGCCAAAACTGACCCAGGCCGTGAAGGAGCTAGGGTAATTTATTGTCGGAAGTGTGCTCTAATATGCTGATTTATATTAGATTGGTGTAGTAGAGAAAACACTGGCATCCTAGCGTATTCCTTCCCCACAGCACATCAAAAATCAGCACATCCGCAGCTTGTGAAGAAAATCCAGCTCGAAATACTAGGCTTATCATCCAGCCAGTCGCAGTCCGGCTCCTTTGCCCTTATCCTAGGCGAAAAGACCGGCAACCGCCGCTTGCCCATCATCATCGGCATGTTCGAGGCGCAGAGTATTGCCATTCAGATTGAAAAAATCAGTCCGAACCGACCTCTGACGCACGACTTATTTAAATCCTTCGCCGAGCATGTGCACGTGACCATTCTGGAAGTGCTTATCTCGGACCTGAAAGAGGGAGTATTCTATTCCAAAATCGTCTGCTCGGATGGGGCTACTACCTTCGAGCTCGACGCTCGTCCCTCGGATGCCATTGCCATCGGCCTGCGGTTCGGAGTACCGATTTTCACGGTAGAAAGTGTGCTGAGCGAAGCGGGCATCATCCTGAGTGACCTAGACGAAAACGTCGACGACACGGACGACGAGGATGACCAGGACCAGGACGAAGAGGATAGCGACAAACCCGTTCCGTCCCGGGCCGAGCCACGTGAGCCATCGGGGCAGGCCTCGTTGGACGAGCTAACGAAAATGCTGGCGCAAGCCCTCGAAAAAGAAGATTACGAGAAGGCTGCTAAGATCCGTGATGAGCTAAATAAGCGCAACGGTTAAGTGAGAGTTACTAAATAAAAGCAGAAAGGCTGCTCCCAGACGGAGCAGCCTTTCTGCTTTTAACATGCTCTAGATAGGCTACATCGGGTAGAAGGGGCAAGAGAAAGTAGGAAATGCTTACTTGCGCAAGTACTACCAATAGCCTGCTTTTATGGAAACTTCGCCAGTCGATCTTCGCTACCCAATAGGCCAGCCTGAAATTCCAACAGAACCCTTGAGCAATGCGGAACGGGCAGCGTACATCCGGCAACTAGCGGAATTGCCTTCGCAACTCACCGCGGCTGCCCGCCGGGTAGGAGGTATCCGGTTGCAAGATCCGTATCGGCCTGGGGGCTGGAATGGCCGGCAAGTAATTCATCACCTTGCCGACTCTCACCTGAACAGTTACACTCGTTTTAAGCTAGCTCTCACCGAAGATAATCCAACGATCCGACCCTACGATGAGCAGGCGTGGGCCGAGCTACCTGACGTCGAAGCAACGCCCATCACGGTGTCGCTGGCGTTGCTGGAAGCCTTGCATACCCGGTGGACCAACTTGCTCGCAAACCTAGGAGAGGAGCACTGGCAGCGCACGTTTTATCATCCAGAAACCAAACGCGTAACCACGCTCGATCAGGCTCTGGTGTTGTACGCTTGGCACGGCCGACATCACTTAGCGCAGGTTGAGAGCTTGTACCAAGCATAAAAAGCGAGCCGCTACTCCTGGAAGTAGCGGCTCGCTTTTTATGCTTGGTATCTACCTCTACCTAGGTAGCTTAAGACTGCGGCTGAGGGTCTTCGGCCAGAATGGCTTCGAGGCCACCTTCGTCGTCGACGCGCTTGGCAGCGCGTACCAAGCTGCTGCTGAAGATAAACTCTTTAAGCTCGGGTACTTGAGCGTTCAAGATTTCGTCTTTGGTGCCATCCCAGAGCTTAAGCCCTTTGTGCAGAAAGATGATGTGGTCCCCAATTTCCACCACCGAGTTCATATCGTGGGTGATGATGGCTGTGGTGATGTTGTATTCGTGCGTGATTTCGTGAATCAGCTCATCAATTTTGATACTGGTAAGCGGGTCGAGGCCAGAGTTTGGTTCGTCGCAAAACAGGTACGTACAGTTAGGGGCAATGGCGCGGGCAATACCAACGCGCTTCTTCATACCACCCGAAATTTCGGAGGGCATTTTGTTACCAGCATTTTCCAAGCCTACGCGCTTAAGGCAGAACTCTACCCGGTCGCGGCGCTCCTCCTTGGTCATTTCAGGGGTGAGCATCTTCAGCGGAAATTCCGTGTTTTCGAACACCGTCATGGAGTCGAAGAGGGCAGAGCCCTGGAACAGCATGCCAATTTTGCGGCGGATTTCCTGCCGGACACCCACTTTGTTGTTTGTGAACACGGTGCCATCGAAGGTGATGCTGCCGATATCGGGTTTCATCAAGCCCACAATACATTGAAGCAGTACGCTTTTACCTGTACCCGAACCACCTAGCAGTAGGTTGCATTTGCCCGTTTCGAACGTGCACGTGATGCCTTTTAGCACAGCGTTGCCATCGAAGGCTTTTTGTATGTTATGAATCTCAATCATTGGAAGAGGTGCTTAATCAGGAAAGCTTGCTGCTTGACGATCTTACGAGCGAACGTGCTAAAGCTGGCAAGCAATAAGGTTTACAACAGGATGGCAGCCAGGACGAAATCTGCTAACAGGATAGCAATGATAGAGTTATTAACGGCAGCCGTGCTAGCCGACCCTACTTCCAAAGCGCCACCCGTCGTGAAGTAGCCTTTGTAAGCCGAAATCGCAGATACTAGGAAGGCAAACACAACCGATTTGATCAGCGCGAACAGAATGTTGTAAGGAATAAAGTCTGTCCGAATACCTTCAATGTATTCTTGTGCGGAGATGGCGCCAGTAAGCGTACCTGCTAGGTAGCCTCCTAGAATGGAGAGAACCATAGCCAGAATAACTAGCATCGGGAACATCACAATGGAGGCCACGATCCGGGGGAAAACTAGGTAAGAAGCAGAGTTGATACCCATTACCTCCAGCGCTGCAACCTGTTCGGTGATGCGCATGGTACCTAGGCCGCCTGCAATGCTAGAACCTACCTTGCCTGCTAGCACAATGCTGGTAATGGTGGGAGCAAGCTCCAAAATTGTCATCTCGCGTACCATATACCCAATAGTGGATTTTGGGATAAGGGGGTTGACAAGGTTATAGGAAATCTGAACGCACGTAACTGCCCCGATAAAGGCGCTGACGATAGCAACGATAAAAACAGAATTGACACCGATAATCACTGATTCGTCGATGGTGCGTTCGAATAGCGTCTTAAAGCGCTCTTTCCGCACCAGCATGCTTTGCAAAAAGAGAATAAACTCACCGAAGGTCTTAACCATAAAAGGCAGATTGAAAAGGAAAAACGAAAACTTGCGAGCTGCGTGAAATAAAGAGACGACGCAAGGCAGAACAGTTGCGCTTCCTTACGTAAAATCGGCGACAACAATCAACGAAATGCAAAAATTTATCATCATTACCGGCGGAACGAAGGGCATTGGGCGGGCCTTGGTGTGGCGCTTTGCCCAGGCGGGTTTTCCCGTCGTGACGTGCGCCCGCTCTACCACGGACCTAGCTAGCTTACAAACCGCGCTGAGCCAAGATGTTCCCGGCGCACAGCTGCACACCCTAACCGCCGACCTGAGCAAGGCCGAAGACACGCGGCGCTTTGCCACGTTTGTGCAAGAACTCGGTGGCGCGGTAGAAGTTTTGGTGCATAACACTGGCGCTTTCACACCCGGCCGTTTGCAAGACGAACCCCTCGATGGTAGTGCCCTGCGCGCCCTCATCGACGTGAACTTGTACAGTGCTTACGACCTGACGTTGCAGCTCCTGCCCGCTATGATTGAGCGCCGCCAGGGGCATATTTTTACGATGTGCTCGGTGGCCAGCATCCGTGCGTACCCGAGCGGGGGCTCCTATAGCATTGCCAAATTTGCGCTGCTAGGTCTGACCAAAGCCCTGCGCGAAGAGCTGAAGCCCCACAACCTGCGCGTAACGGCGGTGCTGCCAGGGGCGACGCTTACCGCCAGTTGGGAAGGTTCAGACTTCCCCGACGAACGGTTTATCAAAGCCCAGGATGTAGCCGAAGCCGTGTTTGCCGCTTATTCTTTATCGCCGCAGGCGGTGGTGGAGGAACTGCTGATCCGTCCGCAACTCGGCGACATCTAGGGAAGGTGCGAACAGACAGTCGCCGGTCGGAGCAAGGTATGCTGTTCCGGCCGGCGACTGTCTCTGTTTTAATAAGTACTTAGTAGCTAGCTAGGCTTGGCGAGGCGAGCTGAACGCTATCTGTACCTGAGGGATAGCCGATTCTTCTGCTTCTGCTTCGGCGCGCGGCGTGGGCAAAGCCAGCTTCAGGCGCAATACCTTTTTCTCCAGCAGATGCCAAGAGACTGCGCCGATGGCCCAGGCGATAGGAATGCTGAGTAGTGCTAACACCGGCTGCGAGGGATGTAGCAGGTGAACCAACGCTTGTTGTACTGGCCACCCCCAGATATACACCCCGTAGCTGATATCGCCGTAGCGGCGAATCCAACTCAGGGCAGGGTAGTTAGATTCGCCGAAGGCAATGACGAACACAGGCAACAGGAAAAACTGCGCTTGCTCGTAGCCCCCAAAATAAAGAACGGCTAGCAGGCCGAGGCCAGTGATCCAAACAGCCCAGGTACGCAGGCGCGCCTGACGTATCAACGACGGAAACAAGGCTAGCAGCCCCCCAGCTACGAAGTAAAGGCCTAGGAAGATAAGTTCCTCTGTGAGGAGGCCTAGCTCACGCGTGGGGTAATCGACGTGGCCCGTAAGCTGGAGCACTAGCAACCCCACGAAGGCAACGAGCATACTGCCACGCAGCCACGCCAACCGGTAGCGAATGAAGAATAAAGGCGTTAGCAGCAGGTAGAAAAAGAATTCGTAAGGCACCGTCCAGATCGAGCCGTTAATTTCGGTGGGGACGGGGTTAGCTGGAAACACACCTGCAATATTAATGTGAAGCCGCAGCACCAGGTTAAGCAGATACAGGTACAAAGAACGGTCGGCGAGATAGGCCCCTAGGTTCTTATCCGAGAAAAAGTAAGCGCCTATCATGGTGAGGCCTACCATCACCCATAAGGCGGGGAATACGCGAATAATGCGTTTGAAATAATACTCCTTCAGCGAAGAACTACGCAGTAAACTCTTGAGAATCAGGTAGCCCGAAATCACGAAAAAGCCCCAGAGACCTAGCTTTGAGAGCCGCAATTGCCCATGGGAGAACTGCCACAGGGGGTCGTGTTCGGGTATGCCAGTCAGGAAGTAGGAGTGGGTAATGAGTACGAGCGTGGCAAAGAGCAGGCGTAGAAAATCGAAGTTGTTTACGTGAGATGGGGCTTTGGATTCTTTTGCAGTCATAGCGAAGAGGGGAAGAACAGAGAGCAGGGTTACTGGTGAGCCGCGCCGTAAACCTAGCCGTGGTAAAAGGTCATCCCTTGAGCTATGGGGAGTAGCTAAAGTCTGGGTAGACGGGCTAGGCCAAGCGACCGGGAGCAAGCGCAGCCGTGTGCTAGCTTACCGATGACGCGGAGAGATGGCGCAGATAGGTACAGGCCTCCGGGGAGGTGCCCGAAGGAGGGTGCTTCACAGGTGGGAGTTCTACGGGAGAGAGCAGGGCAGAAAGTTGGAAGGCGCCAAAAGCGTCGTCACCACGGGCTGAAAACAGGCCCGTTATCTGCGTAGGCATCGTAAGAGCATACCTCAAAAACCCAGTGCACCACGTGCTCTGACCGATGCTGATCGGCTAATTTAATTTTTGAGTTTTACGCCCGTGTGGCACGATTCACAATGGAGTAGAACGGTTTAGGAGGGCGAAAGATATAAGCTAGTTGCCAGAGAGCCAATTTTTTATGAGAAAAATACTTTGGCTTATACTCCGCATCAGCGAATAGCTCAACCGTGGAGCACCGTAATTTTGGGTTCGGTGACAAGATGAATTCTGTGTAATCGTACCCAGAAAAAACTACCCGGAAGCTAGCTTCAGCATAGGCTTTTCAGGTTGGGAGGCGCAATGATGATGGCAAGCGAACAACGAGAGAAAGCCGGCTGCTAGTTGACTTTTTCTACCTTCCCATTTCCCGTTAGGGTAAGAGTAGGGCTACCGGAATAGTAAAGGGTGCCAGTGCCCGCATGCGTGCCCAATAGTGACTGCGATACTGTGACCCGTGCGTCGCCGTTGCTGCCTTTATTGGATTGGAAAAAAAGTGTAGGCGTCTGAAGGCCAGTAGCTCGCAAACTACCACTACCGCCCAAGGTGTAGTGCACCTCGTTAGCCTTGCCGTGCAGATCAATGTCGCCTAGCTCATAGGAATCGAGCCACAGGTACTTGCTGGTCACGTCGAGGTCGAAGTCGCCGGCGCCGACGAGGTGGCAAAAGAGGGTGTCGGCGCGGAAGTTATTGGAAGTGCGCACATTCCCCTGGCCCCGCAAAAACAAATCGGTGAGACGAGGGAGGTGTAAGGTGAGCTGGCGGGGCGTGTCGTACGTGCGGACCCAGTTGCAGCGACTGGTGTTGCGGATGGTGAGCTGCCCATCTCGTACGGTTAATTCGATGTCTTTCTGCAAGTTTTTGCCGGCTCGCACCTCTGCGTAGGTGGCCGTGTCTTGCACCAGCAGCACATCTACATTGTCGTAGGCCGTTACTACGTGGAAGGGAGCTAGCTCGCGGCGCTCGGTCACCACGTTGCCCGTACTCATCAGGCAATCGGTTTCGTGTCCTTCGCCGCAGCTACTTAGCAGCGGCAGAAACGCAGCCAGACTGATTATTCCGCGTAAAAGCGGTTGAGGGCCGCTAACTTGCGGCCAAACATTCCTCCAAAACATTACTTCAGCATGGATCTAACGGGCAAGATAGCTATAGTTACGGGCGTCAGTAAAGGAATTGGGCGGGCCACAGCCGAGGCGCTGCTTGCCAAAGGTGCCATCGTGGCCGGCTGGGGCCGCACGGCGCCCGAGGGCCTAACGCACGAGCGATTTCAGTTTTTTGAGTGCGATATCCGCAACGAAGTATCGGTGCAGGAAGCATACGTAGATACGCAGCGCGAGGTCGGAGCGGAAGTGCGGATCTTGGTTAATAACGCTGGCATCGGCAACATGGGTCCGGTAGATGGCTTCTCATCCGACGATTGGCATGCCATGTTTGATACCAACGTGCACGGGGTGTTCTACTGCACCAAAGTGGTGCTGCCACAGATGAAAAAGCAGGGCGAAGGACACATCATCAACGTAGCGTCGCTGGCGGGCACGGCAGGCAGCCCAAATATGGCCGGCTACTGCGCCACCAAGTTTGCGGTGCGTGGCTTCTCCGATGCTCTGTTCAAGGAAGTGCGGCAGGATGGCGTGCGCGTGACCTGCGTGATGCCCGGCTCGGTCGAAACTAACTTCAACGGCGCGGAGCCCGGCGCCGAACCCGACCCGCACAAGATGCAGCCCGAAGATATTGCCGCTACCATTGTGCACGCGTTGGAAGCGCCTAAAGCTACCATGCTGTCGGAAATCCAGATGCGCCCTTCGCAGCCAAAGTAGGACGAAGCGCAAATGGACTTCACCCTAGGTTCGCAGGCTGCCGATTATATCCTGCGCTTGGCTACCCCAAACGACGCGGCAGCTATGCTCGCCCTTTATGCCCCGTACATCACGGATACCACGATTACCCTAGAGTTTGAAGTGCCTACGCTCGCTGAATTTGCGGAGCGAATTCGGAAACTTCAAGGTGTATTACCGTGGTTAGTAGCAGAGCGCGATGGACAGCTGTTAGGGTATGCTTATGCCTCCCGGCACCGCGAACGGCTTGCTTATCAGTGGTCTGTAGAAACATCGGTATATGTGCATGCTGAGCATCACGGCACAGGAGTTGCGCGGCGGCTGTATAATCACCTGTTTGAGTTCTTACAACGGCAAGGTTATGTGAATGCTTACGCCGGTGTAATTGAGCCTAACCCTAGGAGTTTTGCATTTCATCACTCTTTGGGGTTTGAGCTGATCGGTACTTATCAACACGTAGCGTATAAATTTGGCAAGTGGCACACCTCCCAATGGCTAGCAAAGCAACTACTACCGCCACCAGCCGCACCCGTGCCACCAATACCTCTCGCTGAATTGCAACTGCTCTAACACGTATCTATTTTATTTTGGCAGTGGGTCATATCCGTTTCTTAATCAATGGTTGAAGTTCAGAATCTTACCAAAACATACGGAGCGCAAGCTGCCGTGAACAACATTAGCTTCACCGCGGGCAAGGGCGAAATTCTGGGCTTTCTGGGGCCGAACGGCGCGGGCAAGTCAACCACTATGAAGATTGCCACGGGCTACCTGCCACCTTCTATAGGCACAGTAAAGCTTGATGGATTTGATGTGACGGAGCAGCCGCTGGAAGTGCGGCGGCGGGTGGGCTACTTGCCCGAGCACAACCCGCTCTACCTAGATATGTACGTGCATGAGTACCTCGAATTCATTGGGTCGGTGCACGGCTTGCGCGGTGCTTCCCTGCAGCAGCGCGTGCAACAAATGGTTGAGCGGGTAGGGCTAGGTCGGGAGCAAAACAAGCTTATCGGCGCTTTATCGAAGGGCTACCGCCAGCGCGTGGGCCTGGCGCAAGCGCTGATTCACGACCCCGGTACGCTCATTCTTGACGAGCCCACCACGGGCCTCGACCCCAACCAGATTGGCGAAATCCGTAGCCTTATTCAGGAAATCGGCCGCGACAAGACCGTTATCTTCTCCACCCACATTTTGCCCGAAGTTACCGCGTTGTGCAGCCGCGTGGTCATCATCAACCGCGGCCAACTGGTAGCCGATAGTCCGGTTTCGGACCTAGGTGCTGGGGCGAAGGGCGAAACTATCATTCGCGCAGAGTTTGAGCAGGCTATTGATCCGGCGCCGTTGCTCGCTCTGCCCGGCATTACGGCCGTGGAGACCGAAACCGCTACCACATACCGCATCCGCGCCGCCGCCGGCACCGACCAGCGTGGTGCCATTTCGCGGCTGGCCGCGCAGCAAGGGTGGATCTTGCTAGGTTTGCGGCAGGAGGAACAGTCGTTGGAGCAGGTGTTTAAAAATCTGACAAACTAACTTTGAACGTTCCCCACTGTCTGTCGTGCTTCGGCAGGTACAGGATGCCGTTCCTCTTGCTTCCTCCAGCTTGTGTGTATAATTAGTATAGCATTAGATGTTTTCAATCTTAAGAAAAGAGTTTAACGCCTTCCTCAGCTCGCCGGTAGCATACGTCGTTATTGGCGTATTTCTGGTGGCTACAGGATTATTCGTGTGGGTTTTTCCCGATAGCAGCGTGCTCGATTACGGCTTTGCCGATCTGCAAACGCTCTTCAACACGGCTCCGTGGATTTTCCTATTCCTGATTCCGGCCATCACCATGCGTACTTTCGCCGAGGAAAAGAAAGCCGGTACCATTGAGTTGCTGCTCACGCGTCCGCTCACCGATGGGCAGATAATAGGGGGGAAGTACCTAGCTTGTTTACTACTGGCGCTGTTGGCACTTATCCCAACGCTGCTGTATTACTACTCCGTTTATCAGCTAGGTAACCCAGTCGGCAACATCGACTCGGCGGCTACGGTGGGGTCGTACATTGGGCTAGCGTTGCTGGCAGGCGTGTTTGCGGCCATCGGGCTGTTTGCTTCTGCTATTACCCGCGACCAGGTTATTGCCTTCTTAGTGGCCGTAGTGGGGTGTTTCCTGGTGTATTCGGGCTTCGATTCGTTGGCATCTGTCTTCGAAGGCAGCACGGCTTACTACATCAGCCAGCTAGGTATTGCGGCGCACTACCGCGACATCAGCAAGGGCCTCATCGACTCCCGCGACCTGACGTATTTCCTGAGCTTAATTGCTGGTTTCCTGCTGGCAACGCGCTTGGCGCTGCAAAGCCGCAATTGGTAAAAAGCTAGCTCCGAAAAGTATTAAGTAGGCTTACTCCTCACCCGGAGAAAGCAAGGGGAGTAGCCCCACATACACTATGCAAGAACGCCCCTCTCCTAAACGCCGCGACCTGCTCCGCTTTCTGGCGGTTATCGGTGGTTTATTGCTGCTGAACTTCCTGGGTCAGCAGTTCTTTTTCCGCCTCGACCTCACGCAGGAGAAGCGCTACACCATGTCGTCGGCCACGAAGCAACTGCTGGAAAAGATGCCCGAGCCCGTAACCGTGACGGTGTATCTCGACGGCGACTTTCCACCGGCGTTCCGTCGCTTGCAGCAATCGGTGCGCGAAACGCTGAACGAAATGCAGGTGTACGGTGGCTCCAAGCTGCACTATGTGTTCCTAGATCCTAGCGCTGCTACCTCGGAGCAAGAGCGGAACAAGACGTACCAGGCGCTGTTCAAGAAAGGTCTGCGCCCCACCAACCTAGCTGCCACCGAAAACGGCAAGCGCGTCGAGAAAATTATCTTTCCGTGGGCAACGGTGACGGTAGGCGCCAAGGAGAAAAACGTACTGCTACTGCGCGGCAACCAGGCAGCGCCCTCCGATGTGCGCCTCAATCAGAGCATTGAAGGATTAGAATACGAGCTAGCAAGCACTATTCAGCAACTAGAGCCTAGCCGCCGCAAGCGCATTGGCGTGGTTGATGGGCATGGGGAGCTAAGCAACGCCGAAGCTGGTGACTTGCTAGGTTCGTTGCAAGAACAATACGACGTGTACCGGGTGAAGCTCGACGTGGTGCCCGACCTGCGGGCCCTCGATGCCCTAATTATCGCTAGGCCCACCAAGCCGTATACAGAGCCCGAGAAGTTCAAGCTCGATCAGTTTGTGACGAGTGGCGGCAACGCGCTTTTCTTCGTGGACGAGATGCGCGTGAGTCTTGATAGTGCGGCCCGCACCGGCATGCTGTCCTTCCCGTACCAGCTCAACCTAGAAGATCTGCTGTTCAAATACGGGGTGCGTATCAACCCCGATTTGTTGCTTGATCTCAATTCTGGCGTTATTCCGCTCGTGACGGGCAATGTGGGCAACAAGCCGCAGGTGGAGCCCATGCCGTGGCAGTTCTATCCGCTGATCAACCAGTTCAGCAAACATCCCATTACCCGTAACCTCGACGCGGTGTACACCAAGTTCGTGAGCAGTATCGATACGGTAAAAGCCGTCGGCATTCGCAAAACGCCGCTGATGTTCACCTCGCGCTATACCCGCGTGCTGCCCTCACCGGTGCCCGTCAACCTCAATGATGCCCGCTTGGAGCCCGACCAAAAGTTGTACAAGCAAGGGTTTAAGCCGATAGGTTACCTGCTAGAAGGACAGTTTAAGTCGCTCTACGCTAACCGCACCAAGCCCGGTACCACGCAGTTTCAGCCTGCTACATCTTCAAAAGCTAGGCCTGGCAAAGTACTAATCATTTCCGATGGCGACTTTGTACGCAGCGAGCTAGATCCCAAAACTGGGCGCCCCTTCCGCCTTGGCTTCGACCGCCTTGCTAATACCGAGTTTGCCAACCGTGAACTGGTGCTAAATGCCGTCGACTACATGCTCGACGAAACCGGCCTGATTGCCGTGCGTGGTAAGCAAATCACGTTGCGCCCGTTGGATAAGGTGAAAATAGCGGAGCAAGGGCGCCGTTGGCAGGCGCTCAACTTAGGGGCGCCATTGGTGCTGCTAGGTTTGTTTGGGCTAGTGCGAGCTTGGCGCCGCAAGCGGCGGTACGCGTCCTTTTAATTTCTTGGAATTGCTACAGCTACGCTCTGAGGATCATTAGGCTAAGCCCAGAGCTAGCTTTTTCGTTTAGGTTTGGGCTTCAAACCGTGGGAGCTATACGTTCAAAATCGGATAATATTATCGGTTACGAAGGTTGCCAATAATGAATGCAAAGAGGCATCATCGTTGGCTGAATAGCCGGAATGCGCAGTTAAATAATTCTGCTTGTTAACGTTTAAAAAACCGGCCAGGTGCATAAAATCGGCTGGCTCTACCGCTTTAAAGCCCATAGACCACTGAGAGAAATTACGTTCTTTTATTTCGCCGTCGGCTAGTTTAATAACATCCCGGTGACGCGGGTCTAGCTTGATTTTGTCAAAGATAAAGGCAACCTCTTCCGTGCTACCTTCCAGCACCTGCATAATGTCTCCATTGCTGTAAAGCAGTACGCCGGTTAAGTGATGATCAGTGTTCCATGAGCGAGCTTGCATCAGCAAAACCTCTAGCTCTTTTTCACTCATAAGCGCAGTAGCAGAACTCTGATAAACTAAATGGTACAGGGAAGATCCGTGAGACATAGAACAGTATGGGGAAACAAAGGAAATAGAACAAGTATAGGAATTATGCTATTTATATGCAACAAATGCGTTTTATCAAGAGAAGCTATATAAACGAAAGCAATTTATATCTTTCTGATTAAAAGTTATTTAAAAGCAGGTGCTGTGCTAACATCAGGAAAGACTTTACCGTCATAGAGAGGGAAGCATCCGCCAGAATCTTCTCCGCACAAGGCCAAAACTTCCGTGCATCTACCTATCTTTGTCCATTACCCCAAAAAGTAAGAGAAACTACCATATATGAAGTTTATCGTCTCGTCTTCCGCCTTGCTCAAGCAGCTCCAGAGCATCAACGGCGTGGTCACGAACAATCCCGTGGTGCCGATTCTGGAGAACTTTCTCTTCGAAATTGAAGACGGCAAGCTGACGATTACGGCCTCCGACTTGGAGACCAGCATGATTACGGAGCTGCCCGTAGAAGCTCGCGAAACTGGCCGTATTGCTGCACCCGCCCGCATTCTGCTCGATACCCTCAAGAACTTGCCCGACCAGCCTGTCACGTTTACGCTGGACGAGGAAACCTACACGATTGAAATTGCCTCGTCTAACGGCCGCTACAAGCTAGCTGGGGAAAACGCCACCGACTTTCCTCGCGTGCCAGTGGTGAAAGGCTCGGCTCCCATCGAGCTTCCGTCGTCGTCGTTGTCGCGGGCAATCAACAAGACCATCTTCGCGGTGAGCACCGACGAGCTGCGCCCAGCTATGACTGGCATTTTGGTGCAGCTAGCCGATAGCCAAATCACCTTTGTGGCTACCGATGGTCACCGCTTGCTGCGCTACCGCCGCTCCGACGTGGGCGCGGGCCAAACTGCTAACCTGATCATCCCGCGCAAAGCTTTCAACTTGCTGAAAGGCGCGTTGCCTTCCGAAGCTACACCAGTGAAAGTGGAGTTCAACAACTCCAACGCGTTCTTCAACTTCAACCAGATGCGCCTCGTATGCCGCCTGATTGATGAGCGCTATCCTGATTACGAGAACGTAATTCCGGTGAGCAACCCCAACCGTCTCATCATCAGCCGCGCCGATTTCCTGAATTCGGTGAAGCGCATTTCGATCTATTCCAATAAGACCACGCACCAAGTGCGGTTGCGCCTGGCAGGTTCGGAACTGACCGTGTCAGCCGAAGACCTCGATTTCAGCAACGAAGCCAACGAAAAGCTACCCTGCCAATACGACGGCGAAGACATGGAAATTGGCTTTAATGCTCGCTTCCTGGCGGAGATGCTATCGAATATCGATTCTGAAGAAATCACGCTGGAGCTAAGCACACCCAACCGTGCTGGTTTGCTTATGCCTACCACCGCCGACGACAACGAGAGCATCTTGATGCTTGTGATGCCGGTGATGCTCAATAACTACGTTTAATCTTTGTTGGTTGAATGGCTGAATGGTTAAATGGTTGATTGTTCTAGGGTGAGCTTAACCACTATAGAGCAGCTAACCGTCTAACCATTCAGCCGTTTAGCACTTTAACTCCCATGAAAAAATCCGAAATCCGCTTCAGCATAGCCCTCGACGATCAGAAAGTACCGGAGGCTATTAGCTGGCAGGCCACCGATGCGGGCCCCGATATTCACTTTGCCAAAGCCATCAACATTGCCTTGTGGGACCGGGACCAGTCGGGTACCATGAAGATTGACCTCTGGACCAAGGACATGCCCGTGGAAGAAATGAAGTACTTCTACGTGGACACCATGGGTGCCATGGCCGAAAGTATCATGACTGCCACCAGCGACGAGGTAATGTCAAAAAAAATCCGGGCGCTGTGCAAGGAACTAATGGAGCACATCGAAGAGGAAGCCAAAAAGCAAAGCTAGGTTCGTTACTATAACCTAGAAGCAAAAAGCCCCTGCTGATGAATCAGCAGGGGCTTTTTGCTTCTAGTGCCTACTCTATAAGCCTAGGTTATTTGTCGGAGGTGGAAGCAGCTTGCGTGTTTCGGCCTTGGCTAAGGATGGAACCCTTGCTGCTAGCCGGCAGCGGATTCTGCACCGACTTCACCATCATAGCGCCGGCATTTTTGGTGGCGTAATCCCGGTCAAACTTGTAGAAAGTAGCGCGTGAGTCGTAGTATGAGCTATACTGAGCACTACTTAGCACGTTCCGCAGCTCTTGGTCACGCTCCCGGCAGACGCCTTGGCATTGCTCATCCACAAGCTTGGGGTTGCTAGCATATTTCTGCTCGATAGCCGCCATCTTAGCTACTTTATCTTCGTTGATGGCCCGCAGCTTAGTTGTTTGGTAACCGTTCAGGCGCAAGTCGCGCGCCATCTGGTCTGACAGGCGCTTGGCGCGCGCCTGAACAGGATTCAAACGCGGAGATGATTGCGTTTTATCTTGGGGCATAACCGTCGAGCCGGGCGCTTGCTGGGCGTTCGCGCCAAAAGCAGTTGCAGCAAAAACTAGCGCGGCAGTGACAAATTTATTGTTCATTGGTATCGAGGCGTTAGCGTTTCTAGTCAGCAGCTACCTAGTCAGCTAGCCAATGGCAGCAAGCGGTGCAGCTTTCTAGAGCTAACGAAAAACGAAGCAGGCAAGTTTAACGAGTAGCTGAGTAATTGAGCAACTGAGTGATTTTAGGAGTGTTACGCCACACAACTTAGCTACCAACTTCCTCCGTCACGCCCTAGAACTTATTCTTCCACATCATCGACTCGACGGGCTTGTCGGTGCGTTCGTTGTACTTCGCGTTGGCTTTGCGATTGTAGAAGGTTTGCACATCGCCCTGCACGGCGAAATAGATGAGCTGGCCAATAGGCATGCCTGCGTACACACGCACTGGCTGCGTCACGGAAATCTCCAACGTCCAGGTGTTGCAGAAGCCTACGTCGCCCTTACCAGCAGTAGCGTGAATATCGATGCCGAGCCGACCGACGCTGGATTTGCCTTCCAAGAAAGGTACCTGCGCGTGGCTTTCGGTATATTCCTCCGTTACACCTAAGTAGAGCGTACCAGGCTGAAGAACAAAGCCTTCCGTAGCCGACATTTCGAATACATCGATTTCATTATGGCTACGAGCGTCCAGCACGGCGTCGCGGTAGGTAGCTAGGTAGCGCCCTAGGTGCACGTCATAGGAGTTGGTGCCTAGGCAGGCGCGGTCGAAGGGTTCAATGACAATGTTACCCTGCTCAATCTCGGCAAGGATTTGTTGGTCGGTAAGAATCATGGGGAGTGGTAATCGGTGAAGCTTGAGTAGGACGAGGCACAACCTAGGCTCGGTTCTATGCAAGCGCACCCTTTTAAATTTATTGCTCTTCCTCTTCTTCGTAGCGATCTTCGGGCAATGTGCTGGGCGAAGAGCGCCGACGCGGGGTGGCGTTGGGTTGGCGCTGGTCTAGCTCCTCCGCTAAGGAATCGAGACGACCGCGCAAATCGGGCAGCACACTGAACACCAGGTATAGCAGCGCTAGGGTAGAGGTACCCGCCAGCAGCAGCGTCGAATAATCGAGCCAATCGTGGCGGGAAGTCACATCAACGGAACGAATCGTGGCCGTGCGAGCCGGCGTTACCACGCTTTCGGGCTGGGCCTCTGACTCTTCAACCGGCGCCGTGACGGGCGGTTCCGTTTCCGCGTCGGCAGGTGGTACGGCCGCATCATCAGCAGCTAGCTCATCGGGGGCAGGGTCTTCTGATGCATTAAACTGGGCCGCAGCTTGTTGCGTAACGCGTTGCAGCGAATGAATAAGCGCTACTCGTTCGTTGCGTGGTAACACCCGGATGAAGAACTCGAAGTTCTTATCAATGATGATGGACCGAAGCTGCTTTTCAAATTCGGCCAGGTCGGTGCGGCCTTTGCCAAAACGATTCTTGAACTTCTCGGAAACATCGTTGTAATTCAAAAACAGCCGCTTCAGGTCAGCATTGCCTTGAAAGCCGTCGAACGATTTGCGCGCTTGGTGCGTGCGCAGAGAAACCGGAAACTTATTGCGGGTAAACGTTTTATCGTACACGTTTTCCATCGTGCGGAAGTTGAGCTCGTCCACTGTGCGGTCGAACAGCCGCTTGTTGGCAACAGCTGGAGCTTCCGCCTGTGCCCAAACCAAACTAGGTAGCGCAAGCCATAACGTGAAAAACAGTGGCGTAAGAAGTCGAAGCATAAGCAGAACGATTTGGCTGCAAAGGTAGCCTCTGTTTGACCTCTAATCTAGTGATAGCGCCGATTTGAATAGAAGCACAGCACGAAGTGCTATATGGACAAGTACTGATGCAGGAGATAAATATTATAAATATTTAATATTTATTCATTGAAAATAGTTGTCTCCAAACCTAAGGTTTGTTTCTGTAGAAATCCCAAAAAGATATTCTGTTAAATAATAAAACGAGATTTTACGCTTAAGCTGATTTTTAGTGATAATAATAGAGCTAAGCAGCAAAAAGTGTATGCTAGTAAAATATGCGTACTGTATTTGCCAGCTGCATTATCAAAATGTGTCTTTATAAGTTCTATGTCTCATTTTAGTGAGTAGCCTTCTGTTTTTATTTAAATCGAAGAAGCTTATAATAATTATATTCCTGGTTAAGTCTGTTTGTATCCGAAGGCTATGGTGATATATGCCTTTATAAAACAACGATTTATGAAGGGATGCTAAAAGACATTAGAGCGTTTGCAAGACGCTCATAGTTGCTTCAGGGCTTTGATGAATTTTTAAGGGCTAGCTATCCTATGTTACCGAAATGTTAACACTTATGCGAGCAACCAATGTTTATTCTGTCGAGCTTATACTTTCCTGGTTAACCTATCTTTTCTAAAGCTAATATTACTTTTTTATAATTATTGAACTATTAATTTTTGTATTTTGATTACCTGTATTGAACATTACTTACTTAAGTTTGTGCCCGGTTTTAACAGCCGCCTCTTCCTGATCAAAATCCCTTCTCTTTCGCGTAGTTTTTACAGTTAATGAAAAAACAATTACTGGGCTATGGTAGCAGTTTTTTACTGTTACTGCTGCCATGCTTTGCCTTTTCCCCGGCAAGCGTAGGTAACCATTCTGCTTGGCTGACGCCATTTGCGGAAAATACACAAGAAAGCTTTGAAAGTCCCAACCAGCCAGGGACGGACGGCAGGGTTGCACTTTCCACGGGCAGCTGGATTCTGACAGATGCGGTGCTAGGTAGCACTGACGCCGACCACAAGAATGGCGCTCAGGCCGCACGCCTCCAGCAAGGGGGTAAGGTCACGATGGACTTCTTTCTGCCTACCGGCGCTGCTACCGTTACGGTGCAGCATGCCGTGTATGGCACCGACGGCAGCAGCAGCTGGGAACTGTGGGCGCAATCGGAGGCGTGCAACTGTAACAAATGGACAAAAGTGGGTGCTACGGTACTTACCACTTCAACCACATTGCAGGTGGCAGCTTTCACGGTCAATATTCCGGGGCAAGTAAAGTTTGAGATTCGGAAAACCTCCGGCGGCAAAGCCCGGCTGAATATTGATGACTTCGCCGTGACGCAGTACGGTACCGCCCAGCCGTCCGTCGACAACAACAACCTAGCTCTTGGCAACCCCAGCGGTGCCGTGGCCGATGTAAGTCAGCCCAATAACTATTTGCTAGTGAAGCCGCAGTACGTAGTAGGCTACAACCGCGACCAAGGCAAGCCGAACTGGGTGAGCTGGCACGTAGATATTTCAGATCGTGGCGGCATAGACCGGCAAGATGATTTTCGGGACGATCCGTCGCTACCCGATGGCTGGTACAAGGTACAATCAAACAGCTACAACGGAGGGGCCACCGGATTCGACCGCGGCCATAACTGCCCCTCGGCTGACCGGACATCAAGCGTCGCAAACAACTCGGCCACGTTCCTCATGACGAACATGATGCCGCAGTCGTCGAAGAACAACCAAGGTCCGTGGGCCGACCTGGAAAACTACACCCGTACTTTCTTGCCCGACAATGAGGTGTACATCATTTGCGGTAGCTACGGCAAAGGCGGCATTGGCTCAACTGGGGTGAAGTATGAAACGCTCGATAATGGCCGCGTTACGGTACCATCAAATTGCTGGAAGGTCATTGTTATTCTGCCAGTTGGTAACAGCGATGCTGCTCGGGTGAATGCGGGTACGCGGGTAATCGCGGTTGACATGCCTAACATCAATGCTATTAATAGCAATTGGGGCACCTACCGCACGTCGGTCGACAAGATCGAGGAAGCGACGGGCTACGACTTGCTGTCGAATCTGTCGGTTGAGGTGCAGAATGCCATTGAGTCGAAAACCGACAACGGCCCGACGAACTAGTGCCAACTTCCAGATTTTCTTACAAAGACATAAACGTCTATATGACACGTTTTTATAAAACTGCTTGGAAGCTAGGTCAATTGCCGGCTTTGCTTGCTTGCTTGTTCTTACTCAGTTCCCAGTTGAGCTGGGGGCAAACGGTACCCTATCCACTGATGGGCGGAACGTACACGGAGAATTTTGCAGAAATCGGTACTGTTTCTGGCTCGAGCAGCGCTGGATGGACTACCACCGGATGGGCGTTCAACTTCGCTTCTGGTACTGGCGCGAATCGTTTCAGTGTAGCTACGGCCACTGCGCCGGCTACCTTGCCAAACTCGACTACTGTATTTGCGACTAGCACTTCGGGGGGAGTTCAAAAAGGCACGGGTTCCATTATCCTTTTGGCTACTGGTCCAACTGATGGAACAAATGCTGCTGCTTTTGACCTAAATTTAGATTTCGCTGCAAGTACCGCCGGGAGTATTTCGCTGGATTGGGCTGAGGTGAATAACTCCACGGGCAACCGCCAGGCGACGTTCAAGCTCCAAACCAACACGGGTACCAACGGTGCCTTCGTTGACCTCGATGGCTCGACGGTAGTGATAACCAACAATGTTGCAGCTAATGGCAGCTTAACTACCATTCCATTGCCGGCTGCTTTTGCTAATAAAAGGGATGCTAAGATTCGCTTTTACCTAGCAACTACAGCAGGAGGAATTACAGGCAGCCGTCCAAAAATTAGCCTCGATAACATTACGGTTGTTACTAGTCCTACGGGCACTCCAACACCAACCAATTCGATTGCTACTACTGCTTCGGCTTTCAATAGTCCTTTCTGCTTGACAGCTACTGAAGGCAGTACTCCGTTCAATGTTGTTTACACAACCACTGGCACTCTCACGGGTACGTTTAGGGTGCAGCTATCCAATGCATCAGGCAGTTTTGCTTCTGGCACTACAATTATTGGCGAAGGAACTAGCTCGCCCATAGCGGCTACCATTCCAGCCAACACCGCCAGTGGTACCGGCTACCGCGTGCGGGTGATAAATGAAGCCGCAGCCATCAACGGTACAGACAATGGTACTAACCTGACCATCAACCTAGGTTCGGCTACCAATACGGTAAACATTGCACCCGAAACAGCCCAGACCATTACGCTAACGGGCTCCGGCGCTACGCTGACTGCTACGGCTGCTACGGGCTCTGTCTTTACATGGCAGTACAGCATTGGCGTCGATGGTCCTTTTACTCCTATTGCCAGCGCCAGCGGCGCTACATACCAGCCCAAAGGCTCAGATTTCGGTGCGGCCGGCACCTATTATATAGTAGTAAGCGCTAGCGCTACCACACCGTGTGGCTCAGCAAATGGTAAGAGCACACCGGTGGCCATAACAGTAGCAGCGCCGAAGCCTGAGATTATTACTTCGCTGACGTCGATGCCAGCTTTCGGTAGCACTGTAGCGGGTGCCGCTTCCACTTCCAAGAGCTTCACCGTGAGCGGTACGGGTCTGTCCTCGGCTCTGATCGTTTCGCCTCCGGTAGGGTTTGAGATTCGCACGGGCGAGCAGCCTTTTTCCTGCTGCGTTATTCAATTGCAACCGAGCAATGGCACAGTAAACCCAACTACGATCGACGTGCGCTTTGCCCCGACGGCCGCGCTACCGTATCAAACAGCTATTCCCGTGACGAGCACGGGCCTACCGGAACAAGCGGTGGCGGTGAGCGGTACCAGTACGGCGCCGGTGTATCCGGCTACTGTGAGTACTACGACCCTGACGAACGTGACGCCAACCGCCGCCACGACCGGCGGCACGGTAGAGTCCGACGGTGGTAGCCCCGTAACGGCACGGGGCGTAGTATGGGCCAAAACGCCCAACCCGGTGTTAGGAACCTTGAAAACTGCGAACGGGGCAGAAGCCGGCACGTTCAGTAGCGCCATCACCGGTTTGGTGCCCAACACTACGTACTACGTGCGGGCATATGCCACCAATGCAGCGGGCACTGCCTACGGGGAAGAATTCTCCTTTACGACGGTGGAGGTGCCCTTAGCAACTGAACCTACGCAATCGGCCACTCCGGTAGCTAGCCAAGTGACGAACACTTCAATACAGTTGATTCTGAATGGCGGCGATGGCGCGAAGCACCTCGTGCTAGCTCGCCTCAACGGGGCCGTTAATGCCCTGCCGGTGGATGCAACTACGTACGCCGATAGCACCGTTTTTGGGAAAGGTGCCGTGCTAGGCACTGGCAACTACGTGGTGTATGCAGGTACCCGCGACACGGTAGTAGTTACCAACCTGCGCCCAAATACGCAGTATGCGTTTGCGGTCTTTGATTACAGCGACAACAACACGCCCTACGCCGAAAACTACTTGGCTACCTCACCCGGTACGTTGGTAGATACTACACTGGCGCTGCCTGCGACCATGTTGTTGGAAGAGAATTTTGCCTACACAGCAGGTGCGTTGCTGACGGCTAACAACTGGACTTCGCACAGCGGAACCAGCAATTTTATTCCGGTAACGCCGAGTGGGTTGGAGTATGCTAGCTACGGAGCCAGTAAGATCGGCAATGCTGCTTCTTTAACTACAACTGGCCAAGATGTAAACCGTCAGTTTCCCGCCGTGTATGCTCGGACGCCAGTCTATGCGTCGTTCCTGGTAAACGTGTCGGCTGCAAAGGTGAGTTCGGATGGCGAAGGTGACTACTTCTTTCACCTAGGTCCTACCACGTTGAATGGAAATTTCAAGGCTCGCGTGTTTGCCCGCAAAAACCCGGTAACAGGCAAATTGCAGTTTGGTATTAGTGGCAACGGAACTTCCGGTACTACACCGAACTACACCACGAATGACTATGACTATAACACGACGTACTTAGTAGTCGTGAACTATTCCTTCGACGAGAACGGTAACGTAAGCAAGTTGTTTATCAATCCCGCGCTGGACGCTGAGCCCGTGAATGCTGATGCTGCTTATACAGAAACCTCTGGTTCACCCTCTGATATCGGAACAGTGGCGCTCCGCCAAGGCACTACCACTATTGCCCCAACACTAGTAATCGATGGCATCCGGATTGGTAATTCGTATCGGGTAGTTCGCACCGGCCTCATCTGCTTGCCGCCGCAGCCTGCCTTCACCACCAACACTGTTTGCCTAGGTCAGCCTACAGCTTTCACCAATACCTCGAAGGCAGTAGAGGCCAATGCGACCTACGCCTGGGACATTGACAACAATGGCACAGTCGATTACACGACCAAGAACATTGCGCATACGTACGCAGAAGCCGGCACTTACACGGCCAAACTGACGATTACGCAAGGAGAATGCGCTGACAGCTATACGCAGCAAGTAACCGTGCGTGCGCTGCCAACAGTTGCACTCAGTGGTACGGCTACCATCTGCGCAGGCACTAGTACAAAGCTAGCCTTGCACCTGACGGGCGTGGCCCCCTGGACGGTTACGTACTCGACCGATGTTGATCCAACGGCAAAGACGTTGGTTATCAATGCCGCCGATGTATCGAGCACCGGAGATTATTTACTGACGGTAAGCCCAGCGACTAAACAAACGTACACGCTGACCGCCGTATCGGATGGTAACTGCACCGGCCTAGCTCCGACAGGCTCGGCCACGGTAACGGTGAATACCAAGCCGGTTCTGACCTTGCCTACTATCGCAGCTACCAATGCTACGGCGGGTCTGCGCGGTGCTTCCGTTGCTTTCGCTGCTACGGCCACCGGCAGCACGCCGGCACCTAGCCTCGTGTACTCTATTCTGAAGAATAACGTCGTGACGACCATCACCTCGCCCTACGTCTTCCCATTGGGTACGACCACAGTGACGGCTACGGCTACCAACGACTGCGGCAGCACCTCCGGCACTTTCGCCGTAACGGTGCAGACGCCTACGGTGGTCACCGTGCTACACCAGAACGCCGATGGTTCGGTGGCAAACAACACGATCAAGCCCAACTTGCAACTGATCAACAACAGCACCGCCGCCATTCCTTACAAAGACCTGACGGTGCGTTATTGGCTAACGGTTGAGGACTATGCCTCCGTCGTTGCCGCAATCGACTACGCCCAGCTAGGTACCAGCGGCGTGAAGGCGCAATACGTGGCCTTGGATCAGCCCGCGCAAGGTGCTTTTGGTTACGTGGAATACTCCTTCACCGCGGCCGGTTCCTTGACCGCAGGTGGCAACTCCGGTGCTATTCAGTCACGCATCTACAAGCAGACGCAGACGAACTTCAACGAGGCCGACGACTATTCGTACGCCACGAGCAGCACCTACGTGAAGAATGAACGTATCACGGTGTACCGTAAGGGAGAACTGATAGCGGGTATCGAGCCGGCGCTTGTGCCCATGCCTACCAAACCTGAACTGGTGGTGTTGTCGCAGAATAAGGAGAAGAAAGCTACTTCCAATACCATCAGTACGTACCTGCAAGTGCGCAACCAAGGGTATGTGCCCGTCGCTTACAAAGACCTGACAGTGCGCTACTGGTTCAGCCCCGACGGCACGCAGGCGCTCAACGCGTACATGGACTACGCGCAGCTAGGTGCCAACAATGTGAAGGTAACCTTCGGGAAGGCCGGTACGGAAACCTACGCCGAGCTGCGTTTTGCGGATGCCCTCGGCACGTTCGCGCCGCTCAGCAACACGGGTAATGTGCAGTACCGCCTCGCGAAGTCGGACTGGTCGAATTTTAATCAGGCTAACGACTATTCCTACGTAGCGGCTGCCGATGTTCTGGCTGAAAATGCGCACATCACGGCCTATGTAAACGGCGCACTGGTGTACGGGCAGGAGCCAACCGGTGCTACGAGCACCCGCGCAACGGCTGCGGTGCTCGGCACGCAGTCTACAACTGGCGCGAAAGCCGTGGTGAGCAGCTATCCCAACCCATTCACCGGCAGCACGACCATTGCCTTCACCGCCGCGCAGTCGCAGGATTACCAACTAGAGATCTATGACATCAGCGGCCGCCTAGTGCAGAAGCTGAAAAGCGGCAAGGCGCAAGTTGGTCAGCTGGTAGAGGTGGAGTGGCAAGCCGGCAATGCGCCCGCGGGTTTGTACTTAGCTCGCTTGACTACTGGCACCACGGTGCAGCAAGTGAAGTTGGTGCTTCAGTAAGCGTCGCTGGAATAGTGCTCATGAAAAAGCCGGACCTAGCTAGGTCCGGCTTTTTTGTCTTCAGCTATCAACGGAAAAGCTAGGCTTCTTTACTCCGAAAAGCAATTACCTACAGCCCATGCGCTTCGCGCATAGACTCGCGGCAAGCTGTCAGATACATATCCACGAGGTCGTCGGTGATGGCGGTGGAGATGAACAGGGCCTCGTACTGGGCTGGCGCTAGGTAGATGCCCCGGTGCAGCATGCCCCGGAAGTAACGGCCGAAAGCTTCCAGGTCCGATTTCTTTGCGTCTTCTAGGTTGTTAACCGGGCTGGAAGTGAAGAACACGCTGAACATCGAGCCAACCTGATTCACCGTGTAGTTCAGCCCTAGCTCCGCGGCAATCTGGCGGGTGCCGTCGGCGATGCGGGTCGTGATGCGGTTTAGCTCGTCGTATAGGCTAGGGTTATCCTGCAAGTAGCGCAGCTGCGCCATACCAGCCGCCGTGGCAATGGGGTTGCCGGAGAGCGTGCCAGCCTGGTATACTTTGCCGGCCGGCGCCACGCAATCCATAATGTCGCGGCGACCACCATAGGCGCCTACTGGCATGCCGCCGCCAATAATCTTACCTAGGGTCGTCATGTCGGGCGTAATGCCGAACAGCTCCTGCGCACCCCCACGAGCGAGACGGAAACCCGTCATTACCTCGTCAAAAATCAGGACGATGCCGTGCTCAGTGCAGAGGTCGCGCAGGCCTTGCAAGTAGCCTTCCATCGGAGCAACTAAGCCCATATTGCCAACTACCGGTTCCAGAATAAGCGCTGCCACCTGTCCTTCATTTGCCAGAATAGCTTGGCGGGTCGCTTCCAGATCGTTGTACGGCACCGTAACGGTATCTTGCGCAACCCCTTGCGTCACGCCGGGCGAATCGGGGGTACCTAGGGTAAGGGCACCCGAACCCGCCGAGATAAGGAAAGAGTCGCCGTGGCCGTGGTAGCAGCCTTCAAACTTGATAATCTTGTCGCGGCCCGTGTAGCCGCGTGCCACCCGGATAGCCGACATCGTCGCCTCCGTTCCGGAGTTTACCAGACGTACTTTCTCCACACTTGGCACCATCTGCTGAAGTAACTCGGCCATTTCGACTTCACGGCGTGTAGGAGCCCCGAAGGAAAGCGAACCTTGGATAGCCTCCTGCACCGCGTTCAGCACCACCTCGGGGGCGTGCCCCAAAATCATGGGACCCCAAGAGTTGATGAAATCGAGGTAGCGGTTGCCGTCCACGTCGGTCAGCCACGCGCCTTTAGCGGCTTTCATAAACACGGGATGTCCACCCACGGCACGAAAAGCTCGCACGGGTGAGTTCACGCCGCCCGGAATAAGCTCCTTGGCGCGGGTAAACAAGGTGTCGCTGGTAGCCAGGGTAAGCTCGGGGATAACAGAATTAACAGATTCCATGAAGCGAAATGTAGCGCGAAGCTCCAGCTTCGCGTAGCGTTGAAGGATACTCGTTGCACACGCCAAAACGGGCATGTAGCACGAGGCGCGGAGCTGGAGCTTCCGCTACTACTAAACCTAGCGCAGGCCTACTGGGTTCAGTACTTCCAGCTCTAAGCGCGTTAACTTGGTGAATGGAACGTACTGGTTGTCGTGGGCGCCGGCCGGGTAGCCGATGCCTTGAAATACGGCCCCCGATACTGGCCCCGAAGCTGCTAGGTTCTGCTGAAAGGTTGGCCCGTACTGGTGCAGTTGCTGCCCAAAGTAATACAGCAGCTCGAAACCCGTAAAGGCGAATACGGAAGGGGGTAAGTGCTGCTGTTGCAAGTACAGCTGCCGAAAGCGACGCACCCCAGGCGCGCTGCGGTCCAGATACTTAGGGTGCATAAAATATACTTCCCGGTTATTGAGCTGGCCTAAGCTCACGCGCGGATTGTCGAGCCACGCGGCCGAAGCGATAAGGGGCACCCGGACACTCTGCGCTTGCATCTGCTTGAACACAAGCGGGCCAATCTTGCGGGCATCAGAAGCAATTACCAAGTGACCGGTCGTTCTAAAATCGACATCGGTGATGCTTGCTTCTAGGGCCTCATCCGAGCTAGCATCTAAGCGGCGAAGCACTTGTACCTTGCCACCTAGGGCTTCGTAGGCCGTTTTATACGCCTGAGCGAAAGCCGTTTCATCCTTGCTGTTGTCGTGCAGCACGATGGCCGTGCGGCTTGGGAACGTAGTAAGGGCAAACTGCGCTGCTTGCTTTGCTTGGGTGACGTAGCTAGGCTCGAAGAGGTAGTGCCAGCCGTTATCCAGTACCAAGTCGCCATCCTGCGAAAGCGGATTAATACAAACGATCTGTCGCTGCTGCGCGTAACGGGCCACAAGCTTGCTGCCCGACTTGTAGACTGGCCCAATAATCATGTCCATCGAAGCTAGCTCGGGCAAGGCCAGCACTTGCTTGAGCTGAAGCGTGTCGGCCCCGGTATCATAAGCAAAAAGCTGTACTGGGTGCCCTTCGCGCTGCAACGAGTCCTGGGCCAGGCGCAAACCCGCGTAAAGATCGACCACGAACTGGTTCTTGCGACGAGTTTCCCAGCTAGGGTCAGCAAACTCGAAGGGAAGGAGCACGGCCACATTGTAGCTGCTCTTTTTAACAGCGGTCGGCCGGGGCATATAGCGGGCCTTATCAAGATTATATTGCGAGATGAGCTGGCTAAGCTGCGCCTTATCGGCGTCGGTATACCAACCGTCATTGACGAGCTTGCCCGCGTACGTGCGTGCCACCGCGGCATCTTGGGGGTACTTCTGCACCAGCGTCTGAAACAGCACCTTGTCTTTAATGCGCGGCAGGTACGTGGCCTCCATAGCGGCCCGTTCCGCTTCGAGTTGGCCAGCCGGAATTTGACTGAGGACCTGCAACGCGTTGTCGGGTTCGCTCTGCTCAAACGATACTTGCGCTTGCAAGAACAGCGCGTCGCTTAGGCCGGGCCATTTAGAATATTCGTTGCGAAGTAAGTTGAGCATCTGCTCCGCCTCAGCCCATTTTTTTGCCCGACTAGCGGCTACGGCATATAGGTAAGCCGCTTCTGGGCCGCGCGCAAACTGCGCCGCTGGGGCCGTAATCGGTTGTAACTCCTGCATCGCTAGGTCGTAGCGGGCTTGCTCGATGAGCGTCTTGCCATTTTGATAGCGCATGCTCGGGTCGCTCGACCCCATATACTGTGGAAGCGGCGGCTGCGGTTTAACAGGCGGCGAAGCAGGTCTGCTAACGGTGATAACTTTCGGCGTTGCCAAAACGTTGGGGCTAGTCGTTGGCGTAGCCGTGGGGCGAGTAGTGCCCGTAGCGGGCGCTTTTGAAGTGGTTTTGGGAGCAGGTGTTGCAGAAGCCGGCATAGCGGAGCCAGCCGCAGGCTTGGTTGGTTTTGCCGTGGTGGGCGTAGGTGTAGCCTTCGTTGAGGTAGCGGCCGGTTTAGGCGTAGGTTGTTGGCCCAACGTGGGTGTAGTCAGTAGCCATAAGCTAAGAAGTCCGGTGGGTACGCAGATGCGGGAGAGGAGCCTCATAGAAGAGGAGAAAGATTGAATAAGAGCAAAAAAGTAAGCGACGCGAGGCGTGCGCTAGTTGGACTCGCAAAGGTACGCAGGAACGGCGGGGAAGATAGCCGACCAGATATTTATCCGTTACGTAGTATCTTGCTTAGTAGCAAGTCCAATCCTGTACGCGCATGCACCCTGACTTGATGCGTACGTTGGCCCAAACAGCTTTCTGATGTCCACTTCCTTGCCTTTAGTAGCTACCCGCCAGCGCCTGAGCCTGATGCTTGTGCTAGGTGCTTCGCTGGCCCTAAGCCTAGCGCTCATCACAGCCCGCGTGTTTGTCACGCACCGGCTCACGTTCGTATTTTTGCTCTGGAATCTGTTTCTGGCGCTTATTCCATTCGGTATTAGCACCATGCTCGGGGTGGCCGCTGGGCCGGTGCGTCGACGGTTGCTCTTGCCCGTTGGGGCCGTATGGTTGCTATTCTTCCCGAACGCTCCCTATATCCTTACCGACCTGTTTCACCTAGAGCCGCGCCCCGGCGTGCCATATTGGTACGACCTAGGGCTAATTCTGTCGTGCGCCTGGAATGGCTTAATGCTAGCGTACGCTTCTTTATTGGAGATGCAGCGCCTGGTTCAGCGCCGGCTCAATACCGCACTCGGCTGGGCTTTTGTAATGACGGCCCTGGTACTAAGCAGTTTCGGTATTTACCTAGGTCGCTACCTGCGCTGGAACAGCTGGGACGTGCTGACCAACCCGCTGATGCTCTTCTACGATATTCTTGATCGGGTGTTACATCCCTTCGCTTACCCGCGCACCTATGGCGTAACGGTGCTGTTTTCGGTGTTTCTGCTATTGGGCTACATCACCATTCGGCAGCTAGGCCGCATGAGCAACGACGACGGGAAATAGGTTTCGACACTTAACGTAGTTAGAAAAGCGAGAGTAACAGGTGAGTAGAGGCTTTATTTAAAATAATTCTAAATAAACTTTGCCGAAGTAAGTGGTCAACCTATCTTTGGGCATAACCCAAGGATATATTCATGGCCCAGTTCTTTCATCATAACGACTTTGGCTATTGCGCGCGATGCCCTCGTACGCAGCACTTGCACTTGTGCTTTGGCAACCTAGCCCTAGCAGCTACTCTAGATGATTTCTTTCTGTTTAAAGAGCATATCGGGGCCATTTACTACGAGCAGCACCTACTCCCAAAAGACCCTGAGGAACGATGCATCGCTGTGCGTACGCCCGCCCAGAAGATGGCGATGGTTTTCACGGCCATTGAATTAGCGCAGCTGTGGGAGATTCTGGAGAATACGGCCTTGCTGTTGGAAGTGGAAAAGATTCTGGCAGATAACGCGCAGAGGTGATAATAAAGCCCACAAATCAGTAAGTTCAAAACAAAAGGCCGCCCCGGAGTACCGGAGCGGCCTTGCGCATTCTATAAAGAGTAATCTTGCTTAGTTACTCCCTTATTAAGTTACTCTCTACTCCCACTCAATGGTTGCAGGGGGCTTCGAGCTGATGTCGTACACCACGCGGTTGATGCCGCGCACTTGGTTGATGATTTTGTTGGAAATATGCGCCAGGAACTCGTAGGGGAGGTGCGCCCAGTCGGCCGTCATACCATCAACGCTGGTGACGGCACGTAGGGCCACTACTTGCTCGTAGGTGCGCTCGTCACCCATCACGCCCACGCTATGGATCGGTAGTAGCATCACGCCCGCCTGCCATACTTGGTCGTAGAGGTCGTATTCGCGCAGGCCGTCGATAAAGATGGCGTCGGCTTTTTGGAGAATGTGCACCCGCTCTGGCGTGATATCGCCCAGAATGCGGATAGCGAGACCCGGTCCGGGGAAGGGGTGGCGGTGCAAGATGTTGTGCGGCAGACCGAGGGCATCGCCTACTTCGCGCACTTCATCTTTGAACAGTGCTCGTAGCGGCTCTACCACTTTTAGGTTCATCTTTTCCGGCAGGCCGCCCACGTTGTGGTGGCTCTTGATGGTCACGGCCGGCCCTTTCACCGAGACCGACTCAATCACATCGGGGTAAATAGTGCCTTGGGCAAGCCACCGAGCGCCGTCTACTTTGTGCGCCTCTCGGTCGAACACTTCAATAAAGGTGCGGCCAATGGCCTTGCGCTTCTGTTCCGGGTCAGTAAGACCAGCTAGGGCGGTGTAAAACTCCTGCGAAGCATCCACGCCGCGCACATTCAGACCTAGCACCTTATAGGCTTCTAATACGCCTTCGTACTCATCTTTGCGCAGCAGACCGTTGTCGACGAAGATGCCGTGCAGGCGCGGACCAATGGCGCGGTGCAGCAGCAACGCCGCTACGCTGGAATCAACGCCCCCCGACAGACCTAGGATCACCTGATCATCGGGACCAATGGTGTGTTGCAGCGAAGCTACCATCGAATCCACGAAGTGCTCGGGCGTCCAGTCCTGGTCGCAGCCACAAATATCCACCACGAAGTTGTGCATCAGTAGTTTGCCCTCCGTGGAGTGCGTCACCTCGGGGTGAAACTGAATGCCGAACGTGGGCTGTCCTTCAATTTCGTAGGCGGCCACCTGTACATCGGGCGTGCCGGCAATGGTTAGGAAGCCCTCGGGTAGCGTCTTAATCGTGTCGCCGTGCGACATCCATACCTGAGAGCCAGGCGTAAGACCGCGCAGCAACGGATGGTGCTGATTGATGTGGGTGAGGTGGGCCCGACCATATTCCCGGATGGTGGCGGGCAGCACATCGCCGCCACTCTGGTGGGCAAGCAGCTGGGCGCCGTAGCACACGCCCAGCACCGGCACCCGACCTAGGTAGGCACTCAAATCGGGGTTTGGAGATTCAGGGTCGCGCACCGAGCACGGGGAGCCAGAAAGCACCACGCCCCGGATATCCTCAGTGAGGGCCGGGGCGTGCGTGAAAGGATGAATCTCGCAGTAAACGTTCAGCTCCCGAATGCGTCGGGCAATGAGCTGCGTGTACTGGGAGCCGAAATCAAGAATCAGAATTTGTTGTGGCATGGGCAAAGGTAGGCAGGGGCGAGGCGTCACGCAAAATTTGCCGAAGTGCAAATGATGCGTTGCTTCTTGGGACAAGCTAGCTGACCCTAGCGGAAGCAACGCGTACTCTATCCAGTATCAAATAGTATTTATCTACTTTCTTACGTTCTACTATTCAGTCGCCTCATTTTGTGCAACATTTTTGCTACTCAGCAAGCTATCCTTAACCAATCAGCTTTAGTAGTGCTGCCAGAGAATAGGTTTTTTATTATATAAGTGAGGCGTAGTAACCCTACTTGTTGACGTACTTGCCCGTTCTACTGCCCGCCGAGTTTTCCCACTCATTCTTTCTTCACACAGTTTAGTAGCATGAAAACCGTTGTTTCCTATCTTATTATTCTATTCTGGTCATTTGTTGCCCTCACCGCCAAAGCGCAATCGGGGCAAGAGCCACGCGAAATAACAGGTACCGTGCTTAGCAACATGGGCCAGCCCCTGGCCGGAGCCTCCGTTATGGTAGTAGGTGAGAAAAATGGGGCAGCTAGTACTAATTCTGCTGGTGGTTTTGTACTCCGTACAGCTGCTGAAAAGCCGATGATTCATGTAAGCTATGCCGGTTACGAGGAAGATGAGCAACAGATGCTAGGTTCCGAGCCGCTTACCTTCAGCCTTACTCCCATCGATAAATACAAGAAGCAGCTCAAGAAACGTAGCAAAGCAGCACAGAAGGCCTGGAAGCACTAGCAGAGCACAGAAGGAGCGCGCAACTGCTCACCAAATAAAGGCATGTCAGCCAGCTAGATAGCTAATCGTACGTTCACAACGTAGCTAATTCCCGAAAAAACTGACGCTAATGCTGGTTTCGTAAGAAGCCTTTCCTATCTTTGCACCGGCGAATCAGTACGACCAGCTCCTGCTGAACTCCCCCAGGACCGGAAGGTAGCAAGGGTAGGTGGTTGAGCGGTGCGATATTGGTTCGCTTTTTTTTGCCCTTTCCGAAATGCCCCAAGGATAACTCCTGCCGCTTTGCCGGCAAAAGGTTAGCTTTGGGGCATTCTTTTTTTGACTCATTACCCAATGAAATTCTTCATCGACACCGCCAACCTCAAAGACATTCAGGAAGCCGTAGAGCTAGGAGTACTAGATGGCGTCACGACCAACCCCTCCTTAATGGCCAAAGAAGGCATTAAAGGCATGGACAATATCATGGCTCATTACCAACAGATTTGCGAGTTGGTAGATGGTGATGTGTCGGCGGAAGTAATTGGGACAGAGTATGAAGATATTATTCGTGAGGGCGAAATGTTTGCCGATCTGCACCCCAACATCGTCGTGAAAGTGCCCATGACCCGCGACGGGGTAAAGGCTATCAAGTATTTTTCGGAGAAGGGGATCAAGACCAACTGCACGCTCATCTTTTCGGCGGGTCAAGCCCTGCTAGCAGCGAAGGCCGGGGCAACGTACGTGTCGCCGTTCGTGGGCCGCTTGGATGATATCGGGGCCGATGGCTTACAGCTTATTCAGCAGATCGTCGATATCTTTAGTAACTACGGCTATTCAACGCAGGTGCTGGCGGCGTCAGTGCGCCACGTGCCGCACCTGATTCAGTGCGCGGAGCTTGGTGCAGATGTAGTTACCTGCCCGCTGAGCGTTATTACAGGCTTATTATATCATCCGCTGACGGATAAAGGCCTCGCGCAGTTCCTCGCCGATCATAAGAAAGTGAATGGCTAATTGCTTAGATAGCCGAATGGTTGATTGTTGGCTTTACTAACATGCCTCCCATTTAGTTATTCAACCATTCAGCCATTTAGTTATCCGACCCATGTACATCATCAAGGTAAAAGGCAAAGCCAAGATTCCGGATTACATTCAGCTGCGCGATGAAGCATTCGTGCTCATTGCCTATTTCCGCGCCGACCGGCCTCTGAAGGATTTGCACCGCTACGGGCTGGAAGGCAAAGAGACTGAGCTGGCGAATGTTATCAGCGGATTGGAATTTGGTAAACTGCAAAAGCTCGACGTATAGCGTCCAAGTCCTTTGCTGCTCTTTTTAACTGTGTATGCAACCCTCTGCCCCCGTTATTGAGCTTCACGATGCGTACGTGATGCAGGACGTGAATACTGTGCTGCAAAAAGTGAGCTTTGCCCTCGACAAAGGGGAGTTTGCTTATCTGGTAGGGCGTACGGGTTCGGGCAAAAGCTCATTGCTGAAAACGCTGTACGCCGATTTGCCGCTCGGGAGCGGAAGTGCTACAGTAGTTGGGTATGGCCTATCTAAGCTAGATACGACCAACGTGCCCTTTCTGCGGCGCAAGCTAGGTATCATTTTCCAGGACTTTCAGCTGCTATTTGATCGAAGCGTGGCTGAGAACCTGACGTTCGTACTCAAAGCTACAGGCTGGAAAGGACGGGCCAAGATTCAGCAGCGCATTTCGGAAGTGCTCATGCGTGTAGGACTAGCCGGTGCTGCCGCCAAAATGCCCCACCAACTCTCCGGTGGTGAGCAGCAGCGTGTCGTTATTGCCCGCGCGTTGTTGAATGAGCCGTTGCTTTTATTGGCCGACGAGCCCACCGGCAACCTCGACCCTGATGTGGCCGACAGCATCATGCGGCTCTTTGTTGAAATTAACAATGCTGGAACGGCCGTGCTGATGGCGACGCATAATTATCAGATCATCAAACAGTACCCCAAGCGAGTATTGCAGTGCAAAGAGGGCCAATTACTCGACTCGACGCGCATTGGGATAGAATTAAGTTAAGACTAGACTAGGGAAAAGCTGTACTTTTCTTAGCTTTCGCCCCGGAACGTTGGTGGCTTGATCCATCGCACATCATTCACTGTTAATTATTACCCGCAAAATGCCTGGCCTATCCATCCTGATTCCGGTCTATAACCGCGACGTGAGGAAGCTAGTGCAAACATTGCAGGCGCAGTTGGCGGAGTGGGACGGGCCAGTAGAAATCATTTGCCTCGATGACGAATCGGAAGAAGCTACGCGGGAGCTGAATCGTTCGGTAGCAGGCTTACCTGGCGTACAGTACGAAGAACTACCACGCAATATTGGTCGGGCCGCTATTCGCAACCGTTTGGCGGCGCGGGCGCAATACCCGTGGCTGCTCTTGCTGGATAACAATGTACAACTACCGGAAACTGGCTTTCTGGCCCGCTATGCTGCGGCCCTCGATCAGGCTCCGGTGCTGGTAGGTGGGAGTACGTACGAGCCATTTGCCCCCACCCAACTACCATTTATTCTCCGCTGGTGTTACGGCCGTAAGCGGGAAGCGCGCCCAGCCGTTTTCCGTCAGAAGAGGCCTTATGCCAATTTCAATCTAAAAAATGTGTTGCTTCGCGCCGAAGTTTTGCGCCAGCACCCACTGGATGAGCACCTAACGGGCTATGGCCATGAGGATACCCGCTTTGGGTGGGACCTAGAAGCCGCTCATATTCCGGTAGCTCACATCGATAATCCGGTGTTGCACAATATGTTGGAGTCGGCCGAGGTATTTCTGCAAAAAACGCAGGAAGGCGTACGCAACCTAGCATGGCTTTATCAACACGAGGGATTGGGCGCAAACAAAACCAAACTACTACGCACGGCGCTGTTGTTGCAACGGGTGGGCCTTGATAGCGCAATACGTGCGGCCTTACGCCTGCGTGAGCCGCATATGCGGCAAAACCTGCTTTCGCCTACCCCAAAGCTAGGTCGGCTTGACCGATTGAAGCTGTATTGGCTCCTGACCGAGCTAGCTAGCCCAGCGAAAAGTCAATTAAAAAAGCCCTAGAAGCAGCTCTTCGTAAAGAACTGTCTCTAGGGCATTTTTCAGACTCGCGGATGCAAGACTAGGAGGGGAGGGCTACTCGTTCTTGTCGCCTTTCACTTCTTCCTTCACGTCCTTAAAGGCTCCTTTCACGGCGCCGCCTACTTTTTTGCCTACTTTCTCGGCGCCCTGCGCGACGTTTTTAGCGGCATTGCCGACATCTTTGCCAGTGTTCTTGGCCGACTGTTTTAGCTCTACGCCACCGCCTTTGGCTTTTGCTTCGGCTTTGTCACCCGTTACTAGGTCGCCTACTTGCGAGCCCCGGGCTTCGGCTTTGTCAAACGATTTGAAGGCAGCGTATTTCAGCTTCTCTTTCGTGATTTCTGCTTTGTCGGAGCCGCTTACGTTGGCTTTTACCTGATCGTACTTGGCGTCCATAGCGCGCCATTCGGCGTTGATGTTGCGCCAGTCGTCAATGTCGTAGCGGTCTTCATTTTGCTTTATCCGCTGTACAAACGCTTCGTAAGTGGTACGGGCATTGGCGGCCGTCATCGCAGCGGCAGGGCTGAGGGGTTTATAGTATTTACCTAGCTTGCTTGGGGCACTGCTCGTGGCGGTAGCACTGGTAGAAGCAGTGGTAGTGCTGAGGGTAGTAGTATCAGCGCCGGCCCGGCTGTTCCAAGCTTGCTCGCGAGCGTCGTAGGCTGTGGTGTAACGGGCCCGGAGCTGCTCGATTTCAGCGCGCCGGGCATCATCGTATTTGTCAGCATCCCGGTCGATAGCCGCTACTGCCGAATCGTAATCCGCTTTGAGCTTGGCTGTTTGTTGGTCGTACTCTTCTTGCGTTTCGTTGGCTACATCCTTGGCGCCGGACTCGGTGTTGGCAACAAACGTTTTGAAGTTGTTGTAGGCCTGGTCGGTTTCCTGGGCCGCTTCTTTTTTATCTGCTTGTGAGCAGCTAGTCTGAGAAAGAGAAACACCACCGACTGCCAAAGCGAGCGTTAGGGCGTTAATGGTTAGAATCTTTTTTAACATGTTGGTAGGGTGTGAAAAGTGCAGGAATAAAGAGTATATCGGGGGTAAACCTTTGATTCACTTAACGCAAGCTTTTGCCGCCTGGTTGCGGTCTGCCTAGATTGAGGTAGATAGAACGCGGTTTCTATCTTTGGCACGCATCCTCTAGCACTTATCCACTTGTCCTTACCTTCGACGCCTCCAGCCCCCATCCGGCTGCTGGACCTAGCTGCGCAGCACGCAGCTATTCAGCCCGAACTCGACGCCGCGCTCCAGACCGTTCTGGCGGAAGCAGCTTTCATTCAGGGCGCTGAGGTTGAGCGCTTTGCTTTAGAATTAGGCGCCTACCTAGGTGAGGCGCACGTGGTGCCCTGCGGCAATGGCACCGATGCCCTACAGCTAGCCCTAATGAGCTTGAACCTAGCTCCAGGCAGCGAAGTGATACTACCCGCCTTTACTTACATTGCCACCGCGGAGGCCGTTGCTATCCTCGGCTTGCGCCCGGTAGTGGTCGATGTGCAAGCAGCTACCTTTGGCCTCGATCCGGCGGCTGTGGAAGCGGCCATCACGCCCCGCACGGGTGCCATTATCGTCGTGCATTTATTTGGGCAATGTGCTGACCTTGACTTGTTAGCGCAAGTAGCCAACAGGTATAACGTGGCGCTCATAGAAGACAACGCCCAGGCTATTGGGGCTACGTATCAGTTTGAGGATGGCACTGAGCGCTACGCCGGTACGGTGGGGGTGGTGGGAACTACGTCGTTTTTCCCTTCCAAAAACCTAGGTGCGCTTGGTGATGGTGGGGCTTTGCTCACGCGCGACGCCCGACGAGCCACCTATTTGCGTCAGCTTGCCAACCACGGCCAAACCCGCAAATACCACCACGAATACATTGGCCTCAACTCGCGCCTAGATACGCTGCAAGCGGCTTTGCTACGCGTAAAACTGCGTTATCTGGCCAGCTGGACCACCGCCCGGCAGCGCGTAGCCGCCTACTATGATGCTGCGCTACAAGCCACGCCCGCACTGCAAATTCCGGCGCGTGACCCACGCAGCAGTCACGTTTTTCACCAGTACACGCTCACCTTATCTAGCGCCCAGCAGCGCGACTTACTTCAGCAGCATCTACAGCACCACGGTGTACCGAGTGTGGTCTATTATCCGGTGCCCACGCACTTGCAGCCCGCCTACCAATACTTAGGGTATGCGGCCGGACAGTTTCCGGTGGCTGAGCGCTTGTGTACTACCGTGTTATCCTTGCCTATTCATCCTACTCTTACCTCGGCGCAACTTGAGTACATTGCGGAAGTAGTTCGCGCATTTTTCGTGGTACCTTCCCCTTCCGCATGAGCCAACAGCCTCCTTTCATTTCCCTCGCCAAACTCAAACCTCTGCAAGATGCGGTGGCAGCCGCTAGGCTAGGTCTCGAAAAAGTAGCCGAACACCCAACGCCAGCTACTCCGGCGCCCACTGGCACTGTGCGCTTCGTCATTTGTGGGGTAGGGCACATTGGGCGCCGCCATGCTACGCTGGTTTCGCGCCAAGCGGGTGCTCAGTTAGTTGCGCTGATCGATACGCGCACCGAGCTGAAAACTGCGCTCGAAGCCGAGTACGGGGTGCCGTTTTTCGCCTCCCTCGACGAGTACCTAGCGAAAGGTCCAGCCGCCGACGTACTCACTGTCGCAACCCCGAACTACCTGCATGCTTCGCAGGCCGTTGCCGGGCTGCAACATGGATTGCACGTAGTTGTGGAGAAGCCAATGGCCTTGCACACGGCTGATGCGGAGGCTATCGTGCGGGCGGCCGAGCAGGCCGGGCGCTGTGCATTTGGGGTGATGCAAAACCGTTACTCGCCGCCGGCTGCATGGCTCAAGCAGCTCTACGACGCGGGCAAGCTAGGTCAGATTTATTTGGTGCAGATTAATTGCTTCTGGAACCGCGACGCCCGCTACTACCAACCTAGCCCCTGGAAAGGCACCCTCGCCCAGGATGGCGGTACGCTCTTTACCCAGTTCAGTCACTTCGTCGATTTGCTGTACTGGGTTTTCGGCGATATCACCAACATCGCGGCCCGCTTCCGCGACTTCAACCACCAAGGGGTCATCGAGTTTGAGGATAGCGGCCTTGTCACGTTTGACTTGGTGCGCGGCGGCAGCGGCACCTTGCAGTATAGCACTGCCGTATGGGACCGGAACCTAGAAAGCAGCCTTACGGTAGTTGCCGAACACGGCAGCCTGCGCATTGGTGGTCAGTACATGGACCAAGTAGAGTACTGCCACCTGCGCGACTACACCATGCCCGAGCTAGCTCCCACGAACCCCGCCAACGATTATGGTGCCTACCAGGGCAGCGCTGCCAATCATGTGCAAGTAATTGAGAATGTAGTTGATACTGTGCGGGAGCGATGCTCGGCTACCACCAACGCCTCGGAAGGGTTGAAAGTAGTGGAGATTATCGAGCGGATTTATCAATTGAAAACCAGCTAGCCTAGCCGGCCCCAAACCGTCGTCTTACTCTTCCGCTCATGAGTCCTTACGAACAGCAAGCTGCTGAAGAATTGCAAACCTGGCAGCGCAAGATGCAGCAGCGCCCGTCGATTCTGGACCGGGTAGCACGCCGGGTGCAAGCGCGCCTTAACGCGTTGCTGCCCGAGAAGCTCCACGCGGCCATCACGACTGCCATCAAGCAGATGGTGCGCGGAGTGCTGTTCGGCTCCATGCACACCACCCGCAAGCCTCTGCTGGCAGCTAGCCTAGAAGCGCGCGAAACTGCCGTGCGTGCCCACGTACGCGATTACCGCACCATGGCCGCCGCCGAAGGAGCCGTGACGGGCGCCGGCGGCTTTCTGTTTGGCCTAGCAGACTTTCCATTGCTGCTGGGACTCAAGCTGAAGCTGCTCTTCGACCTTGCCGCGCTCTACGGCTACGACGTGAAAGATTACACGGAGCGCCTGTACCTGCTGCACGTGTTTCAGCTGGCTTTCAGCAGCCAGCACACCCGCAACGAGGTGTACCGCCAACTCGCCGATTGGGAAGCTTACCGCCACACCCTACCCGCCGACGTGCACGAATTCGACTGGCGCACCTTCCAGCAAGAGTACCGCGACTACATCGACCTAGCTAAGCTAGCGCAACTGGTGCCCGTGATCGGCGCGGCCGTTGGGGCCGTCGCTAATTATCGGCTCATTGAGCAGCTTGGTAATACCGCGATGAATTGCTACCGCATGCGGTGGCAGCATGCTACGCCGCAGCTGTTAGCTGCTGGTGAGTAGCTTCTCAACCTAGGTGCATCGCCCACGTCTGAGCTAGGCGTAAAGGAGGCAGGAAGTGGCTGCGCAGGAAATCGAACAGTAATTCTTTCCAACAACTCCAGGTACTTTGTGGTTGCTGGCTACTCCCTAGCACTCGTCTGGCCGTAAGAAGCACATTCGGGCCTTTGCCAGGCTTGCTGATGATCTATTTTTACTCTGAACCATGCTCAAAAAATCACTCGACCTGCTCCAGCGGGAGGCGGCCGAAACAGGAAAGAACACCTTAAAGCGCAGCCTCGGCGGCTTCAATCTTATTGCCATCGGCATTGGCGTTATCATCGGGGCAGGGCTGTTTTCGCTCACGGGTATTGCTGCTGCTAATCACGCCGGACCGGCTGTTACACTATCTTTTGTGGTAGCGGCGGTAGGCTGCGCGTTTTCGGCCTTATGTTACGCTGAGTTTGCCTCGATGGTGCCGGTAGCTGGGTCGGCGTACACTTACGCCTATGCCACCTTAGGAGAACTATTTGCCTGGATTATTGGGTGGGATTTAGTGCTTGAATATTCGGTGGGAGCGGCCACAGTCGCTATTAGCTGGTCGCAATATTTGGTGCGCTTTCTGAGCAAATACGACTTGCATATTCCGCCGCAGCTCGTGGCGTCGCCGTTCGAAACAATCACGCTGGCGAGCGGAGCCCAGGTCACGGGCTTTGTCAACCTGCCCGCTATTCTGGTGGTGCTGGCTATCACGGCCATCATCATTAGGGGTACGCAAGGGTCGGCTGTTTTCAATGCTATTGTTGTGGCTCTGAAGGTGTTGGTGGTGTTGGTGTTTATTTCCCTAGGGTGGAAATACATTGATCCAGCTAACTATCACCCTTATATTCCGGCCAATACGGGCAACTTCGGCGAGTTTGGCTGGAGCGGTATTCTGCGCGGAGCAGGAGTGGTGTTCTTCGTATTTATTGGCTTTGACATTGTGGCCACCATGGCGCAGGAAACCAAGAACCCGCAGCGCAACATGCCTATCGGCATTATCGGGTCGCTGGTAGTGTGCACGGTGCTTTTCGTGCTGTTTGGGTACGTGATGACGGGGTTGGCCAACTACACGGAGTTCAAAAACAGCGCCGCGCCGGTTGCCATTGCTATTGAGAAAACGCCGTACGCCTGGCTCAGCTCCGCTATCATTGTTGCCATTCTGATCGGTTACACGTCGGTAATTTTAGTCGACTTGCTAGGGCAGAGCCGCGTGTTCTTTACCATGTCGCGCGACGGGCTATTGCCGGGCGTGTTCTCGCAGCTGCACCCGCGCTTCCAGACGCCACACAAGTCAAATCTGCTACTGGGCGTATTTATCAGCTTGTTCGCGGGCCTCGTGCCGATCAGCGTGGTCGGCGAAATGACGAGCATCGGTACGTTGCTCGCTTTCGTGATGGTGTGCGTCGGCATCCTCATTTTGCGTAAGCGCGAGCCTAACACGCCGCGGCCGTTTCGCACGCCCTGGGTGCCGGTGGTGCCCATCCTCGGTATTCTCACCTGTCTGGTGATGATGGTGTCGTTGCCAAAAGACACTTGGATTCGGCTGTTTGTGTGGTTGGCTATTGGGCTGGTTATTTACTTCGCCTACGGCAAGAAACACAGCAAGCTAGGGTTGGGGCAGCAGGCCGATGCTTCTATAGAGCCGCAGGGCACACAGGTACAGTAGCTTAGCACGTGCGCGCTTAGGTCTAGCTAGGTTTGTAATCTGAATCTTCGAACGACCAAATTATAAACCTAGCTACACACAGAACAGCGTATGAAAGCTGTTGCCGTTCAGGTAGTTTTAGAGCCTGTAGTTTCTATTCCTACTACCTCTCCGTACCTGATGGAACAATCTATACTTGACTCGGAAACGCAAGAGCCGGAACCCAAGACTTACGCGTACCCGACTGTTGCAGAAAGTTGGGGAGCTCTAGGGTGGTTTCTACTGATGTCCCTTGTGGTGGGCATTGTGGCCGTGCCGCTATTCTTGCATGATTCGCCAACGCGTCGTATGATCACGCTGGTATCAGTCAGCGAGTTATCAAAAGTACTTGCGCTGGTTTTTCTGCTTTGGAAAGTGCCCGCAGTGCGCCGTGTTCGGTTGCGCCTACTGGCTTCCCGCGAGCTGCCAATTGTGTATATGCTGCTGCCAGTACTGGTGCTAGCTCAACTCGTGTTGCGGACGTTGGTAGTCTTTCTGCCCTTGCCCGACTGGACAAACAAGATGCTAACAGAGCTGCATCAATGGCCGGTGCTTTCCTTCGTAGTGGTTTGCATTACGGCTCCTATTTTAGAAGAACTGTTCTTTCGGGGACTGCTATTATCAGGCTTGTTGAAGAACTACAGTCCTCGCAAATCCATTATTCAGTCTAGCTTACTGTTCGGTATTATTCATCTCTACCCCATGCACGCTGTATCGGCTATGGTATTGGGTTTGTTTTTGGGCTGGCTATATTATCGCACTCAGTCGTTGGGTGCGTGCATTGTTGCGCACTCCCTGAACAATATGATAGGCTGGACCTTGATGCAGCAACCCCCTAATGCGCTAAATGAAAGCAAAGCGGAAATGCTCCGGCAACTACCCCCGCCATTGCAATTGACGTTGTTGCTGCTTGCTGCGGCGGTGCTTTTCGTTGTTGCGTGCCGTCGGGTGCAGCAAGCAACAGAACCTACTAAGCTAATTGAGTCGAATTTATAGTATCTGTCTGTGAAGCAGGTACCTGGGAAAGGGCCCTAGCAGTGTGGATGCTGCAGAGTACAAATCCGGCCGAATAACGCGTGGAGCTGACTTTTAAGATCTTAGCTTACGAGCTAGGTTCTGCACCAAGCCATTCACCTCTGGCACGGCACGCGTAAGTAGCAGCAAAACGCCATACACCGCCGTTAGCACCACTGAGCGGATTAGCATAGTCAGAAGCAGGGAGTGTAGCAGCGGTACTAGCCACGCCGCTAGGGCAGCGGCGGCGGCAATGCCCAACACCAGCGGAATACGCCAAGTGAATGGTTGCAACCGGTAGCTGTACCACACAAACCACGTGCGGGCCACGTTGATACTCACCTGCGCAATAACCGCCGCCACGGCCGCCCCGCTGATGCCTAGCTTTGGGATGAGTATCCAGTTCAGGGCTACGGTTAAAATAGATAGGGAAGTATTGAAAATGAGATCGTAACGGTAGCGCGGTGAGGTAACAACGATGAGGCCATTCACGCCCGTAATGCTGTCGAAGAGGCGGCTACCCAAGAGCAACAAGACCACGAAAGCGCCCTCCGCGTAGCGCGTTTTCATCAGTGAATAGATGAAATCTATGTTCAACCCAATGCCTAACGCTAGGTAGCAACCGATTGCCGTGTTCAGCAGCGTCGTGCGACGGTAGAAGTCGGCCATGCGGGGCAGGTCCTGCTGCTTCCAGTAGTCGGCCAGCAGCGGAAAAGCAATCTTATTGAGCGAGCGAGCCGGAATAGCTAGCGCCGTGCTAATATTAGCCGCCACCCCATAAATGCCTGCTGCCGTTAGGTTTACTTGCGCCCCAACCATTAGCATGTCGATGTTCATGATGATGGTACCGGAGAGCGTCCCGAGCAAGGTAAAACCGCCCATGCTCAGTAGCTCGCGTAAGGGTTTGATCTGCAAAGCCGCCCGCGTTGGGCGTAGGTGAAGCTCCTTGAGGTAAGCTAGGTAGCCCGTTAGTAGCAGCGAAATGGTGCCATTGACGCCTACATACCACACCACGTAGCCACTAAATGGCAGGACTCCGCACGCGTATAGCAACGCCCCAGCGACGATGAGGAGCCGTTGCAAAATGTCTTGAATGAAAGAGGAAACCGCCGTGTGGTACAAGCCTTTGAGATAGGCATCTTGCAACGAATACAGCAGCATGAACAACGCTAGCACCGCGCCCCAGGCGTAGTACGGTTGTAGTAAGGTCGCATCGTCGGCGTACCAGTGCAGCATCAGCGGCTCGCCCACAAAGTACAGCGCCGTCACGACTACGAAGCCGAGCAACGGCACGCCCAACAGCAGTGGCAGGAACCCGTGGTGCCGCGCCTCCGGGTTGCGGAAATAGGGGAAGAACCGGATGCCCACGCTCGCAAACCCAAAAGCAGCAACCTGCGCGTAGAGCGTGGCAATGGAACTCAGCGTGCCCGTGAGACCTAGCTGCTGCGGCTCCAGAAAGTTCGGCAGCACCAGGGCCGTATTCACGAAACCTAGCCCTAGGCCGATGTAGGAAATGATAGTATTACGCAGCCCTTGCCGCTGAACGATGCCCAAGTCGGTGAAATGGTGAGTAGTGAAATGGTGAGCAACTTAGGGCATCTCCGTTGGTACGTCGTGCGGAGCCTGCTAAGCGCCTAGGCAACAATGGATATAAGCCCTGCTCTTGAGGTGAGAAGTTAGGGTGAGGTCAGGAGCGGGTGGCGAAAATATCCACTACTTCCCGACCTGTCACGAATGCCGCGCCCCGGCCGCGAAGGTACTCCATTAGCTCTCGAAACTGTTGCGGACCATTGCGCGTGTTGGCTGGGTCGAAGTTCTCGTTGTGCCACAGCAGCGTACATACTCCCCCAAACCGCTCGATTTCCTGAAACATAGGCGTGAGAGCCGGCAAGATTTCGTCGGGAGCTAGCTGCAAATAGCTAGGGTGGTGGAGCGTGGCGTCCATCACGTTGAGCGGGATTTCGAGGAATTCGAATGCTTCGCCGCGTTCAAAATTGAATGGGTAAAACGGCAAGCAATAGGAATTTCGAAAGCCAAAATGCTCGGCAAACCCTAAGGTGGAATCGTAGACAAAACCAGTCTGAGATACGATGGTAGGTGTCAGGCGCGGTTCCCACCGTAAATAGTGAAAGCGCAAACCTAGGTTCGTGGCATCATCACCAACCAAGTTAGCTTCATCCTTCAACCATAGATTATCCGCAGCTAGCAAACTGCCGTGCACGGCTATTTCAGCCCCGGCTTCTGCCAATGGCTTCATACGCGGCCAAGCTGCTCGCATATAATAGTCAGCATTCGGTGTACCGTTGGCACTTTTGCGGCGCTCTGGCAAAAAGAAGAACGTGCTCTTCGCGCCATAGCTAGCCACGGCTTGGTGCACTTCGGCTAGGTTGTCCCAAGCGTCGCGCTGGGTGAAGTGTTGCCATAGTTGCTGACCGAAGCTCAGCCATTCGCGGCGAAGCAAAGCGGCTTTGGCAGGCGCTTTCCAGGCGCTGAACAGATTGTCGATATCGTGCGTGATGAAAGCCGCGAAAGGCGCATCATTCTCCCATCGAAGTGGCTGTATTGGTTGCCCTATGACATGCTCGACGGCTGCTCGGAGAATGTCGAAGTAGTAGTTCACCACGGGCAGCGCCACAAAGCCGTAGCGGTGCTGCACGCTGGCACTGAACGGGAAACGGCCATGCCGGTCGCGCTCCTCGCAGAAGTATTCCTGCCAGCCACTGAGCAGATAAAACGCCGCTGAAATCACATCCGCGTGAATAATTGCCCGGCCCTCGGGGCGGCGTTCAAGCACCGGTTTGTCCGCAGCTAGGTCGAAAAAGAACGGCAGTCGCTGGCCTTGCCACTCGCGCCAGCTAGGCTCCGGCGGATAAGGCAGTTGCTGCTCGAAGAAGTAACCGGCGCCATCTGCTACTTCTACCTGGGGTTGTTGACCGGCATAGCCAATGGAAACAGGAGCAGCACCTGCGTACGCCAGCCGAAAATGGTGTAACACATACGCTAGCCGCGTTTCAGCAGAAACAGCCGCGGCAGAAACCTTGGGCAGAACAGGAGCCATGCCGGCGAAGATACTAAGCGCCAGCCGACAACCATTCTTGTAACGCCCGTAGGGCCCGCTCTTGGCTGTAGCCTTCATCGGTGGTACCTAGGGTGGCATTATAGTAAGCCGCACGCCGGAATAGGCCGGCGGGCTTTTGCACCTGGTAGCGCCGTAGCAAAGCGGTTACTTCTGGCAGCGAATCAGCTCGTTCAATCAGCCCGTGTGCTACGTAGCCGTAGTAATCATCGGTGCCCGTGTGCGTATTGAAGCGGTAATAAATACTGACCACGTTCAGCAGCGTAGCCTCCAAGTGCGTCGACGTATCGGCCGCAATCAGGGCGTCTTGTCGCAGCAGAAACTCAAAAACGTTCTGCTCACGGGCTTTGGAGAACTGTAGCCTAGGATGCTGCTGGAGCAAAAACGAAAAGTCGCGCGGGTCGCCGGGGTGGGCACGGAACGTGACGGTAAGCTCTGGGAATTGCTTGTACAAGTGGCCCATCAACGCAGCAAGAGCCGCCGAATCGTCAAGGATGTTGGCGGCAATACCTAGGTGCTGCACCGTTGGGTTGAGGTTACGCTGCTTTAGGAAAGCATCGGCTTTGGGCATTCCTACAAGCTCCACGCGGCCGGCTACCGGGCCACACTGCCGGTACTTGTCCAACGCATCTTGTCCTTCCAGTAAGCTCAGGTCAAAACCTAGGGGCGGAAAGTGGGTACTTACGCTCGCGTGTTGCACGTAGGCCGTAGGCACGCCGCAACGATGAGCCGCTAGCAACAGCGCCCGGGCATCGTCGTTGTGGTCGTTGGCAAAGATGATGGCCCGTGGCTGGTACTGCTGAAGCACCCGGCAGTACACTTCATAGTAGCCGATAGCATTGAAGATCAAGTCGAAGAAGCGCCAAGCCCGACGACCTTCCCGGCGGAGCAAACCAATTAAGACAAATGGAAATTGCCAGTAGTAGAGCAGCTTGCGCCGCAACGAAAGCCGGTGTACGAGCTTATTGTAGCGTCCTATTTGCTTGCTTTGTCCGGCTACGACTACGCTACCCGGTAGACCTTCTTGCACAAAGTGTAGCGCCTCATAGTTATTCTGGCTTACCACGTAGAGCCACACCGCGCCGTGCAGGCTATCAGCGTTGCGAATCGGCTGAAACATGTTGCCGACCAGCCGCAAGCCCGCGTAGCCGAGCACCTTCAGCAGCCGCCGCACCGCACTAGCCGGCGAAATGGCAGCTAGTGTACGCGGCGGCAGCGAAGCAAACAGATCTGTAAACCGTAGTTGGAGAATGTCGCGGGTGCGGCTTACCAAGCCAGCCAAATACGACATGGCGCTTACAGCATCTCCCAAGTGAGCGGCGTGCCGGCGCGCAAATCTTGGCGGGCAGGCTTACCGAGCAGCGGCTCGTAGTAGCGTGGCGGTAACCCTAGGCCAGGCCGCACCACCCGGATGTTTTCCAACGTGAACGGCTCACCGGCCCGAATGTCCTGAGCCACATAAATGGACCGCTTGTACAAGCGGCTCTTTTCCTCGGCGCGCTGCACGCCATACTGGATTTGCCCGAGTGCTTGCCAAGCCCGCTCGGTCTCCGTTACAAGAGCGGCAACTTCTTCAGGTTCCAACGAGAAAGCCGAATCGACGCCGCCATCGGCGCGGCGTAACGTCACGTGTTTTTCAATCACGCAGGCCCCTAGAGCTACCGCGGCTACGGCGGCTCCCACGCCCATCGTATGGTCGGAGAGGCCTACGGGCGACTCGGGGAAGAGCTGCGCAAAGTGCGGGATGGTGCGCAGGTTGGTGTTCTGAGGCGTGGCGGGGTAGGTGCTGGTGCACTTAAGCAGCACCAAGTCTTTACAGCCGGCTTCGCGCAGCACGGCCACGGCTTCGGCTACCTCAGCCAGGGTGCTAGCGCCGGTGCTCATAATCACGGGCTTGCCGGTGGCGGCCACCCGGCGCAGCAACGGCCAATCGGTGTTCTCGAAGGAGGCAATCTTGTAGGCGGGTACGTCAAGCGTCTCCAGAAAGTCGACAGCCGACTCATCGAAGGGCGAGCTAAACGCTAGCATGCCGTGACTCTTGGCCCGCTCAAACAACGGCTGGTGCCAATCCCAGGGCGTATAGGCTTCCTGGTACAACTCGTGCAGTTCGCGGCCATACCAGAGGGAGTTGGGGTCGTCGATGCGGTAGGCGCCGGGCAGCGTCATGGTATCGGCGGTATAAGTTTGGAGCTTAATGGCGTGGGCGCCAGCCGCGGCCACCGCATCGACGATGGCGAGGCCGCGCTCCAGGTCTTGGTTATGGTTGCCGCTGAGTTCCGCAATGATAAAAGGCGGCTGGTCGGGACCGATAAGACGGGAGCCGATGGGAAAAGACATAAAAAAACTAAAGAAAATAAGCTAGGAGAAAAGAATACTACCTATCGTTTGAATAGTTGCTGCAGTGTTCCTTGGATTTGCTTCCATTCGCGGCGTAGCAAGGCTAGGCCGATAACATCTCGAAACACATTGTCTTTGAAAACATGCTCCCGTAAGTAAGCTTCGCGGCGAAAACCAAATTTTTCGTGCAGACGAATCACTTTATCGTTGCTGACAAACACCTCACAAAGCAACTTATTCAGGCTCAGCTCTTCGAAGACATACTCTAAAATAGCTAATTCCACCCGCGCGCCCAGTCCTGCACTTCCTCCTCCTCCGTCACCTAGGTAGAATGCCCAATAACAGCTCTTAAAAGTCTGGTTAATATTGTACAGATTGGCTACACCTACAGCATGATCTGCGTGCTGAATAATCCAATAGTGGCGTGTTGGATCGTTAGCCAAGCCCTCAAACCAAGCTTTTTGGTCTTCTGGAGTAATAAGGCGGGAGTGATACATGAATTGGCTGACGGCTGGAGAATTACGCCATAAGCGCACTTGCTCAAGGTCAGCCTCCGTCATGGGCCGAAGAAGTGGGGAAGACATAGGGGGTAGAGCGCGAAGAAAGAAGCTGATTGAAACGCCGTGTAAGATGATAGATAGTTAATGAATCTTACACGGCGTCAGCTTATTGGTAGCAAAGGAAAGAAAATAGGATTGAAACAAGCAATCAGGATGCGGTCTATGGGTTGACTATCCACTAAGTAATGCCCTAACAACCGGCCTTCCTCAACCCAGCCCGCCCGCAGATAAGCTTTGTAAGAACTTACGTTGGTTGCGTACATACCACCGAATAACTTTCGTAAACCAAATTCTTCGAAGGCAATAGCGTTGCCTAAACGAATAGCTTCTACTGCTAAGCCCTTACCGTGAAAGTGACGGTCACCAAGCAATACAACGAGATCTGAGATAAGATGGTCGCGGTTAATAGGACCTAGCTTGATGGTGCCAATAAACGCTTGCGTTTCCCGATCGATAATGGCAAATACATAGTTAGTATCAGTTGCCGCTCCTGCCTGGATGTTGCGTAATAGCGATTCTAGGGTATGCGTTTGCCGGGAGTTAGTGTAGAATCGCATCAACTCCTCGTCCTGAAACCAAGTTAAAAAAGCTTCATCAATGTCGGTTGAGCGGAGGCTACGGAGTTGCAATCGTTCGGATAGATACTCCTTAGTCAGATGCGCAAACTCTTGTTCTGCCATAGCAATAAAGATTTAGGAAGATGAATGCTAAAAGTTAGGCTTGAGCCAAATGCTGAAACTCTGCGTGTAGTTGTTCAGGGGAGGGCCGTACGACGTATGGCTGGCGCTGTGTGTTTTGGAGAAAAGCTAGCCCTTGGACTAGCGCTTGGTGCAAAGCTGCCGCCGATAGTGTTGTGAAATCGCCGATTGAATAGGCTTGTTGGTGAACGTGTACATAGTCGGCCAGTGCTTGTTGATTCTCTATATATGAGCCGGTCAGGCAAGCTTTGCCTAGAAAAAGGCTTTCGATCAGAATAGTGCTGGCTGGACAAACAACTGCTTGATACTGCTTGAATAGCAATACCATTTGATATGCGTCCAGGTTCTGATAGGTACTTATAGTCTTGTCGGGATGTGCCACTAAGGTTTGTTTTAAAGCGACACTGTGCTGAAAAGCGCTACCCGTGATAATTCCTATTTGCTGTATGCTTGGCAGAGTCACCAGTCCTGATAAACAAAGCGGAGTGAGACCTACAGGGTCAGCCCCGCCAAAACAAAGGAGTATGCTGTCAATGCAAGTAGTCGGCTCCGGTAACTGAGCGTGTGCTAAAAAGGGCTTGCGCAGCAGCGAAAACGCTGGCCCAAGGCAAAAGCGAGTATGAGGCGCAGTATGATACATGTGCCGCGTAACCCCAGGCGAGTGATTGATAAGTAAGTCGGCATCGAAATAGCCAAAACGTAGGTCGTCAATGACTACTAAACGGCACCCAGTTGTGCGGAGTTGTTGTCGGTAAGCAGCGTCAAAGCTATAGCCGTCGAGCACGACAAGATCGGTTGCTTGAACGGTACCCACAGCTAGTTGAGCGGCTTCGGTTGCTAAGTCAAGCGTTGCGGGTAACTCAAGAAGCTGAACTTGCGCCATCGCCAAAAGTTGCCTAATGGCAACTGAAGGCTCTTGAATGGCAAACAAACATTCTCCAATGGTGCGCACGATATCGGCCAACGCCAACGAGCGTACAACATGACCGAGGCCAATTTGAGCATTGCCGTCAGCCCGGAAAATGAGGCGCATACAGTAATGATAAGATGATTAGTTGGTTGACTATTAATCTACGTTCACTTTGTGAAATCATACTTTTTCTGCTTTACCTCAGCATTAATAGCTACCAGTTCTGGATGTTGGTCCAATAAAGTAATTAGCTCGTCGGTGGAAAGCGAGTCGGCATGGTAGTGCTCAAATAATTCTTTTAGCAGCGCAAAATCCTTGGCAGTATCCAGCGTAAGTCGATAATGGCTAGCATCTAACTGGCGCACTACTTGTTCGACTTGAACCTGCCCAGAGCGATTTTGGTGGATGTAAGGTGTAACGTGTTCTCGATCGGAAGCGGAGCTAGCATGCCTTTGTGCCTGTACCAGCAACGCGTACGAAAATACCTCAAAATCTAATCCACGCGGGTAACTCCGAGTAATGCCATTAGAGATGTAAAGATTAGGGTCAGCTGCTGCTAAATAGTGTTCTACTGCTGCTCGAATCAGTTTACCATCGAGCAGAGGGCAGTCGGAAGTTACGCGCACAATGGTCGTGAGCCCAAAGTGTGTAGCCGCGCCATAGTAGCGGCTTAAAACGTCATCGACATCACCACGGTAACAGGCTGCTCCTAGCTGCTCAGCGTGCTGCTCAATCGAATCATCTTCGGGCCGAGTAGTCGTTGCTATATACAAGGGTAGCTCACTAGCCCGCAGGCGTTCAACGTGATATTGCAACATGCTGATACCGCGTGCAGTGAGCAACACTTTCCCAGGAAGGCGAGTGCTTCCCATGCGAGCTTGGGTAATGATACCGGCACCCAATAGAGTATTCATTTTACAAACTGCTGAATGCTACTAATCACATATTGCTGCTCCTCATCGGTAAGAGAGGGAAACATAGGAATGCTTAAGCAGCGCGCATAATAGGCTTCAGCTCGTGGAAAATCGCTCGGGTTCCAACCTAGCTCCTGGTAGTAAGGCATGGTATGTACCGGAATGTAGTGCACTTGTGCAAAGATCTGCCGATCGCGCAGAAAATCGTACAACCCTTTCCGGTCTTCTACTTGAATTACATAAAGATGGTACGCATGGCCCGGTGCTGTCGCTAAAGGGCGCACAGCAGCCATATTAGCGAAAGCAGCATTATAGCGAGCTGCTAAAAATCGCCGGCGAGCTAAGCCCTCGTTTGCCCGTTGTAGCTGGCTAATACCTAACGCCGTGAGCATGTCTGGTAAGCGATAGTTGTAGCCTAAAGTTTGCATTTCGTAGTACCAACCGCCATCGCTTTTGAGCAGCTTCGCTGGATCTTTGGTGATACCATGTGTGCGTAGCAGTAGTAGCTTCTCATATAGGTCTTGCCGATTGGTCGTAATCATGCCACCTTCCCCTGTAGCAATATGCTTGACAGGGTGGAAGGAAAAAATAGATAAATCAGCAAATTTTCCATTCCCACACCATTGCTCAATACCTTGGCTGTCCACAAAAAAACCGCCTGGTGAATGAGCAGCATCTTCCACGAGCCAAAGGCCAAACTCATCCGCTAGTTTCCGTGCCTCCTCTAAATTCACAGGTAATCCAGCAAAATCTACTGGAATAAGACCATGGAAGTAGCCCTTCGGCTGGCTTTCTAGCAGACGACGTACCGCTTTAAGATCAATCAGCGCCGTGGCTGGGTCGATGTCTGCGAAATGCACTTCGCCACCACAATAGAGTATGCAGTTAGCCGAAGCCGCAAAGGTGATGGGTGTTGTAATGACACGATGACCGGATTGTACACCTAATGCTAAGGTACACAAATGCAGTGCAGCTGTACCATTGCTTACAGCCACGGCATACGTAGCTCCAACATAAGCCGCGAACCTGTTTTCAAACTCTGCAACTTTCGGACCTTGGGTGAGAAAATCTGACTGCAGAGCTTCAGTAACAGCTTGAACGTCAGCCTCCGTAATATGTTGACGGCCGTAAGGGATAGGGTGAGGAAAGTACATAATACCTTGAGTACAACTAAACAATATTAACGTTAGCCAACCTGTGGCCAGAAAGAGGCGACCTAGCTAATGATACAAAGATAAGTTGGCTATGTTAAGTAATAGGAGTGGAGCTGCCACAGTTAGCAGATGAGTAATCCCTTATATCAAATGAGGAATGATGTTGACTATGAAAGAAGTATATTATTAAATATAAATTATTTGCCATGTTTGCCGAAGAGTTTATACTTTTACTTGATCAATTTCAAAATTCCTTCCTATATGAAAAAAATATTACTGCTACTTTCTATGTTGTTGCCTATGTCATTGTATGCACAACGAGAAGTCCAGAACTGGTATTTCGGACAGAACGCCGCTCTCACATTCACAACGTCTACGCCCGCGCCCTTAACTAACAGCGCAATGGTTACTTACGAGGCTTGTGCAACTATATCTGATGAAGTAGGTAACCTGTTGTTTTACACAAATAGTGTGAACATTTGGAATCGTAATCATCAGATGATGACAAATGGACAAAATATAGGTGGACATGAGTCTGCTTCTCAGGGGGCGATTATTGTGAAGAACCCAGCTAGCCCTTCACAGTATTATGTCTTCACTGTGGACGCTTGTGATAATCTTTTGGTAGGTGGGCTAAAGTACTCCATTGTTGACATGACGCAGCAAAATGGAGTAGGTGCTGTTGCTACTAAGGCAATCCAACTATCTAATGTATCTCTGACTGAAAAACTAACCGCAGTACGACATGCCAACGGACGGGATACATGGATTGTGGTGCACGGTTGGCAGACTAATACGTTCTATGCGTACTTAGTTTCGCCAAATGGTATAAGCAACGTGCCAGTCATTACCTCCATTGGATCTGTGCATCAAGGCGGAGGTGGTAATTACCGTAATGCTAACGCTGTCGGATACCTACGTGCTTCACCCGATGGAAGCAAATTGGCTTTAGGAATTCGTGATGCTAATTTTGAATTATTTGATTTCAACAACGCTACTGGTCAACTATCTAATTACATCTGGCTGCCTCAGTTCTACCGGAGCTATGGAGTGGAGTTTTCGCCTAACGGACGGCTTTTGTATGGCAGCAATCTGGATGGCGGTTACCTATATCAGTTTGACCTAAATGCTGGTTCACCGGCAGCTATTGCGGCCTCAGCTACTGTCGTGGGTAGTACATCTTATTTCTTAATTGGCGCTCTGCAGCTAGCATCTAATGGTAAAATGTATGCTGCCATTTACAATAGTCCCTACGTAGCTGTCATTGATAACCCAAATGTTCGCGGAAGTGGGTGTGGCTATCGGGAAAACGGCCTTTACCTAAACGGTCGTCTATGTCAGGTTGGATTACCTAACTTCCCCAATGCGTTTGCTGGAATTCCATTAGCTACAGCTAATTCGGCAGTAGGTAACGGAATAGCACTTTATCCAAACCCTGCCCACGATCAAGTAACCCTTGATTTGCCAACTAATCTGTTCAAACAGTCTTTGGAGGTAGTATTCTACAACTCGATGGGCCAACAAGTGCGCCGAATGGTGCCAGCTTGGCATAGCAAGGAGGACGCTAAGTTAATGTTGACTGGGTTAGATAGAGGAGTATATACGGTCGAAATTAGGAGTCCAACCATCACTACAACTAAGCGGTTGATAGTGGAATAAGGTTAGGCTATTCTAATAGTTAACATATAAAAAAAGGGCGTCTCTAAGCTTAGAGACGCCCTTTTTTTATACGAAAAAATTATTTATCAAGCAACAAACGCCGGGTCCACATGCTCCCGAATTTCCTCGCGAATCTGCTCGGCGTTGAGCCATTCTTCATTATTGGCCGAATCGTAGTGGAAACCTAGGGGCACGCGCTTACCCCCGAAGTGAGCAATGAACTTGTCGACATCCCACTGCGGCGTGAAAGGCAGAATCACGTAGTACTTAGCTAGTTCCACCGTGCTTAAGGCGTCGGTTTCGGTAATCATCTCTTCGTGGAGTTTCTCGCCGGGGCGAATACCTACAATTTCCTGGCGGCAGCCAGGAGCAATTGCCTGCGCTACTTCCGTGATTTTGTAGCTAGGTATTTTGGGCACAAAGATTTCGCCGCCCCAGGCATTTTCCAACGCGTACAGCACCAAGTCGACGCCACCTTCCAACGAGATGTTGAAGCGCGTCATGTCGGGGTGGGTGATGGGCAGTACGCCCGTGTGCCGACGCTGCATGAAAAAGGGCACTACCGAGCCGCGGGAGCCAATTACGTTGCCGTAGCGCACTACCGAGAAGCGCAGGTCGCGGGCGCCTTTCATGTTGTTAGCCGCCACGAACAGCTTATCCGAGCACAGCTTCGTCGCCCCGTATAGGTTGATGGGGGCGGCGGCTTTGTCAGTGCTCAGGGCTACTACGTGCTGCACACCACAGTCGAGGGCGGCGTTGATGACGTTTTCGGCACCGAAGATGTTGGTCTTGATGCACTCCATCGGGTTGTACTCGGCGGCCGGCACTTGCTTAAGAGCCGCGGCGTGCACAATCACGTCGACGCCTTCGCAAGCCCGCTTCAGCCGGTCGGCATCGCGCACATCACCGATAAAGTAGCGGATAGCGGGGTACTGGCTGTGCGGAAACACCTGCGACATTTCGAATTGCTTCAGTTCGTCGCGCGAAAACACCACGAGGCGCTTCACCTGGGGGAATTTCTCGAACACCGTCTGTACGAACTTCTTGCCGAACGAGCCGGTGCCACCGGTTACCAGAATGGATTTATGATTGAGGTCGAGGGCCATATAAAAGAAAGGCTGGCGACGGCCAGCTAGGGTAAGGAAGGCAAAAATAGGCATTCCGCACCGAGGTTGCGTACTTTTGCCTCCGCTTGGTTTTAGTTGTTTGTTTTGGGTTTTGGTGAGGAAAAGGCCAAAACCGTGTTAACAACACCAGAGGCCAAGAACAAACAATCAGGAACGAAAATGCCAGAACCAGTCAAAGTCATTATTTGGGACCTCGACGATACCTTTTGGCGCGGTACGCTCTCAGAAGGGGCCGTGGAAGCGCTGGAAGAGAACCTAGCCTTGGTGCGCGAAACGGCAGCACGGGGCATTGTGCACACCATCGTTAGCAAAAACGACTTTGCCGCTGCCGAAGCCAAGCTTGTTGAGCTAGGTATCCGCGACTTGTTCGTGTTTCCGCAGATCAGCTGGCAGCCGAAGGGGCCTATTATTAAGGAGTTGCTGGAGCAGATGCAGCTACGGGCTCCTAACGCCTTATTTCTAGACGATAACCCCATCAACCGGGCTGAGGCGCAGTTTTACAACCCCAAGCTGCAAGTGGCCGACCCCACCGACTTACCCCAGCTCGCACCGCTGTTGCGTGCCAGCGGCAAGCCTGATCCTAGCTTTTCGCGCCTGGAGCAGTACAAACTGCTCGAACGCCAACAGCAAGCCCGCGCCACTTACCAGGATAACCTAGCTTTCTTACGTGATTCGGCTGTGCGCATCCAGTTTCGCGAAGGCAACGCCATGCTTTCCGACCTCGACCGGATTGAGGAGCTCATTAACCGTTCCAATCAGCTGAATTTTACCAAGCGGCGCGTCACGAAGGAGGAGCTGCAAGCTAGCTTTCAGGACCCCGAGCGCCGCTGGGGCACCGTGCGCGTGCACGACCGTTTCGGGGATTATGGCCTGGTAGGTATCTACTGCCTGAACCTGACCGACAACCAGTTAGAACAACTGGTATTCTCCTGCCGCATCCTGCATCTCGGCGTTGAGCAGTTTACCTACGCGTGGCTAGGCTTCCCAAAGCTTGAGGTACAAGGCGAAGTGGCCACGGAGCTGAACCAAACCGAGCGGCCCGATTGGGTTACGGTAGTAACCGAAGAAGCGGCGGCGAAAAGTAATACGCTGGTGGAGCCTACTGGCGAACCAGGCACCCAACTGCGCGTGTTGCTCAAGGGCGGCTGCGACCTAGGTCAACTGACTCCCTTCCTGCAAGCCTTTCACCTGGAGGTGCAAGAAGAATTTAACTACGTGAACGAGAACCAAATACCCGTTCACATAGAACATACTGCCTTGTTGCGACTCAGCCATGAGTTGCCGCCCGCCGAGCAGCAGCGGCTAGCACAGGCATTGCCCTTCCTAGGCAAAGAAGCGTTTCAAACTAAGCTCTGGGATGGCAGCTATGAAGCGCTGGTTTACAGCCCCTTGATGGACTACACGCAGGAGCTGTACCAAGAGAGAAGCACCGGGATAAGCGTGCCGTTTGGTGGTTACCAAGATCTTACGAAAGTTGACCCTACCGCACAAGCGGCCAAGTACGCTCAACGCAAATTTCGGGGAATGGACGAGGCTTTTTTGCGTCGTTTTCAAGCCGAATTTGCGTGTGTAGGGCAAATTACGCCTGCCCAGTTTAAAGAGAACTTAAGCTGGCTGCGAGCAAAATTGCCCGCCAATGTGCCTATCTTCTTTCTCAATGGAGCCGAAATCGAAGTGCCTGGTTCGGGAGAAATGGGCGCCAAGCAACGCCATAGCCAGATGAATCAGGCGCTTAACGAGTTTGTGGGCGCGGCAGAAAATTGCTTTCTAATTGACGTGCGTGACTTCGTCAAAACGCCAGCCGACGTTACCAACAATCTTCGGCACTACCAACGGGCGCACTACCGGACGCTGGCGCAGCGCGTGGCCACCGCCATTGAACGTTGGCAAGGCCAGCAGCTAGGTCATTCCGCCTGGGCCGATTGGCGCGCCCGCCTGGCAAGCCGGGTGCCTAGCAAGGTGCGTGGCGCTTGGGAAAAGCTAGTAAAGTAGCGCGGACTTTGGAGTCCGTGCTACATACACGCACTCCGGCGCGTACCCTGTTCTACTTCGTTTGCATTAGCTGTACCAACTGCTGAGTCAAGGCTTTACGAGAATAGCGCGTGTTGTTCAGGGCTGGTAAGTCCAGGTTCGAGTTCTTGCGCCATTGGGCTATTAGTCCCTCCAAATGCTCTAGCATAGCCGAGTAAGCATCATAGGCTAGGGCCCGGCCCGCGCCACATTCCTCTAGCAAGTTATCAGCATCAGAGCCAACCGGGCCAATGCAGATAATGGGCTTATTAGCAGCTAAATACTCGAATACTTTGCCCGGCAGAATGCCGAAATTATTGGGCACGTCGGGAATGGCCATGAGCAGCACCGTGGCCCGTAGCAGGTAGCGCACTGACTCTTCGTGGGGAACAAAGGAAATGAACTCAACCTGCGAACCTAGGTTGTTTTCCTCGATCTGTTGCCGCACGCCATCCGACACCTTGCCCACGAAGCGCAGCCGCAGCGGCACATCGGGGTGCCGCTGACTACATTCGGCGCATGCTTTCAGGAACAGCTCAATATGGTAGGTTTCGCTGATGGTGCCCGTGTGCGTAATCAGCAGGCACTCAGTAGGAGGGGTAGAGCGAATGCGAAAGTCGCTTTCGTCGTAGCCATTAGGAAGCACATGAAATTTGCTGGCCGTAAGCCGTGGCGATTTTCCCAGAAACAAGCGCTTCGTGTCGGGGCTGGTCACGAGGATTTCGTCAGCTTGCTCTAGCACTTGGCGCTCGTAATAAGCATCCAACCACCTAGCCGGAGGGGTTTGGTTCAGCTCCTTGTGGTAGTAAATATCGGTCCAAGGGTCGCGCAAATCGGCTAGCCAGCGCAAGCCGTAACGTTTCTTCAAGGCTAGGCCGATAAGCTGGGTGGAATGCGGCGGCGAGCTGGTCAGCACGGCATCGAAGGTTTCGCCTTGGGCCAGCAAGTCCGCTACCGCCCGCAGCACGTGCCGGTTCCAGCCGCGGCGCGGATCGGGAATGAACACGTTGCCCCGCACAAACTTGAAAAAACGCTGCTGAAAGCTGGTTTTGCTTTCATTCGCGAAGCCCCCATAGGGAATCTGCTGACGGCCCGTGATTTTCTTGTAGCTCCCAAAAGGCTCCGACGTATCCGTCCGGATGACGCGAACGCTAGGTGGGATTTCGGCTGCCAACGAATGATCCAGCACCGGGTAAGCGCCCTTATTAGGGTCAACCGTGATAACAGTGCACTCTACCCCCAGCGCCGGCAGGTGTTTCACAAACTTTAAGCTCCGCTGCACGCCTGCGCCTCCCGAAGGTGGCCAGTAGTAAGTAATCACGAGCAAGCGCATAGAAGCAAGGAAGTTTGGCGGTATAAGGAAAGCACGAAGGTAAGCAGTATCGGCTTTCGGGGTTTTCTGGTTAATTTTGGGAGCAAAACTTTATTTCACGCTGTTTTCTTAGTCGATATAGCAAGGAACAAGGTGATGCAGCCTACGATGAGCGACGCGGTCCATTGGCCGCGCTGCTCTCGTAAACATCGTGCTGAACAAGGCTTCTTCGCCGCTTACTCAGCTCATTAGCAACCTACACAATCAGCACATCAGCAGATGTTCGATAACTTAAGTACCAAACTCGACCGTGCGTTTAAGACCTTGAAAGGTCAGGGCAGCATCACGGAAATTAACGTTGCCGCCACCATTAAGGAAATCCGCCGCGCGCTGGTGGATGCCGACGTGAACTATAAGGTTGCCAAAGAAGTAACCGACAAGATCAAGGACGAGGCCATGGGCCGCGACGTGCTAACCACCGTTTCGCCCGGCCAGTTGATGGTAAAGATCGTCTACGATGAGCTCACTGAGCTCATGGGTGGCGAAAAGCAGGATATCGTTATTAAAGGTGACCCGGCGGTGGTGCTGTTGTCGGGTTTGCAAGGTTCGGGTAAAACGACTTTTGCCGGTAAGCTAGCTAGCTTCATCAAAAAGCAAAACCGCAACGTGCTGCTGGTAGCCTGCGACGTGTACCGCCCCGCTGCTATCGATCAGCTGAAGGTGCTCGGCGAGCAAGTAGGCGTAGAAGTGTACTCGGAGCCGGACAATAAGAATCCTGTTCAGATTTCGCAGAACGCCATTGAGTACGCGCGCAAAAACAACAAGAAAGTAGTCATCATCGACACCGCCGGTCGCTTGGCCGTGGATGAGCAGATGATGGCCGAAATCGAGCAGGTGAAGCGGGCTATTAATCCGTCGGAGACGCTGTTTGTGGTAGATTCCATGACGGGCCAGGATGCGGTCAACACGGCCAAAACCTTCAACGACCGTCTGAACTTCGACGGCGTGGTGCTCACCAAGCTCGACGGTGACTCGCGCGGTGGTGCGGCCCTCTCGATTCGGGCGGTGGTGGAGAAGCCCATCAAGTTCATCTCGACGGGTGAGAAGATGGAAGCGCTGGATATGTTCTATCCAGACCGGATGGCCCAGCGTATCCTCGGCATGGGCGACGTTATCTCGCTTGTGGAACGTGCCCAGCAGCAGTTCGACGAAGACGAGGCCAAGCGCATCAACCAGAAGATTCGCAAGAACCAGTTCAACTTCGACGACTTCCTATCGCAGCTGGAGCAAATCAAGAAGATGGGTAACCTGAAGGACTTGGTTGGCATGATCCCCGGCATGAGCAAGGCCATCAAAGACATCGATATTGATGATGACGCCTTCAAGCCAATCGAAGCCATCATTAAGAGCATGACCCCACAGGAGCGCGCCCAGCCCGAGCTGCTGAACGGCTCCCGCCGCAAGCGACTCGCCAAAGGTAGCGGCACCGACATTCAGCAGGTGAACAACCTGATGAAGCAGTTTGAGGATATGCGCAAAATGATGCGCACCATGAACAAAATGAGCCAAACCAAAGGCGGAATGGCACAAATGGCCAAGATGATGGGCATGCGTGGAAAATAAATCCAAAAAATAACTGCCTAGGTTCAATTACTGCACGAATCTTGTGGGTGGCCCAAAACGAAGGAAGGCCGGATGCTAGTAGCGTCCGGCCTTCCTTCGTTTTGGGTATCAAGCAAAAATATTTTGCCAGTATACAGCTAGGCTACCTAGCCTCTAGTATTCTTTGCGGCTCTCATGCTCTTCCCAAGCGCGAAAACCGGCACGAGCTTCCTCCCGCAGCAACTCCTGCATGGGAATCGTACGCTCGCCAAGAGGCTTCTCAATCTCATCGTAGATAAAATGATCGTCGAAGCCAACAGCCGCAGCATCCTGCTTCGTGTTGCCATAAAATACGCGGCGCGGACGGGCCCAATAAATGGCACCTAGGCACATCGGGCACGGTTCGCAAGAGGTATATAGGTCACAGTCAGTAAGTTGAAAGGTGCCGAGCGTGGCGCAGGCCTTGCGAATGGCGTCTACTTCGGCGTGGCAAGTTGGGTCGTGCGTGCTCGTGACTTGGTTGAAGCCACGTGCGATGATCTCGCCATCTTTTACGACCACTGCCCCAAATGGCCCACCGTGACCGGCCTGCATTTTTTCGATTGAGAGGCGAATGGCTTCGCGCATAAACTCGTCGTGAGGAGCTTCCATAAAGAGGACTGATGAGATGGAGAGAATAAAAAAAGCAGCAACAACTAGGCAATTTACGAGGAAACGGCCATTTATCGTTCCTAACTCTGGTGCATCACTAGAACAAACTCGCTAGCTAATGAACTAAATTCTACTTTTTTCAATCCAACGATTTATTCTTGGCACGAGACTTGTAACAAGCTAATTCGAAAGAATAGTTTTTTAGGTGTTTTGGTTGTGGAACAGGAGCCGGTCATTGACCGGCTTTTGCTTTTATAGCCCATTCGGAATTTCATCGCCGACCAATGCTAAGCATTGAATGGCCGCTAGGCTCCACTGCGCCACCGAATTTGTGGAAATTCCGGGCGCTTCATCAACTGGCGTTAGTACCTCGGGCCCTTTCAGCAGATGCGCTTGCGGATGCGTCGTGAGCCCTCCGGACGCGTGATAAAATTCATCCCAGGCGCGTAGGGCTAGCTTTTTATCTTTCTTACGTTTAGCGGCAAAAGCAGTAAGGCGGGAGTGCCCCTGGCGAAGGTTAAGCTTACCCAACGACTGCCCAAGCCGAGCGGCTTGCTCAGCCTCCGAAGCATTATATAACTCGCAATAGGCTAGCCATGCGCGTTCAAACGCGGGCATATCCACTAGCGTGATCAACTCCGCGCAAACTTCTGGAAGGCCAAATACTGCGTTCAAGTGCTGGGCGTACGGTTTGGTATCCGTCGAAAGGCGAAACTTTCCCGTTTCCACATCCAACAAAGCGCTGCCAGTGAAAAAACCATGTGGCTGCGCAGCAATCGTCTGCATGCTGTTCAAGAGCTTTTGCTTGATCTGCGCATTACCAGTTCGTTCCCATTCCGTAAGCCAGGCGGCGGCAATAGCGCCCCAATCGGTGCCGAAAGAGCAGTAGGCTTCTGTCTTGGTCACACCCGATTTGCGCGGGTCGTCTTGAGGAAGCTTGCGACCAGGTTGAATGGTAAGTAGGGCTTTGGCGGCGGGAACTTGCTCGCGTAGTAAGTCGCCCACGCGTTCATCACCAGTGAGATAATAATAGAAGCGGCGGTTAGCGGCCGTGCTAATGCGCAGCTGCTTGGCGCTGTCGCCCCAGTGTAGCACGTTGTGGCGCGAGCCGAGAGGCGCGAACGGACCTAGGTGGTGAACGTCGACCTCCCCCGTGTGGCGCGTCATGGCTTCCGCCATGCGGAATACATCGGCGCGGCCTGTGCTTAAGAAGTAGTACCACAGCCACATATCAGTCGAGAGCTCCGAGTTATCCCAGGCGAAGCCGCCGATGTCGTACTTCCACACGTGGCGGCTCTCATCGTAGCTGTGCATCACGTCGCCGTAGTTCCAGAACCCGTACCAGGAGCGCTGATCCACTTGGTTTTTATAGAAATCGAAGTACCAGGCTAGCTGCTTTTCAATTTTGGCCCTGGCCGGCGACGTGGGGTCAAGCACACTCCAATTATCCCCGAACACCGCTCTTTCCTGTAAGTAAGCGGGCGTGCAAGCTAGCACGGGTGGCGTCTGCAACGTGGTGGCAAGCGAAGCTAGCGCCGCCGCCGATGGAGTGGCAGGCAGCGCCCAGAGCATCAGCTCACTGGTACGTGCGACGCCTTTCGGGGTGCCGAAGCCTGGCTCATAGTCTTCGTAGGTGATGTCGAGGCCTTCCCGCTGCTTGGCAAAGGTATCTTGGCCTAGCCCGTCGTGGTAAAAGCGCAGGTCTATGGGCGGCGCTTCGGGTGCCCACAGCCACAGCGTAACGTCGGCCTCGTCGGTCACGGCGTTGCGAATGTCGAGTTGAGCGGGGTGGTTCTGCCAGAAGTTTTTGATGCCAAAGGCCAGCCCACCCGTCGGGGTACCTAGGTAGGCGAGACCCGCAGAACGTTTGCCAGTGGCCGAGTTAAGCCACGTAAAGCCTTTCCGAGTGCGTTTGCGAATAGCAAATGAATCCGCAGAAGGCTGCACCAACGTGTAGTCGCTGAAGGCGGGAATTAAATTAAGGTGACTAGCTACTTCGGGTGGAAAGCTTTTCTCATCGGGTGTAGCTTGTCCTGCTACTTGGGCCTTGGTGATGGCTGCGCCAGGGTCACGCCGCAGGCCCGTCAGTCCTCGCACTGCTTCCCCGAAAATGCCTTGGTCTTCACCTGCAAATCGAACGTGCCGATCGTGGAGGGGAGCGTGCAGCGGCACCGCGAAGCGAATACCAACGCCTTTGATAAAGTCTTGGGTTTCGTCGCCATCGTAGGTGATGGTGTGTAGCACGCGCACCGCCTCGCTGTCCGCGTAGAAGTACAGGCGCACCACGAAAGGCAGCCACGCCCGACTTGCCTTCGCTTGGCGGTGCTTGCCTTCTAGCTTCACCACGGCGCGCACGGGCCCCGACTGCTCGACTGTTACCTGGCTGATTTCGCCCGTAAACTCTTGCGTGCGTGTGACGCCTTCATCTTCCGCATCAACACGATCTTGCGTTAGCAGTACCAAACGGCCAGCGGCGGCAACTGCCCGGCCATCTCTGGTGATAGCCGTGATGAGCGTCGAACCTTGTTTATGGATCTGGCACCGAATAGCACCAGTATCTACTGTAATAGCGTTCGAGGCTTCTGTGACGGTTAGGCCCTTCGTGGGGCTAGCTGTTTTTGCCGTGCTCAGGACTAAGCCTTGCGTCTGTGCCGGAACTAGCTGGGCGGCGTGGGCAGTCCACTTGAGCGAGCCATCTGGCCAATAGGCTAGGGGCCAGCTCTGAACGGCAAACGAGCTGCCTTGCTGATCGTGTAGCGAAAAGGCCGTCCCTTTCTTGTGCTTGCCTTTTGGCCACGGCACGCCCCAGGTTACCCCCACAGCTTTAGTGCTAGCTGTATCCTCTAGCCAATGCAGCGGCACGGGGTTGTTGGAGCTGGCAGCTACCGTTTCGTCGCTTTCCATACGGGCGGCCAACACAGGTGCCAAAGGCAGCGCTACGCCCATGACCAATGATTTTTTGACAAAGGCGCGACGAGAAGAATCAAACGAGTTCACACGAGTATTTCTAATAAATCAACTTATAACGGACCTAGGTAGCTGGGCTCTTAGTCTAACTGGTACACCCGGAAGTTCGATATTTCTTGGCGCGACTTCGTGGAGCGAATACCGAAGTAGCCAGTCGGCAACGGTGCCGGATCTTTGTAGGTAAAAAAGCACTTGCCATCCACCCAGAAGCTAGTCGTGCCGTTTTGCACGATGGTTTTGATCTTGTACTCCTTGTTAGGTTGGAGCAGATGCACTGCATCACTGTACTCCTGAAGTAGGGTTCGTTCACCATTTCCCGGGTACTTGCGGAAGCGCGTGGTGCTGTTGGTGTTGCCACCCATTCCAACATAGTAAAGGCGGAGGTTGTCGTATTCCTCCAGCTTACCGCTACGGGTGGCCAGCGTGGTACCATCACCGGTGGGCTCGCTAGCCATCCAGAACTGATTTAAGTCGGAGAGGCGGTCGTTGGGGTCGCCGGCTACGGGTATCTTCCGGGTGTATTCTATTTGGAGGTTGCCGTGCAATGGCTGCTTCAGCCACACCGTTACGCCGCCCTGCGTATCCAACACGAGCTTACCTTGCTTGGCATACACCGTAGAATTAGGCTTCGGCTCGATTTCGGGGCGCCACGTAAGGGTATCAAGCGTTTGAAAGTCGTCGGAGAAAAGCAGCTTCTTCTTGGCTGGCTTGGATGCTACCGAAGAGCTAGGTTTTCGCTCTTTTCCGCTCGTGAAGGTGGCGACCCCGAGCAGTGTCGATAACGAAACTGTCGCCAATAGAACCAGCCGCCTGGGGCAGGAGCCCTTTCCTAAATTCATAAGTCGCAAATAGCAGTTTGTTCCAAAGTCAGCAAACTAGCAGAGATATACGGCTAAGGCCCGCACAGCCTAGCTACACTGAAGTAGCAAAGAATCGAAAAAGCGCACCGAGTTGGGGTAATGTGGTGCCAGCAAACCTAGCTTAAGGCTGACGCAGCCAAGATTGTTCGGTTTGTGCGAGCTCTCGGTCTTGCCGCTCTGTAGGCTCTTGTTGGGAAAAGAAGGACACTACACTTACTAGCAATAAAAGCAGGAACAGCCACAAAGAGCCATAATACTTTTTCATGATCAAAGACGATAGGAGGGGAATGCGCCTGGCCTTACCAGCCATCAGCGCTGTACCCAATGAGTTAAATACAAAATGCGTGTGGGAAAAGCAGCACAAGAGGCTGCCAAGCAATCCTGTTTGCATGCCGAAACGGCAACCTAAGTTGTATTACCGGTGCAAAAACCAGTAAGCGCCTGGCGCAACTAACCGTGTAAATGCAAAAGGGCTTTTGCCGCTAAACAAGCAGCTAACACTCATAACAACACCGCATAAGCCCATTCATGCACATGCGACAGCAGCATGCAGAAGGCAGCTCAAGAGTAGCGGAGAGATAAGAAAATGGGTTGTGCGAGAAATTCACGGCAACTTGTTTTTATATGATCAGGACTTGGCACCGTTCTGCACTTGCAGGGGTTGCCGGCGTTTCGTCGAGCCTGTCTCTCCACGCCTCTGTATAAAAACAATCCTTTTGTCGGAAAGAATTGGTGCCCTAAAGGTAAAGGCATCCGATAGCTAAAACCAAATAGTAATTGTCAGGTAGGCGTTAAATAGAAGATAACTTGTTGAAGTTGATAAAATTAGAAATAGCTGTTGTCCGTTACAAGTGAAAAGCTAGCCTCAGTACAACGCTGCATGAAGCTAGCTTTCGGGCGGATATAATTCAGCACGTTTTCACGCTAGTGGCGACAAACTCAACTAAAAAAGAAGTAAGGCAGAAGAATTAACTATTCTTCGCAGCGTCTCCATCGCGCATTTGGTAGAGGTAATTCCACGTTTCGGAATTCACGAGCGCAGTAAATTCTGCTACATTGTCAACGGGGGTATTATACTCTTGCTCATAAAACTTCATGAGCTTTTCCGAAAGCGTATGGATGTGTTCTGGTACAGTGGCTTCCGTGACATGCGTTTCCTCTACGAGCCGTTCTAGCTCATTTAAAACAGGCGTAGGTAAACCTTTGCTCGCAAGAGAACCAGGAAAGTTTTCTATTTGGTCAGTCATGATATTGAAATAAGTTGCACAAAGCTCTACAATAGAAGTAAGTACTGCTAAACCTCCCTCTTGGTTTTTCAGTAGCTGCCAAGAATACAATGTGTACTAGGCTAAGTATAATTCAAATAGAACTATTTAGCCACTCTAACTCAATAATTAGCTACTGCTATACAGAGCATTAAGTAGTGTATTCAAGTTTGGAATGATAAGTTGTTGAACAATTATCAAATACTATCAGGGAATAGTCAGTATTACCTTATTGATGATAAATGGGTACTAACCCGGCAAAATAGCATCAGTAGTGGGTTTGTATAGTTGGAAGACGCTTAAGCTGATTGCTAACAGCAGGCCTTGACTAGCCTGAGGCAGCGTTGTAGTGTAACATTGCTGATGGGCATAACTTCTTGGCATTTATAAGCTAGGTTGTAACCATAAAGTGTTCATTGTTGATTGTAGGTTTGCTCGTAAGTAGCTGTGTATTTCTGGTAATAATAATTGCCTAATTACGGATTTTAAACAGTAAGAATAACTATCAGAGCTTTATGGTTTATTAGTAAGTTGTAGACAGAGTGTTAGTTACGGCTGAATGAGCTTTTCTATGACTGATCGGTGAAGCATTGCTTGTCTTTTTCCATTATGACTATTGGGTAAGTTGCTAGCACATTATTTGTGCGAAAATTTAGGTGAGGTATAGTAAGTATGCGGGTAGCAAGAGGGAATAATGGTTATTGTTTATTAATAAAATCTTTTTTCCTTTGCCACCGTAAATTTAATCTACTTAACCGCCAACCCTAAAAACGTACGAAAGTGGCAAATATGGATTTAAGCAAAATACAGGAAGCTATTGCAAATGCTTCTAATAATGAGCAACTGATTGGTGAGATGAGAAAGGCATACAGCAAATTACAAGCTGCCTTTGATGAATTCTCTGTTGTGTTCCAGTCGGATTATCAGCCTGCAAAAAAAGAGCGTAAGCCTCGTGCGGAAGGTGCTAAACGCCCAGGCCGTCCGAAAAAGGTTGAAAACCAAGGTTAGTCGCAATACCCTTTACAAAGAAAAACTCCTGCTCTTTCGAGCAGGAGTTTTTCTTTGTAAAGGGTATTGTCCTTGCCGTAAAAAAAGGAAGTAGATCTGTGTTATTATGCTCAAGAGTAAGCAGATGTTGTCCAGAAACCACTAGCTAGCTAGCTTCGTTATAGCTCATGATGAGCATTCTCAAACACAGAGGCAGTGAAATGCGAAAGACTTCCTGTGATTTTCTTACTTCGCATAAGGCATAGTAACTCAGGGCATACAGCAGCTCACAAGTTGGTTATTAACAAGCAGAGCATACATTTTTTGTATGCTCTGCTTTTGTGTTAAGTAGTGTGCGTCTACTAATTACCGACGCTAATAGTATGAACGCTTACTTCAAGGCCAATACCACAACAGACTGCGCGGGAATTTCGACCTCGAGCTTATTTCCGCGCTTCTTCGCACCTTTAAAAGGAGCTAGCTTCACCTTGTTTGGGTTATCGAAAGAATTATAGTCGTTGAATTTCGCTGAAGTCAGAATTTGGCCCGTGGCATTCTTCCACGTCACGCCATCGATGCCCGATTCTATCTTGATAGATTTTTTGGGATCTAGGTTTACGAGCGAAATATGCACGATGCCGTCTTTGTCTTTTGAGGCGGAAGCATTGAGCGCCTGGATTTTTTCGTTTCCTAGCACGTAGTCGGGGCTGGTAAATTTAAGGGGCAAATACTGCGCATCTTGGTGCACCTGGTAGAGGTCGAACACGTGATAGGTAGGCGTGAGCAACATCTTTTCTTTGTCGGTGAGCACCAACGATTGCAGTACGTTGATGGCTTGGGCTAGCTCGGCCATCTTTACCCGGTCGCAGTGGTTATTGAAGATGTTGAGGGTGGTCCCCGCTACCAATGCGTCGCGGAGGGTGTTTTGCTGGTAAAGGAAGGCTGGATTAGTGCCGGGCTCTACATCGGTCCACACGCCCCATTCATCTACCACCAAGGCTACTTTCTTATTGGGGTCGTACTTATCCATAATGGCCGAGTGCGCCGCCACGATTTCGTCCATTCTCAGGCAGTTTTTCACCGTGCTGAAGTAAGCCTGCTCATCGAAGCCGGTAGCCGGACCTTTCTTGCCCCAGTTGCCGGTAGGTAGTGTGTAGTAGTGCAGTGAAATGCCCCACAGCTGATCCACCGGAATCTTTTTCATGCAGACTTCCGTCCAGTTGCGGTCGTCGCCATTGGCGCCGCTGGCAATCTTGCGCAAAGGGGCGCCGGGGTAGCTTTTGGCAAACGTCGCGTATTGCTTGTACTGATCGGCGTAGAACTCTGGGGTCATGTTGCCCCCGCAGCCCCAGCTCTCATTGCCCACACCCCAGAAGCTCACCTTAAACGGATCTGGATGGCCATTCTGGGCGCGTAGCTTGGCTAGGGGAGTGTCGCCGTTTAGGTTCAGGTACTCAATCCAGTTCGACATCTCCGCTACGGTGCCGCTACCCATGTTGCCGGCTAGGTAGGGCTCGCACTTCAACATGCTGCACAGTTCCAGGAACTCGTGCGTGCCGAAGCTATTATCTTCTACCACGTCGCCCCAGGTGCCATTGAGCATCTTGGGGCGCTGATTGCGCGGGCCAATGCCGTCGCGCCAATGGTAGGTGTCGGCGAAGCAGCCGCCGGGCCAACGCAGGTTTGGGATTTTGATTTTGTTAAGTGCCTCAATGATATCGAGGCGAAGACGGTCTTTCTTTGGCACGTTCAGATTTTCATCAACCCAGAAGCCGCCGTAGATGCAACGACCTAGGTGTTCGGCGAATTGACCATAAATGTGCTTGCTAATCTGGAGTTTGGGGTCGCCCGCTTGCACGTTCATCACAATCGATTGTGCAAAGGAAGAAAAAGAAGAGGAGAGACCCAGACCAGCTACGGCGAGTAATTTTTTGAATTTCATAGGATGGGTTAGAGGGGGGAAACTGTCAGGAAATGAAAGGATGGCGCGAGGCAGCAGGCCGCAAACGTTAGCAGTGCTCGATACTCAGCAAGAGCTATCTAGATGCTGAGTGACGAGAGAAGCCAAGCAAAAAACGGCCTTGCTGACAAGTACCAGCAAGGCCGTTGATCTTACCTCGGTTTAAGCACGCGCCGCGTTCAGCGTAGCGGCTTGTAGTGCCTTAAGCAACGTATGCAGACCCGCAGAAGCATCGGCACCTAGCTGCACGTGCAGCGTGCGACGGTCGTTGTCGCGCAGGGCTACCAAGTCACCTTGGGCTTGGGCGTTCTTGAGCGTGCCAAAGGTGTAGGAGCGACCCGGCAGCGGCAAATCGTTCGGGTTATCGGCCGTGAGCTGCAAGAACAAGCCCGTGTTGGGGCCGCCTTTGTGGTACTGACCGGTCGAGTGCAGGAAGCGCGGACCGTAGCCAAACGTGGTAGCCACGTGCAAATGTTGCTGGATGTACTCGCGCAGTTGCTCCAGGGCAGTGCTCAGCGCTGGCGTCTCCGTCAGGTAGGCCTGAATAGCCACGTAGTCGCCGGGGTGTGCTTGGAAGAACTGACTCAGCAGGCTAGTTGCATCGTTGCCAGAAGCTGTAGTGAAGTACTTCACGCCATCCGCTTCGAGGGCGGGCGTTTCTTCAGGCAGGCTACCTTTTTCGGTAACTTCCTTCATCAGACGGTCGGTGGCCGTTTTGGCGGCTTGCACGTTGGGCTGGTCGAAGGGGTTGATGCCGAGCACCGCGCCTACGATGGAGGTAGCCACTTCCCAGCGGAAGAATTCCTGGCCTAGGTCGAGGGTGTCTTCCATCAGGATGGTAATAACCGGATGACCAGCAGCGGCTAAAGCTTGCAGCTTCTGCTTGTTATCTTCGTCAGCTTCGTTCTGGTAGCCCACGTACACGAACACCCGATCGTTGCCGTAGATAGCAGGCTCCGCCAGCGGCTCACCGGCTACCGGCAGAATGCCTTTGCCTTCTTTGCCGGTGCTTTCAGCCAGCAGCTGCTCCAGCCACAAACCTAGGTCGCTCAGCGACAGAGGCGTGATGAGCGTCATCTTGTCGCGGCCTTGCTGGGCCAGTACGCCCAAGGCTACCCCTAGGTCTAGGCCAGGGTTCTGCTCCGTAGCGCCGTAAGCACCGCAAGCGCGCATCATGCGGATGGCGCGCTCCAGCAGTTCGCCTACGTTCAAGCCGTAGAGCGCTGCCGGTACCAAACCGAAGTACGTAAGAGCCGAGAAACGGCCGCCAACCTCGGTGAAGTTCAGGAAGATACGACGGTAACCTAGCTCCTCAGCCGTCTTAATGAACTTCGAGCCGGGGTCGGTAATGGCAATGAAGTTTTCGCCGGCTTTGTCGCCTTTTACGGCTTTCACCTTTTCGTAGAAGTAGTCGCCAAACGCCAGCGGCTCAGCCGTGGTGCCCGATTTACTGGCCACAATGAACAGCGTCGTTTCGAGCGGCACGCTCTCTTCGATGTGGCGCACGGTACCGGGGTCGGTCGTGTCCAGGATGAGCATTTCGAGGCCGATTCCGCCTTTTTCGAACGACTTCTCAAATACGATAGGCGCCATGGTGCTGCCGCCCATGCCCATTACAACCACGTGCGTGTAGCCCGCAGCGTGCATGTCGTGGGCAAACTGCTCCAACCCTGGAGCCGCAGGTACCATTGTTTCAGCAACGCGCAACCAGCCCATGAAGCTCCGGATGCTCTCCTGCGCTTCAGCGTTTTGGGTCCACAGCGTGGCTTCCTTCTGCCAGAAACCGTCGATGAAGTTGCTCGACTGGTACTCTTGCTTCTTCGAGTCGATGGCGCTCTGGTACGGACCTAGCTGGAAATCAGCGGGAACAACTTGCTCGGCAAAAGCTACTTGGCGCTTCTTCTCCAACGACTCCATCAGCTTGCCGAAGGGGTCTTTGAACTTCTGGGCGCCTTCTACTTCGAGCTGGTTGGTCAGGGCTTCCAGGTCCAAGCCTAGCTTGGGTAGGTCTTCGAGCACCTGCTTCGCCTTGTCGAGGTTGTCTTCCAGACGCACGGCAGGGTTGCCTTTTTCGCGGAAGATGTCCAGCGTTTCGAGCGGAATAGTATTCACCGTGTGCGGCCCAATGAGGGTTTCCACGTACTTCAGGTCGTCGTATTTCGGGTTCTTGTTACCGGTGCTAGCCCACAACAGACGCTGCGAATTAGCGCCTTTGGCTTGCAAGGCTTCCCAACGCGGGCCCGAGAATATTTCCTTGTAGATCTGGTAGGCGGTTTTGGCGCTGGCAATGGCGACTTCGCCCACCAAGCCTTCGGCAATCTTGCCCTTTTCGCCACCTTCGGCCACTAGCTTATCCAGCATGGGGTCGATGAGCACGTCGATGCGGCTGAGGAAGAAGCTCGCGACCGACGCAATTTTATCGATGGGTTGACCCGCCTTTACGCGGTCTTCCATGCCTGCGATATACGCTTCGGCCACGAGGCGGTAACGCTCCAGACCAAAAATCAGCGTCACGTTCACATTGATGCCTTCCGAGATGAGGCGGCGAATAGCGGGCAGGCCTTCCAGTGTGGCTGGCACCTTGATCATCACGTTCGGACGATCAACAGCCTTCCAGAAGCGCATGCCTTCCTCGATGGTGCCCTCCGTGTCGTTCACTAGCTCGGGCGAAACCTCTAGGCTTACGTAGCCGTCGCCGGAGTTATCGTTGGAGTCATAGAGGGGGCGGAACAGGTCGCAAGCTTGCTGCACGTCGCCGATGGCGAGCGACGTGTAAATTTCTTCTGCCGACTTGTTTTGCAGCGCCAGCGAGCGGATTACGGCGTCGTAGTCGTCGCTGCCGCCGATGGCTTTCTCGAAAATAGCCGGGTTGGAAGTCACGCCGCGCAGGCTGTCCTCCTTAATGAGTTTCTGCAACTCCCCGTTGATCAGGATTTTGCGGCGAATAAAGTCCAGCCAAATGCTCTGGTTGAACTCGCGAATAGCAACTAATGGGTTCATGAAAGTGGGGTTGAAAGAACCGTTTGATGAATGGCGCGTGCTGAACAAAGGGGCCAATGCCGCCTCAAGCAGCGGAACCTAGCGGCGGTTGCAAGCTAGGTCCTGACGTCAGCAGTACGAATACGCATACGTTCTACGCGTTAATAAGAACAAGAACGCGAGGCTTTTGCTTAGTACCTAGGTGAGGTTACACACCCGGGCACCAAGCAAAAGCCTCGCGTTAGGCCTTACGAAACCACTTGCTTCTTATCTTCTTCGGCAGGCTGGTCTTGCAATACAGTGTGGGCCGTTTTCACGACGTTCTCCACCGTGAAGCCGAACTCCTCGAACAGGTGCTCCGCCGGAGCCGACTCGCCGAAGCGGTTCATGCTGATGCTCGTGCCCTCGTCGGTAGCGTACTTGGCCCAGCCGATGGGCGAACCAGCCTCAATGGTCACGCGCTTGCGTACGGAAGGCGGCAATACTTGCTCTTTGTAGGCTTTGTCTTGGTGCTCAAACAGCTCCCACGATGGCATGCTCACCACGCGGGTAGCAATGCCTTCGCTTTGCAGCGCCTTCTGCGAGGCCAACGCTAGGCTCACTTCCGAACCCGTTGCGATGAGAATCAGCTTGGGCGTGCCACCGTCGGCTTCGCTCAGGATGTACGCGCCTTTGGCTACACCTTCGCGGGCCGAGCCCATCGTGCTCTGGTCGAAGATCGGCAGTTTCTGACGCGACAGGATGAGGCAGACGGGCGACTTCGGCGTGTTCATGGCAATGCGCCAGGCTTCGGTTGTTTCGTTGGCGTCGCCGGGGCGCAGCACTACTACGTTGGGCAGGGTGCGCAATGACACGATTTGCTCGATGGGCTGGTGCGTTGGGCCGTCTTCACCGAGGCCGATGCTGTCGTGGGTGAACACGAACGTCGAAGCCGACTCGGCCAGGGCCGTGAGGCGGATAGCACCGCGCATGTAGTCGGAGAAGGTGAGGAAGGTACCGCCGTACGTACGCAGGCCGGCGTGGTGGGCAATGCCGTTCATGATACCGCCCATGGCGTGCTCGCGCACCCCAAACCAGATGTTGCTGCGCTCGTAGTGGCCAGGCTGGAATGAGTCGTCGCCCGACTTGTCCATCTCGTTCGACGAAGCTAGGTCAGCCGAGCCGCCGAACATAAACGGCACCGCTTTCTTAATGGCTACCAATGCCTTGCCCGAAGCTTGACGGGTAGCTAGCTCGCCATCGGCGGCGGTGTACACCGGCAGGTCCTTGTCCCAGCCTTCGGGCAGGTTGCCGTTGAAGGAAACGTGGAACTGGTCGGCCTCGGCCTTAAATTCCTGCTCGTACTGCTGGAACTTCGCGTCCCACTCTTTTTGCAGCTCGGCGCCTTGTTGGCCGGGGGCGCGCAGGTGCTCGTACACTTCGTCAGGCACTACGAACGTCGCCTCGGGGTCCCAGCCGTAGAACTCTTTGGTTTTCTTGACGTTGTCGGGGCCAAGTGGGCTGCCGTGCGATTTGTTGGTGCCCGCTAGCGGCGAACCGAAACCGATGATGGTTTTCACCGAAATAATCGATGGCTTATCCTTTACTTCTTGGGCCGCTTTGATAGCGGCTTCAATCTCGTCGAGGTTGTTACCGTCCAGCACGTGCTGGGTGTGCCAGCCATACGCATCGAAACGCTTCATTGCGTCTTCGGTGTAGGCTAGGCTGGTGGGGCCGTCGAGCGAGATGTTGTTGTCGTCGTAGAGGTAAATGAGCTTCCCGAGCTGCAAGTGCCCGGCCAGCGAAGCTGCTTCGGAGGCAATACCTTCCATCAGGTCGCCGTCGCTGACGATGGAGTAGGTGTAGTGGTCCTGAATGCCTTCGTAGCCGGGCTTGTTATACAGCGCAGCTAGGTGCGCTTCAGCCATTGCCATTCCCACGCCGTTGGCAAAACCCTGGCCCAGTGGGCCGGTAGTTACCTCGATGCCGGGCGTCACATTCGACTCAGGGTGACCAGGGGTACGAGCACCTGCCTGGCGGAACTGCTTCAGCTCGTCCATGCTCAGGTCGTAGCCGTAGAGGTGCAGCATGCTATACAGGAGGGCCGACCCGTGGCCGGCCGACAATACAAACCGGTCCCGGTTAGGCCATTTGGGGTCTTGTGGGTTGAAGCGCAAGAAGCGCGACCATAATACATAGGCCATTGGGGCGGCGCCCAGCGGCAGACCAGGGTGGCCCGAATTAGCCTTCTGCACCATATCGACCGACAATAGTCGGATGGTATCGACGCTAAGCTGTTCCAGGGAGGTGGTTGTTGAAGCCATGAAAAAAGGGTTGATTGAAAAGGCGTTTGGAAGACAACAAGAAAGCAGGGAAAAGTGATGTGGGACGACACAACCCGCTTGGACGCGTACGAAATGCTACGCTCTTCGGCCGAAAAACCGAATGAGGCCGGCAAAGTAGGCATTCTTGGCAAGTAGCACAACGATTAGCGGTGAAACTACACAATCGTTTGTGCCTATTTGTAGAATAAAGACGCCTTTGTGTGTTATTAGTTAAAGGAAGCTTGCAAATAGCTTTCTTGGTAGGATAATAAGTAGCAGGGGCTGTTACCTTCGCCAGCCAGAGTACTGAGTTGCTTCCTATGGGGTCATTTTAAGGGCATAGTCTAGCTTTAAGGAGTGAGAGAGTTTTTGCTATTCGTCGATACGGAAACGTCGGGGCTGCCTACCGATTGGAGCCAGCCGTACGCGGCCGAGCAAAACTGGCCTTACATTGTGCAGTTGGCCTGGGCGCTTTATACCAAGGAGGGCGAGCAGGTGAAAGCCGAGAATTACTACTTGCCGCTTCCCGACGGGGTAGCTATTAGTCCTTCTTCGGCCAAAGTTCATGGCCTAACGCCTGAGTTTCTGCAAGCGCACGGCGAAAGCAGGAGCTTGGTAATGCAGCGCTTACACGACGACCTAGCCCAGTACCAGCCCCTGGTAGTGGCGCACTTCATGGAACTCGACCTACACATGATCGGAGCGGGCTTTTATCGGGCCCACCTTGACAACCCGCTACAAAGCTTACCAACCTTTTGCACCATGAAACTGACTGAGGGGTTTGTGCGGCCAGCGCAGCAGCGCTACTTATCGCTGGGCGATTTGTACAAGCGGCTTTTCCACGAGCCCTTGCTGCACCAGCACGATGCCTGGGTAGATGCGCAAGCCGCAGCGCGCTGTTTTTTCGAGTTAATACGCAGTGGAGACATAAACGAACAAACGATTGCGCGCCAGCAGCTACCGCAAGAAATTGCGGTGCAACGTCGCCGTTGGTGGCAACTTTAGGCACTATTGCCCAGATTTGCTGGCGCATGAGCTAGGAAGCCGGCCTCAAACAACGCATTCCCGCTCGTGCCTAGCTACCTTACGCACTCCTTATTAAGATGCCCGCTCTATGAACGAGGACCGCTTAGCTTTTCTGAAAACCGTGACGCCCTTCAATGTGCTGCCCGATGATGTGCTGCGCGGCGTGGTGGACTTGCTGCAAGAGGTACGCCACCCGAAGGAGGGCGTTATTCACTTGCAGGATGAGTCGAAGATGCGGGGATTGGAAATCGTTGTGGAAGGCGAGTACGAGACGTTTTTCTACGACAGCGAACAGAACAAGCGCGTTATTGAGTACTATCGCCGGGGCTCCTGCTACGGCGGCGTATCCATTCTGCTGAACAAAAAGCGGTCTATCCGGACCGTGATTGCCAAGAAAGGCACGCTCGTGTATTTCCTGCACCGTCACGATTTCAAGGCGTTATGCCAAGCGTACGAGGCCTTTTTTCATTACTTCACGGCTCGTTATGGTCAGCGTATGCTCGACGATGAGTACGCGCACTTTGTGAAGCCCTCGCGGGCGCCGGAGGAAAATGCCATCGCGGCCGATCAGTTCTATTCGCGTCGCATCGAGGCCATTGAGTTTCGCGACTTGGTGACGTGCCCGCAGGAGGCGCCCGTGTACGAAGCCGCCCGCGCCATGGCGGAAGGCAAGACCAGCTGCTTGTTTGTGACCGATGCGCAAGCCAATATCATTGGCTACGTAACCGACATCACCCTGCGTGACAACGTGGTAGCTAGGCAGGCACCCACCGATTCGCCAGTGGCGAGTATTATGGATGCGCCGGTGGTTTCCATCGAGAGTACCGCTTACGTGTATGAGGCGCTGCTGCTGATGTTTCGGACCAAGACGCGCTACTTGCTGATCAGCCGCAACGGCGAGTACATCGGGTTTATCAGCCGCAATAAGCTGCTCAGCGACCAGGGCCAGTCGCCGTTCGTGTTCATTCAGTCGGTGCGGCAGGCGCTGTCGGTGAATGAGCTGAAGCGGCGCTGGGAAGAGGTGCCCAAAATGGTGTACCAGCTGCTGAACCGTGGCGTGCGGGCCGAAATTGTAAACCAGGTCATTACGGCCGTGGCCGATACTATTGCTCTGCGCGTGATTGAGGGCGTAGTGGTGGAGATGGGCCCCCCGCCGGCCAAGTTCGTGTTCATGGTGCTCGGTAGCGAAGGCCGCAAGGAGCAAACGCTGCTCACCGACCAAGACAACGCCATCATCTACGAAGACAAAGCCAACGAGCACCGCGAGGAGGTGCGCGAGTATTTTCTGCGCTTCGCCGAAATTATTTCTGACCGCCTCAACTCCATCGGATTTAGCTTCTGCGAGGGCGGCTACATGGCCAAAAACCCGAAGTGGACTCATTCCTTATCGCACTGGAAGCGCAACTACCAGGAGTGGATGGCCGAGTCGAACCCCGATACGGTAATGAAATTTTCGGCCTTTTTTGACTGTCGTTACCTCTACGGCGAACCTATTATCATGGCCGAGTTGAAGGAGTTCATGAATCAGGAAATGCAACGCCCTTTGGAGAGCTTCTTCTTTCACATGACCAAGAATGCTCTCCAATACGAGCCCTCCCTCACGTTCTTCCGCAACATCCGCACGTTTGCTAGGGGCAACCAGCAGGTATTCAACCTGAAGAAAACCATGACGCCCATCGTAGATTTGGTGCGTGTGTATGCGCTCAAGCACCGCATCTTCCTCACGAATACCGGCGAACGGCTGGAGGCGCTGTGGCATGAGCAGGTGTTCACCGAAAAAGAGTACCAGGAGCTGCTGCACGCGTATTATTACCTGATGGGCATGCGCCTGAAGAAACAAGCCGTGCAGATCATCAACGACCGCACCGCCCCCGATAATTACCTAGACCCCAATAAGCTGACCAAAGTAGAGCAAGTGACGCTCAAGGAAATTTTCAAAGTGATTTCCGACTTTCAAGTGCGCATCAAGGTTGGCTTCACGAAGTCGTTGTATTAAATAAAACAGGCCCCGTAGCGCAGAAAGTCGTTCCGCACTACGGGGCCTATTCTCGTCAACTGAAGCTTAGTGTACAATGCGCAGCTCGTAATCAGTGCCGCCGTCGAGGGCCTTGACGGCGAATGCGCCTACACGGCTGGGGCCGTACCCTAGGTTTACTTTCACGAACTCGTCGCGGACCGGTAGCAGCTCTAGTATTTCCTGGCGCAAGGAAGCTAGGTCTTCCTGCATATTCTGGAGTTTGAGCTGCACCTCGTCGGCTTGCTGGTCGAAGCTGCCGGTAGCGGGGCGTTGCTCGAAGGATTGCTCTGCTTCGGCCACTTCGGCATCCATTACGGGAAGGTTGCGGGCAGCGATGGTTGCTTTGCGCACTTCCTCTTCGGCTTCGAGGTAAGCCCTAACTTTTTCTTCAAGCGGAACCAAAGAAGGGTCGAGGTAGTCGAGGTTGCTGGCCATAGGGAGAGGCAAAATGAAGTAAGTAGTCAGCCCAACAACGCAAAGAAGCCCGGCAAGGATGCATCGCCCTACAGAATCAACGGTGCTTAGCGCGCTTCGGTCGTTGGGCCCTAGGCCCGGGGCTTGTTGCGCTGGCACTTTTCGCCGCAGTACTTCACCTCATCCCAGCAATTGCGCCACTTCTTGCGGTAGGCAAACGGCCGGCCGCAGGTCAGGCAAACCTTGGTGGGTAGGGTCGTTTTGGTAAAGCGGGGTGTGCCGTCTGACTTGGCGTGGGGCATACGAGAGCGGGGTAAGTCGGAGGGCTGCGGTTCTGAATGGATGTGCGTACGAGGTATCGTTGAAAACAGCTCGGCTCACGTATTAGTTACAAATGCCTAGCCGCCGGCTACGTCCACTTATCTTTGCCTCATGCCACACTCACCTATTTTCGATCCACTAGGCCAAGCACTGCTTGCGTACCAGCACGGCGACAAGCGCGCTACCGTTACGGTGCATTCCAGCGTAACGGAAGACGATAACCTGCCCGCCAGCTACTTATTTCGCACGCTTTGGGAGATGCCCGAGCTGGAGCGCACAGCCTTAGAAGAGTGCCGCGGCCGCATTTTGGATGCCGGTGCCGGCGCCGGTTCCCACGCACTAGAGCTGCAAGGCCGCGGCTTCGAGGTGAAAGCCATCGATGTATCGCCGGGGGCGGTGGCAGTGATGCAGGCGCGAGGCGTGCGCGAAGTAGCCCGCCACGACATTTTTGATGCTCCCGCCTCCGCCGAGCATTTCGACACCATCCTGATGCTTATGAACGGCCTAGGTCTGGTCGGGACGCTGGAAGGCTTGGAGAAGTTTCTGATCCATGCCCGTGGCTTGTTGGCGCCCGGCGGGCAGATTCTGGCTACTTCTTCTGACATCAGCTACCTCTACGAAGACGAAGAAGGTGCTTTGGTGCTCAACCTCAATGGCCCGTATTACGGGGAGGTAGACTACACCATGACGTACAAGGACGAAACCGGACCTAGCTTTCCATGGCTGTTCGCCGACCCCACCATCTTGCAGGATTACGCCGAAGCGGCCGGCTACGAAGTGGAATTTGTAGACGAAGATGACCAGCAACAATACCTAGCTCGCCTAACGCTACGCAGCTAAGTGGCTTCGTTAGAGCAGCTGCGTAGCGGAGTAACGGCGCAAGCCGTTGAACGATTGACTCCGCTACTCCGCTACGCAGCTGCTTTTCACTGTGCAAACGAAATCTTGCCCATCGACACCGCGGGGCTACCCGGCTGGCTAGGTTGCGCGGCCGGATTGCCGACTAAGCACTCATTGGCCAGCGTAGCAAATAGCACCGCTTCTTTCGCGTCGGGGTGGATACCTAGGTCGGCCGTAGTGCCAAAGGCGAAGCGCGGCAGTCGTTTGCGCAAAGTGTTCATCAGGACGGTGTTGTATGTGCCGCCCCCGCTGGCGTAAATAGCTAGATTCGCGGCCGGCAGCGTCGGGGCACACCGCTCGATGGCTTGGATAATTCCTTCGGCGCTGAACTGCGTGAGGGTGGCAAGCAAATCGAAAGGGGAGAGGTCGGTGGTTTGGGTACGTTGCTGGGCGGCTGCTACGTAGGCCATGCTGAACAGCTCCGGTCCAGTCGTTTTGGGGAAGTCGGCCGCAAAGAATGGATTAGCGAGCAAATCGGCCAGCAAGGCTTCGTGCACGTGGCCTTGGGCTGCTAGGTCGCCGTTTGCATCAAAGCTCTTTTCGGGAAAAAAATGTCGGGTGAAAGCGTCAAGCAACGTATTGCCGGTGCCTACATCGGTAGCAAATACCTTGGACGTATCAAGCGAGCCGGGTAAATAGGTGAAATTGGCAATGCCGCCCATATTCAATAAGATGCGGTCTTCACCGGCTTTCGAAAGCAATAAGTAGTCGCCGTAGGCAGCTAGCGGAGCACCTTCGCCACCTGCGGCAATGTGTTTTTGGCGAAAGTCGCTGATCGTCAAAATACCAGAGCGCACCGCCACGTGGTCGCCGTCGCCGATTTGCAACGTGGCGTTCGGAAAGCTAGGGTGACCGTGCTGGCGCTGGGGCGCATGAAAAACCGTTTGACCGTGGCTGGCAATGCAGTCCACTTCGGTAGGCGATAGTTGCCATTCGCGCAAGCAGGCGAGTACCATATCAGCGTGCAGCAATCCAATCCACGGATTCAGCAAACACAAGTGCTCGAAGTCAATTTCTGATTTCGCGAATACGCGGCGAATTTCTGTTTTTACCTCTTCCGTGTAAGGCACCGTGGTAAACTGCGCTACCTGCACCTGCGTGGTGGTCCCACTACCTCGAAAGTGACACAGTGCCACATCCAGTCCATCGAGCGACGTGCCCGACATAAGACCGATGATAGAGCGCACCGGCTTCTGCGCAATAGCAAATAGGTGATGCAGGTTGGGATTCATAACGACAGCAAGACAATGAGCCGTCAAGTTGCAAAAGAGAACCCCGATTTTGTAAACTGCGGCTACATTTAAGTGCTAGATCAATTGTGCGTTTTGGGCACGAGCGGCGTAGCTAGGCTGCTTTGAAGAGTGTATTGAGTATACCAAAGTCAGATCCAAGTAATAAAAGAGCACAAAACAGTACATGGTATAAGCAGGCACATTGGTTCCTAACTAGTTGGCCGACTGATCTATGCTAATTAATTAACTCCTTTCTTTTCTGAATGCAGCCAGAACCTTTCGAGAGAATATATACCGCACGCTGGGCCGATATGGACCCGAACGTGCATATGCGTCACTCTGCCTATACAGACTACGCCGCGCAACTTCGCCTAGAGTACCTAGCCGAGCACGGCTTTCCCATGCAGACGTTCGCCAAGCTAGCTATTGGCCCTATCCTGTTTCGCGAGGACACGCGATTCCTGAAGGAAATTGGCTTGAGTGAAGTGATCCGGGTGAGAGGGGAGCTGGCTGGGCTCAGCGAAGACGGCTCACGGTGGCGCATCGTGCACACCATCTTCAAGGCCGACGGACGGCCAGCCGCTACTATCACCGTCGACGGCGCCTGGATGGATCTGCGCCTGCGTAAACTAACGCTGCCACCCGCCGAGCTAACAGAAGCCATGAAGCAGCTGCCGCGTCACGAGACGTACGCGGATATTGTAAAGAATAGCTGAATGACGCAGTAGCTTAGAACGAGTTGTAATAGCCCCCCGCACTTCTCAGCTACTGCTCGTTCTTATATGCTTTGCAACGCCCGCGTAATGCGCTCCAACTGCCGTTGGTGGCGTAGCACATGGTCGACCATGAAGTCGAGGGTTTGATAGATGTTGAGCATGCCAGAGCGCGGGTGCCGGAAAATAGCTCGGTTCAGCAGCTTCGACGGAAATTCATTCAGGAGTTGCTCTAGGCGGCGTCGCACGCTGGCCCACTCCATTTGGAGCTGGCTGATGGCCGGTATTTCAGTAGGCATCATCTGGGCCAGCCGTTTCGGTGCTTTGAAGCGGAGAAAAGGAATGCGCATCAGCGTGCGAAGTAAACTAAAGCGCAAAAAGGCCCCAAGGCCAGCGTGCGCGTGTCCTTCTTCTTGCAGTACTTTCTTCTCTAGATATTGCTCGATACTGGTTTCAGCTAGCACCAAGTGCTGCACTACCTGCGCCGCCGACCACTGGTTGGGTCCTGGTGTTTGATGGTCTTTATCTCCGAGCGCGGCGGCCGTCTGAAGTAGGTGTGTAGTAGCTCGTTCGAGCTGTTCGAAACGGATGTGCAAGCGGTGATTCATGGGTGCAGGGCGGAGTAGGGTGGGAGAGGAGTAACTCGACCGTTTGTACTTGAACGTGTCAATAAGCTTTTTGGCTGAGCTTCGTATGGCATGCTTCGCGCCAAACTGGAATCTTGCGTTTGGTATAGCTTAGCGCCGGATTATGGTTGAGATTTTTTGGGCGTCAGGAGACAATAGTTACACGTAGAATTTCTACGCCTGTCGTCCTTTTTAGCCTCTGCTAAACAACGCCACAGCCCAAAATAAAAGAGCCGCCCCAAATAGGAGCGGCTCTTTTACAAAACATACAAAGCCTAAACCTAGGCTTTCTGATACAATACACCCTTCACGGCTTTCACAGTGCGAGCTACGTTGGGCAGCGACGCTTCGATGAGGGTAGGTGCGTAGGGCAGCGGCACGTCGGCGCAAGTGATACGCTCTACGGGCGCATCGAGGTAATCGAAAGCACGGCGCTGAACGATATAACCTAGCTCCGAGCTAATGCTAGCTAGTGGCCACGCTTCTTCCACAATCACCATGCGGTTGGTTTTCTTCACCGACTCCACCAGCGTGTCGTAGTCGATGGGACGCACCGAGCGCAGGTCGATTACTTCGGCTTCGATGCCTTCTTTGGCTAGCTCGTCGGCAGCAGCATACACCACTTTCATCATTTTGCCAAAGCTCACCAGCGTTACGTCTTTGCCTTGGCGCACCACGTTGGCTTTGCCAATTTCGAGCAAGTACTCTTCTTCTGGCACTTCGCCTTTGTCGCCGTACATCAGCTCCGACTCCATGAAGATCACCGGATCAGGGTCGCGGATGGCGCTCTTGAGCAGACCTTTTGCGTCGTACGGGTTGGAGGGAACAACTACTTTCAGACCGGGGCAGTTGGCGTACCAGTTCTCAAAGTTCTGGGAGTGCTGCGAGCTGAGCATACCCGCGTTGCCGGTTGGGCCGCGGAATACGATGGGGCAGGAGTACTGGCCGCCCGACATGGAATAGATCTTCGCAGCCGCGTTGATTACCTGGTCGATGGCTACCAACGAGAAGTTGAAGGTCATGAACTCGATAACCGGAATCAAGCCGTTCATGGCCGCGCCCACGCCGATACCTGCGAAGCCTAGCTCCGCAATCGGGGTGTCAATTACGCGCTTCGCGCCGAACTCGTCGAGCATGCCCTGGCTTACTTTGTAGGCGCCGTTGTACTCGGCCACTTCTTCGCCCATCAGGAAAATGCGCTCATCGCGCCGCATTTCTTCGGACAGGGCTTCACGCAAGGCTTCCCGGAATTGGATGGTCCGCATAGGTATTGGTTGACAGAGAAATCGATAAACTCAGAAAGAAGAAAAGCCGGCGCAAACCGGCCCGTAAAGCTACAACGCTTGGCCCGGATGGGCAAACCCTCCTTTCAGAACGTCGTGGTTGCAAAACGAAACCACTGAGAGTAAGCGCCCTTGTTTGCCCAGCCGGATTTACACGTTGTTGTGAGGAGGGGCTGCGGGGGCTGGCTGAAGCTAGGATGCATTCTAGCGATGTGTATGGCCGCGCCACAAGGGGCTGCAAGTTCCTAATTCTGATAATCAAACTATAAACACGACCTAGCCTAGGTGCACTCAGCTGGAGAAAATCAGGAACTCGCCTTACCGCAAGGCTTCCAAAAACGTCTTACCCCCTGCATATTCCCGGAACTCTAGATCCTCTACGGCGCGATTGGCGAAGCTCCGGTCTAGCTCCACGGCGTGGCGGAGCTGCTGACCCAATAACGTCTCGTTCTTGGTGCGAGCCGCCACCACAGCCTGACAGTAGTAGGAGAGGGCATCGTTGGGCTTGAGCTGCAAGGCCTCGTAATAGAGCACCGTGGCGCCGGCGTGGTCGCCTTTTAGCAGGTGCACCAGTGCCCGGTTCATGAGGTTCTGGTAGGTTTTGTTGCTGTAGCTGAGGCTACTCAGGGCATCGTCTAGCTGGCCGATTTCTATTTCGAGGGCGGCTTTGTCAGCGAATACTTTGTAGAGCACGCGGCGCGGCCCCCCTAGCTTGATGGCGTAGTCGTAGTTCTGCAGGGCTTCGAGTTGGTCGCCGGCGCGGTGGTAGGCATTGGCAGCGCGGTAGAACACGGCGGCTGTGGGGTTGCGGTGGGCGGCCAGCACAAAGTTGGTGGCGGCACGGCGCAGATAGGCGCGCTCTACTTTAGGATTTACTTCCTTCTCGGAGCGCTGCTGTAGCACGACCCCTAGGTTATAATATGCTTCCCAGCGGCCCGTCGTCGCTACGGAGGTTTCGTAGATGCGCTGCTTCTCGGCCAGCAGTGGCGTAAGTTGGGCCGAGTAGCGCAATTCCTCGGGGGTAAGGGCGTCGGCTTCAGTCTGCTTTTCTACAATCTTTTTGGAAAGCAGATAAATCTCCGAGTCGTAGCGTTTGGGGGCAGTGTATTTCACCGCCACTGTGCCGAAGCGCATCACCGGGTAGATGTACTGCTCCAGGTAGTCGTAGAAAGAAAGGGTACGCAGCTGCCGTTCTTTTTGGGCGAAAGTGCCGGGCGTATCGTTGATGAGGTACAGCACCGAATCAATCTGATCGGGCTTCAGGGCCGAGGCCTGCACTTTATTCAGAAACAAGTCCCAGCGCCGGTGATAAGCTGCGGTTTCAAACTTGATGCTGCGCACCGAGTTCAGATAGGAGTAGCCATCCACGCGCTTCTTGTAGTAACGCAGCAGAGCCTGCACGCGCTTGTCGGACAGGCGCGGGTCGCGCATATCAAGAGAGTCGGGTGAGTGACCGGCCACCACCATCACCTTCTCGGTGTGCTGGTTGGCATCGATAAAGTCTTCCAAGGCGGCCACATTAGTACCTAGGTAGTTGCGGATAGCTGACTGCCCTGCATCGAAGAAAAACGGCAGCACGCGGGTGCCACTCATGACGTTGCTGACGCTAATCGGGATGATCTGGATGGTCGTATCCTGGCGCACCACTAGGCGCCCCGTCGTCACGATGCCGCGGGCCAGAGTGATTTCCGGCGCCCGACGGCGCTGGCTTTCATTGCCTAGCTTATACACTTCGGGCGTCGCCACGAGCAGGCCCGGACTTTTCGCTGGCAGGTAAGGAAAAGAAAATTGCTTGGTGATAACGAGCTGATTCTTGTGGTCGGGGTCGTACACGTACTCGCCGGAAAGGAAGGCCATGCGGCCCACGGTGTCTTCGTTCAGGCCATTATTATAGCGGTAACGCAGATTGAGGCGGTACGCCTGGCCACGATGCAAGTGCTTGACGGGCACGCGCGCCGTTACTTCAAACAGCACGTTCTCGCCGTTGCTATCCAGCACCGTCGGTTGGACGCTTACTTGGCGGCCCGCCTCCGCAACCTTGAGCATGTGCGGCAACGTACAACTCGTAAGCGTACTAGAAGCGAAGAGAACCAGCGCCGAAGACCACCGGCACAAAACAATTTTCATAGGTAACAAACAGGCGAGCGGCGCGGAATATCGGAAGAACAAACGCAAAGCTGCGTTCCAAAAGGGAAAATTAGCGTGATTTGCTGCTGATGTGCTTGTGAGCTGCTAGGTTTTGTTTTATTTTAAGGTGCTTGAATTGAGCTAATTATCTGGAAAGGAGAAATATGAAGCGGATAACTGATTTCATCGAGAAGCAGAGTTTTGGCGTCTGCGATACTCTGGGAAACCGGTTGGGGTTCTCCTCTAGCAGCGTGCGGCTCTCCTTTATTTATGCCTCTTTCTTCACGTTCGGCTCACCTGTGGTGCTGTACTTCGCACTGGCGTTCTGGCTGAACGTGCGCCGGGCCATGCGTCGGCAGCGCAACACCGTCTGGGATTTGTAAGGAGTCGTTAGCGGTTGGCCCCTGGCTGTTGACTTTGTTTAGCCAACGCTGACGGGATGCCCAATGCAGGGAAAGTATGCTTGCCTTGCACAAAATACGCCCATACAAGGCTACCTGGGTAAGTGCCCGGCCGCTCGGTCACGCCCAACATAGGATGCGCTTGTTGGCGGCGCTGTTTCCAATACAATCGATGGTGCAGAAAGTCGCGGTGGGCGCGCAAGATGGCGCGGGCATCGGCTGTGGCGCCTTGGGCCAGAAAGCGGACTGCCGCTACCCAATCTAGCGCCACACGGGTAATCAGCACGCGCGCTAACTCGGACTTCGGCAGATTCTTATACACCAGCGCTAGTCCATTGCGGAAGTTGAGATAGGTTTTGCGTGGGTTCGATTTGGGCAGGGTGCCCCCCCCCACGTGGTACACCGTGCTGCCGCCCTGGTACCACACCTCGTAGCCCGCATTCCAGAAGCGCCAGCATAGGTCGATTTCTTCCATATGGGCAAAAAATGCCTTTTCTAAACCGCCCAGCGCGTGCCAGGCTGCCGCGCGAACTACCATGCATGCGCCTGTCGCCCAAGCTACCGGCTGGGCGTCGTCGTACTGGCCAGTGTCGGGTTCGAGCGTGTCGAAGAGGCGGCCACGGCAGAAAGGGTACCCAAGCTTATCGAGGTAGCCCCCACCGGCGCCGGCGTACTCAAACTTGGCTGGCTCGGCATACGACCGTATCTTAGGCTGGCAGGCGGCTAGGTGCGGGCGCTCGGCGAAAAGCGCCCGCAGGGGCTGAAGCCAGCCAGGCGTCACGGCCACGTCTGAATTAAGCAGCACATAGTAAGCCGCATCCACCTGACGCAGCGCGTGGTTGTAACCTTCGCAGAAACCTAGGTTTTCGGCATGTTGAATTAGCTCGACGCCGGGAAACTCACGTCGCAGCACGCCCACCGAGTCATCCGTCGACGCATTATCGGCGACGATGACGCGGGCGCCGTCGGCATAAGCAAGCACGGAAGGCAGGAACTGCCGCAGCAGCTCCTGTCCATTCCAATTCATAATGACAATGGCAACGTCGGTGCAGTCCACCGCGCCGGTATTAGAGGCCAAAGCTACCTAGGTCGAGGCCCGGTAGGTTGGGCATCAGGCCGGCGGTTTTGCTTTTCATGGCTTCACGGGCTTTCTCACCGGCTTCCTGGGTGGCTTTGTTGACGGCGGCCACGACCAAGTCAGCGAGCATGTCGCGGTCTTGGGGCGTGAGCAACGAATCGTCGATTTCGAGCTTCAGCAGGCGCCGCTCGCCGTTGGCCGTGGCTTTCACCAAGCCGCCGCCCGACTCAGCCGTGGCGGTAATGTATTGCATTTCGCTCTGGGCCTGCTGCATTTTCTCTTGCAGCTCTTTCACCTTGCCCATCATGCCCATCATATCAAACATAAGTCAAAATACTGCCCTAGCAGCGTTTAAATGAGGTTTTGGAACTTAATGCTAACACGTAAACCGTACAGCCGTGTCTTGCATGAAAATAGCCTGTCAATCCCACTACAATGGCGAGACTATCTTATTTCCTTAGAAAGAGCGGTGAAACGGATCATATTGTCTGTGTTAGCCCATCTCACAAAGGTAGCGACTTCCCGCTCTCAACTGAGGTCAAGACTTTGCCTAAATACTTTGATCCAGTTACAGGCAAGATCAGCGATAAGGCAGCTGGATACTTACTTCTGAATGGGTGAGCAACGTGGAATAGGCCTGATAGAACTGCCGGCAGAGCTTGAGCGTAGTGAGCCACAGGTGCGTACGCTGCGCGCCAATGCAGGCAGCAACTGCTCGCCCCGTAGCTAGCACGATCCTGCACTGCGGTTCATATTCTTCAAGATAGACCCCGATAAAGCCAATGGCGTGCTGTGAGTCAGTAGTTGATTTGCTTTTGCCATGGCTAGCGTTTCCCAGTAGAACCGATAAAGTAAACAACTGTGATGGGAGCTGTACCCGAACTGATGGACAGTGTTCAAGTAAAAAACTTGACAGCTTTTCCGAAGCAAGACAGCTGCGAGCACCAGGCACCATAAAGGACTGCTAGCCCTCCTTCGTTGGGTAAATTACCCAAAAAAGATACCCGTTCCGCCAGGGGTACTCTCCTTTTCTGGAAGCACACTCCTAACGCGCCATGTGACATGCATCACAGGCATTTTGTGACCTAGCTCCTTCGCGGCCCTGCACCGAAGGGCCACCTTTGCATAGCCAGTTAGGCACTTCTACTCCTCAACCCTATGCTTGCTTTCCCCCAAATCGCACTAGCAGCACTTGCTGCTCTACCACTAACGCTGTCTGTCCTAAATCCGGCTGCCGCACCATCCGTAGCAACCATCACCGCACCGCCCGCAGGCACCGGTGTTAAGAACATCGTGCTAGTCCACGGGGCCTTTGCTGACGGCTCTAGCTGGGCTAAAGTTATTCCCCTGCTGGAAGCCAAGGGCTACCACGTAACGGCGGTGCAGAACCCACTTACTTCGCTGGCTGATGATGTGGCAGCAACCAAGCGCACCATCGCGTTGCAAAATGGCCCGGTGCTTCTTGTCGGGCACTCGTGGGGCGGCTCCGTCATCACCGAAGCCGGCAACGACGCGCAGGTGGCCGGCCTGGTCTACGTAGCCGCCGCTGCTCCCGAGGCCGGCCAAACCTTCGTCGATATGACTCAAGCCGCAGCGCCTCCACTTGGGGCCAATTCCTTTAAGCCCGATGCAGCCGGCTTTTTGAGCCTCACGCACGAAGGAACCCTAAACGATTTCGCCCAGGACCTGCCGCTAGCTGAAAGGGAACTCATCTACGCCACGCAAGGACCGTGGGCTAGCTCTGCCCCGACGAAAGACAAAATTTCGACGCCGGCCTGGAAAACCAAGCCTTCTTGGTACATCGTCGCCAGTGAGGACCACATGATCAACCCCGACCTAGAGCGCATGCTGGCCAAGCGCATCAACGCCACCACGTTGGTGCTCAAAAGTAGCCATGTGCCTATGCTCTCGCAGCCGGCCAAAGTAGCCGCCTTTATCAGTGAAGCAGCCGAAAAAGTGGTCGTCAAATAAGCTGGCTTATTCCTGCCCAACGCGCAACCAACTGGCCTGCTACCTACTGATTAAGTCATTTATCTGGCAGTGATAATAGCCAGCCCGCACCTCCGCTACACCGGGTCGCCACCTAGCACGCCGGGCACCGACGCAGCCCCGGTTCTCAGGACGCACGCGGCCCGTGGGTGTGACCTACATCACAGTCCTTTTGTGATTTGCCTCCTTCGTCAGCCCTAAGCAAGCGCCCAACTTTGTCTTATCAACCAGCAACAAGGGCCGCTGTCTTTCCTTCCGAAAAGCCTAGCTCAGCGGTCGAGCCGGGCTGGCGATTTGGTTTCCATTCTGGCAAAGGTTGTTCCCCTAGCTTCCGAGAAGACACTTATTGCCTGAGTAGTATCTCAACCCCTTTCAGGTGTTATGAGAGACTTTTCCAAGATCCTCCTGCTCTTGGCCGCCATTGGCCTATTAGGGCAAGCATCGTTCACGCACAAACAAGTAAGAAATTAACTACTCTTCATTCCCTACATCAGATGAAACACATTCTTTTTATCGTCACCAACACGGCCGAAATTGGCCCCAAAAACCGCAAAACCGGCTACTTTTTTCCGGAAGTGGCTCATCCGTACCACGAGTTCATCGCACAAGGCTACACCGTCGATTTTGCGACGCTTAAGGGCGGAACGCCTCCCGCCGACGGCTACGACGCCAGCGACCCACTACAGAAGGAATTTTTGGATGGCAAAGGCTTTGCGCGTCTCAACAACAGCCAAAAGCTGAGCGAAGTAGACGCGAGCCGCTACGATGCAGTGTTCATTCCCGGCGGGCTAGGTCCGATGGTAGACCTTGCCCAGGACCCCTTGGTGAAAAAAACGGTGGTGGAAGTTTATGAGCGCGGCCAAGTGCTGGGGGCCGTGTGCCATGGCCCTGTGGCCCTGCTCCATGCGAAACTCTCCAACGGCAACTACCTAGTCGACGGCAAGAAGATTTCTGCCTTCACGGACGAGGAAGAAAAAGGCTACGCCATTGAAGACGTACCGTTCTTGTTGGAAACAGCCCTTCGGGAACAAGGCGCGGCCTTCACCGACGTAACGCCCTGGCAACCCCTGAGCGTGGTCGACGGCCGGCTAGTAACCGGCCAAAATCCAGCCTCGGCGTCGGCTGTGGCCCTCGATATGATCAAGCTGCTGGAAGCAAATCCGACGACGGCTCCCGCCAGCAAGGCGCAAACGGCTGTTTCCGCAAATAACTAACCTAGGTACGACGGAAGGAGTGCCGTTTGCTAAGAAGGGCGCTCCTTCGTCTTTATTCAGTAAAATCACATGCTCAAGCACATGGAAGAGAATAAAGTGTTTTTGATGGTTAAGTGGCAGGTTCAGCCGGGGCAGGAAGAAGCGGTTCGCCAAGCCCTCACGCAACTCGTGGCGCATAGCCGGACCGAGCCAGGCTGCCTCTATTATCAGCCCCACGTCAGTACCGCGCAGCCGGACCTAATCTACCTCTACGAAGTATACGCCAGCCCCGCCGCGGCAACAGCCCACCGGGAAACGGAGTATTTCCAACAGATTGTGCTGCAAACCATCGTTCCGCTGCTGCTCTCCCGCGAAGTAGTAGCTGTCAACCCCCTAGCTGAAGTAGTCAATTCCCGCTTTTAAGCAGGTCTTTTCAGGCGGCGGGTTGGGTGCTAGCTACCGGTAGCTAGCACCCCTGGTGGGTGAGGGGCGTTGCCTAGCAGAAGTGTTTAGGAGCGAAGGCGGCTCAGCGTTTCCCGGCTTACCCCCAAATACGCCGCGATATCCTGTTTCGGCACGCGCTGAGCTAGATCGGGGTACAGCTTGAGCAGCTTTTCGTACCGTTCCTGCACGCTGAGGTTCATGCCAGCCAGAATGCGTTGCTGCATGGCAATAAAGCCCGCCGTGATTTTCAGGCGGAAGAAGTGCTCGATCTTATGCATTTCCGCGCAGAGCTTATTGCGGTTGGCGAGCGAAATGGTGAGTAGCTCCCCCTCTTCTAAACTGCTGAGCAGCATGGTCGCCGGGCCCTGGTTAAAAAACGCCTGGTAGTCGCTGATCCACCAGCCCTCCAAGGCAAACTGGATGATGTGCTCTTTCCCATTTCGGTCGGTATGGAAGGCTTTCAGACAACCTTGAACGACAAAGAATTCGTACGGAACCAATTCTGCTTCCTCAATCAGGAATTGATGGCGACGAACCTTTTTACGGGTGAAATGAGATAGAATGTACTCGAATTCTTTATCGGAAAGCGGCGTAATTTGTTCGATGTGTTGCCGGAGCGGGTGTAGCATGCTAGCTGTTGCGTTAGCTCAGGTACCGACGTAGTGGGTATGAGCTCCTTACCATGAGCCGCCGTTAAGTGAGGTGAACAGCGGGGCCCAAAAGGTAAGCAGGCCCCTTCAAAATACCGCTTCCTGCTGGCTTTAGGGCACCAACTGCGTCGCCAGTATGACGTGGCTAGGTGGGGCGCGAATGTTAGCCGTAGCCTGCTTCAGAAAACACGCCGCCACCGTGTGGGTCATCCCACATATCGGGTATGGGCGCGATGTCAAGGCTGGCTCTACCACAGTGGCGTCATATGCGTCGGTAGAGTTGACGAAAGCTACGTCGGCGGGAATAGCACCAACGCTACTGCTTCATTTCCTTCAAGACGGCAAAGCGTGTAGGCGGCGCATTTATGCACTTAGGTGAATGACTCAGAGGTGGGCCCAGCTGCACCTTTGTGCCGTACCAACCTTCTCTCTGCTATGCGTCGCACGCTCTCCCGCAGCCTCGGGCTGCTCCTTGGCCTAGGCATGGTGTTTATCGGCCTGCGCTTTTTGCTAGCTCCCCGGGCGGGGGCCGAAGGCTTTGGCGTATTCTTGCCGCCCACGGACACGCAGTACGCTTTCCACTACGCCAAAGGCATCCGGGACGTGTTTTCGGGCCTGCTGCTGGTTGCCTTTTCCGCCTTCGGCTACGACCGGCCCTTGGCATGGGTCATGCTGCTGGGCGCGCTCATTCCCTGCGTGGACCTAGCCATTGTGCGGGCCCAGCCTACCGCCTCGCTAGCCTTGGAGCTGCCGCACCTGCTAGCCATAGGTCTGCTACTAAGCGGAGCGGCCTCTCTATTCAGCCGGTCTGCTCCCGTACCCTCCGGGAAAGCGTGACCCCTCGCTCAGCTTACTCGGACGCGCCTTATGCCTCTTTGGCCCTCCTGGCGGGTCGGCGTCCTCTGCTATGGTATTGAAACCTTACTTAAACAACTGATTTCGGCTGCCAAGTAGCCAGCCAGTAGCCTGGTGTTCCTTAATAGCTAGTTGCTTACACTTACCCTCTTACGCCTACGTTTATGCGCCCTACTTCCATCAGTACCCTCGACCCCCAAGCCGGTCCGACTGTGTCGCAAGCAGGCGGCACCTACCGCGTTGTGGTCTCCGGCGACCAGACCAACCAGGCCTACGCCATCATCGATATGCTGGTGCCGCCCCATAGTGGCCCGGTGCCGCATGCGCACCCTACCATTCAAGAAACCTTCTATGTTATGGAAGGCGAAGTAGTTGTGCGCTCCGAAACTCAAACCTATGTGGCCAAAAAAGGGGCGGTTGTCACTATTCCACTGGGTGGCGCGGTTCATAATTTTACCAATGAGAGCACGGCCCCGGCGCATATGCTCTGCGTAGTCGCCCCAGCCGGCCTCGATACCTTTTTCCTGACAGTTGGCCAGCCAATCGTGGCCGGGCAGCCGTTGGCCAACACGCCACCTACGCCCGAACAGCAGCAGCGCATTGGTGCGCTAGCCAAGCAGTATGGCCAAGAGGTGTTCCCACCCGATTATTTTGCCAAAAAGGGCTAGCGAGCGGGTTGCGCGGTAAGACATTTCGTGAAAGTCTGATTTTCGACCCGCTTCTATGCAATGAATGGGATTTGTAGCTTGGTAGCGTACCCGAACTGACCCTCGCGTCCCTAGTTTTAGGAGCATGCTCAGGATGTGTCTCCGCTTTGCGCACCTTCCTCCCAATCTGGCTGCTCCCTGCGGGTACTTACCTAGGTAGCAGGCCCGACAGGTGCATCATTCAGAGTTATGGGGCTAGATGATTTTGGGAAGATCATACTGTTGCGCTGGCTGCAGGGCACTTGTCCCTAGCTGGCGCAGTGGCCGGACTTTTTACTGGAGTTGCTGCTCGGCTAAGCGGTACAAGTTCTCCTCATGTACCTTGAGGCGACAACTAGCATCCCAACAACCGATGACGTGGACTTCTTCAACCTATGGGCTGCTCACGAAAGCCTGGATCGCCATCCTAGTAATAGTTTTCGCCAGCGGTTGTACCACCCAAAGTCAAGCGCAAGACTTTCGGCATCAACAAGAGCTGTACTGGCATCCCAACAAAGACAATAGCATCACGTGGGACTTGACCCGGGAAACCAGGCTGCCGCATGACGACAATATCGAACTCGCGGGCACGCAAATCGCCGCCATCATCCGCTACCAAGTCGATCAGGCCAAGCAAGTACACATTACTCGCGACATTATCTTCCCGCAACTGCGCAAATTCACTAAATCGAACGAGTCCCTTTACCGCGCGTATCTGCGCGATGACTACCGCGATGACCTGTTGCCCGTCCTGACCCTAGCTGACAAAAAGTATGAATCCGGCGTGCTGGATTCGGTTCGCATCAAGGGCAAGATCACCTTTTATTTTCGGGAGAAAGATGGCCTCACCCTGGTCCGTTCGTTTTTCCCCTCCATGCACGAGCGGTGCCTAGTGGAAAAGTGGACCTTGCTGAACACCGGCAAGACGCTCCGCATAGTCGGCATTGGAGCCACCGAACTTCAACAGACCGAGCAGGGCTGGCACGGCACGTACCACCGCCGGGTCTTCACCGATGCTCAGCGTAGCGTCACCTTGCCACCAGGTGCGCACTATGACTTTGGCGTTTACTTCCTGGCGACGCTCAACGAAGAAGCGGCGCCCACCGTTTCCGTGGCCGCCATCGAACGCAGCCGCGATACATTCCTGGACAGCATCGCCGTGAATCTGCAGCTGCACTCGCCGGACCCAGTCCTGAATACCTTATTCTACTTCTCCAAGATCCGGGCCGCGGAAAGCATTTTTCGTTCCCGCTACGGGCTGGTTCATTCCCCGGGCGGCGGCAATTATTATGTCGGGATTTGGGCCAACGATCAGGCCGAATACAGTGGGCCTTTTTTTCCATATCTGGGCTATCAAACCGGCCTACAGGCTGCACTAAACGCCTACCGTATCTTTCAGCGCAACCTGCCCAAAGACGGAGGGAAGATCTGGGCTTCGTTTGAAATGGATGTCACCTTTCCCTTCGGGGAGCGTGACCGCGGCGACGCGGCCATGATTGCCTTTGGGGCCACGCACTTTCTGCTCGCCTCTGGAGATGCGCAAAAAAGCAAGGAGCTCTGGCCCTTGATCACCTGGTGCCTAGCTTACTGCCGTCAGCGGACCACGGCGGCGGGCGTAGTAGCCTCGGAGAGTGATGAGCTAGAAGGCCGGTTTCCGGCCGGTTCGGCTAATCTTGCCACTTCGTGCTTGTACTATGGGGCACTCTTGCAAGCGGCTCGCCTAGCGCAGGCCATGCACCAGCCGGCTTCCGTGAGCGCGACCTATCACCAACGGGCCAAGCGCCTAGCAACGGCGATTGATGAGTATTTCGGGGCGGAGATGGACGGTCTGCACACGTACAAATACTACAAAGAGAACACGACGCTGAGAAGTTGGATCTGCCTGCCCTTGGTCGTGGGCTTATACCAACGCAAAGCCGGCACGCTAGCAGCCTTGTTCGACAAGTTGTGGTCGGCCAATGGCGTGCTGACCGAGCTCAAACCCGGTGCGAGCTCGCCGCCCGTGTTTTGGGACCGGGGCAGCCTTTATGCCTTTCGAGGCGCATTCAAAGCGGGCGCCGCCGATCAGGCCTTGGAACGCTTAACGTCCTACGTCACCACGCGCTTAACTGGTTTTCGCGTCCCCTATGCCGTGGAAGCCTGGCCGGAGAACGGTATGGCCCACCTCTCGGCCGAAAGTGCCTTGTATTGCCGCATCTTCACCGAAGGCATCCTAGGCCTCGAACCGACGGGGTTTCACTCCTTCACTCTACGCCCTAACTTACCAAGTTCATGGAGCGATATGACTATCAACAACATCAAAGCGTTCAATACGACCTTCGACGTGAGCCTGCGCAGGAGCCGGGAGAAGCTCCAGGTGACGGTCGTCCGCCAGGGCCAGGTTGTCCTACAACGGACGGTAAGCAATAACACCATTGTTGCGGTGCAGTTAAAATAAACCTGGTTTCGCCGAATAGACAGTACCGTGTAAAGCGCACGGAAGATTGCATCACTAAGCGTTGCACCAGCAAACTTATCTACCTCATGTTGAGCTGGTGTGGGGCCAAGGCAGGCCACTCGCGGTGGCGGTATGCTACCATTGGATCCCGTCGCCTATCGGCATACTGCCTCCGCTTGCAAGCAGTGCCTTTGAACGGTTGCGATGGGGTTCTTATTTGCTCCTAGGTCCATAGCTGGAGTTCATCCCGTGGGTAGCTGTTCGCCTCTGCTACCTTTCGGCTGTTCGGCGGCAGAGTAGGCAAATTTTCAATGGCGGCTCTTGGGACATATCGGCAAACATTGTATGTTTGTACTGCATCATATTTTATATTGTCCTAGTACAAAAACGAAATACAGGCACCGATTATCTCCAAGCAGTACGCCTTGCTACTTGGAGACCTGATTTTCTACGGTTTAGATCAGTGCAAGTTCACTAGTACTTTTAAGGATCTTTCAGGCGTGCTCAACTCTCGTTTTTTAACTCTTTAGAAAACGCTGGAGCCCGTAACCGACGTGCAAGGGCTTCGCCTGTTACCCCGACACGACACTAGTGGAGGCCACGCAACTGGACGTGTTGCTCAGGCGCTGCAGGGCCCTGCTAACCATTTGCCACTGAGCACATGGTTTGGCAAGTAGACCTAGGTGAATAGAGTTATATGCTCAGTAATCGTAGTACGTTGCTTTTCCGGCTTCCCGCGTACTTTTACCAGCCTTTAAATACCCCGTGAAAGCCTGCTTAGCCTACGTCCTAGTAGCTCTGGTGCTGCTTCAAACCTTCAGCCGTGAGGTGCTGGTGGTGGACTATGCGCTGAATCAAGCCACTATCACGGCGCGCTTTTGCGTGAACAAGGCCAAGCCTGCTATGCACTGCAACGGCAAATGCTACTTTGCCAAGCAACTCCGGCAGCAGCAGGAGCGCGAAAAGCAATTGCCCAATCATTTAAAAGAGCAGTTGGAGATGCTGCTCCTAGGTATGGGCTCGCCCGTGCCACCTCGCCCGCTAACTTATCCAGTTGTTGCGGTGCGTCAGTATCAGTTGTTGGCCTTGCAGGTACCCAAGGTAGGCCTGAGGGGCGTTTTTCGTCCCCCGCAAGGACTGATTTAGCCTTCGTTTGGAATGAATAGCCGCCGACGCGGCAGCGTGGCTTTGAGGCTAGCTGCTAGCGCGGGCCCTTGTGGCCGGTCCACGGGCAAGCGGCTACGCTTTTTTCTTCCTTTCTCTGCTAAATCCAAGGCTGGCTCTGCCTGAGCTACCCTTGTCCTTGCTCTTTTACTTCATGCGACTTATTGTCTTTCTACTTACCTGGCTGGTGCTCCTAGCGCCGGCGCAAGCCCAAACCCAAACCTCCGTCGGTACCTTGAAGGGCACCGTGACGGCTGCCGATGGCCAACCCGTTCCTTTCGCCACTGTGGGGGTGCTCAACCAGCCGCAAGCGGCCGTGGCCGACGCGGCAGGTACGTTTCGCCTCACCCTGCCCACGGGCACCTACCAACTAACCGTTCGGGCGGTGGGCTACGCCCTCATTATTAGGCCAGTGGCCGTGGCTGAAGCCGGCAACGCGTCGCTCGCCTTCACGCTGCAAGAGCAGGGCCGGGCCCTGGACGAGGTAGTGGTAACGGCCGAGCGGACTGAAGCCGACGTGCAGCGCACGCCCACGGCTGTTAGTGTCCTCAGCGCCCGCCAGCTGCAAGACTACCGGGTGTGGTCGTTTAGCGACCTAGGTGCGCTGGCCCCGAGCCTGCAAACCGTAGAGCACGGGGGCAGCACCAGCTCGTTGTTTCTCAACATCCGGGGCACGATGGGGCTGCACAGCCAAACGGCCGTGGCCACCTACATCGACGGGGTGTATCAGTTTGAGGGCTTTTCCGTGCCGCTGCAATTCAACAACGTGGCCCGCATCGAGGTGCTGCGCGGGCCACAAGGCACACTTTACGGCCGCAACGCCTTTGGGGGCGTCATCAACATCATCACCAAAAAGCCCACGAACCGGCCGGAGGGTTTTGCTCAAGTGGACGTGGGCAACTACGCCCAGCAGCGCTACAACGTGGCGTTCAGCACCCCGCTTGTTCCCGACAAGCTCTTTGTGGGCGTGTCGGGTTTGTTTAGCCAGCGGCGCGGCATTTACACCAACGCAGCCACGGGCCAAGCGTTTGACCGGCCCCAGAGCATCGCGGGCAATGTGAACCTGCGGTACCTACCCACGGCCGCCTTGAGTGTGGAACTGATTGGGCGTTTCGAGCGCAACGATGACCTAGGGGCCTACCCGTGGGTAGCCACCGACCAAGAACTGTTCGCTCACCCCTACGTCATTGGCCGTAGCGTCTCGAACCGGGAGCGACGCAACAATGTAAATGCCTCCGTGCAGGTGAAATACGAAACGCGGCCGGTGGTCTTCACATCTATCAGTGCCTTTCAGGATTACAAAAAGGGGTTCCCGGAGTATCTGGACGGGGATTATACGGCCGCCGACTTAACCAAAGCACTCAGCGATGACCGGGTGCGCACCTTCACCCAAGAGCTACGCCTAGCCTCTAACCCCGCCCTAACCGGACCCTTTAGTTGGACCGCCGGCACGTTCCTGTGGACGGCCCCGAACGGGAGCAACGAGTTCGTACAGTTTCGGACGCCGGCCACGGGACCAGCGTCCACGTTCTACCGCAGCAGCCATTCCGACAACCGGGGGCTAGCTTTTTTCGGTCAAGGCGCCTACCGGCTCACGCCCAGGCTGACGGCCACGGCCGGCCTGCGCTACGACCGGGAGCAACGCGAATTGGCGCAGTCGCGCCGCACGGTAGCTCCCAATGGCACGGAAAGCCAAGTGTTTCCGCTAACTACTTTTGAAACCCGATTTGGGGCATTCACGCCCAAGGGTGTGCTCAGCTTCCAAGCCACGGAGAATACGTTGGTCTATGCCAGTTACGCGCGCGGCTTCCGGGCTGGCGGCCTCAATCTGTTTGCGCCCACCGCGGCGGACGTGGCGGTGGGTCCGGAGCATTCCAATAACTACGAGGTCGGAATAAAAAATACGCTGTTCCATGACCAGCTTCGGCTGAACCTGACGGGCTTCTACCTGCAACAGCGCGACCAGCAGGTGACGGTGATTGAGAACTCCTTTTTCCTGACCCGCAACGCTGGCGACATGCACAACCTAGGGGCGGAGCTAGAAGTGATGGCCGTGCCCGTAAAGGGCTTGCAAGCGGAGTGGGCCGCGAGCCTGAGCCGGGCCGAGTACGAGCGGCTGACGACAGTAGTGGCCGGCCTCAACCAAGACCTAGCTGGCAATAAGCCCCTGTTCAACCCCGCCGCGGCCTCGTTTCTAGCGCTACAATATGGCCGTCCGCTGGTGGGACCCTTGAGCGCGTTTGTGCGGGGCGAGCACCGCTATTCGGCCGCCTACTTTCTCAATTTTGACAACGCCATCCGGCAATCACCCTACCATGTATTTAATGCCCGGGCAGGCCTCAAATACAAAACCTATGAGTTGGCCGTGTGGGGACGTAACCTAACAGAGGTCAAATACCGGACCTGGGCCACGGGCGTATTTCTGCTCAATACACCCCGCTTGTGGGGTGTTACGGCCACTGCTAGCTTCTAGCCACCTGCAAACATGGATGTAGGATAGTAGGGTTTTGTTAGCTCCTGTAGTCTAAAACTTAAGAGCATAATGAAACTGCACGCCTATCGCAGGTAGCGAGTCAACCGAATGCGAGTTTGCGTAAGACAAATTGCGAAACCGGTTGACTCGCTGATGCTGCCAAGTCTGACCATTCTGTTGGACTGCGTAAGCCACAGCTAGGACTGTCGAAGCGAAGTAGGCAGCCTCGTTACAGCTTATCCTTCTACATGATACCAACTCAGTGGCGGCTTGTTCTTGCCTGTACTAGCGTCTATTTTGTGTCGTCCAGCCCTCATGGCTACTTACTCTAAAAAAGCGCCGACAACCCGTTGCAGTAAGCGGTTCATCACGCAACCGGTGTGTAATTCGACGAACATAAACTGCGTCGCAAAAACTTGGTAGACTGTTAGGTATGCCCCGCCGCTAGCATGCATTGCGCCGCCGACACCTGAAAGCTGTATTGCTTTTGCTTGCCTAGAAAGCAACACTGGTTTCAATCAGGGTGACGTGGAAGTGTGGTTTTGGTTAAAACATTCCCCGTTTTTGTTAAAGCGGCTCTCGCTGGTCATTGGACCTTTGCAACACCTACGGCGTGCTAAAGCAACAGACAGGGTGCAGAACACAAAAAAGCGCGATTGATCAACTACTCAGCAGTATGGAGGCTAGCCAACCAAAACGCACGGCAAGACCAATCTCACGATCGGGATGAGTACAAGCTAGCCTTATGGCTATCAAGTTGTGTAACAAGAGTCAGAGCCTCTCTTAAACGTAACCGTATCACAGACCCACGGCAAAGTGGATATGCAAACCAACTAGCTCTATGAAGCCTTACACCATCCAGTCCATATCGGAGTTGCATCGGCTCTTAGAACTAGGCAAGCCAGAGCATCCGCTGATAAGCGTTATTGATTTTGCCAAAACCAAATGCTTTTCTGAAGAGAAGCTGCGCAGCGTGGTATACGATTTTTACTGCATTGCGCTCAAGAAGAATTTTCAGGGCAAAATGAGGTATGGGCAAAATTCGTATGATTTCGACGAAGGAATCATGACGTTTTTCTCACCGGGCCAGGTAGTGACCACCGATATCGTTGACGATTTGCAGCTGGCCGGGTGGTGGTTGGTTGTGCACCCTGATTTTATCACGAGTTCTTCATTAGGCAAGAGCATTAAGGAGTATGAATTTTTCTCCTATGCTGTGAATGAGGCACTTCACTTATCGGAAAAAGAGGAGCAGGTTGTTGATTTTATCATCCAAACATTACAGCAGGAATACCGCGCGGGCATCGATGCGTTCAGCTACACCATCATTATCTCGCACATTCAACTGCTGCTCAATTACTGCCAGCGGTTTTATAACCGCCAATTCCTGACGCGGCAAGTGGTGCACCACACGCTACTGGAAAAGTTGGAGGCGTTGCTATCGGCCTATCTTGACAGCGAGCAGTTAACCGAGTCAGGCCCGCCTACGGTTCACTACGTGGCCGAGCAGTTGGCTATGTCACCTAATTACCTGAGCAGCATGCTCCGGAGCTTGACCGGCCAGAACGCGCAACAACACATTCATTACCACCTGCTGGAAAAAGCAAAAGCAATTCTGGTAACGAGTGACCTAACAGTCAGTGAAGTCGCCTTTCTGCTAGGCTTCAATCACCTGCAATCTTTTACCCGATTGTTTAAGGCGAAAACAAACCTATCGCCACTCGACTACCGCAAAGCGCATTGGCTAAACTAAAGTCCTTGGCTCTTAACCCACGGCGGGGTACTTAGCGGGCGCTTCGGCTGGGGCTGCTGTTGCGCGCTCCGCACGTCCCGTTGGTCGGGACGAGTTATCCCACTTACCGCACCGAAACCATCCGTCCTAGGGCATGCCTAGGATTCTCCTGGTTGGCGGACACTACGTGCTTCCACCTCGCTCGACATGGTCCTGATAGCGCGAGCTAGGTAGTAGCCGATCTAGGCGTGAGCACTCCCCATTCACTAACAAATTCTTTAAGCGAGTGGATAGAACGTTCACCGCGCCGCTCTCATAATCTCCTTCTTAACCCCCTAGCTTATGTCAACCAACACACAGAAAGTCGCCATCGTCACGGGCGGCGCCACCGGCATCGGCCGGGCCATTGCCCAAGCCCTGGTCGCCGCCGGTGCAGCCGTCATCATTGCCGGCCGCGACCAGCAGCGCGGCGAAGAGGCCGCAGCCGCCCTCGGCAGCAACACGTTATTTGTGGCCACGGATGTTAGCCAGGAAGGCGACGTTCAGCAGCTGATAGCTACCACCGTGGACCGCTACGGCCGCCTCGACTACCTCATCAACAACGCGGGCATCGAAGCGGGGATGGGCGGCTTTGAAGGCACGACAGCAGACCTGCTCGACCAGGTACTCGCCATTAATGTGAAAGGTGTATTCCTGGCCATCAAGCACGCCGCGCCCGTCATGGTGCGCCAGCAGCGCGGCGTTATTATCAACATCGGCTCATTCGTGGGAACGACCAATCCTATTCTGGAAGCGGCCGCCTACGGCGCCAGCAAGGCGGCTGTGCTCAGCCTAACGCGCGCGGCGGCCGCAGGCTACGCCGACCAGCACCTACGCGTGTACGCCGTTTGCCCTTGGATGACGGATACGCCGATGGCCGACCGCCAGACGGACCGCGACCCGGCGGCCAAGGCTCGCTACGCGGCGGCCATCAATCCCAGCCAGCAGTTGGTCACGCCCGAGGACTTGGCCCGCGCCACCGTCGACATTTTGGAAGGCCGCACCGAGCTACCCAACGGCGAGGCGGTGCTGGTTGACTACGGCAGCGCGCTGAATCGCATCACGCCTATGACAGTGGCCTAGCCATTGCGCTTCAACTGACACTAGCTACGCAGTTGCTCAGTGCTTGTACTGGCCGGACAACCTGCCCCCCTGTTGAATATAGCAGGGCGTGGCGCATAGAGCCCACGGAGTGGTACGCCCTTGGGACTGTTGGCAGTCGGCGAGCAGTCCCAAGGGCTTCAGCAAAGCATGGGCGCGGCGAAAGCGGACTGTACAGTCAACGGGAGTCACACTTAGCTCAAAGAACCGCACTGCTGCCAGAACTGGGGGCACCACGTGAACAGGCGCATCTATGGGCGTTGTGGAGTGGCCTCTTACTGGCTAGCTTGCTCTCTATCGGGGAGACCTGGGTAGAGCAAAAGTTGCTCTATTTCCGTAGTACCCCCTTCTAGTTCATACAATCATTGATACTTCTATGCAGAAAGAAAACAAAATGATCCTAGAAAAGGCAAACGCAGCCATCACGGCCGGCGACTATGAGGGATTCTTGGCGCACTGCACCGACGACACAAAATGGACCTTTGTGGGCGAACAAACACTACAGGGCAAAGAAGCCGTTCGGAAATGGATGGCCACCGCGTACAAAAAGCCGCCGCAGTTTCTGGTTGAGCGCTTCATTGCCGAGGATGATTTCGTCACGGCGCTCGGCACGATTACGCTGCCGGATGACAGCGGTAATGAAACGGAGCATCTGTATTGCGACGTCTGGCGATTTCACGAGGGTAAAATGGCCGAATTAACGGCTTTCGTTATCACGCCTTAGCTCACACCACGACCTAGCTACTCTACCTTATCGACATAGAGGCAACGGAGTCAGCGCTGAAAACTCCTGGCTTATTTCAACTCCTTGCCTGCAATATCTTCCCAGCGGTAGAAGTGGAAGGTTTTGCCCTCCGACATAGCCACAAACAAGCCATGCGAAAACTGCTTGTTCAACGGCACGTTTGTCACCTCTGACCCATCGCTGATCTGCGCGGCTACTTTCACGGTCTTGAGCAAGGGGTGGTCGAAGGGCTTGCCGGGAGTGCCTTCGCGCCGGAAAATCTGGAATTGATTTGCACCTTGGTCCGACACCAGCAGGTAGCCGGTTCGCGGCCCCGTTTTGTAGATAGAAATGCCCTCGTGGTCCTCGGTGAAACCCGTTTGCCCGAATAAAGCGAGTTCAGCATTGCCCTGTGTTGGGTCGGCGTAGTATTGGCGCACGCCCACGCCTTCGTCGGAGTAGTAAACGTAACCTAGCTCATTATCAACAGCAATGGATTCGATTTCCTTTTTGCCGCTCCACTTACCAAACTTTCGGACGAAAGTCATTTGCAGGTGCCCCGTGCCATCGTCTTGCAGCAGGTATTGCCAGAGGTAGCCTTGCTGCGGCCCCGTCTTCCGGCCCACGATGGCGAACATGGCCCCGTCGCGGGGGCGTTTGTAGAGGGCAATGCCCATAGGCAGGCGTTCGGTTTCGCCGGCAAACACAGCTAGGTTACCGCGGTCCACAGGCTGCATGTCGGGCAGGCGGAAGGCGCGCAGGCGCGACGTCTCCCGCTCAGTAGTCACGGCAATATCGGTGGGCTGACCGTGCAGTTGCAGGCCGTAGCCGATATCTACGTTGTTAGGCCTTCTCAGCCCGCGTACCACCTTTGGGGGAATGACTTTTCCCTGCAAGTCAAACACATACAATGCCCCATCGGGGTCTTTGTCCGTGCCGATGATGAGGCTCTTGGCCGGGTCCGTTGGGTTAATCCAGATGGCGGGGTCGTCGGTGTCGTGTCGTACCGTGTCGGTCACGACAACGGGCTGCACTATAGCAGCTTCGGCTCCGGTCGAAGCTGCTGGATCGGTCGACGTTGCCCCTTGTGTGTGGCCGCACGCGGTTCCGAGCAAGGCCGTGGTCAGAAGAAGCGTTAAGCGCGTTAAAACAGCTTGATTAGCAGAAAGCACGGGTACCCAAGGAAATGATGTGAGAAGCTGACTTACTGCTGGTTGCCGGTACCATTGCCCAGATAGGCGCCCGCATCGGCACCCGGTGCGGTGATGGTTGGCTGGAAGATGCCCGGCACGTTGAATGAACTCACGGTGTTCAGCGCCTGGAAGTCGGTGCGGCCCTTGCCGAGGGCAGGAGAGCCAGTTTGCAGGCGCAGGTTGTCGGCCGCTTTCAAGAAATTCGAGGTTTGTATCAGCGCGCTCGGGGCGGCCGTCGTGCCCGAAGCGGTAGCTAGGTCAACGGACTGAAACCTCGGGTTGTTGGCCTGGACCGCGCCGCGCGTATCAGCGTTCTGGTCGGTGGTGAGCGAGCCGGCTGTGGCGGCATTGAACTGCGCCGCTTGATCGGCGGTATTGGCGTAATAGAACTGGTTGTTGTACTTGATGTTGGCTAGGTCCGGGGTGTCGTCGGAGCGCATGCGCAAGCCAAAGCGGCAGTTAGCAATCAAGTTATTATACACCAAACCTTTGGCCTGCACCTCGTAGTTGATGGAGCCGCCGCGGCCCGATTTGGTTTGGCGGTAGCCACAGTTGAAGAAGGTGTTGTTGTAGGTGTTCACGTTGGTCTGCACGGCCGAACCCGCCACCGATGCCACTTTCACGCCGTTGGTAGCGCCGCCCACAAAGACGTTGTAGGCGATGTCGCCGGTGCAGCCGGCTTTCACGTTCACCGCTTCGCCGCCGCCTTTGCCAGTTTTCTCAAACCGGTTGCGCATCACGCTGAACTTGGCGCTCTGCACGCGAATGAAGTCGTCGACGGAGCCGTGCAAGTACGAATCTTCCAGCACAAACTGCGCGTTGGCTTTCTTGGCCAGCATCGAAACACCATACTTAGGGTCGCCGGCCGCGTAGCCCGTGGGAGCGTTGGCTCCGTAGGGCCCACCCACATACCCTAGGTTTGTCCACTTCAGAGCAATCAGCGAAGCGCCGTCGCCATTGATGCCCCCCCAATAGCCTTTGAAAGCGGGGTCAGAAGCTACGTCCTGCACCGCCGTGGGGTCGCCCTTCAGGTTGTCGGGAATGGTGATGGTAACGGGTTGCTCCTTGGTGCCCACACTCAGTAGCACGCCGTTGATAAAGAACGTGGGATTGTTGGTGGCCTGCCCGAAAGTGCTGGGCGACTTGGGGTTACCTACCACGATGATCTTCACACCGGGTTGCAGCCAGAGCGTGTCGCCGTCGTTCACGGTCACGTCGCCGACCATGTAGTAGGGCTTATCCCGCCCCGGAATTGTTCCTTTCAGTGGGCTCTTCAGCGTATCACCGCTAAACTTCTGACCGACCACGCGCTCGGGCGTCGCTACTTCGGTCGTGTCGTCGCAAGCCGATAGTGCAGCGGCGGAAAACAGCAGCACAGCGGCTGCCGCACGGGAAAAGGAGTAGTTGGGGAGCATAAACATGCAACTAGTGAGTGACAACAGAAGAGAATAAGAAGTTGACTTACAGCTTGAAACGCAGGCCTAGGAGGTAGTAAGCGCCGTAGGTTTGGTTAGCCACGGCCAAGCGGTCGGCGTGCGTTTGGTGAGGGTAGGGGTAGCTGCCCGCGCCGTAGGGGTTGGCCGCCCGGACGTCGACTTGGTAAGGGGTATTAAGCAGGTTTTGCACTTTCACGTAGGCTGTGAGGCCGTAACGGGCTTCCGCTTTGGTCAGGCGTTTTTCGGCGGAGAAGTCTAGCTGCGATTGGGCCCGCTGCCAGTAGTCGAGGCCCACAAAGCTGTTTACCTGCACGATGCGTGCCCCCGTGTAGACGTAGGCTAGCTGCACATCGAGGCCGTTGCCCATATCTTTGTACAGCAGCGACACGTTGGCCACGTGCTTGGATTGGCCTTGCAAGGGGCGTTTCTGCGTTACTTCCTCGCCCACCACCGTGCCGTTGACCAGCGTATTCCGCTTTTTCGGGCTGCTGATGTCGGAGAGGGTGAAGGTGTAGTTCGTGGAGAGCCCCACTGAACCCCAAAACTTTACGCCCACCCACTCGAAGCCGTAGTTCGTGGCCGTGCCGAAGTTATTGGGCTGGTACACCGTCACGGTGGTGTTCGGGAGTGTGACCAGAGCGTACTCAATCGGGTTCTTGATGTTCTTGTAAAACAGCCCAGCCATGATCTGGTCGTTGCCGGGGCCGAAGAACTCGTAGCGTAAGTCGAAGTTGGCGGCCTGAGTGCGTTTCAGGTAAGGGTTGCCGGCTTCGGCGTAGGTGTCGGTTACGCTGCCGGAGTTGTTGTAGGGCGTAATCTCAAAATAGCTAGGTCGGCTGATGGAGGAGAAGTAGGAGAGCCGCAGGTTTTGCTGCTTGCTCAGGGCGTAGCGGAAGTGCAGGCTAGGTAACACATCTAGGTACTGTTGCCGGCCTCGGTAGGCGGCTTCCGTGCGGGGCAAGCTGGTGAGGTAGCCTTGGTCGGTGTGCTCGGCGCGCACGCCCCCTAGAACTTCTAATGCATTGTGTGTGAAGCGAAACTGGCCGTAGCCCGCCGCAATCTTTTCGTGGGCCGTGTAGTTGTTGGCTCCCACGTAAATACCGAGGGGGTTGAACACCGTGTAGGTTTCACTGCGAATATTGGCTTCGTCTGCGGCAGGCTGGCCCGAGGCGCGTAACTGATAGGAGAGGAAGCGGTTTGTGCGGTCTTTGTCGCGGTAGAGGCCACCGGCCGATAGATCGAGTTTTTCGGTGAGGTGGTGCGTGAGGTTGAGGTACAGCGCCTTGTCCTGGTCGGTGTTGTCGAGCCAGATGCGGCTAGCATCCTGGTAGCGGTTGCCGGAGGAAGTGAGCTTCAGGGGCTGCTCGGCTAGGTCGGGCACATTATTCGTCGCCCGCGAGTATACCAGCGACCAGGTGGCCAGCCAGCGCCCCGCTTCGTGTTGCCCCTGGAGCGTGCCGCTGGCAATGCCCTGGCGCTGATAGCGAGAGCGGAGCAGCACATCGACGTCGGGCCGGGCCGGAAGCTTATAGGTGGTGTCTGTTTCGGCACGGGTTTGCAGTTCGTCGAGGTGCAGGTACACCCCGTAGAAGCGCAATATGTTGTGCTCGTTCAAGTGGTAATCGAGCTTAGCATTAAGGCCGGCGCGGAGCTGCTGCGTGGAATACTGCTGCACCCGTAGCGTCTTGATACGCGGCTGGTTGTTGATGTCGATACCTAGGTCGTAGAAGTAGCCATCCGAGCCACGGGTTGTGTTCTGGTAGGAGCTGGCTAGCAGCACGCCTAGGCGCTGCTCCTTGCCAAAGCGGCTCCCAAAGGTGAGGTTGCCAAGCAGATTAGGGGCCGGCGCTTTGCGCGTAAAGGAAAGCCACGGAAAGTCGCTGGGAGTGGCTTGGTAGTTTGAACCCAAGCGGTCGGCGGGCGACTTCTGCTGGATTTGATTTTTGTCAAAGGACTGAAAGGATCGATTCAGAAACAGCTGGCCGTAGCCCGTGCCGAGCTGCCCAGTGAGTTGCCGCTCGGCGGGTGCATCTTTCATCACCATGTTCACCACCCCACCAATGGCGTCGCCTTCCATGCTAGGGGTCAGGGCCTTCGTTACTTCCAGGCGTTGCAGCAAGTCGGCCGGGAAGATGTCCAGCGGCACGTAGCGGTTGTAGGGGTCGGGCGAGGGTATCTTAATGCCGTTGACGAGCGTATAGTTGTAGCGCTTGTCCATGCCACGCAGGATGGCGTAACGGCCGTCGCCGTTGGTGCTGCGCTCCAGCGTTACGCCCGACACGCGCTGCAACACGTTGGCGACGGTAATATCGGGCGAAACCTGGATGGCGCGGGCCGACACCACGTTCACCACACTCGGGGCAATCTGCTCGGTGCGGCGGGCGGCGTGGTCGTCCTCAGGATTGAGCTGGCCCCGTACGGTGACTTCATTTAGAGCTTGACTTTTGTCGAGCAAGTGCAAGTCGAAGGTCAAAACGGCGCTGGTCGCCGCAACGCTGAGCCGTTGCGAAGTAGGCGTGTAGCCCAGTAGTTGACCTACCAACTCGTACTCGCCAGCGGGTACTTCGTGCAGCGTAAACGACCCATCGAGTCCGGCTAGGCTGTTGTGCGTCGTGCCCTTTAAATACACGACGGACCCGGCCAGCGGCTCTCCCGTACGAGCATCCGTGACACGGCCCTTCACGGTACCGCAGAACGCCCCAAAAGGCCAGGCGAGAAGTAAGAAGAGTAGACAGTAGAGGCGGGGCATAAGGCAGTTGGTTGCTGCCCCAAAAGTCCAGTTACATCGCCCTCCCAGCCAAAAAAGCACCGTGAACAAAAAGGCAACAGCTCCTCACGCACCGTGAACAAATGAGAACAAGCGGCGACTTGTGCATAGTAGTTGTTTGATTATCAGCTACAACCATCTAAGCACATCAGCCATTATGCTTATGTTAACCGTACAGGCTGCGTGCGTGATGCGCCATCAAAGAGATTGAAGAAAGGCCGTTAAGTTTTCGCCAGAGGCTAGGTTCAGGCGCTTGCGAAGGCGGTAACGCATCACGCGCAAGCTGTCCAGCGATACCCCCAAGGAGGTGGCAATGTCTTGGGAAGTTAAGTTCATTTTGAGCAAGGCCACCAGCCGCCGCTCGCCTGCCGTGAGGGTGTTACAATGCTGTTGGAGGTTGTCGAAAAAGGGCTGGTGCACCTGCTCGAACGTGGTGCGAAACTCCTCCCAGTGCTGATCGTGGTGGAAACCCTGGCTGATCTGGTGAAGCAGCTGCTTAAGCTGCTTTTTCTGGTCGCGCTTATCTTCTCGCACCAGCTCATCCAACTGGCTGCGCAAATCTTCCAGCAACTGGTTTTTCTGAATAACGTGCAGCGTGTGCGTGCTAAGCTCCCGGCTTCGCAGGGCTAGCTCTTGCTTCAGGCTTTCTTCTTCCAGCTGCTTGTTGCGCAGCTCGATGCGCATGAGCTCCTGCTGGGCCTCGTGCATCCGCTGATTTTGTTCGCTTAGCGCTTGCTCGTTCCGGATTTTAAGCCGCTGCCGACTAATAATCACGCTGCTGAGCAGCACGAGCAAAAGCCCCATGCCCACTACTCCGCCCACGATCAGTCGATTGACGTAGCGCGCATTGTTCAGCTGCGCAATTTCTTGGTCTTTGTGCTCCAGGTTATAGAGCGTTTGCAGGAGCGTAAGCTGCTGGTTGGTAGTAGCTGAGTAAATAGCGGCCTGGTATTTCCGGCTCCAAGCCGCGTAATAATAGGCGCTATCATGCTGGCCCAGCAGGCTGAACGTCTTAGCCAGGTCGTTGTAGGCGCCGCTGAGCTGATGATGCTCTCCCGTTTTAAGTGCCAAGGCCAAAGCCTGTCGCGTCACCTGTAGGCCGGCGGCGTACGAACCAGTTTTACGCAGCACATCTCCTAAGTTGTTGAGAATCTCGATCCGCCCGATTTCGTCGCCCGACTGCTCGCTGAGTTGCAGGGCTTGCTGAAAGTAGAAATGAGCCGAATCGTAGCGGGCTAGGTCCTCGAAGATGCTCCCCATGTTCTCGGCTATTTTCGCCCGCCCCGCTTTGTTGTGTACCTGCTGGTAGTAGCGCATAGCTTGGCGCTGGTAGTAGAACGCGCTGTCGTAGCGGTGCTGCTTTTCGCAGAGATGACCTAGCTTTCCATACGTGACGGCGAGGCCATTGGCATCAGTCGTTTGCTGATACAGCAGCAAGGCCTGCTTGTACTGCTGACGAGCCTGCACCGGCTGCTTGTTGGCGTAATACAGGGTGCCTAGGCTGTTCAACGTGGCAGCGAGCTGGGCCGGCTTCTCTAGTTTCCGGAAGAGCGTCGTGGCTTTCCGGTAGAAGTCAAACGACTGCGGGTAATGGCCTAGGTGGTAACACACCCGGCCCATCTCCAGCAAACAGCTTGCGGCGGTTTCTTCGTCTTTGCGGTCGAGCGCCTGGGCATACTTGCCTTTCAACGTTAGCAGCAGCGAGTCTGCTGGGCTGGTCGGCAGCAACCTAGGTTCCAGCTGTTCGACACGCGCGGCCAAGGAGGATTGAGCTTGTACTGAGCTTAGCGCGCAAAATATTATGAGTAGTAAAAACCCCGCCAGCCACCACCATTTCTGGGCCGCTGCGTTCCTATTAGTCATGCCTAGTGCGTTAGATAATGTCGGTTGTCTTAACTCACAAAGTAGGCATGTAATGCTGTCTAGCTAGTTTATCAAATTATGAAGCTTACTTGATCCGTATTGCTAGACTTGCTCATTGAGCTAGTAGTACCCTACTCAAGTATCAGAAGTTCTGTTAGCCAAGAGGATGAAGATTGGCTACGCTCGCGTGTCTACTAGCGCTGTAACTCGACGTGCTCACTTAGGGACCGGGTGTGAGCACCTCTTTTTAGGAGAAAGTCTCCGGCGCCACTAAGGCTTGGCCCGAGTTGGCCCAATTGCTAGCCAGTTTGTGCCCCAGCGACACGGTATACATTTACAAACTCGACCGGCTAGGCTGCTCCCTGAAGCACCTGCTCGACATAGTGACCGAATTTGGGTTTTGCGGCGTGGGTTTCGTCTCGCTGACCGATGCTATTACTACTGCCTCGCCTCAAGGCCGACTCGTGTTCAACCTGTTTTACCATCCAACAAATAGCGGAGGTTACGAGGAAGTGTTAACAGTCACGCGACCAGCGGACCGTTGCCGCTAATTGAAGGCAAAGAAATGCGCATCAAGTTTGTCATAGTGCGTGGTCATGCGGTGAAACGACTGAAAAGCCGCCTGACGGCACCTGCGCATGGCGGGCCACAGCGCGGGTGCCGTCAGGCGGCCAAAACGGCGGAAAGCGAATCAGAACCGTAGCCCCAACTGGAATTCCTACTGGTAACACTTCCTAAAGAAATGATTCTGTTAAATGGGTGGCCACTCGGTACACAAAAGCTTGAGGTAGTCTAGAAATGATGGACAGAAGAAGGTTATCTGCGTCAAGGTAACTTGCTCAATTTTAAACACTAGCGCCTAGATGGCGTCCAGCCCTGGCAAGCTGAGTAACTCAGCGGCGCGGCGCGCCACGGTTTTGACACTGGCGACATCTGGGCCGGTGACGGTCAGGTGGCCCATCTTGCGGCCTGCGCGTGCTTCTAGCTTGCCGTATAGGTGCAGGTGTGTCCCTGGTAGGCTCAGCACGGAGTACCAGTCTGGCTCTTGCAGTTGACCGTCGGTGTTAAACCACACGTCGCCTAGCAGGTTAAGCATGATGGCTGGGGAATGCTGGCGCGGCTGCGGCAAGGGCAAGCCCGCCATAGCATGGACCTGAAGGTCGAACTGCGACGCGTCACAAGCGTCTATAGTGTAGTGGCCGCTGTTGTGCGGGCGCGGGGCCATCTCGTTGACCACCAAGCCGCCGTGCTCGCTGCCGTCTTCCACCACAAAAAACTCGACGCACAGCACCCCGACATAGCCAAGATGATGCGCGATGGAAACAGCCGCCTCGCGCGCCCTGGTTGCTAGGGCAGGTGGCATGTTGCCTTCGTAGGCGTGGGTTACAGCCAAAATACCTTCGACGTGCACGTTGCGCTGCGGGGCGTAGCTAACGACTTTCCCGTCCCAGCCGCGCGCTATCAGTACCGAACACTCGGCGGTGAGCGGCAACATCTTTTCCAGTACGCAGGCCACGCCGCCCAGCTCCGCCCAGGCGGCAGCCAGCTCATCGGCGGTCTTGACGCGGACCTGGCCCTTGCCGTCGTAGCCCATGCGCGCCGTTTTTAAGATGCCGGGCAGCAAATCCGCCTGGTCGTCTTGGACAGCCTGTAGCTGGGCCGGTGTTTCAATCACCGCATAGGGTGCGCAGGTTACCCCCGACACGTCGGCGCAGGCCGCAAAGTGAGCTTTTTCCTCGATGCGGTTTTGGGCAATGCCCACCACGGCCGCGCTCGGCGCCACGGGTCGGGTCAGCGCCAGCGTTTGCAGGGCTTGGGCTGGCACGTTTTCAAACTCGGTGGTGATGGCTTGGCACAGGTGGGCCAGTTGCGCCAGCCCGGCCGAGTCGTCGTAGTCGGTCTGGATATGGTGGTGACTCACCTGCCCGGCGGGGCTTTGCGCGTCAGGCTCCAGCACGGCGGTGAAGTACCCCAGGCGCTGGGCGGCGTGCACAAACATCCGGCCCAGTTGGCCGCCCCCCAGTACCCCTAGGGTAGCCCGCTGGCCAGCAGCATCCACACTGCCTGGAAAAATAGGAGTCATGGCTGTAACGTGACTATCGGTGTTCATACGGGTAGCGTCATGGCGCGAGCGGCCTCAGTTTGTGCGGCGCGAAACGCCTGCAATTTGGTCGCTAGGTCCGGGTCGTGCAGGGCCAGCAGGCTGACGGCGAACAGCGCGGCATTGGCCGCGCCGGCCGTGCCAATCGCAAACGTAGCCACCGGTATCCCTTTGGGCATTTGCACGATGCTGTGCAGCGAGTCTACCCCCTGCAAATGACGACTGGCCACTGGCACTCCTAGCACGGGCAGCGTGGTTTTGGCGGCCAGCATGCCCGGCAGGTGAGCGGCCCCCCCAGCGCCGGCGATGATGGCCTGCAAGCCGCGCGGGCCGGCTTGTTCGGCATAGGCAAACAAGTCGTCGGGCATGCGGTGGGCCGACACTACGCGCGCTTCGTGGGCTACGCCAAAGTCCGTGAGGATTTGCACGGCATGCTGCATGGTGTCCCAGTCGCTGCTGGAGCCCATGACAACGCCAACCAGTGGCTTGTCCGGAACGGTGCTGGGAGCGTCAGATGGAAGAAGGGTACTCATGATAGATCGTGTAAAGGAGGCTAGGCATCCTAGGGTGGTCAAAAAAAGGAGATTTTGGGCGTGGTCGCCGGCCAGAACCTGCGTCCGGACAGCTAGCGGCTGGGCTGCGCATCGCCCCGCTGGTGAAAAAACGGTAAAGGGTATCCGGCTGGATACCCTTTACCGCGGCCACAAATCTAATGCTGCGATACAAGCGGTATCGCGAAATCTGAGACTAATCCTTAAAAATACAGCTCCCAGGGTAACGAACGATTAGCGCTCCAGCAGGATTTCTGTGCCTAAAATCACCAGATCTACCCGGCCTTTCAACGTCTGGTCAATGAAAGGCGTGTTCTGGGATTTGGATTTCATGAAATCTCGCGTGAAGGTTGTTTCCGCTTCGGTATCGAACAAAACGCACTCGGCTTGTTGGCCGACTTCGATGGTGGGTACCGGCAGGCCCATCAGGCGGCGAGGCTCGGCAGAATAGCGCTTCACCACCAAGTCCCACCCGAATTTTCCGGGCTCGACGAAGTGGTGGTAGAGCGATACCAGAGCCGTATCCAAGCCGGTGATGCCATTGGGCGCACTGATGAAATCCTGAGCTTTTTCGAACGGCGTGTGCGGCGCGTGGTCGGTGGCAATCAGGTCGAATACGCCTTCAATGAGCCCTTCGAGTAGCGCATCACAATCCGCCTGCGTGCGCAGCGGCGGGTTCATCTTGTAGTTCGTGTCGTAGTCGCCGATGTGCTCGTCGGTAAATAGCAGGTGGTGCGGGGCCACTTCGGCCGTCACCTTCACATCACCGCGTGATTTCCACCAGCGGATGGTTTCCATGCCGAGTTTGCTGGAAACGTGCTGGATGTGCACGTGCGCGCCCGCCGCCCGGGCCAACCGAATGTCGCGGTCAATGATAATTTCCTCCGCGCACGCCGGCGACCCTTTAATGCCAAGCCGATAGCTCATCACGCCTTCGTTGAGGGCGCGCGGCCCAGCCAGCTCCGGTACCTCGCAGTGGCTGGCGAAAAACATCCCAAACTCGGTGGCGTACTGCATCGCCCGCAGCAGCACCGCCGGGTCGCTAGTGGTGTCGCCGTCGTCGGTGAGCATGGTCACGCCGAGCCGGTGCATCCCCTCAATTTCCGCCAGCTCCTTACCTTCGCGGTTCTTGGTGACGCAGCCGGAGGTGTACACCGGAATGCGGGACCGGTGCTTGGCGTTTTCCAGCACCGTAGCTACTACTGCCGCCGAGTCGATGGCCGGGCGGGTATTTGGCATCATCACCACGCCGGTAATGCCGCCATTGATGGCCGCTTCGCTACCTGTGGTAATGGTTTCCTTATTCTCAAACCCGGGGGCGCGGAAATGGACGTGCGCATCAAACATGCCCGGCATGAGCACCCGGCCACGCGCGTCGATAACGCGGGCCTCTTTGGGAACAGCTAGGTTGCTGCCGATTTCCTGAATTTTTCCTTCGACAATCAGGACATCGCCCTCGAGCAGCACAGGTGAATTTTCGGAGGCAATGCGGGCGTTTTGAAGGAGAAGCATGAGGTGATAATTGCTGTAACCCGGCAAGGGATATGAAAGAAGTAAAAGTAAAGAGTCGGCGGCCGCGTCCGGCAGTTAGGGCATAATCACCGGCGAGCTAGCCTTCTGCCGTGCGGCATACGCTTCCTGCTTCGGGAACTCCCCGCCCGGCGTGAGCCAGTCGAGTACGGCCATGCGGATGGAGATGCCGTTTTCAACTTGGTTGGTGATCAGACTGCGCTCGTAGTCCATGACGGCGTCGCACAGTTCGACCCCCCGATTCACGGGGCCTGGGTGCATGATATAGAGGCCCTTGTCGCGGATTTCTGCCAGCCGGGCGGTGGTAATGCCGTAGACCCGGTGGTATTCGCGGACGCTGGGAAAAAACTGCACGTCTTGGCGCTCCATCTGCACGCGAAGCAAGTAGACCACATCAGGCGCCCAGGCCATAGCCGCCTCATAGTCGGTGAAGCGGGGGATGGTTGCCGGGACATACTTGGGCACCAACGAGCCTGGACCTAGGTAAGCGACTTCGACGCCCAGCTTTTGCAACAGGGTGCTGGTAGAGCGCGCGACGCGGGAGTGAAGGATATCGCCGATAATAAGGACTTTTTTGCCCCTAGGGTCGGGGAATTTTTCCCTGATAGTGAAGGCGTCCAGCAGGGCCTGGGTGGGATGCTCATGCGCCCCATCGCCGGCATTGATGACCGACGCCGTAGTTTGACGGGCAATCATGCCGGGGAGGCCGGGGTGACTGTGGCGGACGACGATGTAGTCGGTGCGCATGGCTTGGAGCGTCTCAATCGTCTCGCGCACCGACTCGCCTTTGGTGATAGAGGAGTGGGCGACGTCGAAATTCGTTACCTCCGCCGAGAGGCGTTTGGCCGCAACCTCGAAGGAGGAGTGCGTCCGGGTGCTGGCCTCGTAGAACAGCATGAGCACGGACTTGCCCTCGAGGGCAGGGATTTTCTTCACCGAGTGGGTGAATAATTTTTTGAAGGACGTGGATTGGTCGAGCAGGAACTCGATTTCCTCACGGTGAAGGGATGCGATGTCGAGGAGGTCTTTACGTGCCATACCGAAGGTGGGAAAAAGTGAGGTTGTCTAGCTAAAACGGATAGTGGGGAGTCTGATCTTCCATAGCCCATGACGGAGAAACGAGCTGCCGGGGTGAGCCGAGGCGATGGTGGCAGCAGCCACGGTTGGGGGTGGGATTATTGGTGTCCATGGGCGGTGGAGTTTGAGTTTAGCGTTCGAAGTATGCACTACGAGTTGGCTATGGGGCGGTAGTCGACGAACTCAATGGGCATAAAAAAACCGTTTCGAAATCCGAAACGGTAGCGGGGCAACACCAGAAAAATAATGGAAATACCAAATGCGAAATCGAGAAAATCGATGATGGCGAAGACCTTACGGCCCTCTCGCGGTTCCTTGCCGAGCAGGGTCCCACGCTTCATCAACAGATTTTTTGGTTGAAGCATAATGCAAAGCTACGGCATTGTTACCTATCCTTTAAGTATGTTAAGTAAGAATTTCTGTTGAGGCGAACGTAGGTATTGCGAACAAACGAGCAAAGAACCTTGGATTCAATGTGCTATGCAGAAGCATTTCGGGCCAATTGATACCCTAGACCTCGGTTGGAAGTTGGGCCCTGGAAGTTATACGGGCGGCTTGGGGTAGGGCCTTATTGAAAGACTCTCTGCGCTTTGATATGGACGCGCTCTTCGCCTTCCGGTGGGTCTCCGAAAGGAGCCGCCCGTGTAACTCCAGTATCCAACTTTCAGCTAGGGCCACGGGTACTTACTACTTAGAGTATCGTGCTGCAAATGTGTAGAAACCGTGGGGTCTTTTTTCAAACGGTTTCTGCGCAGGTTTAGACCTAGCAAAATCAAGCTAAAAACGCCGCTTTCTAAGCCTGATGTTAGCACTCTTTTTTGCGCACTGCTAATGGTGGTGTTTGTCGCCTCACGCGCTACCTTGCGTCTAGTACCATTTCTGGCCCCGCTCGCTAGTCGCGTCTTTTTGCGTGGTGGCGGGGTCTCCTCCTACCTGCCTTCTTCCCTCAGAAGTGAGCGGCTCCTCTATGGCGACCAAAGCCTTGTATCCTGTTGGCGTCGCCCACGCCAATAACTTTGACTTCATCCGGGTGCTGTTGGCCACCGCCGTCGTCTTTTGCCATAGCTATGGCGTCTATGATGGCACCATTGAGCGCGACCCGCTGTGGCGCTGGTCAGGCCATCAGCTCAGTGTGGGCACCGCGGCCATCAACTTCTTTTTTGCCATTAGTGGCTTTCTGGTGAGTCAAAGCTGGACCCGCGAGCCGCACTACTTGCGTTTTCTGCAGAAGCGGGTCCTGCGCATCTACCCGGGCTTCGTGGCTGTGTGCCTGCTCGAGGCCCTGCTGTTCGGGCCGTTGGGCCGCGGCTGGCCGCCCGCTTTCCGCGCCTACTGGTCGGAGGTCGGGATACGTGGGTTCCTCTTTCGCACGGCCACCTTGCGCGAACCGATTCTGCCGCCCACCTTGCTGCAACTGCCCATCCCCAACTTCCTCAACGCTTCCCTCTGGTCAATCTCCTATGAGTTTGTGTGCTACCAGCTCATTGCCCTGGCGGCGGTGCTGGGGGCTTGGACCAAGCCCGCACGGATCCTGTGGCTATTTCTGGGGCTTCTAGTGCTTAACATCGGCCATTACCCGGTCTACCAACTTTACAATGTCGCCGGCACCCTAGACCCGCACCTGCTCCCGTACTACCCAGCCCTGTACGCCGAGCGCTTGCTCACGCTGGAACACCTGCTTCTGCCCTTCACGGCGGGCATGTGTTGCTATGCCTATCGGCACCATCTTCCACGCTCCCGCTGGGGGCTGCTGCTTTCGCTGCTCGCATTAGCGGGGACGCTGCGCACGGGCGTAGGGTTCGAAATCGCCCAAGCTGTGTTTGGCGTCTATGTGCTCTTGTACGTCAGCTTGCAGCAGCGTGTGACCTTCCCGCGGTTTGCCCAATTTGGCGATTTTTCCTATGGTATTTATTTGTATGGCTGGCCGCTGCTGCAACTCGTGCTGCTCTACGCCCAGGGCCACCTAACAGTCGGGGGAGTGTTTGGGTGCACGATGGCGCTGGTCGTGCCGGTGGCGGCCTTGAGCTGGCACCTTGTTGAAAAGCCCTTTCTGCGTTTCAAGAGCTTTCCGGTGCTACCACTCCGGTCCTAACCTGCACGCCGCCGCAAGAGCGCGGCTACTGCACCTCAAGCGAGCGGGCATGCAAGCTAGGACAGAATCTCCCCGTCTCAACGGCTTCGAAAACCACGTTTCCGGAACCGTTAAGAAATTTGGTGTTGCATAGCGAAGACGCGTACTGGAAGGCGGCTTGGATATTTTCCAACAGGACTACTTAAAGTGCCCCACGAGCGTATTTTTCTCAACTGTCCCCTACTATAGCGTCCCCTTCTTCGTCGAGCATGCCAGTGTCTTGCCAACGTGACCCAGCCCGATAAAGCCGATGTTCATGGGAATCATAGTAGTGGTCTTGAGAGAAACGAAGTCGCTTGCCCAGCCTAGGTGACTTGATGTGAGTATCAGCGGCGGCTACGGGTGGTCAGCTACCGGGGAAAT
>NZ_MTSE01000090.1 GCF_002154225.1 Hymenobacter crusticola
GGGCTAGGCATCGATTCAAAACCTCTGAGTTAGAGGTTTTGCCCTATTTGTTTAACAACACTCATACATGAACTGTTGGGCACGGCTTGCGGGCTGAGCCTCGGGCCGCACATAAAAAAGCCCCTTATCACGTGACAGAGGGCTTTTAGTGGGGTTTTAAACCCTATTTATCTTTTAGTTTGTCCCCAACTTTATCTACTACTTCCTCCAGGGTGACTGTATGATTTAGTTTTGCGCTTTCTGTGTCCAATATTTTCTTAATTGCCTCTTGGTTAGCAATATAGTCTGGGTCTTGTTTGAGCGTTGCCTCCGACAGCGCGTCCGAAGCATTAGAATACATAATCCACTTTTCGCGAGGGTTAAACACTGAGTCAACGACGGTCACTATCACAATAACTATTGACAAAGTCTGAGACCACAGTACGTTTTCCGGTTTTCCGACTAAAAAAGGCAAAAGCCCAGCGGCAAGGGCCGCTAGTAGACGAGTTGAATAATATATGATTTGATATATCATCCCTGAGCGATGATATTCCTTCATTTTGAATTGAATGATTGCTTTTGGTCCTTGATAAACTAAATCAGGGGCCATTCTTGCTTCATCGAAGTTGCTCATAACACATTTTTTTAAATGTTATACCCTAATATAATATATAGATGGCTGATAACCATGATTTTACGTTCATAATAAGTGATTTCCTGTCAGAGAGGAACTCCTATTTAATTATATCAAAACCGAATACGATGGCATGCCACGTTTCCCCTCTATACAGCCAGCCTTTGCTTCCCTCCCCCGTAGCGTAGTCTTTTCCCCAGGCATAGCCTAGGTTGATATTATTATACCCCAAGCTAAGGAATCCACCCCGGGAGATAAACAATGCTTTTCTTGGAAATTCAATCTTAGGCGCTCGCGTGTTGTTTTTCGTCAGATCAACGCCACCCACACCAAGCAGTACCCCTGGAGTTATGGAGAGTTGTCGAATGTTTCTTCCAAACAGGTCTTTGTTAGTAAGAAATGTATTCCGGGAGAATTTCCATCCGAAGGCCAAGGCAGGGCTGAACCCCGTTTCCGCCTGTGACGGGAAGGAATCCTTTAGGGCATAATTATCTAGCTTGGGACGAATCTTCAAAACCGTGGAAATCCCTTGTAGTACAGGTTTACCATCCCAGTAGGTTAACGCTGTTACTTCACTTGCGGCACTTACTGCACTACTTGGACTACCGGAATTTGGAGCGTAGTATTTATCTATCAGGCTCGTTTTAAACCCAGTCACTCCACCTGGAATAGGTACCGGGGTGCCAACTTTAACTAAGTTGGTGGGGAGCAGCTCAGAGATAACTGAATAGTCTCCCTTATTATCAATCTTAGCCCAAGCGTTATTCTTCAGTTTATAGTCTTGCTCAAGGTGATTGCTCGTTCCTTCCTCTCTAGTTAGGAGCGTTACGACGTTATTTCTGGTAATAAGCTTGGAATCAGCACATGATAGACAGCATAAACAGACTAATGCGCTGAGGAGTAGGCGGATATTCTTCATTAGAAAGTGGCAAAGGGTTAGGCTACCCGCTCATGTGCAACTACAAATTCGTTCGCGGGCACGTTGAAGTATGCGCTGTTGGTCGACAGCATAGCTAATAAGACTGTGAAGTCTTGAACATTATATTGCTTAGACATTGTGCTCCCGTCGTCAAATGTGAGGTTCAACGTACCCAGTCCTTGAGCCTTATAAAAAGCATTATAGCTTACTATTTTTTTCATCTTGATGGTTTCGTGGTCAGTAATGTGAAAGGTATTGGCATGGAATAGCTCATATATCAGTGTTAGCACTGAATTCTAGGCTTCTCATCCAATTTTGTTGAGCGTTTGAGCCCCTACTCGTGCGAAAGAAGTTGGCGCACCAGAACTTAAGGCGGTTAGTCTTCGTCAGAGTAGCCATTTCCGCCCCTTAGGGTACACTCGGCCGGACTGCTAGGGCAATAGCGGGCATACGTCGGCCGCAGGGACCACGTCGGGTCGGTACCACCGCATCAGCTCGTCGTATACCTGCACCTAGTTAATCTCGCCCGCGACGTAGTGCATTTGCAGTTGCGCCATTTCGGGGGACATGGCCCGGTCACTTGCTCGGGCTCTTCCTTCTATTGGGGATGTTGTTAAACAAATAGGGCAAAACCTCCAACTCAGAGGTTTTGAATCGATGCCTAGCCC
>NZ_MTSE01000091.1 GCF_002154225.1 Hymenobacter crusticola
CTGCAACCGCCGTCAATAATGGCAGCACGGCGGGTTGCGGGCCGCTCACACTGCAGGTGCAGAAACTAGGCGTCTACGGTCAGGTGACAGAAGGTGGGATGTTAACGCTAACGGCACCGGCCGGCGCCGTGTTTACCGCGGTTGACTTTGCCAGCTATGGTACACCCACTGGCTCGGAGGGGAATTACGTAACCAGTGGCTGTCACGCGCCCAACAGTGCCTCCATTGTGGAATCGTACTTGCTAGGTAAAAATTCGGCGAGCATTCCAGCGACCAATGGTGTCTTTGGCGATCCCTGCGTAGGAACTGTCAAAAAGCTGGCTGTCCGGGCAACGTACACGCTCACCGCCCCCGCCTCTCAGGTAACCTATTCGTGCTCGGAGGTAGGCACCAATTTAGTGCGGTTGATCGTCACGGATGCGAACGGCAATACCAGTATAAAAACCGCGACGGTAACGGTGCAAGATAATTTGGCTCCAATAGCCATCGCGCAGAATGTGAGTGTAATGCTTAATCAGAGCGGCAACGCCACCCTCACGCCAGCAATGATCAATGCTAGCAGCACGGATAACTGTAGCATTGCGGCCTTGAGTATCGCTCCGAACACGTTCAGCTGCACGGACGTGAACCCCAATGCTGCGACGAATCCATCGCTCGCCTTCAACGGTAGTACCCAGTACGTAGAAGGGACGCACGCCCTGCTCCCTTCCGGTAATGCCGCGCGTACCCTAGAAGCCTGGGTGTATCCCACTGCTGCCAACTCGAACGGAGTTATCTTCAACTATGGCACACCAACGACGAACCTGCGTTCAGGCTTAATAATGAGCAATGGTAACCTGTATTATGTAGGGGAATACAACGACCTGCGCGGGAACATCCCCTTAAGCCCCAATGCGTGGCACCATGTCGCAGCCACATATGATGGCACCACGCTCCGCCTGTACGTCGATGGCGTACTAGATGTAGCGACCAATCCAGCCCCCTTTAATACCACCGGTACAACGTGGCGTATTGCCCAGCGCGCTGCTCCACAATCGGGTGAGTTTCTGACGGGCCGCCTGGACGAAGTTCGCGTTTGGAGTCGGGCCCTATTAGCAGCTGAAATAACGCAGAGTGCTAGCCGTGTGAATCCCGCTTCTTTGGCCGGTTTGGTAGCCCGCTGGGACATGCGCGAAGCCGCTGGCACGAGCCTAAGCGACATGACTGGCAACAGTACGCCAGGCACCCTCTACAATGCACCTGTATGGACGACCCCCGGTGTGGCGTACCAAGGGGTGATGACGACGCTGACGGTCACTGATGCTAGCGGCAACAGCAGCCGGGCACAAGCCACGGTCATGGTGAGTGTACCTACCACTGCCACCACGACGTGGAACGGCAGCAGCAGCAATGCGTGGTCGGACTGCAGTAATTGGAGCTACGGCAAAGTACCCGACGCCACCACCCACGTGATTATCCCAGCTAGCTTGAGCCGCTATCCGACCTTAGCGAGTGGTACGCTCACGGCAGCTAATCTAACTATTGCCAGTGGTGCCAATTTTACACTTGACCCGAACGCCAGCTTAGAAGTATATGGTGACTGGACAAACAACGGCGCGGCCTCACTGGCCGGCACGGTGAGCTTCCGCGGCGCCACGACACAAAACTTAGGTGGTACCAGCTTGAGTAGCTTCGCCAAGTTGACGGTGAACAAAACCGGCACGCTCACGCTGCAACGCGCCGCGACCGTGACGGGCACGCTCACCATGACGAGCGGCATGCTGGCAACGGATGTCTACGAACTAACCACGACCGGGGCTTCCCTCGTGGAGTCCAGTAGCAGTTACGTGCTCGGTACGACCCTCAGCACCGCTACGCTAAATACGGCGGGCACCCGTTACAGCTTCGGCAACCTCGGGCTGGCCCTGACGCCCACCGGCACGACGCTACCTGGTGCCACCACCGTGCGGCGCGTGACGGGCACTGCGCTCACCGGCCAGGGCACCAGCGTCAGCATCAAGCGCTACTACGACATTCAAGCCGCGATCGACGCGGGCCTGAACGTGACGCTAGAGTTCGGCTACTTCGACACGGAACTCAACGGCGTAAGCGAAGGACAACTCACCCTGTTCCGCTCCAGCACCGGCACTACGGGCC
>NZ_MTSE01000092.1 GCF_002154225.1 Hymenobacter crusticola
TGGCGTTTGCCTTAGCGCGTAAACTGTTCCCGCCGCAGGGTAGCTTCCACCACGGCGGAAGGAGCATGAGGCGGCGGCGGCAGGCCGGCCAATTCTGCCAGGCTGAGCGCGCCATCAATGTAGCGTTGTAACGCCTGCAAGATGTCTGGGCTGGGCTCCGTCCCCCCAAGCCGCGCGACGGCCAGCCCCCACTCGGCCTGATGCTGGCGTTTGAGCCGGGCCGCCCGCTCAGCTTCGGGCAGTTCGGCGGGGATAGGGGTGAACACGGAGCGGGTCATACACAGGCGCAGAAAAGATACTCAGCTATACGAAAGACGCCGCCGCAGGATACGCTTGTCGACCCTAAGCGCGCAGCCAGCGTCTGTTCTGTGCGCTTGCCGTCCTACCCTCTAGTACGCAAACAAGCCAGCAAGCAGTCTCGGCTAGCCCTACGAATGACTGCTTGCGTACAGCCCTTTTGGCTAAGACTTAACCACCCGTAGAAGCAGGTATCTGGCACCGCTTCAACCCAGTAAGCGGAAAGGAATCGCGCTGAGCACTACCCCTTTCTGCCATAGGCACAAGGCGTGCGTTCCTTCAATCAGGGCTAAGGTCATACAAGGGCCACCCGCGAGGAGTTGCACCAGATCACCAGCTTGCAAAGGACGAAAAGGAGAGAACATGAGAACACAAAGATGGCGCTTTCACTCCTTTATCAGCTACGCTCTCACGAACTTGATTGGCAGCAGCACAAGGCATCTGACGTGTAAGCTAGCCCAACTGCCGACGCCAATCGGTCGCCACGCCAGCACTGGCGAAACAACAGCAGCGCAGATTCGTTCGCGAGCCTCGCTGCAGAAGAGGTGATAGTTAGCAACTACCGGTACGACGCATGGGTAGACACAGGAACTGATTACTCGGATCCAAATGTATAGCTTACCTGTGCCTGCAGGCTAGTAGTGCGGGCCTTCTCGAGTCGAGCTGGCCACGATACCCAATCCGCGGGCAGTGCGGGCGGCGAATGACGTAAGGGGGTCACCGCCGCCGCATAGCGTAGTTCCACGGCCAGGTCGGCTAGTACCTGATAGCCAACGCCCACAACGCCGCCTAGCTCCCAGCGATGATACTGCTCAGTACCGGCGCGGGTTTCGGTGAAAGGGACCGCCAAGTTATAAGTATAGGGATCATCCAACAGCGTGGTTCTTTGCTCGCGAGCCTGTACTAAATAGCTCACCTGCGGCCCAGCCACGGCGAAGAGCTTTCCTACCTCTACCCGGGCCAGCATGGGTAAGGATAGGTAGTGTAGCCGACTGCGGGTTTGCTGACTGAAGATGGTAGGAAGGTTGAAAACTCCATTCGGTCCGTCCGCGAGTAAATCGGTCGTAGCGCCCCGCTGCTCGTAGAGCAGTTCCGGTTGCAGGGACCCGTGCCGGCCTAAAGACAACCGGGTGAGCACACCTAAAACGGGGCCGAACCGGAACCCGGGATTGGGTACTGGTGCTCCCTGATACGTACTCGCATTCAGGCCTGCTTTCGCGCCGAAGCGAACCTGTTGCGCGTACCCGGTACTGGCAACGAATAGACTCACTAGGGCAAGAGGAATAGCGTAGCGCATAGGCCGAGGAAGCGAGGAAGCAAGTAGGTAGCTACGCGTAAGAGACTGCTGACTGGCAGAAGGTTGCATGTGAGCTATCAGGCAACCACGCACCTGCGCCTGGAGCTATGCTATACCGCCCGTGCGCCGGCCGCTCCGCTCCGCTATAGCCATCTCCACTAGCCGGGCCGAAGAGGTACGCAACCGTAGCTGGCAAGCCTAGGTGAGCTACTACTTTGGCTCCTCGTAGTAACCCAAAAACTCCGCCACACAGAGCGCTTTCTGCGTTCAGGCTTAGTCTTTCCTGCGTGCAGACAAATGGTGACCAAATCCCCCGTGCGTGGGCGCGCTGGTACTCGTCTTCTCCCCACTTGTTCCTAGTCCGCTTGGCTGTCAGCGAGGA
>NZ_MTSE01000093.1 GCF_002154225.1 Hymenobacter crusticola
GGGTGCGGGTGGCAATGGCGGTGGCTTCCTTTTGGGCGACGGCCGCCAGGATGTGCAGCGTAAACTCATCGGCGGCCGGCAGGTCCACGGCTTTGAAGCGCACGTGACTTTCCATCAGCGTCGCTAGGAAGGCTACGTTACGGGCCAAGCGGTCGAGCTTGGCCACGAGCAGGACGGCGGCCTCCTGTTTGGCCCGCGTAATAGCGGCGTGTAGTTGCGGACGACTGTTCTTCCGTCCACTCTCGATCTCGGTGTACTCGGCGACGAGCACGGCGTCCTGGCCCACAAAAGCGCGCACGGCAGCTTGTTGAGCTTCCAGGCCCAGGCCACTCTGCCCCTGGCGGGCGGTGCTTACGCGGAAATAGGCAACGTAACGGATCAAAGCAACATACTCTAAAGCAGGAAGAGTTGCGAAGATACACCTGTGTCACATTTTCCAAACGCCCGTTTAGAAAACGTGACAGACCCGCGTTGTCATTCCATCCGGGGTTATTCGAGCGTGAGCGTCCCCAGCCTCAACGTCGATAAGTAAGAGTTATCGGAGCTGAGTGGTGCTAAATACACTACATAAAGTGTCTCGTCTCGTTCTTGAGAAAGTGAGCCGACTGAGACAGCGGTTCGCCGCTCGTGAGAGAAAAATAGCAGGTGAGAGCTTGGACACCTTACAGTAGTCCCTTTGGAAAATGTCCAAGCCGAAAGCAGGTCGCCCTCTATCGTTTTAACATGCTGCTCAAGGAACCGTGTTTGTAAAACGTTACAAGCCATCATAGGCCTATTTGCTCAATGATACCCAAATCGGTAGTGCAGCCCACCCGTGAAGGTGGAGTTTAAGCTGGATAAGAGGACACCATTTGTACGCCTCTTCGAGGGGGTAACCACCGTCATATTGTAGCCGTAATCCGCTACTAACGCGAGATGCCGTCCTAAGGTATAGCAGATACCAGGACCAATTGAGAGCACAGCGTTTGTCCCTTTTCGAGTCTTATCTGCTTGTGCACTAACCTGATCATCTTCCATCAGGAGCCCTTCTTGGTGATCAAAGGCATGCACGAGGGTCACGCCTCCTAGTACTTCGAACTGGAAACGGTGCGTTGATTTACGCGTTAACGAATAACGGGCCAGCACAGGAATGGCAGTGCAGCGTTGCTCATTCCGGCTCGTCGAAACCATCCTATGCCCGGCTGTATTTACCCAGGTGGATCCATCTCGAAAGATCTGACGTGTTCCGACCCAGCCGACCTGAACGGCCCAGCGAGGAGCAAAGCGGTAGCCTACTACCAGTTGAATCGGCATTGAGGCAATGGTAAAGGCGTTGGATTCGCCCGAGAAAAAAACGGCATATCGACTAACAACGGCTTGTGTACCAGCATAGAAGCGTGGAGCAGGGGTTGATTGCCCGTAGCTGCAGCGGACGAGAAGTAAGAAACCGTAGCAGAGTAGGCGTCGATGCATGACCTAAACTACACAAGCATAGCGAGCAAACAACTAGTGCGGAAAAAATGCAAAAAACAAGGCTTAGTTCGTTAGATAGGGAAATTATACGCTAACAAGGTCTGTCCGAGAACAACTATTATGTAAAGGAATTATTCCAAAAATTGACTCTACTCAATATGGCTTTTTGATTAGCCGTAAAATTCTATTTGCCATTCCTAAAGGCTTACTTATTGAGTGTCTTTGCGCTGGTTAACGCTGCTAGTGTACTAATGTAGCTAGGCGAAAGGCAGCTAAGCCGGGTATTTGCTGTATCTATGTCTGATGAGCACCTACAGCGCACTACAAGAACTAGAAGCCAGCGTGGAGGCGTATTGGCGTTGGATTGCCACAGATCCCGTCTGGGCAGGTCTTTCGTTGGAAGAGGTAAAATCCCGCTATATCGATAATGGCCACGACGGGCCCGACTACGAACGCCTGCTGCACCAACTAGAACGTGGCGTGCTGGCCGTCATCGACGTGGCTAAGG
>NZ_MTSE01000094.1 GCF_002154225.1 Hymenobacter crusticola
TCGATGACGTGGTGCTGGTGAAAGTGCTGGTAGGCACTATCACGGGCACGCCAAGTGGTGGCACTGACTTCGATCCTTCGGTGCTAGGCTACCAGTACGGCGGAGCCTTGGTGCTGGGCACCGCGGTGAAACTGGACTGGGTGTACGCCTATGGGCGGCAGCTGTGGCGCGCCCGCCGGGCAATGACGCCGCAGGCCGACCCGGTGCAGGGCGCTAACTGGAACCTGGAATTTGATGCAAGTATCGCGGATGGGAGCATCCGGTGGGAGCAGCTCACCTTTGATGTGCAAACGCGCATTCAGGGCCGCGTTGCCCTCGTGAGCACGGGCGGTTCCGTGCGCTACTACAGCACCTGGGACGATGCGCACTACAACAGCCAGCCCGGCGACCGCATCATCTTTGGACCGGGCACCTTCGGCGACCCGAACGCCGATGCCGGCATTCACCGGGATTTGACGGTGGTGGTGCCCGCGGGCACTACCTGGCAGTTCAAGCGCCTGTACTGCATGTTCAACTACCAGGCGTCCGGTACCACGCGCTTCATCACGATTGAGGGCGGCGGCACGCTCCGAGGCGAGATCTACCAATACGCCACGATTCGGGTGAACCTGACGCTCTCCGGCCTCACGCACGAAGGCAAGATCAACTACACGGCCTTCCCCAATGGCGGGGCAAACCCCGGCCCGTTTGCGGTTTCCCTGCGTCGGGTGCGGGCCCTGGTGAGCAGCGGCGACTATATCACGGCCTACACGCGCAACGGCGGCTTTTATTTCAATGCGGCCGCCTTCGACCTGGCGGACTGCGACGTGACGGTGAGCGGGGGCGGGGCCGTGTATCGCAACACCGGCGACGGCGGGGCGGTGAGTGACGCGGCCGGCAACAAGCTGCGCATTCATAACTCCCGCCTGCTCTGCGACGCCGGCGCGCCGCTTATCGTGGCCCCGGATGGCGTGGTGAGCTACGACTTCTCGCAGGTCAACTACCGCGGCACCGTACCGGCCAACGTGGCCAGTGCGGTCGGCTACAGCTTCCTGGGCTTGCCCGCTGGTGGCAGCAGCACACCGGGCACCGGCAGCGGCATCGACTTCGCCAACCCCGTGACCACTACGCAGGCCACCACGCTCAACGCTAATAAGGCCTACTACGTGACCGGCGGCGGCTATGCCCTCACCTTACCCAGTGCGAGCCAGAACCTCGGTTTATCTATTTTCATCAGCGTGGCGGCTAGTGCCACAGGGTTGTACCCAATTACGGGCGCCACGAACCTGGTGCTCTACGCTAATGAGAGCATCAACCTGCGCGCCACGCTCGACGGCTGGAAGCGCACCGGCGGCGAGCCGCTGGCGATGGTGGCCCGCCTGAGCACCACGCTGGCGCAACAAGACAGCATCCCGCTTAACACCTCCTACCGGGTGCCCCTGTCGGTGACGGCCGCCGCCACGCTGCCTGCCCAAGCGGAGCTGAGTCAGGCCGGTATTCGCGTACTGCGGAACGCCCGCGCCTCGATCAGCTACTTCGTGGCCCTCAACAACGCGATCGTCGGAGGCGCCTACACGCTGTATATGCAGGTTACCGACGCCAATGGCGTAGTGCGCTATCCGATGCAAACCACCATCGGCACCGACCGCTCCGGCCTAGGCTTCGCTGGTAGCTCGCTGACGGTGGATTTTGCCGCCGGCGACTTGATTCAGCTGTACTTCTATAACCAGGACGTGGCCACCCTGCGCGGGGCGCTGTCCGGCTCGGAGTGTTCCCTCACCTATACCGAAATCGTCTAATCTTATGCCTTTTTCAATCACCGTTACGGCGCCGCTCAAGACGCCGA
>NZ_MTSE01000095.1 GCF_002154225.1 Hymenobacter crusticola
CCGCCACCACGTTCGGCATGCGGGCCGTGACCTTGTTGTTGCGGCACACGTAGCCCAGCACCAACGCCCCCACACTGCGATCCTGGCGGCTTTGCACGGCGTGAATGCCGATGAAGTTGCCGTTGTGGGCATCGGTTTCGGCCGTGATGATGTTATCCTCCACCTCCATATCCCACTGGTGGCAGAACAGCCACTGCTTCGGCAAGCCGGTCGATTGCAGGAAGGGGGTGTTGTCGATGCTACCGGCATTCGTCATCCGGTTGCCGATGATCGCCCCGCGCCGGGAAGGCGTCAGGTAAATGGTCGGGCCGCGCTTGCCTAGGTCGAAGTCATTGTCCTCGATCAAGTAATCGCAGACGCCCTGCACGCCGATCACGATGTTACTAGTGGCGTCGGGTACCACGTCCCAGGGCTCCTCCAACGTCACGCCGAGGCTGGTCCGGCTCTTTACCTTGCGCTCTTGTCCTAAGCCCTTACCGGCGATAATCGTGACCCAGTAGTGATCGTCGGCCGGCATGTACATGGCCGTGTGGCTGACCGTGTACGGGGTCGCCGACAACACGGGACAGGCCCGCACGCGCTGCAACACTTCGCCCGTGAACTCCGCAATAATCTTCTCGCCATCGTTACTTGACTTGCCCGTGATCTTCAGGATCTTCATATCCTTGGTGGCCTCGAAGGCCTCGTCGGAGGTGAAGCGATTCTTGCCGAACACGCACCAGAAATTCGAGTGGCCGTGGATGAGCACGTGGTTCACCGGATCTTCCCGGTTGCCCAGCGAGGCTTGCCAGAAGAAGGTGTTGGCCGACCAAAACGCGTGATTGGTGCCGATGGCATTCACGCCATCCACGCAGTAGTCGAAGTAGTTGCCGTGCGCAATCACGTAGCTGCTGCCATCGAGCCGCAGCGGGCCGCGAGCATAGGGCCGCGAGTTGCGGTTGATGCCCTGATTGAGCCGGTTGTTGATTAAAGCAATGCGCCGCCCCTCGTACAGCTGCAACCAGTCGCTTTCGTGCTGGTCGAACACGCAGCTTTTGAGCAGAATATCCGTGCACCCCTGCCCCAGCATGTTGCCGTAGCCCTGGTAATCATCGAACCTGGCGCCGTTGTCATACAGGATATCCACCAGGCCCGAGCGGCTGGTACCGCTGGGGAAGTAGAACGCAAACCGCTCGGCCCCACCGGGCACGTTGCCCGTGATGCGAACTTTGCCCGGTCCCTTCAGGATGACATTGCTGGCCATCTGAATCGGGTTCTGAATCCAGTAGTCGCCGGCCGGGAACGTGAGCACCGCCCCGCCCTTGCTGGCTAGGTACTGAATGTTGGCGTTGATGGCGGCCGAGTTATCGGCCGCCCCGGTGCTCACGGCCTGCGGCAGCACCGCGTCAAACTGATTGTTTTGCTTGGTAACGGCGTTGTAGGTGTTGGCCGCAAAGTCAAACTTGCCCGCCCATGGTACCCACTGACCGATGCCAAACGAGTCACTGCCGGCCCCGAGGATCGTGATCGTTTCATGGGCTATTACGGCCGGACCGTAGCCATTCTCGATGACGATTTTATAGGTCGTATCGACGTTGGGCCCGCCCGTGGGCAAGGTAAACTGCAAGCGCCGAGCGGTGCTTTTCTGCGTATTCAGCAGCCCGGTAATGTCGATGGTCTCCCCACCGGCAACGGGCACCAGCTTGAGCTTGACCAGGCCCCGCGTAGGTTGCAGGTTGCGCC
>NZ_MTSE01000096.1 GCF_002154225.1 Hymenobacter crusticola
AAAGGCCATTGAGCTTAACTAGGTAAGAGGTTCTGGTTGCAAATGGGTGGCCTTACACGCTAAGCACCCAACTGTCTAAATTATACCCTATTATAAATCAGGCTTGCTTACCCTATTGCTAAGCTTGGCAGACCCACTGAATTGCTGAGAATCGCCCGCTTTACGCCGGCTTTTGGGGCTGCCTTTCTGATCAGGAGGGCTTGGCGTGTAAATCCGCCCTTTCGCAAGAAGAACCCCACCGACGAGGGGGCCCCGCACGGTCTGTTCAGCACCGGCAAGGACAAGCGCAACCGCTCCTGGGTAGACTGCCGCAGGTACGCGGCGCCCAGAAGCGCTAAGCGACTACCCCGTGGCAACCGAAAGCCCCGGTCCTGCTCCTNGCAGGACAAGCGCAACCGCACCTGGGTAGACTGCCTCACCGGCACACAGGTACGCGGTGCCCAGAAGCGCGAAGCGACTACCCCGTGGCAACCGAAAGCCCCGGTCCTGCTCCTAGGCGGGGGCTTTTCCCGCCCGTCCTTGCCAGCTACTCCACGCCGTGGTGCCGCTGACTAGCGGTCCTGCTGCCTGCCTTTTCGACGCGCCGACCGCCGCCAGAGGCTACCCGCCACCAGCGCCAAGGCGGCCCCCGCAACGGCCGCTGTGAGCCAAGCGGNGAGCGGCCCCCGCGACGGCCGCTGTGGGCCAAGCGGGCGCGGCCTTGGCTGGTTTGGCCCGGGCAAGGGCCGTTTCGGGGAAGGGCTGGCGACTAGTCACGGCCAGAATCAGGCGGGCGGCTTCGGCGGGCTGGTCCCACTGCGGGAAGTGGCCACAGTGCGCAAACCAATACAGGCGCGCATCGGGGAATTTCGCCAGCGCCAGCTTCGACTGGCTCGGCCAACACACCCGGTCCTGCCGGCCCCAGCCGATGACTAGGGGCGCGGAGATGCTGCCCTGGGGGGCGGGCTGCTGCACTTCGCCGTGCGCCAGCTGGGCGAGCAATTCGTCGAAGGCGGGCGAGTGGGCGAAGGAGTGCATCTCGTCGCGGGCCAGCTGCGCCTCCACGGCCCAGGGCCGGGCCGANCTCGGCGCGGGCCAGCTGCGCCTCCACGGCCCAGGGCCGGGCCGAAAACTGGGGCAGCAGCACCGTGCGTCCCAGCGCCGAACCGGCCAGGGCGGGCATCACCGGTTGCAGGGCTTTGACGAGCTTGACCGACAGGTCCACCGAATGGTAGAAAAAGGGAATCTGCCAGCCCTGCCAGAAGCCGCCCGGGTCCAGGGCGACCACCGCGCCGAGCACCCCGCCGCGCCGGGCCAGCTCCAGCACCAGGCGCGCGCCCATGGAGCTGCCCACGGCATCAATGCCCAGCAGCTCGTGCTGGGTGAGAAAGCCCGTCACGGCGTCGGCCAAGGTGGCGATCGAGTTTTCGCCGGCCAGCTGGGGGGTCTGGCCGTGGCCGGGCAAGTCCACGGCCAGCACGTCGCGCTCGGCGGCCAGCACGTCGAGCAGGGTGTTCCAGGACCGCCAGCTGCCGCCGATGCCGTGCACTAGTAACAGGGGGCGGCCGGTGCCGCGGCGAACAAAGTGCAGGTTCATAAAACAGCAGTAGGGGAAGGGAAACAAGCCAGTAGCCGCCGGGCGGTACCTACCGGCCCGCCGAAACGGCGGTGCCCGGCTCCCCTACAACGCAGAACGGCCCGGCAAGGACGAAAGCCGCCCGTGGAACCGACTGCTTTTCT
>NZ_MTSE01000097.1 GCF_002154225.1 Hymenobacter crusticola
AAGCATAGCGTAGTGGCCCATTCCGTAACCCCTAGCAACTAGCCAACGCCTATTTCCTTGGCTCTGGTAGTTAACGGGTTGTAACCTATCACTCCATGAGCCTAGCCGTCGCTTGCGGCAACTTTTCGGCTTTGATAGGCGATCCTGTTGACGCGATTGACATGAAGTCTAGGAGCGAATGGGGGCTATCCGCGGAAATCCGCCTACTTCGGTTCAAGCGCTATGCTTGAGCAGTAGGGTGGCGATAGGAGACGTATTTAATCCGCTACGTGTTGTTTGCAATTGTAGCCAATTACAATACGCATATAGGTCTTTATTAGCTGATCAGCCGTCTGCTGGTGACATAAGCTGACACATAAGGAGAGCCAACAGGAGCGAATGGCCGCCCGTTCGCAGCAACAGGAGCATAAGGTACCATCGCTACGCGCTTCCAGCGTGTTATGGGATCGCTTAACCGGCTAACGGCACCTTAGCGGCGTTTTCTTACGTGGAAGGAAGGCTAGTATAGGCCAAGAGCATGAGGTTCTGTGCTGTCTACGCTTTACCGAATGACCTATTCTCGATCTAGGCATTGTTTGCAATTGGTCTATACACGTTGTACCTAAAATAAGGTAGGACAGCCGAACAGCATACTACCTGTTCTTCCCCTCCTGGAGCAAGGATACCGCTCCACGGGTTCATTCGCAGCGCTCGGATGCCACTTACCGCGTCGAAATTGTACGTCTAGTCTGTGTAAGCCGTTCCACCTACCCGGCTAGGGGTCGTTCACCTATTTACGTAGCAAGCTTATCAGAAGCCTAATTTCTTTACGATTCGCCAAGCACTTCACGTTTACGGAACTCCCCCTGCTGCTGACCCTGTTCTCGCCCTTAGCAGGCCATGCGATTAGCGATCTGGGGCAGCTATAGGGAGGTTTTCGTGAATAAATAGCCCTTGTAAGTGCTGAATGTGAGATTTTGACGGGGAAGTGCCCAGTGGGAAGCAGCTCGCTCACTTGCTGGATCACCCGATGAACCACCGCCGTTCGTAACGATTTTTTATCAACTAGCGTGCGGAGCGGTAGCGCTTAGCGAAGCTGGTTAAGTGTTGTTGGCAATTGTAACCAACAACGGATATGGTACGCCCGCCCTTCAGTTGGGTGTGGTTAAACAACTCGGGTAAAACCGCCAACTCGCGCGCATCGTTGCCCGATTTCTATCGTCAGCGCTCTGTCTAACCATGCTTTACCAATCCCGCAGGCAAAACGAATGTTGACCCGATCGTTTTGGCTATCTGCTTTCGGTGGTCTTAAGATGCGGGTAAGACGATCAGGGTTTTACTGCTTTTACAGTGTTTGGGCCCCTTATCACCAGCGCCCAAACCCGTTGGCCACGGACGCGCAGGTTTTACCCGATTTGTTTAACCACACTCAGCCCTTGGCTAGACCCTTTCCATAGAGTGGTCGAACTCGAAACCCGTTGGGAAAGGGGCTATAGGAGCCGTTTTAGCTGCTTGCCCCGGCTTCCGGCCGCTTTTCCGGTCGTTGCGCCGCGTGCGGCAACCGCCACGGGAGGAATGGCCCACCCGCTTTACCCGCCTGCGGGCAACCCAGGGATCTCCAACTCTTCCTGGGTGACCTCGACGTAGCTGATTT
>NZ_MTSE01000098.1 GCF_002154225.1 Hymenobacter crusticola
TGGCGAAGTTCGGACCAGCGTAGCTCACTTGTAGATTCTGGCCGCCGTAGCCTTGTAAGTAGGCAATGGTAATGGCGTGGGTACCGGCCTTCAGGCCAATAGTGCTGGCAATTTCCCGGTCGCCGTGCGAACCGTCATTGTCCACCAGCAACGTGGAGCCTATGTAAACGCGGGAGCCGTCGTCGGAGTTAGAGTAGAACGTGTATTGTCCGTCGGTAGGCACGGTCACGTAGCCCGTGAACTGGAANCGCAAACGCATAATCACGTTGCTGGGCCGCCAACGACGGTGCCGTGACGGTACCGGTTTTGAGGGGCGTGAGCGTGTTAAATGCTGGCAAATTGTCCCAAAAACCTTCGTAGTACTTGTAATCCAGACCAGCTACCGTGTTGGTCGGATTCTCTGGGGTCCGTAGGCCCGAGGCGGCATTCACCGTCACCGTCACCTGCGACTCGGCGCTGAGGGCACCTAGGTTGTCGGTTACTACCAAGCTGAACACGTACGTGCCTGCAACCAAGCCGCTCACGCTAGGAGCTGCTACGGTTTTGTTGCTGAACGTGCCTGTGCTAGGTCCGCTCACCTGGTTCCAGAGGTAAGCTGCTACTGTGCCGTCGGCGTCCGTGCCGCTGCCGTTGAGACTAACCGTGCTCGTGGGCAACGTGATAGTTTGGCTAGTGCCGGCGTTAGCTACAGGTGCTTTATTCGAGGTAGACGTTGAGGCACGCTTATAAGCAGCGGCGGGGATGAGCTGCTTGCTTAAGCCAGGGCCGGCATAGCTGATCTGCAGGTTCTGGCCGCCCGCATCCTGCAGGTAGGCCACGGTGATGGCGTGGGTGCCGGCCTGCAAGCCGATGGTGCCGTTGAGCTCCTGGTCGCCGTGGGTGCCGTCGTTGTTGACCAGCAGCGTGGAGCCGATGTACAAGAGCGAGCCGTCGTCGGAGTTGGAGTAGAAGGTGTACTGTCCGTCGGTGGGCACCGTGACATAGCCGGTGAACTGCATGGCGTAGCCGTAGTCACGCTGGGCCGGGGTCAGGGCGGGCTGCATGATGGCGCCGGTCTTGAGCGGGGTCAGCGTGGCGAAGTTGGGCACGGCCTTCCAGAAGCCTTCGTAGTATTTATAGTCCAGGCCCGAAACCGTGTTAGCTGGGTTCTCTGGCGTGCGCAGATCTGCAAACGCCGTTGCGCGCTTTGCGGCTACGTGGCGGGTGGAGTGGGGAGCTAGGTGTGTTTGCGGACGAACTGTACGGCTATCGTTGACGGAGATAGACCTACTTGCTGCTGGTGCAGCTGTCGTCGTCGGGAGGGGAGCAACGGCGAGCAGCGGAACTAATAATGACAAAAAAAACCCCCTTCTACGATGGTAGAGGTTATAAAAAGAATGCATGCTGGGTGTGTGTGTAAATGTTTAGTCTTATTTGAGATAGAAAGCTTGTTATTGAGCACTGTTGCATGTGGAGGCAGCTAAGCAAGCTTTAATGAGGTTGGGAAGCTGGTGGGGTTAGATAAGCGTAGGATAAGGGAACTGAGAACGGAAAGGGAGCACTAGAAGGCGTTTTCGCTGCCTTTAGCAGATTGATAAACGGTGAGCAGAATGATTTTCAGATCGAGCAGAAACGACCAATTCTTGA
>NZ_MTSE01000099.1 GCF_002154225.1 Hymenobacter crusticola
CCCCTTTGCGGGAGCCGAAGAATGGTTGGTGGACCTCATCCATTCAGACCACAACGTACACGTCCAACGATACGCTCTCTTGAGCTTGGCGCACATCCGAGTGGAGCGGGCGGTCGCTTTAGCGCAGGGGTTTCTGCAAGCGCATCATGCCGATGAGTATATGATTATTGCTTCTATGGACATTGTAGCGGCGTATAATCAAGCGCTCCTACGACCCTACTATGCCACCTTACGGCAACATTCTTCCGACTACGTACGACAACGGGTACCCGAGTCCTAATACAAGTAGTAGTAAGGCAAACTAGACCAACTTAGAAGGCAGTCTGATAAGTAAAAGTTATGTTCAGTAAGGGGGTGTTAGATAATAGAATTCCTGATCAAAGGCCCGCTCTACCTGATAAAGCCATTGTTTAGCAACAAGTGTGTCAAAGACTTGAGCAAGGTCTTCCGACGAGAGCCCCAGCGTCGGGTGATTCGTGCTCAAAAAGCTACTGATGTGCCACGGAGCGAAACCACTCCACTGTCCGAGGCTATCAAAATCTAGGCTGAGAATCATGCCCTCTTGCTGAAAAGTGCACCCCAGCCCATGAAAAGCATACTGCAGGGTCTGTACCTGGCCACGTGGTGCGACAAGTGCGAGCTGTTCTAAGGGCGGTATACCTGCTGGCGCCGATGGAAACGCGGCGATTAATGTCGTGCAGAAGAAGTCCGCATAGTGGACAAACTCGTGTAGATAGGCTAAGACTTGTTGTTCGGTCGTAGTAAGGGAATCCATTCGGTAGCAGCGAATCTTATCCTGCGCAAGCTAGTAGCGAACAAGCTTGTTGCTCTCAGCAATACGCTGATTAGATAAAAGGTAGAAAATAGCCAAACTGCGAAGATGACTGCATCCTGGGAAAAGGTGATTTACATAATAAGGCTTATACGGACAACCTGGGAAAAGTAATAAAAGGATAATTCAAGTGAATAGTCCTTGTTTTAGCATATTTTCCATGCTTGTGCTTTATTTTTAGACCCATTTGGGGTAACGCCCTAGCGTTTGTTGTCTACTTTCTATCTTATCCGTTATTCTACTGTGATCCGACTGCTCTCCCCTCACCGCCATTTCTGGTTGGCTCTCTTCCTTTTGCTTAGTACCCGCTTAGTGGCCCAAGTGCCTTCCCCTCGACCCCTGGCCGACTTGATCAACGCGCAAGAACCCGGCTGGGATCTGGTGAGCGACTGGCTGCGGACCGCCAAAAACCAGGTGCAGGTCCTGCCCAAGACCCCTGCCCGGGCTGATAGCACCTTGCTGGCCGCGCAAGTCACCACCCACTCTCCTATGGGCGCGATCATCTATGAGACGGGTGGTTTGTTGGTCGATGGGGGCTGGTTGCGCATTCTCGGCTCGGGCAGCCCGGCGTTGAATCGCACCTTGATGGGATGGAACCAGGGCAAACCCGCGGGCATGTTGCTGGTCGCTGATGATGTGTTGGGCGGCTTCTATGCCCTCAATGGCGGGGCATTTGGGCCCGAGTCGCTGGGCAAGATCTTCTACTTTGCCCCCG